>NZ_JARACK010000010.1 GCF_028767185.1 Mangrovimonas aestuarii
CTCCTCCATCTGGTCGCCAGGGTTGTTCTCATCACATAGGCTAAGCGGTGTTGGCTGGGCCAGTACCGGTAGCTGGTTCACGATAAGCTCCAAACTGGTAACACTGGTACAGCCCGAAGCAATATCCACCACGTTAACCCATACCGTCTGTGCATAGGCTACCGTATTGGTATAGTTACCTGGAAGTACGATAGGATTTGTACCAGTAATAGCATTGGCTTCAGTTTCGTAAAACCCAATCAGATAGTCCATTGGGTCTAGTCCGTTAAGTATCTCACCCTCTTTTAAATTTAAGTTAAACTGGGCTATACCGTCATCACTGGCATCGTCGCACACCTCTAGTGGTGATGGGTCCATAATCTGTGGCTCTGGATGAACGATTAACTGTACCTCTATGATGGTGGGACAGTCTGTGGCGATGGCCATACTCTCCACATTGGCGTAAAGGGTCTGTTGGCAGGCAACTATATTGTTATAAGGCACATTTGTGTCTATGGCATTGACTCCAAAAAGGGCATCGTCCATGGTCTCGTGGTAGGTCACAACAAGGGTGGTATCTCCACCGGTAATCTCCCCATCCAAGCTGGCTAAGTCAAACTCAGAAAAACAGTCCGCATCGGGGTCGCACACCTCATACGGCGCCGGTATGTTGGCACCCGGTGCCTGTTGCACAGACAGCTCAACTAATGTGGTGGCATAACAACCTGTGGCTTCATTCTCCAATCTGGCATAAATGGTCTGCGGATTGGAAATATTGGTATAAGGTATTGACAATGGATTTAAATTATTATCAGCATCCGTTTGGCTGTAATAATAGCTTACCGAATAACCAGGAACGCTACCACTAATGTCGGCGCTAACTAAGGTAAGGTCGATAGACGTCAGTCCATCGGCTATGTTATCGTCGCATACAGCCAATGTCGGGTTGGGATTGTTGATCGTTGGTTGTTGGTGTACGATCACCGTTTCTGCCGTTGTGGAGGGACAGTCGCCATTGGTAGTATATTCCACAGTGTACACATCACCAGGGTTCCCTCCGGTGATGGTTCCCGTTACTGCATCTATTGTCCCTGGACCTGTCATAGAGGTCATCGAATAGGTCCCGCCTGGGGTTACAGCTTCAGCCATAGCTCCATCGCAGGTTGGTGAAAGCGTAAAACTCGCATCGTCGTTGGCTAGAAGGGTTACTGTTACAGACTCATTGATCTCCGTAAAACAATTTGAAGGCTGGTAAGTATATTCGACTCCATCAATCCAATACCCTAAATTTGAGCTCGTAAAAGTAAGTGTATTGGTTTGCTGTGCGGTAGTATATGATATGTACTGGATTGTATTTGGAGTTCCAGAGTTAATGGTTTGAACATTAACACCATCAGAGACAGTCATTACAGAAGCATTAGAATTAGGACTTACACTCAAAGTTATTGTTGTTCCCTCAGGAACAGCATCTTCAAGGGTTAATACCATGGTTTGGTCTGCACTAGAAATTTGAGCGGAGTTTGTATTATTTGCTGAACTCCCTACTGTCAATATTGCCCCTAAAGCATTAGCATTAAATTCACCCCCATTAGCACTAATAGCATTTCCTGAGATTAAATCAAAATTTGTTTCAGATGACACCACCGTTAAAGTCTGGTCTTCTGTTATGGAAGGAATTATTATGGAAGCTACTCCCAAATCACCTAAGGAAACGGATTGGTTAGCACCTCCGTTTAAATGATAGGTAACTATGGTATTGGGAGTTCCTGTAATTTCAAATTCAGCATTCCCTCCAGGACACACAGAACTTGACACATAGTTTACGTTAGCTAATGATTCAGGTATTACCGTAACATCAAAACTATTCGTTAATATAACTTCCCCACAATTATCAGTAATGGTTACTGTATAGGTTGTGTCTGAATCAGGTGAAAATGTAGGGGTTGGACTCGTGGGATCACTAACTCCACTTATGGGCGACCATTGAAATGTTGCATTGGAATATGAAACATCAACATTATCGATAGTTTCTCCGTAACAAATTTGTTGATCATAAATATTTACATCATTTAAAAAAGATATATATTTAAAACATATCTGTTGAAGGTTATAATACCCTCCTGTTGAACCGGTAAACCCAAAATAAACACTTGATGCGCCATTAAAAGCAACATTTATCAAATCTCCGGTATAAGATATACGTTCAGCACAGTCGAAGAAAACTTTAAATGTTTGAGTAGTCGCCCGCCATTGAATTTTTACTTCATGAGTATTACCATCTTCTATATTTACTGAAGTTGCCGAAGCATTAACAGGCCCGTCGAGGTTAGACGTAGAGGCATGGTTACTAACACCATTTTTGAGCAATGCAACGTGATCTCCATAGGGATCTGCCCTGTTACCGTTTTGATAGGTATCGAATTCAACAATGAGGGATGATAAAATCCCCTCATATCCAACACCTCCCCCTGATGCCCCTATAGTTGGTAAAGGTGTCGTTTTCATAACAAATGCAAGGCCATCGGCACCATTTGCATCATTACTTCCAAAATCTGCATCAAATATTATATCAAAATCATCATTTAGATCTATTGCATTATTGTACCATACTGCTCCCGATTGGTTATTGGTAGCACTAGTGATTTTATAGCAATCATCACCAACTAAAACCGCATCGTCTACAAATGATGGGATAAGCTGTGCAAACATTTTAACGCTAAAGAGCAAGAGTATAGCTAAAGTTTTGGCAGTTCTCATATCAGTTATTGGGGATTTTAATTCTTAAAAGCTTGCATGAAAATTATCTTCTTTAAGTAAAACAATATTATTATCAAACTATTTTAGAGCACAAAACAAGCAAAGCTTAAAAACGCCCTACAAAGTAGGGCGTTTAGCTATATAATCATTGTATATATTATCTGGTTAAATAAACCCAACCGGTTTTAGTTTTACCTCCATCATATTCTACTTGATAGAAATATGTTCCTACAGGAAGTTCATCACCTCCTTCAGATTGACCATACCATTGATTAGTATAGTCATTTCTTGAATACACTAACGTTCCATATCTATTGTAGATATTAATGCTTGTTACAGCAAGTCCACTTAACTCAAAGAAGTCATTGTAAGTATCTCCATTAGGTGTAATTACCTGAGGAAACTCACCACATTTCTCAGACACTAACACTTGAGCTTCACTAAAACAATGTGTTAGGACATTTTCAACTCTAACAACATACATTCCAGGAGTTTGAACAGACAATACCATTTCATTTTCACCATCAACTTGAATACCATCCATATACCAAGTAATATCTACTTCAGATTCTGTTAAGTCATTGATAACAACACTTACATCTATTGACTGATTCCCTGTAGGGCACACCTCATACTCTTGATCGAACAAAATCACTGGATCTTCACCTGAAATCAAGTTAAACGAAATTGTACTAATACACCCTGAGGCATTATCAGTTACTTCTACTAGAATAGCCTCTCCATTCGGTACTCCTAAATACTGATTTGGAGTATTTATCACATTAAAAGATTCATCATAATAACTAACTGTTACATCTGTTAATCCATTCAACAATTCACCTTCAACAAGAGTTAAATCATAATTAGCTAGACCGTCTGCATCATTATCACACATTGCCAAATCACTTGGCTGAACCAATGCCGGACCATCTGAAAAGCCTAAGCTTAACTCCAAAACCTCATAACATGTAGAAGCATTTTCTACTCTAATAAAAATTGTCTCACCAGAACTTGTATAATTAGAAACAGTAGCTATTGGATTAACATTATTAGCAGCATCTTCTAAAGTATTGAAGTATGTGATAGTTGCGCCAGTAACCGTCGCCAAAATATCACTTTCAAAAATGGTTAAATCAAAATCAGCTGATCCTGAATTATTATCACATACTGTAGATTCCAATGGCAGACCATCATTAAAATCACTCAAGTCAAAATCTTCTACATTTATCGTAAATGAAGAAGGAGTCAATAAAAGCCCACAATTATCTAATATATAAACTGTATATTCAGTAGTCTCTGTAGGTGTAAAAACTGGGTTTGGACTGTTTGGATTACTTACTCCTGTTGTTGGAATCCAATCGTATGAAGCTCCTAATTCATAAGTAACATCAATATTTGACACAGAATCACCTGAACAAATTGATTCGTCCTGTAATTCGAGGGTATTAGCAAACGAAACATATTTAAAGCAAAGCTGTTGAAGACTTGAAGAACCACCAGTAGACCCCGTAAATCCAAAATATACATTTGTAAGGCCACTAAAGACAGTATTCACTATATCTCCGGTATAGGAAAGTCGCTCCGAACAATCAAAATACACCTTAAATGTCTGAGTATCCACTCTCCAGGTAACTTTTACCTCATGATAAACTCCATCTTCAATATTACCTGACGAAGCAGATGCATCCACTGGCCCAGCTAAATTATAGGTTGAAGCATGATCTGCAACACCATTATACGTTAAAGCAACATGGTCAGCAGCGGGGTCACTTCTGTTCCCATTCTGCCAAATATCAAATTCAACGGCTAGCGAATTGTTAATCCCTTCGTAACCTAAACCTCCTCCAGGAGTTCCTATTATTGCATTTGCATTAGACTTTATTACTAATGCCATCCCATCGGCACCACCATCGTTATCACTGAAACTAAGATCGAAAACGATATCAAAATCCTCAGTTAAATCAATAGGGTTGTCATACCAAACTGCTCCTCTTTGAGTTGGGAGGTCATCTGTAATTCTGTAACAGTCATCTCCTAGCGAAACTGCATCTTGGACGAACGTAGGAACCAACTGAGCATAATTGTTAAAAATACCGCAAAAAAATATTAATGCGGTTAATGTTAATGATCGCATACTTGTTTTATTGTTGTTTAGTTTAAAAAATGTTTAGGCTAATCTGAATTGGAATCCATAGCATAATTCCAAATTCGCGTAAAAATAGCACCTTATTAAAGGCATTCCTCTTAATTAACCCTCATTAACCTTGGTCAACCTAACAAAATAAACTCAAGACGCTTACAGCTCAAAATCACCTCAAAGAAAATCCTTTGGCAGCCCACCAAGGGTGAATTTCTATCACCAATCGACCACTCTTAACCATTGGATCCAAATTAGCAAGACTATCGGCCATTTGTTGTGTAGGCACATTGTATATGGTTATTCCACGAATAATTCCGTCGTCTCCAAAAGGACCAGAGATATCAGCAAAACCTTGATCATACATACGCCCCAAATGAGCCAAGTGCAACCTTTGAAGGCTATCGGCTTCTACCTTTGTTTGAGAACGATTAGACCCACTTTTTAAAAATGCCATGAAGTACTGTTGCATAATAATGGTGTCTCCCGTTTTTTCGTCCACATAATCAAAAGTCTTGAAACCCTTACTTTCTAAATCTGTTTTAATTTCTTTGATTGAAACCTTTTGAACCTCCTCTACAACTTCCTCGTCAGTTATGGATTGTTTATTATTTTGACTATTACAGGCTACTAAACTAACAAGTGATAATACAATACATAAAGATTTAATTTGTTTCATAAGTTCCATGTTTTAAAGGGTTGCTTACTCAATTGTGAATTATAATATTTTGTTTGTCCGGTAACCTCTTGTCCCAGCCATTTTGGTTTATCAAAGTTTTCATCTACTGATGACAACTCTATCTCTGTGATAATCAGACCCTCATTATCTCCAAAAAACTCATCAACCTCAAACAGGTGATTGCCAAAAGGAACGTCGTAACGAACCTTTTCAATAACACCAGGTTCGCAAAGCGCAAGTAAAGCTTCGGCTTCGGACTTTGGAATAAGTTTTTCCCATTCAAAACGACTTAACCCATCTTTCGAGCTTTTTCCTTTAACAGTTATCACCCCGTCTTCACCCACCAACCGTACTCTTACGGTTCGTTCGGGATGGGTGTTTAAAAACCCTTGAACTATTCGCTTTTGTTTTGAAGCCTCTTTTTTAAATGCATCAGAGAGCACCAAATACTTACGCTCTATTTCTATCATTTATTTACCAGTATTTTTATTTTATCTGAAGTTATACGGCCAGATTCATAGTCATGATTATTTAACCAAACCATACAATTGGCTATTGTCTTTGCACCAATAGACTTATAGGTTTTCAAACTTCCAACAAGCAAAGGATTAAAAATTTTCATAACAAACTTGGCTAAACTTTCTCCAAACCTACTTTCTTGCCTATCTCCTGTAATTAAGGATGGTTGCAATATGTAGGTGTTGGGAATTTGCAACCCCAAAACGGCTTCTTCCATCCTCCCTTTGGTTCGGTTGTAAAAAATATTGCTGTTTTTATTCGCCCCTAAGGCAGATACAACTATAAAAGTATTGATATTATTGGCTTTGCAAAGTTCGGCTGAATCGACAGGAATACCGTAATCAATTTTCACGTAGGTTTCTTTATCGGGAGTTTTAACCTTTGTTGTTCCAACACAACAAAATACGACATCACCTTTAAAAATATCCTGGTAATCTTTTAGGGAAAAGACATCTATTAAGTGTTCTTCCAATTTAGGGTTAGAAATACCGCATGTAGATCGACTAAACAACATAATTTTTGAATACCGCTCGTCTTTCAAAAGTCTGTGCAAAAGGAGTTTTCCCGTCAATCCTGTTGCTCCCAATATGATTGCTGTTTTCCCCATAGATTATATTGGCTTTGATAAAGATATTATAATTTTACAAGATGCAACCAGAGCTTTCCATTAGAAAAATTATCCATGTAGATATGGACGCTTTTTACGCTTCTGTCGAGCAAATGGACAATCCTAATTTAAAGGGAAAGCCCATTGCAGTAGGCGGCAGCTCTAAACGCGGAGTTGTTAGCGCTGCCAGTTATGAAGCTAGGAAATTTGGTGTACGAAGTGCCATGAGCGGTATGCTGGCAAAACGACTTTGCCCTGAGCTCATTTTTGTTAGACCACGCTTTGACCGCTATCATGAAATCTCAAAGAAAATAAGAAAGATATTCTTCGAGTATACGGATTTGGTTGAACCTCTTTCATTAGATGAGGCTTATCTAGATGTTACCAAAAACAAGAAGAACCTTCACAGTGCCACACTAATTGCCCAGGAAATACGTAGCCGCATTCACAATGAAGTTGGCCTAACAGCGTCGGCAGGTATTTCCATCAATAAATTTATTGCCAAAGTCGCCAGTGACTACAATAAACCCAACGGGCAGAAAACCGTAAACCCCGAAGAGGTACTTTTGTTCTTGGAAGATTTGGACATTAGGAAGTTTTATGGGATAGGCAAAGTAACTGCCGAACGTATGTACCAACTAGGTATTTTCACCGGTAAGGACCTGAAAGGGAAATCGATAGAGTTTCTTGAAAGTCACTTTGGGAAGTCGGGAAGCTACTATCACCATGTAGTTCGAGGGGTTCACAATAGCCCAGTAAGACCCAATCGTATAAGAAAATCACTGGCCGCAGAACGCACTTTTAGCGAAAATCTTTCCAGCGAAATATTTATGCTTGAGAAACTGGAGAATATTGCCGAAGAGGTTGCTAGAAGACTAGCCAAAAGTAAAGTAGCAGGCAAGACCATTACCCTGAAAATTAAGTATAGTGATTTTTCCCTACACACTAGAAGCAAAACACTCCCTTATTTTATAAGTGATAAAAGCTTAATTATAGAAACAGCTAAAGAACTTCTTTATCAGGAAAGGCTTGAAAACTCTGTTAGGCTTCTTGGTATTTCACTTTCTAACCTGAATACCGATAAACAAAAACAAGCCAAAGAAACCAAAACTGTTAGTGTACAACTGAAGTTTGATTTTTAAAACAAAAGCACCACAAATTGTGGTGCTTTCTTTATTATTTAATGAAGAGAAGTATTTTAAATTTCCGTCACTCTAAGAGTATTTACCATCCCTTTATCCTGTATTGGCATAGCCGCTAAACTAATTAGCATATCTCCAGGCTCCAAATATCCCATATCCTGAGCCATGGCATTTACATCTTCTATAGTTTCATCGGTGCTAACAAATCTATCATAGTAAAAAGCTTTAACACCCCAAAGCAAACTCAATTGGGTTAAGATGTGCTTATTTGAGGTAAACACTAAAATATGTGCTTTTGGACGCCAAGCAGAAATTTGGAAAGCTGTATACCCACTGTTCGTTAAAGTTGAAATTGCTTTTGCATTAATTTCATTAGCCATTAAAGACGCATGGTAACAAATCGATTTTGTAATATAACGCTTAGTACGGATATGCGGTGGTGCCTGTGGCACTTGGATAAGTGGAGAATCTTCAACACTTCTAATTATATCCGCCATTTTTGCTATAACTTGAATTGGATACGACCCCACTGAGGTTTCTCCAGAAAGCATTACCGCATCGGCTCCATCCATAACCGAGTTGGCCACGTCATTAACTTCTGCTCTAGTAGGAGTTAAACTGGAAATCATCGACTCCATCATTTGTGTTGCGATTATTACCGGAATACGGGCTTGCTTAGCACGATGTACAAGCTTCTTCTGAATTAAAGGCACTTCTTGTGCTGGAATTTCAACCCCTAAATCGCCACGTGCAACCATTAACCCATCACAATAAGCGACGATTTTATCTATATTTTCAACCGCCTCAGGCTTTTCTATTTTAGCGATTATAGGAATTTTATGGCTGCTGTGCTCCCGGATCAATTCCTCCAATTGAATTAAATCATCTGCGTGTCTTACAAAAGACAATGCAATCCAATCTACTTCCTGCTCAATTGCAAAGATGGCATCAGCGATATCTTTTTCCGTTAAAGCCGGTTGTGAAATATTTGTATTCGGAAGATTAACACCTTTTCTAGAACGTAAAGGCCCCCCTTGAACAACTCTAGTAATCACCTCAGTTTTTCTATCGGTAGAAACCACTTCAAAAATCAGCTTTCCATCATCCAACAAAATGCGTTCACCTGGATTTGTGTCCATTGGAAAATTGTCATACGTCATGTAGACTCTTTCCTTAGTCCCCTCAAACACTTCTCCAGTAGCGAAAATAATCTCATCATTTTTATTGACAATCACCTCCTCCTTCATTATGCCTACTCGCAATTTAGGTCCCTGAAGATCTGCAAGAATAGCAGCATTATAACCATACTCGTCATTAAGTTCACGAATCATATCTATTCGCTCCTTAACATCGCTATAATCGGCGTGAGAAAAATTAATTCTAAACACATTTACTCCTTCGTCCAACATTCCTTTCAAAACATCTTTAGTACTTGTGGAAGGACCTAGAGTGGCAACTATTTTTGTTTTTTTTCGTAAAAGCATCAATCAAAAATTAAATGGTGTTTCAACTTTATTTTATCGGAATCTAATGAATAGGCGGTAACAACTTGCGGTATTTTTTGGATTTTATCAAGAAGCAACTTTTCTTTGGTGCTTTGAGAAAGACCTTTAACTTTAAGAATATAGTTCACTTTTTTGTATTCTGGCACCAAATAAAAAGGTTTTACAACCTTGGTTTGAGCACTGAAGAGAGAGACAGCTTGACTTTCATCCTCAACTTCCAGTCTACAAATATTTGAAACCAAATTCCAACTGCTCTGCATTTTTTCATCGTCCCACTCAAAGATGGCATAGGTTTGATTGCTCCTAAAGTCCAAATCCTTGGTTTTTCGCTTCAAACCAATATCTAAATACCTATTAATTAAATATGCTAAACGATAGTCGTCAATCGTACAGTGAATTCCAAATAAGGCATAAGGTTCTTCTTCAAAAAAGTCTTCTAAACTGAGTTTATGAACCGCCATAGATTACTTAATTAGTCACGTAAATATAGTATTAAATAAGGCATAAACACATTATTTGAGCTAAACTTAATACAAAATTATTTACGAAAACGTTGTAGTTATACAGAAGTATATTACTACATTTTTAAAAGAATTATTGCTGGGATTTTGTTATTTGCTTTTGAAAAACAAAATAAGCACGCTTAGATGCTTTCTCTTCGGCCTTCTTTTTTGACGTAGCTCGCGCTTTGGTTACCACCTTTCCATCGATAGAAAGCTTTACCGCAAAGTGACGCACATCGTCATTACCGGTATCGTCATAAACATTATAGTCGAAGGTTCTCTTTTCTTTCTGACACCATTCAATCAGCAAACTCTTATAACTAATAACCTTACCTTCCAATTTGCCAATATCTACGTAAGGAATAATAACCCTTTTATAAATAAACTTCTCACAATATTTATAGCCTCTATCTAAAAATATGGCACCAATGAGAGCTTCAAAAAGATTTCCATGAATGTTATCACCAAACTGTCCCTTAGGAATTTTACTCTCTACAAGATCGATAAGACCGAGTTCTTTTCCCAGTTCGTTAAGATGCTCACGACTTACAACTTTTGAACGCATTTTTGTAAGGTAACCTTCATCACCACCGGGCACTTCTAAATATAGGTGTGAGGCTATTACGGATCCAAGCATAGCATCTCCTAAAAATTCAAGACGCTCATAGTTAATAGCGTTTCCCTCCCCATCTTTCAGGTTCATCGAACGGTGGGTAAATGCCTTTTTATAATATCTTATTGTTTTGGGACGGAATCCTAAAATCTTATAAACAGACATAAAAAAATTCCCGTCGTCTTTCGAACGGGAATTTAATATGTTGCGAATGGATTTCATTCGAATATTTAATCTATTTTCTTGAACAACACACAAGCGTTGTGACCACCAAAACCAAAGGTGTTACTCATGGCTACTTTAACGTCACGCTTTTGGGCTTTGTTTAAAGTTAAATTCAACTCAGGGTCTATGTTTTCATCTACTGTTGAATGGTTAATTGTTGGCGGTACAATACCGTGCTCCATAGCCATTAAGGAAGCAATTGCCTCAATAGCACCTGCAGCCCCCAACAAGTGACCTGTCATAGATTTTGTAGAGTTAATATTTATGTTCTTTGCATGATCGCCAAACACTTCAGAAATAGCCTTTAATTCTGCCACGTCTCCAAGCGGAGTTGAAGTTCCGTGTGTATTAATATGATCTACTTCTTCAGGTTTAACACCTGCATTCTCTAAACAATTTTTCATTACAGCAATCACTCCAATACCATCAGGATGTGGAGCTGTCATGTGGTAGGCATCAGACGACAATCCTCCACCAACAACTTCAGCATAAATCTTGGCACCGCGTGCTTTAGCGTGCTCATATTCTTCAAGAATGATAGCTCCTGCACCTTCACCCAATACAAACCCATCACGAGTAGCATCAAAAGGTCTTGAGGCCGTTTCAGGACTTTCATTTCTTGTAGACAGTGCATGCATCGCATTAAAACCACCCATTCCAGCAATGGTTACTGCAGCTTCACTTCCTCCAGTTACAATAACATCACAATGTCCTAATCTAATATAATTAAGCGCATCGATAATTGCATTGGCAGAAGAAGCACAGGCCGACACAGTGGTATAGTTAGGTCCCATAAATCCATTTTTAATGGAAATGTTACCTGGCGCAATATCTGCAATCATTTTAGGGATGAAAAACGGATTGAATCGTGGAGAACCATCTCCAGCGGCATAATTTAACACCTCTTGCTGGAAAGTTTCCAAACCTCCAATACCTGCTCCCCAAATAACACCAACTCGTAATTTGTTAATGGTATCCAAATCCAATTTTGAATCAGCAATAGCTTCATCAGATGCAACCATAGCATATTGGGTGAATTTGTCCATTTTACGAGCCTCTTTTCTATCAAGAAAATCGGTAGCGTTAAAGTTTTTTAATTCGCAAGCGAATTTGGTTTTGAACTTTTCAGTATCAAAATATGTTATAGGCGCGGCACCACTTTTACCACTAACCAATCCATCCCAATACTCATCTTTAGTATTGCCGATAGGGGTTAAAGCACCTATACCTGTAACTACAACTCGCCTTAATTCCATAAAGTAAATTCCTTATTTAGCAGCTTCAATATAAGATATCGCTTGACCTACTGTTGCAATGTTTTCAGCTTGATCGTCTGGTATTTGAATGTCAAATTCTTTTTCAAACTCCATGATTAACTCAACGGTGTCTAATGAATCTGCTCCTAAGTCGTTAGTGAAGCTAGCCTCATTTACAACTTCGTTTTCATCTACACCTAATTTGTCTACGATAATCGCTTTTACTCTTGATGCAATGTCTGACATAATCTTTAATTTTAAGTTTTAATTTAGGAGGCAAAAATAAAAAACTTTATTTTAATACACACCTTTACTTAAAAAATGTGTCCGTAATTTAGTAAAATAAAATTGAAGTATTTATTTTTTACCTTCTATTTGTTCTGAATTATTCTTTTTTTTGCGGTAATATTCAACTCCTTAAATATCTGTTATGAAGCGTATCGTAATTTTTGCTTCGGGCTCTGGCTCCAATGCCGAAAACCTTATCAAATACTTTAGAAACACTACTACTTCAGAAGTAGTACAAGTATTGACCAACAACCCACATGCTAAAGTATTGGACCGCTGTAAAACCCTTAAAGTTAGTGCGCTTTCATTTAACAGAACAGCGTTTACTGCTAGTGAGGATGTACTAAACCTATTAAAGGCAGCCCAACCAGACCTTATTGTTTTGGCTGGCTTCCTCTGGAAAATGCCAGAGAACATCATAGCAGCATTCCCTAATAAAATTATAAACATACACCCTGCTCTATTACCAAAGTTTGGAGGAAAGGGAATGTACGGGATGCATGTCCACAATGCCGTAGTAGAAAATAAGGAAACCAAAACCGGTATTACCATACATTACGTAAACGAAAATTACGATGAGGGCACTACCATTTTCCAAGCAACATGCGAAGTAACGCCAACCGATACGGCTGACGATGTCGCTTCAAAAATCCATGAATTGGAAATGGAACATTTCCCTAAAGTGGTAGAAAAACTGTTGACCGAGTAATTAACAAGGTAAAGATCCCTGTTTTCACAGGAACAGAAGATGGGCAAAAAAAAGAAAAAATACTACACTGTTTGGAAGGGTCATCACACTGGGATCTTTGAATCCTGGGATGACTGTAAAGCACAAATCAAGGACTATCCCGGCTCACTCTACAAATCATTCCCAACCTTCGATGCTGCAAAAAAAGCCTACAAAGGAAATTATAAAGACTACGTTGGCAAAACCAAAACCTTAACTAGCGGACTCTCTGATGAACAGCTTAAAAAAATAGGTCTACCCAATTACAACTCCATTTCGGTTGATGCAGCTTCAAGTGGCAACCCTGGAAGAATGGAATATAGAGGTGTAGACACCAAAACGAAAAAGCAGCTTTTTATTCAAGGTCCCTTTGAAGAAGGTACAAATAACATTGGAGAGTTTTTAGCTATTGTTCACGGACTGGCATTTTTAAAAAAACACAATAGCAACCTTATTATTTACACCGACTCAAAAACAGCTATTAGTTGGGTAAAACGAAAGACGTGTAACACTAAATTGGAACGCACACAAAAGAACAAACCTCTTTTTGAATTGGTAGACCGTGCCGTGCACTGGTTAAAAACCAACACCTACACCACTACTATCGTAAAATGGGAAACCAAAGCCTGGGGAGAAATACCAGCAGATTTTGGAAGGAAGTAACTTCAAACCTAAAACTACACCCCAAACAGCAATCAATATTATCAATTTAAATATCAAAACAATCAATATTGTTTATAGTAGTAAAAATCTGTTAAGTAAGTAGTATTGCATGTAATCTTCATTAACTAAAATTACAAGCAAATGAAAAACCTAACATTGTTTGGCTGTCTCTTAGCGGTGAGTACAATATTCACTTCCTGCCAAAACAAAAATGAACAAATTGCTGATTTAGATGCTAAATCTGGAGCCACAAAACAAAGCAACTCCAATCTTAAGGCTACAAGCAACAGTGACTGGTGGCCAAACCAGCTAAACCTTACTATTCTTCGTCAGAACTCAGCGCTTTCCAACCCTATGGCTGAAAATTTTAATTACATCGAAGAATTCAACAAACTTGATTACGATGCCCTAAAAAGCGACATAAGGAAAGTGCTAACAGAATCTCAAGACTGGTGGCCAGCCGATTTTGGGCATTATGGTGGTCTCTTTATTAGAATGGCATGGCACAGCGCCGGAACCTATCGTACTGGTGACGGGCGTGGAGGCTCTCGCTCAGGGCAACAACGCTTTGCCCCGTTAAACAGTTGGCCGGACAATGCCAATTTAGATAAAGCAAGGAGATTGCTTTGGCCTATTAAACAAAAATACGGAAAGCAAATCTCTTGGGCCGACTTGATGGTACTTACAGGCAACGTAGCCCTAGAAGACATGGGGTTTGAAACCTTTGGATTTGCAGGTGGTAGAGAAGATACCTGGGAACCGGAAATAGACGTTTACTGGGGTGCAGAAAACAAATGGCTTTCTGACGAATCGCGCTACTCAGGAAATCGCAAATTAGAAAACCCATTAGCAGCAGTACAAATGGGGTTGATTTACGTAAACCCTGAAGGCCCGAACGGAAATCCAGACCCGATGCTAGCAGCAGAAGACATCCGCCAAACCTTTGGCAGAATGGGTATGAACGACGAGGAAACCGTTGCCCTGATTGCAGGTGGTCATACCCTGGGGAAAGCGCACGGAGCAGGCGATGCCTCTAATGTAGGTCCCGACCCAGAAGCAGCTGGAATCGAGGAACAGGGTTTTGGATGGAAAAGCACCTATAAATCAGGAAAAGGAGCTGACGCTATTACTTCAGGCCTTGAAGTAACCTGGACAGCAACACCAACTAAATGGAGTCATCTGTTTTTCTTTAGCCTTTTCGAAAATGAATGGGAATTAACCAAAAGTCCTTCAGGTGGACACCAATGGGTAGCCAAAGGCGAACCAAAAATGATGGTACCTGATGCCTTCGACTCTGAAAAGAAACACAAACCAACCATGTTCACTACCGACCTTTCACTTAGATTCGACCCTGGATTCGAAAAAATATCAAGAAAGTTTTACGAAAACCCAGAATTATTCAACAAGGCATTTGCTAGAGCTTGGTTTAAACTAACCCATCGAGACATGGGCCCAAAAACAACATATCTAGGACCAGAAGCTCCAGCTGAAGACTTAATCTGGCAAGACCCAATACCTGTAATAAACCACGAACTAATAAACAAACAGGATATCGAGTCTTTAAAATCAATCATCCTGAATTCTGGCTTAACGATTAGCGAAATGGTCTCTACCGCATGGGCTTCTGCTTCTACGTACCGTGAATCGGATAGAAGAGGCGGAGCTAATGGAGCAAGAATTCGCCTTGCCCCGCAAAAAGACTGGGAAGCCAACAACCCTGACCAACTAGCCAAAGTATTGGCAGTATTGGAAAAAATCCAAAGCGACTTCAATTCCAAGTCTACAAACAAAAAAGTTTCTGTAGCAGATTTAATTGTACTCGCAGGCGATGCAGCCATAGAAAAAGCAGCAGCCAATGCAGGCCACCCTGTAACCATACCTTTTGTTCCTGGAAGGATGGACGCCCTTCAAGAACAAACAGATGTCAACTCTTTTGCAGTACTAGAGCCAATGGCAGATGGCTTCCGAAACTACCTAAAAACAAAGTACACTATTCCTACAGAAGAGCTTTTAATAGACAAAGCACAACTCCTTACCTTAACCCCACCTGAAATGACAGTTTTGGTCGGAGGAATGCGCAGCCTGAACGCCAACTATGACGGATCTAACAAGGGAATTTTTACAGATAAAAAAGATGAGCTTACGAATGATTTCTTCACAAATCTTTTGGACATGAGCACAGAGTGGAAAGCTACATCAGACAGCAAAGAGGTATTTGAAGGACTGGATAGAAAAACCGGTAAACACAAGTACACGGCTACTCGTGCTGATTTGATTTTCGGATCTAACTCTGAACTTAGAGCCTTAGCTGAAGTCTATGCCAGTGCCGATGCCAAGGAAAAATTCATCAATGACTTCGTGGCTGCTTGGGACAAGGTTATGAAACTTGACAGATTTGACCTTGTGTACACTAAAAATTAAAAGTCATTACATGATACTAATCACTATTTCAATAAAGGCACGAACACGAAGTTTCGTGCCTTTATTGTTTATTATTTCTTGATAACCGCTCACAAAACCCAACACATCTTAAAACCAACACATTAAACACGAAACATCACAACTTACACTATAACAACATTTTAACTTATACATTCCTTGTTTATATATATATACAGTATATTTGCAAAAAATTTCAACGCGCTTTATGAGCAAACTAGTTATTGTTGGGACGGTAGCCTTCGATGCCATTGAAACCCCTTTTGGCAAAACCGATAAAATCCTTGGTGGTGCCGCCACCTTTATAGGCTTAGCCGCCTCCCAATTTCATGTTGATTCCTCTATAGTTTCGATTGTTGGTGGAGATTTTCCTAAGGAACACCTCGACTTACTTTCAAACAAGGATATTGACCTTAGTGGTATAGAAATCGTTAAAGAAGGAAAAACCTTTTTCTGGAGCGGTCGTTACCATAACGATATGAACTCTCGAGACACATTAGCAACGGAGCTTAATGTTCTTGCAAATTTCAACCCCGTGGTGCCTCAGGAATATAGAGATGCAGAAGTGGTAATGCTAGGTAACTTACATCCGCTTACTCAAATTAGCGTGTTGGAACAAATGAACAACAACCCAAAATTGGCCATTTTAGACACCATGAACTTCTGGATGGACAATGCATTGGAGGATTTGCACAAGGCTCTAAAACTGGTTGACGTTATTACCATCAACGACGAAGAAGCCAGACAGCTTACAGGAGAATATGCCCTTGTAACTGCTGCTAAGAAAATCCAAGACATGGGACCTAAATACGTGGTGATTAAAAAAGGTGAACATGGAGCCTTATTATTCCACAATGACAATGTTTTCTTTGCTCCCGCCCTTCCTTTAGAGGAAGTTTTTGACCCAACAGGTGCTGGGGATACATTTGCAGGGGGATTTGCAGGATATCTAGCAAAAACAGGAGACTTCTCCTTTGAAAACATGAAAAACGCTGTAATTTATGGATCTACATTAGCTTCGTTCTGTGTAGAAAAATTTGGAACCGAGCGCATGACCAACCTCACAAATAAAGAGGTTCATCAGCGCCTACAGCAGTTTAAAGATTTAACTCAATTTGAAATAGAACTATCATAATATCGCGCGCCTTTATGGCGCGCTTTTAACTCTTACAACACAACAACAGGATTATGAGCGATGCTTTAAAACATGAATGCGGAATAGCACTCATCAGACTCAAAAAACCACTAGAATTCTACAAAGAGAAGTACGGTACGGCGTTTTACGGTGTAAACAAGATGTACCTGATGATGGAGAAGCAACACAACCGTGGCCAAGATGGAGCAGGGTTTGCCAGCATTAAACTGGACACCCAACCTGGTGAACGCTACATTAGCCGCGTTCGTTCTATTGCACAACAACCTATTCAAGATGTATTTGCACAAATTAACCAGCGAATTAACAACGAATTTGCTGAACACCCAGAATATGTTGACAATGTAGCTCTACAGAAAAAACATATCCCATATATCGGCGAAGTGATGCTAGGGCATGTTCGTTATGGAACATTTGGAAAAAACAGTGTAGAAAGTGTTCACCCGTTTTTAAGACAAAACAACTGGATGTCTCGCAACCTAATTGTTGCCGGAAACTTTAACATGACCAATGTTAATGAACTTTTCGATAACTTAATCCGTTTAGGGCAGCATCCAAAGGAAAAGGCCGACACTATTACCGTAATGGAAAAAATAGGTCACTTCCTAGATGACGCCGTTTCTAAACAATATAAAAAACTTAAAAAGGAAGGCTACACAAAACACGAAAGCTCACCACTTATTGCAGAGCGCTTAAACATTGCCAAAATCCTTAAGAAAGCTTCTAAAAACTGGGATGGCGGTTATGCAATGGCTGGTTTATTAGGTCACGGTGATTCGTTTGTTTTACGTGATCCTGCAGGAATCCGCCCTGCGTTTTATTACGAAGATGATGAAGTTGTCGTTGTAGCATCGGAGCGCCCAGTAATTCAAACCGTTTTCAATGTTCCTTTTGAAACGATCCATGAATTAGATCCTGGACACGCTATTATTACTAAAAAATCAGGAGAAACGGAAATAACAAAAATCATTGAACCGTTAGAAAGAAAAGCTTGTTCTTTTGAACGTATTTATTTCTCTAGAGGTAGCGATGCAGAAATCTACCAAGAACGTAAAGATCTTGGAAAACTGCTAATGCCAAAGGTTTTGGAAGCGATTGAAAATGACACGAAAAACACTGTTTTCTCTTATATTCCAAACACAGCTGAAACGTCTTTCTTCGGAATGATAGAAACGGTTGAAAAACACCTCAACGAAAAGAAAACCCAAGCCATCCTAGATGGAAACGGCCAACTTTCAGCAGATCGCGTGAAAGAAATCTTGGCTGAGCGCCCTAGAATTGAAAAGATTGCTATAAAAGACGCTAAACTTCGCACATTCATTACCGAAGATAGTAGTCGTGATGATCTAGTAGCTCACGTTTACGACGTTACTTACGGCGTTATTAAGCCTAAAGACAACCTTGTAATTATAGACGACAGTATTGTAAGAGGAACTACTCTTAAAAAGAGCATTATAAAAATGGTTGACAGGCTTAAGCCTAAAAAGATTGTGGTTGTTTCGTCAGCTCCTCAAATACGATACCCTGATTGTTATGGTATTGACATGGCAAACCTAGAAAGCCTTGTAGCATTCAGAGCTGCCTTGGAATTATTAAAGGACAATAACCAATATCATTTGGTGGACGAAGTATACAAAAAATGTAAAGCTCAGGTTGATTTACCTGACGCAGAGGTACAAAACTTCGTCAAGGAAATCTATGACTCGTTTACTGATGAGCAGATTTCAGACAAGATTTCAGAATTGTTAAGTGATGAGACTGTTAACGCTGAGGTAAAAATCATTTTCCAATCAGTTGAAAACCTACATAAGGCCTGCCCTAAAAACCTAGGGGACTGGTACTTTACGGGAGATTATCCAACTGACGGAGGTAACCGAGTTGTTAACCGCGCATTTATAAATTTTGTTGAAGGAAATAAAGAACGCGCATACTAAATAAGCCACAATAGGCTTGTAATTAAAGGGATACAAAACACACTTAATCCGATTTAAGTGCATTTAATCTAAAAGATTATAGCTGTTATAAAATTAAAATTAATTTAGTATCACCATAACATAAGTAGGTTAAGTTCATGGTAGATTTGGGGCAAAAAAGGTGAGTACAATACTCACCTTTTTTATTTTATATAAATCCCCTTTTTGGTCTCTTCAGCCGATTTCTCTTCAATCTCATTTAGACTGATTTATATACCATTCAACTATTTTTTTTCGCGCCTAAGCTTCGGTCGCACTATATTCGTAGGACCATAACATAAGTAGGTTAAGTTTATGGTAGATTTGGGGCAAAAAAGGTGAGTACAATACTCACCTTTTTTATTTTACGCAACCTCAGAAAATCCCTCCTGTTATACCTAAATAGGGTTAACCACCTTTTAGTCCGATTTTTATACCATTCAACCATTAAATTTTCCCACAAACATCAATGCGACTTATCTTCGTAAGACCATAACATAAGTAGGTTAAGTTTATGGTAGATTTGGGGCAAAAAGGTGAGCATTACGCTCACCTTTTTATTTTCATCACCTAACTCTTTGCTAAAGACACAAAAAAAGCAGCCCAAACGGCTGCTTTGAAGTTTATTAAAGCAATCTTGATAATTACTTGTTCTCAGAATAACGACGTTCTACCTCGTTCCAGTTGATTACGTTAAAGAAAGCCTCTATATAATCTGGTCTTCTATTCTGATAATTTAAATAATATGCATGCTCCCAAACATCCAATCCTAAAATAGGCGTTCCTTGACATGTAACACCAGGCATTAATGGATTATCTTGGTTTGGAGTAGAACATACCTCAACCTTACCTCCTTTGTGAACACAAAGCCAAGCCCAGCCAGAACCAAACTGAGTAGCCGCTGCTTTACTAAATGTATCCTTAAAAGCATCGAAAGAACCATAAGCCGCCTCAATAGCATCTTTTAATTCACCAGACAAACGCCCTTTTCCTTCTGGGTTCATCACATCCCAAAATAAAGAGTGGTTGTAAAAACCTCCTCCATTATTTCTTACTGCACTATTGCTCATATCTAAGTTAGCTAGAATATCTTCAATAGACTTTCCTTCCAAATCAGTTCCTGCAATGGCATTGTTTAAATTATTGGTATAACCAGCATGATGTTTACTGTGGTGGATTTCCATGGTACGTGCATCAATATGAGGCTCTAAGGCATCGTATGCGTATTTTAACTTTGGTAATTCAAAAGCCATAATAATGTTGTTTATATATTAGTGTAAAAATTCCCTCAAATTTAAAGATAAAAGCCCGCAATTAAAAATATTTAATAGCAATCGAATCATCGATAGTTTTTATCTTGTATTCAAATTTCTTTTCATGGAAAACAACACGCCTTTTACCATCTACAACGCCTCTGCTGGAAGCGGAAAAACATTTACTTTAGTAAAAGAATATCTCAAGGTTGTATTAGGCAACAAAACCAACGATAGCTTTAAAAACATACTCGCCATTACCTTTACCAACAAAGCTGTTGGCGAAATGAAAGAACGCATTATAGCTACCCTAAGGGACTTCGCATCTGAAGACATTCTAATAAATCCAACAGACATGTTCAAAACGCTCTGTGATGACCTTCAAGTTACTCCAGAAAGACTTCACACAAAGTCTAAAAATGTACTAGAAACCATTTTACACAATTATGCTTCGTTCGACATTTCTACTATTGACGGATTTACCCATAAAATCATCCGCACTTTTGCACACGATTTAAATCTACCCCTAAATTTTGAAGTGGAACTCGACCAAGATAGTCTTTTGACTGAAGCAGTGGACAGACTCATTGCAAAAGCTGGAACTGATAAACAGCTCACCAAAGTACTGGTAGAGTTTGCAATTGAAAAAGCTGACGATGATAAAAGCTGGGATGTATCGTTCGATTTCAATAAAATAGCTAGACTTCTGGTAAGCGAAAACGACAGATTATATATATCACTCTTATCCGATAAAACATTTGATGATTTTAAGGTTCTAAAAACCAATTTGCGAAGCTTGATTAAGGAAACCGAAAAGGCAATCATTGATACTGCTGAAGGGGTATTAGCTCTCATTAGTGAATGCGGTCTTGAGCACAGTGATTTTAGCAGAGGCTCCGTACCCAACCATTTTAAAAAAATGAGTCAAGGGGTAATTGACTTATCCTTCGGATTGAAGTGGCAGGAGGAAATTCACGACAAGCCATTATACCCAAAAAAAGTATCGTCAGGAACAGCCCAAACAATCGATGGAATTCAACTTGAAATTGGTGCTGCTTTTGAAAAAACCAAAGCTTTGGTTTTCCATATAAAGTTTCTAAAACAATTTTATAAAAATATAACTCCCCTATCAGTTCTTAACGCCATAAACAAAGAATTGGATGACCTTAAAAACGAACAAAACAAGATTCTAATCTCTGAGTTTAACGGCATAATTAGCCATGAGCTAAAAAACCAACCCACACCCTTTATATACGAACGTTTGGGAGAGAAATTTATGCACTATTTTATAGATGAGTTTCAGGACACATCAGAGATGCAATGGAACAACTTAATCCCACTAATCAACAATGCATTGTCTGGTCAAAACTTAAAAGGGCAAGCGGGAACAGCCATGCTAGTAGGCGATGCCAAACAATCTATTTACAGATGGCGGGGAGGAAAAGCGGAACAATTTATCGACCTCTGCAACAACCATAACCCTTTTTACATTGAAAAAAAGGTAGAAACACTTCCTGCGAACTATAGAAGTTTTAAGGAAGTTGTGAATTTCAACAATGGCTTTTTCACCTACCTTTCAGAGAACATGTTTAGCGACACCAGTTATGGAGAACTCTACCAAAAAAGTGCAAAACAAGATCTTAAAATCGACAATCAAGGCTGTGTAAGCTTAAGCTTTTTGGATATAGAACGTGGAGATAATCGGGATGAAATTTACCCTGAAGCTGTGAATAGCAAAATAGAACAATGCTTGGCAAACGGGTTTACCCTTAAAGAGATTTGCGTATTAGTTCGCAAGAAAAAGGAAGGTGTTGCCATTGCAGATTTTTTAAGTGAAAAAGGCTTAAAAATTACATCTTCGGAAACCTTGCTAATAAACAATGCTCCTCAAGTGCAGTTTTTAGTGAATTTAATGAAACTGTTCGTTCAGCCAGACAACCATGAAATTACCGTTGAAGTTCTTCATTTCCTATCTGATTATTGGAACATTGAAGACAAACACAACTTTTTCAAAACCCACGTCAAACTTTCCGCAGATAAGCTATTGAATAGTTTTAACAACTATGGTGTTTCCATTCAAATGCCCATACTACTTAGTCTTACTTTATACGATATGGCCGAAACTTTGGTTAGAGAATTTAAACTCGTAAAAAACTCCAATGCCTACATTCAATTTTTCTTGGATCTAATATTGGATTACTCCCAGAGCCATAGCCCTGATCTCTTGTCGTTTTTAGACTATTATGAAGCAAAAAAAGACAATCTGAGCATTGTATCCCCTATTAATCAAGATGCCGTCAGTATAATGACCATTCACAAATCTAAAGGGCTAGAATTTCCTGTAGTTATCTTCCCTTATGCCGACTTAGATATATACAGAGAGCGTGAGCCTATGGCTTGGTTTCCTCTTAATACTGATGAATATGAAGGGTTTGATTATGCCCTATTAAACTATAACAATGATTTTGTACAGTTTGGAAAGTCAGGCGAAAAGATTCATTCAAGCCACCAAGCAGAATTAGAATTAGACAACATAAACTTGCTTTATGTAGCATTAACAAGGGCAGTGGAACAATTACATATTATTTCCAGTTTAGATATAAATAGCAAAGGGGAAACAACAATGAAAAAATACTCTGGCTTATTAATCAATTATCTTAATGATATTGGAAAATGGAGAGACTCCCAACACGATTATTGCTTTGGCAGTTTTAAAAAAATATCCATAGCCAAGGAGAAGAATGAGGAAAACCACTTACAGGAAGACTTTATTTCTATCCCTAAACACGAACACAACATTAATATTGTGACTAAGTCAGGTTATTTGTGGGACACAGCTCAAGAAAAAGCTATTGAAAAAGGGAACCTCATCCACAATATTATGGCTAAGATCAAAACTAAGACAGATGTCACCAATACCATGAGACTTTTTATTAAAGACAACATAATCACAACTGATCAAGGTCAAATTTTAGAGAATTTGACCTATCAAATTGTGAATCATGAATTACTGAGGCCCTATTACAGTACTGAATACGAAATTTACAACGAAAGAGAAATTATTACAGAAAACGGTCAAATATTGAGACCCGACAGAGTTGTTATTACCCCAGATAAGAACGCCATAATTTTAGATTACAAAACCGGAGAGGCTTTACCAAGTCATGAAACACAAATTAACAGCTACGGAAAAGCTGTAGAATCTTTGGGGTTTACAGTCGCCAAAAAAATTCTCGTCTACACGAATGATGAGATTACCGTAAAAGAAGTATAAATTTGCAAAAAACTTAGTATCATGTACGGAAAAATAGAACAATATCTAAAAGAAGAAATACAAGACATCAAAGACAATGGTCTTTATAAAGAAGAGCGCATCATTACTTCTCCTCAAGGAGCAGAAATCACACTTAATACTGGTCAGAAAGTTTTGAATTTTTGCGCCAACAATTACTTGGGATTATCATCCCATCCTGATGTAATCCAAGCTGCAAAAGATGCTATGGATACTCATGGATTTGGTATGTCATCTGTACGTTTTATTTGCGGAACACAGGATATCCATAAAACATTAGAACAAAAAATAGCTGATTTCTACGGCACTGAGGACACAATTCTATACGCTGCTGCATTTGATGCCAATGGAGGTGTTTTTGAACCACTTTTAGGTCCTGAAGATGCAATAATTTCAGACTCATTGAACCACGCTTCTATTATCGATGGTGTTCGTTTGTGTAAAGCCGCCCGTTACAGGTATCAAAACAATGATATGGCAGATTTGGAAGAACAGCTTAAAGCTGCTAACGATAAAGGAGCCAGATTCAAAATAATTGTTACAGACGGTGTATTCTCAATGGATGGCCTAGTGGCACCATTAGATAAAATTTGTGACCTAGCCGATAAATACGATGCATTGGTTATGATTGATGAATGCCATGCTGCTGGATTTATTGGCGAAACCGGACGAGGCACTTTAGAAGAAAAAGGAGTTTTAGGACGAATTGATATTATCACAGGAACTTTGGGCAAAGCCTTAGGCGGAGCTATGGGAGGCTATACTACAGCTAAAAAAGAGGTAATCGATATGCTTCGACAGCGTTCTAGACCTTACTTATTCTCAAACTCTTTGGCTCCAGCTATTGTAGGTGCATCAATTAAAGTGTTTGAGATGCTCGAAAAAGACACCTCTTTAAGAGACAAGTTAGAATGGAACACGTCTTACTTTAAAAAAGGGATGAAAGAAGCTGGGTTTGATATCATAGATGGAGACTCTGCTATTGTACCGGTAATGCTGTACGATGCAAAGCTTTCTCAAACCATGGCTAATATGTTATTGGAGGAAGGAATCTATGTTATCGGATTCTTTTACCCTGTAGTGCCAAAAGAAAAAGCAAGGATAAGAGTTCAGCTGTCTGCCGCCCATACCCAAGGACATTTAGATAAAGCTGTCGCAGCATTTATTAAGGTTGGAAAGACATTAAATATTATTTAATATGTAAATTAAAACGTGCTTAACTCCCTCAAAATTCGTACAAATAGCCATTTTTTTTATATCTTTAGTTTTGTTAATATATTTTAACATGTTACATTTGTTAGTAACTAACACTTAAAAATTAAACTTTTGAATATGAAAAATCTTAGCAGATTACTATTTGCGGGGTTACTGTTTCTAGGTTTCAGTAATACCTATGCACAGGACGAAAACAACCCTTGGGCGATCAGTCTTGGAGTGAACGCCGTTGACTTTTACCCTGGAGGTGATGACTCACCTTATGTGGGAGACATTTTTGACGAGTATTTCAATGCCAGCGATCATTGGAACGTTCTTCCTTCTCTATCTTACGTAACTGTATCAAAACATATCTCAAATGGATTCACTTTTGGAGTTACAGGTTCTATCAACCGCATCGATAACTTGGGTGAACTTTCTGTAGATGATTTCTCATATTATGGTGTGGATGGTACAATTAAGTACCATTTTAGAAGCTTAAAAACTTTTGATCCATTTTTAGGTGTTGGTGGAGGTTACTCATGGGTAGACGGCATTGGAGCAGGAACCTTAAATGGAAGTCTTGGATTTGACTTTTGGTTTACTGAGAACATTGGAATGACTGTTCAAAGTTCTTTTAAAAATTCATTTGAGGACTACTTACTTACTCACTTCCAACATTTCGCTGGAATTAAGGTGAAGTTTGGTGGTAAAGACACAGATGGCGATGGTATTTATGACAAAGATGATGCCTGTCCAGATGTACCAGGTTTAGAAATATTCCAAGGTTGTCCTGATACTGATGCAGATGGGATTGAAGACAGAAAAGACGATTGTCCTAACGAAGCTGGTTTACCAGAGTTTAATGGTTGTCCTGACACTGATGGTGATGGTATTCCAGACAATAAAGATGACTGTCCAACAGTTGCTGGCTTAGCTGAGTTTAATGGCTGTCCTGATACTGACGGAGATGGTGTTCCAGACAATTTAGATGAGTGTCCAAACGAAGCTGGTCCTGCCGAAAACAATGGCTGCCCTTGGCCAGATAGAGATGGCGATGGTGTTCCAGACAAAGATGACTTATGTCCAGATACACCTGGTACTGTTGCCAACAATGGTTGTCCTGAAGTTTCAGAAGAAGTTCAGAAACAATTGAACGCTTATGCTAAGACTATTTTGTTCGATACAGGTAAATCTTCTATCAAACAAAGCTCTGAAGAGGTACTTAATGATATTATCACCATATTAAAAGAGTACCCTAACGCTAAGTTCCACGTTGAAGGACATACTGATAGTGTGGGTGCTGAAAACATGAACATGGACCTTTCAGAGAGACGTGCTCGCGCTGTAAAAGACTACCTAATTGCGAATGGTATCGACGAGTTCAGACTATCTTCTAAAGGTTATGGAGAGGATAGACCAATCGACACTAATAAAACTAAAGCTGGTAGAGCCAACAACAGACGTGTTGAAATCAATCTAGTTAAAGAATAGCATTTACTATTAAACAACTATAAAAAAACGCTCCGGTATTCCGGAGCGTTTTTTATTTTTATGAAATGGTTACATTCATTCAAGAAGTCCTCCTCAATCTACTAAAGGAGCAACAGGATATTTCGCAACTTACATTCATTCTCCCCAGTAAGAGGGCTGGTGTCATACTGAAGAACCAATTGGCTAATTTAACAAAGAAACCAATTTTCCTGCCGCGAATAGTAAGCATTGAATCATTTGTCGAAGAACTTTCCGGACTTCAGACCACTTCTTCAACAGAACTATTACTTGAATTTTACTTAGTATATTGTAATAATACCGTAAAGGAGCAACAAGAATCTTTCGAAAACTTTTCTAAATGGGCTCAGGTTATAATACAGGACTTCAACGAAATAGACCGCTACCTCATTCCTCAAAAGCAATTATTTCAATATTTAAGCGCTATACAGGATTTGAGTCACTGGTCTGTTAACGAGCCAAAAACCGAAATGGTAAGCAATTACCTTAAATTTTGGAATAGACTTTACGAATACTATTTAAAATTCACGAATGCATTAGCTGAAAAAGGCATAGGGTATCAAGGGATTATTTATAGAGCTGCAGTAGATAAAGTTAACGACTACATTTCTGCAAATAAAGAAAAGCAGCATGTATTCCTGGGCTTTAACGCATTAAACACAGCCGAATCAGAACTTATACAAAGGCTGTTAGAAAATAATATGGCTAAAATATTTTGGGATATAGACGAAACATTTTTTAACCATCCAAAACACGATGCTGCTTTATTTACCCGAGAACACAGAAAAAATTGGACCTACTTTAAAAGCAACCCTTTTAATTGGATAACCAATAATTACAGAACGACTAAAAACATAGACATACTAGGAGTTCCCAAAAACGTTGGTCAAGCAAAACAAATAGGACATATTCTAAACAACCTTACTAAAACTAATAGAAAACTAGATAAAACAGCTGTGGTTTTGGGTGATGAAAATTTACTTATACCTGTTTTAAATAGCATTCCAAGCTCAGTAAACTCCCTTAATATTACTATGGGATTCCCATTAAGTTCGGTGCCGCTTGCCACTCTATTCGAACAATTGCTTGAAATGCATAAAAAAGGAACGAACTCTTTTTACCATAAAGATGTCATTAGCATATGCTCTCATCAATTTATAACTTCCTTACTAAAAAACAATCCTGATGATAACAACAGCATTATTAAGGATATTCAAAACAACAATTTGGTTTATATCACTATAGAAAATCTTAAGGAATTGGCACCTGAAAAGACTGCTCTCATGAACTTATTGTTTGGAAACTGGAAGAATGACGCCAACATTGCCATACAAACCATACAAGAAATAATATGGCTCTTAAAAAAAGATTTAGACCTTCAAAAAGATCGCAATGCCCTCCCTTTAGAATACCTCTATAGATTTAACGAAGTATTCAATGAACTGTCGAGATTAAATACTCAATACGGCTACCTTAAAAATATTAGTGCTCTCACAAGCGTCTACAAAGAACTGCTTAGTAGGGAAACATTGGACTTTCAGGGAGAACCTCTTGAGGGTCTTCAAATCATGGGGATGCTAGAATCCAGAGTATTAGATTTTGAAACTGTTATTATCACCTCAGTGAACGAAGGTATTCTTCCTGCGGGAAAAACTCAAAATTCTTTTATCCCTTTCGATGTAAAACTAGAAAATAACCTCCCGACATATAAAGAAAAAGATGCAGTTTATACCTATCACTTTTACAGACTGTTACAGCGGGCTAAGAATGTTTACATTCTTTACAATACCGAATCGGATGCCTTGTTGGGCGGAGAAAAAAGTCGATTTATAACTCAATTGGAACTTGAAGGTATCCACAATATAACACACAAAATAATACCACCAGTAGTTCCTGCTTTAGAGAACAAATTAACTCAAGTCGATAAAAATAACGATGTCATTGCTTCTCTTAACAACTTAGCATTAAAAGGCATTTCCCCATCTGCCATCACGTCTTACATAAGAAACCCATTAGATTTTTATTACCAAAAAGTACTCGGCATAAAAGAATACGACATGGTTGAGGAAACGGTTGCTGCAAACACCTTGGGTAGTGTTATCCATAATACCCTAGAAGACTTTTACACGCCGATTATAGGCAAAACTCTTACAGAGGAAAACCTGGAAAAAATGAAGGCTAAGATTCCACAAACCGTAAGCTCTCATTTTAAAACGCTTTACAAAAAAGGGGACATCACAAAAGGTAAAAACCTAATCGTTTTCGAAATCGCAAAACGTTACGTTCTCAATTTCATCAACAAGGAGATTGAAGCCCTAAAAAAAGGAGATTCGATTAAAATTATTGCACTGGAAGAGAAACTAGAAACAACATTAATAGTAGAGGGTATAGATCAGCCCGTTAAAATCCATGGTTTTGTAGACCGTATTGATGAGTGTAATGGTATTACACGGGTTATTGATTACAAGACAGGGAAAGTAGAAAGCTCACAAGTTACCGTAATTGATTGGGAAGAACTAATGACAGACTACAACAAATACAGCAAACCTATCCAAATTCTTACATATGCCTTAATGATGGAATCAAAAACACATTCTGAAAAGCCTTTGGAAGCAGGCATTATATCATTTAAAAACCTCAATGCAGGATTTATACCATTCACAAAAAAAGAAAGTGTAAGAGGCCGTAAAGAAAGCTTGATAACTCAAGAGACCTTAAGTAATTTTAAAGTACAACTGGAAAATATTTTGAGGGAAATCTACAATCCTGAAATACCGTTCGTTGAAAAAGAAGTTTAAAACGACTAATTTTGTGGTTATTTTTCATCTAATAGCTAAAGTGAAGGCATAAAAAAACCGCAATCTAAACGATTACGGTTTGTGGAGAAGATGGGAGTCGAACCCACGACCTCTTGACTGCCAGTCAAGCGCTCTAGCCAGCTGAGCTACATCCCCATTTTGCTATTGCGGCGTAAAAATAACATAAAATTGCAGGAATACACAATAAAATTTAAAGAGATTAACAAATTGGCAATACCAGCTTTAATTGCTGGAGTGTCAGAGCCTTTATTATCACTTACCGATACAGCTATTGTTGGGAATATAGAACTTAACGCCACCGAATCTTTAGCGGCTGTTGGCATAGTAGGCACATTTATCTCTATGTTAATTTGGGTCTTTGGCCAAACAAGAAGCGCTATATCATCCATTATCTCACAATACCTTGGCGCGGGAAAACTGGATGAAGTGCGTTCACTACCCGCTCAAGCTATATTAATTATAACTAGCCTCAGCTTATTTATCATCGCCTTAACACTACCCTTTTCATCATCTATATTTAAACTCTATAATGCTACTGGACTTATTCTAGAATATTGTGTTGATTATTTTCAGATACGAATATTTGGCTTACCCTTTACCCTTTTTACCATTGGTGTGTTTGGCGCCTTTAGAGGTATGCAGAACACCTTTTACCCAATGGTTATTGCCATAGTTGGAACCTTAACAAACATTGTCTTTGATATAATATTGGTTTACGGTATTGATAGCCACATTCAGGCCATGAACGTGAAGGGTGCCGCATATGCCAGTGTAACAGCACAAATAACAATGGCTTTCCTATCTGGATACTACCTATTACAAAAAACCCCAATCCCTCTAAAGGCATCATTTCCCTTTAACAAGGAAATAAAGCGCTTTCTACTTATGATTGTCAATCTTTTTGTTAGAACAGTATCGCTAAACGTTGCACTATATTTTGCCAGCTCCTTTGCGACCTCATATGGAAAAGAATATATCGCTGCTTATACTATAGCCATTAACATGTGGTTTTTGGGAGCATTTATTATTGATGGTTATGCTAGCGCTGGAAACATTCTCTCAGGACGTCTTTTGGGCGCTAAACAATACAAAACCCTGATAATACTGAGTAACTCACTAATTAAGTACGGCATAGCTGTTGGTCTTATTTTAGCCTGCTTAGGAGCTATTGCTTATAAACCTATTGGAAACATATTTACTGATGATTCGTTAGTACTGAAACAGTTTTATGAAGTATTTTGGATGGTTTTAGTAATGCAGCCACTCTGTGCCCTGGCATTTATTTTTGATGGAATGTATAAAGGCATGGGAAAGATGGCTCAATTAAGAAATATTTTGCTTTTAGCGACTTTTTTTGTGTTTGTTCCGGTACTTTTTTGGTTCGACCACTTAAACTATAAGCTTTACGCCATATTCATCGCATTTACAGCTTGGATTCTAGCTAGAGGAATTCCCTTGATCATTAATTTTAGAAAAACGTTCACTCCACTTGCACGAAATAATTAACTTTGGTCGATAACAAAACAGCATAACAAAATGAACTTTTTAAACTTTTTTAGCGGGAATGGACTGTTCCTGGTGTTAGCAGTAGTATTGATTGTTGTTTACATCATCAACAGAAATCGAAGACCAAAATAAACCAAGCCTATAAAATTAATCCAACCTATAACGCACACCCAAAAACAAACGTCTTCCTTGATTAGGAGCGTAAACATAAGATGGGTCGAAGGTTAAAGCGTATGGATTATTTGGCGTAGCCTGAATTGAACCATCCGGATTGTAAGTTATATTTTCATCAAAAGGATCATTAGCTCTAGCTATTATAAACGGATTTCCCTTATTTGGCGTCCAATTCAGCAGGTTCTTTACACCTCCATAAAATTCGAAGTGTACTATGCCATCATAAGTAAACTGAATGTTTTGAATACTCCAAACCGGTGAATATTGTTCTCTAGGATCTAAATCACCTAAAAGAGGTAACCTCATAGGCCCATAGATATTTCCGGTATAGTCAATACTCAGATTGTATTGATATAGCTTATACGTAAATGCCCATGTACCGGAGAATTTTTCGGTTAGCATTTGCTGCTCCTTTTGCCCGCCTTCGGTTTTGCTCACATCTTGGTAAGTGGCACCCAAAAGTAATTTTATTCCACTCCCAAAAGTTGCATCTACATTAACACTTACCCCTGTAGTGACTGCCGAACCATCAAGATTGTCGTAAATAATTTCATTAGGATCAGTATCGTAATCAGGTATAATTAAATTGGTAAAGTAAGTATACCAGGCCGATGCATCTAACCCAAATTGCATACCACCTTGCGTATAGAACTTTTTCATATAATTTAAATTAATATTATATGAACGCTCTGGCTTTAACTCTTCCTCAATCACAACATCACGGGCTCCAGTTAGTGCCGCATGTTCTTCAGCAAATAGATTTACCACCCTAAACCCAGTGCCTAAATTCAATCTGATAATATCTTCTTTGTTCGATTTGTACTTGTATGCTATTCGAGGTGTAAAAATATTTCCGTGTCGTTTATCGTAATCGTATCTAGCCCCCAACAACAACTTATGTTTCACACCAAAAGCCATTTCATCCTGCACAAAAACCGAAGGGATTACAACTTCATCGGGCTCAACCGTTACCGGCGTATTATCGTTATAAAAATTATATCTTGAAGCCACTCCAAACAGCATATCATGACGGCTTATGGCTTTATCCCATGTCAATTGAGCAAAACCTATACGTTGCTGTGCTAGATAAGGCATATCACCATATACAGAGTTTTGGTCATGGTCGGTATAAGAAAACTGGAATAACATTTTCTCTTCCACAGGAAGCTGATAGTTACCCAACAACTCATATCGTGTAGTATAGATACTTTCACCGTAAACTTCACCACCGCCGCGATAGTTTTTGTTCCATTGCATTTCACCTCCCCAACGATCTTCGTAGAAAAAACGTGTTGCTATTGAAAACTTCTTATTACTCGGTCGCTTTAAATCCCCTTTAAGAAACACCGAAACTCTATCCTGCAAGGTAACATCGGTAAAATTATCACCGTTGTTGTCAATTGGATTGCTGTAATTGTAATAGTTCGACCCAAAAAGAAGATTCAGTTTCTTTCCTAATGTTGATTTCAGCCCTAAATCGAAATTAGTCTCTCCCCATCCTGTTGTAAAAACATCTGTTGCTACTTGTGGTGCGTGTTCTGGCAGTTTGGTAATAATGTTGATAAGACCACCAACAGCCTCACTTCCGTACAATGAAGAAGCTGGCCCTTTTACTATTTCTACCTGCTCAATTAACGAATTGGGTATTCCCGACAAACCATAAACGGTTGACAACCCACTAACAATCGGCATTCCATCAATCAGCACCAATGTATAGGGTCCTTCTAGACCATTTATATGAATATCTCCAGTATTACATACATTACAATTAAGTTGTGGTCGCACCCCATTTACCGTTTGCAATGCTTCAAACACATTAGCCGTAGGGTTCTTTTTTAAGAATGTTGTGGAATATACTTCAACAGGTACAGGGCTCTCAAGCCTTGAAACAGGTTTCAAAGTCCCAGTAACGACAACTTCCTCTAAACTTTCCGATTCTTCTAAATTAAAATTAACAACTAAGTCTTTATTGTTGATTGTGATGACCTTGTGTTGACTTTTAAATCCAGTAAAAGATGCTGTGACAGTATAAGTTCCTGGAATAATACCAGAAATAACATAATTACCATCGTCGTCACTTACAGTTCCTTTATCGGTCTTATTTATTACAACGTTTGTATAAGGCAAAGGCATACCGTCAGAGTAAGTTTTTCCACTTACATTAAAACGCTCCTGCGCATAGCTTACAACACTAAAAAGCATTAATAAAATGCTAAGATTTTTCATCTTCAAAAACTATTTATTTTGCAAAGGTAAAGTTTTTTTTAGACAAGACTAAAAATATATTTTTATAAAAGTAAATAATGTATATTTGCACTAAATTTTTAGGTATGGTAACCTTTTCAGAGGAGAATTATTTAAAAGCCATTTACCATTTGGGTAAACACGGTAGCACTTCGGTAAGCACAAATGCCATTGCAAAAAAAATGGAAACTAAAGCCTCGTCTGTAACAGACATGTTAAAAAAGCTGGCTGAAAAAGATCTAGTTGACTATATAAAATACCAAGGTGTAAGCCTAACAAAAACGGGAAAACTCACTGCAACGAATGTTATAAGAAAACATAGATTGTGGGAAGTATTTTTAGTAGATAAACTTAATTTCTCTTGGGATGAAGTTCATGAAATTGCAGAACAATTGGAGCACATCAAGTCTGAAAAACTCACCAATGAACTAGATGCTTTTCTAGACTACCCTACCCACGATCCACATGGTGACCCAATACCCGATAAAGAAGGGAACATAAAAACCACCAATAAAATATTGTTAGCCCAGATGTCTATTGGAAAAAGTTGTTTATGTGTGGGAGTAAAAGACTCCTCAACAGAATTCCTTAAATATTTGGACAAGCATAAAATTGCCTTGGGAACAAGTCTTAAAGTAATTTCCAAAGAAGCTTTTGACAATTCAATTACACTAGGAATAAAAGATAACGAAATAACCGTATCGCATGTCATTGCGAACAATCTCTATGTAAAACAACAATAACTATGCTCAAAGATATTATACTATATTTTGAATCTATTGACCCAGTTTTAGGGGCTTTATACGCTTCTCTATTCACATGGCTACTTACTGCTGCCGGAGCGAGTTTAGTTTTTTTCTTTAAAGGAATGAATCGCGCTATACTAGATGGCATGTTGGGCTTTACCGGCGGTGTGATGGTTGCTGCGAGTTTTTGGAGCTTATTGGCTCCTGGCATAGAAATGAGCCAAGGTGAAGGCTTTATAAAGGTAATTCCTGCAGCAGTAGGTTTTTCTATGGGAGCTCTATTCATTTATGGACTAGACAAAGTACTCCCCCATTTGCACATCAACTTTAAAGAAAGTGAAAAGGAAGGTGTCAAAACTCCATGGCACAGAACAACTTTACTGGTCCTGGCCATTGCCCTACACAATATTCCAGAAGGGTTGGCTGTTGGAGTACTTTTTGGCGGCGTTGCTGCTGGAATACCAGAAGCCACTATTGGAGGCGCTGTAGCGTTAGCCTTAGGGATTGGAATACAAAACTGCCCAGAGGGGCTGGCCGTTTCCATGCCATTACGCCGACAGGGAGTCAGCAAATTCAAAAGTTTTTGGTACGGTCAACTATCTGCAATTGTAGAACCAATATCTGCTGTTATAGGCGCAGTTGCCGTATCGTTCTTTACCCCTGTACTTCCTTATGCCCTAGCCTTTGCTGCTGGCGCTATGATTTTTGTGGTTGTAGAGGAAGTAATTCCTGAAACCCAAAGAGACAAGTTTACAGACATCGCTACATTAGGGTTTATTGGCGGTTTTATCGTTATGATGACTTTAGATGTAGCTTTGGGATAATAAAAACGTAAAAAGCCTATAAAAAAACGGTCACCTTTTTGGATGACCGTTTTTTTTATTCTCTATAGACAATTTAATCGTTTAGTTTCAATACTGCCATAAACGCCTGCTGAGGAATTTCTACGTTACCAACCTGACGCATACGTTTCTTTCCTTTTTTCTGCTTTTCCAAAAGCTTACGCTTACGTGAAATATCACCTCCGTAACATTTCGCTGTTACATCCTTACGAAGTGCCTTAATGGTTTCTCTAGCAATAATCTTAGCTCCGATAGCAGCTTGAATTGGAATATCGAACTGTTGCCTAGGAATAAGCTCTTTCAACTTCTCACACATTTTCTTTCCAATGTTATACGCATTGTCCGCATGAATCAACGCTGATAAAGCATCAACCTGTTGAGCGTTAAGCAGAATATCCACACGTACTAATTTTGAAGCACGCATTCCTATTGGCATATAATCAAAAGACGCATACCCTTTAGATACCGTTTTTAAACGATCGTAGAAATCAAAAACAATCTCAGCCAATGGCATATCAAAAGTCAACTCAACTCGTTCAGGAGTTAAATAATTTTGATTGGTAATAAGACCACGCTTTTCAATACACAACGACATAACATTACCAACAAAGTCTGCTTTGGTGATTATAGTTGCTTTGATATATGGTTCTTCCACTCGATCCAATCCAGAAGGATCTGGTAAATCGGTTGGGTTATTTACAATTATTATATCATCAGGGTTCTTTTTGGTATAGGCATAATACGATACGTTAGGAACCGTAGTGATTACCGTCATATTGAATTCACGCTCTAAACGCTCCTGAATAATCTCAAGGTGAAGCATTCCTAGGAACCCACAACGGAAACCGAACCCAAGAGCAGCCGAACTCTCTGGTTGAAATACCAATGAAGCATCGTTAAGCTGGAGCTTTTCCATTGAGGCCCTTAACTCTTCGTAATCTTCTGTGTCTACAGGGTAAATCCCTGCAAAAACCATTGGTTTTACATCTTCAAATCCACCAATAGCATTTTTTGTTGGGTTTTTAGAATCGGTAATTGTATCACCTACTTTTACTTCACGCGCATCTTTTATCCCAGTAATAAGGTACCCAACATCCCCTGCTTTTATTTCCTGCTTAGGCACTTGGCTTAACTTCAAGGTACCCACCTCATCGGCATAATAAGACTTCCCTGTAGCTATAAACTTAATCTGTTGATTTTTCTTAATGGAACCATTGATTACCCTAAAATACGTTTCTACTCCACGGAATGGGTTGTAAACAGAATCGAAAATCAATGCCTGTAAAGACTCATCCGGATTACCTTTAGGTGCAGGAACACGCTCAATAATAGCTTCAAGAATTTGCTCAATACCTATTCCTGTTTTAGCACTCGCCGGGATAACCTCACTAGGATCGCACCCCAATAAGTCTACGATATCATCTGTTACCTCTTCAGGGTTTGCGCTTGGCAAATCCACTTTGTTCAAGACCGGGATGATTTCAAGATCATTCTCTAAAGCCAAATACAAGTTTGAAATGGTCTGTGCCTGTATACTTTGAGCCGCATCTACAACCAAAAGCGCACCTTCACAAGCTGCTATGGAACGAGAAACTTCATAAGAGAAATCTACGTGGCCAGGAGTATCAATTAGATTCAATATATACTGCTCTCCTTTATAAGTGTACTCCATTTGTATGGCATGCGATTTAATGGTAATACCACGTTCACGCTCCAAGTCCATACTATCAAGCAACTGCTCCTGTTTTTCACGCTCGGTGACAGAACCGGTAAAATCCAACAACCTATCAGCCAACGTACTCTTTCCATGGTCGATATGGGCTATTATACAAAAATTTCTAATGTGTTTCATAATCTAGAAAACTGGATATATCCAATCTGCAAATATAGTTATTTAAATGTGCTTTTGCTGTTTTGGTAAACTAGTATTTACAACAGAAAAACAACGAAGGGTTTATCAATTGCTTTTTTCAAAGAAAATCTTATGTTTGTAAAAACATAACCTACTTAATTCTTTGGAAATTCGTCTCATCCATCTATTGGCCTTATTCTTATGCGCTGTACTTGGCTACAGCCAAGGGTTAGAACTAGATGGAACAGTATTAGACGATAAAAACTCTCCCATAGCCTATGCAAATGTTATTCTTCTATCCCAAAAAGACTCTACTTTAGTATCTGGAGTAACTTCTAACGAAAAAGGCATATTCCACTTTCAAGATTTAAGGCCAGGAAACTATATATTAACAACTAGTTTTATGGGGTTTAAAAGCTATTCTCTAACATTAGAATTAGAGAACAAAATGGAGATACCTCCAATAATCCTTAAGGAAAATGAACAGCGTTTAAACGAAATAAACCTAGTTGGGACAAAACCTACACTAAAAAAAGAGGTAGACCGATTGGTCTTTCGTGTAGAAAACACTGCTTTAACCGAAGGCAGCATTTGGGATGTGCTTCGAGGCACTCCTGGAATTTTAATGATCAATGACCAAATAACTGTTAAGAATAGTGCCAACATTATCTATTTGATTAATGGCAAAAGGGTATACTTAACAGGAAATGAATTACAACAACTATTTTCAAGTTCTAATGCCGCTTATGTACAATCAATTGAAGTAATAACAAATCCACCTGCCAAATACGATGCTGAAGGAGGGGCGGTGATTAACATAAAAATGAGCAAAAATCTTATTACTGGTTATAATGGAAGTCTATTTGCAAATTACACTCAAGGAACTTACCCAAGACCATCGGTTGGAACAAGTCATTTTTACAGAAGAAAAAACACTGGTATTTATCTAAGCTATACGTACGATGCAGAAAAACTTAATCGTATTGATCGCTCGAATATAGTTTTTACTGAAAACGAATCTCCAATAGGGTCTTGGAAAAGCGATGTTGACCGAAACACCTCATCAAAATCACATAATGCCAATTTGAATGTTGAACATGCGTTTAACGATAAGAATGAACTTAACTTTTCGGCAAACACAAACTACACACCTTATTGGAAGCGCAGTACACAAACAGCAACTCAAGCTATAGACTCATCTTTTAACTCGTTAAACAATACAAACGACAATAAGTTAAACCTAGCCCTCAACCTAGATTACAGCCATCAATCAAACAAAGGAAATAAACTTAGTAGTAACCTGCACTTTACAAATTATGATTATGACAGGTTGCAAAATGTAACAACAGATTATATTGATGCTAACGGAATTTTTATCAGAAACAACTCCTTTAAAGCCATATCAGACCAAAAGACTAACATATATTCCGGGAATCTGGATTACTCAATTCCCATGAAAAATGAAGCAACCTTTGAAACTGGGGCTAAAGTAGCTTTTGTTGAAACAGAAAACGACATTGAACAAGCCCTAACAAACAATGGATTAACACTTTATGACAACCTAAATTCTGGAGTATTCGACTATAAGGAAACTACTTTGGCGGCATACGTAAGTTATAGCAAAACTTGGGGGAGTTGGAGTTTAAACTCAGGACTTCGTGCAGAAAACACTTCGATAGATTCTAAAACATCAGGAGCTTTCAACGACAATACCCAAGATTATTTTAAAGTATTTCCTACCGTAATATTTTCCTATAATTTCAACAACAACCACAACTTTAGCTTAAGTTACAACAAACGTATAACACGCCCTTCTTACACCAACCTAAACCCTTTTAAGTTTTACCTTTCTGACAATGCTTTCGTGCAAGGCAACCCTGACCTTAATCCTACTTTATCACACTTAACAACATTATCGTATACACTTAAAGACACATACACTTTCGAGTTATATTGTCGCTTCGAGAAAAATCCTATATCAGAAATCCCCCTTCAAGATAACAACAACAACAAAATAAAGTATGTTGCCACAAACCTTAAAGAAGCACACGATTATGGTTTCGACTTTATAACCTACAAACCTTTGACCAATGCTTGGTCTATTTACCTAGTAAATTCCATTTTCTATGATACTGCAGAGTTTTTTGCTTTAGAAAACAACACCCCTCTACAAAGCAACCAACGTTGGTCTATGTATACTAATGCTGTAAATTACTTTTCCTTTTTGGAGGACAAATCCCTTAATGCAGAACTATCTATTCTTTATATTTCACCTGTAATCGATGGACCTTCAAGAGTCTCCTCTAGAACTCAAGTTGACATTACAATAAAAAAGAGTTTTTTAGAAGGGAAATGGATTGCTTCTATGGCAATGAACGACATTTTCAGAACTACCGATTTTACTGTTACGAATAATTATTTAAATCAAGACAACAAAACCTACTCTTGTTTTGACAACCAATGGTTTCGATTTGGTGTACGATACAATTTTGGAAACACAGACCTAAAGGCAAACACAACCACAACATCTCATAACGAAAGAGAACGCCTAGAAAGCAACGATCACTAATCTTCCCATTCTGCTATAAATAAATTGGTATCGTGCCCGCCACCATTATTTCTGTTGGAAGAAAAAACCAATTTTGTGCCATCGTTTGAAAATACAGGAAACGCATCGAATGTATCACTATGAGTAATTCGTTCTAGATTTTTACCATCTAAATCAATCATATACAGATTAAATGGAAAACCACGTTCCGACTCAAAATTAGATGAAAAAATCACTTTTTCACCTGATGGATGAAAAAAAGGACTCCAATTTGCATTCCCTAAAAAAGTTAGTTGCCTTAACTCACTTCCATCGGCATTACAGATGTACAATTCCATTTCTGTGGGCTGAACAAGTCCTTGAGCCAACAATGCTTTATACTCATCAATTTCCCCTGGAGTTTTTGGTCTTGAGGAACGAAAAACAATTTTTGTACCGTCTGGCGAAAAGAAAGCCCCACCATCATAACCTAGTTCATTTGTAATTTGCTGTACATTGCTTCCATCTAAATTCATAGTATATAACTCCAAATCCCCACTTCTTGTAGATGTAAAAACTATTTTATCCCCTTTGGGAGATACCGTAGCCTCAGCATCATAACCTGGCTCTTGAGTTAATCGCTTTACAATATTCCCTTTTAAATCAGACACAAAGATGTCGTAACTATCGTAAATTGGCCAGACATATTTGCCATTCTTTCTAAGGGGAGTTTCAGGGCAAACACTATCCTTCATATGCGTTGAAGCATAAACAATGTACTTATTATCCGGCAAAAAATATGAGCATGTTGTTCTTCCTTTACCAGTACTAACCATTGGAGGCATAGTATCTTTAAACTCGTCATTGGCATCCATTAAAAACATTTGATCACAACCCACTTTCCATTTTGAATTATTAGACTGAAACACTAATTGTTTATCATCAAAACTCCAATATGCCTCGGCATTATCACCCCCAAAAGTTATCTGTCGCAATGATTTAAAATGAGATTCATCTTTAAAAATCAAACCATTGCCATCCATAACTATAGGAGCAGCAATAGTATCAGTTGGATTAACCTTAACTGGAACCCTAGGATCATCATCAGTATGCCTATTTCTACATCCTAACAACAAAACACCCATTGTAACAGAAAACAACCATTTTAGACACATAATATTGTTATTTTTAAGTAAAAATAACACTTAAAATGAAACAACTAATCTTTCTTTCATTACTCACTTTATTTACGGCATGTAAAAAGAACCCGTCTTTAACAGAAAACAATATTAAAAAAGACATAACGTTTTTGGCAGATGATAAACTAGAAGGTAGAGAAACGGGCACAAAAGGAGAAGAAATGGCCGCAAATTATATCGCTAAACGATTTAAACAACTGCAACTATCACCCAAGGGAACAAATGGATTTTTACAAACATTTTCGTTCAAACCAAAAATCAACCCTCATGAAAATGTTAAATACACTAATACATCTACAGAAAGCTCTATAACAGGGTCCAATGTCATAGGTTTTTTGGATAACAAGGCCTCCAACACTATAGTTATTGGCGCACATTACGACCATCTTGGATTTGGAGATGAAAACTCATTACACCGCGGCGAAAGAGCTATTCACAATGGTGCTGATGATAACGCAAGTGGTGTGGCGGTTATGCTAAGGCTTGCAGGGTTATTAAACGAACAAAACAAAAACAATAACTATTTGTTCATTGCCTTTTCTGGTGAGGAAATGGGACTTTTGGGTTCAAACTATTTTGTAAAACACCCTACAGTAGACCTAAAAACGATAAACTATATGATAAATCTGGATATGGTAGGGCGCCTTAAACCAGATAACACTTTAGCAGTTTATGGAATTGGCACCTCACCATCATGGAAACAAACTATAAATGCCACTAACACAAACTTCAAATTAACAGAGAAAGAGTCTGGAATAGGCCCATCAGACCACACATCGTTTTACCTCCATAATATTCCTGTGTTGCATTTTTTCACAGGGCAGCACAAAGATTACCATAAACCAGATGATGACATTGAAAAACTCAACTATGAGGGGATGGAGGCAATTTCCAACTATATTTTTGATATCACCACGGAACTAGATGACAATGCCAAACTTGCCTTTAGGAAGACAAAAAACGAAAGTGAAGAAGTTCCAAGATTTAAGGTAACTCTAGGAGTTGTTCCTGATTATTTATTTGATGGTAAAGGAATGCGAATTGATGGTATTAGCGAAGGCAAACCCGCTCAAATAGCTGGACTACAAAAAGGTGATATCGTGCTTAAACTTGGAGATCTTGAAGTTATTGATATGATGAGCTACATGAAAGCACTTGCTGTATATAACAAAGGCGACGAAACCGAAGTAACTGTAAACAGAAATGGAGACACTCTTATTGTTAACTTAAAATTCTAGATAATTACATCATTTTCAGTACCTTTGCAGCCCTTTAATAAATATTTTGACCTTTGGTAAAGATAGACAACATAGAACTCCCTGATTTTCCGCTGCTTCTAGCACCAATGGAAGATGTTAGCGACCCTCCTTTTCGGGCATTGTGCAAGGAACAAGGAGCCGATGTAGTATATACTGAATTTATTTCCAGTGAAGGATTAATTCGTGATGCTGCAAAAAGCACCATGAAATTGGACATCTACGAAAAAGAGCGTCCAGTAGGAATACAAATATTTGGAGCCAACCTTGAAAGTATGCTTCAAACTGTTGACATAGTTGAAAAATCTAATCCTGATATAATCGATATCAACTTTGGTTGTCCCGTAAAGAAAGTGGTTTGTAAAGGAGCCGGAGCAGGCATCTTGAAGGATATCGACCTTATGGTGAAACTTACCCAGGAAATGGTAAAGCGCACCAGTTTGCCAATTACCGTCAAAACTCGTTTGGGGTGGGATCACGACTCTATAAAAATTGTTGAAGTTGCCGAACGTCTTCAAGACGTAGGTTGCAAGGCCATATCCATACACGGGCGCACACGAGCACAAATGTACAAGGGTAATGCCGATTGGCGGCCTATTGCCGAAGTAAAAAACAATCCACGCATGAATATTCCTGTGTTTGGAAACGGAGATGTAGACACTCCAGAAAGAGCTATGGAAATGCGTGATGTCTACGGATTGGATGGTTGTATGATTGGACGTGCTTCAATAGGAAACCCTTGGTTCTTTAAACAAGTTAAGCACTATTTTAAAACAGGAGAGCACCTAGCGCCGATTTCGCTTGAAGAAAGAGTAGATGCAGCTCGCAGACATTTACAAATGGCCATTGATTGGAAAGGGGAAAAGCTCGGTGTTTTCGAAACCAGAAGGCATTACACCAATTACTTCAGAGGTATTCCCGGCATTAAACCTTTCAGAATGAAAATGGTAACCAGTGACGATCCTGCTGATGTTTTTACTGCTTTTGATGAAGTATTAGAAGCTTTTGGTGATTTTCAATTCACAGAATAGAACACACCCAGATCAACGATAATTACCACTCTTTTAAGTTTCAACTTTTGGGTTGTAGACTAGACTTTAGAAATCCTTAACATGAAATTAAAATTTTGATGTTATTTTTGAGATTGGTATATTCACAAAAAAATGCCTAGAACAACAATATCCATATTCTTTTCTATTCTGTTTGTGCTATTTGTTTCTGCACCAACAGTAATTTCTGTTATAGAAAAGAGTTTCGATGTTTCGGTATTTTTCAGCATGAATGAAGAAGAAAACAACGAAAATGAAGTTTCTAAGAAATTAGAACTTAAGATGTTTGAACTTACGGATACTGCTCAATTATCACAATTAGAGCGATCAGTTAAAAACGAAATCGTTTTTTACTTAAAGCCCTATGCGTTATTGTCTGCTGACAACACCTCACCCCCTCCTGAACAAGTATAATACACATTTATTTACAGCAAATTCACTGTTCTGAATTTGCCTATTCAATTATTTATTATCTGAAAAATGTTCAATTGCTTTGGTCTTTACATATACCAAAGCCTAAGTGTATTATATTATGTTCAAGTATATTAAAAATGACTTACCGGCAAGTATCGTAGTTTTCTTCGTAGCTCTCCCCTTATGTTTAGGAATAGCCTTAGCCAGTGGTGCGCCATTGTTCTCTGGTTTAATTGCCGGTATTATTGGTGGGATTGTTGTTGGTTCTTTAAGTGGCTCCAATATTGGAGTGAGTGGACCTGCAGCAGGTTTGGCCGCTATCGTATTAACTGCCATAGGCGCCTTAGGAGGATATGAAAACTTCCTTCTTGCTGTCGTTTTAGGTGGAGTCATCCAACTGATATTAGGATTCTTAAAAGCAGGGGTTATTGGATATTATTTCCCATCATCAGTAATTAAAGGGATGCTTACAGGAATTGGAATCATCATCATCCTAAAACAAATACCTCACTTTTTTGGTTATGATGCCGAACCTGAGGGAGCGGACAGTTTTCTTGAGGCATCTGGAGAAAACACCTTTTCCTCCATTTTGCATATTTTCGACAATATTATCATGGGGTCTATGATCATTGGTATAGCTGCACTTGGTGTAATCCTTTTTTGGGATAATATACTTGCCAAAAAAGCCAAGTTTTTTAAAGTTATTCAAGGGCCTTTAGTTGCGGTTGTATTAGGTATTATATTTTTTGTAATCACCAAATCCAACAGTGCTTTAAGCATTTCCGATTCCCACTTGGTTAGCGTGCCTATTCCAGATGATTTTAGTTCTTTTTTAGGACAGTTCTCCTTTCCTAATTTTGCAGCAATTACTAATTACGAGGTTTGGGTAACAGCATTTACAATTGCACTGGTAGCTAGTTTAGAAACTTTACTATGTGTAGAAGCAACGGATAAATTAGACCCACACAAAAATGTAACCCCAACCAACCGAGAGTTATTGGCACAAGGAACGGGAAATATTTTTTCTGGATTAGTTGGAGGTTTACCGATTACCCAAGTAATCGTTAGAAGTTCTGCCAATATTCAATCGGGAGGACGAACCAAACTGTCAGCCATTATCCACGGAATACTGTTATTAATTTCGGTTATCTTGATTCCAAGATTATTAAATATGATTCCTTTATCTGTTTTGGCTGCCATTCTATTGGTCGTGGGCTATAAACTGGCAAAACCAAAATTGTTTTTGGAAATGTACAGTTTAGGTTGGAAACAATGGCTTCCATTTATCGTTACTGTACTGGGTATTGTATTTACAGATCTATTAAAAGGAATAAGCCTAGGACTTGTTGTAGGGATTATTGTTATCCTCTTGAAAAGCTACCAAAACTCTCACTTCTTGCACATTGAAGACAAAAGTAACGCTAAGCATAAAATAAAAATGACACTTGCAGAAGAGGTAACCTTCATCAATAAGGGGGCCATTCTTAAAGAATTACACAGCTTGCCTCGAGACACTTATCTGGAAATTGATGTGATGAAGACTCGTTATTTGGATCATGATATTATTGAGATTCTAGAAGACTTTACCCATATAGCGAAAGAACGAAACATCGATGTGAAATTGATATCTGAACGGGGAGTGATTGAAAACCCTCCAAGTTTTATTCAGTTCTTTAAAGAACGTCCAAAATCCAAACTAAGCTTAAGCTAACACTTATGGATTCTAATGCACAAAACATATTGGTGCTTTCAGATTTGGGAGGTACAACTGATACTACCTTAAAGAGTGCAGTGAGTTTGGCCAACATGATTAATGGCAGAATTGAGTTGTTTCATGTGAAAAAGCCAAAAGACATTGTACAAATGGAAAATCAGTTGTCGGCAATTCGAAGCATTAACGAAGAAAAGAATAGAACTAGAAAGAGCATTCAAAAAATGATCCAGCCAATTGCGCAAACTTATGGAATACCAATCCAGTTTAACTTTGCTTTTGGCAACGTCATAAACGAAATAGGATCATATATCAAAGAATCCCGTCCAGATATCATTGTTATGGGTAAAAAGCAGTCCAAACTGCTTAATTTAGGAAGTGATAGGTTAACCCAATTTATACTGGACGAACACGAAGGCCCAATTATAATAGCCGGTATGGAAAACAGCTTAGAACCCAATAAACAATTATCTTTGGGAGTTTTTAATGGCTCATATTCGAGCTTTACCGAAAACCTATTGCCTTTTACTGAGCAACCTGTAAAATCCTTCAAAATAGTGCATGGTGATGACACTATAAGCACATACAAACATTCTGAAAATAAAGACATTGTGGAGTATATTTTCGAAGCAGGTGATCAAACCATTAAAAACATATCCAAATACCTATCTAAAAGCAATGTAAATTTGTTTTCTATAGATAGAAGACAATCAAAGTCAAAGAATAATATAAAATCAAAACATACAGATATTTTAAATATTGTAAATAACATTAATATCTCACTCTTATTATCGTCGAAGTAATTAAGAGACTATAAGTGAGTTATAAAATCAACTAAAATTATGAAAGCACATACTAAAGAGACACAAGCTACAATGACTCCAGAAAAGTCATTAACATTTTTAAAGGAAGGAAACTTAAGATTTCAGAACAACCTAAAGGCTAACAGAAACTTATTGGAACAAGTTAATGACACAAAAGAAGGCCAGTTCCCCTTCGCAACAATATTGAGCTGTATAGACTCAAGGGTATCTGCAGAACTTGTATTCGATCAAGGGCTGGGAGACATTTTTAGTGTGCGCATTGCAGGGAACTTTGTAAATGAAGATATTCTGGGAAGTATGGAATTTGCCTGTAAATTGGCAGGAACCAAACTTATTGTCGTACTAGGGCATACCAGTTGTGGAGCAGTAAAAGGGGCTTGTGACCACGCCGAAATGGGAAATCTAACTAAATTGATTGAAAAAATCACACCTGCTGTTAATGGAGTCGCAGAACCAGCTGACGAAAGTTTGAGAACGTCAAAAAACTTAGAGTTTGTAGATGCCGTTTCCGAGAAGAACGTTCATTTAACTATTGAAAGAATTCGTAAGGAAAGTCCAATTCTTGATGAAATGGAAAAAAATGGAGAAATTAAGATTGTTGGGGCAATGTACGACATCAATACTGGAGCTGTTAATTTCTATGAATAAAATTAAATTGCAGTTTTACATCTAAGATATATAGGCAGCGTTAGCATTATTGTTAACGCTGTTTTTTTTGTATTTAATCCACTTATTTTCAAACAAAAGAGACTTGTAGACATTTTTATATTTAGGATATAAAAGTTAAATTAGAGAAGTGATATAAAAAATATAATTTGAACAAATTATTCTCCAATTTTAAAGGTGATATGTTCGGAGGTGTTACTGCAGGTATTGTAGCATTGCCGTTGGCTCTTGCCTTTGGAGTTAGTTCAGGACTCGGACCTAGTGCGGGTCTTTATGGCGCTATTTTTTTAAGCTTCTTTGCAGCCCTTTTGGGAGGCACTAACACTCAAATTTCCGGCCCTACAGCACCAATGACAGCCGTAAGCATGGTAATTATTGCTGGTATAATTGCGACCAATGACGGCGATGTAGAGAAAGCCCTCCCTACTATTTTAGTTGTGTTTTTGCTATCCGGCCTTATGCAGATTGGATTAGGAGTTTTAGGTTTAGGAAAGTACATTAGATACATACCGTACCCTGTTGTGTCTGGATTTATGTCGGCGATAGGAGTAATAATTATCGTAACGCAAATTTTGCCATCTTTGGGATATTACCCAAAAGAAGATGCGGATTACGTAGCACAGTTTAAACCTATGGCAGAAGAGGCCATCCTAGAAAATATTTTAATTGAAGAAGCTGATGAAGGTATTTTGGTATTGGAAGATTTTAGGGAAACCATCGACCGCGCTGAACATATTTCGGAAGCCGATATTCTCAAAGAATCTGAAACCTTGGCAGCCAATAATGCTTCTGGCGTTGTAGGTGCTATTAAAGTATTTCCAAGAGCCCTTATGAAAATTAATTGGTTGGAACTGATTTTGGCCCTAGGAACCATTTTGATTATTTATGGCTTTAAGCGGATAACAAAAGCTATACCAAGTACCTTGGTAGCCTTATTTGTGATGTCTACAATTGCTATTGTTTTTGGGTTGGACTATAAACCTATAGAGCAAATTCCCAGTGGATTTCCATCACTTAATTTAGAAATGTTTACCAATTTTAGCTTTAATCAAGTAACTCCTTACATTTTTACTGCGCTTACATTAGCTCTTCTAGGCGCTATAGACTCTTTACTGACAAGTATTGTAGCAGATAATATGACCAAAACGAAACACCAACCTAATAAGGAATTGGTAGGGCAAGGCATAGGAAACAGTATAGGAGCAGTTTTCGGAGGACTACCAGGTGCAGGAGCCACCATTAGAACAGTCGTGAATATTCAATCGGGAGGGAAAACGAAACTTTCAGGAATGATTGCTGGTTTAGTATTACTCATCATTTTATTATTGTTGGGACCAGTAGCTTCCAAAATTCCTGCAGCAGTTTTGGCTGGAATATTGATTACGGTGGGTATTGGCGTTATGGACTACAAAGGGCTTAAGGCTATACCCAGCATGCCTAAAGATGTAAAAATAGGACCTATTCGATTCAGTATGGAAGTTATGATTATGATCGTAGTTTTGATACTTTCAACTACTTGGAATTTAGTATATGCTGTAGGAATTGGACTTGTCATCGCATCTCTCATGTTCATGAAAAAAATTGGAGACCTCACAGCCGAACGCTCTGACGTAAAACCTTTAACCAAGGCAAAGTCTATAGATGGCGGCCCCTATTTTCCGAAAAAGTTACAGGAGGAAGTATTTATAAAATATCTAAAAGGACCATTGTTTTTTGGTTCCACCGATGACTTTCATAGCTTGGCGGCACAAATACCAACGACTGCCAAAGTAGTTATAATTCGGTTAAGCCGCATGCAATATATGGATCAATCTGGTTTATACGCCTTTGAAGATGTACTTCAAGAATTAGGAAAAAATGGTGTGACCATTTTATTGGTTGGACTTTTGAAGCAACCTCGCTATATGATGGAACGCATTGAAATTATACCAGAACTAATCCCTGAAGATTGTATTTTTGATACTTTTAAGGATTGCATACAATGGATAAAAAGTAACGGGCAGTATTAGAATTAAAATGGATTTAAATAGAGTTTTTGAAAATAACGAAAAGTGGGTTCAAGAGAAATTGGCCAAAGATGAAAACTACTTTAACAAATTAGGAAAAGGTCAAAATCCACAGTTTCTTTATATAGGTTGCTCAGACAGTCGTGTTGATGTTGAGGGACTCATGGGCTTAGAGCCTGGTGAAGCATTTGTTCATCGAAACATTGCAAATATGGTTATTGCAACAGATTTAAATGCGATGTCTGTAGTGGAATATGCGATTAATCACTTAAAGGTGGCAGATGTAGTAGTTTGTGGTCATTATGCTTGCGGAGGCGTGAAAGCAGCTATGTTATCTGAGGACTTGGGCTTGTTGAACCCTTGGCTGCGCAGTATCAGAGACGTATATCGTTTACATGCCAAAGAACTCAACAGTATTGAAGATGAAGACAAAAGATACAATCGGTTAATTGAACTAAATGTACAGGAACAATGTGCAAACTTAATTAAAACGGCCGCTGTACAAAAAGCGGTTAGGGAACGTGGATTAAAAGTTCACGGATGGGTTTTTGATGTTCATACTGGAAAACTAATCGATTTGAGCATCGATTTTGAAAAGCAATTAAAGAACATCATGGAGATTTATCACTTGGATTAATACATTTACATTATTTAAAAAAGGGGATTTGACAGTATACCCCCCTTTTTTACATGAAAAAACTTAATTAATTAAATATTTTATTCCAAGAGGATTACTCTATTTCAATACAAGCTTTTTAGTTATACTTGCATTTCCAGAAGTAAAATGAACCATATACACTCCGCTTTGTAAGTTTGAAAGGTTCAATCGTTTGCTATAAAACCCTGAATTATTTGATAGCTGTGTACGGAAGACCTCTGCACCAGTTATATCATAAATTGCAACCTTATTTTTATCGGACTCTAAGGTGTTTACATCATAAACCAAGTTAACTTGCTTATCCAAACTTGGATTAGGGTACATACCAAAAGTTATGTTTTCGGTTACATCTTCAATACCAAGAGTTGTAGTTACATTTTCAAAAGTAAACGACACACCCCCCGTGCTACTACCATCAAAATCAACAAAATACATTCTGTAAACAGAATTATCTTCATATTTTATGTAGTAAGCTTGAGTTGGATCTACATTGAACGTAGACGACACATACGATTTCCAATCCCAGCCTATAGTATTGATTTCTTCAGAATAGGTTAAACTTGGGACGGTAGGCATTCCAGATGTTTCCTCATTTTGTGCTACACTTACCTGATCACTGTGCAAAACTCCAGTGACAGGCCAGTACAAACTACCGTCACCATAGTAATCAGAAATATATTTAGTGAATACAAAATCCCAATCGGCAGTAGCTGGTTGAGCTACTACTTCAGCACCGTTTACAAGCGAATAAAAGTTATAGGTATTGTTAGGGTTATTTGAATTGGCAAGCGTTACCGTTGTATCGGCACTCCAAGTAGTTGTACCAGCATCCCAAGTAGCATATTTAAAGGTATAACCATTATAAACATCTTCGTTCATAAACTTTCGGTAAGTGCCATCAGTATATTTTAAAACAAAAATAACGGATCCCTCCACATGGTGATTTACAGGGTTATACTCTCCAAAACCATAAGACGCAGATCCATTGTCGAAAGCTCCATTCCAAGAAGTTTCACTATTGTAAAGCTGTATCCAGGATGATTGATCTGCAATTTGTATGGTATTCCAATCGGATGGATTGTCAGAGACTTCAAAAACTTCAATTCCTGCATGGTCGTTAACACGAATCCCTATATTAAATGCTCCTGTTCTCAAAAATGCTAAATCCCAAGAATTAGCAGCATAGGAATTTGCCGTTTGTGTACTCAATTTATAATACACTTGGTTGGCGTAAGAAGGTGTCATACTTAGATCTACTGTGATTTCCTGTGCTAAGGCTACAAGTCCAAGACAAATTGCTGCAAAGGATAGTAATGTTCTTTTCATAATGATTGATTTTTAATGATATTTAAAGAATGAGAATGAATATTATTAATTGCTATTGTCGGTAAGCAATTCAAATTGGAATTCTGGATAACCACGAATGCCATTATCGTTGCTAAGTGCCAAGAATTTTATTTTATAAAAATTTCCATTAGGGTCTTTTAGAATGTAGAAGCGGTCTGTATACTGTTGCCCTTCAAAAACATCACGCCAATTACTTCCGATAACTCTTTGGTCTTCCTGAAGTTGAGATTCGTCTAAATCGCTATAAACAAACTCATCGTATGCTTTAATGTCAGTATCAACTTGATAAGCCGTAACTCCGCCTTTGCGATTATGAACTACAAAATCTGAATAGCCATAACTTCCATTACCCTCAATAATATTGGTGAAAACTGTAAAGCACATATCCCACTTTTCTTTTTCTGGCTCAACACTTACAGTTGTTTTCGTATTGAAACTAAAGAATGAAAAGTTGTAATCGCTATCTTTACCTATTGAAACTTCCTGATGATTGGTATCGTCAAGATTAGCATATTGAAGCACATAATTCTCGCCATCTTTTAGTACCCTAATTTTCATCCAGCCACGGTGTTCACCAATAACCGAAGCAGTACCAACTGTTGGCGTTTCTGTTCCTATTTCATAGCCTAGGTTAAGTAAGTAAACTTTGTTATTTTCTGGATTGTCGGACACCTCTTCAATAGCCGTACCCATAATATCCCCATTAGGAGCATCTACATAAGCTTCGTTTGCTGCATCGAAAGTTCCAATAGCCACTTGTGGCTGTAGGTTGGTTACATCATCAGAATCAATAGCATCGATATCCGTGGAGTTTAATAGAGCGGCCGCCATATAAATCGACCCATTTAAACCCACTCTAAATTCATTACCGGAATAAAAGCCTAAGTCCCATGAATCACGTTGTACCAGCGTAGTCGCATTACCGCTTAAATCAACATATACTTGATTACCTTCATTTGGCCCTCCTAGCTCAGGCTGAACAACACCCGACATTACAGGAGCACCATTAAGCACAATACTGTTATTCCCCTGTATTATGGCACCTTTATAATCTACATCAATAATGGTAAAGGTAATTTCAGTCGTTTCGTCCAAAAAAGGATTAAGCTTATTAAATGTTATGGTGTTTGTTGTTTCACCAGTATTGATTGACAATGTCAAAATATTATCGTTTGCTGCGGGAGTCGTTGTAAAGTCTTCACCGTAAATAGCGTTAACTGCATTTATAGCAACTGTAATTGTACCAGAATATTTTGCTGATGCCGAATAAACTAAAGGTAAATTTTGCTGCGATTCTATTTCCATCAAGTTTGCCGAAGTACTATTAAAGGCTACTACAAACGTGTCATAGTTTATACTGTCATCGTCTTTACTACAACTGTTAAAGGAAAACAGTAGTGCAAAAGCAAAGACTATTCGGATAAGTTGGTTGATTGTTTTCATCTCGATTATATATTTAAATTATATGCTAGTTTTAAAAAAAATGAACGGCCATAACCACGCATAATACTGGGTTGACCATTGTTATGAGTTCCTCCCGTGCTTGAAGTTGTGGCAACACGGGTAATATCCATTAGGTTTCTGAAACCAAGAGTTACTAATAATTTGTTTTTGATAAATGGTTGTTTTACAGAAGCATCCATCCAATTATAAGCGTTGGTAGTTCCTTGAACATATACTTGTTCACCATCTTCATTGGTACTTTCTAAAAACTGACGCTCCTCTCCAACATGTTTAAAATAAACGGCCAATACCGTTAAAGTTTTCGGGATAGTGTAACTTATGTTAGCGTTAAGCTGGAGGTTGTACAGAAAATCGTCCTTAGGATTATTATTGCTGTCCAATGTTTTTGAAATACCCAACACGCCTATACCCAATTGTGCTCTTAAAGTTTTATAGCTTAAACTGTTTTCTGTAAAAGCACCAATGGATTTGTAACGATCTATGTTATTGTATTTATAAGCTAAAGGACTTAAAGTCTCAACAGTAAGCTCTATACGATCTTGCACAGCTAAATATGAAAAGCTGATCTTATTGTTAAGACGCCAATTTTTATCCTTAAAATTAAATTTCTTTTTAAGATGTAGGAAAGCAGACAGACCTCGTTCGGGATCTAGATCAGGATTGCCTTGAACGTTATGGTTTACATCAACAAAATAAGTAAATAGTTCTTCGTAGTTTGGCGTTCGATTAGCAGTCCCCAAAACAGCTCTTAACTCCCATTCTTTTTTAAAATTATATTTTGAACTCAAAGAAGCATCATACTGGTTATCGAATAAACTAGAAAAACTCACTCTTGTACCTGGCATAAATGAGAGCCTCTTGGAAAGATAAATTTCAGAAGATGCGAATACACCATAGGTATCAAGTTGGTTTTTTACCAGCTCTATTCCCGGATCAATCGAAATGGCATAGGGAGAGCCTTCCCCACTAACAAAATCAACTTCGTAGCCAGCCTGTAGGTTAATTTTTCTTGTGTCAATAAGGTTACTGAGTGTCCCCCTTGAGAAGAATGCCGACCGTGATAGATATTCTCCTTTTTCAACGTTTTCTTTTACTTCTGTAAAAATCCTATATGTATATCGCTCTAAGTCTTTTGTTTGCTGTTGATAAGATACCGACACATTATAGTTCACCTTATTATTGATTGTACCTACAGCATTTAGATGATGATAAAAGCGACTGTTTGTGTAAACCTCATCCAAGGAACTTGGATTGATCGTTCCAGTTGCAGGGTTTTCGTTTAAATCTGGGCTTTCATCATATTTATATATGTCTTCATTAAAGTACTCAAATTTGTAGAAAGTGTTAATTACATCACTTTTAAAGCTTAGCAGGGCTTTTGTACTGTTTTGAAGTTTGGGCAACCATTCATACCCACCAAGGCTATCGCTCAAATAATAATACTCTCCTTGCTTATCACCCTTGTAACCAGAAAAATCGTTTCGTGTATGCCCTAAACTAGCAAACCAATGGTCATTAATATTGCTACCTAGTTTAGCCGATTGAATATGTCGTCCTCCATCAAAAGCATCATATTCTCCTCCGACGGTTTCTTCTTGAGCGTATATATCAACTTCCCATTTATAGTAAGACGCCTTTTTGGTAATAATATTAATTACTCCAGCAACAGCATTCGACCCGTATTGCACGCCCATAGCACCTTCAACTATTTCTATGCGCTCAATATCGTCTAGATTAATTTGGGTAAGATCCGTATTGTTACCCATACCCTCTTCATTAACAATCGGGATATTATCCACCAACACCTTAACATATTGTCCGTCGAGACCAAACATGCTGATCTCAGATTTACCTGTAGAGCTATTTGGTATAATATTAATGTTAAGCGTCTGGTTTAATAGGTCTGCAAGATTATTGGCTGCCTGCTGCTCAATGTCTCTTCTTGAAATAACCTCAACTTCAAAAACGGACTTTTCTACAGATTGCGGATTCAACTGCCCCGTAAGAACCACTTCCTCTAAGGATTGCATATTTGTAGTGTCCTGAACTTTCTCTTGACTGTAGGAAATGAAGAAGGAAAAAAAGAAAAAATAAAACAGAATTTTATTTTTATTTAGACTCATTATTAATAGTTTTGCTGCAAATATAGAAACTATTTTTATTTAGATTCAATAAAGATTATTTAATTTTTAAAAAACATCATTATCAACAAATCAACTTTATACAAAATGAAAAAGTTATCCATTCTTTTAGTATTATCATTGGCATTTACCTTGAATTCACTAGGGCAAAGCAAGAAAAAGCAAGACGAAAAAGCCATCAAGGACATGTGTGGTTGTTACGAAGTAAACTTTAATTTCGTTGAAACCTTTAGCTACTCTCAGGACTCTTTATACAAAGCATCTAAGATTAAGCATGCTAGAGGCTTAGAGTGGATTCAATTAATTGAAGACAGTAAGAATAAGATCTCTATGCAACATCTTCTTATTGTAGGAAGACCTGACACACCACACATCGTAAAACACTGGAGACAAGACTGGTTATTCGAAAATACCGACCTATACATGTTCGACCATGAAAACAAATGGAAGTACGTAAGCTTACCTAAAAAAGAAGTTAAAGGACAATGGACACAAAAGGTATTTCAAGTTGACGATAGTCCTCGTTATGAAGGAACAGCTACTTGGGTGCATGTTGATGGAAAAAGCTATTGGGAAAATACCACCGATGCTCCATTACCAAGACGTGAATACACGCAACGAAGTGATTACAATGTTACAACAAGACGCAACAGACAGGAAATCACCGATAATGGATGGATTCACGACCAGAACAACGACAAAATTATCCGTGAAAATAATAAAGTAGACATCCTATTGGCCCAAGAAAAAGGATATAATACATATACAAAAGTAGACGACAGTAAATGTAAAGCAGCTCAAGACTGGTGGGCAGAGAACCAATCAAAATGGGCTATTGTACGCACTAAATGGGAAAAAGTATTCGCAAGAAAGATAGACTTGGCTTTAGAAAGTAAGGTTGATAATAAACAATTGTTTAAATACCTATTTTCTGATGACAATAGTAGCTCGGAAGACATTAGCAGCATTATTGACTCATTTATAGTTAACCAATAATCTTATGAGTTTCAATTTCAAACCTACATTTTTATTCATATTGGTTGTCCTGCAAGTAGCTATGGCCGTTGCCCAGGACACCAATGTGTTTTTAAGTCGTGACTTTTGGAAATCTCAGCCTACAGTAGACGATATTAAAGCCAAGATAGACAAAGGTACTGATATAGCTCAACTTAATGGTTATGGCTTTGATGCCGTAGTCTATGCTATTTTAGAACAGGTGCACAATTCCACCATAAAATACATGTTGTCTATACCTGGCAATGGAGTTAACAAACTTACCCACGACGGACGCACTTATATTTTCTGGGGAGCTTACAAAGGCAATATTGAGTTGATGGAATACCTTTTGAAACAAGGTGCAAAAACCGATATCACTGACGATAAAGGCAATACTATTTTAAACTTTGCCGCCTCTACTGGACAACAAAACACAAAAGTGTATGATATATGCCTTGCCAATGGTAACAATTTGGAAAAAGACCTTAATCCTGATGGGGCAAATGCATTACTTTTGGTAGCACCATACATCAAGAATAACTCCCTATTGGAATACTTTACCAGTAAGGAACTTGACATAAATAGTACCGATAAACTTGGTAACGGAATATTTAATTACGCCGCTAAATCAGGCAACATCAACTTGCTTGAATCATTAATTAGTAAAGGTGTCAACTACAAATCCCTGAATAAGGAAAATGGGAACGCCATGCTTTTTGCCGCCAAGGGAACTAGAGGCAACAGGAATGGTATAGAAATATATGAGTTTTTAGAAAAGCAAGGAATCAATCCAAATGTAATTACTTCATCTGGGACAACCCCGCTTCATATTTTAGCAAGAAACGGTAAAATTGAAGTTATCTCGTATTTCTTGGAAAAGGAGGTAAATGCTAACCAGGCAGATGCCGATGGGAACACTGCTTTTATTCTGGCATCATCTGCCAACGATTTAGCCATCGTAAAGGTATTACACACAAAAACTAAAGACATTAATACCACAAACAAGAAAGGTCAATCTGCCCTAACTATGGCCGTTGAAAACAATTCGCTTGAAGTTATTTCGTTCTTAATCAAGAACAGAGCTAACATAAATATTGTAGACAGTAAGGGCAACACATTGATGTACTACCTTATTGAATCTTATAGCCCAAGGTCTGTAAATGAATTCCAATCGAAATTATCAGTATTGAGCGACAATGGTGTAAAAATCAATACCACTCAAGCAGATGGAAATACACTATTCCACCTTGCTGTAGAAAAGCAGGATGTGAAACTTTTAGAGCTTATAAACGGTTTTGGAATCGATGTAAACGCCACTAACAATAATGGTTTAACACCACTTCAATTAGCTGCTATGACAGCTAAAGATGCAGCTCTAATAAAATACCTTATTTCTATTGGGGCAGATAAGTCTGTAGTTACAGATTTTGGCGAAACACTTTTCGATCTAACTCAGGAAAATGAGAAGTTTAGAGACCAATCAACCATTGAATTTTTAAAATAAGTTATGACGATGAAGTTGAAATCGATATTAGCCGCATTTTTGGTTATGGGAATAACCCTTTCGTTTACCATATCTAAGAGCCAAACCTACAAATGCATGATACAAATGACCAACTATACTGGTGAGGGTGCCTATGTTGTAGTATCGTTAATCAATCCTAATGATGAGTATGAAGAAACACTTTACGTACATGGTGATGATGATGAATGGTATTTCGACATTACAGAATGGTGGCAGTTTTACGGGAAAAGACGTCCTAATATAGATGCCATCACAGGTGCAACCATAAGTAGCGGACAGCGCACTATTAACGTGATAAACATAACCGACAACAAAATTGACGCTGGTTATAAGATCCGTTTTGAAACTGCAGTTGAAGATCAGCAATACCACACAAGTGATGTAGAATTTGAGCTAACATCAGAAAGCGTAAAAAGTAAAGTAGAAGGAAATGGCTTTATCCGTTACGTACGAATAATGCCAAATTAAAATTGATAAGTTATAAAACAGCATAAGCAATGACCATTTCAATTTGGAGGTACAGTCACTTAGCCTTGGCTGTATCTTCTTTTGTGTTTATAGTATTAGCTTCGGTAACCGGAATAATTCTAGCTTTCGAACCGATTTCCAATAAAGTAAAGCCATATTACGTCGATGGAGCAGAAAACCTAACGCTTGCAGAAATTATTCCTGTACTTAAAGCTGAGTACGACGAAATCATGACACTTTCAGTAGATGCCAACGGTTTTGTATCAGCTTCAGCAATTACTAAAGATGGTAATATTTTAGATGGTTATATAGATCCGTTTTCGGGTAAAAAAATTGGTGATCCAATTAAAAAAGCGGCGCTGTTTGAATTTGCTACCAATCTACACCGTTCGCTTTTTCTAAAAAGTACAGGTAGAATTTTAGTTGGCATTGCTTCTTTTCTATTATTTCTAATTGCTGTTTCAGGACTGATTTTGGTTTTAAAGCGTCAAAAAGGTATTAAAGCCTTCTTTGGAAAAATAGTAAAAGAGAATAATCCCCAGTTTTTTCATATTGTTTTAGGACGATGGAATTTAATTCCAATTGCAATCATTACATTAACCGGAGTATATCTGTCGCTGTTTCGCTTCGAAATATTTCCAAAAGAAGGTATAAATCACAAAGTCAACTACGATACCCTAAGCGACTCACCAAACTTGTCCTTAAAAAGTTTTGCTGTATTCAAGAACATCAGGCTAAACGTTGTAAACGAAATTGAGTTTCCATTTTCAAGCGATATGGAAGATTTTTATGTTCTTAAACTTACCGATAAAGAATTATTGATAAATCAGTTTACGGGAAGTATTGAAAGTAGTGTAGACTATCCTTCGGCCAATGTATTATCGCAACTTAGTATTGCACTTCATACTGGAGAAGGAAGTATTATTTGGGCTTTAGTTTTGGCAATTGCATGCATGAACATTCTTTACTTTGTGTACTCTGGATTTTCAATGACTCTAAAACGCAGAAAATCGAGAATAAAGAACAGATTCAATAAAGATGACTGCGACTATATTGTTTTGGTAGGATCGGAAAACGGCACTACCATGCAGTACGCCTCCTTATTCCATAAAGCCTTATTAGAAACAAGGCTTAAAGTGTACATGGATGAACTAAACAACTTAACAACCTACAAGAATTTAAAGCACTTAGTAATTTTCACTGCAACTTACGGTCAAGGTGAGCCGCCAGCCAATGCCATAAAGTTTAAATCGCTTTTGGAAAAACATCCAATAAAAAATCATTTTTTATATTCTGTTGTTGGGTTTGGCTCTAAAGCCTACCCAGGTTTCTGTCAATATGCTATTCAAGTTGACCAGTTGTTAAGCAACAATAAACAGGCTACTTCTTTATTGGATTTACACACTGTGAATAACAAGAATTTTAATGACCTTAATACTTGGGCCGATAAATGGGCAACTGCTTTAGGCCATAAAATTGATATTTCTAAGGGAAGGAACATCTACTCCCCACCGCAATCCCAACTGTTTAAAATTATTGACCGAACCCTTCTTGAAAACACCCAAGACGACACCTTCCTTATTACTCTAAAACCCCATAAACGCAATCGCTTTGTTCCTGGTGACTTGCTTGCTGTACAACCAGGTGATAACGAACAGGAACGCTTGTATTCCATTGGCGCGACAAAAGAAAAGGAATTGGTATTAAGTATTAAAAAACACGAGTACGGACTTTGTTCAAACTACCTCTACAAACTAAAAAAACAAGATGTTTTAGATGCACAAATCATCACCAATAGCCCCTTTCATTTTCCGAAGGGCAAGCAACCCGTTGTGATGATTGCCAATGGTACAGGTATAGCCCCGTTTTTGGGCATGATAAACCAAAACTCAAAAAAACAGGAAACACATCTATATTGGGGAGGCAAAACCCCACAAGCATTTAAAATCTACGAAGAAGGTTTACAACAGAATTTAATTGACGGCAACCTCTCCAAGCTACATTTGGCTTACTCACGATTAAATAAACAAAAAGTTTATGTTCAAGACCTATTAAATCGTGATGCCGAGGTTATAGCAGATATAGTGAAAAATAAAGGAACTGTAATGGTTTGCGGATCGTTATCTATGCAAAATGACGTCCTGAAGGCACTAGATGGTATTGTCACTTCTTTAAACAAAAAGCCACTGGAATACTATAAAACCCAAAAACAGATAAAACTGGATTGTTATTAATTAAGCTGTCTCCTTATTTCCATGCTCATTTTCTCTAGACTCTAAAAAACTTGGAAAAACCAGTGTCACCAAGTTTTTCACCGGTTGATACAAAATAGAATTTTCCAATTCATCTTCCTCCACAAAAGGTAAAGTGTTGTTCATTTTAGAAAAGACAATCAGGATTACACTTAAGACCAATGCTATTTTCAAGGCTCCAAAAACGCCTCCCAAAATTTTGTTGAGCATCCCCAAGGCCGCAAAATCGGCCAGTTTTGTTAAAGCCTTTCCTGCCAAAGCAATTACTACAACGATAACCACAAAAGTGATGGCAAAAGCTACAATATTCACATAATTATCATCCCAATTTACGTAGTCTATCAACATGTTTCCGGCAAAATAACTAAAATGGATAGCGCCATAAACTCCAGCCACTAATGCCACCAAAGAAGCAATCTCAACGAAAAGCCCCTTTATAAATCCACGAACCAATCCAAACAGCAACAATGCCGCTAAAACAATGTCTAAAACGTTCATATAAAAATTAATTTCAACAAATATAAACTAACTTTGCAACTTGAAAATAAATCCACGAAACTTAGGATACATCATGACGAGAGACGAAAAATTAAAAGAGCGTTGGGGGCTTTTGGTTGAGCGCTTATCGGTTCAGTTTGCCGATGGAGACACCTTAGACCTCGATGCCATTATATATTTAGTTGGCGTGCAAGAACTTGGTCAGTTGCATCGCCGTTTTAAAAAAGACCATAAAGTAGATTTAATGCACATAGCTATTTGCCGACTTCTAGAACCATATGGCTATTACCAGTTTGATTATATTGATGAGGATGGCTGGCCTCACTACAACATTAAAGAAGAGCTGCCACATTTAAAGGCAGGAGAACAGAGTATCCTTATGAAAGAAGCCATTGTAAACTATTTTCTTGAACGGGAGTATATAGAATAAGATTTTTTAAATTTGCACTCATTTTAATTGATGCCATGATAGATAAGATTAAAGAGCTCATAGCTGAAGCCGAAGCATTTAACGGACAAACAAAAGAAGAAGTAGAAGCTTTCCGTATTAAATTCCTTGGAAAAAAAGGATTGCTTAACGACTTTTTTGCAGAATTCAAGAACGTAGCCAACGACCAAAAGAAAGAATACGGTCAGGCTATCAACCAACTGAAGAATGCTGCACAAGATAAAGTTACCGCTTTAAAGGACGCTTTGGAAAGTAAGGAAGAGGCTAAAGGGATTTATGGAGATTTGTCCAGACCTGGTGAGCCTATCGAGATTGGTGCACGTCACCCAATATCTATCGTAAAAAATCAAATCATCGATATCTTTTCCCGCATAGGGTTTAACGTGAGCGAAGGCCCGGAAATCGAAGACGATTGGCACAATTTTACCGCATTGAACCTTCCGGAATACCACCCGGCTAGAGATATGCAGGACACATTCTTTATTCAGACGAATCCGGACGTTCTCTTAAGAACACACACCAGTTCTGTTCAGGTGCGATACATGGAAAACAACAAACCGCCTATTAGAACCATTTCTCCAGGTCGTGTGTATAGGAACGAAGCTATTTCTGCACGTTCTCACTGTTTTTTCCATCAGGTTGAAGGACTTTACATTGATAAGGATGTAAGCTTTGCCGATTTAAAACAAACGTTACAATACTTTACAACAGAGATGTTCGGTAAGAGTAAAATTCGTTTGCGTCCATCGTACTTCCCGTTTACTGAACCTAGTGCCGAAGTAGACGTGTATTGGGGTCTTGAAACCGAAATTGATTACCGAATAACTAAAGGTACCGGTTGGTTGGAAATTATGGGGTGTGGTATGGTAGATCCAAATGTATTGGAAAACTGCGGTATCGACTCCAAAGAATATTCTGGTTTTGCTTTTGGTATGGGTATTGACCGTATTGTAATGTTATTGCATCAAATTGGAGATATCCGTTTGTTAAGTGAAAACGACGTGCGTTTCTTAGAGCAATTTAAAAGCGCCCTTTAATCATGAAAAAGGATATCGAAATCCCAAAAGTTGAAGGTGTATATATGGCGGTAGTACAGGAGTACAACGACATTTATAAAACCAACGATTGGAATGCTTACCTCATCAACGATAATGATGTAGCCCTAGAAATGGTTTTAGTTGTTTCTAAAGGATATGACAGAGACAGAGAAACATCTCTAATGCGCCATAAATTAGAAAAGCTACCACCTAAAAGTTACGCTAAAATTGAGTGGATGCAAGATGATGTACTAGCTCTTAACAACAGCTTTAAGGTTACTTTTTTTGAAGGAGGAAAAATGTACGACAGAAACTTTATCTTCAGCAAAAATACTATTAACGAAAAGGCGTTGAGAAATATTCCACTTATGCATGCAAAAGGAATTTTGGTACAATAAACTTTAGTTTAGCTACCCTACCTCTTTTTTAAAGTTATTGAAAAAGTCAATCAACTGATCGGGCTTTCTTAAATAATAACAAAGGTCGTTTTCTTCGAGAAGATCTTTTAAGTTACTCATACTACCTCCAACTAATAAAGGAAGATTTGTATGATCTATAATAGCCTTTACTTTATCTTGAATGAAACTAGGGTTTGTAATTACAAACATTGTCATCATAACATCTGGCTTGGAAATACTTATAACTTCCTTAAGGTTATCCAATGGCACATTTTGCCCAAGATAGTATGTTTTCCATCCCATCTCCTTTGCAATGTAATAGGCTAGCAATAACCCTATTTCATGTTGCTCTCCCTCTGGCAAAAATAAAACTACCTTTGGGGCATCTTCATTAGGAGTAGGCAAGAAATCAATCGCAGAGAATAACTTTTGCCTGATTAAATTGGATATAAAGTGCTCCTGTGCTGGCATTACCCTTTTAGTTCCCCATAGAACTCCTACCTGATTAAGAAATGGATATATTAGACCTGTGATTGTGTTTAAAAGCCCATTCCTAATTATTTGAGATTTTAATATTTCAAGAAACTTATCCTCATTCATTTCGAGCATACTCCTTACCAAAATATTAACCTCATCATTTTCCAGTGGCCGAACTAAAAGCTCTTCCACTGCATCATGAATTTCGGCTTGACTCATCTTATCTATTTTAGAAACACGAATACCATGCCTATTCAAAACGCCTACATTTATCAACGTACGCAGTTGTTCATCAGAGTAATATCTGATGTTTGTCCCTGTTCGTTCTGGCTTGATAAAAGAATATCTGCTTTCCCATTTCCTCAAAGTATGAGCATTAACTCCAGACAGAGCAGCAACTTGGGCCATAGAATATTTCACCATAATATCAAATTATTAAAGTTGAACCCGTTAATAATTAATTTCTATGAAGTAAAATTAATCAAATTAAAACACAATCAAAAACTCTTGTCTAATTTTAACAATTAAACTATTTGACAAAAAAATAAATTTACGTACATTTGTCTAACAATAACTAAAACACCTTTAGACATGAAAAATTTATTGTACTTATTATCAGCTTTTTGCCTTAGTTTATTTGTGGTCGCATGTAGCGACGACGACGATGGCAATAATGACATTTTTGAACCAACACAAGACATTGTTGAAATAGCTCAGGATACCCCAGAATTAAGCAGTCTGGTAGACGCTCTAATTCAAGCAGACGCCGGATTGGTTGATGTATTATCAGGTGAAGGCCCATATACAGTCTTTGCTCCAGACAATCAAGCCTTTCAAGATCTTTTAGATATTCTTGGAGATGACTACAACAGTATCAGCGACTTCGATACAGCAGACGAAAAAGCCCTACTAGCAGAAGTATTAACTTATCATGTTGTAATGGCAGAGGCCTATTCAAGTGATTTAAGTGATGGACAGAATTTAACAACTGTCCAAGGTGAAAACATATCTATTGTGCTTGACAACGGAGTATATATCGATGATGCCACGGATATGTTTGCTAAGGTAACAGAAGCCAACATCGAAGCAACCAATGGTGTTATACACATTGTAGACAAAGTACTTTTACCCCAATCCGTCTTAGACGCACTAACATTACCAAATATTGTTGAGATAGCACTAGACAATGAAGATCTAAGTAGCTTAGTAGCTGCATTACAGCAAGCAGATGCCGGCTTAGTGGAAGTCTTATCTGGAGAAGGGCCATTTACTGTCTTTGCACCTACCAATCAAGCTTTTCAAAATATCTTAGATGCATTAGGCGACGATTACAATAGTATAAGTGATTTTGATACTGCTGACGAAAAAGCGTTACTAACAGAAATACTAACTTACCATGTGGTACCCAATGCAGCTGCTTATTCTGGTGATTTGAGCAATGGCCAAACTATTGAGACCGCTCAAGGCGAATCAATCGGTATAAACTTAGATGGAGGCGTTTTTATTGACGATGCAACTGATTCTAACGCTCAGGTAACTAATGCAGACATAATGGCTAGTAACGGAGTTATTCACATTGTTGACAAAGTATTGTTGCCTCAAGCTGTACTTGATGCATTAGCCCTACCAAATATTGTTGAATTGGCTTTAGCCAATGAGAATCTAAGCAGCCTAGTTGCAGCGCTACAACAAGCAGATGCAGGGTTGGTTGATTTGCTTTCTGGAGAAGGACCGTTTACCGTGTTCGCCCCAACCAATGATGCTTTTCAGGACTTATTGGATGAGTTAGGAAACGATTACAATAGTATAGAAGATTTTGATACGGCAGAGGAAAAAGCATTATTGGCCAACATCCTGCAATATCATGTAGTTACTGCAGCAGCCTACAGCACAGATCTTAGTAATGGGCAAACAATTACTGCTGCCCAAGGCGGAACTTTAACTGTGGATTTGAGCTCTGGAGTAGCAATTGTGGATGAACAAGGAGGAAACTCTAACGTAATTGCTGCAGATATAGAGGCTAGCAATGGAGTGGTTCATGTAATTGACCGTGTATTACTACCCAATTAATTCTACCTAAACTAATTAATAGTCAAAATGCCTGTTACCGATCTACAATATCCGTTAACAGGCATTTTCGTAACAAAAAATATTTTTCTTAAATTGAAACAATATATCCCTACAAATGAAACCATCTAGCATAGTTATAATTGGCTCAGGATTTTCTTCTCTATCAGCAGCATGCTATCTAGCAAAAGCAGGATACAGTGTCACAGTTCTAGAGAAGAATAAAACTGTTGGAGGTAGAGCAAGGCAATTAAAACACAAGGGTTTCACTTTTGATATGGGCCCTACATTTTACTGGATGCCCGATGTTTTTGAACGATTTTTTAATGATTTCGGAAAAAAACCATCTGACTATTATAAATTAGAAAAACTTGACCCTGCCTATAGGGTATATTTTGAAAAAAAAGAATTTCTAGATATTTCTGGACAATTTGAAGAGATTGTTAAAACTTTTGAATCTATAGAAGAAGGAAGTGGAAATAAATTGAAACGTTTTATAAACAAGGCAGATACCAACTATCAAATTGCCATTAAAGATCTTGTTTATCAACCGGGGCAAAATGTTTTCGAAATTATAAATTTTAAAACCCTCTCAAGAGTCTCTTCCTTTTTCAGAACCATCAAAGGACAGATATCAAATTATGTCACCGATCCAAGGTTAAAAAAAACACTTGAATTCCCAGTCCTTTTTCTTGGAGCAAAACCATCTAAAACTCCTGCGTTCTACAACTTTATGAATTACGCCGATTTTAAACTTGGAACATGGCATCCCATGGGAGGCATGCATCAAGTTATACAGGCAATGGCAAAAATTGCCGAGGGGCTTGGAGTGGAAATCATTACCAATGTTTCTGTAAATAAGTTGCAAACAAACCAAAACAAGGTTTCTTTAGTTTGGACTTCTAAAGGTGGTTATGCTGCAGACATTGTTCTTAGCGGAGCAGACTATCATCACACAGAACGTTTGCTCGAAAAAAAACATAGGCAGTATTCAGACAAATATTGGAAGAATAAAACTTATGCTCCCTCGGCTCTTTTATTTTATGTAGGATTCGACAAAGAAATAAAAAACGTAAAGCACCACACTTTATTCTTTGATTCGGATTTCGATCATCATGCTGCAGCGATATACGATAATCCAGAGTGGCCGGAAAAACCATTATTTTATGCCAGTTTTCCAAGTAAAACAGATTCGTCTTGTGCCCCAATGAATACTGAAGCTGGTATTTTTTTAATCCCTTTAGCTCCTGATTTGGAGGATAGCGATGAGTTACGTGAAAAATATTTTAAGAAAATACTCAATCGTTTAGAATCGCTAACAGACCAAAAATTAGGTAATCATATTCTATTCAAGTTTTCATATGGAATTGCTGACTTTAAGTCTGATTACAATGCCTACAAAGGCAACGCTTACGGACTGGCAAACACCCTGATGCAAACCCATATACTCAGACCCAAGCTAAAGAGCAAAACCCTGAGCAATCTCTATTTCTGTGGACAACTGACAGTTCCAGGTCCTGGTGTCCCCCCCTCTCTAATTTCTGGAAAGTTAGCCAGCCAATTAATTGAAAAATATCACCCTCTATGAAAGCATTATTCGATAGTTCAAGCTTAGCTTGCAGCCAACTTATAACTAACACCTATAGCACTTCCTTTTCACTGGGGATACGTTTATTTGCTCCATCAATAAGACCGGCAATCTATGCTATTTATGGGTTTGTTCGTTATGCTGATGAAATTGTAGATTCGTTTCACGAATACAATCAAGAAGAACTACTAGATGAGTTTGAGAAAGATTACCAGAATGCTTTAAATAGAAAAATAAGTCTAAACCCAATTCTGAATGCCTTTCAGGAAGTTACACATAAGTATGAGCTACAAGAGTATGTAACCCACTTTTTAAAAAGTATGCGTTTTGATTTGCATAAAACAACCTACAGCTCCAAGGAAGAATACGAGGAGTACATCTACGGATCTGCCGATGTTGTAGGCCTTATGTGTCTTAAAGTGTTTGCAAACAATGATACCTTAAAGTTTGAAAAGCTTAAAAAATCGGCATCTCATTTAGGGTCTGCTTTTCAAAAAGTGAATTTTCTCAGAGACCTTAAGCAAGACCAGCAAGAACTCGGCAGAACCTATTTCCCCGACCTGACTGATGGCCATCTCTCTAATGTTACTAAAAAACAAATTATCGAAGAAATCGAATACGACTTTAAAAAAGCCTATCAGGGCATCATTAAACTCCCTTTGGAAAGCAGACTAGGAGTTTATGTTGCATATAAGTACTACCTAAAACTGCTTAAAAAAATTAAGCGAAGCGATTCCAGTAAGGTACTCGAAGGAAGGATTAGAATATCCAATCCCAGAAAATTTGCTATCTTAACGAGCGCCTATATTAGGTACAAGTTCAATATAATTTAAAGGAATAGACATGACTGCTTTGATCTATATTGTAATTACACTATTTACTTTTGTTTTAATGGAAGGCATAACATGGTTAACACACAAATATGTTATGCATGGTTTTTTATGGTATTTGCACAAAGACCATCACCAACCAAATCAACAGAACCGTTTTGAAAAAAACGACAGCTTCTTTTTAATATTCGCAACACCCTGCATAATGTTATGTTTTTTTGGGGTACGACCTAACCTAAACTATTTATTTTTTATTGGTTTAGGCATTTTTATCTATGGCATGGCTTATTTCCTAATCCATGACGTATTGATACACCAAAGGTTTAAATGGTTTAGAAATGTAAAGAACAAGTATCTTTTAGCACTTCGTCGTGCTCATAAAGTACACCATAAACATCTAAAAAGAGAAGATGGTGAGTGTTTTGGAATGTTATTGGTTCCCTTTAAATATTATAGGTTATACCATACGAAATGAAGCCATACACCTATCTAATAATTAATTTAGCCTGTATTGCCATTCCTCTCATAGCTAGCTTTTATCCAAAACATTCATTTTACAAAAACTGGCCCGCTTTTTTTAAAGCTAATATTATTATAAGTGCATTTTTCCTAGTTTGGGATTACTGGTTTACAGAAGCTGGTATTTGGGGGTTTAATTCAGATTATTTAACCGGTATTTATTTTGGAAATTTACCTTTGGAAGAGATACTCTTTTTCATTTGCATCCCATTTGCATGCGTGTTTACGTACTTCGCTTTACTGTATTTACTAAAAACAAATACTTACCTTAAAACCGAAAAGCTTATTACATATGTCCTAATCATTACCTTGCTGTCTCTCGCCATTGTTTATAACAAAAAGTCCTACACTAGCTTAACTTTCATGTTAACTTCTGCTTTCTTACTTTACACAAAACTCTCAAAAGTCAACCTATCTATTTATTATATAAGCTATTTACTCATATTTCCATTTTTCATTTTGAGCAATGGAATACTGACTGGCAGCATTATTGAAGCCCCTATAGTTTGGTATAACGCCAATGAAATTATAGGGCTTCGTCTTTTTACCATCCCAATTGAAGATAGCCTCTATGGCCTATTGCTTATCTTCTCCAATATTTTACTTTTCAACTTCTTCAGAAAAAATCTAAGTAATAAAGTAGAAATTAATTGCTAGCTTTCTTCTAAAACAGCTGTTATTTTTTCAATCACTGTTTCTGGTTTTATACTTCCCGCAGCGGTAAGATAGTGCTCTGGGTATTTATTTCCGTAGATTGATGTTGGAACCAAAGGGTATTCTTTCCTATCGGCGGTTAATTGAAGAGAATCAGGTTGGTTGAATGGCACAAAACCGGCATGAGGGTGAGTTACCCCCCAAATAGTAACAACTTTAACACCGTACATAGCAGCTATATGACCATTACCAGAATCCATTGAAATCATAACATCTAAATTAGAGATAACGTCTAATTCATCCTCAAATGACAGCTTACCTGCTAAATTTACTATATTACTTTTGGAACTGGAAAATTCGTCAAGCAATTTCGTTTCAGCCTGTCCTCCTCCAAACAAAACAATCAAATGGTTTTCTGAAAGCTTCTCAACAACTTTGCGCATCAATTCTAGAGGGTACATTTTAGAAGAAAAAGCTGCAAATGGAGCAATACCTATCCATTTACTATTTTTATGGCCTAACAGTTTTTTAGCCTCTGAACTAAGGTTGGCTTTCTCCGGAAATACAGGTGCTGACAAATCAATTGGGAAACCTAATTTTCCAAATACATCTGCATAACGTTGGTGGGTAGTTTTAAGCTGCTTAAATATTCTTCCTTTGGTAAGATCCTTTTTCTCCTCACGCCCCTTGTCTATTTGAAAAAAAGGCATATTCCCCATAAATCCTTTCAGTATCTTACTCCTAAGAACATTATGCAAATCGGCAACAGCGTCAACCCCTTGCTTTTTTAATGTCTTTGAAAGCCTAAACAACCCAACAACACCTTTGTGCACCCCTTTTACGTCTGCTACAAATACCTCAACATTTGGAAGGTCTTTAAAAAACGGTTTGTAAAAAGCCCTTGTGAGCACCGTTAAATTTACACCTGGATACTGCTTAACAAATGCACGTAAAACAGGTACTGTCATTGCAACATCTCCCATTGCCGACAGACGAATAACAAGAATATGTTTAATGGAGTTAGACATACTTAAAAAAAAGAAAGCACCCCAAAAGGGATGCTATAACTACTATTTTTGTGAACGTAACACAGGGTTTAATTCATCATCGTTGTACATCTTCATTTGTTTATACACTTTCATGTATTTATTACCGCTCTCGATATCTTGTAATAAATCGTCTATTGCAGTGCTCAAATCAACACGTTGCTCTAACAAAACATCCAATTTCTTCTGGCAAGCTGCTACATGCTCAGGAGTAGCGTCTGTTCGCTCCACTTCTTCATTCATATGGTAAATTTTCAACGCTAGGATTGACAAGCGATCGATTGCCCAAGCTGGGCTTTCCGAATTGATTTTTGCATCGCCATTAGCTGAAACATCGGCATATTTCTGTAAAAAATAACTATCAATGTACTCAACCATATCTGTACGATCTTGGTTTGAAGCATCAATTTGACGCTTTAACGTCAAAGCTGCAACAGGATCGATTTGTGGATCACGGATAATGTCTTCGTAATGCCATTGCACGGTATCGATCCAGCACTTTCTATAAAGAAGGTGTGCTAACAAATCTTCCTGTTCACTATAAGCATTAATGAACGGTTGATCCACAGTATTGATTACATGATATTTTTCAATCACTTCTTGAAATATCTTATTGGCTTTACTCGTAAACATATCTATTCAAATTTAAAACGCAAACCTACGCAAAATTATGGACATAGGCCCCATTTTCAATCACTCAGCTGACCATAGGAGGCAGAAAACTAATGGGTCAAATTGTATTTTAATTGGTTAACTTTACTCTAAACCTGAAGTAGACATATTATGCAAATTCACAATTTATCGCTTAACAATTCTATACTAAACAAATTTGTAAGTGAATTAAGGGATTCCAATATTCAAAGGGACCAAATGCGGTTTCGAAGGAATATTGAACGTATTGGAGAGATCATGGCTTATGAGATAAGCAAAACGTTCGGTTATCGCCCCACTAGCATAACAACTCCTTTAGGAAATAGCTCAATAAACCTACCAGAAGATGATGTAGTAATTTGCTCTGTACTTCGAGCCGGAGTCCCCTTGCACAATGGATTATTAAACTATTTTGACACTGCTGAAAGTGCTTTTATTTCTGCTTACAGACATCATAACTCTGAAAACCCAGAAGAGTTCGAGATAATTATTGAATATTTAGCTTGCCCAGACTTAACTGATAAAACGCTTATTCTAGCCGATCCTATGTTAGCAACAGGCCAATCATTAGCTGCCGCTTTCGACGCTTTAAAACCCCATGGAACACCAAAAGCAATGCATTTAGCCTGTGTTATCGGCGCCACTCAAGGAATAGATTATATAAAAAGCCATGTGCCAAGTCAAACCTCTTTGTGGATTGCTGCTGTAGACAATAAGCTTAACAATTATGGATATATTATCCCAGGTCTTGGGGATGCCGGTGATTTAGCTTTTGGAGAAAAACTACAACATTAACACAATAAAAGGAGTTAACAGTAACACTCCAACAAAAACCTCTTTAAACCAGTGATCTTTTATAGACTCAATGTAATTTGCCATGACTATAGACAAGGGCGCAAACAAAAACAACCACTCTCCCCCGTCTTTATTTGGAGACACTAAAGCAATTGCTAAAGCTAAGAGCATTGCAAATGCTACTGTCTTAAACGATGGTTTTACCCCTCTTTTCTTTTTTGTGATATTAACCAAATAAAACAATAACGCCCACATTCCAAACGACAACAATATTGTAATGGAAACTATAAACTGAAAAGTATTATAATGTGTAAAATCAAAATCGGCATCAAGTGTAAACGGAAGAAACTTTTCCCAAAAACCTGATTGTAAAGAAACGTAGGTCAGATACAATACATATACTGCAGCTAAACCAGTAAAAGGGATTATCCAATGTCTCAAACGGTTATCAGAATGCAGTACCAATGCCACAAATATCAATGGAAAGAACAACAAGGCCCAAGGATGAAACAAAGCTGCTACAGCAATCCAAAGTGCAGAATCGAATAACTTTTTCTTAAGATCTATTTGCGATCGAACACTAAGCAATCGTCTTAAGGCAAGAAGAATAAAAAAATTTGACAAGACAACCTTTGTATGAAGCATACTTTGAGGCAAAATCAAAAGAAAAACACTATAGAATAGCACGTCATAGTTATTTTTTTTGGAGAGGTTGTTCTTTATCACCATAAAGCTCAATAGCAAAAGTGATGCATAGCTCACCAAAAAAAGACCTATATGCTTCATTAAAGGCATAACATCAATAGCATCGTGCGAATACTGAGAATACCTTAACATAGCAATTACAAAAGCTACAGTAGCAATTACTAGGGCAAATAAGTAATTGATTGGCTTAGATTTACTAAAAATGCTTGTAATCATTAACTGTTTTTGTATTTTTGCTACGTAAATATACCACACTATGAAAGACTTATTTTACGCAATACAAGATTTATTTGTAAACGTACTTTTCAAGCCTTTAGACGCTATAAGATCTTTAGAACTTGAAAGCTGGTGGGCAGCTAATACCCTTTCTTGGATTTTTATCCTTATCGGATTTGTAGCCTTCCTTTATTGGATGAAGCAATTAAAAATCTTCAACGACAATCAGGAAGACGACAAAACCGTTAGTGCTCATTCGTTCCTATAAGTCGAATCCTATATCTTTACGATAGTACATCTTATCAAAATGTAGCTTTTCTATATTTTGATAAGATTTTTTTATGGCCTCTTGGTATGTATCGCCATATGAGGTAACAGCAATTACACGTCCTCCTGAGGTTATAATCTGACCATCCTTAATAACAGCTCCGGCATGGAAAGGTATAGAACCTTCCATGTTCTCGACACCTGTCATAACTTTTCCTTTTTCGTAAGCTTCTGGATAACCACCAGACACAACCATAACTGTTGTAGCTGCTCTTTTATCTACTTCTATGGATTTACTACCTAACGTTCCATCCCCTACAGCTTTGAACAACTCTACAAGATCGCTTTTTAAACGCGGTAAAACAACTTCTGTTTCAGGGTCCCCCATACGAACATTATATTCTATAACAAGTGGATCATTACCCACTTTAATCAATCCGATAAAGATGAATCCTTTATAAGGTAAATTGTCCTTTTTAAGACCTTCTACAGTTGGCTTAACAATTCGGGTTTCTATCTTCTCTAAGAACTCTTCACTAGCAAATGGCACAGGAGAAACTGCCCCCATTCCACCAGTGTTCAACCCTGTATCTCCTTCACCAATTCGTTTGTAATCTTTTGCTGTTGGTAAAATTTTATAGTCATTTCCATCGGTAAGCACGAAACAACTCAACTCAATACCATCAAGAAACTCTTCAATTACAACCTTGCTACTGGCATCTCCAAACTTAGCATCTACTAACATATTGTTTAATTCAGCTTTAGCCTCTTCAAGGTTATCGATAATCAATACACCTTTACCAGCAGCCAAACCATCTGCTTTTAAAACATAAGGAGGGTTTAACGTTTCAAGGAAAGCATATCCCTGTTCTACTGTATCTTTCGTGAAACTTTGATATGCTGCTGTTGGGATATTATGTCTCGACATGAATGCTTTTGCAAACTCCTTGCTTCCCTCTAATTCAGCTGCGGCTTTTTCTGGTCCAATTACAGTCACATGTTTAAGCGCGTCATCATTTAAAAAGAAATCGTGCACCCCTTGTACCAGAGGATCTTCGGGCCCTACAACAACCATTTCAATTTCCTTTTCAATTACCAAGGATTTAATGGCTTCGAAGTCGGTTACACCAATGGAAACATTTGTTGCTATTTCTGCAGTTCCCGAATTTCCTGGAGCAACATATAACTCGTTGCTCAATGGACTTTTAGCTATTTTCCAAGCAAATGTATGCTCTCGTCCTCCAGATCCTAAAACTAATATATTCATGGTTGTTGTTTTGTGGCAAAAATAATTGCTTTTACGCTTAAAAAATAATTATTTTACCAAAAACCCAGAAGACATATCCCCTTGAACATATTCGATCTGACATTGCGACTAAACGGCTATCCATTAGATGATGCAAAAGTTTTCTTGCAAAAACTGAAAGCAAAAAGAGATGAAGATTTCCTTGGGTTCATTCAACAGCAAAAAAGAGAAATTATTAAATTCCATTTGAATCAAAATCCAATTTACAAATCTTTTGGAAGGGATATTGACCTCAATAATTGGAATTCGGTCCCCGTAATGACCAAAAGGGATTTACAACAACCTTTGACCAATCGCCTTTCAAATGGATACTCCAAGAAAAACATCTATATAAACAAAACGTCAGGCTCTTCCGGTGACCCGTTTGTATTTGCTAAGGACAAGTTTTGCCATGCATTGACTTGGGCTATTATTATGGATCGGTTTTCTTGGTACAATATTGATTTTAACACCTCTAAACAAGCTCGATTTTATGGTATTCCACTAGATAGAGCAGGATATCACAAAGAACGTTTGAAGGACTATATGGGTAATCGATATAGGTTTTCAGTCTTTGACCTTAGCGATCAGGCTTTCGATAAAGTATTGAGTAAATTCAAAGCTTCAAAGTTTGACTATATCAACGGTTACACTAGCCCAATAGTTCAATTTTCTAAGTATTTAAAGAGAAACAACCTTGTTCTAAAAGATATTTGCCCAACTTTAAAATCATGTATAGTCACTTCGGAAATGCTTTTTGAAGACGACAAATTAACCATGGAGAAACAATTTGGTATCCCTGTGATTAACGAATATGGCGCCTCAGAGCTTGATCTTATCGCTTTTCAAACCCCTAATGGAATATGGCAATTAAACAACGAAACTTTATTTGTAGAAGTTTTGGATGAGAACAACAAACCACTTCCCAACGGAGAAGAAGGACGAATAGTTATTACATCCTTGTTCAATAAAGCCCACCCCTTTATCCGTTACGATATTGGTGATCTTGGAATCATTTCAAAAGACAGCACTCCGAGAGTATCAATATTGAAAAAGCTAACCGGAAGAACAAACGACATCGCCATTTTACCTAGCGGTAAAAAAGCGGCAGGACTTACTTTTTATTATGTAACCAAAAGCATTATTGAAGATGAAAGTAACGTCGAGTCATTTGTAATTGAGCAACACAGCAAATCGCAATTCCATATAAAATACACTAGTAAAACTTCCCTTTGTGAAACCAAAGAGCAAAGCATTACGGATGCTATGGAGCGCTATTTGGAAAAAGGGCTGAACATTAGTTTTGAGCGAAAATCAATCTTAGATAGAAATACCAGTGGTAAGTTAAAACAATTTCAATCTTTTATCAACACCGATTCACGATGAAAGAAGTATTGATTATTACAAATTACTACCCCCCAGAAATAGGCGCAGCATCTAACCGCATTCATCATTTAGCAACAGGACTAAAGGACCTTGGCTTTCAAGTCTCCGTGATAACACCATTACCAAACTATCCAAACGGAAAAATACTTCCGGAGTACAAAGCGAAACGAAAAATAATATCTAATGAAAAAAACATAACTGTAATCCGTCTTTGGCTATATGCCAACAATTCTAAAAACAAATTTTTACGTTTATTCGCTATGCTATCGTATAGTTTTAGCTTGCTATGTTATTTTGCCTTTAATTCTATTCCGAAAACAGTAATAATTCAATCACCACCGCTTTTGGTTGCTTTTACCAGCACTTTATTTCTTAGAAAGAAAAACCGAAAGCTCATACTAAATGTTAGCGATCTATGGCCGCAGGCCGGATTGGATTTAGGAGCCCTTAATAAAGGTATTGGATATTCTCTTTTAAAGAAAATTGAAAAATTTAATTATAAAAGAGCCGATTTGGTGTTAGGGCAAAGCCATGAAATATTAGATCACATAAAAAACATCTGTCCGGACAAGTATACCTTTTTATATAGGAATTACCCGAATTTCAACCTTCCAAATCTCAACCACAAACCACAAACCAATAACAAAAAGATAAAAATGGTTTATGCTGGATTGTTAGGTGTTGCTCAAGGCATATTAAAACTCTGCCATGAACTCGATTATACCAATATTGAATTTCATATTTATGGTAATGGAGCAGAAACAATTGGCATTAAAAATTTTATAGCTCAAAACCAACACTTACCTATTAGTTTTCATGGCGAACTCACCCGAAAGAAACTTCACCAAGAACTTTTACAGTACGATTTAACCATAATTCCCTTACTAAACAGAATATACGGGTCGGTACCTTCAAAAATTTTTGAATATGCCCATTTAGGGCTTCCTATGCTTTATTTTGGAGGCGGTGAAGGCGAGTCTATTATTTTAAACAACAAACTTGGATGGATTGCCCCAGAAAAGGATTATGAGCAATTAAACATAATAATAAACAGTATTAAAAAAGAATCTCTTTCAATCGAAAGAAAGAAGACCATAAAAGAAACCGCGAAAGTTAAATTTGATTTTAACAATCAATTATCTCACCTGAAAACACAAGTTTAGTAAGCTTTATCCTCTCCCCTAATTGCATTGCCTATAGTTTGAAGAATAATCTTTAAATCAAAAAGTATAGACCAGTTTTCGACGTAGAAGATATCGTATTTCACACGATTGATAATATCCTTATCCGTTTCTACTTCGCCTCTAAACCCACTTACTTGAGCAAGTCCAGTTATACCTGGTTTTACAAAGTGACGTACCATAAACTTATCGACACTCTTAGCATACATATCGGTATGGCTAACCATATGTGGTCTAGGCCCAACCACAGACATGTCTCCAAACAGTACATTGAAGAACTGAGGTAATTCATCAATACTAGTCTTTCTGATAAACTTACCCACTTTAGTAACCCGTTGATCTCCTCTAGTCACCTGATATAAATGAGCCTCTTCATTAGGCATCATAGACCTATACTTATAACAATTAAACTCTTTATAGTTGAAGCCATTTCTAGATTGTTTAAAAAAAACAGGCCCCTTTGATTCTAACTTAATTAGTATTGCCAATAACGGTGTTAACCATGAAAGCAAAAAAACAATTACAAAACACGAAAAAACAATATCGAAAGCACGTTTAAAAAACTGGTTTACCGGTTCTTCCAAAGGTATGTCACGTAAAGACAATATTGGTATATAGTCGTAATATTCATACTTGAGTTTCTTGGAATAAATTCCTTTATTGTCTGGTAAGAACTTTAATATTTTGAGGTTGTTGTCTGCAAAACTTATCACTTTTTGGAGCTGAGTATTAGAAAGCTCAGAAACAGAACAATAAATTTCATCTATTTTTTCATTCTTGATGAACGTGAAGCAATCATCCAAATCATGTTTATTCTTATCCTTTAAATTAAAAGTTGCTTTATGTGAATATCCATACTCTGGTCTACTTTTAAAAAAGTTCTCTAAGGCAAACGTTTGCTTGTTCTTACCGAAGATTACAGTATTTCTATAGTTTCCACCAAATGACACACGATACTTTTGCAAAAAATAATAGATAGAAAACTTAAAAACAGTAATTATAAAAAAAACGGATAACGTGTAATAAAAAATAACCCTAGGAATCGCTATAACATCATTGTAAAAACCAAAAAAAGCAAATATTATTAGTGCAAACAATCCTGCTTGCTTTAATATTAGCCCAGCTATGGTTACCTCTCTAGAATATCTATACACCTCATAAAATCTGGAGTAAATAGACATGACCACCCAAGCAAAAGAAACAAGCGGAACAAAAACAAACGGGTTAACATCCTTAAAAAAATAAAGCATCGCCAAACCATTGATTGCACATAAGTCAATCAAATAGGAAAATGGTCTTAAATAACCTGAATATCTACCTGCTTTAAATGTGCTCAATTTATTGCTTTACTTTCTTATGTGTTTTGAAAAATCTTTGTGTTCGCTTTTATAAAGCTCTTCTTGGGTTAATTGCTTAAAATAGTTGAAGGTATTAAGCATACCCTCTTCTCTGCCTACTTTAGGCTCCCAACCTAACAGTTCTTTTGCTAGGCCAATATCCGGTTGACGTTGCATAGGGTCGTCTTGAGGTAATGGCTTGTAGATAATTTTCTGATCTGTCCCTGTTAACTTAATAATCTCTTCTGCAAAATCCTTTATGGTAATCTCATGAGGGTTTCCTATATTAACAGGATTAGAATAATCGCTTAACAACAATCTATAGATTCCCTCAACTTGATCGTCAACATAACAAAACGATCGTGTCTGCATACCATCTCCAAAAACAGTTAAATCTTCTCCCCTAAGGGCTTGCCCCATGAAAGCAGGAATCACTCGACCATCATTTAATCGCATTCGAGGACCATAAGTGTTAAATATCCTGACAATTCTTGTTTCCAAGCCATGAAACCTATGGTATGCCATGGTCATCGATTCCTGAAAACGCTTGGCTTCGTCATACACTCCTCTAGGTCCTATAGTATTTACATTGCCATAATAATCTTCGGTTTGCGGATGCACTAAAGGATCACCATAAACTTCAGAAGTAGACGCTATTAGTATTCTTGCATTTTTTGCTTTTGCCAATCCCAATAGATTGTGGGTTCCCAATGACCCCACCTTTAGAGTTTGAATCGGGATTTTTAGATAATCTATGGGACTTGCAGGAGAGGCAAAATGAAGGATATAATCCAAATCACCAGGAATATGAACAAACTTACTTACATCATGATGATAAAACTCAAAATGCTCCAGAGGAAAAAGATGCTCAATGTTTTTTAAATCACCAGTAATAAGGTTATCCATCCCTATTACGTGCATTCCTTCTTTGATAAATCTATCACACAAGTGAGAACCTAAAAACCCTGCTGCTCCAGTAATAAGGACTTTTTTCATAGTAACTTACCTTTAAATTTTTATTGAAGACAAGATAACCAAATTTGCTTCAAAATCTGTCTAAGCAAGATAGTTTAAGGTCTTCCTATTGAAAAATAGTCAAATCCTTCCGTAGTCATCTCTTGTGTATCATAAAGGTTTCTACCGTCAAAAACGACTGGATTAGCAAGCAATTTCTTTACAGAAGATAAGTCTGGGGTTCTAAAAATACTCCACTCTGTACAAATCACTAGTGCATCTGCCCCATCTAAAGCCTCATACATTCCATCCGCAAAAGCAATGGCGTCACCAAGTTTACGTTCAACATTTGGCATGGCCTCTGGGTCAAATGCTATAACCTCAGCTCCTTTACTCAATAATAAATCAATTATTTCCAAGGCAGGAGCTTCTCTAATATCATCTGTTTCAGGTTTAAATGCCAATCCCCAAATGGCAATTTTCTTGCCTTTAAGGTTTCCACCAAAATAGTGTTCTACTTTAGGCAACAATACCGTTTTTTGTTTGGCATTTACATCGATAACCGATTTTAATATTTTAAAATCGTAATCAGAATCCTTGGCTGATTTGTGTAACGCTTTTACATCTTTTGGAAAACAAGACCCTCCATAACCTATTCCAGGAAACAAAAAGCGCTTTCCAATACGTGAATCGGTTCCCATACCTATTCTCACTTTATCCACATCTGCTCCAACTTTTTCACAAAAGTTGGCAATCTCATTCATAAAAGTGATTTTGGTTGCCAAAAAGGAATTCGCAGCATACTTTGTAAGCTCAGCAGAACGTTCATCCATAATTAGAATAGGGTTCCCAGAACGCACATAAGGCTTATACAGCTTCTCCATAAGGGCTGTAGCCCTCTCCGAACTCGAACCAATAACAATTCGTTCAGGCTTTAAAAAATCATCAACAGCAAATCCTTCACGAAGAAACTCAGGATTGGACACTACATCAAAATCGACTTTTGCGTTTTTGGCAATAACTTCACGAACGCGATCGGCGGTACCTACAGGCACAGTGCTTTTATCTACAATAACCTTATACTCAGAGATCATTTTGCCTATCTCATCAGCTACACCTAGTACATATTTCAAATCTGCAGACCCATCTTCATCTTCTGGGGTTGGTAAGGCCAAAAAGATTATCTCGCCGTGATCTAACCCTTCTTTTAGAGATGTAGAAAACTTAAGCCTATTATCACTAATATTACGTTCAAACAACACATCTAAATGAGGCTCATAAATAGGAACTTCACCTTGTTGCATCTGTTTAACTTTATTTTCATCAATGTCAATACACAGGACTTCATTTCCTGTCTCAGCTAAACAAGTGCCGGTAACCAAACCGACATAACCTGTACCGATTACTGATATTTTCATATGCTAGGGTTGTGTTTGGTACAAAAATAGGAAATCCTACAACTTAATGACATTTTTTAGACCTTATACTCAAAAAGTTTTAAAAGCATAGAGAACCAATGGTAATTACATCTGCAAGCGCTCTTTAAGCACCAGCCAAATAAACTTTGAATTACCAACCAAATAACGTTTCCACATGCGTTTAGGCTCTTGAGCAAATCTATAAAACCACTCCATACCTATTTTCTGCATCCATAAGGGAGCACGTTTCACTTTCCCTGCAACAACATCAAAACTTCCTCCTACCCCCATAATGAAGTTTACATTTTTCAAAAGAGCTTTGTTATCATATAGGAAATTTTCTTTAGTAGGAGAGCTTATGGCTACAAATAAAATTTGTGCCCCACTTTCTGCTATTTCCTTGGCTATAGCTTTTTCTTCTTCTTTTTTAAAATAACCATTTCTATACCCTGCCACTAAATCTGCGGAATAAGTACTGGAATATTTATCGACAACAGCCCTTACTACTTCTTCGGCAGCTCCTAGAAAAAATATTTTATAACTATTTTTATGCGCTAAAGCCACAAGATTTTCCATTAGGTCAATTCCCGCAACACGCTCCTTCAAGGGTTTACCCAACACTTTAGACGCCCAAACAACGGCCTGTCCATCTGCGTTTATTATATCACTTTCATTTACACTCTCTCTGAGCTGCAAATCCCTTTGCATAGCAACAATCTTCCCTGCATTCACAACAACATGGTGTAGTTGTTTACCATTGGATATTGTTTCTTCAACAATATTCAAGGTATCACTCATTGATAAGTTGTCTATGCTTGTATTAAGGATATTGATTTTGCTCATAATAGCTGAAAGCTTCCTGCTAAATATTAAAATAGATTGCAGCAGAAGGATAACTAAAAAAATTACCCGCCAAAAGTACTATAATCAATAAAACTGCTAAAGAGATTTGAACATTAAATCTAAAGGTCTAAAACAGAGTGTAAATTGGACAAAGTGTGGTTGAGCTACATTTCATTAAAACAAAAAAAGATGAGATGTAACCCAGAAAGTTTTACAGTTATATGTGCTTTTTCAACGAAAAGTTTTGAAGTTATTGCTACTTTGAACATTGGCTAAAAACTCATTGAGCTTATTAAGAGAATAAGGTGTGAAGGCCTTGGGGTGCCCAATCAAAACAAAATTCCCTTTTTCTGAAGTATGCCTTTTATATCTTCTAAAAGACTTTTGGATTAAATTTGACTTATAGCCATCTATTGAAACCACTGTATAAGACGGAATAAGCATTAATCGTAGTAATTGCCGTTTAGGCATAGCTATTGCCCCTCCATTTCCAAAAGCTACATGCTTATTTTGTTTTAGCATTTTTGCCAACGCAAATTTCCAAAAGAAAAAAGGGGCAACTTTGGTAGAGCTAATTGGTATTTCCGTAAACTCACCTTCAGAGTCTTCAAGTGTCAGATCATTAGAAAATTTATACTCGGTTACATATTGGGGAACATTTCGAAAATCATATTTCTGATTATCAGATTCATGATATCCATTTGGGAACACCGTACTATCTATCGTTACTCCATTGCGCTTTAAAGCGTCTTTAATATGTCCAAAAGGCTGTGCGCTCCAACCTCCCGCCCTATAAGCAACAGGATCTATATCTGTTATTCGTTTTAAGACATCTGTATATCTCGTTACAATATCTGCTGCGGCTTCTTTTGAAAAATGAGACAACCTGTAACGTGATGTGTCAAAAATCCATTTACCGTTTTCATAGATGGAGTCTTCCCAATGCGGATGAATATGAAGCTCTATCCCGTGTCCGCTTTGAGATAAATACTTAATTTGACGAGTTACTTTTTCATATTCCCCTTGAAGAAACTTATTGTCCGCTTTGTATTTTTCCAACGCCAATAAATAACCAGAATCCACAAAGCATGTAAATTTGATACCATATGGCTCAACAATATTCAATAATGCCTGCGTTGGTTTAATGATACAATCCTCAGCAGTTCCGCTTGATGCCCCAAAGAACAGCTCATAGTCAAGAGTAATATAAATATTCATCACAGCTTATATCTATTAATCAACATTAACGGTAATGTTAAAATATAATACAGAATTTGTTTGTCTCTAGGCATATTCGCTTTCCATTTTACATCTGGCTTAATGGAAATACTTTTGCTCGTTTTCATCCTATTACCTCCAATAATATGGGGCATTTCGTAATGCTTTGGAAGTTCAAAATTATTATGACCCTCTCCAAAAACATGTTCATGGATCTGAGAAGTCACCAAAACAGGATTTATAACAAAATCTTCGTACTTAATTTTAACTATGTCTTTGTCCATCCAACACAAAATTTGCCCAAAAAAATTGATTAAGGAATAATAAACAATAGTAGCAATAGGTTTTTTGGGTGTTTGAACCTGCTTTCCAAAGGAATTAATAACTCCTCGCACATCCCTAATAACATAAACCCCCTTGAGGTTAAATAAACCACCCTTCTTCAACAATAAATAACGTGCAATATATTTGGAAGAATCCAATAAAACCTGATTAGGGGCATTTAGTGTAATCGACTTGAAAATATCGTGCTGTATTTTCAAATATTCATCAGTTCCTTTCACATCACCTAATAGGAGCCCGGGTATATTTTTATGGGATTCACTTCGCTGTAGAATAGTGTCTAGGCGTTCAAGATCATTTTCATCAAAACTCAAATCATTAACAATGTTACCCCAAAAGGGACAGTCTTTAACCTCCTCACCACAAGAACACTGCTTACCTTCTTTTAAATGCTCAACAAACTGATGCATTTCTCCTATGGTCTGTATTTTAGGATGGCTATTCAATACAGTTGCCAAAAGCGTTGTACCACTGCGCCCTGCCCCTAAGAGATAAATTAATGCCGTTTTCAAGCTTTTTTAGAGTTTAATTTTAAAATGCGAGTTATCTAAAAGTGACTATAATATAATTCGAGTGTTCACTTTACTTACTCATACGTCGTCAAAAAAATACTTTTATTAGCAACTAATAATTTCGACATTGTTTCTCCTGAATTATAACGTTCTAAGCTTAGCTTAGGAAAAAGACTCAATCAAACAATAGGCAATATTATTTTACTTTTTGGACAACTCCATGTATTGACAGCAAAAGTATTAAAACTAATCCATCAATGAATGAATTACTTTTCTATAAGAGTGTTGCTTTTAAAATATTTCCATATAAAAAATGCCAGAAACAAAGAAAAATACTCTATTCCTTTAATCCTAACCATCATGGATTCTGTAAGGTTGGCAAGGAAAAATGAAACTATAATAAAAAGGAACAAATACTCTTTTTTTCTAACGGCAAATATTATAAGAAATGTAAATACCCCCAAATAAACAGTCCCGCCCAAAACACCATTAATGCTTAAATACTCCATAAACTGGTTATGGGCGTTATATTCGCGATGAGCTGCTACTATATAACCGTAGTTTGTATACTTTTCAACCCTTACCTCGTCAACGCTATCGAAGCCCACACCCCAAAAGGGATGCTCTTTAAAAATATCGTAAGAGACTCTTAAGCGCTCGAAACGGCTATCGCCCTCAACAGACTCTGTTGAAAACAAACGATCCTTTAAATAGGCGCTTCCATAGTAAAAGAACAGGGCCGTCCCAGTCGCAATAAAGAGAAAGATAGCAATCAGTTGCTTTTTATATTTAGAAATATTTTTAAGTAAATAAAGCCCAAAAACAAGAATGTAAATAAACAATGCCATCCTGCTAACCAATTGAAGCATCCCTAAAGAAAATAGGATCAGTAATGTTATTTTGAGAGTTTTATTAAGTTTATTCTCATGAAAAAGCAAATAGTAAGTAGCAGTGCAAATAAACAACCCTAAGTAAGCCGGGTGGGTATCTGCCACCCTTACAAAGTCATGACCCAAATGACGCCAACGTAAAAAATATGGCAACGGTTCACTATTTACTATCATTTCATAAACAACATTTCCATAACAAATTAATAGCGTGACCGCAGAACCAAAAACCAACCCCTTAAACAGACTACTCTCAATCCTATATACCTCGCTCCTCAAAGAACTGAATGCTAATGGCACCAATAAAAACGACCAGTATTTTTCTAAGTGTTTCAGGAAATGCAATCCTGAATTATTTAATGATGCCAATACTGCCAATAAAAAAAACAGAAGAACAGGTGTAAAAAATTTTAATGGTGTTTCAACACGAGACGTCCTATCTTTAAGGAAAAAGACAAAAATTGATACTATAACAAAAAGTCCTAATAAAAGGTTGTTTATCCCGGTATACATTGGAAGTGTAAGTGCAACCAGAAAAATAATATTAGCACTTACTTTTTCAAAATCTATACTCACCTGCTTCAACACATTCTCTTTTTGTTAAACATTTGAACTGAAACACATTATTTAACAATCTTTGTTAATCAAGAATTTCTGTACTTTAAAATTTTGGCAGGTACCCCACCTACAATAGCATAATTAGGCACATCTTTGGTTACTACCGCTCCTGCAGCCACAATTACGTGGTTACCAATTTTACATCCTGCAGTAACTATTACATTAGCCCCTAACCAAACATCATTACCAATAAAGGTTTCATAATAGGTTTTACCTTGTTTTTGTATGGGGATATCCAATCGGTCAAACTTATGGTTTCTTGAATATATTTTAACATCTGGCCCCATTATAACATTATCACCAATATGTACGTTGGCCTGAATCATACATCGAGTACCTAGTTCAGAATCATCTCCCAAAGTTGCATTAGGTGATATCTCAGCACCTTTTTTTACCCTAGGAGATTTTCCACATTGTATTAAATAGTGCTTTACCAATAATGATCTTATTCCAGGAAAAAAGAAGGCATAAGGTCTATAATCCTCAGGGGTATTCTTAAAAAACAATATATAAACCAGGTAAAAAATCTTTTTCAAAACTTATAAACTAAGGCTTTTATAGATTAACATTAATTCTTTGCAAACTTGTTGTAAAGATAACTTCTTAGAACTATCCAAAGCACATTGTTGTAGGTTTTCATACTTACTTATAGGCATCTCTTTAGTCTTCAAGAGGAGGTTGTATAGCTGTTTAATATTTTCTTTATCAAAAAAATATCCGTTCCTATCATGAATTACCTGCTCCTTGAATCCTCCAACCCTTGAAACAATTACAGGTACCCCACAAAACATTGCTTCGGCTGCGACAAGCCCAAAACCTTCCTCTCTAGAGGGTTGGACTAAAAACCGTGACTGATTAAACAAAAGCCTTAAATCATCCTGTGTTTTATCTATCATTAACGTGATTTTATACCCATCTTTTCTCATTTGATGTATTAAAGTCTCATACTTTATTCCTTTACCCACAATACAAAATGAAAACGTCTTAGGCAAAGCCTTAATGGCTTGAAGGAGCAAGTCAATTCCCTTGACTTCAAAAAAAGACCCTACAAAAATACAATCATATACTTTAGGTTCTTCTGGCATTTTATAAAACACTTTAGAATCGACTCCTGCCGATAAAACTTTCCCTGTTTTTAATCCTAATTTAGATTCCACTGTCAAAGAAAGTTCTTCTCCAACTGGTATAGCAAAATCAACACATTTAGCTAACTTCTTGTAATACAATTGGTTTTTTTCATTTACCCTGCTATTAATATCTGAGCCATGAAAAGTAACGATAACCTTAGTCTTGGGGTGTAATTTTTTATAGAACCAAACCAATATTATCAGTGGAAAAAAAAAGTGCAAATGCACCACATCATACTTCTTGAACAAAAAAGGAATGAATTTAACCCCAGCTCTAAGGTATTTAATAAAAGAGCCTAGTTTTGAGGTAAATGCCCGCTCCATATAAAAAATATCAAGCCTATCCTCTTCGCTAAATACTCTCTTTAATTCATCAAATTGGTTTTTCACAAAGATTCCCGCATAAGCTTTTTGCTTACTAGGATACATGTTGGATACGATCAAGACTCTCATAGATTATCAACAGAAATTATCTCATCCTTATTAACCAGTAAAACCAATACAACTGAAGTCAACAATACATAAAGGTTATTTGTTAACATGGGGTTTGTAATTGAATAAAACAAAAATAAAAACACCAAAGGCAACATCAATGTTTTATGAGAAGTAAACCCCTTTAAATATTTGATTAGATAATAAAATAGAAATATGAAAAATATTATCCCCAGAAAACCATATTCACCAACTATTGATGCCACGTTACTATCGTAAATACCCTTTTTACTTACAAAATAATATCGGTCAGCTTGTCCATACAAAGCATATACCGTATCTCCAGACAATACTGATCCAAAGGTTGCAGCACCAGTGCCTATTGGAAAAAAATCAAGAAAAATCAAACCCGAAAGGTATATCATATTTCCTCTTATATAGTGACTAGAAAGGTCAAATGTATCTCTTAAATTTCGACCTATTGACTCGACAAGACCTGTATAAAACCAAACATAAGCAAGCCCTAAAACCCCAATTAACACCCCACTTAATATTATCTTATAGTTCCTTTTAATTAACTCCCAATAAAACACAAAAAACAAAATACCTGCTGCAAGCATTGCCGTTCTGGAATCCGCCAAAATTATCACGAAGAATGCTGTTACTATTTTAATCCAATCATAGAAACTCAAGCTACTTTGCTTCACAAATTTTATATTTAATACATAGATCATGTAAAGTAACGCTATATATGCCAAATGGTTTGGATGAGTAAAGAATCCTACATACCTAATATTCGGTCTTGCAAAGGTTGCAATCTCCATCAAATGATTAAATCTGACACCAAGAATAACATGTATTAGGACACCTAAACCTGCAAAACAGACCGTGAATAAAAAAAAATTGTTTAATGTTCTTCGGCTATCCTTAAAAAGCTCGATCAATGCTAGAAGAATTATAAAAAACTTAATCGTAATAAAGGTCTGAAGAATAATTTCTAAAAAATCACTATTAAGTCCAAAAAACAAGCTAACAGCAACAGAGTAAACAACAAACACTCCAACAAAGAAGTAAATAAGCTTAATCCTCCTTTTCATCAAAAAGATTGGTAGTAAAACCATAATAGAAATCAAAAAAGCAACCTCGTCTAGATACTCAAATATGCGGCTTTTGAATATGGTCATAAACACACCTTTGAACACACTCATGAAGACCATTACTAAGAAAAGTGGCCGTACAACTCTATAGATAGCATTATTTATCTGTAAGCTCACAAGTAACTATATTTCTGGATTTGCTCTGCTGCATTAGTTTCTATATACTGCAATTCATCATTCGACAATATTTTTTTCCATTTACCCACTGAAGCCGTACTTATTGGATTACCAATATTATCATGATGTTGATTATATTTCACATCTCCTAGTTCATTTTTATTTTTCCAAAACAATAACATTTCAGGACTGTAATCAACACCCAAAAAATCACATATTTTTTTCAATTCTGAATCAGGAGACTTTACCAAATCTTCATATCTTATTTGATAAAACCTATCTTCAGGCAGCTGCTTCCTTAATAATTCAGCTTTTCTATTGGCCTCTTTCCAAAACTTTAGTGCTTCAAAATAATCATCGTACAAATTAGCCTTAACATAAGAACAAACAACATCTCTAGGATCCCTAACTATATGTATATATTGCGCTTTAGGAAATATTTTTGCAATTTTATCAATGAATATGGTGTTAATTGGTGTTTTATCTCCCCATCTCTTTGCTTGAGTTCCCTGGGAATTAATATAAGTGTTATAAATTACATTAATAACATTAGCTAACGATTGTTTCGTTGGTGGGAGATTCCTCGACTCTAAATGAGCACTTGATAAATTCATCTCCCATGTATAAAACTCCTTATAAGCTTCAAATTCAGAAACAACCATTGAGCTTAAAGTCTCCCAAGGCAAAAACGATAACGCCTTGTACTTCCTATATATCCTAGGCCAAACATACGATTCAGGAGGGATAGCCACTTGGTTACCTGTAACCAATAATGATCTTAAAAGCGTGTTTCCAGAACGTCCTGAACCTATTATAAAAAATGGAGATAGGGAACCGTCATCATTATTTGAAATTTTATGTCGTTTTATTATAAATCTTAAAATCACTTTAAGTGAGTCAAAAATTAAAACAACAAAAAAAGGCATCCGTGCTTTGAGAATATTGTTCACTTTCATAATGTAAAATAACTAACCAAGTTCTCCTTACGTTTTAAATAAACTGCTCCATAAATATTCCAAAAAGCTATACTTGCTACAGTAGCCATAGCTGCCCCCATAGCACCAAACTTTGGAGTTAAAACAAAGTTCAAGGAAATATTAATTATTAAGGCTATCGTCACAATATTTTGATATACCTTTTGTTTACCTATCATCTGTAAAATTAAGCCAACTGATCCTGACAAGGAATTAATAAGCTGCCCTAAACAAAGTAAAATTAGCACTGATGCCCCTTTTAAAAACTCCTCACCAAAAAGGCTTAGTAAAAACTTATGAAACAAGACAATTCCAACCACAACAAATAGAGTAAACATAAAATTTATCCGCGTTGAAAATTTAACAAGCGTTTTAAACTTATCGATTTCATCCGATTTGTAGTAGGAGGCTATTTTTGGTGCTAAGATAGAGTTTATAGCCTGGAGGGAAAAGCTTGTAAGGGTTGCAATTTTTAAAGCCACATTATAAACCCCTATCGTCTCGTCGGTTTCATAGATTCCTAAAACAAACGTATCTGCCCAACCCAAAAATACAATTATTGCTCCAGACAACATCATGGGAAATGCTTGCCTTAAAAAGTGCCAAGAATTTGTTTTCGGTATAAAATTCGGCCTATCAAACTGTTTTAAGGTTAAGAACACACTAACAATGGCCAATATAAACACCCCATAAAAATGAGCTTTAATAGCACTTAAGCTATCGTTTGAAATGTACAAATAACCAGCGAAAACTACTAAAGTAAATAAAAACCTCCCAGGGTTATTAAAAAATGCAAAAAGAGAATTCTTCTTAAAGGATCTAAACAACCCAGCGCATACCAAAGTAATCGTCCAAAACGGTATGGTTAATGCTGCCCAGAAAATATAGGGTTCCAACTGTGGTTTTTTAAAAAAATCTATGGCCAAATTGCGCCTAAGAAGAAATAAAATTGAAGCTAATACTAATGATACAAAAAACGCCTTGACTAAAACCTTATAAAACAGCCCGGAATCTGAATGATTAGTCTTATCTGAATAAAAAGGGATTAAATTAACATCTATCCCTAAACGACCAAATATGCTCAAGCACATAATCAATGTAAAACTTAGGGATACCAAACCTGTAACACCGGCTCCGTATTCACGAGCTATTAAATACGTAAATATATAACCCGCTAGCAATCCACCTAACCTTAGCACCAAAAAAGAAAACCCTTTACTAAGAATTTCTTTGTAGTCATTGTTTCCTATAACGCGATTTATCTTTTCTCTCACCAAAAAATTTACTTAAACAATGAATCCAACAATTTTTGTCTTGCAAAAATTGCAGGATGATGCTCTCCTTTTACTCGTTTTGTTCTCAAGCTAAATTCTTTATCTGAAAACTCAACAAAACGATTCCATTTTAAATATCTCTTGAAGTTGGATGAAGCAACCAAAATTTTCTGATCACCATAAATAAATTCAATCCCATTGAAAATAACTTCCTTCTCCTTTTTACCTAACTTTAAAATAAAATTATCTGCTCTATCAACGGAACCAAAATTGGCTTTTATTCCTTGTTTTACATTAGGCTTAAATATTTCTTGTATAATTTGAATATTCTTTTTTTGATTTTCATTGATGCCAATTCCATTTACCGTCAAAACAAACTCATCCTTTACATCGGAAGTTAAGCCAACCTTGACAACAAGATTTTCTCTCTCTATTACTGACTCATCCTTTGATCTGTTTTTAGCATCATTACAAGAAGACACTAACAAAGCCAACAACAATAAATGCCAAATATTATTCATAAAACATTTTAATTAACACAAAATGTGTTTGTTTTTTGAGAGTGCTAACCCTACATCTTTAAATTTAACTCACTCACACTTAACACTTCTTGCTGTTTTAAATTATGACCACCAACAAACACTTTAAAATCTACAATTTTTTCAAAGTGACAGGGTATTCTAAGCGTTTTCACCTCATATTCATTATAACTTAAACCTCTGGTTAAGTTAGTTTCCTTTTTATAAATGCCTTTATTAAAGTACTTTTTAAATTCGGGATTCACACCTTCTAAAACATTAGTTTGGCCTTGGCCTAACTGGTAACTTACAGTTGTTGATATATATTTAAGATTACCTTTTTTTCCTAAAAACATAATTTCCAAATTACCGTCATTAGTTTTATAGACTACTAGCTTCTCCACCCCTAGTTCATTAATCAATTTTTGATCTTTTATATCTTTATAAGATAAGGTGTATTTAAAGTCGGTATCAATATGATAATACCTGTTTCCTAAGTACTTTGTACCCTGTTGAGTCCGTTTTATTTGATAATTTTTCTTGACAAATTCTGCTAAATAATTTGATACTTTGGCGGCTCCCCGACTGTTTAAATGGCCTGCATCTTTAAAATCCCACTTGGTTATATTAAGAGTATCGTATAAATCATTAAAATCAATATATTCAACCTTTCTTGATTTTAAATACTTACGGATAAGTTCTTGGTAAGTATAATATACGTTAGTTCTATATCCTTTTGGAAGAGGTGCATTTACAAATATAAATGGAATATTGTTGTCTTTAAATTTCTGAATTATCCTATCAATTGTTTGCATCTGCTCTTGACTTAATGATTTTGTTGGGATAATCCGGTTTTTTGATACTATTTTTTTATTCTTCACAGCCCTTTCCCATCTTTTCTTATTAAATGAGAAATCAGAATAGTAACCTTTATAGTAGTCTTGGCTTTCTTTAAAATAATGAGGTTCCTGCGTCAATTTATTTTCCCACAGCGAGTGAGCTCTAAAAATCGGAATCTGCTCCAAAATACTTTCACCTCCATAAATCTTCTCCATAGCTTCCAATTTTTCAATTGAAAAGGGAAGGTAGTCAAATGTTTTAAGCTGAAAACTATTTACCCTATCAATATATGGAGGTTGACTTAGTGTCCCTTTGAAAACATCCACTATGGCTAATTGCAGATCATTATTCTCAAGAACTTCCTGAATGACAGGCGTAGTTGTTATAAGTCTCTGGCTTGAAATACCGAAGTTAAATGTACTAGTATTTAACTTAGCTTCAAAAACCCTAGGGTCATATGAACATAATGTATGAGAGGACCCAAAGAGTGCTATATCAATGCTACCCCCACTTTCTTTAAATTCATTGTATTCTTCAGTTTTATAGCTCTCTAATCCAATGTTACAAAAAGATTTATTGACAAAGAATACAACACTCAAAAACAAGAAGGAAAAAACAACAGCTTTTAAAATAAACTTTTTCATTTCTTAGAATTGAAAGTATATAAATTCCTTTGGTGCCATATCACCATAAACACCAAATATTACTAGAACAAAACCAATGGCCATATAAAAACTCCACCTAAAAAATAGTGGCTTGGTTGGAAGCGTCTTAGATAAACTTCTGTCACTGTTATAATGGAACCATTCAAAAACCACCAACAGTATTATTGCAAATATTGCAGTCCATAATTCTTGGGAACTCATTCCCAAATTGTATAGATTTAAGATTTGAGACGACTTGAAATCACCCATATTGCCTATTAACACAAAAGAATCTTCTAGACTATTGGCTCTAAAGAAAATCCAAGCAAAACATACAATTGTAAATGTTATGGAAATGTAAAACACTTTTCTAGCCAATGACTTATTATTAATCTTAAGCATTTTAGAGAACTTTAACCTTTGTTTTGTCAACGCTTTTTCAGCCACTATTATAATTCCATGAATTACCCCCCATATAACAAAAGTCATAGCTGCTCCATGCCATAAACCACTAACCAAAAACACAACAAATAGATTGAAATAGGTTTTATACTTTCCGTTTCTACTTCCTCCTAATGGAATATATACATAGTCTCTAAACCATGTTGACAAGGAAATATGCCATCTACGCCAAAACTCCGTAATCGACTTGGACAGGTAGGGGCTCCTGAAGTTCTTCATTAAATCAAAGCCCATAGTTCTCCCAGCACCTATTGCTATATCTGAATACCCAGAGAAATCGCAGTAGATTTGAAAAGCAAAAAATATAGTCGCCACAACAACTTCAAAACCATGATATGTTTCAGGATTATTATAAACTTGATTTACAAGGATTGAAACCCTATCTGCTATGACCATTTTTTTAAACAATCCAAAAGCTATAAGCAATAACCCCGATTTAACCTGATCATAATTAAATTTATATGTTTTATAGAATTGAGGCAATAAATGTGAAGCCCTTTCAATTGGCCCAGCGACCAACTGCGGAAAGAAGGCTACAAATGTAAAGAAAGCCAAAGGGTCTTTTGTTGGCTCTAGTTGCTTTCTATAAATATCAATCGTATAGCTTAAGGTTTGAAACGTATAAAAACTGATACCTACTGGTAAGATTATATTTAAAGTGGACACTTCCAGTTCCTTTCCAAACAGTCTAAAAGAATCTACAAAAGTTTCAATAAAGAAATTTGAATACTTAAAATAACACAAAAAACCCAAGTTTACCAGAAGGCTTATTGCCAAAAACACTTTCCTTTCTTTTTCTATTTTTGTTTTATAGATTTTTTGTCCGATTATAAAATCAACCAAAGAACTAAAGAATATCAAAAATAAAAATCTCCAATCCCACCAACCGTAAAACACATAACTAGAAACTAATAAAAGAATATTTCTAGTATTTTTATTTTGTGAAGCAATCCAATAAAGAATAAAAACTATTGGGAAAAAGACTGCAAAATCCAGTGAATTAAAAAGCATCTTGTCAATTTATAAAGTTGCTAACCCCACAAAAATCCAATACCATTTTGTCCTTTTTGATCTCCAAAGATTTAAACTCTTTATGCCCCACTAAAAACACAATTATATCGGCGTTTGCAGCGGCCATTTTATAATCGGTTAGTTTAAACACCTTATGCGACTCTATATTTGGCTCTACTATAAAATACTCCTCATTATTTGCATTCTGAAGGACTTTTTGAGCAATATATTTAGCTGGCGATTCCCTTAAATCATCGATATTCGGTTTAAATGCCAACCCCATTAATGCGATGCTCGGTTTTCTACCATGTTTCAATTCAAATTCCAATTTAGCCGTTTGTACTTTTTCGGCACACCAAAAGGATTTATAATTGTTGATTTCCCTGGCTTTCCCAATAATTTGTGATTCCAAAGGGTAGTCGGAAACTATAAAATACGGATCAACTGCAATACAGTGGCCACCCACGCCGCAGCCTGGTTGTAGAATGTTTACTCTAGGATGTTTATTGGCCAATTCTATAAGCTCCCAAACATTAATATCAGCCTTATCACAAATGAGCGACAACTCATTCGCAAATGCTATTTGTACATCTCTGGAGGAGTTCTCTACAAGTTTGCACATTTCCGCTGTTCTAGCATTAGTCCTGTGCAAATCACCTTTAATGAACTGGCGATAAAAAGCTATAGCCCTGTCTGTAGATTTGTCATTAATTCCACCTATCACTCTATCGTTGTGTACTAGTTCGTACATCACGTTTCCAGGCAACACACGTTCTGGACAATAGGCTATATCTAACTTATCTTTTAATTCAGGGCGCTGTGAATAAATAAGTTCCATCATTTTCTCTGTGGTTCCCACAGGAGATGTTGATTCTATGATATACAGATCGCCTTCCTTTAAAAGAGGGAGAATAGCCTTGGTGGCTGCTTCAACAAATGAAATATCCGGTTCGTTCTTTCCCTTAAAAGGCGTTGGTACTACAATTAAATAGGTATTGGCGGCAACAGGCGTCGTAGAAGCTTTTAAAAACCCCTCTCTAACAGCTTTTTCTACTGCTGAGTCCAATTCAGGTTCAATAATGTGTATTTCCCCTTTATTAATGGTTTCAACAACTTTTGAGTTAATATCCACTCCATGAACCTTTGTTTTATTTTGAGCGATTAGAGCGGCTGTAGGCAAGCCTATATAGCCCAATCCAACCATGACCACTTCAGGTTGATTCATTTTAAAAATTCTTTATACTATTAATGTAATTAACAATTCTTTCGCAAGCTTTGCCATCACCATAAGGGTTATGCAACTTACTCATTTGGTCATAAACCTCATCATTGGTCAATAAACGCTTTGCTTGAGAAACTATTTTCTCCACGTTTGTTCCAACTAGAATTACTGTTCCCGCTTCTACTGCTTCAGGGCGCTCTGTAGTATCACGCATTACCAACACAGGTTTACCCAAACTTGGAGCTTCTTCCTGCACACCACCACTATCGGTTATGATTAAATGGGCTTTATTCATTAACCACACAAATGCTGGATAAGACAAAGGCTCTATCAGTTTAATATTTGATGTATTTCCTAAAATATCATAAACAGGCTTTTGCACATTCGGATTAAGATGCACCGGATATACAATTTCACAATCATTGTGGTTTAAAGCTATTTGTTTAAGCGATTCGCAAATATTGATAAACCCTTGTCCGTGATTTTCCCGCCTATGTCCTGTTACTAAAATTTGACGCTTTGTATCATCTATTACAGATGCCAACTTTCTTATCTCATCATCTACATACCCATTAACTACCTTTTCTGAGCTAAAGTTTAAAGCATCTATTACTGTATTTCCAGTAACTAAAATGCTATTTTCTGAAACATTCTCGGATAACAAATTATGTTTAGAAGTTACTGTTGGTGCAAAATGAAAATCGGAAACCCTGCCAGCAATACTTCGGTTCATTTCTTCGGGAAACGGAGACCACTTATTAAACGTGCGTAAACCCGCTTCTACGTGACATACTTTAGCCCCAGAATAAAAAGAAGCGATACTGGCCGCCATAGTAGTGGTGGTATCTCCATGAACATAAACAAAATCTGGTTTAAATTCCTCCAAAACAGGCTTAAGACCAGAGATAATATCTGAAGTTAAGGTATAGAGATTTTGGTTTGGTTTCATTAAATCAAGATCATAGTCCGGTTTAATCTCGAAAAACTCCAAAACCTGATCTAACATTTCTCTATGTTGAGCTGTAATACAAACTTTTGTGACAAAATCAGTGTTCCTTTTCTCAAAGGCTTTTACCAATGGAGCCATTTTTATCGCTTCTGGCCGAGTTCCAAAAATTATCAGGTTTCTTTTCATCATTAGTTCAAATCATTCAAAGCCTTGCTTTAATATATCGTTCATCGCCTATTTTAAACACCTATACAAGGCATCTTTCCATTTTTTAACTTCAAAGCCACTATTTAAAATAGCAGAAAGATCTAAAACAGAATACATAGGTCTCTTAGCCTTGGCCAAAAATTCGTCAGTAGAAATGGGTAAAACATCTTGATTGATTCCTTTAACTTCAAAAATTCCTTTTGCAAATTCAAACCAACTTATCCCTCCTTCATTAGAGTAATGATAGGTACCATATTCCAAAGTTTCGGTAGTTAACATGTTCAATATTGCCCCGGCTAAATCCCCTGCAAAAGTAGGACTTCCAATCTGATCATTTACCACTTTCAATTCCTTTTTTTCTTTAGCTAGCCTCAGCATCGTTTTCACAAAATTATTCCCATAAAGGGAGTACACCCATGAAGTTCTAAGTATATAATAGTTCTCCAACACCCCCTTAATATATTCTTCTCCTTTGAGTTTAGAAGCCCCATAAACATTTATTGGATTAGGATGGTCTGTTTCCTTATAAGGGGTTGTCTTAGTCCCATCAAACACAAAATCGGTAGAAACATGCAACAAGATCACAGCATTATCTTTACAATTAAGCGCCAGATTCAGCACTCCCTCTGCATTTACAGCATATGCCTTTTCAGGCTCGCTTTCTGCTCTATCAACAGCTGTGTATGCAGCACAGTTAATACAATAATCAAAACGATTCTTAGAAAAGCAATGTTGCAGCTGCTTTGAATTAGTAATGTCTAATTCTTTTGAGCCCAAGAAAGTAAAATCAAGATCCGGGTATTGAGACGCCAAGTTCCTCAACGTCATCCCAAGTTGTCCGTTAGCACCAGTAACTAGCACATGTTTTCTCATAACACCAATTCTTCTAGTAACGGTAGCACCCTATCCTTTTCTGACAAATTAATCTCCATATCTCCAATACCCCAATCAACAGCTAACTGAGGATCATTGTAAATGATTCCTCCCTCATGATCTTTTGAGTAATAATTATCACATTTATAAGAAAAAATGGTATTGTCTTCAAGCACTAAAAAGCCATGGGCAAATCCTCTAGGAATAAATAACTGTTTGTTTTCTGTATCATCTAAAACAATCGAAAAAGACTTTTTGAATGTTGGAGATTCTTTTCTTAAGTCTACACAAACATCCAAAACGCTTCCCTTAATCACTCTTACAAGTTTAGCTTGGGCGAATGCTCCCTTCTGAAAATGCAATCCTCTCAATACTCCTCTTTGTGACAAAGACTGATTATCCTGAACAAAATTAACATTAATCCCTGTATGAGCATTAAATTCCTTTTGGTTGAATGACTCAAAAAAATAACCTCGATCATCTTTGTAAACTGAAGGAATAACAACAAAGCAATCTTTTAGACCTGTTTTCTCTACTCTCATTTTAGCTGTTCTAAATACTTACCATAACCACTTTTAATCAATGGCTTGGCCAATTTCAACAATTGTTCTTTATCTATAAACCCCATATTATAGGCCATCTCTTCAATACAGCCTACTTTAAGTCCCTGACGCTCTTCTATTACCTGAACAAATTGGGAAGCCTGCATTAAAGATTGAAATGTTCCCGTATCTAACCATGCAGTACCCTTGTCCAGAATCCTAACGTTTAACTCTCCTTTTTGTAAATATACTTTGTTGATATCTGTAATCTCAAGCTCTCCTCTTTGGCTCGGTTGTATTGATTTCGCAATATCTACCACTTTATTATCATAAAAGTAAATGCCAGGAACTGCGTAATTGGAACGCGGATTTGTTGGTTTTTCTTCAATCGATACAGCTTTTTTGTTTTCATCAAAATCAACAACGCCATAGCGTTTGGGATCTTGAACATGATAGGCAAAAATTACGCCACCGTTTAGATTTGTAGACGACTGGAGCAGCTCTTGTAAACCCGAACCATAAAAAATATTATCACCGAGTATCAAGGCCACGCTATCAGAACCAATAAATTCTTCACCAATCAAAAATGCCTCTGCCAGTCCTTTGGGCTCCTCCTGAACTGCATAACTAAACATACAGCCATAATCACTACCATCTCCCAAAAGCGACTTAAATCGAGGAGTGTCTATTGATGTTGATATAATCAATATTTCTCTTATCCCTGCAGACATCAAGGTGCTTAAGGGATAATAAATCATCGGCTTGTCGTAAATTGGCATTAGTTGCTTACTGACAACTTTTGTTAACGGATGTAATCTCGTTCCCGAACCGCCAGCGAGGATTATTCCTTTCATATCGTAGAATATTTTTTAAGATACCATTGAACCGTTTTTCTAATTCCTGACTCAAAATTTTCTTCGGCTTGCCACCCTAACTCATTTTTTATCTTTTCAGCATCTATAGCATATCTAAAATCATGTCCAGGCCTATCTGTTACAAATGCAACCTGATCTTTATATGATTTTTCTTTTGGCTTTAGTTCATCCAAAATATCACAAACGATATTGGCTATATACAAATTGTTTCTTTCATTTCCTCCACCAATTATATACGTTTCTCCTAATTGCCCTTTTTTGTAAACAAGTTCTATCCCTTTACAATGATCTAAAACATAAAGCCAATCTCTTACATTTTTACCTTCACCATAAATGGGAATAGGCTCTCCCAACAATGCTTTCCTGATAATTGTTGGAATAAGCTTCTCATCGTGTTGCTTAGGCCCATAGTTGTTTGAACAATTGGTAGTCACGACATTTAGTCCGTAGGTATGGTAATAGCTTCTAACCAAGAAATCCGAAGAAGCCTTTGTTGCACTATAGGGACTGTTGGGCGCATAGGCTGTATTCTCCGTAAAGTAACCGGTTTCCCCTAATGTTCCATACACTTCATCTGTTGAGATATGATGAAAAAGAGAGTCCTCAAATCCTTTTGTATATTCGTTTGGACCGTTTAACCAATGTTTTCTTGCTGCCTCCAATAAGTTGAACGTACCCAAAACATTAGTTTGTATAAAGGCTTCAGGGCCTGCTATTGAATTATCTACGTGCGATTCCGCAGCAAAATGAATAACGCCATTAAACTTATACTTTTCAAAAATACTAAATACCAGTTCTTTATCACAGATATCCCCTTTGATGAATTCATAGTTTATGCTGCCCTCTATTTCTCTTAAATTAGAAAGCTCACCTGCATAAGTGAGCTTATCTAAATTAACAATCTTAGTATTTTTATTTTTCTCTAAGAAATAAGGAATAAAATTAGAACCGATAAACCCAGCACCACCCGTTACTAAAACAACTCTATTCTCCATATTTATTTACAAACTTAACTAGCTTATTAGTAAGGAAAACAAGGCATAGTAATAAAAAAGCTATTGCAGGGAAAACAACAACATATTTTTCAATAATACTGGCTTTATTACCTATAGCCTGAAAACCGGAAAGCACTTCAAAAGGCACGTCTTCAAGGATTTTCTCCTCTTCCAATTCTTTCAATGCATCACGCAAAAGCAGTTCCTGACTTAATAATTCAAACTCCTTGGTTGTTGTTTTATCCTTCCCTATTGTAAGCCCTTCAGCTAGTTCAATAACATTTCCTCCAGTTTTGTTCTCATCTTCCAATACTTTTATATACACATTCTGCAAAGAATCAATTTCTCTTATTGAAGTCAATAGATTCTCCCTTTGGATTTCTATAACTTGATCCCTTTTTTTCATTTTATTCTTTGAATACTCCGTATTAAAAGATTCAATAATACCATTTTCAAGACCTTTATAAATATCCTTCTTATTGGAAAGCACGCTTATTTCATATATCCTATATTCATAAATACTTCTATTGGATATATATTGTTTAAAAGTAAGTTCAATTCCAGAAACAGTATCTATCGACTTAACATATTCATCATAAGCCCTATATTGATCGTTTTCACTTTCAGGTCCCGGATTGATTTCAATACCAGCAATGGCCTTGACTTCATCTACATCCATTTTAAACAATTCTGCCAAGGTTTCATATCTTTGTGTAGACACTAATGAGTTCAAATTCCTAACATTGGTAATCATCTCATATTGGGAGTCAAAGTATGGCTTAACCAACATCTGCGACTTATATGTTGTTGGTTTCGTTTTTTCAAGTCCAAACCCCAATAAAGCAGATACAACAATTACAGCAGCTATCAATTTAAAATTTACAATTATAGCCTTCAAGGCATAAATAAAAACAGAAAATATAGCTTTAAAGATGGAACCGATGAAATTAAAAAACCGGTCAAAAAGCTGCCCAATTATTTTAAACAATTGTCCCAAATCCACCTCTTCCGAAGTATTCTGTTGGTTGTTATAAGGATTGTTTGTCATGTATTCAAAATTTGTTCTAATATTCTTCTTGTTATTAAATATGTAGGTTTAACACCCGATGTTCCAAGGCCTCCAGATGCTAATGTACTTCCTGTCTCCAGAGGGTTATCACTGGCATAGTACGCATATCTCACTTTTACATCTCGATTAATATTTCCCCTTACCCTCGAAGCTGCTTGAATAGCTTTTTGGTAGTGTGCGCCTTCCATTTCCAACCCAATAACATTCCAGGTGGAATTATGGAAAAAGCTCAGAATATCCTTGTTCTGTAAGGAAGTCCCCAAAACAGTTACCATCGCCCCTTCATAGACGTCAATTCCATGCCCTTCAAGGTCTTCTTTTTTGAGTTCGTTATCAATAGGGTAGTTATCTGCTGTACCCTCAAAAATATGGGCAGAAGGAATCATGATATCCCCTTTTCCTCCTTCAAGAATTCCTGCTTTTCCCATAATTGATATCGACTTGACATTCAAATGAATTTTACCCCCATTTAACTCATAAGGTTTTAGCAATTCATCTATAGTTTCGTAAGCCTGTTCTCCAAAAGCATAATCCATCACCAATAAAACAGGTTTTTCCTTTTCAAGAGTTAGGGTATTTACAGTTATGTCTAGTTCGTCTATATTGAGACGATCTAAATCAAAAATCTGCACATCTATATTGGTCCCAGATTCATCCTTTATGTAATGCATCCCCATCTGCAACGCCCCTTGTTCTATTTTATTGCGCAATACATTATTTTCCCTTTTACTCAATAATTCATAAACCGAAAAAACGCCCTTCTTGTGAATGTCATCCTTGTGAATTATTGGCGTTAATAAAGTATTCATAACACTGTGCATATTGGCACTGATAATATGTATTGGACGATTAAGTAAATTATTGTCAAAAAGTTTCTCCTTAATCGTATTCGCCCAAGCCTCTCCATGAATATGATGTCCTAAACGCTCCCTCAAAACAGGACTAAATGTTACCGTTCGTTTAGCATTACTAACCATTTCGTCTATGGCCAGTTTTCCCAACCAATATATTATATGCAATAACCGTTCTGGTTGTGCTGAAGTTGCAAAACTAGAATAAACTTGAGTAAGTTCTTTAAATGTTCTCCCCAAAATATTTGCCGTATGTGTTATAGCAACCTCACGCTCTTGTTGACTAAGCTCGTTTTCTGACAAAACAGCTTGCTCAAGCTTCTCCCAATCCCTAGTTGTAGCACCGTCTTCATCTACCAATACCCTTTTACTAATTTTATGTGACTCAATAAACAGAAAGGTTAAATGAGTAAGGATATCATAGATTTCAGAACGCCCTCTTGTTACTTCAATGTTCATCTGTTCATTATCAATCCTGTAACAGTTTCGTCTTCGCTTAATAGGAATGATTGGTTTGAAATGAGAATTGGCATAGCCCTCATCACTAGTTAAATTAATAAATCGGCACTCTTCAATACCTTGGGGTAATCTATCAATTACATAAAGTAAACCTTCTAATTCGGCTTTTTCATCACTAACAGAGCCATAAATCTCAGGTCGAAGTACTAGCAGGGATTCTCGTAATGAATCACCGGAAATCCCCATGGGCTTATAAAATCCACGATTAAACAAGTGTCTCATAGTAATATACATACGCTCTATAGCATTTGAACTCTCTTGAGCTCTAGTTCTAGTATGGCGTATTTTACTATTCATTGACACTTAATTTACATCGTCCAAAGATACTATTATTTCGATAAACTGAACTATTAGCCCTGTTTAGCTAAAATTACAAATAAAAAAAGCTGCCCTTATAATTAGTGCAGCTTTTTTATTAATGATATATCTAATTTACCTCTTCAAAGTAAAGTGCGACCTAAAGGTCTTTATTTCTCCCGTTCTCGGTTCACTGTACTCTATGGTAAACCAGTAGTCGTTGCTAGGCATGGCGACCCCGTTGAAGTTACCGTCCCAACCATCGTCCGCTGGGCTTAGCTGTTTTAGCAGTTTTCCGTAGCGGTCAAAGATGTAGATCTTTGCATCCGGCTGGTTGTCCATTGCGGAAATTGTCCATGTGTCGTTGTAGCCGTCGCCGTTCGGGGTAAAGAACTTCATGTAGTCCATCACCGTTACCGTCACGCTGGCCTCTCCACAGCCGTTCTTGTCGCGCACCGTTACCGTGTGCTCTCCGGCCGATACGT
>NZ_JARACK010000011.1 GCF_028767185.1 Mangrovimonas aestuarii
CATATGATGTTAAATCGTAAACATAATGTGTTCCTCCAGCAGGAACTACAGAAGTATTATCCCAAGTATCTAGAGCAGTCCATGTAGTACCTGCATCGGTAGAAATCAAAAACTGAACTTCGTCGTCAGACCCTAAAGTTCCAACTGTTGTTGATGAAGCATACTGCATAATGGCAAAATCAAACTCTACCTGATAAGGACCGCCAGTTGATAAATCGAAGCTTGGAGACAATACCCAATCACTCTTACCTGTGGTATAAATATTAATCTTATAGGCACCATTTGTTCCGTTGTTTGCAAAACCATCAGCAATCCATGATCCCGCTCCTAAACCAGTAGGCCCAGTTGTTGGATCACCATTATCAGCCTCATCCCAACACTGTGGAATGATGGTTGTAAAATCCTCTAAGTATTCTGGAATATAAGCTGCACACTCTGTTGTTATAGAAACTGGCCCTACCCAAGCACTTGTATCACCAGCGCCACAATCGGCTTGCACGTAAAACTCATATTCTGTAGCAGGAGTCAATCCGGTAACAGTGTATGGATTTGTCACTCCTGTATAGGTTGGTGTACCTGTAGGGACAGTCCCCGCAGTTACCATTTCAATGTTCCAAGAAGTTGCTGTTCCTGCCTCTGTCCAGCTTAAATTTGCTGTAGTATCGGTAACGGCACTTGCCATTAGGTTAAATGGCTGAGCACAAGCTGGCATTTCGTCGAAAGAGACATCATCCAGTAAAATATCATTATAGTATGCAGAAGTTGAAGTACCTGTAACCGTGAACCTAACTTGTACCGGCCCACTAATTGTATAAGTAGAAAGATCTATAAAGTAATCTTGCCACTCTGCACCCAATAAATTAGTTATGTTCATTACCGTATTCCAAGCAGTGCCATCGTAAAGTTCTACATCAATCAAGTTAATTGTTGCGTTATTAGTATTGTTACTGAATAATGCGAATTGTAAAGAAGGGCTAGTTAGACCAGACACATCTACTAATGGAGACGTCAAGGTACTGATTTCAGCATTGCCGTTATCTGAGCCATCCATCCATGCATAATTAGTTCCGCCACCAACGGTATGATCATCAACATCTGTTGCAGCATAACCTGCATTTAAATTATAATCCCATGCATTATCACCACCTTCGGTCCAACAGTTAGGAGTTGTCCCCCCTGTAAATGGCTCAGTAAATGGTGCTAAAAAAACACTACAAGCGGTTGTAAACCCAAAAGGCCCTACCCAAACACTTGTATCACCGGAACCACAATCGGATTGCACGTAAAATTCATAATCAGTAACTGGAGACAAATCGGTAACACTATATGGGTTTGTCACCCCTGTATAAGTTGGTGTACCTGTTGGAGCTGTTCCTGTTGTTACCACTTCAATGTTCCAAGATGTTGCAGAACCACTTTCTGTCCAAGATAACTCAGCAGAGGTTGAGCCTATATTTGTTGCAGTTAAAGCAAATGGTTCTGGACAGGAAGGAATATCCCTAATACGGAAATTATCGAAAGACACATCTATATCCTCAGGGTCGTCTACAGTCCCTTCAGAGCCCCAATAAGCGAACCTTGCTGTCATTCCTGCATATGACGTTAAATCGTAAATATAGTGAGTTCCTCCAGCAGGAACTACAGAAGTATTGCTCCAAGTATCGAGAGCAGTCCAGGTAGTACCTGCGTCTGTTGAAATCAAAAACTGGACTTGGTCGTCAGTCCCTAAAGTTCCTGCTGTTGTAGATGAAGCGTACTGCATAATGGCAAAATCGAACTCCACCTGATAAGGACCGCCTGTTGACAGATCAAAACTTGGAGTCAACACCCAATCACTTTTACCTGTTGTGAAAAGATTAATTTTATAAGCCCCATTTGTTCCGTTGTTTGCAAAACCATCAGCAATCCATGATCCCGCTCCTAAACCAGTAGGTCCAGTAGTTGGATCCCCATTATCAGCCTCATCCCAACACTGCGGAATGATGGTTGCAAAATCTTGTAGGTATTCAGGAGTATAAGCTGCACAGTCTGTTGTAAACTCAAATGGACCAGCCCATGCACTTGTATCACCGGCACCACAATCAGCTTGTACATAAAACTCATAAGTGGTAGAAGGACTTAGTGTATTTTCATTATAGGTAGTACTAGTAAGTCCCGATACCATAGTTCCAGAACCTTGAACAAACCCTGCTACTCCCCACTCTATATTCCACATAGTTTCACTGAAACCTTGAGCCCATGTTAAGTCTACAGAAGTAGTAAGAACGTTTGAAGCTCCCAGCGTGTTTGGTTCTATACAAGTAGGTGCTTCATATAGTGTTACAGCAATATTCAACCAGTTACAATCTGAATTAGTCCATGATTGATCTAATATCAAATCAAGCGCTCCATCTACAGCCGGCTCATACAATCCTGCCAAATCACCCTGAAAAGTCAAGGTTGCTGAATTTGTATTATTTGCACCTCCAGATGTTGGAGGGTCGATAACAACAGAACCTGCAGCGGTTGTAACAGTTACATCTGCTTCGCTTGAATAGGCATTATTAACATTTACCCAATCTACCGTGATTAGAAATGAATCGTAAACTCCGGCAGTTACTGCTGCCGTGTTGGCAACATCATTGATATTTAAAGTAATCTCTGTAGAGCCCGGTACATTAGTAGGGCCCGCAATAACGGGGAATGTGAATTGCGCTTGTGACTGCCAAGAAAACACAAAACACATTGTGGCAATAAGCCAAAACGTAGTTTTTCTCATTTGTTAAACAGTTAATAATTTAATTATTTATTCAAAAAATTGATTAAATCTACGTTTTAACATTTTTTTTAAAGAATTTTCAACACTTATTAACCTAAATTAACATATATACTTAAAAATATATAAAACAAAAAAAGCCATAGATTTAAACCTATGGCTTTTCAGAGAAACTGAAAACTATTATTGTTTCACTACTCGAATAGTTTCTACTACATTATTAACTGTTACTTTAACAAAATACGGCCCTTGTTGCAAGTTAGCCATATCAAGGTTAACAGCCATACTGTTAGGGGTAAAAGCAACAACCTGCTGCCCAAGAGTATTATAAACCTCAATGTTTTGGATATCTGATTGAGCTTTCAGTGTCAATTCAGATTTCACAGGGTTAGGATAATATGACAATCCCGTTTCCTGAACGAAGTCTTCAGAAGACAAGGTTTCTGAATCTGAAACTTCAATACCGAAGACACCATTTGGGTTCATAGTTCCATATTTATCAACTTGAATGTAATAGGTATCACCAGGTGTTAAGTCTGTTAAACTCAAAACAGAATTCCAATCATAATAACTTCCACCATCTTGATCACAACCAATTTCTACCAACGTAGACAAGTCACTACAATCAACTGGAGTCTCATATACTGCTATTTCAGTATCCTGAAGACTTGCTCCTTCTATGTCTGTTGAAATAGTAACAGCTCCAGATGCAGGTGCTACGAACGAGAACCATACTGTAGCGTTAGCTCCATCATAAAAACATGAACCAGCAGGCTCATTAGGCTCAACTGTAGAATACATATTACTATACTGTACTCCATAACTTTCTGCACCCAATTCTAATGCCAATGCATCACATAGGTTATCATAAGCTGGGGGACAACCATCTTGAGTCATACTAAGGCTATCAAACTCACAATTTGCATCGTTGTCATCAGAAACGTTAATGGAAATATTATAATTATTAGTATATGGTCCAAACTGTAGTACTCCTACTGAAGTTGCTGTCTGTGGATCATTTCCTTGGTTATCTGTCAATGTTAAACTGGTTGCCGTTCCCATATCTTCAATATTTGCAGTAACAAAGAATCCGTAGCTGTTCTCACAATCACTTACAACTTCAAACGATACAGTAGCATCGGTACAAGTATTTTCATTTAAGGTAAGTGTATATCCAGAACTTTGAGGCGCTGCCCAAGTTGAAATTACAATATAATATGTCTCACCTGCAACAACATCCATATCAAATCCATAAGTATTACCTTCCCAATTATCAGATGCTCCTGCAATACAACTCACACCAATGTCCTCGCAAGACTCATATACAAACACTCCGGTAAATCCTTGTACTGGGTCCATTGTCACTTCAATAGACATATCTGCTGTAGCTGTATAAGAATACACAACGTCATCTCCATTTAAATATGACCATTCAGCACCACAAGACGTTCCTGGAACCCCTGAATAATCGTCAAAATAATTTGCTGTATCATCGGTAGTTGTATAAGGTAATTCTGTTATTTCAAGAGCCAACTCACAAATCTGCCCAGATATTGGACAAGCATATGTTAACACATCACTTTCCAAAATACAGTTGGTATCATTATCGTCAGAAACGGTAAACATAACTTCTGCACCATCTGTATAAGGACCAAACTGCACAACTCCTGTTGCTGTAACTGTTTGAGCGGTACTTCCAAAATCATCTTCTATGGTCAAACTAATAGCAGACCCCATGCTTGTAATATCAACATCAACATAAAAAACCTCATTGTCACAATCGCTAACAATGCTATATTCTGCAACGGCATCGATACATGTATTTTCAGTAATACTAAAGTCATATGTTGTACTTTCTGGATAAGGCCCCCAAGTACTTATCAGGAAATAGTATGTTGTTCCTGCAGATACTACTATGTCAAAGTTTCTTTCATCTGTAGAATAGTCTGCAGCACCACCAACACAACTCACCCCAATGTTAGCACAATCATCAAATACAAATATTCCGCAGTTATTATCTCCAGGAGTAACAGACACTTCTAGAGATGTATCTTCTGTTGGTGTATATGCATACACAACATCGTCTCCATTCATAAACGTATATTCTGTACCACAACCAGTCATTTCACCTGGTACGCCAGTATAATCATTAAAATAGTTTGAAGTGTCATCTTCAGTATTGAAAGGTAAAGAAGCAATTTCTATAGCCGCTTCACAAACCTGACCAGTAATTGGTTGTGTCCAACTTTCTAAAATCCAAACACTATTATCGTCTGCTCCACAATTAGCCTGCACATAAATGTCATATGCCACACCTTCTAACAGTCCATCTATGCTAAGCGTTGTTTCTGTTGACGTACCAGATATTCCCTCTCCTAGGGTAAAACCTTCCAAGCCGTATTCGTAAGTCCATGCAGTTTCTGCATTACCTGCAGACCAGGTAATTTGAGCTTCAGTTAAGCTTAAACTTTCTGCCATAAGGTTTAAAGGGGCAGGACAACTAGGCGTATTGTAAGTTACTTCTAATCCTACTGATAAAAACACTTCATCATCATAAGTATCTATACTGTTTGAAGTAAAAACAATTGATGTAAAATCAGTTACATTCAAATCATTAAAATCGGCTGCGCATCCATTTGCTATAGAAGTACCGTCTGCGGTACCACCAACTACCGTTAATGAAAAATCGTACCAGCTACCACAATAGTCCCAACCACCTGGCTCCGACCCATAGGGCATTTCAATGTTCTGTAACACAACACTTGTAATGGTTTGCTCCTGGTTTACGATTATTTGATCTGGAGTAATTGTCAAGGTAAAGGAATCACTATCCAATCCTGTCGCCGTGAAGGTTTGCGAATCAATAGATTGTGCAAACCCAGTTACTATAGACAAAAGAAATGCCCATAGAAAACAAGTAATTTTCTTCATAAATCAATTTTAGTTAATTGTTAATTTTGGTTCAATTTTTTTTGTGAAAGGCGACAAATCTATACCTATTAACACTAATTAACAATGATTTTTTAATAAAAATAAACTGCATCAGAAAACACTTTAAACCCAAGGAAAACTTAACGCACAAAAAAGCCCCCAACTTCTGTTGGGGGCTTTTTATTGAAAAGCACTATATTAAATTAAACCATTATTTTTTAACCACTCTAATGGTTTGAAGAGTACCATTAATCATAACCTTAACAAAATATGCTCCTGTTTGGAGGTTAGACATATCTAGATCTACTTTCATGGTATTTGGAGTAGCATTAACAACCTGCTGACCCAACATATTGTAAACAGTAACATTTTGAATGTCTTTCTGAGCTGTTAACACCAAGTTAGAGCTTACTGGATTTGGATAATATGAGAATTGACACAATTGCTCTAATTCCCCAACTCCCAAGGTAGTAGGTGACCAAACTTTTAAATTGAACGTTCCATCTGCAGCTACAGCTGAAGCATATTGATATATACGTACATAATACGTTTCACCTATTGTTAATCCTGTAGCTTGAAGCTCTTCCACACCAGCGGCAAGAATATCATCAGCACAGTCTACAACAGTTAATCCCCCTGTACAAGTTCCTGAGTACAACTGCACTACAGAGTCAAAATTAGCATCAAAAGTAATGTTTACATCTGCTGTCAGCGCCTCAAAAGTATACCAAACATCATCATTAGCCGTTCCTGTTGTACCATTACAACTTTCGGCAGCTAAACCAGAATCGGTCGCACCATCTATAGTACCTAGAATTGCAGTAGCAGAATCTACATTCGCGACTCCCATTTCATGAGTTACAAAAATAGCACCTGAACAGTTATCATTGGATGGAGGACAAATAAATGCAATCGGATCACTAGTAAAGACACAATTGTCTTCATTATCACTATTTACCGTAAACGACACTTCATTTCCTATGGTATATGGTCCAAATTGAACCACCCCAACAGAAGCTACTGTTTCTACAAAACCAAAGAAATCATCAGAAATTGTCAAACTGGTAGCGGTTCCCATATCAGTAATATCAACATCCACAAAAAAGTCTCCATTTGTGTCACAATTACTAATTACTGAGAAATTCGCTGTTGCACTTACACACTGATACTCATACAAACAAAACTCAACCGTATCCTTTTGAGTATCGGTCCACACCATACCGTAATAGGTATTACCAGGAGTTAACCCCGTAATACTTCCATCCATATTGTTAAAACAGTTACCTGCAATCTCTGTTAAAGCCCCACAGCTTCCTTCATAAATCACTATTCCAGGACTACCAATACCTGAATCGAATTCCAAAGCTCCAGAGGTTGGTGCTATAAATTGGTACCAAAGCCCAAAATTTCCTGAAGTATCGCAAGAAGTAAGTTCTTCTGACCCTTCTGTTGCGGTAGCTGTATAAGTTACAATATTAGCACATGAGTTTGTAATTGTAATCACTTCAGCATTAACACAGTCGTCATTAGCTAAGGCCGGGAACCAAGTAAAACTAAATGGTCCTGCCCAAACACTCAAGTCATCAACCCCGCAATTAGATCTGACATAAAATTCGTAATCGTTACCTACAATCAAATTCGAAACTGTTAAAGGACTTGAAACGTCTATATCTGTTGGCATACCCGTTGCTGTTTCACCTGCAGTAACATTCAATAATTCAACATCCCAAGAAGTCGCCGTTCCCTCTTCTGTCCAAAAAAGATCAACCGATGTAGAAGTATAATTATCAGTCCCCAAATTTGAAGGTTCTATACAACTAATTGGCTCTGCTACAGAAATATCATCTAGAGAAATATCTCCATTTACTCCACTCCCTCTAATGGCTCTGAATCGGATTTGAATAACCCCAGAATAAGAAGACAAATCAACATATTTTTTACCCCAAGGTTCTTGCGTTGAAGTGTGTTGCTGTCCTAACAACTGATCAACTCCCACTATCCAGTTACTTCCATCATAAATATCAATATATAGGTCTCCCATGGAAGATCCATACATATGGTAGTAAAATGTCAACTCTGGATTTGTTAAACCAGAAAGATCAATGAACGGGGTAAGTAATTCTGCTACATCTCCTTGACTTCCGTTTGAAGCTTCAACATAAAAAAAATTGTTTCCGCTAAATGCTGCTGAAGGCCCTGTAAAAAAAGTTGGAGTAGATGAAGAGCCATCAACGTTCCAGTCATAAGCACTTACTGAAGTTGTATCCCAACAATTTTCTGTTTCAAAATCTGTTGTTGGAGTAAACACCTCTACATCGTCAAACCAAGGAGCTATAGTTACAGCACATTCGGTAGTAAACTCATATGGTCCTATCCAAGTACTTACATCTCCGCTACCACAATTTGCCTGAATATAAATATCATATGAGGTAATTGGAGACAACCCATTTAAAGTACATAGGTTAGACACTCCAGAATGAGTAGGGGTTCCCGTAGGGGTTCCTCCCGCAGCTACAATTTCTATATTCCATAAATTAGTAACATCTGGCGCTGTCCAGCTTATTTCTGCTGAAACATCTGTAATTTGCCCAAAAGTTATCAGGTGAGGCGCAGGACAAGAAGGCATTTCATCAAAAATTATATCATCCAACAAAATATCGTTGTACTTTGAAGAATTAGAGATGGGAGTACCCGTTACCGTAAATCTTGCTTGTACTGGTCCAGTAATTGTATAGGTGGATAAATCAATAATAAATGTCTCCCAAAGTGGACCTAAAAGATCTGTTATGTTAACTACTGAATTCCAAACTGCACCATCATAAATCTCAACTTCTATTGAACTTGCTACATCATCATTGGTATTATTGCTAAACAATGAAAATTGAAAAGAAGGCTGTGTTAAAGTTGAAACATCAATCATTGGAGTAGTTAAGGAACTGACATCGCTCAATGAATTAAACGACCCATCCATCCAAGCGTAATTGGTACCTCCTCCTTCGGTATGATCTCCCGCATTTTGAGCAGCATATGATGCTCCCAAACTATACTTCCAAACTGTATCGCCATTTTCTTCCCAACAGGTTGGAGTTGTGCCATCTGTAAAGGTTTCAGAAAATGGAGCAGCTGTTACAGCCGGACAAGCTGTAGTAAATTCGAATGGACCTACCCATACACTTGTATCTCCTGCTCCACAATTTGACTGTACATAAAACTCATATGCAGTAATAGGATCTAACGTATTTAAATTATAGGTTGTACTATTAACATCTGTTACCATAAAACCAGAACCTTGGGTAAAGCCAGCTGTCCCCCACTCTAAATTCCATAAACTTTCTGTGTATCCCGGATTCCAATTTAAATCTACCGAAGCTTCAAGAATGTTTGTAGCATCTAGTGCGCTTGGCTTAACACAACTTGGCGCCTCGAAAAGAGTAATCGTAATATTCAACCAGTTACAATCTGAACTACTCCAAGATTGATCTAACATTAAATCAAGAGTCCCATCGGTATCTGGCATATACAATCCTGCCAGGTCTCCCTGAAAAGTCAAAGTTGTTGAATCCCCATTAGAGGCTCCGCCCGAAGTTGGAGGATCGATAAGCACAGAACCCGAAGCTGTAGTTACGGTAACATCAGCATCCTGTGAATAGGCGTTATTAATATTTACCCAATCTACAGTAATTAGGAATGATTCATAAATCCCAGAATTTACCCCAGCAGTATTGGTAACATCATTAATATTTAAAGTAATTTCTTCAGAGCCCGGTACATTAGTAGGCCCCGCAATAACAGGGAACGTGAATTGTGCCTGCAACTGCCAAGAAAACACAAAACACATTGTGGCAAAAAGCCAAAACGTAGTTTTTTTCATACTTGTAATTTTTTTTTGTTTAAAGGTTTATTAAAATGAAAATGATTTGTTATTCTTTTTGAGTGCTATACTCTTTATAACAAAAAAGATTCTGAAATGCATTTTTTTAATTTTGCCTGCAAGGATATATTCTTTTTAAGCTAAAGCATTAATAGTGGGCTATAAATTGCGTGACATATGTGTGACAAAACGTGATACTATTTGATTTAAAGGTAACAGGAGTGCCTTTATTTGTTTTAGATTTTTATGAAAAAGGTTGTTCTATTTCGTGAAATAAGATTGTGAATAAAGCAATAACATGTTATGTGCGATAAAAAAATGTGGGTTATTTAAAAAATCGCCACAATTAGAAGGTGTGGTCTGCAAGGAAAGGCTTTAAACTATATTTTTTTGTTTTTCAAGTAGTTATGAGAATATCTAGTCTGTGATAGGAATGAGCTGCTTTAAGTTAAGATCAGTTGTATTAAACAAAAGAGTTATTTTCAATTTTTCCTGCTCAGTCATAGTGAAATTTATGCCTGATTCCTAATCCTTGATGGTTTAAAATAGTACAGCCTAGTTGTTAAAAAGAAAACACCCTTTGGCAGTTTTTAGCCCATTAGCTTATTAAACTGTATCATTACAACAATTGGGAATTTCTTTAGGTAACTTTAATAAAAAAAAGGCTACCATATTGGTAGCCTTTTACTTTTTACAATTTAAACAGTTTTATTGCTTAATTACACGAATGGTTTCCAAATTTCCATCAATACTAACTTTTACAAAATACGCTCCTGTTTGCAGGTTAGACATATCTAAATCTACTTTCATAGTGTTTGGAGCTGCATTAATAACCTGCTGACCCAACATATTGAAAACAGCAACATGTTGAATGTTTTTCTGAGCTGTTAACACCAAGTTAGAACTAACTGGGTTTGGATAATATGAGAATTGATACAATTGCTCTAATTCCTCAACTCCCAAGGTAGTTGGCGACCACAATTTCAAATCGAAAGAACCATCTGCAACAGGAGCTGAAGCGTATGCATAAATACGAACATAGTAGGTTTCTCCTACAGTCAATCCAGTAGCTTGAACCTCTTCTACGCCTGCAGAGAAATTACTATCAGAACAGTCCATTACGCTTAACCCGCCTTCACATGTTCCAGAATACAATTGAACCACACAGTCGAAATTTGCATCAAAGGTTATGTTCACGTCAGAAGTCAACGCTTCAAATGTATACCATACATCATCATTAGCCGTTCCTCCTGTTCCACCATCACAACCTTCGGCTGCCAAACCAGAATCGGTAGAACCGTCTATGGTTCCTGGAATTGCTGTAGCAGAAGCTACATCTATAATACCAGTTTCCTGAGTAACAACATCAGCTACTGAACAGTCATCATTAGATGGAGGACAATCAAAAGTAACAGGATCACTTGTGAACTCACAGCTCGCATCGTTGTCGTCTGTTACGGTAAAGGAAACAGAAGTTCCTGAAGTATATGGTCCAAATTGAACTACTCCTGTAGCTGTAGCAGTTTCTACAAAACCAAAGAAGTCATCGGCAATTGTTAAACTACTAGCACTTCCCATATCTGTAATATCAACATCTACAAAAAACTCTCCTGTGGTATCACAATTATCCACAACTGTATACGTTGCTGTTGCATTGGAACAGGTATTATCGGTTAATTCAAAGGTATACGCAGTACTTTGTGGAGAGGCCCAAGTAGAAATGACAAAATAATAAGACGTTCCCATAACAACATCCATATCAAAATTTATTTCGGCAGCTCCAAAGCCATTGGAACCTCCAGCAATACAGGAGACACCAATATCAGCACAGCTTTCATAAACAAAAACACCAGCATAAATTTCTGTTGGCAATAACGACACCTCTATAGAAGTATCGGCTGTAGCCGTATAAACATAAACCACATCATCTCCATCTAAATAGTACCCCGTTGTCCCACATGATTCACCAGGCTCCTGACTATAATCGTCAAAATAGTTAGAGGTATTATCTGTAGTAGAATAAGGCAACGAAGTAATCTCTAAGGCTTCTGAACAAATTTGACCAGGTATAGGACAAGCAGCTTGTGATAATGGCCCACTAAACAAAGGACAGTTAGGGTCGTCGGTGTCATTTACAGTAATGTTAACATTAGTTCCATTATCGAATGGTCCAAAAGTCACTATTCCTATTCCAGAAACAACTTGAGCTGTACTTCCTTGATCATCTGTAATCGTTAATGAGTCCGCATCTCCCATATCGGTAATATCAACGTCAATAAGAAATCCACTGTTGCCCTCATCACAATCTGAAACAACAAAATAGTTAGCTGATGCATCTATACACGTATTTTCCGTCAATTGAAAATCATAACCAATTGATTGCGTCCAAGATGATCCTATAACAAAGTAATATGGAGTACCTGCAGTTACATCCATATCAAAATTTATAAATTCTTGATATCCGCCCATACCTGCAACACAATTTACTCCTATATCTGTACAACTGTTATAAACAAAAACACCAGAAGACACGAAAGGGGTACTAGGAATCAACTTCACCTCGATTGAGGTATCTACAGAAGGGGTATAAACATATACTACTTCATCACTCTCCAAGAACCATTGGTTTCCACCACAGCTATCACCTGGATTTGCGTCATAATCATCAAAATAGTTACTGGTATCGTCGGTAGTAAAATATGGTATTGAACCAATTTCAATAGCCGACACACAGTTCTGCCCTGGAACCGGGCAATCCATTTGCGTTAGTGCTCCACTGTATATTGGACAGTTAGGGTCATCTGTATCGTTAACAGCTATGTTAACGATAGTAGCATTATCGTATGGCCCAAAAACAAACAAACCTGCTTCGGTAACAACCTCAGCAGTACTTCCCTGATCATCGGCAATGGTCAAGGAATTAGCATCTCCCATATCAGTAATATCAACTTCAACAAGAAATCCACTGTTCACTTCATTACAATCCGGAACAACCAAAAAGCTAGCCGTGGCATCTATACATGTATTTTGGGTCAATTCAAAAACATACCCAGTACTTTGTGGCTGAGCCCAAGTAGAGATTACAAAATAATAAGTCGTTCCTGTAATTACATCCAAATCGAAATTAAGTTCTACTGTCCCCTCTTCCCAATTATAACTATCTCCTCCAACACAAGCAACACCTATATCAGCACAATCTGTATATACAAAAATACCAGCGTAGGCATTAGTAGGTGTTAAGGATACCTCGATAGATTCATCAGCAGTAGCGGTATAAGCATAAACTACATCATCCCCATTAAGAAAATTATTAGAAACTCCACAACCAGTACTTCCTGGTATTCCACTATAATCATCGCCATATAAAGAAGTATCATCGGCTACATTATACGGTAGGCTTGTTACTGTTATAGGCAATTCACAGGTCTCTCCATAATTTTTTTGTGTCCATGTAAAAGGACCTATCCATACGCTATCATCACCACCACAATTGGCTTGAATATAAATATCGTAGGAAGCACCTGGAGTTAAAGCCCCAATAACTACTGAAGGATTAGAAGTAACTGTACCGGGAGTACCTAATCCTTGATCAAATCCCATATCACCATATTCATAACTCCAATCTGTTTCAGTCCCACCTTCTTCCCATGAAATGGTAGCCTGGCTCACATCATCTAAGGTTACAGCTACATTTATAGGCGCAGGACAGGGAGGGGTATTAAAGGTTACCTCTAAATCAACAGATAAAAAGACTTGATCATTATATGTATCCAAGTTATTTGAAGTAAAGGTCAATGTTGTGAACCCTGTAATATCCATGTTTATAAAATCAGAAACACATCCATTAGGAATTGAAGTCCCATCAGCGGAACCTCCGGTTACTGTTAAACCAAAATCATACCAATTACCACAATAGTCTGTCCCCCCTGGCGCAGAGTAGGTCATTGAAACGTTGTCCATTGTAACAGCGGTCATGGTTTGACCTTGATTAACTGAAATTTGATCTGGTGTAATTGTCAGCGTGAATGAATCACTGTCTAGCCCAGAGGCTGTAAACGTTTGGGTACCGATCATTTGAGCATACCCACCAACTATGGACAACAGAAATGCCCATAGAAAAAAAGTAACTTTTTTCATTTTTTAAATTGTTAATTAATTATTGAGTGGTTGTAAAACTACACTTTTCATTTTTTTGAAACAACAAAAAATTAACATTAATTAACTTTATTTAACACGAATTAACCTTAAAAAACCAGAGAAAACCCCTAATCAACCTATTAAAACAAGAAAAAAATTAACAATATTAAAAATCAAAAAACATATAAAAAACAACTCAAAGCCTTACAAAAAATATCAATAAGCATTAACTAACCATTTAGAATAAGAGCTTATTTTTAAAGTTTATCACAAACAAAAAGCCGCCCATTAGGACGGCTATATATTTAATTATTAAAAACTAATATTACTTCTTGATAACTCTTAACGTTTCAGCAACACCATTTATCATGATTTTCACAAAATACGCTCCTTCCTGTAGATTTAGCATATCAAGGTCAACTTTCATGGCATTTGGAGTCACTTCAAGAACCTGCTGCCCTAATACATTGTAAACAGTCACATTTTGAATGTCTTTCTGAGCCGTTAACACCAAGTTAAAGCTAACTGGGTTTGGATAGTATGAGAATTGATACAATTGCTCTAATTCCCCAACTCCCAAGGTAGTAGGCGACCAAACTTTTAAATTGAACGTTCCATCTGCAGCTATAACTGAAGCATATTGATATATACGTACATAATACGTTTCACCTATTGTTAATCCTGTAGCTTGAACTTCTTCTACTCCTGTAGATGTATTACTATCAGAACAATCGATTACACTTAACCCTCCTGCACATGTTCCAGAATACAATTGAACCACACAGTCGAAATTTGCATCAAAGGTTATGTTCACGTCAGAAGTCAACGCTTCAAATGTATACCATACATCATCATTAGCAGTTCCGGTAAAACCACTACAAGACTCTGCAGCCAAGCCAGAATCGGTAGAGCCATCTATAGTTCCTGGAATTGCTGTTGCAGAAGCTACATCAATAATACCAGTTTCCTGAGTAACAATATCGGCTACCGAACAGTCATCATTAGATGGAGGACAATCAAAAGTAACCGGATCACTGGTAAACTCACAGCTCGCATCGTTGTCGTCAGTTATGGTAAAGGAAACTGAGGCTCCAGAAGTATATGGTCCAAATTGAACTACTCCTTTAGCTGTAGCAGTTTCTACAAAACCAAAGAAGTCATCGGTAATTGTTAGAGACGCAGCATCCCCCATATCTGTTACATCAACCTCTATTAAAAATCCGCCACTCGTTTCACAGTCGTTAACCACCATAAAATTAGCAGTTGCATCTACACAAGTATTTTCTGTTAACTCAAACATATAACCTAAAGATTGAGACCACGCAGACGCTATTACAAAATAATAAGGTGTTCCAGCGGTGACATCCATATCGAAATTCACCTCCGAATTATACCCTATTAAACCATCAATACAATTCACCCCGATATCAGTACAACTGTTGTAAACAAAAATTCCTAGGTAACTGTACAGTTCGGTTGGAACCAACGACACTTCTATTGAGGTATCTTCAGTAGGCGTATAAACGTAAACCACTTCGTTAGCGGTCGCCATATCTATTTCTGCGTCGTCTCCCTCGTAAATCAACTGAATCTCTAACACAAATAGTCGCAAAAACTCTTGATTTCAATTCTCCAGACTAAAAAAGCCCCCAACCTGAGTTGGGGGCTTTTTATTGAAAGCACTATATTAAATTAACTAAACCTTTATTCCTTAACTACTCTAATGGTTTCAAGAGTATCATTGATCATAACCTTAACAAAGTATGCTCCAGTTTGCAGGTTAGACATATCTAGATCTACTTTCATGGTATTTGGAGCAGCATTAATAACCTGCTGACCCAACATATTGTAAACAGCAATATTTTGAATGTCTTTCTGAGCTGTTAACATCAAGTTAGAACTAACTGGGTTTGGATAATATGAGAATTGATACAATTGTTCTAATTCCTCAACTCCCAAGGTAGTTGGCGACCAAACTTTTAAATTGAACGTTCCATCTGCAGCTACAGCTGAAGCATATTGATATATACGTACATAATACGTTTCACCTACAGTCAATCCAGTAGCCTGAACCTCTTCTACCCCTGCAGAGAAATTACTATCAGAACAGTCCATTACGCTTAACCCACCTTCACATGTACCAGAATACAATTGAACCACACAGTCGAAATTCGCATCAAAGGTTATGTTCACGTCAGAAGTCAACGCTTCAAATGTATACCATACATCATCATTGGCCGTTCCTCCTGTTCCACCATCACAACCTTCGGCTGCCAAACCAGAATCGGTAGAACCGTCTATGGTTCCTGGAATTGCTGTAGCAGAAGCTACATCTATAATACCAGTTTCCTGAGTAACAACATCAGCTACTGAACAGTCATCATTAGATGGAGGACAATCAAAAGTAACAGGATCACTTGTGAACTCACAGCTCGCATCGTTGTCGTCTGTTACGGTAAAGGAAACAGAAGTTCCTGAAGTATATGGTCCAAATTGAACTACTCCTGTAGCTGTAGCAGTTTCTACAAAACCAAAGAAGTCATCGGCAATTGTTAAACTACTAGCACTTCCCATATCTGTAATATCAACATCTACAAAAAACTCTCCTGTGGTATCACAATTATCCACAACTGTATACGTTGCTGTTGCATTGGAACAGGTATTATCGGTTAATTCAAAGGTATACGCAGTACTTTGTGGAGAGGCCCAGGTAGAGATAACAAAATAATACGATTCTCCTGCGATTACATCTAAGTCGAAATTCCTTTCATTAGTAGTGTAATCACCCATTCCAGCAATACAATTTACCCCTATATCGGCACAACTCTCATAAACAAAAATCCCTGAATAACTCCCTGTAGGAGTCAATGACACCTCTATAGATGTATCTGTAGTTGCAGTATAAACATAAACCACATCATCCCCTGTTAAATAACCATAACTTACCCCACAACCTTCTGACGCTCCTGGTATTCCATCGTAATCATCAAAATAGTTAGCAGTATCATCGGTAGTAGAATATGGCAATGCATCAACAACTAAAGCTTCACCACAATTCTGTCCTGGAATTGGACATGCTGCTTGAGTCAACATACCACTATACAACGGACAGTTAGGGTCATCGGTATCATTTACGGTAATATTAACTTCTGTAGCGTTTACGTAAGGCCCAAAAGTCACCACACCAGTAGCAGAAACAACCTGATCGTCACTTCCCTGATCATCACTAATTGTTAAAGAGGCGGCATCTCCCATATCTGTAACATTAACATCAATAAGGAACCCTCCACTAGTTTCACAATCGTTAACCACCATATAATTAGCAGTTGCATCTACACAGGTATTTTCTGTTAATTCAAACATGTAAGCAATAGACTGTGTCCAAGCAGAAGCAATTACAAAGTAATATGACGTTCCAGCAGTAACATCCATATCGAAGTTAATATCGGTATTATAACCACTATTACCCGCAATACAGTTTACACCTATATCCGTACAACTGTTGTAAACAAAAAGTCCTGAGTAAGTATAATCATCGGTTGGAACCAACGCTACTTCTACCGAAGTATCTGTAGTAGGCGTATAAACATATACCACTTCATCACTGTTTAAGTACCAGTTGTTTCCACCACAGTTTTCTCCCGGGTTACCATCATAATCATCAAAATAGTTAGACGTATCATCTATAGTAGTATAAGGCAAAGCATCTACCACTATAGCTTCACCACAGTTTTGACCAGGTACTGGACACGCAGCTTGTGTCAACACACCACTATATAGAGGACAGTTAGGATCGTCTGTATCGTTTACGGTAATGTTAACTTCTGTAGCGTTATCGTACGGTCCAAAAGTCAACAACCCTGTTTCAGATACAACTTGTTCTGCACTTCCTTGGTCATCAGTAATTGTTAAAGAAGCGGCATCTCCCATATCTGTAATATCTACCTCAATCAGGAATCCACCACTAGTCTCACAGTCGTTAACAACCAAATAGGTAGCCGCAGCATCAACACACGTATTCTGTGTCAATTCAAAATTATATTCTGTACTTTGAGGAGAAGCCCAAGTAGAGATAACAAAATAGTATGTTGTTCCACTGACTACATCTAAATCAAAATTTATCTCTGCTATACCTTCTACGTAATCGTAATTACCCCCCGCAATACAAGCAACACCTATATCGGCACAATCTTCGTACACAAAAATTCCTGCATAGGAAGTTGTTGGTGTTAATGATACTTCAATAGACTCATCTGCTGTAGCTGTGTAGGCATAAACCACATCATCTCCATTTAAATAAGAGGAAGTTGTACCACAACCTGTAGCTCCTGGTGTTCCAGAATAATCATCACCAAACAAAGCGGTATCGTCTGAATCAAGATACGGTAGCGCATCTACCACTATAGGCAGATCACAGGTTTCCCCATAGTTTAGCTGAGTCCATGTAATTGCATTTGTCCAAACGCTGGTCTCACTTCCACAATTGGCTTGAAGGTAAATATCGTAACTTCCTCCTGGCAATAATGAGCTCAAAGCTAAAGTTGGATCTGTACTTACTGTTCCCGTAGTGCCAGTTCCAAATTCAAATCCAGCCTCTCCATACTCATAGTTCCATTCTGTTTCAGAACCACCAGCTTCCCAGTTAATTGTAGCTTGATCTACGTCGTCAATAGCTACAACAACATTAATTGGTTTAGCACAGCTTGGCGTGTCGTAAGTTACCTCAAATTCTACCGATAAAAACGCTTGATCATCCCAAGTATCTAAATTATTTGAAGTGAAGGTAAGCGATGTAAACCCTGTAACATCAAGATCATTGTAATCTGCAGAACAGCCATTAGCAATTGAGGTTCCATCGGCTGTACCACCGGTTACGGATAAAGCAAAATCATACCAGTTACCACAATAGTCCCAACCACCAGGTGCAGACCCATAAGTCGCTGAAAAGTTGCTGATGGTAATTGCGGTCATTGGCTGACCTTGATTTACAGTAATTTGATCTGGCGTGACAGTAAGGGTGAATGCATCACTGTCCAACCCAGTAGCGGTAAAGGTTTGCGTATCTATTGATTGCGCAAATCCAGTCACTATAGACAATAGAAATGCCCATAGAAAACAAGTAATTTTCTTCATAAATTAATTTTAGTTAATTGTTAATTTTGGTTAAAAATTTTGCTGAAACTAACACTATTAACTCTTTTTAACAAACTATTTTTATTAAAATTGTTTTTTTTCAATCAAATAACCATTTCTCAACAACTTTCTTTAACGATCTCGCAATCAAAAAAAAGCGAACTTACACGCTTTATTATCAATGACATACATTTAAACAACAACTAAAAAAACCACTAATTAATTCAATAAACAGAATCTACAGAAACATGTATCATTCGCTAGGTGTTAAACACAAAAAAAAAGCCTATGGAACATTCCATAGGCTTTAAGAAAGAATTAATTTATTTTGAAACTTACTTCTTAATAATTCTTATCGTTTTGGCTGCATTACCCATCACTACTCTAACAAAGTAAGCCCCTTCAGACAAATCTGCCATATTAACAATAGTACTTAAAGAATTTGGCTCTACATAGGCAACTTGTTGCCCTAAGACATTTAACACAACTACAGCGTCAATAGTATTTTGAGCATTCAAATTCAATACATTGTTTACTGGGTTTGGATAATATGAAAACTCGATTTGCTCATTTTCGTTTATATCCAAAGTGCTATTCGTTGTAAACGAGAAAGGACCAACCCATCCACTAATACCAGTTTCACAAGCAGCAAGCACATAAAACTCATAACTAACATCTGGAAGTAAACCTGTAACTGTAAATGGATTAGTAGCCACATCTGCATTTGTAGCAGTACCTGTTGGAGGAGTACCAGCTACAACTAACTCAATATCCCATGTAGTAGCATTACCGTTTTCAATCCAAGTCAAATCAGCACTTGTATCTGTAATATTTGCAACTGTAAGATCAGAAGGGTCTGAACAAATCGGAGTTATCATCGTTACTTCAAAATTATCAACGTATACGTTATAATCTTCTGCATCATCTACCGTTCCTTCTGTTGCCCAGAAAGCAAACTTGGTATATGCGTTATTATAACTAGTTAAATCTACCACTATCTGACTACCTGTATTTGATGGAGGGTTATTTACATCCCAGGTCATCAAGGTCGTCCAATTGGCACCACCATCTGTTGTAACTAATAATTTAAGCTCATCGTCACTTCCCATAGCACTGTTTGCAGTACCACTAAATGCTGTAATTCCTAAATCGAATGTAAGCTCACAAATACCACCTGATAAATCTATATAAGGCGAAATCAACCAATCACCTGTGTCATTTGCATTATAAAAATTAAATCTGGCAGCTCCAGTAGTTCCACTATTTAAGTAGCCATCTTGAGCCCAAGTACCGTTACCTACTACCGGACCTGTTGCCAATGGACTATTATCTGCTTCTTCCCAACAATCTGGCAACGTAGACCAAGAATAAGTTGAAAAGTCCTCTAAATAATCAGGCTCATAAGCACCACAAGCTGTAGTAAAACTAAATGGCCCAATCCATGGACTAGTATCTCCAGCACCACAATCAGCTTGAATGTAAATATCATAAGACGTACTAGGTGTCAATCCTGTTAAAGTGTAAGGATTTGTTGTAGCTACGGCAGTTAAACCTGAACCAAAAACAAAATTAGGAGTTCCCCATTCAAGATTCCATGCTGCTTCACTTCCACCATTGGTCCATGAAAATTGCGCTGTAGTATCTGTTACTGAATCAACTGCAAAATCAGATAAATCAGGGCAAGATGGAATTGGCTCAATACAAATCGAATCAAAAGTATATGAATCGTATGTACCTACCATTCCATGTTTTATAGCAACAAAACCATCTGTACCTAACGGAATATTAACTATATGAACTTCATTATTACTTGTAGCCAAAGTAACAGTTTGAATTGCTGTGAATGTAGAGGCGTTACCTGAATCTGTCATAGTACCAACAATTAAAGTTTGGTCTGCACTACCATCTACAGTAAATTTAACACGATTAGTTCCATCTGCAACATTAGTAATTTCAGGGCTCACCAAAATATAGTCTCCAGCATCATCACTACTATTATACATGTAAAATGCCTGAGAATAGTTAACATAACCGTAACCAGCCCCAGAGTCTATAAACGACCAACAGCTTGGTATAGTAGGATTTGTAGATGTACCAGACGGTGTAGTAGAAAAGTCTTCACATAAAGGCAAACTTGAGAATGCATCACAAGCTGTAGTAAAGTTAAATGGACCAGCCCACTCACTTAAATCCCCAGCAGTACAATCTGCCTGCACATAAACATCGTAATCTGTTTGCGAGGTCAAACCTGATAAAGTGTAAGGATTAGTTACTCCAGAAACAGTTGTACCAGAACCAGGTGTAAATCCAGTTACCCCATACTCTATATTCCACAAGGTTTCTGTATTACCAGCTGTCCACGAAATATCTGCCGAGCCTGCTAAAACATTACTTGCCTCAATAAATGCTACTGAAGGACATGAAGGAATAGGCTCTACACAAATATTGTCTAAGCGGTAAGAATCATAAGTACCATCCTGTCCATGCTTAAAGGCAATGTGTCCGTCAGTTCCCGAAGGAATGTTCACAACGTAACTTTCATAACCAGTTGTTGCCAATGCAATTGTAATTATTGGCGTGAATGTAGAACTAGCTAAGTTTCCGTCCATTGTTCCTACAACAATTGATTGTCCAGATCCTGTTGCCTTCACATCAAAAGTGACACGATTAGTTCCTGAACTTAATCCTGTAGTGTTAGGCCCCACTAAAATATAGTCTCCAGTACCGTCAAAACCATTATAGAAATAAAATTCCGCCGAAGAGTTTACATAACCATATCCAGAACCTGAATCTATAAACGTCCAACAGCCTGGAACCGTAGGATTACTTGATGTCCCTGCACTCACAGTAGCAAAATCTTCACAATAGTTTGGTGCAAACGCATCACATAAGGTTGAAAAACTGAATGGCCCAGTCCAAACACTTACATCACCTGCTCCACAATCTGCACGTACATAGAATTCATACTCTGTATTCGATGTTAGGCCTGTAACATTATAAGGGTTTGAAACACCAGAAGCCGTAGCTGTTCCTGTTGGTGTAGTACCAGCAGTTACAACTTCTACATCCCAAGCTGTACTTGTACCACTCTCTGTCCATCCTAAGTCTGCTGAGGTAGAAGTAATATTGGAAACCGTCATGGTATTAATTAACGGCTCTGGACATGAAGGCATAGGTTCTACACAAATATTGTCTAAACGGTATGAATCGTAAGTACCATTTTGACCATGCTTAAAGGCAATATGACCATCAGTTCCCGCAGGAATGTTCACAATGTGGTTTTCATAAGATGTTGTAGACAATGCAATTGTAGTAATAGCCGTAAAAGTAGAACTAGCCAAGTTACCATCCATTGTTCCTACAATAATTGACTGGCCAGATCCTGTTGCCTTTACATCAAAAGTAACGCGATTAGCTCCTGAACTTAACCCAGTAGTGTTAGGTCCCACTAAAATGTAGTCTCCAGTGCTGTCTGAACTGTTGTATAAATAAAATTCATCATCAGTGTTTACGTAACCATAACCTCCTGTTCCTGGAGTAGGATCTAAAAATGTCCAACAACCTGGTACTGTATTATTGTTATAAGCTCCTGTATCTGCAGTAGCAAAATCTTCACAATAATTCGGTAAAAACGCCTCACATAGCGTTGTAAAACTCAATGGTCCAGTCCAGTAACTTAAATCTCCAGCACCACAATCTGCACGCACATAGAATTCATACTCTGTATTCGATGTTAAACCTGTAACATTATAAGGGTTTGAAACACCAGATGCTGTAGCTGTTCCTGTAGGAGCAGTACCAGCAGTTACAACTTCAACATCCCAAGCTGTACTTGTACCGCTCTCTGTCCATCCTAAGTCTGCCGAGGTAGAAGTAATATTAGAAACAGTAAGAGAACTAATTAGAGGTTCTGGACATGTTGGTATTGTTTGAACACAGATATTGTCTAGATAAAAATTATCGTAAGATCCATCCTGTCCATGCTTAAAAGCAATATGCCCATCAGTACCAGCTGGAATGTTAACAATGTGGTTTTCATAAGATGTTGAAGACAAGGCAATTGTACTAATAGCCGTAAAAGTAGAGCTAGCAGTATTACCATCCATTGTTCCTACAATAATAGATTGACCAGAAGCTCCTGCTCTTACGTCGAAGTTCACTCTGTAATTTCCAGAGGTTAAACCAGTCGTGCTAGGCCCAACTAGAATATAATCACCAGTAGTATCACTAGAATTATACAATCTAAAATCCTGATCTGAAGTAACATAACCATACCCCGATGTACCTGGAGTTGGATCTAAAAACGTCCAACAGGTTGGTACTGTATTGTTGTTGTAAGCCCCTGTATCTGCAGTAGCAAAATCTTCACAATAATCTGGAGTGAAAGCAACACACAAGGTCGTGAAACTAAAAGGACCTGTCCATTCACTTGTGTCTCCTGCACCACAATCGGCTTGAACATAAAAATCGTATGTAGTCGCTGCAGTTAGTCCTAAAACAGGAGTCGAAGTGCTAGTAAGCCCATTACTGCTAACACCAGAACCCTGAGTGAAGCCAGTTGGCCCATACTCTACATTCCATAACGTTTCTGCATTACCTGCTACCCACGATAAATCGGCTGAAGTAGGTGTTATGTTCGATACTGCCAAATCTGTTGTGGCAGGACAAGTAGGCGCTTCATTTAGTGTAATGATAATATTAGACCAATTTGCGCTACTACCATTATATGATTGGCCATAAACCAAATCTAGATACCCATCAACAGTAGGGTCATACAATCCAGCGAAATCACCTGAAAAGGTTAAAGTTGTAGCCGCTGTATTATTTCCCCCACCAGCAGTAGGAGGATCAATAACAATAGAACCAGCAGTGGTGGTTATTGTCATATCTGCCTCATTCGACCAGGCATTTGAATTATTGGCCCAGTCTACAGAAATGGAAAAGGAATCATACAAGCCTGCAGGAACAGCTGCTGTATTAGCCAAATCGTTTACATTTTCTGTTACGTCTGAACTCTGTGCAACTAGTGTGGGTCCAGTGATAGTTGGAAATGTGTATTGCGCAAAACTTTGCCAGGAATACGCAAAACAACATATGGCAATCAGCCAAAATGTAGTTTTTTTCATCATAAATCGTTTAGTTAATTATTATTATTTAGTTAAAAGAGTGCTAAATCTACATTTTTTACCCCACTCAAAACAAAAATAAACACCCGTTAACCTTGATTAACATTTCTAACGTTTAAGCATAAAAAAAGCCTATGGAAAACTCCATAGGCTATAAAAAGAAATCGGTTTTTTGAGAATATTACTTTTTAAGAACTCTTATGGTTTTAGTTGCATTGCGCATTGTCACTTTTACAAAGTAAGCGCCTTCAGATAACTCAGTCATGTCAACTTTAGCTTCTAAAGAATTTGGTTGAACATGTACAACTTGTTGTCCTAAAACATTTAATACAATCACAGCATCAATTGTATTTTGAGCGTTTAAGTTCAAAACATTTTCTACTGGGTTTGGATAATATGAAAACTCGATTTGCTCATTTTCGTTTATACCCAAAGTGCTATTCGTTGTAAATGAGAAAGGACCAACCCATGCACTAATGCCGGCATCACAAGTAGCAAGTACATAAAACTCATACTCAACATCTGCAAGTAACCCTGTAACCGTATATGGATTTGAAGTTACATATGCATTTGTAGGCGTACCTGTTGGAGTTGTTCCTGCAACAACTACCTCTATATCCCAAGATGTAGCGTTACCATTTTCTAACCATGATAAATCTGCACTTGTATCTGTAATATTAGCTACTGTTAACTCTGAAGGGTTAGAACAAGCTGGCGGTAAAGCAACTACTTCAAAATTATCAACATATAAATTATAATCTTCAGCATCGTTTACTGTTCCTTCTGTTGCCCAAAAAGCAAACTTAGTATATTCAGCATTGTAAGAACTCAAATCAACCACTATCTGGCTTCCTGTATTTGATGGTTGGTTATTTACATCCCATGTCATTAAGGTAGTCCATGTGGCACCTTCATCTGTGGTAATTAACAACTTAAGCTCATCATCACTTCCCATATCACTATCTGTCGTACCACTATAGGTCGTAATACCTAAATCGAATTTAAGCTCATGATTACCGTTCGATAAATTGATATATGGCGAAATCAACCAATCACCATTGTTTACATTAGAATACAGGTTAATTTTAGCAGCACCAACAGAACCATTGTTCAAAAAGCCATCACTACTCCATGCTCCATTACCAATTGCCGGACCTGACTCTATAGAACTATCATTTGCCTCTTCCCAACAATTAGGCAAGACTGAAGACGAATAAGTAGAAAAGTTTTCTAAATAATCTGGCATCATTGTACCACAAGCCGTTGTAAAGCTTAATGGTCCTGCCCATGCACTAAGGTCACCTTCCCCACAAACGGCTTGTACATAAACATCGTAAGATGTACTCGGCAACAATCCTGTTAAAGTGAAAGGATTTGACGTTGCTACATTAGGCAGTCCAGAACCAAGAACAAATCCCTGAGTTCCATATTCAATATTCCAAGTTGTTTCACTACTTGAATTTGTCCATGAAAGTTCTACTGAATTTTCAGTAATTGTACTAGTTGTTAAATCTGACAATTCAGGACAAGACGGTATTGGCTCTATGCAAATAGAGTTAAAATAATATGAATCATAAATCCCTTCCTGTCCGTGCTTAATTGCAACATAGGTATTTGTTCCCACTGGAATATTTACCATATGAACTTCAGAATCACTTGTAGCAAGGGTCACCGTTTCTATGGCACTAAATGAAGCTGTGTTGTCTGCAGAACTCATTGTCCCCACAATAAGTGTCTGACCAGCAGACCCATCAACAGTTAAGTTGATACGGTTGGTTCCATCTGCCACGTTTGTGATAGCAGGACTAACTAAAATATAATCTCCAATAGCATCATTAGAGTTTGACATGTAAAAATTTTGACCACCAACACTACTTACGTAACCATATCCCGCACCTGAATCAACAAAGCTCCAACAATCGGCATTAGTAGGGTTAGAAGTACTCCCTACCGGAGCCGTTGAGAAGTCTTCACATACAGGCAAGGTACTCATTACATCACAGGCTGTACTAAATGAATACACATCACTCCATGTACTTAAATCACCAGCTGTACAATCTGCCTGTACATATACATCATATTCTGTTTGAGATGTTAATCCGGATAATGTGTATGGGTTTGTAACTCCAGAAACCGGAGTTCCTGAACCTAGTGTAAACCCAGTAGGACCATATTCAATATTCCATAAGGTTTCAGTATTACCAGCTGTCCATGAAATATCTGCCGAATTTGCCAAAATATTACTTGCCTCAACAAGCGTTACTGAAGGACATGATGGAATTGGCTCCAAACAAATATTGTCTAAATTAAAAGTGTCATAAGCCGCATCTTGACCATGCTTAAAGGCAATATACTCATCAGTTCCCACAGGAATATTAACAATATGACTCTCGAAAGCAGTTGTTGTTAATGCAATTGTTGTTATTTCGGTAAAAGTAGAACTGGCTGTATTACCATCCATTGTTCCAACAATAATTGATTGACCACTTCCATTTGCTTTAACATCAAATGTTACGCGATTAGCTCCCGAGCTCAACCCAATAGTGTTTGGACCTACTAAAATATAATCACCTGTAGTATGTGAAGCATTGTACATATAGAATACTTCTGATGCATTTACATAACCATACCCAGAACCCGAATCTATAAACGTCCAACAGTTTGGCACCGTAGTGTTACTAGATGTACCTGTTGGCACAGTTCCAAAATCTTCACAAAAATCTGGAGTAAACTGAGCACATAATGTCGTGAAGCTGTAAGGACCTGACCAAATACTTGTTTCGTCTGTACCACAAATTGAACGAACATAGAATTCGTAATCTGTTGCAGAAGTTAAGGTTGTAGCAGAGTAAGGGTTTGTAGCGGCGGTAGCTGTAGGCATACCTGTTGGTGTTGTTCCAGCCGCTACAATTTCTATATCCCATAAAGTTGCCGAACCACTCTCAGTCCATCCCAAATCGGCAGAAGAAGAAGTTATATTAGAAGCCGTAAACGAATAAACTAACGGTTCTGGGCATGCGGGCATTGGCTCAACACAAATATTGTCTAATCTAAAGTTATCATAAGTACCATCTTGACCATGTTTAAAAGCAATATGCCCGTCTGCTCCCAATGGAATATTTACTATATGATTCTCGTATGCATTGGTTGCTAAAGTAATTGTAGTAATTTCAGTAAAAGTAGAACCAGTAGAATTACCATCAATAGTACCTACTATAATTGACTTACCTGCAGCTCCCGCCTTTACATCAAAAGTAACGCGATTAGTTCCAGAGCTTAATCCAGTCGTGTTTGGACCTACTAAAATATAGTCACCTGTAGAATCCGAAGCATTATACATATAAAATTCTCCACTAGAGTTAACATAACCATACCCACCGGAAACAGGAGTCGCATCAATAAACGCCCAACAGTTCGGTACAGTATTGTTAGAAGTGCTACCCACTGTTGCTGTAGAAAAGTCTTCACAATAATCTGGAGTGAATGCATCACATAATGTAGTGAAGCTGTATGGTCCTGTCCAAGCACTTACATCACCTACACCACAATTTGCTCGTACATAAAAATCGTAATCTGTTGCAGAAGTTAAACCTGTAGCAGAGTAAGAATTTGTATTAACTTCAGTAGCTGTAGGCGTACCTGTTGGTGTTGTCCCTACAGTTACAACCTCTAGATCCCACATTGTAGCATCATCACTCTCGGTCCATCCCAAATCGGCGGATGTAGAAGTAATGTTAGATGCCGTTAACGTACTTAAATAGGGCTCTATACATGATGGAATTTCCTCTACACATATATTGTCTAATTTAAAACTATCATATGTACCATCCTGACCATGTTTAAATGCAAGATATTGATCAGTTCCAACAGGAATATTCACTATATGATTTTCGTAGGCAGTAGACACCATATTAATTGTAGTTATTGCAGTAAATGTAGAAGTAGCCGTATTACCATCCATTGTTCCTACAATTACAGATTGCTCTGTCCCAGCTGCTTTTACATCGAATTTTATGCGATAGTTTCCAGAACTTAACCCAGTAGTATTTGGTCCAACCAGAATATAATCACCTGTCAAATCCGAACTATTATACATATAAAATTCTGCAGAAGAATTCACATATCCATAACCATAGTTACCTGGCGTAGGATCTATAAACGTCCAACAGTTTGGAACAGTACTGTTATTATAACTTCCTATAGGTGCAGTAGAAAAGTTTTCGCAATAATCTGGTGAAAAAACATCACACAAGGAAGTGAAGCTGAATGGTCCTTCCCAAACACTTACATCACCTGCACCACAATCTGCTCTAACATAATATTGGTATGAAGTAGCTGAAGTTAGACCTGATAAAGAGTAAGGGGAAGAAGCTACTCCGGGAATAGTTGTTCCTTCGCCAAGAGTAAATCCTTGCATTCCGTATTGGATATCCCATAAGGTTTCTGTATTGCCTGACACCCAAGCCAAATCTGCAGAAGTAGATGTAATATTTGAAGCACTTAATTGTGTTGGATTTGGACACGTAGGCGCCTCATATAGAGTTATCACAATATTTGCCCAGCTAGCACTACTTCCATTAAAAGATTGGTTATAAACCACATCTAAATACCCATCAACAGAAGGATCATACAACGAGGTAAAATAACCATTAAAAGTTAACGTTGTTGGAGTAGAATAACCAGCTCCTGATGTAGGAGGATCGATTTGAACCGAACCAGCCGAAGTCGTTACTGTTAAATCTGCTTCACTGGACCAAGAACCAGAAATATTAGTCCAGTCTACAGAAACGGAGAATGAGTCATATAATCCTGCTGGAACAAGCTCACTATTATTAATATCATTAACGTTCTCTGTGTATGGGGCACCCTGTGCCACCGTTGTAGGTCCTGTAATGCTGGGAAATGTGAATTGTGCAAAACTATGCCATGAATGCACAAAACAACAAATGGCTATAAGCCAAAATGTTTTCTTTTTCATTTGGTAAATTAGTTTAATTAATAATTTTTTTTTAGCAATTTATAATCAAAACTAATCTTATAATTTTGTTAAATATAGCAATAACAAGATGTTAACCCAACTTAACAAAAACAACAGTAAACCTTACATTTAAAGAAAGAAAAGACACTTTTATAAGTAAGATTTAATCTTGATGAGAACTAAATTAAGACAATATTACACTTATTAAATTATGACGAGCATATCATATCTATCATTACTTACTTTTAAGAACAACATCTTAAGTCATTTATTAACAAATGGATTTTGCCATAAAAAAAAAGAGCTGCTATTTAGCAACTCCTTATGAATATTATAAGATGTTAAATTTTACTTATTCTTGTGTAAAAGCTTCCATCACGGCATCGCTTACCCCTACATTACTGAATCCACCATCATGGAACAAGTTTTGCAATGTAACCTTTCTCGTTAAATCACTGAACATAGCTACTGTGTAGTTTGCACAATCTAAAGCAGACGCATTACCAAGTGGAGACATTTTATCTGCATAAGCGATAAACCCATCAAACCCTTTAACCCCTTGTCCTGCAGTTGTAGGAGTTGGAGACTGTGAAATTGTATTTACACGTACTGTTTTATCCTTTCCGAAGAAATATCCAAAACTTCTAGCAATACTCTCCAAATAAGCTTTGTTATCAGCCATATCATTATAGTCAGGGAATACACGTTGTGCAGCCATATAAGTAAGAGCTACTATACTACCCCACTCGTTCATAGCATCCTTTTTGTAAAGCGTTTGCATTACCTTGTGGAAAGATACCGCAGATACATCCCATCCTTTAGCTGTAAAGTCGTAGTTCTGATCTGTATAGTGGCGACCTTTTCTAACATTCACTGACATTCCAATAGAGTGCAGTACAAAATCTATTTTACCCCCAAGGATTTCCATAGCTTGGTCAACCAATTTCTCTAAATCTTCCATATTGGTTGCATCAGCAGGAATAATTTGCGAGTTTGTTTTTTCTGCCAATTCATTGATTTGCCCCATGCGCATTGCTATTGGTGCATTGGTCAAAACAAACTCTCCACCTTCTTCGTGAACACGTTCTGCTGTTTTCCAGGCGATAGAGTTCTCGTCAAGCGCCCCAAAAATGATTCCCTTTTTTCCTTTTAATAAATTGTATGACATGGTAATCTGTATTTTCGTTGATTCGTTATTAGCTGTCCAAAGATACTATTAATTCAATAATTGTTTGGCATGGGCTATAGCAGAATTTGACAATTCTACACCTCCTAACATTTGAGCTATTTCTGCAACGCGCTCATCATGCCCCAATTGCACCAAATTAGTCTGGGTTACATCTTCCACATCTTCTTTATAAACCTTAAAGTGAGCATGGCCTTTAGCCGCAATTTGCGGTAAATGCGTAATGGCAAACACCTGCATGGTCTGACTCATTTGCTTCATGATATCTCCCATTTTGTTCGAAATTTCCCCAGACACTCCAGTATCAATCTCATCGAACATAATGGTTGGCAATTGAATGTACTTTGACAATATGTATTTTATCGCCAGCATAATTCGCGATAACTCCCCTCCAGACGCTGCTTTTTTCAAAACGTTAAAACGCCCACCTTTATTAGCTGAGAACAAAAAAGCAATCTCATCCTTACCATTGCTCAGATAAGATTCAGTTTCTAATAACTCCACATTAAATCTAGCATTGGGCATTCCTAAATCGCTTAACAAGGTTTCTAATTGAGACACTAGATCAGGAAGTACCTTCAATCGTTTATTATGAATTGCTTTAGCAATTGCATCTATTTCTTTCTGAAGCTTTACAACAGCAGCTTCTTTCTCCTTAATCGTATCTTCTATATTTTCTGTAGCCGTTACTTTATCTTCTAATTCAGTTTTTATAGCAAGTAATTCAGAAATACTACTCACCATATGTTTTTTCATTAAATTATGTAACAGCTGAAGCTTTGTATTTACTTCATCCAAACGATTAGGATCTGCCTCCAATTCATCATGTAACTGCTCCAATTCAGCAAACACATCATCCAGTTCTATCAAACTACTGTTAACACGCTGGGAAACCAATGCGTATTTTTCGGAATATCCAGCAACAGATTGCATTTGATGTTTTATACTGTTTAATGTAGAAAGCACACCTATTTGTTCATCATTTAACAATTTATAAGAACCAGATAGCTTTTCCTTAATATCCTCAATATTGTTAAGTGTTTCGTACTCTTCCTCAAGCGACTCCAACTCACCATCAACCAGCTTTGCCTCAACCAACTCATTTAGCAAGAAACTGTTATAATCATACTCTTTGGTCGCTTCTGCTTGGAATGCAACAAGCTTATCCAACTCCTTATTTAGCTTTTTGTATTCCTTAAGAAGACTGCTATAACTAACTAAATCCGTTTCTACATCTGCCAACGCATCCACTACTTGAAACTGGAATTCATCCTGAATAATTTCTAGCGTTTGATGTTGTGAATGTATATCAATTAAATGTGTAGATAAAGCCTGGAGGTTTGATAGGGTTACAGGGGAATCGTTCACAAAGGCACGCGATTTACCTGATGGTAAAATTTCACGCCGAACAATAGTTTGATTATCATAATCCAACTCTTGCTTTTCAAATAATTCCTGAAGTTTATAATTAGAAATATCGAAAACCGCCTCAATAATACATTTGGTTGAGCTATCCTTTAAACTGCTTAAATCAGCACGTTTTCCAAGGATAAGAGATAATCCACCAAGTAAAATGGATTTTCCAGCTCCGGTTTCACCTGTAATTATAGAAAGACCTCCATTGAAGTTTACTTGTAACTCATCAATTAAGGCATAGTTCTTTATAGTAAGGGACGTTAGCAAAGTGACTTAAAGCATTTTGGGTTTGAGCAACCAAAGATACTTGAGTTTTAAATTGTAATCAAATTAAAGTTTGATATTTCTCCACTTATCAGAATGTATAGGAGCTATCCTATTGAGTAAGTCTACAAGATCTGAAATGTTCACCGTTGGACCTTCAGAGAATACATCAGAAATTTCATCGGCTTTAGCATCAAAGAAAGTACGCATCAAAAATGAATTTGGCCTCCTACCATGCATAGCCTGAAGCTGCATTAAACTCTCGGCAACTTTTGTTTTACCTTGCTTAACATTATCACTCATTATGTCCATCCCCTCCCTATGGTAATTGTACATTGTTTGCCTATATTCCTTATAAGTTGGAGAAAGAATATTATCAATTAGCATATAACGACTTTGCAAGCCATCCTCTAGTTTCCAACCTTTAGCATTTTCCTGTTGGGAATAATTTACTATTGCTTGAGCTTGTTTATAATATTCATCACCTCCGTTGGGGGCAAAGCTATCTGCATCTATTCCTAGAATCATATAGATGTGAAATGAAATCACAGAAATTAAGTTAGACTCAAACTGACTGGGATTAAATACCATTCGCTCAAATTGAACATACTGAAAGTTAAAATCCTTATCGTTGTAATTATAAACAGGTGAACTATAAGATGAGCCAAAAACAGGTCTAGAAGATTGAACCTGAATGGTAGCTCCAAAACGCTCCGATTCAAATTCTGTAATGGTAATCACCATACTACAATCTATACGTTCTTGGGCTGTAAATGTTTTACGGGTCCATTGCGTTTTGTTGACAAACTCATTTAACTGCCGTTCCAATGTTTTAAAAACCTGAAGATTTTGATTGCCAGTTTGTTGTGCATTTACAATTACACTACAATTAAGTTCTTGAGCAGAAACAGTTAGAGAAACAAAAAAAAGTAAAGAGATTAATAGGTTACGCATCTAATCGTTTTAAAATTTCGTTCATTATATCTTGAGCCACTTCAGTTTTAGACTTAAGCTCATAACGCATAATATTACCTTTATTATCTATTAAGGTAACTTTATTTGTGTCGCCTTTAAAACCGGCCCCTTTGTCATTCAACGAATTTAATACAATTAAATTTAAATTTTTGTTTTTAAGTTTTGCTTTTGCATGCTCCAATTCATTGTTTGTCTCTAAAGCAAAACCAACAAGATACTGATGGGTTTTAGCTTTTCCTAATGAAGCCAAAATATCTTGAGTTTTTTCCAGTTCTATGGTAAGAGAATCTGATTTCTTTTTAATTTTCTGATCAGCAACAGTTTTTGGCTTATAATCTGATACTGCAGCAGAAAGAATAGCGATATCAACCGATGAATAATGCTCATGAACAGCATTGTACATCTGCTCTGTACTTACAACTGGGATAACAGAAATCGAACCATGCTCAACGCTTTGCTGGGTAGGTCCAGTTACCAAAACAACCTCAGCGCCTAAATTGGCTGCTGCTTTAGCTATCTCAAATCCCATTTTTCCACTAGAATGATTTCCAATAAAACGAACAGGATCGATGGCCTCATAAGTAGGTCCAGCGGTAAGTAATACTTTTTTCCCTTTAAGTGGTAGTTTATCCAATATGTCGCTCTCAATAAAAGCAACAATATCTTCCGGTTCAGCCATACGACCTTCCCCTACCAGACCACTAGCCAATTCACCACTGGTTGCAGGAATCATAGCATTTCCAAACTTTTTAAGTGTATCGAATGAATGTTTCGTAGAAGGATGCTTATACATATCCAAATCCATTGCCGGAGCAAAATAAACTGGACATTTAGCCGAAAGATAAGTAGCCATTAACATGTTATCACAAACACCGTTGGCCATTTTTGCCATTGTATTGGCTGTAGCGGGAGCTATTAAAAATAAATCTGCCCACAACCCCAATTCTACATGATTATTCCAAACAGCATCGTCATCTTCTTCGTTTGTAAATGAAGAGAACACAGGGTTTTTGGAAAGCGTAGAAAGTGTAAGGGGGGTAATAAAATCTTTAGAAGCAGGTGTCATGACTACTTTTACATGAGCACCTGCTTTTATAAACAATCTTACTAATGAAGCTGTTTTATAAGCAGCGATTCCAGCACTAATGCCAACAAGAACGTTTTTGCCACTTAAAATAGACATGCTAAATTATTGTTCGTCTTCTTCGGTGTTTCTGTAGTACACCTTATTATCTAACCACTCTTGAACAGCTAATGCATGAGGTTTAGGTAGTTTTTCATAAAACTTAGAAACCTCAATTTGCTCTTTGTTCTCAAAAATCTCTTCAAGACTGTCGTTGTAAGTTGCAAATTCATCCAACTTTTCAATCAATTCCTTTTTAATTTCGGTATTGATTTGCTCTGCACGTCTTGAAATGATTGAAATCGCTTCGTAAATGTTCTCTGTAGAGTCATCTACTTGATTTCTGTCGTACGTCACAGTATTCACCGGAGCATTGATTTTCTTTAAATCCATTATTGTATTAACTTTTAGTGTTAATGATATTTAACTGTTCTTCAATTTCAGCCCCCATTGTATTTGCTTGTTCCAAATACCCTGAGTTTGAATATGCCTTTTTGAAAGCATTATAATAAGTTTGAGCGGTCTCCAAACGTTCCTTCTTTTTATATTCCACACTGTTTACAGCCAAATTATAGGCTGAATCCAATCTATAGAACATAGCATCTTCACGATAAACCGATCCTGGGTAATCTAAAATAAAATTATTGAAGGCTTTAATGGGAGCCTCATAATCCCTTCTGTACTCTGCTATTGTATTAAATTGCTTTGCTATCTCGTAAGCCTTACGTTCAAGCTTTATATCCAATTCTTTAATAAGCATATTAGCTTCAGTAATATACTCTGATTCTGGATATGAATTAATAAACAATTGAAGCTTCTCTATCGCTTTTTTTGTATCTACTTGATCCTTACTGTAAGCAGGGGAAAGCATATAATAGCTTTTTGCCTCTAAAAACGAGGCTTCCTCTAACTTTTCGCTTTCAGGATAACTTGATACAAAACGCTCAAACTGATACCCTGACACATAATAATCATTCATCTCGTAAAACGATTTGCAATACATGTACATAAGCTTCTCAGCTTGTGGCTTACCTCTGTAGTTTGGTACTATTTGCTCAAATAGTCTATTTGCTTTAGCGTACTTTCCAAGCTCGTAAAGTGAATCGCCAACCTTGAATTTCAAAGCTGTATCGTCACTTTTAAGAGCCTTTTGATAAGTACTACAAGAGCTTAATCCAGTGAATATTAAAAGTAAATAAAGAAATTTCCTCATAAGTTTAAACAGAACGCAAAATTAAACCAATTATATTGATTATAAAAATAATATTTCCTGCTAAAATAACAGCACAAATTGGCTTAAACTCAGGTTTAGGTTTTATTTAACTTTTACCAATGTTTAAGCCAAGCCCTATTTTATAAATCAGACATGAATTGTTTAATTTTCTGCTTAAGCATATCGCTGGCAGAAACTAAAGGCAAACGAACAACATCTGCACTCAATTTTAACTGTTCGAATACAGCCTTAATACCTGCAGGGTTACCCTCTTCAAAAATCAAATCAATTCCATCCATTAAGCTAAATTGAATTTTATAAGCCTCTTCAGCGTTCCCTTCAAGACCCAAATTCACCATAGTTGAGAACTGTCTAGGAAACCCTTCTGCCATAACAGAAATCACTCCAGCTCCACCAGCCAATACCATTGGCAATGTAATCATATCATCTCCAGAGATTACCAAAAAGTCTTTTGGCTTGTGTTGTATTAACTTCATTGCCTGAACCATATCGCCTGCTGCCTCCTTTATTCCAATTACATTATCGAAATCGTTTGCCAAGCGCATTACTGTTTGCGGAGTCATATTACTTGACGTTCTACCAGGCACATTATAAAGAATCACTGGTTTAGGCGAAGCTTGTGCAACTGCTTTAAAATGTTGATAAATGCCTTCCTGCGATGGCTTGTTATAATAAGGTGATACAGAAAGAACCGCATCAAAACCTGAAAAATCTGTAGTTTTTAATTGCTCTACTACTCCAGCTGTATTATTTCCGCCAACACCCAGAACCATTGGTACACGTCCATTATTTGCAGCTTTAATGGTAGCTATTACCTCTTGTTTTTCCTTGGAAGTTAAAGTTGCGCTTTCTGCTGTAGTACCAAGAACCACTAAATAATCTATTCCATTGTCAATATTGAAATTTACAATATTAGCCAAAGCTTCATGGTCTATACTGAAATCTGATTTAAAAGGCGTCACCAATGCCACACCCGTTCCTACAAAATTCTTATTCATCTGCTATTTTGTTTAGTATTAAAAGGTATTTTTTAAGTTCTTTCTTAAAAGTATTAAAATCGTTTGCTGATGTTTTTACTATCAAATCATTTAAACGGTCATCTGTTTGTAGAATGCCCACTTTGAAATTTGAAGCAGAATCAACGGTTATCATTTTTAATTCGGTTACATCTTCAGCATAATAACTTATCAAAATATCGAAAGGAGTTTCTACAAATTGTTTCAAGTCTGGGTGTTTTATCTTCCCCATCCAATTAAAATCCTTGGGACCAAAAGCATCCCCAAAAGAAGGAGCACTTTCTGGAGCTTTCTTAGAATACCCTACAATTTTAACATCCGTTTCCTTAACATTAAGAGTTCCTGTTAATGATTTCAACAAATCAATATTTTTCAGCTCATCAAGATTATACACGATACCAACGGTTTTAATTCTGTTGGATACAGCATTAGCCCTAGATCTATTTAACGAATTGTTAATGTGTTTTTGTGCAGAATTTTTCCTAAATCCCTTAAAAATCATTCAACTTTATACTTTGCGCAAAGGTAGTAAAAGTACTGCCTGTTTAAACACAACTTGATCGTTTAATTACGAATCTTAGTCTTTTTGTATCTCTATAAGCTTTCCCTATTCTAAAAACACATAAATAAAGTTATTTACAGATTAGTTATAAGCAAACAGTTTACCAAGGAATAAAACTCGTAAAATAGATTTTACTTTACCGTAAAGAAACACAGAATTTAAAAAGGATTTTTTAAGGCAGATTAAAACACAACCCTTTCAACAGTATTTACTTCGTCAAGTTGTTTTATGACTTTAACAGACTGGTAGATGTCTCTGTATAAAATTAAAAACACTAATCCTGAAACATACAATATTCTGTTGAACGCAATAAAACTCCAATGATATAGATAATACTCACCCACAAAGTAAAAAACTTCCGCAAACACAAAGCATAACCCCATCATAAGAAACATTATTGCTTGCTTTGTGTCCGAACTTAAATAAATGGCAAAAGAAACGAATAACATAACAAAAAGAACTGTTCCGCTAATAATAAAAAGTACTAATTTGAAATCATCCACAACGGTTACCTTCAAGATTTCAAATAATACCAATAGAAAATATGCGTTGATTAAAAACACAACTAAAAGATATCCTCCAACAACCTTATCAATACTCAATCTCTTAACTTTTCTTGCCAACACCATCAACAACCCCAAGTAACTGAGGCAATGCAACACATTAGAGCTGCGTATTGCCCAAATGTCTTTGGAGATTGCGGACAGATAGTCACCTAGAAAAAAAAACAATAAAAAAATTACCAATAGGGTATCTTGTTTTTTCTTTCTGTACAAATAAAAGGATAAAATAACAGGCACAAACAGTGGTTTGGTCCACTGCAACAACAGCTGATTGTTAGTCACCGATGCAAAGATGTTCAATCCGAGCACACACAAGAGCACACAGATGAATAAGGCAACTTGACTTTTAGTAGTCCAGTTTCTCATAGTAGATTTGAATAAGTAGGCGTCTCAAATATAATAAAATATTCTAAAAACCAAACATTTACACCAAACCTTACTAATTATTAAAAGTAAAACCTAAGATAAAGACGGAACCTCTTCCTCTTTAATTGTAGACTGGATATAAAACAGATAAAATGCTAAGATAAGTAATGTTGAATAAGACATGTTAAGCAATTCTCGTTCTGCGATGTAATAATATGCTATTTGGATAACTTCTGAAAACAAAAGACTTAATGCTCCTAAAAACAAAAGCAATGAACGTTTATCATCTTTGTAAAGGTAATTTAACAAGGCAATAGATAGCAACAATAAAGTTACAATGTTGTAAATCATCTCTACGATATACTCATATCCAATAGAACCAAAATCCCGTATTGAATACTGAATATCCCACAACACATAAACTATATAACTATTCAACACAATAAGTACCGATAATTGCAACCTACAGTTTTTTAAAATATAAGCTATGTCCAAGGTCTTTAGAATAGCAACAATAAAGCAAATATAGGCAGCTATATTAAGTCCGTTTCCCAATAAATAATCGACTGTGTACAAAATATAATCATCAAATAAATACAACAGTTCAGAAATTGAAAAAAGGACTAAAAAGGCACTAAAAAATTTCGATTTATACTTTGCATTCAAGAAGTAAAAAGCTGTAATAATGGGAACAATTAATCCTCTAGTAGATTCGGCAAGCCCCTCATTATCATTAACCTGAAAAAGGACAAATAGCAGGCAAAACACCAAAACTAACGCCGTTAACAATTTAGACTTATCCATTACTTTATCTCCTTTATCTTGTCAAAGATAACAAAAATAGTGACTTACCGATGAAAACCAACGTTTTAACGATCCTTAATTACACTTTCTCTAGCAAGCTTAGAAATTCATTCTCAGACAATAAAGGAATATTAAGTTTTTCCGCCTTTTCTTTTTTACTCGGCCCCATTTTATCTCCTGCCACAATAAAATTGGTTTTAGATGATATTGATGAAGCTACTTTACCTCCATTGTCTTCGATTAATTTCTTTAATTCGTTTCGTGAAATAGTTTCAAAAACACCAGAAACAACAAAAGTTTGACTTTGTAACTTATCAGTTTGATTCGCTAAAACACTAGCATCGATTTCCAATTGAACACCAAAACTCTTTAACTTCTGTATGATGGAATTATTTTTTTCTGATTCAAAGAAAACCTGTACACTTTGAGCAATCTTTTCCCCAATTTCCTCCACAGCAACTAAATCCTCAAGTGAGGCATTCGCTAATGCATCAATAGTTTTATAGTGCTTAGCAAGTTTTTTTGCCACAGTTTCACCTACATAACGTATTCCAAGCGCATACAAAACTCTTTCAAAAGGAATACTTTTCGACTTCTCAATACCTTTAATCAAATTGTCGGCACTTTTCTCAGCCATTCGCTCTAATGGAATTACCTGTTCCTTTTTCAACTCATACAAATCTGAATAATCGTTAATTAACCCCTCATTTACCAAAAGAGCAACCGTTTCCCCTCCAAGACCTTCTATATCCATTGCCTTTCGGGAAATAAAATGTTGGATTCTACCAATTACCTGTGGTTTGCACCCATTGTAATTTGGACAATAATGTTGAGCCTCTCCTTCTTTTCTAACTAATTCTGTATCACACTCTGGGCAATGGGAAATATATTCTACAACTTGAGAGCTTTCAAGCCTTTTAGTCAAATTAACCCCTACAATTTTAGGAATGATCTCACCACCTTTCTCTACATATACTTCATCATCAATCCTAACACCCAGTTTAGCGATCTGGTCTGCATTGTGCAAAGAAGCACGCTTAACTATGGTTCCAGCCAATAAAACAGGCTCTAAATTTGCTACCGGAGTAATTGCCCCTGTCCGGCCCACTTGATAGGAAATACTATTCAACTTAGTAGACACCTGTTCTGCCTTGAACTTATAGGCCATTGCCCATCGTGGTGACTTGGCAGTATATCCTAATTCCTCTTGTTGATAAATGCTATTCACCTTTATAACCACCCCATCAATCTCAAAAGGCAATTCATGACGATTTACATCCCAATAATTAATATACTCTAAAACTTCATCTATAGAATTCACCAATTTGGCTTCCTCAGGTACTTTAAATCCCCAAGACCTTGCCTTTTCCAAGCTTTGAAACTGAGTTTCTATACCGACATTATTTCCAGTAGTACCTCCCAACTTAACACTATACAACAAACAATCCAACGGGCGTTTAGCTACTTCCGAACTATCTTGAAGCTTCAAGCTCCCTGAAGCTGTATTTCTGGGGTTTCTATAAGGCTCCTCTCCTATTTCAATTCGCTCCTCATTCAATTTATTGAAACCAGCCAGAGGAAGAACTATTTCCCCCCCTATATCAAATTTTTCAGGATACTCGCCATGAAGCTTTAAAGGCACACTTTTTATGGTCTTCACATTATTGGTTACATTGTCCCCTTGGAATCCGTCACCTCTTGTTACCGCCCTCTGTAACTTACCATTCTCGTAGGTTAAATTTATAGAAGCCCCATCGTATTTTAGTTCGCAGGTATATTCTATTGGATCATCAACCATTTTTTTTATCCTCGCTTCCCAATCCTCAAGATCTTCCTTACTATAAGAATTATCTAACGAGTACATGCGATGCTCATGAACTACTGTTTCAAAATTTTTGGTAATTTGACCTCCCACTCTTTGAGTTGGGGAATTAGGATCTAAAAACTCCGGATATTTTGCTTCCAACATTTGAAGCTCTTTCAGCATCACATCAAATTCATAATCACTAATTGTTGGATTATCCAACACATAATAATTATAGTTATGTTGTGTTATTTCCTTTCTTAGTTTTTCAATAGTTTCTTTTACTGTCATATCCTAAATAGGCTAACTTATTTTAATGCTCCCTTAATCATACGATCCTTAGCAAACATATCTTGTTTAAGATCTATATCTACAAACCCATTATGTTCCAACAAGGTTTTCATATCGTGGCCAAGATATTCATTTATTTCAAAAAACAGTTCTCCCTTTGGAAGCAGAGTTCTTTTTGCAAACTTAGTTATCGCCTTATAAAATAACAACGGATTACCATCGCTTACAAAAAGAGCTAAATTAGGTTCGTGCATAAGCACATTTTCCTTCATATTCTCTTTTTCCTGTTCACGAACGTATGGTGGATTAGAAACAATCACATCAAACTTAACCCTTGCTTTTTCCAATTCACCTTGAATAAACCTAGGCTCCTCCCCGTTTTCATGAGAAATGTTCCAACCGTTTTCCATGTGCAAAATATCGGCTTCTACAAAATTTACCTGCACATTATTGTTCTCTGCATTTTTGCGAGCCAATGCCAGAGCACCACCACTAACATCTAAGGCGTAAACCTTTGCATTTGGCAAGTACTTAGCTAAAGAAATAGCAATGCATCCACTCCCTGTACCTATATCAAGAATTATTATTTCACCTTCTTTTTCGCGATAATCCGATAAAACCCAAGCTACGAGCTCTTCAGTTTCCGGCCTTGGAATAAGCACATTCTCATCAACTGAAAAAGAAAGCCCAAAGAATTCTGTTTCCTTAGTAATATATTGAATAGGTTTATGCTGCTTTAATTGCTCTAAAGCCTCAATAATTTCTTCCTGTTCAACCTCGTTTATTGTAAAATTAGGCTTTAACGCCAACTGCAATCGCGTACAATTGTAGTACTTCTCGATTAGAGTATAAAAAAAGGCATTTATTTCTTCTGCTTCATAATCCCCCCTTAACGACCTATGAAACAGTCGTTGTACATCTTTAAGTTTCATTAATCACAATGTTTTAATCATCCATATACCACAGGCAAAATGCCCAGTTTCTCCCATTGGTTCTTTCAAACGCTTAAACCCAAACGACTCATAAACATGAATAGCAGCCTTTAACTGTGAGGCAGTCTCTAAATAGCATTTCCCATACCCCATGTTTTTGGCCGCTTTCAAACAGTGTTCAAACAATAGTTTACCATATCCCCTGTTCCTATATGATGTCGAAAAATACATTTTCTGAAGCTCACAAACACTTCCGTTGTGGTTCTTCAATGATTTCACCCCTGCACCGCCAAATAGTTCCCCATCTTTCTCTATCACAAAGTAAACTTCATTATCACCTTTATAAGATTCATACATGCTTGAAGTTTCAGGGTCGGTATATGCAGTGCCCTGCAACGGAAGTTCCAATTCATGAAAAACCGCCTTGATAATCGCCTCTATTTGAGCGTTATCTTCTGGTTTTATTTCTCTTATTACAATGTTGTTTTTACTCAACATTATGTATTATTTTTACCCAAGTGAATATACATGAATTTTACATAAAACGCTGTATTGAAATCGCAAAAAATGGACTGGGCAGCACCCGTCCCAACCCTATGGTTGGCAGTGTAATAGTACATAAAGACAAAATAATTGGAGAGGGTTTTACCAGTTCTTATGGAGGAAACCATGCCGAAGTTAATGCAATTGCATCGGTAAAAGATGCTACTCTATTAAAGGACGCAACGATTTATGTAACCTTAGAGCCGTGCTCTCATTATGGAAAAACACCTCCTTGTAGCGACTTAATTATACGATCAGGAATTAAAACAGTAGTAATAGGCTGTTTAGATGACAATCCGTTGGTTGCCGGAAAAGGGGTTGAAAAACTAAAAAAGTCTGGTTGCGAGGTAATTGTTGGCGTTTTAGAACTAGACTGCAAAGAACACCATAAACGTTTCTTTACGCTCCACAACAAAAAACGCCCCTATGTGATTTTAAAATGGGCACAAAGCGAAGACGGATTTATTGCCCCTGAAATTCGAAATGAACAAAAGCCCGTATGGATTACCAACACCTACTCAAGACAACTTGTTCATAAATGGCGTACTGAAGAACACTCCATTTTGGTTGGCACCAATACTGTTTTACAAGATAACCCAACCCTAACCGCTAGAGATTGGACCGGGAATCATCTTACTAGAATAGTAATAGACAGAAAAGGAAAACTTTCTAAAAGTTTGAATATCTTCAATAATAAAGCAAAAACCATCCACATAACCGAAAAGGACATCGATTTTGACAAACCTCTAGCAAAACAAGTCTGCGATATTTTGTTCAAACACCAAATAAACTCTGTCATTATTGAAGGGGGGACTAAAACCCTCCAACATTTTATCAACGAAGACATATGGGATGAAGCTAGAATCTTTACTGGAAAGGTAAGTTTTCACAAAGGAACACTCGCTCCTAAATTCGATGGAAACCTTCTAAACGAAACAAAAATATTAGATGACACGTTAAAAGTTTACAAACATGATTGATACTTTAATTTTCGATTTTGGAGATGTTTTTATAAACCTTGATAAGGAAGGCGCCTTAAAACACACCCTTTCGCTATTACAAATTAATTCGTTTCCAGACGACCTAACGAAAATAAACATTCAATACGAACAAGGCCTTATTGAAACAGATACTTTTATTAAACAATATCAGCATACATACCCTCAATTAAGCAAAGATGAAATAATAGCATCTTGGAATATCCTGCTAAAGGATTTCCCAGAACACCGGCTAGAATGGCTTAAAAAACTTTCTGAAGCTAAAGAATACAAATTAATTCTACTTAGCAACACAAACACACTTCATATAGATTGGATTAAAGAAAATGTAGATTTCTATGAAGACTTTAAAGCACAGTTTAACAAATTCTACCTTTCCCACGAAATCAAGTTAAGAAAACCTAATTCTGACATTTACGAATTCGTCCTTAATGAAAACAATCTAACACCTGAAAAGTGTCTGTTTATAGACGACACACCTGAAAACATTGTATCTGCTAGGAAGCTAAAGATCAACACTTGGAACATCAACCCTAAAACTGAAGACATCACCAACCTCTTCGAGGTAAAAAGCCATTTGTTTTGATTTTCCTTATAGGCAGCATAATTGTATCAACCGGTCTATTCGTCATCTTTAAGCTATTTGGAAAATTTAACATTAACAGCCTTCACGCTATTGTAGTAAATTATTTTATAGCTGGTATTTCAGGGCTGCTTCATTACAACAAAACAATTACTGCGTCAACTTTAGTTTCGAAGCCATGGTTTTATGGAACTATAATTTTAGGCATCTTATTTATTGCTGTTTTCTACCTCATGGCCACTACAACTCAAAAAAACGGACTCTCCACTGCTTCAGTTGCCAGCAAAATGTCGGTTGTTATCCCTATTGGTATTGGTATTTTTGCTTTTAATGAAAATGCTGGAATCCAAAAAATTATTGGAATAACGTTAGCTATAATCGCTGTTTATTTAACAGCATCAAAACCGGGTAAACATAAATCAGCTAATCAATCTATGTTGTTTCCTGTATTACTGTTTTGTGGAGCTGGTATTATAGATAGCACAATTAACTACATCCAAACACATCACATGCCCACTAGTGAAACCGCCTTGTTTTCGGCCTCAACTTTTTTTGTAGCTGGCTTAAGTGGTGTAACCATAATTTTGGCAACACTAAAAAAACAAGATTTCAGTAAAATCAAACAAAGTATAATTGGCGGAATTATATTGGGAGCGGTTAATTTTTACTCCCTCTTCTTTATTATAAAATCTTTGCAGATTCAATATTTGGAAAGCTCAACTGTATTCACCATTAATAATGTAAGCATTGTTACTTTGTCGACACTTTTAGGTGTACTGTATTTTAAGGAAAGACTACTCTTAAAAAACAAAATTGGAGTAGCGCTTGCAATAATTTCAATTATTTTAGTTACTACAACCATATAACATGGAAGACCTATACAAAACCATAACCAAACCAACAGAAGGAATTTTATTTAAAGACAGGAACAGTAAGTTTTTTGGATATACATTTCCTGTAAACAGCGAAGAAGAAATAAAACAACATTTAGACGATTTAAAAAAGCAACATCATAATGCTAGACACTGGTGCTACGCCTATCAATTGGGCACCAAAACCATTAGCTATCGGGCCAATGATGACGGCGAACCAAGCAATAGTGCGGGAATGCCTATTTACGGACAAATACAATCGTTTGATGTCACTAATATTTTGGTTGTTGTCGTTCGGTATTTTGGCGGTGTAAAATTGGGCGTTGGAGGTCTTATCAACGCTTACAGAAGTGCAGCTCAAATGGCTTTGGAAACCGCTGAAATCATAGAAAGAACGATCGACAAAACCTTTTTGATTAGTTGCGATTACCAAAATATTAATAAGGTTATGCGGGTAATCAAGGAAAAAAACTTGAACGTCACGAACCAAAAAATGGAATTAGATTGCCAAATCACAATTTCTGTCAGAAAAAGTGATTCGGAATCTATCCACAATATTTTTGATCAAATTTTCGGAGTGGAAATCAAGACTCTGTAATCTTTTCAGCTTCTATTAAATCCATCAAAAATTTAGGTGCGCGCATCAGTTTATTTGTTTTCATGTCAACAAATGCTAAAACAGTGTTGGCTGTACACAAAATCTGGCCACTTTTATTAACGATTTCGTAATAAAATTCTATTGAGGCTGTAGGCAATTTTGCTAACTTGGTCCTAACCGTTAGAAGCTCATCGTATTGTGCAGAACGCTTGTATTTTAAGTTCATTGAAACCACAGGAAGCATAACTCCTTTTTCTTCCATTTCACGATAAGAAACTCCTTTGTTCCTCAACCACTCAGTTCGCCCCATTTCCAAGTATAGTGCGTAATTAGCGTGGTGAACCACTCCCATCTGATCGGTTTCAGCATATCTTACCCTAGTTTGCATTTCATCGAATTTCATATCTTTTTTTAAATATTTTTTTGTAGTTTCGGAAACGGTTAAACATGGCATTTTTTTTCCATAAATTCAATAGGTTCCTATTTTTTTTTTTAGAATTTTGTTCACATATTTGTCATGCTGTTAACTGCTAGGGAAGTTCACATCCCGAAATCATTAACTAACTAAAAAAACCTTTTAACGACTAATGAATTTAACTGCGAAAACGGTATGGAATAATTGTCTAGAATTCATACAAGATAACATCCAACCTCAAGCTTTCAAAACCTGGTTCGAGCCAATTGTAGCAGTTAAACTCACCGACAATGCACTTAGCATTCAGGTACCTAGTAAGTTCTTCTACGAATGGCTGGAAGAGCACTACGTAAAAATATTAAAAGTCGCATTAACAAAGGAATTAGGAGAAAAAGCCAAATTGGTGTACATCATTAAAATGGAAAACACCTATGGTAACAAACAACCATTTACAGAAAAAATACCAAGCTCTAACCGTACAGCGGTAAAGGCTCAGGATGTAGATATTCCTTTAAAAAATAAAAATCCTGAATTACGAAACCCTTTTGTAATACCTGGAATAAGAAATGTAAAGATTGAGTCACAACTTAATCCTAACTATAATTTCGATAATTTTTTAGAAGGAGATTCCAACCGTTTGGCCAGAAGTGCCGGTTTAGCTGTTGCAAACAAACCTGGTGGAACGTCATTCAACCCATTATTGGTTTTTGGTGGTGTTGGATTGGGAAAAACCCACTTGGCTCATGCTATTGGAATTCAAATAAAAGATAAGTATCCAGAAAAAACGGTACTTTATATATCAGCAGAAAAGTTTACACAACAATATATAGAATCTGTAAAGAAGAATAACCGTAACGACTTTATTCACTTTTACCAGATTATAGATGTATTGATAATTGATGATGTTCAATTCTTATCGGGTAAGTCCGGAACCCAAGATGTGTTCTTCCACATCTTTAACCACTTACACCAAAATGGAAAACAGGTTATACTAACAAGTGATAAAGCACCTGTTGACATGCAAGATATTGAACAACGTTTATTATCTCGTTTTAAATGGGGTCTTTCAGCAGAACTGCAAAGCCCAGATTTCGAAACGCGTATTTCAATACTTAAAAACAAATTGTATCGCGATGGTGTTGAGATGCCAGATGATATTATTGAATATGTTGCAAAAAACATCAAATCGAATATCCGTGAATTGGAAGGCGCTATCATCTCTTTGATTGCACAATCGTCTTTCAACAAAAAGGAAGTAACCATCGATTTAGCGAAACAGATTGTTGAGAAATTTGTAAAGAACACCAAGAGAGAAGTTTCCATAGATTACATTCAAAAAGTAGTATCTGACTATTTCCAAATGGATGTTGATACGCTTCAGTCCAAAACCAGAAAACGTCACATTGTTCAAGCACGTCAGCTAGCTATGTTCTTTGCTAAAAAGTACACAAAAGCATCATTGGCAAGTATTGGATCGCAAATAGGAAAGCGTGATCATGCAACTGTACTCCATGCTTGCAAAACGGTAGACAACCTAACAACTACCGACAAACAATTTAAGAAATACGTAGAGGACATCTCTAAAAAACTTTCTGTTTAAAGTTTAGAATAGTATGACCAGGATTTTAATGGTTTGTTTGGGAAACATTTGTCGTTCTCCCCTAGCCGAAGGTATTTTACAACACAAACTTTTAGATGATACATTTTTTGTGGATTCTGCAGGAACAAGCAATTATCATGTAGGTGAAGCTCCAGATAGACGATCGGTAGATATCGCCAAGAAATATGGAATTGACATTACCAACCAGCGTGGACGACAGTTTCGCAAGAGCGACTTTGATCAATTCGATCTTATTTACGTCATGGACAACTCGAATTACAACAATGTCGTAAAATTAGCAAGGTCAGAAAGCGATATTGAAAAAGTAAAACTTATTCTTAACGAAGTTTACCCTAATCAAAACTACGACGTTCCCGACCCATACTATGGAGGCGATCAAGGTTTTGACAATGTTTTTAAAATGCTTGACGAAGCCTGTTCCATTATAGCCGAACGGATTTCATAGAAAGTATTCGATGATTATTTTTCATAACTTTAATAGATTAACAAATCTTATTCGCTATGAAAATAATTACTCTATGTCTTGCTCTCTTAATATATAGTAAATTTACCTTTGGTCAAGACATCACACTCAACCCCATTGCTACCAATTTTAACACACCTGTAGAAATAAAACACTCAGGAGATAGCCGTCTGTTTGTTGTTGAAAAACCTGGCACCATAAAAATCTTAAATTCTAATGGCACTGTAAATACTACACCCTTTTTAGACATTAGCAGCATTGTAAACAGTAACGCTGGTGAAAGAGGACTTTTAGGTTTGGCTTTCCATCCTAACTACTCTATCAACGGCTATTTTTTTGTAAACTACACCAATCTAAGTGGAAATACTGTAATTGCACGATATCAAGTAAGTGCAAATCCCGATATAGCAAACACAGCAGAGACTACTTTATTAACCATAACACAACCTTTTTCCAACCATAACGGTGGCTGCATAGCTTTTGGAAATGATGGTTACCTATACATTGCAACAGGTGATGGTGGTAGTGGCGGAGACCCAGGAAACCGTGGACAAAGCCTCGATGTCCTCCTTGGAAAAATTTTACGTATTGATGTTGACAACGGTACCCCATATGGAATCCCATTAGACAACCCCTTTAGTAATGATGGAGATGATAATACATTATCAGAAATATGGGCCTATGGATTAAGAAACCCCTGGAAATTTTCATTTGATGCAGACACCGATGAAATCTGGATTGCAGATGTAGGCCAAGGCTCATACGAAGAAATAAATATGGCTTCCCCAACAGTGTCGGGAATAAATTACGGCTGGAGATGCTACGAAGGCAATGCCACATATAACACTTCGGGATGTCCAGATGCCTCCACCGTAACTTTTCCTATTTCTGAATATTCCCATTCAAATGATGGACTACCTAAATGCTCAATTACTGGTGGTTACCGCTACCGAGGAACAGACTTCCCTTCACTAAGTGGCCTTTATTTTTTTGCCGACTATTGCAGTGGCGAAATTGGTATTCTGACTGAAGAAAACGGAAGTTATTCAATTACTTTCACACCAGCTTTTAACGGAAATAACTGGACTACCTTTGGCCAAGATGTAAACAACGAACTATATATTGCTGATCGATTTGGTGGTACTATTTACCGAATTGAAACTGATAATTTAGGTATTGAAGACAATTATATTTCAGACTTCAAGTTAACACCCAACCCTGCAAACGGATCAGTTCAACTTTCTCTAACTGAACACCTGCACCAAGAATACAGTGCAACACTTTACAGTCTGAAAGGAGAAGTATTAAAAAAAGTTGAACATCTTAACACTGATAGTTCAAATATCTCTCTAGAAAACTTAGCTAAAGGATTATATTTGGTTGAAATTTCTACCAGCAACGGAAATAAAGCAATAAAAAAACTCATCATTCAATAGCCAATATGACTACAGAAACTGGTAAACTTTATCTTATTCCCACCACACTTGGAGAAACTGCCCCTCTTGAGGTGCTTCCTATTTCAGTAAAAAAAGTTATTGAACAGGTAAATATTTACATTGTTGAAAACGAAAAAACTGCTCGTAGGTTCATCAAAAGAATAAGTTCCAGCAAACAACAGTCTGGATTGAGGATTTTCGTTTTAAACAAACATACAGACATTAGCGAACTCCCAGAGTTTTTAGAACCTTGTCTTCATGGAAAAAATATAGGTTTATTAAGCGAGGCTGGCTGCCCTGGTGTTGCAGACCCTGGTGCGGATGTTGTAAAAATTGCCCATGAAAAGAATATTCAGGTTGTTCCTTTAGTTGGACCTTCTTCTATTTTATTGGCACTGATGGGCTCAGGAATGAACGGGCAAAGTTTTGCCTTTAATGGTTACTTGCCTATTGACAAGCACGAAAGAAAAAATGAGATAAAACGCTTAGAGAGACTTTCCTATGAACAAAACCAATCGCAAATCTTCATAGAAACTCCCTATCGCAATAATAAAATGCTAGAAGATCTAGCTAACGTACTCGGTAATAATACCTTGATTTGTATAGCCGCCGACATAACACTCCCTACAGAATACATAAAGACAAGAACAGCCAATCAATGGCAAAAAAATATGGTAGACCTACATAAGCGACCTACCATATTTATTATTCAAAAAAATTAAACTATTCGAAAATACTAGGCTACAATATTTTCCTCCAGCTTAACTTTTGCTTTTCTATTTGGTTTGATAAACGAAGTATCGTATCCTGAAAACTTTTTAAGATAGTATTCAATTGAGGTACCGTAAGCATCCCTAAATCCATTCTTTCCGAAACTTCTTAAGTACTTTTTCACATTACCAGGACCAGCTAAATGAGCAGCTGCCAAAATACCAGATTCTGTTATTTTAATACCGTTCATAGTATTACCTACAAAACGATTAATATCCTTACGTAAAATCCATTTGTTACGGGCAGCATTGGCTAGAAATGCCTTTTCCTGCAACTCTGGATCCTTAAGGAATTGAGTCGGATTATAAACACCAATCATTTTGAGAGTCTCCTTTCCAAATTGGTATTTACCTAAATATCCTAGTGTGTTTACTGTGAAGTAATCGCCTCCAGACTCTTTGAAGCCTAATGCTTCTTTAAATCCTACAAACGATTTCCCTAAAGATGGAGAGAAAGTTGCTTCTTGGGTTTGGTCTTGTTCCTCATAATGAGGTACGGTGTAATGTAATGCTAGACCTTTTGTTGAATGATCACCTAATTCTACTATAGGTTCATCAGACGAAAACGCTAAATAAACCAGTGCAAAAGTAGTAAGTGATAGAGCTAGGGTTCCTGCAATATTTTTTACCATAAATTTTAAAATTTCTTCAGCACATCTGACAAGAAGCGTGCCTGAAAATTTCAGCTTGCAAACTTATAATAAAATTTTAACATCTGAAAATTAATCGATTAACCGCAATTAAAAGTAGATAGGGTGCACTGTTACAGATCCTTGACTATCGATTTCAAATGTAGGAAAGGGCATTTTTAAAGTGTTCAAAACAGAAAAAACCGATCTTAAAACGTTAGATTTTGTTTTTATCCTAGTGAAGTCTATATCAAAGCTAAAATAATATTGACGTAGTCTATCCTGAAAAGCTATATTATCACTAGCCTCATCAAAGCCTGTAAGCATGCCATCAGCCCCATATCCAAGTGCTACATTAAACCATCTGGGAATGGTTTTATTTTTAATAAAAGACCGTAAATTCACACTAAGCCAATAAGTTTGACCATTGTAATCCTTAAACACTTGTTGTTCAGTATTTTGTCCTAATGTTTCTGGCCGTAAATTCGCATAGTTGGTATGGTGAAAAGAGTACTTAAATGACAGACGTTGTTCCTGCCACAAAAGCTCCTGACAAACATAAAAACCTGACCCTATGACATTTGACACAATGTCACCCCAAGAAAACCCCCATCCTGAAGAGTAGCCATCAAACACTTCAACAGTGGTTAAAAACAACAAACTTGAACCAGCTCCGTAAATCAGTTGTTTCTTTTCATCAACACCACTCCACCTTAAAGTTTCTGCTGCTAGTCTGGTAAGCTGGTAGGAAGAATAGGTATGCCCTATTTTGTCCATCTGCATCCATTCACCATTATCATTGAAGGTATGGAACTTAGACTGCTCATAATCTTTGTACCATAACTGACTGAGTCCAATCATACTCACTCCGTATATGGCAGCGCCAGAAATGACTATTCCATTACGTCGGGATCTATTAAGTGTATCACTTGGTTTTAAGAAAGCCCCTCTTTGCTCTTCATTTTGAGCAACCAAGGACATTGATATAAAAAAAAGGATGATTATAGTATAAGCGCCTTTTATTCTCAAATCAACGGTTTATACCCTGAGTGTTTATCCAGTTTACATACTCCTGCCGATTTCTGTTATGTTGAGCTAATGTTTTTGCAAACTTGTGATAACCAAATCTGTTAACATCGGCAACGAAGTAATAATAGGAATGCTTTTCATAATTAAGTACGGCATCAATGGCAGAAATATCAGGCATAGCAATCGGCCCAGGAGGCAAGCCGGCATACTTATATGTATTATATGGAGAATCAACTTCAAGATCCTTATAAAGAACACGCTTAATAACCTGATTAAAATCTCCTGTTTTCTTTTTAACAGCATAAATTACAGTAGGATCTGCTTGCAATGCCATTCCCTTTTTTAAGCGGTTTAAATAAACTCCTGCTACTCTTGGTCGTTCATCTACCTTAGCAGTCTCCTTCTGAACGATAGCCGCTAACGCAGTAATCTGTTCAGGACTCAACCCTAAAGTCTTTGCCTTTTCTTGTCTTTCAGCATTCCAAAATCTATCGTACTCTTTAAGCATTCTAGCCCTAAACTGTTCTGCTGAAGTATTCCAAAAGAACTCATAACTATTAGGTATATACATCCCCAATGCTGTATCCTCTGAAAAATTGTTTTCAGACAGAAAAGCTGTATCTGTCATAACCGAAATCAAGGAAAGACTATCGGCTTCAATTTGAGATGCAATACGCGACGCCAAATCGTTTAAGGTTTCCTGATTATTGAAAGATATTTTAAGTGGTAAATTTTTACTTCGAATAGAATTGATGATTTCGTTATTGTTCATCCCCTTTTTTACAGCAAAACGACCTGCTTTGATATTATCAACATACTGCTTGCGTTGAGCCAAAGCATCAAAAGATTCGATATCTTTTAATAATGGATACAACTGTTCTCTTACTTCTTCGTAAGAGGCATTAGTAGGCACATAAATATAAGCTACATCATTATTAAAAACCGTATTAGGCTTAAACATAGCCTTATACACATAATTAGCGAACAACCCGGCAATAAGCAACCCTATCAAGGCTACAGCAATAAAAATCTTTTTAAAATACATTACTTATTTATAAGTTGAAATAAATATTCGTTTTGATATCTTTCGTTGGAAAAATTCCAATCTTTTTTCAATCCCACCTGTTGAAACCCTTGGTTGGAAAATAATTTTATACTGGCTTCATTGTCTTCTGAAATGTTACAATACAACTGATGCAACTGTAACTTCTTAAAACAATAATTTACCAAAAGACTCAACGCTTCAGACCCTAATCCGTTTTTTCGGTATTTGGCATCCTTTATTAAAATACCAACTCCTGCGCGTTTGTTCTTAAAATCGAAATCGAACAAATCGATCAATCCCATGGCTTGGTTGTCAAAATTTGAAATAACCAATCGTAATTGTTTGGCTTCAAAAATATCCTTATGTGAATGTTCTAAATACTCTTTAATTAAGAATCTAGAGTATGGAGTTTGGGTATGGCTCAGTTCCCAAATATTTTCGTCATTTTCTATCTCGTAGACAAACTCAAGATCTTCAGGCTCTAATGCCCTTAAATAAATATGTTCTCCCTTTAAGGTTAACATGACACCTCTCCTTTAAATACTCGTTTGGCAGGACCGGTAAGCCAAACGTCTTTATAGCCTTCGTCAGTTTTTACAAAGCTTACTTTTAAATCACCTCCTTTGGTTTTTAGGGTAACATTGTTTGATTTTGTTTTACCTAACTCAAACATTGCTATAGCCACAGCCGTAACCCCTGTACCACAAGAGAAGGTTTCGTCTTCTACACCTCTTTCATAGGTTCTTACATTGAAAGTACTATCTCCTATTTGTTCAACAAAATTGACATTGGAACCTTCCTTACCGTATAGTTCTCCGTATCTAATACCAGCTCCAACTTCCTTTACATCAAGAGCATCTAAATCAGAACGCAATTCCACATGATGTGGTGATCCCGTATCCAAAAACAAATGTTCTTCATGGTTTTCAATCGTACTCACATCCTGCATTTGTAAGCTTACTTCATCTCCATTAAACTTAACATGGTGCAGACCATCGACTGCTTCAAAAGTAGCATCGCCGTTTATCACCCCTAAATCTCTGGCAAAAGCAGAAATACAACGCCCACCGTTACCACACATGGTACTTTGATTGCCATCAGAATTGTAATAAACCATTTTAAAATCTGTGGCATCGTGATCTTCTATCAAAATCAATCCATCTGCCCCAATACCAAAACGACGGTCACATAGGAGGTTGACCAATTTGGTATTGTTTTTGTCGAAATCATTGTGACGATTATCAATCATCACAAAATCGTTCCCAGTTCCTTGATATTTATAAAAAGTATACTTCATAACAGTCCACAAATATATAAATATTAAACCGTTATTTCTGTTGTTAAATAGGCGTTAAAGTTGAAATAACGGCTCAATAATTATTTAAATTTAAACGTTAATATTTTAAAGCAAAACATAATTAGTTATGAAAAAAATTGCATCCTTGTTATTTGTTTCAGCACTCGGGGGCATCATAACCTTAGGTGCCTACAAAATGTTAATTGAAAACCAGCAGGGCTTGGTTATAGAAACTTCCACATCACCTCCTGCAATAATCCCCACAAACCACAACACTTCAAACATCTACAATTTGGCCAATGCACCAGATTTCACGACTGCTGCCGATAAGGCTGTTCACAGTGTTGTACACGTAAAAAACACAACGATTGTAAATAGCCAACCAACCTTTGAAGATCTTTTCTTTGGTCGCCGTTCACAGCGTAGTCAGGTAGGTACCGGGTCTGGTGTGATTATTTCACCTGACGGATACATTATTACAAACAATCATGTTATAGATGGTTCACAATCGCTATCGGTCACTCTTAACAACAACAAAACTTACGAAGCCGAAATAATAGGCTCAGATCCAAAAACAGATATCGCTCTTTTAAAAATTGAGTCTGATGAAGATCTTCCATATGCCGCTTTTGGTGATTCGGACAATGCTAAGGTTGGCGAATGGGTGCTTGCCGTTGGAAATCCGTTTAACCTAACCTCAACTGTAACAGCAGGAATTATCAGTGCTAAATCGAGAGACCTGAGTGGTCAGAACGCTCAATCGTTTATCCAAACGGATGCCGCAGTAAATCCTGGGAATTCTGGTGGGGCTCTGGTTAACACTAATGGTGACCTTATAGGAATTAACACTGCTATTTCATCACAAACCGGCTCATACATTGGCTATTCATTTGCAGTACCCAGCAACATTGCCAAAAAAGTTGTTGAGGACATTATGGAATACGGTAACGTACAAAATGGAATTTTGGGCGTAGTTGGAGGAACTTTAAATAGCAGAGCGGCAAAAGAATTGGGTATTGCTGAAACCGAAGGCTTTTATGTAGGCGGCGTTGATGAAGACTCTGGAGCTGACCTAGCCGGAATTCAAGAAGGAGATATCATTAAAAAGGTAGACGATATCAGGATTTCAAAATTTGCAGACCTTAGCGGTTACCTCAACACTAAACGTCCTAACGATATTGTTCAAGTTACTATTTTACGTGACGGTAAGGACAAAGTGATTCCTGTAACTTTGGCTAAAAACCAAACCATAACAATGCCGTTGGTTGGTGTTGTTAAAAACAGTTCTAAAAGCGATTTGAAAAAACTAAACGTAGACCATGGCGTTAAAATCACTCGATTGGATGAAAACTATGCCAATTATTGGCAACAAAATGGGGTTAAGGAAGGTAGTATCATTACTGCCATCAATGATCAAAAAGTAAATGATGTTGATGATGTAAAAAACATCCTTAAAAACCGTTCTACTTACGACCCGATTCGCATAGAACTCATAAATTCCTACGGTGAAAAAGAACGCTATAATTTCAGATAATTACACTTAAAAACACTCTTAAACCTACAAACGCCTTAATAAATAATTAAGGCGTTTTATTTTTATAACTTTTTCAGTTCGAAAACGTTTGAAATATATTATTTTTGCGCAAAATTTATAACAACACACTAAATTGTAAACAATGAGTTTTAACGAAACTTATGAAAAAGAGTTAGCTTTTCAAGCTGATAGAAGAAAAGCTACTGTAGAATTCATCAAGATTGTAAGTGACCTTTGGTACGACAAGTCAATTGAATTGGTTCTTTTCAGAAACACATTAATAGACCGTAACGTTAGCCAAATTCTAAACTTACACGAGTATGCAGGTGAGTTTGTTCAAAAGCCAATCTCTATTTTCGATACTGTAGAAATTGCGCAAGCTATTAAAACGTTAGACCTTCCTCCAGCAAAATTGGACATTGGAAAACTAACTTACGAATTCCACTTAGAAGATCAAAAACACAATAGCGCTACTGCTTTTGTTGCCGATAAATTAAAAGCTGCAAACGAAAACGGAACTATTAAGCCTAAAGATGTTGTTCTTTACGGGTTTGGTAGAATTGGTCGTTTGGTAGCTAGAGAATTAATGACTCGTACAGGTGCTGGAAACCAACTTCGTTTAAGAGCCATTGTTACTCGTGGTGAAATCAACGAAACTGTTTTAGAAAAACGCGCTTCTTTATTAAGAAACGATTCTGTACACGGTGATTTCTTGGGTACGGTTTCAACAGATGTTAAAAACAATGCCTTGATTATTAACGGAACTACCGTTAACATTATCTCTGCTAACGCTCCTGAGGAAATCGACTATACTCAATATGGTATCAACAATGCTTTGGTTATCGATAACACAGGTGCATTTAGAGATAAAGAAGCTTTAAGCAGACACTTGACCTCTAAAGGGGCTGACAAAGTATTATTGACTGCTCCAGGAAAAGGTGTTCCAAACATTGTTCACGGTGTTAACCACCTTGAGAACAACCCAACAGACATCGATATTTTCTCTGCTGCTTCTTGTACAACAAATGCCATCACTCCTATCTTGAAAGTAATGGAGGACTCATTCGGAGTAAAGAGTGGTCACCTTGAAACTATCCATGCTTACACTAACGACCAAAACCTTGTAGATAACTTCCACAAGAAATACCGTCGTGGTCGTGCTGCTGCCTTAAACATGGTTATTACCGAAACAGGTGCTGGAAGTGCTGTTGCTAAAGCATTACCAAGCCTTGAAGGTAAATTAACTTCTAACGCTATTCGTGTTCCTGTTCCTAACGGATCTTTGGCAATTCTAAACCTAGAATTAGAAAACCCAACTTCTGTTGAAGGCATCAACACTGTAATGAAAAAATACGCTTTAGAAGGTGACTTGGTAGAGCAAATAAAATATGAATTGAGCGACGAGTTGGTATCTAGCGATATCGTTGGAAGCTCTGCTCCTTCAATCTACGATAGCAAAGCAACTATCGTTAGAACTGATGGTAAAAACGTTGTTCTTTACATTTGGTACGATAACGAATATGGCTATAGCCACCAAGTAATTCGCTTAGCGAAGTATATCGCTAAAGTTAGACGTTTTACTTATTATTAGTAGATAGTTTCATACTAGACATATAAAAAATCCCGCAATTAATTGCGGGATTTTTTTGTGTATAAAGCAACCTTTTTCTGCTTTACACATCTATGTTACAACTAACTAATCTAACCTATATGAAATCTTCACTACTTTACATTTTTGTGATTATCGTTGGATTGAGTGTACAGAGTTGCCTGTACTTCAACAATAACAATGAGGATGATCAATTCCTCACAGAACCCGAAACGTATCACTACGAACCAATTACCATATCTCGGGAAACTTTGGAAAACTCGACCACGCTAGAGGCTCTTTCCAAACCTATGGTAAACACTGGAAAAATTTATGTAAAAGGAAATCTAATATTCATAAATGAAAACAGTGAAGGTTTCCACATTATTGACAATTCAACCCCTTCTGCTCCTCAAAACATTGCGTTTCTAAACATTTTAGGATCTTCAGACTTAGCTATAAAAAACAATGTAATCTTCGCTAATAACGCCACAGATTTAATTGCTCTTTCATTAAACCTGGAAACTCAGCAAATAGAAATTACTAAGCGTATTCCCAATGCTTTTCCACAAATGCCCTCACCTGACGGTTTTATACCTTATGATTTAGAAGAAGATGAAATAATTCTTGATTGGACATTAAACGAATAACATCATGAAAAAACTACTATACATTTGTTTCTTAATTTTATTAGCATGTGATGGAGACCAACAAAGCAACGGCGCCTTAAACTCTGATTCTTCAAATGTTGGGCAAGGTGGATCACTAGCTCGCTTTGCTCTTGTCAATGATTATTTATACACCGTAGACAAAAATAGCCTTAACGTATTTAGTATCGTAAACGCAGAAAATCCAGTAAAAATTAACCAAGTCACTATAGGTTTCAATATTGAAACTCTTTTCAACTATAAAGAATATTTGTATATAGGGTCTCAAAACGGCATGTATATCTATGGCCTTCAAAACCCTGAAGCTCCTAACTATTTGTCCGATGTGCAACATTTTACTGCCTGTGACCCTGTTGTTGCAAATAGCACTCACGCCTTTGTAACCCTACATTCTGATATTGGCTGCGGAACCACAATTAACGTTCTCGAGATTTACGATGTATCAGACGTATTGAATCCAGTTTTGATATCATCAAGAAACTTAAATAGACCCATAGGATTGGCACTGTACGATAATTACTTGTTTGTTTGTGATGACGAAGTGAAAATTTTCGATGTTTCAAATCCTGAGCAGTCAACCCTTGTTTATGCCATAAACAAAAATGCTTTCGACCTAATCATAAAGGATGACCTGCTCATATTAATTGGGGAAAATGGCCTCTATCAATATAGTCTAGATTCTGAAAACATTGAAAATATTAACGAATTAAGTATCATAAACATCTAAAACCAAATTAGTAACGTATATATCCTAAACCTCATTTATATGAGGTTTTTTGTTGATTGGACTTTGATAGTGAACAAATATTTTTAATTTCGTAACCTTGAATAAAAAATTTTCCCAAATGAATCATTTTAAACTTATAACACTCCTATTGATAGCATGTTTTAGCTTAAATCTACAAGCACAAACCAATGACTCTGAAGATGACGGTTTATCACTAAACAGTGGTACTATAAGCAATCAATTTGATTATGTTATCCAAAAATCCAACAACTACCAAGATTATAAAGTTGTAAAAAGACATTGGCTTTCCACCTTAAAGTCACACACCATGGATTCCCTTAAGGCAGTTAGAAAAAACCTTGCCGACACTCAAGCAATTGTAGATACACAAGCCAAGGAAATCACCGAACTAAAAGGAAACTTAGAGAACACTCAAAATAACCTAGAGCAAACTAATCTTGAAAAAGACAGCATCCAAATGTTTGGGTTCATACCAATGAGTAAAGGAAGTTACAGCATGACCATGTGGAGTATAATAGGTGGTCTTTTAGTATTTTTACTGTTCTTTATTTATAGATTCAAAAACAGTAATACCGTAACCAAACAAGCGCAAAAAGCCTTAAGAGAAACTGAAGAAGAATTTGAAGAACATAGAAAGGTAGCTTTAGAACGCGAACAAAAAGTGAGACGTCAACTTCAAGACGAACTTAACAAGCAAAAAGCTTTAGTATAAAATCTCAGCCGTTCATTTAGAACGGCTTTTTTTTGCTTCAAGTCTCTCGCTTAACTTAAAAAGATTCTTCGCATCTTTGTAGCCTGTTATTAAATAAGTCATGAGAATCGATATTATCACTGTATTACCAGAGCTACTGAAAAGTCCTTTTGAAGCTTCAATTTTAAAGCGTGCAATTGAAGCTGAATTAGTTGAAGTTTATTTTCACAATTTACGTGATTACACCGCCGACAACTATAAAACAGTAGACGACTACCAATTTGGTGGTGGGGCTGGAATGGTAATGCTAATAGAACCAATTGATAAATGCATAGCCAAACTTAAATCGGAACGTGATTACGATGAAGTGATTTACATGACACCAGACGGTGAACGGCTTACCCAAGGTATTGCCAATCATCTTTCGTTAAAAGGAAATATAATTATTTTATGTGGTCATTATAAAGGTGTAGATCAAAGAGTACGTGATCATTTTGTGACTAAGGAGATCTCAATAGGGGATTATGTGCTTTCTGGAGGAGAACTAGGGGCCGCGGTATTATGCGACGCTGTTATTCGATTGATTCCGGGTGTATTAGGCAACGAAACCTCAGCCCTTACCGATTCGTTTCAGGATAATCTATTAGCGCCACCAATTTATACCAGACCAAGAGAATACAAAGGATGGAAAGTCCCTGAAATACTTTTTAGCGGAAATTTTCCGGTAATAGAACAGTGGCGTGAAGAACAAGCCTATCAACGCACTAAAGAACGACGTCCTGATTTGTTGGATGAATAGAATCCTTTTCCCGTAACCTTACTGACATACAATTATATAAAAAAGTAAGAATTAGTATTGTACAATATTTTTAATTCATTATTTTTGCACTCAATTTCGGATTAACCTCTGGCGATGGTCGTGAATGTTGTTTCGAATCAACTATTTTAAATTTAAAGACAATGGAATCTTTAATCAAGTTTGTACAAGACGAATTTGTAACAAGAAAAGAATTTCCGGAATTCAGCGCCGGAGACACTATCACAGTTTACTACGAAATTAGAGAAGGTGACAAAGTACGTACACAGTTCTTTAGAGGTGTGGTAATCCAAAAAAGAGGTTCAGGTAGTTCTGAAACTTTTACCATCAGAAAAATGTCAGGAACAGTTGGTGTAGAGCGTATCTTCCCAGTTAACATGCCTGCTTTACAAAAAATCGAGATCAATAAAAGAGGTAAAGTTCGTAGAGCTCGTATCTTCTACTTTAGAGGTCTTACTGGTAAAAAAGCTAGAATTAAAGAAAGTAGACGTTAATAAAACAACGTTCGTATTCAAAAGTAAAAGCCCCGAATATTCGGGGCTTTTTTCTTACCCTAACAAACGATTTAACTCACTATATTTTAACAGTTTACAGTTGCTTATCTTGCCGGTTTATCCTATATTAGCAATAGAGTTTAGGTGTTCTTTTTTTAGTTTATCTTAACTCGTATAAACGTTCTTTACATACAATTGTTTTTTTTGTGACTTTTAGGTTTAGCACATAATAAAACAAGACACTTTATATCATTCAATCTTAGGATCGAACAATATAAAGTTGATGTTTTTTTTAGATAGTAGAAACGTTGATAGATGATGCTAAAGAAAAAAGCGAAGAAACAATTACACAGAAACACGGATAACGAGTAAATACATTTTGAAAGTTACAATTAATGATGTTTCTGTTTGAAATAACAAAACTTGAATTGAAAACCTTAAAACACCGTTTTAAGAAATTTTAGTAGCAATGCTAAACGAGTTAGTAGGTCACGCGGAGTTATTTCAAAGAAAGCCATGTCAAAATAAATACAGGTTTACAGGTTTATATTGATATGGCTTTTGTTTTTTTATACATTTAACAAACACAATTCTGTATCCTTTTAATATTCCTACAAGGATTATCTATCTTCCTAAATCCGTTTACAGTAATCATAACTTGACATTTACACTACACATTACCTCATCGTTTTTTGTATATTTGCGACTCTTGGAAAATCACCTGTGATTTTCTTATCAATTCATAATTAAAAAAATTAACAAATGGCAAACACACCTACCATCTTTTACACCAAAACTGATGAAGCTCCTGCTTTAGCAACACAATCGTTGCTTCCAATAATCAAAGCCTTTACTCACTCTTCCAATATAGCATTGGAGACCAAGGATATTTCTTTGGCTGGTCGTATTTTGGCTAACTTCCCTGATTATTTAACTGAGGAACAACGTGTAAGCGATGCTTTGGCCGAACTAGGTGAACTTGCTAAAACTCCAGAAGCCAATATTATTAAGTTACCAAACATTAGTGCTTCTGTACCTCAGCTAAATGCTGCTATTTCCGAATTACAGGCACAAGGGTACAATATCCCAAATTATCCAGATGAGCCACAAACGGAAACTGAAAAAGATATTAAATCCCGTTACGATAAAATTAAAGGTAGTGCAGTAAACCCTGTATTGCGCGAAGGAAACTCAGATCGTCGTGCTCCTAAAGCGGTTAAGAACTACGCTAAGAAGCACCCACACAGTATGGGAGCTTGGTCATCAGATTCTAAATCGCATGTAGCAACAATGAGTGCAGGTGATTTCCGTTCAAATGAAAAGTCGGTTACTGTACAAAATGCTACAAACGTAAAAATTGAGCATGTTGACGCTAACGGAAACGTAACTACTTTAAAAGAAAAAGTAGCTTTATTGGATGGTGAAATCATCGACGCTACGATAATGAGCAAAAAAGCTTTGGTAGAGTTTTTAGACGCTCAAGTTGCTGAAGCCAAAGAACAAAACATTTTGTTCTCTCTTCACATGAAAGCAACAATGATGAAGGTATCAGACCCAATCATCTTTGGTCATGCCGTAAAAGTATTCTTCAAAGATCTTTTTGCTAAGCATGGGGAAACTTTCAAGCAATTGGGTGTTGATGTAAACAATGGTTTTGGTAACCTAGTTGAAAAACTAAACGAACTTCCAGAAGATAAGCGTCAAGAAATTGAAGCAGATATTCAAGCTGTTTACAATAACGGACCTGCATTGGCAATGGTAAATTCAGATAAAGGAATTACCAACCTACACGTACCTAGTGACGTGATCATTGACGCATCTATGCCCGCAATGATTAGAAACTCTGGAAAAATGTGGGATGCTGAAGGAAAAACTCAAGACACAAAAGCAGTGATTCCAGACAGTAGCTATGCCGATGTTTACGAAACAACAATAGAGTTCTGTAAAGAACATGGTGCTTTCGATCCTACTACTATGGGTACTGTTCCTAACGTTGGCTTGATGGCTCAAAAAGCTGAGGAATACGGTTCTCATGACAAAACTTTCGAAATCAATACTGCTGGAACTGTTCGTGTTGTAGACGCTAACGGAAACACTTTAATTGAGCACGCTGTTGAAGAAGGTGATATCTGGAGAATGTGTCAAGTTAAGGATGCTCCTATACAAGACTGGATTAAACTAGCTGTTAACAGAGCTAGAGCTACAGATACCCCTGCCGTTTTTTGGCTTAACGAAGATCGTGCACACGATGCTGAACTTATTAAGAAGGTAAACAAATATTTACCTAACCACGATAGTTCAGGATTAGACATCAGAATCCTTTCCCCTAAAGATGCAACTCAATTTACTTTAGAGCGCCTTAAGGATGGTAAGGACACCATCTCAGTAACAGGAAACGTTTTACGTGATTACCTAACAGACCTTTTCCCAATATTAGAATTGGGTACCAGTGCAAAAATGCTTTCTATTGTTCCTTTGATGAACGGTGGAGGATTGTTCGAAACTGGCGCAGGAGGATCTGCCCCTAAACACGTACAACAATTCATGGAAGAAAACCACTTGCGTTGGGATTCTCTAGGTGAATTTTTAGCATTAGCAGTATCATTAGAACACTACGGAAAAGTAAACAACGCCCCTAAAGCGTTAGTCCTCGCCGATACTCTTGATGAAGCTACAGAACTTCTATTGGAAAACCAAAAGTCACCTTCTAGAAAAGTAAACGAATTGGACAACAGAGGAAGTCACTTCTACTTGGCATTATATTGGGCTGAAGCTTTAGCAAACCAAACAAAGGATACTGAGTTACAATCGACCTTTACTAATGTTGCTAAAGAACTTAGAGCCAATGAAGCTAAAATTGTTGAGGAACTGAATAAAGTTCAAGGACAAGCTATGGACATTAAAGGATATTATGCTCCTAACGACGAACTAGCGGCGAAAGCTATGAGGCCTAGTGAAACGTTAAATAACATACTGAATACTTTATAAAAAAAGTAACATTTAAAAGGCTCCCTAATCGGAGCCTTTTTTTTAATTTCCCCCTAAAAATTGTACATGAACCTTTACAAGACTATTGTCCTGTTTTACTTGCTGATTTTCGGGACTTTGGGCATGGCTCAAGAAAAATTCACCCTTAGTGGAACGGTCACTGAATCGACTGGAAACGAAACCCTAATTGGTGTAAATATCCTAATCCCGGAACTACAAACCGGAACTACAACTAACGAATACGGTTTCTACTCTATTACGCTACCAAAAGGTGAATATAAAATTGTTGTTAGTTACCTTGGCTTCAAAACCTCAGTGGAAACCATTAACCTAGAACAAGACTTACACAAAAATTTTGAACTCACAGAATCTACAGAAAGTCTTGACGAAATTGTGATTAAAGAAGATGTTGAGAAAATCAACATTAGGAAACCTCAAATGAGCGTAAACTCCCTAACCTCAGCTACCATAAAAAAGATTCCTGTTGTTTTGGGAGAATCGGATGTTATTAAATCCATCACACTACTTCCCGGTGTTACTACTGCAGGCGAAGCCGGTTCTGGTTTTAATGTAAGAGGAGGTGCTGCTGATCAAAATTTAATCCTGTTGGATGAGGCCACCATATACAACTCCTCTCATCTATTCGGGTTCTTTTCGGTATTCAACCCCGATGCTATTAAGGATATTAAACTGTACAAAGGAGGAATCCCTGCACGTTATGGAGGGCGCGTATCTTCTGTATTGGACATTTACCAAAAAGAAGGAAACAGTAACGACTTTCATGCCAATGGTGGAATAGGTTTAGTGTCTAGCCGCTTGTTGTTGGAAGGACCTATTTCAAAGAAAAAAAGCTCGTTTCTAGTTGGTGGGCGCTCATCATACGCACATCTATTCCTTCCTCTATTTGATATTGACAACAAAGCCTATTTCTACGATCTAAACACCAAGATCAGTTACAACATTAATAACAATAACAGCATTTACCTTTCAGGATATTTTGGACGTGACTTATTCTCTTTATCAGATAGCTTCATAAACACCTATGGTAATGCACTTTTTAACTTCAGATGGAACCATTTATTTTCTGATAGGATATTCTCAAACTTATCGATAAACTATTCTGATTACTATTATGGATTGGACCTGAACCTAGTTGAGTTCAAATGGAACTCAGGAATTCAAAATATCAATCTTAAATACGATTTTAAACATTACGTAAGCAACGACCTAAAACTTTATTATGGTTTAAACAGTACCCACTACAAGTTTAACCCGGGAGAAATTGAACCGACAACCGAAACATCAGGGATAAATCCAGATAAATTAATCGACAAGTTTGCTTGGGAAAATGCAGTTTATCTAGATGCCGAATACGATTTTTCCAAATCAATTTCTGCTTCTGTTGGTTTGCGAGTAAGTTCTTTTCTTCGATTAGGGCAAGACGAGCTTAACAGCTATGCAAATGACATTCCTGTGACATTCAACCCTACATTTCAGATCTATGAGAAAGCAAATCCTATAGGTATTGAAACCTTCAAAAGAAATGATGTTATCAAATCGTTTTACAATTTTGAGCCTAGACTTTCTCTAGCGTATCGCCTAAGCGAAGAATCGTCTATTAAAGCCTCTTACAACAAAATGACTCAGTATTTACACCTAATCTCAAATACCAGTTCACCAACTCCTTTAGATGTATGGGCACCGAGTGGCAAATACATCGCACCCCAAAAACTACATCAATACGCCTTGGGGTATTTTAGAAATATCAAAGACAAATATTCCTTGGAAGTTGAAGGGTTTTATAAAACCATAAAAAACAGAATTGACTATATAGACGGTGCCGATCTTATCGCAAACGATGCTATAGAGCAGGTTATTCTTAATGGTAGAGCACGTGCTTACGGCACCGAAGTACTTTTAAGAAAGAACGAAGGAAGGATTACTGGCTGGGTAGCTTATACTTTATCACGATCGGAACAGCAGACCAAAGGACGGACGCCTGAGGAAATAGGCATTAACAATGGAAACTGGTATGTAACACCTTATGATAAAACCCATGACATTTCTGTAGTAGCCAGCTACAATCTGAACGACAAATGGGACTTCAATGCCAATTTCCTTTTTCAAACTGGACAACCGACCACTTATCCTATAAGCCAATACGAATACAATGGCATTAACTTCCCTAACTATGCCGACAGAAACTCAAACAGATTGCCTAATTATAATCGTTTAGATATTTCAGCAACTTATACCCCAAAACCAGATTCTACAAAACGCTGGAAACACAACTGGGTATTTGGGATTTACAATGTTTACAACAGAAAAAATGCAGCATCTATTAGCTTTAGGGAAAACAGTGATACAGGCATGAATGACGCTGTAAAACTATCCATTTTTGGAATTGTTCCTTCTGTAACCTATAACTTTAACTTCTAGAGCCATGAAAAAATTAATATACATCCTTACAGTTTCCATTTTATTTTTCAGCTGCGAAGAGGTTATCGACGTGGAAACTCCTACTGAAGCACCTCGATTGGTGGTCGACGCATCTATTAACTGGGTTAAAGGAACAACTGGAAATGAGCAGTCCATTAAGCTTAGCCTTACGGCTCCTTACTTCCAGGATAATATTCCTCCTGCAAACAATGCTATCGTCACAATAACTGATCAAGAAAACAATACTTATGAATTCCTTGAAGAAGGAGATACTGGTATTTACAAGAACAACTCATTTGTTCCAGTAATAAACAGAACTTATGTTCTCTATATTGAATATGACGGTGAAACTTACACCGCTACAGAATCTTTAAAATCGGTTGCTTCAATCGATTTTATTGAACAGAAAGACAATGGAGGCTTTTCAGGTGAAGACATAGAGCTTAAAGTGTATTATACGGATCCTGCAGATGAAGAGAATTATTATCTATTTGAATTCAATAGCGACATTTCAGAATTTCCTGAATTGCAAGTTTATGATGATGAATTTAACAATGGAAATCAAATTTTTGCTTTTTACACCGACTCAGATTTAGAAACTGGTCACCAAGTACTTATCCAGAACTATGGTGTTTCTAAACAGTTTTACAATTATATGTTCATCTTATTACAGCAAAGCAGTCAGGAAGGTGGTGGTCCTTTTGAAACTATGCCCGCAACGGTAAGAGGGAACTGCATCAACGTAACCAATCCTGATAACTTTCCTTTAGGGTACTTTAGACTCTCCGAAGTTGATGAATTAACCTATACGGTGGAATAAAATCCTTATTTTTGCAGCATGAGCTTTACCAAAACAACTGAACAGGATTCTAACTATAACAACCTTGAAAAAATGAGTGTTCACGATCTTTTAGTGAACATTAATCAAGAAGATAAAACTGTGCCTCTGGCTGTAGAAAAAGCGTTACCACAAATAGAGACTTTAGTAAAACAGATTTCCGATAAGCTTCAGGAAGGCGGGAGGCTATTCTATATCGGTGCTGGTACCAGCGGGAGACTTGGTATTGTTGATGCATCGGAGTGTCCTCCTACTTTTGGAGTACCTTTTGACTTGGTTATCGGCCTTATTGCCGGCGGTGACTCTGCCATTAGAAAAGCTGTTGAATTTGCCGAGGATTCTACTCAACAAGGTTGGAAAGATTTACAGGATTATAATATTTCCCCTAAAGATGTTGTTGTAGGTATAGCTGCTTCTGGAACGACTCCTTATGTTATTGGAGCCTTGGAAACCTGTAACAAAAATGACATTATCACAGGATGTATTACGTGTAATCAAGGAAGTCCTTTAGCCAAGGTCGCTCAATACCCTATTGAAGTAGTTGTAGGTCCTGAGTTTGTTACCGGAAGTTCTAGAATGAAGGCAGGAACCGCTCAAAAATTAGTTCTTAATATGATCTCTACAGCTACAATGATTCAATTGGGGCGCGTAAAGGGGAACAAAATGGTAGATATGCAATTGAGCAATAATAAGCTTGTTGACCGCGGTACCAAAATGCTAATAACCGAACTTAATATTACCAGACAGGAAGCCGAAGCACTCATTGCAAAACACAAAAACGTAAGAACGGCAATAAAACACTACAACAATGGCAACGGAAACAAAACGAACCAATAAAACCGTACTTGTTAACGGTTTGAAAAAAATGGCCATTTCATTGGCTGCTATGTTTTTGGGACCTATTCTAATTTCCGTGGCATTCTGGAATCAGGAGAAACCTCTCTTTATCCCTATCCTTTGTCTAGGCATATTTGTGGCTGGTGCTGCTATCTTTTTTGCTTTTAAGGGTATTATGACGATTATGGACAGCATGTTTAAGAAATAACATCTCTTAAGATAGTGTACAAAATGTCTATTTATCAGTTAAGAAATTGAATCTCCTATTTTAAACTATCTGGACGATTAAAGATAACTTTTACAGCTTGCCCGATAGTTTTTGATTGCGTCATATTTTTAACAATATCCTGCCATACATGAAAATTTAAAGTAATAGGATTAAAACCCTTTGGTTGCTCTAGAATACCATAATCAGCCTGCTCCATTTCAGGTTGAAAAGTGCCAAAAATTCTATCCCATATAATAAAAGTAGAACCATAATTCTTATCTAAATATTTCGGATTTCGACCGTGATGTACCCGATGGTGTGATGGTGTGGTAAAAAAAAACTCAATGGGTTTAGGGAATTTTCGAATGTACTCAGTATGAATCCAAAACTGATATAATACAGCTATTTGGTGACAAATAAAAAAAACGAAAGGATTGAACCCCATTAAACTAATTGGTAAAAAAAAGATTAGCTTGATTTGCTGTGTCCAGCTTAATCTAAAGGAGGTTGACAAATTATACTGTTCAGAATTGTGGTGAGTAACATGCGTGGCCCAGAACACATTAGTTTCGTGTCCGAAGCGATGCGCCCAATATCTCAGAAAATCCAAAATAAAGAAACAAAGAATGCAAGTGAACCAATTTACAGAAATACTCCAAGGTACTATGTTATACAAAAAAAGAACAATTAAGAACGTGGCACTTTTAGTAAGGGTACCCAAGCCAACTTGTACTAATCCAATGGTAAGTGAGGCCACAAAATCTTTTCCTTTGTAGAGTTTTTTATTTTGCCTAAAACTAATAAACATTTCCAATACAGCCAATCCAATCATAATGGGTGCAGCATATAGAATTAAGTTATTCTCATTTGTAAATGCAACAACCTGTTCCATAGTTATTTTCTCCTTCATATATTAGCTTTTTATAATCCCCTTTTTATTTTTCATGAGACGCATTTAGTCTGTTACTGTCTTTACAGCTTATACTCTAAATTTTATTGACTTGATTATAATGAATTCCATGTATTTATCATCAACAATTTTAAAATAAAATATTCTAACAAAACAGTAAAGTGATAGTTTAGTTTATGGGTAGATAATTTAATATCTGGTCTAATTCAATAAATTCTATTTAGAAAACACAATTTTTCACACTTGACTAAATTAATAATTGATGTACAAATCACGACTTTATTACCCCATAATATTGCCGTTCAATATTTTCGCGATGTTCGGGATGGGCAATATCTACCAAGGCTTTAACCCGCTGTTTGATGGTTTTGCCATATAAATTTGCAATCCCATATTCAGTGACTACATAATGTACATGGGCACGCGTGGTTACTACCCCAGCTCCGGGTTTTAAACATGGTACTATACGACTAACACCTTTTTTGGTTATTGAAGGCAAGGCTATAATGGCTTTCCCCCCCTCACTTAACGAAGCCCCACGAATAAAATCCATTTGCCCACCAACACCAGAATACATTCTCGACCCAATGGAGTCGGCACAAACCTGCCCCGTAACATCTACCTCAATTGCCGAGTTAATTGCAACCATTCTCGGATTTTGCTTGATAATATATATATCATTAACAAAGTCTGATGGACGCATTTCTATAAATGGATTATCATCTACATAATCATACAAACGCTTTGTTCCCATTAAAAAGGTTGCCAAGCCACGACCAGGAATAACTTCTTTATAATTACCGTTAATCACATCCTTTAAAATCAAATCAATTACCCCATCGGAGAACATTTCGGTATGTAATCCTAAATCTTTGTGATTGGTTAAGTTGGTCAATACGGCATTAGGGATTACACCTATTCCCATCTGTAATGTGCTCCGATCATCAATCAAACTTGCAACAAAGCTACCTATCTGTTTTTCCACTTCGCCTGCTTCACCCAAAGGGTGCTCAGGAATAGGTTCATCTACCTCAACGAACATATCAATTTCAGATACGTGAATAATTCCATCACCGTGCGTTCTAGGCATCTGCTTGTTTACCTGTGCAATTACCGTCTGCGCATTATCTATTGCTGCCAACGTAGCCTCAACCGAAACTCCCAAAGAACAGTATCCATGCCTATCTGGAATGGACACATGTATAAATACAACATCTATATTTATTATGTTTCTTTTAAAAAGCAATGGTAATTCACTCAAAAATACGGGGGTATAAGAACCATTTCCTGCAGCTAGGGTATGCCGCACATTCTTACCTATAAAAAAAGAGTTTACATGAAAACTGCTTTTAAGAGCAGGATCTGCATACGGTGCTTCTCCCTCGGTATGCAAATGGCATACTTCTACATGCTGTAATTCCTCATGACGGGCGGCTAGAGCTTTAACCAAAGCTTGTGGTGCAGCAGCAGCAGCCTGTACATAAACTCTATCGTTGGATTTGATAACCTTTACAGCCTCTTCGGCACTAACTGAAGTAAACATATTTTCTGAAAATTTCCCTTAAAGTTATTCATAAACCATTGATTATATGGCATTGTACCGACTAAATTCCGGTAAATTTGTACAAGAGTTATTTTCAGTATCTTTGCCATTATTTTTTAGATATGATTATAGTTAAAACCAAAGAAGAAATAGAGATCATGCGCGAGAGCGCTTTGGTAGTTTCAAAAACCTTAGGAATGCTTGCCAAAGAGGTAAAACCTGGCGTGACCACTTTACAGTTGGACAAAATGGCCGAGGAGTTTATTCGTGAGCAAGGAGCCATTCCTGCTTTTTTAGGACTTTACGATTTTCCGAACACTCTTTGTATGAGCCCTAATTCGCAGGTAGTTCACGGTATTCCTAACAATACTCCACTAGAAGAGGGCGATATCATATCTATTGATTGTGGTGCTGTTAAAAACGGATTTTACGGCGACCACGCCTATACGTTCGCCGTTGGAGAAATTGCTCCGGAGGTTGAAAAACTTTTACAGGTTACCAAAGAATCTCTTTACGTTGGAATTAGAGAGCTGAAAGTTAATAACCGAGTTGGCGATGTTGGTTTTGCGATTCAACAGTATTGCGAAGCCCATGGTTATGGTGTGGTACGTGAATTGGTAGGACATGGACTTGGACGTAAAATGCATGAAGATCCAGAAATGCCAAACTACGGAAAACGCGGTAGAGGAAAGAAATTTATAGAAGGTATGGTTGTTGCCATTGAACCTATGATCAATATGGGGACACAACGTATTAAGCAACACCGTGACGGATGGACCATTACTACTTTAGACAATAAGCCAAGTGCCCATTTTGAGCACGACGTAGCCATTGTTGATGGTAAACCTGAACTATTATCTACTTTTGGTTATATCTACGAAGCTCTGGGCATTGAAAGCAATGAAGAAGATGAGTTCCGCCAAAAAGCATTGGTGCTGTAATTTTGAAAGGACTCTTTAAAATTATATTAAATACTATACCGAGGCCGGTACTTATCAGGTTAAGCTATCTGGTGCGTCCGGCCTTAGAGTTATACCTTAAAGGTAACCGTTATACCGATCCTATTGACGGAAAAAGCTTTAGAAGTTTTCTTCCTTACGGCTATGGAAAACAACGCAATAACGTATTATCGCCGTCTACTCTCTCTCTAGAAAGACATAGGCTGTTATGGCTCTATTTACAAAACGAAACAGATTTCTTTACAGCTGCTCACAAAGTATTGCACTTTGCCCCTGAACAAGCGTTTTACAGTCGGTTTAGAAAGTTGAAGAATATCGATTATACAACTACCGATTTAGAATCGCCTTTGGCTGATGTTAAAGCGGATATCTGTAACCTTCCGTTTAAGGATAACAGTTTTAATATTATTCTTTGTAATCACGTACTAGAGCATATTCCTGATGACACCAGAGCCATGCAAGAGCTTTATCGCATCTTAAAACCAGGCGGTATGGGTATTTTTCAAATTCCACAGGATTTAAATAGGGAAGCTACTTTTGAAGACGATTCAATTACAGACCCAAAAGAACGCGCTCGTATTTTTGGTCAGTATGACCATGTTCGCATTTATGGCAGGGATTACTTTGACAAACTACGCTCTATAGGTTTTAAGGTTGACGAAGTAGATTATACATCTTCTCTATCCCCAGAAGATGTTAATAAATACTGTTTAGCTTCAGGAGAAATTATTCCTGTTTGTTATAAAAAATAAGCCCTTTAAAAAAGGGCTTGATAATTATGCTTCAGGAAATCCATTCAACGAGAGGGTTTCGAATTCATTGTCTTCATTCTCAAAAATCAAAAAGACCTTAAGTTCGGGGTGACGCTTTAAAAACTGTTTTACCTTTTCAATACCCATAGCCTTAAAAGCTGTGGCATAAGCATCGGCGGTCATACAATCATCTGCCATTACCGAAATACTCAACAAATTGGTTTTACTGGGATACCCAGTCTTAGTATCGATAATGTGGGCATAACGATTTCCATTTTCGTCTACTTTAAACTTTCTATAAGTTCCCGAAGTGGCCATCGCACCATCGTGCATGCTAACTGCTTTCATCACCGATTGTGAACCATCAAAATTAGGATCTTCAATACCAACTTTCCAATTACTATTCTTTTCAATATTCATACCCTTAGCGCGTATCTCCCCTCCTACCTCAACCAAGTAGTCTGAAACATTTTTAGACTCCAAATAATCGGCAATCACATCAACACCATAACCTTTTGCAATGGCATTGAAATCCAAAAACATATTCGATTCAGTCTTAATAATTTCATTATGTCGAATCAACACCTTACCGAACCCTACCCGTTTCATTAAATTTTCTACTTCTGCACTATCCAAATAGGCTACCTTGCCTTCTGGCCCAAAATCCCAAGCATTGACAAGAACCCCAATAGTAGGATCGAAAGCCCCATCGGTTTCTTTATAAACTTCCTTGGCCTTGGTGATTACATTTATAAAATGATCATCAACAAATTTGATTCTATTATCATTTAGTTTCGAGATAATTGAATTCTCATCGTATGTTGACATTGAATTGTTTATCACAGCAAATAGACTATCAAACTGCCTAGCATAATCAATCTCTCCTAGTGTAGCATACTGGATGCTGTAAGTAGTTCCAAATACTGGACCAGACACCTTGTTTAAAACAGGTTTCGATTCTTTTTTACATGCTAAAATAGTTACAGCCAAAATGGCCAATACTATATATTTTTTCATATTTAGTTAGGATTAGTTTCAATCACTTGAATGCCATTATACTCTAATTTATAAGGCTCATTAAGATAAACAGGAAGAGAATCATCTTTGGCGTTGGCAAGCCCAACACCTGCATAAAGTACTTTAGCGTCTTTTGAGCGGGCATGTGCCTTGAAGGTCTCCATCCACACTACATCGTAGTTATTTGGATTGTCCGGTAACAAAACGGCCTTTACAATAACAAAAAAGTATTGGCTGTTTTTGTCGATACACACAAACTGTGGATGCTTTTTAAGCTGACTGTTAACGGCTACGAATTCAAAACCACGCTTTTCTAAATCCCTTCCCACTAAATTCATGGCAAGGTTATGCAATTCCTGTTCACTTAAGGGTTTACTCATAGCGCAAAAATAGCGTATTAAACTGAAATTAGACCATGAAACACCTATATCATCACCTTAAGGCAATTACCTCAACACCGATAAAGCCTTTGAAAATCTACTGCTAATCCAAAATGAACTTGATATCTCCAGAAATGATATCAGCCTTTAAACCTGTACTTCTATCGTAGTGTTCGTATTTTAAATTAATACTTTTCAATCCAAGACTGAAAATATGGAACGAGGTAAAGATATCGGTATAGCCTAAGCCAAATCCATATTGATTGGCATGATAATTAGACAAATCGTAATCGGACGTATAAAATTCCTCAGTTGAAAAGTGCTGTTCATATGCATTAAAGTAATCGGCTGCTGTTTGGTTGTAATATCTATAAGATGGATACACGGTAAACTTGCCGGAAATCTTTACAGGAACCTCTAAACTTGCCGTATGCGAAGCAATGTCCCAGTCATCAAAATAGTAACGATAAAAACTGCGCAATACGATAATTTCGTTGAGATAATAATTGAGTCGACCTCCCATTGCTATTTTAAACCTGTTATCTGGCAAACGCTCAATATCATCAGCTAAATGAAAATCTTCGATAAAAGAATCCTCTACATCTGTAAAATAAACCCTTTGAAAAGGTGTGGACAATAATCCTTGTTGCAATACAGCATCCAAAGCCAAGGAACCCTGCATTTTCTTATTTATAATCTGAGAAAAACCTATTCCAAAGGAATACGAATTCCTTCCCTTGTTGGATAACTCTTTGAAGTCAGGATCGTAATTCGGGTTTCCTGTTATGGTATTTTGAGTAAAAAGGGGATTATTGATTCCATCACCTCCTTCAGAAAATGGCCGTAATTCTATGGGATAAATCGCTTTCCATGTATCGAGATACACATTACCGTGAAAACTCAACTCGGTGTTTTTTTCATTGAACAGTTTAGTATAGCTCCCTCCAAATCCCAAAGAAAAATAATCATACTCTGAAGACACTGAAACTTTTCCTGACCAAATGGTATTTCTATCCTCTGAATTATGGGTATAGTTACTCGTAAAATTAAACCATAAATCTGATGAAGAAGCTCCTGAGCTTGCCACAAAAGGATTGGCCGGATTATTTCCATCAAATGGGTCAACATTGGAAGACGACGCAGAAGTATAAGCGGAAATTCCAGAGTCGATGGTTAACACATCATCTTCGTTTAAAGGAATAGAAATGACGACCGTTCCTGTAGCATCGGTCAGTTCTTCCGTTCCAATACCACCACTTACGGCTGCATTATTTCCATCTTGATTGTAGTAGCTTGATAAAAAGTTAACTTCAGTAGACTCCAATACACGCTTTTTATACGTTTGAATTGAGTCTGTTTGCTGTTCCTGTGCGTTAACGCAAAAAACAGAAAACATTAAGGCCAATAAAAGACATTTTTTTAGAGTCATTCTTATTGTAATAAAATTAGAATGTTTGATTAGTTACAGCCACATCCACCTCCAGTTTTCCCTCCATTTGCTCCGGAAGCGGCTTCCCTGTATGAATGGAATGTTTCTATGTTTCTATCCACTTGCTTATCCGATAACTGCATATCCGGGTCGTTTATATAGACCTTCTCATATTCCTTAACAGCAACACAGGACGATAGACTCGCTAAGCAAATCATCCCTAAAACTACCTTGCTTTTCATATTTTATCTATTTTGATGTTCTTGGATGTAAAAAGGTTTCCTTTTTCGTCCACTATTACACATTCTACTTTAGGTAATTGGTTTATTCTGTCTATACCAACATCTTTTCCCATAACAAATACAGAAGTTGCCAAAGCATCGGCAAGTTCTGCCATAGGAGCGAATATGGTAACACTTAAAATACCCGTTGCCGGATATCCAGTTCTGGGATCAATTATATGGGAATAGCGCACCCCATTAAAACTGACATATTTTTCATAATCACCGGAAGTTACTACAGCGCCATCTGTAATTGGCAATAAGGCAAATGCTTTCGATTTATCCATTGGATTGGTAATGGCAACTTTCCATTCTTCACCATTAGGCTGAACACCCCAAGTACTCATATCGCCAGAAGCATTGATAATACCAGAAACGACTCCCTTTTCAATTAAAAGCGTCTTCGCTTTATCTGCTGCATAGCCTTTACCTATGGCTCCGAAGCCAATTTTCATTCCTTTTAGTTTAAGAAAAACTGTCCCCTGTGCTCTATCGATAACAATGTTTTGATAACCTACTTTGGCCACCGAATTTTTAATTTCCTCTTCGTTGGGCATTTGGTCCATACTTCCATCAAACTTCCAAATTTTATCCATGGAAGCATAACTAATATCAAAAGCGCCATCTGTAAGTTTGGATATCCCAATCGAACGTTCAATGAGGTCAATAAGTTCCTTATCTACTTTTACAGGTTTTACTCCTGCATTTTTATTAATCAAAGAAGTTTGGGAATTGGCATCCCAAGAAGATATCAACTTCTCAATTCTAGAAATCTCATCAACCGCTATATCTATATACTGATTAGCTTCTGTTTCAGTTTGGGCTACAACCGTAATTTCAAACCGACTCCCCATAAGCTTAAGAACACGCTTATAAGGCTGTTGCCCCCAACCAATGCTGTAAAACATGCTGATAAGAACTATAAATAGGCTTCGTTTCAAAAGAGAAATTTATTAATTAAACGACTCCAGTAATTCTATATACTCCTTAGGACTCTTTTTTTCGTAACCGCTCGTTCCAAGAACGTTTCCACTTGAATCTAAAACCACTACATAAGGAAAGTATCCATTTTTATTATAAAGTTCGGCTAAATGATTGTTCTGTTCTTGTTGCTCTTGAGCTAATGCATTTTTTTTCTTTCTAGGAAAATCTGCCTTAAGCATTACAAAATGATCTGTAGCGTAGCTTTTAAATTCATCTGTACTCCAAACTTCTCTATCAAGCTTTATACATGGTGCACACCAATCCGATCCTTGAAAAACAAGTATAATACGCTTATTGGTTTGCTCTGCTGTTTGCTTAGCTAAATTGAAATCGGTTTGCCAATCCTGTGCAAACCCTGTTAATGAAGTCGCTATTAGCGCGATTAGAACAATTATTTTTCTCATCTTTTTTAAGTACTAAACGAAGAAAAGTCGATAATGTTATCAATCAACTTGTAATTGTGTCTTTTCGGACAAACAATATTAAGAATAATCGTAGCAGGAATCACTAAAGCTGCATGATTATCGACAGAAAACACCTCTTTTTAGAACCACTAAAAATAATGAGTTAGTCTTCAAGGACAAACCCTAACGGAGCCCCAGTGCATCCATTAGGAAAGCTTATTCCCAACAAAGCAGAAATGGTTGGTGCTATATCTGTAATTTTGGTTGGTTGTAAAGTACTTCCTTGAAGAATTCCTTTTCCATAAAACAATAAAGGCACATGGGTATCATAACTATTTCCCGAGCCATGGGTAGTTCCAGTTTTCCTATAGCTTATAATGGCAGTATCTAAAACTATCAATACATCTCCAGAACGTTTTTGGTTATAACCATTCTGCAATAACGCTTCAATACCTTGGGAGAAACTACTGTGTTGCATTGTTGTTGCAGAATACGCTTTTTGAATATTTGGATATGAAATAATTTCGTTCACAATAGCTTCCTGAACATTTTTCAAATTTAGGTTCATTGACTTTATTTTTTCATGGTTTAAAAAAATCTGATTATTACTAATATCCTCAATCAAATCTTTTTCTCCATAAGTAGATTCCAAAAAGCCATTCAACTTAACTTTAAAATCTTTCCATTTAATGTACCCGGCAGGTATGCGGTTACTTTTAAGGTAGGATGGTACATCTACAGCACCGTGATCGGCAGTTAAAAACACTGTATATTCACCTTTGCCAACCTCAACATCTAGGAAATTAAAAAAACGTTCTAAATCCTTATCCAGCCTTAAATAAGTATCCTCAACTTCCTTTGAGTTCACCCCAAAATTATGCCCTACATAATCGGTACTTGAAAAACTTAGGGTAAGTACATCTGTTATATCATCACTTCCCAACTGTTCACCCTTAATAGCTGCCATGGCAAAATCAGTAGTTAGACTGTTTCCAAATGGAGTTTCTTTTAAAATATCGAACCCTTTGTTAGCATCCTTAAGCTGTTTTAAATCATAAGGAAAAGTAGCAGTTGGCTTCCCTTTGACCCCACCTTCAAAGTCATTTAAATCATCGCCGCTTTCGGTATAAGTATTAATATCGTAAAGTGGTTCCCAAACTTTCATATAAGACTCTTCAATATCAGAATCATTAAAATCCGTTACCCAACTTGGCAGCTCATCTTGATAGAAACTACTGCTAATCCAATGTCCCTCATCGTTGCCATGAAACCAATAAGCTGCATTTGCCGTATGTCCTGCAGCTAAGATGGCTCCTCTATCTTTTATGGCTATACTAATGGTTTTCCCTCGCTTTTGAGTAAATAACCTATTCTCATCGGAAAAGGTTGTTGTTAACATTCTATGGGGAGACATTTGGCCTGCATTGCTTGTCGTTCCTACTGAATTTACTAATGAATCTCCTGCACAGTAGACTTCCTCTTTAGATACTTTATCGTACCAATCATTAGCTATAATACCATGATACTTTGGTGTTGTTCCTGTAAAAACAGAAGCATGACCTGGGCCAGTATAGGTGGGTATATAATTAAAGTGATTGTTTTTACAATTGAACCCTTCACGCATCATACGTTTAAAACCACCATCGCCATATTTGTTATAGAAACGGGTTAAGTAATCATAACGCATTTGATCGACTACAATCCCGACTACCAGTTTAGGCCTAACAAAATCCCCTTGACTTTGTTCTTCTTCATTTAATGTAGCATTACTATTCTTTTGAGCTGAACAGCCCCAGCAAAAGACAATCAATGCTAAGGTGTAAATAACGGACTTCATAACAACTTTAATCATTAGAGGCCAAAAGTAAGAAACAATTAATTCTTACTAAGTTAAATAAGTTATAGTATTTTTTTACTTTAGCGTTAACAAAATTGCATATGAAGTATCTTCACAATATTGGGGCGTATTTCTTGATGATTAAAGAGATTTTCAAGAAGCCTACCAAGTGGTCGGTCATGAAAACCCTAATCCTCAAGGACATTGATGATTTAGTAATTGGTTCCTTGGGTATTGTGGCATTTATCTCGTTTTTTGTTGGAGGAGTAGTTACTATTCAAACTGCATTAAATGTTGACAACCCACTTATCCCAAAAGCACTTATCGGATTTGCAACAAGACAGTCCATTATCCTTGAATTTGCACCTACTTTCATTTCTATAATCATGGCCGGTAAAGTCGGGTCGTTCATTACATCCAGCATAGGGACCATGCGTGTTACAGAACAAATTGATGCTCTTGAAGTGATGGGAATCAACTCACTTAATTACCTAGTATTCCCTAAAATGATTGCCTTAACCCTTTATCCGTTTGTGATATCAATTTCCATGTTCTTAGGAGTGATTGGTGGATTGGTTGCCGGTATTTATGGTGGTTTTGTTTCCGGAGAAGAATATATTCAAGGACTACAACAGGATTTCACACCCTTTCATATCACATACGCTTTTATAAAAACAATGGTATTTGCCTTTATTTTGGCTACCATTCCGTCATTTTACGGCTACTATATGAAAGGCGGTGCTCTTGATGTTGGTAAAGCCAGTACCACTTCATTTGTATGGACCAGTGTGGTAATTATTTTATTGAACTACCTAATAACTCAATTACTCTTAAGCTCATGATAGAGGTTAAAGATTTACATAAGTCATTTGGAGAATCCCATATTTTAAAAGGGATAACAACCTCTTTCGACAAGGGAAAAACCAACTTAATTATCGGTCAAAGTGGCTCCGGAAAAACGGTGTTCTTAAAGTGTTTATTGGGACTTTTCACTTACGAAAAAGGTAGTATTAGCTACGATGGTAAAATTTATAAGGAACTTTCTGAAGATCAAAAACGCGATTTACGTGCCGAGATTGGTATGGTGTTTCAGGGAAGTGCCTTGTTCGATTCCATGACCATTGCCGAAAACGTGATGTTCCCACTACAAATGTTTACCAAGCAGAGTAAAAGCGAAATGGAAGACCGAGTTAATGTGGTATTGAATCGTGTAAACCTTGCAGATGCACACAATAAATTCCCTTCAGAAGCTTCTGGAGGAATGCAAAAGCGTGTAGCCATTGCCCGTGCCATTGTGAACAATCCTAAATACTTGTTCTGTGATGAGCCTAATTCAGGTCTAGATCCTAAAACGGCTATTGTAATTGATAATCTTATTCAGGAAATTACTAAGGAGTACAATATCACTACGGTTATCAACACCCACGATATGAACTCCGTTATGGAGATTGGTGAAAAAATTGTGTTCCTAAAAGACGGTCTTAAAGCTTGGGAAGGTTCTAACAAAACCATTTTTAAAACAGACAACGAAGCCGTGACCAATTTTGTGTACTCCTCAGAGCTGTTTAAAAAGGTTAGACAAATGTATTTGGAGGGGAATTAATAATTGAAATAATTTTCAATTAAAATCCCCATTATTGACTATTTGAAGTTACTCTACCCGTTTTACCACCAAAGAATCCATATTCAACTTAACTTTTAGCCAACGTTCAAGTTTATCCTGATCTTTAGCAATTTCTTTTTCCTTTATTTTAGATTTATCCCACTCTACAGTAATCGTTGGAATAGTATCTATTTTAGAGAAGTTAGACGTTATCAAACTTGAATAACTCAAGTTTTTTATGCCTTCGTAGTTAATGGCGACTTCTTTGGTAAGTTCTTCAAATGGAATAGATGTTCTTTCAAAAACCGATAGATGTTTCACTCGGTCTTCAAGCGATTTTATTTTCTCACTTTGCTCAACTAAATCCAAAGAATCCCTAACCCTAAGCTGCTCCATGAACTTAATATTGTCCAGACCTTCTGAGCGACTTTGATTAAAATACAACCTTGCTGAAGCCAAGGCGGGATAATCTTTCATTCTACTTTTAAGAAGATCAATGGTAGACTGCGGCACTTCCTCAAGTCCATAAGTATTAAACTCTATATAACTCTCCCCTTCTTTAGCAGAATACTTATAAACAGCATTCTTTTTAATGTACTCAAACTGGTTTTTAAGTCCGCTTAATTCCTTATCTATAAAGGCTCTTGCATCACGATCAAAATTACTTTCTTTTAACACATCAATAAAAGTCCAAACGGCAGGGATCATAGCTGCAATAGCCAAAATTGTTGCAAGCTGCGAAATACGTTTACGTCGATGAGAGTTCGCATAGCGAAGCATTGGAAACCTTAAAATTTTCAACACTAAAAAAGTAGCCAATGCAATGAAAATAGTATTGATGATGAACAAATAAAATGCTCCAGTGGCAAATCGCATTCCTTTAGCAAAGTCTTCCCAAGCTACAGCCAAACCAAAACCAACTGTACATAAAGGTGGCATTAAAGCTGTAGCAATCGCTACCCCAAAAATAACCGACGCTATTGTCCCCTTTTTGGTTCTAGCAATTATTAAGGCTAAACCACCAAAAAAGGCTATCAGTACATCACGAATATCTGGTTTTGTTCTAGCCAATAACTCTGATGACTCTTCCTGTAACGGAAAAAACTTAAAAAAGAAAAAAGCAGTTACAACACTCAAGAAGATCATAACGCCAAAGTTTATGAGTGACTTCCTTAAGGTGTCGATATCGTTTATTGCTACCGAAAGTCCAATCCCCAAGATTGGTCCCATTAGGGGAGAAATTAACATGGCACCGATAACCACAGCCGTTGAATTGGCATTAAGTCCGATGGACGCTACAAAGATAGAACATATTAAAATCCAAGCAGTAGCCCCCTTAAAAGGGATATCTCCTTTTATAGCCTCGATTGTCGCCTGTTGATCGGTATCCTGGCGAAAATCCATGATTTCCTTAATAAACTGTTTGATGTTGGCAAAAAGTCCTTTTGCTTGTTGTCTTACAGCTTCCTTGGATTGTTCTACTTTTTGATCTTGATTGTTTTGTTCTTGGTTTTCTTCGGAGAAATTAAACTTGTGTTCGTCCATAGGTTAGTTTAGGTATATTGTGCTCCAAAAGTATCTTTCACCTTTTGCAGGACAGTTTTGATATCTTGCTCCTTTGTTTTAGGAAAGATAAGCAAAACTTCTTTTTCGTCAACCACAATATAGTCATTTAAACCATCGATTACAACCACTTTGTTCTTGTCGGTACGGATCATATTTCCTGAAGACTGATCTACCAAGGTACGTGCATTTACAATGGCATTACTATTTTCATCCTTTTCCAACTTATCATATAAACTACCCCATGTTCCTAGATCGTTCCAGTCAAAATGTGCGGGAAGTACATAAACGTTATTCGAACTTTCCATAATGGCATAGTCTACCGAAATGTTCTCTGCCTTAGCATAATTCTCGTCAATAAATTGAGCTTCAGTCTCTGTATTGTAATCCTCAATTCCTGCTTCGAATAGTTGATACAAATCTGATTGATGACTCTTAAAAGCCTTCAAAACACTTTTAACATGCCACATGAAAATCCCTGCATTCCACAAGAAATTCCCTTGCACCAAAAACTGCTTCGCCGTTTGATAATCTGGTTTTTCACGGAATTGCGTTACTGGTTTGATTGATTCTGTTGAAGCTTTATCGTATTCAATATACCCGTAACCTGTGTTTGGGAAAGTTGGCTGAATACCCAAAGTCATCAAAGCGTCATGAGACTCACAAAAATCAAAAGCCTCTTGAACATTATTTATAAATGCATCTTCATCTTCAATCCAATGATCACTTGGCGCCACCACCATCACAGCATCCGGATTTTGTTTCTGGATTTTAAGTGCCGCATAAAGAATACAAGGTGCTGTATTACGCATAGCCGGTTCTAAAACAACTTGGTTTGAGCTTACTTCTGGTAATTGTTCCAATACCAAATCGTTATAGCAATCGTTTGTTAGAATAAAAATATTCTCTTCTGGAATAAGTTTTGCCAGACGTTTAAAGGTTTTTTGGATAAGCGTTTCTCCGGTCCCCAGCATATCGTGAAACTGCTTTGGCAACGCCTGGGTACTTACAGGCCAAAATCTTGATCCTACACCTCCGGCCATTAAGACCGCATAATAATTTTTATTCATCTATGCTATAGTTGAATGCCTAACCTAAAGGAGGCATTAATATTTTATTTTTTCTCTGGTTATATTTACAAAAGTGTAACTTCTGCATGAGGGCTGAAAAGATACAACTTTCCTGTCGCAACCTCAATACACTCGAAACGTTTTACACGTTTATTTCCTTTTCTAAAAACGCGTCCGTTGTAAATTTGAAATTCTTTTCCCTGAGGCACTTCAAATACAAAGGTTCCGTTTTTTTTAGCATCGTATTGTTTCAATGCCAATGCCAATTGAGTATCTGTATCGCTGCTAGCTTTTGGATTTCTAAAATGACTGGCCAACAACGGCAAAAGCTCATTTGGAAAAACATCTGGATTCAAAAACGGCAACATAAGTTTTTGAAAGGTATACTTCCACTCCTTACCATGAGGTTTTATACTTCGCCCGTAATTTTTGAATGCCTCAAAATGAGCAACTTCATGAATTAATGTGATTAAAAAACGATACGGATTTAAATTCGAATTTACTGTTATTTGATGCTTTCCACTGGGCAATTGTCTATAATCGCCATGCCTTGTTTTTCGCTCCTGCTTAAACTTAACTACCAAATGGTCATAATCCAATAACCTTAAAACTTGTGGTATTGCATTTTTGGGGATGTAGTCTTGGAGCCTATTTTGCATAGATGCAAAAATACATTTTGTAGTCACAATTACTAAATATAATTACTGCTAATCCCTTATATAAGTAAATATTTTACTTTAAATTAATTTTGACAGGAAACCAATTTACCTGATTTTATTGATCTATAACTTTCCTTTATCCGAAAACAAAGTGCCATCTATTAAAGTCCCTGTCCTTATCAATTGTAAAGATCAAATTGTTATCAACTAAAAGGACATGAAAGAAGGCTCAGGCACTAATTTTATTTTTGATTGGGCGCCAAACAAAACATCTAACGAATCATTATTTGAAGACATAATCGTATCTTCTCCTGACAAGCAACACATGTTTCGTTTAATACCTCCTAAAGAAGGTCTTTTAAGCAATAACTTTAAGGTGTTGTACTAGATACTTGTAACAACTTTCCGTTATAGAATTTATGTCCAGTTAACGAGAAATCAAAAATATAGTTTGCCATTTCATCTGCGGCTAGTGGTGCTTGATACCCAGGAAAGGCTTCTTCCAACATTTCTGTTTGCACAGCCCCCAAGGCTAATACATTAAAACTTATCCCTGATTCTTTGTATTCTTCTGCCAATAGCTCAGTCAATGTAATTACAGCTCCTTTACTTGAGCTATATGCCGCCAATCCCGGAAATTTCATACTTCCTTGAACCCCTCCCATCGAACTAATTGTTACCACATGTGCTCCAGATGTCATAAATGGCAAAACCGTTTTGATTAACTCCGCCACTCCAAACACATTGGTTTTGTATACGATTTCAAAATCAGTCATGGTCAATTCAGAAAACGGTTTATTTATCAAGCTTCCCGCATTATTAATAAGAACATCTACCTGCCCCCACTCAGACTCGATAAAGTTGGCAACCTCACTATAGCTATCTTCATTAGAAAGGTCGAACGAAAAACAGCTCACATTTTCCAACTGGAAATTCTTTACAGGCTCTTCATTTCTTGACAAAGCTAAAACCTTATGCCCTGCCTTCGAAAATTGCTTTACCAATTCTAAACCTATACCTCTACTGGTTCCTGTAATAATAACGTTCTTACTCATACATTTTTATTTCTTCGGTTGGGGTATTACTCATCTTCTCGATTACTGGAATAAGCTTATTTACCATATCTGCCATAAAGCCATAATCCAATTTTTCAATTTCATCATCTACATGATGATAATACTCGTAATTGGTAAAATCGAAAGTACAAATGGTTTGGCAAGGCACTCCAAACTGTAGATAAAACGGGTAATTATCAGACCTCATAAACAATTGAAACTCTTTTGCTTTAGGCAGTAAACCAATCAATTTAAAACCAGCATATTCATTCATTTTATCTGCCATATTAGAAAGGTCATAACCTGAAACGTAAGCCATATGATCTTTCCCTTCCATAGGCACACCAATCATTTCCATGTTCACCATAGTATAAAGGTTAAGATTTTTAGCTTTCAATCTTTCAGCTAAATGCTTCGATCCTAACAATCCTAGTTCTTCCGCAGAAAACAAAGCAACCATAATACTTCTTTTATTTGTCTTTTGAGTAGCGAAATATTTAGCCATCGCTAAAACTGAGCTTGTACCTGCTGCATTATCATTAGCTCCATTAGCTATAGAATCGTTATCAACCACTTTACCCAACCCTATGTGGTCATAATGAGCACCAATTATAATTACTTCTTCCTTTAACTCTGGGTCTTGACCTTCAATAAACCCAACAACATTAAAAGCATCCTTTCCTTTTACTTCAAAACGGTCTCTATAGGTATCAAAATAAGGTTTCACCCCGTACGATGACAATTGCTTTTCAATATAAGTTGCAGCTTGATTAATGCCTTCGGTTCCGGTATTTCTACCATATAATTCATCAGATGCGAGGTAATTTACAGTTGTTTTTAATTCTTCTGAAGTCACTGAACTCGAAATAATAGAGGAATCTATCGAAGTCTTACAACTTAAGCTTAATAGCAACAGGCTTAGGGGTAATAGTCTTTTCATTATTTATTTTTGTTTGAGCTCAAAGATATAAAATAGAAAGGGCATTTTACTTACAATTATCACTCTGTCCTTGAAGTGATTCATAAAGTAAATAGGTCCGTGTCATCTCAATTATCTCATTAATTGTATCTTTGTATAAACGTTCCCTAAAGTACTGGTTAGGCAAAGTTTAAACGATTAACTTCTAAATCCTTTGACTATGAAAGTTTCAAAACACCTTTCCGGTTTGCTCTCAACTCTATTCTTACTAACCTTCTTGATGCCTCTTTCTATGTATTCTCAATCTAATGGGGAAAACTCTGTAGCCATGAGCAGTTCTGACATGAATTTAAAATGGGGACCTTGCCCCGAATTTATGCCGAATGGGTGCTCTATAGCTGTTTTGCACGGTGACCCGGCTAAAAGGAATGTCGATATTCTTTTTAAGGTACCTGCAAACTCTAACATTCCCAATCATTGGCACAACTCTGCCGAACGAATAGTGCTTATATCTGGAACTATGGAGGTCACTTATGAAGGGGAAACAACTCAAACACTTAATGCTGGTTCTTATGCTTATGGTCCCGCGAAAAAACAGCATACTGCAAAATGTCTAGATAATGGCCCCTGCGTTTTATTTATAGCATTTGAGGAACCTTTAGATGCTTTCGCTATTGAAAAGAAATAGTCTAATTATCTAAGCACAAAAAAACCCATCAATACTGATGGGTTCTTTTATTATTTAAAAGATCTTTTAAATAAACATCGTTAATGGATTCTCTATGAAACCTTTCAACGTTTGAAGGAACTGTGCTCCTGTAGCACCATCAACCGTTCTATGATCACAAGCTAACGTCAACTTCATAGTATTGCCTACTACAATTTCACCGTTTTTAACCACTGGTTTTTGTACAATGGCTCCTACCGATAAAATTGCAGAATTAGGCTGATTGATGATAGATGTAAAGCTTTCAATTCCGAACATACCTAAATTAGAAACTGTAAAAGTACTACCTTCCATTTCTTGAGGTGTTAACTTCTTGTTTCTGGCCTTTACAGCATAATCTTTAACCGCCGCTCCTATTTGAGACAACTTTTGCTCATCGGCAAATCTCAACACAGGAACAACTAACCCGTCTGGCACAGCTACAGCAACACCAATATGAACATGATTGTTAAGTCTCATACGGTCATCAAACCACTGAGAGTTAACTTGTGGGTGCTTACGCAAAGCCAAAGCACAAGCTTTTACAACGATATCGTTAAAAGATATTTTGGTATCTGCCGCCTCATTAACTTGCTTACGGAAAGCAATGGCATTATCCATATCGAACTCTACGTTCAAATAATAGTGAGGTGCAGTAAATTTAGACTCAGCTAAACGCTTAGCGATTACCTTACGCATTTGTGAGTTTGGAACTTCTTCAAAGCTTTCTTCACCGCTTGCCAAAGCAACCGCAGCTTGGGCTGTTGAAGTTGTTACTGCAGCAGCCGGTTTGTAAGTTTCAATATCGCGTTTTACGATACGTCCGTTTTCCCCACTTCCTTGAACCTGGTTTAAATCAATTCCACGCTCTTCAGCCATTTTCTTGGCCAACGGAGAAACAAAAACTCTTCCTCCTGCAGAAGTTTTAACAGGTGCTGCCGATGGTTTTTCTTCTTCTTTTTTAACTTCAGCCTTAGGAGCCTCTTGCTTCGGAGCCTCAGCTTTAACAGCTGCAGCACCAGTACTAAAGTTTTTAGCGATTTCAGACACATCTGTTCCTGCAGGACCAATAATAGCTAATAACGAATCGACTTTAGCTGATTCTCCTTCTTCCAATCCGACATATAACAATGTACCCGAGTTGAACGATTCGAATTCCATTGTAGCCTTGTCTGTTTCAATTTCTGCAAGGATATCACCTTCTTCAACAGTATCACCTACTTTTTTCAACCAAGTCGCTACTGTTCCTTCTTCCATAGTATCACTTAAACGTGGCATAGTTACCACTTCAACACCTTCTGGAATATCAACTTGAGACGATGGACTTGAAGAAGTTTCTTCTTGTTTTTCTTCCACATCAGTTACTGTAGCTTTAGGTGCAGAACCACCAGCCAACAAAGCCGAAATATCCTCTCCTTCTTCTCCAATTATAGCTAACAGTGCATCCACTTTAGTGGTCTCGCCTTCCTGAACACCAATATGAAGTAAGGTTCCATCATGGAATGATTCGAATTCCATGGTTGCCTTATCAGTTTCAATTTCAGCTAAAATATCACCCTCTTCAACCTTGTCGCCAACTTTCTTTAACCAAGTGGCCACGGTTCCTTCTTCCATGGTATCACTCAAACGAGGCATTGTTATGATTTCTGCCATAGCTTATAATTTATGTTGTAAAAATGGATAATCCTCTTGTTCGTATACAGCGTCGTACATCACATTAAGATCTGGGAATGGAGATTCTTCTGCGAACTTCTCACACTCGTTAACCAAATCCTTAACCCGTTTGTCCATTGCTTTAATATCCTCTTCTGTTCCGTAACCTTCTTTAAGAATGATTTCTTTAACCTTGGTAATTGGGTCGATTTTCTTGTATTCTTCTACTTCTTCTTTAGTTCTGTAATGCTGGGCATCACTCATTGAATGTCCTCTGTAGCGGTAAGTCTTCATTTCCAAGAAAGTTGGCCCGTCTCCACGACGAGCACGCTCTACAGCTTCACTAACCGCTTCGGCCACTTTAATAGGATCCATTCCATCTACAGGTCCACAAGGCATTTCATATCCTTTTCCTAATTTCCAAACATCTGGGTGATTTGCTGTACGCTCTACAGAAGTTCCCATGGCATAACCATTGTTCTCACAAATAAAAACAACAGGGAGTTTCCAGAGCATTGCAAGGTTAAAAGTTTCGTGCAATGACCCTTGACGGGCTGCACCATCACCAAAGTAACATAAAGTAACAGCATCACTTCCATGGTACTTGTCACCAAAACCAATCCCTGCACCTAAAGGAATTTGACCTCCTACAATACCGTGACCACCATAAAAACGGAACTCTTTAGAGAAAATATGCATAGAACCACCTAAACCTTTAGATGTTCCAGTTGCTTTTCCATAAAGTTCGGCCATAACACGACGAGGATCTTCTCCCATCCCTATAGGCTGAACGTGGTTACGATAAGCAGTGATCATTTTATCTTTGGTCAAGTCCATAGCATGTAAAGAACCTGCCAACACGGCTTCTTGACCGTTGTAAAGGTGAAGAAATCCTCTAACTTTTTGCTGAATATATACTGCTGCAAGTTTATCTTCAAACTTCCTCCAGAACAACATATCTTCATACCATTTAAGATATGTTTCTTGTGTTACTTTTTGCATAGTCTACGTTAGTTTAATAAACGGATAACAAAAGTAATACTTTAGAGCATAATGGAAAAACCCAAAGTTGTAAAATTTACCCCTTAAACTAAAGGGCACTTTTATCGAAAACCAAAGGCAAGAGGTTCTCTAACGATTCTGATCTTACCACCTTACCTGTTTCCCCCATAAAATAAATATCAATAGGGCGACCTTGCTTAACCTCGTATTCGGATATAGCCTGACGACAGGCTCCACAGGGTGCAACAGGAGCTACTGTTTGTCGAACCTGCGAAGCGGCAGTTATAGCAAGTTTGATAACTTTAGCATTGGGAAATTGTGCTCCAGCTGCATAAATAGCTGTCCGTTCGGCACACAGCCCCGAGGGAAATGAAGCGTTTTCCTGATTACTACCAACAACCACCTCACCATTATCCAACAATATAGCTGCTCCCACAGAAAACTTTGAATAAGGCGCGTATGCATTTTGACGTGCCTCTATTGCTTTCGACATTAGTTTTGATACATCACCTGGAAGTTCATCAACATTATCGTAAACTATTAATACGGATTTTATCTCAACTGTTTTCATTGATTGTATTTTTCTACATCAAGTTAAACAAAAAAAGCCATTGCAGTCGCAATGGCTTTTTTTGTTTAAAGTTCTATCACTGATTAATACTCAACATAGGTATCTGCTCCTAGATTGAACGTTAAAGAGAAACGTAAAGTTCCTTCTAATGGACTCTGTACTTTTGAAGCTGAGAACAAATAAGATAAATCAATATTTACTACATTATATCTAAATCCTGCTCCCAAGGCAAAAAACTGTCTTGCTCCTTTATTAGGACTTTCATGGAAATATCCGGCTCTGAACGCGAATGAATCCTGATAAAAATATTCTGCACTTAATGCCCATGTGAATTCTTCCAATTCTTCACTGAATCCTCCCGGAGCATCATAAAATGACTGAAACATACCTGGTAAGAACCCAACGTCCGGATCTTTTCCTTTATAGATAGATGTATTATCACCTATTAAGTCACCTAAATCATCTATACCCTCATCATATTCACCATTGCCATTATTATCTGTATATTCATACTCATCGCCATAAATAGGTGGAGTTGGAACTAATAGTTTTGTAACTTCTCCTGATAATGACAACTTATTGAAATCATCGAAAATAAAATCGAACCCACCTCCTAAACGTAAATTAGTTGGCTGAAAGTTTTCCACTCCACCTTCATCATATTTGAACTTAGGCCCAATATTTTGAACAGCAAACCCAAAACGCCAACGGCCATTATAATCATTGTAAGCCTCTTCCTCACTTTGGTAATATCCGCTGATATCTACTCCAAAAGTATTAGCTGAAGAAGCATCTATTGTTTGATCAAGTTTCAAATCAGATCTCAAATAGCGCATAGCTACAGACATCGCAAACTGGTCACTTAATTTCAATGCATATGATGCATCTACTGTTAGCTCATTTGGACGTTGGATTAATGCTTCTGAAAATTCATCTTGAACAAATTCAATATCACCTAAAGAAAAATACCTGAAGCTTGCAGCAAACGCACTACGCTCATCCAAACGATTATAGTATGAGATGTTTCCTAAAAAGATATCATTAACCAACTTACTTAAGTATGGCGTATAACTTACCCCTATACCTTGTTTATATGTTGAAAAGGCATATTTCGACGAGTTCCATTGCTGTGAGAACCCATCAACGGATGTAGCAACTCCCATGTCCCCCATAGCAGCGGCTCTAGCATCTGATGCTATAAGCAAGAACGGAACACCTGTAGTTATGGTTCTGCTCTCACTCGACCCTGGGTCAGGAAGAATAACCGTATTTTGTGCATTTATTTTTATGATCGCAAAAAGTAAAGCGGCCGAAGCTAATAATGAAGTCTTCATGTGTTCTTTTATTTATGGCAAATATAATTTTTTCCTACAGTATTACAAGTTTCTCTATCTTCTCAACCCTTTTATTAAGGGCTGGCGATTGTACAGTAAGCTTATAAATATAAACCCCCTTACCTATTCTATCACCAAAATCGTCACGTCCGTCCCAAATAATATCTCTTGAAAGAGATGCGCCTCCCTGATTACAACAGTCCCCACTATTTGTTTGTCCATTCAAAGTTCTCACTAATTTTCCTGACACTGTAAATATTTGAATAGACACATCCAAAGGTGTTGAACTGTTATGGTTAAACCAGAATTCGGTATAATCTACAAATGGATTTGGATAGTTTAGCACATTAGTAACTACCAATTTTTCATTTTCATTATAAACAGTGAATTGAATTTCCTGTTCCGCAGAGTTGTTATAAACATCCCATGCTTTTAAATTCAAAGTGTGCAACCCTGGTTCTAAATCCCTGAAAGGGAAACTCACCAGTCCTTTTTGATAACTATCAACTTCTGTTTCATAATAATCGTTCAAGATTATCGGATTGGTTTCATCTCCATCTATAATGGCTATGATGTCGTGACCAATACCACTGGAAGTGTTAATACCATGTTCATCTTCCAGCTTAGCCAATAACGTTGGAGATTGGTTAACAACTCCTCCTGAAACAAAACTTTCGTCGTTCATGAAAAGTTGAATAACCGGCCCCACATTATCATCTTCTGCATTTTCGTTGATTCCCCCTATTTTAACTGTATTCATACTTGCGCCAGACTGATCTTGCAAAGGAGATGTTGATTTGGCATAAAAACTTACTTTGCCATTACCAACTGGCACTCCAATATCCCTAGGTACAATAAAATCAAGTTCAAACTGACCATTTACTACAGATGCTTGACCTCGAAAAATAGTTTCTCCCAAAGTTTTGAATTGCATAACAAAATTATTACCATCATTGTCCAGTGTTTCCCTTTGGATTTCCTTGTCATATATGGTTGTAGATAAAGTCCCATTATAGCCATTCAAGGCATTGCCTAAAGGATCTGTAACTTCGCCACTTAATTTCACATAACTCAAAGCTTTTAAAGTGTCGGTTGCTTGGCTAATGGGAATATCATTAATTTTAGTTAAGCGAATGTTAGCTTTGGGAATGGCTAATTTCATAGCCGGGTCTCCAAAGAAAAAAATCATACGCTTTTGATTAACATTCGGAGTATGGACTTTATTAAGACGAAGTGCTTCTGCTATACTTGGGTATTCGTAATCCTCATAATCATCGTCCTCTACATAAGAGTACAAATATTTACTAAGCCCCTTATTGAAACTTACACCTGCTCCAATAAATATCTCTCTGGTTGTTGATATTAAACTTATTGCTCCCCCATCTTTATTCCAGAAAGTTTCTTCTCCAGCTGTATCCCTTAAAGGGTTATCAAATCTAGTGAACTCACAAGTAACGGTAACAAAGCAAAAAAACTTACAGGTATTATTTAGACTCTCAGCATCACTCTTATAAAAAATACGCTCATGTGCCAACCCATCTTCTCCTCCATGCCCAAAATAATTAATTACCAAAGCACCCTTTTCAATAGCACCTAAAAAAGCTTCTCTTGTTTTTGGGTATCGATCACCTCCTGATGAGGATTCCTGCTGATAGGAATCGGAATGTATCTTGGTAACATTAACAAAAGGTTTTGCTTCTGAAATCTCATCACAAATTTCATCTGTTGTTAACTCTAAAATTTCTTCTCCTGGTTTATCTATATCATCTGAAATTCCAACAAAAATATTGCGCCAATTCCCGTAAGACTGTTCCGAATAATATTTTTCAATTTTATCGACAATGTTTTTTGCCAACTCAGGGGTATCTGCAATAATTCTTCCAACAGCTACATCTAAGGATCCTCCACCTAACACATCTATATTTCCTTCATCATCATCCATTAATCCATAAAAATCATCAGATACATATGAACTAGTATGACTGAAACTTTCATAGGAATACCAAGATGGTACAATATTATTGTTACCTGATATCCTATCCTTATAATCATAAGAACTATCACCAAATAGGCATAAATATTTTATTCTGTTTTCTGGCGTACTTGCATTATTATATACATATCTCACAAGATTTCGAATAGCACCAATATCATTATTTCCAGAACTAAACTCATTATAAATATTATTTACATCTAAAACTCTCACATTCAACCCGTTTTGAATTTTATTGATTTGAGCCAATCGATTAGCTTGAGGCAACAATTCATTTGAGGTAACGATAATATAGTCGATATCCTCAAACTCTCCCTGATCGTTAAGAAAAATTGTTCCTTTTATATCCTGGTTCTCAATTTGGGTAATATTATCCTTTAATGGAGAATAATAATCATTTGGAGTAACGGCTACATATGTTTTTTTGGCACCTATAACATCTCTAAAGCTAAATGTATCAGAACTATTAGAATTTAAAATATTAGAAATATTATAAATGTCTGTAACATCCCAAACCTCTGAAACATTATCTGAATCAAGCAAATCATATTGACCAACTCCAGAAATGGTAGAGGCTTCATTATTTGTAAAACTAAACTGTTCCCCATAAAAGCGAAGCTCTCTTTCGGCTTCAAGTGAAATATAATCCAAGTAACCAATAGCACCAGGGTTGCCACTATTGTTATAGTTAAGTGATACAGATAAACTACCCGATTGAACAGTAATAGGCTGGAAGAAAAAGCCGCCAGAAGCCCCCGATCCAAGGCTAGGAGTTGAAAACGAAACTGCACCAATTGAGTTGTTATTAACCAACACGTTCATACTTGTTGGTATTGGTGATGCAGCAGCAGCGTGTACCTTGATTAAAACTTCTTTTCCTGTTTCTAGATTTGGAATGTCAAATTCAAATGTTTTTGTGTTTTCTATATCAAACTTATCTCCTAACCATCGTCTACCTAATTTCTCCAAATTATACTCATCTAACTCATGATAGACATAGACATTATGAGTATTAATATTTAGGTCAGTGTCCCCTTGTGGTTGTACTAAAGGCTGGATACGTTTTCCGTTTCCAGAACTTATGTTAATATAGTAATACGTTTTTTCATTATAACAATTAATATTAGTTCTTTTTTCCTCATCGTATCCATTAGGACCCTGTGCATAAAGCAGAATATAGTCACTATCATTGAAAACACCATCTTCCTCCCCAACAAACTTTACAGCATTCTCCATTGTGTCGATAGGATAATCAGCAGCATTACTATAAGGAATCATCCTTCCTCCATTACCATATACCTTAATAGTTCGGGGATCAACATTATTAAGGTTTGCACCCAAACCTTCTATAAAGTTCTTGGTGATTTTATATACCCCTGTGGTATCTACATAAAAGCGGTACCATTCTCCATTATTTAAAACAGAGTTAACAAGATTCTGGTCGTTCTGAAAAGACCTATTGGCAAAAAAATTATTAGTACGATAACGAACTGTGAATCGGTCAATTTTTTTATATGATCCATTATTGGACTTTATAATTGGATATATAGATAAGTTAGTAAAAGTCTTTTCTCGTGAGGTTGAAGTATAGATATTGAGTTTTGGTGAATTTGGGATTAAATCCCTTGGAAGATCCTTTAGTTCTGCAGTAGTAATGGGAGAATAAGAAACATTAACTAATTCTACAGATGATGCAATAACGTTATAATTTTCAACCCATTGAGAAGTAAAGCGCAAACCATTTACTGAATCGTAATTAAAGTTTTCACCTTCAAAAAAAGGAACATCAGCAAGGTAATTTGTCTCATTTACAGCTATATGTCCACTCCAGTCAACAACAAATTCTTTTTGTTGGGCTATTGTTGTTGTAAATACAATTGATAAAAGTAAAAAAATCTTATTTTTCATCGCATAAATAACGTTATCTAATAGTGGATATTACATTAATGTTAGAGAAAAATTAATGTTAGGTTCAAAAGTACGATAATAATTTATCAATATATGCGTTAATAAATCAACAAAACAGTTTAAAAGCATCGCTATACGACATTAAAAATCGGATGAAATACATTTATTTTTAGCAAATTTTAAACTTAGTGCTTGCAGTGTTGGCTTTAATTCTTATATTGCGTGTCCAAAAAAATTATTTATTTTTTAATATATGGTTATGAAAAGAATCTTAAACTTGAAGGTGTTTACAGCAGTATTGCTGGCCGTATCTTCAATTGGTTGTAAAAATTCATCAGGTTCGAAAAATGTTTCTCGGGCAACCGGATGGCAAATCAATGATAAGCAGGGAGGTTTTCAATATAACACCAGCTTTAAAGAGCAGGAAACAGCCCCTGGTCTAGTATTTGTTGAAGGTGGAACCTTTACAATGGGTAGAGTGCAAGATGATGTTATGCACGATTGGAACAACACTCCAAACCAACAACATGTTCAGTCCTTTTACATGGACGAAACCGAGGTAACGAACATGATGTACCTTGAATATTTAGATTGGATTAAAAGAATTTACCCGCCAAGTGATGAAAACTTTAGAGCTATATATAATGGTGCACTTCCAGATACTTTAGTTTGGAGAAACCGCTTAGGGTACAATGAGGTAATGACTGAAAACTACCTTCGTCATCCTGCATATGCAGAATACCCTGTAGTTGGGGTTAGCTGGATTCAAGCTGTTGAGTTTGCCAACTGGAGATCTGATCGTGTTGCTGAATTATCTTTACAGAATGAAGGCTATTTAAAACGTGATTCTCACCTTACTGATTCTGATGCTGAATCTACATTCAACACAGATACTTATATCAATGCACCAACTGAAACATTTGGTGGTAAAGAAGAAGTACTTAAAGGAGGCCGTCGTAAAATCCAAACGGATGCCGAAGGAAATGAAATTGGCGTATATGCTACTAGAGAAACTGGTGCTATTCCAATTAAATACAGACTCCCAACCGAAGCAGAATGGGAATATGCTGCTCTAGGTTTATCAGAAATTCGTAGCTATAACGTATATAGAGGACGTAAAAAATATCCATGGGATGGTGCCTATACTCGTTCAGGAAAGCGTGAAATCCGTGGTGACCAATTAGCTAACTTCAAGCAAGGTAAAGGAGATTACGGTGGAATTGCGGGTTGGTCTGACGATGGAGCCGATATCACTGCTCAAGTTAAGTCTTACCCTCCAAACGATTTCGGATTATATGACATGGCTGGAAACGTTGCTGAATGGGTAGCCGATGTTTATAGACCTATAGTAGATGATGAATTTAACGACTTCAACTACTACCGTGGAAACGTTTATACTAAAAATGCCATAACAGAAGAAGGTACAGTACAAATTGTTACAGTTGACGATATCGTATACGATACCATCAGTAACGGTAAAGTTATCGCTAGAAACTTACCTGGAGAAATCCTTCAAGTGCCTGTTGATGATGAAGAGACTTACTTAAGAACTCAATTCGATAGAAGTGATAACAGAAACTTTAGAGATGGAGATGTACAGTCTTCTCGTTACTACGATCAATCTTTTGATGAGGGAGAAGAAGGTGTTGACAACATCACAAGAAAAATGTACAACTCGCCTAGTCATCAAGTAACTGTAGATTCTACAGGAGGTATGGATCGTGAATATGACAAGTCTAATAAAAGAACATCTTTGATTAACGATGAAGTAAGAGTTTACAAAGGTGGATCTTGGAGAGATAGAGAGTATTGGTTAGATCCAGCTCAAAGACGTTACTTCCCTGAAGATATGGCTACAGACTATATCGGATTCAGATGTGCAATGTCTAGAGTAGGTTCTAAATCTAAATCTAAGAACAAGACCAAAAACTAAGATTTAAACCATATAGTTAATACAAAAAGTCCTAACATTACGTTAGGACTTTTTTAATACATTTACTTTATGAAGATAAAAGAACTACACCAACTATTTCTAGACTCCTCTGGAGTTAGTACCGATACCAGAAAAATATCTAAAAACAGTATTTTCTTTGCGTTAAAGGGAGATAATTTTGATGGTAATACTTTTGCACAAATAGCCTTGAATTCTGGTTCTAAAATAGCTGTAATAGATGATCCTGACTATTGCTCCATAGAAAATACAGTTTTGGTGAAGAATACTCTAGAAACTCTTCAAGAACTGGCAACTTTCCACAGAGATTTTTTAAAAATTCCAATTATTGCTTTAACCGGAAGTAATGGAAAGACAACCACCAAGGAATTAATTAATGTTGTTTTATCTAAAAAGTTCAATACCGTAGCTACAGTCGGCAACCTAAACAACCATATAGGTGTTCCTTTAACACTACTTTCAATGGATAAAACAACAGAAGTTGGAATAGTTGAAATGGGAGCAAATCATCTGAAGGAAATAGAATTACTTTGTAAAATAGCTAAGCCAAACTTCGGCTATATAACTAATTTTGGAAAAGCACACTTAGAAGGTTTTGGCGGTGTAGAAGGAGTAATAAAAGGTAAAAGTGAATTGTATGAATACTTAATTGCAAATGATGGTTTAATTTTTATAAACGCTGATGATTCTATTCAATTAAAAAAATCTGAAAAAGGAAAAATTTTTAGTTTCAGTACATCAAACATATCAGACGTTAAGATACAAATTGTAAATGACAACTCTCCTACTGTAAATATGTCTTTCCAAGATGAAATAATTAATAGTAATTTAATTGGCCTGTATAATGCAAATAACATCGCTGCGGCTCTGGCCATTGGAAACTACTTTAAAATATCTGTTACCACATTAAAACAGGCTATAGAATCCTATATCCCATCTAATAATCGTTCGCAAATAATCAAGAAGGGCTCTACTACACTTATACTAGACGCCTACAATGCTAATCCTACAAGCATGGAAGCTGCACTATCAAACCTGAGTAACAGACAAGATGTAGTTAAAATTGCTATTCTTGGTGATATGTTTGAATTGGGGCAAGACGCAGAGAAAGAACACCAGTACATTGCCGATCTATCGTTATCATTACACTTGGATAAAGTAATACTAATAGGAGCTAATTTTAGCCGTATACACTTAAGTTCCGATAAACTGAGCATATATGAATCATTCAAATCTTTTAAAGAGGATATTAACACTTTAAACATGGATTCTACAACTGTACTAATAAAAGGATCTCGAGGAATGGCTCTGGAAAGAATAATTGACTTAATATAAAGTCAATTTAGAACAATCTATAAAACAAAAAATCCCAAAACATCATGTTTTGGGATTTTTTGTTGTGGGCGCGAAGGGATTCGAACCCCTGACCCCTTGGGTGTAAACCAAGTGCTCTGAACCAACTGAGCTACGCGCCCTTACTTGTTTGCGGTTGCAAATATAATAGACTTTTTTGTATCTACAACATAAAATGAACCTTTTTTAGAAGGTCTTAGGAACTTATTTCACATTCCCCCATAATAAGGAAAAAAAGCCCTCCACGGATAGTAGAGGGCTTTCAAAAAAGGCGGCGACCTACTCTCCCACGAGTGCAGTACCATCGGCGCTAACGGGCTTAACTTCTCTGTTCGGAATGGTAAGAGGTGAGCCCCGTC
>NZ_JARACK010000012.1 GCF_028767185.1 Mangrovimonas aestuarii
ATCTCCAAGTGAAACTACAACTTACACTGTGACAGGTACTAGTGGATCTGCTACTGATACAGATCAGGTAGTTGTGAACATAAACGCATTGCCAGAGGTAAACGCTGGAAACGATGTGACCATTACATCAGGTGATAACGTAACCCTTACCGCAACTGGTAACGGAACGTTTGAATGGAGCAACGGTGAAACCGGAGCATCAATCACTGTATCGCCATCGGCTACAACAACCTACACAGTAACAGCTTCAAACAACAGCTGTACTGCAGAGGACACTGTAACGGTAACTGTTAATGAACCTACGGCACCTGCAATTGAAGTTAGTGCAGGACCTGATGTAACTATTTGTGAAGGAAACAGTGTTACACTTACAGCTACAGGAGCAGATTCATATGAGTGGAGTAACGGAGAGACAGGAGCGAGCATTACAGTATCACCATTTGAAACAATAACATATACTGTAACAGGAACTAGTGGAGAAGCTACAGGATCAGATCAAGTAGTGGTAACTGTAAACCCTTTACCTGAAGTAAACGCTGGTAACGATATAACAATCACTGAAGGGCAAAGTATAACCCTTACAGCTACTGGTATTGGAAACTTTGAATGGAATAATGGTGAAACCGGAGCATCGATTACTGTATCACCAATGGTAACTACAACTTATACTGTAACAGCTACTAACAATAGTTGTTCAACAACTGATATGGTAACTGTAACTGTTGTAGCTGCTGTACCTCCAGTAGAAGCTTATGCAGGTGAGGATGTAGATCTTTGTAAAGGTGAAAGCATTACGCTTACAGCTACCGGTGGAACAGAGTATTTATGGAGTACTGGGGAAACATCCCAAAGTATTATTGTATCACCTAATAGTACAACTACTTATACTGTGACAGTTTCTGACGGAATTACTTCAGATACAGATGATGTAAAAGTGTTTGTTAGCAACTGTAACTCTCTTGGAGGTGGAGGTGATACTAACTTTAAAAATGATCCTTTCGGAATTAAAGTTTATCCAAACCCAACTTATGATGTGGTAAACCTTCAAGTAACAGGTGCAAAAGCAGGAGCGACAGTACAGTTGTTCGATATGAAAGGAACTCTTTTAATGAATACGACATTAAGTGATGTTAATGAAAATGGTGAAACTTTAAATACATTCAACTTATCACAATATCCAAAAGGTTTTTATTTATTGACTGTTACCCAGGACGGGGCACAGGAAACCAAGAAGATTATACTTAAATAGTGATTCTGTTTGTTGATAATAGAACAATTATTTGATCCCCAAGCGCCCGATTTACATCGGGCGCTTTTTATATATATAAAATAATTATCAACTGTTTAATAAAGTGCTCTTTTCTTATACTCCTCATAATAAGTGTTTGTATTTCAAATAGCCAAAACATCAACATATCTCAATTCTATGCTATTACCGGAGAAAGAGTCCCTATCTTTGCAAAAAATCATTAGATGTCAAAATCATTTTCCCAATTGGGGATTATTGCTCCGCTGCAACAAGGTCTTTCCGATTTACAGATAAGCACACCAACAGAAATTCAAGAGAAAACTATCCCTGTAATTTTAAACCAACAGGATGATCTTGTAGGTTTGGCGAAAACCGGTTCAGGTAAAACTGCTGCCTTTGGGTTGCCGCTATTACAATTAATTAATACTGAATTACCCCATATTCAAGCTGTAATAGTAGCCCCTACAAGGGAACTTGGACAACAGATATATAATAATTTAATTGCTTTTGCAGCCCATCATCAAAAGATATCCATGGCCGCAATCTGTGGAGGCATCCCTATAAAACCACAAATAGAACGTCTTACTCAGGACACACACATAGTAGTAGCTACACCAGGGCGTTTAATTGATTTGATAAACCGAAAGGCTATTTCCATTAACCAAGCACAATATTTTGTTATGGATGAGGCAGATGAAATGATAAGTGTCCTAAAAGACGGTTTGGATAAAATTGTAGCCGAACTTCCTAAAAAGAGAAGGACATTCATGTTTACAGCTACAATGCCCGGAACCATAAAGCAATTGATACAAAACTATATGTCCAAGCATGTTGTGCAGCTGTCTGTCGATATGAAAACGTTGGGACATCAGGGCATAGACCATCAATATGTTGTGGTTAATCCTATCGAGAAACTAGAGGTGCTTATGCATTTTCTAAGTGCTAGAGAGGGGCAGCGTGGTATTATTTTCTGCAAAACTAAAGCGGCCGTGAATAAACTGGCAAAAAATCTGGCCATCAATAAGTTTTCCTCAGGTGCACTCCATGGAAGTTTAACACAAGGGATTCGCAATCGAATTATGGGACAATTTAGGGAAGGACATATTAATATTCTTGTAGCCACAGATTTAGCCGCAAGAGGAATAGATGTTAAGGATGTTGCTTATGTGGTTAATTACCATCTTCCCGATGTTTACGAAGTCTATGTGCATCGAAGTGGGCGTACAGCAAGAGCTGGAAGTAAAGGGTTGTCATTAACGGTAATACAAAATGATGAACTGGAGGATCTTGCTGATTTTGAAAACGTTTTAGGTATTGATTTCAAAATGCTTAAAAAAGCTACTCCACAAAGTATTGAGGAGAACAATGCATTATTATGGGCTAAGAGAATATTTAAGACTAAGCCTAATCATGAGGTTGATAAAGCGTTTAAATCTAAAATCCATACCGTTTTCCATCATCTAACTAAAGATGAATTAGTCGAGAAATTACTAGCTAATTATCTAGCACAGCAATCTGCTATGAATGTGATAGCCCTAGATAAGTCTAAATCAAAAAAGAAAAAAAAGTAATCCCTTATTTATATATAATATAACTATGGCAAGCGTTATAAAAAACCAACAGGAGGTTCTTAACAAATTAGGGATTCCTAAATTGAATCCTATGCAGGAAGAAGCTCTTGCAGCAATTGGCTTCAATACGAATACTGTAATCCTTTCACCAACGGGGACGGGAAAGACCCTAGCTTTTTTAATGCCCTTATTGGAACTTTTAGATCCTGGTATTGAGGGAATTCAAGCTCTTGTCCTAGTGCCGTCTCGTGAATTGGCAATACAAATAGAACAAGTGGCCCGCGATATGGGTTCAGGATACAAAATAAACGCTGTTTATGGGGGAAGGGATATTTACAAAGATAGAACCGATTTAAAACATCCACCGGCTATTTTAATAGGAACGCCTGGACGAATTGCAGACCATTTTAGGCAAGAGCGTTTATCTACAGATAATATTGAAACCTTGGTTTTGGATGAGTTTGATAAAGCTCTTGAAACTGGTTTCGAAAAGGAAATGAAAGAGATTATCAAAGCTTGCTCCAATATTACAACACGTATCCTTACGTCTGCAACCCAAGGGGTGAGTATTCCAAATTTTGTACAGGCAGAGCAAGCAATTACTATCGATTATCTCAACTCAGGAGTTTCAAAGCTTGTCATTAAGTCGGTTGTATCTCCGACAAGGGATAAACAGCATACACTTATTAAGTTGTTGAATTATATAGGTGATAAACCTGGTATAATATTTTGCAACCTTAAGGATAGTATTCAAGTAGTGAGTGATTTTCTAAAGGAACAGAATGTTGAACATGAATGTTTCTATGGAGGAATGGAGCAGCGCGATCGTGAGCGTAGCCTGATTAAATTCAGGAACGGGAGCTGCCAACTTATAGTGGCTACAGACCTAGCTGCACGTGGATTGGACATTCCAGAACTACAGTTTATAATCCATTATGAGTTGCCTTTTAAAAAGGAAGAATTCATTCATAGAAATGGACGTACAGCACGTGTTCATGCTGAAGGAACTGCCTATGTATTAAAATGGGCTGAAAAGCCATTGCCTCATTTTATTGAGGAAGCTCCAGAAATTACTCCTACACAAGGCGGAAAGCGTCAAGCTCCTTATTGGAAAACCCTTTTAATTTCAGGAGGTCGACAGGATAAAATATCAAAAGGTGATGTTGCTGGCTTATTCTTTAAACAAGGTAATCTTGGTAAAGAAGAGCTCGGTGTTATCGAATTAAAACAAGATTGTACCTTTGTAGCCGTGCCGGCAATAAAAGCAGTAGCATTGACAGGACAATTGAACAATACCAGGCTAAAGAAAAAGAAGGTCAGAATTACCCTCGTTTAGGTTGGGTATATCTAAAGAATAATAAACAAAGAATATAACTATGTCTACTTTCGACGATTTTAAGATTTCAAATCAACTCCGTTATGCCATTGATGATTTAGGGTTCGAAAAACCAACTCCAATTCAGGAAAAGGCATTTCCTGTAATCCAATCGGGAAGGGACGTTGTTGGAATAGCTCAAACCGGTACGGGAAAGACATTTGCCTATATGTTGCCGATACTACAAGGTCTAAAATTTTCCAAGCAAGTTACACCAAGGATTTTGGTAATGGTGCCTACACGTGAATTGGTGCTACAGGTTGTTGAGGAAATAGAAAAGTTCTCAAAGTATATTAATGTTCGCGTTATAGGTGTATATGGTGGCGTTAATATAAATACCCACAAAGCGGAAGTAGCTCAGGGAGCAGATATTATTGTAGCTACACCTGGTCGTTTATACGATTTGGTATTAAGTCGAGCCTTACTCTTAAGAGATATTAAAAAACTGGTTATTGATGAAGTAGATGTCATGCTTGATTTGGGCTTTAGGTTTCAGTTAACCAATATTTTTGATCTGCTACCGGAAAAACGTCAAAATATTATGTTTTCTGCAACAATGACCGACGATATTGCAGACCTTATTCAGGATTTCTTTAGAGGAACCGAACAGATTTCAGTTGCATTAAGCGGTACGCCGTTGGACAATATTAGCCAGCATAGTTATGCGGTCCCTAATTTTTACACCAAGGTAAACCTCTTGACTAATCTTTTAAGAGATAAGGAAACCTTTAGAAAGGTATTGGTGTTTGTTTCCAATAAAAAGAGTGCAGATCGTTTATTTGAAGCTTTAAGCGAAACTTATAACGACGAACTTTGTGTAATACACTCAAATAAAACCCAGAATTACAGAATCCGCTCAATTAATCAGTTTGACGAAGGCATCAACCGAATTTTGGTTACTACCGATGTTATGGCTCGTGGATTGGATCTTGATAAAATATCCCACGTAGTGAATTTTGATACGCCTTCCTTTCCTGAAAATTATATGCACCGTATTGGTAGAACTGGTCGGGCAGAAGAGGAGGGAACAGCTCTTTTGTTTCATACTGAAAAAGAGTTGGAAGCCAAAGAAGCCATAGAAAACCTTATGCAGTTGCAAATTCCTATGGAAGAAATGCCAGAAGAGGTTGAAATCTCCAAACAGCTTACTTCAGAAGAACGTCCAAAGGTGACAGAACCAAACAATCCGTTAAAACCTTCAGAAGAATATGTTCCTGGACCTAGTTTTCACGAAAAGAAGGAAAAAAACAAAAAGACCAATCAAGGCGGGTCTTACAAGCGTAAGATTAAAGAGAAATATAAAAAGCCTAAAACAAGGGGAGATAAAAACTATAATAAGCGTAATAAACGAAAATAATTAGCCTTATTTTTGAATCAAAATATATTATTTTACTAACTTATACCCACATTAAATTTTTAAATGGCAAAATCGCAGCAGACATACAACAAGATTGAAAAAGAGAAAAAACGTTTAAAAAAACGTGAAGAGAAGAAAAAGAAAATGGAAGCTCGTAAGCTAGAGGCTAAGGAAAATGGAAAAAATGGAATTGAGTTCGCTTATGTAGATCAATTTGGAAATTTAACTGACACTCCTCCTGATCCTTCAGAAAAAATTGAAGTAGACATTGAAGATATTGAAATTAGTGTTCCGAAATCAGTAAAAAGTGATAATGACACTTTTGATCCTGTAAGAAGAGGAACTGTAGCATTTTTCAATACCTCAAAAGGTTTTGGTTTTATCGTTGATTCAGAAGACCAAGAGAAATACTTTACCCACGTGAGTGGCCTTATTGATGAAATTACCGAAAATGATAAGGTAACTTTTGAATTGGAAAAGGGTATGAAGGGAATGAATGCTGTTAAGGTTACCTTGGATAAGTAACCCCTTATCATGCTTATATAATACTTTGATTAATTAAACGCGATTCCGCGTTTTTTTTATATGATTTATTTGAAAATTCGCTTTACCGTAGCGATACTATCACAATTTTCAACAGTTAACTTCACTGTTTCCTCCTTGATAGATCCTTCTATTAGGTAAATGCCACAAGGTTCTTTTCTGGTATTACTTTCAGAAAAATTTATATCACCAGTTCTTAAAGCTTCCCTAAGCTGAACTGTATCTATGGATTTATTTTGAATTAAAATTTTAATTGAATCACTATACATCATTGTTTTGGTAAGTATATTCTTCTTTACACGAGATTCAGGTCCATAGCTACAGGACACTTTTTTACCTGTTAAAAAAAAGAATAAAACCACTAGCCCTATGGAGAAGCCTCCTAGGTAATATCCAACGCGTTGTAATAAAGTCATTTAGAAGATAAGTAAATTAATATCACTGTGTTTAAGGTCGAACCATTCACCAACTGCTTTGTTGGTTAAAATTCCGTGATAAAAATACAACCCATTTTTTAAACCTTTGTCAAATCGAACAGAATTTTCCAAACCACCATCCTCGGCAATTTGTAGCAGATAAGGGGTAAATATATTACTTATAGAAATAGAAGCCGACCTAGAGTACCTTGCAGGAATATTGGGTACACAATAATGGATAACCCCATGTTTGATAAATGTTGGGGTTTTGTGTGTAGTAACTTCACTGGTTTCAAAACATCCACCCATATCAATACTCACATCAATTATTACCGCACCAGGTTTCATTCCTTCAACCATTTCCTCAGTCACTAAAATAGGGGCGCGGTCTTTACCACGTACAGCAGCTATAGCAACATCGCAACGTTTTAAAGCTTTAGTTAATATTTTAGGCTGTAGAGTAGATGTAAATATGGTTCGCCCTAAATGAGTTTGTATGGTACGTAGTTTAGTGATTGAATTATCAAAAACCTTAACATTGGCACCTAATCCTAAAGCACTTCGTGCGGCAAACTCCCCAACAGCACCAGCACCTATAATAACGACCTCAATAGGTGGCACACCACTTATGTTGCCAAGCATTAATCCATTACCTTCATTTACGTTTGACAATAATTCCGAAGCGATTAAAACCGAGGCCGTACCTGCTATTTCACTAAGCGATCGTACAGCAGGGTAGGTCCCATCATCGTCTCTGATAAACTCAAAAGCCAAGGCAGTAATACGCTTAGCAGCTAAAGCTTCAAAATATTTTTTGGATTGAGTTTTTAACTGAAGGGCAGATATTAAAATAGTCTGGGGATTAATCATTTCTATTTGCTCCAAAGTAGGTGGTTCTACCTTGAGAATCATAGGGCATGAATACACTTTCTCTGTATCCTTTGTGATTTCCGCACCTGCTTCACTATAATCGGTATCTGTAAAATTAGCTCCCTTACCAGCATCCGACTCAATTAATACCTTATGGCCATTGCTAATTAAAGCAGAAACAGCATCTGGAGTAAGGCATACTCGTCGCTCCTGAAAAGCGGTTTCTTTAGGGATACCTATATATAAGTTTCCTTTACGTTTTAAAATCTCCAGTGTTTCCTCTTGAGGAAGTAATTCCTCTTTGGTGAATGGTGACTGTGAAAATGCCATGAACGAATTAATTAATCATAAGTAGTAATCTACGAATTTAGTTTAATTATTTAACATTTTTCAATATAAAATAGCATAATACCGTATCTATTGGGGCTTTCTTCAACCTTGCTATAGATACAGTCTTACATTTCAAACTGCATTAAACTGCTTCCAGTATTTCGTAACGTTCAAAAAGTTGAATGTTATCCATTAGATGTTGCTTAACAATATGCATCATCCTCTTATTAAGAGCTGAGGAGTTTTTGATGTAATTATTGTATTCCTCAACTGTAAACATACCTATAACCATTCCTTTGAGGGAGTTTCTAAACTTCATATCCTTATGAACGGCATTTTCAATGTAATCAATACGTTTATCCAACGTAAGATCATAAAATACACTTTTGTGTTTGTGGATATAATTCCTAAACACAGCAATAAACAAATCCCCTTGCAGTTTAACCACAGGTCTAATGGTTAGGGATTGAAAGCGCTCGTCATGACTCATGTTGTCATGAATGGTAATCGACTCAATTTCAGGTCTAATTTGCTTGAGATACTGTTGTCTTGTATTCATGATTAATGGTGTTTACTTAAAGTTACTTATAATCATTATCTATATCGTTATGTAATAATTAACTTGTTAACCGCTTTATCAACATTGATAAAACTTTATATTTAACTCAAAAATTAAGCTTATGAAATTTGGAAGTGTTCCTAATCCAGAGGAAATAAATTTTAGTCTTCCTCAAGATCATCTAGACACGCTATCGGTTTTAAATAAATTCAAACAAATTGGCCAGTCTTCTGATGTTTATGTTGGCTGCGCCAAATGGAACCGTGCCGATTTAAAAGGGTTTTACCCTAGAGGTACTAAAGACGAATTGGTATATTATTCCTCTCAGTTTAATGCAGTAGAACTTAATGCTACGTTTTACAGAATATTCCCTGCGGAGCAATTTGCCAAATGGAAAGAAAAAACGGAAGAAGGATTTAAGTTTTTTCCAAAGTTATATCAGGAAATCAGTCACTGGAAACGATTGAATGATGTACAGTCAATAGTTGAGAATTATCTCTACAACGCTTCTAATCTAAAGGATAAACTTGGTACAATATTTTTACAAATGCACAACAACTTTAGTCCCAAGGATTTTGATAGAGTTGTCAATTTTGTAGAACAATGGCCCAAAGAAGTACCGCTTGCTATTGAGTTTCGCCACACCGATTGGTACAACGACCCAACAGTAGCTACTCAACTTTATATGTTACTGGAAGAAAATAATATCAGTAATGTCATTGTCGATACTGCTGGCAGACGGGATTTAATGCATATGCGATTGACCAACGGAACTGCTTTTATACGTTATGTGGGATCCAATCACCAAAGTGATTACACACGTTTGGATGAATGGGTAGGTCGTCTAAAAAAATGGCAAGATCAAGGGGTACGAGAAATAGACTTTTTTATACATCAAAATCTTGAAAAGGAGTCTCCATTGCTGTCGGCACATTTTATTAAAAAACTTAATGCCTCGCTTGGTTGTAATTTAACCATTCCCAACAATCCTAACAATTATTATTCACAAAAAATCTTATTATAATGCGATTTCACACAAGAAAGTGGGTAAAACCCGAAGACCTAAATCCAAATGGCACCTTATTTGGCGGGAGACTTTTAGCTTGGATAGACGAAGAAGCGGCTCTTTATTCTATCATACAGTTAGAAAACCCGAAAGTAGTAACCAAGTTCATGTCTGAAATCAATTTTATGAGCTCAGCAAAAGCTGGTGATATAGTTGAAATTGGTATTGATGTAGTTCATTTTGGTAAAAGCTCGATAACCTTAGCTTGCGAAGTACGTAATAAAATGACCCTAGAAACTATAATTACAGTCGATAAGATAATAATGGTTAATCTTGATAAAAATGGTAAGTCGAAGCCTCATGGTAAAACAGAAATTGAGTTTGTTAAAAATCGCTTAGAAAAGTAAATTTCAATTCGTTTTACAACTGATTGAATTACAGCAAAATATTACATTTTATTTTGTAACTTGTAGAGCACTAACCTATTAATCAATATTAAATATGAAGTCAATATGTTATTTACTCATTGTTTGTCTAGTGTTTTCTTGCTCTTCAAGTAAATCAACTACCACCGGAATCCCCGGTAAAAAAACACTAAAAGGAACGTGGCAGGTCACCAATATTCGCTTTGTTGGTGATAAGGGATTGTACAAAGCATTTTTATTCGACGCAGCCGATTCAGCTTGCTTTAATGGCAGTGAATGGGTGTTTATTCCAAACAACGGCTCAGGTAAGTTTACAACTGCAGCTTCCACATCGCAATGTAGTGCAGATTCTTATAGAATCCATTGGTCGTTTTATGACGAAACTGAAGGAGTTACCCAATTTCAGTTTAAATATGTTGATGATAAGAACAAACCAACTGATGCAGGTAATAGGGGATATAGAGCAACTATTGATAAGTTGGATGAATCTTCTATGGAAATGCGAGTGCCAACCACTTATGAAGGGAATCCATTTGATGTGGTAATGACTTTTAGCAAAACTTCTGACGATATATCATTATAAAAATTTAATTCTCATGAAAAAATTAATAAGTATAAGTTTGGCATTGGCATTGGTAGCCTCAATTTCGGGATGCGATGCCATCAAGAATGCAAACAAAACTCAAAAAGGAGCAGGATTAGGTGCTGCCGGTGGTGCTCTTGTTGGAGGGCTAATAGGAGGTAACATTAAAGGTGCTTTAATAGGAGCCGCAATTGGAGGAGCTGCTGGTGGTATAATAGGTAACCAAATGGATAAACAGGCCGATAAAATTGAGGAAGCAATCCCTGGAGCAGAAGTAGATCGAGTAGGGGAAGGTATTCAAGTCTATTTTGATGAGAAGAGTGGTGTAACCTTTGCTACCAACAAAGCTACACTTACTGATCAGGCCAAGCAAAATCTAGATGCTGTAGCAGATGTTTTCAATGAATTTCCAGATACTAATCTTATGGTTGAAGGGCATACTGACGATACTGGAGCTGAAGATTATAATATGAAACTGTCAAAACAGAGAGCTCAATCGGTTGTAGATTATTTGATTTCCAAAGGGGTCTCATCAGGTCGTTTTACAGTTCAAGCTTTTGGAGAAACCAAACCTCGCTTTGATAATTCTACAGATGAGGGACGCTCTAAAAATAGACGGGTAGAAATAGGCATTTCAGCCAACGAAGAAATGATAGAAGATGCTAAAGCACAAGCAAATTAGTTAATACAAATTTATGACTTTTCAAAAACCGAACTTTAAAGTTCGGTTTTTGTTTTATTTTAGGTTAATGAGTATTAACTTTTTCTTGATTTACAAAAATTGTTGTTATTTCGATTAGTCACAAAACACTCTGTTTTAACTTGTATAAATTATACCATAACTGCCTAAGTATTTTTTACCATGAAACATAAAAAAATTAGTTTGTGCTTGTTCTTCTTGGAAAAAATCATCCCCTTATCAGCTGATTTTAAATCATTTTTTCACGATAGAATACAACACACAATTTATAAAAAAGGGGAACTGCTAAACAAAAGTGGCGAAATATGTGACAAATTGTACTTTGTTAAAAAGGGAATGATACGTGGGTATCATGTCATAGAAGGTAAAGAAATAACAACTTGGCTAAGCACAGATGGTGAGTTTGTTACATCAATTACTGGCTTTTTTAAGAATGAAACAGCTAAAGAAAATATACAAATCATTGAGGATACTGCTTTAGAATACTTATCATACGATGATCTTTTAAATGCTTTGGAAATCTTCCCTGAAATGAATAAAATATACACATCACTTTTAATAGAATATTATATTCATGCTGAGAACAGAACATTAATGTCTCGTATTCCTTCAGCTAAAGGTAGATTTAATCACTTCTTGGAAAATGGCAATAAATTTCTTCTTAATAGAGCCCCTCATAAATACTTAGCATCAATGTTGAATATACGGCCAGAAACTTTTAGTAGAATGCTGAGAGAATTAACAGTTGTGCAATAATTTTTTAATTGTTTTGAAATCGTATAGGACGACTCATACAGTTGACAAACACCAATAAAGCAGCGGTTATTCTGTCAATTTATACATTTCACATAACTAAAATTATATTTTAGCTTTATTGTATTAGTTTTTTTAATACTTCTTTGAGGTAAAATCTTTTTACCCAATACTAAAATCATATTACTAATTATGTCATATTTAATCATATATGCTGTTGCTTTATTCGTAGTAATATTCGGACTAGGTATCGGTATAGGATATCATTTGGGGCGCTATAAAAACCAAAACACTTTTTATAGCAAAAGAGTGAAATGCATAAGCAATAATTGATAATTAAGTAATATTATTTTTTAGCAATATTTACCAAAACCCGATTGTTACAATCGCTGAAAAAATAATTAATGAGATTATTTTTGGTCAACTTTATAAGGTTTAAAGTTATTCTGATGACTATTTATAGAGTTTAATAGTTCAAAAAGACAATCGCTGAGAATTGCGTATTTGAAAATTTTCTTGACTAAGTCCCGAATACTTAATTTTGTAATGAACCTGCAAAATCAATACAATTAAATTCTAAATGCCTTTTTGTGTGTAGTAGTTTCAAATTGGCTTTGAAAACGGAAGTTTACTAAAACATAAAACGTTCTATAATTTACATTATGTAAAATAGAATATTATAAAATCAATTCACCCTTAATTAGTTTTCATATCTTGTGAAATAATTAAGACGGATCGATATACTCCCCTTGTTTGGCTTGATTAGGAATTTGTTCTGGCATCGTTCCAAAAACATAATCCCATAATGGTGATGACACCCCAAAAGCTTTGTTTGGATCACGGTAATGATGAATGGCATGATGATGCCATAAAATTTTCAGAAAGTTATTGGGAACCTTAAAGATATGCACTGAATAATGTACCGACAAATACAATGTATATCCCATTAAAAAACCGGCCAAGAATCCAAAAACATAATCGCCCATAATGGCACGATAAAGAATAAAGAAAAAAGTAGATAAAATCAGGGCAATTACTGGAGGCATAGCCAAACGTTTTTTGTCCTTGGGGTAATCGTGGTGAACCCCATGTACCTTATAACTGAACTTTTCAGGATTGTGATCGTAATCTGGACCTAAATGGTACAAAAATCTGTGCATTAAATATTCAACCAGCGTAAAAACAAACATCCCAGCAAAAAACAAACCTATCATTATAGGTGTAGTGAACCCTTTTTCTATGATTCCATAGTAAATAAGACAACATGATATAATGGTGAAAAGACTTAATGGAATGGCGATGTGTGTTTTGGTGAGTTGTTCTAAAAAAGGATTTTTAAAAACTATTCCTGAGCCTTTGTGGTGTGGCCTCATACGCTTTTTAGTTGTCATATAAAATCTGATTTTAGCTAATTAAATGTACAAAAAAATATGGTTGTACGCTTGACATCTTCAGATTTTTCTTATGTATTGACATACAGATTATAATATATTTTCTTATTAAGAAAATGCGTAACTTTATTAGAGAAACCAATTAATTCATCGCCTTATGAGACCTCAATTAGAACAGTTGTCCCTTATCTTGCAGATGAACCAACGCCTTTTTCTAAACACCTTGGCAAACATTACAGACGAACAGTTTAGCTATCGGATTACTGAACATAACAATTCTATTGAATGGATTGCTACCCATACGGTTTGGGCCCGGTTTAACATGCTTGTGTTCTTAGGAAAACCATGGCCTAACCCTTATCAGGGTCTTTTTGAAGGTTTTAAATCCATTAAATCAGGAAAATCGTATTCTAACCTAGACGAGGTAACCGAAAATTGGAAGCGCGCCTCTGCCCTTTTATGGGACGCATTGGAACAAGCCAGTGATGAGCATTTACAGGATGAAGCTCCTATTCCTAACCCTATTGGCGATAACAGTAATTTGGGAACCTTGGCATTTTTGGTTCAACATGAAAGTTATGATATTGGCCAGTTGGGATTTTTAAAAAAATACTTCACAAAAGAAGCTATGGCGTATTAAAATATTGCTGAAAATCAGAAAACGTTTGAGCAATAACGTTCCACTGAAATAAAACATCCAAAGCATCTCCCCTCAAAATGAATACTATCACTCTAATTTTTCAATACATTAATTACTGCTCTTTAACTAATTTTTCATTTTTTCGGCACCATCTTTAATTTCTGGAGTAATTGGATTGCCGTTTACATCCAACTCAACAATGGCATCAAAATTCAATTCTTTTAGCTTGTCCATAACCTTGGCTTTGTCACCCACAACGAACCAATCCATTGCATCAGGTTTAATAACTTTTTTGCTGACATCCCTGACACTAGAAACCGATAAATCCCTGACCATACCATCGTACTCTTGATAATAATTATCTGGCAAATCGTATCGTACCAGATTATAAACAGAACTATTCACAGAAGTATTGGTTTCCCACTGTCCAGGCATTTGTAAAATCTGGTTGGTTTTTACTTTTTCTACTTCAGCTTCAGTAGCTGGTTTGCTGGAAATAAATTCTGAAACCTCTCTTTTGATTTCCATTATCGATTCGGCAGTTTTATCGGTTTGTACTGGTGCATAAACTATAAAAGGGCGAACGCTTTTGGCGTTTAAAACCAAGCCTCCAGCACCATAAGACCAATGTTTATCCTCTCTAAGGTTCATATTAATGCGAGAAGTAAAACTACCACCAAGAATATTAACCATTTGTTCTACAGCTACTTCGGACATCTCACCATATTTAGTAGTTAAATTACCTGCAATAATGACAGATTGTTGCGATTCAGGGCGATCGATAAAATACAGTGTGTTCTTACCTCCTGTCTTAGGTCTGTTAAACGCTACCTTAGGAACCGATTGTTCCTTCCAATTATCAAAAGTTTTTTCAAGCATTGGTTTTAAGGTTTTCATATCGATATCTCCTGTAACAAGAAGCGTAACGTTATTTGGTCTCACCCATGTTTTGTAAAAATTAACAACATCCGAACGTTTTAATTCTTTAACACTATGTTCGTAACCAGAACCTGTATAAGGGTTGCTATACGGATGGTCTTCACCATACATGTACTTGGTCATTACACGAAGTACCATAGTAATAGGTTGAGACTTTTCTCTTTTTATAGTATTCAGTTGTTCTGCTTTTAGTCTATCAAACTCTTTTTGTGGGAATTCTGGGTTGGTTACTACATCTGCAAACAAATCCAGGCTTTCTCCAAAACTCTGTTTTAAAGTATTCATTGTAATACTTGAATAATCCATATCAGAGCCAGTACTCAAGTTTGCTCCCAAAAACTGTAGTTTTTCATTTATCTGAAGACTATTTAACTCTCTTGTACCTTCATCCATCAAGTCCATCGCCAATTTAGCTGTACCAGGTTTTGACAAATGATCTGACTTATATCCAGCGTCTATCATCATGTCCAGAACCATAGTAGGAACATCACTGCGTTGAGTTAATATCACTTCAAGCCCGTTGGAAAGTGTTGCTCGCTGAAGTGTTGGAAATTTAGATTCTTTGGTTGGTCCCAATACCGGAAGTTTAGAACGGTCTACAGTAGATTGAGTTGTAGTATATTCGGGAAACGGAGAGCATACTAAAGTGTGTTTTCCTTTGGTCAACCATTTTTTTGCAGTTGCTTTAATATCGCTAGGTGTAGCATTTTCAAGGTATTCCAGTTTAGTTTTATAATAAGAAGCATCACCAAAATAAGTTTGGTTCGAAGCTAATATGTCCGATACTCCACCAAAGCCCCCAATCCGCTCCATACCTTTAATGAAATTAGATAAGTAATATGCTTTGACCCTATTTAGTTCATGCTCAGAAGGGCCATGTGTCATTAACTGTGTTAATGCATCATTAATTATTCTAGTTATTTCTTCTTTGTTTTTCTCATTCTTGAAGTTTACTTTAATTATAAAATTACTGGCAATTTCCCTAGAATATTGAAAGGCATTAACTGAATTTGCCAATTGAGTGTCATATATCAATTTTTTGTAAAGAACAGAGTTTTTTCCATTAGCTAAAATACCAGCAATCAAATCAAAATAAAGGTCTTCTTTATCTCCAAATTGTGGCGTATTCCAAGCCATTACCATTCTTGTTTCTGGCACACGATCTTGATACTCTTGATATGTATCCGTTAAACGTTCTGGAATATTGATTTCCTGACGTTCTATAGTTGGTCCAGACGGAATATCCCCAAAATATTTGAGCACTTTATTATAAGCTTCATCAGGTGTAATATCACCTGCAATAGCAACTACGGCATTAGCTGCTCCGTAATATTTTTTAAACCATTCATGTACGTCTTCTAAAGATGCTGCGTTAAGGTCCTCCATTTCACCAATTACCGTCCAAGAATATGGATGTCCTGAAGGAAACATTGCCTTGGTTAAATAGTTGTTTTCCTGACCGTAAGGTTGGTTTTCCCCTTGTCGCTTTTCATTTTGTACCACGCCACGTTGTTCATCAAGTAATTCCTGGGTTATGGCACCTATCATATGCCCCATTCGATCAGATTCCAGAAACAATACTTGATCTAAAGCTGAAACAGGTACATTTTGAAAATAGTTGGTCCTGTCAGAATTTGTGGTTCCATTAACATCAGTCCCTCCTATTCTTTCGATTGCCTGAAAATAATCGTCATTGAAGTTTTCACTGCCGTTAAACATTAAATGTTCGAATAAGTGTGCAAAACCACTTTTTCCGGGTTTTTCATTTTTTGAACCTACATGATACCAAACATTAACCGCTACAATCGGAGCTTTATGATCTTCATAAACTAACAGCTGTAATCCATTGGGAAGTTTGTATTGTTTGTAATCTATATTAATTTGATCTGAAGAGAATTGAAGTGTTTGTGAATAAGTGGTCAAGTGAAACATAAGGGTGCAAATTAATGCGAGCAGAAATTTTTTCATGACAAACGGATATGAAGTTAGTTATCGATTAATAGTCCCTCTAAAATACAAAAAGAGATTAACATTCTCACAATCAATGAAATGCAATTATTACAAATTATCCCAAATAATAAAATTAAACCAACTTATTTGTTTGAATTTCCCCAAGGAACGATGAAATAAACATGAAAAAACAATTTTATAACACGTTGATTATCAAGAATTAAAATGTTAAAAAAACGTTAAATATAATCTTAAATAAAACTTAAAGCATCTAATTCAACCTTATCAGCGTAGATAATAGTAAACAAATCTAATTTTAACTATGAAGAAAATTTCAATTGCCCTACTTAGTTTAGCTTTAATGAGTTCATGTGTATCTAAAAAGAAATATATGGCGTTAGAGCAAGAAAATGGAGAAATTAGAAGCGAGCTTGCCAAAACTACCTTAGAGAAGGAAGATTTGGAAACCAAGTTTGCCATTATTGAAGAGCGTGTTAATTCTTATAACGATAAGATTAACAGTCTTACCGAAGAAAACAATGCTCAAATGGTTAGCGTAGAAGGTGTAGCCGTTATTTCTAACGACACGAAAGCTAAAATGCGCGAAACCCTAAAAAATGTAGATCCTGCTAAATTGAGTCAAGCCAAAACTTTAAAAGACTCTATGGATCTTGCAGTTGCTTACAACCTTGAAAAATCTATTGACACAAGCACTTTGGAAGAAGATGAGGATATCTCTATCAATATCAATGAGACTGTAGTGATGATTTCTATTTCGGACAAAATGTTGTTCAATAGCGGAAGCTATAGAGTAAGCAATAAAGCTGACCACATTTTACAGAAACTTGCCGATGTTATCAATTCTGAGCCAAGCATCGAGGTTATGGTTGAAGGTCACACTGATTCAAAAAGTATTCAAACCGATAAAGTTCGAGATAACTGGGACTTGAGCGTGTTGCGTGCAACATCTGTAGTTCGTAAGCTTCAAGACCAATACAATGTAGATCCATCTAAATTAATCGCTTCAGGAAGAAGTTTCCACAAACCATTAGTGGAAAACGACTCTAGGGAGAATAGAGCTAAAAATAGAAGAACGAGAATTATTATTCTTCCAAACTTAGATAAGTTCTTCGCATTAATGGACAACAACAACGGTTAGTTAATTAGTCCAAATTTTCATATCCATATTACTCTGAATTCCCTCGAGAAAGAGGCTGCTGAACAGGCAGTCTCTTTTATTTTTTTAGGACTATCCGTTAAGTCCTCCTTTAAGGTTTAACAACTCAATATTTAACAGTTTTTCTAGCCTATTAATTGCTAAAACACTCCGTTTTCCTGATTGACAATACACAACAACATCTCTTTCTGTTGGAATTTCATGAAATCTTGCTTCAATTTTATCTATAGGTATGTGTAGCCCCCCAATATGATGATTATTTCTCTCTTTAAGAGTCCTCACATCCAAAAGATTGTATTGGTCTTTGTTTTCATTTAGCTCCTGAAGAGTAATTTCTTTGACTAAAACTTCACAATTTATGTCATATTGATTCTTAAGCTCTTGAATATGTCGTTCTTCAGTAGCACGATATTTAATGCAACTAAAACTCGTCTTAAGTGCATCGAACAATAATAATTTCCCTGTTAACAGTTCTCCTATTCCACAAATTAATTTAATGACCTCATTAGCTTGTAAACTACCGATAACTGCTGGCAACATCCCTAAAACACCAATTTCTGAACAATTTGGAATATTATCCACTTTTGGAGGGTTAGGATATAAACAGCGGTAGGTTGGTCCGCTCTCGAAATTATAAACACTTACTTGCCCAGTGAACTTAAAAATGGAACCGAAAACAACAGGTTTACAAGTTAACACCGCGGCATCGTTTACTAGGTATCGCGTAGCGAAATTATCGCTGCCATCCACTATTATATCGTAGTCGCCAAATAAACTTAAAGCATTAGTTGAAGTAAGAGGTTCAATGTACTGTGAAAACTGTATGTTTGGGTTGTTTTTTTTAAGACGACAAGCTGCTATTTGAGCTTTCGGTTTACCTATATCTTCATATGTGTAAAGTACTTGTCGCTGTAAGTTTGAAATAGCAATAACATCTGGATCGATAATGCCAATAGTACCAACTCCGGCGGCAGTTAAATATTGAAGTGTTGGGCACCCCAATCCGCCTGCACCAACAACCAACACTTTTGCAGATTTGAGCTTTTTTTGTCCTTCCTCGCCTATCTCATCCAGTGAAATATGTCGCGCATAAAACTCTTGTTCTTGTTTTGTCAGTGTCATAGTCCTGTATTTTGCCATTGCGGTTCCCAGTCTTTCCAAACAACGTCTTTGCCTTTATTTCGTAGCATAGTTGCTATAGATTCTGTACTTCGTTCGTCACATATTTCAAACTGCTCTAAAGATTGAGGCTCTACTGTATACCCTCCCGGATTGGTTTTGGATTCTGCACTTATGGACGTAATGCCTAAATCCACAATATGATCACGGAATATTTCACTTTCCCTTGTAGATATTGATAGTTCAACATCTTCATCTAGCAACCTGAAAGCACAAATAAGCTGTAACAAATCGGAGTCTGTCATTTCAACTTTGGGCTCTATTCCGTCACTATGCGGTCTTAATCGTGGAAATGAGATAGAAAATCGCGATTTCCAAAATTGTTTCTTTAAATACTGTAAATGCAAAGCCGTAAAAAAGCTGTCGACATGCCAATCTTCCAATCCAAATAAGGCTCCTAACCCTATTTTATGAATTCCGGCTCTCCCCAGTCGTTCAGGTGTTTCCAATCGATACTCAAAATTGGATTTCTTACCCTTAGGGTGATGAATTTTATATGTGTCTTTATGATAGGTTTCCTGATATACCAAGACGGCATAAAGTCCTGCATTTATGAGCCGCTCGTAATCTTTCTGTTCCAATGGTTGAACTTCAATGCTTATGTTGGCAACTTTATCCTTTATCAGTCTGATTGCGTTTTCAAGATATTCTACACCAACTGTACGATTGGCTTCACCTGTAACCAACAAAATATGGTTGTATCCTTTGGATTTTAAATAGTTAACCTCTTTAAGGATTTCGGCATCCGTAAGTGTTCTACGGGGAATTTTGTTGGTAAAACTAAAGCCGCAATACGAACAGATGTTTTGACATTCATTACTGAGATACATAGGCGCATACATTTGAATAGTATTTCCAAACCGCTTTTGTGTAAGTACCTGACTCTTTCGCGCCATAACTTCCAAAAAAGGCTTAGCTGCAGGTGAAATAAGCGCCTTAAAGTCTTCAATATCTCGATTGGTCTTTCCTAATGCAATTTTAACATCTGCTTGGGTTTTAGTCAAAATGCTATTCAGAGTTGCACCCCAGTCATAATCTCCTAAAACTTCTGAAAACGTCTTCATCATTATAAGTTTAAGAAAGCGGTTAAAGGACTACTAGCTTCAGCTTTATCACTGACAGCAGCCAATTTTGCATTATAGGCCATCCTACCAGCTTCTACCCCTTGTTTAAATGCCTTTGCCATAAGTACCGGGTTGTTAGAAACCGCTATTGCAGTATTGACCAAAACAGCATCGGCACCCAGTTCCATAGCGTATGCAGCATGCGATGGACTACCAATTCCGGCGTCGACTATCACAGGCACATTACTTTGATCGATTATAATTTGAAGGAACTCCAATGTTTTCAATCCTTTGTTACTTCCAATCGGCGCGCCCAAAGGCATAACGCATTGAACTCCCACTTCCTCCAAACGTTTACATAATACAGGGTCGGCGTGAATGTATGGCATCACCACAAACCCCTGATTTACTAGCTCTTCAGCTGCATTGAGGGTTTCAATAGGATCAGGCAGTAAATAATTAGGGTCTGGATGGATTTCTAATTTAATCCAATTGGTTTGGAGAGCTTCTCTTGCCAGCTGCGCTGCAAAAACGGCTTCTTCAGAAGTACGAACCCCAGAAGTATTTGGCAATAAATTAATATTGGAATGATTTAAGTGAGATAACATAGAATCTTCTTCATTCTCAACATCTACTCGCTTTAAAGCAACCGTAACCAATTCACTTTCTGAAGCCAATATAGCTTCTTCCATAAGGTTTGAACTGCTAAATTTACCAGTTCCCGTAAATAATCGAGAATGAAATGTTTTGTCTGCTATCTGAAGTGTATCATTAATCATAATAATTTGTTTATTGGTTTAGTTCCTTTTTAGAGCATCCTTGAATGAGTTTGATCAATTCTTCATCGGAAGTGTTTGTAAGCATTCCTGAAGCGGCAACACCTGTTATTCCGGTTTCGTATATAGGAGTGATATCGGTTTCCAAAATTCCTCCAATGGCAAACACTGGGATATGAATGTTTCTCTCTTTGAGTTTAGTTAGAATATTATTGTAGCCTTCCAGCCCTAAAATGGGACTTAATAATTTTTTCGTAGTTGTAAATCGATATGGCCCCAAACCAATGTAATCGACACCTTGTTTGTGGAGTTCCAAGCAATCTTCGAGTGTATTTGCTGTCCCTCCTATTATTTTATACGGACCTAATATTTCTTTAGCCAATCCTGGATATGTATCATTTTTACCTAAATGAACACCATCAGCATCAACAGTTTTAGCAACGTCAACACTATCATTGATAATCAATAATGTCTTGTATCTAGAACACATGGTTTTTGCCCGCTGAGCGGTATCGATTAGAACTTTATCGTCTATATTTTTTAGTCGGAGTTGTACTTGTCTGCAACCAGCTTGACATACCCGTTCAATATTAGCTAAATGTTCTTCTGGCGTTTGTCCTTGTGATATATAATAGAGTTTTATCATAGTTTAAGAGTGATATCCCAAAAGGGAATTATTTGAAGCTAAAAAGCGTTCTGTATATTGTTTTCCCATGTTGCAAGCTATGTCCAAAGGCTTACCCAAAGCCATATATGCAGCAATAGATGACGCTAGAACACAACCACTGCCATGCTTTTCGGAACAGTCTGAACTACTAGGGTGAAAAACATAAATATTACCATCTGAGTCAAATAATTGATCCGTTCCTATGTTAGTATTGTTGTGCCCTCCTTTTAAAATGATATTCGTTTTTCCTTCAACTATACCAGGAATGTTTTCTTTATTTTTATCGGGAAATAATTGTTGAAACTCAAGGTAATTAGGAGTCAATAAAAAGATCTTATCCAATAAAGAATGAAAACCATTTGAAGCTTGATGGAAGCTATAATTGGTCGATGATTTTAAAATAGGATCTAAGACGATTTTTACGTTAGGATTTTTCTCTATCAGAAGATTAATCACAAACTCTAAAACCTTCCAGTTTTCAATTAATCCGATTTTCACAACATCTATCTGAAAACGTTGAAAAAGCATTTCAATTTGCGATTGAATAACTTTAACATCAGTCCAAATACAATCTTTAAAATCTTTATCTGTTTGAATGGTATTGACAGTAACAACCCCTAACCCATATACTTTTAATGTTTCGAAAGTTTTAAGATCAGCCGTTAAACCAGCACCACCACTAGGATCGAATCCAGAAATGCTCAATACCTTTGGCCTTTGTAACATAGTGTTTATAATATGCTTCTTGAATGTTTATAAATGCCTCAAGAGGGTTGTTATGCTCCCAAATACTTCCTAAAACAGCCACACCGTTATAGCCTAAATCCTTTATCATTCCTATATTTCCCGAATCAATCCCTCCCAAACCTATTACTGCTTTAGAAATATTGTTCACGTCAAAAGCTTTCCCCAAATAGTCAGGTTTTGAAATAGAATTTAATACTGGGCTCAGTAAGTGATAATCAAAAGGAATATCACATAATCTCAATGTTTCTAAATCATGAAAAGCAGTACTAACTGTAAATCCTGAATCTTGCATTTGCCTAACAAAATCTTCTAGTTCGCTTCCCATTTCTTCACGATTGGATTCTGTGAGATGATATCCTTTTAAGCCAAATTCATGACACAATTCAGGGTAATGGTGTATCACAATACGATCGTGATACACCATGTTTATTCCCTGTAGAAATGTTCTGTAATCATCTATTGTTGAATCAGGCTTTCTTAAATGTAACATCTTCAAACCTATTGTAAATAGACGGTTTACAACATCTTCATCAAGCTTTACTTTAATAGGACTTGTAACAACTATAAACATCTGTTATAGATAAACTTCACCGCCTTTTTCAGCAAATTCCTTGGCTTTACCTTCCATTCCCTGCACTAATGCTTCGTTTGTTTTCAATTCTTCCTTAGCAGCATAATCACGTACTTCTTGAGAGATTTTCATGGAACAGAATTTAGGTCCGCACATAGAACAAAAATGCGCTAGTTTAGCACCTTGAGCAGGTAGAGTTTCATCATGATATTCTCTAGCCAATTCAGGGTCTAGAGACAGGTTGAATTGGTCTTCCCAACGAAACTCAAATCGAGCTTTACTTAGAGCATCATCTCTATGCTGGGCACCAGGGTGTCCTTTGGCTAAATCGGCTGCATGTGCCGCCAGTTTATAGGTTACGACACCTGTTCTTACATCATCTTTATTAGGTAATCCTAAATGTTCCTTAGGGGTTACATAGCACAACATTGCCGTACCATACCAACCGATCATAGCTGCTCCAATCCCGGAGGTAATATGATCGTACCCAGGAGCTATATCTGTGGTTAATGGCCCTAAAGTGTAAAATGGCGCTTCACCACATGCTTCCAACTGCTTGTCCATATTTTCCTTAATCATGTGCATAGGAACATGGCCTGGCCCTTCTATAAAGGTTTGCACATCGTGTTTCCACGCTATTTTAGTCAATTCACCAAGAGTCTCCAATTCGGCAAACTGGGCTTCATCATTGGCATCGGCAATACATCCTGGTCGTAAACCGTCTCCTAATGAGAAAGCAACATCATAAGCTTTCATGATTTCACAGATTTCCTCAAAGTGCGTATACAGAAAGCTTTCTTTATGATGAGCCAAACACCATTTTGCCATAATTGATCCACCTCGGGATACAATTCCCGTAATACGTTTTGCTGTCATTGGTATATAACGTAAACGTACACCTGCATGTATAGTGAAATAATCTACCCCCTGCTCAGCTTGCTCAATCAAAGTATCTCTGAAAACCTCCCAAGTTAAATCTTCAGCCTTTCCATTAACCTTTTCCAGGGCTTGATAAATAGGTACTGTTCCTACCGGAACGGGAGAGTTTCTAACAATCCACTCACGTGTTTCATGAATATTTTTACCTGTGGAGAGATCCATAATGTTATCTGCTCCCCAACGACAAGCCCAAACAGCTTTTTCTACTTCTTCCTCAATACTCGATGTGGTAGCCGAGTTACCAATATTTGCATTGATTTTCACCAAAAAATTACGTCCAATAATCATTGGCTCACTTTCCGGGTGATTAATGTTCGATGGAATTACAGCTCGTCCTCTTGCTATTTCTTCCCTAACAAACTCGGGTGTAATTTTTTCGGGAATACTGGCTCCAAAATCCTTTCCGGAGTGTTGCTCTGCCAATCGGGTCATTTCATCAATACGCTGGTTTTCACGGATGGCAACATATTCCATCTCTTGAGTGATAATGCCCTGTTTGGCGTAGTGCATTTGGGAAACATTCTTACCGGCTTTAGCACGTAAGGGTTTCTTCAGGTGAGAAAATCGTAAATGATCTAAACTACTATCGTTGAGCCTTTGATTGCAATATTCAGATGAGTATTCATTCAATTGCTCAACATCACCCCTATCTTTTATCCATTGTTCCCTAATACGTTCCAGACCATTATGTACATTGATCTTTTTATTAGGATCTGTATATGGTCCAGATGTGTCGTAAACCGTTACTGGTTCGTTAGGGATTTTCTTGCCCGTTATCGCATCAGTAGTGTCGTTTAAAGCAATCTCACGCATAGCAACCTTAATGTTGGGGTGCAATTCCCCTGGAACATATATTTTCGTTGAATTAGGAAATGGCTGTCTTGTAATACCGCTTTGTTTCGGAGCTTTATCTTTTGGTTTCATAAAAATGGATTTTAACTATACAAAATATCTGTACAATGAAGAAAATCAACCGCCTTGGGTCGCTTGGATAATAAGAATATCATCATTATCCTTTAGCTCTGTTTCAGTCCAATTATATTTTGGAATTACAATATTATTAATAGCAACTGCAATGCCATTAACCGGACTTTTTAGGGTTGATAAAAGTTGTGCAATAGAAGTGTTTACTTCCAGTTGATGTATAGTGTTGTTAACGTTTATGGTTATCATTATTCTAATTTAGAATTAAAGTAATCATAAACTTTCGGGAGGTACTACAAGAGGCTTCTTGCAGTAAAAAAGAGAGTATGAGTTGCCAAGCAACTATCTTTAACTTTTTCCTACGGCTGTATGAACAGCGTCAGGTTCAAAGGATATGTCTCAAACCACAAAGTGGTTACTCCTAAAGTTTACAGGGCAAACATAGGAATAATTAATCAATTCAAAAATGGAAAAATGTTAAATGTATAATTTACTTACAAAAAAATGAACTTGGAATAAGCCTTAAAATTGCAATAAAACTACAGGGTAATTTTTAATATTTTATACTAATATCTGGAAAGTATGTTTTAACGACTCACTGCAATGATTATTTTACACCCTAACCTGTAATTAGCATTTATTAAATGGCAAAGCTCTAAATTGCATCTACAATAACCTTCACAGATTTTGAACTGTCAGCTTGTACTTCAAACGCCTTCGGCAATTCATCTAAAGAAAAATGGTGTGAAACAATAGGTGTAACATCTAATTTACCTGAGCTCACTAAATCTATTGCTTCTAAAAAATCCTCACTCGAATAAAAGAGAGATCCCATAATATTTAAACGTTTGTACACAACATTGTTGGGATCTATGGTCATTTCTTTACTATATATTGCCAAAACCGTGAGGTTTCCATCAGGTGCCAAAAGCTCCGTTGACTGTTTTAATATTGGACTTACTCCACTACATTCAAATGCAGTGTTTAGATTAGGTAAGTTTCCAGCATAATTAAGGGAAGGCACTGTGCCAAACTGTTTTTCAATGAAATCTTTTAAATTTCCATCTGTTTTTGGATTAAAGGTATATTTTGCTCCGAGCTTTTTGGCTAACTCTAGTCGTTTTTCACTAATATCAGAAGCAATAATATTTTCTACCCCTTTTGTTTTCAAACTTGCTATTGTCACTAGACCAATAGTTCCACACCCTGTAACCAAAACATTGTCTGTTTTTTTATATTTGGTGTTTCGTATAGCGGCCAACCCAACACTTATGGGTTCTATTAGAGCACCTTTCTCGCTAGTCACACTATCTGGGATTGAAAATAGATTGGAGTTCTTTTGAGCATTATCAATTTTCACATATCGAGCAAACCCTCCAGGTGACAAGCCTAATCCTGTACCATCAATCATGGGGTTTACCACCACTCTTTCTCCTACTTCAAACGCATCTACTTCTGCTCCTATTTCTATTATTTTACCACAAAATTCATGACCGATAACCGAGCCTGACGGCACTAATCCTTCATGGTAAATATGTAAGTCAGTACCACATATTCCTATCATCTCTACCTCTATAATTACTCCTTTATCACTTATTTTAGGAGACTCTTTTTCTTCTACTCTAATATCATGTACATTATGAAATACACCTGAAGGATTCACTGGTTTCATACTTTATTGATTTTAACAAACAACTATTTAAACATCTAAAAAACATAAAGTTACATAATAACAAAATAGAATTCCAAGCAATTTCAATTTATATATTCTATTTTATGAACATTCATCTATAACATGTAACTGATTTTGAGACTTACTTTTCATAAATTATTTCATTTTATGACCAACACAACTATAAGCCTATAATATTCTGAAAAACGACTTATTATTCATCTTTCCTTAATAAAAAAGCAACCTAATAATGTAGGCTGCTTTAAAAAATCGGATTATAAAAAGTAATTTGGCTATATAGGGTTACCGTGGATATCTAGTTCCACTACTGGTTTTCCTAGTTTTTTCACTTCCTCCAATTGTGTAGCCTTATCGCCTACTACCACATAAATCATATCATTTTCATTGAGATAATTGCTAATGATATTTTTATAATCCTCCAAAGTCATAGCAATTAGCTCTTGTTGGTCGTTTTCAATATAATTTTTAGGCTTATTGTATTTACTGATCCCCCTTAAGATACCAAGCTTTGCACCCAAACTTTCGTAAGCACGGGTATTCCCCTTTAGGATTTTGTCTTTAGTAAGCTGTACATCATCTTCAGAAAAATCGGAAGGATATTGCTTCAACATATCACTTATAATTTGCAAAGACGGCAATGTGGCATTGGCACGTACATTTGTTCTAACTGTGAATGGCGCAATGGATTTGGCTTGCGATATTCCTGAATAAGCACCATAAGTGTATCCTTTTTCAATTCTTAAGGTCTGGAACAATTTTCCACTTGAGCCACCACCTAAAATCTCATTGGCAAAATCCAAATTATTGGCAATATCATCATCGGCAGAAACTGCTAATTTCCCAGCATAGATTACCGATTGCTTAGCGTCTGGAACATCGATAAAATAGATGGTGTTTGCTTTTGCTGTATTAGGTTCTTGGTTATAGGAAATAGCAATCTCCTCTCCCGTCCAGTCGTTTAACTGTTTCATGGTTTCCACAGCCTGTTGTTTACTCACAGCTCCTACCACGTGAATTGTAGCCGATTTAGGTGACAAGTTGCGGTAATATGTTTTTAAATCTTCCATATTGATATCTGCAACAGACTCTAAAGTCCCACTTGAAGAAACACCTAATTTATGGTTCTCTCCATACAGCAACTTACTGTATACCAGTGATGCAATAGCACTTGGGTTGGCTTCACGTCCTTTAAGGCTAGTTTCCAGAGCTTGTTTCAGTCTGCCAAATTCCTTTTGCCCCCATCGTGGTTCTAAAATCATTTCTTTTACCAACGCTACTGTTGGTTCGAAGTTTCTAGTTAAACAAGAACCGGTAATGTGAAAGTCTTCACCAGAACTGTACATGTTTATGTTGGCGCCAAGCATCCCGATGGCTTCTTCCAATTCTGCTGGTGTTTTTGTAGCCGTTCCTTCTTGCATTAAATCACCAAAAAGTGATGCCACACCTGCCTTATCATCTGGGTCAAGCATATGTCCGCCAGGAATAGTGATATCGAATTGCACCAAAGGCACTTCATTGTTTTCTATGCCATAAATATCAGCTCCGTTATCTAAAGATACTGTCCAAACATCAGGTGATTTAAATAAAGGTAATTCTCCAAAAGAAGGTTCACTCCTATCGTATTTACTTGGTGTTTTTTCATATTTGGCCTCTTCACCCTGACTAACCTCTTCACTAGCAACGTTTTGCTTTATTTCTTCCATCCAAACGGTAGCTTTGGAAGCACCGTCAACGGCCAAGTCTTTTTGTCCTTTAGGAACAACGCTGGTCATTAAATAATTTTTGTTTTTGACGTATCGGTTATAAACATCCATCACATCATCAACAGTAACGTTGTTGGTCAATCTGGCGGTCTCACTAATGTATCCTGCATCGCCTTTAAACTCATTATCCTTAACCAACTTAAAGGCTTTTTTTAAAACAGTACTTACACCTTGGTATAATTGGGTTTCCAATTCGGCTTTTATTCGTTTTAAATCCTGCTCACTAACACCTTGGCTTTCAAATCTTGTTAAGCCTTCATCTATGGCTTTTTTCACATCATCCAGATCAGTACTTTCATTAGCACGCACACTAAAGATAAATTCACCAGCCAATTCACTGCTGTTTTGGTAACTACTTACGTTAGGAGCCAGTTTTTGCTCTTCAACAATAACATTGTATAACGGTGCTTTTTTGCTACCACTCAATAATTGTCCAAGAATTTGAAGAGCATACACATCCTTATTGTATTCTTCAACAGTAGGAATTACAATCCTTAATTCTGGTAATTTGGCAAAGTTGTCTTCAAAAAAAAGTGACTTCGATTCATTCAAAGTAATAGGCATTGGAGACATAGGCTTTACTTCTGGTCCAGAAGGAATTTCACCAAACCAGCGTTTCACCTTTTCCTTGGTCTCTTCAATATCAATATCTCCGGCTATAACTAGGGAAGCATTGTCAGCTCCATAAAATTCACTATAGAATTCCTTAACATCATCTAGAGTGGCCGCTTGTAAATCCGGCAAGGAACCAATAACGGTCCAACTGTAAGGATGGCCCTCTGGGTATAAGTTCGTTCTGATGATCTCATCGGTATAGCCGTAAGGTGAATTATCAACCCGTTGACGCTTTTCGTTTTTTACCACTTGTTTTTCACGTTCAAGTGCGGCCTCTGTTACGGTATTTATCATATAACCAAAGCGATCGGAGTCTATCCAAAGGATTTTATCAAAAGCGTCCTTAGGAACCACTTCGTAGTAAACGGTACCGTCGCTCCAAGTTCCACCGTTACGGCTTCCACCCCATTCGGGAATCATTTTACGGTTGGCGCCAACAGGCACGTTTTCAGAATCGTTAAAGCTCATGTGCTCAAAAAAGTGAGCAAAGCCAGTCTTGCCTGGTTTTTCACGGTTAGATCCAACGTGCATCATGGTAGCTACCGCTACAATTGGATCACTATGGTCTTCATGTAGAATGACCTCAAGACCATTGTTGAGAGTGAATTTTTCGTAATCAATCTTAAATTCGAACTCCTCTTTTTCTACAGCAGCTTGCTTGTTTTCCTTCTGGCAGGAAACCAAAACTGTAGCCATAGCAAGGCACAAAACATTATATCTCATATTTTTTTGTTTGGTTAGGAGTGAAAAGTTATTGAAGAAAATTTTAACTGCTCTTAAATTTTAGTTAAAACACCCGTTAAGACATTACTCTGACCTATTTTTGTGTGAAAATCTAAGCCCTGTTTTCAATGTTGAATATTTTTAGAATAATTGCTTTCCTTGAAGGAGTATCATACATCCTTTTGTTGTTTATCGCAACACCGGTTAAATACTTAATGGATGAGCCCATGTATGTGAAAATCTTAGGAATGCCTCATGGTTTGTTGTTTATTGCCTATCTTATACTGGCTTTCATGATTGGTTCTGAATTGAAATGGAAAAAAGGAAAACTGTTTACCGTTGCCATTGCATCTGTTATTCCTTTCGGAACTTTTTATGTAGATAAAAAGTATTTAAAAAAACAAGCTTAATGCATCAATACAAACACTTTTTTTACGATAAGTTTATTGATTTAGGCATTTCTGCCAACCTTTCTGAATACCTCAATATGGCTGTGCTGCTGATAGCACTGATTATTATTGTTTTTATAAGTGACTTTATTACCCGAAAAATCCTTGTTGAAGCATTCAATAGGTTTGCAAGTCGCACAAAAAACAAACTGGATGACTTGTTGGTTGCTTACAAAGTACCTAGAAACATTGCTCATATTGTCCCTTTACTAATTACTCTTGAACTGTTTCCTATTGTTTTTTCAGATTTCTTACAGTTTGAAACGGCTATTGAAAAACTTTTAAAGGTTTACGGTGTCCTCATTATTATTTGGATTATCAAAAGCTTTCTTCAGAGTGTTGAGGCCCATCTAAAGACCCGCCCGCGATTAAAGGACAAACCAATAGATAGTTATGTGCAAGTAGTTATGCTATTTGTTTGGATTGTTGGCATTGCTGGCTGTTTTGCAATTGTTGGGAACATAACCTTTCAATACTTTTTCACCACTTTGGGTGCCGCTTCGGCAGTGCTTTTATTAATCTTTAAAGACACTATTTTAGGGTTTGTTGCTAGTATTCAGGTTTCTGTAAACGACACTATTAGAATTGGCGACTGGGTTACGATGGAAAAATACGGCGCCGATGGAGACGTTATAGAAATTAACCTGTCTACAGTTCAGGTTCAAAACTTTGATAAAACTATTACCTACATTCCAACCTATGCCCTACTATCGGACTCTTTTAAGAACTGGCGAGGAATGAACCAATCCGGTGGCCGCCGTATTAAGCGTTCAATAATCCTAAAAGCTTCGAGTGTTCACTATTTAACCCGAGAGGAAGTAGATAAATTAAAAGGCGTTCAATTGATCCACGATTATTTGGATCACCGTCAAACAGATATTGATAAATACAATTCTGAAAACAACATCGACAAGAGTATGTTGATAAACGGAAGAAACATGACCAATTTAGGGGTGTTTAGAAAGTATTTACAAACATACATCCAGAATCATTCGGCCATCAATAAGGATATGACCATTATGATTAGGCAGATGACACCAACTTCTGAAGGGATTCCTTTGGAAATCTATGCCTTCAGCAGTGATAAACGATGGGAAAACTACGAATATATTATTGCAGATGTATTCGATCATGGTTTGGCTGCCGTACCGTATTTTAAGTTAGAGGTTTTTGAATTAGGATACCCAAAAACGAGAGAACTACCAGTTTAACGTATTACCAACTTTTTGGTAAGCGATTGCAAGTTATTTGTAATTGAAGCGAGATACATTCCGCTTTGCAACGACGGTAAAGCTATATTGTTATAGTGCTGATTCAATGTTTGCTCTAGAACTAAACTTCCATTTGCTGTATAAAGCTTAAATAAAACCTTGTCACCATTTGTATTTACCGTTAAGTGGTCTTTTGCTGGGTTAGGAAAGAAGGTGACATCTGCTATTTCATTTTTTCCTATGGAAAGTGTTTGGCAAGCAGCCTCACTATCTAGGAAAATAGTTACATCATCGACAATCCATGTACTTAAAAGTGTATCTGCACTATTATCAACAAATATACAGGTTAAGTTTAGATTTTGAGAAGCATCAAAGATTTGAACAATTTCATTTGCGCCATTTCTAATATCGATATATTGCAAATTGTTTTGTGACACTAAAACATATTTTAATAATGGGTTATTGCTTAGGTTCAATGCTGTTATTTCATTATCTATTAAATTTAACATCATTAAATCTTCAGCAAAAGTTGTGTCAAGCGTACTTATGTTATTGCCATTGGCTATAATGTGAGTCAATCTAATGTTCTGGGAAATATCCAGCATACTAATGTTGTTATTTGACACTTCAAGATATTCCAAAAATGTAGTACCAGAAAGAATGATCTCAGAAAGATTGTTTGAATTACATGCAAGTGTTTTCAAGACGTTATTTGCCCCTAAATTGATTGTGGTTAAAGCGTTATCTGCACAAAAGACCTGCTTTAGAGCGGTATTCGAAGAAAGGTTAAGTTGAGTCAAATTATTGGAATAACAGCCTAAAAATTCTAATGCTAAATTGCTTGAAACATCTAACGTATTAATATTGTTTAAACTACACCCTAAATACGTTAGAACTGAGTTGTTAGACACATCAATATTAGAGAGTTGACAATTATTAATATGAAGCTCTTCCAATAACGTATTATTAGACAAGTCTATACTGTTTAATGCTGTATCATCTAAACCTAAACCTATTAAGTTTGTATTAGCTGTTAAATCCAAACTTGCTAAAGTATTATTTCCGCTTAAGTTTAAAACAGTTAATGATTGGTTATTGGAAAGATTTAAGGATGTTAAGTTGTTTCCGTTAACCTGTAATTCTTCAAGGCTTGGATTTGACTGTAAATCAAGTGTAGTCAAACTGTTGTCGTAGCACTGCAGTTTTTTTAAGTTAATAAATGCTTCAATACCTGTTAAATCGGAAATACCCCAATTTCCAACATTAAGATTAATCACACTTTCGGCATCAGAATTTAAGATATTACCATTCATCCCGTTAGTATCTATACCCAAAACGGTTAATGCTAATTCAAAACTGTTATCGGGGATGTTTGTTGTTTGACCGTAAATTGATAAAGAAAAAGCAAACAAAACTGTAAGAGCTGTCTTTTTGCCCCCCTTATGACACACTGATGGGATTACTTTTAGAATATTCATAACACTTAAGGTTAAAGGATTGATATTTGGGAGGTTAGAATTCTAAAAGTATAACATTTAGGTCGCTAAAAGTAACTATCTAACTTAAAATCGATAAGATGTCACACAGACAGACAAACAACTGTACATCTGCTTTTTAGCATGTTTTGACTTACAGAAAATATACATATGAAGTAGATTCATCATCAAGCATATTAATCCTAATCTTACTATTTTTTAGCATTAAATTAAACTCACCATATATTTTCGTGAATACTCAGTATTATGCCTAATTAAATTTACTCTCAACTCCATTAAAAATTTAGCATTAGTTTATATTCTTTATTTTTATGTATAACACAGAACAACAGCTATAACAAACAAATAAAACAACGTAGAAATCAGTTATTTATCGTATTTATTTGAACAATCTCAAATAATCATAGATATTTACTTTTCTTTTAAATGCATCACTTAAATAAGCTGCATTTAAGAGTTTATCCCCTTAATCTAACCATAATAAACCTTATGTAATAGGTTATATTTCGATTAATAGCTCAATTTATTGCAAACAGATAGCTTTTTAGTTAGCTAACAGGATTTTTATTTGGATACCATACTTCCAATAAAACCCATAACTCATTTATTGACGTTTAACAAATACTTTAATTTGGATAGACTAATCGAAATATTAAAACAGCTTTCTAACCGCTATGCCTCCAAATGGTTGGTTTTGGCGTTTGATATTGCAATAGTAATTTTTACATTCTTTTTAGCATATGTTATTCGCTATAATTTTGAATTGGAATTCGATTTCAAGTCTTTTCTCATAGAGATCCCTTTTATCATTTTATTTTCTGCAATCAGTTTTATAGTAGTAAGCACTCATAAGGGCGTAGTACGGTTTACTGGTTTTCAAGATGTTGTCAATTTAATTGTAGGCATGAATATACTGGCTACAATCTTAATCGTTACAACTTATTTGAGTCGGGAGTTTGGCTTTGGTGAAATTTATGACATTCCAGGATCCATTATATATATTCATCTACTTCTAAATATGCTCTTCTTAATCGGCGCCAAGTTTTTTATTAAATCTATGTATCACAGTATTATTTCTGACATGAATATTACTGATCGGGTTTTAATTTACGGAGCTGGAAACTCAGGTATGGTAACATATGATGTAGTTGCCAATGATCCAAAAAGCAATTTAGATGTAGTCGCATTTGTTGACAGAAATGAAAGTAAGGTTGGAAAAAAGATAAATCAATTAAATGTTTACCATCCTTCACAAATAAATCAGGATTTTATCACTAAATATCAAATTGATGAAGTTATCATTTCCATTCAGAACATCGACCCTGATGATTTGATTGAAATTACCAACAAACTATTTATGTTAAACCTTAAGGTGAAGATTGTACCACCTGTGCAGCATTGGATAGATGGCGACTTAAGCGCTGGTCAAATTAAAGATGTTAAAATAGAAGATCTGCTTGGGCGTGAACCTATTCAAATAAACAACCCGGTTCTCGAAGAAGAATACAACAATAAAACTATGCTCATTACAGGTGCAGCTGGATCAATTGGAAGTGAAATAGTTAGAAAATTAGCCCTTTACAACTATTCTAAGATGATTTTGGTTGACAATTCAGAATCAGCCATCTACAATCTTCAGCAAGAATTGATTCAATCCAACACCTCCAGATTTATTGCTATTGTTGCTGACGTGAGAGATGAAGTGCGAATGGATTACATATTCAACCAGTATAAACCTGATATCGTTTTCCATGCAGCAGCCTACAAGCATGTTCCTTTAATGGAGGACAACCCCTTTGAAGCGGTTAAAGTAAATGTAATTGGCACTTGTCTTACAGCCAATTTAGCAATGAAATATTCTGTAAAAAAGTTCACTTTAATTTCCACAGATAAAGCAGTAAATCCAACAAATGTAATGGGAGCATCTAAGCGAATTGCAGAAATGTATCTCAACTGTCAAAAAAAGCAAAGCAATACAAAATTTTTAATTACTCGGTTTGGAAATGTTTTAGGTTCAAATGGCTCTGTTATCCCTCTTTTTAAAAAACAAATTGAAGCCGGCGGCCCTTTAACAGTCACTCATGAGGATATTATTAGGTATTTCATGACTATTCCAGAAGCCTGCCAATTGGTTTTGGAAGCTGCAGCTATGGGGTTTGGAAATGAAATATTTGTTTTCGACATGGGTAAGCCAATCAGGATTTTTGATTTAGCAGTTAATATGATATCACTATCCGGTTTTAGATACCCTGAAGATATCAATATTAAGATTATTGGATTAAGACCTGGCGAAAAAATTTGTGAAGAACTATTGATTGACGGTGAGAACACTAAACCCACCTATCACGAAAAAATAATGATAGCCAAATGCAAAGGCATAGACAAATCAACAATACTACCAAAGATTGAAAAACTATGCAATGCCACCCCAAACACATCCAATGCAGAAATAGTAGCTATGATAAAAGATATTGTGCCTGAGTACACTCCTAATAACACAAAATACAATTTCCTAAATATTGAAGTTAAATCTTAACCCTAAAGAATATGAAGTCTAAATCCTATAGGTTCTTACTAACATATCTTATTATACTTTTTATTGGCATGAACACATCTTGCAAATCGCCAGAGAATGTTGTTTACTTCCAGAGTGATCAGGCGTCAAGCCAGGCCAACATCAAAAATAATATTGATTTAGTATATAAACCCAATGATATGTTAACCATTGATGTAGCTGGATTGGACCCTCTAGCCGTACAACCCTTTAACCTTCCTGCAGTTGCTTACAGTGAAACCGTGATTTCCGCTCAAGGGATACTTAAAATGCAAACCTATTTAATAGATAATGATGGCACTATTGATTTTCCGGTAATAGGAATAGTAAAAATTGGTGGTCTCACCAGAATGGAAGCAACAGCCCTGTTGAAAGAAAAAATATCGGAATATGTAAAAGATCCAATAGTAAATATTCGCCTAGCTAATTTCACGATTACAGTTTTAGGTGAAGTTAACAGACCTGGAACCTTTGTAATACAAGATGAGAAAGTATCGCTAACAGAAGCATTGGGGCTAGCGGGTGATCTGACCATATATGGAAAACGAGAAAATGTGTTTTTAATTCGTGAAGAAAACGGAGTAAAACAATTCAAAAGGTTCGATCTTACGTCTTTAAACGTAGTCAATGACCCTGAATATTATCTACAACAAAACGATGTTATTTATGTAGAGCCCAATAAACCCAAAGTTCGCTCATCATCATATAACCAAAACAATGTAATCATCATATCGGCTGTGGCCACATTAGCAACGATAGTTGCGATCCTCATAAAATAAGCTTTTGTATGTCTTCCCAAAAATCAATAAACAATAAAGAACATTTAAGAGAGTCTATAGAAGTATATCTTTCCAAATGGAAATTTATCCTGTTAGGATTGATTATAGCATTGGTTTTAGGCTTCCTTTATCTACGTTATGCTACATACGAATACAAAGCATCGGCAACCATTAAAATAAAAGACGACGAATCCAATAATAAGCTCCCAGAAATTTCATCACTTCAAAACTATGGTCTATTCAAAACAGACCTAAACAACGTAGTTGATGAAATTGAGGTTATAAGATCTCGCTTCTTAATAGGCCAGGTTGTTGAAGAGTTAAAGTTAAATATCCAGTTTTATGTACAAGGCCGATTTAAGGGGCATGAAGCCTACAAAAATCCACCCCTGAACATAACTTTCAGTACTCCAGATTCAATCTTAAAGCAAGTAGACACTACTTTTAATATCCAAATTAAATCCGCTACTGAATTCTATTTTCAAGGTATCAATAATGAAACCTCTAGAGCTATAATTCAAGGGAAGAAAATTGATGATAACTTAGTACTATTCAATTTCGGCGAAAGTGTTCCTACTGGTTTTGGGAACGTAATTATCACACCAAATATTGGGGAATACGGTAGCACCCCGGGCAGTGACATAGAAATTAAAATCTCACCTATCAATAACGTAATAGGATCTTATAAAACAAGATTAATCACCGAAATCAAGGAAACTTCAAGTGTGATTAAGTTATCAATCAACGACAATTGCAAGGAAAAAGCGGAAGATTTCTTAAATAAACTTATTGAAAAATACAATCAAGATGTTATTAACGACAAGCAGTTGGTGGTTAAGGCAACTTCCGATTTCATTAACAACCGATTAGAGGTAGTTTCACAAGAATTAGAAGCTGTCGACTTAACAGCCGAATCATTAAAGAAAACTAATAAGCTTACCGATTTACAAACACAATCCAGTTTGTTCCTGGAAACCGAAAAGGAAAATGAGACTCGTTTGATAGAAACTTCAAACCAAATCCAGCTTATTGATTACATGTCAAATTATTTGGGCGACAACGACAAACCTTCAGACTTACTCCCCTCAAATATTGGCATCCAAGACCCATCTGTCGAACAAGTAACAAGAAGGCATAACCAACTAGTTTTAGAAAGAAACAGGATTCTGAAAAATTCGAGTGAAAAAAACCCAACAGTAGTAAATCTGGACAATGAAATCAATGCAATTAAAGAGAACCTCAAGCAGAGCTTAAACAATTTTAAAACTTCCAACGAAATCACACTTAACAACCTGGAAGCTGAAAGCGCAAGAATTAATTCTCAGATTTATTCTGCGCCAAAAAAAGAACGACAATTTAGAGATATAAAACGTCAGCAAGACATCAAAGAAGCCCTATATCTCTATTTGCTTCAAAAGAGGGAGGAATCTGCAATAAAGCTGGGGGTTTCTGCCCCAAACGCAAAAATAGTAGACCAAGCTTATGCTTCATCGGAACCCGTTACTCCCAAAAAAATGATTGTACTTCTATCTTCATTTTTACTCGGCCTGAGTGTGCCAGTAGGTTTTATATACCTCAAGAATATTTTAGACTCTAAAGTACATACCATGAAGGATGTAAAACAGTTTGTTGATCTTCCTTATTTAGGGGATATCCCAAAAGTATCTAGTAAACAACAATTGGTTAAAGAGTTTGATTATTCTCCTAAAGCAGAAGCGTTCAGGATTGTTAGAACAAACATTGATTTTATGCTTCAAAACATAAACGATAGAGCTCGGATTATTTTTATAACATCTACCACCAGCCAAGAAGGCAAATCACACACCTCAATCAACTTAGCCTTGTCATTATCATTTTCCAGAAAAAAAGTCTTATTAATAGAAACTGATATACGTGTACCAAAAGCCACAAACTATCTTAATATGAAAAATGAAAATGGCGTAACGGATTATATAAGCAATACAGATTTAATACCGGAAAATGTAATTAGTCACATAAAAGACAACGACTATTTAGATATTATTCCTTCAGGGCCAATACCTCCAAACCCAGCAGAATTATTACTCAACCACCGTATTGATAAATTGTTTGATTCGGTTAAAGGTATTTACGACTACATAATTGTAGACACAGCGGCAGTAGGTTTGGTTACAGATACCTTGTTGATAGCCAAACACGCCGACTTAACAGTTTATGTGGTACGTGCAAACTATATGGATAAACGTCAATTACATGTTTTAGAGAAACTACAAAATGAAAGCCGTTTGCCTAACCTAGCTGTTCTAATAAACTCCGTTACACCTAAAAGTGGTTATGGCTATGGCTATGGCTATGGTAAAAACCCTAAAAAGAAGAAGTGGAAACTATTTTAACTTTCTTCTCTTCTTTTCTTTTGTCAATAAATTCAATTCACGTCCTGTTTGACCAGCAACAGAAGTATTTTCCTCTGCACGACGAATCAGATATGGCATTACATCTCTTACAGGTCCAAATGGTATATATTTGGCTACATTATAACCAAAGTTTGATAAGTTGAAACTAATATGATCGCTCATTCCGTATAACTGTCCAAACCATATGCGTCGATCGGACACATCAATACCTTTCTCCTTCATTATATCCATAATCATATAGCAACTCTCTTCATTATGAGTTCCCACAAAAATTGCCATATCATCTAGGTTGTCCATCATATATTTAGCTCCTTCATTAAAATTAATATCGGTAGCTTCTTTGCTTTCGCAAATTGGAGTAGAATACCCCATTTTCAAGGCGCGTTCATTCTCTTTTTCCATATATGCTCCACGCACCAATTTATAACCCAAATAGTAACCGTTAGCTTTAGCTAATTTGTGTTCTTTCTTTAAAAACTCAAGTCTATCGTGGCGATACATTTGAAGTGTATTATATACCACAGGTTTCTCTGTGTTGTATTTTTGCATCATTTTGGTAACCAAGTCGTCTGCGGCATCCTGCATCCAACTTTCTTCACCGTCAATAAGTACTGCTACATTGTTTTCTTTTGCGGCTTTACATACAGCATCAAAACGAGCCACCACCCTATTCCACTCAACTTGTTCCTTATCTGTTAACTGTTCGCCTCTCCCTAGTTTTTCATAAAGGTAAAAACGTCCAAAACCAGTAGGTTTAAAAACTGCAATAGGAATTGCTTTTCGTTCTTGCGCAAAATTTATGATTTTAAGCGTAGTATGAAGTGCTGCATCAAACTCCTGTTCATTTTCCTTACCTTCAACAGAGTAATCCAAAACAGAGCTTACACCTTTCTCATACATTCTATCTATAACTGGCAAACAATCCTCTTCGTTTACCCCTCCACAAAAATGGTCGAACACAGTAGAGCGAATTAACCCTTCTATAGGTAAGTGTGCCTTAATAGCAAAATTGGTAACAGCAGTTCCAATTCTAACCATTGGCTCAATAGATATCATTTTAAATAAGAAATAAGCTCTTTCGAGCTCAGAATCACTTTTTAACGCAAAAGCGATTTCAGTATTTTCAAAAATCTTATTCTGTGGCATAAAGCGAATTACTATAACCCGACAAATATAGGTATTGTTCAATTATTATTGGTGAATAACAATTATAAAAATTAGCGTAATTTCACAGCCTATTACAGTGATATCATGACAACCATTCAAGCAGAAACATATCCTATTCATTTTAACGAAAACTGCAATACAGAGATTAACAGCTACTTAAAAAACAGTGATCATTCACAAATATATGTTGTTGTTGACGAGAACACCCATCAATATTGTCTTTCTCAGTTTCTTGCAACTATAGAAACCAAAATAGCTATTGAAATCATTGAAATTGAAGCAGGTGAATCCCACAAGAACATAGAAACCTGCATGGGAGTATGGAATGCACTATCTGAATTAGGAGCGGATAGAAAAAGTTTGGTAATCAATTTAGGCGGAGGTACAATTACTGATTTGGGGGGATTTGTAGCGTCTACTTTTAGACGCGGAATAAAATACATTAATGTACCGACAACCTTACTTTCCATGGTTGACGCTTCCATAGGAGGTAAAACTGGAGTGGATTTAAATGGGTTAAAAAACCAGATTGGCGTAATAAATACTCCTGAAATGGTTTTGATAAATACGACGTTTTTAAACACACTTCCAACCAACGAAATGCGTTCAGGACTAGCTGAAATGTTCAAGCATGCTTTAATAAGCAACTACCAGTGCTGGCATAGGCTAAACGGCCTACCTAAACTAACACTTGAAGACCTAGATTCATTAATCCACGAATCAATATTAATCAAGAAAACCATTGTAGAACAAGACCCTACAGAGGAAGGTTTAAGAAAAACTTTAAATTTCGGGCATACACTGGGACATGCTATTGAAACCTATTGTTTAACTGAATCAGACAAAGAAAGTTTGCTTCACGGCGAAGCAATTGCAGTTGGAATGATATTGGCTTGTTACCTTTCTAAAGAATTATTTGGTTTCCCTGAGCAAATGTGCAATGAAGTTAAGAATACACTTCAAAAATATTTCGGAAAAATTCATTTTAACACAGAAGATCAAATTAAAATCATTGAGCTTCTCAAGTATGATAAGAAAAACACTTACGGCAATATAAACTTTGTATTACTGGAAAATATAGGAAAACCTTTATTTGATCAAAAGGTTAGTAACAGATTGATAATCAAAGCATTTAATTATTACGCTATCTGATTTTTAAATTAAAAAATTTGTAACTTTAACCTAGTTGATATCAGCAAAAACTACACTAAATTATTTACCAACACTAAAAGAGCTTTAGTTATGAAACGTGTTATTGTTGATTATAGAAAGTTAACACCTGAAATACTCCGTCTTTTAACCGATAAGTTTCCAGACGGTTACAATGATGATGATATTATAATCTTTGACGATCACCACAACCAAATTGTGGAAGCTGTTGAAGTAAAAACCAATGATACCATTTATTTGGTAAAGGTAAGCAGTAAACTACACTACACCATGACCAATTTTGACGACAACAAAGAAGTAGAATTGGACGAAATGGGTTATGTTGTTCTAAACAAAGATTTAGTTCAGGAGGGCTATCTTGACGAAGAAGAATAGTTATTTTGCTGTTAAGTAGCGCTTATTGATCACCTCAAAATGATGGTTTTCATGACCTAATACAACAAAACCTATAGCCCTAACAGACATCTTAGCATTGTTAGCAACCCCCATTCTCATTAGCATAGTATCATCAAAACTCTTAAACAGCGCAATAGTAGACCTTCGTTGCGCAATGTATTCTTCAATAATATCTATATAAAGCCTAGCCCTTACATTGGTAACTTCTGCATAGCTATTTTCATCAAAGCCCGGTAAAGATGTTTTATCCTCACGCGCAAAACACAATGCCCTGTAAGCGAATACACGTTCTGCATCGATAATGTGCTGAACAACATCCATAATGGTCCACTTTCCAAGATCATACCGAAAATCAAGTTTATCTTGTGGAATTGACTTTAAGAACGTCATTGAATTTTCTATGCTATTACTTAGCCCATAAACCAGTTCCATGCCACCTGATTTTTTTATATAATCGGCATAATAGGGCTCATATTCTTCTTGAGATAATTGATTGGCTTTCATGGTACTGTGTTTTAAGTTAAAATAAAAAATCCTTTTCAAATAATGAAAAGGATTTAAAGTAATTTATATCACTTAAATGATTTAAAGCTCATTAAAAATATAATGCATCAATCTCTTTTTATCATTAATACTTTCCTCAAGAGAGATCATAGTTTCAGTTCTGTAAACACCATCTATATCATCAATGCTAAAAATGACATCTTTAGCATGTTCTGTGTTTTTAGCTCGTATTTTGCAGAAAATATTAAACTTACCAGTAGTAATATGAGCTACTGTAACAAAAGGGATTTGGTTAATTCGCTCTAAAACAAATTTAGTCTGTGACGTGTTCTGTATAAACACCCCCACATAAGCTATAAAAGAGTATCCCAATTTTTTGTAATCTAAGGTTAAGGAAGACCCTTGAATAATTCCTGCATCTTCCATCTTCTTAACCCTTACGTGAACTGTTCCAGCAGAAATCTGCAACTTTTTTGCAATATCAGTAAAAGGAATTCTAGTGTTGTCGATCAGCATATCAAGGATTTGATGATCCGTTTCGTCCAACTTAAACTTTGGCATAAAAAATTAAGTTTAAAAATTTAAATATTATGCAAAAATAACACTTTTAATTTAATTTTTATTAAAGAATCGTTACAATTACAAGGTTTTTAGTACTTTTTCTTCATTACCAATAACAACGAAATCGTTTTCGTATCCCTCAAAAACCGATTTATAATTATGTGTCAACACCTTAATATTAGAAGCATTTATTTCCTTATGCCCAAAATATTCATTCAGCCCACCAATTTTTTCTATTTTTGGCACAAATTCAATCCGTTCTTCCAAAAGAATTTCCCGGAATTGGATTGCTATATCATTGTTTATCCATTCACCATCCTTCTCCACTAGCGCATTTCTAATGATTACATCATAAAACAACTTTTCATTTTGAGGTATATCAAAATACCTTTCAAAATCATTCCCTATTTGTGGTTTAGTAGCAATATAATGAAGTCCACTAAGCATAGATATGAAGATATACTCTCTTGTTTTCTCCCGTACATAATCGTCATAATAATGACCTGCTTCAAACAAAACCGTAGGAACCCCTAAACTTTGAAACATATCTCCTACACAGTTTATATTAAAGGTGTCGTCGTAAACCCCAACCTGGTTAGGAATATAGTCTTGTAGATATTTATTCATCTCGCCTATTATATCCATTGCTTTTTGCCTAGTAGCAGTGACTGTTCGCTCTTCATCCTCTGCTGGCGACAAAAACGAAACCGTAGCAGGTTTATTAGATTTACCGGCACTAAAAATTGTTCGTTGACCATGAAGGTTAAAACAATAATCAGGTTTGAATTCGTCAAATAAGCGCCTTAAAAGAGCACTTTCTGGTTGAGAAAGCTCCTTAGAATCTCTGTTTAAATCAACTTCATTAGCATTTAAACGTGTATAAGCCTTAGCACCATCTGGATTTAATATGGGCACTATATATAAGGTACAGTTGCTTAAAAGCGTATCTGCAAACTCCAATTGGCTAGCGAGTACTTTAAACACATCAAAAAGAGATTTAGTTGTAGTAGATTCATTGCCGTGCATCTGTGACCACAATAACACTTTAATGGGGCCAGTACCGACTTTTACAGAATAAATAGGAACATCAAGAACAGAGTACTCTTCGATATTCACCTGAAAGCGATCTCCTAATTGAAGGAGAAGTGGTTCAATATGTCTATTTGTAATATATCGTCTGTACAACGATTTTTCTTTGAATTCTGAAAATACCGGGAATTGCGTTTGATCCATTTCTTGAGGATTAGGAGCTACAAAGGTAACAAGAAAACTAGAGTATTAAAACAGAAGGTTTACGAATGTAAACAAAGGGTAATTTACAATTGTATACAAAAAATTTTATCTAAATGTTTACATAAGTAAGCACTCTTGAATGGATTAATTAACAATAATAAACCTTGCAGTAGAGGTGTAGTCCTTGATAATAAATAATTTAACGATAATATTTCTTAAGCTTGAATATCAGTTATTTACGAATACTTATCTAAAGTGTTAATTGAATATATGTAGCTTATATTTATCTACCTTATAGTTTAATTAGTCTTGATTTATTACATTTGTAAACACAACAACCCAAAACCATTTGTTTACAATGGTAAACACAGAAGATTTCACTTTACGCCTGCAGAAAGTAATGGAATATTACAATGAATCGGCATCATCGTTTGCGGAAAGCATCGGCGTACAACGTTCATCTATTTCACATATATTATCTGGACGTAATAAACCCAGTTTAGAATTTGTTTTAAAAATCTTGACGGCCTACCCCGAAGTGGATTTGTATTGGCTCCTAAATGGAAAAGGTAATTTCCCTAAATCTTCTAAAACTCTTTTTGATGACCCTCAGGACGAAATACGCGATTCTCCGGAAGCAGAAATAAAAGAGGAAAAAACAATAAAAACGAAAAAAGAAGAAGTAACAGCCGTAATAAATTCTGAAGCTGTAAAAACTTCAAAGACGATAGAGCGTATTGTTATTTTCTACACAGACGGAAGTTTTAAGAATTTTGAAAATCCATAGGATTCTTTCTTACTTTTGCAGATATATCAAACGCACATGAAATCGTTACTTACTCTACTTTTAGTTTTCCTTTTTTTAGGTTGTTATAATTCTGAACGCAATTGTGAGGATTTTAAAACCGGGACATTTTATAGTGAAGTAACTATAGATGGAACTATCTACAAATCGGATTTTGTTCGAACAGACAACATACAGGTAGAAACCTATAACAAAAAAACAGACTCGGCCCAAGTCCGTTGGATAAATGATTGCGAGGCTATTTTTAAAACTATCAACCCAAAGCGAATGACCGATAAAAAAGACATTCACTTAAAAATTCTAACCACAACCGATTCATCCTATACTTTTGAGTATTCCTATGTTGGGGAAACTAAAAAGCAAAGAGGTGTTGCTTTTAAAAAGAAGTGATTATTTTTTGATGGTGTTAATTATTCCAACGGATAAAGAAATGAATCAATAAGGTTAAACTTCAACACGCCTTCTTCAGTCATTTCGTATTTCACTAACATTTCACCCCAAAATACTCCATCACTAAAATCGGCTATAATCCATTTATGATTTAATAACTTAACGGAATTGATCATCATTTTTCTTCCTTCACCAGCAGCGTAAGGTACCAATGGATGTTCTCCTTTTGGTTCGTTTAATTTGTATAGTTCATCTTTGATAAAAGGAATTAGCTTTACAACATCGTAGCCATTTTGTTCAAAATAAGTTAGAGCGCCTTCATTACCTTCTATACCAAAATGTGATAAATCGAAAATTTTATCCTCAAGTGACGTGATAGAATCCTTATATGTATTGGTATGCTCTGTACATTCAGTTAAGCGTTTATCCATATCCTCGAAAACGTTTTTAGAATTCACATATTGGAAAACAACCAACAATACTGCAAATATGAACAGGTACATAAAAATTCTACTCTTCATCTAATTATGTCTTTTAAATTGTGATTTTAAGATTATCGAACGCCAAATGTACATTTTTTGGCAATTGTTTTTCCACTTCTTTGTGAAATCCCAGCATATGACTAATATGGGTAAGATATGCTATTTCTGGATTGACCTTATTTATAAAGTCTAGGGCTTCTTCTAAATTAAAATGTGATTGATGCGGTTTTATTCTTAACGCATTAATCACTAACACCTTCACGCCTTTCAATTTTTCAATTTCCTTTTTGGCAACCGTTTTCATATCGGTGAGATATGCAAACTTATCAAAGCGATAGCCAAATACCTGAAGTCCGTTGTGATCGCCATCAATAGGAATCACTTCCATCCCATCTAATGTAAAAGGTTTGTTTTTAATAATGACTGGTTCAACATGAGGCGCTCCTGGGTATTTGTTTTCCTTTTGAAAAATATAGTCAAACCTAATAGACAAAGCATTCATTACACGTTCATGGCCATATAAAGGAATATCTCCCTGACGAAAAAAAAACGGACGAATATCGTCTAGTCCAGCTGTATGATCTGCATGTTCGTGGGTGAAAATAACGCCATCCAATTTATGGCAATTGACATTTAACATCTGCTGACGGAAATCCGGTCCGCAGTCAATAACGTAAGTGTTATCATCCCATTCAACAAGCACCGAAACCCTTAAACGCTTATCCCTAAAATCGTTACTTAAACACACAGGGTGATCACTCCCTATAACGGGGATTCCCTGCGATGTTCCAGTACCCAAAAACGTGACTTTCAAAAGTGTTAAGTTTGTACTAATTATGGGACAAAAATAAGGTTTTATTTTTTGTTTGACATGGTAAATTGATACCTTTGTACTAAAGATTCAATCACAGAAGATACGATGGAAATTACTCTTAAAGGAGACAAGGAATTTGAAGATGTACCCTCATTAAAAACCAAGGCACTTCGCATCAACTTAAACGAGAATATTTACGGAACTTTTGCAGAAATTGGAGCCGGACAGGAGACTGTAAGACAGTTTTTTAGAGCTGGTGGAGCCTCTGGAACCATTGCCAAAACCATGTCGGCTTACGACAAGGACTTTAGTGATGCCATCTATGGTATGGAAGAAGACGGTCGTTATGTAACGGAGGCCCGTTTACGCAAAATGCTTCAACATGAAATGGCCTTGATGGAAGAGCGTCTTACAAGAGACAAGCATCCTAACAAGCTTTTCTTTACTTATGCAAATACTGTGGCAACCATCGATTTTGCCAAGAAATACAAAGGACATGGCTGGGTTGGAATTAAATATCAATTAGAGCCAGATCAAGATTATAACGAAATCATCCTTCACCTTCGCTTTAAGGAAAATGATGCCAGATTACAGCAGGAAACGTTGGGTATTTTAGGAACTAACCTAATTTACGGGGCTTTCTATAAATATAATCAGCCCAAAAAACTTTTAAGATATCTCTATGACCATTTGGATAAAGACCAATTGGAAATAGATACCGTTAACTTCTCTGGACCTGCTTTTGAAGAAGTAGACAACCGATTAATGAGTTTGCAGCTTGTAAAGAACGGTATGACCGATGCGGTAATGTTCGATCCAGATGGAAACAATGTTCTTCCTGCGCGTGTACTTTATAAAAAGAACATACTTGCGCTTCGTGGTAGTTTTAGACCGGTAACCAAAGTAAATATGGACATGTTTCAGAAGTCTTATAACATGTTTATTAAGGAAAATAAGGTTGACGAAGAAAACACCAAGGTTATTTTCGAAATTACTTTGTCTAATTTAAGAGCTGAAGGAGAGATTGATGAACAAGACTTCATGGACCGTGCTCGATTACTTTGTTCTTTAGGACAAACGGTGTTAATCTCTAACTTCAAGGAATACTACAAATTGGTTGAGTATTTTTCTCAATACACTAAAAGCCGTATGGGACTCGCTATGGGAGTTAATAATATGGTTGAGATATTCGATGAAAAATATTATCGCCATCTAAGTGGAGGTATTTTGGAGGCCTTTGGTAAGCTTTTCTTTAAGGATTTAAGAGTATATCTTTACCCTCTTCAAGATGATGATGGAGCACTCACCACTAGTGAAAACCTTAAAGTACATCCACGTATGAAAGAGCTTTACAAGTTCTTTAAATACAATGGTAAAGTTGTAGATATTTCTGATTACGATGCTGAAACACTGGGTATTTTCTCCCGTACTGTACTTAAAATGATTGCAGAGGGTGAAGAAGGTTGGGAAAACATGCTTCCTGGTGGTATTGCTAAATTAATTAAAGAAAAAAGTCTTTTTGGTTATGAGGCCGAAGAGATTTTTAGAGAGGATTAATTCAATAATCAATTCATACAAAAAAGCGACCTATAACATAGGTCGCTTTTTTTAGTTGTCTAGAATTTGTTCGGTATGAGTTTTGGTTTTAACCTTGGTGATTATTTCTCCTATTACCCCATTCTCGTCAATAATAAAAGTAGTTCGGTGAATACCATCATATTCCCTGCCCATAAATTTTTTAGGTCCCCAAACACCGAAAGCTTCTATAACAGTCTTATCAACGTCTGCCAACAATTTATAAGATAGGTTATTTTTATTTTTAAAGTTTGTTTGCCGTTTAGCACTATCTGCACTGACACCTAATACATCGTATCCCTGAGCTTGAAAACGTTCGTAATTATCACTTAAGTTACATGCCTCTACTGTACATCCTGGTGTACTTGCTTTAGGGTAAAAAAACAGCACAAGCTTTTTTCCTTTATAATCGTTTAAGGTCACTGTGTTTCCGTCTTGATCTAGTGCAGAAAAGTGAGGGGCCTTGTCTCCTACTTTTAAATTCGTCATATTTTTTAATTTTGTAAACTACAAAAATAGGACAATGACCAAACAAGAAAAAATTGAATTTGTAATACATACGCTTAAAGACCTTTACCCAGAAATACCTATACCTTTAGACCACAAAGATCCTTATACCCTATTAATAGCGGTACTCATGTCTGCACAGAGCACCGACGTAAGAGTAAACCAAATCACTCCTTTGTTATTTGAAAAGGCCGACAACCCTTACGACATGGCAAAGCTAAGTATTGATGAAATACGTGAAATTATTAAACCAGTTGGTCTATCCCCTATGAAAAGTAAAGGCATTCATGGGTTATCTGAAATACTGATAGAAAAACACAGTGGAAAAGTCCCAATGACATATGAAGAACTTGAGGCTTTGCCAGCCGTTGGCCATAAAACAGCTGCTGTTGTTTTATCACAAGCCTTTGGAATTCCAGCCTTTCCTGTAGACACCCATATTCACAGATTAATGTACCGATGGAACTTGAGCAACGGTAAGAACGTAACACAAACAGAAAAAGATGCAAAGCGCTTATTCCCCAAAGAGCTCTGGAACGATTTACATCTACAAATTATTTGGTATGGAAGGGAATACTCTCCAGCTCGTGGGTGGGATCTTGAAAAGGATATAATCAGCAAGACCATTGGCCGAAAATCAGTTATTGATGACTATTATAAAAAACAGAAAAAGTCCTGAGAGAATCTCCACTCAGGACTTTTTCCGTTTAGTTAAGAATTGTATCAAATTTAAGACCGCCACTATCTACTGTATGTAGGGCTTTAGAATAATCTAAAAGAAACTTGACAGTTTCCTTTTTAGGGGTCAAACCATTGTTAAGTTGTTTGGGGTCTTGAGAGTAAAGTTTAGCCATTGAAAAAAATATTTATGGTTTTATACTCTCAGAACGTATTAAATCACTAAATATTGTATTAGTTGGTTAAAACTATATTATGCTTTTCAATAATCTTGCGCATATTTATCAAAGCATAGCGCATACGTCCTAAAGCCGTATTGATACTCACTCCAGTTTTATCTGAAATTTCCTTAAAACTCATATCTTTATAAATACGCATAATTAATACTTCCTTTTGGTCTTCAGGAAGTTCATCAATCAGACGTTTAACATCGTTTTCCACTTGATCTTTAATAATCTGTTTTTCAACATTAAGAGAACCATCGCTAATTACTGAAAAGATGTTAAAATCACCCGTATTATCAAACTTAGGCATACGGTTGCTTTTTCTAAAATAATCAATTACCAAATTATGGGAAATACGCATTACCCAAGGCAGGAACTTCCCCTCTTCATTGTAAGATCCTCTTTTAAGGGTTTTAATAACTTTAATAAAAGTGTCTTGAAAAATATCCTCAGCCACATCGCGGTCGAAAACCTTTGAAAAAATAAAACTGTAAATTTTGTGTTTATGGCGTTCGATAAGTACTTCCAAAGCACTTTCGTTTCCTCTAATGTACTGAGATACCAGTGTAGCGTCGTTGATAAGTTCGTTTTGCATAATCATTACTTTTAGTGCACAGAACAAAGTTCTCTGCTTTGGGGTTATTTAATGTTCTAAAAAGTAATGTTACAGCTATAGGCTACAGTTTTTGTTGATATATGATCAAATATAACAACAAACCTATCAATAATGCAAACTAATGATTAAATAATCGATAAATTAACATTTTGAAGTTTAAATATTATAACGGTTATCGGGTATGAAAAATAGCATATCAGAAAGAACTTCAGCCATCTAGAGGCAATTTGAATAACTCATCCATATATTGTCTATTTGTTACTTCAGATTGAGAATAAGTTGACTTAGAAACTTGTCTAGTATTATTATCTTTGCAAGATTACAGATAAACATAGTCTATGAGTACTGCGATTTCCAACGTCAATCCAAAGGAAAACATCATTATAAAAGGGGCCAAACTTCACAATCTTAAAAACATAGATGTAGTTATCCCAAGAAACAAACTTGTAGTGATTACTGGTCTTTCGGGTTCAGGGAAATCCAGTCTTGCTTTCGATACTTTATATGCTGAAGGGCAACGCCGTTATGTAGAAAGTTTATCAAGTTATGCCAGACAGTTCCTTGGCAGGTTGAATAAACCAAAGGTAGACTATATTAAGGGAATTGCTCCAGCTATTGCCATAGAACAAAAAGTAAATTCTACCAACCCAAGATCTACAGTTGGAACAACCACGGAGATATACGATTATTTAAAACTGTTGTTTGCCAGAATAGGAAAAACCTATTCCCCAAAATCGGGAAAGCTGGTAAAAAAGGACACGGCTACAGATGTCGTGAACTACGTAAAAACATTTAACGATAGGGAAAAATTGCTTCTACTCGCTCCTATTTATTTGGAAGCTGGGCGTGCATTTGAAGACAAATTAAAGGTATTGCAACAACAGGGCTACGCCCGTATAAAGCTTAACGACACTGTCTTGCGTATTGAAGAAGCAGAAAGTTTCACCGATACCATCAAGAGTATTTATCTGGTTGTAGACCGAATAATTACCCTACACGAAGAAGATTTTTACAACCGATTAGCCGACGCTGTTGAAGCTGCCTTCTTCGAAGGTAAAGGTGAGTGTTATATAGAAACCTTACACGACCATACCTTACACCATTTCAGCAACAAGTTTGAAGTGGATGGAATTAACTTTTTGGAGCCTAACATCCATTTGTTCAGTTTCAACAATCCCTATGGTGCCTGCCCTACTTGTGAGGGCTATGGCGATGTAATAGGCATTGACGAAGATTTGGTTATACCAAATACGGGATTATCGGTTTATGAAAATGCTATTTTCCCTTGGCGCGGAGAAAGCATGAGCTGGTACAGAGATCAACTAGTGAACAATTCGCATAAATTTGATTTTCCTATCCATAAGCCCTATTTTGAACTCAGTGAAGAACAAAAACAACTTGTCTGGAGCGGTAATCAATATTTTGAAGGCTTAAATGACTTTTTTGCCGAGCTTGAAGCCAAAGCCTATAAGATTCAAAATCGCGTGATGTTATCGAGATATAGAGGGAAAACACGTTGTAAGTCCTGTGGTGGTATGCGCTTACGACCAGAAGCAAACTACGTAAAGATTGGCAACGCTACCATTACCGATTTGGTTGAAATGCCATTAAACGAATTGGTAGTTTACTTTGATGCTCTTGAACTTAACGAATATGAGGAAAAGATAGCCAATAGGCTTTTAAAGGAAATCAAGAACCGTCTTTCATTTCTGGAAAATGTTGGGCTTGATTACCTTACTTTAAACCGAAAATCGAATACACTGTCTGGAGGTGAAAGTCAACGCATCAATTTAGCTACCTCGCTGGGAAGCAGTTTAGTTGGGTCTATGTACATATTAGACGAACCCAGTATTGGGCTTCACCCAAAGGATACAGAGCGTTTAATATCTGTTTTAAAATCGTTGCGCGACTTAGGCAACACGGTTATTGTAGTAGAACATGATGAAGATATTATGCAAGCTGCAGATGAAATTATTGATATAGGTCCAGAAGCAGGTTCCCTTGGAGGTGAAGTTGTAGCTACCGGAGATTACAATTCTATTCTACAAAGTGAATCACTAACGGCTAAATACCTTAACGAATCCCTTAAAATAGAAGTTCCAGAAATACGTCGTGAATACAAATACCATATCGATGTTATTGGAGCACGTGAAAACAACTTAAAGAATATAGATGTTAGTTTTCCGCTGGGAGTACTAACTGTTGTAACAGGAGTTTCAGGTAGCGGTAAGAGTACTTTGGTAAAAAAGATTCTCTATCCTGCCCTTCAAAAAAAATTAACTGATTTTGGGGATAAACCCGGTCATTTCACCAAACTGGATGGCAAATTTAGTAATGTAAATAAAATTGAATTTGTAGACCAAAACCCTATCGGACGCTCATCAAGATCAAATCCAGTTACTTATATAAAAGCTTATGATGACATTAGAAATCTATTTGCAAGTCAGAAACTTAGTAAAATAAGAAACTTTAAAGCTAAGCATTTCTCATTTAATGTGGATGGTGGTCGCTGTGAGACCTGTAAAGGTGAAGGTGAAGTTACTATTGAAATGCAATTCATGGCCGATGTTCACCTAGAATGTGAAACTTGTAACGGCAAACGATTTAAAAAAGAAGTGCTGGAAGTAACCTTTAGCAACAAGAGCATTGATGACGTACTTAACATGACCATTGATGATGCCATAGCATTTTTTGATGGTCATAAACAAGAGAAAATAAAGAACAAACTTCAGCCATTACAAGATGTAGGTTTAGGCTATGTTACCTTAGGTCAGAGTTCTTCTACCCTTTCCGGTGGGGAGGCGCAGCGAATTAAGCTAGCATCGTTTTTAGGAAAGGGACAGTCGTCTGAAAAAGCCCTTTTTATTTTTGATGAGCCTACCACAGGACTTCATTTTCATGATATAAAGAAGCTTCTTAAGTCATTTAATGCCTTAATAGACAATGGTCATTCAATTATAGTTATTGAACACAATTTGGAGCTTATCAAGTGTGCCGACCATATTATTGATTTAGGACCTGAAGGAGGTAAACGCGGCGGACAATTGGTTGCTCAAGGTACTCCAGAAGAAATCATAAAGGAAAATAATTCACTTACAGCAGCATTTTTAAAGGATAAGATTTAGAGTTTTTTCTTGATATGACTTAATTAAAGTCAGGACACAATTTATCTGGGTTTGAAAACAAATTCTCGTCAATAATAATTGAGAGCTAACAATACAGTCTTGCTTTTAGCTACTATGTTTTTTATTTACTGTTCTTTGCCCAAAAGCTGACGGAAAATGTGTGTTCGGTACGCATAGTTGTCGTCTTTAAAATAGTTAAACAATTTGTCAAGACGAAAGTCAGATCAACTATAGCTAATGATTCGGAAGAAGCAGAGAAATGTTGAAACTTAAAAAAAAGTTGAATTCTCCCACAGACCGAATTACTACCATAATATAGCAAATTTTATCAATTTTAATGGAATTTGTTAAAAACAAAAAACCACGTAAATCATAGGAAATACGTGGTTTTCGAGAGTTTTGTAAGAAAAATCAGTTATCGCGACAGGATTCGAACCTGTGACCGTCTGCTTAGAAGGCATATTTGCAGGATTATTTTTCCTTATCAAATTTTATCAAAACGCAATATTTACAAGGCTTTACAAAATTTATGTAAGTTTTTATTTTATCATTGTTTATCATCATTTATTATCGCAAAACAATAATTTTATGTACTTTTTGTGCACATTTTGTGCACATAAAAATACAAAAACCTTGATTATATCTGGGATTGTCCTTAAGTTTGTGTACACGGATACCTTAAAAAACCCATTTTAACCATTTTTTAACATTTTAAAATGAAGCAGTTTTCCATCCAAATCAAGCATGATAAACGACGCCCAATACGTAATTCAAAAAATGTTTATCCAGTACGTTTAAGAGTATATTCCACACTCACGAAAAAGACAAAAATGTACCCTACTGATATCAATTTGTCTGTGAAAGATTATGAGGATGTCTTTGATAAAAACCTAAACTTAAAAGGCAAGAAAAACGAATATAGACTGTTCTTAAATGAATTAGAGAATAGAGCAATAGAAGCAGCCTCTACCCTAACCACATTTACATTTCCTGCATTTGAAAAGAAATTATTCAGAGCAAAAAATGCATCTATTAGTGTTATACATCATTACAAGCAAAAAATCGATCTGTTAAGGAAGAATGGCCAGGTTGCAACCGCTAGTAATTATGAGCTCAGTTTGAAATCATTGGGAATGTTCATTCTGGATAAAACCAAGTTTGATTCACTAGAGGCCAAAAACAAAGAACTTATGGCAGCTTTAAAAGACTTAACCTTTTACGATATTACCGTAAACTGGTTGAATAGCTATGAGATTTTTATGGTTAGAAGAGAGGAAAAGTCCCTTACCACTGTATCCATGTACCTAAGAGCATTGAGAACTGTTTTTAACGATGCTATTAGCGAAAATGATATCAAAAAGGACATTTACCCCTTTGGACGCGCAAAGAACCAATATCAAATACCTACAACCCAGAAAAAGAAAAAGGCACTGACTAGTGAACAGATAACAAAACTCTTCCATGCCGAAGCTGAAGATGAGGATCAGCAACGAGCAAAGGATTTTTGGTTTTTAAGCTACGCGCTTTACGGAATGAACTTTAAGGACATTCTGCTTTTGAAATTTGAGAACCTAAAACAGGATACCATTGTGTACTTTAGAGAAAAGACAAAATCTACCTCTAGAGGGAACTTAAAGGAAATCAATGTACACTTAAACGATTTCAGCAAAGGTGTAATTGAGAAATACAAGAGAACTGGACGCACCAATAAAAACGACTACATATTCCCTATTATTGAAAAAGGAGACGATGTATTTGAGCAAAAGCGAAAAGTAAAAAACTTTATTAGTAATATAAACCTGTTCTTCAATAAATTTGCCGAAGCTCATGGCTTTGATTTTAAGATATCAACCTATTGGGCACGACATACTTTTGCAACGCTTTCCATTCAAAGAGGGGCTTCTATGGAGTTTATCAGCGAAGCTTTAAGCCATAGCAACCTGAGTGTAACCAAAAACTACTTTGCAGGGTTTGAAGATGATACCAAAAAGGAATTTGCAAAAAATCTTATGAACTTTTAATTACATTAAATGATCAATCACTATACAACCTACACAAATTGCTACAAAGAGATATATAAAGAAACTGAGAATGATCTTAAAGAGATTCTAATAGAATGCAACAAAGAATATCGCCCCTTCAATTTTGCTAATAACAAATGTCTTGAAGAGCTTTCAAAGCGATGTAATACAATCAGATCGAAAGTTCAACCCCACTACCCTAACTCACTTAGAGTTTTTAATGATAGGGCATCTTTTTACAACAAACAAGATATCAAGCTTATTATTCAAAACGAACTCAATCAAAGTTTTGTAGAGGAAAACATCAATAAAACAATCAGTTTCGAAGACTTCATTATTGATATAGCTGCTCTTGAAGCATTTGTCAATGCCAAGGTTATATTTACTCAAAACCAAGAGTTCAATGAGAACATGTATCTTCTTAATAATTTCAAGCATTTCAAACTGATTTATTTTAGAAGAAATGAAATCCTAACAAAACTCAACATCGTATTTAGAGAAAAACTATACGGTAAACCTGTCGACAACGCATTGTTTGCTCCTGAGAAAACAGACAAGAAACAAGAGAATACATTTAAGTCTCTGGTTCAAAATGGAACTCCTGAAAAAGTCTTTTTAGACATCAATGAAGCTGCTGCTCTTTTAGGAAAAGCCAAACAAACCATATACGGCTTGGTAAACAGAAAACAAATTCCATTCCACAAAAAAGGTAATAAACTATACTTTATTCGAGAAGAACTTATTGAATGGGTTACTAAGGAAAAACCTATAAAGAAATCGGCTACAGAAAAGCTGGATGATTTTTTGAGTAGATAGCCTACATATTTACTATAACAATACTTTCAAAAAAATACGTATAAACACGTATTTCTGATTGATTAAAGATCTAGTACTTTTGACAAATTCCTACCAATAGAGTAGGAATTATTTTTATTTAGTAATAAAAAATATTAGTTTTATTCCTAAATAAAAGTTCAAATTTAACTCTATATAACAGGGCTATCAACAATGGTTTTTAGCCCTAAGTTAGGCTCGATATAAAAATATAATAGTAGATGTCAAAAATTACAGAAACTAGATTAACACTCGCTGCTCTTATTTATGGAGTAGAATTAGATTTAAAAAATACAATCAAAAGAAATATTACACCTTATTTTGAAAATTTGGCTTTTTTAAAAAATATTGAATTAGAAAAAAAAGTTATTGAAAGATTTCAAAAAGATAATCCAGGAGTAAACCATTTAGAAAATCTTGATGAAGTAATTGAATTTTTGGACTTTCAAGACACATTTACAATCTTAAATCAAAATAAGGAATTTTTAAAAAAAGAGGCTGCTCAATACATAAAAACTAATTTCAAAACATTATCAGATTTAACACCAATTAGAAATCGAGTAATGCATACTAGACCTCTACTTGGCGGAGATTTCTCTTTCACATATGATTTTATCTCAAGTCTTAAGAAATCTGACCCAATTGAATGGGCTGTGACAATAGAAACAAGAGAGAAAATAGATAATGATCCTTCGTATGTACTAACCTTAAAATTCCCTACAAATCATTTAGATGAAGAAATATCAAAAGTCAGCCATAATTTACCTGTTCCTGATTTTGATGAAACAGGTTTCATAGGTCGTAGTCAAGATATTGAAGCCTTAACAAAATTAGTTTTATCTAATAGAGTTGTTTCAGTTTTGGGTGATGGAGGAATTGGAAAAACTGCCCTCGCCTTAAAAGTTGCATATGATATTGTTGATATGAATGAAGATTGTCCATTTGAACTTATAATTTGGACATCGGCAAAAACCACAATGCTAACATCAAAAGGAATCGAAGATATATACACTACAATTACTGATTACACTGGATTAATTTCTGAAATAAGTGATTCAATTGGTACAGAAAGTAAACTTGATGAAATCTTGGAGTATTTGGACTATTTTAAAACTCTACTAATTATAGATAACCTTGAAACAATTCAAAGTGAAGAAGTAAGAGATTTCATACGAAATGCACAAACAAAATGTAACATTTTAATCACTTCAAGAATTGGGCTTGGCGAATTAGAATATCCTAGAAAATTAAATGGGCTTTCAGAAACTGAATCAGCTAAATTAATTAGAGAGATTGCAAGGATTAGAAATAGCGATACATTAATAAAACTACCACAATCAACTTTGGTTGATATATCTAGTAAGCTTTATTTTAATCCTTTGGCAATCAAATGGTTTGTGAGCACAGTTGAAACTGGTATTCCACCGCACGAAGTAATTAATAATAAAGAAAATTTACTTGACTTTTGTTTGACAAATGTCTATGAAAAATTAAGTGAAGGAGCTATATCCATATTAAAAACGATAAGAGCTTCAAGAAAAAAAGTGACTAATGCAGAAATTATATATTTATCTAATTACAAACCATTAGACACTCGAAAATACTTAATCGAACTTTTCAAAACAACCCTTATTTCTAGACAAATTGAAGACGGAAATAATTACGAGGAAGTGATTTATTATATATCCGATTTTGCAAAAGATTTTCTTTCAAAAAAATATCCAATAGAAGAGTCTTATATCAAAAATAACATCAAAAAATCTAAAGAATTAAATATTGGGATTAGACAAATTAATAAAGTACAAAAATATAATGAGTTTGCATTAAACGCTTTAGTCTATGACAATCAAAATCAAATGATTAGCGCTAAATTTTTGCAAGAAGCTTTATTTCATTCTAGAAATGGTGATTTTGATAGTGCTTTATTAAAAGTTAAAGAGGCGAAAAATATAGACCCAAATTACTTTGAGGTATATCGAGTTGGTGCATTTATAAAGGCATCTCAGGGTGATTTACTCAGTGCTGATGAAGATTACCAATTAGGTCTGGAGATTGCACCTGAGAACCCTAGACTTTTGTTTTACTACGCACAATTTTTAATGTTTCAATTAGAGGACATTGATGGTGCTCTTGAATATGCGAAAAAGGTTTATGAACAAAAACCTAATCACCCATATACAGCATTTTTAATTGCGAGATGTCTAAATGGTGCACAAGATTTCGGTAAAGCGATTAAAGTAGTACGCAACTTAATAGAAAATGTGGAACTAGATTCTAAAAATTTAAGAATTGCAAATACAGAACTTATATCGTACTATATCGAAAGAGGAAAAAGTGCCTTAACAATTCAAACGGATATTGAACTCGGAATTAGTCATTTTAAGAAGGCATTTGAATTATTTGAAGAATGTATTGATAGTACTTTAGTGGATTATAAAATGGCAAAAAACTTTAGTGTTGGATTGCTTCATTTTGTTAGAATGACACCTGTGGTAACTATTGAGGAAAACAAGGAATACATAAGAGAATTAATTCTTAAAACAAATAACTATATTGATTTAACGATTGATCTAAAGAAAAAAATAATTCTTAAATACCAAGAAAAATTTAAAGATGACTCACTTGACCATCTAATAGATTTGGATTCTAAAAGTGAGAAGAAAATCGGAAATGTATCTAAAACATCTAAACCGAATAATTTTGTTTTCATAGAAACTGGAAATGATAGATTTTTCGCTCATAGATATGATTTTTTAGATATAGCTAATTGGGTAGAATGGAAATCATTACAAGACGGTCAATTAGTTACATATGAACTAGGTGAAAACAACTCTGGTGTTTGTGCAATTAACATTAAACAAATCTAAAAATATAGTGCACAACAAAGTTGAATATTAAGAAACAGCTCTTTAGGAGTTAAAACCAAAGCAAAAACATATTATAAAGGGCAATGCAAAACCGAAAGATTTGTGATTAGAAGTCCACAACTACTAATACACGAAACCATTAACATAAATAATTAAAATAATAAATTATGAAAGATTTAGAAGTTGAAGAAATGAACGTTCTAGAAATTGAAGAAAAAGAGGTCTTATTGAAATGTAACTCCACTGTGGATAAATTAGATCTTATAGAAGATGAGGAATTAATCTCTCGATGGACTTTCCGGTTTGATGATATAGAAGCTAATTCATACAAAACTTCTAATGCAATGGTAGTTGTAAAATCAAATGATGAAGTTACATTCCAATCCAATGTTAAATCTAAACACAAACAAACTCGCGGTGATCATAATCACTTAAGGGTAAAAGTAGAGGGGTTTGATACTAGTGGTCTAAGATTATTTGAATGGACTACTGGAACTGTTGGTATTCATTGTAATCAAGATGAAATTAGACAATACAAAAAAAGTTGTCCAGGATCTTTTCAAGACATTTATTCAGTAAGTATTACTTTTTTAGCAATACGTTATCGAGGTTGTTAATCCTCTACTTATATTTTATTGCAAAAAATGAAAATTATACACCAAAGTTATATTTTCTCATAAAGTAAAATAACTTTGGTGTTTTTGTTTTGCTATCAAGTTCGTAGGTGTGTATTAACCATACTAACTATTATACAACTAATGTAGTGATTAATCCTATATTGATACTCCTTCATATTGTACCTCATCCAAAATAGAATTGATATCTGAATCTATTTTTGGGTTGAACAGATCTTTGCTTACTGTGTAAGCGGATAGGGTTTCGTCTTTGTAATTGGCGTTTACAATTTCTGTGATGTCGTTTTGATTGAGATCAACTGATAGCCAATTATGGGCATCTTCTTGGCTTAATAATACTGGCTGGCGCTTCCTTAGGTTGTGAATTTTCTGGAACAATAGACTTGCCTTTTTGGTGAGGATTGTGAAGGTGATAAAGGTATCGATAACGGTATAGATTCCTGCTAAGGACAATACACCATCCTTGGAATCCTTAATATGGAATGGGTACTTTTTCTTTTCGTATTCATGAGGTTCAAAGAAGCCTGTTACAGGAATAACACACCTCTTCTCCATTATGGAGTCACGGTAGATGAAATGGTTAAACAGCTTTTCTGATTGAGCGTTCAACCCTGCTCCGTATTTTACAGCCTCCTTGTAATAAGATTTGATATCATCCTTGGATTTGTTATTTGGTACAATCCCCCACACGCCTGGTGCCAATACATCCGACTTTTCTTGTGGGATAACCAACATATTTGGATGGGAAAACCCATTCATATGGTATCTAGGTTTATCAAAATAGTCGACCAATGCAGGATCGCTAATATCTATCTTATAAGTGTTTTTTAACTCTTTAACCTTTTTTGTTTGTGAAGTATGAAAGCACATAATAGCTAAATTAATTTCTATTTAAAGATAGAAATTAATGTGCTTTCACTTCAATTATTTCATTGATATTGGTGGAGTAACGAGGGGAAAGCCTTTCTTGTTTCATTATCCATTGTCTACCCAAGGATTGGCTTGCAAACTTGATTTTGTTATTGCCATAGGCTTTGTTCAACCTATCTACAATATGCATTACAGGTTGGTGCTTTGGGTTTTCTGTAGTAAATAACGTGAATTGCTTTTGGTCTTCTGGTGCCAATCCCATAACGATAACTCCTGCTTTTTTATAGTGGTAACCTTCCTTGAATATCGATTTGAGTGCATGGTTGGCAAGTTTTACCAAGTCGATACTAGAATTGGTTGGGTATGCTGTCTTTAGAACAATGTTTCTACCATACTGCGGTAGGTCTTTACGGAATCCGTTGGTATGCAGAAAGACCATAAGCATATTGCAATGGGATTGTTGCTTACGGAGTTTTTCGGCACAAGAAACAGCGAATGTAGAAATACGTTCTTGAACATCATCTATATGGGTGAGCATACCTTCGAAAGACCGTGTGGTGGCAATCATTTTTTTGTTTGCCGGTTGTTCTAAATCCAATGTTGGTTTGCCTTCTAAATCGTGTTTTAACCTCAGGCCTATAACGGACATATTCTTTCGAACCCAATCGTCTGGCAATAGGGTAAACTGGTATGCGTTGTGCACATTTCGGTTTTTAAGACGTTTGGCATGTTTCCTCCCTATTCCCCAAACATCCTCTATTGGAAGCCATTTTAAGGCCTTAATTCGCTTTTCTTCATTATCGATAACATAGACACTATTAGTTCTTTCGGGAAACTTCTTGGCTATCTTATTGGCTACCTTGGCCAATGCTTTTGAGGGAGCAAATCCTATTGAAATGGGTATGCCCGTTCCTTTAGTGACACGGTACTTCATCTTCTCTCCTATTTCCTGAAGATTGTAAAGTTCAAACCCTACAAACTTTAAGAAGGCTTCGTCAATACTATAGATTTCGATTTCGGGTGTGAACTCAGATAACAAGTTCATTACCCTTGAGCTCATATCACCATATAGGGCATAGTTAGATGAAAACACATGAATGTTGTTTTCTTTGAAGGACTTGGCATACTCGAATGCAGGAGCCCCCATAGGAACACCCAATGCCTTAGCCTCGTTAGAGCGTGCGATTACACATCCATCATTATTGGAAAGCACCACAACTGGCTTTCCGTTCAATGACGGATTGAATACGCGTTCACAAGAAGCGTAGAAGTTATTGCAATCGACCAGGGCAAACATTAGAATGATTTTATAACTGTGGTAACGATACCCCAAATGATTAATTCGTTGTCCTTGGTTACCTTGATGGGTTTGTAGTTTTGGTTTTCTGCCACTAACCAAATGACATCTTTTTCAATTTTTATCCGTTTTACGGTGAACTCTCCATCAATAAAGCAAACAGCTATTTTGCTGTTACGTGCCTCGAGGCTTTTATCGATGATTAGCAAATCGCCATCATGAATGCCAGCGTCTATCATGGAATCGCCCTTTACCCTGCCGTAAAATGTAGTGCTTGGGTTTTTAACCAGATGCTTGTTGAGGTCTATGTTAATATCCAAGAAATCGTCTGCCGGTGATGGAAACCCAGCACTGATACCATTTGCAACAAAGGGTAGTTCAAGTTCGGTGGAAACATCCGCCTTGTAAAAGGTAATGGAATTGGTGTTATATAGCCTTCTTAGATGCATAATGCAAAGTTAGGTTTTGTTCTTATTTGTTTCTGTTAAATTACAGCAGAATATACACAACCAACACCTCTTGATACTTCATTGCAACACCATTCTTATACCGTTGCGATAACATGACTCAATGTTGCAACACCGTTGCGAGAGCATGGCTCACCGTTGCAACACCGTTGCAAGAACATGACTCACCGTTGCAACACCGTTGCGAGAACATGGCTCACCGTTGCAACACCGTTGCGAGAGCATGGCTCACCGTTGCAACACCGTTGCGAGAACATGACTCACCGTTGCAACACCGTTGCGAGAACATGACTCACCGTTGCAACACCGTTGCGAGAACATGACTCACCGTTGCAACACCGTTGCGAGAACATG
>NZ_JARACK010000013.1 GCF_028767185.1 Mangrovimonas aestuarii
AAGCAGAATGTATTGCTTTTATCGTTTCTGGATTATAATCTATGTCGTTCTGTAGAGCTCTACAGCCATTTCTTTCTCTTGAAGAGGCAATTTGTTGTCTACCCATTTCTTCAACATGCTAGTTTTAATTACTAAATCTCGACCATAGACATAACTACGGATTATTTTTATACAGATTTTTATTTACCTATGGATTTTTCCATCAAGATGCGCCACACGTTCATAGGTAACCATTTGTCGTAATTTTTCAGGTGCTGATATTGTGGTAATTTCACTGTGTAGGGAATGTCAAAAAATGAAGTTCCTTTATCTAATTCTTTTTCAACGCTCTTATAAAGCGCATCAAAATATTCCTGCATAAAGGTTATGTCGTTACGATTGCCCACAACTCTCATATGAGCCATATACACATCATAAAATTCAAGCTGCTGTATTTCTTTTAAACTTCTAACCCAATTTATAGGACTGGCATCGGGCAGATATGCATATAAAACTCTATCTGGCACTACAAGGTCTACAATGAAAATGGCATTATGTTCAACGAATCGGAAAACTGTCATACCAGCTCCGTGATTTGGTCCAAAATAGTATAATTCTAAATCTTGTCCGTTTCCTAAACTATATGTTTTCTTGTCACCCTTCCAAGTTTCTGTTGGTGTAATGACATTTGGGTTAGGCGTGATATTATTTTTTGCTATGGTATGGGAAATAAATTCTGTATTAGTCTGATTAAATACTTGTCCGCCACTTATGTGATCCCAATGATTATGACTATAAAAAACTTTATTTATGGGTTTTTGCGTGACTTTCCGAATTTCCTTCATAGTAGCTGTTGCCCGAAGTGAATCTAGTGGATCTATAACAATAACTTCTTTTTTAGTTACATAAAAGCAAGAGAACGTTCTGTCGCCGACAAAATATAAGTTATCCTTAACTTTAATTGTTCGGGTATCCTGAGCTTGTAATTCACATCCAGATCCAACAAGTATTAAGATTGTTAATATGGTTTTTTTTAGAAACATTATTTAATAACTAGCCTTATATAATGTGTTACAGGGCGGTTTGAATATTGCTGATTATTTAACTGTGCAATTCCTCCACTAGTTGAATGTTATTTCCACAGGTATCATTTAAAACGGCTACTTTTACCGATCCCATTTTGGTGGGCTTCATACTAAACTCTACACCAAGATTCGTCAGCCTTTCATATTCAGAAGCTAGATCTTTAACGTCAAATTGTGTATATGAAATACCTGCTTCCATCAATGCGTCTTGATATATTTTGGACGGTCTAAAATGGTTAGGCGCTGGCTCCAATAGAAGTTCTGGTCCATCTTGCCATTCTTTAGAAACCAAGGTTAGCCATCTATTCCCTTCTCCTAATGGTAAGTCCTTCTTTTTTATAAAGCCTAATTTCTCAGTATAAAATTTTAGGGCTTTTTCCTGGTCACGGACTGGTATGCTTATCAGAGTTATTTTCATTTTCTGAGGTTTTTATTATTACAAAGACTGTAGAAATTTCAAAAGAATTGTATTGAAGCATTAAAGGTCCATAATATCTGTCTTTGTTCTATTTATTTAATAGTTCTTCTTTTCTAAAAATTACCATTTTTTTAATGAGTTCCTTGGGAAGGGGGGCGTTATAAGAAAACTTGACAGTTCCCTTGCCGAGTTCAAAATTGTTTAGCTCGTCTGCAAAATGTTCTATTGAGGCTTGATAAGGATAAAAACTAACATAGTTTTTATAAGCAGCTATCATAATTTGTTGCTCAGGTTTTGCTCCTGGAACAAGGCAAAAAGAAGGTACTTTAGAGTTATGAATTTCCACCATTTCAGGAACAGCTTCCATGATGAGACCACATAGTTCACGTATAATCAATTGCGCTTCCTTCGATTGACTTTCAATATAGTCGTCTGCTGTTCTGAATATTGGCATTGGTCCATTTTTCCCCATTACTATTTGTCTTTAACGGTTAATTTTCTTGAGAATTATTATTCATAATATGTTATAAATTAGGACTAAAAGTATTCTTTTTTAGCCATTTTAAAACAAAAAAAGATATTGTAGGGTAAATTATTTCTAGAACGGTAATCACTTGTTAAATCATATGATTGGTATCTAAATAATTAAATAGTAATTTTAGATGAGTTTACGTATTTGTAGGCGTAAATGTTGTTAAAGGCCATAAATAAAATGAAAAATAAGAATATAATAGCCATTGTCAATCAACAAAAAAATGAGGTTTTTATTTCGGGTTCACTAAAGACAGAGACTCAGAAATTTACCGAATTACTTTTTAATGCCCTTTTTGATAGTGAGACAGAGATAAACAAAGCACTTTCTAAACTCGAGGACTTATTTATTAAAATCAGAGATCTGGCCTGTCCCGACATTAAAGGAAAACCGTGTAAAACCTGGGAAGACTTTACCGAGGCTATTCCCAAATTATTTTTGAGTTTAAAAAAGGATGCCTCCGCAATTTTAAACCATGATCCTGCTGCGCGTTCTATCAACGAGGTGTATCTGGCATATCCTGGCTTTTATGCCATTGCGGTTTACCGAATGGCTAGAGAGTTCTATAAACTAGGTCTTCCACTAATTCCAAGACTTATGACAGAGTACGCTCATCAAAAAACGGGAATAGATATCAATCCAGGGGCAATTATTGGAGCCTCTTTTTTTATTGACCATGGAACAGGAATTGTTATTGGAGAAACAACCATAATAAAAGACAATGTTAAGATTTATCAAGGGGTAACACTGGGAGCGTTAAGTGTTAAGAAGGAAGACCGAGATACTAAAAGACATCCAACTATTGAGGAGAATGTAACTATATATGCCAATGCTACCATATTAGGAGGAAATACCATAATTGGTGCCAATAGTATTGTTGGGGGAAATACCTGGCTAACTAAATCTATTCCTCCAAACTCCGTCGTTACCCACAATCCTCAAGTAGAAATAATTGAAAAGAAGCTATGAGTAATACCATTGTAGACATAATTGGAAACACCCCTTTGGTACGTTCAATTGTACTAAACACGAATCCCAATGTAGATTTGTATTTTAAACTTGAAGGTAATAATCCTGGAGGTAGCGTTAAGGATCGTGCTGCGTATAATATGATCAAGACAGCTTTAGATTCTGGACAAATAAACTCTGACACGAAATTAATTGAAGCTACCAGTGGTAACACGGGGATTGCTCTGGCTATGATAGCAGGTATTTTTAAATTGGATATAGAGTTGGTAATGCCAGATACAGCTACTATAGAGCGAGTACAAGCTATGAGGGCGTATGGCGCTACAGTTACCTTACATCCTGAGGGTATTGAAGGGTCTCGCGATTATGCTGAACAAAAAGTAGCCAATAAAGGTTATTTTTCCTTTAATCAGTTTGCTAATGATAATAATTGGAAAGCCCACTACAAAGGTACTGGGCCTGAAATCTGGAGGGATACTAATGGTAAGATTACCCATTTTGTCTCCGCAATGGGCACGACAGGTACCATTATGGGGACTTCAAGATATTTGAAGAAACAGAATGAGAACGTGCAAATTGTTGGGGTACAGCCCAAAGAGGGAGCAAATATACCTGGAATTAGAAAATGGCCAGAGGCCTATTTGCCCAGAATATTTGAGCCATCACGTGTAGACCAAATTCGTGAGGTTGGTAGAGAAGAGGCCATCATAATGTCCAGGCGACTAGCTAAGGAAGAAGGAATTTTGGCAGGAATGAGTAGTGGTGGAGCCACTTTGGCGGCTCTACGTTTGGCTAACGAGCTTGAAGAAGGTGTTATTGTTAGTATTATTTGCGATCGTGGTGACCGGTATTTATCTTCAGAGCTTTTTGAATCGTAATAGAATACACCATGATTGAGATTATTTAACTCAAGCTTGTAGTGTTTTATTTAAATCGTTTTTATTACCCATTCGTTGGTATGAAATATTAACGATTTCCATGTTAACATTCTCAACATTTCTCTTTATGACCGACCGTTGTTTTTGATTTATTCCTTTTTCCTCAATTGCTTATAGCTAATGACCTTAATTATTTTTTAAGATCAATTTTATAGAGTAAAGTACCTTTTGGCATTTCGTAATCTATTGATTTATGGAAATCATTTTTTAATAGTACATTTATAGATGCAGTGTTATCTTCTTCTACACCTCCTGAAATAGAGTTGATAACGTTGGTGTTTTTCCCCCATTTAATGAGCCCATTTATTAGTTCGCTCCCAATCCCTATTCTCCAAGTCGATTCTTCAAGAAGATATCCAAGTCTTAAATTAAATGTTTTATTTCTTTCATTTTCTGTATAGAGAAATAAAAATCCGATTATTTTTTTAGTTTCAACGAATCTAATAACATAGAAGTAACTATCTCTTTTTCGGTCATTAATCCAGTTTTCAGCTTTTTTATGAGTGTTTAAGTCTTGCCAACCATCGGGAAGAGATCTGGTTACTGCTAGAGTCATTATCTCTAAAACAGATTCTGTTAAGTCTTTAAAGTTATATTCAGATTCAATATGATTCCAATTTTCTATTGAAACTCTTTTTGTGGAGAATAAACAGTCTTTATTTAAAATGTCAGTCAAATTATCTTTCATTTAGAGTACTATTCTGTTCGTATAACAAATAACGGCCATGAATCGTTAAAGTTTAAAAAAAATGTATTAGTTGAAACCCATAGTTCAGTCGCAAGGTCTTCCATAAGAATATTTCTGATGTAATGAGTACAAGCTGTATTGGGTACATTATTTATTTTTCCATTCTTTAAGTCTATCGAGATACAAATAAGACTCTACAAATTTTCTATGCTCCAAACTTGTCATTTTTTCTAATAATTCAAGTGAAGAAATATATGAAGCTAAATTTCCGTTTGATGACAAGAATTTTTCATCTTCAACAAAGCTGATTTCCCTATCATTCTGGACTTTTAGGTTAGGGTAATTCTTTTGCAAGTCTTCTCCTCCTCCAATCCAAGTCACAATTTTCTTTCCATCAGCCACTCCCGACTCGCCAATTAATGAAGCACCACCACAATTACTCACGGTGAATTCTGTGTTATTGTTTTGCGCTTTAATAAAATCAACTAAGTTTTTATTCTGTACCTGTAGAGTCATATCGTAAGCACTTGGAACGATTAAAACGTCCAATTGAGGAGTGTTTTCAAAACTGTAATCGGGAAACATTTTTAAACCTTCTTCACTAACTACAAAATCGTAAGTTTCGGCAATTGTTATTACATTAAAGAGCTTTTTACCGTCTTCCGTGTGTTTTGTAAAAACGTCCAGTGGTGCAGTTATTTCAGTCGTCAATACGTTATCATACATTAACAGACCAATTATGGGTAAATTTTTATCCAAACTTTTCGCTTTTTCCCGAACTTCCACTAGTTGTTTTTCAGAAAGCAGAATAAGTCCGTTCTCAGCATTTCGTTTTAGTAATCTTGGACTGCAATTTTCTGCTTGAGCTGGTTTTGAAAACAAAACATTTTCGGTAACAACAGTTTCTGGTTCTGATATTATTTCTTTTTTCTTATTAGAATTACAAGTAAATAAAATTGATGTAATAACCATTGATGCTATAAGTTTGACATTTTTCATTTTTATAATTTATCAGTTCTTTCCGTTGGTTTTATTATCATTCTAAAGTATTGGTCCTTAAAGATGTAGTAACTTAACCAGTTATATATTGTTCTTAATTTGTTTTTAAAGTTTACTAGTCCCATTATATGTACAAAAATCCATATAATCCAAGCAGCAAACCCTTTCATAAAATACTTTTGTTCAGGAAAATCCAATACTGCTTTGTTTCTTCCTATAATGGCTAGAGAGCCTTTGTCATTATAATGAAATGGTTTCCAGTTATCTTTTTTTCTGGTAAGATTTTTAGCTAGATTATTTGCTTGTTGGAGAGCTGGTTGAGCTAATTGTGGATGCCCATTAGGATAGTTTTCATCTCCTTGAATTAAGCAACAATCTCCTAATGCATAAATATTGCTGTAAAAATCGAGCTGATTAAATCGATTTGTTTTCAAACGTTTACCAGTTCCAAATGATTGTTTAGAAAACCCTTCAAATGTTTTTGCTGAAACTCCTGCAGCCCAAATAAGATTTTTTGATTGAATTTCCCTTCCATTGGATAAAAACACACTTTCTCCGTCAAAATCTTTAACCAAAGTATCCATTATTAGATTAACTCCTAATTCGGAGAGTTTTTGTGATGTATATTTTTGAGCATTTTTAGACATAGTAGCTAAAACAGATTCTTGGCCATCAATTAAATAAATTCCTCCAAGTTCTTTTTCTTTTAGCTCTGGATAGTCTTTCATAATTATAGAAGCCTTCATTTCTGATAAAATACCAGAAAGCTCAACTCCAGTAGGTCCTGCACCAGCAATAACAAAGGTTAAGTATTTTTTTCTATCTGTTACGTTTTCGATCCTTGTTGCTCGGTCAAGACGAGTAAGAATAACATTTCGGAGCGACAAGGCATCACTAATGGTTTTCATTGGCAAACTTTTTTCTGAAATGTTTTGGTTGCCAAAAAAGTTAGTTTCTGTTCCAGTGGCCATTACCAAAATGTCGTAGTTCAACTCTCCGTTACTCAATATTATTTTATTTTCTTTAGGCACAACTTTTTCTAGGGAGCCTAGTCGGAAACGAACGTTTTTAAATTTCCGTAGAATTTTTCTAAAGGGATAACTTATAGCAGATGGCTCCATGAAACCTGTAGATACCTGATAAATTAAAGGAGGGAAGAAATTATAGTTATTGCTGTCTACCAAAATAATCTCATAATTAGTTGTATTGCTTAATGTTTTTACAAATTCCAGCCCTGCAAACCCGCCGCCAACAACAACGATTTTTTCAATTTTTTTCATTTATCCTTTTCTTATGAAACACAAAGGTATCTATATGATTAGTCATAAAAATTAAGCTAGTTTAAGAAAGTTTTTTTCTTTTTATCTCACTTAGATATTCAGGAGTCAAGCCAAGAAAACTTGCTAAAAGATACTGAGGTACTCGTTGTACAAATTCAGGGAACTGAGTTTGAAATTCAAAGAAAATGTCTTCTTTAGAAAAGCTATAGATATATTTAAAGCGCATTAAGGCTGAACCAAAAGCTGTTTCATATATTGTCCTAAAATACTTTTCCATTTTTGGATGTTTTTCTAAAAGCTCCTGATAGTTTGAAAAAGTAATTGAGAAAACTTTTGAGTTTTCTACAGCTTCTATAAAAAACTCTGAATGGTTTTGGTTTTGAAATGCCAAAAAGTCTGTTATCCACCAATTTTCTATGGCAAACTGTGTCGTTTTTGTGTTACCTAAATCATCGATAAAATATAATTGTAAGCAACCCTCTGAAACAAAAAACAACTTATAGCAAGGGTTTTCAGAAAGTTGTAGCTTTTCTTTTTTTTTGTACGATTGATAATCGAAAAAGTCGATAATTTCAGTAGCTTCTTTTTCTGAAAGCGATGTGATATTTGCGATGTGTTTTGTTAAGTTGCTTTCTTTCATGTCATATTGAGCCTAAGGATTAGTTGAATGGTTTGTTCCTAAAGTTAAGATAGGAATTAGTCTAATCCTATAGCTTAGCCGCTAATATTTCCGCTGAAAAGCTACGAATCAATGAACAGTAAACACTGGTAGTTTTGACTTTATAACTTTATCTTGTAACAATAAATTTTGCTTGATCCATTTTCAGCTCCTATAATTATTTCCTGGTATTCATCAATATTCTTAAACTTTTTCGGGATAAGTTTCGCTCTTCTACTTGTAAAATACAGGGTGTTAGTGTTATCATCATAAAAAGGACAATATTCCATATACTTAGTGTTAATGATGTTTCCCATATTTTTAGCAGTATTCCATTCTCCGTTACTATTTTTTTCTGTTATATATAAATCTCCACTACCAAAGCCGTCTTTTGTGTTATACTTTGTATAGATAATAAAACTCTCATCTTTGGCAATGAAAGCATTAAATTCATATCCTTCACTATTAATATTGTTATTTAATAAAATTGGCTTTGAATAATCTGACCCATTCCAAATGCAGTAGTAAATATCATCCTTTCCTAAACCTGTTAGGGCGTCCATTGTAAAATACAAGTTTCCATTATCAGCGAGGGTAGGGTAAAATTCATCATTTTCTGAATTTACTTGAGGACCTAAATTAATTGGGTTTGACCATTTACTATTTTTATCTTTCCTTTCCACATACCAAATGTCAAAGTCACTAGGAGCTGTGACATTTTCCTGTTTTGAACGATTGCTAGCGAAATAAAGTTTCTTACCATCTTTAGACAAAAATGGTTCTAAATAAGAATAGCCATCACAAAAAGGAAGTAATGAAGGTTTATCCCATTTTTCACTTTTTACAACTGCTATTTGCGATAAATCTTGATTTGGACTCTGGATAGTGAAATAGGCTTCATCTTTACTTGAAGAAATGTAAAAGTCTCTGACATTGTTAAATTTATTTAGCTTATCACTAATTAATGAGACTTCTTGTCCAAAAAAGAATAGTGGAAGAAAAAATATAGGTAAAACTATTGTTATTATTTTCATTGTGTGTTATGTTAAAATTTTCAATAATGATTTTAAATGAGTTTTACTAAAAGTTGCGTGTGGGCTTAAATATTTTAGTTTTTCTTGTTGGGAAACCAGCTATCACGTAATATTTTCCAATTTCCATTATCTTTTTTCCAAACCACTAGGTATTTTCCCTCTCCAACTTCTTTTCCACTTTTATGATACCAAGTACCTGTTCCTTCTTCAATAAGTAATTGGTCATTTCCCCATAAGCTTGTTGTTTTAAAGCTTGAACCAGTAATTTCATTTCTAATCATACTTCCAAAGTTTTTAATAATATTTTGTCTTCCAATTATAGAAGGCATTATTACAGCATTTTCTAAATACATGTTACCTAAGGCAATTGAGTCACCATTTTTTAAGTGTTTTTCAAATTCCCGTAGCCGTAGTTCAATTTCATTTTCAAAAATTGATAAATCTGTATGGTTTGGTTCAATATCCCTGTCATTCAATCTTTGGTTACAACTCGAAATGAAAATAAATGGCAACACAATTAATAGTGATAAGATTAAAGTAAATTTTATTGTTTTCATTTTTCTTTGTTTAGATTTTATTTAGTCTATCTATAATATTTAGTGAATATATTGTGACCTTTAAAACTAGCTACATGTACCATCTTGCTGATGGTAAGAAATCGCGATACTCGGCATATTTAAGTTTAATTAATGTTCTCTAAATTCTATATTCGATTTATTTTTAATCTCATTTTTCAACCATTCAAACCATTCTCCTGCAGCCGGGTTTCTAGCCTCACACCATTCATAAATCCACAATTCAAGCTTATTCCAAGTTACCTGTATTACTCCTCCAACAAGGTCGTCCACAACATCAAAAGAGATTATCTTTCTCTTAACTGATATTCCTGTGCTTTCGAAAAAGGAATGAACCATAAACGCATAACTCTCCATTTCGGGCTTGGCGGATTTTAATTCCTCCGGTGAAACCCTATCAAGTAAAAACTGTATTTCATTTATGATGATTTATTATTGAGAATGGTTGATGTATAATTGATTGTTGAAAAGCATGTTGGTTCTTTTAGTGCGTGACAGAAAGATAATTAATAAATTGAACATTAGGTTAATGTAAGCGAATAGTTGATTAAAGGGGGGCGCTTACTTTTGTTTATAATCGTCTAGTTCAAGAACTTACTAGTATTTTATACTAAAAAATCTTTTATCAGTTTCATTAAGGAATTCAAAAGAGTTTAACTTTTTGATTTTCTTTTCAATATTTTCTGGTCAATACATGGCATCTGAACCTTACATTATTCTAGCGATAAGCTCCCTTTTTACTTTTATTAAAAATTCTTCAGAAAAACTAGCTAAAGGATGGTTTTCTATCCATAATAAAGTACCAAGCCTACTATATACTTGAGGGTACATCCCCATTAAAGAGAAGGAGTTATCATTTTAGACCCCTCCGCTTTTTCATTACTGTAACATTCTTATATTTTTTTAAGTAGGTTTAACTCCCGATTTAAAATCTTTATAAGAGTCTGGCACGCCTGGTAAAGTCTTGAAAGTGTGTTCTATATATCAATTAAGGCGAACATCAATTATAGGATTTATAGAGTCTAGGGCTTTTAGTAAAATTAGTAAGATTAGAAGTAGTAAGGCAACTTTATTCATGATGAGAGGATTATATGAAGAATAGTTTGTAATCACAATTTGATTTATAAAAACTCACTACAATTATTTATTGTTCCTAAAAGAGATTAAAAAAAAATATCAGGAAGTTTTATAAGGCTCTCTCTTATAGTAAGCTGTTGTTTTTTTAAGGGGTTAATATTATGTGCTTAAAAAGTTAAAAGACTGCATATTATGGAAAGGTCAAAAGGCTAAAAAATCGTACCTTTATATTCCTACGCTTCATAACTCTCCTTAAATCTTGATATCATGAATAGAAACCACTTAATATCTATTCCCCTCATTGAAGTTTAATTAATTCTAGATGTCTATTGTAAAAACAAGACATCTGTTTGATTTCCCTAATGCATTAAATCAATAAAAGATTAGTAATGAACAATCTGAAGGAGCTATCTAACCTATAGATTTAAGTAGGCGACAATTAGGAATTACTAATTAAATATATAACTCTAATTAATAATAAAATGGAAACAAAAATTTCGAGCACGAGAAGAGAGTTTATTGGACGAGTAGCAACAGGTGCTGCTGTAGCCGCGGGATTGACTTTGATGCCACAAGCTATTCAAGCAGGTGTTGATCAAACTAAATTTCCTAGTACGTTAGGAAGCATACCAAAAGGAGATGGAGATTTAGATCCCATAATAAAAAAAATAGGGAAAAAAGCACATCCGATTGCTTTTGATATGTCATCAATTAATCCTTGGGGGCTTATGTGGTCTAACGTTTACTATATTACCAACAAGGAAACCGGGACAACTGAAAATGAACTGGGATTACTCTGTGTTCTAAGACATCACGGGATGATCTTTGCATTAGATGATGCAACCATAGAGAAATATAATCTTGGAGAATTTTTTGGATTTAATGATCCAATTACCAAAAAGTCTGCATTAAGAAACCCATATTATAAGCCAGAGGAAGGTGTTTTTCCAATACCTGGATTAGCAGGGATTAAAGGGTTACAGGACAATGGGGCAGAGTTTTTTGTTTGCGATATGGCACGTAAAGTATATTCACAGTTTGTGGGGCAAAAGCATGGGGTAGATTCTGCAATAGTTTATGAAGATTTTGTAAAGGGAACTCTCCCAGGTATTCATGCTTCACCATCGGGAGTTTGGGCACTTGGAAGATTGGCCGAAAATACAATCGCGTATGTTGACGCTAGTGTTGGATAATCGAAATTATTTATAAATAGTCAATATTCCTTTATGCGAACTTTGATATCTAAAGTATAAGAGCTTGGATAAAGCATAGGTAACAACCACATCATTTTATGTGCCAACTACAGTAAAATAATTATTATGGAAAAAAATAAAATTCTTTCAATAGTTGCGGTTTTATTACTTGTACTTGGAATAGCATTAATATATTTTGGAGGATTTTATGCACCAAAAGTGTTATGGCCTCCAATAATTAGTGGAATAGGATTCTTTTTGATTGCATGGGGTTTTAACACACTAAAAAAATAGATAATAATTATAGATTAGATTTGTTTAAAGTTTATTAGAATTAGTTAGTTGGGTATGCCTATTACTAACGTAATGAATGTGTTTTCTGGAGACTTATATCCTATAATTTAAGTAGTTGTAAATAGAGTATGAAAGGGCTAGAACTTTTAGATTTCGTAACTAGAAACTAAAAAGTCTGTTATACCTAATTAGATTCTCTAACTGTAAGTGTATAATAGCTTGTAGTGAAGTACGAATGGTTTGAGGATCAATGGAATTGGAGAAGAACAGTCTAAACAAAATGTTTAAACAAGTATCTAGAATCGTTAGACAGGCTTGCTTTTCAATGAGAATTTATATCGTACTTGAACTCAAAAACACCTGTTTTTTTTTATTAGTAAACTTCAATTATTATTTTTTTTCTTCTCGTAAAATTTTTTCCATTTTACGACCTTTAGCTAATTCATCAACTAGCTTATCTAAGTATCTTACTTGTTTATACAAATCAAAATCAATTTCTTCAATTCGATAACCACAAATTACTCCTTTGATGAGGTGGGCATTAGGATGTAATTTTGCTCTTTGAAAAAACGTTTCTAATATTACCTTCTCTTGAATAAGCTTTAGCAACGTATCTTCATCAAATCCTGTTAACCATTCTATTACTTTGTGAAGCTCATCTTTTGTTCTGCCTTTTTTCTCAACTTTATTCACGTAATGAGGGTAAATAGATGCAAAAGTCATTTTGGCAACTTTTTCGTTTTTTTCAGCAGTAACCTTCATTATATATAGTTTAGTTTATGAATTAATTGGTACTTACGATTTCTGTATGGTTTCTTTAGATTAGCGTAAAGATAGGGTTTTGTCGAAACCCAAAGTTCAGCTGCACCAACTTTCTTTTAGAAAATGGCCTAAAAAATCAATTATAGATTGTACTATGCGTCTGTTTTTCATTTTTAAAAGTTCTATTGACTTACTTATATAGTCATATTAGATGTAACTTTCTTCAATGAGTCCAAACAATCAAATTGGGGGTAGATAGGTCTCGGCTTAATACATAAATGACATTACATCACAGAGATTCCCACCTTTATTATTTTCTTTGATTCTAGATCTATTTATAAAGGGGGTAAATTAAACTCGAACAAGAAGGACAAGGAGTTAGGCTTGTGACAATTAAACAAGAATCTATGAAGCATTAAAACAATGCTTATATGTTGATATAGTTAAACAACTTACTATATATAGTAATAATTATGTTCAAAGGTTGAAAAAAATAGTCGCAACAAGTTGAAATTCAGTTCCAATAAAAATACTTTCAAAAAAAGGAGAGGAAAAGCTTGCCTTGTTGATTAACGGTCTTATATTTGCAGCCGCTTTGAGAGGGGCACGCCCAGCGAAAAAGCGACGTTCATTGATTGGGAAGAAA
>NZ_JARACK010000014.1 GCF_028767185.1 Mangrovimonas aestuarii
GCTTTCAAAAAAGGCGGCGACCTACTCTCCCACGAGTGCAGTACCATCGGCGCTAACGGGCTTAACTTCTCTGTTCGGAATGGTAAGAGGTGAGCCCCGTCGCTATAACCACCTTAAGTTTTTGGTCATAATCATGACACTAATATTTTAACATATTGAAAAAAGTATACATTCTGTTGCTGCAACCTATAAAAAGAGCGGCGTACAATAAGCCTACGGGTTATTAGTACTACTCGGCTATGACGTTACCGCCTTTACACCTGTAGCCTATCAACGTGGTCATCTCCCACGACCCTTTAAAGAAATCTCATCTTGTGGTGGGTTTCGCGCTTATATGCTTTCAGCGCTTATCCCTTCCGAACGTAGCTACCCAGCAGTGCCCTTGGCAGGACAACTGGTACACCAGAGGTTCGTCCAACTCGGTCCTCTCGTACTAGAGTCAGATCCACTCAAATTTCTAACGCCCACAGTAGATAGAGACCGAACTGTCTCACGACGTTCTGAACCCAGCTCGCGTGCCACTTTAATGGGCGAACAGCCCAACCCTTGGGACCTTCTCCAGCCCCAGGATGTGACGAGCCGACATCGAGGTGCCAAACCCCCCCGTCGATGTGAGCTCTTGGGGGAGATCAGCCTGTTATCCCCGGAGTACCTTTTATCCTTTGAGCGATGGCCCTTCCATGCGGAACCACCGGATCACTATGCTCTACTTTCGTACCTGATCGACTTGTAGGTCTCTCAGTCAAGCTCCCTTATGCCATTGCACTCTGCGCACGGTTACCAAGCGTGCTGAGGGAACCTTTAGAAGCCTCCGTTACTCTTTTGGAGGCGACCACCCCAGTCAAACTACCCACCAAGCACTGTCCCCCGCAAGGGGTTAGGCTCTAGACAAGCAAAGGGTGGTATTTCAACAATGACTCCACAACGCCTGGCGACGCTGCTTCGATGTCTCCCACCTATCCTACACATTACTTATCCAAAGTCAATACTAAGCTATAGTAAAGGTTCACGGGGTCTTTTCGTCCCACTGCGGGTAATCGGCATCTTCACCGATACTACAATTTCACCGAGCTCATGGCTGAGACAGTGTCCAGATCGTTGCACCATTCGTGCAGGTCGGAACTTACCCGACAAGGAATTTCGCTACCTTAGGACCGTTATAGTTACGGCCGCCGTTTACTGGGGCTTCATTTCATTGCTTCGCCGAAGCTAACAACTCCACTTAACCTTCCAGCACCGGGCAGGTGTCAGGCCATATACTTCATCTTTCGATTTCGCATAGCCCTGTGTTTTTGATAAACAGTCGCCTGGACCTTTTCACTGCGGCCCCACCGGAGTGGGGCGACCTTTCTCCCGAAGTTACAGGTCTATTTTGCCTAGTTCCTTAGCCATGAATCTCTCGAGCTCCTTAGAATTCTCATCCCAACTACCTGTGTCGGTTTACGGTACGGGCCGCTTCTCTCGCTTTTCTTGGAAGTCGCTTCTCTGGATTATCACCGCAGCCGTAGCCTTAGTGTACTATCGCCGTGTTACCACTGGCTTCAACGAACTATTCCGTCAGTTCGCACCAAATATACGCCTCCGTCACTTTTGTTGAGAGCGGGTACAGGAATATTAACCTGTTGTCCATCCACTACCCCTTTCGGGTTCGCGTTAGGTCCCGACTAACCCTCAGCTGATTAGCATAGCTGAGGAAACCTTAGTCTTTCGGAGTGCGGGTTTCTCGCCCGCATTATCGTTACTTATGCCTACATTTTCTTTTGTAACCGCTCCAGCACAGCTCACGCTGCACCTTCGGCGCCGTTACAATGCTCCCCTACCACTTTTTCAAGTCCATAGCTTCGGTAGTATACTTATGCCCGATTATTATCCATGCCGAACCGCTCGACTAGTGAGCTGTTACGCACTCTTTAAATGAATGGCTGCTTCCAAGCCAACATCCTAGCTGTCAAAGCAGTTCAACCGCGTTTATTCAACTTAGCATACATTTGGGGACCTTAGCTGATGGTCTGGGTTCTTTCCCTTTCGGACATGGACCTTAGCACCCATGCCCTCACTGCATTACATCATTTTATAGCATTCGGAGTTTGTCAGGAATTGGTAGGCGGTGAAGCCCCCGCATCCAATCAGTAGCTCTACCTCTATAAAACTAATAATACGCTGCACCTAAATGCATTTCGGGGAGTACGAGCTATTTCCGAGTTTGATTGGCCTTTCACCCCTACCCACAGGTCATCCGAAGACTTTTCAACGTCAACCGGTTCGGTCCTCCACTGTGTGTTACCACAGCTTCAACCTGCCCATGGGTAGATCACACGGTTTCGCGTCTACCACTACTGACTAAAACGCCCTATTCAGACTCGCTTTCGCTACGGATCCGCACCTGAAGTGCTTAACCTTGCCAGCAACGGTAACTCGTAGGCTCATTATGCAAAAGGCACGCCGTCACCACGAATGGCTCCGACCGCTTGTAGGCGTATGGTTTCAGGTTCTATTTCACTCCCCTGTTCGGGGTTCTTTTCACCTTTCCCTCACGGTACTGGTTCACTATCGGTCTCTCAGGAGTATTTAGCCTTAGCGGATGGTCCCGCCAAATTCACACAGGGTTTCACGTGCCCCGCGCTACTCAGGATACCACTACAACTAACCGCTCTTACCTATACGGGACTATCACCCTCTCTGGTCAAACTTTCCAGTTTGTTCTAATTCAATTGGCAGTCGATATCGTGGTCCTACAACCCCAACATTGCCGTAACAACATTGGTTTGGGCTACTGCGCGTTCGCTCGCCACTACTTACGCAATCACTTTTGTTTTCTTCTCCTCCGGGTACTTAGATGTTTCAGTTCTCCGGGTTCGCCTCCTTGCGGATACTATACCTTCAGTATAGTGGGTTGCCCCATTCGGATATCTGCGGATCAATTCGTATGTGCCGATCCCCGCAGCTTTTCGCAGCTTATCACGTCCTTCTTCGCCTCTGAGAGCCTAGGCATTCCCCATACGCCCTTATTTAGCTTATTGTACTTTTTGTCTTTTTAATGAGTTACTATTATTGCTCGTTACAATAATATATTTGTGATAGGAATAAATTCCTATCCTTCATGTATCTTTTTTCAATATGTCAATGAACGTCTTCGCTTTCGCGATCGTGGAGAATATCGGAGTCGAACCGATGACCTCCTGCGTGCAAGGCAGGCGCTCTAGCCAGCTGAGCTAATTCCCCGTTCTTTTTAGTGACTGGTTAACAGTTATCAGTTAACAGTACTTATAACGGCTACTCAACCTCTAAAATTTCCTTTTCAGTCTTTAATGAACTTTTTTTCGTAGTCTCAGGCAGACTCGAACTGCCGACCTCTACATTATCAGTGTAGCGCTCTAACCAGCTGAGCTATGAGACTGTTTTTATTGAGATGCTAGATATTAGACACTAGAGTCCAGACTTGTTGGCCCAGGATCTATGTTCTAGAATCTAACCTCTTTATATTTAAATCAACAGCAGGAGAATAAACTATTCATCGTGTTTTCACCTTATAAGTCGTCTTTCTCTAGAAAGGAGGTGTTCCAGCCGCACCTTCCGGTACGGCTACCTTGTTACGACTTAGCCCTAGTTACCGATTTTACCCTAGGCCGCTCCTTACGGTGACGGACTTCAGGCACTCCCAGCTTCCATGGCTTGACGGGCGGTGTGTACAAGGCCCGGGAACGTATTCACCGGATCATGGCTGATATCCGATTACTAGCGATTCCAGCTTCACGGAGTCGAGTTGCAGACTCCGATCCGAACTGAGATAGGTTTTTAGGATTCGCTCCTGCTCGCGCAGTGGCTGCCCTCTGTACCTACCATTGTAGCACGTGTGTAGCCCAGGACGTAAGGGCCGTGATGATTTGACGTCATCCCCACCTTCCTCACGGTTTGCACCGGCAGTCTTGCTAGAGTTCCCGACATGACTCGCTGGCAACTAACAACAGGGGTTGCGCTCGTTATAGGACTTAACCTGACACCTCACGGCACGAGCTGACGACAACCATGCAGCACCTTGTAAGTAGTCCGAAGAAAGATCTATCTCTAAATCATGCAACTTACATTTAAGCCCTGGTAAGGTTCCTCGCGTATCATCGAATTAAACCACATGCTCCACCGCTTGTGCGGGCCCCCGTCAATTCCTTTGAGTTTCATTCTTGCGAACGTACTCCCCAGGTGGGTCACTTATCACTTTCGCTTAGCCACTCAGACCGAAGTCCGAACAGCTAGTGACCATCGTTTACGGCGTGGACTACCAGGGTATCTAATCCTGTTCGCTCCCCACGCTTTCGTCCATCAGTGTCAGTACATTATTAGTGATCTGCCTTCGCAATTGGTATTCTATGTAATATCTATGCATTTCACCGCTACACTACATATTCTAACCACTTCATAATGACTCAAGATAACCAGTATCAAAGGCAATTTTACAGTTGAGCTGCAAGATTTCACCTCTGACTTAATTATCCACCTACGGACCCTTTAAACCCAATGATTCCGGATAACGCTTGGATCCTCCGTATTACCGCGGCTGCTGGCACGGAGTTAGCCGATCCTTATTCTTACGGTACCGTCAGCCAGCTACACGTAGCTGGGTTTCTTCCCGTACAAAAGCAGTTTACAACCCATAGGGCAGTCTTCCTGCACGCGGCATGGCTGGTTCAGACTTCCGTCCATTGACCAATATTCCTCACTGCTGCCTCCCGTAGGAGTCTGGTCCGTGTCTCAGTACCAGTGTGGGGGATCCCCCTCTCAGGGCCCCTATCTATCGTGGCCTAGGTGCGCCGTTACCGCACCTACTAGCTAATAGAACGCATGCTCATCTCCTACCGCCGAAACTTTAATAATTAACCGATGCCGGTATATTATATTATGGGACATTAATCCAAATTTCTCTGGGCTATTTCCCTGTAAGAGGTAGATTGCATACGCGTTACGCACCCGTGCGCCACTCGTCAGCGGATTAGCAAGCTAATCCCTGTTACCGTTCGACTTGCATGTGTTAGGCCTGCCGCTAGCGTTCATCCTGAGCCAGGATCAAACTCTTCATCGTTAAATCTTAAATATGTTTAACAACTCATAATTGAAAAGGGACTCAAAATGGTTTATTCTCTTGTTTGACCTTAACCGTTTCCAGTTAACGTCTTACGCTGTCGATTCAATATGTTAATGAACTTTTCTTCTCTTGACCTTCTAAGCGTTCAGCTTAAAAGCGGGTGCAAATGTAATTCGCTTTTTCCGTTCCCGCAACACTTTTTTGAAATATTTTTTCAACCTCTCAAGCGCCAGCTTCAACTTATCCCTATCAGAACTCCGCAAATCCATCGCTGTTTTTGCGGCTGCAAACATACAGCCTTTTTTCGTTCCGACAAGATTTTTTCGGAAAAATTTTTCAGGCTTTTTTCATGCCCGAAAAATCAGGGTTTTCTGAGAACTTTCCGCAGTAGAACCTCTCGGTCTAAGCGGCTGCAAACTTACGTCTTTTTTCCATTCCCGCAAGCTCTTTCCAAAAAACTTTTCTTCCCAATCAATGAACGTCGCTTTTTCGCTGGGCGTGCCCCTCTCAAAGCGGCTGCAAATATAAGACCGTTAATCAACAAGGCAAGCTTTTCCTCTCCTTTTTTTGAAAGTATTTT
>NZ_JARACK010000015.1 GCF_028767185.1 Mangrovimonas aestuarii
TAAATCGTAAACATAATGTGTTCCTCCAGCAGGAACTACAGAAGTATTATCCCAAGTATCTAGAGCAGTCCATGTAGTACCTGCATCGGTAGAAATCAAAAACTGAACTTCGTCGTCTGACCCTAAACTTCCTGCCGTTGTAGATGAACCAAATTGCATTATAGCGAAATCGAACTCAACCTGATAAGGACCGCCAGTTGATAAATCGAAGCTTGGAGACAATACCCAATCGCTCTTACTAGCAAGATAAAGATTGATTTTATATGCTCCACTGAATCCGTTATTAGCAAAACCATCTGGTCCCCAAGACCCTGCTCCTAAACCAGTAGGCCCAGTTGTTGGATCACCATTATCTGCCTCATCCCAACACTGCGGAATGATGGTTGCAAAGTCTTGTAAGTATTCTGGAATATAAGCAGCACACTCTGTAGTAAAGGATATTGGCCCTACCCAAGCACTTGTATCACCAGCGCCACAATCAGCCTGCACGTAAAACTCATATTCTGTAACAGGAGTCAATCCGGTAACAGTGTATGGATTTGTCACTCCTGTATAGGTTGGTGTACCTGTAGGGACAGTCCCCGCAGTTACCATTTCAATGTTCCATGAAGTTGCTGTTCCTGCTTCTGTCCAGCTTAAATCTACTGTAGTATCAGTAACGGCACTTGCCATTAGGTTAAATGGCTGAGCACAGGTTGGCATTTCGTCAAAAGAGACGTCATCCAGTAAAATATCATTATAGTATGCAGAAGTTGAAGTACCTGTAACCGTGAACCTAACTTGTACTGGTCCAGTGATTGTATAAGTAGAAAGATCGATAAAGTAATCTTGCCACTGAGCACCCAATAAATTAGTAATGTTCATTACAGTATTCCAAGCAGCACCATCATAAAGCTCAACATCAATCAAGTTGATTGTTGCATCATTTGTATTATTACTGAATAATGCAAATTGTAGAGAAGGACTGATTAGACCAGACACATCTACTAATGGAGACGTCAAGGTACTAATTTCAGCATTGCCGTTATCTGAGCCATCCATCCATGCATAATTAGTTCCACCACCAAAGGTGTGATCATCAACGTCTGTTGCAGCATAACCTGCATTTAAATTATAATCCCATACATTATCACCACCTTCGGTCCAACAGTTAGGAGTTGCCCCCCCTGTAAATGGCTCAGTAAATGGTGCTAAAAAAACACTACAAGCGGTTGTAAACCCAAAAGGCCCTACCCAAACACTTGTATCACCGGAACCACAATCAGCTTGTACATAAAATTCATAAGTAGTTGAAGGGCTTAGTGTATTTTCATTATAGGTAGTACTAGTAAGTCCCGAAACCATAGTTCCAGAACCTTGAACAAACCCTGCTACTCCCCACTCTATATTCCACATGGTTTCACTGAAACCTTGAGCCCATGTTAAGTCTGCAGAAGTAGTAAGAACGTTTGAAGCTCCCAGCGTGTTTGGTTCTATACAAGTAGGTGCTTCATATAGTGTTACAGAAATATTCAACCAGTTACAATCTGAATTAGTCCATGATTGATCTAATATCAAATCTAGCGCCCCATCTACAGCTGGCTCATACAATCCTGCCAAATCACCTTGAAAAGTCAAAGTTGTCGAATTTCCATTAGAGGCTCCGCCCGAAGTTGGAGGATCGATAACAACAGAACCCGCAGCGGTTATAACAGTTACATCCGCTTCGCTTGAATAGGCATTAGATACATTTACCCAATCTACCGTGATTAGGAATGATTCATAAATCCCAGAATTTACCCCAGCAGTATTGGCAACATCGTTAATGTTTAAAGTTACTTCCGTATCCCCAGGTACATTAGTAGGGCCCGCAATAACGGGGAATGTGAATTGTGCCTGCGACTGCCAAGAAAACACAAAACACATTGTGGCAAAAAGCCAAAACGTAGTTTTTTTCATACTTGTAATTGTTTTTGGTTTAAAGGTTTATTAAAGTGAAAATGATTTGTTATTCTTTTTGAGTGCTATACTCTTTATAACAAAAAAGATTGTAAAAATGCTTTTTTCAATCTTGCCAGCAAGAATGTGTTTTTTTTATGTTAAAGCATTAATAGTGGGCTATAAATTGCGTGACATATGTGTGACAAAACGTGACGCTATTGGATTTAAAGGGAACAGGAGTGCCTTTATTTGTTTTGATTTTTATGAAAAAGGCTGTTCTATTTCGTAAAATAAGGTTGTGAATAGAGCAATAACATGTTATGTGCGATAAAAAAATATGGCTATTTAAAAAATCGGCACAATTAGAAGGTGTGGTCTGTAAGGAAAGGCTTTAAACTATATTTTTTTTGTTTTTCAAGTAGTTATGAGAATATCTAGTCTATGATAGGAATGAGCTGCTTTAAGTTAAGATCAGTTGTATTATACAAAAGAGTTTTTTCAATTTTTCCTGCTCAGTCATAGTGAAATTTATACCTGATTCCTGATCCTTGATGGTTTAAAATAGCACAGCCTAGTTGTTAAAAAGAAAACACCCTTTGGCAGTTTTTAGCCCATTAGCTTATTAAACTGTATCATTACAACAATTGGGAATTTCTTTAGGTAACTTTAATAAAAAAAAGGCTACCATATTGGTAGCCTTTTACTTTTTACAATTTAAACAGTTTTATTGCTTAATTACACGAATGGTTTCCAAATTTCCATCAATACTAACTTTTACAAAATACGCTCCTGTTTGCAGGTTAGACATATCTAAATCTACTTTCATAGTGTTTGGAGCTGCATTAATAACCTGCTGACCCAACATATTGAAAACAGCAACATGTTGAATGTTTTTCTGAGCCGTTAACACCAAGTTAAAGCTAACTGGGTTTGGATAATATGAGAATTGATACAATTGCTCTAATTCCTCAACTCCCAAGGTAGTTGGCGACCAAACTTTTAAATTGAAAGTTCCATCTGCTGCAGGTGCCACTGCAAACTGATAAATACGAACATAGTAAGTCTCCCCAACAGTTAATCCCGTTGCTTGAACCTCTTCTACACCAGCAGTAAAAATACCATCAGAACAGCCTATTACTGTTAATCCCCCGGCACATGTCCCTGAATACAACTGAACAACAGAATCGAAATTGGCATCGAAAGTTATATTAACATCAGCAGTCAACGCTTCAAAAGAATACCATACATCATCGTTAGCAGTTCCTGTAAAACCACCACATGCCTCAGCTGCCACACCTGAATCGGTAGCACCTTCTACAGTTCCTGGAATTGCTGTTGCAGAAGCTGCATCGGCGATACCCGTTTCTTGAACTACAGCATCTGAATTAGGACAATCATCGTTAGTAGGAGGACACGTAAAACTAACCGGATCACTGGTAAACTCACAATTGGCATCATTATCATCGCTTACCGTAAATGACACCTCATTTCCTGAAGTATAAGGTCCAAATTGAATTACACCAGTTGAAGTAACTGTTTCAACAAATCCAAAGAAATCATCAGAAATTGTCAAACTGCTGGCAGTTCCCATATCGGTGA
>NZ_JARACK010000001.1 GCF_028767185.1 Mangrovimonas aestuarii
CCAAGAATGGCTGCATTCTGTGATGTTAGGTCGAAGGTCTCAAAACCATCGTTGCTCACGTCGTCACAAACTACCATATTATCAGGTTGTGTTGCTTCAGCACGTGGGTGAACAATTAAGTTAAATAAAGGCGTTTGGGAAACAACCGAACATCCTTCATCATTTCCAAATCCAACTTTAACATATATTGGTTGCGGATTATTCGTATTGGAATATAAATCAGGTAACGCATTTGTTCCTGCATTAGCATCTGCTAAAGTCTCATAATATGTCACAAAAAATTCCAAAGGCGATTGAGTACCTAAAATACCTAATGTTTGAGAACTCAAATCAAATTCTTCAACACCATCATTACTAACATCGTCACAAGTTTCAATATCGGCTACTGGATTGATAACTGGAGGCACACCAACATGCAAAACGAAAGTCATAGTTTCGTAACAATTAGAATTCAAATACTCGACTCTTACGTAAATAACTTCCCCATCAACACCTTGGTAAGCCTCTGGCGCACTAATGGGACTTACATCTGAATCAGCATCCGCTTGAGAGTTATGGAATGTAATTATTAAGTCACTAGGACTAGGTGTTGGCGCTAACATTACAGGATTGTTCTCTGTAAGATCAAAAATATAAGGAGGCCCAGAAGGATCACATACATACAAATCTTCAGGAGTATCAACAACAATCTCTGGAAGCATTTCAACACAAACTTCCTCTGTATATTCACAGCCAAAGTCATCTTGAACTCTATAGGTATAGCAATATACCCCTGGTGTATCAGGAGCTACAGTTATAGTGTTGCCAGATGTATTTACGATAGTTGGATCTGGATCCCAGGCTTCCCCAACAATTTCTGGTGTAAATGAAAGGTTTGGAGGTTGAATATTAGGATCAAATTCCATCCCCCAAGAAAAAACATATCCATTGTCGATACCCAGGTTATCAATAATTTCAATACACCAATCTCCATTTAAAGGACTTCCCAACAATGTATTAAAAGATCCTTCAGGCAGGTAAGTACCTGGTATAATAGAATTTCCAGGAGGGCTACCTGCTATCAATGTAGGGCCAGACTCCAATATGGTACTTCCAGACATAGAAAAACAATAATCGGCTCCTACACCTGGAGTTAGAGATCCATCATCATTGGCACCTCCTAAGTAAGTTCCACCTCCTCCAGGATAAGCTTTAAGAACAGCTGTTTGACCGTTTGGACTTATTATGTTAATATCTAAATCCCCCAAATAGGAATGCTCCATATTAACACATATTTCCAACAATTGAGCAATATCATCAAGTGTTTGATTTGAATTATAACAATCTACTGTAATACACGTCTGGTAGGTTGCACCGTTACCATCTGGCAAAAAGGTAACCCCACTTACTGGAGGCGTACATTCATTTATATATGGTGTAGGTTCAACAATACCATCTATTGTCGTAGTTTCACCAAAACATAATATCTCATTAGCTGCTTGAGTACCTGTAAAATCAGGTTCTGTTGCTACTTGAACTATTTGGTTTATTAAATTAGTGTTTGTACAACCCAACGGGTTCGTGTCTGTGATATTTAAATTGACAACATAAACACCAGGTGTATCATAAGAAAACGTCACCGTTTGACCTGGAACAGTAGTACCTTCTCCTAAATTCCATTCGTAACTTGAACCAGTCCCATCCACAGAAAACTGTCCACTTCCCGTTAATGTAATATCTTCATTAGGGCACACTCTAATTATCCCTTCGGCATCAGGAGCAGGGACTGCACTGTCTATTTGAGAAACTATAGTTTGACAAGGTGTGAAACACGAAATAGTTGCTTCCCACCCTAGACCACTTGCTGCACTATCGGAAACAAATTCAATGGTTAGACAACCTGTAGGATTATTTGGTGTTGCTGAAGCAAAACCTGGACTGTTCGCTCCAGAACCTGAGAATGTTCCAAAGGGATTGGCTGCGGTACTATCTCCATCATAAATGGTCATCAAGTCGGCATTTAATTGCGTATTGAAAGCTGTAAAATCCAACTGAGTACGCTGACCAGCTTCTTCAGGACAAATTGTAATCACAAGTGTCTCTCCATTCCCATAGTTGGCAAATTCACCTCCAGAATCATAAAAAATGCCAGAACACGTGGTAAATGTTCCGTTTTGCATAACTAGATCTTGGGCAAAACCAATAGTACTAGTTGTGGTTATTAGTATTAAAAAAAGTAAAATTCTCTTCATAACTTGGTTTGAAAATTATTGATATTGAGGCTTTATACTGATGAAATAATTAGTGTTGTCCACCTTGTACAAAGCTCCCTCAGCACCGTAAAATTTAAAATTGTATTTTAAAGGATTAAAGGTTTTAGTGTTAAAATTAAAGTCCCTTTTCAGGCTTGGGTTATAATTGTTAAAAAGGGAGATACTAGAAAGCAGTTCGCATTCTTTATGATTTTTAGCATCGGGAATCTCAATAATTTCAACTCTATTTCGCAAAATATTTTTTATGTCTTTTAAGCGTTGTGGTTTACTTAATACATATTCCTGAAGTTTATCACCATAAACATCCAACAGCATTTCTTTTTCTTTTGCCGTTAAAGGAGTATTAACATTTTCATTGTATTTGGCCAAAGGCAAGGATTGACGGGGATATTTCTCTTGAGCTTGAGTAGAAAACACCCAAAAACAAAGCAGAAAAACCACCAAAAGTGGGGATTTACTTTTCATAGTTCTGATTTTTTCATGTTGGTTTAAGCCCGAAAAATAAGAAAAAATGTAATCATGTTCTGTTAAAATAAAGAACAAATTAATTCTTTGTTAATTCAAACTTAATCAAACGTGAAATACTTATCTTTGCAAATTCAAAATCTATTCATATATATAGCACGATGAAGTTTGACAGTAATTTTGAAGAGTTTGATTCTCTGGGAGATAACCACATAGGAACATCTACAGATACGCCTATGCGTGAGGATGCCTTTACTCTTTCTAACGAAGAAAAGATAGAAATTATCCGAGACGATGTTCGCCATATTATGGAAACCTTAGGACTTGATTTAACTGACGATAGTTTGAGAGGTACTCCAAACCGTGTCGCCAAAATGTTTGTAAAAGAAATATTTGGCGGTTTGGATCCAGAAAGAAAGCCTAAAGCATCAACTTTCGACAATAAATATAAATACGGTGAAATGCTTGTTGAGAAAAACATTACCGTTTACTCAACCTGTGAGCACCACTTATTGCCTATAGTAGGTAGAGCACACGTAGCATACATTTCAAACGGCAAGGTCGTTGGGCTTTCTAAAATGAACCGTATTGTTGATTATTATGCAAAGCGCCCACAGGTACAGGAGCGACTAACTATTCAAATTGTTAGGGAACTACAGAAGGTTTTAAACACAGAAGATGTTGCTTGTGTTATAGACGCTAAGCACCTTTGTGTTAATTCTCGCGGAATCCGTGATATAGAGAGTAGCACTGTTACAGCCGAATTTGGTGGAAAGTTTAAGGACAAGGAAACCAAAAGAGAATTTCTTGACTATATCAAATTAGACACAACTTTTTAACCAAAACCCTAACTAACCAGACATGCAGCTTTATCAGCAACAGGAACTAAAGGTATACAATTCGATAACAGGCAAAAAGGAAACATTCTCACCCATAACAGAAGGCTATGTAGGCATGTATGTTTGTGGCCCTACTGTTTATAGTAATGTACACCTAGGAAATGTGAGAACCTTTATGTCTTTTGACATGGTATTCCGCTACCTAAAACACCTAGGCTATAAAGTGCGTTATGTTAGAAATATTACCGATGCTGGCCATTTGGAAAACGATGCCGACGAAGGAGAGGATCGCATTGCAAAAAAAGCACGTCTGGAGCAAATAGAGCCTATGGAAGTTGTACAGCGTTATACTGTCGATTTCCACAATATATTGAATAAGTTCAATCTTATCCCCCCAAGTATTGAACCTACGGCTACAGGTCATATTATAGAACAAATTGAAATTATCAAGGACATCATAACTAAAGGTTACGCCTATGAAGTGAACGGATCGGTTTACTTTGATGTATTGAAATTTAACGAAACCCACAATTACGGGAAGCTTAGCAAGCGTAAAGTGGAAGACCTAATTCATAATACCCGTGAATTAGACGGGCAGAGTGACAAGAAAAACCCTCAGGATTTTGCCCTTTGGAAAAAAGCCGAACCACAGCATATAATGCGTTGGCCATCACCTTGGAGTGACGGATTTCCTGGATGGCACCTTGAATGTACGGCTATGAGCACAAAGTACCTTGGGGAGCACTTTGATATTCACGGAGGAGGAATGGATTTGAAATTCCCTCATCATGAATGTGAAATTGCACAAGCTGAAGCTTCTACTGGACAAACTCCAGTTAACTATTGGATGCATGCCAATATGTTAATCATGAACGGAAAGAAAATGGCCAAATCAACTGGTAACTTTATTCTTCCTGAAGAGATTTTTACTGGCGACAATGCTCACATATCAAAAGCCTATGCTCCAAGTATAGCTCGCTTTTTCATGCTTCAGGCACATTACAGAAGTGTATTGGATTTTACTGATACTGGCCTTCAAGCAAGTGAAAAAGGGTTTAACCGTTTGATGGATGCCATCAATATATTAAGTAGTCTAAAAACTTCTGAAGAATCAACTATCGACATCCCAGCATGGAAACAGAAGTGTTATGATGCCATGAACGACGATTTCAATTCGCCTATTCTAATTGCCAATTTGTTTGAAGCTGTTAAGTTTATTAATCAAATAAATGAAGATAAAGCGTTTATCACTGCTGAAGATTTAGCTGTTTTAAAGGAAACTATTGAAGCATTTGTTTTTGATGTACTAGGGTTAGTTAACATATCCAAAACCGATAGTGGCACCGATAAATTATCAGGTGCAGTAGAATTACTCATCAAACTAAGACAAGAAGCCAGGGCGAATAAAGATTTTGCTATGTCTGATAAGATTCGTGATGAACTTGCCGAAGTTGGCATTCAGCTTCAGGACGGTAAAGACGGAACCTCCTTTTCGACTAATTAGCTAGACTTTATAAATAATCTTAGATCATGAAGAAGGCACTTATTGCACCCTTTGTTTTTTTGGTTAGAGTGTACCAAGTCCTTATTTCCCCATTAACCCCTGCAAGCTGCAGATACCAACCCACATGCTCTTCCTACACGATAGAAGCTCTAAAAAAATACGGTTTGATCAAAGGAGGTAGACTGGCTATTAAACGGATACTTAGTTGTCATCCTTGGGGAGGTTCTGGTTATGATCCTGTTCCCTGACACATAGAAAAACAGAAGCAAAACACTATAAATCAAGATACTAAAAAATAATAAAGATTTAATATAGTTGTTTATTATGTCTTCATCTTTCATTTCTTTATTATCCACATTGGATTACCTATATTTACGCTGCTAAATTAAAACCTATGCACCTACTAAAATTCGACTGGAACCCAATTACTGGTTTAGATATTATAGGCAACTTTAAAATCCACTTTTATAGTTTAACGTGGATTATCGCTTTCCTTCTTGGCTGGATAATCATCAAAAGAATTTATAAAAGAGAAAATGTTTCAGAAGAATATTTAGATCCCTTATTCATCTATACAGTATTGGCTACAATGATAGGGGCTCGTTTAGGTCATGTTCTTTTTTACCAATCAGAATTAATCCGTCAGGATTTTCTAAGCATATTTCTACCATTTCGCTTTAAACCTGAATTTGAATTCACAGGTTTTCAAGGACTTGCCAGTCATGGTGCTGCAATCGGGATTATTATCGGAATGTATTTGTACCGTAGAAAATACAAATACAAATCTTTGTTATGGATCTTAGATCGTATTGTAATGCCAGTAGCTGCTGGCGGTGTTTTTATTAGGATTGGTAACTTTATTAATTCTGAAATTGTTGGGAAAATAACAAATTCAAATTTCGGAGTTCGTTTTATTCAAGATCAATACACCAAACGCGAAGCCATACAATTAACGGGAATAAAGGATGCTAAAGCCGCTTACAATGCAATTGCCCATAATCCTGATTTCGCACATCTTCTTGATGCAGTACCCTATCGTCATCCTGCACAATTATACGAATCGTTTTGCTACATATTTGTATTCATAATCCTTTGGTTTGTTTACACTAAAACCAATAAAGGAGAGAAAACCGGATATTTATTTGGACTATTTTTAGTGCTACTTTGGACAGTCAGATTCTTTATTGAATATGTAAAAGAAGCTCAAGTAGAAGGTCGTGAAGATTGGATAATGGGATTAAATACTGGACAAATACTTAGTATTCCATTCATTCTTTTAGGTTTCTACTTCATGTTTGGCTACAAAAAGCGACAAGCTTAATTTTAAGAAACAACATGGCTTTACCCTCTTTTAAAGTAGCTTTAACAACACTCTCTTTTGTATTGGCTCTTTCTGGATGCAAGAAAGAGAAAAAGACTCTTAAAACTACCGAAGTATCATTTAAAAAGGAAGGGATTCTAAAGCTATATAAAGCCGGTACAGATTCAGTTATAAAACAATTGGACATTGAGATAGCCGAAACCGATTACGAAACCCAAACGGGTTTAATGTATCGGAACAGCATGACAAACAATCAGGGCATGCTATTCATTTTTTCAGATTCAAAGCCAAGATCGTTTTATATGAAAAACACCCGTATTCCTTTAGACATTATCTATATTGATAACAAGAATCATTTGGTAAGCTCTCAAAAGAATGCCAAGCCTTTTGACGAAACCTCATTACCTTCAAATGTACCAGCGCAGTTTGTTTTAGAAGTTAACGCTGGACTTGCTGATGAATGGAATTTAAAAATTGGTGATTCTATGTCATTCAACAGAGAGTAATACCCTTCTTTTCCCTTTGGCTTTCTTTTAATATCCCCAATCCCTTACTTAATATTTTAGGTATGTAACCTAAATATCATTTTGCCTATAACATTTCCCCTCATAATCTAATCGACAAGAAGACTACTTAAAGCTTTTTGAAGCTCTTCTAAAAGTAAACTTTAAGTCTACTTTGTATTCTTTACTCTCTTTATCTAAACCCAAATTAACCCCATAAAAGTTCTTCTAGAGGATAAAAAAAGCCTGTTGCTTTCACAACAGGCTTTCATGTATTTAGAACAATTTTATTTTATGCAGCTTCTTCATCTTTTTGTTCTCTTTCAGCTCCACCTGCACGCTTTACAGTATCGTACATAATTGGAGTAGCAATGAAAAGCGATGAATAAGTACCAACTATTACACCAACTATAAGGGCAAACATAAATCCTCTAATAGAATCTCCACCGAAAGCAAAGATTGACAATAATACTACCAATGTAGTTAAAGAGGTATTCAATGTTCTACTAAGAGTAGAGCTCAATGATGAATTAATGGTTTTATCAAATTCCCAACCAGTATGTTCATTTAAGAACTCACGAATACGGTCGAATACAACCACGGTATCGTTCAGTGAGTAACCAATAACCGTTAATATTGCAGCGATAAATGCTTGATCAATCTCCATTGAGAAAGGCATCCAGTGGTATGTTATTGAGAAAATACCCAATACGATTAACACATCGTGGAATACAGCGGCAACTGCACCCAGTGAGAATTGCCATCTTTTGAATCGGATAAGGATATATAAGAATACCACAATCAGTGATCCTAGTACCGCCCAAAACGATGCTTGTTTAATATCGTCTGCGATAGATGGACTCACCTTGTATGATGCCATCAAACCAACTTCTTTAGCCTCTGTCTCATCGATGAATTTTTCATATGATACACCTTCCATGTATGGCTGTAAGGCATTATAAAGCTTCTGTCTGATTTCTTCATCTACTTCAGAACTAGCCTCGTCAATTTTGTACTTAGTGGTAATCTTCAATTGGTTTGCTTCTCCAAAAGTTTTTGCATCTGCACTTCCAAACACTTCTTTAAGGTTTGTACTAATTTCAGTAGCATTTACATCTTGAGCAAAACGAACTTGATAGTTTCTTCCTCCAACGAAATCTACACCCTGGTCTAAACCATTAGTGAACAAAGATGCTAGCCCAGCTAAAATAATTACCCCAGAAATGATATAGGCGATTTTTCGCTTTTTCAAGAAGTTGATGTTGATATTTCTGAAAAGATTTTTTGTGATACCAGTAGAAAAATCAAGTTGACCTCCTCTGTTGGTATACCAGTCAATCAACAATCTTGTAATGAAGATTGCAGTGAACAACGATGTAGCAATACCAATCAATAATGTAGTGGCGAAACCTTTAATAGGACCTGTACCGAATACAAAAAGAATCAATGCAGTTAAACCTGTAGTAATGTTGGCATCTAAAATTGATGACAATGCATTACTAAACCCATCCTTAATGGCATCTTTTTGAGCTTTTCCTTTGGTTAACTCTTCACGAATACGCTCATAAATAAGAACGTTCGCATCTACCGACATACCAATAGTCAATACAATACCAGCAATACCTGGTAAAGTCAATACAGCTCCAAGCCCTGATAATACTCCAAAGATTAAAACAATATTGAACAACATTGCTACATCAGCAAACCATCCAGCTCTACCGTAGTACAATAACATCCATACCAATACTAAGGCCAATGCAATTAAGAAAGACATTTTACCACTATCTATAGCTTCTTGCCCTAATGATGGTCCTACTACTTCACTTTGGATAATATCTGCTTTTGCAGGTAATTTACCAGCACGTAATACGTTAGCTAAGTCTGTTGCTTCGTTAAGAGTGAAGCTTCCAGAAATCTCTGAATTACCTCCGGAAATTGCACCACTTGTTACTCCTGGAGCAGAATACACAACATTATCTAAAACGATGGCAATTTGAGAACGCTGGTTGAATGCTCTTCCAGTCATTTCTTCCCAAATTTTAGCACCTTTCACGTTCATTTGCATAGAAACAGAAGGCTTCCCTAACTGATCGTAGTTTTGAGTAGCATCTGTAATAACTGCACCACTTAAAGGTGGTACATTTTCACGATTACCTACCAAAGCATAAAGGTCAACTACCTCACTGTTTTTATTAGGTTTACTGAAAGCAAACTTCACGTAACGCTGGTCTGCTGGCAATAATGCTCTCACCTCAGCTCTGTTAAGGTAATCTAATACCTTATCTTTATCCTCGATAGCAAATTGAGCCACAATAGGCCCCCCCTGGTATCCAGGTCCTCTAATAAGATCTAAAAGAGGATTTACATCTGTAGCAGTGCTATCAGTTTCGGCTTCACCTAAAAGCTCTTCAATTTGAGCATCTTTAGCATCTTGAGCTTCTTCTTTGGCTTCTTCCTTAGTTTCTTTTGGAGCAACCAAAGGCTTTAAAGTTTCATTGGCCTGTACCAAGAATGTAAAAAACTGCTCTCCTTTGTAAGCATCCCAAAACTCTAATTGAGCTGTACTTTGTAGTAGCTTTTGAGCTCGCTCAATATCCTTAACCCCTGGTAATTCAACCAAAATACGTCCAGAGTTTCCTAAACGTTGAATATTTGGCTGCGTTACACCAAACTCATCGATACGCTTGCGTAATACTTCAAAAGCAGATACGATAGCTTCATCAATTTTTCTTTCGATAATAGGCTTAACCTGATCATCGGTCATGTTAATTTCTATATCTGGATAAAGTGCTCTTGTAGCAAAAATATCTGGAGAAGCTAATTTGGCATCACCTTTAATTTTGTCGAATGAAATAAAGAAATCCTCTAAATAAGTATTCTGGCTATTCTTCTGTAATTCTTCAGCATCAACTAAAGCTTTGTTGAACAAAGGGTCTTTTGTATTGTCAGCAAGCCCTTTTAAAATATCCTTAACGGAAACCTGAAGGATTACGTTAATCCCTCCTTTAAGGTCAAGACCAAGGTTCATCGCCTTTTCCTTTACCTCATTGTAAGTGTAGTTTGCGACTCCTATATTATATACCTCTTTGTTAGAGATGGAATCCAAATAGTTTCTTTCCTCATTACTACGTTGTGACCTATAATCTGGAACGGTCTCATCAAACTTACTAATTGCGTATTCTTCGGCTTGGTTATCTAACTGTGTCGCCTTGAAAGTAAACGACAACTGGTAAATACTTACCAATCCAAACAGAATTGCAAATAGTTTTACTAATCCTTTGTTCTGCATTATGTTCTAAATGATTTGGTTTATTTCTTAAAATAATTTAAAAACGAGCAAATATATAATTTACGGTCAGAAAACCCAATATTATTGCCATAATTATAAAAAAAAAGAGTAGTCTGAAGACTACTCTTTATCATATAGTTAAATCGCTGTGGAATTATAGTTCCAGAAGGCCATTTGTTTTACGCACACCTTCTGCACTAGTAGCCATATGCTCTTTTTCGGCATCTGTAAGGTCGATTTCAACGATACGCTCAATACCGTTTCTACCTAACACTACAGGCGCTCCGATACAGATATCGCTTAATCCGTACTCCCCTTCCAACAATGTAGAACATGGGTAGATTTTCTTTTGGTCGCAAGCAATAGCTTGAACCAATCCGCTCACAGCAGCTCCTGGCGCATACCAAGCACTAGTTCCCAATAATTTGGTAAGTGTAGCTCCACCTACTTTAGTATCTTCTTTTACTTGCTCTAAACGCTCTTCAGAAAGAAACTCCGAAACAGGCACACTGTTTCTTGTAGCCAAACGCGTTAATGGCACCATACCCACATCACTGTGACCACCGATTACCATACCGTCAACATCGCTAATTGGCGCATCTAAAGCCTCTGCCAATCTGTACTTGAATCTAGCAGAATCCAAAGCACCACCCATACCAATGATTCTGTTCTTTGGTAGGTTTGTAGATTTGTGAACAAGGTAAGTCATAGTATCCATTGGATTACTTACCACAATCATAATTGTATTTGGAGAGTGCTCAATAAGGCTTGATGAAACAGTCTTAACGATTCCTGCGTTGATACCGATAAGCTCTTCACGAGTCATTCCTGGTTTACGAGGAATACCACTTGTAATTACACAGATATCGCTCCCTGCTGTTTTACTGTAATCGTTTGTTACTCCTGTGATTTTTGTATCGAATCCGTTTAAAGAAGCTGTTTGCATCAAGTCCATTGCTTTACCTTCAGCAAAACCTTCTTTAATATCCAATAACACTACTTCTGAAGCAAAGTTTTTAATAGCAATATACTCGGCACAACTTGCCCCTACTGCTCCTGCTCCAACTACTGTAACTTTCATTTATTTGAATTTTTAGATTGTGAAAAATTTAATTTCCGCAAATTTAATATTTTTAAAACACAATACCTTAAGGAATTATTTTTTCTAAAAGCCGAAATTTATTCCTAAAACTGCACTATTGAAATCTGCCAATGTGTAAGCCGCATTAAGACCAAAAACACCTAATTTCAAGTTTGCTCCTAAAGTTCCCGTTATCCCTTGTGTTTTAGATTTAATACTAAAAGGATCTTTAACCGTTTTTGCAGGACCTGCTAACAATGATTCATCAGCTACTACAAATGTCCCTAAAAGATCTGTTCTATTTTTACTACTTAAAAAGCCTAAAGCACCATAAAAATTAATTACCGGCAATTTTGTTCCAACTATCAATTGATAAGTCAATGTGTTCACGTCCGTATCAACGCGTTGGTTTTCACCACTTATATATTCCTTATCTGTGAAGTCATAAAAACCATCAAGGTGTGTATAAGCCACTAACCCTGAAACAGCTAGAGGCAACACCTTATCTGCTGGTAAAAGCGACGTAAAATCATATTGCACTCCAAAACCATACATCCCCACTTTAAAATCTTTAGATTTCACCTGTGGAAAAAAATGCGCCCTAACCTGTGTTCCTTTAAAAGGAACAAAACTAGCTTGCAAATATCCATTAGGAACAAACTTAAGTCCTTCTGAGGCCAATCCTTGAGGTAAGGTTAACACAAATTCCTGATCACCAAGTATTGGACCGAACAATTCGTCATCATAGGTTATAACAACATTAACATCAGGATTGTTTTCACCTAAAGCTGTGGCCACCATTTTTGAAGAACTTCCATCCTCAAACCTAATATTTTCATAATCGGCCGTTTCCATGTTAAACCTGTTGTGCTTATCCTTCACAAAAGTCATATTACCAACAATTGAAATCTCAAAAGAAAACCTTTTTGGCACTTTAGCATTGTTAAACCAATTGGTATTGATACCGTAGGCAAGAGCATCGCTTGCCGGTGCTATATATCCTGTTGTAAAATGTTTAGCATCTTCTATACCCGCAGCTAAAAGTTCATTAATACTACCTTGAGCATGGACACTCCCCATAAACACTAATCCAAGAATTAGACCGCTTAAGATTTTCATACTGTATTGTACGTGGTTGATAAGTTGGTTTGAATAAAAAAGCACTTCTTGAATGGAGTACTTATCTTATTTATATTTATTAAATGGAATAGTTAATCCCAAAAACAAGATTTGCATATTCACCGAAGGTAAGCATAGTATTGATTGAAAAATTTTTAAAAAAGTATCCAACACCTATATCCCCCTTAAAGTTAATCTGACTTTCATCAAGCCCCTCCAGAGAGCTATTCAATACATCCAACAAAAAACTCTCATCTCCTCCAACTCCATATTGAAAGTCACTTGAGCTTATTCCTGCTGCCAAAATCACATTAAATCGATTGAACTCCCTTGAACCAACAAGATTAAACATAAACGACTGGCCATTTACAGTTATAGAGGTTAGACTACCCATTCCTGAAAGGCTAACAGGAGTAAAATCATCACTCACAGCATAACGCGAATAGGTTGCTAGGGCAGCAATATCATATTTAGATTTTTCTAAACTGGGAATCCACTGTGAAATGTTATGTTGAAATCCCCCTCCAACAATTTGATAATATGTTTTATTGATTTTAATTTTTGGAGAAAAACGTCCAATAATACTTGTTCCTTTCCATAGACCTAAAGCTGCTTGAATTTGAAAGTGATTAACATAAGATTCATTAATTCCTTCTGGTGAGTCAAACTCAAACAATTCACCTCCAATATTTCCTTCCAAGACCAGGTTATTATCACCTCCAAGGGCCGTTGGACTTAAAGCAGAAGTAGCATCCCCCTTAATAACCAAGTTACTTAATTGAGACTCGTCAATTCTAAAGTTTGTAGACTTATTGGGAATAAACAACATATTTCCTTGAATAGAAATTTCAAGATTCCACAAGTCTTTCTTTTTAGCAGATGTACACCAGCCCCCCGAGGATTGATAAACAGCAGCATTTGCCGCTGGGGTAACATACATTTGGGACAGAAAAATTAAATCGCCTGCAACAGCATCGACATCCTCATACTGAGCCGATGCTGTTACAGACGATAAAAAGAAAAGAAATGCGAGTTTACGCATCGATATTTGCATATACTGCATTCTTTTCTATGAATTCTCTACGCGGAGGCACCTCGTCGCCCATAAGCATAGAGAAAATTCTATCAGCTTCACTACCATTATCTATATTTACTTGTCTCAATGTTCTGAATTCAGGGTTCATGGTTGTATCCCATAATTGCTCTGCATTCATCTCTCCAAGACCTTTGTATCGCTGAACTCCTGCACTACCACCAAATTCTTCGTTAATAGCATCACGCTCTTTGTCATTCCAAGCATAACGTTTTTTGGAACCTTTCTTTACCAAATAAAGTGGAGGCGTGGCAATATATACGTGACCATTCTCTATAAGCTCTTTCATATATCTGAAGAAGAATGTCAAGATAAGTGTAGCAATGTGACTACCATCAATATCCGCATCACACATAATTACAATTTTATGGTAACGCAATTTTGAAAGGTTAAGCGCTTTACTGTCTTCTTCTGTCCCAATGGTTACGCCTAAAGCAGTAAATATGTTTTTAATCTCTTCGTTCTCAAAAACCTTATGCTGCATGGCTTTTTCTACGTTCAAAATTTTACCGCGCAATGGTAAAATGGCTTGAAAGTTACGATCACGTCCTTGCTTAGCCGTACCACCTGCAGAATCTCCCTCTACTAGGAATACCTCACATAAACTTGGATCCTGCTCAGAACAATCACTTAGCTTACCTGGTAAGCCTCCAATGCTCATCACCGTTTTACGCTGCACCATTTCCCGTGCTTTTTGAGCAGCGTGACGCGCTTGAGCAGCCAAGATTACTTTTTGAACGATAGCCTTGGCGTCGTCTGGGTGCTCTTCCAAATAGTCGGACAACATTTCGGAAACAGCCTGACTTACGGAAGCTGAAACCTCACGGTTACCCAATTTGGTTTTTGTTTGCCCTTCAAACTGAGGCTCTGCAACCTTTACAGAAATAATTGCAGTTAACCCTTCTCGGAAATCATCTCCTGAAATTTCAAATTTCAGTTTATCCAATAACCCTGAATTATCAGCGTATTTTTTAAGTGTATTGGTCAAACCACGACGGAATCCCGTCAAGTGTGTTCCCCCTTCGTGCGTATTAATATTATTCACATAAGAATGTAAATTCTCTGCATACGATGTATTGTAAATCATCGCTACCTCTACAGGAATATCATTCTTTTCACCTTCAAAAGCAATTACATGTTGCATTAATGGCTCACGGTTTCCATCCAAGAACTTGATAAATTCCTTTAAACCTTCTTCTGAATAAAATTCCTCTCCTTCAAACTCGCCATCATCTGTTTTATGACGTCTATCTGTTAGGGTTATGCGAATACCTTTGTTAAGGTATGCAAGCTCACGCATTCTGCTTGCCAAAGTATCATAACTATACTCAAGGGTCTGTGTAAAAATAGTTGCATCTGGTTTAAATGTAACTACAGTACCATTACGATCAGAGTCTCCTACAGTCTTAACTGGGTACAATGCTTTACCTCTTTCGTATTCCTGTTCCCAAATCTTTCCCTCACGGAATACAGTAGCTTTTAAATGATCTGAAAGTGCGTTAACACAACTCACACCTACACCATGCAATCCTCCAGAAACCTTATAGGAATCTTTATCAAATTTACCTCCAGCACCAATTTTAGTCATTACAACCTCCAAGGCTGAAACACCTTCTTTTTTGTGAAGCCCCACAGGAATACCTCGACCATTATCTTCAACGGTTATAGAGTTATCCTCGTTAATGGTTACACTTATGGTATCGCAATGTCCTGCCAATGCCTCATCGATAGAGTTATCTACAACCTCATACACCAAATGATGCAATCCTCTTACACCAACATCTCCAATATACATTGACGGACGCATACGTACGTGCTCCATCCCCTCCAACGCCTGAATACTATCGGCAGAATAATTTCCTTTTTGAATATGCTCGCTCATATTATAATAAGTAGTCTTTTTAAACTGAGTTTTTTGAAATCTCCCAAATATACAAAATTGGCTCCTGCAGATTAAGCTTTTTAACGAAAAACACCTCTCACTTATCAACATTTGTTAATTTCACGAAAGCCGCTTAAAACGTCTTTAAACACACTTAAAATCGATTTTAATCACTTCTTAATACTCTTCAAAAACAAAAAGGAACAAAAAACCGTTCTATGGCCGTAAATTGAAACTCCAAAACCTCACACATACCCATAAAAAAAGCTGCCCTATGTTGAAGGCAGCTTTTTTTATGGTAAAAATCAGATATATTATTTCTTAATAACCTTAATAATTCTTGATCCTTTTTCAGAATCAAGCTTGATAAAATACATTCCCGAGTTTAAAGATTCAAAGTTAACCTCTGCATCCATACTTCCAATTGAAGCTTTGTATACTTGCTGTCCAATAGCACTGTAAACTTCAACAGTTTTAATATTTACAGAAGCAGAAATATTCAACTTGTCTTTTACTGGATTTGGGCTATAGTTAACCCCAAAATCACCATTATCAAAATCAGGAGTACTCAAAGACTCATCTGGATAAACATAAAAACTAAAAGGAGCCGATCCAGAACCATAAACTGTTATATAATATGTAGTCCCTGCTGTTGCATCCAAATAAAAAGTCCCATCAGCATTCATACAAGTTGTATCCGAAATAGCACTTTCTACAACTGTCAGTCCCGAACAGCTACCTGTAGAAATATTAAAGAACGTACCCGAAACACCGGTATAACTCATATAATAAGTACCAGTTTGAGTAGGAGTAAAAGTATAATACAAGGTACTAGAAGTCACATACCAAGGAAGACAACCTACCAAAATATTTGAAAAAGTATTTTCAAAATTCGCACTAATGACATTTGTAGCACCTGCCATATCAGACAATTGCACTGAAACCGCCTCATCACATGCAGTGTTCTCCGGAACATCAATACTCTTAACACAAATATCAAAATTAGCTCCCAAACCTGAACTAGTACGCACTACCGCATAATAAGTAGTTCCTGCTGTTAAATCTTCAGTAACAGCTTGAACATAACAAGAAGAAAGCATAGTCATTACAGAACCACAAGTTCCCTCATAAACCGTTACATAGGCATTTGAAGAATCACCTGAAATATTTGAAATTGAAAATTCATAATAACCATCTGTCGCAGGAGTAAATTCATACCACGTCATTTTATTAGCAGAAGTATCACCACATTCTGGGATTCCTGTAATTTCAGAATTTGCAGATGCTCCATAAGTGTCCCCACTCACAATGTTATTGCATGTATCATCAGAAAGCACTAAGACCTCAGCAGTTGTACAAGTATCATTAGCTGGTGGACAATAGTAAGTAAACGATTCTGTTATAGAACAGCTAGTATCAGCACTATCACTCAAAGTAAAAGTTACATCGGCACCACTAGCATATGGCCCCATGGTCACTATACCCGCAACACTGGCTGATTGAGCAACACTACCCTGATCATCAGTAATAGACACTGTAGTAGCCGACCCTAGAGACAACACATCAACATCTACTGAGAATTGATCGTTACCACAATCTGGATCTGCTGTTAGAGTAAAAGTTGAAACCACACATGTGTTTTGGGTAATATCAAGGTCATAAGTTGCTACTCCTGTACCATTTTGAGCTCCTACAACTATGTAGTAAGTGCTACCAGAAAGCAGGACAATCTCATTAATAATTATGTCATTCAAATCATTTGTAGAATCTCCGTATCCTATACAAGCCGTAGCCAAATCAGGACAGTCATCTAAAACTGTAGTAACCACTCTACCCCCAGCAATATTTGTCACCTCTACATTTACTGAAATATCTTCGGTAGGAGTAATTGAATAAACTACCTCCTCACCAAAATAAGTAGGATTTCCACAAGGTGTTGACTCATAAAAGTCTTCAAAACCAGAGGTGGTTCCTGTTGCAGAATAAGGCAACACAGGACTAATTAATAAAGGATCTGCACAGGTTGCTCCTGTAATAGGAGCTGGCCTAGTGGTAAATGTACTTTCATTTGTACACCCCGTAGCATCGCCTGAGGAATTATAAGGCACTATAGTAACATAATATGTTGTATCGTAATCCAAAGTCCCAGTTAAGGTATACTCCGAAACATCTCCAACATCAAAACCATCGAGCAACTCCGTTCCGCCAGAAGTGGTACCAATATTAATTTTATAACCAGAAAACACTCCTGTTGCATTAGTCCAAACAAGATCTAAGTCATTAACATCTAAATCGACTGCAGCATCTGCTGGCACTAAAACAGTAGCATCACAATTAGGCACAGAAGTCACCGGTTGAGTTACTGAAATATTGTCAAGGAACACATAATATGCACCTGTCACATTTGTAGCTACCCAACGGATTTGAAAATTGCTCCCTACAGGTATGACTCCTGCCGCTATGGTGTAGTTAATCTGATCACAAGCATCTACAGAGGTATAATTAGAATCGTTTATAGTTCCTACATTGGTCCAGGTTGTTCCATCAGTAGAATACTCCACAACCATATCCCCCCAGTTTGCCGGAGCTGGTTGATTACCACCAAAAAAACTATAGTAATACGCTTTAAAGTCAAAGTCTACGGTAATTTGTTGCCCGTTAGACGCTCCTGTCAATAATGGAGACACCAATGAGGCAGTGTTTCCTCCATTCATTAATGCGCGATAGCTTTGGCCTTCGCAAGCTGAAAAAGTCCCGGACATGCTGAAACCATTGTTAGTCCAACCAGAATTTATTCCGCTGCCTGAAGAATCAAAATCTTCTTGAATTCCTATCTGCTGGGCATGAAAAGTTCCAACAAAAAAAACTCCAAGAATAAAAGTAATTAATTGTTTCATAAATAATTAGATTTAGTTTATCAGATATAATTGTTCGCTTAATTCAAACTAACTACTGATGTTAACACTAAACTTCTAATGATTTTATCTTTCCTACCACAAAAAGCTAAGTCAACAACATATAACTCAACCAATACAAATTGTAATAGAAAACTTTAAAAACAATGAATATTTAGCAGTGTTTTCCGCAAACACTTTAAACATCAACAATTAAATCTTCCTAAACTAAGAAATACTGTATTCTTGAAACAAAAACCGCTAACCATTAACCTTGTATTAACCTAAATTAGGTTTTTTCTGTGAGCGTAAATAAATAATTGATTACGGGATATTTAGGTATTTATGTGTTTGAAGAGAAACCTTCCATTTTGGATTAGCCATAACATAATCTACTATGAGCGGAATCATTTTATCTCGTTTGCTCCACTCTGGCTGAAGATATAGTACACAGTTATCATTAACTTTTGCAGCTTGTTCTTCTGCAAAGTCAAAGTCACTTTTATTGTAAACAATTACTTTAAGTTCATTAGCATGGTGATAAACTTCCTCTGTTGGCAATTTTACCTTTTTTGGCGACAAGCAAATCCAGTCCCAATCCCCAGTCAACTTATAAGCTCCAGATGTCTCAATATGCGTTTTAACACCACGGTCTTTAAGCTGGCTAGTCAACTTGGTCATATCCCAGGTCAATGGTTCACCTCCAGTAACCACAATAGTGTCACTATAATTAACGGCATCGTCCACTATTTTAGAAGTATTGGTTGGCGGGTGTAAATCGGCATTCCAGCTTTCCTTTACATCACACCAATGACAGCCAACATCACAACCACCTACACGAATAAAATAAGCCGCAGTACCCTTATGAAACCCTTCTCCTTGGATAGTATAAAACGCTTCCATTAAAGGGAGCATTTCCCCACTTTCCACCAATGCTTGAACCTCTTGTTTTGTCATGCTGCAAAGATAGCAATACTTTATGGGTATGACACTCAAATACAGCATAGTTTTAATCCTACTGCAACACACAATTCGGTTAGATTAACTATTTTTAGGAAAAATAACCTGATGGACATTACAGAATCATTCAAGCAACATATAATGGACGGCAATACCACAAAAGGAGAAAGCATCCCCATTGGCGCTGCAATGCTTAACGGAAAAACCATCACAGAGGCCTACATCAATGTTCCTCTTAAAACACTTAACAGGCATGGGTTAATCGCAGGAGCAACAGGAACAGGAAAAACAAAAACCCTACAGGTGATGGCCGAGAACCTTAGCGATCGCGGTATTCCAGTATTGCTCATGGATATAAAAGGCGATCTTAGCGGTATTGCTCAACCAAGCCAAGGACACCCTAAAATTGATGAACGTCACCTACAAATTGGCCTCCCTTTCACACCAAGGTCCTTTCCCGTAGAAATCCTTACCCTTTCTGAGCAAGATGGGGTGAGATTACGAGCTACAGTTAGTGAGTTTGGTCCAGTATTGTTATCAAGAATTTTAGAACTTAATGATACTCAATCAGGTATAGTTTCAGTGATTTTTAAATATTGTGATGACAACAAACTCCCCCTACTCGACCTAAAGGATTTCAAAAAAATGCTCCAATATGCCACTCTAGAAGGTAAAGATGAGTTTGCAGAAGCCTACGGAAGAATTTCCACCTCTTCGACGGGAGCCATTTTACGAAAGGTTATTGAGTTGGAACAGCAAGGTGCCGATCTGTTTTTTGGGGAAACCTCTTTTGATGTTAATGATTTAGCTCAATTAGATGATGAAGGTAGAGGCTATATTAATATAATAAGGCTAACGGATATTCAGAACCGCCCCAAATTATTTTCTACGTTTATGCTATGCCTATTGGCTGAAATCTATGCTACGTTTCCTGAACAAGGAGATAGCGACCGTCCTGAATTGGTCATCTTTATAGATGAAGCACACCTAATTTTCAACCAAGCTTCAAAAGCTTTGATGGATCAATTGGAGAATGTTGTTAAGCTTATTAGAAGTAAAGGTGTCGGGCTGTATTTTGTAACGCAAAACCCAACAGATATTCCGGAAGCGATTTTGAGTCAATTGGGACTAAAAATCCAACATGCCTTAAGAGCCTTTACCGCAAAAGATAGAAAATCCATTAAACTCACATCTCAAAACTACCCAACATCTGACTATTACGATACCGAAAAGGTTTTAACATCACTTGGAATAGGAGAAGCATTGGTCACAGCCCTTGACGAAAAAGGTCGTCCCACGCCATTGGCTGCAACTATGATGCGTGCACCAATGAGCAGAATGGATGTACTTACCGAAACTGAATTGAAAAATCTCATTCAATCATCTAAACTGGTAAAAAAATACAACGACAACATCGATAGGGAAAGTGCCTATGAAATTCTCAACAAAAAAATAGCTCAAGCCGAAACTATTAAAGAAAAACAAACTCAAAAAACAAGATCGAAACAATCATCTAGTAACTCAAGAATGAACCCTATAGTAAAAGTACTTACCAGTGCCTCATTTATAAGGGGTGTGTTTGGCGTTTTGAATAAAATGATGAGAAAATAATGTTATTTCTAACCGACAAAAAAAGACTTAATATTACCTTTATCTGATAAATAACTAATGTATTTTTGCACGAACCAAATCAAATTCAAACCTACAATTAAACAACATTAACCGAATGAAAAAAAGCATATTTTCGTTGGCTCTAATAGCCTTGATTGCAACAAGCTGTAAAAAGGAGCAAGATCCATTTCAAATAAGTAAACAACACGTTGGTCTTTTAACCGACTCCACACAAGTTAAAGATCTTAATTTAATTTTTGCAAAGGACTCAATCGTGAAATCTATAGGAGGTGATGAGTTTACAGGCAACTTTAACAACATTAAAATCTTCGACAAAACTGGGAATAAACTTTTAGAGCTTACTCCTGATCAAGTTTTAGACTCTACAGCCGTAATTACATCGATAAACATTATAGATCCACGCTACAAAACCGAGAGAAACATCTCAAAAATGAGTACCTTTAAGGAAATTAAGGATAACTATAAAATTTCAAGAATTGACAACTTAATCAATTCTGTTGTAATAGCTGTAGATGAGATTAACGCTACCTTTACCATAGACAAAAAGGAATTACCGGCCAACTTAAGATTTGACATGAACCTTAAAATCGAATCTACTCAAATTCCAGACAGCGCCAAAGTCAAGTACTTTATGTTAAACTGGATGTAAACCTTCAAGTTTTATTTTTACTATGAGTAAGTATAAAGTTCAAACCAGTCCATTAGTAGTGCCAACCAATGATGGAAAAACCATCAAAGAACATTTTGGCTTAGCTACAAACAACAACGGCGACCTCAGCATGGCACATATGATAGCTCCGCCAGGCTGGAGTGAACCTTTTCAAACTCCAGAGTTTGATGAATATACTTTTATTATCAGTGGTAAAAAACAAATTATTGTTGATGGAGACACCATAGTTTTAAATACCGGTGAATCCATTAAAATCAATAAAAATGCTAGGGTGCAATACTCCAACCCGTTTTTGGAACCCTGCGAATATCTAGCCATTTGCACCCCAGCATTTTCCATGGAAACCGTGAACCGAGAAGAATAATGACCAATAGTGCCGTAAAATTTATTGGAAGTTGCGTTAATGGCATAAGCTACATTTCACCAAACCTAGCTGCCAATACAGCCTTAAAACTGTTCACTACTCCCAGAAAAGGAAAAATCTCAGCGGAACAACAGACCTTTCTTGACACCTCACAACAGCTTCTCCTAAACCATAACGGCCATAACATTATGACTTATCATTGGTCTGGGAATAATAAAACTGTGCTTTTAGCCCACGGATGGGAAAGCAACTCTGGTCGTTGGCAAATTACAATTGAAGAACTTCGTAAACTCGACTATAATATTATCGCCTTAGATGCTCCTGCACATGGACAATCTGGAAGCGACATTTTCAATGCTATCTTATATGCCGATTTTATACACGTTGCTTCACAGCACTTCAGCCCCGAGATAATTATAGGCCACTCCGTTGGAGGCATGGCTACGGGATATCACTTATTTAAGTATCGACCAAAACTAATCAGCAAGCTTATTCTTCTTGGAGCCCCATCGGAATTTAAGGATGTTTTAAAACGTTACACTGATATGTTAGGCTATAATAATCGTGTTATCGATGAGCTCAACAACACTATAGTTAATAGATTTGGCACCTCTCCTGAAAAATTTGCTACTTCTCACTGCTTAAAGGATTTCCCAATCCCTACTCTAGTTATTCACGATAAGGAGGACGACATCATTCCATATCAAGATGCCCTCCAAATTGCAGACAGCCATAATCAATGCCAACTAAATACTACTAAAGGACTGGGACACTCACTAAACACACTCCAAATTATAGAAACGATAAAATCGTTTATAAAAGATTAAGGAGTAGTATCTTTGTCTCGAATTCAATATTTTATTCATTTAAGATGGAAGAGTCTTTAGTACGCCTAAACAAATACCTTAGCGAAGTAGGATACTGTTCACGCCGGGAGGCCGATAAACTAATTGATGCTGGAAGAGTTACCGTTAATGGTAAAGTCCCTGAAATGGGCACTAAAATAGGTAAGGATGATGTTGTAGCTGTAGACGGAAAGCGTATTACAGACAAAAAGGATGACTTTGTCTATTTAGCACTTAATAAACCAGTAGGTATTGTTTGTACAACCGACACAAGGGTAGAGAAAGACAATATTATTGACTTCATGAATTACCCTAAGCGTATTTTCCCTATTGGAAGATTGGACAAACCTAGCGAAGGACTTATCCTTTTAACTGATGACGGAGATATCGTAAACAAAATACTTCGCGCCAGCAATAACCACGAAAAGGAATATATCGTAACCGTTGACAAACCTATTTCACAAACCTTTGTAAATCGTATGGCAGGCGGCGTGCCAATTCTTGATACAGTTACCAAAAAATGTGTTGTAGAAAAATTGAGCACCGACACCTTTCGAATAGTACTAACACAAGGATTGAACCGACAAATTCGACGTATGTGTGAATATCTGAACTATGAGGTAACCAAACTTCAAAGGGTTCGCATTATGAACATTCAACTTGATGTACCTGTTGGTGAATATCGTGAACTGACAAAAGAAGAACTTAAAGAGCTTAAAAAACTCATAAGCAGTTCAACCAAAACATTCAATCCTGAGCGAAGCGGCAGACCTAGACGAAGCAGAAGGAATTCTTAAACTTAGTTTATTTGAAACTTTCAAATAAAAAGCCCGGTAATAAAATTTCTTACCGGGCTTTTTATTTTATAAACTTCTCACTTACGATTTATTACTTTCTCATCATGTGACGCTCTCTTGCCAATAATGTGTTTTTAAGCAACATAGCAATAGTCATTGGCCCTACTCCGCCAGGAACTGGAGTAATAAAACTCGCTTTCTTGCTTACGTTTTCAAAATCTACATCTCCAGTAATGTAGTACCCTTTTTCTTTTGTATCATCAGACACACGCGTGATTCCCACGTCGATGATTACAACATCATCCTTAACCATCTCTGCTTTAAGGAAACCTGGCACACCTAAAGCCGTAATGATAATATCTGCTTGAGATGTGATCTGAGTGATGTTCTTAGTGTGACTATGCGTTAAGGTTACAGTTGAGTTTCCTGGGAACCCTTTACGGCCCATTAAAATACTCATTGGACGCCCAACAATATGTGAACGACCTATAACCACAGTGTGCTTCCCTTGAGTTTCTACACCATAACGTTCCAACAACTCTAAAATTCCAAACGGCGTAGCAGGAATGAACGTAGACATATCCAAGGCCATTTTACCAAAGTTGGTTGGGTGGAATCCGTCTACATCCTTATCTGGGTCCACAGCCATCAAAACTTTTTGAGTATCGATTTGCTTAGGCAAAGGCAACTGAACGATAAACCCATCAATTTCTGGATTTTTGTTCAACTCCTCAATCTTGTCCAGCAACTCTACCTCACTGGTAGTATTCGACATTCTCACCAAAGTAGATTCGAAACCAATGCGCTCACAGGCTTTTACCTTACTCCCCACATAAGTTAAACTCGCCCCATCGTTACCAACGATAATAGCCGCCAAATGCGGAACTTTTTCCCCATTGGCTTTCATCTTTTTTACCTGCTCGGTAATTTCATTCTTGATGTCGTTACTTACCTTTTTTCCGTCTAGTAAAGTCATTGTTATTTGTGTAAAAATTGTTCTTATTCAAGCTTATCGCATGTTTTTCATCATTTGCATCATGCGTTTTCCACCGCCACCTTGCATCATTTTCATCATCTTGCTCATCTGGTCAAACTGCTTTAAAAGCTGGTTTACTTCCTGAACAGAAGTACCAGATCCTTTTGCAATACGTTTTTTTCTGCTGGCGTTAATAGTAGCTGGGGTAGTACGCTCACCTGGAGTCATAGAGTGAATTATAGCTTCAATATGCTTGAAGGCATCGTCATCAATATCGATATCCTTCATCATTTTACCAGCTCCAGGAATCATTCCGACAAGGTCTTTCATATTACCCATCTTTTTAATCTGCTGGATTTGGTTTAAGAAATCGTCAAAACCAAACTGGTTCTTGGCAATTTTTTTCTGAAGCTTTCTAGCCTCTTCTTCATCGTATTGCTCTTGAGCACGTTCTACTAAAGATACAACATCCCCCATCCCCAAAATACGGTCTGCCATACGTGAAGGGTGGAACACATCGATAGCCTCCATTTTCTCACCAGTACCGATAAACTTAATTGGCTTATCTACCACTGATTTAATGGATATAGCAGCACCACCACGAGTATCACCATCTAACTTGGTAAGAATAACTCCGTCGAAGTTCAACACATCGTTGAAGGCTTTTGCTGTATTAACCGCATCCTGACCAGTCATAGAGTCCACAACAAATAATGTTTCCTGTGGTTGGATAGCTTTGTGGATATTAGAAATCTCGGTCATCATTGCCTCATCTACAGCTAGACGACCTGCGGTATCGATAATAACCACATTATGACCGTTGGCTTTTGCATGAGCAATACCTGCTTGTGCAATAGCAACCGGGTCCATATTTCCTTTATCGCTGTATACCTCAACATTAATCTGGTCACCTACAACATGTAACTGATCGATCGCTGCCGGACGGTAAACGTCACAGGCTACCAATAAAGGCTTTTTAGTTTTTTTATTCTTAAGGTAGTTTGCCAATTTACCTGAGAAGGTGGTTTTACCAGACCCCTGTAAACCGGACATCAAAATAATACTCGGATTCCCACTAAGGTTAATTCCTGCGGTTTCACCTCCCATTAATTGGGTTAACTCATCCTTTACAATCTTAACCATTAATTGCCCTGGCTGTAAGGTTGTCAATACATCCTGACCAAGTGCTTTTTCCTTAACAGTATTGGTAAAATTCTTTGCTATTTTAAAGTTAACATCGGCATCTAATAAGGCACGTCTTACTTCCTTTAGGGTTTCCGCCACATTGACTTCAGTAATACTTCCGTGCCCTTTAAGTACGTGTAAGGCTTTATCTAACTTATCGCTTAAATTATTAAACATAGTCTTCCTTGAAATTTTAAGAGTTGCAAATTTAAGGATTTGATACGTATAATTAAAGTATCCTCCTATAAATTGACAACAAAAAAGGGCTGCCCTTCACGGACAACCCCTTCATTATTAACCAAAAACTTAAAAATGGATATTAATTACATTCGCGTTCCAGCATCATTTGAACATTACTTTGGGTATTAGTGAAAACAAATTGCTCCATTCCACACTCTACAACTAACCATTCGCCAATAAACTGTTGTGTTGGCCCTGTTAGCTGACTGATGTTTACAATAACACCTCCATTATTACTACCATAAGTAGTCCACACTCCATTTACAGTGGTTCCGTTACCCTCTATTACCAACGATTGGTTGTCGTTAAAATAAAAATCGTAGCTGTTAAAATCACCACTTCCGTTAATACTTACCGGTATCCAATGGCACTCCATTAAATAGGAATCTACATCAAATTCTGAGCAACTTTCCGTGCTACAGTCTTCAACAAATAAATACAATTCAAAAATTTCAAAATTATTAGATCCTATTTGCTGTACCCTTACATATAGGGTTTGCGGGTTAGACGTATTTGTATAATTGAATTGAGAGGAATTTATAGATTCTCCTCCCATTTCTGCTTCTGAATAGGATAGATAGAATAACAACTCAACTTCTTCACCTAATGCTGGACAATTCATGTAAGGCTCTACCAGATTAAAGATCGCTGTGCCATCAAACTCGCCTTCATCGCAAACCGTCAATGTCATCTCCTCAAAACACTCAAAAGGGTTTTCTTCCTCACACACTTGCTCGAAGACCAAAGTATCCTCACCATGAACCATTTCAATACTATCATCATCACAATCTACAATAGTCCAAACTTCGGAAAGCATATTATACGGCTGCGGCAACTGCAATACCATCATAGCACCTTCATCTGACAAGGTAATATCCCAAGTTCCGGTAAGCTGTGTATTCCCATTAAGGTCGGTTACGGTAACTAACCCGTCATTATTGAAGTAGAAGTGGTCGGCTACAATATTGTTGAATAGATTTGTATTTGCAACCCAGTAACACTCCTGAAGGTTTTCGTTGATTTCCTGAACACTGCAATCCAATTCGTCTTCACACTCTTGCTCCATTACAATCACTGTTCCTTCCGGTGTAGAATCGTTAATTCGTTGTAACTGTAAGTGATCGTCGTCACATGACAAGACTAACCAGTTCCCTCCTAAATCACCTTGGAAAGCGGTAAGCTCTGTAAGTGACAAAATAACACCTCCATTATCGCTAACCGAAGTACTCCAATCACCTCCAATAGCTACAGTGGTATCACCATTAACAATCTCCAAAGAACCATTTTCATTGAAGTAGAAATCGTAATTGTAGAAAGCCTGATCGTTATTATTATAAGAAACAATATTCCAGTAACATTCTTGCAGGTACATATCCAATGTTTCTTCTGTACACTCATCATCATCGTCGTCACAATTCTGTTCGGCTGCATTAATAGCTTCTTCCAATTGTTGGTTATTGTTTACCTGAAGGGTTTCGCCATTGGCATAAATCAATGTAATAGGAAAATTTAAGCTTGCCAAAACAGCGCCTTGGCTATCATCACCTAAATTGTCTAAGAACAAATATAATTGCTGATCACTTTCGATTACAGTTGTATCTACATCCTGAAAATCGGTATTGTACATTGAAAAAGTAATGGGGTATTGAAAATCCACACATTCTATCACTTCTGGCTCTTCCATACAATCCTCAACAAAATCCTCAAGTTCATCCTCATTGTTAATTGTGATTTGGGTATAATCGTTTAGAACAATGGTTATCGGAAATAAAAAGTCTAAATCATCCTCATCGTCATCAAATTCATTGAACAATTGTTCTATTAAAGCCAAATCCTCATAAGTGTTTATGGTGATGGTAATGTCGTTCACCATTACGCTAACCGGTAGACTAACCGAAATACAACTGGAGTCATCCAATATATTATCCATAGCACCATTACTAGCGGAAGTGTTTTGCATTAAGCTAGCCAAGGTAGAATTGGCATCGATAATTTCTTCTTCTTCAGGCTCATTTACCTGAGTTTCGTCCTCCTGACACGAGAACAGGGCAAAAAAGGTAAACATAAACATGAGTAGGTGTAACTTGAATTTCATATTATTGATTTTTGTTGGTTTAACAATATAACAGTTCAAAGCCAAAATGTCCTACCCCACTTTTTATTTTTTTACACTTTAAATAACTACTCCCTACAATAGAATGCGCCTGCTCTTATTAAAATTTATTTTTTACATTCGTGAAGACCTAACCAACCCTAAATGAATAAAAACCTACATAAGGACATTTGTAATGAAACTTTGTTTTCTGCTATATTCAGGAGGCATGCCGAAAGCCTTCATGACTTTCTGTATTATAAATTTGGGGACGGGTTAAACTCAAGAGACAAAGTTCAGGAAGCCTTTGTTAAACTATGGCAAAACTGTGGTAAGGTCTCCCCAGACAAAGCCAAGAGTTACCTCTATACCACTGCCAACAATCTTATGTTAAATGAGGTTGCCCATCAAAAAGTAGTCTTAAAACACCAACAACACAAACCCAAAGATTACACCAACGAATCTCCGGAGTTCCAAATGCAGGAACAAGAATACATGGCTAGGTTACAACAGGCCTTAGAAAAGCTAACTGAAGCGCAACGCACTGCTTTTTTACTCAATCGTGTAGAAGGAAAATCGTTTAAAGCAATTGCGCTACAATTGGATATCTCCTCTAAAGCTGTAGAAAAACGAATTTATGGCGCCTTAAAAAAACTTAGAGAGGATATTAAAGAACTTTAATATGATGGGTAGGAAAAAACAAGGTTTAACTGTTATATAGATAAGCACAGTATTATGGAGCGAGACAAACTGATAAAAAAATGGTTGAACCACGAGCTTAAGCCCGATGAGCTTGAAGCCTTCAAGCAATTAGAAGACTATCAAGAACTCACAAAATTGGACAATGCACTTCAACAGTTTAGACCTTCAAGTTTCGAAGTCGATGCCGAATTAATCAAACTTCAGAAAACCATAAAAAAAGGAAAAAGCAAACCAATTTGGAAAAATCCATTGTGGCATATTGCAGCTGTAATTGTTCTTTGCCTTGGGATTTACTATTACACAATAACCTTAAACACACATATTTCCACTTTAGCTTCGCAAACAACATCGGTTATTTTACCTGATCAATCGGAAGCGCAGTTGAATGCAGGAAGTTCAATCACATACAACAAAAGTAACTGGGGTGATAAAAGAGAAGTTCAATTAAATGGCGAAGCTTATTTTAAAGTAGCCAAGGGAGTAAGGTTTCAAGTTAAAACTGAATTAGGAACCATAACTGTTTTGGGTACCCAATTTAATGTAAAGCAGCGAAAGGATTATTTTGAGGTGATCTGTTATGAAGGATCGGTGGAGGTTCAATCAACAGTTAGAAAAACAATTTTAAAACCTGGCGACCAAGTGTTGGTTATAAACGGAAAACCAATCCACAGAGAAAAAGAGATTGCTAAAAACCCAGCTTGGGTAGAAGGTTCCAGCCAGTTTATTAGTATCCCTTTGTATGAAGTTCTTAACGAATTGGAGCGACAGTACAATATTTCGATACAGATGAAACAATTGGACACAAGCCGAATGTTTACGGGGCGTTTTACCCATACCGATTTAGACTTGGCGCTCAAATCAATCTGCACCCCAATGCAATTAACCTATTCACAATCCCAAAACTCGGTTACCATAACAGGTGAATAAACACTTAGTCTTACTTGCTTTCTTGTTCTGCACTATGGCAGTTCAGCTTTGTTGGTCACAATTAGCACGCAAAGTCTCTCTGCAAACTGCATTAAACACAATAGAACCCTATTACCAAATTAGCTTTTCTTATGCCGATGATTTAATTGATGGGAAATTTGTATCTCCACCAGATACAACCAAGAAATTACCTGAAGTTCTAGAAGCTTTAAGCCTTGATTGCAGACTAGCATTTCAACTTTTAAGTAAAGGGCATTATGCCATTATTCCAATAAATAAATCTGATAACCTTCCAATATTACCACAGGAGCTTGAGGAAGTTGTAATCATGGACTACTTAACCTCGGGTATTAGCCAAAGGCCCTACGGTCTCACCACTATCAGTCCAAAAAAGTTTGGAATCTTGCCGGGACTTATTGAACAGGATATTCTTCAAACCGTACAAGCTTTACCCGGTATTGTAAGCGTAGACGAAACCATATCAAACATCAATATAAGAGGAGGTACCCACGACCAAAACCTCATCCTTTGGGAGGGTATAAAAATGTATCAATCAGGCCATTTCTTTGGAATGATCTCTGCTTTTAACCCCTATCTTACTGAACAAGTAAATATTTCCAAAAACGGTAGTAGCGCCCAATATGGTGATGGCGTTTCGAGTATTATCGATATGCGTTTGGGCAACACCTTAACAAACGATACCAAACTAGGTTTGGGTATAAACCTTATCAATACCGATGGTTTTATTTCTACTCCTCTCTCTAAAAAAATGGAACTGCAAGTTGCTGCCAGACGCGCCATAACCGATTGGGTGGACACACCTACTTACCAAGAATATTCTAATCGAGTATTCCAGGATACCGATATAGAAAACACAAACGGTAATACCCTCAGTAAATCTGAAGAATTTTACTTTTATGATATATCTTTAAAACTACTTTACGATATTTCGGAAACAGATAAACTTCGAGCAAGTCTACTTTCGGTTTACAACAACCTGAGTTATTTAGAACTGGCTACCAGCAATACCAATGACCAAGCCAAGGGTAGTGATCTAACACAGTCTAACCTAGCGACAGGATTGGAATACACCAAAGATTGGAACCCAAACACAGAAACCACCATTTTTATCTCTATATCAGATTACAATTTAGATGCTACCAATCAAGATGTTATTACTGAACAACGCTTATCCCAGAAAAATGAAGTACTGGAAACAGCCCTCAAATTCAACCTCGACAAGAAACTTTCCAACCAGTTAATCCTTAACAGCGGCTACCAATTTTCGGAAACAGGGGTTGGCAATCTGGAAGATGTGAACAACCCTGCTTTTAGCCGATACATTAAACGTGTGTTGCGTAACCATGCCATGTACACCGAGGGACGATACCAATCGAAGAACAAAAAAACCAATGTTCAACTAGGTGTTCGCGCCAACTATTTCGGAAAGTTCGAGCAGTTTAGAGTAGAGCCCCGTTTAAGTTTTGATTACCAATTGAACAATCACCTAAATCTCCAAGTATTAGGAGAATTGAAAAGTCAAACTACCACCCAAATTATAGATTACCCCAAGGACTTTTTGGGTATTGAAAAACGACGCTGGGTAATAGCCAATAATGAAGGCATTCCCATCACTAAAAGCAAGCAGATTTCCGTTGGTTTGAGTTATCACAAAAACAAACTCCATGCTAGCATTGAAGCCTACCTTAAGGAAGTAGACGGCATTAGTACTCGCAGTCAGGGATTTCAAAACCAGTATCAATACACACAAACCATAGGGCAGTATAACATTAAGGGCATTGACCTTCTCGTTAACAAACAGTTTCGTCAATTTAGTACCTGGTTCAGTTATTCCCTAAGTCAAAACAATTACAAGTTCCCTTCTTTGAACTCAGGAGAAGACTTCCCCAATAACTTAGACCTTCAGCATATTTTTAGTGGTGCGGGAACTTATACCATTAACAGTTTTAAAGTAGCGTTGGGAGTGAATTGGCACTCTGGCAAACCCTTTACAACACCTTTAAACTTTACAGCTCCAAATGGAGTGATTCAATACAATCCTCCAAATACAGATAGACTAGAGGATTATTTTAGGACAGATATATCTGCTACTTACAAAGTAAAACTCAATAAAAAAACCGAAGCCATTTTAGGTGCTTCGGTTTGGAATATATTCAATCGTAAAAATATCATTAACAGTTATTATGCTGTTGGTGATGATGGTATAGTAAACAAGATTGACATCTCGGCCTTAGGGCTTACTCCCAACGTAAGCCTGCGTGTCAATTTTAAATAGGGTTTACATACGTTGTGGTACTTCAATACCCAATAGTTTAAATGCCGATTTGATTACCAATCCTACCTTCTCAGAAAGTTGAACTCTGAACAATTTATCTGTTGCATTTTCAGCTCCCAATATCGATACGTTTTGGTAGAAGGAGTTAAACGCCTTAACCAAATCGTAAGTATAATTAGCAATTAAAGCCGGGCTGTGTTGGGTAGCTGCATTCTGAACCACTTCTGGAAACAGCTCCAACTGCTTTAACAATTCCCTTTCTTTTTCATGTAACTCTATGCCAGAAGGATTTACCTCAAGATTGTAATCAAAATCCACCTTTCTTAAAATGGACTGTATTCTTGCATAGGTATATTGAATAAACGGCCCTGTATTCCCTTGGAAGTCGATAGATTCTTTAGGGTCGAAAAGGATTCGTTTTTTAGGATCTACCTTTAAGATGAAATACTTTAAAGCACCTAGACCAATCATCTTGTACAGCTCTTGTTTTTCCTCTTCGGAATACCCATCAAGTTTACCCAATTCTTTGGAAATTTCCTCAGCTGTACCTGCCATTTCAGAAATCAAATCATCAGCATCGACAACAGTTCCTTCTCTACTCTTCATTTTTCCGCTAGGAAGATCTACCATCCCGTAACTTAGGTGATATAGATTCTCTGCCCATTCAAATCCTAGCTTTTTAAGGATCAAGAACAACACCTTAAAGTGATAGTCTTGCTCATTCCCTACGGTATATACCATCCCACCTACATCTGGATAATCCTTGATACGTTGAATTGCCGTACCAATATCCTGTGTCATGTATACAGCTGTACCATCGGCACGCAAAACAATCTTTTCGTCAAGCCCTTCTTCTGTAAGATCACACCAAACTGAACCATCCTCTTTTTTAAAGAACACACCTTTGTTAAGGCCTTCGGCAACAAATTCCTTACCTAGCAAATAGGTATCGCTTTCATAGTATAAACAATCGAAGTTTACTCCAAGATTTTCATAAGTAACATCAAATCCGTCGTACACCCACTGGTTCATAGTTTTCCAAAGGGCCACAACCTCTTCATCACCAGCTTCCCATTTTCTTAGCATCTCTTGGGCTTCCAGTAAAATAGGCGCTTGCTTTTTGGCTTCCTCCTTATCCATTCCCTCGGCAACCAAAGCTTCAATTTCCTTCTTGTATTCCTGATCGAACTTTACATAGTAGTTCCCCACCAATTTATCTCCTTTCAATCCCGTACTCTCTGGTGTTTCACCATTACCGAAACGCTGCCAGGCCAACATGCTCTTACAGATGTGGATTCCCCTATCATTAATAATCTGGGTTTTATACACCTTTTGTCCGGAAGCTCTCAATATTTCGGCTACACTATATCCTAACAGGTTGTTTCTTATGTGTCCCAAGTGTAACGGCTTATTGGTGTTAGGAGAAGAATACTCTACCATAACTGCTTTGTCTCCCTCTTTTGGGCTCACCAATCCGAATGAATCTTCTTTTCTCATTTCGTTTAAGGCTGTCACATAATGGGCATCGCTAATCTCAAGATTCAAAAACCCCTTAACCACGTTAAAGGCTCGTACCTCTTCTACATGCTTCACAAGATATTCTCCTACGGCTGTACCAATTTGCATAGGGTTGCCCTTAATGCTTCGCAACATAGCAAATACAACTACGGTAATATCACCTGCAAATTCCTTGCGGGTGGCTTGGAATTCTACTGTTTCCAAATTGGCGCTATACAGCTGTTCTGCTGCTTGCTTAATATGATGCGTTAAGGTGTTTTGAAGACTCATTTGTATCTTTTTTATAAGGATGCAAAGATAGGTTTTTCTGAACCTTTTAAGAAGTCACAACTTTTTAATTCATAACTTTTAAAAGAAAATTATACATTAAGAAACCATACTACATCCATACATTAACCATTAAGTATCCATTAACTAATGGAACCTTTGAACCACCCTAAATAACTATTCACTAAAACAAGTGTAGAAAAAACACCCATAGAAGTAAAAATAACTGAAGAGCAGTAATTTTAGTAAAAAGAGACTTTCATATACTTAAAGAACCGTTCGTCTATTTTTTTTGCATTAAATCCTATTAATTAGCAAATTACATCTCATTTTACAACATTTGCTTGTGCTATTTTGCTATTAGCCTTTAATTGTTCCAAAGAACTAAAAACTAACATAACCTAATTAACCTATACATCTAAAAAGCATTTCTATCTTTCCCTCAACCTGAAATGTTTTGATTGATTACAGGACTCATATAACCAACCATTATATGAACAGAGTAATTACTTTACTTGTTTTCATTTTTGCATTGAACACCTTTTCCCAAAATCGGGAAACAGATAGTTTGAGCATTGCTTTGGCATTCCAAAGTCAAGACAGTAGCAAGGTAAAAACCTCCTTAAAACTCATTGAATCCCTTTACAGTAAATCGGATTACACTACAGCACTTCGCTACCTATTGGAAACCGAAAAACTTTCTGAAGAAATAGATTACCCAAAAGGACTTGCTTCTACTACCTATTACAAAGCTTTAATCTATTCTGCAAAAGACGACTATATTAATGCTGTTGATAACTTCGCAAAATGCAAGATGATTTTTGCACAACTCAATGATACACTAGAAGTGGCTAGAGTAAACAACAGAATTGGGCTTCTGGAAATTAAAAGAGGTAACTTCAATACAGGGTTACAATACGTACTATCAGCCATCAACGAACTTGAACGCCGTGGACTTAATAATGAGTTACAAACCGCCTATTGCAGTTTGGCCGCCACTTATGAGGATATGAACCTAATTAATGAGGCCATAGAATACAATCATAAAGCTTTAAACTTGGTTCAACTATCGTTTAATGAAAAACAACTGGTGAAATCCAACGCTAACCTCGGACGACTATACGCTTTAAAGGATGACCATCGTAAAGCTATAGAATACTATAGAGCCGCATTACTTACCTCATCTAACAGTTCTGATAGTATAAGAGGTGAAATTCTACCTTTATTGGGTGGTGAATATACCAAACTGGAGAATTTTTCTTTGGCCAAAGAATATTTAGATGAAGCATACAAGTTTAATACTACAACCAACTTCATTCCTGGTCTGTTAATTACTCAAAACAATCTTGGAGAACTAAATCTAAAGCAAGGTAATTTAGATATCGCGAGAGTTCAATTACTTCAAGCATTTAATATTGCAAAAGCATTGGACGACAAAGTTCAACTTTTGAATAATTATAAGCTTCTAATGGAGTTAGATAGCTCTACTTCAAATTATAAAAATGCTTTGTATTGGCAACGACAATATTTTAGTCTAAAAGACTCTTTGGCTACAAACACTAAAGAAATGGCTAATCTCAGTGTCCATAATTCAGAGGTTCCTTTTGACCCTGGATACACCCCACCAATTAGAGAAGAAGCACCATCAGTAATCGCAGACATAACCAAGGTAAACCGCTTAAAATTAATAACCTACATTCTTTTAGGCGCTTTTGTTGTTTTAGCCACTTTCTTTATCCTTATCTATTCTAAAAGAAGAAGTCGTATGCAGTACACCAAGGAATTGGAAGAAAAGAACGAACGCATAGAGACTCAAAACAAATCGATTACGGAACAAGCTACAAACCTGGAAAACATCAACAAGGTAAAGGACAAATTGTTTTCAATTATTTCACATGACCTAAAGGACTCATTGAGTTCTATAAACGGTTTTATAGACTTGTTAAAAGAAGGGAGTTTAAGTCGTCAGGAGTTTGACGGATTGATTCCAGAATTAAGCGATAATGCCAATAATGCATCACTTCTGCTCTTTAACCTTCTTAATTGGTCAAAATCCCAGATGCAATCGTTAGAAGCCAACCCCAGTTTATTTGACATCAAGGAAGTGGTAGAGGAAAAAATAAAACTGTTCGAACAAAAAGCAGAACGCAAAGGGGTTAGTATTGAGAACCAAACCTTGAGGGATTTTATCTATGCAGATAGAAGCATGGTAGAAATTATAGTTCAAAATTTATTGGCCAACGCTATTAAGTTTACCAGACCTGGTGACCATATTATTATTAATAATCACATAAGTAATGGCAACAGCATATTAAGTATTGCCGACACAGGTATTGGAATACCGAAAGAAAACATTAAAAAACTTTTCCATAACAAATCCTTTACTACAACTGGTACTAAAAACGAAAAAGGAACAGGTTTAGGGCTTTCCATATGTAAAGAGCTTGTAGACCTGAACCACGGGAAGATATGGGTTGAAAGTGCAGAAAAAAAAGGGAGCACCTTTTTTGTTGAGCTCCCTAAATCCAATACTTTTGAAGCTGTTGAAGCTTAAGCCTTGGGTAAGAACACCTCGGCTATCATACAACGAGCACTTCCTCCCCCACACTTTTCAATGGTATCCAAGCTACTGCTTAAAATATCACAGTGCTTATTTATTGTATTAATTTGATCTTGGGTAAGACTATCGTATGCCACTTGGCTCATCACCAAATATCTTTTATCGTTCTCCCCTCTAACCTGTAACATATTTCCAGCAAAACTGTTTACCTGATCTTCTGTAATGGCTATAATTTCCTTTTCGTCCTGCTTTAAGTAATCAATAACACTCTTACGTTCTTTTTTATTGTCTATAGAATCCAAACAGATAACGGCAAAAGTCTCAGCCAAACACATCATTACATTGGTATGATAAATAGCCTTTCGCTCACCATTAACAGTCTGATTAGCATGAAACGTTACCGGTGTATATTCAAAATCCTCACAGAACTCAATAAACAAATCTTCATCAGATCGAGGAGATAAAGCACAATAGGCTTTACGGTTTACACGATCTAAAAGCAAACTCCCAGTGCCTTCTAAAAATACTTCTTCTTCCTCTGCTGATGTATAATCAACAACGTCATCTATCCTAAACCCTTTTTCCTCAAGAATGTCAAACACATCCCCTCGACGCTCCAATCGTCTGTTTTCGGCAAACATAGGATAGAGAGCTACAGTCCCGCTGTCATGGAATGATATCCAATTATTAGGAAATATAGAGTCTGGAGTATCTGTTCCTTTGGTATCATCAATTACAACAACATTTACGCCCACACTTTCCAGCTTTTCAACGTAAGCATCGAACTCTTGTTGAGCCTTAACATTAACTGTTTCCGGCAATAGGTTATCCAACACCTTTTGGTAATGGTTGTTTACGGCTGTCTGCTCATTCATTCTAAAATTCACTGGACGAACCATCAATATGGTATTTGCAGTTTGTCGCATAATGAGGGGAAATTTAAATAGTTTCCTTTATGGTTTTGGTTATAGCATCTAAAACCTCAAAAGCAGTTTCTGCCATTTTATTTCCTTTAAAGTCCAATAAAGGATTCACTTCTACAAACTCAACAGCAGCTACTTTTTTAGAGTTAATAATTTGATTAATAATTGCTATAATTTCGTACTGATCAAAACCTTTAGGTACAGGAGTTCCTGTTCCGTAAGAAATCATATCGCAATCCATACTATCAACATCAAAAGAAACATAAATTATATCACAATCTGATAATCTATCCAAAGCCTCATTAACACAAGTTTCTAATCCTCTGTAACGCACCTCATGCACCATATAATTTTTGATACCTAACGCTTCTATTTGTTTGTCTTCTGGCTCTTCAGTATCGCGAACTCCAAAATATACAATATCATCTGCGGCAAGTTTTGCTCCCTGACAACCAATATTTTTCATAGCCTCCCAATAATTCTTCGTCTCCTCAGAAACATCATTGATTTTACAGGACATATTATCTTCAGAAATTGCTGCTGCAAGAGGCATTCCATGAATGTTACCGGAAGGTGATGTATAAGGAGAATGAATATCTGCATGTGCGTCTATCCAAACCACACCTAAACGCTTGTCCTTATTAGCAGCTTTAACTCCAGATATTGTTCCTAAAGCTGATGAGTGATCTCCCGAAAGTACTAATGGGAAGTTATTATCTTCTATACTTCGCATTACTGCATCACTCAAACGTGTGCATTGGTCATGCACACTTTTAATTCGCTTTGCAAAAGAGTTTTGTACTTTACTATAAATGGATTCGTTTTCAGTCTCAATATCTTCAAAATCAAACTGATTAAAATAATCATTATTTACTTTAATCGCAGCAATCTCTATAGCATCTATCCCCATATCAGAACCGCGGGTTCCAGCACCAATATCCGATCTGTTTTTAATAATCTTAATCGATCTACTCATATCTATCTGTATAAAAAAAGCGTGACTACTTCGACTAGCTCAGTATGACACGCTTTAATTGATTAATTTCTTATTTTATCTTTCGTTTTTCTCTTTAAAAGACCTTAAGGTTTCTCCTGTGTAAATTTGTCTTGGACGACCAATAGGCTCTTTACGTAAACGCATTTCACGCCATTGAGCAATCCAACCTGGCAGACGCCCTAAAGCGAACATAACCGTAAACATTTCTGTTGGGATTCCCATAGCTCTATATATGATTCCAGAGTAGAAGTCTACGTTAGGGTATAATTTTCTATCAACGAAGTAAGAGTCTTCTAGTGCTTCTTTTTCTAATCCTTTAGCAATACCCAAAATTGGATCTTCTACACCTAAATCTCCCAATACTTCATCGGCCGCTTTTTTGATGATTCTCGCTCTAGGATCAAAGTTCTTGTAGACACGGTGTCCAAATCCCATTAAACGGAATGGATCGTCTTTATCCTTAGCTTTGGCCATGTATTTTTTAGTATCACCACCATCTTCTTTAATCCCTTCTAACATTTCCAAAACAGCTTGGTTTGCTCCACCGTGAAGAGGCCCCCAAAGTGCAGAAATACCTGCAGACAAAGAAGCGAACAATCCTGCATGTGATGAACCAACAATTCTTACTGTAGAAGTAGAACAGTTTTGCTCATGGTCGGCATGAAGGATCAATAGTTTGTCCAATGCGTTTACTACTATAGGGTTTAAAACAAACTCTTCGTTAGGCTGCTTGAACATCATTTTCAAAACGTTTTCCACATACCCAAGAGATTTATCACCATAATCTAATGGTAAACCTTGTTTTTTACGCATTGCCCAAGCTACCAATACTGGGAATTTACCCATTATTTTAACTATAGCGTTGTACATATCCTCTTCAGATTCTGTATTAACAGACGAGGGGTTGAATGCTGTTAAAGCACTTGTCAAAGATGCCAACACGCCCATTGGATGTGCTGATTTAGGGAATGCATCAACAATCTTCTTAACATCATCGTCAACTACAGATTGAGCTTTAATATCTGTATGGAATTTATCCAATTGCTCTACTGTTGGTAGTTCTCCAAAAATCAAAAGATATGCTACTTCAAGAAAGTCTGCTTTTTCTGCTAGCTCTTCGATTGAATATCCTCTATATCTCAAGATTCCTTTCTCTCCGTCAAGGAAAGTAATTGCACTTTCACAAGCTCCTGTATTCTTATATCCTGGATCGATTGTTACAACACCATCAGTAGCCGCCCTAAGGTTTTTTATATCGATGGCAACTTCATTCTCTGTTCCTTGTATAAGTGGAAAATCGTATTTTTTACCGTTAATTTCTAACGTAGCAGTGTTTGACATATATCTTGAAAATTTTATTGTGAAATGGTCGTTTTATTAAACCCCACGAAAATACGAAATAGCTGACTATTTTTAAAGTATATCGGCAAAGGATTTATCAATTAACATATTTTTAAAACTTATGGCATAAAAAAAGTGGCCATTGCTATACAATGGCCACTTTTTATAACGCCTAAAGGCTTATTGTTTTACCTTAAATGCTTTTTCTTGTGGGTAGTAAGCTACAGAATTCAACTCTTCTTCTATACGAAGCAATTGGTTGTATTTCGCCATACGATCACTACGTGAAGCCGAACCGGTTTTAATCTGTCCGCAATTCAACGCTACCGCAAGATCAGCAATAGTATTATCTTCAGTTTCACCAGAACGGTGAGACATTACAGATGTAAATCCAGCATTATGAGCCATATTTACAGCAGCAATAGTTTCGGTCAAAGTTCCAATTTGATTTACTTTGATGAGGATAGAGTTAGCTATTCCGTTTTCAATACCCCTTGACAAACGCTCTACGTTAGTTACGAATAAATCGTCACCTACAAGCTGTACTTTATCTCCAACCTTTTCAGTTAGGTACTGCCAGCCGTCCCAATCATTTTCGTCCATACCATCTTCAATAGAGATGATAGGGTATTTTTCACATAACTCAGCTAGATAATCAGCTTGCTCTTTACTAGTTCTTATTTTTCCTGACTCTCCTTCAAACTTTGTGTAATCATAGTTATCATTTACGTAGAACTCAGAAGAAGCACAATCAAGAGCAATCATAATATCGTCTCCTAATTTATAACCTGCATTTTCAACAGCCTTTGCAATAGTATCCAAAGCATCTTCAGTTCCATCTAAAGTTGGAGCAAATCCACCTTCGTCACCCACTGCAGTGCTCAAACCTCTATCATGTAACACCTTTTTTAGGTTATGGAAAATTTCAGTACCCATTTGCATTGCATGGGTAAAGTTTTCTGCCTTAACGGGCATAACCATAAACTCTTGGAACGCGATAGGAGCATCACTGTGAGACCCACCATTGATGATGTTCATCATCGGTACAGGAAGTGTATTCGCTGATACACCACCTACATAGCGGTAAAGTGGCATTCCCAATTCGTTAGCAGCTGCCTTAGCAACAGCTAAAGACACTCCTAAAATAGCATTAGCACCTAATTTAGATTTATTTTGTGTACCATCAATTTCGATCATTAATTGATCGATAGTATTTTGCTCAAACACAGACACGCCAACCAACTCACGAGAAATAATAGAATTTACGTTTTCTACAGCTTTAGTTACTCCTTTCCCCATGAACGCATCTCCTCCATCTCTAAGCTCTACAGCTTCGTGTTCTCCGGTTGAAGCTCCTGAAGGAACAGCAGCACGTCCCATTACTCCGTTTTCGGTTATCACATCTACCTCTACAGTTGGATTACCGCGAGAGTCTAAAATTTGTCTGGCATGAACATTAATAATGATACTCATTGTATTGAAGTTTATATTATTTGGTTTTATAGTTAAGCTACCGAATATACAAAATTGTTTTCGGCAATGATAATTATACTCTTAAACTAAAAAACCTCAAAGCGTTTTTAGTCCTTGAGGTTCTTGTTTTATTAGTTTTTGTTCTTCTTTATATTCTCTATAAACTGATCGAACAAATAATCGGCATCGTGTGGCCCAGGGCTAGCCTCTGGGTGGTACTGTACCGAAAAACAGTTTTTACTCTTCATCCTAATTCCAGCAACAGTGTTGTCGTTTAGGTGAAGGTGTGTAATTTCAATATCTGGATGGCCTTCGGCTTCTTCTCTGTTTATGGCAAAACCATGGTTTTGGGAAGTGATTTCACCTTTTCCTGATATGATATTTTTAACTGGGTGGTTAATTCCTCTGTGACCATTGTGCATCTTATAAGTAGAGATGCCATTTGCCAAAGCAATAACTTGGTGACCTAAACAAATACCAAATAATGGAAGGTTTCTGTTTATTACTTCCTTGGCAAGGTTTTGTGCGTCTACCAGAGGCTCTGGATCTCCAGGACCATTAGATAAGAAATATCCATCAGGATTCCACTCACTCATTTCTTCGAATGTAGTATTGTATGGGAATACTTTAATGTAAGCATCGCGCTTTGCTAGGTTTCTTAAGATGTTCTTCTTAACACCTATATCTAAAGCTGCAATTTTATAAGTAGCATTCTCATCACCTACATAATAAGGTTCTTTAGTAGAAACGTTAGAAGCCAACTCCAAACCGTTCATATCTGGAACGTTTGCCAATTGTTCTTTAAGTCCTTCTATGTTATCTACATCTGTAGAAATAACAGCATTCATCGCACCGTTGTCTCTAATATAGCTAACTAATGCTCTAGTATCTACATCGGAAATTGCGAATAGATTGTTCTCGTTTAAAAACGATTCTAATGAAGCATCAGCTGCCGGACGTGAGTAGTCGTAACTAAAGTTTTTACAGATCAACCCCGCAATCTTTACGCTATCAGATTCTATTTCATCCTTATTGGTACCATAGTTACCTATGTGAGCATTGGTAGTTACCATAAGTTGCCCAAAGTATGATGGGTCGGTAAAAATCTCTTGATAACCAGTCATTCCAGTGTTAAAACACACTTCACCAAATGCAGTACCTTCTTTATCTCCTACGGCCTTACCATAAAAAATGGTTCCGTCAGCTAGGAGAATTAATGCTTTTTTTCGATTTTGATATTTCATTGCTTAGAAAAGTTTTGCAAAATTGCATAAAAAAAGGATAAACTAAAAAAGTTTATCCTTAAATATTTATTAATGAACCTCAATTTATTCTTCTTCGTTAGAAGCTTGAGTTTCTGTAGCAGGAGCATCAGTAGTTTTCTTAGCACCACCTCTTCTACTTCTACGTGTAGTTTTCTTCTTAGCTGAATCTGCATTGTAGATTTCGTTGTAATCTACCAATTCGATCATAGCCATATCAGCGTTATCCCCAAGACGGTTACCAAGCTTAATGATTCTTGTATATCCTCCAGGTCTGTCACCAACTTTAACAGCTACGTCTCTAAAAAGCTCAGTAACCGCATCTTTTTGTCTTAATCGACTAAAAACGATACGTCTGTTATGAGTTGTATCTTCTTTAGACTTGGTTACCAATGGCTCGATAAATTGCTTTAACGCTTTAGCCTTAGCAACAGTCGTGTTAATACGTTTGTGCTCGATTAGAGAACAAGCCATATTTGCCAACATAGCTTTTCTGTGAGCTGTTTTTCTACCTAAATGGTTTACTTTTTTTCCGTGTCTCATGACATTTTCATTTAGCGATCATCTTGCTCAACTCTCTTCAGAGGAGCAAATTATGAACGTGTTAGTCTTTATCTAATTTATATTTTGATAAGTCCATACCGAAGTTAAGACCTTTAACGTTTACAAGCTCTTCAAGCTCTGTTAAAGATTTCTTACCGAAGTTACGGAACTTCATCAAGTCGTTTTTGTTAAATGACACCAAATCTCCTAAAGTGTCTACCTCTGCAGCTTTTAAACAGTTTAATGCTCTTACTGAAAGATCCATGTCAACCAATTTGGTTTTCAATAGCTGTCTCATGTGAAGAGATTCTTCATCATAAGTTTCTGTTTGAGCGATCTCATCAGCTTCTAAAGTAATGCGCTCATCAGAGAACAACATGAAGTGATGGATTAATGTTTTAGCAGCTTCGGTAAGTGCATCTTGCGGAGCAATGGATCCATCGGTAATAATTTCAAATACCAATTTCTCATAATCCGTTTTTTGCTCTACACGATAGTTTTCAATGCTGTACTTAACGTTTTTAATGGGCGTGTAGATAGAATCTGTGAAGATAGTTCCAACCGGTGCAGTAGCTTTTTTGTTTTCTTCTGCTGGTACGTAACCTCTACCTTTTTCTATACTAATCTCCATATTAACAGTTACCTTAGGGTCTAAGTTACAGATTACAAGATCTGAATTTAATACTTGGAAACCTGAGATGAACTTTTGGAAATCCCCGGCAGTAATTTGCTCTTGTCCAGAGACAGATATAGTTACCGACTCATTGTCGATATCCTCAATCTGCTGCTTAAAACGAACCTGTTTTAGGTTTAAGATAATTTCAGTAACATCTTCAACCACACCAGGGATAGTAGAGAACTCGTGGTCTACGCCTTCAATTCTAACCGATGTAATTGCAAAACCTTCCAAAGAAGAAAGTAAAACGCGTCTTAATGCGTTACCTACTGTTAATCCATAACCAGGTTCTAAAGGTCTAAATTCGAATTTCCCTTCAAAATCTGATGAATCAATCATGATTACTTTGTCGGGCTTTTGAAAATTAAATACTGCCATGTGTTTTTCTTCGTTTTAATTGTTATTTAGTTGCGCGGTCTATAAGTTTGAAGAAGTACGAATAAACCCTTTGGCTAAATACCAATATAGTTAATTTATTATTTAGAATATAATTCTACGATGAACTGTTCGTTAATGTTTTCAGGAATCTGGATTCTTGCAGGAACAGCAACATAAGTTCCTTCTTTCTTTTCGTCATTCCAAGTAATCCACTCGTAAACGTGACTTGAGTTAGAAAGAGATCTGTCGATAGCATCAAGAGATTTAGACTTTTCTCTTACCGCTACAACATCACCTGCCTTAAGAGTATAAGAAGGAATGTTTACAACACTACCATTTACGGTAATGTGTCTGTGAGATACTAATTGTCTTGCAGCACTTCGAGAAGGAGCAATTCCCATTCTGAATACTACGTTGTCTAATCTGGACTCACAAAGTTGTAACAATACCTCACCAGTAATTCCTGGTGCAGCAGTTGCTTTCTTGAAGATGTTTCTAAACTGACGCTCTAAGATACCATAAGTATACTTAGCTTTTTGCTTTTCCATTAACTGGATTGCGTATTCAGATTTTTTACCACGACGCTTGTTAGCACCATGTTGCCCTGGAGGATAATTTCTTTTTTCAAAAGCTTTGTCGTCTCCAAAGATAGCTTCGCCAAACTTACGAGCTATTTTAGTTTTAGGACCAGTATATCTTGCCATTTTAATTGATTTTAAGAGTGATTATGAATTAAGGTCTTAATCTTATCCTTCGATAATCGTTAATCTCTTGTTATACTTGTTTTTTTTTCAGTTTGCAAATTTACGTATAAAAAAATTAATATCAACTGCGTTAACAATTGATATTAATTTTAGATATACAAATAAATTATACTCTTCTACGTTTAGGAGGTCTACATCCGTTGTGTGGTAGTGGAGTTACATCGATGATTTCCGTAACTTCGATACCAGCATTGTGGATAGAACGGATAGCAGATTCTCTACCGTTACCAGGACCTTTAACGTATACTTTTACTTTCTTTAAACCAGCTTCTTGAGCTACTGCAGTAGCATCTTCTGCAGCCATTTGAGCAGCGTAAGGAGTGTTTTTCTTAGATCCACGGAATCCCATTTTACCAGCTGAAGACCACGAAATAACGTCACCTTTCTTGTTAGTTAATGAGATTATGATGTTATTGAAAGAAGCATTGATATGCGCTTCTCCAACTGAATCTACGATAACTTTACGTTTTTTAGTTTTAGTATTTGACTTTGCCATATTAATTTAGTTTCAAGTTGTTAGTTATTAGTTGTTAGAATCCTAAACATTTCTATTTCAAACAGATTCATCTAACTTCTAAAACTAATGACTAATGTCTACTTATTATTTAGTTGCTTTTTTCTTGTTAGCAACTGTTTTTCTTTTACCTTTTCTTGTTCTAGAGTTGTTTTTAGTACGCTGACCTCTTAAAGGAAGTCCCGCTCTGTGACGGATACCTCTGTAACATCCGATGTCCATTAAACGCTTAATGTTCATAGACGTTTCAGAACGTAATTCACCTTCAATAGTGAAAGACGAAACAGCTTCACGGATGCTTCCGATTTGATCGTCTGTCCAATCTTGAACTTTGATGTTTTCGTCTACCTTAGCAGTTGCTAAAATCTCTTGGGCTCTACTCTTACCTATTCCGAAGATATAAGTTAAAGAGATTACCCCTCTCTTTTGTTTTGGTATATCTACACCTGCAATTCTTGCCATAATTACCCTTGTCTTTGTTTGAATCTAGGATTCTTTTTGTTAATTACGTAAAGTCTACCTTTTCTGCGCACGATCTTACAATCTGCACTTCTCTTTTTAACTGATGCTCTTACTTTCATCGTATTAGTATCTATAAGTTATTCTAGCCTTAGTTAAATCGTAAGGACTCATTTCCAATTTTACTTTATCTCCCGGTAACAACTTAATGTAGTGCATACGCATTTTCCCGGATATGTGTGCAGTCACAATGTGACCATTTTCCAATTCAACACGGAACATTGCATTAGATAATGCTTCAATGATTGTTCCGTCTTGTTCTATTGCTGCTTGTTTCGCCATAGTATAATAATTAAGCTACTGCTTTTCTATTTTTACCTGTTTTCATCAAGCCATCATAGTGTCTGTTAAGCAAATAAGAGTTTACTTGCTGCATGGTATCGATTGCAACTCCAACCATAATTAATAATGATGTACCACCGAAAAATAAGGCCCAACCTGATTGAACGTTCATCAACTTCACGATAACTGCCGGGAACACGGCAATTACAGCTAAGAAAATAGAACCAGGCAATGTTATTTGAGACATTATTTTATCTAAATAGTCTGCTGTTTCAGATCCTGGACGAATACCTGGGATAAACCCATTGGCACGCTTCAAGTCGTCTGCCATCTTATTTGTTGGCACAGTAATCGCGGTGTAAAAATACGTGAAAACAATAATTAACAACGCGAACACTAAATTGTAAGTAAACCCGAATACGTCTGAGAACTGTGTTTGTAACCATTGACCAACTGCAGATTCTTTCATTAATGAAGATCCTCCAATTAGTCCAGGCACGAACATAATAGCTTGGGCGAAGATAATTGGCATTACCCCTGAAGCATTAAGCTTCAAAGGAATGTAATCTCTTGCTCCCATAACATTTTTCTCATATCCACCAGTAGCTGTTCTTCTTGCATATTGAACTGCTATCTTGCGCACTGCCATTACCAGCATTATAGATGCTAAAATAATAACGAACCACAATACCAACTCGATAAGGATCAGCATTACTGCATTAGTCTCCATACGAGATGCTGCATTTTGTAAAAACGCCTGAGGCAATGTCGCGATAATACCTACCATGATCAATAATGAAATACCATTACCAATACCTTTATCAGTAATACGTTCACCTAACCACATGGCAAATATACATCCAGTTACTAAAATAATAACAGAAGAAAAATAGAATAAACCGCCTTGGCCTAATAAAAAGGCACTTTGAGGAATTCCTAAGCTAGGTAAACTAGCTAAATATCCCGGTGCTTGAACCAAGCAAATAGCGATAGTTAACCATCTTGTAATTTGATTGATCTTTTTACGTCCACTCTCTCCTTCTTTCTGCAGCTTTTGTAAATAAGGAATTGCAATTCCCATTAACTGCACAACAATAGAAGCAGAAATATATGGCATAATCCCTAAAGCAAATACAGAAGCGTTTGCAAAAGCTCCCCCCGTAAATGCATTTAATAGCCCTAGTAGCCCATCATCTGTACTATCTGCCAAACCTTCTAATTGAGAGGCATCAATACCAGGAAGCACTACTTGTGCACCAAAACGATAAACTAATAACAGACCAAGAGTAACTATAATTCTGTTTCTTAGCTCCTCTATTTTCCAAACATTTTTTAACGTCTCTATAAATTTCATGCGCTTAATAAGTTCTTATAAAGTTACAGCCTCTCCTCCTGCTGCTTCGATAGCAGCTTTTGCTGAAGCAGTAAATTTATGAGCAGACACCTTGATTTTTGCTTTTAATTCTCCTCTTCCTAAGATTTTAACCATCTCATTCTTTCCGGCTAATCTCAAAGAAACTAAAGTGTCAAAATCAACTGTATCTTTAATTTTCCCATCATCAACCAATTGTTGAAGAGTGTCTAGGTTAATTCCTTGGTACTCTTTACGGTTAATGTTTGTAAAGCCAAACTTAGGAACACGTCTTTGAAGTGGCATTTGCCCTCCTTCAAATCCAATTTTCTTAGAATATCCAGAACGTGACTTAGCTCCTTTGTGACCTCTTGTTGCAGTGCCACCTTTACCAGATCCTTGTCCACGACCTACGCGCTTCCCTTGACTTTTAACTGAACCTTCTGCAGGTTTTAAATTACTTAAATCCATTTTTCAGTATCTTTATTTGGTTTCTTCAATAGAAACTAAGTGTTTTACTTTTTCAACCATACCAAGGATATTTGGTGTGGCATCATGCTCTACAACCTGACCGATTCTTTTAAGACCTAACGCCTCAAGAGTACGCTTTTGTCTTAAAGGGCGGTTAATTGCACTTCTAACTTTTGTTACTTTTATCTTTGCCATCGTATCCTTAATTATCCGTTAAAAACTTTTTCAAGAGATATACCTCTATCGCGGGCAATAGTATTAGCATCGCGTAACTGTAATAATGCATCAAAAGTTGCCTTAACTACGTTATGAGGGTTTGATGATCCTTGAGATTTAGAAAGTACATCGTGTACACCAACAGCTTCCAATACAGTTCTTACTGCACCACCGGCAATAACCCCGGTACCAGGAGCGGCTGGGATGATGTTTACTCTAGCTCCACCAAATTTACCTTTTTGCTCATGAGGTAAAGTTCCTTTTACCAATGGGATGCGTACAAGGTTTTTCTTAGCATCTTCGATAGCCTTTGCAATTGCACTAGCAACATCTTTAGATTTTCCTAAACCGTGTCCTACCACACCAGCTTCGTCTCCTACTACAACAATAGCAGAAAAGCCGAATGCTCTACCTCCTTTAGTTACTTTTGTAACTCTCTGTACACCAACTAAACGATCTTTAAGATCTAATCCACTTGGTTTTACTAACTCTGCGCTTTTGTATTTTTGATACATAATTTCTTAGAATTTAAGTCCTGCTTCTCTAGCTCCGTCAGCTAATGATTTAACTCTACCATGGTATAAATATCCACCTCTATCAAAAGAGATTGTGTCTACACCAGCTTTTAAAGCTTTTTCAGCAACCGTTTTACCAACAAGGGTAGCGATTTCTGATTTACTACCAGTTGCAGAATTAATATCTTTATCTCTTGAAGATGCCGATGCTAGGGTTTTTCCTGTAACGTCATCTATCACTTGAGCATAAATCTCTTTGTTGCTTCTAAAAACAGCTAATCTAGGTCTGGCTTCTGTACCAGAAACTACTTTTCTGATTCTGTTTTTTATTCTTAATCTTCTCTCGTTCTTTGTTAATGCCATAACTCAATTATTAAGCTGATTTACCTGCTTTTCTTCTAATGATTTCTCCAACAAACTTGATACCTTTTCCTTTGTAAGGTTCTGGCTTACGGAACGAACGAATCTTCGCAGCAACCTGTCCTACAAGCTGTTTATCGTGAGAAGTTAACTTTACTATTGGGTTCTTTCCTTTTTCTGAAACCGTTTCAATTTTAACTTCGGGCGCTAAATCTAAAACAATATTATGAGAAAAACCTAAAGCAAGGTCAAGTTTTTGTCCTTGGTTGCTTGCTCTGTATCCTACCCCTACTAATTCCAATTCTTTAGTCCATCCTTTAGACACTCCTGTTATCATATTGCTAATCAGAGCTCTATATAGACCATGTTTGGCTTTTTGTTCTTTGTTTTCAGCAGAACGTTCAACTAAAACATTACCATCTTCAACTTTTACAGATACAGCAGTGATTTCTTGAGATAATTCTCCTAATTTCCCTTTAACTGTTACCACGTTTTCGTTGACTTCGACTGTAACTCCTTCCGGAATTGCTACTGGGCTATTTCCTATTCTTGACATGTCTTAATGGTATTTATTAGTAAACGTAACATAATAATTCGCCACCTACATTCTCTCTTTGAGCTTGCTTACCAGTCATTACTCCGTGAGAAGTAGAAACGATGGCAATTCCAAGTCCATTAAGAATTCTAGGCATTTCTTTAGCGCTAGCATACTTACGTAAACCAGGTTTACTTATTCTCTGGATCTTCTTAATTACAGGTTCTTTAGTCTCTTTGTTGTACTTAAGAGCTATTTTAATAGTTCCTTGTACTGAAGAGTCATCAAACTTATAACTTAAAATGTATCCTTGATCGAATAAAATTTTAGTTATTTCTTTCTTAAGGTTAGATGCAGGAATCTCCACAACTCTGTGGTTTGCTCGCACTGCATTTCTAACTCTTGTTAGGTAATCCGCAATAGGATCTGTGTACATAGTGAATAAATTTGCGGTTTTGGTTTTCGGGGCAATATGCCCCGAACCTTAAACCAGTTTATAATGTTTTTACCAACTTGCTTTTTTAACTCCTGGGATAAGCCCTTGGTTGGCCATTTCCCTGAACATTACACGCGAAATACCAAACTGACGCATATATCCTTTTGGTCTTCCGGTAAGCTTACATCTATTATGCATACGAACAGGAGAAGCATTTCTTGGCAGCTTTTGTAATGCTTCGTAATCGCCAGCTTCTAATAAAGCTTTGCGTTTCTCTGCATATTTTGCTACAGTTTTAGCTCTTTTTACCTCGCGGGCTTTCATTGATTCTTTAGCCATAACTTAGTTCTTTTTAAAAGGTAATCCTAATTCGGTTAATAATGATTTTGCTTCCTTATCGGTTTGTGCCGAGGTCACAAAGGTAATATCTAATCCTGAGATTTTGTTAACCTTATCGATATCAATTTCAGGAAAAATAATTTGCTCTGTAATTCCAAGGTTATAGTTACCTCTTCCGTCAAATCCGTTAGCTTTGATTCCGTTAAAATCTCTTACACGTGGTAAGGCTGAAGTAATCAAACGATCTAAAAATTCCCACATTCTTTCACCACGTAAAGTCACTCTTGCCCCGATTGGCATTCCTTTACGAAGTTTGAAAGTTGCGATATCCTTTTTAGATAATGTAGCAACGGCTTTCTGTCCTGATATAGTGGTTAACTCGTCTACTGCGTAATCAATTAACTTTTTGTCTGCAACGGCAGCACCAACACCTCTAGATAATACTATCTTTTCAAGTTTAGGCACTTGCATTACATTACTATATCCAAATTCTTCTGTAAGAGCTGCAATTACTCTGCTTTTGTACTCTTCTTTAAGTCTAGGTAAATATGCCATAACTAAATTACTTCATTGGATTTTTTTGAAAATCTTACTTTCTTGTCACCTTCCATACGTACACCAGCTCTTGTAGTCTCCCCTTTAGAGGTCAACAAAGATAGGTTTGAGATATGAATTGGTGCTTCTTTTTCCACGATTCCACCTTGAGGGTTTTGTGCGCTAGGCTTGGTGTGTTTCTTCACCATGTTTACACCCTCAACAATCGCTTTGTTCTTATCTTTGAATACTTTAAGTACTTTACCTTCGGCATTTTTGTGATCTCCGGCAATTACTCTTACAGTATCTCCTGATTTAATTTTAAGCTTTGTCATCTTAATATTTCATTAAAGCACTTCAGGTGCTAATGATACAATTTTCATGAATTGTTTGTCACGAAGTTCTCTAGCAACAGGACCAAAAACACGAGTTCCTCTCATTTCGCCAGCAGCGTTTAAAAGTACACAAGCGTTATCGTCGAATCTAATGTAAGATCCATCTGGCCTTCTTACTTCCTTTACGGTACGTACAACAACTGCAGTAGAAACTGCTTTCTTTTTCACGTTTCCGTTAGGCGTAGCATCTTTTACAGATACAACTACTTTATCTCCAACAGAAGCATATCTTCTTTTTGTACCACCTAAAACACGGATTACTAAAACTTCTTTAGCTCCAGTGTTGTCAGCTACTTTTAATCTTGATTCTTGTTGTACCATAATTACTTCGCTCTTTCAATTATTTCAACTAATCTCCAACACTTAGATTTACTTAAAGGTCTTGTTTCCATGATCTTTACAGTATCTCCAATGTTACAATCGTTTTTCTCGTCGTGTGCAACGTATTTTTTCGTTTTTAACACGAACTTTCCATATATAGGGTGTTTTACTTTTTTAACCTCAGAAACCACAATAGACTTCTGCATTTTGTTACTAGTAACAACACCTACACGTTCTTTTCTTAAATTTCTTTTTTCCATCTTTCAGCAGAATTATTGTAGTTCTCTTTTAGTTAATTCTGTTGCCAATCTTGCGATTGTACGTCTTGTAGAACGCAACTGAATTGGATTCTCTAAAGGAGATATTGCGTGAGCCATTTTTAGGTCAGCATAACTCTTTCTTGTCTCACTAAGTTTCTCTTGTAACTCAGCTGTAGATAATTCTTTAATTTCTGATTGTTTCATCATATCAAATAAATTATGCTTCGAAATCTCTAGCAATTACAAACTTAGTTTTAACAGGTAGTTTTTGAGCTGCCAAACGCAATGCTTCTTTAGCGATATCCAATGGAACACCACCAACTTCGAATAACATACGTCCTGGCTTAACAACAGCTGCATAATGATCTACAGCACCTTTACCTTTACCCATACGTACCTCAAGCGGCTTTTTAGTGATTGGCTTGTCTGGGAAAATTTTAATCCACAGTTGCCCTTCCCTTTTCATATAACGGGTAGCTGCAATACGAGCTGCCTCGATTTGACGTGATGTCAAAAAGTTTGAATCAAGTGACTTTATACCAAAAGTTCCGTTTGAAAGTTGGTGCCCTCTTCCGGCATTTCCTTTCATACGTCCCTTCTGGGTTTTACGAAATTTTGTTCTTTTAGGCTGTAACATTTTTTCTTTTCTTTAAAAAATTACTTTCTACGACGAGGTTTACTGTTTCCACGTCCTCCGCCTTTTCCTTGCTTTTTGGACATTCCAACTAGCGGAGAAAGCTCTCTTTTACCATATACTTCGCCTTTCATGATCCACACTTTAACACCAAGTCTACCGTAAGTAGTATGTGCTTCTACAAGTGCGTAGTCAATATCGGCTCTAAAGGTCGATAAAGGAATACGTCCATCTTTATAGTGCTCTGTACGTGCCATTTCAGCTCCGTTCAAACGACCACTAATCTGAATTTTGATTCCTTCAGCATTCATTCTCATTGTAGCAGCAATAGCCATTTTAATTGCACGTCTGTAAGAGATACGGTTCTCAATTTGACGAGCAATACTTGAAGCTACCAAGAATGCATCTAGTTCCGGTCTTTTAATTTCAAAGATGTTAATTTGAACCTCTTTGCCAGTTAATTTCTTAAGCTCTTCTTTCAACTTGTCTACCTCTTGACCTCCTTTACCGATAATAATACCTGGACGAGCCGTAGTGATAGTAACGGTTACAAGTTTAAGCGTACGCTCAATAATTACTCTGGAAACACTAGCTTTAGATAAACGCGCATGAACGTATTTTCTAATCTTATCGTCTTCGGCAAGCTTATCACCGTAGTCATTACCTCCATACCAGTTAGATTCCCATCCTCTGATAATTCCTAAGCGATTTCCGATTGGATTTGTTTTTTGTCCCATACTTCTATCTTAGCTTTGTGTGTTATTGTTAGCTCCTACCACGATAGTTACGTGGTTAGAACGTTTTCTAATTCTGTGTGCACGACCTTGTGGTGCTGGACGCAATCTTTTTAACATTGCACCACCATCAACTCTAATTTCCTTCACGATAAGTTCAGCATCTTCAATGCTTGCATCTTCGTTTTTAGCTTGCCAGTTGGCAATAGCAGAAAGTAAAAGTTTTTCTAAGCGATTAGATGCTTCTTTCTGGCTAAACTTTAAAATATTTAGCGCTTTTTCTACGCGTTCACCTCTTACTAAGTCGGCTACTAAACGCATCTTTCTCGGTGACGTAGGACAGTTATTAAGCTTAGCAAAAGCAATTTGCTTTTTCTCTTCCTTAATAGCGTCTGCCATTTGTTTTTTACGACTTCCCATAGCTTACTACTTTTTACCTTTGTTTTTAGCACCAGCGTGACCTCTAAACGATCTTGTTGGTGAAAATTCTCCTAATTTGTGACCTACCATGTTTTCAGTTACATAAACTGGCACGAATTGACGACCGTTATGTACTGCGATAGTTTGTCCTACGAAGTCTGGAGTAATCATAGATGCTCTAGACCAAGTTTTGATCACAGTTTTCTTACCAGACTCAACGTTTTCTTGAACTCTTTTGTCTAATTTATAATGAACGTAAGGTCCTTTTTTTAATGATCTTGCCATGTCCTATTATTTCTTTCTGCGTTCTACAATATACTTATTACTCGCTTTTGTCTTAGAACGGGTTCTGTAACCTTTAGCAGGTAAACCTTTTCTAGAACGAGGGTGTCCTCCAGACGAACGTCCTTCACCACCACCCATTGGGTGATCAACCGGGTTCATAACTACTGGACGAGTACGTGGTCTTCTACCTAACCATCTGCTTCTACCTGCTTTACCAGACACTAACAATTGGTGGTCTGAGTTTGATACAACCCCGATAGTAGCCATACAAGTAACCAACACCAAACGAGTTTCACCCGATGGTAATTTGATTGTAGCAAACTTACCGTCTCTTGCCATTAACTGAGCAAAAGCACCAGCACTACGAGCCATAACAGCTCCTTGTCCTGGACGTAACTCTACACAAGAAATAATAGTTCCTAATGGAATTTGACTTAAAGGCATTGCATTACCGATCTCTGGAGCAACGTTGTCCCCAGATACAACTGTTTGCCCAACCTGTAAACCATTTTGAGCAATGATATATCTCTTCTCGCCGTCTTGATAGTTCAACAACGCGATAAAAGCTGTTCTGTTTGGATCGTATTCTATCGACTTAACTTCAGCAGGAATTCCAGCTTTGTTTCTTTTGAAGTCGATAATACGGTAACGTTTTTTATGACCACCACCTAAATAGCGCATGGTCATTTTTCCTTGACTGTTTCTACCACCAGATCTTTTTTTCGGAGCTAATAAACTTTTCTCCGGCTTATCAGTAGTAATGGCGTCAAATCCATTAACTACTCTAAATCGCTGACCTGGTGTGATTGGTTTTAATTTTCTTACTGACATCGTTGTCTAATTACATGTTAGTGTATAAATCAATCATTTCACCTTCCGCCAGTTGTACAATCGCTCTTTTAGTAGCGTTTGTTTTACCATGCTGAATACCCGTTTTAGTATAACGGGTTCTACGCTCTGGACGGACATTTATAGTACGAACTTTTTCAACAGAAACGCCATAAGCAGCCTCAACTGCATTTTTAATTTCTATCTTGTTCGCTCCTGTGCTCACTTGAAAAGTATAGCAATTACTTAACTCACTTTGAGCCGTTGCTTTTTCTGTGATGATAGGTTTAATTAAGATACTCATCGTTTCCTTATTTACTTAAATTCGTTACAATTCCTTCTAAGGCACCTTCCAAAAGAACAACTTGACCAGCGTTCAATATTTTGTAAGTGCTTAATTCTGAAGCAATTACTACCTCAGAGTTCTTTAAATTGCGTGCCGACAAATATACATTATTATTCGACGCACCCAACACAAACAAAGACTTTTTGCTATCTAACTCTAAGGCTTTCAGCATAGAAGTGAAATTTTTAGTCTTTGGCGCATCGAAATTAAAGTCTTCCAATACGGTAATTGCGTTCTCACTTGCTTTGATACTTAAGGCAGATTTTCTAGCCAAACGCTTAACATTTTTGTTAAGTTTGAAGCTATAGTTTCTTGGTCTAGGACCAAACATACGCCCACCACCTACAAATACACCAGACTTGATGCTACCAGCTCTGGCCGTACCAGTACCTTTTTGCTTCTTTATCTTACGTGTGCTACCAGTAATCTCTGCACGCTCTTTAGCCTTGTGTGTTCCTTGACGTTGATTAGCTAAATATTGCTTAACGTCTAAATACACAGCGTGGTTATTAGGCTCAATAGCAAAAACAGCATCAGAAAGGTTTGCCTTTCTCCCTGTTTCTTTTCCGTTGATATCTAATACTGCTACTTCCATTACTTCTGAATAATTACATAAGAATTTTTGTGACCAGGAACACATCCTTTTACAACAAGTAGGTTCTTATCAGCAACCACTTTTAAAACTCTTAAATTTTGAACTTTCACTTTTTCACCACCCATTCTTCCGGCCATTCTCATTCCTTTGAATACTCTCGCAGGATAAGACGCAGCTCCAATAGAACCAGGCGCTCTTAAACGGTTGTGCTGACCGTGAGTTGCTTGTCCAACTCCACCAAATCCGTGACGTTTTACAACCCCTTGGAAACCTTTACCTTTAGAAGTTCCAGAAATATCTATGAACTCTCCTTCTTTAAAGTGCTCCACAGTGATGGCATCACCTAATTTGTACTCCTCTTCGAATCCTTGGAACTCAACAACTTTGCGTTTTACAGAAGTACCTGCTTTCTTAGCGTGACCAATATCAGCTTTAGTAGCATTTTTTTCTGTCGCGTCATCGAAACCAAGTTGAAGAGCGCTATACCCGTCAACCTCTTCGGTTCTGACTTGGGTAACGATACATGGTCCAGCTTCGATTACTGTACATGGAATGTTCTTTCCATTTTCATCAAAAATGCTGGTCATACCGATTTTCTTTCCTATTAACCCAGACATAATTATTAATTAAATTTATTAGTTATTATTAAAAAGGTTCAGGGTCAAAAAACACATTTCGACCCTGAACTGTATTTCTATCCGTTTTTCCCTAACCAATCGCTCGGGACATGTTTATTGAGTGCGTTACTCAATATGGTGTCATTACACTTTAATCTCTACTTCAACACCACTTGGCAATTCAAGTTTCATTAAAGCATCGATAGTCTTAGAAGACGAACTGTAAATATCCAACAACCTCTTGTAAGAACTTAATTGGAATTGCTCTCTCGACTTTTTGTTTACGTGAGGAGAACGCAATACAGTGAAAATTTTCTTGTGTGTTGGTAACGGAATAGGACCAGTTACTACAGCACCTGTACTTTTAACAGTTTTTACAATCTTATCAGCAGATTTGTCTACTAAGTTGTGATCGTATGACTTTAGTTTTATTCTGATTTTTTGACTCATTTTCTTAAGATTTAAGCTTCAACTCCTTTAGCCGCTTTAATCACCTCTTCAGCAATGTTTGAAGGGGTTTCAGCATAGTGTGAAAATTCCATAGTAGATGTTGCTCTACCTGATGACAATGTACGTAATGAAGTTACGTAACCGAACATTTCAGATAATGGCACCTCTGCTTTGATTACTTTAGAACCTGCTCTGTCGCTCATGTTGTTAACTTGACCACGACGACGGTTAAGGTCACCTACAATATCCCCCATGTTTTCTTCTGGAGTAAGAACCTCTAGCTTCATAATTGGCTCCATGATTACAGCTTTAGCAGCTTTTGCAGCAGCTTTGAAACCAAGTTTAGCAGCCAATTCGAATGATAACTGATCAGAATCCACATCGTGGTAAGAACCATCAGTTAAAGTAACCTTCATAGAGTCTACCTCATATCCAGCCAATGGCCCATTAATCATTGCCATTTTGAATCCTTTCTCAATAGAAGGAATAAATTCTTTTGGTACGTTACCACCTTTAATCTCAGAAACGAACTCAAGTCCAGTTTTACCTTCTTCAGCAGGCTCAAGAGTAAATACTATATCTGCGAATTTACCACGTCCACCAGATTGTTTCTTATAAACTTCTCTGTGTTCTGCACGTCTTGTAATAGCTTCTTTGTACTCTACTTGAGGTTGTCCTTGGTTTACTTCAACCTTGAACTCACGCTTCAAACGGTCAACGATAATATCTAAGTGAAGCTCACCCATACCAGAAATGATAGTCTGGCCTGAAGCTTCATCTGTTCTTGCAGTAAATGTTGGATCTTCTTCTGCCAATTTAGCTAATGCCATACCCATTTTATCAACGTCGGCTTTAGTCTTAGGCTCTACAGCGATACCAATTACAGGATCAGGGAAGTCCATACTTTCCAATACAATTGGGTGTTTTTCATCAGACATAGTATCTCCAGTCTTGATGTCTTTAAACCCTACTGCAGCTCCAATATCTCCAGCTTCGATGAAGTCGATAGCGTTTTGCTTGTTAGAGTGCATTTGGTAAATACGAGAGATACGCTCCTTTTTACCTGAACGGTTGTTCAAGATATAAGAACCTGCATCTAAACGTCCAGAATAGGCACGGAAGAAAGCTAAACGTCCTACGAAAGGATCTGTAGCAATCTTAAACGCTAATGCTGCGAAAGGTTCGCTAACGTCTGGTTTACGAGTAATCTCTTCTCCTGTATCTGGGTTAGTACCAACAATAGCATCTTTATCTACTGGTGAAGGCAAGTAACGACAAACAGCATCTAATAAAAACTGTACTCCTTTGTTTTTAAATGAAGATCCACAGATCATAGGAATAATAGCTCTATCCATTACAGCAGCTCTTAAAGCAGCGTGTACTTCTTCTTCAGTGATAGAGTTTTCATCTTCCATGAACTTCTCAAGAAGCTCTTCATCATATCCAGCTACCTCTTCGATAAGGTTAGCTCTATATTGTCTTACTTCGTCTACCATATCAGCTGGGATATCTACAACGTCGAAAGTTGCTCCGAAGTTATCCTCGTGCCATACAATAGCTCTGTTCTTTGCTAAATCTACAATACCTCTAAAGTCTGCTTCATCTCCAATTGGCAATACAATTGGCACAGCATTGGACCCTAGCATATCTTTAACTTGCTGACAAACTGCTAGGAAGTTAGATCCTTGACGGTCCATTTTGTTAACAAAACCAATTCTTGGAACTTTATAGTTATCTGCAAGTCTCCAGTTTGTTTCAGACTGAGGCTCTACACCATCTACCGCACTAAATAAGAATACCAATCCATCCAATACACGTAATGAACGGTTTACCTCTACTGTAAAGTCAACGTGACCAGGAGTATCGATAATGTTAAAGTGGTAACCTTTAGCATCAGCAGTAGGTTGTCCTTGCTCGGTAGGGAACTGCCAAGTACAAGTTGTAGCAGCAGAAGTAATTGTAATACCTCTTTCCTGCTCTTGCTCCATCCAGTCCATAGTAGCTGCACCATCGTGCACCTCACCTATCTTATGGGAAACCCCTGTATAAAACAGGATACGCTCAGTTGTTGTTGTTTTACCAGCATCAATGTGAGCAGCAATCCCAATATTTCTTGTATATTTTAAATCTCTTTGTGCCATTTTTACTAGAATCTAAAGTGTGAGAATGCTTTGTTTGCTTCCGCCATCTTGTGCGTATCAACTCTTTTCTTAACAGCAGCTCCTTCTTCTTTAGCAGCAGCAAGTATTTCTGACGCTAATCTTTGAGCCATTGATTTCTCATTTCTCTTTCGTGCATAACCGATTAACCACTTCATTGCTGTAGAGATTTTACGGTCCGGACGAATTTGCATAGGGATTTGGAATGTAGCACCACCAACTCTACGACTGCGCACTTCTACGTGAGGCATAACGTTAGATAAAGCATCTTTCCATAATTCCAAAGCAGTTTTTTCTTCATCAGTTTTCTTTTGGTCTACGATATCGATAGCATCATAAAACACTCTGAAGGCTACAGATTTCTTCCCATCCAACATCATCATATTCACAAAACGCGTAACCAACTGATCATTAAATCGCGGATCTGGCAACAACGGCCTTTTTTTCGCTTGTCTTTTTCTCATGTCTTTTCTTTAAAAGATTTTAATTACTTTTTAGGGCGTTTTGCACCATACTTAGATCTTCGTTGGGCTCTTCCTTGAACACCTGCGGTATCCAAAGCACCACGAACGATGTGGTATCTAACTCCTGGTAAATCTTTTACCCTTCCACCTCTAACCAATACTATCGAGTGCTCTTGTAGATTGTGCCCTTCTCCAGGGATGTAAGCGTTCACTTCGTTACCGTTTGTCAACCTCACCCTTGCTACCTTACGCATAGCCGAGTTTGGTTTCTTAGGTGTTGTAGTGTAAACACGTGTACACACTCCACGTCTTTGTGGACACGAATCTAAAGCAGCCGATTTACTCTTCTTGGTTATTTTGGCTCTTCCTTTTCGTACTAATTGTGAAATTGTTGGCATATTATTTAATAAATATTTTTAAAATCCTCTTCTTAGAGGGCTGCAAATGTAGCAATAAAATTATTTTTATCAAACCCTAAAGGATTAATTTTCAATAGAATTTAATTTTCATCAATAGTTAGATATACAGTGCTTCCTTTTTATGTTAGCTTTACCAAACCCTAAAGCGCTGTTCAAGGTGATAAAAAGTAAAGTTCACATATACCTTTTCTCATGCCTTTGTATATTGGCAAGCTCATGTATGCTGGGCCAAAACCTCTACCTCAACGTTTTAGGGAATAACGAAAAGGAAACTGCGGTAATAGACTCACTAGGATATTTTAGCTCTCACAAAGACCTTAAAAGCATAACCCAAGAACTAGACAGCCTTAACAACAAACTTTACAGACTTGGGTACATTGACGCCAAATCCAATAAACCTATAAAAGAAAACGACTCCACCTTCTTAGCAACCATTAATTTAAAAAATCGCTTCTACAGCATATTAATTTATTATGACAATGCAGTTGTAGACGGGAGCCTATTAAGAAGAATAACCACAAATAAAACCCCTACCCATTTTACAATTCCTTTTACCAGGGTTGAATACACCTTAAATTACCTTAACAATACAATAGCAGAACAAGGAAAACCTTTCAACAAAGTACGCCTTAAGGACATTTTAAAAATCAATCAAAACACTTTAAGCGCCACTTTGGATGTTTACACAGAAAACAGCAACCGCAGGATAGACGACATCGTTATTAAGGGCTACGAAAAATTCCCCAAATCATTTATTAAGCACTATTTAAAAATTAAAGAAGGGCAGGTTTTCAAAATTAACACACTTAAAGAAAAAACAAAAAACCTTGGAGAGTTAACTTTTGCCTCGGAGATAAAACCTCCCGAAGTTCTTTTTACACAAGACTCCACCACATTATACCTTTACGTAGAAAAAAACAAAAGCAATACGTTTGACGGCTACTTGGGATTTGGAACTAACGAAGACACAAACAACATTGAATTTGATGGTTATTTAAACTTAAGCTTAACCAACAACCTTAATTATGGCGAATCTTTTACTCTTCAATACAAAAGTGACGAAAACGACCAAAAAACATTTGACGCAAAACTCCAATTACCCTACATATTTGGAACACCCATTGGCACAGAACTCGAACTCTACTTATTTAAGAAAGATTCTTCGTTCACAACAGCCACACAATCCGCCAAAATAACATACCAAGTAAGCTCCAAACACAATGTTGCTCTTGGGATTAAATCCACCCAATCAAACAACCTTCAAGACAGCCTCATAACCAACACCGTTAGTGACTATAAAAGCACATTTTACAATCTAGCTTACAGATACACAAAAAAACAACCTAATAACTTACTATTCCGCACTAAATCGCAATTTTACTTTGAGTCGGGCCTGGGGTCTAGAGAAACCGATCTTGAAACAGAAGAGCAATCTACTTTCACTCTCGATGCATTTAATATTTTTTACCTTAACGATCGAAACAGTATTTACTTAAGAACAAACGGCAATATTTTAAACTCGAGCTCCTACCTTGAAAATGAACTTTTTCGTTTTGGAGGAATAAATTCCATCAGAGGTTTTGAAGAAAACAGTCTTACAGCCTCCCTTTTTGGATTAATAAACACAGAATATCGTTATCAACTATCGCAAATATTATACGCACACACCATTACCGATTTAGCCTACTTTGAAAACGATATTACCAACACCAAGGAAAAACTATACGGGTTTGGTTTTGGCTTTGGCTTAATCACTAAGGCAGGTTTACTACGATTTATCTACGCTAATGGCAAAACCGAAAACCAACCTTTCAGGCTATCCAACTCCAAAATCCACATTAGTCTTTCAGCGTTATTTTAACAAAAACATATGTTTTTTAACACTTACACAGCACTATGAACTAAATTTTTAACGACAAATTGTTGTTTTATTAAGTTTTTATTATGATTTTTGAGAAAGACTAATTCAAATTAAATATACAATGAAAACAAAGTTTAGTGGAATTCTTACGCTATTTCTGGCGTTTGTTGTGCATATTTCGTATGCGCAGGAAAAGACAATTTCAGGAACGGTATCGGACGAATCCGGCATACCACTCCCTGGAGTTAACATTATTGTAAAAGGCACGACCACAGGAACACAAACAGACTTCGATGGTAACTACGCCATTCAAGCCAGTGTTGGTGATGTGCTTACATTTAGCTACGTTGGATTAGAGGCTCAAGAAGTTACTGTTGGAACCTCTAGCACTCTTAATGTGACTATGAAAGAGGACACTGCGGTTCTTGAAGAAGTTGTGGTAACTGCCTTTGGTAAACAAAGAGTCAAGCGAGAGGTTAGTACAGCTGTATCGCTGGTTGATGAAGAGCAATTAACAGAGGTTACCAACACGAACCCTTTTGAATCGCTTTCCGGTAAAGTTGCCGGGGTTGACATTTCTACCCCAGCACAGACAGGTGCTACTTCAAAGGTTATTTTACGTGGTTTCAGCTCACTTTCCAACAACCAACCGCTGTACATTGTAGATGGAACTCCTATTAACAATAGCCAAAACAGAACTCGAACAGCTGCAGGTGCTACTGAAGTAAATCGTTCTTTTGATGGAGGTAGTGGTTTGAACGATTTAGACCCAAACAGCATTGAAAGTATAAGTGTACTTAAAGGTTCAACAGCCGCCGCTCTTTATGGTTCGCGTGCTGCCAATGGTGCAATTATCATTACTACAAAACGCGCTAAAGAGGGACAAAAACTTCGCGTTGATGTTGTGAGTTCTTTTGACCAGTTTGAAGTTGCTAGAGTGCCTCATTTACAGTCTCAATTCGGCCAAGGATGGAGCGGTCTAGGGTACTCATCTCTTCCAGCCGGTGGCTTAGGTGCCAGTAATGAAAACGGATCTTGGGGTCCAGAATTTGATGGTGAATTAAGACCTTGGGGACATGTTGTTGACAATATGCAACAGATTAAGCCTTACGTTGCCCTAAAAGACAATGTTAGAGAGTTCTACGATATTGGAACCTTATATACGAATTCAGTTCGGTTAAGTGCTGGAGGCGAAGTGGGTAATTTCAGCTTGGGCTTTACAAGCTCAGACAGTGATGGTATCATCCCTACAGATGACGATAAGTTTACTAGACGTGCCTTTAATGGTAGCGGTGGATTTAAAGCAGGTAAACTTACTTTAAATGCTACTGGTAATTATGTTGAAAGAGATCAGAATGTGGTTAACACCGGACAGAGTGACGATGCTGGACAAGGAGCGGTTTTTGCACAGGAAATTATCCAAAACCCTACAGACATTAGTTTACTTGATTTAGAAGACTTAGACAACCCTTTTAACACTCCTGATAATTATTTCACTCCTTATCAGCGAAATCCATGGTCTGTTTTGAGAGATACTGAAAACAACTTAAGAACCAATCGCTTTTACGGAAATGCTAATTTAAGATATGAACTGGCTGAAAACTTATCAACCACTTTCCAATTTGGAGCTGATGTATCTAACACATATAATAAGAGTTTTGGTAATAAAGTAACATTTACACCGGGGTCTCCAAACGACCTTCTTGGACAAAATCCAGTATTGGGAGGGGTAACAGAAGCGAGAACCCTTCAAAAACAATATGATACTTTCCTTACCGTTGACTATAACAGCGGTCTTACAGAAAATTTATCTTTAGATGCTACAGTTGGTTACAACTACAACCAACGATCTTCAGACTATCTTAATGTAAGTATCACCGATTTAAGTGTACCTGGCTATTACGAGCTAAACAACACTCTTGGTAGAGCCACCACAGTACAAACAAATTCTAAGAGAAGAACTTATGCTTTATTTGGTTCTGCTACATTAGGACTTATGGATAGATTTTTCCTTACCCTTACCGGAAGAAACGACTGGACTTCTACTTTAGAAATTGGAAACAACTCCTACTTCTACCCTTCTGCAGGGTTAAGTGCTATTGTTCTTGATAACGGAGAGCATTTTGTTAAGTTAAGAGCCGCTGCTTCGCGAGTAGCCAACGATACCAATCCTTACTTTACACAAAGTACACTGGTAGCCGCTACAAATGGAGCTTTCTTTGGACAAATCACCTTCCCTATAGGAGGGGTAAATGCTTATGAGGTAAGTAATGTTATTGGTAACCCAGGCATTGAACCTGAAATAACGGATGAGTTTGAAATAGGTACAGAAATAAATCTATTTAACAATAGAGTTAACATCGACGCGACTTACTACAACAAAAGGACTGATGGGGTAATTATCGCAAGACCTCTTGCACCTGCTTCTGGATATAGAAGTATTAGAGGTAATTTCCTTGATGTAGAAAATAAAGGGGTTGAATTAGCTGTTAATTTCTTCCCTGTTCGCGGTGATGATTTTAAATGGGAATTTGGCTATACTTTCACCAAAAACAAAAACGAGGTAACAGATATTGTTGAAGGACTAGATGAACTGTTAATCAACAGCGCATATGCAGTAAACTTCTATGCTGAAAAAGGACAGCCATTAGGTGTTTTTAAAACCAGGGTCGCAGCTACTAATGACCAGGGACAAACTATTGTTAACCCTGCTACCGGTATTCCTGTACAAGCAACAGATGAGACTACCATAGGAAACTCACAAAGAGATTTTATTATGGGATTCCGAAATCAATTTACCTTCAAAAACTTATCACTTTCATTCAGTGTTGACTGGAAAGAAGGAGGAGAAATGTACTCTTACACCAACCGATTATTAGGTTTTACAGGTAACTCTATCGCAACAACCTACAACGACCGTAACCCTTTCATTGTTGAAAATTCTGTAGTAGATAATGGAGATGGCACCTATTCAGAAAACACAACTCCTGTAACTTTCGATAATGTTACTGGGTTTTACAGTTCTTCGAACAATGGTAGTATTGAGGAAACACACGTTATTGATAAAACTTTTGTACGCTTAAGAGACATTACTCTTCGATACAATATTCCTTTCAGCCTAGTGGACCAATTGGGACTAAGCAATGCTTCCGTATCACTATACGGAAAGAACCTTTTCCTTTGGACACCTGACGACAATCCTTATGTAGATCCAGAATCAACCACTTTCGGTGATGATTTAGCGAGTGAGTTTGGAGAATTTTCTACCAACCCAACCCAAAGAACATATGGTGTTGCATTAAAAGTATCATTTTAAAATTTATGAAAATGAAAAAAACAATTTTAAGTATAATAACAGCAGGCATGATTACATTCAGTTCATGTGATAGTGCCTTAGATATAAACCGAGATCCAGACAATCAATCTATAGATAATGCGTCTTTAGATTCTGGTACCGCTGCAGGTATAATGGGTATTGGGGCAGTGCATAGTTCATACTACGCTTTAGTTGGAGGAATTTGGGCCCAACAATGGGCACAAAGCCCGGCAGCTAGTCAGTACCGTTCAATTGACGATTATTCAATTGGTACTAACGATTATACAGGTGGTTGGGTTAATATGTACGATGCCTTAACAGACATTAGGAATACAAAACGATTGGCCCAAGAACAGAGTAACTGGAATTACTATTTAATTGCTACCTGTATGGAGGCCTATGCTTCTCAAATCCTTACAGATTTTTACGGCGACATTCCTTATACTGAAGCTAATAATCCAGAGATCTTGCAACCAGCTTTCGATAGTGGTCAAACCGTTTACGACTTGATGATTGCAGACATCAATGATGCCTTAGGAAGAGATTTAGCAGCCTCATCGACACCGGTACCGGGTCAGGACGATTTTTTATTCGGAGGAGATATGTCTCAATGGGTCGCTTTTGCTAATACGTTAAAACTAAAGATATATTTGCGTCAAACAGAAGCTAGACCAAATGTTGCCGAAAACGGTATCATGTCATTAATGAATTCAGGAGCTTCTTTTTTAACCCAAGATGCAGCTATATCAGATGTATTTGAAGACCAAGCCAACTTAAGTAATCCACTTTACGAAACAGATAGAAGACAGCTTAACACCGGTACTAATCTACGAGCTAGTCAAACCATGCATTCCTTTTTGAGTAGCAACAACGACCCTCGTTTAGAAGTATATTATGGGTCTGGTAACTCCATGATTCAGGGAGATTACAATAGTTTGGCTGCACCAAACTCTATTTCAATTGCCAACTTAAGCGCTTTAGCTCCAGTGTACTTCATTAGTGCCGCTCAAAGTTATTTTATGCAAGCTGAAGCAAGAGAACGTTATATGGGTGGTTCTGGAGCCAAGGAATTATATGATATGGGAGTTATAGCTGCTTTCGATAAAAGCCCTGTTTACGATTCTGGCACATTTGCCATTGTTGAAGAATTAGACGGCTCACCATTTGTTGCTGCAGGCGGTGCTTATGAATATCCTTCAGGAGGTTCGTTTGATGAAAAACTTGAAGCTATCATTACTCAAAAATGGCTTTCAAATTATCCTGATAATGGATATGAATCCGTATTCGAACAGAACAGAACAGGTTACCCTGTAGTGTCTGACGTACCACAGTCAAGCGAAAATTATATTCCAGGACAATGGTCATATTCTGTAAACGGAACTACCGGAGGCGTTTTCCCACAGAGGATAGTTTATCCTAACTTGGAACTTTCAAGAAATGAAAATGCTCCTGATATTTTAGAGATCACCGTGCCTATTTGGTGGAATAATTAATTAAAATGAAATCAAAAATGAAAAACTTTTATAAAATAGTCTTTTTGTTCGCAGTAGTAATTAGTTTTTCTGCTTGCCAAACAGACGATTCAGAAGATGTTTCCTTCGTAACAGAGTATGCCGTATTTGAGTATGAACCTGAAATAGTTCTAGAATTGGGATCTACATTTGAACCAAGCGCTGTAGCAACTCAAGGCGGGACTCCATTAGAGGTTATTGTTTCCGGTGATGTTGACACAAATACTGTTGGTGTATATGATGTAGCCTATAGTGCTGTAAATTCAGATGGGTTTGAAGCTTCTGCTTTTCAAAAAGTAGTTGTACATGATCCTAGTATTGTAGGAACTGATGTTTCTGGAAATATCGTAGATGCAAATAATGGCAGTAGAACAGGAATAATAACTTTAGTTGAAGGAACTACCAGCATTTTCTATTGTACTGACTTTGGGTTTGCCGGTAATTTCCCGATGTATTTTCAAATGGACGGTGATGTGATTTCAGAAATACCACAGGTATATCCATTTGGTGCAACATCAGTAGAACTCACCTACAGCCCGGCAACTCAAACTTTTACCACCTTGATTGCTCCTTATGGGTTTGGATACACATTTGTTTACCAATAAAAAATAAAACAACATGAAAAGAATATATTTTATACAATTATTATCGCTTTTAGTTTTTGCTTTTAGTTTCACATCATGTGATGAAGGTGGGGAACCAGACCCAGGAGGAACTAAAGTTGAAAAGATGGCCGGAGATTGGTATGTAGAGTTTCTAGTCGATGGCGAAGATATCTACAACTTAGGTTATGCCTTAATATCAACTTATAATACTGCTTCTGACGATGGTACTGAAATGTGGATAGATGACCATCAAAATACTTGGTGGTTTAAGGTAAAATGCCCTGTAAATGTTGACAATATGACATTTTCAGGCTCTGGACTCGAAAGCAATGTTGATGATTACGAAGTAGTTGTTGATATAACTAATGGAGAAATCATCAAAGATGGAGCTACAACGTCTGGAGGTAACACTTCAGATTATATCAGGTTTGAAGCTGTATTTTCTGATGATCCTACTACAACCTATGAACTAGTAGGATATAAAAGAACAGGCTTCCTCGAAGACGAACACTAATTTCACTAAACAATTATTTGAGCCACCTCAACTGAGGTGGTTTTTTTATACCTTTACGCCATGAAAAACAACACTCAAATTTTTGGAATTCGAGCCGTAATGGAAGCCATTAATGCCGGAGAAAGCGTTGACAAAGTTTTTATTCAAAAAGGTCTAAAAGGAGAATTATTCCAACAGCTGGAACAACTGCTTAGATCTAATAGCATTAATTCTTCGTATGTCCCTGTAGAGAAGTTAAATCGACTTACCAATAAAAAACACCAGGGTGTTGTTGCACAAATCGCTCCTATTAGTTTTCACAATTTGGAAGACCTTGTTATTAACACCATTGAATCAGGAAAAACTCCTCTGTTCCTTTTATTGGACCAACTTAGTGATGTTCGTAATTTTGGAGCCATAATAAGAACTGCTGAATGCACAGGTGTGAACGGCATCATTATTCAGAAAAAAGGCGGTGCTCCAGTTACAGGCGACACTATTAAAACTAGTGCGGGCGCTGTTTTTAATGTCCCTATTTGCAAAGTTGATCATATTAAAGATGCTATGTTCCATATGCAAGCATCGGGAATACAAGTAGTAGCAGCTACAGAAAAAACAGAGAATCTTATTTACGATGTTGATTTCTCAGTACCTACAGCAATAATTATGGGATCTGAAGGTAAAGGGATCTCCCCTTCCATTTTAAAATTGGTCGACCAAAAGGCGAAATTACCTATGCAAGGAGAAATTGCATCCCTTAACGTCTCTGTTGCCTGTGGTGCTTTTTTGTATGAAGTGGTTAGACAAAGACTTTAACAGAAACCCTAAAATGTTAAAATTCTCAATTAGCTAAAAACATCGTTACCTTTGCGCCAATCAACTTGAAAAACAAAAAAATTGGCCTTTAAAAATTACACACCGCTATTATTCACCTTTTTATTTCATTTTTATTGTATCTCCCAGAATACCGTTGGGACAATTTACAACTCCAATGATGCCTATGAGGGATACACACTGTTTACACTTTATACAGAAAGCTATCTTATAAACAACTGTGGAGAAACCATTAACCAATGGTCCAGCACTTATCCTCCAGGTAATTCTGTTTATTTATTGGAGAACGGTAACCTTTTAAGAGCAGGGAGGACGAATTCATCTGACATTGTATTTGGAGGAACCGGCGGAGTTATTGAGCTTTACGATTGGGACGGTAACTTAATCTGGTCTATGCTTTACGACACCCCTACCCATAGACAGCATCATGATGTATACCCTATGCCTAATGGCAACATTCTGGTATTAGCAGCCACAGTTATGTCTTATGATGAGGCTATTCAAGCAGGTCGTTCGGCAGATTTGCTAAACGATACCACTTTGTACAATGAGCAAATAATAGAAGTTCAACCAATAGGTACTAACTCCTATAGTATTGTTTGGGAATGGAATATAAAAGATCACCTCATTCAAGATATCGATAGTACCAAGGATAATTACGGAGATATATCTGATAACCCACAACTACTTGATATAAACTTCCTTAACGGAGGTGCACTTTCCACGAATTGGCTTCACGTTAATTCTATTCAATATAATGAGGAGTTAGATCAGATTATTCTAAGTTCCAGAAACTTAAGTGAGGTATATGTTATTGACCACTCTACAACCACAGCCGAAGCCGCTTCACATACTGGTGGATTACAAAATAAAGGGGGAGACTTTTTATACCGTTGGGGGAACCCACAGGCTTATGACAGCGGTACAGAAAATGACAGGCAACTTTACGGGCAGCACTACCCACACTGGATTCCGGAAGGTTTAACAGATGAAGGCAAAATCATGATATTCAATAATGGCTTTGGTAGACAGCCAACATATTCTGAAGTCTTTGTAATAGATCCTCCCGTGAACGAATCTGGAGCCTATTCACATGTTGCTAACACAAGCTTTTTACCAATAGCCCCTGACTTTATTTACAGTAATCAACCCGACTTATATTCGGCAATTGTTAGTAGTGCACAACGCCTTCCAAATGGTAACACTTTAATTTGTGAGGGACGCACTGGTGAACTTTCAGAAATAGATTCCTCTAACAATATAGTTTGGGAATATGTTACCCCAATTAACAATAATACTGGCGCCTTATTTTCCCAAGGCGAAGATCCAATAAACAACCTAACTTTTAGAGCGATTAAATATGGCCCTGACTTTCCAGGCTTCAGTAATAAAGATTTAACTCCAGGGTTACCAATTGTAGCAAGTGAAAACATTTTTGGCTGCAATAGCCTTAATACCCCAGAGATTGCACTTCAAAATATAAACATTTACCCAAACCCCACTTCAAACTACATCAATATAGAATCTGCTTATCCTATTGACAAGATTGAAATTTATGACCTTTTAGGTAAAAATGTCATGACAGAACACAACAACACAAAAATAAACCTGGAAAGCTTAAACAGTGGCGTGTATATCATTTCTATCAACCAAGGCAACAAGAAAACTATAAAAAAGATTATAAAGAACTAAAGTTTTTTATTCTCTTTAAAAATATAATGTACAACTACCGGATAAGAGGAGTCTTGCGACTCCTCTTCTTCATTTTCGACAGTTTCAACAAAATTCCCATTTTCATCAAAATGCCTTAAAAACTCATCCTCTTCCTCATTATACCCCTCTTGTTCCCAGTCATATTTTTTTGGCTTTGCCACTTTTCTTTTGAAAATCAAAGCGAAGAGCAAGCCCGTTATTAATCCTGATAAATGCCCTTCCCAAGACATGCCTTCTTCTATTGGCATGGTATACCAAACCATATTCCCGTAAAGAAAAACTACTAGTAATGATAATGCTATTAACCTAAAATGTTTGGCAAAGACACCTTTGAAGAAAAGAAAAGACGTTAGCACATAAATCAATCCACTTGCCCCTATATGATATGACGGTCGCCCAATAATCCATGTTAAGATTCCCGAAATTAAAATACCATAACCCAAAACCTTCCAAGCCAAAGGCCTATAAAAATAAAACAATGCCATTGAAAGCACTAACAAAGGTATTGAGTTATGATACAAATGCTCTATATCACCATGGACAAACGGGCTACACACAATACCTACAAGTCCTTTTAACGTTCGGGGATAAACTCCAAATTTATTAAGATTTACACCAAATCGTAGTTCAAACCAAAACACTAGCCAAATAAGTAAGATAAAGGCCAATGGATAGGCTATAACACCTGTAGAAAACTTAAAATGTTGCTGTCGAATCATACAGTAAATTTATAGAAAAGCTATCAATAACCCGACCACTAATAATCGTCTGAAATTTTGTCAAAATCTATCCAATATCTCAGTTCAAAAATCGTAAAATGATACTAAAAATACTGTAATTTTACTTTATGAATACACCTTTAGCGGAACGACTGCGTCCTAAAACCCTTGAAGAATATATTAGCCAGACCCATTTGGTTGGAGAACAAGGTGCGTTAACCCGACAAATTAAACAAAGTTTAATTCCCTCGATGATTCTTTGGGGACCTCCAGGGACCGGAAAAACTACCTTGGCCAACATTATTGCTACAACTGCAAAGCGACCTTTTTACACTTTGTCAGCTATTAGTTCAGGGGTAAAGGATGTACGTGAAGTGATAGACAAAGCCAAGCAAAGTGGAGGTTTATTCACCACAAAAAATCCAATACTATTTATCGATGAGATTCATCGTTTTAGTAAATCACAGCAAGACTCCCTTCTTCAGGCTGTAGAAAAAGGATGGGTTACCTTAATCGGTGCAACGACTGAGAACCCTAGCTTCGAAGTTATCCCCGCACTACTATCTAGGTGTCAAGTATACATTCTCAATTCATTTGATAAAGCTGATTTAGAAAGTCTCTTGAATAGAGCCATAGAGACCGATGAAATCCTGTCCAAAAAACATATTGAACTCAAGGAAACCTCTGCCCTTTTAAGATTATCTGGAGGAGACGCTCGTAAACTGCTTAATATATTTGAACTCATCATCAATACCTATGAAGAAGGAAATATTGTCATTACCGATAAGGATGTTTTAGATAAGGTTCAAGTAAACCCTGCTCGATATGATAAAACCGGCGAACAGCACTACGACATTATTTCAGCTTTTATCAAGTCGATTAGGGGAAGCGACCCTAATGCCGCTGTTTATTGGTTAGCAAGAATGATTGAAGGCGGTGAAGACGTTAAGTTTATTGCTAGACGATTATTAATCCTTGCCAGCGAAGATATTGGCAATGCAAATCCAACAGCTTTAGTTATTGCCAACAATGCTTTTCAGGCAGTTTCAGTAATCGGTCATCCTGAATCCAGAATAATACTGAGTCAATGTGCTACTTATCTAGCCTGCTCTCCAAAAAGCAACGCTGCTTACATGGCCATCAATGAAGCGCAACAACTTGTTAGACAAACCGGGGACCTCTCAGTACCAATGTCTATCAGAAATGCTCCAACAAAATTAATGAAGGACTTGGGGTATGGTGATGACTATAAATATGCACACAATTACGAAGGCAATTTTGCAATGCACGAATTTCTTCCAGACCAAATTAAAGGAACTCCTCTGTATAAACCAGGCAACAATTCCAGAGAACAAGCTCATCGCGAATTTTTGAAACAACGATGGAAAGATAAATACGGATATTAAAAACTGATATTTATAATTTTGTTAGTAAGTGATTGCCCATCATTTTCTGATAACACCCAAGTACTATCGCGTTTAAATACTATGCCTTCTTTTCCTTTAACAATAAACACATCTGTTGCGCCTGAAAAATAAAGAGTCATTACAATGTTATTATTGGCATCCTTTAAAATGTAACCATTGTTGATTGCAACTGCTGTCAAGAAGTTAGTTTCTAAAGGCTCTGACCCATCTTTATTGGTGTATTGTTCCACTGTTCCAGAAGCAACATTATCATTGCTAACTTCCTCCTCGGGCTGATATTGATAATTAATCGAAGATAACGACTCAAAAGCATCCCTCAAAGCCAGCTTATAGCCTTTAGCAAAATCTTTTTCACGACTTTTCCCTTCAGGACTACTGTAAATAACTCTCTCATGACAATCTCTAAGGTCAAATTTTAACTTGATAGTCAAGAAACTAGATTCATTATAAACATTAGCTCGCAGTGCAAGACATGGTTTAGCTTTTAAATCCAGAGGTTTGGCTTCATTTTCCATCAAAGCTTCAAAACCATATTTTCCAAATAAAAACTTGGTTAATGAATTCAATTGGTATTGATCTGCTTCTCTCAAAAAGCTATACTGTTCTGGCACAATGATATATTTGTATTTATTAAAATCTGTTTGTGCACTCAATATGTTTGCAACCCCTAATAAAGTAAAAAGAAGAATTTTATATTGTAGTCCCATGAGTTTATAAATAGTTTTTCAGTTCTGATAGTTGCTTAATCTGAATTATGTTTTTCTTTGCTACAAGTTCCGTAGGGTTAAAATAAATTACATCCAATCCTACTTGTAAAGCTCCCATAATATCAGCTTCTAAATTGTCTCCAATCATCAAGCTTGTTTCAGATCCTACTTTAGCTACTTCCAAGGCGTGATTAAAAATCTTCGGATCGGGTTTCTTAACCCCAACTTCCTCTGAGTTGGTTATCGTATCAAAAAAATGATGTATTTGCGACTTTTTTAACTTCCCTTGCTGAACTTCCTTAAACCCATTGGTTATGATATGAAGTCGGTAATTTGGATTGAGATAGTCCAGAATGGGTTTTGCATCATCCAATAGATGATTATGAACCGTTAGATGGTCTATATAATCATCTGAAAGTTTATTTATAGTATTATCATCTACAGATTGTTTCATCAATTTAAATGTTTCAAACAATCGTCCAAACCTGAGTGTTGCCTTATCAACTTCGTCTTTACTGTAGAGTTGCCAATACTTTAAATTAATGGGTTCATAAATCGTTAAGAAGTCTTCGAGATTGATATCAAAATTATTTTTTTTAAAGATCAGCTCAAAAGCCAATGCAGAGTTCCTGTCAAAATCCCAAAGGGTGTGATCTAAATCAAAAAACACATCTGTAATATGTTTAAGCTTCATCGGTAGATTCAATTATCATGTTGAACAATGACTTAAAACCTTTCCACCTATCCAAATCACTAAAAGTGTAATTATGGAACACTGGTACAAATTCACCATTAACCTGTTTTACCTGTTCAATGATATTTTGTAATGTTTGTTTTTTATCAAGTAAAGATTGAATTCTCAATAATGCATAGTCCATAACATGATAGCTATAAACCTTTAGAGGAGTCTGCACCTCATAGTCGAGATCATAAAAAAAGAAAGGCGTACAGGTACCTGCCCTGAATCCAACCTGATTTACATAGCCCATAGTGTAGTCTTCCTTCATTTCCAACTCCACCAAATTTCTATAGGTTTCAGGTAAGTTCAATTTGGAAAATGAATTTCTCGATGCCAATAATGGTCGATTAGTAATTCCCTCCATTTTGGTCTTTTCCTGTTTGAGCTTACCAAAATCCTCTAAAGCAAAAAAGGATACTTTTAGTCCTACATTACAATAATCTGCAATATGCTTAATAAGCGATACAAAACGCTTGTTCTGAACATTTATCCCTTTATCATATGTTGAATACCCACCTATTAAAAAGAAAAACAAAAATTTATATCGTGTGTTCTTTTGTCGATTTAGAATATATTTGAACGTATCATATGGATCTCGCTTAGCTCCAATCAATACGGCATATCTTTCATACAGCTGCTTAAGTCTAAAAGAGGTTAAATCCCTTAAGGTCCCTCCAAATGTCCTCATTATTCCCCTTAGCTTATAATTATATGCCGAAGGCACATCGATAACAGGTTTAATAGTGTATTCACATTTTGGAAACTCAAAGTCTGGATAATTTTTTTCTAATACAGCTTTAAACTTATAGGCCCAAATATCAATCACCGGCTGGTTTAAAAATCCATTTTGAAAAGCTATACTCTCGCTAGCAGGAAAACGACCAAATTCATCCTTAACATGAGGTAAATATTCTTCATAACGGCTAAGAAGATAAAAAGTAGCCGCAAAAATATCAAAAGGCAAAGCACTTTTGTCGCCAATAAAAAAGAAAGCCTTAGTGTTTTCCCATTGTTGAACGTGTACTTCTATATCGGAAAGTCCTTGCTCAAACAACAGCTCATTGTTTCTAACAAAAAGCTCATTGCTCAACGGCTGTTTTGTATAGGAGATCTTAATACTATCGTGGGCAATAAACTCTTCTATAACTGTTGTAAATGATACTGGTATTTTTAAAATACGGGTACAAATATGCTTAAAAGTATAGGTTAAGCGCGGTGTTATTTTATGGGTATAGACTAAAAGCATATATAGGAAAACTGTAGGCTATAGAATATTTTCATCGGCAAAGCTAAAGTACGCTTTTTCCGTGACGATAAGATGATCGAGTACTTTTATATCCAAACTGATGCCAGCGGTTTTGAGCTTTTGAGTAATTTGCTTATCGGCTTCACTTGGTATTAAGGTTCCCGAAGGGTGGTTATGCGCTAAAATTATTGCTGTTGCAGCTGCTTCTAGAGCAGTTCTTAAAACTAGTCGGACATCTACCAAAGTTCCCGTTATCCCGCCTTTGCTTAGCTGAAGCTTTTTAATGACTTTATTGGAATTGTTTAAATATATAATCCAAAACTCCTCATGGGGCAGTTCTCCAATAAGAGGCTGCATTAATTCGAATACCGATGTACTAGATGTAATTTTTGCTGTTTTGGCGGCTTCCTCACCTCGCCGTCGTCTGCCTAACTCCATAGCAGCGGCAATAGTAATTGCTTTAGCCTCTCCTATTCCCTTAAACGCCATAAGTTGCGAAACCGAAAGTTTTCCAAGAGCACTTAAGTTGTTTTCAACTTCTGCCAAAATACGTTTGCAAAGGGCTACTGCACTCTCCTCTCTACTGCCAGAACCTATAAGAATTGCCACCAACTCGGCATCGCTTAGTGCTGCCCTTCCTTTATGGAGCAACTTTTCACGTGGACGGTCGTCTTCAGACCAATTTTTAATGGAAAACGATGAGGATTTTTGTGGCATGACATAAATATAAAAATTGTAACTTACCGAAACAATTAATTAACTAACCGATAACTTAAACATAACCATGAAATCTCTATTTGAAAGGGATAGCTTTAATGAAATTTGCACCCGTATAGAAAGCCTAAGTTCTGCTTCGCAACCGCTTTGGGGTAAAATGAGTGTTGGACAAATGCTAAAACATTGTCAGCAGCCCCTAAATGTTGCCAATGGTACATTAAAACTAAACAACAGAGCAGGTTTATTAAAAAGACTTATGTTTAAGTTATATAAACCCCTAATGTACAACGACAAGCTTTGGAAACACAACTTACCCACTGTTAGAGAGTTTAGAGTTACAGACCAAAAAGAGTTCACCAAAGAACGCGCTAAACTAATGGCGTGTTTGGACGGCTTTGCACAAAAGGAAATAGATGGTAATTTTCCTGAACACCCTTATTTCGGATCGTTCACCAAAGAACAATGGGGCAAAATGCAATACAAACATCTTGATCATCATTTAAGGCAATTTGGAGTATGAGCTACCCTCCAAAACATCACCAGGAAGGAAATCGGGAACATTTAATTGAAGTGATAAAAGCATTTCCTTTGGGATTGGTTATTTCTGTTGAAAACAACATTCCCTCTACCACACACATTCCTTTAATATTTAACGAAGGAAAGCTAATTGGACATATCGATAAAAACAATCCGCAAACTAAACTGTTAAGAAACAACAATAACGTAACAATAGTTTTCTCCGGCCCCGATTGTTACATATCTCCTAGTCTTTTTAAATCTGATGAACTGCCAACATGGAATTATATTAAGGTACATATTCAAGGAAAGGTTACTGAAATAAGTGACATAAGTGAGCTCAAACAAAGCATGGTTGCCATGACCAAAACTTTTGAATCTCCAGTTAATATGTTCAAATTATCCATGGAAAACCCTAAAATGGAACAGTATATAAATTACGTCTATGGATTTGAAGTAGAAATCACTAGCTGGGAAGGCAAGTTTAAACTCTCGCAAGACAAAAGCCCGGAACAACGGGCCATTGCTAATCAAGAAATGAAGACTATTATTCAGTCTTCAATAAATATTTTAGATAATCTCTTCTAAAAAACACTCATTTTACTCCACCAAACCTTTCACTTCCTCAAAATCCAAACCACCATAGTTACCGGAACTCATAAGTAACAGGGTTTTATTGTCTAAGTTTTGAGAAAATAGGAATCGTTTAAAATCCTCTGGATTGGTATAGATTTTTAAATCATTTCGTTCAAATGCTTTAGCTATTTGATCGTGGGTTACTTCATCAAGCTGTTTTATCTTAACGGCCTCTGGCGAATAAAACACGACAGCTTCATCGGCAGCATCCAAGGCGCCTTTGTATTCTTTAAGAAATTCGGCATTCAAGCTACTGTAAGTATGCAACTCTAAACACGCCAATAGTTTTCTACTGTTAAACTGTTCTTTTACAGCTTTTGTTGTTGCTGCTACTTTACTTGGTGAATGGGCAAAATCCTTATACGCTACACTTTTTTTACCTTCAGCAATTTTCTCTAAACGTTTACTAGCACCTTTAAATGTCGAGATAGCCTCATAGAAATCTTCCTCATCAATTCCCATATGCTGACAAATCCATTTAGCACCAGCCAAATTATTAAGATTATGGGCGCCAAATACTTCTATTGGCATTGGTCCATCGGGAGTTTCCAGCATGGTTTCGCCGTCTTCCACAGTATACTCTGGGGTGTAATACGGAATTTTTCTAATAGGGTTTTCCGAAGCCTCAACCACTCGTGCAACTTCTGCATCCTCACCATTATAGGTTATACTTCCCCCCTTTACAATACTATCCACAAAAATACTGAACTGCTCTACGTAGTTTTCGTAAGTAGGGAATACGTTAATATGATCCCAAGCAATACCACTTAACAAGGCAATATTAGGTTTATACAAATGAAACTTAGGCCTTGGATCTATTGGTGAACTCAAATACTCATCCCCTTCTAAAACAATAAAGTCGTTATTCTCTGTAAGTTTAACCATTACATCAAAGCCTTCCAATTGAGCACCAACCATAAAATCTACATCTATATTATGGTAATGCATCACATGGAGAATCATAGATGTAATAGTTGTTTTTCCATGACTTCCACCAATAACAACTCTGGTTTTGTGCTTACTCTGTTCGTACAAAAACTCAGGATAGGAGTAAATTTTAAGTCCCAATTCCTGTGCCTTAAGCAACTCCGGATTATCAGCTTTAGCGTGCATTCCCAAGACAACGGCATCTAAATCGCTGGTTATTTTTTCTGGAAACCAACCAAAGTGTTCAGGTAAAATACCTTTAGCATGCAAACGTGATTTTGAAGGCTCGAAAATAGTATCGTCACTTCCGGTTACCTGATATCCTTTTTCCTGTAAGGCCAATGCCAAGTTATGCATAGCGCTTCCGCCTATGGCTATAAAGTGTACGTTCATAAAATTGTTTTGTGGATGGTAAAGATAGTATTTTTAAGTGTTTTTAGAGATTTTGAATACGTTGCTTCTCCTGAAGGGCTTGATTAAAATTTGAATTGGCAGCCAACGCCTTATTTATCCATACCAAGGCTTCACTCTTATCTCTTTTTAAACGATAAATCTGCGCTAATCTATAGTATGCCTGTTCAATAGAAACGGTATCTTTTCCTGAATAATTGGAAATAAATTGCTGCAGAGCATCTTCTCCTTTATCGAGCTGAATATTATGCTCTGCACATACCTCACCAATAAAAAACTGAAACTCATTTAACGGATTATGCTTATTACCCAATTCGTAATTAGCAATGGCTTTTTCTGGACGCCCCCAAGATACATACAGCTTAGACAGCTTAGTGTAACAGGTTACCGATCTTCCAACAGTCAAGGCTCTTCTGTAATAGTACTCTGCATTTTTATTATCGTCGTCACATTGATAAATATACCCCTTAGCCAGATAACCGTCTACAACAGACAACTCCTCCAATTCATTGGCATATTTTAATGCGCTATCCATACTTCCGCCTATAATTCCTGGCAGTTGCATATAGTACTCCACCAAGGCCCAGCGGACATCAATATGTTTAGGATCCAATTCAGCCCCTTTTAAAAAAGCCTCTTCCACATCGTCAATCATGGTTAAAGCCCTAAATTTATTCACGGACAAGGCTTTCATACCCATTGCGCCACCGTATTTATAATGATACTCGGCATTTTTAGGCTGAAGGTCCACAAGTCTTCTATATACCTCTATGGCATGATCCCATTCTTTTTGATTGGAATATGCATCTCCTAGCAATTCTAATCCTTCTTCATCATTGGGAGATTCCTCTACATAGGGTTTTAAAAGATTTTCAACTTTTTTAAACTGTCCTGAAGCCATTAATTTATACGACTGCTCGACAGCATTTTGCCCTACAAACACTGAGGGAAACATCAATAAAAACAGTAATAATCGCATATCGTTCTTTATGGGTTTCCTAATATAAGGTTTCTTGTGGTATTGTTTTTGATTTGTTGATAAATTAATGTTTCTATTGAACGAATTTGGTTACTTTCATACTCAAATCAATCATAGAAAATTCTAAATCCAACAATTTAATTTCTAGTCTATGAGACATCTCTTGCTTTGTTTTAGTTTATTTTTCTGTATTAGTTTATTCTCCCAAGATGATTACTATGAAAAGGAATGGGAAGAAGTCATCTCTTTAGAGCAAGAGGGCCTTCCCAAATCCGCTTTAACTTTAGTGGAAAAGCTATCCAAACAAGCCGAGCAAGATGGCAATACTCCACAACAGATAAAAGCCTTACTCTTTAAAAGCAAATACGCCTTAATTCTTGAAGAGGATGCGCAGCTAAATATAGTTAACGATTTTAAGGATGCTATTAAACAACAGAAAGCACCAGCTAAAAACGTTTTAGAAAATATTCTGGCTAATCTTTATTGGCAATATTTCCAACAAAACCGTTACCGCTTTTACCAACGAACCAAAACTGAAGAGAAAGTTGATGAAAATGATTTTCGCACTTGGGATTTGGAAACTCTTTTTACCGAAACCCATAAATATTTCCAAAACTCACTTAACAACGGCCTCATACTACAGCATACACCTGTAGAAAACTATAAGGTATTACTAGATACAGTTAAGAACTCGAAAACCTATCGCCCTACCCTATTCGACTTACTGGCTCATAATGCCCTTGAGTTTTATAAATCGACTGAACATAGTGTTACCAAACCAGTCTATGCCTTTGAGATGGACAATCCGAAATATCTGGCCGATGCAAAAACATTTTCTAGATTAAAACTAGAATCGAAAGATTCTACAGCATTAGAGCTTAATGCTATTAAAATCTACCAACGTTTAATTAATTTCCATTTAAAAGATGATAAACCCGATGCTCTGGTAGATGTAGATATATCCAGATTGCAATATGTTCGAGAGCACCTTACTTCTTCTGAAAAAGATAGGCTTTATTTAGAAACCTTAACAAATTCCAGTAAGGAGTACACCAGTAAATCTGTTTCTGGCCTTTACGATTTTGAGATTGCCCGACTATGGAATAATCAAGCGAATGAATACCATCCAAAAACCAACGACACTAATCGTTGGAAACGTAAAGACGCTTTACAACTCTGCAATAAAGTTATCAGTACATTCCCAAATAGTGATGCAGCAAAACAATGCACTACACTTAAATCTAGCATCCTTCAACCTTCAATTGGCATAACTTGTGAAGCTCATTTACCTATAAACACCAACTCCAAACTGTTGGTACAGTATAAAAACATTAAGCAAATTAATTTATTTGCTTACCCACTTACATTCGATCAAGTTAAAGCTTTCAATCAGATTTACCGTGAAGACGAGCAAAGAGCGTTCATCAAAACATTAAAAGCTTCAAAGGATTGGAATGCTCAATTACATGACGAAAACGATTATCAGAATCACACAACAGAAATCCTTTTACCGCCTCTTGAAAACGGACATTATCTTATTGTCGCCAAAGTAAATAATGAAAGTAACATCTTAGGGTTGACAACCACACAGGTTACAAACCTAGCCTTAGTGGAACAAAGTGATACTAAAAGACAAGTTTACCAAATCATAGACCGCAATACCGGTAAATCAATCACCTATACCAATGTGATTGTCAATTACATAAAAGACTACAGTTCACCAAAAATAAGCGAAACACATAAAACAAACGAAAAAGGAGAGTTTTGGATTGATAAATCCGAGACCATCAATCGTAGAAATATACATTTCGAAATTAACCACAAAGGAGACAAAGCCCATTTTGGCGACTACTATATCAACAGAACCTATCGAGGCAACGGAAATGAAAACAAAACAAAATACAGTGCATTTATTTTTACAGACCGTAGTATATACCGTCCCGGGCAAACCGTATACTTTAAGGCTATTGCCATAAAAACTAAAAATGGTAAGTCTGAAGTTTTACCAAACGAAGAAATCTATGTTGACTTAAGTGATGTCAATGGTGAGGAGATTGGTGAATTGGAACTAATCACTAATGAATTTGGCTCCGTAAGTGGACAATACATCCTCCCCAAAAATGGATTAACCGGTCAATATACAATAGAGGCATTCAGTGACAACATTGACTGGTCCGAAGCCTATATTTCTGTTGAAGAATATAAGCGTCCAAAATTCAAAACCGAATTTAACCCTATAACTGATATTTTTAGGGTAAACGACAGCATTGAAGTAACCGGACAAGCTTTAGCTTATGCAGGAAGCAACATCAGTGACGCTCAAGTAACCTACCGTGTTCATAGAAAAGTAGAGTTACCACGCTGGTATTATTGGCACCGTCCTATGTACACCAGCGAACCGCAGGAAATAGCCTATGGCACAACCACAACCAATGACAAAGGGAAATTTACCATCCTCTTCAAAGCTATTCCAGACACCGATGTAGAAAGGGCTAACAATCCTATTTTTCATTACGAAATCACTGCCGAAGTTACCGACATTAACGGAGAAACAAGAACCACTACAACTACAGTAAACGTCGGCTATCATACGTTAACCGCTTCAATATCTATAGCAGAGGAATTGGATAAATCACTGAAAGACCATAAAATCAATATAAACACCCAAAACCTCAACGGAGAATTTGTACCTGCAAACGGAACAATACGCATCTATAAATTACAGGCCCCAGACAAGGTTTTACGCAACAGACCATGGGCTGCACCAGACTACCCTGGATTTACCGAAAGTGAATTTAAAACGCTCTTCCCCCATGAAGCCTATCAAGATGAAAACAATCCTGATTACTGGAAGAAAGGCGCATTGGTATTTAATGGTGATTTCAATACCGACATCTCCAAAACCATGGCCTTAGGAAAAATAAAAAACTGGGAGTCGGGTCTGTATATTATAGAACTAGAAAGCAAAGACCGCTTTAATCAAGTTATAAAAGATCAGGCTAGGATACGCCTTTACAGTAACAAGGACAAAATTCCAGCAGACAACCAGTTGTTCTCTATTTCTACGGATAAAACAACCTATCAGCCAAAAGATGAAGTACAATTAAGCTTAGGTACAACCTTCGATAATTTGGCGGTAACAATTGCTATTGAAAAAGACCACATCATTACTAAAACCCAAACCATTCAACTGACAAAAGAAAAAAAGACAATCAATATCCCGGTAAACAAAGCCGATCTTGGTGGCTTTACAATACACTACAGCTTTGCCTTCCAAAACACTTTTGAAAGCAACAGCATAACCATCTCTGTTCCCTACCCTAAAACAGATTTGGAAATAGAGACCGTTACTTTTAGGGATAAACTGGAGCCAGGTACAGACGAACTATGGCAATTCAAAATAAAAGGCCCAAAAGGAGAACAGGTTTCCTCTGAGCTTTTGGCAAGCATGTACGATGCTTCATTGGATCAGTTTAAGCCTCACCAATGGCAATTCAATCCATTACAAAAATCAACTTACTACTCGTATAACCATCGAGGTAATGGCGGTAGCTTTGGGACTAAAGGATTTCGAGTTTACAATCCAGTCAACAGAACATCTTACTTCACCAAACGCTATGATCAATGGAATTGGTTTGGGTTTAGTTTTGGAAATCGCTACTTCATAAGACAACTCGAGAGTCAAGTTGCTGGAGTTGTTATCGAAGAAGACAATGCATTAAACGAAGAAGTAGTGGCTGTAGGCTATGGTACTGCACCAGAAGTTCAAAAAGCTGAAGCTGATACCACGAATGGCTACCTACAGGGAGAAGCAACTGGCGTAACTATTGAAGAAACAACCAATTTCTCAGACGTTCAAATTCGTAAAAACCTTGAAGAAACTGCCTTTTTCTTTCCCCAGCTACAAACTGATAAAGATGGAAATGTAAGTTTCAGCTTCACAACACCCGAAGCTTTAACTCAATGGAAATTGCAACTTTTAGCTCATACCAAGACATTGGAAAATAAAGTAGAAACACTTGAAACCGTTACCCAAAAGCAGCTTATGGTTATTCCTAATGCGCCACGCTTTTTAAGGGAAGGTGATAAGATTATTATTAGCAGTAAGATTAGTAACCTTTCTGAAGAAGCATTATCTGGGCAAGCGGCTTTACAATTGTTTGATGCCCTAACAGGAAACCCAATAGATGAACAGCTACAAAACAGCAACAATATTAAACTGTTTACGGTAGATGAAAAAGGGAACACCCAAATATCATGGAGTTTATTTATTCCAGAAGGCATTAAGGCAGTTCAATATAAAATCATGGCAAAAGCTGGAGACTTTAGCGACGGTGAACAAAATGCATTACCTGTATTATCCAATCGCATGATAGTTACCGAAACCCTCCCCATGTGGGTGAAGTCTGGTGAAACGCGAACATTCGTATTGGACAAACTAAAAACCAACACATCTACTACACTGAAAAACCATAAACTCACATTGGAAATCACTTCCAACCCTGCTTGGTATGCAGTACAAGCATTACCTTATCTTATGGAGTTCCCTTATGAATGCAACGAGCAAACTTTCTCCCGCTATTACTCCAATGCACTTGCAAGCCATATTGCCAATTCCAACCCTCGTATTAAAGAGGTATTCAACCAATGGGCATCTCAAGATGCACTGATTTCCAATTTGGAGAAAAACGAAGAATTAAAATCGTTATTGATTCAAGAAACCCCTTGGTTACGCGATGCCCAAAGTGAAGCAGAACAGAAAAAACGAATTGGATTATTGTTCAACCTAAACAATCTAAACAACCAATTACAAGCCAATCTTAAAAAACTCGAACAAAACCAAATGAATAATGGAGCTTGGTCTTGGTTTAATGGCGGACGCCCTAACCGTTTTATCACGCAACACATTATCAGCGGATTTGGACACCTTTCAAAACTTAATGTCAAATCGAGCGGAGTCGAGACTTCTCAAATGATTCAAAAAGCTGTCGCCTATCTCGACGGTGAATTCATCAAGGAATATAAGGATTTAACCAAATACAATAAAGATATCGATCTTAGTCAGGACCATCTAAGCTATTCTCAACTGCATTATTTGTACATGAGAAGCTTTTACCCTGATATTAAAAAATCCAAAGAAACTGAAAAAGTAACCGATTATTACCTTACACAAATCGAAAAATATTGGTTAAAACGTTCACTTTATGCAAAGGGATTAATGGTGTTGATTTCCCATAGAAATGACAACTCAAAAATGACCGACAAAATCATAAAATCATTGAAAGAAACCAGTATCACTTCCGATGAACTGGGAATGTACTGGAAAGACAATACCAACTCCCTGTATTGGCACCAAGCTCCTATTGAAACACAAGCTTTGATGATTGAGGTATTCAGTGAGGTTGCTCCAGACACAGAAACTATTGATCTATTAAAAATATGGTTGCTTAAAAACAAACAAACCAATAGCTGGAAAACCACTAAAGCTACTACAGAAGCAGTCTACGCACTATTACTACAAGGCAGCGATTGGTTAAGTGTTACTGATACTGTAGATTTAACGATAGGGGGAGAATCTATTGCGGAGGAAAAACTGGATGAAGTAAAATCTGAAGCTGGTACTGGTTATTTCAAAACGTCTTGGACAGCAAACGAAATCACTCCCAATATGAGTGAGGTTACCATCACCAAAAACGATAAGGGTATTGCTTGGGGAAGCTTATACTGGCAATATTTTGAAGATTTGGATAAAATCACACCCGCCGAATCACCGTTTCAGTTAAAAAAACAACTTTTTAAAAGAACCTATTCAGATACTGGTGAATTGCTAACTCCAATCAATGAGAATTCAACATTAAAGGTTGGTGACTTAGTTCGTGTTAGAATTGAGCTGCGATCCGACCGTGCGATGGAATTTTTACACATGAAAGACATGCGCGCTTCAGGATTGGAACCTCTAAATGTACTATCGCAATATAAATGGCAAGATGGTTTGGGTTATTATGAAAGTACTAAAGATGTCGCTACCCATTTCTTCTTTGACTATTTGCCCAAAGGTGTATTTGTATTCGAATACGATTTAAGGGTAAACAACGAAGGAGAGTTCTCAAATGGTATTACAACCATTCAAAGTATGTACGCTCCAGAATTTAGCAGTCACAGTGAAGGCATTCGCATAACTACAATAGGAAACAATTAATTCAAATGTTTACTAAAGAAAAAGCCGCAAAAAATATTTTGCGGCTTTTTTTATATCAATTCAGCTTAACAATTTAAATTCTTAAGTCCTTTTTATTTTTCCTAACTAGCAAGTTTACCAACATGGGTAACACAAAAACAAATAATGAAGTGAATATAGAATCCATTAAATCTTTATCCATAAAAAAATACATAATTATAAATAAAGCTATTGAACATAACACATAAGAAGCTACAGACAATTTAATTGATATTCCACTCATAGGATTTTCATTATTATAATTGCGAATATAATCTATTTGGAATTGTGACAATAAAGAATCGACCTTATTTTACAGGTGGCATCGCTGGTCGCACCTCAATCTTGCTAGGTAAGGTTCTTGGATTCATTTTCAACAGATCTACCACCATTTGCCCTAGATCTTCAATCTGTATTTTCCAAGCATCACTGGAATCTGGTTCGTTACCATTAAAATAAGTAGAAACAGAACCCGGCATAATGGTACTCACTTTTATACCATATTGCCTTAGATCTAACATTACAGCTTGAGTGAATCCTGTTAATCCGAACTTACTGGCATTATAAGCAGAACCTTGAGCAAAGAAATTTGTTCCTGCCAAACTGGAAATCGTAATATAATACCCTTTACTTTTCTTTAAGGCCTCCACACTAGCTTTAATGGTATAAAATGGCCCCGTTAAGTTAGTATCTATAGTTTCTTGCCATTGCTGAGCAGTTAGGTTTTCTATACTACCAAAATGACCTATCCCTGCATTCGCTATAACAATATCCAATTGACCAAACTCTTTTATAGTAGCATCAACAGCAGCTTTCTGACTGTTAAAGTCTCTAACATCGGCTGGAATCCCAATTGCTTTTGCTCCAGTATCTATTGTTTTGTTCAATGTGTTAGCGGCAACTTCTACCGATTCTTTTTCTCGCCCGGTAATGGCAACATGAATTCCTTCGTTCATTAAACATTGAGCTATTCCGTAACCAATACCCTTGGTTCCACCGGTTATCAAAGCAACTTTATTATTTAATTCTATCATGACTTTAAGTGTTTTCCCAAATTTAAGAAATAGAGCAAAAACATTTAAGGGAACAAGGAAAAGATGTTTTCCATATAGGAAATCTACTTAGTCTTTGGAGGGTACCCATCCAAAACCTTATCGACAATACGCTGTAAAAAGTCTTCTCGCTCAGTTGGAGTAGCAGAAGAACTAAGCGTCCCTGCGCTTATAGCTTGCCATATCAATCCTTTATCCTGATCTACAAAATTGAAGATAATCTCTCGGTTTAGATTACTATATCCCAACGGTATTCCTACAGACACACCTCCACCAACATCGCCTCCTGTTCCTCCAACACCAATACCAACATTACTTTGTTGGGTGTCTTGGTAAGTTGAACTGCGGATATCAACCAAAAAATCGGGGTTATCCGATTTAGCGAATCCCATGTCTTGCATTTTGGTATCAAAAGCACTGAACAGTCGTTTATTGTCCAATTCACTTAAACCGGTATTAATATCAGAAAAGTAATTGTAGGTTTTGTACTGCGTAAAGTCTATGGTTCTGTCGTAGTCGTAGTTTACTTGTACGCCACAAGAAACCAAGGCAGCAATTAAGGCAAACGCCAAGAAGTATCTCATATTCAACTTGTATTAGTTTTAACACAAGTTAATGAAAACCAATGATATTGAAAAAGGGTCCAATACAACTTTGAAAGTTAAGTTACATTGGACTCTTTTAAACTAAATATTTTTATGATTAATCATTCAGCATTGACCAAAGCTTATCCTTAAGTTCGGTAAGTCCTTTTTGGGCAACAGATGAAATAAACATGTAATCTACTGGTAAGGTTTCATCCAACTCAGCTTTCAATTCGGCTTTAAGCTCATCATCCAACATATCGGATTTGGAAATCACTACAAAGCGTTCCTTATCCAACATCTCTGGATTATATCGTCGTAATTCATCCAAAAGAATATCGTATTGTTTCCTAACATCATCTGCATCAGCTGGAATTAAAAACAACAGTGTTGAGTTACGCTCTATATGTCTTAAAAAGTAATGCCCTAAGCCTCTTCCTTCGGCAGCTCCTTCAATGATACCAGGAATATCTGCTATTACAAAGGTTTGGTAGTCGCGGTATTTCACAATACCGAGGTTAGGTTTCAATGTAGTAAACTCGTAATCGGCTATTTTTGGTTTAGCCGCAGTTAGCACCGACAGTAAAGTAGATTTCCCTGCGTTAGGAAAACCTACCAAGCCAACATCGGCCAATACTTTTAATTCTAGAGTGATATTCTTTTCCTCTCCGGGAATACCTGGTTGCGCATAACGAGGTGTTTGGTTCGTAGCACTTTTAAAATGCCAGTTCCCCTTACCTCCTTTACCACCTTCAGCAATGATTCTTTCTTCACCATGCTCGGTAACCTCAAAAAGGATTTCATTGGTTTCGGTATCGCGAATTACCGTTCCCAATGGCACCTCCATATACACATCAGCACCATCGGCACCAGTACTACGCTGTTTTCCACCGGCACCACCATGCTCGGCTTTAAAGTGTCTTTTAAACTTATAGGTAAAAAGAGTCCAAAGGTTTTTGTTTCCCTTTAGGATAACATGCCCTCCACGACCACCGTCACCACCATCAGGGCCTCCTTTGGCAATATACTTTTCACGGTGTAAGTGCATAGAACCTTTCCCTCCTTTACCAGAAGACACATGAAGCTTTACATAATCTACAAAATTCCCTTCAGTCATAATCGTTGTGTACTTCCGTAATGTGCACGAAAGTGTTTATCAAAAAAATTGAAATCAGTCTAAAATCTATTTTAGTGCATTACAGTGAATCGATAACATCACTCAAACGCTGAGTAATCTCGGCAATGCTACCAACCCCGTTTACACCATAATACTTATTCTGCTCAGAATAGTAATTCTTTAAAATTGCAGTTTTGTTATAGTATTCTGTGATACGGTTTCTAATAATAGATTCATCTGCATCATCAGGTCTACCACTTGTTTTTCCACGCTCCAACAAACGTTCTACAAGAATTTCATCTTCAACTTCTAAAGCGATCATTGCACTAATAGCAGAGTCCTTGCTTTCCATCAAGCTTTCTAAAGCTTTAGCTTGAGCTTCAGTTCTTGGAAAACCGTCAAAGATAAATCCATTGGCTCCAGCGTTCTTTTCTACCTCGGCTTCAAGCATATCGATAGTTACTTGATCTGGTACCAACTCCCCTTTGTCGATGTATGACTTCGCCAACATCCCCAAAGCGGTTTCATTTTTTATGTTATATCTAAATACATCACCAGTAGAGATGTGTACTAAATTGTATTTTTCCTTTAAAAATTCGGCTTGCGTACCTTTTCCTGCACCCGGAGGTCCAAACAGGACTAAATTTGTCATGTGTTGTGTTGTTTTTATTTGGTAAACTTCGGGTAAATCACGCCCTAACCCATCGTAGTCCAGTCCGTAACCTACAATAAATTTATCAGGGATTTCAATACCCACATAATGTATCTTAAAATCACGTTTGTATGCATCTGGCTTATAGAATAGTGTCGCAATTTTCAAGTCCTTTACATTTTCGTTCTTAAAAATGCGGTGCACTTCTGCCAGAGTACTACCAGTATCAATAATGTCTTCCAGAATAACCACTGTTCGTCCAGTTAAATCTTGGGTTAGCCCAATAAGTCTCTGAATATCTTCAGTTGACTTCAACCCTTCGTATGAAGCGAGTTTAATAAATGTCACTTCACAGGGTTTTGGATATTTTTTCACAAAATCGCTCACAACCATGAACGATCCGTTTAGAATCCCAACAAATACGGGCACCTCGTCACCTACATCAGCTGCAATACGGTCTACCATATTTTGTAGGGTAGCGTCTATTTTTTCAGAAGAAATGAACGGTTTAAAGTATTTGTCGTGAAGCTTAATCATGGAAGACTAACTTAATTTTTTGGTTAATTCTTGGCAAAGATAATGATTTGATACCGATTACAGTATACCACTCACTAAATTAGCCTTTTTGCCCGACTTTTATTCCTGTGGATTACATATTTAAGTGTATTTTTGCAGCTACTGAAGTAAATACGTAGCTAAACAAACAACATGAATTATTTTTCCTCAGATTTTAAGCTTGGAATTTTAGGTGGTGGTCAACTTGGTAAAATGATGCTTACCGAAACCCGAAAGTTCGACATTTACACTGCCGTTATGGATGCCAGTAACGATGCTCCTTGCAAAATAGCCTGTAACGAATTTCACCTTGGTGATTTAATGGATTTCGATGCCGTTTACAACTTCGGAAAGCAGGTAGATGTACTTACCTTCGAAATCGAAAACGTTAATGTAGACGCTTTGGAGGCATTGGAAAAAGAAGGTGTGAAAGTTTACCCTTCATCAAAAACACTAAGAACCATCCAAAACAAAGCCAAACAAAAACTGTTTTACACCGATAACGAATTACCTACAGCTCCTTTTACCCGCTTTGCTTACACTAGCGAAATTAAGGATGCAATAAACAACGGAGGGCTTACACTGCCTTTCGTCTGGAAGAGTGCCCAGTTTGGATACGATGGTCAAGGTGTAAAAATCGTTAGAAACGCAAACGACCTTGATGGATTGCCAAACGTTGAGTGTATTGCTGAGACTTTGGTACCTTTTAAGAATGAATTAGCTGTAATAGTTGCCAGAAACGCTAAAGGTGAAATTGCAAGTTACCCTGTCGTGGAAATGGAGTTCCACCCTGAAGCCAATCAAGTGGAATATGTAATCTGTCCTGCTAGAATAGACGAAAACGTGATTAAAAAAGCGGAAGAAGTTGCTCTAAAAACTTCAGAAGCATTCAATCACGTTGGCCTTTTGGCTGTGGAAATGTTCCAAACACAAGACAATAATATTTTGATCAACGAAGTTGCTCCACGCCCACATAACTCAGGTCACCAAACCATTGAAGCGAGTTACACCTCGCAATTTGAGCAGCACGTACGCGCCGTACTAAATTTACCTTTAGGTCGCACCGACAGTAAAGTTGGCGGTGTAATGGTTAATTTGGTTGGCGCAGAAAACCATACAGGCGATGTCGTTTACAAAGACATTGAAACCATTATGGAAATGGACGGTGTTACACCTCACATTTACGGTAAGCGTCAAACACGTCCTTTCAGAAAAATGGGGCATGTAACCATTGTTCACGAAGACATAAATGAAGCCCGTCGTGTAGCAGAAAACGTGAAGAAAACCATTCAAGTAATAAGTAATACAACTACAAAATAAAGATATGAGTAAAGTAGGAGTTATCATGGGAAGCAAAAGTGATCTTCCCGTAATGCAAGATGCTATAGATATTTTAAAAGGATTTGACATTGAAGTGGAAGTCGATATTGTATCGGCACACCGTACGCCAGAAAAATTGTTCGATTACGGTAAAAATGCTCACCTGAGAGACATTTCGGTAATTATTGCTGGAGCTGGTGGTGCAGCACACCTACCTGGAATGGTAGCTTCATTATCTCCTCTACCGGTTATTGGTGTTCCTGTAAAGAGCAGTAACTCCATTGACGGATGGGATTCGGTACTATCTATTCTTCAAATGCCTGGTGGAGTACCTGTTGCAACAGTTGCCTTAAATGGTGCAAAAAATGCAGGCATCCTTGCTGCACAGATTATAGGTTCATCAGACAAATGTGTACTAGACAAAATCCTAGTTTACAAAGAAGGTCTAAAAGCAAAAGTTGAAGAGTCTGCTAAGGATTTAAGCTAAATAAAAAAGCCTCGAGTAACCTCGAGGCTTTCATTCGCTATTAATCAATATTTTTTATGAGTAACCAACTCTCATGAAAAAAATCGATGCAAAAATAGCATATTCCCCCAATATATCCATAACTTTTTCAACACTTTAACATTAATTCATATTCTAAAGATCAAATATGTCGGTTTTATTAGAAACTTTCAAAACAAAATACAATACAGCTCCATTTTACGCAATAGAAACTAAGGATTACCTCCCTGCAATCAAGCAGTTGATCACAAAGACTAAGGAAGAAATTAGTACCATAACGTCAAATCCTGAACCCGCTTCCTTTAAAAACACAATTGAGGCCTTGTCTTTTTCTGGCCAACAATTGGATCGTGTAAGCAGTATTTTCTTTAATCTAAACTCTGCCGAAACCAATGATGAAATTCAAGCATTAGCACAACAGATTTCTCCCCTTCTTGCTGAGTTTGCTAACGACATTACGTTGAACACTGCACTTTTTGAACGTGTAAAAACTGTTTACAAGCAGAAAGAAACGCTTAAGCTAAGTCCTGAACAGCACACCCTACTTGATAAAAAGTATAAAAGCTTTACTAGAAACGGAGCGAACTTAGTCGAAGACAAAAAACAAGAACTACGTGCCATTGATAAGGAATTAAGTCAATTAAAACTAAAGTTTGGTGAAAATGTTTTAGCGGAAACCAATGCTTTCGAAATGCACATTACTGATCAAGAAGATCTGTCTGGTCTACCAGAAGGCGCTATAGAAGCTGCAAAGCAATTGGCTGAGTCTAAAGACAAAGAAGGTTGGATTATTACTCTAGACTACCCAAGCTACATTCCATTTATGACCTATGCCAACAATAGAGAGCTTCGAAAAAAACTAGCATTAGCTTTTGGCAGCAAAGGATTTCAAGGCAACAAACACGATAACCAGTCTAACGTATTACGTATTGCTAACTTACGTCATAAACGCGCACAGCTATTAGGATATAAATCGCATGCGCATTTTGTACTAGAGGAGCGTATGGCTGAAACTCCGGAACAAGTTTCAAGCTTTTTAGAAGAACTATTGGAAAAGGCAAAGCCAGCCGCTCAAAAAGAATTCGAAAAACTAACAGAATTCGCCATGCAGCTGGATGCAATTGACCATCTTGAAAAATGGGACGGTGCTTATTATTCTGAAAAATTAAAGCAAAAGCTTTTCGATCTTGATGATGAGAAGTTGAAACCGTATTTTAAATTGGAGTATGTAATTGAGGGGGTATTCACTGTAGCTCAAAAACTTTATGGTTTACATTTTGAAGAAATTCATGATATCGACAAATACCATGAAGAAGTGATGACCTACAAGGTAACTGATGACCAAGGAGAATTGGTTGCCATTTTCTACGCCGACTTCTTTCCTAGGACTGGAAAACGTAACGGCGCATGGATGACATCGTTTAAGCCACAGTTTATCAAGGAAGGTAAAAATGAAAGGCCGCATATTTCTATTGTTTGCAACTTTACCAAGCCAACAAAAACAAAACCATCATTATTAACCTTTAACGAGGTTACCACTTTATTCCATGAATTTGGGCATGCCCTGCACGGAATGTTAGCCAACACCACCTATCCTAACCTTTCTGGAACGAGTGTTTACTGGGATTTTGTTGAATTACCAAGTCAAATTTTGGAAAACTGGTGTTATGAAAAAGAAGCTCTTGAACTATTTGCCAGACATTACGAAACTGGAGAAGTAATTCCAATGGATTTGGTAAAAAGAATAAAAGACGCTTCGAACTTTCATGAGGGCATGCAAACCTTAAGACAGTTAAGCTTTGGACTTCTTGATATGAGTTGGCACGGTCAGGACCCATCGCATATAACAAACGTTAAAAACCAAGAACAAAAAGCTTTTGAAGGCACACAGTTATATCCTGATGTTGCCGAGAACTGTATGAGTACTTCATTCTCTCATATTTTCCAGGGCGGATATTCATCAGGGTACTACAGCTACAAGTGGGCTGAAGTATTGGATGCCGATGCTTTTGAGTACTTTAAGAAGGAAGGGATTTTCAACAAAACGGTTGCCGACAAATTCAAGAATAACATTTTAAGTCAAGGAGGAACAGAGCACCCTATGGAACTATACAAACGTTTTAGGGGCATGGAACCAAATCCTGAAGCCTTATTAAAACGTGCCGGGCTTATATAGGTGTTTTCTGATTTTTTTGGCTAATTTTGATAGAATAACATTCATTATTTATGCCAACCAACGCTCTCAATCCTAAAAAATGGGTCAATCGTTATGCCGATTACCTATTTAACTATACCATTACTAGGGTTAATGATAGAATTGTGGCCCAAGACTTGGTTCAGGAAACATTTTTGGCAGGATTAAAATCAATGAAAAACTTTAAGGGACAGGCCAGTGAACGCACTTGGCTTGTTTCTATCTTAAAACGGAAGATTATTGATCATTATCGCCGAATCAACTCCAAAAAGGGTCAGGCTGAAGTCCGGATAAACTATCGCAGCTATGAAGACGAGGAAGGCGATTGGCTGGAAGAGCAAGTAGCAGATGAACGCTATAGAAACATAGAAGAAGAATTCGAAAATTCTGAGCTTGGTGATGCCATCTACGAATGTATAGATAAACTACCTGAAAAACAGGCTCAGGTTTTTATGATGAAAACCATTCAAGGATTGGATACCGATACAATTTGTAATGAACTGAAAATAACACCGTCTAATCTTTGGGTCATTATCCACAGGGCTCGAACAGCCCTCGCCAACTGCCTAAAAGACAACTGGTTTAAATAATGATAAAATATGAAATTGAGCATTAAGTGTGACGAAGCAGGTCATATCTGTGATAAATCGCAATACAAAGAAGCGTCACTTTGGGAAAAAATTATCCATTCCATTCACTTAGCATATTGCAAGGCTTGTAGAAAACATACACAGGACAACAAAAAACTAACGCATTCAATTGAAGATTCTGACATTAAATGGTTGGACGAAGAAACCAAAGAACAAATGAACAAGACTTTGGTAAAAGAATACCAACAACTTCAGATTTAGAGCATATAGTAAGCTAATATAAGCCATAATAAAGGTAAGCCTTCTGCCCAAAATGAACTATAATATTCTCGCTGGTCTATTTTAGAACCAAGAACCACTCCTCCTGTAATCAATGAAACTGCAAAAAGGACGACAACTTGATATGCATCGACTGTGGTCTTTAAAAATTCCATCAAGAAGAAAACTACCAATAAAATAATCCCTAGCATTTTGGTGCGCTTCACGCCTATTTGTTGTGGGATTGTTGCCAATTTAACACTGTCGTATTGTAAGTCCCTAATTTCGAAAGGAATCATGAGAATCAATACGTAAACAAAGCGTTGAACACCTGTAATAACCACATCAATTGTTATAGAATACTTACTATTAATTATCGGCATAAAAACTGTTACTCCACTCCATACCAACCCAATAACATACACTTTAACCCCACTAATACTCCTTAGGTTTTGTTGCTTATCTAAAAGCATTCGTTTTGGCAACATAGGAATAGCATACAAAAAAGTAACTATAGCAAAAATCCCTATATAAACTATAGTACCAACTTGCAACTTTGTTGTGAAATATCCCAGAGCCAAAAAGCAGAAAAAAGAAAAAACCTGGATTACTCTCAGCCACTTCGCCAAGCTCCTGTGGTGAAATTTTGCCAAACCAAAGTACTTTACAAAGTTATATCCAGTAATGCTTGCAAAGAACACAAACAACAATAGGTTTAAATCGCAATCTAGGTCAAATTCAACCCAAGTTACCCAGGTAAGGGCACACACAGAAAGAGCCACATGAATGCTACTATTGAGATAAAAATCAAAAAGCTGCCTTAAGACTCCCATAACACAAATGTACACAAAGTGTTAACAAGTTTAACAGGGTATAAAAAACTTTCAAAAGTATGATGCAAAAAACCCTAATAATTGTGTAATTTTGCGCATTCAAAAAAACACAACTATATCGTAATGAATACAAATGCTTTCGCGCTGCGTCATATTGGCCCTAGAGAAACAGACCAACAAGAGATGCTAAAGACCATTGGTGTTGATTCCATCGAACAATTAATTTACGAAACCATTCCAGACGATATCCGTTTACAAAAGGAACTGGAACTGGACGCTCCGATGAGCGAGCAAGAATACCTTACTCACATTCTTGAGCTTTCAAAGCTTAACAAGGTATTCAAGTCGTATATTGGTTTAGGGTATCACCCAACAATCCTTCCTCCGGTTATTCAGCGTAATATCTTAGAAAACCCAGGATGGTATACTGCCTACACCCCTTATCAGGCTGAGATTGCACAAGGTCGTTTAGAAGCGTTATTGAACTTCCAAACCATGGTAACAGACCTAACAGGTATGGAATTGGCTAACGCCTCATTATTGGATGAAGGAACTGCTGCAGCCGAAGCTATGAGTTTACTGTTCGCTGTTCGCGACCGTGCTCAGAAAAAAGCTGGAGTAAACAAGTTTTTTGTTTCCGATGCTGTATTACCACAAACACTTTCTGTTCTTAAAGCCCGTGCTTTACCTATTGGAGTGGAATTGGTTGTAGGTGCAGAAGCTGATTTCGATTTCTCATCTGAATTCTTCGGTGCTTTGTTACAGTACCCAGGAAAATGTGGTATGGTATCAGATATCAAAACCTTCATTGCGAAAGCTAACGAAAACGGAATTAAAGTAGCTGTTGCTGCCGATATCCTAAGTTTGGTAAAACTAGAAGCTCCTGGTAAATTTGGTGCTGATGTTGTAGTTGGTACTACTCAACGTTTTGGTGTACCAATGGGATATGGTGGACCTCACGCTGCTTATTTCGCTACTAAAGAAGCCTATAAAAGAGATATTCCAGGACGTATTATTGGGGTAACTAAAGATAGAAACGGTAACCGTGCATTGCGTATGGCGCTTCAAACACGTGAACAACACATTAAGCGTGACCGTGCCACTTCAAACATTTGTACTGCTCAGGTACTTTTAGCTGTAATGGCCGGAATGTACGCTGTTTACCACGGACCAGAAGGATTGAAGTTTATCGCCAATAAAGTACATAACTCTGCTGCTACTTTGGCTGATGCTTTAGAAAAACTAGGTTACTACCAAGCAAACACATCTTACTTCGATACGATTAAGATTAAAGCTGAAGCTGCCAAGATTAAACCAATAGCTGAAGCTAACGAGGTAAACTTCTACTACGCAGACGACAACACAGTAAGCATCTCTATCAACGAGACTACGAATATTGCTGATCTAAACAAGATTGTAGCCATCTTCGCTGAAGCTAAGGGTTCTGAAGCAATTACTATTTCTGAATTAACTGAAAGCAACCATATCGATTCTTCATTAGTAAGAACTTCTGAATTCTTAACTCTTGATGTTTTCAACCATTACCACTCAGAAACTGAGTTAATGCGTTACATTAAAAGACTAGAGCGTAAGGATCTTTCTTTAAACCACTCTATGATTTCATTGGGGTCTTGTACCATGAAATTGAACGCTGCAGCTGAAATGTTACCATTAAGCTGGCCTAACTGGGGTGGTATGCACCCATTTGCTCCTGTTGATCAAGCTAAAGGGTATACTACTGTATTGACTGAGTTGGAAAACCAACTTACTGAAATCACTGGATTCTCGGCAACTTCATTACAACCAAACTCTGGTGCTCAAGGAGAATTTGCCGGACTTATGGTAATTAAAGCTTACCATGAATCTAGAGGTGACCACCATAGAAACATCTGTTTGATTCCTTCTTCTGCACACGGAACCAACCCTGCCAGTGCCGTTATGGCCGGTATGAAGGTTGTTGTGACCAAGAGTACAGACCAAGGAAACATCGACGTTGATGATTTACGTGAAAAAGCAGAATTACACAAAGACAACCTTGCTGCTTTGATGGTAACTTACCCATCTACACACGGTGTATTTGAATCTGCTATCTGCGAGATTACTAAAATTATCCACGACAACGGTGGACAAGTTTATATGGATGGTGCTAACATGAATGCTCAGGTAGGTTTAACCAACCCTGGGAAAATTGGCGCTGACGTTTGTCACTTGAACCTTCACAAGACTTTCGCTATCCCTCACGGTGGTGGTGGACCAGGTGTAGGACCAATTTGTGTTGCTGAACAATTAGTTCCTTTCTTACCAGGTAACCCAGTTATTAAAACTGGAGGAGAGCAAGCTATCGACGCTATCTCTGCAGCGCCTTTTGGATCTGCATTGGTATGTTTGATTTCTTACGGATACATCAAAATGTTAGGCGCTAAAGGATTGTTGCAATCTACAGAAACAGCAATCTTGAATGCCAACTATATTGCTAACAGATTCCAAGGACACTTCGATACGTTGTATTCTGGAGAGTGTGGTCGCGCAGCTCACGAAATGATCGTAGATTGTCGCCCGTTTAAAGCGAATGGTATTGAAGTAACTGATATTGCTAAGCGTTTGATGGATTACGGTTTCCACGCGCCAACAGTATCTTTCCCTGTTGCTGGAACTTTAATGATCGAGCCTACTGAAAGTGAGAGCAAGCAAGAAATCGACCGTTTCTGCGACGCAATGATCTCTATTAGACAGGAAATTAATGAAGCGACTAAAGAAGATGAGAACAACGTATTAAAAAATGCACCTCACACAATGGATATGCTTACTGCCGATACTTGGGATTTACCATACAGCAGAGAAAAAGCAGCTTACCCATTAAGCTTTGTTAAAGACAATAAATTCTGGCCATCTGTAAGACGTGTAGACGATGCTTATGGAGACAGAAACCTTATCTGTACTTGTGCTCCTATCGAGGATTATGTAGAAGCATAAGATTAGATATATAAATTTTACGCTAAAAGGCCTTCTTGAATATGAAGGCCTTTTTTTATGAAATAAGCAATTAAAAATCAATTTATTGAGAATTTAACAAATATTGTTTGATTGTAGATACAACCTTCTTTTTTTAAAATTACATTCATTAGCTTAGTCATAACACGCCTTTAAAAACTCATATTTATGGCTACAAAGATTATTAGCACAGGTGCACATATCCCTGGTAGTATTGAGACTAATGAACAATTCAGTAAGCATGAATTTCTAAATACAGATGGTACGCCTTTTAAACACTGCAATACTGTCATTATTGAAAAATTTAAAGCCATTACTGGTATTGGTGAGCGACGTTACGCCGAGCCACACCTCAATACTTCAGATTTAGGATTCTACGCTGCAGAGGAAGCTATTACCAACGCCAAAATAGACCCAGAATCTCTGGATTACATTATCGTGGCCCATAATTTTGGAGACGTAAAGCATAATACTATACAAAGCGATATGGTTCCTGGAATAGCGTCAAGAATTAAGCATAACCTGAGAATTAAAAACCCTAATTGTGTAGCCTACGACATTTTGTTTGGTTGCCCAGGCTGGGTTGAAGGTATTATTCAAGCCCATGCCTTTATACAATCGGGTATGGCAAAACGCTGTTTGGTTATTGGTACAGAAGCATTGTCTCGGGTGGTAGACAAACACGATCGAGATTCAATGATCTATTCTGATGGTGCTGGGGCTACTATAGTAGAATCTGTTGAAGGTAAAAGCGGCATTCTTTCACACGAAACGGCAAGCTATACTTTTGACGAAGCCTTTTACCTTCGTTTTGGAGGGTCGTATAACCAAACCCACGACCCAAACACTCGATACATTAAAATGGACGGCCGTAAAATTTACGAGTTCGCATTACAGCATGTTCCATCAGCGATGAAATCCTGTTTAGATAAAAGCGGTATACCTATTACAGATGTGAAGAAAATATTTCTGCATCAAGCCAATGAAAAAATGGACGAAGCCATCTTGAAACGCTTCTATAAACTTTACAACACCGATATACCTGAAAACGTTATGCCAATGAGCATCCATAAATTGGGAAATAGTTCTGTAGCTACTATCCCTACCCTATTAGATTTGGTAATTAACAATAAAGTAGAAAACCATCAGCTAAACCACGGTGATGTTGTTATATTTGCAAGTGTTGGCGCCGGAATGAACATCAACGCCATTACTTATAGATATTAAAAACAGGACCTACAAAATGTACGAAGGCAAATACCCCCATAAACGCTATAAACATACATTAGACTTTTTAAAAACACATATCGATACTAAAGAAAAAATTCTGGACCTTGGTGTTCGCAATCCATTTTCTGAAATTATGGAAAGTGAGGGGTATTCAGTAAATAATACCCTGGGAGAAGACCTTGATATTGACTCTTCAAACATTTCAAGTTCTGATGCCTCTGTAGTTACTGCCTTCGAAATCTTTGAACATCTTTTATCTCCTTTTACTGTTTTAAAGAATATAAAAGCCGATAGACTTGTTGCTAGTGTTCCTTTAAAATTATGGTTTGCTCCTGCCTACAGAAGCAAAACTGATATGCGCGACCGCCATTACCACGAGTTTGAAGATTGGCAATTTGATTGGTTACTAGAAAAATCTGGATGGACCATTAAGGCTAGAAACAAATGGACTAACCCAACTAAAAAAATAGGCATACGCCCTATTTTACGTTGGTTTACGCCGAGGTATTACATTGTTTATGCAGAACGCACAAAAAGTTAATTGAGATTACTGTATGAACTTCCACATCGTCATACCGGCCCATAACGAAGCGGATTGTATTGGTAAAACCTTAGAATCGTTAGCAGAACAAACATTAAAGCCTAAACAGGTTGTTGTGGTTAACGACCATTCTTCGGACGAGACAGCAACTATTGTTGAGCATTTTACCAAAATGCACGATTGGATACACCTGGTTAATGTTAGTTCTTCGGACGAACATTTACCCGGTAGCAAGATTATTAATGCATTTTATAAAGGCTATAAAGTTCTGGATACTGATTATGATGTAATCTGTAAATTTGATGCCGATCTTATTTTCCCTCGTAACTATTTGAAGCAACTTAGCAACCATTACAGCGCTAACTCTAATTTAGGAATGGTTGCCGGGTTTTGCTATATAGAAAAGAATGGTGAATGGGTTTTGGAGAGCCTAACCAGAAAAGACCATATACGAGGTGCCTTAAAAGCTTACAGAAAACAATGTTTTGAGGACATTGGTAAACTGAAACCTTCCATGGGATGGGACACAGTAGATGAGCTTTTGGCGCAATATCACGGATGGGAATTATTGACCGATGAAAGCCTTCATGTAAAACATTTAAAACCTACCGGTGCGAGCTACAACAAAGCCTCGAAATACCTCCAGGGTGAAGCCATGTATAAACTACGTTACGGCTTTATTATCACATTTATTTCAGCTTTAAAATTGGCATATAAAAAACGGCAACCAGAGCTCTTTTTTGATTACATGAACGGGTATTTCCACGCTAAGAAACAAGGTGTCACTCCTCTTATTTCCGAAACCGAAGGACAGTTTATCCGTAAACTACGTTGGAGTAAGATGCTAAGGCAATAAGCTAGCTTTGAGACTGCACCTCACTTTTTATGATTCAAATCATTAGTATTAAATGAATAATCTGAAGCAGATAATATTATATGTATATATTTTAGAATCTGAAAAAATATCAGAAATACGGTTAATAAAAAGGTTTACAACAACCAACGCAACCATTACCATAAACTCCATCTATTAGGATTAGGAAACAACTTTACATACAACACCATGAAACATTATTGGTCTTTACTTTTTTTAGTGTGTACGTTACTAAGCTGTCAAAACGACGATGACAACCATAACAATGTTTTAACTTGTACCGATGCTGGAGATTGTGATAAGTGTGTTGTGATTGACGGCACTTTATACGATGAGATAGCTACGGATAATTACTTTATTGCCAATGTTATTATAAACGGTGACTGTTTAGAAATAGAACTAACCAGTTCCGGTTGTGATGGTAGTACTTGGGTAGTCGACCTAGTTGACTCTGGGGCGCTTTTGGAATCAGCACCACCGCAACGCCTTTTAAAATTGAACCTGAAAAATTTAGAGCTCTGTGATGCTGTAATTACACAATCTCATTCATTTAACGCAAGTGAGCTCCAAGAAAGTAATTTCGACACTGTAATATTGAATATTCAAGATTGGGGAGAGTCAATTGATTACAATTATTAATCCTAAGTAAATACTACTATCTGTACTAATCATTGCCAAACTCAATAAATAACGAATTTTCGGTTTAAAACACACAATGAAATCCCCAAATAACTAGAATGACAATTTCTTTCTACAGAGTTTAATTTGTAACTTTAAGACACTTAATTACAAGCTTCACCCACAAACCTACCATCATCTTCTTACTTTTAAATCTATTAAAATGAAGTCCGTAATAATTACTGGTGCCAACAGAGGTATTGGATTAGAAACTACACTAGCTTTTGCAAGACATGGATATAAGGTTTTTGCAACAATGCGGAATCCTGACAAAGCAACTGAACTCAACCGTAAAATACAAGAAGAGTCACTATCCGTAAAAATTTTAAAAATGGATGTAGATTCTGATAATTCGGTAAAAGAAGCCTTCGATTTCATATTTACTGACAATACTTCTATTGATGTATTGGTCAATAATGCCGGAATAGAGCAGCATGGAACTGTAGAAGAATTGGATTTATCACAATTTAAGAAAGTAATGGAAACCAATTATTTTGGGATTATACGCTGTGTAAAAGCGGCTTTAAAACCAATGCGTGAGCAAGGCTTTGGTTGTATTATTAATGTATCATCTGTTGCCGGTCATATTTCCAGCTCTCCGTTATCACCTTATTCTGCTTCAAAATTTGCTGTTGAAGCATTCAGTGAAGCTTTGGCACAGGAAATGAAGCCTCACAACATCAAAGTAGCCATTGTTAAGCCTGGAATTATAAACACAGATATGGCGAGGGAAATTGCGGATAGCAAGCACTCCTCTTCCAAGTCTCCTATAACAGAACGTTTTGGAAATCTTTTTAAGGAGTCTCTTAAAACCCCTACTGATGCCCATTTGGTTGCAGATAAGATTTTAGAAATTGCAGAAAGTGATTCCTGGAAACTTAGGCATCCAGTTGGCCCAGATGCCATTCCTTTTTTAGAATGGCGTTTTTCTATGAGTGATGAAGAATGGATTGATTGGAATGCCGCAAATGACAAAGAGTGGTATGACAGTGTTGAAGAATCGTTTGGACTGAATGCTAGACCCCGTTCTTAACAAGAACATTCTATTTAAACAAAATCATCTTTCTTTTCGCTCAATTTACAACATGTAACCAAAGTTACTTTTTATCTGGAATACAATCCGTTACTTTGTATCAAATAAAAAAACGATTATGGGAATACTAAGTAGTTTATTCGGAAATAAATCAGACGAGTTAAAAGCACTTTATGAAAACGGTGCTGTAATTATAGATGTTAGAAGTGCCGGAGAATATGCTGGAGGTGCCATTCCGGGATCTAAAAATATCCCGCTTCAACAAATAGCAGCTAAAGCAAAGGATATTAAAAAACTTAACAAACCGGTAATTACCTGTTGTGCCAGTGGAATGCGATCAGGGTCTGCAGCAGGCGTCCTTAAAGGTCACGGCATTGAAGTTATAAATGGTGGTGGTTGGCTTAATTTAAGCCGAAAACTAGAATTGGTATAAACCTTTACATAAACTTCTAAAATCAAAAGACCCTCACGGTGAATGCCAACGTGAGGGTCTTTTTTCGATTTATAACGAATGAAAAAAAAATTCTTTAAAAAAAGCACCAGAGCAAAACGTTACCAACAAGAATCACAACTGATGCTTAAATTTTATCGATTAATAGCTTAATAAAAGTACAACTATTTCTCATTGAGCCTATCTTTTTTCGACGAATAACAAATTAAAAAGGCAAAACCACAAACACACTAATACATTGATTTAAAAAGGGTTAAAAAGAAAGATTAGGATTACATTCGCTTTTAAAAGGACATAAAAGGATACTTCTCCTGCAGTTGTTGTTGCTTATACTTAAGCGTTATTAAAAAACGTTGGTGAGCTTCCGATATGGGATTGAAAGGTTTATGCTTTAATCCTTTTTGTACAGTATCTACCATTTTCATTGTTCCTTCTAACGTAGGATCTAACCACACTTTTTCAAAACGCTCCCATATATAGTTAATCGCAGTAATATTTGGATGAATCATATCTTCGGCATAAAAGCGATAATCCCTTAATTCATCCATTAAAATCTCATAAGATGGAAAATAAAATGTATTTTCAACGTGCTCCAAAGTCGAATGAATTCCCGATATCAAATGGGCTTTACTGCGGTTATTTTCAACCATCCCATCTTTAATGTGCCTTACGGGAGATACCGTATATATTACTTTTACGTTTGGGTTTAGGTTCTGAATTAAGTTTACAGCATCTCTCGTTATTTGAGCAACATTTTCTACCGACATAAGCTCTTTTGTAAACTGTGTTTGCGGCACCTTGTGGCAATTGGCTACTACAGATTGACTGCTCTTTTTTCTGTACACCCAAGCTGTTCCTAAAGTGATTACAACATGTGTAGCTTCCAATAATTGTTTTGAAAGTATACTTAGGGCTTCATTTAAACCAGAAACGACAATCCCTTTATCTGAATGACTTAATTTTGAATGCGCTTCAAAACAATGCCATTGCTCATTATGAAAGAAGACATCGCTTTCTGTAAAAACTTCTTTATTGGCAGCACGCTCAAACAATCTTAAAATTGCAAAAGGGTTAAATAATACACCAAAAGGATTAACCTCAGATTGAAACTTAAAATACTTTAGCTTCTCACCTATGTTATCAACAAAACAAGAACCCATGAGTAACAACTTTGAGTTGTAGTCAATGTTACACTTTTCTGGATGAATTGGTACTTGGGTTTGAAGTTTCATAGTATTTATAAAAAATCCCGCTTTTAGGCGGGATTATGTTTTTATTATTGAAGATACGATTTAACATTCGCCAAGGCTTCTGCAATTCCTTCTGGTTTCTTTCCTCCCGCAGTTGCAAAGAAAGGCTGACCACCTCCACCTCCTTGGATGTATTTACCTAGCTCTCTAACTATCTGTCCAGCATTTAAGCCTTTATCTGCTACTAGTTCTTTTGAAATATAACACGATAATAGGGCTTTTCCGTTTTGATTGGAAGCAAACAATAAGAATAGGTTATCGATTTGACTTCCCATCTCAAAAGCTACATCTTTAATTCCTGCTGCATCTAAATCAACTTCTTTTGCAAGGAACTGAACACCGTTAACCTCAGCCAACTCATTAAATAACTCTCCTTTTATGTTTTTGGCTTTATCCTTCAGCAGCTGCTCTATTTGCTTTTTAAGGGCGTTATTTTCCTCTAAAATGTTTTCTACAGCACTTACTGCCGACTTAGGATTTTTAAGCTTCTGTTTTAGCTCATCGAAATCCTTATCTACATCTACAAAGTAATTTTTAACTGCATTATTGGTAATAGCTTCTATACGACGCACTCCAGCTGCCACAGCACTTTCTGTATTGATTTTAAAATACCAGATATCGCCAGTTTGAGTTACGTGGGTTCCCCCACAAAGCTCCATAGACTTACCAAACTTGATAGCGCGAACACTATCACCATATTTTTCTCCAAACAAAGCCAAAGCACCTTCTTCAATAGCTTGTTGCATAGAGATATTACGTTTCTCCTCTAATCTTAGATTTTCATTGATACGGGCATTCACGAACTCCTCGATTTCGTGAAGTTGTTCTTTATCCACTTTAGAGAAATGTGAAAAGTCAAATCTTAAATACTTTGGACTTACCAAAGATCCTTTTTGCTCAACATGAGTGCCCAACACTGTACGCAACGCTTGGTGCAACAAATGGGTTGCCGTATGGTTACAAGCTGTTAACTGACGTAATTCTGTATTTACAACGGCCCTAAAAGTAGCATCTAAATGCTTTGGAAGAGTTTTAGCGTAATGTATAATCAGGTTGTTTTCCTTTTTGGTATCTGTCACATAAATTACATCCCCATTAGGTGTTTCAATATACCCTTGGTCTCCAACCTGTCCTCCTCCTTCTGGGTAGAACGGCGTTTCGTTAAATACCAATTGATACTGCTCTCCTTCTTTTTTGGTCTTGATTTTTCTGTAACGCGTTAATTTCACATCAGCGCTTAGGCTATCATAACCAATAAATTCTTCCGATTCGTTTTCAAGTAGCACCACCCAATCCGAAGCCTCTACAGAAGATGCTGCACGAGAGCGGCTTTTTTGCTTATCCATTTCAGTAGCAAAGCCAGCTTCATCGATTGTATATCCTTTTTCGCGGGCAATCAATTGGGTTAAATCCAATGGAAAACCATAAGTGTCATAAAGCTCAAAAGCTTTAGTTCCAGAAACCACATCTCCTTTGGTTTCCTCTACGACTTTATCCAACAACAACAACCCTTGTTCTAAAGTTCTCAAGAAAGATTGTTCTTCTTCACGGATTACATTATGCACTAATTGTTCTTGAGCCTTAATCTCTGGGAACGCTGCTCCCATTTGATGACTAAGGGTTTCAGCCAATTTAAAGATAAATGGCTCTTTTTGATCTAAAAACGTAAATCCGTAACGGATGGCACGACGCAAAATGCGACGGATAACATACCCTGCACCTGTATTACTTGGTAATTGCCCATCGGCAATAGAAAACGCTACAGCTCTCACGTGATCAGAAATTACTCTAATAGCTACATCAACCTTATCATCCTTACCGTAAGCTTTACCAGTGATAGTTTCTATTTCCCTGATTAATGGTATGAACACATCAGTATCGTAATTAGACTGTACACCTTGCATTACCATACACAAACGCTCGAAGCCCATTCCCGTATCGATATGCTTAGCAGGAAGGTTCTCCAACGAACCATCAGCCTTTCTGTTGTATTGCATAAATACCAAGTTCCAGATTTCCACAACCTGTGGATGGTCTTGGTTTACCAATTCTTTTCCTGAAATCTTGGCTTTTTCCTCAGCCGATCGGATATCAACATGGATTTCACTACAAGGTCCACAAGGTCCTTGGTCGCCCATTTCCCAGAAGTTATCCTTTTTATTTCCCATCAGGATTCTTTCCTCTGGAATAATAGCTTTCCAAAAATCGTAAGCTTCTTGATCCATGGGAAGCTTATCGTCCTCACTACCCTCAAAAACAGTAACGTAAAGAATATCCTTATCTACTCCGTAAACTTCGGTAAGCAATTCCCAAGCCCAAGCAATGGCCTCTTTCTTGAAGTAGTCTCCAAAACTCCAGTTCCCCAACATTTCAAATAAAGTATGGTGATAAGTATCATAACCTACTTCTTCTAAATCGTTATGCTTGCCCGATACGCGCAAACACTTCTGTGAATCGGCAATACGCGATTCCTTTACCTTGGCATTTCCCAAAAAGTACTCTTTAAACGGAACCATCCCTGCATTAACGAACATCAGGGTAGGATCATCTTTTAATACCATGGGTGCCGATGGCACAATAGCGTGTTGTTTGCTTTTAAAAAAGTCTAGAAACTTTGCACGTATCTCTTGAGATTTCATATAAATCGTTTATTGATAATTTTCCCATTAATGTAAAACAATCCCTATATTTGTTTGCTTACATTAAGCTTTAAAATTCTTGTGATTTTTATAACTGCAAAAATAGTATAAAATAGGTAATGAGTAAGGTAAAATATTATTATGATCCCGAAACGCTTTCCTATAGAAAAATAGAGCGAAAAAAGCGAACCACAGCCAAGTACGTTAGCTTCTTTTTATTGGCAGCCGCCTTGTTTGCATTTCTTTTTGTGTCTATCGCCGGACAGTTTGTCGAATCGCCTTATGAAAAGGCTCTTAAACGCGAATTAGCCAACATGCAATTGCAATATGAACTATTGGACAAAAAAATGGACCAAGCAGAATCTGTTTTAGCTAGCATTGAAGACAGGGACAATAATATCTACAGACTCTACTTTGAAGCCAATCCTATTCCTGAAGAGCAGCGCAAGGCAGGCTTTGGAGGGGTTAACCGGTATAAAGATCTTGAAGGGTTTGACAATTCAAAACTTATTATTGAAAGCAACAAACGCATTGATAAACTTTTAAAGCAAATTGTTGTTCAATCGAAATCCCTCGATGAAATCACCAAGTTAGCTGAGGAAAAAGAAAAGCTATTAGCGGCTATTCCTGCGATACAACCTATCAGCAACGACGACCTTACAAGAATGGCATCTGGTTATGGCTATCGTACCGACCCATTTACTAAAGTACGTAAGTTTCACTACGGAATGGATTTCACTTCCCCTAGAGGCACACCTATTTATGCATCTGGAGACGGCACCGTTATCAGGGCAGATAACCGCTCTACAGGTTACGGAAATCACATTCGGATAGACCACGGTTATGGTTACGTAAGCCTCTATGCACACCTATACAAATACAATGTAAAAAAGGGACAAAAAGTAAAACGAGGTGAATTGATAGGATTTGTGGGGAGTACCGGTCGCTCAGAGGCACCTCACCTGCACTATGAAGTATCTAAGGACAAAAAACGTATCAACCCTATTAATTTTTATTACGGAAGTTTGACCTCAGATGAGTTTAACAAGCTGCTTGAAAAAGCTTCTCAAGAAAACCAATCATTAGATTAATGCACACAGAACTTCCCGAAAAACGATATTACAGTATTGGCGAGGTCGCCAAAGCTTTTGATGTAAACACATCCTTAATCCGATTTTGGGAAAAGGAGTTCGATATTCTTCAGCCTAAAAAAAATGCCAAGGGTAACCGGATGTTTACTCCAGAGGATATAAAAAACCTCAAGTTGATCTACCATCTGGTAAAGGAACGTGGATTTACTTTGGAAGGCGCAAAGGTTCACCTCAAGGAAGAAAAGCAAAAAACCCTTACTAATTTTGATATAATCACTAAATTAGAAGAGATAAAAATACAACTGATCAAAATTAAAAATCAACTCTAAAACGAAACATCATGAAAAAGTGGTTAATTCCTGTAATTATTATTGCCGTTATTGGCTTTGCTCTTTATAATTGGGCTGTTGGTTTTAACAATACAGCAATCGCATTAAATGAAAATGTTGGTGAAGCTTGGGGTAACGTACAAACTTCATATCAAAGAAGAAACGATCTAATTGGCAACTTGGTAAAAACAGTTCAAGGCGCTGCCGATTTTGAGCGCGGTACTCTAACCGATGTCATAGAGGCACGTGCCAAGGCTACTTCTACAACTATTGATCCAACCAATATTACGCCTGAACAGCTAAAACAATTCAACGAAGCCCAAGGAGGACTAAGCAGTGCTTTATCCCGTTTACTGGTAGCTGTTGAGCGCTATCCAGATTTGAAAGCAAACCAAAACTTTTTAAAGCTTCAAGACGAGCTGGCCAGTACAGAAAACACCATTCAAACGGCCAGAACACGTTATAACGAGGCTATAAAACCATACAACAATCATGTAAAGAAATTTCCAAATTCACTTTTAGCTGGCTTGTTTAACTTTGAAGGAAAACCTTATTTCGATGCTGAAGCTGGCGCTGAAAAACCCGTGGAAGTTGATTTTGACTTTAAATAAAATACCATGTCCAATATAGAGGATTTCCTAACAGCAGAGGAAGAGCAGGAAATCATTGAAGCCATACGAATTGCAGAGGATCACACCTCTGGAGAGATACGGGTTCATATTGAACGTTCTACCAGCAAAGACACTTTTGAACGTGCTAAAGAGGTGTTCCATTTTCTAAAAATGGACAACACCAAGCTTAGCAATGGAGTCCTTATTTATGTTGCTGTAGACGACCATCATTTTGTGATTTGTGGAGACAAAGGGATTAATGATGTAGTTCCTGAAAATTTTTGGGATACAACCCGTGATGCCATTCAGGTTCAATTCAAAAAAGGCAACTTTAAACAAGGGCTTATTGATGGTGTTTTAAAAGCTGGGCAGGAACTTAAAGCCCATTTCCCGATGGACGAGAACGACAAAGACGAATTATCTAACGAAATCTCAAAAGGATAGTGTACATAAGAAAAGCCCATATTACCCTTGTCTTATTCATTAGCCTATTTTGGTCAATAGGGGCCATAGCACAATTTGACATACCGCCAAAGCCTGAATTTCAAACCAGTGTTTACGACTATGTAAACCTGCTTTCTGCAAACGAAAAAAGCAGTCTGGAAAACAAACTTGTTAAGTATTCAGACACCACTTCAACGCAAATTGTAGTGGCAATTATTAGTTCTACAAAAGGAGAAAATATAGGTTTACTTACACCCAGATGGGCACATGAATGGGGTATTGGCCAAGCCAAAGAAGATAATGGTGTTTTCATCCTTCTAGCTCGCGATGATAGAAAAATATGGATTTCTCCAGGTTATGGCGTAGAGCCTTTTTTAACTGCAGGAGCCAATGGAGAAATTATCCGCAACATTATCATTCCAGAATTTAAACGGGGAGACTACTATTCAGGATTGGACAAAGGCACCGATGCCATTTTCATGGCTCTTAATGGTGAGTTTAAAGGCTCCCGAAAGGGCAACAAAAACAGTTCTGGTCCTCCTTTAGGTTTTATCCTTTTTATGATAATCATGTTCATCATCTTCCTTATAGCAATTTCAAAAAACAAACGTGGTGGTGGTCGTGGACCAGGCAGTGGAAACCGTGGTGGTTTTGACATTTGGGATGCTATTATTTTAAGCCAAATGGGGCGTGGAGGTTACCGAGGTGGTTCTGGTGGTTTTGGCGGAGGCGGAGGCTTCGGCGGTGGTTTTGGAGGCGGCTTCGGCGGCGGCGGATTTAGTGGCGGTGGTGCTGGAGGAAGTTGGTAAAATTTGATACTAGACTTTAGATATTATTCAATAGACTTTTACAAATAAAAAGAGCAGCTAAAAAGCTGCTCTTTTGGTTTTGTTAATGGCTTAATGGAAATACCTGCCACGATCATTGATTTCTCCTTTCTTCCCAAGGCTATTGAATTTCCAGCTTAAACTCAACATAAAATACTGTTGCAATACGGTACTTTGAGAATCCTGGATATAATCTTGGTTAGCAATGCGCCTTGCATTAGTGTTCTGATCAAGCAAATCGTATACCTTGAAGGTAATCAAACCTTGATCTTTTAATATGCTGTAAGCCACGGTAGCATTCCAAAACCAAGCACTTTTTTGAAACCCTTGGGATATATTCGGGTTGTAAGAATACTGAATATCATTACGCCACTCCAATCCCTTTGGCAGAAACCAAGCTGTTCGCAAATTCAAATTATGATACAGGAAAGAAGTATCGTCAAACACTTCTAAATCATATATTGATTTGGTAAAAGTCGGCGAATAACGAGGGGATACTTCCAATACATCCTTCCACAAAAACTCTAAACCTACTTCTGGAGATATATTACGAGTTTTACTAGCATACAGCACATCGTTGTTAAAATTTACGGACTTGTTAATATTTCCGTAAGCTCCGAAAGTATATTTAACCGACCTGATACTGTCTAACTTCACCTTCTTACTAAAATTTGCCCCTCCAGAGAACCTATAATTTCCATCGACATTGTCGTAAGTTGTTTGCCTAACCAAATTCTCATCAACACGACTACGGCTCACAATTTGGTCATCGATAAAACCTCCATTTACATAAACATAAAACCCAGATTGACTTTGAAAATCATAGTTATTATACCCCATGTAAACATTATGATTTGTGGATGGCTCCAAATCGGGATTTCCCACAACAATGTTCAACGGATTGGACACATTAACGAAAGGCTGTATTTGCGCTAATTCTGGCACATCATTATTAAGCCTATACGATGCATAAGCGGTAGATTTTGAACTGAATTTATAGCGTCCAAACAACCTGTAGTTAACCATGTTAAACTGTCGCGCCATGCTTAGTTCTGGTCTTAAACGGTCTTTATTCTCTAAATTCCTCACTATATACTCCGCATTAAAACGTGTTGACCACTTTTTATTCTTGAAACTTAAAGACATTCCAGGGTATAAACGCTCATTGGTGTACTCGAAATCGGAACTCAAAAGTGCATTAAATTCGGTATAATCTCCATTTTCATTCTTATCTAAAGTCGTTTTCGTATCGGTTGTTTTAGTATTAATGTACCCATAAGAGAATCCTAAAAACAACTCCTTGGGGATTAAAGGCAATCTATAGGAAATACTTGAAGAGTATTCATTCACTTCATTCATTCCCTCGGTATACTGATCGCGCTCGTCTTGGTCAATTAAAACAAAATCGGTATTATTAGGGTCATCTAAATCTTCACCATAAACATTGGTAAGTGCAAACAAATAATCATCTGTTTCACGGGTACTAATATTATTGGAAAAATAGGCTTTTAGATAAGCGCCTTTACTGCCAAACTTTTTGGTAATATCAATGTTATTCGAGAAACTTTTAGCAATATTCTCTACATAGGAAGATGTTTCAGATTCATTGGTTAATACCTCATCTATATTGCTTGTACTCTCATCTCGTGAAAAAGAGGTTTTGCTGTTAGAGTGTCTAAATGAAGGATCGACATTGATTAAAAAGGTAGAATCTATTTCTATATCGAAACCAATATTTGAACTATGGCTATCATTATCACTTATTGAATTGGAGCGCGAGTTCGTAAAATACCTTGTATCTGGTAAAATATTCTCTCGCTTAGTAACTGTTGTGTTTTCCGAATTACTGCCTGCGTAAAAATAGTCGGCTGTTACCTCTACCCCTTCACTAAGGTTATCGGCATAATTCATCCCTGCATTTTGTGATTTGGTAATTCCCTGCCCCCCTCCAAAGGTTCTTCCATCTATTGTAAAACTACCATCACTAGAAAACGATGAAGCATAACCTCCAAACATTTTCTGAATTTCACCAAAACTGAATCCAGGAGAGTTAATGTTATTTCCTCCCGCCAACACACTAACCCGCCTGTCGTTGTTGAAGTAATTGAACATTCCCGCAAACTCGTATCGGTCATCTGTGCCTCCACCAGCAGCAACCCTTCCAAATACACCTTTGTTATTTTCTTCCTTTATGGTAAGATTAATGGTCTTGTTATCGCTATCAGTTACTTCTCCTGAAAAGGCCTCCGATTTAGATTTTGTATCGACTACCTGAATCTTATCAATAATTTCCTTGGTCAGGTTTCTTGTTGTTATCGTTGGATCGTCACCAAAAAAAGGTTTGCCATTCACTAAGATCTTGTTCACCTCTTTACCGTTAACTTTTATCTTTCCATTTTCATCAACCTCAACACCGGGAAGCTGTTTTAACAAATCCTCTACTGTTGCGTCTTTTTTTGTTTTAAAAGATTTTACATTAAATTCTAAAGTATCTTTTTTGATGGTAACAGGAGCCTGAGAAGTAATTACGATTTCTTGAAGCTCATTAGAACTCTCTTCCATGGCAATGGTTCCTAAATTAATATCGTACTTATCTAATACTACCCGCTTATGAAATCCTGTATACCCCATGTATGAAACATACAAATCAATTGATTTATCATATGATGTGTCCTCTAAAAGGAAATTTCCATCCTTATCGGATATTGAATAAGTAACAACTGTACTATCCTGAATCCTGGCCACGTGAACAGTAGCCGACTCTAAAGGCGTCTTGTCTTCTTGAGCGATAAGGGTTCCTGAAATTTTAAACTCTTGAGATTGGGAAAAAGTAATAACAGGCCATAGCAGAGCCATGGCTAACAACAGCCTTTGCATAACAATTTTTTGGTTAATAGTAATTCTATACGGGAGCCCAAGATAATTGGAATCTGTATGAACTTTCTTAAAATAACGCTAAAAAAATAGGCTATTACTTCTTACGCATGTATACAGACACAGGCACTCCATTAAAATCGAAATGCTCGCGGAGTTTGTTCTCCAAGAATCGTCTGTAAGGATCGCGAACGTACTGTGGCAAATTACAGAAGAAGGCAAACTGAGGCTGTGGCGTTGGCAGCTGAGTGATAAACTTAATCTTCACGTATTTCCCTTTATAGGCTGGTGGTGGATTATTCTCAATTATTGGCAACAGCACTTCATTAAGTTGGCTTGTTTTTATTTTCTTGCTACGGTTTTTATAAACCTCTACAGCTGTTTCAATAGCTTTATAGATACGTTGCTTTGTAAGTGCAGAAATGAAAATAATTGGCACATCGGTAAACGGTTCTATTTCCTTGCGGATACGTTTTTCGTATTTCTTAACAGATTGAGTATCCTTTTCAACCAAATCCCACTTATTCACCAAGATTACGATCCCTTTACGGTTGCGTTCTGCCAACCAGAAAATGTTTTGTACCTGACCATCAAAACCACGAGTAGCATCAAGCAATAATAAACATACATCTGCATGTTCTATAGCACGAATACTTCTCATTACCGAATAGAATTCCAAGTCTTCTTTTACTCTAGACTTTCTTCTAATCCCAGCCGTATCAACTAAATTGAATTCAAACCCAAAACGGTTGTATTTGGTATCAATAGCATCACGAGTAGTTCCTGCTATATCGGTAACAATATATCTATCTTCACCAATTAAGGCATTGATAAACGATGATTTTCCGGCATTAGGTCGTCCTACTACCGCAAAACGAGGTAAGTTTTCTTCAATACGTTCTTCCTTTTCGGGAAGCGCTTCTACTAGAGCATCTAAAAGATCTCCCGTACCACTACCGTTAATACTGGCAATAGTATAATATTCCCCTAAGCCAAGGGTATAAAACTCAACAGCATCTTGAGCTCGTGCTGCATTATCAACCTTATTTACAGCTAAGAATATGGGCTTATCCACTTTTCGGAGTAGATTGGCAACATCCATATCCATTCCGGTAACACCAGATTCCACATCTACAATAAAGATTATAGCATCGGCCTCATCGATAGCCAATTCTACCTGCTTATCGATTTCAGCTTCAAAAATATCGTCACTACCAATCACATACCCTCCGGTATCGATCAATGAGAATTCTTTACCATTCCAATCACTTTTACCGTAATGGCGGTCTCTTGTAACACCACTAACGGCATCTACAATTGCCTCACGGCGTTGTATTAATCGGTTAAAAAATGTAGACTTCCCTACATTAGGGCGTCCTACTATGGCAACAATATTACTCATTGTATTAAAATATTTTCGGGTGCAAAGATAGTGTAATTAAAAGATAACAACCACAGTGTGGGCAAGTTTACTTTTGGTTATAACCAAAACGTCTTAACTGCTGTTGGCTACTTCTCCAGTTTTTGTTCACTTTTACATAAAGCTCCAAGTGGATTTGCTTTCCAAAAAACTTCTCAAGATCTTTTCTAGCCTCAACCCCAACACGTTTTAACGCGCTTCCTTTATGGCCAATGATAATTCCCTTTTGCGTATCGCGCTCTACCATGATTACAGAACGGATTCGGATGATATTTTCCTCTTCAAAAAACTCTTCGGTATCAACCTCAACTGCATAAGGGATTTCCTTTTTGTAGTGCAATAGGATTTTCTCTCTAATGGTTTCGTTTACAAAAAAGCGTTCTGGCTTGTCTGTCAACTGATCTTTAGGATAAAACGGAGGTGAGTCTGGTAATAATTCTATAATACGATCAAATACCTGTGGTACCTGAAACCCTTCCAAAGCCGAAATTGGAAAAATCTCTGCATTAGGCACTTTTTCCTGCCATAACTGTACCTGTTCCTCCAACTGAGCTTGATCAGATTTATCAATCTTATTTAACAACAGTAAAACAGGAATCTTGGAATTGGTTATCTTATTAAAGAAGGCTTCGTCTTTTAGTTCACGCTCTCCAATCTCCACCATATACACCAAGACATCGGCATCTTCGAAAGCCGATTTCACGAAATCCATCATGGACTCCTGAAGCTCATAAGCTGGTTTAATGATTCCTGGAGTATCACTCAAAATCACCTGAAAGTCTTCTCCGTTAACAATTCCTAAAATTCTATGACGTGTTGTTTGTGCCTTTGAAGTTATAATGGATAATTTCTCCCCAACAAAAGCATTCATCAATGTAGACTTTCCAACATTTGGATTACCAATTATATTTACAAAACCTGCTTTATGGCTCATACTGCTTGAATTTTCTTGGGCACAAAGTTACAACCTTGCATGGTATATCTCCCCATTAAACAACACAATACTTTAAATAAGGGTAAAAAGGCCTGTTGTTAAGAAGGTAAAATACGTTTTATTTCACTTTTTTGTAGAATCAAGAGTTTAAAACCACATTTAATTTCCTTATTTTTAATAAGCAAACCAACTTTAAATAAACCTATTGCATCTTCACTATGGAGTTTATTGATTACTACAGTATTTTGGAATTGGACAAAACTGCTACTTCTGCAGATATAAAAAAGGCTTACAGAAAACTAGCCAGAAAATACCACCCGGACCTTAACCCCAATGACAAGGAAGCCGAAAAGAAATTCAAAGCCGTCAATGAAGCCAACGAAGTTTTAAGCGACCCAGATAAACGAAAGAAATATGATGAATATGGCAAGGACTGGCAACATGCAGAAGAGTTCGAAAAAGCAAGATCTAGACAACAATCCCAACAACAAGCCTATTCGCATTTTGGAGGTGGCAATACCGAAGACTTCTCAGATTTCTTTGAATCGATGTTTGGTTCTGGAGGGTTTGGTGGTCGCTCCAGAGGACGAGAAGTACGCTTTAGAGGACAGGACTATAATGCAGAACTTCAATTGGACTTAAGAAATACTTTTAAGTCGCATAAACAAACGCTAACCGTTAACGGGAAGAACATTCGGATTACTATTCCCGCAGGCATTGAAAATGGACAGACAATAAAAATCAAAGGTCACGGCGGACCAGGTATTAACAATGGACCTAAGGGAGATTTATACATTACTTTCAATATTAAAAACAATACCGAATTCAAACGCGAAGGAGCCAATTTATTTAAAACCCAAAGTATTCCCTTAACCAAAGCCGTTCTTGGAGGAGACATTACCGTAAACACTTTTGATGGACAGGTAAAGCTTAAGGTTCCTCCTGGAACACAAAACGGGGCGAAAATAAAACTGAAAGGAAAAGGATTTCCTAGATATAAAAAAGACGATCAGTTTGGAGACCTATATATCACCTATCAAGTAGAACTCCCAAAATCGTTAACCAAAGAGCAGCAGGCACTATTTGAACAGTTGGAAAAAACCAACCTATAATACATCAATCATGAATCCTGAATACATCATTTCCGTTGAAGAGTATTGTATTAGTCACAACATTAAAGAAGACTTTGTAATTTCATTGTACGAACTGGACATCATCAGTATTAAAACCATTGAAACAAGGCAATACATTTACGATGAGCATCTACCCATTTTGGAACGGATGACACGACTGCATGAAGAACTGGGCATAAATGTAGAAGGCCTTGAAGCTATTAGTCATCTTCAGGAAAAGATAAACGAAATGCAACGGGAACTAATCCAATTAAAAAACCGCTTGAATCGATTTGAAGATTTTTAATTTTCAGAGGATACTCGCAGTACTTTAGCTCCTCTTATTTTCCCTTCTCTCATTTCTAGCAATGCCTTATTAGCATCTTCCAACGGGTACTCTTTAAAATCAGGTTTGATATTTGCCTTGACAACCAATTCCAAAAACGCCCTTACATCTTGCGATGTAACATTGGCCACACTTACAACTTCCTTTTCCTGCCAAAGATGATCGTGATACGAAATATTTTGTAAATAGGATTTATCAATATCCTCTTTTCGAATAGCATTTACAACCAATCTACCACCTTTTTGCAACCTTAACAAGGCTTCGACGACAGGCTTCCAAACGGGAGTGGTATCAATAATGGCATTGAGCTTAACAGGAGGTGTATCCGTTGTATAGCCAGCCCAGACAGCCCCTAAATCCATTGCAAACTTTTGCTCCCGCTCACTTCTAGCAAATACATAGACATTGGAATCGGGGTATTTAAATCTCACCATCTTTAGCACCAAATGTCCAGATGCCCCGAAGCCCGTAAGACCTAGCGCTTCACCATTTTTCAATCCTGCCAGCCATACAGAACGATAACCAACAGCTCCAGCACATAATAGAGGTGCAGCTTCGGCAGCAGTGAATGTCTCGGGAATATTATGAACATAGCTTTCTGGAACCACCATATACTCGGCATATCCACCATTGACATCCCTGCCTGTAGCCAAAAAATCATCACAAAGATTTTCCCTTCCCTCATTACAAAACTTGCATTTACCACAGGCAGAAAATATCCAAGCTACCCCCACACGTTGCCCTTTTTCAGTCTTATCGCATCCCTCCCCCTTTTTTACCACCTCACCTACAACCTGATGTCCTAAAACTCGCGGAAAATCTGATGGTGGTGTACGTCCCTCTATCTCATCCAACTCTGTATGGCACACTCCACACACATAAACTTTTACCAGTACCTCCCCATGCTTGGGCTCGGGAATGGGGAGATCCACCAACTGCAATGGACTCTCGTTTTCCATTAGTGAGGCTATTTTTTTTAAAACCATTGCTCTCATAAAATAACATTTAAACTAACAAATACAGTCAGGAATACCTACTTCCATCGAATTCTCCAAACCACCATCGGGTTTTAATCGGTTTACGAACCAATCCAAATTTTTCAATGGCATAATACCTCAAATGATCTTCCATTTCCTTTACAGAATCAGTAATGAACAATAAATCCATATCTGCTTTATCAATACTTTCATTAACAGCCATAATATGTATATGCTCGTAAAGCTCTTTATGGTATTCCTTTCCAAATAATATCACTGGAAAATGATTAATCATCTTAGTTTGGATTAAAGTCAATGCTTCAAAAAGTTCATCCAATGTACCAATTCCACCAGGCATCACCACAAAGGCATACGAGTACTTCATCAATAAAAACTTCCTAACAAAAAAATACGGAATGTTTATCCACTTATGGAGATAAGGATTGGGTTCCTGCTCTTTAGGCAAAACAATATTACAACCTACAGAGTACCCTCCGTTTTCGTAAGCCCCTTTATTGGCTGCCTCCATAATTCCTGGTCCACCGCCGGTCATCACCGTAAACCCTAACTTAGCCATACAAGCACCAATTTCCTCTGCTTGTTTGTAAAAATGATTATCAGATTGAAAACGCGCTGAACCAAATACCGTAACACTAGGTCCCAAAAAGTGCATTTTTCTGAATGCTCTAATGAAATGGTAATGTACCTTACAGGTAAACCAAAACTCCTTAAAACGATCTCTAGGCCCTTTTAAAAATGCCTTTTCCTCTGGTGTTAAAACATTTTTTCCGTTCATTTATACAATTATCAATTAAACACATCTACCTCTCCACTCCTCAAACACTCAATACATTAAGGTATTGTTTTGTAGGTTTTCCATTAAAGATAATGTAAATTTATTCCACCTAACCACCTAACCACAAGAATATTACCCCATAAAAAACTACTATATAAAATACAGACCAACTAAATAAAAAGGCAAAAGTCATGGCCAAACAATTGACAATCGCTCAAATGACAAACAACTTTTTTTTGGAAGTTGGGGCTCTGTCATATTTTGCCGTTCGCTTTTTTCAACAAGCACTAAAACCCCCTTTTGAATTTAGTGAATTGTTGCGGCAATGTTTTAATGTTGGCAATCGCTCCTTACCATTGGTTGGACTTACCGGATTTATCATAGGTTTAGTACTTACTCTGCAAACACGCCCTACCTTGCAACAGTTTGGAGCAGTTTCCTGGATGCCATCAATGGTTGGAATTTCTATAGTTCGGGAAATTGGCCCGGTTATTATAGCACTGATCTGTGCTGGCAGGATCGCTTCTGGAATGGGAGCAGAACTTGGGTCTATGCGTGTAACCGAACAAATCGACGCCATGGAAGTTTCTGGCACCAATCCGTTTAAATTTTTGGTGGTAACCCGAATTGCAGCTACAACATTAATGGTTCCTATTTTGGTAATAATAGGGGATACTCTAGCCCTTTTTGGGTCTTATTTGATAGAACACAACAAAGGAGATGTATCCTTTCTGCTATTTTTCAACCAAGTATTTACAGCTCTAGAATTCACTGACCTTATACCAGCTACAATAAAAACAATATTCTTCGGGTTTGCAATAGGCCTGGTTGGCTGCTACAAAGGCTATTATTGTAACAAAGGAACCGCAGGTGTGGGGCAAGCAGCTAATACCGCAGTAGTATTGGCTTCCGTCTTGATTTTTGTTTTGGACTTCGTTGCCGTAGTAATAACAGATATTTTTTATAGCGTATGATTACAGAACAAAACATATCACCTGAAACAACTTCTTCTCAAACAAATAAAACAGTCATAAACATAAAAGACTTAACAAAACACTTTGGAGACAACCATGTACTCAACGGTTTCAACATGAAGCTTTATGAAGGTGAGAGTCTGGTAATTATGGGAAAGTCGGGATCAGGAAAATCAGTAATGATAAAATGTCTCGTTGGGCTGATGCAAGCCGATAGTGGAGACATAATGGTTATGAACAACGATATCACAACAATAGATAAGGACACACTGGATCAACTCCGTTCTGATATAGGATTTCTTTTTCAAGGAAGTGCCCTTTACGACTCTATGACAGTAAGGGAAAACCTTGAATTTCCACTTCGTCGCCATAAAGACAAATTTGACCAAAACATTAATACCGAAAAAATGGTTTTGGAAGCCCTGGAAAGTGTAGGATTGGCGCATACGGTAGATTTAATGCCAGACGAACTATCTGGCGGCATGAAACGCAGAGTCGCCTTAGCACGAACCCTGATTTTAAAACCAAAAATCATGCTCTATGATGAACCCACAAGCGGATTGGACCCCATAACATCCAAAGAGATCATTAACCTAATGAAAAACATTCAAAAAAAATACAATACCTCATCCTTGATAATTACACACGATGTGGATTGTGCTAGGGTTATATCGGATAGGATTATCCTTTTGGTAGACGGTATAAATTATGCCGAAGGCACCTATCAAGAGTTAATCAAAGTAACTGACCCCAAGGTCAAAGCCTTTTTTAAATAACAGTATTATGGTAAAGTCAAAATCAGAAAACATCAGGTTGGGAGTTTTAGTTATATTGGGAACTGCATTATTGATCTTTGCGGCTTACCTAATAGGAAACAATCAGGCCATGTTTAATCGAACGATTACTATCCATGCCATTTTCAATAATGTTAACGGGCTACAAGAAGGCAACAATGTACGATTCTCTGGAATTAATGTTGGCACCGTGAAAGACATTACCATGGAAAATGATACCACTATTAGGGTTATTATGTCCATAAAGGAAACTATACAACCCCACATTAAAAAAGATGCAGTAGCAACCATTGGTTCTGATGGTTTAGTTGGTAACATGCTTGTAAACATTTCCCCCGGAAAAGGCAATGAACTAGCCGTAAAAAATGGAGATCAAATCATTTCGTATACCCGTATTGGCACCAAAGAATTAATTAACACCTTAAGTGTTACCAATGAGAACGCTGCCCTATTAACCGCTAACTTATTAAAAGTTTCCCGTTCGCTGACCCATGGAGAAGGAACCTTCGGCAGACTGCTTAATGACACGATTATGGCAAGCAACCTAGAACAAACCATTTTAAACCTTAAAAGCATTAGCATAGAAACCAACCGAACACTACATCTACTGAATGAAAAAATCAACGCTATTAATATGGAAAACAGCGTTGCAGGTGTTTTACTTAAAGATAGTATTGCTGCAGCAAAAATTCAGAAAATCATCAACAATCTGGATTACTCAAGTATGCAAATAGACAGCACAATTAACACGCTTAACGAAACTGTAAAAACCTTTAAGGAAGGTAAAGGAGCTGTAAACTATTTGATGACTGACACTACTTTAGTAAAACAATTGGAAACTACAATAAAAAACATAGAAGAAGGGACGGACAAATTCAATCAAAACATGGAAGCCCTAAAACACAACTTCCTTTTCAAAGGATATTTTAAAAAATTGGAGAAAGAAGAGCGGAAAGAAGAAAAGAAGCAACAAAAAAAGTCCTAATTCTTTCGTAACTTGAAGGGAGCTATTAATCAATAATATTTAACAAACAGTTGTCATGAGTACATTTATTTATGCGACGGACTGCTCCCAACATGCCGTACCAGCGTTACAATACGCCCATCTAATAAGTCAAAAAATGGACGCTAAACTTGCGGTTTTAAATGTTTATAGCATCCCGCCAATCTCCATTTCTGTGTCACGAGCTCCAAAACAGGTCAAACGTTTGGATGCCGACGGACATGAACAAGCTGTTTTAAAATATTGCAGGGAGAACATAGAATATGATCTCGACAAACTAAACGTTACTACCGAAGCTATTGAAAACACCTCTGTGGTTGAGGCTGTTTTAAAACGAGCCAAACAACTGGAAGCCGAACTTATTATTGTTGGCAGAAAGGACGAATACTCTAAACGTGGTATGTTTGCTGGTGATATCGCATTGACCCTGATTGAAAAAAGTAGAATTCCATTACTTATTACCCCAAATACCTTTAGCAAAAAACAAATAGACACCATTGTTTATGCTTCAGATTTAGAAGATAAGGATATCGAAGCCATTTACCGATTAAGCAAAATTGCTAAAGTTTTTGATGCCAAAATCCATGTGTTCCATGTTTCCACAAACAAAGAATATGCTGGAAGTTATCAAATGGAATGGTTTAAAGAGATGTTGACAACTAAAATCAACTACGACAAACTTTTGTTCCACACCTCTTTCACTTCCAATATTTATGAAGAACTAAATAATTACCTCAATACCTCAAAAGCCGATTTATTAGTAATGCTAGAACGTGAAGGGATTGGACTTTTTGGACGTTTTTTTCATGAGGATCTTGTAAAGCGTATGGAGGCTCAGATAAACATACCTTTACTGTGCTTTAACGACAGAGCACTTTGAGGCTTTTCTTGTTGATATTTATCATCTTTTATATTCTTAAACTATTGTAAATTAACTCCAAAGAAGTCATTCTTATGGAAAAAAAAGCTAGTTTTAAGGACTTAGACATTTCAACACCAATTTGGGATAAAGTATTTATAGTTGCTCCATTGGTTGTAGTAGGAACTAAAGAAGGAAATGGATATGATCTGGCTCCAAAACACATGGCAACACCTTTGGGCTTTGATAATTATTTTGGCTTTGTCTGCACACCAGAACACAGTACTTACAACAATGTCTTGAAACATAAATCATTTTCGGCAAGTTTCCCATTAGCTGATAATGTAACCTTAGCTTCGCTTACTGCCCTACCCCGGGATTGTCGACTACCGAAAACCGATAACGTTATCAATGCATTGCCAACACATAAAGCAACTCTTATCGATACCCTGCTTTTAACCGATGCTTACCTTCATCTTGAGTGTTCCCTTTTTAAGATTATTGACGGTTTTGGTTCAAATAGTATTATTACTGGAAAAATAATCGCTGCCAAGGTAAACACCAATTATTTCAGAGCCTCTGACAATGATGAACAAAAGCAGCTTGCAGAGCATGGTCTTCTCGCTTTTATTGCCCCCAACCGATTTGCTAATATTACCGAAACATACAACTTTCCATTCCCAAAAAACTTTAAACGATGACCGCTACTTCACAAATAGCCAGCAAAGTTGTAAACCACCTTAATTCGGAAAAAGATTCAGTATTTAACTTACTTAAGGAACTTGTTGCCTGTGAATCACCTTCAAACAATCGGCCAGCTTTAAACCGCATTAAAACTCTTTTAGAAAACCAATTCAAATCCTTGAACTACTATACTTTTAGAGCTAACGGCTATGAAACTGGAGGTTTTATATACGCTAGACCATTTGACAAATCTGTTTACAATGGCAAACAATTACTATTGGGCCATTGCGACACGGTATGGGATTTAGGCTCATTAAAAACCATGCCCTTAACCGAAAAAAACAACACATTGGCAGGTCCTGGAATTTACGATATGAAGGCAGGTATAACCCAAATTCTATTTGCACTAAAAACCATTAAGGAATTGAATTTAAAGCCACCTGCCATGCCTTTGGTAGTTATTAATGCTGATGAGGAAATCGGCAGTATTGAATCCACCCCAACCATAAAGAGGTTAGCAAAATTAGCATCAAAAGCATTTGTTATGGAGCCTCCACTAGGATTAGATGGTAGACTAAAAACATCTCGAAAGGGGGTCGGAAAATTTGTTCTAACCATTACCGGAAGGTCTGCTCATGCAGGATTGGATCCCGAGAAAGGTATTAATGCCATTGTGGAGCTTTCTCATCAAATCCAAAACCTTTTCGCCATGAACGACCCCAAAAAAGGCATAACCGTTAACGTAGGCATGATAAGCGGAGGGCTCTCCCCTAACGTTGTCGCCCCTAAAAGTCAAGCCATTATTGATGTAAGAGTGAACACCAAAGAGGATGGGGACCTAATAACAAAAAAAATAAAAGGCTTACAACCTGTACATCCTGAAGTTACCATTTCTGTTGAAGGAGGTATTCGCAGACCACCAATGCTTCCCACCGAAGAGAACCAGGCCCTTTGGAGACAAGCTAAAGAAACTGCAAAACTCCTCGGCTTAGAACTAGAACAAGGCATGGCGGGAGGGGGATCTGATGGTAACACTACGAGTCAGTTCACTGCAACATTAGATGGTTTGGGCACACCCGGTGATGGCGCCCATGCCCAGCACGAATATATTTTAAAAGACAAACTGATTGAGCGCACAGCGCTTCTAACCTTATTACTGTTAAAAGATCCAATATAAATAAACAATAACGCTATGAGTCTCACATATATTCACACAGCCCTGACCCGAACTACAAATCTTAACACAGTTCCTTTTCAAGTAACCAAATTGGAACAGCAACATTGGAATATGGCAGATTTTATAGCTTGCGAGATTCTTGATACTGGCCATGCAAATGCCCAATTAGAATTAACCAATGGACGAATGCGGGGCATTATGAGCGGAGAAATATTGATAGGCGCTCTTGGAGACCGCCATGCGACCTTAGAAGCCACGGGTAGCTGGAAAACCATTGAGCAGGATGGCATTATGCATGCTCTTACAGCAGGTGGTCTTTTAGGTAAACTCACTTCAAAATCTTCCTTTAAACCGGCATTCCCGAAAATAAAGTATTTAGGGCACATTACCAGAAATGGAAATAAACTAACCATGGATGATTTTATCGTCCCCAAACCGGACAAAACCTATAATACGCCCACAGTACTTTTTATTGGAACCTCTATGTCTGCTGGAAAAACCACATCGGCAAGGATTGTTACAGGGCTATTAAAGCAAAAAGGGCTTAAGGTTGTCGGCGCGAAAATTACTGGAGCCGGTCGTTATAAAGACATTCTTGCAATTAAAGACATTGGTGCAGATGCCGTCTATGACTTTGTCGATGCTGGACTCCCCTCCTCTATTGCTCCATCAGACATTTACAAGAAAAAACTGCAGTACATGATGAACTGCGTAAGTAATGAATCGGCTGATATTGCAGTTATCGAAATAGGAGCTTCCCCACTAGAGCCATACAATGGCGACCTGGCCTATCAAGCTATAAAAAAACATGTAAAATGCACCATATTAAGCGCCTCAGACCCCTACTCCGTTTATGGCCTTATGGAAGCCTTTGACCTGAAACCCGATATTGTCACAGGCATTTCCACAAATACCCTGGGAGGACGTGAACTGGTTGAAAAACTTTGTGGCGTAACGGCTCTAAACTTAATTGAAGCTGAGTCCATTCCCACTTTAAAGAGTATCTTAAGACAGCGATTAGGGATAAGCGTTTGATATTACAAATTTAACCAATGGACAGAACAAAAAACACCATCAATGTTTTTAATAAGTATGCACAGGCCTATAACGAGAAATACATGGATGTTTCACTATACAAACCGTCCTTAAAAATCTTTTGCAAAACCCTAAAAAAGAAAAATCCCGAGATCTTAGAATTGGCCTGCGGTCCAGGCAACCTAACGAAGTATATTTTGGAACAGCGCCCCGACTTTAAAATTACAGCTACCGACCTATCTCCCAATATGCTAGAGATTGCCAAAAGCAACAATCCTTCTATTCAAGTTGAAAAATTAGACTGTAGAGAACTAAACAGCTTAAACAGAACATTTGATGCTATTGTTTGCGGATTTGGACTCCCCTACTTATCGAAGGAAGAGGTTGTACATCTTATTGAAGGTGTTCGCCTTGCTTTACACCAAAATGGACTATGCTACCTCAGCATAATGGAGGCCGATTTTAGTAAATCGGGGATTAAAAAATCCTCAAATGGTGAAGATGAATTGTACATTTATTACCATCAGGGCGAGTTTATTGAAAAAGCATTAAGAGACAACAAACTTAAAGCTATACATACAGCACGATTAACTAATCCATTGGAACAGGAAATTACATCAAAGGACTTGGTTATCATAGCTCAAAAAACAGATTAATATCACTAAACCCAGAACATGAACCAAGCTGAGCAACTCATAAAAGCTTTAAACCTAGCTCCCCACCCAGAAGGCGGATATTACAAAGAAACCCATAGAAGTGAAGGCCTTATAACAGAGAGTAGCCTACCTGATTTTGAAGGTGACAGAAATTATTCTACTTGTATTTATTTTTTATTGACCTCTGATCAAATCTCTGCATTCCATAAAATCAAACAAGATGAAATTTGGCATTTTTACCAAGGCTCACCTATAGTTCTCCATACCATTTCTGAAGATGGAGATCATAAAGAATACTTAATAGGCTCAGACATTATTAATGGGCAAACGCCTCAGTTGATAGTTCCCAACAACCATTGGTTTGCTGCTAAACTTTTTAACCCCGATGATTATGCCTTAGTTGGCTGTACTGTTTCTCCAGGCTTTGATTTTAGGGATTTTATACTTCCATCTAGACAGGAATTACTGTATAAATTTCCGCAACATAAAGAACTGGTTGTTGAGTTCACAAAAGACTAATGATAAAACTTTTAACATGGATAAATTCCTAAAAGAAGCTATAAATGAAGCAAAAAATGGACTGGACGAAGGTGGCATCCCCATCGGATCTGTATTGGTACACAACGATAAAATAATAGGTCGCGGTCATAATCGCAGAGTACAACAAGGGAGTGTAATACGTCATGGTGAAATGGACGCTTTGGAAAATGCCGGTCGGCAACCTGCAAGCATTTACAAAGAATGCACTTTATACACTACATTGTCGCCATGCCCAATGTGCTCGGGAACCATTTTACTCTATGGCATCCCCAAAGTTATCATCGGTGAAAACACGACATTTATGGGGGAGGAAGAATTACTTAAGTCACGAGGTGTAGAAGTTGTTGTGGTTGATGATAATAATTGTAAATCCATGATGAGGGACTTTATAAAAAACAATCCTGAGTTGTGGAATGAAGATATTGGGGAGTGAGAATAAAAACGATTAAGCAAAACAAAATCTAACTTTGGGTCAAAACCATTATCTTCGGAAAAACCACAATCCTCAAAATCAAAAACGCTTTTGAAGTCCAAACTTTTAAAATACATTGGTCCAGGCCCATTGGTTGCAGCTGCATTTATTGGTCCTGGAACGGTAACCGTATGCACTCTCGCCGGTGTGAAATTCGGTTACACGCTACTTTGGGCATTAATGCTTTCCATAATTGCCACTATTGTTTTACAAGAAATGGCAGCTCGTATAGGTATCACTACTCAAAAAGGTTTACCAGAAGTCATTAAAGAAACCATAAAAAACCCAATAGTCAAGACATTAGCTATAGGATTGATTATTCTTGCCATTGTTTTTGGAAATGCCGCTTATCAAGCCGGGAATATTAGTGGCGCCGTAATTGGTATCGAAGCTTTTGGAAGCATTAATCTTTTTGAAAACTTTACCCCCTACACTTTACTCACTGGGCTCATAGCTTGGGCTCTACTGATGAGCGGCAACTATAAACGTGTGCAACAAATTATGGTAGCCATAGTTATTGTCATGAGTTCTGTATTTATGGTTACAGCCATAATGAGCAAACCTAAACTTAATGAACTTTTAAATGGTTTTACACCAATGGCAAACAGTGACAACATCATGACCATTGTAGCCTTAATCGGAACAACAGTTGTACCGTACAACCTATTTATGCACGCTGCCTTGGTTTCCAAAAAATGGCACAGTACAGAACAGATAAAATACGCTAGAGTAGACACTTTGATTGCCGTGATATTAGGCGGATTGGTTTCTATGGCCATAGTAGTAACAGGAGCACTAGGTCAAGCTAAAGACGTACAAAACGTACTTGATCTGGCTAAAAGCCTTGAACCTATTTTAGGCAGTATAGCCACTTACTTTATTGGTTCTGGACTTTTTGCTGCCGGAATCACTTCGGCCATAACAGCTCCTTTGGCCGGTGCTTTGGTTATATGCGGATGCTTTGGGTGGGACAACAACCTCAACAGTAAACCTATGCGAATTGCTTTTAGTACGATTCTCTTTTTAGGTGTTCTCTTTGCTTCCCTTGGCATAAAACCAGTACAACTTATCACTTTGGCTCAATTGGCAAATGGCATACTATTACCCTTTTTGAGTACCTTTATTATATGGTTAATCAACAAGAAAAGCCTGATGGGAAAATATACCAACAATTGGATTTGGAATATAGTATCCATCGGTATTTGGGTAATCACCTGGGTATTGGGAATAAAAAGTATTATTAAGGTTTTCGAAATATGGAGCAGCTAATCATAGATATTAATAGCGATTTAGGTGAAGGCATGCCAAACGACATTGCTATTATGCCTTTAATAAGCAGCTGTAATATTGCTTGTGGCGGTCATGCTGGTAACGAATACACCATGAAGCACACTATTAATTTAGCCTTGGAAAATCATGTAAAGATAGGTGCTCATCCTTCATACCCCGATCCGGAAAACTTTGGCCGGTTGCCTATGGAGATAGAACTCCACCTACTTGAGGAAAGTCTATTGAATCAAATTCAGCTTTTGGAAAAACTGTTGGGTCAAGCTGGTGAAAAACTACATCATATAAAACCTCATGGTGCTCTGTACAACCAAGCTGCAGTTGACAAAAAAATAGCTTCCATTATAATCAAGATAATGAAAGAAAATTTCGGTGATACTTTTTTGTACGCTCCTTACGGTTCGGTAACTGCACAATTGGCAAAAAAGGAAAAGATCAATTTAAAGTACGAGGTGTTTGCCGATAGAAACTATAACGACGACCTCACTTTGGTAAACAGAAAAGAACCTAATGCAGTATTACATGATGCCAAAGCCGTAAAAGAACATTTGCTGCTGATGATACAGAAACAATTGGTAAAGACCGTTACCGGAAACCTAAAGCTCATTGAAGCCGATACAGTTTGTGTTCATGGTGACAATCCCGAAGCTTTAGCCCTGACCTCTGCTATCCATAACATGTTATCGAAACCTATTACAGACTTAGGAGAATGAATTATCTCCCAACATACAATTTTATCACGCCCACCATTTTGGAATTTGTTTGGCCAAAACAAATCAGCGAATCCATTCTTTTGGATATGTTGGTTGCAAAAGAAAAAGCTCTCGAATATTGGTCTACCGAAGTAATTGATGCTACAATGGGTTACCATTGTTTGAGTTTGCGTTTTAAACGTGGATATCAAAAAAATGAAATTGAAAGTTTTCTATCATTATTAAAAAAGGCAAATTCTATTACTTTAAACAGAAAGCGATGGTTCATACCCGTTTTGTACAATGGTCGCGATCTTGAACGTGTATCAGAACTAACAGGATTGAATCCAACAGAAATTATCTCTCAGCATCAAAGGCCAGAGTATTTATTGCACTTTTATGGATTTATGCCCGGTTTTATGTACTTGGGAGGATTACCCAAGGAGCTATTTGCTCCAAGGAAATCAACTCCAGACCCTGTCGTTGAAAAAGGTTCGGTCGCCATTGGTGGAAAACAAACTGGAATTTACCCAATGGATAGCCCAGGAGGCTGGAACATTATAGGTAAAACGCCCGTTCAACTTTTCAATATTAATAACACACCTCCCACCCAACCTAAACCAGGAGACATTATTAAATTTCAATCCGTAGACAACTATACATTCAACGACACTAAGTTGCAAGTTGACAATAACAACTATTCATTAAAACATGAGCCATACTAAGGCATACATAAAAGTTGTAAATCCCGGATTCTATTCCTCCATTCAGGACAAAGGGCGGTTTGGCTGTGGAAATTTAGGTGTTCCAAATTGTGGTGCAATGGATCACTATTCATACGCCTTAGTCAACTACCTGCTGAACAATCCTCAAAATGCGGCATGTTTGGAAATGACACTTTCGGGCGGGGAATTTATCTTTCCCGAACCCACACAAATTTGTATTAGTGGTGCAGATACTCATATTTCAATAAATGGAACAGAACGTAATAAAAATAGAATTATATCAATTCAGCCTGGAGATCATTTAACAATTGGAGGCTTCAGCAAAGGAAGCAGATTATATTTAGCAATCAAGCATGGTTTCCAAACTGAAAGTATACTAAATAGCCGAAGTTGGTATAAAGGCATTACTAAATACCATCAACTAAAAAAGGGACAACAGCTAACATACCTACCCTACAATCAGTTTTCCCTAGGTTCTTCATCATACATTGCAGAGAACAAAACACTTTTTTCAACACAAAATCTAGAAGTCTACTTAGCTCCAGAAGGCAAAGAACTTCCGAAAAGCATTCTTACCAAACTACTTCAAACAGAATTTCATATTTCTCCAGTTCAAAACCGAATGGGCATTCAATTGGAAGAGACTCTACCAAACAACCTAAACGAAATCTTGACTGTTCCCGTTTATACAGGAACCGTTCAATTGACACCTGGTGGCAAGATTATTATTTTAATGCGGGATGCACAAGTAACCGGTGGCTACCCCAGAATTTTTCAGCTTAGCGAACAAGCTATTTCTATATTGGCTCAAAAAAAACCAGGCGATGGCGTAAATTTCAAGCTTATACAAGATTAAAATTTATAGAAAACAGGTATAAGTAGAGTCGCCAAAATCCAAAAGACGATATTTAGAATAGTACCTACTTTCACGAAATCCATAAAACGATACTGACCTGCACTATAAACCATGGTATTGGTTTGATAGCCTACAGGTGTCATAAAACTTGCCGATGCCGCAAAAGTAATGGCCATTAAAAACGGAATAGGGCTTAACCCCAAGCTATTGGCTATTGCAATGGCTATAGGGGCTAAAAGAGCTGCGGCAGCATTATTCGACATGATTTCTGTTAATAAGGATGTCACAAAGTACAATCCGGAGACTACTGCAACTGGTCCCCATTGCCCAAGATTGTTCAGCAGGAATTGAGCTATCAGGTTATCAAGCCCCGTATTGGACATTGCTGCTCCAAGGCTTAATGCTCCAGCCAACAAGAAAACAATTTGCCAATTAATAGACTCATAAGCCTCCTTCATGGTCAGGTTATTCATCAGCACTAAAACACTTGCTCCCGCGATGGCACCTGCCATAATATCCAAAATTTCGAAAGCGGCCAGAAGCACCACTAAAACAATTATTGTAATAGCCTTAAAAAACTTTGCCTTATCAAAGTGAATGATAGTGTCTTCGGAAAGCAATACAAAGGGAGCATCCTGTTCATTCTCCCTACGTTTAAGCTCCTTAACATAGTGTGTCTTTATTTCCGACATAATAATATCTCCTGCCTTTAGTTCTATATCGTAAAGATTCTCATGTTTCACATCCTCTCTATGTTTTATAGCTAAAGGAACGGCTCGATAACGGCCTCTAAAATCCACTTCCTTTAATGTTTTACCATCAATCTCTGAATTTGCTGTAATTACCATTTCTACTAATGTAGACCCTCCTCCTTGGTCTAATCTCTCCTTATCTAAATTAGCAGAAGCAACCATTACCACTTGAGCCCTGTCTTTTAAAGATTTTATTTTATCTACATTACATTGAATCTTAAGGATATCATTTGCTTCCAGCATGAAGTCTCCTGGAGGAAGCATAAAACTATGACCATCACGACGAACTTCAATAATATCCATTTCCAGCTCTTTCACCAGTTCAGAATCCATAATTTTCTTACCAACAGAATCTGCTCTTTCCAACAACTCTATCTCTGTTAAATAGTTACGCATCCCAAACTTCACCTTCAGGTTTCTTTCATCCTTCCTATCTGGTAAAATCTTAATCCCAAAGAACAGCATGTAAACAATTCCCACTAGAAGAAAAACGATCCCTAGTGAGGATAGGTCAAAAACACCTATTGAAATCCCAGCTTCTCGCTCTGCAATTCCCCCCACTAAAAGGTTAGTAGAAGTACCTATTAAAGTACAGATTCCCCCAAAAATAGAAGCAAATGATAATGGGATAAGCATTTTTGAGGCACTCTGCCCAGATACATGAGCGACTTTTACAATTACAGGTATGAATACTGCTACAACTGCCGTATTGTTAATAAAGGCCGATACTACAGCTATAAGAATCATCATAAGCAGCATACCAATATTGAAATTATACCTAAAAATTCGAGCCAACCGCTGGGCCAATACCTGAAATACCCCGGTTTTCAATAATGCAGCACTGAGTATAAACATAAAAGCCACTGTAATAGTCGCTTTATTACTAAACCCTTCTACGCCCTGCTGCGGTGTAATAACCCTAGTTACGATTAATACCACCATTGCCAAAAGTGCAATCAAATCTATAGGAATAACCTCTGTCGCAAAAAGAATTATTGCAATTACTATAACACATATGGTAATGATTATACCCGCAGTCATGGTTGGTTTTTTATCTTAGCATTGAATTTAACAGAACCCATCAACAAACTGAAAATCAGCACGAAAAATATCTGAAAAACTAATTTAAGCAATTAAACAAGACAAAACCATCCTCTTAATAATTAGATACATCCTAATTATTACCTTTAGTTAAATTATTGCTTATAAGCATAACCTAACTTTATCTCAATATGAAAACTACCAAAACAATTATTTTAGTAGCGACTTTAGCTTTATTCCTGTATCAATGTAAGAACAGTAATGAAAAAGAAGTCCCTTCACCAACCTCAACAGTATCCAAAAAAACAGAAACAGAGCCTAAACGCATGGATTTTTCTGGCAACTATGTCTCTGATGGCTACTTTCAACGAAACGAAAATTACGACTGGGTTGCTGTTTCAGTCAAACAAGGAATAGATAACATTATTTTACGAGTAAGATCTAGGGCAGACAAAAAGAAACCCACTTGTACCTTAGACCTTACTGCAAAGAAATTTAATGATACCACTTATATTGCTCTACTTGATCAAAAACCGGTAAAAATCACTTTTGGAGAAAACTCCATAAACATTGCCACAGAACGCCCAGAAGACGGAGGTATTTTGCATTTTTATTGCTCTGGTGGAGCAACCGTTGCAGGCCAGTATAAAAAAATTGATGAGCCCCTGGATTCTTCACAGGTCGACAAAACTATATTTAGTCAAGTTTTAAACCTTCAAGGAATTGGATTTAATGTATCAGTAAAAAACACAAACGGAAAAAAGGAATTGACCGTTCTACCTTTTGGGCTTCAGGAAACAAACACCCCAGAAACCACGGAAATACACGGAAGGGTTTCAGGCGTAGAAACAGAAGATTTAAACTCTGATGGCTCTCCTGAAATTCTTGTTTTTGTGAAAAATGAAAATGGAAAAAAGGGAACTGTTATCGGCTATTCTACCAACAATAGAAAATCGATGAGCAGAATATATTTCCCTCCCGTTGAAGACAATGACAAAATCAACAATGGATATGAGGGGCATGACGAATTTTCAATAATCGAAACTTATTTGGCTCAACGCTTCCCCATTACAGGCTCCAATAACATTAGACAAATAACCTATAAACTTGAAGACGGAGAAGCTATGAGACGATTTGAAATAAATCAAGTTTCGGACTTTCCCAACCCCAACCATTAATTAGATAATATAAAAGTAAAAAAAGGCGTCATTATGACGCCTTTTCACTGATCACTAAGCACAACCTCTTTAGAAATGATTTACTTTCTCATATGTATTTCAGCTAGTGGCTACATTACAAATATCGCTTTAGAATGTCACATCAGTATTAAAGAAATTAACCCTACCTTAATTCCTAATAAGCATTACAATTTTCTTCAGGTAAATTGAAGAAAAATTCGGTTCCTTAATCAAATACAATTTATACGTTAATAGAAGTATTGTGAAGTTCTATTTTCTTAACGATAGCCCAAACCTAAACCACTTCCTTTTTCCTAATCATTTACTGGTAAGTACCAATACTGGAGTATTCACTTTAGTTGCTCTAAATTCTGTACAAACATCCATTCCTTTTTTACTAGGTAGCATTAAATTCAACACAATAAGCTCATAGTCTGATTTGTAGACTTCAATAAAACCTTCTTTACCATCATAACAACAGGTTACTTTAGTTTGATTGTTCTCTAGGTTAATAACAACCAGTTCTGCGATATTACTATCGTCTTCAAAAACTAGCCTGTACTTCACAACACTTAAATTAATATTGGCAATCTATAAAAGAAGTATCTTAAAATTATTACGAAGCCATGACGATATAAACATACTACAGCCTATAAGCAACAATTCTTACAAAAACATAACTTAAAAGCATTGATTATAAGCCACATGGACACTTAAATAAAAGTCAAACTGAAAATAACTTCCTTTAATATTTGTTATCTTTAAGAAACAAAACAACACTGACCTCCAACCACTAATGACCGCTAGAGAGGAAATAATAGAAACCATCAATAAACTCTTCATTTATACCGACGCACAAAACTGGGATGGTCTACAAACTTATGTTTTTGCAGAAACCGTACACTTGGACATGTCCTCAATGGGAGGAAAAGCAATGGACACAACAGCTAAAGTAATTTGTGATATGTGGCACGAAGGATTTAATGACTTAGATGCCGTAAATCATTTAGCAGGAAATTATCTGGTCAAGCTTGTCAACCCTACAGAAGCCAAAGCATTTGCATATGCAACTGCAACCCACTACAAGGCATTGGCTAAAAATGGGAATACGAGAGCGTTTATAGGCACCTATACATTTAAACTACATAAATCCCATCAAGGTTGGAGAATTTACCACTTTGTTTATAAATTAAAATATTCAACCGGAAACTTAGACCTAACCTAATAGCATGCAATGGAGGAACAATTGGAATCATCTTGGTCAAAACTATTGGACAAACTCTCTGGGTGGATAGACACATTAATTCTAAACCTTCCCAATTTCCTGATTGCAATAATTGTTTTTATTACCTCCTTTTGGCTTGCCCGATATTTACAGAGCTATGTAAATAAGCTTCTCAAAAAATTCATTAAACAACCTTCCATTCGTTCTTTAATCTCTAAGGTTCTATCGATAACCTTAATCGTTCTTGGATTACTTTTGGCTTTAGCCGTTCTTAACCTGGACGGAACCATTAAATCGTTACTTGCCGGTGCTGGTGTTGCCGGACTGGCAATTAGTTTGGCTCTTCAGGGAACACTTTCCAATACCTTTTCAGGGATTTTTATCGCCCTTAAAGACGAACTTAAAGTTGGCGATTGGGTAGAAACCAATGGTTATTTAGGCCATGTTGTAGAAATTGGACTAAGAAATACCAAAGTGAAAGAATCGGACAACAACATTGTTGTCATACCCAATAAAATGATTCTTGAAAATCCATTCAAGAACTATGGGTTAACACAACGTATAAGGGCGACCATTACCTGTGGCGTGGCATACGATTCTGATTTAGCTTTTGTCAAAAAAGTAGCTACAGACACCATTGCTTCTATCTATAAACCAAACCAAGGTGAAGAAGTGGAGTTTTATTATACCGACTTTGGAGACAGCTCTATTGATTTTTCCCTTCGATTTTGGGTGAGCGCCCAGGAAAACCTAACTGCTCTTCAGGTAAAAAGCGAAGCTATTATGGCCGTAAAAAAAGCATTTGATGACAATGGCATTAACATCCCTTTCCCTATCAGAACATTATATCAACAAAACCAAAGCTCCAATTCTAAAAATAAAGAGAACAACGAAAACAATGATAAAATTTAAGAATTAGCAAGTAATCTTTAGAGTAAACGTTAACAGATATTTGAATTAAAAATCATAATATGAATTTAGAATTAGCAATTAATTTATTGACTTCTGTAGGTGTTATCGTTTCAGTAATTTTTCTAGCAATAGAAATTAAAAAAAACACACAGGCTGTGCGTTCAAACTTCTACGACTCTTTTGCTAATTCTAACAGAGAGTTTCTCCATCAATTGATTGTGGATAGGGATTTGGGAAAGCTGTTTGAAAAAGGCACTAAGTCTTGGAATGAATTAAATGAAGACGATAAACGAACTTCAAACTTCATGTACATCCAACTTTTTCGTATTTGGGAAAACCTGTTTTACCAGAACAAAATGAAAGTCCTCGAGCCCTGGCTTTGGATTAGTAATAGAAATACAATAATTTCTTATTTCCATCTAAATGGGATTCAGGAATGGTGGAAAATTCGCCGACAATCATTTTCGAAAGAGTTTGTTGAATTTTTAGAAAACTCTGAAAAACCTGATAATGTAATTAAAGTTATTGAAGATTTGTTGGAAACCTCTAATAAAGGAAAAGAGCCTACAGACAACTGATAGAACACACATTCAAAATACATCAAAACAAAAAACGAACAACTTATAACAATAAGACAATGAAAGCACTAGAAAATTTAAGACAGTGGTTAGAGGACTATCCTGAAATAAGTAGTCTCTTAAAATTTTCTATATGGGTGATACTCATTATTAGCCTTATTCTTTTCCTGAGAAGGTTTATCAAAAGAAGTCTTCCGGACACCTCCGTAAGGTATAAATCTCAAAAAGGGATTGAAATTATTGGGTACTTTTTCCTCATTTTTATTGCAATAACCTATTTTACTGGAAACATTAAAGATTTTGGCTTGGCCATAGGCTTACTCACCGCTGGAATAACCCTTACCCTTCAAGAGCTTATTTTGAGCATTGCCGGTTCCTTCTATATATTCTTTGTTCGTGTTTATAAGCCTGGGGACAGGATAGAAATTAACGGCATTAAAGGTGATGTTATAGACATTGACAGTATTTACACCACCATGATGGAAATAGGCGAATGGGTATCCAGCGACAATTACAGTGGTAGAATTGTTAAACTTAGTAATGCATTTGTGTTTAAGGGCCCCGTTTACAATTATTCTCGGGACTTCCCTTTTGTTTGGGACGAGTTCAATATTCCCATCCGTTACGGTTCTGATAAAAACTTGGCTAAAGAAATAATCTTAGAGATAGCAGAGAAAACATTATCAGAGTATGTTACGCAATCCATTACACAATGGAATACTGTGGTTGAGAAATATTACATAGAAAATGCTCAGGTTAACCCTACACTTGCCATAACAATGACCGACAACTGGATGGAATTCAACATCAGGTATATTGTCGATTATAAGAAAAGAAGATCTACAAAACACCTTCTCAATGAGCGTATTGGGAAAAATATAGAAGCTACAAACGGAAAAGTTGTATTGGCATCGTCTACAGTTGAAATAGTAAGGATTCCCAATGTACATATTAACAATAACAACACTAACGAACAATAAATAAAATTAAACTAATCAAAATATTAAACAACGATGAATCTAGGTGCATTTTCAGTCAGCTTAAACGTAAAGGACATAAAGAAATCCAAAGAATTTTACGAACTACTCGGGTTTAGTGTGTTTGCCGGCGACATGGGAAAGAACTATCTCATTATAAAAAACGAATCCACTCTCATAGGCTTGTTTCAGGGAATGTTTGAGAAAAATATTTTAACTTTTAATCCTGGTTGGGATTCTAATGCCACAACTTTAGAAAATTTCGATGATGTTAGGACGATTCAAAAGCACCTTAAAGAGAAAGGCATTTCTTTGGAAAGCGAAGCCGACGAAAACAGTTCGGGCCCAGCGAGTTTTGTAGTGCTCGACCCCGATGGCAATCCAATTTTGGTTGACCAGCACATCTAAAACCTTAACGTTTAGACTAATTATCGCTTTAAAACACTCAAATATTGAGTTCAAAAGAAGCACCTACCCCACTAATAATAAGACATTAAGAGAGCTCTAACAAAATTTAACAAATCGATCTTGGTTAGATATTAATCATGATTTACTTTTGATGTCGTTTTATGAAGACCTTATTCAGAATATTAGCAACCTTAAGTTTTTTCCTGTTTGGCGGGAACAGTCAGCATTATGCTTTAAACGAACAGGATTGCACAAATACGTCTGTGATTAAGGTGTTGGAGATATCAGATCAAGCCAACCTAAAACATCTTCAAAACAGTTTAAACTCTAACTTTCACCTTCCTGAATCTGGTTCGGACAGGCATTATGATAAGTTACACACTACAGATATAGAACAGGAAGAAAATGAATTAACATCTTCCAAAAAACATCTGGATTTCTACACACATTTTATTACCCAATTAAACAGAAACACATTTGGGTATTTTCACCGTCATGTTGAGAAGAACTTGCCTAACAGTAATTACTTCAACTTTTATCCAGTATCCAGACGGTATATTCTATTTGAGGTATTCCGAATTTGATTTCTCACTTCAGTAGGTAATCTCTAATTGCCTACTTCTGTTGTTATGGTTATAACTGCTTATAACTGTAACTACCTATGTCCTTTTATTTCCCCAAAAGGACATTATTCCACATTGTACATATATTTTTTTTAAATCTATTTAATAACCATCCACGCTTTAAAAAGCACAAATTATTATGAGAAAGATTTCAATTTTCACAGGCCTACTGGCTGTGTTAATCAATGTTAGTTGTAATAAACACCATGAAGAAAAGCACGAGGAACGCACTTTTCAGGTTACAACCCCTGTTTACAGAGACACCTCTATTGTGAAAGATTACGTTTGCCAAATACGCTCCATTCGCCACATAGAACTTAGGGCGATGGAAAAAGGATACCTTCAAACCATTTCTGTTGACGAAGGTCAAAAGGTACAAAAAGGGCAGCCTATGTTTAAGATCATGCCTAACATTTATCAAGCTGAATTGTTAAAGGCAAAAGCAGAAAATGAAGCTGCATCAATAGAGTATCAAAACACAAAATTGCTTGCTGATAGCGATGTTGTCTCTCCAAACGAATTAGCACTAGCAAAAGCTAATTTTGACAAAACCAAAGCTGAGGTAGCTCTTGCAGAAACCCATTTAGGCTTTACTGATATTCGTGCTCCATTTGATGGAATAATGGACCATTTACATGTTAGAGAAGGTAGTATGCTAGATGAAGGCGAACTGTTAACTACCCTTTCGGATAACAGTAAAATGTGGGTTTACTTCAACGTTCCAGAAGCTGAGTACCTAGATTATATCACAAGTGCCAACAAAGACCAAAAGCAAGAAGTCAATCTTTTAATGGCAAACAATAAGGTATTTAATCAGTCTGGAGTTGTAGAAACTATAGAAGGAGAATTCAATAACGAAACGGGGAACATTGCGTTTAGAGCAACATTCCCCAACCCTAACAGCATCCTTCGCCATGGGGAAACGGGTACCGTTTTAATGACCATTCCTTTAAAGCACGCCTTGATTATCCCTCAAAAAGCCACTTTTGAAGTCTTGGACAAACGTTTTGTATTCGTCATCGACAAGGACAATATCGTAAGACAAAGAGAAATAAAAATAGGCGCTGAATTGCCTAATCTTTTTGTAGTTGAAAAAGGCTTGGAAGAAAGTGATAAAATTCTTCTTGAGGGGATCAGGTTGGTTAAGGCCAATGAAAAAATCAAATATGAGCTTGAAAATCCAGATGAGGTTTTAGAACACCTGGACATATATGCTGAATAAGAACCCTAAAATTTACATGTAATGTTCAAAAAATTTATTCAAAGACCGGTATTGGCGATTGTCATTTCGGTAATTATCGTATTTACGGGGTTACTGGCAATAAAACAATTACCAATATCACAGTTTCCACAAATTGCACCTACCACGGTAAACATATTTATTGCTTATCCTGGCTCCAGTGCAGACGTGTTGGTAAAATCGACTTTAATCCCCTTGGAAACTGCAATCAACGGTGTACAGGGAATGCGATATATAGCATCGGATGCTACTAGTGCCGGTGAAGGAACCCTGCGTATTATTTTTGATCCCGGAACAGATCCAAACGATGCTGTAGTACGGGTTAAAACCAGAGTAGATCAGGTTATGCCATTATTACCTGAACTTGTCCAAAGAGAAGGTGTAATTATCACTCCTGTACAGCCTAGTATGTTGATGTATGTTAACCTATATACTAAAAACAAAAATAACGATGAGAAATTCCTTTACAACTATGCATATACTCGAATAATTCCAGAAATACAGCGTATTAAAGGTATTGCGAGTGCCCAGATTTTGGGTAGCCGTAAATTTGCAATGAGGGTTTGGTTAAAACCAGACAGAATGCGTGCCTACAATATTTCTGCCGAAGAGGTTTTAGAAGCTATGGAAGACCAAAGCATCCTGGCAAGACCGGGTAGGATTGGTAGAAGCTCCGGAAAGAAATCACAATCGTTGGAATATGTACTCACCTATAGATCGAGGTATAGCGAACCCAATGAGTACAAAGACATTATCATCCGAGCAAACTCCGAAGGTGAAACTATAACTTTGGGTGATATTGCTGATGTGGAATTAGGAAGTGAATTCTTTGACATCTATTCCAATTTAGATGGAGAACCCTCGGCTTCAATCGTACTCAAACAAACTTTTGGCAGTAACGGTAGTGATGTTATCGATGCTGTAAAAGAAAAATTAAAAGAACTTAAAGAAGATCTTCCTCCTGGAGTAGATTATAAAATTAGTTATGACGTATCTAATTTCTTAGATGCTTCTATCGAGCAAGTTCTCCATACATTAAGAGATGCCTTTATTTTGGTAGCGGTTGTGGTATTCTTGTTCTTGGGAGATTGGCGTTCTACGCTTATCCCAATTATTGCTGTACCGGTATCGCTTATCGGTGCCTTCTTTGTAATGCAGATATTTGGCTTGTCCATCAATTTAATCACCTTATTTGCCTTGGTATTGGCTATTGGGATTGTGGTTGATGACGCAATCGTTGTGGTGGAAGCCGTCCATTTGAAAATGGAAGAAGAGCTTCTCACACCGTTCCAAGCTTCTAAAGCTGCACTTGGAGAAATTGGTGGTGCAATTTTAGCGATTACACTAGTAATGGTATCGGTATTTATACCAATCTCGTTCATGACTGGTCCTGTTGGGGTATTCTACCGTCAGTTCTCCATTACTATGGCTGGTTCCATAGTAATTTCGGCAGTTGTTGCCCTTACCCTAACTCCGGTACTTTGTGCCATGATGCTGAAAAACAACCATGGAAAGCCAAGAAAAAAATCACTTATTGATAAGTTCATTGATTGGTTCAACAAAGGGTTTGAAAAACTTACGGGACGATACGTTAAAATACTAAATAGAATTGTTGCTCGTAGAATTTTAACCTTTGGTGTTTTGGCTGCTTTCTGTGTGGGTATCTTTGTTACCAACAAAGTATTACCGGCAGGATTCATCCCTAGTGAAGATCAAGGTATGATTTATGCCATTATCCAAACACCTCCTGGATCTACCTTAGAGCGCACTAACGACGTAGCCAGAAAATTACAGGCTATGTGTGAAGAAATAGATGGTGTTGAATCTGTATCTTCTCTTGCTGGATATGAGATTATGACCGAAGGTCGTGGATCGAATGCCGGTACTTGTTTAATTAACCTAAAACCTTGGTCTCAAAGAGAACATTCCGTTCATGAAATCATGGAGGAACTGGAAGAGGAATCAAAAGACTTAGGTGCAACCATAGAATATTTCGAACCACCTGCCGTACCTGGTTTCGGATCTTCCGGTGGATTCTCATTGCGTTTATTGGACAAAACCAACTCTACGGACTATCATCAGTTCGAAAAGATCAACAATGAATTCCTTGAAGAGTTGGGCAAAAGAAAAGAATTAACAGGATTGTTTACCTTCTTCTCTGCCAATTACCCTCAGTATGAATTGGTAATAAACAATAAGGCCGCTATGCAAAAAGGTGTTTCCATTGGTAAGGCCATGGAAAACCTTAACGTTCTTATTGGTAGTACCTACGAACAGGGATTCATTAAGTTTGGTAGATTCTTTAAGGTTTATACTCAGGCTGCTCCAGAATACAGAGCATTGCCTACAGACCTTGAAAAACTGTATGTAAAAAACGAGGACGGTGAAATGGTGCCTTATTCGGCTTTCATGAAAATGGAAAAACGTTTAGGCCCAAACGAGATTACCCGTTACAACTTATATAATTCTGCCGCTATTCGAGGATTGCCTGCCAAAGGTTACACCAGTGCCGATGCCATTAACGCCATTCGCGAGGTAGCCAAAGAGAAATTACCTAGAGGTTACGACATTGCTTGGGAAGGATTATCATACGACGAAGCTAGCAGAGGTAACGATGCCCTTTATATTTTTGGTATTGTACTCTTGTTCGTGTACTTCGTATTAGCCGCTCAATATGAAAGTTTCATTTTACCATTAGCAGTGCTATTATCGCTCCCAGTGGGTATTTTCGGATCGTTCCTGTTACTTAAGCTTATGGGGCTTTCAAACGACGTATATGCTCAAATTGGTATGATTATGCTTGTTGGACTCCTCGGTAAAAACGCCGTACTGATTGTGGAGTTTGCCGTTCTAAAACAAAGGCAGGGCGCCAGTGTTTTCGATGCCGCAGTTGAAGGTGCTAAAATGCGTTTCAGACCTATTTTAATGACATCGTTTGCATTCATAGCAGGGCTTATTCCTCTTGTAATCGCTCATGGAGCCGGAGCCATTGGTAACAAAACCATTGGAGGTTCTGCCATGGGTGGTATGGTTCTCGGAACCGTATTTGGTGTGATTATTATACCTGGACTCTACTACATTTTCGGAAAAATGGCCGAGGGTCGTAGCCTGATTAAGGATGAAAGCACAGAACCTGTTTCTGAAGAGCTGTTTAGACATAGTGAAGAGGACAGTAATCTTAAATCAAGATTAAAAGCACTTAACAGTAAGTTGAAAAAATTAATGAAAAGAAAAGGAAATGAATAATAAGGTTTTCAAATCCATGAATTTTAAATTAGGACTAGTATTAGCACTAACTACGGCGGTCTTGGAAAGTTGTGTTCCTACTCGTGAGATTCGAGAGGTGAACACCTCATTACCTGAGAAATTCCAAGATGTAATAACGAATGACACAACCAATGTCGCTAATATTGAATGGAAGCAATTCTTCAAAGACTCTAATCTGATTGCACTAATTGACACTGCCTTGGTGAACAACCAAGAACTAAATATCATGTTGCAACAAGTAGATATGGCCAAAAACGAAATAAAGGCCAGAAAAGGAGAATACTTGCCCTTTGTTGACATTCAGGCTGGAGCTGAAGTTGAAAAAGTAGGTCGCTATACAAGTCAGGGAGCTAGCGACGCCAATATCGATATTAAGCCAGGAAAAGAATTTCCAGAACCGCTACCAAATTTCGGTGTGGGTGCTTTTGCTACTTGGGAACTTGATGTTTGGAATAAACTCCACAATGCTAAAAAAGCTGCTGTTATGGAGTATTTGTCTACTGTTGAAGGAAAGAATTTCATGGTGACAAACCTGATATCTGAAATTGCCAATTCGTATTTCGAGCTTCAAGCTTTGGATAACAAACTGGCTATTATCGAGCAGAATTTAAAGCTTCAAAACAATGCGTTAAAGACTGTAGAGCTTCAAAAACAAGCTGCAAGAGCAACAGAGTTGGGAGTACAGCGATTAGAAGCCGAAGTGTTTAAAAACAGAAGTGAACTTTTTGCCGTAAAACAGGACATTGTTGAAACAGAAAACAAGCTTAACTTTTTAATAGGCAGGTCACCTCAGCACATAAAACGTGATTCTGATAATTTTATAGACAAAGCATTAGACACACTATTTGTTGGTATTCCTTCCCAGCTATTAACTAACAGACCTGATATTAGACAAGCTGAATACGAATTACAAGCAGCTAAATTGGACACCAAAGTGGCCAAGGCTAATTTCTACCCTTCTTTTACACTTAGAGCTGGTGTTGGGCTTGAAGCCTTCAATCTAAAGTATATTGTAACAACACCTCAGTCGTTGTTATACAATGTTATTGGAGACATGGCTGCGCCTTTAATTAATAGAAATGCTATAAAATCGGAATATTACAACGCTAACGACAGACAGCTGCAAGCTGTTTACGATTATGAAAAGACCATTTTAAATGCCCATATTGAAGTAATTAACGAAATGTCTAACATTCAAAATCTTAAGAAAAGTTACGAACTGAAGGAACAACAGGTGCAAGCGTTGACAAAATCCATAGACATTACGAATAAACTATTTAAATCGGCTAGAGCGGATTATATGGAAGTTTTATTGACCCAAAGAGATGCTTTGGAATCTAAAATGGACTTGGTTGAGACCAAAAAAGAACAAATGAATGCTATGGTAAATCTTTACCGCGCATTGGGTGGTGGTTGGAATTAGTTTTAATTCCATGTTAGTTTAGTTTTTCAAACGGAAATGTTTGATAACCGGGAAGAGCCTTCAAAGTGAAAAACTTTGGAGGCTTTTTAAATAATTAACATAATTACTGACCTAGTAATTAAAGGTGTTTTGAGCAATTAATATGGTGACAACACCCTTTTAAACAAGCTAAAAAGAACTCAAACTTAGCTCCTCCCTCGACACACTTACACACCTGAAATACAATTCAATATATCACCAAAAATCACTATATTGTAGGCGCATTCATCTTAAAATTTATTTAAACTAACCTTTAACCTTATGAATTATTCAAACAAATTATTCCCAAATGTATTGGCTGCATTTGCATTTGTCATGTTCGCCTGCCAGTCACCAAAAAACACAAAAGTTCTATACCCTGAAAATGAAATCCCAATTAGCTCCAGTTCTAATGAAGCCATTGCTGAGTTAGTAAAAGGTTTGGAAATTCAAGATCTGGGAAATGAACAAAAGGCACGACCCCATTTTGAAAAAGCATTGGAATTAGACCCAAATTTTGTAAGTGCTCAAATGTATAGATCCTTCAATAGCTCTTCACCAAAAGATTGGTCTGAAAACAGAGATAAGTTTTTAGCTATGCGAGACAAGGCCAATGAAGGTGAAACCATTATGATGGACATATTTTCAGCCTATATGGAAAATGACGATTTAAAAGCTGTGGAATTAAGCAAACAACTTGTTTCTAAGTATCCAAATTCTGCTCGTGCATACGATCAACTAGCTCAGGCATACAGAACGATAGACGACACAGAAAATGCCCGAGCTAATTGGAAAAAAGCTATAGAACTCAACCCCAACTTTATTCCTGCAATTTCAACCCTTGGTCGTTCCTATCTTTTTTCCTCACCAAAAGATTATGCAATAGCCCAGAAAAACATGGAAAAGGTGGTTACTTTGGCTCCCGAAAGCTCAATGGCTCATATAGATTTAGGAGACTGCTATCGCGCACAGGATAATCTCGATAAAGCCTTAGAGCATTATACTAAAGCAAGTAACCTTGACCCTCAAGATGAAGTAGCATTTGCAAAAATGGGACACGCCAACAGTTTTCTTGGCAATTTTGATGAGGCTCGTAAAAATTACCAGAATGCAAGAGCTGTTAGTGAATTTGGAGTAGGTTTTTATCACGACGAGGCATGCACCTATCTATACCAAAATGATCATGAAAAGGCACTTGCCTTTCTTATGGAGTCGGCAAAAGAAGTAGAAAAAACAAATGCTCCTGAAAGCAACAAAACGATAGCAATACGCAATTGCATTTATCCCAGTGCAATGATTGCCATGCACCATGGAAAAACAGATCAGCTAAATGAAATAGTAGAATTAATGAAAATGAATTCTGAGCAAGTTGCTAAAGATGTCGGAGCGAAAGGGTTTACTTTAAACGAAAAAGCCAGAATGCATTACTTTAATGCCATGGTCTTAGCTTCTCAAGGCAATTTCGAAGAAGCCATTAATGAAGCCGAAATGATTCGAGCTATTTTAGAGCCTTCAAATGACCCTAACAAATTAAGAAATTATCATAGGGCGCACACCTTGATTAATTACAAACAGGAAAATTATGACGCTGCTTTAGAACATGCATCTAAATTAGACCCTGATAACGTATACGATCAATACTGGATGGCCAAAGTCAATGAAATGGTAGGAAACACAGATATAGCTATGGATATGTACAAAGAGATAGCAAACCATCGTTTTAACAATGTAGGCTATGCTCTTATACGCAATGAAGTAAATGAAACACTTGCTAATGCAAGTCTTTAGTTGATTTTGTACTCTAGAACCAGTAGCAAACAAAAGCGCATCACTTGACAAGTGATGCGCTTTTGTTTGTATTAATGATTAAATTAATTCAAAATTCTATGAAAAGCCTTTAACAAAAGAGCTTTTTATCATTCAATTCTAATTTTGTGGAATTGCAACAGAAACCTTTCCATTCAAAACATCTCCATTTCTTAAAATGGTATTACAAAAAATCAATGTTATAGTTTCTCCATCATTTTCAACAAACAATTCTGTTTCAGGAGTTGATTTATCTCCAATTAATACTTGATTGGTAGACCTCACTATCTGTGATTCTGGTGAAGTACCCGCAAACTCGTAATCTACTCCAAAATATTGTCCTGTTATCGGATATACATTACTCAATTCATTAAAACTGATTTCATAAATATCAGGCCAAGTTCCAAATTCAAAACCAATATTTCCTTCATAACAGCAATTGGGATGTGTTATGTGTACATTGGCATTTTTCCAAGCACCCCCAGAAATACTGTAATAATTATTTTGACCATATTCACAAGGAAGATCAGAAGTAGTAAATGACTTCCAATTATCTTTTCTTTTATCCCCGTTTTTTGTATAGCAAGTATAGTAATAGGTAGTATTAGGCTCTAATGATGTAATATCCGTACTAAAAATCCTTGTACCTGCTTGATATTCTACATTCTCTTCAAGTTCTATTACTTCATCATTACTAGAATCGTTTTCATCGCCGGCTCTAAATTTAAACCCTACTTTATAGGTATCTGAACCTTGATAATAATTATTAGAATTATCAATAAATCCATTAAGCCTCACAGAATTTTGAGAAATATATCTTGTAAAAGAAATAACCCCAGGAACATCAGAAGGTTCATCTGGATTAAAAATTTCATCATAAATACAAGAATTCATAAGGAAAACGATAGATAGTAATGCAAATAGCTTTTTCAATTGTATGATTTTTATTGTTAAAAAAAGCCAAATATACCGTATTAAAATAAACTTTAAACGCTTAAAAAGATGATTCATGATTAGTATTTGAACTTAATATTGGTGATCGTTCCCTCTTAAAGTAGGCTTTGTTTTTTAGAAAAATTACAATCAATATGTTACTATTGATACTTCGTTATCTTTGCGGCCATATGAATGAACAGTTTAAATCGGTTATTCTTGAGAAAACAGGAGCTTCTTCCTTAATTGAAAAAGAAACAATCCAGAATTTGTGGAGCGGATATGGAAAAATCATGCGAGTTGGATTGGAAAACGCCTCTGAAAAAAGCGTGATAGTAAAACACGTTCAGTTAACCGTGAATAAAAATCACCCACGCGGATGGAATACCGATATCGGTCACCAAAGAAAGGTGAAATCATATAAAGTAGAAACCACATGGTATGATAGATACAGTAAAAACAGTACTGCTCGCCTGCCGCAATGTTTAGCGATTGAGACACTTGAAGATGAAGTGCTCATGGTATTGGAAGACTTGGATGAAGCGGGCTATTCTTTACGTAAGCAAACTCTCGAGTGGGAAGAAATATCTACTTGTTTAAAATGGTTGGCAGAATTCCATGCCAGTTACCTTGGAAAAGTTCCAGATGGACTTTGGGAAGTGGGGACCTATTGGCATTTGGATACTAGACCTCAGGAATTAGCCATATTGAATGATAAAAGGCTGAAAGAGGCAGCCCGTGCCATTGATGATAAACTAAACTCATGTAAGTACAAGACGTTTGTTCATGGAGATGCTAAACTGGCAAACTTTTGTTTTTCCGAAGATGGACAGGTAGCCGGGCTAGATTTTCAGTACGTGGGTGGCGGATGTGGAATGAAAGACGTGGCATATTTTATAGGAAGTTGTTTGAATGAAAAAGATTGTGAACGTTTAGAGGCCCAAATCCTTGATACTTATTTCAAATATTTACAAAGTGAACTCAAGGAAAGAAATGGAGCTCTGGAAACTGAATGGCGATCTTTATATCGAGTAGCTTGGGCAGACTTTCATCGCTTCATAAAAGGATGGAGCCCTGACCATTGGAAAATTAACAGTTATAGCGAACGTGTAACAGCAGAAGTAATTAATAGTTTGTAGAAAATTCTCCTCTTTTTTATGGTTTCTGAAAGATTACTATTAAAACCAAAAACATATTATGTCTAATAAGGGTTCTGTCGCGTTTGTAGCATTATGATCTAAAAAATCAAAACATCCTAGATGCGACAGAACCCTTAATTTATTTTTTAGGAGAATAATATAAATCTGGTTTCATCCAACCTGTAAACTCTTCAAATCGTTCTGTTGAATTCATGAGCTTTCCAAAAACCGCTTTAGCATCTTCACCTAGAAGTTCATTATTGGCCTTACCACGGTTTGCAGCATCTACTGGATCTACATATGAAACAGCAACCATGTAATAGTCTTCACCAGCTCCAAAATCGCTGTGATAAACCCTGTAATATACCTTAGAGCCTTTATCTGAAAACATTTTTTTTACGCCCTTTATGGCCTCTTTTACCTTACCGTGATTTGAAGGGGTATGGTACATCATATAGAATTTTCTATAGTTTTCTCCTTCCACAACTGGTGAAACTCCATCAGGCATATAACTCAGCTCTTCATCTAGTACAATAACATACCCAGAATGTCTGTCATAGCATTCATCAAATTTGCTGAATAACTTTCCAAATTTGTCTCCCATTTTTTCAGCCATACCAGCAAAGGCATTTTTATCTAATTCAGCAAAATTTTCCATAGGACTCACATACATCATTCTATAATCTGAGGTCGCAACAGTAATCCAACTGACTTCTGGTTGGTGCTCATTACAGGCATCATGAAAAGCTTTGGCTGTTTCAATGTATGTATCGTACATTGAAGGTTTAACATAGTCTACATGCACTAAATATTTTTGTTGTGCATGAATAGAAAAACATACTAGGCTTAAAATAGCCAAGCTTACTAAATTCATTCTAAATTTTTTCATTGTAAAAGTTTTTGGTTAATAGAAATTAACCATAACAACTAGAGGTATAGGAAAGAAAAGAGCTAAACTAATTTTATTAATGTGTCTTAAACAGTATTAAATATACTAATTATTCGTACATCGACCACTAATTTTAAGCATTAGTTCTCTTGATTCTGAAGAATCTACAAAAATAAGGTTCTGTCGAGTAATAGAGTTTTCATCTAAAAATTTATAGCTAACCTGCCCTAATGCTGCCAAACTACAAAATGACTCATATACAGATAAACACACGCTGTCCATCTGCCCCTTATTGATAACTATAACTTTGATTATTTTACTAACTTAGATGTTATAATCCTCCCAATTAACAAGGCAAAAGATACCTAACGATATCCTCCGTTTTCAACAGGCGGATTAACAACAGATAGACCTCGATGGATGAAAGAGCAATTAAACTTGATACATGACAAATAATATAGAAAACACAAATTGGGATATCTTAATTATTGGTGGAGGCTCTACCGGGATGGGTGCTGCTATTGACTCTGCTTCAAGAGGCTACAAAACACTTTTAGTAGAAAAAGAAGATTATGGAAAAGGAACTTCTAGCAAAAGCACCAAGTTAATACATGGTGGCGTTAGATACCTACAACAAGGAAATGTATCTCTAGTTTTAGAAGCCTTAAAAGAACGTGCTTTACTTAAAAACAATGCGCCACATATTGTTCACGATTTAAAATTTGTAGTTCCAACTTACGATTGGTGGGAAAGTCCTTTTTACGGGATTGGTTTGAAAATGTACGATTGGTTAGCTGGTAAGGAAGGTTTTGGTGATTCTAAATTACTTTCTAAAAAAGAAACGGTTCGTTTATTACCAACTATAACTCAAAAAGGTTTACGTGGTGGGGTTATTTATCACGATGGACAGTTTGATGACACCCGTTTATTAATAAATATGATGCAAACGGCAAAAGAGCAAGGAGCAGCTATTTTAAATTACCATGAGTTTATAAACTTTACTAAAACAAAAGACGGAATTATTGATGGTGGAGAAATTTATGACACTATAAATAACAAACGGTTTACCGTTAAAGCCAAAGCAATAGTTAATGCTACAGGTGTGTTTTCAGATACTATTAGAAATATGGACGACAGCACCGTTTCCAAAATAATAACCGGAAGCCAGGGGGTACATATTGTATTGGATAAAAGTTTTTTACCCGGTGATACCGCCATTATGATTCCTGAAACAAATGATGGACGTGTGTTATTTGCTGTGCCATGGCATGATAAAATTATAATAGGAACTACAGATACTCTGGTAAAGGAATATTCATACGAACCAATACCCCAAAAAGAAGAAATTGATTTTTTACTAAAACATACAGCTAAATATTTAACCAAAAACCCTACTAGAGATGATGTTAAAAGTGTTTTTGTAGGTTTACGTCCTTTGATAAAAAATGGAAATGTAGTACATACAAAATCAATTTCTAGAGAACATGCTATAGAGGTTAGTTATAATGGTTTGGTAACTATTGCAGGAGGAAAGTGGACAACGTATCGTAAAATGGCCAAAGACACCATAGATAAAGCTGCAATGATTGCTAAATTACCCCTGGTAAAATCACATACCGAGTATTTAAACATACATGGTCATAAAACCAATATAAAACCAAATGATTTTTTAGGTGTTTATGGAACAGATGCCGATTTGATTTTAGACTTAGTTGAAAAAAGACCTGAACTAAAAGAAAAAATACATCCGGAATATCAAATCATTAAGGGACAAGTAGTTTGGGCTATTAAAAATGAAGATGCAAAAACAATTGAAGATTTTTTAGCCAGACGCACACGACTTTTGTTTTTAGATGCAAAAGCCAGTTTACAATCTGCAACTATTGTTGCCGAAATTTTTAAGCAAGAATTAAATCTTAGTGATGAATGGAAACAGGAAGAAATTCTTCGTTTTACAAAACTCGCTAATCAATATTTATTAAGCTAACTAGAGGTTTTGTCCCTTTGTTGCGTTTGTAGAATTATAATCTAAAATTTCATAGCTAACCTGCCCTTATGCTGCCATAACTATAATCAGATAAACATTTACTGTCTATCTATACCCACTTAATAAATACAACTTTGTATTTTAAATTAAATTTATGAATGACATGGAAAAAACAGTTTCGGAAGCTATTGCTTATAGAAGATCCACAAGAATATATAAAGACGAGTCAATAGATTCTGAAAAAGTAAAGCAATGCTTGGTAAATGCTTCATTGGCTCCAACTAGTAGTAATCTTCAACTTTGGGAGTTTTATCACATTACCAATAAAGAAACTTTAAGCAAAATGTCAGAGGCATGTTTAAACCAGAGCGCTGCAAAGACTGCACAACAAATAGTTGTGGTAGTTGCTCGTAAAGATCTTTGGCGAAAACGAGCAAAGGCTAACATAGAGTTTTTGAAAAAAGTTTATGATAAAGAAAATCTTAGTGAACGTGATTTGAAACGAAAAAAAATGGCTATGAATTACTACAGCAAATTGATACCAACTATTTACATAGATTTTTTAGGCATATTAGGTTTAATCAAATATTTTATTTTTCAAATCATTGGGGTGTTTAAGCCTATATATAGACAAACCCGATTAAGTGATATGCGAATTGTGGCTCATAAAAGTGCTGCATTAGCCGCTGAAAACTTTATGATAAGCATGGCTGCTATAGGCTATGACACATGTCCAATGGAAGGCAGTGATACGTTAAGAGTAAAAAGAATTTTAAAACTACCTTCAAGCGCTGAAGTCACAATGGTAATTGGATGTGGAATAAGAGACAGCAAAGGTATATACGGACCTAGGTTTAGGGTTCCTTTTGATGAAATATATTCCAAAATTTAATTCAGTATAATCTGAGAAAAAAACAATTTTCCAACATGATTCTGTCACGTTCGTAGAATTATTATTTAAAATTCACAGCTAGCCTATCCTTGGGCTATCAAACCACAAAACAACTCATATCCAAGACATTAAACATAGCCCACCTATTTCATATTAACCAAAACAGCTATGTTTTTTTCACTAAATTAGATAAGACAGAACCTTTGTATAAGCATAGTGCTGGAGAAAGCGATAAAATCTAGAATATACATTAATGAAAGCATTGACATTTTCAAAATTTGGAACACCAGATGTGCTCGAATACATAGATATTCCAACACCCTCAATTAAAGAAGGAGAAGTGCTTTTGAAAAATAAGGCTATTGGATTAAACTATGCAGATATTTATAGAAGAAAGGGAAATTATCATCTAAAAGGAGAACCTCCATATATTGCAGGTTATGAAGGAGCCGGTGAGGTTACAGAATCGAAATCCAAGGTCTATAAAATTGGAGATAGAATTGCCTATACAGATGTTCCTTTTGCTAATGGTGAGTATATCGTTGTTCCAGAAGCTTATGCTATTCCTATTCCAGGACAATTTGATTTCGTGTTAGCAGCATCAGTACTATTGCAAGGACTAACAGCTCACTACCTTTCAAATGACAGCTATCAAGTCAAAGAAAATGATATTGTATTAGTTCATGCGGCTTCTGGTGGGGTTGGACAAATACTAACTCAACTATGTAAATCAAAAGGTGCTACTGTAATTGGGCTAACAAGAAGTCAGGATAAAATTGATACTATTTTGAGCTGCAACGCTGATTTTGCTGCTCAGCTTGATAACAACTGGAAGCAAAAGGTATTTGATTTCACAAAAGGGAAAGGAGTAGATGTGGTCTTTGATAGTGTGGGAACTACCTTGATAGACAGTTTTGAAGTAACCCAAGACTGTGGACACGTTGTTTTTTATGGAATGAGTGGAGGCGACCCTGATCCAGTTGACCCCAGAATGTTAATGGATACGAGTAAGACTCTGACAGGAGGCGACCTATGGAGTTATTTAACAAGTGAAGAAGAAAGGAAAAGAAGATCTGAAATTCTGTTTAAACTTATTTTGGATGGTGTTATTAAAATTAAGACTCCTATCCAGTTCAAACTTTCGGAAGGAAAAAAAGCACATAAATATCTGGAAAGTGGCAAAAGCTCTAGTAAAATAGTCTTAATCCCTGATTAAAATTAAAAATATCAATGTTATTTTTATTGAGTTAGATCCACAGAATCATATTTGGCTTGTGTAAACAATCTCACTTAATACACATTATGACCAAAAAATAAGTAATGATAAAATTCTTTAGAAAAATTAGACAAAATTTACTCTCAGAAGGAAAGACAGGAAAGACAGGAAAGTACATGAAATATGCTTTGGGAGAAATCGTATTAGTGGTGATTGGAATTTTGATTGCATTACAGATTAATAATTGGAATGAAAAAAGAAAGAGACATGTTCAAGCCGACAACTTTTTAAAAAGTATGATTTCAGATTTAGCTTCAGATACAGTAACAATAAATACATATGTAAAGTTTTTAGACCGCCTTTCTTATAATAGGGCTACACTTCTAAACACTCAAACAGTAAAGAACATTCCAATTGACTCTTTAATAGATTTATTTCAACCACGTTACGATGAAATTAAGATCAATGATCAAACATTCCAAAAAATGAAGAGTATTGGCTTAATTGAATTACCAAATCATAAAAATTTAATGGACTCAATTACCTTTTATTATACAAGGGACAATGACATGTTTAACAGCAACATTAACTGGGAAGTGGAATTCTCTAAAAAGGATGCCGAATTTTGGTACTATAATAAATTTTTTGAAAGCCCTTATCTATCTGATGAATTCACTTATTTAGATAGTGAGTTAAGAAGAAAATCCATTTTTGACTCTCTTATAAACACCGTTGAGGTAAAAAACAGAATAAGGACTAGTTTATTCAGAAAAAGACATACAAAAAATGCAGTGCTAAATGCTAAAGAAAAGTCTGCTGATTTGATTCTTTTAATAAAAGAATCATTAGACGCTGATAATTAATAATTCAGTGGCATTTTTAGAATAATAATCTAAATAACCAAAGGGAAAACTGGACTTATGCTACCATAACCACCAAATGAATTATATCAAGTCGAACACTTGTTATCCAACTATTCATTCTTAAATAGCACTCCTTTTTATAATTAAATAAGACAGAAGCCTAATACTCATTACAAACTTATTTTTATCTAGAAACCAAAGCCAAGACCAAAGGCTACACGAATTCCATCTGAAGAATTAAATATCCCTAAATTAGATGATAAAAATTCAACGGCATTAATAAATAATCCCCCTCCATAACTATTGTGCCATTTATTGGATGTATCGTTCATCACCCAGACTCTTCCGTAATCAAAGCTACCATAAACCCCAATTTTAATGGGAATTAATTGTGTTTTCATTCGATTAAAACTATATCTTAAATCTGTATTTTGATAGAAGGAACGTTTACCCGTAAACCGCTGATTCCTATAACCTCTTACCCCATCATCTCCTCCAATCGTTGCTGCTTGATAAAATTCAAATCCATTACCAAAATTAAAATGCCCCTTAATTTTAGTGGCAATTACCAGGCGACCAGAATTGTTTAATTTATGGGCAATACCCAATGTTGGAATTAGAAAAGTGAAATCTTTATTACTGGCACTTAAGTTATTTTTATATCCAAAATCAAGATCAAAACGCATACCAATTGTAGGATATGCAATATTGTCGTAATTGGAAAAATTATATTTTACATTTACACCTCCAAATGACACCTCATCAAAAACATAAAATGGTAGTACATTTGTAAAATCTAAAAACCTATTAGGTGTGTTTTGCACTTCAATTGTCTCGTATGTAAATCCTAATTGAATAATACTTCCTCGTTTAGAGTTCCATAAGAGTGATGGGGCAACACTAAACTCCCGCACCTTAACACGGTTAAAATCCAAGCCTTCATCATCATCAAAGTTTTCAGTTTCATTTCCGTAACCAAAAAAGTTTAAACTAAAATTAGGGCTATGAAATCTGGCTTCTACCAATGCATTTAAATGACCAATTACATGGGCAATTTCACCTCTATAGTCTAACTCAAAACCATTGGTAGCGAAATAATAATTCGCTCCAAACTGATGCCTACTTGTAAATGGATTACGTATAAATCCGTAAGTGGTATAGGTATCTGTAAACCCCATTTTAATTCCATCGTCTGGATTGAAACCAATCATTGGCAATAGTTGATTAACATTGTTTCGTAACTTCCTATAATCATAAACGTTAACATTGTAATCATCTGTAAGTTTAATACGGGCTTTTTTGGCTTGGTCTATAGTATTATTTTTAGACTTATAATCATATATCACTATATTCTTTCCTTGCTGAACAATATATTGGTCATTGTTTTGCCCTCCTATTAATCTTATAGTAATTGATTTACTCTTTCCTGTCACTTCAAAGGTATCGTCATCGTCTAAACCATATATCCAAATTTCTTTTGTTATTGTCGGATCGTAGATTCGATTATGGAATTCGTCTTTAATTTCACCTCCTTTTTTACGAAACATTGAAACCTTAACTGAGCCATTTTCATTGTTTTCTATTTTAATGAAATCGTCTTTATTGGTTGCAGTTAATACTGCAAATTTATTGACAAGCTTATAGTACCTATCGGAAATATCTTGAAGGTTTTCTCTCCTTTTTTTAAACAAATTTATTATTTCATCAATTGAGACATCCCTGACTTCTTCAGGAATGCTATTAAAAGCCTCTTCGATTACTTCATCGGTTATTTTAGACTGGATATATTGCACTTGTTCATCCCAGACAGACTTTTCTGAGCTATTCGTAAAAGCTACGTCCAGAGGAAATCCTGACACATTAAAACCTTTAACATCCATTAAATCGGACTCATATCCCCTAAACTTCCTAGCAGGAGGAATTAAATGTAAAGCCGTTCCAAAAAGAAAACCATCCGACATTTTAGAAAAGCATAAGTCTCTATCCCTAGGTAATGGTCTATAAACTGTCTTTTCTTGCTCCTTAAATTCCATCCATCGCCATTGATCTTGATGCCTATCAGCATCTCCTACTAGCATATCAAATAAACGTGCCTTTACAAACTCGACTTCATCTATTACTTTAGATTCATCACTTTGTACTTCTTGAATCATATCGAAAGTACTAACTATTTTTCCAGTAAAATCATTCCTAGAAGTTAGTTCTGTATGCCCTTCTGAGGCATGCTCTTCAAAAAGGTAAAGCTCATCTCCAAATTCTTCATTATAAGAACCAAGTGCTTCTTGCTTTGGTATGTAAAACAACCTAGGATTTAGATGCGCCAAATTAATTGCATCTGATAATCTACCAATAACAAATGGTGCGTATGGATGAGCTCCTGTGAAAACATCCTCTATAATCCCTTCGGAGGTTGTATTTATAAATTGCCCCTCAACATACTGATCCTGAAACATTGAAGATTGGATAAACTGAGCCGCTTGCTTTCTCATTGCTCGCATAACATAACGCCTTCCACCCTCTGTTTCTAAATGCAATGATTTAGACTGTGTTCCTCCACCTCTTCGTTTCGGTTTCATTCCACCCATTAGCGTATCGAGATAAACAACTTTAGCCGTTACAGGAGTACTGTAGTAGTCCCTAAACCTTTCTCCCCACAGCAACCTATAAAACTTAGACTTATCAGTTTCTTGTTTACTATATATAGTGGCTTTCATATTATTACCCGAGAGAGTCTCATACGTTTTATCTATATTCTGTTTTGCTGGAAAAAGGGTTTTACGGTATGATATAGTTTTCGTTTCTACATTAACAAATTGAACTGAAACAGATTGATTTTTCTTAATACTAAGAATAGCATATCCCAGAGCTCCTTCCCCATAACCAGCCCCTTTCTGAGCTTTGACAGCTGTAACCTTAGAACCAGAGCCACTGATTATCTGTTTTACATTATCGGTTTCAATATATTGAAGAGAATGCTCATGCCCTGAAAGGAATATAACCTTATCATTGTGCTGGGAAGCTGCAATAAGGTTCTTACGGAGGTCATTGTAAAACTGATTGTAAATATCGGCATTCACAACGCCACTAGTAGTCCTTAGTATATTTTTTGCTGTACCAATAATTGGCAATGGTTTCATATGCTCCATAAAACTATAATGGCCACCATGTGGTCCATAGGTAAACATAGGATGATGTATTGCCACTAGAGTCATTTTTCCTATATTTTTTTTTATTTGGCCACGAAATTCATCAAGAAAATCTTCACGTGTTTTTAAGTCACAATTATCATTGATCTTTGGGTGCTTGTCCCAGTTGGTTATGTACCAATGTGAATCCACGATTAGCAAAACGACATCATCACTTACTTTTATTTTTTCAATAGGGCAGCCATTTTCAGGTTGAAAAGTATTTTTCCCCAAAACACTCTCAACTATTTTTTCCTGTTCTTTTAAACCTTGAATCCCACTGTACCAATCGTGATTTCCCGGAATAAAAAAAGTCTTTCCAGGAAAAGTTTTGGCTATTTTAAGTTGTGTTTTCAAGACATTAACAGCCTCTCCTTGATTTTGAACTGGGATACCCTCGGGATAAACATTATCACCTAAAAACAATAACAAATCATTTTTATCTGCCCTAGAAAATTGCTTCTGCATATCCACCAGAGCCTTAGGCGGAGAACCATCTGTTTCTAATTTGCCTGCATCTCCAATTAGGAAAATATTTGTTGTTTCATTGTCAATAGACTCTATATTTACGATATCTAACGATTTATGATGTGATTCAAATGAAGCACAACCTAACAATAAACAAAGTACAACAGTATAATATCTCAGCTGTATTACTTTCATAAGTTCAACAAACTATTACCAATTTTACAAAGAATGTAGGTCTTCTACTTTGAAGAAGTTATCCGCTTTTTTTAGATTATGATTTAAATCCACTCTTATTGCTTTTATTCCGCTAGCCTCTTGTAGTTCTTCCAGTTCAACTATTTCCAGATTTTGACCAACATAATTTTTAGCTTGTAAAAACTCAAAATAAGCTAGATATTCTCGCTCTATTACAATACTTGAATAAACTACACAAAGCTTATAAGGTTGGGTAAGGCGTTCCTTGGTGTTTTTAATATGCGCCTTATCAATACGTTTTTTTATCATTTCATAACGCACATTGTATGCTCCATCAACGTCAAACTGCTTTTCATCCATTCGATACCTAATAGTTATTGGCACATCATATGCTAAAATTAGTGATGCAACCTCCAATCGAACTGGAAAGTCTTTAACTTCGTGATAGTACATCGCTTCCATTTCGCAAGTTACCTGTAATTGCCATAATCTTAGATTGTAAAGTGCTGAGGGATGAAACTCAAGATTTTTCACTAATGATTGCCCAATGTAAATATTGTGCTCAATGCCATCTGTTTTAAATTTCTCGAAATAATGAGGGAAAACGTCCTGAGCTTTAACCTGTTCTTTATCAATAAAATTGGATAAAATTTTATTGATAACACTAACAGTAACATCATACTTTTTACGTTCATGATACAGGGTTTTATTTGCTTTATCAAGCCTTCCTAAAAACATTTCTATGTCATCAGAATCATTACTTGTTTTAACTAAATATTCAAATAATGGAAAAATCTTGTTCTCAAAAAAAATATTTACTTCTTGTTCTGAATTGGCATGAAACCCCTCATTCAACTCAAATAAAAATTTATCTATTTGATAAATCAATTGTTCATAAAAAGGTAAGTCTTTATCTTTTATTCTCTTTTGAATTAAATCCTTACTTAAATTCAATTGTGTAGTTAAATCGGAAAGTATAGCATCATTTCGAGCCTTAGACGACCCTACAATATCGACTTGTCCATATAGTGGCAAAACATCCTTAAATACAATTTCATCAAAAACTGGAGAATCCCCATAATTACGCTCTTGAATGTATTTATTTGCTTCCTGCTCAAAACGCCATTGAACGGATGGATGAATAGATGTACATTCATTTTGAATTACAGCACTTATTTCATTTTCATATTCGGTGACTGACCGTTTAGAATAACTTAAAATAAACGGCATGATTGTCTCCAGCTTCACCATGTTAATAGGGTTAAGCTGATTAACTTTAGTAGTCCCCAACTCAATTATAAACCGTAATTTACCTTTAATTGGAATAGGTATTAGCGCAATACTTTTAAGCCCTCTTTCCAAAAGTTGCTTACTAAGCCTATTACCGCCTGTTTGCTTGTGATATAGCTCTACATTGGCTATTGTAACAGGCTTGTGTTCCTTAAATAATCTAGTATTAATATGATTGCACGCGTATTCATCAATACTCACACTATCCAAAGGAGACAGTGTAAGCATCTCAAAATTTCTATCGTATGGGGGAACCAGTTGATTATTATCAACACTATAGCTTCCTAACTTTAGATCTGGCAACTTGAAAATCCTGCGGATATCGCTTACTAAGAATTGAAAGCTATCTTTATTGGGCTTAATTAAATGAGACTTAAAGTCGTCTATCTGTTCATCAAGAGATGTATCAATTAAGTTAATTAATCCAAAACCTTCAATAGTCCAGGATTCTTTTGGAAAACACTTATCCCAGAGTTGCTTATCATGTGTTTTGGATAATAATTCTGTGAGAATATCTGGGGTTATTTCTATGGCATTCTCATTGGGATAAATATCCAAGAAATCAGCATTAAATGTCACCCTATAACGTTTCCTGATGCCTTTCTTATCGGTTACTGAAATTGTCTTGGGCCTATCGAAATCTACTTCATAATTATAATAACTATTTAAAATAATTGCATAGCCCAATAAATCAAAAGAGTCTTCATTATCCTTAAACAGATCATTAAATATATTATCAGTGGTATTTGCATTGTCTATAATTTTTCGCAATCTACCACTGCAATAAAACAATTCATTTGAATAAGGAAAAACAGCTGCCTTAATCTCATTGCTGGTCAATACCGGAGGAAAAACACTCACCATTAATTGATCGATTACAGCCTTGTATTCTAGAAACTCATCTTTGGAAGCTGTTCCAGCAATTAAAGCCGGATATGTATCAAAAAAAAGTAAAACTTCTTGAGCCTGATTTCGAGCAGCTGGATTACTAGTCTTCAAAATCCCCTCAAACTTTTCTTTCAACAAGCGAAGAGAAATAATTACTTTAAATAGTCCCGTATCCAAATACTCCATAATTCGTTTTTTTAGATTGAAACATTTAAATAATAGCTAATAATAAAAGACAGTGCTGATATAATAATACCTATCATAAAAACCGTGTAGGTCACGCGTAGCAAACGGTATTTCCTTTCCAGAACCAGTCCAAGATAATACAGGTCTTTTGTCAGTGAATTATATAAGGTATCTTCATTTGCTATTAAATGATTAATGCCCCATTCAAATTCCTTTAAACTCATCTTGTAAAAGTTACCGAAGAACAAAATATTGGTTGATTTGTTTTTAATCATATCCCGAGTAACCTTAACATTCGACACCTTTGGTCTAGTAGAAATAACAGACAATACTACAGAGCTCACACTAAAAACCATTAAAATTAGTGTTGGAAACACCAAAAACCTATTTGAAGGACTATCTAATTTAGGGATCAGATTTGAGAGTGCTATTGAAATTATTATTGCATTTACAGACAATAGAATATTCGCTTTAGTATCTGCAATAGCACTTAATTCTATATGGTTTTTTAATTGAACCCTAAATAAAGTTTCAACACCTCTACCAAACTTATTTTCTTTACTATTTTTATCTTTTTTTATGGAGGCTTTTTCAATTTTTTGCTGAAGCCTATATTGATTGATTTCTTTTTTGGGTTGCCAGTGTTGTTGGGCATAAATTGTATAAAACCTATGGGTTTGAAGAAATTCTTTATTTTGTATCAACCAATCAAATTCTTCTATATCCGATCCTTTTTTTAGACTTTCTTCCAAACGTAGTCTTTGCGAAATATCAAAAAAATCTTCTAACGCAAGATGACCACAATCAGCATCTTTAATTATCTTTTCCAGTTTAGTTTTGGGAACCACATCGCTTTTGGTAACCAAAATGAGCTGTTTGATTAGATCTAGTTGACTATCGTTAACACCTTCCTTTTGCAAAAAATCAGTTGCTATTCTTACGCTTTCCTCTTCATGCCCTTCATTTGTTTTCAAAAAACCAGTATCATGAAACCAAGCAGCTAACTTGACCAAGAAAATTTCTTCATCACTACAGCCTTCTTCAGTAGCTAAAATTGTCGTAAGATCAACAACTCTTTTAGTATGAGATGTATTGTGATAAAAGTTCTCTGAGGGTAAACTACTACCAAACAATTCTAAAACAAATGATTCTGTATTTTGTAAAACCATGCTCAAATTTGATGTAATTAAAAATACTAAATTTATGAGCAAAAAAGTAGAGTAAATTAAATCCGCCCAAAAACAACACTACTGATTCACAGCAAAATACCTTTTTCTATTTTATTCTCGCTGGCAATCTAGATTCTCCCAATGTTTACATTAAGTCTGAGTTCTGTCTCGTAGAGAAAGCTATAATATCAATTGCACAGCTAATAAGACCTTAGGCTGCCGTAACTACAAAATGACTTATGTAAAGATAAACACTTGCTGTCCATCTGTCCCTTCTTGATCACTACAACTTAGTGCATTTTACGAACCTTGATGTTACAGAACTTTTCCATTAGGTTAAGAATTCACCTTATTTTTCCCATAAAACTTGTACGATAATGGTGCATAACCAAAAAACGTCGCATATAATCTATAATATCACACAACTATTTAATAAACAGCTATTTAGATTTAGATTTGTAATAACAACATAACTAATAAAATAGAATTATGAAAACAAATTCACTAAGCCTAATCTCAAAAATCACCTTCACACTTTTTGCTTTCATCGCCTTATCCTGTTCTAATGACTCTGAAATAGATTCTTCGGATAACGCTAACGAGCAGAGTATTTATCAAATGCTTGAATCTAGTAATGCACCAGCCACTACCGAAAGAAATGGAGCCCCTAAAAAAGGGGATGAATCTATAGCAGAAATAGCTATTGCTGCTAATTTTACACAACTTGTATCGGCTCTAGCTTATGTAGATGCAGAACTTGACGCTGGATTGGTTGACCTATTCTTAAATGGTACTGATCAATATACGGTATTTGCTCCAACGGATGATGCCTTTTATGCGCTTTATGATGGAATAGAGGGAGTTGAAGATATTACAGATTTACCTGCAGATTTAGTTTTAAACGTATTGTTATATCATGTTACCAATGGCCGTAGAGCATCAAACAGTGTTGTTCCTCAAAATGGAGTAAAAACAATCCAAACTTTGTTGGGAGAATCTTTCCAAGTTGATACCGATCCGAAAATTATAGCAATAGGCAATATGGCTAATTTTGTAAGTCCTGACCTTATCAATATAAGTGCCTCAAACGGAATAATACATGTAATAGACACTGTATTATTACCCTTTAATTAATTAGTTAACTTATTGTGCAAACTAAAAAGCGATGGAAACATCGCTTTTTTTATTACCTCAACCTTTTGCATAATTATCAATACCTTATAGCTCGTATATAACTCCTAATCCTGCAAATTGATATGTAAACCCTCTAAATGATCTTGCCGATAAATCTGTATAATTAGTGTTTCTGACTCTTTGATAGGCTTCTGCAGAAACAGTAAAGTGTTTTGAAAGGCTATATTGAATATCGAAACTCAAATTCAAGTATTTATACTTAGTCATTTCTCCTATTTGCCCCTCGTTATCTCGAGCCGAAATAGCTGTATACTTTCTATTTAGCAGCTCTGCTCCTAAACCAATATCCAAACGTTTATTTTCATAATCCAACCCTAAAGACACGCCATATTGCTCATATCCAGAACGATTAGCACCTAAGTCTGTTCGGATTAAATAGGCAAAATCCGTATCAAATTCAAGCCTCTTAGTTAAATTTGTTTTATAAAATAATTCACCCTTCCAATAATTCCAATCTCTTGTTCCATAGGGTTCTTCATCAAAGGCATCATAGGTCTCATACAGCCTTTTTTTCAAATAAGTAGACAGTCCTAACTCGTGTTTTGTCTTCAGTAACTCAAATTCCTGTTCTATGTTAAAATCGACCCCAAACTCATTATACTTCAAGTCTTTCACACCGTATTTATCATAGTTTTTATGATTAAAAAAAGCCGCTACCTCCATTTGGATATCTCTTCCTATATCCAGATCTAATCCAGCACTTCCTCCCAAAAGCGAATACCCTAAAGGATTAATAAGAACATCTTGATCTCCATCCAACCCTTCTCTTGCCATGCGGCGAAAATAAATATCAGTGTCTAGCTTTAACGTTTTCGTTATTCGATAATCATAACGTCCTTTAATTTTTAAGCTCCAATAGCTATCGTCAGCATTTTCGTTAAAATATCGAAACTCGGGAGACGCTGATAGCCAAATTTTGTTCCCATTCCATTTTCTTTTATAATCATAATTAAGATCTATATTCTCAAAAGGGCTACTAGCCACAAGATCATCTTCAGTTAACAAAATGTCATTAAAAATAACCTTGGAAGGGCTTTTAAAGTAATTGTATTCATAGCCAGTAAGAGCAGTTACTTCTAATTCATTATCAATATTTTTTTCTTTTTGAGCAAAAACATGAATGGAAAATAATAATACTACAGTTAGTAAGGAAGTAGTTTTCATTTTTAGAATTATTCTTTTTTGAGGTATATTAATAAATACTTTCTTGTATTGGAATGTCAATTTCTGTGTTGGTTTTTTCGGCTAATGATTTCTCAGACCTATCAATCTCTTTAACATCATCATGTTCGCATAAAAGTTTGTTCAACCCAATTCGGTTAACCATCTGTATAGCTAACCCTGGACGGGCATTTACTTCCATTATGAGAGGTCCTTTTTCTCGGTCTATCACTAAATCAACTCCTAAGTAATTTAAAGGTATGGCCTGAGCTGTCATTATAGAAAGCTCCAAAATCTCATTCCAAAACGGAACTTGAATATCTGTTAAAGGATTTGAGTTATCTGGATGAAAATTGCTGTAACTTTTACCGTTATATACTTCCTTTAACCGTCCGTTAACCATATCTATACCTATACCAACACCTCCCTGATGTAGGTTAGCCAACCCCTTAGACCTTGATGTTGGCATTCTTAACATGGCCATTATTGGTCTACACTTATAAGTTATTACCCTAAAATCAGGAACACCATTGGGGTAAATCAAATTGAAAAAGCTATGGGGAGCAACACATTCTTCAATTAAACATTTATCACTCTCCCCTTTAGAATACATGCCTGAAATAACACAAGAGATGTGCTGCAAAACCTCTCTCTCTTCTATTAATTTATCGCCTTTCAACCATAAGGAATTCTTATTCTTGTGGATAATCATAATTCCACCTCCTCCAGAACCCTTTGCCGGTTTTATTGCCATTGAAGAATACTGCTTACATAAATCCCATTTTTGCTTAATCTCAAAGCTTCGCTCAATGACACTAAAGGTTATTGGACATGGCACCAGATGCTTTTCCAATGTACTCTTCATTAACACTTTATCATCTGCAAACTTGTAATCATTGGCATCATTTTCAGGATAAACAAACCTAATATTACGGTTATTTATACCTAATATTTCTTTTTTCTTTTGAATTAGAGACTTTAAAAACATTAGGCCTGAGTTTGGTGGTTTAACAATTTTCTAAATCGTATTACTTCCGTCCACCTAAAACCAATGTACCGACCCAGTAAAAGAGATAGAGCAATGATAATAACGAGTAATTCTGGAAAAACAATTATCAATTTATAAATCTCATCATATTGCAGTATGAAATAGCACAGAGTAACTGCTAAAAGTGTTTGTGTCAAAATATTTAAGGCATGCATAAAGCCCTCCTCTACTACGGCTGATGAAAATCGCTCTGCAGAAATGGTTAATATAATTACTGGAAATATGGAAAGACTTTTAAGCCAAGGAAGATTTGCCAAGTGGCCAAAATAGGATCCTATTATGATAACAAAGATCATGAAACATAATAGAACGACTAATTTTGGAGTATTCAATATTCTAGCATTATTCAGGGGGTGTGAAAGTAGCCCCACTAAAACAATTAAAAACACAAACGATAAAAGACCATTTGCAAAGCCCACTTCCATAATTGAAATAGCAATAAGGACAGGTAAAAAAACACCAAACGTTTTAATACCCACAACATTCCGTAAGAAAGCTATAACCAAACCTCCTAGAGGTATCAAAATAAGAATCCTAAGAATATTAATTCCTATTACATTTTTTTCTATTAACCCCAGAAATGAAAAGTAATCGTGATTTATAAATTCTCTTTCATTTGTTTTAAAATATGGAAGACTTACCTTTTCATTTATTTCAAAAGCATAATCAAACTTGATTCCAGCTGTATGGGTTATCAAAAACTCATCTCCAACATATAGCTCTAAATAGTTTGCAGGCAAATATGCAAAATGGTTATTTAAAGGATCGAATGGAATCCATTGTTCGTTGATAAACACTTCTACCCAAGCGTGAGATGTTCTCTTATTTGTTTCTTCAAGAATAATACCTCCTTTAATTCTAGAAGGATACCCTAAATTTCTTGCTAGGGCCACCATCAATCTACTTTTTCCATTACAGGACGCCTTGTTTTGCTTTATAGTAGTAATGGCGTCCGTTAAGGAAACGATTGGAGCCGAAGGAATTTGGTAAACATAATCAAATATAGACTCTAATATTTCAAGGTCACTTTGCTTTCCTTGTTTTAATCGAGTCGCAATAGAAGCTATTCTACTATCATTAGCCTGTATAAATTCTGATGGCATCAGATACTCGGGTTCAACTCCACTGGTTGAAACCTTAAATTGATCTGGTAAATTAAAAGTCATTGACTTTCCTTCATAATCAAACGAATATGAGAAATCTGCGAAGTAATTGGGAGCTTCAATTCCCCACACACCTACTGAGTTTTGATTTTCTTTGAGCTTAGAAAACTTAAGTGTATCGTTTGATACATTTTTCCTAACACTTATCTTTTGATGTTTGTTCGATACCGGTATAAATGAATTTACTTGTGTCGTTCCACTTTCGGAAGATTTCAGAAAAAACCGAAAATCAACTTGATACGTTTTCTCGGCAGGAAAACCAGTAAAATCACTTTCAAGGTAGTAAATTTTATATGAAAGAGATAGTCCCGTAGCAATGATCAGTAGCCACACTATTAATAAATAACTAGATTTGATTTTCATGATCTGTTTTTGGGGTCTATAAATGATATACGGGGGTTGTATTTTTTTAGATTCTTTTTCATAACAAAAAGCTACAAAACCCTATTATATAACAGTTAAGTCGATATAACTCCCAGCCTAAAAGCAAAATTATTTTAAATCCACTCTTAACGTTTTACTATTCAACAAATTACACGCACATGTTTTTTATTCAAATTACAGCCAGCGGTAAGTATAAACACTTTGAGTTCTGTCTTGCTTTAAAAATTATCATCTAAAACTTCATAACTAATCTGGGACTATGCTGCCAAACTACAAAACTACTTATAAAACAGATGAACACTTACCTTCCATCTGTCCCTTCTTGATCACTACAGCTTTGTCTATTTTGCTATCTTAGATGCGGCAGAACCAACAAATTGGTATATATAATATTTTCTATGATTAAGAATCAAATATTATACGATTTTAACTTGCAACTGTCATAGATATCATTGCTTCGGACGTTTCCTTCGGAAAGTCCTTGCGGCTGAACTGTGGGTTTCGACAAAATCCTATTTTACGCTTAAGCAACGAAACCATACACAATCCGTTGTAAATAATTAAAAGACATGAAGTTCCTCATTTTATATTGTATGATATTTGCCCATTGTTCAAGTGCATTTTCTCAATCCAATTCAACTAAACTGAATTCAAGAACCTCTTTTAGCTTAATAAATGGATTTGGAGATTGTTACTTCGAACACAAAGTCTATCGAAACGACGAAAGTTTAAAAAAAGTAGTTCTACATAATTGGAATGGACTTACAATGATTATTAGGTACAATAAAAAAGGGAAGCCGACGAGAACGAGATTTAAAAAAGGACCTGTAATGAGTCAAGCTCCACCTTGTCATAGGGAAAATGATTAAGGAAACCGAGAACGTTATGCAAATTAAAAAAAACAAGGACTGAATCAAAATAGACAAGAAATTGCAAGCAAAAATTAAATACAATTTTTCTGGAAAAATGTGGAAACACGATGCAAGCGGAGGATGGTTTTTTGTCTCTTTACCAAAAGAAATTTCTAAAGAAATTCGAGAACATTTAAAATGGCAAGAAGAAGGTTGGGGACGAATGAAAGCCTCTGCAAATGTTAATGGACTTGAATGGGATACTGCAATTTGGTTCGATAAAAAACTTGATACTTATCTACTTCCCATAAAAGCTGACATTAGAAGAAAAGCAAGTCTGAATTCAGATGATAAAATTTCTGTAAGTATTATAATATAAATAGCCTTACAAGAATAACAGTAATACTTATACAACTTCAATCCAATAAGGTTGTAACAGCTAAAGAGCTAGTTAAACGCAATGAAATTAGCCTTATAACAGTATATAGAGACATTAAGACACTGCAAGACGCAGGAGTCCCAATCGGTTCAGGGAGCGGTGTTGGTAACTCACGGACTTGGGAAATAAATGGCCTTGGAAGATGTCTTTTTTATTTTAAAAACACAACTTTGTCTATCTTGCAATCTTAGATGCGACAGAACCTCAAAAAACGATGAATTAATCTCTTTATTAATTGAATTTGATCTAAAACGAAATAAAATGTCTTTTGGATCCTGGGGAGGCAGCACTTTCGAAACTCATAATTTGAATCTATAAGCCCTACACGTCTTAAAAATTCACCTTTGTTTTTTTTACTAAATTAGATGAGACAGAACCAACAGTGGATAATTCAAGGATAATTTATTAACTGCCTTTGATGGCTTTTTGTTAAAAATATGCTAGACCTTTACGGATATCTCAAGACGGCTACCAATTACAAAAAACTTCAAATCCATGATTTGCTCTTTATTGAATATAAATGTTTAGTAAATGAAGTAAAAGCAGGTATTTGGTCAAAGTCTAATTACTTTGTTTTTGTGACCTCTGGTAAAAAAATGTGGCGAAGTATTTATAATGATTACATCGTTGAAGCCGGAGATTCCTTGTTTGTTAAAAAGGGAGCTAACTTGGTGCACCAGTATTTCGATGAAGATTATTGTGCGCTTATGGTATTCATACCAGACGAATTTATTAAGAAATTCATTCAAAGGTTTACCGCTATTGTGGCAAACAGTACTTCAAATGAAGAAAACCATACAGATGCCGTCATCAGGATTCAACTTGATGCGTATCTCGAAGGATATATCAATTCACTTGCTGCTTTTTTGGACTCCCCCTCCTATCCAGACAAAAACCTTTTGCAGCTTAAATTTGAAGAATTGCTGCTTAATATCTTCACAAACCCCATTCATAAAACATTAGCCGAGTACCTCCAATCAATAACCAAAGAACAAAGCACCCAGCTGCAGCAGGTTATGGAAGAAAACTTTGCCTATTGTCTAAATCTGGAACAGTATGCCAACCTTTGCCATATGAGTTTAAGTTCATTTAAAAGAAACTTCCAGGGTATATACAAAACGTCTCCAGGTAAATGGCTTTCCAATAAGCGCCTTGATTTGGCATCTCACCTCCTAACTACCACCGATAAAGCTGTAAATAGTATTGGATTTGAATGTGGATTTGAAGAACCTTCAAGTTTTATAAGAGCTTTTAAACAGCGTTTTTCATTAACACCGTTACAATATAGGGACACTCCTATACAACAATAACCTCCATTTAATTAAGCCAGTGGCCCATTTTTATCGCTTTGGCCTGAATTGTCAATTTTATGGACTTTTCTGCCTATCCCTCAAGGGCTTTACATACATACTTTTGTATTCTAATCAAGTATTAATCAATAAAGAATAAAAGTATGGAAACTCTAACAAAAACAGTAAACGGATTTAATCAAAAAGATATCGCTGTAATGGTAACAGCTCTTCAAACTAAACCTGAAATAGGCGATTTTCAACTGCGTGCTACCAACGAATGGGTAGGCGGAGCACACAACAGAAGTTATATTCAAGGTTTTTACGGAGCCTGTCAAGAAGACACTAGCAGAACCGAACCATTTATTTACGATAATGACGAACCACCAGTACTTCTCGGAAACAATAAAGGGGCAAATCCAGGTGAGGTAATACTTCACGGTTTATTAGGATGTATGACTACGGCCATGGTATTATTGGCAGCCGCAAGAGGTATTGAAATTGAAGGTGTATCTTCAAAAATTGAAGGCGACATAGACATCAAAGGTTTTCTTGGATTGAATTCTACAGGCCCTAAAGGATTTAAGCAAATCAGGGTGACTTTTGACATCAAAGGGTCAGATGAAGCACAAAAACTGGAATTAATAACTTTGGCTAAGCAATCGCCAATCTTCAATTCGCTTATCAACCCAATGGATGTTCAAGTAGGGTTGCAAAATTAACTAAATATAGTTCAAGCGTTCTGTCGCATTTTTAGAAATAAATTCTAAAAAATAATAGTTAGCTTGGCTTTATACTGCCAAATACAAATGACTCAGATGCGACAGAACCACTTTGTTTATTTTGCTAACTTAGATGCGACAGAACCCTTAGTTGTGACAGAACCACTATATTTCAGTATAACAAAAACCTAATTTAAAGGCTATGAAAAAAAGTCTCTTTATTTATTTTCACAAATTACGTGAGCAATTATGGTTTAGACCTTTACTGTTCTGTTTAATCTCAATTAGTGGGGCACTATTTGCACAACAAGCAGATGGAACAAAATTAGACAAAATAGTTCCTTCTATAAAAAAAGAATCGATTGAGGGCTTGTTGGACACGATATCTGCTAGCATGTTAGTCATCTCAATATTTGCTGTAGGATCCATGTTATCGGCACTCTCTTCGGCAAGTAGAACGGCTACTCCAAGATCCTTCCACATTGTGGTAACAGATGATATGTCGCAAAATGCGTTATCAGTTTTCATAGGATCATTCATATTTAGTATCGTCGCCACTTTAGCCCTAGACAATGGTTTTTATGGTAAGTCCGGAATATTTATTCTTTTTTTGTTTACCCTATCACTTTTTGTCTTAATAATACTTACTTTCTTACAATGGGTCAATAGAATTTCGAGATTAGGGCGATTAGAACATACCATATCTCAAGTAGAATCTGTTACAGCTAAATCCCTAGCTAATTATATTAAACAACCATTCCTAAATGCGCTTCCTATAACGACCCCATTGTCAGATGCTCAAATAGTATTTAGTAACACTGTTGGCTATGTCCAACATGTGGATATCGCAGCTCTACAAACATTGGCTAAAGAGAACGGCTTAAAAATTCAACTTAATTGCCTACCCGGTGATTTTATTCATGAAAATTTTGCGATTATATCCTTTACTAATATAGAGGGTCCAGAATTAGATACAATAAAAAAAAAGATGAATGATGCCATTCATATTGGCAATACACGGTGGTTTGACGAAGATCCTCGATTTGGGTTTATTGCATTAACAGAAATTGCCAGTAAGGCCCTTTCTCCAGGAATTAATGACCCCGGAACCGCTATTCAAATTATAGGCAGCCATGAACGATTGTTTTTTTTATGGAATCAATTCAATCAAAATAACAATGAAAATAGTATTATTTATGATTGTATAACAGTCCCTAAAATTTCAATGATAGATTTTTTTGATGATGCTTTTCGGCCTATTTCAAGAGATGGTGCTAACAATATAGAAGTAATGTTAAGATTACAAAAAGTATTTAAATCAATAGAAACCATAAACCATGAAAATATAAAAACATTGGCAACTCAATATTCAAGGGAAGCCTACAATAGAGCTGAACAGTCCATGAAATTTAAACCTGACTTGGATAAATTGAGAAAGGAATGTTTATTCTATCATTAAGTAAACCTAGGTACAACACTATATAACCGCAATTATGGCGGATTTGACTACGTCCGTACCCACTCAGAATTGCTAACAACGGCGCTAAAGCGAAAAACAAACTAAACCAAACAGATAACTTACGGTTATACGATCCGTGGTTCTGTCGCATTTATAGAATTATGATCTAAAATTTCAAAGCTAGACTGACCTTTTGCTGCCAAACTAAAAAACGACTTATAAACAGACAAATAACAGCTGTCCATCTGTCTCTTTTTAATAAAAACAACTTTGTTTATTTTACTAACTTAGGTGCGAAAGCCCACATTCAACCTATTATAAATAGGTAGCTACATAATCACGACTTGGTAAATGAATGGCCTTGGAACACATCTTTTTTATTTTAAAAATACAACTTAGATTATTTCCTTCTTAGAGCCTTAGAACCAACAAATTGGTACATAGAATATTTTCTATGATTAAGAATCAAAGATTATACGATTTTAACTTGCAATTGTCATAGATATCATTGCTTCCGATTTTACTCACGGATAAATTCTCGCAATATTGCTATCTTGGTTTCTTAATCCGAAAATCCTAGCGGATTTTCACGCAACGAAAACATATACGAACCGTTAGCATCAAAACAAATAAAATTATGAAGTATTTAATTATTATTTTATTTGCTATTAATATTAAATGCCCAGCACAAGAATCTCAATTGCCCATAATAGATATTCACCTACATGCATATGAAAGAATACCCCCCAACCTGAAAGCTTCGTGGGCTGGTGAATCTTATGCACAAGTACTTAGTTCACCAGAAAACAATCTCATTCATCTTCAAATGGTCCTTGATGAGATTAAGAAAAACAATATCAAACTTGCTCTTACAAGCAGCACTTCTATAAAAGCACTTAAAACTTGGAAAGAATCCCAACCAAAATTGTTTCTCATTGGTATTCAAACAAATGATGATGGTAAACCGATTTTAAGTCCAGATTCTCTTAAAATATATTTCAATGATAATCAAGTCAATGCTCTCGGGGAATTAGGACTTCAATATGCGGGTCTTGCCCCGGATGACCAAATGATGGAGCCTTACTACCAGGTTGCAGAAGAAAATGGTATTCCAATATGTTTGCATACAGGGTTAGGACCACCAGGTGGGCCCCACACTTTTGCCCCTAAATTTAGAACAACCCTTGGCAAACCAACACTCTTTGAGCCAGTATTAGTCAGACATCCTAAAATGAAAGCTTTCATAGCACATGCAGGCTGGCCTTACATTTCAGAAACGATAGCAATGATGTACATCTATCCTGAATTGTACACAGACATTGGAGTTTTGAATTGGGCACTTCCAAAAGAAGCATTTTACGCCGCACTTAAACAATTGATGGATGCTGGATTTGGAAAACGGATCATGTTTGGAACAGATCAGATGTTATGGCCTGAGGCTATTTCGATTGCCATTAAAACTGTAAAAGAAGCACCGTTCTTATCCGAAGATGAAAAAAGGGATATATTCTATAACAATGCCGCTCGTTTTTTAGAGCTTTCTGAAGAAACAATCACTAAACATCTCGAATGACAAGAAAACTAATTCAGATGCTAACAATAGATAATATCCATTAAACGACATTTTATCCAAACCGTTGTAGCGAATTAAAAAAAATGAAAGCAGCAATAACAACAAAAGCTGGAAACCCAGAGGTAATCAAAATTCAGGACGTTGACAAGCCAAAAGTTAAATCAGGATGGGTTTTAATTAAAGTAGAGGCATTCGGCTTAAATAGATCTGAGCTTTTCACAAGAAGAGGTGATTCTCCTGACGTTGTATTTCCGCGTATTCAAGGAATTGAATGTGTTGGAGTTATTGAAGAAGATGCTTCCGGCACTTATTCAAAAGGACAACAGGTAGCAGCTATCATGGGTGGAATGGGAAGGATTTTTGATGGCAGCTACGCAGAATACACCTGTGTTCCATTGGAGATCGTATTTCCTTTTAAAAGTAACTTGTCTTGGGAAACCCTTGGAGCAATTCCTGAAATGTTTCAAACTGTTTCTGGCTCATTGAATCAAGCTTTGGAAATAGCGGAGGATGAAACTTTACTCATCAGAGGGGGGACCTCTTCAATCGGAATGTTGGCTTGCCAGCTTGCAAAAGCTAAAGGGTTAATCGTTATTTCTACCACTAGAAACCCTGACAAAAAACAAGCACTGCTAGATAACGGTGCCGACTATGTGGTTATCGATGAAGGAAGGGTCAAAGAACAGGTCAGAAAAATTCGAACTGATGGAGTTAACAAGGTGCTTGAACTAATTGGAACAAAAACTTTGAAGGATTCACTTCAATGTATTGCACCCAAAGGAATGGTATGCATGACAGGTATATTAGGAAATGAATGGACTATGAAAGAGTTCACACCAATGGGTGACATTCCATCATTAGGCAGGTTGACAGTCTACATGGGAGAATCAGAAAACCTTTCCAAAGAGTTACTTCAGGAATTTATTGATGATATTGAAAATGGAAACCTCAATTTGAATATTGACAAAGTATTCCCATTGGATAAAGTAGCAAATGCACATCAATACATGGAAGACAATAAAGCAAAAGGGAAAATTATTATTAAAACATAACTCACTGGCTCTATAGCGTTTGTAGAATTATAATCTAAAAATTCATAGATAGACTAACCTTATGCTGCCAAACTACAGAATGACTTATAAACATATAAACACAGCTTTTATATTATTCATAAACCATTTCAATATCATCAATAATAAGAGTACTGCCTATTGCTCCTGAAAAAATAGCACCATCAAAACTTGAAGAAGCGACAAAAGTAATGTGAGTTGGCAAACCGAATTGCGCTAGCTCATCACTTACAAAATCCTGATTAACAGGAAACATATAATCTGGAAAACTATCATCTAATTCGCCATAGTTAAACTCAACTTCCTTAGAAGTTAAATCTTCCTGAGTTAAATCGCTTCTAAACCAAGCAGTTGCCAGACGCTGAATTTCTCCTGATTGTCTTATTTCTAAAAGCGCATAAATATCGCAAGCATCCTCATAAGCTAATAATTCACCATCTTTATTTTTGTTTTCAGGACCAGGAACATAACTATATTTGAACCTCAATTTTATTGGTCTTCCTGCAAAGGGAGTTCCAAAATCGATGGCGGCTTCAGGGTCGTCAATCTCAATATTATCAGAATTAAAATAGCCAGTAAACAAAGAACCTGCTGCAATAGGGATACCAAACGCTCCTGCCAAGGCTCCGGTGTCCAATGTAATCATTTTTGCTGCTAAATTACTATCTCCCAAATCTTCTGGAACTGTAGCCAGGAGACTAAGCAATTGAGTACCGGGGTTTCCCGTACCCCAAATGGTTGAGGAAGCATCTTCACCAGGCTCATAATAGTTGTTAGCCGTCATATACCAAGAGTTCAAATCCCAATTGTTTAATTGAGGGGTTTCCGAAGCCACAAATGCCCTAATGGTCCAATTGTATACGGTACCGTCTTCGGCAGTAATTTGAATTGTATCTTCGTTTTCAAGATTCAGCAAATCCCCTTGTGATTTGTTAGTACTCGCAAAAGAAGAAATCTCCAAGGTTTCAATTGTAATCGCTGTTAGATCTACCCCACCTGGTATTTCAACCGTTACCAAAAGACTATCCGGTGTAATAGTGGCGATGCCCGATTGATTACTTAAAACAATTTCCTTAATATTTCCATAGGGAGATTCTCCAAAATAGTCCTCTTTTACACACCCTACAATTAATAGTCCTATTAGGAGCAACATAGATATAATATTTATCCTTTGCATGTTATATTATTTTTTTGATTTTCCTGCTCCAAAATAATAGGCCAACCCCAATTGGAGCGACAATATATCTATTTGAAAGTCTACGTTGTTCCTGGTGCTTTTGGATACTTCATCGTCATTAGTCGTCTTTTCTGTAGAATTTAATTCATACCCCAAAACATCTAAGCCTATTTCTAATGCAAAATTTTCCATTGCAAAAAAAGTGACTCCAGGAGTTAACCCTACCTTAAATTTATAACTAGTTTCATAGATTTTAGTAATTTCATCTGTATCCTTTATTTCCCTAGTAAGTGAATTACTCTTACCAAAGGTAAAACCAACCTCTGTAAAAAAACTTAAACGTTCATTTGCAGTCAAAGGAACATTGGATCGAACAAATGGTGAAAACGCAAAGCCCCTATCAATAGATTGTGAGTTTAGTGTATCCGTATCCTTCAAAACCAATCCAGAAAACTTTTCTTGATTGTAATTCAACTTAATTCCGACCATTGCATAATTACCTATAAAATAACCACCACTTAAATTTAGGTCGTAACTCGTTCGATCTCCATCGAGCACCGTATTCACCAGTAGACTGGTATTTTCAAGTTTTCTGTCTTCAAGAGACATGGCGAATCCAACATAAACATTTCCCTTCTTGAAAGGGTGAAAATTATCACTGTAGTAACTGGATAACAATTCATAAGGGGTATAAGAACTATTTATTTCGTTTTGATTGGTTTGGGAATTTGACGCTTTTGAAAACAGAATAAATAGTAAAATGAGAATTGGTGGATTGATTTTCATATTATCAAACAAATATTAAGGAGCATTAAGATATGAATTTATTGACAAAAAACGACAATTCAAGAAATGCAAAACACTGATATACTAACTATTACACATCATACTACCATAAAAAAACACTTTAAACTCTAGCTATTGATACTAATAACATTAGCTTAATCAATAATCATAAACTACAATTCCAACTAACAAAAAAATACTGCAAGTAAATTCGTAATTTTAAAGTCAGCTATAACCCTTGGGTTATTGTACTTTTGCAGGCATTAACTTAAATTAACACAACTTGAAACTTAAATTAATAGTCTTAACATTTTTGATAGGGTTGAATACTTCCTCCCTATTGAGTCAGGAATCTGCTCACGATTTAATATTAAAAGGAGTGGATGCCATGATGGAAGGAGAATATGTTAACTCACTGGAATTATTAACCAAAGCCCGTAATATTGCAGATGAAGAAGGGGACTATAAAAACCTATTTGTAGCCATTAACAACATTGGGTTAAACTATCATAAACTACTGGATACCAACGAAGCACTTAAATATTATTTAGAGTCGTATACCATTGCCATTAAAGAACTCGATCCTTCTTATGAGATGACCTCTATAAATAATATCGCTATACTTTACTCTCAACAAAAAAACTTTGATAAGGCCATAGAATATTTCCTAAAAGCTTACGAACTAGCTGATGAAGAAAAAGACAGCCTAAAGAAAGGTATCTACGCAATCAATTTAGCACAGGTCTACAGTGAAAAAAAAGAGTATCAAGAAGCAAGCTCATATATTTCTAAAGCCTTAAAACTGCTTGAAAACGAACCCGATTATTTGTTAGACGCAATAGCTGTAGATGTTCTTGTTAAAAAAGATTTGGGCCATACAACTGAAGCAGAGAGCGCGATAAAAGAATTATTACCGAAACTTAATGAAAATAGATATTCTGAATCAAGAGTAGCACTCATGTTAGCTCTTGCAGATATTGAAGTGAAACGAGGCAACCCTAAAATAGCATTACAACTGTGTAACAAAGCTTTAAACCAAAAGCCTATTAATTTTGAAACTCGTTACGAAATATTCAATCAAATTAGCGCTATCAGCCGTAAAACTGAAAACTACCCACAGGCATTGGTAGCCATGGATAGTATGATGTATTTAAAGCAAGCTATATACGATTTAAATAATGGACAACAATACCAAGCTAACAGAGTAAAATTCGAAGTCTTGAATTATGAAAACCAACTGACGAAAGAACGTCAACGTATTAAATCTCAAAAAAGACTAATACTAGTTTTGGCAATAGGAGCCATTTTCATCATTTCATTATTAATTTGGGCTCTACGATTAAACCGAATACGCAGTAATCAGCGTAAAGATTTATTACAAAGACAAGAAAAAATATTAAGTCTTGAGCTAGACAACGAAAAAGCTAATAATCTTTTGCTTGAAAAACAATTGAAAGAGAAGGAAACAAAATTGCTCCTTGAAAAAGAAAAGTATAAAAATGAGATAGAAACCAAAAACAGAAAACTTTCGGCCAAAGCCTTATACCTAATTGACAAAAACAACTTAATTGAATCCATAATAAGTGATTTGGAACAATCAAAAACAATTAAACCTACTAAAGAAATTACCGATTACATAAGACGACTGAAAGAATTACTTAAAAATGATGAGGAATGGGGAAATTTTATAGAGTATTTTGATAAAGTGAACCACGGCCTGTTGACTAAGCTTAAAACCAAACACAACAATCTTAATGCTAATGATATTAGGTTTATTTCATATCTCTATATGAATCTTTCAATGAAAGAAATAGGCTCTATTATGAATGTCACCCCCGAAGCCTGCCGTAAACGCAAAGAACGTATTTCCAAAAAAATTGAACTTTCCGAAAATGAGGATTTATATAATTATATCTCTAAAATATAAGTTAACTCACGTTTTTTAGGAAATATGTCACGTTTTGTCCGACTAAAAAAAGCCCATAATAAGTTGATTTAATGATCTTTGAGGAAATTTAATTTAGGACACAATGCAAAAAAAGTACAACATGAAAAAGATTAAATTATTTGTTTTAGGATTTTTGATTCTAGGGAGTGTGGTTTCTCACTCGCAAGTTTCGTTTTTGGGATCAGATGAATATGGAAGAATATTCGATTTAGTTTACGATCAAAACATACAAAATCGTGTTTATGCTGCCAGTATGAGCAACCACATTTTGGTTTCCAACGATAATGGCGTTACATGGAATGTTCTTCACTCGTTTCCATCTGGAATTGTTAAAGAATTAAGGATGGTTAATGGCACACATTTAAGTTTTTTCTTGAGAAACACTGATAATATTGAAGATGAAACGATTCATATTTATGAATTAGCAACACAAAATGTAACTGCTATAAATAGGCCTGAGAATAATGATTCCAGCAATAGATGGGTAGCAGAATACAATATTTATGAAGCCAATACCGATATTATGCTATACAATGAAGGGTATCGTATTGGATTAGAGGTTTATGATCGTGTTCACTATACTACTGATGGCGGCCAAACTTGGACAATGGTTTACGATGAAATACAGAATAATTTAATAGCAATTAATAAAGTTTTAATAAACTATAGCAATCCAAATCAATTATTCTTAACCAGAAATAATGGTGCAAATGGAGTTAATGGTGGCTTTTTAGTAAGTGACGATGCTGGTAGTACCTGGACAGAACATTATGCCAACATCGTTTTTGTAGGTGTTGCAGTAGACCCTTTTAATGCCAACCATTGGATTATTGGATCGAATCCTGGCTGGGGTGACGATGAAGCTGTTTACCAAACCTTGGACGGGGGTTTAAATTGGACTCAACTTAGTATCCCTTTTGATACGTATTGGGATAAAGGTATTAACGAAATTATTTTCAATCCATCAAATCAAGATGAGATATTTATTCTGGCGACGAATGAAATTGCAATTAGTTATGATGGAGGTGTAACTTGGACCAATTACGTTTATGATAATTTCGACCCATCAAATTACTACTTTGGGTTATCAGCTACATTCAATCCTTTTAATAATGATGAAATGTTGTTTACCTCTAATTGGTACCCACAACGATCATTGGATGGTGGAGTAACTATGCAGCGCATGTACACACCTTATTCCTACATTAATTCTGTAGGAGTTTCTAAAAATGAAGGCACCGAAGACCCGTATTTATATTACAGTACGCAAGAAGGATTAATTTCTCAAAACCTTGTTAGTGGTTCAGAAACTACATATGGTGTGGTATCCCTTGATTATGTAAGTGGTTCTTCACCTGCAAGGTATATTGTAGATCAAAATCAATATGGCCGTCTATTTTCAGTTACAGAAGATTTTAATGGTAAGTACCTAAATATAAGTACAGATAATGGGCAATCCTTTCAACAGTTTTATACAGGCTTTTGGGATCCCGTATTGCACCTGCAACCAGACCCTGTTAACACTAACGAGGTATGGATGTCACTAGATGTGTTTTCTGGTAGTGGAACTAAAATTGTAGATGTAACAGGTACAGACCCTTGGAATCCAACCGTAATTGATATCATGGTACCTACAGAAGGTAGACATAGGTCAACTTGGGTTAACCCTTCTAATAATCAAGAAGTATTAATTGGATTGGGAGGTGAAATTTATTCAACGTTAGATAGAGGTACAACTTGGAGTAATTCTAGTACTGGATTAACTCTAGATCTTACTTCAGAATTTATTTTTGAAATAATCAACAATGCAAACAATACCAATGAGTTTGTATTGGCGACTTCTAACGGAGTTTGGAAATCAACCGATAATTATGCGACTTGGAGTCAAGTGTTAACAACAAATAATGTACAACGAGTAGCTTATGACCCAAATAACCCTGGGGTTTTAGTAGCCGCTGTTTATTCACATACAAATATTGATGCGGCAATTTATTTCTCTACTGATTTTGGAACCACATGGACAATGGTACCTGCAGAGGATTTACTAAATAGCTATTCATTTAGTATGGATTTTGATTTTCTTGATGATGGCACTGGATTTACCGCTTATTTAGCCACTCCAGATTTAGGTGTTATTGCTTACAATGTTATCTACGATACTTTGAGTATTGATGACCCAACTTTTGATTCATCTGGAATGACCATTTATCCTAATCCTGCAAAAGATGTTATAAATATCGCTTTCAAAAATGGAACTCAGCCAAATAGCATAGTTATCTACGATATAATGGGGAAACACGTAAAAAGCTTCAGTCAAGAAACCAGTATCGATATTTCAGGATTATCTGCCGGCATGTATTTGGTTAAGGTATCCAATGAAAATGGGGATAACTTAGTTCGTAGAATCATAAAAAAATAATACAGTTAGTCATACTTAGTTAACTACACAAACTAACCTTTACTTTTTGCGGAAGCTCGAAATTTTATGTTCGAGCTTCCGCTTTATTATTTTAATTCATCTTATTTCAAATTGCAATATTCCTTATCCCAAATTGGAAGCTATAAATTATGCCTCTGATTTTGTAGCCTTACCCTTTTTAGGACACTGCTAGATTCAATAAATTTTCACAACTAAACAAAACGCAAATGCATTGGGATAAAATTATAAGAAAATCAAATAAGCGAAATTTATAATTAGACCTAAAAGTGTAAAGGAATAAACATTATTTATGGTTATATTTACGTAACGTTTAAACATTCTATCCTCATTATAAATGCTTGGTTTATGCAAAAAAATAAAATTGGATAATTTCAAATATGCCATAGATCACTCTAAAACCTTAGTGACAACAATGGCCTTAATATTTTTTTGTCACTCTATTTTTAGTCAAGAAAAACCAACTGAAGAAAACGTTAGTATTCCAGAACCTTTAATGTTTGATCTAATTAGAGGTATGGGTCCCAAACAAGGAGAATTAGAAATTAATTCCTTAGCAGAATTCCCTTTGAATGATGCCTCTAACCGAGGTGTGGATTGGGCTCCGGAAATAGAATATGCACTCTTTGATAATTTTGCTGTTGAATTAGAATTTCCTCTTAATAATTTTGATCTGGAAGCCTATAAAATGGCTATTCAATGGACTATCGGGACTTCTAAAAACAATAAATACATTCACGGTATTCAAGTTCTTGGTGAAAAGTACACTCACGATGACATCCTTGAGCTCAATTTTCTTTACGTTCCTGCTTATAGATTCAATGAAACTTGGAGCACTATTGGTTTGTTTGGAATTATGTTTGAATCTGGTGTCGATACTCCAAAAAAGAACTATACAATTGTCCTTAACGCTTCTATTTTTGCCAATATTAATAACAATACAGTCGTTGGAATAGAATTAAACAATACAAACGCTACGTTTCAGGAAATAGATGATAACAATATGGTATTACTTGTTTTACCTCAACTTCATTACGAATTTAACTGTGGTTTTTCATTACAATTTGGAATCGGTCCAAGGTTCACCGAAAGTGAAACAAATGCTTCAGCTGTTTTAAGAGTAATCCAATCTTTTTAAAGATACCCTGACTGGTATTGGATTGCATTCCTGTTTTTTTTCTTTATTTAAATTAAGCATTACCCTTCCTTTAAATATTACACCTCTATCAAATATTTCACTTAACTATTCAATTTCATCCCACAAAAAAAAAACAAACACTTAAAAAACAGGTTTTTACACACAAAAAGAAGCAAAGCGTGAAACTTTTTCATTAACTTTATTAAGTGTTCCTATAAGAAATTACTTCTAAAAAACTAATATAAATCATATCGTCAACTAGGGTTCATTAGAATTCTTTTATTCCCAAAAAAATAAATTAACAGAATTTAACCTACAAAAGTCTATTTAATGTCAATATGAAAAAACTGTTCAAAATGTAATAATTCCACTTCTATTTTTTTTAAAACACAATGTCATGTCAAACAAAACAAAATCGCCTTTCATGCTTTTGATTGCTTTAATATTAATAAGTTGCAACCAACAAGCAGAACAACCCACTAAAGAAGAAAAACCTTCAGAAACTGTTAATCTAGACGACTTCACCTCAATGCAGATGACGGGTGTCGAGCAAATTACTGTTGATGTCGATTTGGATGGTGCCGTAAAACGCTTATCCAAAGCCATCACTTTCCCTACTATTTCCAATCAGGATAGAAACGACTTTGACACCAAAGCATTTTTGGATTATCACAAATTTTTGGAAGAATCCTATCCTTTGGTGCACAAGACCTTAAAAAAAGAGGTGCTTGGAGACCCTCGACCTTATAGTTTATTGTACACTTGGGAAGGTAAAGATCCAAGTTTACAGCCTGCATTGTTTTATGCACATGAAGACGTGGTGCCTGTGCCGGCAGATTCCAGAGATCAATGGGAAGTCGATCCTTTTGCCGGAACTGTAAAAGATGGGTACATCTGGGGTCGTGGTGTGTTGGATGATAAAAATCAAATCCATGCCATTTTAGAAGCAGCCGAAATGAAACTTAAAGAAGGTTGGCAACCCTCACGTACCATCTATTTTGTATTTGGCCAGGATGAAGAAGTGGGCGGTCCGGAAGGTGCAAAACATATTGCCGATGTATTGGAAGAGCGTGGTATCAAGCGTTTTGCTTACGTGATGGACGAATCCGCGCCATTAACACCTGGTATTTTTCCGGGAATTGAAGGGAATACAGCCCTTATAGGCATTGCACAAAAGGGCTTCATTAGTCTGGAATTGAAAATGGAAGGGGTTGGCGGACATTCGTCTCAGCCACCTACTGAATCTAATATTGGTATTTTGGCCGAAGCCATTACCAAATTGGAGGCAGCACAGTTTCCTTATCGCATACATCCTGCGGTGCGTTCCCAATACCGCTATATGGGACCAGAATTACCAGAAGAGCAACAGCCATTGTACGCTGCCGTTGCCTTTGGTAAAGACGATGAGATTACTCCGATGGAACAGAAATTTATCGATGTGATGTCGCAAAATCAGGTAACAAGGGCCATGTTGCATACCACCATTGCCGTATCCATGTTCAATGCAGGAGTCAAGGACAATGTGTTACCTCCGGCAGCTACGGCAGTTGTGAATTTCCGTCCTATGCCTGGTGATACGCCAGAAGTGATTATCCAACACGTAAAAGATGCCATCCAGGACGATCGGATTACGGTAAAGGATATTTCTGCTTCTACCCCTGCTACAAATATTGCAGAAGTAGGCAATCCCGCTTATAATATGCTGGAAAAAACCATTCGCCAAATCTGGGGAAATGACCTAATGGTCTCTCCTTTCTTTGTTATTGGCGGATCAGACTCCAAGCATTTTCAGGCACGTCCCTTTGCACCAGATGTATACACTATCACTGCTTTGCAATTGGAAAATACCCAAGAATTCGAAGGGTTTCATGGAGTCAATGAACGAATTCTTGTTGAGGAATACGGTAAATCCATAGGCTTTTTCTACACCATATTTGATAATCTGGATGATCTTAAAAAATAAATCTCATTGCTATTAATCATTATTTATTATGAATAACAACAAATTAAACTTAGTCTTATTAATGCTTTTCTTTAGCTTAATGACTTTTAGTCAACAAAAGCAAACATCATCCATACTTATTAAAAACGCCAATGTATTTGATGGCGTGAACGAAAAACTCATTGAAGGTACCGATATTCTGATTGAAGAAAATCTCGTAAAACAGATTGGCAATAGTCTTAAAGCACCAAAAGGTGCCGAAATAATTGATGCTGAAGGTAGAACAGTCATACCAGGACTAATTGATGTGCACTGGCATACTACCTATGCGTATACACCTGCGACGGTTTTAATGATGAATCAAGGCGATATGGTTGAGGTGGGCGTAAGAAGTATGACTGGTGCAAAAGAAACGCTGATGCGTGGTTTTACCACAGTGAGAGATCCGGGTGGCAACCCGTTTACAATCAAGAAACTCATCGATGCGGGAGAATATCCGGGACATCGAATCCTTCCGTCCGGTCCATTTATGAGCCAAACTTCAGGTCATGCAGATTTCCACAATGTATTTGCCGAGAATCCAAGAAATTCAACCTCGGAGTTGAGCTACTGGGAAAAGAACATGATGGCCATGATTTCGGATGGGGTACCTGACGTACGCAAGCGAACGAGAGAAATCCTGAAGTACGGTGCCACACAGATTAAGATTACGGCTGGTGGAGGCGTTTCGTCTCAATACGATCCACTTGACGTTAGTGAATATTCGTTGGATGAGATCAAAGCTGCCGTGGAAGAGGCCGAGAATTTCAACACATATGTTCTTGCCCACGTAATGACCGATCGAGGTATACGAAACGCTATTGAAGGCGGGGTCAAGTGCATCGAACATGGGTTCTTCGCTTCCGATGAAACTCTTAAGCTAATGAAAGAAAAAGATATTTGGTTGAGCCCGCAAGCCATGTTTGAAGAGGACATGCAATGGGCCAGCCCGGTTAGCGAAAGAAAATGGAAACAAGTCACGGATGCAGTAGATAACGTTTACAAAAAGGCAAGGGAAATTGGCGTAAATGTTGCATTCGGAACCGATCAATTAATGGACCCTTCAAAAGCCTGGCAACAAAGCCTTTATTTGGTAAGAATGGGTACTTGGTTTACGAATTATGAAGTAATGAAAATGGTCACCTCTGAAAATGCACGCCTCTTGGAATTAAGTGGCCCTCGTCATCCTTACCAGGAAGGCCCTTTGGGCAAAATTGTTGAAGGAGCCTATGCCGATATGATTATCGTGGATGGCAATCCCTTAAAAAATCTTGATTTAGTAGGAGATCCTGAGAAAAATTTTGTGGTAATCATGAAAGACGGAAAAGTGTACAAAAACACAATTAATAAATAATATCAAAAAGCTCTCTTATTAAGAGGTTATTTAACACTACTAATGAATAATTTTTAATACTATGAAAAAAATAGCTCGTTTACTGTTTATTGCTGTCACTATTGTGACTATGAGTTTAACTTCTTATAGTCAAGACATCAAAAAAAACACTCTAATCACCAATGCCAAAATCTTTGATGGCGTTAATGAAAAATTGATTGTTGGCGATATTCTTATCGAAAACAATTTAATCAAGACTATTGGGGCTTCTATAAAAGCGCCCAAAGGCGCCGATATAATAGACGCTCAAGGTAAAACTGTCATTCCTGGCCTCGTCGATGCCCACTGGCATACTACCTACGCCTACACTCCTGCAGCAGTATTGTTTCTGAACCAAGGGGATATGGCTGAGGTTGCCATTCGAAGTATGACAGGAGCCGAGAAAACCCTGCTACGTGGTTTTACAACGGTTAGAGATCCAGGTGGAAATCCCTTCGCCATCAAAAAATTGATTGATGCCGGAGAATATCCGGGCCACCGAATTCTTCCCTCTGGGCCATTCATGAGCCCAACCTCAGGTCATGCTGATTATTACGGAAGAAGCGAAGTGCCCAGAGATAAATCCTACACCAATTATTGGGAGCGAAATTGGATGGCAATGACCTCGGACGGAGTAGATGAAGTTAGGCTAAGAACTCGAGACATCTTAAAGATGGGTGCCACACAAATAAAGATCACAACCGGTGGTGGAGTAGCTTCAGAATTCGACCCCCTAGATGTAACCGAGTATTCTACTGATGAAATAAAAGCGGTGGTAGAAGAAGCTACCAATTATAACACTTATGTAACCTCACATGTATATACAGATGAGGGAGTACGAAAATCCATAGAAGCAGGTGTAATGTGTATTGAACATGGTTTTTTTGTAACCGAAGAAACCTTGAAGTTAATGAAGGAAAAAGGTGCCTGGCTTTCACTTCAACCGGTCTTTGTAGATGATATGACTTGGGACAATCCTTTAAGTCAAACCAAATTCGAAGGTATTGTAGAAGCTATTGACAAAGTATTTCCACTGGCTAAAAAAGTAGGTGTAAATATTGCGGTTGGTAAAGACCATCTTTTTGGTCCTGATACAGCCATTCAACAAAACGAATATGTGGTTCGCTTAGGGAAATGGTTTACTCCATATGAGGCCTTGAAAATATATACCTCTGAAAACGCACGATTACTGGAAATGAGTGGGCCACGTCACCCCTACCAAGAAGGTCCTTTAGGGGTTGTTAAAGAAGGAGCCTATGCCGATTTAATCATTGTGGATGGTAACCCTCTTGATAAGCTTGAATTAATCGGGGATCCGGAAAAGAACTTCGTTGTCATCATGAAGGATGGTAAAGTTTATAAAAACACTTTAAACTAAAATTATTATGAAACCATTATTTAAACTATTCCTAGCTGTAATTCTAATGGCCGTGGGGTTGACCTCTTATGGTCAGGATAAAGCATCAGTAACCCTCATCAAAAATGCCAAGATCTTTGATGGTGTCAATGAAAAATTAATCGATGGCGATGTGCTTATTGAAAACAATTTGATTAAGCAAGTAGGTGGCAGTATTAAAGCCCCTAAAGGTGCTACTGTCATAAACGCAGAGGGGAAAACCGTTATCCCAGGACTTATTGATGTGCATTGGCACATGGCCTTGGCCGAGCTGCCCATGAGTTTTGTTCTTTCTGGAGATGCTTTTGAAGTCGGAATAATAAGTACTCTTGCCTCCCCCAAAACCTTAATGCGAGGTTTTACTACTGTAAGAGATATGGGAGGAAATGTATTTAGTCTCAAAAGGTTGATTGATGAAGGATTAGTGGTTGGGCCACGTATTTTGCCCTCTGGTCCCATGATTAGCCAGACCGGTGGCCATTTTGACTACAGACTTATCAATCAAATACCCGATAGAATTGGCAACATGTCTTATTGGGAAGAGGTTGGTATGACTGCCATCGCTGATGGAGAGGCAGAAGCTCGTAAGCGCACCCGTGAAGCATTTATGATGGGGGCTACTCAAATAAAGATTGCAGGGGGCGGTGGCGTTGCTTCCCATTATGACCCAATTGATGTTCGCCAGTATTCGCTGGAAGAAATGAAGGCCATTGTTGACGTTGCAAATAGCTACAATAGTTATGTAGGAGCTCACATCTTTACGGACGACGCCATACAAACGGCGGTAAAAGCTGGAGTTAAAAGCATTGAACATGGGATGCTTATGGGCCGTGAAACACTTCAGATGATGAAAGATAATGATGTATGGTTGAGCACACAGCCCATTTTGAACGATGAGGATGCGGATGTATTTCCTAACGAAGAGTCCAACAGGAAGTTTGCAGAGGTAACAAAAGGAACGGATAACGTTTACAAGCTTGCAAAAGAAATAGGCGTGAATATGGCTTACGGAACAGATTTATTTATGAGTGCAGAGGCTGCTGCCAAGCAGGGGAAATTACTTGCTAAGCTAACACGTTGGTTCACCCCATATGAAGCATTAAAGATGGCAACCTCAGAAAATGCTAGAATGATGGAATTATCGGGTCCAAGACATCCCTATAAGGAAGGTCCTTTGGGAGTAATTAAACAAGGAGCCTATGCTGATTTAATTATTGTGAATGGTAATCCTTTGAAAGATTTGAACTTAGTAGCCGATCCTGAAAACAACTTTGTGCTTATCATGAAAGACGGAAAAATTTATAAAAACATCATTGACTAACATTATCATGATACTATACCAACAGCTTATAAATTCTAAAGGTCTTTCATGGCTTGTTATACTGTGCCTTTTTAGTATGACATTGTTAACAAGTTGTGGCGATAAGACTAATGATACAAATACAGAATCGAAGGTCTCTTCTGAAACTTTATTTGACTTAGTCATTCTTAATGGCCGTGTGATGGATCCCGAAACGGGTCTAGATGCAGTAAGTAACGTTGGTATTAAAGAAGGGGTTATTCAATTGATAACTGAAGAGTCAATCTCTGGAAAAGAAACCATTGATGCTACGGGACATGTAGTTGCGCCAGGGTTTATTGATATTCATTCACATATTTCCGATTTCCCATTTGGCCAAAAATTAAGTCTTCGAGATGGGGTAACAACACCTCTTGATATGGAAGCGGGTGCTTATCCGGTAGAGGCTTGGTATGCTAAATTGGAGGGGAAATCTCAAACAAATTATGGTGCTGCCGTATCGGCTGCGGCAGTGAGGGAAATTCTGGCAAACCCGGATTACAAATCTAATACAGCTTCTATACTTCTGGATGCATTTGACCCCCATAACGAAAGCGGTTTCAGTATGTCGCTAACAAACTTTCTTCCTACTCCGGCGCAAATTGATGAAATGGAAGCAATGCTTGCAGAAGGGATTGGGCAGGGCGCGCTGGGTCTGGGTGCAGTACCGGGTTATATGACAAGAGGTACTACGAGTCAGGAAACAATGATGTGGCAAAGGTTAATAGGAAAACACAACCTTACAACCGTTCTGCATGGTAGGTTTTCCAGTCAACAACCACCAACTACCGGCATTTTAGGGACTCAAGAATTCTTGGCCAATGCAGCGGCCTATGGTGGTGGTTTATACGTGAGTCATATTCACCAGCAAGCTTTAGGTTTAACTCCATCGGCCATAGACTTAGTTGAAGCCTGTAAAAATAATGGATTGAAGACAGTTGCCGCCATTTATCCCTACTGGCAAGGGGCTTCAGTAGTGGGTGCCGACTATCTCCAGCCTGAAAACTATCAAAGAAATATGGGACGCAGCTATGAAGATATTATAGAGGTTGCTACCATGAAACCGCTTACCAAAGAACGTTATGAAAAGTTAATAAAAACCCAGCCTGGAGCGTCTATTATCTTTGGTGGAGTTGGCGAAGAACTTATGCTTGAAGCTTTAGCGGATCCCAGGACCATGATAGAGTCTGATGCCGCACCTTTGACTAATTCTGAAACGGGTGAGTTGGCTCTTGAATGGGATAGTCCTTATGAAAGCCTACAAGGTCACCCAAGGGGAGCTGGATCGCATGCAAAAGTGTTACGCCTGGTTCGTGAGGAAAATCTAATGCCGCTCATGTTGGCTATATCAAAAATGAGCTATATGCAAGCTCAATTTTTGCAAGATAATGGGGTGGAGCAAATGACACGTAAAGGTCGCGTTCAAGAAGGTGTAGATGCTGACATTACCATTTTCAATCCAGAAACAGTCACCGATAATGCTACCATGGCAAAAGGCGGTTTACCTTCTACAGGCATTCCTTATGTTATAGTGGATGGTACAATAGTCGTCAAAGATTCTAAAGTATTGGAGGGAGTATATCCAGGACAACCTGTGCGTAATGCGGTCCTTGATTAATTTAACCGAAAAAATAATTTATTATGAAGTTTATTAAAATCAAAGACCTTGCAAGGCTTTTCATATTTTGTCTGTTCAGCATGACATTGATCACAAGCTGTGGTGAAAAAACAGATAAATCAACTACGGAAACTGGGTTTTCCCCAGATACAGAGTTTGACCTTGTGATATTAAATGGTCGTGTCATGGACCCTGAAACGAATTTCGACGAGGCACGGAATGTCGGTGTTTTGGAAGGCAAAATAGCCCTGATTACAGAGGAGTCTATTTCCGGAAAAGAAACCATTGATGCCGCGGGACACGTTGTGGCCCCGGGATTCATTGATTTCCATAATCATATAGCAAATACGCCGTTCGGTCAAAGGATAGCTCTGCGCGATGGTGTTACAACTCCTTTAGAGATGGAAGCAGGCGGCTACCCGATTGATATGTGGTACAAACAGCTGGAAGGACGTTCACAAACCAACTATGGCGCCACAGTTTCAACTGCAGGAATTCGAGAAAAGGTTGCACATCCCGATTATAATACCAATTCAGGTTCATTCGTTATGGATATCACCAATCCCGAGACACAAAGTAACCCTGATCTTCAATTTGCAACCCTTTTGGTAAATCCAGAACAGTTAGAAGAAATGAGACAGATGTTTATAGAAGGTGTCGAACAAGGAGGCCTCGGGATTGGTGGCTTACCTGGCTACATGACCAATGGAACAAAAAGTGAAGAAACGATTATGTGGCAACAGGTAGCCGGAAAATATGACCTAGCGGTTTACATTCATGGCCGGTTCTCCAGCCAAATGCCGCCCACAACCGGTATCCTGGGGACACAGGAGTTCCTGGCCAATGTGGGTGTTTATGGTGGTGGCTTATATGTCCACCATGTCCATCAGCAAACCCTGGATCTCACACCTGCTGTTTTGGATCTGATCGAGGATGCTCAAAATAAAGGAATGAAGGTTCTTGCTGAAATCTACCCTTATTACCAGGGACAAACCATTGTATCTGCTGATTATTTAAAGCCTGAAACTTATCAGCGAAACATGGGTCGTGACTACGGTGATCTGTTCGAGATTTCAAACATGAACCCATTAACGAAGGAACGTTATGAGGAAATGATAAAAAATAGCCCGCAAGATCAGGTAATTTTTGGTGGTATCTCAGAAGAAGGCATGCTTAGTGCATTGTCCGACCCCAGAACGGTAGTGGGAAGCGATGCACCCCCCATGATAATCCCGGAAACAGGAAAGTCGGCAATGGATTTTGACGTACCTTTTGAGTCCGTATCCGGGCATCCACGTGCTGCAGGTACCCATGCCAAGGTGTTAAAACTTGTACGCGAAAAAGAACTGATGCCATTGATGCTGGCCATTTCTAAAATGACCATTATGCAAGCAAAATGGCTGGAAGATAATGGCGCAAAATCAATGTCTCAGAAAGGCAGGCTGCAAGTTGGGAAAGATGCAGATATCACAATCTTTAATCCAGAAACCGTGACGGATAATTCCACTTTTAAACAAGGGGCATTGCCTTCTACAGGTATACCCTATGTAGTTGTAAATGGCACTGTAGTGGTGAAAGATTCAAAAGTACTCGAGGGTGTCTATCCGGGCAAGGCCGTTAAAAATGATATTGTAGAACAATAGTTAATGATGACCTTCAATGAGAACATGAAGACTTTCAATACATTGAAAAAAGTTAGATTTAAAAATTTGCCTTTAAATCAATATTAATAAACATATTAATTTAAACAAGTACAAAAATGAAAGATTTAAACAAATTTTGGTGGCTTGAAGTCTTAAGAGGCATAGTAATGATTATTCTTGCTATATTAATTTTTAGACACCCCCTAAATACAATAGTAGGACTAGCACTTTACATTGGCATAAGCCTTTTAATTACTGGTATTATTGAGATTGTAGGTGCTATACAAGTGAAGAATTTTTATGACAATTGGAGATGGGGTCTGGCAGTTGGTATTTTAGAAATGATTTTTGCTTTTGTCTTGTTGTCTAATCCAGGTCTTACTGCAGCAACGATTCCATTTGTAGTTGGTCTTTGGCTTATCATCCATGGTGTGTTGGCTTTTAGTTATTCTTTTAGAGAAAAAAAAGAGGGTTATCCCGGTTGGGGATGGAGCATGTTTTTAGGTATACTTACTGTTATTTTTGGTTTTTGCATAACCAATAATATAATAGTAGGTATGTTGACCATTACCTCTTGGATGGGGATTGGGTTTTTAATTGCCGGTATTTTTACTATGAGCATAGGATTTTTTCTTAAGCCAAAAGTAAAATGAAAGGTATACCTAGAACATGAACATAATAATAACAAATTTCAAATGAATATATGTTAAAAAAGCTTCTCTTATGGATGTTTGTTTTAGGATTTTATTCTATCAGTAATATAAACGCTCAACAATTTGTAGGTGACAACCAGTGGGTGGCACCACAAGGTGTGGCCACCTTGGTGGCTACTGCAGGAAAAGAATATTCGCAGTTTTATGGGGTCTTGGCAATTTTACCGGAATGGGAATTCAATACTCAATTGGTTTATTATTACGATGACCCTAGAACCAATTCGGAATCGTATTTAAACCCTTCGTTTTATTTGAAACGCCGTTTGTATCAAAATGAATCGGAAACGGCAGGTTATGCAGTATTAGGTGGTGTTGGCTTATTTCCACAACATTTGGATCAAGGAGAGGTGACAAGCGGCTTTAATTCTTGGTGGGCTGTAGGTGTTGCAACTTTTGCCTTTGCCAATAATTCCATTTTATGGGATCTATTACCGGGTGGAACCGTTAATTTAGACCATAAGCAGTCTGGGAATACAGCTTGGGGTTTTACCTATAGTTCTAGGGCAGCTATTTATAATGTTATTCCACAATCGGCCATTGTAGGTGAAGTTTTTGGGACTGCTGGTCAAGCAAAGGCTCCTCTTAGCTATCGTGCAGGCGTACGATGGGAAAGCCCAAAATGGGTAGCTGCATTAACTTATTCCAATGCCTTCAACAGTTCTTATGGTGCGGGTTTAGAATTAGGGTTAATGTTCTTTACAGAACCTTTATTTGCTAAAAAAACACAAAAAAAGGGGAACGGAGTAAATTAAATTTATTAATCATTTTAAGAGTAATGCTTAATACAATTTTTTAAATTATAACTAACTACAAACATTAGAGCATTGAGAAATTATATTTTTTTATTCGTAGTAATTATGTTTCAATTCCCAATAGAAATTTGGGCTCAAGAGAAAACTGTAAACGATTCTATTCAAGGCCAATTAATAATACCTGATAAGGATCTTAAAGAAGATATTTTAAAGACGGCTAAAGAAGGTTTGGCTAATAATGATTTTCTTGGGTCTTGGCCCATGTTTGGTACCGATTTAAGAATGAAAATTGGGGGGTATTTTAAGGCAGACTTTTTGTATGATTTTGATGGAACAACAGATAAAAGCCAGTTTTTGATGTCCACCATTCCCGTACGTGGTGAGCCAGAATATGATAATGAGGGATACTTTTCTTTTATCGCAAAGGAAACACGTTTCAATATTGATATAAGACGATTTGCAGAAGACAAAATCCCTTTGCAATTATTTATTGAAGGTGACTTTTTTTCTGACGGTAATCGATTTAGATTGCGGCATGCCTATGTCACGGCAGGTGATTTTATCATAGGGCAAACTTGGACTACCCTATCCTTTCTACAATCAATGCCTTTTATGATTGACTTTGCTTCGGGCGATGCTCTTTCTGGAGGGCGATCGGTTCAAGTAAGGTATCAAAAACAGGTGTCTGATAAAATAATGATTGCTGCTGCGCTTGAATACCAAAGTTTCCTGGGTATTGAGAATCCCAATGGATTAGAAGGACAAGCTAATTTACAATTACCCTTATTGGCTCTTAGAATGGACTACAAGTGGAAAACGGGGGTTTTATGGACCGGTGCAAGTTTTGCCCAATTGAGATGGGATGGTGGTTCTATAGGCCCTTCAGACCAAACCCTGCAATGGGAAGTCATTGTGGCAGGTAGGCAGTACATAGGTGACAATAATTACGTGTGCTTTAATTTTAACTATGGAGATGCTTATGGTGAAAATATCCTTGCCTATATTGGTAGTAATGCCAATGCCGTATTAAATGCTGAGGGAAAACTTGACCCTATTTTGGCCAAATCGGCTTCAATAGGATTTATGCACAGATGGGCGCCAGGTTTGGAATCAAATTTCCATTATGCTTACGGCTGGTTGGACTCCCCTGACTCCAGAGCACCTTTCTCCATAAAACGGGGGGGGATTGGACATGCAAATCTCATTTATCACTTTGATAAGAACTTCTCTATTGGTGCTGAATACATGTGGGGAGAACAACGCACAACCAATGATGCTTATGGTGCTGCCCGAAGGCTACAAACGATGGCTAAATTTGAATTTTAAAAATTAAAAAAAAATGAAAAAAATCAATTATTTATTATCAGTTTTATTGATCCTTTTGGTCTCCAATTCAATTTGGGCACAGGAGGATTCTGAGGAACCTAAAAGTAATGATGACATTGCTAAAGAATTATCTAACCCCAATACCACATTGGGTACCATGGCTTTTCCTATAGATTTTGTGTTTTATGATGGCGATTTACCAGATGCTAATAAGCAATCCGGAGCGCTATTGAATTTTCAGCCAAGCCTCCCTATTCCGCTTTCACAAGGGGTTAACCTATTTGTACGACCTTTAATACCCTTGTATTTAAGTCAGCCCACATATGGGATTGACGGTTTTGAACAAAAAGGTATAAATCTCGGAAACATTAGTGCAGATGTCGCCTTAGGAAAAACTTGGCCTTCTAAATTCATAGGGATTATTGGAGTTTTCGGGAGCTTTCGCACAGCTTCAGACAAAAGTTTACGATCCAATTACAACATGTTAGGCCCAGAAGTTATGGTGGCTAAAATGTATGATTGGGGGGTACTGGGAATAATGTTTAGTCATTCGTGGAGCCTGAATAGTATTGATTCTGATGTATCAAGCACAACCGTGCTTCCTGATGATCTCTGGACAAATACCGCAGGTAAACAAACCGCTAGTGTTACAGCCGGACAATATTTTTATGTGTATAATTTAAAAAACGCCTGGCAAATAACTGGGCAACCAACCTTTTCTTATAATCATAAAGCCTCTAAAGGTAATAAGTTTACTTTTCCAATAGGCACAGGTGTTAATAAAGTAACCCGTTTTGGTAAAATGCCCGTAAAATTAAGTGTGCAATATTGGTACTATTTGGCCTCTCCAGACAATTTTGGACCTCAGCACCAAATACGTTTTCAAATAGCACCTGTCGTCCCTTTACCGTGGTAAATGTTAGGAAACAATCGTATTTTGAAAAAAATAACAACTTCTAATGTAAACGTTAAATTTATTAAATTAGTTATGAAATTAAAGGTTAGACTGTTGAATTCGTTTAAGTTTTGTCTTTAACCTCATGAAAAAATTAAGCCTCCTAGTTATAGTAAAAACTAAATGATCAGTCTGCTTTTAATTGGATGTTTCTTAATTACTATAAGTGTTTTACTACAAGCTTATTGCAACTTAGTTTGGTTAAATAAAGTAACCAATTACATAAATAGCAAAGAGTTAAGCAGAAATGATATTTTGAAATTATTAATCCTCTCTTTTTTAGCTTTTTCATTTTTACATACTGTCCAAACAGCTATTTGGGCATTGGGATACTATTTAAATCCTGCAACTACTGACCATTTTATCGACTTTTATGAAGCGTTATATTTTTCTATAGTCACGTTTACTACTTTGGGTTATGGAGACATCACTTTAAATAATAATTGGCGATTGTTATCTGGTTTTGAAGCTATTAATGGTATTATGTTAATTGGGTGGACCACAGCGATGATGTATTCTTTAATCCAAAAATTCACAAAAAAAATACACGGTTAGATGGGGAAATCTGTAAAAAAAGAAAATGCAACCAAAGTAATAACGCGTTATACCTTAATAGCAACCATCTTACTATTTGTTTGGTATGTGTTGTCGGATAGGCTAACACCAAGCACTGATCAGGCTCGGGTAAGGGTTTGATCTTGCCTGTAGCGCCATTGGTAAGCGGTTATGTAAAGCAGGTTAATATTGGCTTACACAGTGAAGTGAATCAGGGAGATACATTATTTGTAATAGAAAAGAAGCCTTTCTGTAGCCTTCCCTAAAAATAAGACTCGAAAAATAATTCTTATTTTTCCTTTTTTCTAGAGTAGAAAACCACTCCCCTCTTTCATCACCCTTGTAACGAAATGAATTTAACTTTTAATGACAACGAAAGCTTAGAGAAAAAACTTTATTCTATTTTTCTTTATTTAACCTAGAATGAGCATTACAAGAAACACAACTTTAGCATTAACCAATAAATATTGTATCACAAAAAAAAAAAATCAGAAGCGGTTATTGATTACATAGACACCCCCCTAAAACCCTATATTTACTACATAAAACAACAAACCGCAACGGTTGAAAAATCTAAATTTATTTTTTGATAATTTTTTATCACAAAAATATCACGTAAAATATCACAAGAAAATCAAACTATTTTTTAATCTAACACTACTATATATTCTTCATATTCACCTTCAGTTTTTAGCATATATTCCTCCCATTTAGTATAGTCAAATGATTGCTGAAGAGGATAGCCTTTACTAAATTTGAAGTCTGGTCTGTATGACTCTTCTTGTTTTTCACTTTTAACCCTTAAAACATCGAAAAGAACCTTCTCAAATTCTGCGGATATCTCTTTGGGCAGGTATTCATCAACACTTTTCAATGTCTTCAAATAGCCACCTAATTCTTCCAAACTTTCTTTGCATTCATAGTTAATTCCTTTCTTAGAGTAAATCCATACCACCAATTTTAAAAACTCTAAAGACCTTAAAAAGTTATCCCTATCATTATTCTTTTCAACCTCTTCACATATTGTTCCGTCCATCACCTCTCCTACCAGCTTCCTTAAATATTTGGACACCGTCATTGTGCTTCCTTGAGCCTCCTTCTCTACTTTGCGTTTTAATTCCTCTGGCAAACGGAAGTTAATAGACGGATCTGAATTTTCTAATTTTGGTTTACGTCCCATAGGTATTAATCTTTCTTGATATTCTAAAATTTGTGTTTGCTTCTTTGAATCATTTTTTTACTTCCTTGCCATATAATCTAAATTGACTAAAATAGTTTTTAAGCTTCCCTAAATTTAACTTTAAAGATTTGGGAGAGTATCTGTTCCTTAGCGTTGAGCATTGCAATCTCCCTTACCTTGTCTAAACGCTGTTTTCTCTCCTCACTTTTAGTGACTTTATTTGGTTTCTGTTTAGGAGGTGTAGGCAAGACAGTGGCAACATTTTTTGGGAAGATTTGTTTTTTCCATTTCTCCAAAACCTCATGACGAAGTTCATTCACATCTTTCTTGTCCAAGATATAGGTTCCAAAATGGGATTTGAACTCATCAAAATGCGCCTGAAAGCTTTTCAGCTGAACATCTAATGCTTTCTGTTGATCCTTGGTAATTTCAGGGATATCACGCTGCCAATTATCAAGAAACCATTGGCTCATCAACACACAGCCCTCAACCTGTTGTCCATATTTCTTCAAAAGATAGCCCAGACTCTCTTCCTTCAACTCACCTCTCAGTTCCATTAATTTGAACAGATTATCACTTAGCAACATAGATTTGGACATGATGTGGTGACAGGCCAGTTTATCTTCAACAAAATAGTTCGATCCATTGTTTTCAATCAAGACCAATCTGTTGGCATGTTCTTCCCAAAGCACCTTTCCTTCTTCATCCAAATACTCTGAAAGACTATTGGGAATATAGAATACCAAGGACCTAAGAAGATTTTTCCCAAGATCTAAAAGAATCTCTTCCATAGACTGTACATCTTGCATAATTAACTCTTTAACATTTCAGAATAATCACTTGGCAATTCGGCATCAATATCCCTTAGATACTTTTCAAGGGCAGCCATTGAGGTATGCCCAGTAATTAACATTAGGTTTCCTTTTGCTGTATGTGGATTTGTTTTTTGGGACATTTGTCTGTATAGTTTCGTAATAAAGGTATGCCTGAAGCTATAGATTCCGTAGTCTTCATCAAAACCAAACTCATCCTTTACCACTTTCTTGAAACGTTTGGTAAAATAACCTCTCTTTTGGTCGGGAGTGATATCCCAAACACCTCCCATCCCATTTGGAGTAAACAGTGAATCCTTCTTTTTTAAGATGGAAAGGTCTGGTAGTTCATCAATTAGTATATCAGGGATAATCTTTGTTTTTAAGGGACTGTTTTTGGCCTTAAAGCTAAGGGTCTTGTTCTTTAGGTCAAGATCACCTACTTTTAATCTACACACCTCTATTGGACGCATAAAACTATAGGAAACAAATTTGATAAAATGGAGCAACAATGGATCATTACCTTCAAGGTATTGAAATATCTTCTCCTGCTCTTCCCTGCTATATGTCTTGTTTCTTTTAGGGTCTGTTTTGAGCTTTTTGATATTCTTTACAAAATTGCTCGCAACCTTATCGTTGCTTTCAAGAGTACCCATCATGCTACTCAGGCTTGCCCGATAATTGTTATAATTCCTTGCTGAAGTCCTATCCAAAACATCATTTAAAAACTCCAAAACCACCTTCTTATCAAGCTGAACTATAAACTTCACTTGGGGATAGTTATCCTTCATCCACCTCCTAAACATACTAAGATGGTTATTATAGGATCTTAAACTACTTTCCCGAAGAAGTCTCTTCTTAAGGTTTAAATCGAATTCAAGAGCTTCTATGAAGCTCTGCCCCTTTTCGGTCTCTTTGATCTCTTGTGAGGTTTTTATCTCTGCAACTGCTTTTTCAGTTTCAACTTTCACTACAGGGATTGGCTCTTTATTTACAACGGCGCCCTTAGCCTCTTGGCCTGCATAGAAACGCTCGGTATTATCCCCATAGGGGTTGTAACCTTCCGACAGAAGTTTACTTATTACTTTACTGTAAATTCCCAATGCCGCCAAGCGCTCTTCCTTGGTCTTATACTTGTTGGCTTCGCCGTAAAATGGAGTCTGCATTTTGAGTTTCCCAGATTGGGGATCTCGATAAGAAAAATAGACGTACCATCGTTTGCTTAGGTCGCCTTTTGCTGTGTAGATTTTCGGTTTGGAATACTTCTTTTTCAAGGACAAATCATATGCATTTCCATATGCACTTTCATATGCATTGTTGACAAGATCGGTAAAATTAGGCATAAAAAAACGGTTTGGCAACTCCAAACCGTTTGTTATACTTGACTTTTGTCCTTTGTAGCGGGAACTGGACTCGAACCAGTGACCTTCGGGTTATGAGCCCGACGAGCTACCTACTGCTCTATCCCGCGCTATTGTGGTGCAAATATACAATGGTTTTTTATTCCTGCAAGCATTATTGAAAAAAAAATCAAAAATCTGTTCCAACAGCATCAAAGTTTCCTACTTCACCTCTTTCAATTGTAACGGTTATCTGTATGGGACGACAGCAAATACTGCAATCCTCAATATATTGTTGGGTTTTAACCGATGAATCGATATGAGCAGTTATTGTTTGCCAACAATAAGGACATTGATAATCGTGACTAATTAGTTCCATAATTAAAAATACAAAAAGGCAAACGAAAAACATCCTCATTTGCCTTTTCAAAACTTTATTTATATGGATTAATCGTTGTCTACAATTATCGACTTGCGATGAATCTGTAATTCCATATTTGAAGGATTTCCATCTATAATACTAGTAGGATCTTCATTGAGTTTATTGTCACTTAGCATAATCGTCCTTAGACTAGGCATAGCTTCTATACCACTTGGGATAGCCCCCGTCAATTGATTACTAGCCAATAGTAATTCCTCTAAATTTTGCATAGATACAATTTCAGCAGGAATAGACCCGTTAAGATTGTTGTCGATAAGACTTAAAGACTTTAAGTTTTTAAGTTTATAAATATTGCGGGGTATACTTCCAGTTAACATATTACTCCCAAGTAAAAGTGATTTTAAATTGTATAACATACAAATGGAATTTGGTATATTTCCAGACAATTGATTACTGAAAAGCTTTAAATGTTCGAGAGATATTAACTGCCCTAAACTTTGGGGAATAGGACCTTGTAGCTGGTTCATAAAAAGTGAAAGGGAACGTAACTCTTTTAAATTACCTAAACTTTCCGGTAATGTCCCGCTAATTTTATTGAACCCCAAATTAATGGATCTCAAAAAAATTAAATCTCCAATTGAGGCTGGCAATGTTCCGTCAAGATTATTATACTGAAGATTTAGGTCTACTACCTTGTTATTTTCAATAGTTACACCATGCCATGAGTTTACCGGAGAATTTAAATCCCATTTAGTGGTCCAATACTCACCATTGGTTGAATGGTATAAGTTAATAAGTGCATTTTTTTCCTTCGTAGATATATTGGCGGATACTATAAAAGTGAAAAGAAATAGTATTATGGTTAAGCTTATTCGATTCATAGGGATTAATTTTGCTATACCTAAAACTACAGATTAATCCGACTAAAAACAATCTTTTTTCGATGAATTGCATGTAATTTAAGAATTACCTACCATATTCATCAATTTTCATTTGCACTTCTTCCCATTCCTCCATCAAATCCTGCAACTTATCTTTTTTAGATTGATACTTTTTAAAAAACTCAGGGTCAGATACTACTTGATCATAATTTGTCTCTAATGATAAATCAATGTCTTTTATTTCTTTTTCAAGGGCATTAATTTTAGCTTCAGTCTTACTCAACTTATTGTTCAGTGATTTTAACTTTTTCTGATCTTCATAGCTAGCAGAATTCTTTTCTTTAGGAGCTTTATCTTCCTTCTCTCTTTTTTCAACTTCTCTCAGGTTTTCTACATTACGCTCTTCTAAATAATAATCTATATCACCCAGGTATTCCTTTATTCGTCTATCTTTGAATTCATATACCTTGTTTGTCAAGCCCTGAAGAAAATCACGGTCGTGCGACACTAATATTAGAGTGCCTTCAAATCTGTTTAAGGCATCCTTCAGCACATTTTTTGATTTTATGTCCAAGTGGTTGGTAGGCTCATCCATAACCAGCACATTAAATGGCTGTAGCATTAGTTTTGCCAATGCCAACCTGTTTCGTTCTCCCCCAGATAGGACTCTAACATACTTTTCCACCTCTTCCCCCCTAAACAAAAATGCACCAAGAATATCACGCACTTTACTTCTGTTAGTTTCATTGGCAGCATCTATCATGGTATCCAAAACTGTTTTGTTACCATCTAGGTACTCTGCCTGATTTTGTGCGAAATAACCAATCTGAACGTTATGTCCCAACTTTAAGTGGCCATGGTATTTAATTTCCCCTACTATAATTTTGGCTAATGTTGACTTTCCCTGTCCGTTTTGTCCAACAAAGGCAGTTTTACTATCTCTTTCTATCAACAAATCAATCCCACTAAGCACACTTTTGTCCCCATAACTTTTAGATACATTATCTGCCTCTACCACGACTTTCCCAGGGTTTACAGATACCGGGAAATTTAAAGTCATTACACTATTATCGTCTTCATCAACCTCTATACGCTCTATTTTATCCAGTTTTTTAATGAGCGATTGTGCCATAGTAGCTTTTGATGCCTTAGCCCTAAACTTTTCTATAAGTTTTTCGGTTTGCTCTATTTGCTTTTGCTGATTCTTTTGGGCAGCCAACTGTTGTTCCTTAATTTCATTTCTAAGAGTTAGATACTTCGTATAAGGTTTTGGATAATCGTAGATCCGTCCTAAGGAAATTTCAATTGTACGATTTGTTACGTTATCTAAAAACATTTTATCGTGCGACACGATAACCACAGCCCCTGGATACTGCTTTAAAAACCCTTCCAACCATATTATCGATTCAATATCCAAGTGGTTCGTAGGCTCATCCAATAATAAAATATCATTGTTTTGAAGTAACAATTTAGCTAACTCAATACGCATGCGCCATCCTCCGGAGAAAGTATCTGTAAGTTTGTTAAAATCCTCTCGTTTGAAACCTAACCCTTGAAGTATACGCTCGGTGTTTCCCTGATAATTATAACCTCCTAAAATTTCATACTGGTGTTGCAATTCATTTAAGTCGACCATTAACTTATGGTATGCTTCACTTTCATAATCGGTACGCTCTCCCAATTGGTTGTTTATGGCAGATATTTGAGCCTCAATCCCCTTAATTTCAGTAAAAGCCTCATATGATTCTTCAAGCACTGTTCGACCAAAAACAAAATCTATATCCTGCTTTAAGAAGCCAATTTTAACATCCTTATCCATTGCAATCTGCCCACCATCTGTATCTAATTCCCCTGCAAGAATTTTGAGCATTGTAGATTTACCCGCTCCATTCTTTCCAATAAGTCCAACCCGGTCTCCAGCGCCAAGTTTAAAGGTAATATCTTCGAAAAGGAATTCTCCCTGAAATGCTATAGATAAATTGTGTATGTTTAACATAGAAATGTCACTAATGTTACAAAGTTTTAGAGCTATAAAACTTATTTTTGTTAGGTAATAAAACGCAAAAGTACGGCAAATAAAATGTTTAAAAAAGGAAGCAAACTTTACGGTATTTTTTCTGGCCGTTGCCCTAAATGTCATGGTGAATCCATGTACATAAATAAAAACCCTTACCTCCTCTCTGAAACTCTTAAAATTCATGAGAAATGCTCAAAATGCAGGACCAAGTATCAAATTGAGCCCTCATTTTTCTACGGATCCATGTATGTTAGTTATGCGGTAGGTATAGCTTTTGCAACTGCTGCTTTTATCGTTAGCTATCTTTTCCTGAGCTCATCATTAATAACTGCATTTATTGCCATAGTTGGGACATTAGTTGTCTTTATGCCCATAATTATGAGGCTATCTAGAAATATTTGGATTAACCTATTTATGAGCTACGATAAAACCTTAGCTAAAAATAACAGTTGATGGCTAATCCTCCTCTGTAAATCTATTGATATCGATTTCCCTATCGAGTTTAACATCATTTTCAATAAAGTTAAAAAGAGCTTTTGCTATGTAAGGGGCAATCATAACACCTCTTGTCCCAAGTCCATTAAGAATATATAGACTTTCATATTTTTCATGTCTGCCAACTAAAGGTCTTCTATCTGTAACCGTAGGACGGATGCCTGCAACTTGGTCAACAACCTCATAAGAACAACTGATAAGAGAATCTAATTTGCCCAATAACTCTTCACGTGCTTCTTGAGTCACATTATTGGTTTTGTCTTTCCATTCATAGGTCGCTCCTACTCGGTATAGATCATCTCCCATAGGGATTAAAAACACACTCCCTTTTAACACATAGTCAAGTTGTAAATTTGGAGCTTTAATAGTTATTAATTCTCCTTTAGTGCCATTTAACGGTAAATGATTGAACCACGGATTTTTCTTTAATCCAAAACCTTCACAAAAAACAACAGACTTTGCGCGGAAATCTTTGTAATGAACCTCATCCTGTACTAACTTAACTTTATCATAAGCTAATGATGACTCTATAAGGTTTTCTTTTTGCCTTAAATGAGCTTTAAAAGAGGTTATGAGTGCTTTAGTATCCACTCTGCCTGTGTTGAGTACTACTCCTAATCCAAAAGGGGCATTTATTGCCTTATTTTGGTTATTTTCGATGGTTGTCGATAAATAGGAAGCCAAAGTTGGTTTATCGCTTGCTGTAAACCAATTGTTCTGTTCTTCTATTGAATTAAACTTTCTTTTAACACTAACAGGGTAATCGAAAGTTTCATCTAAAATTTTATTAAGACTTTGATTTTCTTCTTTGAGTAATTGTAACTGTTCATCACTTTTCCAAACGCCTGTAAATCGTTTTAATACAACTGGATTATATAACCCTCCTGCAACAATGGACGATTGTTGGGAACTGTCATCAAAAACTACAAAAGATTTACCGTTTCTTTTTAAAAGATCACATAAGGCGATTCCTGCCAAACCACAACCTACTATAATATAATCCACTTGTTTCATAATGCGAAGATATACAGAATTTCACCTTAAGACATAAAAAAAACGCCTGCTGAATTAGCAGGCGTTTTTATATTTGGTAATAAACGAATTAGTATGACCACATATCCAATTCGAAGTTTCTGATTTGATCTTTTACTCTATCAGACTCCAATAACTGCATAAGTGCGTTATCTGGAATGTATTCTGTAATAGCACGATCTCCGTAAACGTTTTCAACCTTGTATATTGTTCCGTTATAACGTCTTGAATTTAACAAGTGATCAAACGATATTGGCATAGCACTATTTTCATTATTAAATGATTTTGCATTATGCAACACATTACGTGCATCTGGGAAGAAAACCCAAAATAGTGGGATTAGCTCTGGTTCATCAGCATCAATAAAGTTAACGTCTGGTGCAACAGGTGCAATTCCCAAGATACGGTACTTTAACTCAGCTTGACGCTTATCAAAATACCATAATCCTTTAATTTTATATTCCTTAATATCGTAAGCAGAGATCTCTCTTCTCATGATATATTGAGGATCTACAATACCTTCTGCATTGTATTGCTCAATACCTAAGTCTGTAGTGTCAACTTTTACCAAAGCATCTTTAATATCTTCAAGAGTACGCTCTGTAGTGAAATAAGAATCATCATAGATATTTTTAATTTCACCTTCCTGTACAGCTCTCATAAGAACATCATACAAAGAACGTCTGTCTCTACCAATATTATTAGTATCTACAGGGTAGTACAAAGGAAAATTTACACGCTCATCAAGCACAACTTCTTCCCATGTCATTTTAGCGTACATAATATCCCTATCATCTACGTAACCATATTCTAATGGCTTATCGTTATCTGCTTCCATCTGAGCATCGGTTTTCACACCAATTTCGTTAGGACTTTTCGCATTCAATAGGTTTGCTTGAGAAAAGGCACTTGATGCAACAAATACACTAAAAACGGTTAATAAAAAATTTCTATACTTCATCTAATTCACTTTTTTAATTTGGCTTAATACCTCTTTGTAATGTCTTACGGAACTATTAGTTTGTAAGTTCAACAATTACAGGAGATACTTTCTTAAGCTTATAAGAACTGTTTCCTTTGATTTTAGCTTCGATGTCAAATATTTGGATTGCTTCTCCACGCTTAGCCTTACGTAAAGCTCCTTTTGCTCTATCATCAAGCTTTGTTCCTCTAACAGTCATAGTAGGCTGTCCTGGTACTTTGAATTTAAATCCAGTAATCTGTAATGGTAATTCGAAATCAAAATCATCAAGCATAGCGCCGATAGAAGAAATTTCTAAAGCATTACGTTGCATTTTCACTACACCTGATTCTCCTCTTACAGTACCTGTTGGAGCAGGAATATCCTTAATTCTAAATTTAGCTTTATCACTAACTTTAGTACCATCAGGTAAAGTACCTGTTACGTTAATTGTAACTTCTCTACCAGAACCTGGGTTCATAATGTATTTACCAACACCTGAAACTTTTTTCAATCCTGATGCACTAGCGCTAACTTTGTTATCTGGCACACCTGCGAAAGAGATGGTCATTGGGTTAGCAACACCACGATAAACTACGTTCATCTTATCTGCAGAAATAGTTGCAGAGTTAGGCTTAGGTACAACAGCATAAGTACTTGTTACAGGAATTGTAATAATTGAGTCACCTTCCTTAAACTGGAACTCACCTTTAATTTCTTGCTCACCAACGCTACCTGCTGGGAATTCCAACATAGTTTGTCCTGCTTGCATAGCTTCCTCAGAAAGTTCATTTCCGTTGATAATAACTTTATGAGCTTTCAATGTAGGATCGTTTTTACCTAAGATAATTCTTCCTGTAAAGTTTTCACCGTTAAAGAAAGCCGTCTTGTCTGGTACAACAATAGCATCAAAGTTTGTCAAAGAAGCTTCAACTTTTAGCTTTCCAGCTAACATAGATGATAATACTTCAGATTGAGTGTTCTTAACGTCAGCTTGTAATTGCGTCATTTTAGTTAATGATGCGATTAATGGGAATCCTTTAAAGTGGTAGCTTAACCAATCGATTTCGATTCCATCTTTATTCTTAACTGGAGCGGTAGCAAACTTTTTGTTCACATCATCAACGATGTCCTTCATGTCTGGGTTATCAGCTAAAACTGTAACAACACCATTTCTGAACTTTTCAATTTGATTAAGGAATTCTTGTCCTTCATCCTTGTATTTGTCTCCAATAAAGAAGTGGTTATCCAAGAAATCTCCTTTATCCATAGCTTCATACTGCTTAGGATCTTCTTGTTTTGCAACCATTTGAGTTTTTAAATCTGCTAGGTAAGCATTGAAACCATTTGCCAATACATCAATTTGATCAGCTTGTGCTTTCAAAGGCTTATATTTCGCTGGTTGCTCATTCACTTTTTCTGCCAAGCCGGCCATAAAAGCTGTGTTACGCTCAGTAGCTGCCTGGTTTGAATCAGTTAATCTTTCGTTCATAAGGCCGAATGCAGAAAGTACCTCTTTTGACATGTTCAAAGCCAACATGGCGATGAATATCAAATACATCAGGTTAATCATTTTCTGCCTCGGTGATAAATTTCCTCCTGCCATTTTCTAATTAGTTTTTTGTTAATAAATTTTCTTTAAGCAATTTATATTATCACTAATTAGCTTTTGTGCATAGCAGATAACATACCTCCGTAAACGCCGTTCAATGATGATAAGTTAGAAGCCAATGATTGCATTTGCTCTTTTAACTTAGCAGCGTTCTCGATAGTTTCTTCATTGATAGAAGCTTGTTTGTTAACGCTTTCCAATTGTACTTTGTATAGGCTATTCAAAGATTCCATTTGAGCAGCAGCTAAAGATAACTCTTCACCGTATTTCTTAGTAGCAGCGATAGAATCAACTGTTGGGCTAATTCCTTTAGCAGCACCTTCAAAGTTCTTAATGCTTTGACCTAGGCTGTTCATTAATTCGCCATCAATTTTAGCTTCTTTCAATAAGTTATCTAATTTCTTAGACAATAAACCTTCAGCATCTTTAGGCTCTTCTTGATTCTTAGATTTTTTGTTAGTCTTCTCACCACCAGCTAATTCTGGGTAAACTAAAGACCAATCCAATTCGTCATCTACTGGTTCGAATGCAGAGATTGCGAAAATAAGTGCTTCTGTTACAAGACCTAAAGTTAACATCACGTTACCAGTAAGTGGTCCTATTTCAAAGTGTGTAATTTTAAATAATGCTCCTACGATTACAATTGAGGCTCCTAAACCGTAAGCCATGTTCATCATTTTCTTGCTTGCTTTTGACTGTGCCATAATTTTCTTTTTTAAGTTTTTACACAGGTATTGCTACCTGAAAATTCAAGTTGATTTAAATAGTTATTTGTTTTTGTTCATTTTATCTTTTAGCGTTACCGGTAACGTCGGTTCCCATGTAGTCTTGAACCGTTCTGAATCCGATATAGCTACGAGCTGAATCAGCGTACTCATAATCTCTTGAGCTCACTTGTAAATAGTATGCAACATCTTTCCAAGATCCTCCACGTACAACCTTACGGTGGTTGTCTACGTCATTAAGGCTAGGGTTAATTGTTGATACATATTCGTAAGATGAAGGATCGTAAGAAGAGTTAACCCACTCTGATACGTTTCCAGCCATGTTGTATAAGTTATAGTCGTTTGGCTCGTAAGATTTAGCCTCTACAGTATATAACGCCTGATCTGCCGCGTAATCTCCTCTTAAAGGCTTAAAGTTAGCCATGAAACAACCTCTGTCGCTCTTAGCATATGGACCTCCCCAAGGGAAAGTTGCAGCTTGCAGACCACCTCTTGCAGCGTATTCCCACTCTGCTTCAGACGGAAGTCTAAATTGGTTTACATTCTGCATTCCACGCTCTTTTTGATAAGCATTTTTATAAAGTGTTCTCCACTGACAGAAAGCTTTTGCCTGCATCCAAGACACACCTACTACAGGATATTCTCCATAAGCGTCGTGCCAAAAGTAATCATTGTGCATTGGCTCATTATATGAATAAGAGAAGTCGCGAATCCAAACAGTCGTATCAGGGTAAACTTCAACAGCTTCTTTTCTAATTACGTCTTTTCTTCTTAAAGAACGATTTTTTGCAGCTTTGTAGATATCCATGTAGGTATATTCGAATTTAAACTTCGTAACATCCCAAGTACGCTGCCCGTTATAAGACTCTTCTATAGGAAGATACATTGTATCCATTACCTCTGCATAATACTCATCTGGGTACTCATTAGTATCAAAAATAATATCTACATCGTGATTAAGTTTTCTACCTTCATAGCCAGTAGGCCCCATACCACTATAGTTATCATACATATACTTTTCGTATACAGTCATGTTTTCAGGATCTGAATCTTTAAAAGAAAACTCACCAATACCACCATCACCTGGTGTTGCCCCAACCTCATCGGCTAGGATAGCAAGTTTCGTTCTAATTGTGGAGTCTCTAACCCAGTTCACAAATTGACGATACTCACTATTGGTAATCTCGGTCTCATCCATATAGAACGATCTAACTGTTACCGTTTTAGCTGGAGCATCGTTAATACCTGCCAAATCATCATCGGCTTTACCCATAATGAATGCTCCGCCTGGCACCAATTGCATACCATATGGTTTTTCAGGATGCCATTTTTTTCCTTTCACACCTACTAACTCTCCTCTGTCGCCAGAACTACAACTAGCAAAAAAGGCAACTACTGCGGTCAATAAAACTAACTTTTTCATATCCATAGAAAACTCGTGGTTAATCATTTTTTGTACCCTTAATTTTTTAAGAGCGTAAACATATCTATATATTTTTTAAAAACCAATTTTTTTTTTGAAAAATTCACACTTAATCCTCAAAAACTCGCACTTAAACGATAATCAAATGTTAATTTGTTTAAATGAACCTTAAACACAATTCTTTTGAAAGGCCTTGTACCATCTATCTGGAATCTTTCCCTCACAAGCATCTAAATAATCGTCATGCACACATGGTAATAACGTATGTCTTTTTAATTTATTATTAACATTATTTAAAAAAGGTATTTCTATCCACCAGCGGCCTGTTTTAATACTCTTATAGAAAATGAGTTGCTGGTCATCGGTAAGTGTTATAAATTTTTGAAAGTATTCTTCATTTGCGAAATCATCATCCTGAACCCTACAATTAACGCCCTCTATAAAATACCAAATCATTTGAGAAACAAGCATAGAGGTCATCTCATCATCCTTTGAAGGTTTATATTCGTATACACCAAATGAAGAAACCTTATTACTAATTCCTGCATAACGTGCTATGGCGCAAATTTCCTTCCCATCCAAACCATTAGGGGTATCCCTCTGGTTTAAACTCAATTCAGATGCCTTTACCGACCTAATATCAACACTAACAATATTAGCGTCTCTCATAACAGGCTCTACTAAAGTTATGTCATTGCTAATTTGCCCCAAACGATAAGGCTCAAAGTAGAGCTTCTCCATTAAATCGATCTCCTCTTGAGAGTTAAAATACGTTTGGTATCCAACTGCCGCGTAATTAAATAGATTATAAGGTTCCTCTAAAATAATCTTTCCAATAAAACTATTGTTTCGAATTGGCTTTGCTGTATCTCCAAGATCAAATCTAGAATCAACATTAACAATATTAACCATTGGAATAAGGTTATCGTAAGCTCTATAATTGGCATAGGTAAGATCTTGACTCCCTCCTATTATTATAGGTATAATTTGACTCTTTACTAGAGAAGTAATTATTGATTGAAGCGCAAAAAAGGTATCTTCTACTGTTTCCCCTTTTTTAATATCACCTAAATCTGCAATCTTAGTATTCCAGTTACCTGGAAACAACCCATATAATGTTCGCCTTATTTCTGAAAGATTAATCTCTTCTCCTATATAATTAACGTCATTGCGATTTTCAAGAACACCTACAAAAGCTAATTGTACACCTTCCAATTCAGGCATTCCATTACGCGAAGTATGAATCTTTAATTTCCTTCCAAGAGTTTGCGGTGCCAATAATTCGTTATGAGCCAACACAACATCTGGTACTGGCGACAGGAAATTAAAATCCATTTTGTATTATTTCTTTTTAGCAGTTTTTCTTTTTGCTGTAGTTTTCTTTTTTGGAGCTTGTTCCTCTAGGATAGCTTTTGCCTGTTCAACAGTCATGTCGACAACATTAACAGTTTTTGCCAACTCTACTTTTTGCTTTCCTTTTATAATATTATGACGCCCCCATCTTGCCTTTTCTACACGAATTCCTTCTTCTTCCCAATTATGAATAAGCTTGTCTTTCTCTTTTTGAATTTTATCTTCAATCAACTCAACAATATCATTGTCTGACAAATTATCCCAATCGTATTTTTTGTTGACGTTAATGAACATGTTGTTCCATTTAATAAATGGACCGAAACGCCCCTTACCTTTTGTTACCGGTAAATCATTATATGTATAAATAGGAGCATCTGCTTTTTGCTTTTCTTTAATAAGCAGAATCGCATCATCCATTTCCACATCTAATGGATCTACACCTTTTGGCAAGGATATATATTGTTTTCCAAACTTCACATAGGGCCCAAAACGACCATTATTAACTTCGACCGTTTCACCTTCGTATTCTCCAAGACTTTTTGGCAACTTAAACAAATCCATTACCTCTTCAAAGGTAATCGTATCCAAATGCTGCTCGGGAGACAAACTTGCAAATTGAGGCTTTTCATCCTCTTCTACTGTTCCTATCTGAGCCATTGGCCCAAAGCGTCCCAAACGAACACTTACCTGACGCCCTGTTTTAGGGTCGGTTCCCAATATGCGCTCACCAGATTCACGTTCGGCATTCTCTTGAACATCTTCTACATTGGGATGAAAATCCTTATAAAAGGTTTTCATCATTTTAGTCCAATCTTCTTTACCTTCTGCTATATCATCGAAACTTTCCTCAACTTTTGCGGTAAAGTTATAATCCAATATTGTTTCAAAGTGATTTACCAAGAAGTCTGTAACAATCATACCAATATCTGTTGGCACGAGCTTCCCTTTATCAGACCCCACTTTTTCTGTAAGCATCTTTTCCTTCACTCCATTATCAGCCAATGTTAGTTGAGTATACTCACGTTCAACACCTTCAATGGTTCCTTTTTCCACATACCCTCTATTTTGAATTGTAGAAATAGTAGGTGCATAAGTTGACGGACGACCAATACCCAACTCTTCCAATTGTTTTACCAAAGATGCTTCCGTATAGCGATAAGGCGCTCTGGTAAATCTTTCGGTTGCGGTGATCCCGTTATTCTCTAAAATGTCATTCAAAGCTAAGGCTGGCAACATACCTTCCTGTTCTGTATCCTCATCATCAGTTCCTTCAAGGTACACCTTTAGAAAACCATCAAATTTGATGATCTCTCCGTTTGCTGTGAATTGCTCACTATGCGTTGATGCTCCAATCTTAACATTGGTACGCTCCAATTGCGCTTCACTCATTTGACTAGCTATTGCACGCTTCCAAATCAATTCATACAATCTAGCTTGATCCCTATCAACGTTTACTGAATGACGAGAAAAATCTGTTGGACGAATTGCCTCGTGAGCTTCTTGTGCTCCTTTAGCTTTTCCTTTATAATTTCTTGGATTACTATAGTTATCCCCATAAGCATTAACTATTTCCTGCTGCGCTCCCTGCCTGGCTTCATCAGAAAGGTTTACACTATCCGTTCTCATATATGTTATAAGTCCGGCCTCATATAAACGCTGCGCCATGGTCATGGTCTTACTTACCGAAAAATACAACTTTCTGGAAGCCTCCTGCTGAAGCGTTGATGTTGTAAATGGTGGTGCTGGAGATTTTTTTACTGGCTTTTTCTCAAGATTGACAACCTTAAATTCGGCTGCAATATTACTCTCAAGAAATTTATATGCTTCTTCTTTAGTAGCAAAGGACTTAGACAACTTTGCCTTAAACGATCTTCCTTCTTCAGTAGAGAACACAGCGTCTATTCTAAACGATGCCTCTGGAGTGAAAGCCTGAATCTCGCGCTCGCGTTCCACTATCAATCTAACGGATACAGATTGTACACGTCCTGCAGACAATCCTCCTTTTACCTTTCGCCATAATACCGGTGACAGTTCATATCCCACAATACGATCCAAAACACGTCTAGCTTGTTGAGCATCTACTAAATGGTAATCAATTCCTCTTGGATTTTCAATAGCTTTTTTAATAGCCGTTTTAGTAATCTCATGAAATACGATACGTTTGGTCTTTGCCTTGTCCAATTTCAAAGTTTCCGCTAGGTGCCATGCAATAGCCTCTCCCTCGCGGTCTTCATCGCTTGCCAACCATACCGTTTCTGCGCTTTTAGAAAGGTCTTTAAGCTTTTTAACTACTGATTTTTTGTCTTTCGACACTTCGTACTTTGGCTTAAAATCACCCTCAACATCAACCCCCAACTCCTTGGAAGGCAAGTCGGCTATGTGCCCAAAACTAGATTCCACCTTAAAGTCTTTTCCAAGAAACTTCTCAATGGTTTTTGCCTTTGCGGGGGACTCAACTATAACTAAATTCTTCGCCATATTTCGGTATTTATGGTTACAAATGTATATGAAAAAAATTTTATCAGCCTAATTTTATTGGGCTGTACAGCCCTTTTCTCTCCAATATAACACAAAAAAAAGCCTGTAAAAACAGGCTTTTAAAATTGTAAAAGATTCATAAGAACAACACCTATAATGCACTCCCTATCTCTTCAATATCGTCCTTATCTTCAAATCCTATCACCTTTTTATAAATGAGATAAACCGGTAAATATGCAAACGATGCTGTCACCAATACTCCTATTCCACAAAGCAGTATTCCAACAAACTCAGCTAAAAGCCCCGTAACTATCATCAACCCAAAAGTGAGCAACCACTTTTTGTTACCTAATTTAAAACTCAATTTGATGATTTCCGAAACTGACAAATCTGGGTTATAAGCAAAAACCACATTAATAAAAGCAATTGGAACCGCTACATATATAATAGGAAGTACACATAGCATGGTTGCCAATAAAGAAATACCTACAGTGGCCAATCCAAGCTTAATAGCCTTGACAAAATAAGGCTTCTTAAAATAATAGAAGTAATCATCTGCTTCTTCAATGCCCAGATCCTTGTTTTTACAGATTCTAAAAAACGCAGCTTTAAGAGTAAAGGCAATGGTTGCAGCAATTGCTCCAAATAAAATTGCAAAAACAACAAAGGGAACCATTAAAAAAGCTGAGGCAGAGTCTCCATTATCCAAGGCCTCTGGATTAATAATCCCCATGGCTATCAATGGGAAATATATAATTAGGTAAAAAGGGATCATTAAGGCCATAGTTATCAATAGAGTTATTAAGCCCTGAAGCCAAATCTTTTTAAACAAATCAATACTTGCATTAAAAATATCTCCAAAGTCTAACTTTGGAGCACTTTCAATTAGTTGTTCTAGTTTTGTAAACATATTACGAGTCGGTTAGTTAGAATATTCCCACCAAAGTAGTTTGAAATATGTTAAAAATCAAATAAATCACATCTGCCAATTTGTCACAGAACTTAAAATAATAGTATCTTTGCATGCTTATTGACTGTTAACAGCTTTCAAGAAATTTTATGGAAAAGATTATAGATGAAAAAAGACAAGGACAAAGCCTTGTTGTGGAGCAAAAAGAAGGGAACACTAGAAAATTGTTCATAGAAAGCTACGGCTGCCAGATGAACTTTAGCGACAGTGAAATTGTAGCCTCTATTCTTTCTAAAGAAGGGTTCAATACCACACAAAACTTAGAAGACGCCGATTTAGTTCTTGTTAATACCTGTTCTATTCGTGATAAAGCTGAACAGACTGTTCGTAAACGTTTGGAAAAATACAATGCGGTAAAAAAAATAAATCCAGGTATGAAAGTTGGGGTTTTAGGTTGTATGGCCGAACGTTTAAAGAGTAAATTTCTTGAGGAAGAAAAAATTGTTGACCTTGTTGTAGGGCCAGATGCATACAAAGATCTTCCGAATCTAATCTCGGAAGTTGATGAAGGCAGAAATGCAGTTAATGTTATCCTTTCTAAAGAAGAAACTTATGGAGATATTGCTCCGGTTCGTCTTAACAGCAATGGAGTAACTGCTTTTGTTTCTATTACACGTGGTTGCGACAATATGTGTACTTTCTGTGTAGTTCCTTTTACTAGAGGTCGTGAGCGTAGCCGTGATCCACAAAGTATTATTGAGGAAATTAAAGATTTAGCCGATAAAGGCTTTAAAGAGGTTACCCTTTTAGGCCAAAACGTAGACAGTTATCTGTGGTATGGCGGTGGACTAAAAAAGGATTTTGAAAAAGCTACCGAAATGCAAAAAGCTACAGCTGTAAACTTTGCGATGTTGTTGGACATGTGCGCTACATCTCATCCTAAAATGCGTTTCCGTTTCTCTACATCCAACCCTCAGGATATGACTATGGATGTTATTGAATCTATGGCTAAACACCGTAACATCTGTAATTACATTCACTTACCAGTGCAAAGTGGTAGTAACCGTATATTGAAGGAAATGAACCGTCAGCATACTCGTGAAGAATATTTTGAATTGATCGATAACATTAAAAGGTTGATACCTGATTGTGCGATTAGTCAAGATATGATTACCGGATTCCCAACGGAAACCGAAGAAGATCACCAAGATACATTATCCTTGATGGAGTATGTTAAATACGACTTCGGGTTTATGTTTGCTTATTCTGAACGCCCAGGTACTTTGGCCGAGCGTAAAATGGAGGACGACATCCCTGAAGATGTAAAAAAACGTCGCCTAACAGAAATCATCGATCTTCAACAAAAGCACAGTCAATACAGAACTGAGGAGCATTTAGGGAAAGTAGAAGAGGTTTTGATTGAAAAGGCATCAAAGAGATCAGATGCACATTGGTCCGGACGTAATTCTCAAAACACAGTTGTTGTCTTCCCTAAAGAGCATTATAAAGTTGGTGATTTTGTTAACGTAAAAATTACCGAATGTACCAGTGCAACCTTAATCGGTGAAGCTGTTGGATACTCCGATAATAACTAACATATTACATACGCTATTAATACATGGAATCTATTCAAGCCATAAAACAACGATTTGAAATTATTGGGAACGACCCCAAGCTCAATCGCGCTATCGAGAAAGCCATTCAGGTAGCACCTACAGATATTTCGGTGCTTGTCACTGGAGAAAGTGGGGTTGGTAAGGAGAACATTCCAAGAATTATACATCAGCTTTCACACCGCAAACATGGTAAATACATTGCGGTAAACTGTGGTGCCATTCCTGAGGGCACCATTGACAGTGAATTGTTCGGACACGAAAAAGGAGCCTTTACCGGAGCTACCCAAACCCGTAGTGGTTATTTTGAAGTAGCCGATGGTGGTACAATTTTCCTCGATGAAGTTGGTGAATTGCCGTTAACAACACAAGTACGCTTACTTCGGGTTCTGGAAAATGGAGAGTTCATTAAAGTAGGTTCGAGTAAAGTTCAAAAAACCAATGTACGTATTGTGGCTGCTACAAACGTGAACATGTTTGAGGCCATTGAAAAGGAAAAGTTCCGTGAAGACCTTTACTATCGTTTAAGTACAGTAGAAATCCATCTTCCTGCATTACGTGATCGTCAGGATGACATCCACTTATTGTTTAGAAAATTTGCGAGCGATTTTGCTATCAAGTATAAGATGCCTACAATTAAATTGGATGACAATGCTGTTCAAATACTTCAAAAATTCAGATGGAGCGGTAATGTCCGTCAGTTACGAAATATTGCAGAACAACTTTCTGTTTTAGAGCAAAACCGTGTGATTTCAGCAGATGTACTTCGCAACTATTTGCCCTCTACAGGATCGCAACTACCAGCTGTTATTAATAAAGCAAAATCTGACAGTGATTTTAGTAGCGAACGCGAAATCTTGTACAAGGTTCTTTTCGATATGAAAAGTGACCTGAACGATCTTAAAAAGCTTACACTTGAACTTATGAAAAGTGGAGACGTAAGCGATGTTCAAAAAAATCACGAAGGTCTTATCCAAAAAATTTACGGCGAGGATGATGCTGAAGATTACGAAGAACCTCTTGAAGATGTAATGGAAACAGAAGTCCTCTCCATCCCCCATCAAGATGCAGTAGCGCCAGCAGGTGAAGAGGATAAGTACTATTTTGCAGAGGAAATTGAAGAAGAAGAGACTCTTTCACTGCAGGATAAAGAATTGGAATTGATAAAAAAATCCTTGGAGCGCCACCATGGCAAACGTAAATTGGCCGCCGCCGAACTAGGTATTAGCGAGCGCACCCTTTACAGAAAAATTAAACAATATAACCTTTAATCAGGTCCCACACCATATGACACCTCTTATTCAAATTAAGCATTGGAAAACTGTATTTACATTCTTAAAGTTTAATAAAGTTGTTTTAGGAATAATTGCTGTGATGACATTTAGCCTTAGCGGTTGTGGTTTTTATTCATTTACGGGAGCTTCAATTTCTCCAGACACAAAAACATTTCAGGTAAACTTTTTCCAAAACAATGCTCCAATTGTTGAACCAGGACTTGATAGAGACTTTACCAATGCCCTTACAGATTTACTTTTAAATCAAACCAATTTACAGTTGGTAAAATCCAATGGCGATTTGGTTTATGAAGGAGAAATCACCGAATACCGTGTATCACCTACAACAGCTACATCTAGTAATACTGCAGCACAAAATAGGCTTACCATGAGAGTTAACGTAAGATTCTACGACAAGAATGACCCTGAATCAGATTTCGAAAGGGCTTTCTCTTTCTATTATGACTATGGTGGATCTGCATTGCTAACAGGAAATACAAAAGATGCTGCCAATGCAGAGTTATTCGAACGTATTACTCAGGATATCTTTAATGCATCATTGGCTAAGTGGTAATTATATACCTCTAACACTTTTTGTATTTAAGATTTCATTAAATTTGAAGGATAACGTATTATGAATAGCTCCGACTTTAAACACATTTTACAACACCCACAGGATATTACTGCCGAATATACAGCTGCAATACAATCAGTCGTTGAAGAATACCCCTATTTTCAGTCGGCACGTGCTCTTTATCTTAAAGGGCTTAAAAACAAAGGCAGTTTTAAATACAATCTAGAACTTAAGATTACCGCGGCCTATACAACAGACCGTAGCATCCTTTTCGACTTTATAACTTCTGAAGTATTCCTTCAAAACGAAATTTCGCAGCAAATTATGCAAAATGCGGAATACATTAGAGACATAGAAGTTGATGCAGAAGATATATCGATTACCAGAAAAGTAACTATTGATAGAACGTTGGAAAAACAGGTTGAAGACACAAAAGGAGTATTAGATCCTGACCTCTTTCTTCCCAAGATAGATTCATCTAAAATAGCCAACTTAGCTGCTGCTATCCAAAGTAAAGCACAATCTTCAACGTCAACAGCAAAAGAGCCTCAAAATTCCGAAATAAAACAAATTAATAAACCAGAGAATAAAAAAGACCCTAAAGCCATTTTAAAAATTGGCCAACCTTTGGAATTTGAACGCTCAGAAACTTATTCATTCAATGAATGGCTCAAGCTTGCTCATTACAAACCTATTGAACGAGAAGTAGACATTTATATTAATAAAAACGAAGAATTAACCTCGCCTAAATCAAGTGAAATCGATTTAGAAGAGAAACAAAAAAGGGCGAAAAAATTTGAGTTGATAGATAAGTTTATTACTACAAACCCCAAAATAAAGCCTCAAAAGAACTCCTCTACACAAAACCTTGCCAACGACAGACTTATACAACCTGAAGCCTTGATGACAGAGACTTTAGCACGTATTTACGTTGAACAAAAAAACTATAGGAAAGCAATTGAATCTTATAAAATATTATGTTTGAAATATCCAGAAAAAAATGCTTTCTTTGCAGACCAGATTAAAGCAATTAAAGAATTACAAGAACAAAATAAAAAAGAATAACGAGTATGTTTACTATATTTTTAGCCCTTATTGTTGTGGTAGCGTTCCTACTGATAGTTGTTATTATGGTACAAAACCCTAAAGGAGGTGGATTGTCTTCTTCTTTTGGTGGTGGTGGCACACAGCAATTAGGAGGAGTAAAAAAGACCACTGACTTTTTAGACAAAAGTACTTGGACATTGGCAACGATAATGTTGGTTTTAATTTTAGCCTCAAATGTTACTATTAACAGAGGCGGTAATACAACTGAATCTAAAGCTTTAGATACAGAAGCAACCACTTCTCAACCAGTAACTCCCGCTCCAGCACAAACTGACAATACTGCTACAACTCAAGATTCAGTAGAATAACAACTGAACTTATATATCATACTAAAAATGTCAACCCTATTGGTTGACATTTTTTTTTCTGAAAGTTTGTCAGTTCATCTCCATTGGCATACTTTTCGAAATAGGCAGAAACGTTAAACATTAACTTAATTAATCAAAATACTATACAAATGAGCAAATTAAACATCAAACCGCTTGCAGACCGCGTTCTAGTTGAACCTCTTCCTGCAGAAACCCAAACAGCTTCAGGACTTTTCATTCCTGATTCTGCTCAAGAAAAACAACACAAAGGAACCGTTGTAGCTGTTGGTAATGGTAAAAAAGATGAACCGCTTACTGTAAAAGTTGGAGACCAGGTTCTTTATGGAAAATACTCTGGATCTGAAATCAAATTAGATGGCAAAGACTACCTTATGATGCGCGAGGATGACATCATGGCCATTATCTAAACTTCCTTTTAACCCTTAATTTTTAATCAAAAATTAAAACCACTAAAATTTAAATCATTATGGCAAAAGACATAAAATTCGATATTGAAGCACGAGACGGATTAAAACGCGGTGTAGATGCATTGGCTAATGCAGTAAAAGTAACTTTAGGTCCTAAAGGGCGTAACGTAATCATTGGAAAATCCTTTGGTGCTCCACAAGTAACCAAAGACGGAGTTTCCGTTGCTAAAGAAATAGAGCTTGAAGATGAGCTAGAGAACATGGGAGCTCAAATGGTAAAGGAAGTTGCAAGTAAAACCAACGACCTTGCCGGTGATGGTACTACTACTGCTACTGTACTAGCTCAAGCAATCGTTAAGGAAGGTCTTAAAAATGTTGCTGCAGGAGCAAACCCAATGGATCTTAAACGTGGTATCGACAAAGCTGTTTCTGCTCTTGTAGGAGACCTTGGAAAGCAAAGTACCGAAGTTGGAAGCTCTTCCGAAAAAATTAAGCAGGTGGCTTCTATCTCTGCCAACAACGACGACGTGATTGGTGACTTAATTGCTGAAGCATTTGGAAAAGTAGGTAAAGAAGGTGTTATCACTGTTGAAGAAGCTAAAGGTACAGACACTTATGTTGACGTTGTTGAAGGAATGCAATTCGACCGAGGTTACTTGTCTCCTTACTTTGTGACTGATAGTGAAAAAATGATTACCGATCTTGAGAACCCATACATCCTATTGTACGACAAAAAAGTTTCTACAATGAAGGATTTATTACCAGTTCTTGAACCGGTGGCACAGTCTGGAAAGCCATTATTAATTATCGCTGAAGATGTAGATGGAGAAGCCCTTGCCACTTTAGTTGTTAACAAATTAAGAGGATCATTAAAGATTGCAGCTGTAAAAGCTCCAGGATTTGGTGATAGAAGAAAAGCCATGTTAGAAGATATCGCTATCCTTACAGGAGGTACAGTGATCTCTGAAGAGCGTGGATATACTCTAGAAAATGCAACTGTTGATATGCTTGGTACTGCTGAGCGTGTAACTATTGACAAAGACAATACTACTGTAGTTCATGGTAATGGTGATTCTGATATGATTAAGAATCGTGTGAATCAAATCAAAGCTCAAATTGAAACTACTACTAGCGATTACGATAGAGAAAAACTTCAAGAGCGTTTGGCTAAGTTGGCTGGTGGAGTTGCTGTACTTTATGTTGGTGCTGCCAGCGAAGTTGAAATGAAAGAAAAGAAAGATCGTGTTGACGATGCATTGCACGCTACTAGAGCTGCTGTAGAAGAAGGAATCGTTGCTGGAGGTGGTGTTGCCCTTGTTCGTGCTAAAGCTGTATTAGGAGGTATTTCTGCTGACAATAACGATGAGAGTACAGGTGTCCAAATTGTGGCTCGTGCTATTGAAGCGCCTTTACGTACCATTGTAGAGAATGCAGGTGGTGAAGGAAGCGTTGTTGTTGCTAAAGTAATGGAAAGTGACGGTGACTTTGGATATGATGCTAAAACAGAACAATACGTTCACATGTTGGAAGCAGGTATTATCGATCCCAAAAAAGTAACTCGTATTGCTTTAGAAAATGCAGCATCTGTTGCAGGAATGATCTTGACTACAGAATGTGCTTTGGTAGACATTAAAGAAGATAACCCAGGTGGTGGAATGCCTCCAATGGGTGGTGGAATGCCTGGAATGATGTAATTCATCACCTACATAAATACAAAAAAACCCTCGATCAATGACCGAGGGTTTTTTTGTATTTATTGTTGTTCTCTAAGCATAAGGTTAAAACAAACCTCCTTGAATATTCCCTTTAACTCTACCGAGATGTTTATACGCCAACTCTGTTACTTCTCGACCTCTAGGTGTGCGTACAATAAAACCTTGTTGAATTAAGAAAGGTTCGTAAACTTCCTCAATGGTTTCTGCACTTTCACTAACGGCTGTGGCTAGAGTTGTAATCCCTACAGGCCCACCTTTAAATTTATCAATTATTGTCGTTAGTATTTTATTGTCCATTTCATCCAGTCCATGCGCATCTACATTAAGCGCTTTAAGACCGAATTTTGCTATTTCTATATCTATCTTACCATTACCCTTAATTTGGGCAAAGTCGCGTACCCTACGCAACAGTGCGTTTGCAATACGGGGTGTCCCCCTACTCCTTCCAGCAATTTCTATGGCCGCTTCCATACTAATGGGAACATTAAGAATATTGGCACTGCGTTCTACGATAGTAGAAAGCAGCTCGGTTGAGTAATACTGTAATCTACTGCTAATACCGAAACGAGCACGCATAGGAGACGTTAACAATCCTGATCGTGTTGTCGCTCCTATAAGTGTAAATGGATTCAAGTTAATCTGAACAGTACGAGCATTTGGTCCAGACTCAATCATGATATCTATTTTATAGTCTTCCATTGCAGAGTATAAATACTCTTCCACAATAGGACTCAAACGGTGAATCTCGTCTATAAATAATACATCCCTATCATCTAGGTTAGTTAACAAACCTGCTAGATCACCTGGTTTGTCCAATACAGGACCTGAGGTAACCTTAATACCAACACCTAACTCATTGGCTAAGATATGTGCTAAAGTTGTCTTACCGAGTCCTGGAGGCCCATGAAACAATGTGTGGTCTAAAGCGTCTCCGCGAAGATTAGCTGCTTCAACGAACACCTTTAGGTTTTCCAGCACTTGATCCTGACCAGTAAAGTCGTCAAAAGACAGAGGTCTTAAAGCCTTTTCTACATCCATTTCCTCTGGGGAAAAGTGCTCATTTGAAGGATTTAAATTCTCATTCATATAAAAGCAAAGATAAAGAAAAAGCCTTTCTGAAGGTTCAGAAAGGCTTTAATGTATAACGATAATTAATATCTCTTAGTGCTGTAGTTCCTCTTCTCCCTCTTTTAAAGGAATGTGCTGTGGAACAAAGTCTACATCATGACCTGGCTTACTGTAATCGTATGCCCAACGGTGAACTTCTGGAATAGCTCCTGGCCAGTTACCGTGGATATGTTCTACTGGAGTAGTCCATTCAAGTGTATTGGATTTCCATGGGTTCTGCTCAGCTTTCTTGCCGAAGAAAATACTGCTAAAGAAGTTGTAAAGGAATACCAATTGGAATGCCCCTCCTATCAAAGCAAATACAGTAATTATAACGTTTACATCCGCTAAGTCATCAAACAATGGGAAGTTAGAGTTGGTATAGTAACGTCTTGGTAAACCAGCCATTCCGATAAAGTGCATTGGGAAGAATACTCCGTAAGCACAGATAGCAGTCACCCAGAAGTGTAAGTACCCCAAGTTTTTGTTCATCATTCTTCCGAACATTTTTGGATACCAGTGGTAAATACCAGCAAACATTCCGTAAAGAGCAGAGATTCCCATTACTAAATGGAAGTGAGCCACTACGAAGTAAGTATCGTGAACGTTAATATCAAGAGCACTATCCCCTAAAATGATACCTGTTAAACCTCCAGTAATGAAAGTAGATACCAAACCAATAGAGAACAACATTGCAGGGTTCATTTGTAAATTACCCTTCCAAAGTGTCGTGATATAGTTAAATGCTTTTACTGCAGACGGAATTGCAATCAATAATGTTGTAAAAGTAAATACCGATCCTAAGAATGGGTTCATACCCGATACGAACATATGGTGCCCCCATACAATTGTTGAAAGGAATGCAATAGCAAGGATAGAAGCAACCATGGCACGGTAACCAAAAATTGGCTTACGTGAGTTGGTAGCAATAATTTCTGAAGTGATACCCAAAGCAGGTAATAATACGATATATACCTCTGGGTGACCTAAGAACCAGAACAAGTGTTCGAACAATACTGGAGAACCTCCTTGATAGTGTAATACTTCTCCCTGGATAAATATATCTGAAAGGAAGAAAGATGTACCAAAGCTTCTGTCCATGATTAACAATAAAGCAGCAGACAATAATACAGGGAAAGAAATCACACCAATAATAGCAGTGATAAAGAACGCCCATATTGTCAATGGCAATCTTGTCATAGACATACCTTTTGTACGAAGGTTCAATACAGTAACGATGTAGTTAAGCGATCCTAAAAGCGATGATGCAATGAATATCGCCATAGCTACCAACCATAAAGTCATACCCGCTCCAGATCCACCTTGCGCCATTGGTAAGGCACTTAATGGAGGATAAATAGTCCATCCTGCAGCAGCTGGTCCAGCTTCAACGAATAATGACAATACCATAATTACACTAGAAAGGAAGAACAACCAATAAGAAACCATGTTAAGGAATCCAGAAGCCATATCTCGAGCTCCAATCTGAAGTGGAATCAAAAGGTTACTAAAAGTACCACTCAATCCAGCAGTTAATACAAAGAATACCATGATGGTACCATGAATGGTAACAAGAGCCAAATAAATATCGGCATCCATAACACCTCCTGGTGCCCATTTTCCTAATAACGCTTCAAAAAGCACGTTAGGCTCTTCCGGCCATGCAATTTGCATACGGAACATAAGCGACATCATAATCCCAATAATACCCATGATAGTACCAGTAATTAAGTACTGCTTGGCAATCATCTTGTGATCCATACTGAAGATGTACTTCGTAATGAAGGTCTCCTTATGGTGATGTCCGTGATCGTCGTGAGCGTGTGTATCTGCGTGTGCTGACATAATCTAATATCGTTTTAAATATCTTTTTACTTGGTTATGTTAATCAATCAAAGAGTTTTTAAATTCCTTTTGCTCTTTCATCCAGGCATCGAACTCCTCTTGAGATTCTACGATGATTTTCATCTGCATGTTGTAGTGCGACTTACCGCAAATCTTGTTACAAAGTAGTAAGTAATCGAATTCGTAACGCTCTAAAGGCTCCTCACCTTTATTTACTAGCTCTTCGCTGTTTTCAACACGTATTTTGTTAATGTTTGCTACCTTCTCAATAATATCAGGATTCTGACGCATTTCGGCTGTAGTTACAGTTGGAGTAAAACCAAACTGAGTAATCATACCAGGAACACAATTCATTTGCGCTCTAAAGTGAGGCATATAAGCTGAGTGCAATACGTCTTGAGAACGCATTTTAAATAATACTGGTCTCCCTACTGGTAAGTGTAATTCTGTAGTGATTACGTCATCCTGTGCATTGGCATCAGATTCGTCTATACCTAGGATGTTTGCACGATCAATATCAATCAACCTTACGTTAGCTTGACCAAGTACGTTATCTTGACCAGCGTAACGTGCCTTCCAGTTAAATTGTTGAGCATACAGCTCTACAATCATCGGATCCTCTTCCTCGCTAACGTTCATAATTGTATTCCAAGTGAATAAACCGTAGATAATCAAACCGGCTAAAGTAATTACAGGAATGATTGTCCAAATAGCTTCTAAGGTATTGTTGTCCGCATAGAATAACGCTTTTTTACCTTTTTCACCTTTATATTTAAATGCAAAGTAGTGTAATAAGAACTGAGTTAATGTTTGCACGATAAAGATAAGCACCAAAGAGATGATCATCAAGTTATCAATTTGAGGACCGTGAGCCGAAGCAGAGTTCGACAATAACGGTAGGTCTCCCCATTTCCAAACACATACTATAGTAATAACATAGATAAACGCTAGGAAGCCCAACATAAGGGATCCGTTGATCCTATTGTCTTTATCGTTTGCTACTTGATTGTTGTTTGCATTGGCTTGAGCAAGATCGAAAATCTTAACCATCTGCCAGATGGCAACCAATACAAATACTAATACTAAAATTGTTAATAAAGCAGTCATTGTTGTCGTTCGTCTTTATTTATCTATTAATAATGGAAATGTTCACTTTCTTTAATGTAAGGGCTACCCTTAGCTAACAATGGCGCCTTGGTCAATGCTGTAAACACAACTAGCATAAACAACCCTCCAAAAAGGAATATCGCACCAATTTCAGGAATTCCAATGAACCATCTGTCTCCAACTGTTGCAGGCATAATCATGTTGAACACATCGATGTAGTGACCAGCTAGGATGATAACACCAGCCATAACAACAAACCAAGGAATACGTTTGTAGTCGCTGTTCATCAACACCAATACAGGGAATATGAAGTTCATTGCTAACATTCCGAAGAACGGTAATCTATAGTCTTCAATTCTTGTTACGAAGTATGTAACCTCTTCTGGTATATCTGAATACCAGATTAACATAAATTGAGAGAACCATAAGTATGTCCAGAAGATAGAAATACCGAACATAAACTTAGCAAGGTCATGCAAATGACTATCGTTAACGAAGTCCAATAAACCTTTTGATTTAAGGTAGATTGAGATCAATGCGATAACAGTAATACCACTAACAAACATACTTGCAAATACATACCATCCAAAAAGAGTTGAGAACCAGTGAGGATCAACACTCATAATCCAATCCCAAGACATAATAGATTCTGAAACGATATAGAATACTAAGAATGCCGCTGAGATACGGAATAATTTCTTATAGTTTGAATTATCGTTAGCTTCATCTTGCGCCAAAGAGAACTTACGGGCAAAGAAGCGATAAGTACTCCATCCTGCGATGAATATCAATCCACGGATAACAAATCCAGTTAAGTTTAAGAAACCTGATTTACCTTGGATTAATTTATCGTGAGCAACAACCTCTGGGTCCATCCAAACAAAAATGTTATAGTGACCTACTGTACCAGAAAGTACTGCTATACCTAATACGATAAGTGCACCCGGTAATACATAAGAAGTAATACCTTCCATTACGCGGAACAATACTGGAGACCATCCTGCTTGAGCTGCATGCTGAATAGCATAAAAAGCAAGAACACCCAAAGAAATCATCATAAAGAAGAATGCTGCAACATAGATAGCAGACCAAGGCCTGTTCTGCATTTGGTGCATTACGTGCTCTGCGTGAGCATCACCATGATGAGCATCTTCGTGGGCACCTTCACCATGAGCAGTAGCTGCATCATGAGAATCATGAGCATCTGACACTTGATGTGTTGGTTCTTCAGCATGACCTCCGCCGTGATGCGCAGCTTCCTCTGCCAAGATTGTTTTTACTTCATCTAAAGATCCAGGGGCGGACATAAATCCGTAAACAACACCTAACAACCCTAAAACCATTAGAATGATAGAAAATGTCTTTAATCTATTTGAAAACGTATACATATCTATTATTTTCTTTATCTATCTTACTTTTCTAAATCTGCTTTTAACTGTAGTACATAAGCAACCACTTGCCAACGCTCTTCTTCATTAAGTTGGTTTCTATAAGAACCCATTGCGTTTTTCCCATAATAAATGGTGTGGTAAATACTACCTTCGGTAATGGCACGTCCAGCGTCATCGTAACTAGGGATACCAAGAATCTTCTCTCTTTTTACCAAGTTACCTTGCCCGTTACCTTTGTTACCGTGGCAAATTCCACAGTAGATGTCATAAAGTTCCTTTCCTCTTGCAAGGTCAACCATAGTAGAATCCAAAGGACTGGTCAAAGAAGCTTTGGCCAACTCAAATCCTTCAGTAGTATTTGCAATATCAAAAGGGATGTGACCTCTTGCAATAGTACCTTCTGCTGGCAATTGTGCCTCAACACCATTGTTAAATGCTGTTGATTCACCATAAGTTTCGTATCCTACTGGTTCGTACATGTTAGGCATGAACTGGTAGTTTGGTCTGCTGTTTTTCTGGCAAGACACTACCATTGTTAATCCTAATGCTAATACGCTATATTTAATTAAGCCTTTCATACTGATATTATGCTTTATCTACTATGTTAATTTCTACGGCTCCAGTTTCTTTCAATAATGAAGCCAATTCTTCTTCATTTCCATGTACAGGGATCTCCATAAGAAAGTGATCGTCTGTAGTACGTGGATCTGGGTTTTCAGCTTCTTTAAATGGCCACATTTTACTACGTAGGTAGAAAGTGATTACCATTAAGTGAGCTGCAAAGAATACTGTCATCTCGAACATAACAGGTACAAATGCAGGCATATTTTCCAAGAAACTAAAACTTGGCTTACCACCAATATTTTGTGGCCAGTCTTTAATCATGATGAAGTAAAGCATTGTTGTCGCAACAGAAAGCCCTACCAATCCGTAAAGGAAAGATGTAATAGCGATACGTGTTGGTGCCAATCCCATAGCTTTATCCAATCCGTGTACTGGGAATGGAGTGTACACTTCTTCTATATGATGTTTCTCAGCTCTTACCTTCTTCACTGCCGACATTAACACATCGTCGTCAGTATATATAGCGTGAATTACTTTTGATGAAGATTCCATATGCTGCAATTAGTTTTTAGAGTTGTTAACTTGACTTCCAGAAGTACGTGCGTCAGACCCAGTTCCTACTAGGCTTCCACCTGCTTCTCTAATCTTCTTGTAACGCTCACCAGATGACTTCAAGATAGTCTTAACCTCTGCTTGTGCAATTACTGGGAATGTTCTTGAGTATAATAAGAACAATACAAAGAAGAATCCAATCGTTCCTATGAATATTCCAATGTCTACAAATGTAGGTGAGAACATAGTCCATGACGATGGAAGGTAGTCACGGTGTAATGAGGTTACGATAATTACGAAACGCTCGAACCACATTCCTATGTTTACTACTATAGAGATAAAGAATGAGAACATGATACTTGTTCTAAGTTTCTTGAACCACATAAACTGTGGAGAGAACACATTACAAGTCATCATCGCCCAGTAAGCCCACCAGTAAGGTCCTGTAGCCCTGTTAAGGAAAGCATATTGTTCATACTCTACTCCAGAATACCATGCAATAAATAACTCAGTGATATAAGCCACACCTACTATAGAACCAGTAATCATGATTACGATGTTCATCAATTCGATGTGTTGTACAGTAATATAATCTTCAAGGTTGCAAACCTTTCTCATTATAATAAGAAGGGTGTTTACCATTGCGAATCCAGAGAAAATCGCTCCAGCAACGAAGTAAGGTGGGAAGATGGTAGTGTGCCATCCAGGAATCACCGATGTTGCGAAGTCAAACGATACGATAGTGTGTACAGAAAGTACAAGTGGTGTTGCTAATCCTGCAAGTACCAAAGATACTTCTTCAAAACGTTGCCAGTCTTTAGCTCTTCCTGTCCATCCGAAACTCAACAAGCTGTAGATTTTCTTTTGGAAAGGCTTCACAGCACGGTCACGGATCATTGCGAAGTCAGGTAATAAACCAGTCCACCAGAATACTAATGATACCGATAAATATGTTGAAATCGCGAACACGTCCCAAAGAAGTGGTGAGTTAAAGTTAACCCAAAGCGATCCAAATTGGTTGGGGATTGGTAATACCCAGTATCCTAACCATGGACGACCCATGTGGATAATTGGAAACAATCCCGCCTGAACTACCGAGAAGATTGTCATCGCCTCTGCAGAACGGTTAATCGCCATTCTCCATTTTTGACGGAATAACAATAATACCGCAGAAATAAGAGTTCCTGCGTGACCAATACCTACCCACCAAACGAAGTTAGTGATATCCCAGGCCCAGCCTACTGTCTTGTTTAATCCCCAGGTACCAATACCTGTTGACACGGTATACAATATACATCCAATCCCCCAAAGAAAAGCTACCAAAGCGATAGAAAAAACTATCCACCATTGCTTATTGGCTCTTCCTTCTACAGGGCGTGCTACGTCTACGGTAACATCATGATATGATTTTTCCCCTGTAACTAAAGGTCTTCTAATAGGTGCTTCGTAATGAGACGCCATAATCCTTTTATAATTATTTCTTAATTCGTTTTACTTATGCTTCTGTTGTATTTCTCACCTTAGTTTGGTAAATCACGTTAGGTTTAGTTCCTACGTGCTCCAATAAGTGATACATACGATTATCTTCTTTTAGCTTGGCTACTTTGCTATCCTTATCATTGATATCACCAAATACCATTGCACCGCTACTACAAGCTGCAGAACAAGCTGTCTGGAACTCACCATCCTTAATTACGCGTCCGTCACGTTTAGCATCTAGGATAGTTTTTTGAGTCATTTGGATACACATAGAACATTTCTCCATAACCCCTCTTGAACGTACTACAACATCTGGGTTTAATACCATACGTCCTAAATCGTCGTTCATGTGGTAGTCGAACTCATCGTTTCCGTTGTATAGGAACCAGTTGAAACGACGTACCTTGTAAGGACAGTTGTTAGCACAGTAACGAGTACCTACACAACGGTTATATGCCATGTGGTTTTGTCCTTGACGACCGTGTGAAGTTGCAGCTACTGGACATACAGTTTCACAAGGTGCGTGGTTACAGTGCTGACACATTACAGGTTGGAAAGCAACTTGTGGATTGTCTGCAGGGTGCTCCATTTCTCCGAATTCACTCAATGAGCTTCCTAATCCTGCAATATTCTCTTTCTTCTCGCTATCTCCTGCAAAAGTATCCTCACTAGAGTAGTAGCGGTCTATACGCAACCAGTGCATATCACGGCTTCGTCTTACTTCGCTCTTACCAACTACTGGTACGTTGTTCTCAGCGTGACATGCAATCACACAAGCACCACAACCAGTACAAGAGTTAAGATCGATAGAAAGGTTGAAGTGGTGACCAACAGAACGATCGAACTCATCCCATAAGTCTACGTCTGGAGACGTTACAGGTGTTTCTTGGTGATTTAATGACACCATTGCGATTGGATTCCATACTGAATGATCTTTAGTATTGAAGATCTCTAAAGTAGTTTCCTTAACAATGTCACCACGTCCCATTAGGGTATTGTGTAACTGAATACAAGCAAACTCATGTTCTCCATTAGCAGCACTAATGCTTACATTCTGTACGTTGTCAAAATTTTGATAAAGTGGGTAAGCGTTAACCCCTGTCTTCATTTCATCTTTCAATCCAGCAGTTCTACCGTATCCGAAAGACAATCCAACAGATCCTTTAGCTTGACCTGGCTGAATGATTACAGGAACGTTCTCTATAGTAACACCGTTAACTGTTACATTAGCCCTACTACCGTTTAGTGCTCCGTTGGCAACGTGCCAGTTCTTCAAACCTAATGCTTCAGCATCAGCTTTAGAAACGGTTAAGTAGTTATCCCAAGAAGTTCTGGTAATTGGATCTGGGAACTCTTGTAACCAAGGGTTATTGGCTTGTTGTCCGTCTCCCATTCCAGTTTTAGTATAAAGTGTCAACTCCATACCTTCACTTTTAGCTGAAGAAGCTAAAGCTCTTGCAGCTTGTCCAGAAGGTGCTTCTGTTGGCTCTGTTGTTTCAGTAGTATCAGCTTCAGAAATAGTAGCAGATACAGACGCTACAAATATACCATCGTGAAGCGCTTGGTTGAAAGAAGCACCGTTTAAGATGCTTGCATTCCAAGTTGACTTAATGTAATCGTGGAAAGATCCACCTTGTCCTGTCCACAACATCAAACAATCTTGTAATTGTCTTGTATCGAACAATGGACGGATGGTTGGCTGCATTAATGCATAGTGACCTTTCTTGATCTCTACATCTCCCCAAGACTCTAAGTAATGTGGAGTAGCAGCAATATATTCTGTTAACGATGAAGTCTCATCTTCTTTCATTGAGAAAGCTACAGAAAGTTCTGTTTTCTTTAATCCTTCAGCAAAATCAGCAGCGTTAGGCAAAGTATACATTGGGTTAACACCACTCATGATTATACCACCTACTCTACCAGCTTTCATATCAGCAACCAAAGCAGCAACTGCTTTACTGTTACCTTGTCTGATTTTGATTGGCGTTGCAGCATCGAATGCCTTACTTCTTAAGTACTCATTAATTTCGAATACTACAGTTTGTGCATTTACATCTTGGATTCCTGTTACAATCACACCGTTACTTCCAGCTTTCTTAAGCTCGGCAGCAGCTTTACGAACAGCATCCTCGATGTTTTCAGGTAATTGACCTGAAACAGATCCACCTACAACGTAGCTATATAATTTAGCCAAGGCAACTTTTTGTTGACTTGGAGTTAATGGTACACGCTTGTCTGCGTTAGCACCAGTTAACGACATATTAGATTCGAATTGGATGTGGCGAGACATTTTTCCATGCTCAGGAACACGTCCTTTAGCATAGCTGGAGTCAAATCCACCACCTTGCCAATCTCCTAAGAAATCAGCACCAAAAGATACGATAGTAGAAGCTTTAGCAAAATCGTAGTTTGCCAATCCTCTTTCTCCGTACTTAGCTTGGTAAGCATCTAAAGCAACAGACTCAGAAACAGCATCGTAAATTACGTGACGAACATTTCCGTATTGTGCCTTAAACTCACCAATTAATTTAGTAGTAGAAGGGCTGGCGAAAGTTTGCGTCAATAACACGATTTCTTTTCCTGCTGCACTTAGTGCATCAAGTTTTTGTTTTGTTTCAGCATCAAACGAACTCCAAGAAATACTGTTTCCACCTTTCTTTGGTCCTTTTACCCTTAAGCTGTCATAAAGACTTAAAACAGATGCATTAACTCTGGCATTAGCACTACCATTTGCAGCAGCCATAGTATTGTTCTCGATCTTTATTGGACGACCTTCACGGGTTTTAACTAAAACACTAGCAAAATCAAAACCGTCTGCCACTGTAGTAGCATAGTAGTTAGCTACACCAGGAACGATTTCCTCTGGCTGAACTACATAAGGGATTGATTTAATTACTGGCCCCTCACAAGCTGCTAAAGAAGCAGCTGCTGTAGAGAAACCTACGTACTTTAAGAAATCACGACGTGTTGTTGATGAGGCTTCAAGGGTTTCCTTGTCTCCTAAAAACTCATCCGTAGGGATTTCATCAACAAATTCGTTGTGTTTTAGCGTCTCAACAATTGAGCTATTATCGTTTAGCTCTTCAACACTTTTCCAGTATTTCTTGTTTGATGACATATTGTATAATTGAATTACTTCTTATTAAAATATTAATAGTGACATTTACCGCATTCCAGCGCTCCCATTTGAGCTGCCGTCAATTCTTCTACACCGTACTTCTTAGATAGCTCGGCGTGGATCTTTTCGTAGTATGCGTTGTCTTTTACTTTTACATTTGTTTCTCTGTGACAGTTAATACACCATCCCATTGTAAGTGGAGAGTATTGGTACATGATTTCCATTTCCTCAACAGGACCGTGACACTTTTGACACTCAATACCACCAACAGTTACGTGTTGAGAGTGGTTGAAGTATGCGAAGTCTGGAAGATTATGAATTCTAACCCACTTTACAGGCTGCCCTTCTCCAGTGAATTTTTGAGCAGTATCATCCCATCCGGCAGCAGCATATAGCTTCTTAATCTCTCCATCATAGAACTCTTTAGAATACTCAGCAGTAGTTTCACCATTGTATTCGTAAACTGACTTATGACAGTTCATACAAACATTCAATGAAGGAATACCTGAAGTCTTACTTACTCTTGCAGAAGAGTGACAGTACTTACAGTCGATACCGTTATCGCCAGCATGAACTTTATGAGAAAAATGAATTGGTTGTACCGGTTGGTAACCTTGATCTACACCTACCTGCATTAGGTAACCGTAAATAAAATACCCACCTGCCAACAACAAGAAGATTGCAGTTACCAAAACCAAAAACTGGTTTTGAACAAATGCTTTCCAAATAGGAGTGCGTTGAGTAGCTTCTGGCAAGTCCACTCCTTTTGCTTCAGCAAAACTACGGAGAGTCTTATTCACCAAAATCAAAGCGAAGGCTAACAAACCGAAAAGCAACACTAATGCCCCAAGAATGATTTCGTTTGAAATACCCCCTTTTTGTTCGGCTGGCAAAACCTGCCCTACAGCCTCATCATTAGGTTTCGCTGGCTCTGCCGACGTATACGCTAAAATATTATTCAAATCCTCATCTGACAATTGAGGAAATGCCGTCATAGCAGTTTTATTGTAGCGATTAAATACGTCGTTAGCATAAGCATCTCCCGACTTAATCATACCTGAACTATTTCTAACCCAAGCGTAAATCCACTCTCGATCTAAACCTTGCTCATCACTCAACCTAGCCTCAACATTTCTAAGCTTAGGACCTGTAAGATCTTTATCCAAGCTGTGACATGCAGCACAATTGGTGTTAAACAATGATTTCCCCTTAGCAGGGTCCCCTTCCTGAGCAGTAAGTGTTGTTGAAAATGCTAATAAAAGAATTAATCCTAAACGCTTTAAGCTTGCGCCAAATTGTCGGTGTATCACCTGTTTCATATTAATGGTTGAATTAACTTCTAAACTTTGGTACGTTTTTTTCATCTATAAAAAGATAAAATACGGTTATAAAAATCTCTCGCAAAAGTAACACTTATAGTCCATTTTAGAAATGTTAGTGTTCTGTTAATTGCTAATTTAGAGAAATTCTAAATAATAAAATAAGCCCTATTTTAGTTAATAAGATTTACATTTGTCTTAAAGAACTTGATAATGAAAATATTGAAAACCCACATCGCCATTTTAAGCTTTGCTGCATTGATTTTCAGCACAGAAATAACCTACGCCCAAGAAGGGACACTTACAATTAATAAGGACGAACGAATTGACGAACTCCTGAAATTGAAAAAGGAAATCAATAATTCTTCAAGTGCAGACCGCTATAGAATACAGATTTTCTCTGGTCGCCGTAGTGGCGCAGAAGGAGCTAGAGAAGACTTCTTAAAGGCTTATAACCAGTGGAGCACTTCACTAGTTTACGAATCGCCAAACTACAAGTTGTGGGTGGGCAGCTTTACTACTCGTTTAGAAGCCGATAGAGCACTTAAAGAAATAAAGAAAGAGTTTTATAACGCATTTATTTTCAAACCAAAATCTGAATAAAACTTTTAATTTTTATCCCATAAAAAAAGCGACCTAACTAGGTCGCTTTTTTTATTCTATATAATATACTTACTTAAGCTTCTTCTTAACTTCAACTTCTTGGAAAGCTTCAATAATATCACCTTCCTTAATGTCGTTATAGTTCTTAATCTGCATACCACAGTCGTATCCTTTAGAAACTTCTTTTACATCATCCTTAAAGCGTTTAAGCGATGCCAATTCGCCTGTGTAAACAACAACACCTTCGCGAATTAATCTCACTCCAGAGTTTCTGTAGATTTTACCGTTCATAACCATACATCCAGCTATACTACCAATCTTAGAGACTTTGAAGATTTCACGGATTTCTGCAGTTCCAGTAACTTCTTCTTTAAGTTCTGGCGATAACATCCCCTCCATTGCATCCTTAAGATCGTTGATAGCATCATAGATAATAGAATAGGTTCTAATATCAATTTCTTCCTGCTCAGCGATGCTACGAGCATTACCCATTGGCCTAACATTAAACCCTATGATAATTGCATCGGATGCTGAAGCAAGCAATACATCACTTTCCGTAATTGCACCTACACCTTTATGAATAATATTTACTTGAATCTCGTCTGTTGATAGTTTTTGGAATGAATCAGTTAATGCTTCAACAGACCCATCAACGTCCCCTTTAAGGATTACGTTAAGCTCTTTAAAGTCCCCAAGTGCAATACGTCGTCCAATCTCGTCAAGAGTAATATGACGTTGTGTACGTACCGATTGCTCACGTTGTAATTGAGTACGTTTTGCTGCTATTTGCTTAGCCTCCCGCTCGTCTTCAAATACATTGAATTTATCACCTGCCTGTGGTGCCCCATCCAATCCTAAAATTGATACTGGCGTAGAAGGCCCAGCTTCGTGAACGTCTTTACCACGCTCGTCTTGCATTGCACGAACCTTACCACTATGACGACCTGCCAACACATAATCACCAATACGCAGTGTACCTGCTTGCACTAATATTGTAGATACGTATCCTCTACCTTTATCCAAGAATGCTTCAACAACAGTACCTGTTGCATGTTTATCAGGATTAGCCTGAAGCTCTAACATTTCTGCCTCAAGTAATACTTTTTCTAAAAGTTCCTTGATCCCTTGACCTGTTTTAGCAGAGATATCATGAGATTGAATTTTTCCACCCCAATCTTCTACTAAAAGGTTCATTTGAGCTAGCCCTTCTTTAATCTTATCTGGATTAGCCGTTGGCTTATCTACCTTGTTAATCGCAAATATAATTGGCACCCCTGCTGCTTGAGCATGCGAAATTGCCTCTTTAGTTTGCGGCATGATATCATCATCGGCAGCAACAACAATAATTGCGATATCAGTAACTTGAGCACCACGCGCACGCATCGCAGTAAACGCCTCGTGACCAGGTGTATCTAAGAAGGCTATTTTCTGTCCACTATCCAGTGTTACACCATATGCACCGATATGCTGTGTAATACCTCCTGATTCTCCTGCGATTACATTCTCCTTACGGATATAATCCAATAAAGATGTTTTACCGTGATCTACATGTCCCATTACTGTTACAATAGGAGCTCGCGATTTCAAGTCTTCTTGACTATCAACCTCCTCTTCGATTGCCTCTTCAATATCGGCAGTTACAAACTCTACTTTATATCCAAATTCCTCTGCAACAATTGTTAATGTTTCAGCATCTAGACGTTGATTCATTGTAACCATCATACCCAAAGACATACATGCAGATATAATTTGTGTTACGGAAACATCCATCATAGTTGCAACCTCGCTAGCAGTAACAAACTCAGTAACCTTGAGAATTTTGCTTTCTGCTTGTTGCTGTTCAAGTGATTTCTCTGTCTGTTCGCGGTGCTGATCACGTTTCTCTCTACGATACTTAGCCCCTTTACCTTTTCCAGACTTTCCTTGAAGTTTTTCAAGCGTTTCACGGATTTGTTTTTGTACTTCTTCTTCGCTTGGCTCTTCTTTTACAACATGACGTCTTCCCGGACCTTTTTTGCCCTTGAAGCGTTCTTGCCCTTTATTTGCATTACCAGCAGCATTTCCTTTAGCTGCATCAGGACCAACTTTACTGATTCTACGGCGTTTTTTTCTAGCTTGACCGGGTTGCTCCTTAGGCTTTTTATCTTCTTTTTTCTTCTTAGGCTTCTCGAATTTAGAAAGGTCTATTTTCTCTCCGGCAATCTTAGGTCCTGAAAGCTTTTGGTACTGTGTTTTCACCATACCACCATCTTCCTGCAAAGGCTCTTCTTTCTTCTCCTGCTTTTCTTTCTTTTCTTTCTTCTCTTCCTTCTTTACTTCTGCTGGAACATCTTTTATTGAAGGTTTTGAGGTTTCTTTTTTAGGAGTTTCTTTTTTAGGAGCTGGAGCAGGAGTTTCTTTTTCTTCTTTAGCAACAACCTCCTGTTTTTTCTCAACTTTCGGTTCTGCTTTAGGCTCTTCCTTTTTAGGAGCCTCAGTTACAGCAGGCTTTTCTTCCTCTTTTACCGGAGTCTCCACCTTAACAGGCTCTACAGGTTTAGGCTCTTCTTTTTTCTCTTCAACTTTTGGTTGCTCTACCTCTTTTTCACCAACCTTTTCTTCTGCTTTGGAATCGCCTTCCAAGTCAATTTTCCCCACCTGTTTTGGACCTGACAATACGGTTTTGGCTTTAATTACCTCTTCTTTTTTGGCCTCTTCTTCTTGCTTCGCCTGAAGTTCGCGTTCGCGTTCTTCTCGCATTGCCTCCTTTTCCTTTTGCTTAGCCTCACTAACCTCCTTAGACGCTACTTTTTTGCTAGCATCTGTTTGAAATTCAGAAGATAACACATCGTATATTTCCTCTGAAATTTTTGTAGTAGGTCGCTTCTCTATCTCAATGCCTTTAGTGTCCAAAAACTCTACAGCACGATCTAAAGAAATGTTTAATTCGCGTAAAACTTTATTTAATCTTATTGTTCCAGCCATAAATTGCCTTTAATATACCTCAAATATATGGTTAATCTTCAAATTCTTCTCTAAGAATCTTTATTACTTCGCTAATCGTTTCTTCTTCTAAATCGGTACGTTTCACCAAGTCATTTATGTCTTGCTCTAAAACACTCTTAGCAGTATCAAGACCAACACGCTTAAACTCTTCAATAATCCATCCTTCAATTTCATCAGAGAACTCAGAGAGCTCAACATCTTCTTCAACACCTTCTCTAAATACATCTATTTCATAACCTGTAAGCTGACCTGCCAGTCGGATGTTATGTCCTCCTCTACCAATAGCCTTACTCACCTCTTCAGGTTTAAGCATAACTTCGGCATGTTTAGTCTCCTCATTAATTTTCACTGAAGTTACCTTAGCAGGACTTAAAGAACGGGTTATAAATAACTGTAAATTGTTGGTATAATTGATAACGTCAATGTTTTCGTTACCTAATTCACGCACAATTCCGTGAATTCTAGAACCTTTCATACCAACACAAGCTCCAACAGGATCGATACGATCATCATAAGAGTCTACGGCTACTTTAGCTTTCTCACCTGGAATTCGCACTACTTTTTTAATAGTAATCAATCCATCAAAAACCTCTGGTATTTCCTGTTCGAACAACTTCTCTAAAAAAAGCGGAGATGTACGTGACATGATAATGGCAGGTTTACTCCCCTTAAGCTCAACATTCTCAATAATACCTCTAACGTTTTCACCTTTTCTGAAAAAATCCGATGGGATTTGCTTATCCTTAGGCAATATTATTTCATTACCTTCATCATCCAACAGAATCACTGCTCTGTGACGAATGTGATGTACTTCTGCAGTATAAATCTCTCCTATAAGGTCTTTAAACTGCTTATAAATATTGGTGTTGTCGTGTTCATGTATTTTAGAAATAAGGTTTTGACGCAAAGCTAAAATAGAGCGACGACCAAGGTCGATAAGCTTTACTTCTTCCGACACATCTTCTCCAACCTCAAAATCCGGCTCAATTCTACGAGCATCTGACAACGATATCTCCTGGTTTGGGTCTTCTACTTCACCATCGGCAACAACCACACGGTTTCTCCAGATTTCCAAATCCCCCTTGTCTGGGTTAATAATTATATCAAAATTATCGTCATCTCCAAATTTCTTCTTCAAGGCGTTTCTAAAAACATCCTCCAATATCGCCATTAACGTTACACGATCTATTAACTTATCGTCTTTGAACTCAGAAAAAGATTCAATTAACGCTATATTTTCCATAACTCTTATGAATTAAAATTTAATCATCACTTTAGCTTCTACAATATCATTATAGGGTATTACAGTCTCCTTTTGTACAGTAACCTTTCCTTTACCAACTTCTTTCGGCTCTCTGGCTTTCCACTTCAAGGTTATGTTTTCATCATCAGCCTGATCTAGTTCCCCTTCAAAGGTTTCTGCATCGGTCTTCACCTTCAAGGTTCTACCAATATTTTTTTTGTACTGCCTAACATGGGTTAATGGCGACGTAGCTCCCGCCGAGGTAACTTCCAAGGAGAAGTCTTGCTCTTCGCGATCCAATTGATGTTCTATAGCCCTACTAACAAACACACAATCTTCCACAGAAACCCCTGTGTCCCCGTCCACAACTACCTTGATCGTATTATCACCGCCAATGGTAAAATCGATAAGAAAAAGGTCCTGACGCTCTTCCAGCGCCTTATCTAGCAATCCTTTTACGGTTTCTTCAAACATATATCAATTATCAGTATAAAAAGAGGGGACTCCCAGTCCCCTCGCTTTTCTTTTTTCTTACAACGCTGCAAATATACAATATTTATATTGAATTACATAATGATTAGAAAAGTCATTATTTATTACTACATTTAAAACATAAACGTAAGACCAACAACAAAACACTTAATTTTTATATGAAACGAATATTAGTTCCCACAGATTTCTCCGCCGAAGCCGAAAATGCATTACGGGTAGCTGCCCAACTTGCCAAGGAGAACGATAGCGAAATCTATTTAATGCATATGCTCGAGATACCTTTACAACAAATAGACCCAATGAGCTCAACAAGCGAACTGCCTGAAGCGATGTTTTTCATGAAACTCGCCCACAAAAAGTTCGAAGAAGCCATGAACAAACCCTATCTCGAAGGAATCACCATACACGAAACCGTTAAGTTTCATGAAGCATTCACAACAATTAAAGACACCTGCAAAGAAAATGACATCGATATGATTGTTATGGGATCCCATGGAGCAAGCGGATTTAAGGAAATGTTTATCGGATCGAACACTGAGAAAGTTGTTCGCACATCCCACGTTCCTGTATTGGTGATTAAAAATAAACATGACCAATTCAAGGTTAAGGATTTTGTTTTCGCTTCCGATTTTAAAAATGACAACAAGGAAACCTACAAACAAGCTACCGAGTTAGCCAAACGCTTTGACGCTAAAATCCATCTGCTATTTGTAAACACACCTAATAGCTTCACAACTACAGCTGCTGCCAATACAAGAATTAACGAATTCATTAAAGAATACAATTTTGACAATTACACCATCAATGTATACAATGATGAATCTATCGAAAAAGGGATCCTTAATTTTTCACACATAATGGATGCCGACCTGATTGGAATTAGCACTCACGGACGCCAAGGTATCGCCCACTTTTTTAACGGTTCAATAAGCGAAGACTTAGTAAACCACGCTAAAAGACCTGTGATAACATTTAAGATCTAACCGACCGCAAAGCAATACAAACAAAAAGCCTTTTTCTTTTAAATCCATAAGGCTTTTTGTTTAATAATTTCGAAACCCTAAAAAGCTCAACACACTCAAATAACTAAATGTTCAAAACAAAAAAAGCCCCCCAAAACGGGAGGCTTTTTGTTGGCCTACTAGGGCTCGAACCTAGACTCTTCTGAACCAAAATCAGACGTGTTGCCAGTTACACCATAGGCCATTGCCTTTATTGCGGTGCAAATATAAAGCAAAGTTTTTACCGCGCAAATATTTTTTTGAAAAATTTCAAATTCACTCCTAACGAACCATTAAAAGCCTTCCTTGTAAACTTATTATTATTAAATTCGCCCATCTAATAGACAATAATATACATGACACAGTTGAATTTTAAAAAATGGAACACCATTCTTGGTTGGTTCGCTTTTTTAATAGCACTTATCACCTATAGCCTTACAGTAGAACCTACAGTAAGCTTTTGGGATGCGGGAGAATATATTTTAACATCATCTAAACTTCAAGTAGGACACCCTCCTGGGGCACCACTGTTCCAAATGATAGGAGCGTTTTTCTCATTGTTTGCTCTAGAGCCTTCTCAAATAGGGCTCATGTTAAATATGATGAGTGCCGTATCTAGTGCCTTTGCAATACTTTTCATGTTTTGGAGCATAACTTTATTACTAAGAAAAATCATAAGCCTAAGAAGCGACGAGTTATCCCAAGGGCAAACTATGGCTATTTTAGGTAGTGGCATGGTTGGTAGTTTAGCTTTCACCTTTACAGATTCGTTTTGGTTTAACGCGGTAGAAACCGAAGTATACGCTATGGCAACCTTGATCATGGCAGTTATGTTCTGGTTAGGTTTAAGATGGGAACAAGATATGAACACCCCTCGCGGTAACCGTTGGTTAATCTTAATTTCATTTGTTGTAGGACTTTCATTCGGTGTTCACTTTATGGGATTGTTAACCATTCCTGCAATAGGACTTATTTACTTCTTTGAAAATTACAAAACCATAACAGTAAAGAACTTTATCATAGCCAATGTTGTGGCTGTGGCTATTCTTCTTTTCATCTTTAAATTGTTACTACCAAATGCACTTCGTTTTTTCAGTGCTTCGGAAATCTTTTTCGTAAACAGCATAGGGTTACCTTTTAATTCTGGAACTATTATAGCGGGTCTTGTTCTAATAGGAGCTTTCTATTACGGTTTAAATTACACGAGAAAGAAACACTATAAACATCTTAACACGGGTATTCTGTGCCTATTGTTTATTTTCATTGGATTCTCATCTTGGTTAATGCTACCAATCCGAGCTAACGCAAATGTTGTAATCAACGAAAACAACCCTAATAACGCCCGAGAACTACTAGCTTATTATAACTTAGAGCAATATCCAGAAACACACTTATTCTATGGCCCTCAGTTCACTGATCAGTATTCTGGCTTAGACGAAAAGCAACCTTACATTGATGACAAACCAAAATACGAACAAGATGAGAAAACAGGCAAGTACGTAATTGTAAATGACTATAAACTTGCTAAACAAAACTACAATTCCGACCATGCATCCATTCTACCACGCATGTGGAGCACAGAGCATGCGGAAAATTACATGATGTTTAGCGGCTATTTAGATTTCAAGCTGAAGCCTGAATACCAAATGGAAAATAGGCTTCGCTCTGTTGTAAATGGTTTTAAAAACGATGTTGCCCAAGGTCTTGTTGACTACGAAGATTATACTAAGTTTCTAAAACAATTTAGCCAATACTTGGATATAGAAAAACCTTCCCTTGGCAGCAACATTTCATATATGCTGGAATATCAATTAGGCTATATGTACTGGCGCTATTTTATGTGGAATTTTGTAGGACGTCAAGATGATTTTCAAGGAAAGTACAATGACCTTCACGGAAATTGGATTAGTGGCATAAAACCTATAGATGAATGGCATCTAGGCTTATCTCAAGATAACTTACCTAGCGATGTTAAAAACAACAAAGCAAGAAACACGTATTACTTCCTTCCTCTACTTTTGGGGTTAATCGGACTTTTCTTCTTGTTAAATCAGGAAAAAAAATGGTTCTGGGTCATGTTAGTTTTTTTCCTATTTACGGGATTAGCCATTCAAGTTTACACAAACGTTCGTCCTTTTGAGCCTAGAGAACGTGACTATTCTGTGGTTGGTTCTTTCTATGTTTTTTCTATTTGGATTGGCTTTGGAGTGTTTGCCCTTTATGAAGCCCTTAAGAAAGCAACAAACACCAAATTACTGGCACCAGCAATCACTTTAGTATGTCTTGCTCTTGTCCCTGGAATTTTGGCAGCAAACAACTGGGATGACCACGATCGATCAGACAAGTATACCGCTAGAGCTATGGCTAAAAAATACCTTGACTCTTGCGATCAAAATGCAATTCTATTCTCTATTGGAGACAATGATACTTTTGCTCTTTGGTACGCCCAGGAAATTGAAGGCTACCGTACCGATGTACGGGTGGTAAACACCAGTTTATTTCAAACCGATTGGTATATAGACCAAATGAAACGTAAAGCTTATGAAAGTGCACCCATTCCGTCTCAACTAACACATGACAAGTACAGACACGGCACTAGGGATTATATAATGAAGCGACTTGGGACAGCGACACAAGATACACTCATGATTTCAGATTTTATGAGTTGGGTATCCAGTGAAAACGAACGCACAAAATTTAAATACATTCTACAGCAAAACGGTGACGACCCAAGTTATTACCCAGACCAGTTGCTTAAATCCAATTATTTTCCAGTTGAACATGTTCGCATTCCTGTGGATAAACAAGCTGTTTTAGATAACGGAATTGTAGCCGCTAAAGACGCCGATAAGATTGTACCACATATAGATATAACCATCAATGACCCTGCAATTTACAAGAACAGACTCCTTATGTTGGATATCGTTGCCAATAATGACTGGAAACGTCCTATCTATTTTACAGGAGGAGCATTTGCAGATGACGATTATATTTGGATGAAGGATTACCTCCAATTGGATGGTATGTGCTACAAACTAGTACCTATTAAAACGCCTGTTGATCGCGCTAACCCATTTGATATGGGCCGTATCGACACTGATAAAATGTACAATATGGTTATTAATTGGGATTGGGGCAATAGTGGAAGTCAAGACATTTACCATGATCCAGAAACCCGCAAAAACTCAATTACTTATCGAGGTAATTTAGCTAGGCTAGCACAGGAGCTTATTAACGAAGACAAACTCAACAAAGCCGAAGAGATAGCAGATATTGCAATGAAAAATATGCCTGTAGACTTTTATGGGTATTATACTCTATTAGAACCATATATAAGCGCCTATTATGAAGTAGGTGCTGAAGAGAAAGCTAGACAACTGTTTCTTGATGTTGCAAAAAAATATCAGGAAAATCTAAACTATTACTCTAAACTATCCATAGAGAACCAATATCGCATGGCAGAAGAAATTGTTACAGATATTGAGCGCTATAAAGCATTGGTCGATGTGCTTATGGAGTATGATATTGAGTTCTCTAAAGCTCAATCAAAAATATTCTCAGACAATCTTCAATTGTTCAAGCATTTTTACGAGGATGGCCCTGTTCCATCTGAAGATCCAGACCTTCAGGAAGAAATGATTCCAGACAGTAGTTTAATGAATGAATAAACTATGGCTTTTACGCCTGTTAAAATACCATTTTGGGTAAAAAAAATATTCCCGAGCTATGTGTGGCATATAAACACACAAGCTCGGGAACTTTATCTCACCTTTGACGATGGCCCTACACCCGAAATTACTGATTGGGTTTTGAATACTTTGGGTCAATACAATGCAAAAGCAACTTTTTTCTGTATTGGCAAAAACATAGAGCAGCATCCTGATATACTTAAAAGGATTATCTCGAAAGGCCATAGTATTGGCAACCATACACAAAATCATGTTAAAGGATGGAAAACATCCTCTGCAGAATACATAAACAGTGTAAAACAAACTGAATTAGCCATAAACAATAATACTGAACCAAACCACCTCTCACCTCTTCTCTTTAGACCTCCATACGGAAGGATAAAAAAAGACCAAGGTAAACAACTCATTCAGTTAGGCTACAAAATTATTATGTGGGACATATTATCCGTTGATTGGGATAAATCAGTTACTCCAGAAAAATGCTGCCTAAACGTAATAAACAACTCCAGAAAAGGGAGCATTATAGTGTTTCACGATAGTATAAAGGCTTCAATAAATATGAAATATGCACTTCCAAAGGTTCTGGAGCACTTTAACGGTTTGGGCTATAGCTTTAAAGCTATTACATAAACTCCTGAATAATTCCTATTAGCGTATTAGCATCCTGCTCACCACTATATCGCCATTTCATCTCACCGTTTTTATAAATAATAAGTGTTGGCAAACCTTTCACCCTCAAGGCATCAGCTAGATCTTTGTTCTTATCAACATCAATTTTGATTACCTTAGCTCTATCACCTAAAGCAGCAGCAACATCGCGCAATACGGGATGCATAGCAGTAGAGGGCTCGCTCCACTCTGTGAAAAAATCCAGTAATACTGGAATGTCCACATCTATTAAATCACCAAATTTTGACATCTCGTTTTTGGTTTTAGTCAAATGCAGTTACACAAATATAGTATTTCCTTACAATTAAACGAGGATTTCTCTCTTTTTAAGCTCTATTACAGTAATTTCCGGCCAGATACCAAAACGCCCTGGGTAAGCCAAATATCCAAATCCGCGGTTTACATTTATGTATTGTCCTTTCTTCTCATATATACCCGCCCAATATTTGTATCGCCACTTTACAGGGCTCCATTTAAACCAACCTGGAATTTCAATTCCAAACTGCATACCATGTGTATGACCGCTAAGCGTAAGATGATAGTGGTAATCATCGTCAATTACCTTATCTTCCCAATGAGAAGGGTCGTGACTCATTAAAATTTTAAAATCATCTTTATCTATAAAAGCCGATGCTTGTTTTAAATCGCCAGCCTTTTTAAAGCCTCCTCTCCCCCAATTCTCTACACCAACCAAAGCTATGCGCTGACCTTCACGCTCCAGATAACGACTTTCATTTAACAATAAATCAAAACCAATTTCCTTTTGAATTGCTTTTAGGTCCTCGAGATTTTTATGCTTAGCCTTAACCGTATTCCATTCCACATAATCACCATAATCATGGTTACCTAAAACTGAATATACTCCATCCTTAGCCTTTAACTCTCCAAATGATTTCTTCCAAGGCAGCATCTCAGAGGCTAAATTATTCACCATATCACCTGTAAAAAGAATTATATCAGAATTCTGATTATTAATTAAATCAATACCGTATTGAATTTTATGTTTATTGTCAAAGCTTCCACTATGTATGTCACTAATTTGGGTTATGGTATACCCATCAAATGCTTCGGGAAGATCATCAAAATGCAATTGATATTTCAAAACCTTAAAGTTATACTTGCCTCTGTACATGCCATATAGGAGCGAAGCGAATGGCACAGCAGCTAACCCCAAAGCAACAGTGCTGATAAATCGTCTTCTATTTGGAAAAAAACCATGCTGATGACCACCTTCAGTAAAATAGCTATAAACAGCCTGAGGCACTCTAACAATATCCTCTGTAAACATGAAAGCAATCAAAATTAACTTTGGAATAACCATTGCTATTAGAAACCCTAGGGCATAACTTTTAATAGGAGTCAGTACACGCAAATGATCCTGCTGAATAGCCATTTGATAAATAAAATTGCCGAGCACTATAATACTAAACACCCAATATACAACTTGAAGCCAAGAAGACTTTGTTACTGTTTTAAATGCCTGATAAGCATAATAATCCAATACAACATATATAAAAATGAATACAACCCAACGTAACATACAAACTAATTAATTATCATTCAAACCATTAAAGGTAACAACTAAACACTAACAATCTCTTAAATAAATACTAATATCACAGAAAACTAATATTACATTTAAAAAACTACAACAAAACAAAAAAACAGCATACTTAAAACCACTAAAGACACAATACCCTAATATTCAACCACTTAAGTATCGTCGTGTTAATAAACAATAAATTATACATTACGGTTAAGTAAAAAAACAGAAAAAAATATTTAGCATTTTAAAATACAAAGTATATATTTGGGACTTTATTTTTAAAAAATTCAAATAAACTAAACTTTTAATTTAACTTTTGTTATGAAAAAATTATTTTTCTTTCTTGCCGTAGCGGCAGGAGCTACATTTGTTTCTTGTAGCAGTGATGATGACGGAGGAGCATCTGCAACTTCAATTACTTTAACAGCAAACACTACTGAAGCTGCTTTAGGACAAACTGTAACTTTCTCTGTAACTAATGATTTAGGAGACAACGTAACATCTGACGCTAGCTATTATGTTGATGGTGAAATGATCGCTTCTAACGCATTTACTGCAGAAGCTCCAGGTATGTACACAGTATATGCTACTGATGGTGACCTTCAATCTGCTGACTTAGAAATTAACATTACAGCTCCAACTAACCAAGTTTTATATAACGGTGGTAGCTACGCAATCAGCAATACTGCTTTAGTATTCTGGGGTGGTGCTGACCTTGATGAAGATGGTGCAGCAGATCACGCTTATTGGTCTTTCCTTACTACTACAGGAAGCGTTACAGAAACTGACCCATCTACAACTACGTACTTAGATACTGAAATCTTTACTCCTTTAGTAGATGGAAACTTAGAGTTCCCTACACCTGATAACGTTGTTTACGGTAAACAATACGAATTGTACATAGACGGTTCTCAAGCTTTTGATAACACAGCTACTGAAGCAAACGGATACTTTACTCTTGACACTGATCTTAATGTTGAGGAAGCTCCTGCAAATGTTTCTTTCCAAACTGGAGCTGATGTTGATGGAATGACTATAGGTCTTTCATATGACGGTGCTTTTGAAGGAACATTTGATGGTTCTGGTGGACGTTATGAAGCTGGAAACGGTTTAACAGTTACTAAAGAAGGTGCTATCGCTCTTCCTTTAAACTAAGAAGCATAACCTTTAGCTAGGTTCACTTATAAAAAAACCTCCGCATTGCGGAGGTTTTTTATTCTATATACTTTCTAAAACCACTTCACTGTCCAACCTACTAACTTCTTTTTCCAATCGGTATAAGGTGGAAACAACATATCTGTAGCGCCTTTAATATGCTGTTTTAGCACAGACCGTGAGTTGGAAAACTCCTGAAAACCATAAAATCCATGCGATTTACCTAAACCACTGGTATTACTACCTCCAAACGGCAAATAATGGTTTCCATACTGTAAAACGTTATGATTAATACAGCTACTGCCAGCCCGAGTTTCATTTATAATGTTTTCTGCTAATTTCCTTTTTCTACTATAAACATATAATGCCAAAGGCTTATCCCTTTTGTTGATAAAACGTATCGCTTCATCTATACTCTCATAGGTAATAACAGGAAGTATTGGACCGAATATTTCGTTTTGCATTAATGAGGAATCATTATCAATATCAGAAATAACAGTTGGCTGGATATATCTTGTTTTTGGGTCACTACCGCCTCCAAACTCAATTGTAGCTGCCTGTAGCGAAACTTCGGACAAATAACCTTTCAATCGCTGAAAGTGTTTATCGTTTACTATTCTAGAGTATGAATCAGACCTCTCTGGATGTTCAGTAAAAAACTCATTAATATTTTTCTTTATCGCTTTTAAAAAATCATCTTTCACAGCTTTATGCACCAACACATAATCAGGAGACACACAAATTTGGCCACAGTTCATGAACTTTCCCCATGCTATTCTACGAGCTGCCGTTTTAATATCGGCAGTTTCATCTATAATTGTTGGAGACTTCCCTCCCAGCTCTAAGGTAACAGAGGTAAGATGCTCTGCGGCAGCTTTCATAACCAACTTACCAATAGCTGGTGACCCTGTGAAGAATATATGATGGAATGGCAACTTCAATAGCTCTTGGGCAGTCTCAGCCCCACCTTCAATTAGCGCTACTTCATCCTCATTAAAAATTGAACGGATCAGTTCTGCTAAAACATTCGATGCATTCGGTGTCATTTCCGAAGGCTTCAATATTACGGTGTTTCCTGCTGCTATAGCTGATACTAATGGGCCTAAGGTAAGATTAACAGGAAAATTCCATGGCGACATAATTAAACAAACGCCTTTTGATTCGTATTTTATCCATGAAGAAGCTCCAAAAAGTGCTATAGGTGTTTCAACCCGTTGTTTGCTCATCCACGATTTTAAATGCTTGCATACAAACTTAATCTCACTAACAACAGGGTATATTTCTGTAAGATCGCTTTCTGTTTTTGGTTTTTTAAAATCAGTATATAAAGCATCTACCAATTTATGCCTATAAGTAACTTCTACAGCATAACGGAGATTATTTAATTTGGCAATACGTTCTTTTAAAGTACTGTTTCCAACTTTAAACCTATTCTCAAACTGCTTTTGAAATATTTGTTCAGGAGTCATTTTAGTCTCATTAAATCTAATAGAGATAAATGTAAGTATTATTCTCTAAATCAAGATAAAACTAGCAACACTAAAACATAGATAACATAGCATCTAAACTTGTATCCTTCACTACAAATCTCTCTTTTTATTTGTAGTTTTGAGAGCAATCAAACAGATTATAAAATGGCTCAACAAAAACGCTTATTTCTATTAGACGCTTACGCCTTGATTTTTCGTGGATATTATGCATTCATAAAGAACCCAAGAATTAACTCCAAAGGTCTGGACACTTCGGCAATTATGGGTTTTATGAATTCACTGCTTGACGTTATCAAGCGGGAAAACCCAGACCACTTGGCCGTTTGTTTTGATCAAGGAGGAAGTGTTGACCGTACTGAAATGTTTGAAGCATACAAGGCCAACCGAGACGAAACTCCCGAGGCGATTAAAGTAGCAGTACCATACATTAAGGAACTGCTTAAAGCGATGCACATTCCTATTATGGTTAAGGAAGGCTTTGAAGCCGATGATGTTATTGGAACTTTAGCCAAACAAGCCGAAAACCAAGGCTACCAAACCTTTATGGTGACTCCTGATAAAGATTTTGCCCAATTGGTTAGCGACAATATATTTATGTATAGACCTAAAAATGGCGGGGGGTATGATGTTTGGGGCATTCCAGAAGTACAGGAACAATTTGGTGTAGAGCGACCAGAACAGGTAATTGATTTCCTAGGGATGAAGGGGGATGCCGTGGATAATATCCCTGGACTTCCCGGAGTAGGTGACAAAACTGCTAAAAAGTTCCTTGCCGAATTTGGTAGTATGGAAGGTCTTCTGGCAAATATCGACAAGCTAAAAGGAAAGATGAAGGAAAAAGTTGAGGCTAATGCTGAACTAGGCTTATTATCAAAAAAATTGGCCCGAATTATGCTCGATGTTCCTGTTGAATTTGACGAAACCGATTTTGAAATGTCAGAACCTGATATCGAAGCGGTAAAAACCATTTTTATGGATTTGGAATTCCGTCGATTAATGGAGAATTTCATTAAGACATTTACAAAAGAAGGCGAAGCTCTCGCTATGGAACCAACACAATCTAATAAGGCTCCAACAAAAGCACCTCAAACTGCTGGAGCTGGCCAGTTTTCATTGTTCGACACTGGAGGAAACACAACTTCTACTATAGCACATTCGGGTAGACTTACTTACGAGGTTGTTCAACATTTTTACCAACATGTAGATACACCTGTGGCTTTGAAGCTATTTATAAAAAGTGTTATGAAGCAAAAAAGTGTTTGTTTCGATACCGAAACCACAAGCATCGATCCGCTAAAAGCTCAACTGGTAGGCATCGCATTCTCTTGGGAAGCTGGTAAAGGCTTCTATATACCGTTTCCAGAAAATCAGGAAAAAGCTCAAGAACTCATAGAACTGCTTCGTCCTTTTTTCGAAGATGAATCCATCGAAAAAATAGGACAAAACCTAAAGTACGACATTAAGGTATTAGCGAAATATAATATTACCGTTAAAGGTAAGTTGTTCGACACCATGTTGGCACATTATCTCATCAACCCAGATATGCGCCATAACATGGACGTACTTGCCGAAACCTATTTAAACTATACACCAATATCGATAGAAACGCTTATTGGTAAAAAGGGGAAAAATCAATTATCTATGCGTCAGGTATCACTTGATAAACAAACCGAATACGCTACTGAAGACGCAGACATCACACTTCAACTAAAAGAACATTTTGAAAAGGAATTGGGTGAAGCCAATACACAAACCCTTTTTGACGACATAGAAGTGCCACTACTTAAAGTTTTGGCAAAAATGGAACTAGAGGGCATTAATTTGGATAAACCCTTTTTAGAAAAGCTTTCCCACGAACTAGATAACGACATCAAAAACCTTGAACAGGAGATTTACACCGAAGCTGGAGAAGAATTCAATATTGCCTCTCCAAAACAACTTGGCATCGTCCTGTTCGAAAAAATGAAATTGATCGATAAGCCGAAAAAAACAAAAACAGGACAATATTCAACCTCGGAGGATGTACTTTCCTATTTGGCCAAAGACCACAAAATCATTCAGAATATTCTAGATTACCGTGGACTTACTAAATTAAAGAGCACCTATGTGGATGCCCTACCTATACAAGTAGACCCGACCTCAAACCGAGTTCATACAGATTATATGCAAACGGTAGCTGCTACAGGGCGATTGAGCAGTAACAATCCTAACTTACAGAACATTCCAATTCGTACCGAACGTGGTCGCGAAGTTAGAAAGGCATTTATTCCTCGTAATGTAGATTACACCCTTTTAGCTGCGGATTACTCTCAGATAGAGCTTCGAATTATTGCCGCATTAAGTGAAGAGGACCATATGATTAATGCCTTTAAACATGGGGAGGACATTCATGCTTCTACTGCTGCCAAAGTATTCAATGTTCCTATTGAAGAAGTCACAAGAGAACAACGTAGCAATGCAAAAACGGTAAACTTCGGTATTATTTATGGTGTTTCTGCCTTTGGCTTGAGCAATCAAACAGATTTATCGAGAAGCGAGGCCAAAGAATTAATAGACACGTACTACACCACATACCCTAAACTAAAAGACTACATTGGCAAACAAGTAGACTTCGCTAGAGAGAATGGTTATGTACAAACTGTTTTAGGACGTAGAAGATACCTTAAGGATATTAATTCTAGAAATGCTGTAGTACGAGGTGCTGCTGAAAGAAATGCAGTAAACGCACCTATCCAGGGAAGTGCTGCCGATATCATTAAAATTGCGATGATCAACATCGACAAAAAACTAACTGAAGGCAATTACAAAACAAAAATGCTACTACAGGTGCATGATGAATTGGTTTTCGATGCTTACAAACCTGAATTAGAAAAAGTAAAAGCTATGATCAAAACTGAAATGGAAGGGGCCTATAAACTTGCCGTTCCATTGGATGTTGAAATTGGCATGGGTGATAATTGGCTGGAAGCTCATTAAACCCTAAACTATAAACACAAAAAAAACGCTCCTTTAAAGGAGCGTTTTTTTTCTAATTCGATAACTTACGATTTTGTTGGCTGAGCTAGATTCTCATTTTGATGATCTTCCTGCACTTGTATATCCCTGTACTTACAACAAGCATGAACACTATTGTAAGCTTCTTCGGTTGCTATTACCTCTTGGGTATCATGACCAACGGCTGCAACATTGTTTTGAATAGTCTCTAAATTGGTTTTGCGTTCATCATAAATCAAACTCAACTGATGAGTATTTACATCCCATACAGCAGATTTCACTCCTTTGGTTTTAATACACGCTTTTTCTATTCTCGATTTACACATTAAGCACACACCATCTACTTCTACTGTTGCTCTTGCATTCTTATTCTGTGAAAATGCTGTGATTCCAAACAAAAGCATTCCTAAAATCATTAATTTTTTCATTTCTTTATCTTTTAAATTGTTTAGTTTATTCTATATCTAAGCCCAGCATAATAGTTACTACCATATATTGGGCCGTACACAAAAGTGGTATCAAAATAAGGTCCAAATGGATTATCTACACCCAATATCGGATTATTTTGTCTCACATTGGTAATGTTTTCACCTCCAAAATAAAACTCTAATTCCGGTGAGAAAACTTTCGTTATTTGAACATTTAGCGTTCCAACAGTTGGAGAATAATTCCCTAATTGATATTCAACCGGATTGGTTACCATAGATGAGAATCGTTGCTCACCCAACCAGTTATAAGTTGCATCAAACTTCCATCGTGCCCCATTATCCTTTAAAGATGTTTTAAAGGAAACATTGGCAAATAGTCTATGCTTTGGGGTTAAGGGTTTTGCCAGCAAGCCATCTAAATACTTTGTTTTCACATCATAGAATTTATAAGCAAGTCTTAAATCCGTATGTTCAAAAATATTATAATTGAACTCTACCTGAAGGCTATTGGCAAAACTACTCCCTTCTAAATTATAAAATCGTACTGCCTGTGGATTCTCCCAATCCGCGACTACTTGGTTAACGAAATCCGTTCTATAGAAATCCACCGTCACATCGGCTTGACGTCCCATCAAGTTAAACCCTTGTAGAAACGAAACACCATAGTTCCATGCAATCTCGGGATCCATCCCGTAAATATCTCCATCAGAATCGAGGAGCTCAATTGTTCGAGAAGTAGCAAACATGTTTTGGTTCTCGGTAAAAATATTTGCACTTCGCTTCCCTCTCCCTAGAGACAACCTTAGTGCCGACTTTTCCCATGGCGTGTATCTCATATTCAATCTAGGCGTTAAAAACGCTCCCCAAAGATTGTGATAATCCAATCGTACTCCTGCTACAAGTGTTATTTTATCCAGGTTATCGTAAGCATATTCAAAAAATCCGCCTACAGATGTTTCCGTTCGTTCGTATCCAGTTTCAATAACCTTTTCGTTATAATGGTCATAAGTGTAACTAGCTCCTGTTTTAATTTTATGACGAGAATCACTAATAATTGAATTATAAATAGCATTGGCATATACACTATTATGTATAATATCATAAACGTTTAATCCAAAATAGGAGTCTTGTTTATGCATACTAAAAGCTCCTTGAAACCCTAAGCTCTGATAAGGGATATTGGGATTCACATATCCCAATTTTGTTGAGATATCAAGTCTTTGTGTATTGATTTCACTACCCCAATGGTTTGTAGTGAGCTTATCCATCTCTGGATCGAAATCCACTTCACCTGACTGTTTTTCATCATTCAGTACACGGAAATTCAGGAAACTTACTAGTCCTTTTTCTTTGTTGATATACTGCCAGCGATTCATGGCATTGAGTTGGTTGTACTTTGGCATATCCAAAAAACCGTCATTATTAACATCGTGTTCTTGTTGATGGGTATTACCATGAAGATACACTCCCGTACTCCATTTATCATTTAACTCAGCATTGAAATGCGTGTTCAACTCATAACGCTGATTCATAGCTCCATATACATTTATAAATACTTGGTCGTCACTAATGGGCTTTACCAGTTCGGCATTAATCTGCCCCGCAATACTTTCGTAACCGTTAACAACACTACCTGTTCCTTTAGTTATCTGAATGCTTTCAACCCAAGTACCGGGAGTAAAACTTAACCCATAGGCTTGAGCAGCACCACGAACTGTTGGAATATTTTCTGTAGCAATTAAAATATACGGACTCGTCAAGCCCAGCATTTTAATTTGTCGAGACCCTGAAACAGCATCAGCAAAATTCACATCGATGGAAGGATTGGTTTCAAAACTCTCACTTAAATTACAGCATGCAGCTTTTAAAAGCTCATCACTTGTTACAGTCATAACATTCTCTGAACTCAGATAATTTTTAACTGTACTCTGTTTACTACTGCTTACTAGAACTTCATTTAATTTGGCAGTGGGATGAAGCACATGTATTATTGACTTTGCGTTTTTAACTACTAAGGTATCCGTTTTAAACCCCACATAACTTATCACCAACTTATTGTATTCCTTAGCATAGGGCAAGGTAAAGCTTCCATCTATATTGGTTACCGCTCCTAATTCACTATTGAGCCAATACACGTTGGCTCCAGGTAAAGGAATAGTCATTCCTCCTTCAACCTGCTCCAAGACCTTTCCTTCAATATTATCTTGTGAATGGCAAAACCCGCCTAACATTAACAGAATAGTCAATAATAAAAAAGAGGATATTTTGTTAAAACGCACCCCCACAAAAGAGTTACCTACTGATTCTTTTCTATTTATATATGACATTGATTATTTTTTAGACATTAAATCGTGTCTTTCATTAAAAAACAAAAGACAATAAACATTAAGCTCTTTTTCATCTATACACATAAAAGAAAGAAAGCTATAATTGAATAATGCTAAAAAATCAAATCAGAAAAACTTGGTCCATTAACTGGTGATCGTAAACCAGTTTTGGTGGAGAATAATCTTTGTGAGGCACCACTTGTTGTGGCAATCCCTCGAATAAATTAATAAAGGAACAAGTAAAGGCTGTTAGAAACAGTTGATGCGATAGATCTAAATCGTTAAACGATTTTACTGTTAGCTCATCCTGCCCCTGAACTACATCTACTACACTTTTGCAGCAACCTTTTCCCAACATCAGAACTTCGCTGGTGGTCTCTGGACAGCAAGATTTTGCTTTGGTAAGAATAGCCATATCAATTAATTTATCTCCACAAAAATGCTTTTCCACAGTAAAGAAAACTGTAGAAAGCAACACTAATACAGACATAAAAACTGAAAATATGCTATATAACAAATTCGCCTTCACGTGGCAAATATAAAAAATATTAAATCAGGCACTAGCGCTCCTAAACATTTCATTATCCTCTCAACTTCTAACCTTATTGTAATAAAACGCTGGCAATAACAGTAGCAGAAAAACTGGCTGGATTAAAAACCTACGGATATTGAAAAACATATAGTAATCCTCTTGACGCGGATTTAAAACAAAATATAAAAACAAACTAATAAGTACCATATAAGCACCGCTGTAAAACAATGCGGAAAATTTTAAAATATCCTTCTTTAAAAAAGCGACGTATAATATGCACAATGAAACCAATGTATTTACCACGAATCTTAAGGATGTAAAAATGGTAAGCTTTAACACTTCCCTTCTCGGGTTATCCATATATAAATAATCACTGTTAAAAAACGCTAAATAGGGATCGTAAAATAGTATGTCCTCAAAGCCCCTAACCAAAACCAAGAGCCCTATCAGCATCATAAACAAAATAATTCTAACCGACTTCCCCATGACTCTTTCTTAAAAATGAAAACCTGTTTACCCAAATCATCCAAAGCAAAAACATCATCCCGTAAATAATCATTGGAAAAATAACGGTATGAAGTAAATCACTTCGCCGAGGATACTCATATAATCCCACAGATAGTATAGCAATCCTTAATAGGTTTACGACATATAAGAGCACACTTCCTGCAAGAGCATAGATAAATGTCGTTTTCATCTCAGAAGCAAATGCCACAACAAACGATATAAATAGTATAATAACACTCATTGCATTACAGCCCTCAACCACTCTTGCAACATACTTACTATTAACCATCAATTTCAAAGAAGGCTCATCAGGGTGAGGTATAACCTGTGCATCATAGCCTAAAACTCTGATTAATATCTCGCTTTGATGTCCTACTGTATTGGTAAGATAGTCTGGAAAATATTTTTGCCCGGAGGAAAAATCCAGATAGAATTTATAACACAGCGACAAAACGATATATACCAATAAAAAGGTAGCAATAAACTGTATTACCGATTTGTATTTTATAAGGAGCACTTTCAAATTGGTTTTAGTTGAAGTCGTTAAAGTTATACAAAAATACATGAGATGTGAAGGCTATTAAATACTTTTGAAAAAAAGATAAGAGCTATGACATTCGAACATATGAAACCTGAGATAGAGGCAATACTTTACAATGCTAACAATACTACGGATGATAAATTACTAGCTGTTTGTGAGCTTTTGGAAACCAATGTAGATTATTACAACTGGGTAGGTTTCTATTTTAGAAACGGCAATAAAGAAGAATTAAAACTAGGTCCTTATGTTGGAGAACCTACAGACCACACCATAATTCCTTTTGGAAAAGGCATTTGCGGACAGGTTGCAGTTAGCAACGAAAATTTCGTTGTACCAGATGTTAGTGCTCAAGATAACTATATAGCTTGTAGCATTACAGTGAAAGCTGAAATTGTAATACCAATATTCGTAAACGGTGAAAACATAGGCCAAATAGATATTGACTCAAATACACCTGACCCATTTACAGAAGCTGATGAACGCTTTTTGGAATTTGTCTGCGCCAAGGTAAGTGAAATTTTATAACCCCATCACTTAAATTTAAAATACTACATTCCTGTTCTAATAGCTTCAACAGGATCGAGTTTTGAAGCCGAAACTGCTGGAATGACACCTGAAATAAGCCCTATAAAGGTAGCTAAACTGAACCCTAGAAGCATATTCCACACAGAAAGAACGAACTCAAAATCACCCATGACCCCAGTAAGCCCTAGGGTTAACAACCAAACAAGTATTAAACCAACAATTCCACCAATAACAGCCAAAACCACAGCCTCGAAAAGAAACTGAAACAAAATAAACTTGTTTTTGGCCCCCAAAGATTTTTGAATGCCAATTAAGTTAGTACGCTCCTTTACACTTACAAACATAATATTAGCAATTCCAAAGCCTCCAACCAAAAGGGAGAAGCCACTGATGACCCATCCTATTAAATTTAGTGTCTTGATAATACCATTTATTACTTCTGTGAACCCAGAGAGTTTATTAATAAAAAAATTATCGGGGTCACCGGCTTTTAAACCTCGAAAATTTCTAAACTTTTGTATTAACACCTGCTCAAAAGCAGCAATGTCAACATCTGCTTCTGGCCTGATTACAATTGCCCCAGGAACACCATCAGTCCCCCCACTGATAAAACGACGCACAAAATTGGCTGGTACATAAGCCTTTTCGTCTGGGGAATCAAAAAGGGTTGTACCAAACTTTTTCAGAACACCTATCACCGTCACTTTTCTACCATAAACACGTACTTGCTTACCAATTGGATTGATGTTTCCAAATAGATTTTCAGCTAAACTATACCCCATAACCATAACAGGTGCTCCAGAATAGGATTCAGCTTCGGTATAAAAACGCCCTTTTTCTACTTTAAGGTCATCAATCACATAAATCCCACTGGACACAGGAGTAACATTTACGCTTGCCAAAGTTTTATCTTGATACTTTATGGATTGGTTACTACCAAAAATCACATAGGCAGTAGCCTTAACACCTGCAATATTTCGACTAATAAACTCATAATCATTGTAATCTGTTTGTGGATAGTTTTCACGCTGCCACCTAGGAACATCGGTAGGGCCAAATGAAAATTTGGTTAAGTACATAGTGTTTTTATCCAAACCGGAAAGGTCACTCTTAATACTTCTATCAAGCGAATCCACAGCAGCTAAAACAGCAATAATCGAAAATATCCCAACAGTCACCCCTAACAACGATAAAAAGGTACGCAACTTGTTGTTTCGCAAGGCATTTATTGCAAATGAAAAACTCTCCTTAAACAGACGCCAATACATGATCATAGGGCTGGGGTAATTTCTTGTTCTTACTCAGGTAAAGGTAAGACGTTTTAATCGCTTTTCCGTTACAAAAAAAATCGGAATAAATCCAAAGTGGGGCTACCTCATTTTAAGCTAATTGATTACTTTTGCAACTTAATACAAGACAACAAAAATGAGTAATTCAAAACAAATTAAATCGGCATTAATTTCTGTATTTAGCAAAGATGGTTTAGAACCTATCGTTAAGAAACTAAACGAGCAAGGTGTAACCATTTATTCTACAGGTGGAACAGAGACTTTCATCAACAACCTTGGTATTGATGTAGTACCTGTTGAAGACGTTACTTCTTACCCATCTATCTTAGGTGGACGAGTAAAAACGCTTCACCCAAAAGTATTTGGTGGCATCTTAAACCGTCAGGATAACGAAAGTGATGTTACTGAATTAGCCGAATTTGAAATCCCTCAAATCGATCTTGTGATTGTGGATCTTTATCCATTCGAAAAAACTGTTGCTTCTGGAGCAAACCACCAGGATATCATCGAGAAAATCGATATCGGTGGCATCTCATTGATTCGAGCTGCTGCTAAGAACTATGCCGATGTGGTTTGTGTATCGTCTGTGAACGATTATGCTGAATTTTTGGATATTATCACAGAACAAGACGGAAGCTTAACAGAAGCGCAACGCAAACGTTTTGCGGCAAAAGCATTTAACGTATCGTCTCACTACGATTCAGCTATTTTCAACTACTTTAACGGAACTGAAGATATTTCAGCATTTAAGTTAAGTGAAACTAATGGACAAGTTTTACGTTACGGAGAAAACCCACACCAAAAAGGATTCTTCTACGGCAACTTCGATGAAATGTTCACTAAACTTCATGGAAAAGAATTAAGCTATAACAACCTATTGGATGTTGATGCTGCCGTGACGTTAATGAGTGAATTCAAAAGCGACGCGCCTACATTCGCCATCTTAAAACATAACAATGCTTGTGGTATTGCCACTCGCCCAACTATTAAGGAAGCTTACGCTGCTGCTTTAGCAGGCGATCCTGTATCGGCTTTTGGAGGAATCTTGATCAGTAACACTGAAATAGACAAAGTGACTGCAGAAGACATCCATGATTTATTCTGTGAAGTAGTTATTGCTCCTTCTTTCTCTGCTGAAGCTGAAGAAATCCTTAAAGGAAAGAAAAACAGAATCCTTTTGGTTCTTAACGATGTTGAATTACCAAAAATAACAGTAAGAAGCTGTCTAAACGGTGTATTGGTCCAAGATCGCGACAACAAGACCGATACTGTTGAAGAATTAACTAACGTAACAAATAATAATCCTACAGATAGCGAGTTAGAAGATTTAATCTTTGCCTCAAAAATTTGTAAGCATACTAAATCGAACACTATTGTATTGGCTAAGAACAAACAATTGTGTGCTAGCGGAACAGGACAAACCAGCCGTGTTGATGCCTTAAACCAGGCTATCCATAAAGCTGGATCATTCAATTTTGATTTAAACGGAGCTGTTATGGCTAGTGATGCTTTCTTTCCATTCCCTGATTGTGTGGAAATTGCAGACAATGCAGGAATTACTGCAGTAATTCAACCTGGTGGGTCTATTAAAGACCAGTTAAGCATTGATTACTGTAACGAAAATAAGGTGGCTATGGTATTTACCGGAACCCGTCATTTTAAACACTAAGATTTAATAAAAAAAGTAACTAAGGTTGGGATATATTAAACCCTGAATATATCCCAACTTTTATTACATTTACAGGATTTAGAAACGAACTTAACCTAATAAACGAATTTAACGCATGGGATTTTTTGATTTCCTAACAGAAGAAATCGCCATAGACTTAGGAACAGCCAACACCTTAATTATTCATAACGATAAGGTAGTGGTTGACAGTCCGTCTATTGTGGCGCGCGACAGAGTATCTGGTAAAATTATTGCTGCCGGAAAGGAAGCTAGTATGATGCAAGGGAAAACCCATGAGAACATCAAAACCATTCGTCCACTAAAGGATGGTGTTATTGCTGACTTCGATGCTTCTGAGCAAATGATCAGTATGTTCATCAAAAATATACCAGCGTTAAAAAAGAAACTCTTCACTCCTGCCCTACGTATGGTAATATGTATTCCTTCTGGAATCACTGAAGTAGAAATGCGAGCGGTTAAAGAGTCTGCAGAGCGCGTTAACGGTAAGGAAGTTTACTTAATCCATGAACCAATGGCAGCTGCTATTGGTATTGGTGTAGACATAATGCAACCAAAAGGGAATATGATTGTAGATATAGGTGGGGGAACTACCGAAATTGCTGTCATAGCCCTAGGGGGTATTGTATGTGATAAATCGGTTAAGATTGCCGGTGACGTGTTCACCAATGATATTATTTACTATATGCGTACCCAACACAACTTGTATGTTGGAGAACGTACTGCTGAAAAAATTAAAATCCAAATAGGAGCTGCTACCGAAGATTTGGAAGTTCCGCCAGAGGACATGAGCGTTCAAGGGCGTGACCTTTTGACCGGAAAACCAAAGCAGGTACAGATTTCATATCGCGAGATTGCTAAAGCATTAGACAAATCTATACTTCGTATTGAAGACGCAGTTATGGAAACCCTTTCACAAACACCACCAGAACTCGCTGCCGATATTTACAACACTGGTATTTATTTAGCCGGTGGAGGATCTATGCTTCGAGGACTTGATAAGCGACTTTCCCTTAAAACAGATCTTCCTGTTTATATTGCTGAGGACCCACTACGTGCTGTAGTTCGCGGTACAGGAATTACCCTAAAGAATTTACCAAAATACAAAAGCGTATTGATTAAATAATAGAATAAGGAACCCAGCGCATGCAGCAAATCATCAACTTTATTATAAGAAACAAAACGTTTCTACTGTTTTTGTTTTTGTTTGCTGTTGCTATGGGTTTAACTATTCAGTCGCACAAGTACCACAAGAGTAAATTCATCAATTCTGCTAACGCCTTAAGTGGGGGCGTTTATAGTACAATGAATAACATTAGTGAATACTTTAGTCTGAGAAAACAGAATGATGTGCTTTCTGAAGAGAATAGCCGTTTGAAGTCATTACTTTATAACTCAGAAGAACAAACTGATTCAATACTATTAAACAACGATATTATCGATCCTAGATATGTACTCACTTCAGCTAAAGTATTAAAGAACGGTTACTCCTCTCCAAATAATGTTTTACTCATAAATAAGGGTAAAAATGATAGTATTAAGCAGGATTTCGGAGTTATAACATCCAAAGGGATATTGGGAATCGTAGATAATACCAGTAATAAATTCTCCACTGTCATTTCAATACTAAACACCGATAGCCGTATTAGCACCCAACTGTTAAAAACCAATCATTTTGGTACCCTAACTTGGAATGGAAAATCACCTACCTATGTACAACTTATAGATATTCCAAAAATTGCCCCTGTAGAAGTGGGGGATACAATAATCACTTCAGGCCGTTCAGCTATATTCCCAAAAGGAATTCATGTAGGAGTTATAGATAGTTTTGAGCTAGATGAAGCGGAAAACTTTTACCTTATTCAAGTAAGACTCTTTAACGATATGACCAATGTAGAGCATGTATACGTTATAGAAAATAAAGATGCTATAGAAATCAATACACTATTAAACCCAACAAATGAATAATACCATAGCTGCAAATATCGTTCGATTTGTAGTATTGGTACTAATTCAGGTATTGGTACTTAACCATGTTAATTTTATGGGGTATATAAACCCATATATTTATATACTTTTTGTAGCAATCTTTCCTCTGCATACTAATAGATTGCCTCTATTATTTTTTAGCTTTCTATTGGGGCTTACAGTCGATATATTTGCAGATTCAGGAGGTATTCATGCAGCTGCTGCACTATGCATTGCTTACATAAGACCCTTGGCCCTAAAATTTTGTTTTGGAACGAGTTATGAGCACCAGACCATTAAGTTTAGTCATGTGGACTTTGCTCCAAAAATAACTTACTTTACCATATTAACTTTTATCCACCATTTCATTCTATATTTATTAGAATTTTTTAACGTTTCTCAGATAATTTTAATACTTCAAAAAACGTTATTTTCGGGCATTTTTACTATAATAGTGTGTATACTCATAACCATTTTGTTTAGCAGAAGCACCAAATGAGACATTTTCTATTATTTTTCTCAATAATTGCCGTCGGTTTAATATTCATTTCCCGATTGTTTTATCTTCAGGTATATAGTGGCGAATCACTAAACCTATTAGAGGATAACGCTATTCGAAAGGTTTATGATTATCCAAAACGTGGGTTCGTATACGATCGAAATGGAAAACTCCTGGTATCTAACCAGCCATCCTATGATGTGATGGTTATCCCAAGGGAAGTTAAACCATTAGATACTACTGAATTTTGTAATCTATTGAAAATAGACAAAGAAACTTTTAAAAAGAAATTCGTAAAAGCTAAAAATTACTCTCCAAGGCTTCCTTCTGTGTTTGTAAACCACCTTTCAAAAGAAGATTATGCCGTACTTCAAGAAAAGATGAGAAAGTTTGAAGGTTTCTATATTCAAAAACGATTGCTACGCCATTATGAAACTACTGTTGGAGCTAATGTATTGGGTAATATCGGTGAAGTAAATCATTCAAAAATAAAAAACGACCCTTACTATAATATGGGTGATCTCATTGGAAAAGATGGCATTGAGATTTCTTACGAAAATGAATTACGAGGTGTAAAAGGGATCAAGTTTATACAAAAGGACCGCTTCAATAGAGATATAGGACCATATAAAGACGGTAAGTACGACACCTTACCTCAACAAGGAAAAGACATTACTATTACCATAGATGCTACCCTTCAGGAATATGGAGAAAAACTTATGAAAAATAAACGAGGAGGAATTATTGCCATAGAACCATCAAGTGGTGAAATCCTGGCAATGATAACTGCCCCTAGTTATAACCCTAATTTATTGGTTGGTCGAGAACGTTCTAAGAATTTCACAAAACTTTATTACGATTCAATTGCGAAACCTCTGTACGATAGAAGCTTATTGGCTATGTATGAACCGGGATCACCATTTAAAACATTGAACGCCCTAATTGCACTACAAGAAGGGGTTATTTCTCCAGAAGAAAAAATAACCTGTTATCATGGTTATCGTTATGGAAATCGTTTTATGGGTTGTCACTGTCCTTCTGGAGCACGTAATAATATGAGACGCGGTATTGAAGTATCTTGTAATGCTTATTTTGCAACAGTTTACCGAAGAATTATTGATAATTATGATTCTCCGGCAATTGGAATGGACAAATGGAACAAACATGTAACCAGTTTTGGATTAGGCAACTTCCTTGGTAATGATCTATCTAAAGGTCAACCAGGAAAAATCCCTGATGCAGAGATGTACGACAGTTGGTATGGTCAAAATCGTTGGTATACAACCTTTACTATTTCCAATGCCATTGGTCAAGGTGAGGTACAAACTACACCTATACAACTCGCTAATATGACGACTGCTATTGCAAATCGTGGTTATTATTATACACCTCATATTATTAAGTCTATTGAAAACGATACAATCCCAAAGAAATACACTGTTCCAAATAAAACAACAGTAGCTGAGGAAAACTTCTATCCAGTTATAGAAGGCATGCACGATGTATTCCGATGGGGAACGGCTAAAAATTTAAAATCCCCTGGGATTGAAATTTGTGGTAAAACAGGTACTGCCGAAAACTTTATAAAAATAGATGGTAAGCGTATGCAGCTTACCGACCACTCCATTTTCATAGCTTTCGCTCCAAAAGACAACCCAAAAATTGCTTTGGCAGTATTTGTTGAAAACGGTTATTGGGGAGCTCGCTATGCTGGACGCATTGCTACTTTAATGATTGAAAAATACATTAAAAGAGAAATCACCAGAACCGACTTAGAAGAGTGGATTTTGTCCCATAGCCTAGAAGAGGAATATGAAAAACCTTATTCAGGCAAACCATTTTTAATTAACCAATAATGTATAGAGAGAGTACGAAGCACTATAATTTCGATTGGATTACAATATTACTTTTTATGCTCCTTGTTGGCTTTGGATGGTTCAACATTCTCTCTGCTTCCCATACTGGTGATACGGTAGACTATTTTGATTTTTCACAACCGTATGGAAAGCAACTGGTTTTTATTCTGCTAACATTAGGGCTGATAATTTTAATACTCTCAATAGAAGCTAAATTTTATGAACGGTTTTCAAGCATAATTTATCTTGCCGGCTTATTACTTTTGGCTGGACTTTTTCTATTTGGGAAGAACGTTAACGGAGCAACCTCATGGTATGCAATAGGGAGTTTTACTATTCAACCAAGTGAATTTGCAAAAACAGCCACAGCTCTTGCCATGGCCAAATACATAAGTGACCTTCAAACAGACTTAAAAAATTTTAAGGACCAGCTTCGCGCTTTTGCAATTATTGGTATTCCTGCAATATTAATATTGCTTCAAAATGATGCTGGGAGTACCTTAGTCTATGCTTCATTCTTTTTTGTGTTATATCGTGAAGGGTTACCCAAAATATATCTTAACTTAAGTGTTATGGCTGTTGTGCTAGCCATTTCATCTCTAAAATTTGGAACAATAGCCACAGCTATAATTACAATCATCTTGGTCTTTACCAATTACTATATGAAAAAACGTAAGCCAACAATAATTCAACCTATAGTGACAACTATACTTTCTATTGGTTTGGCTTTTGGGGTTCAATTCTTTTACAAACATGTATTGCAGCCACATCAACAGGATAGGATTAGTTTATGGCTCCGTTTGGAAAAAGACCCTGCAAAGATTGCAGAAATGCGACGAAGCATTCTATATAACCTATATGAAAGCGAGAAAGCTATTAGCTCTGGAGGACTAACAGGAAGAGGCTTTATGGAAGGAACACGCACAACAGGTAAGTTTGTTCCAGAACAACATACCGATTATATTTTTAGTACTGTTGGCGAAGAATGGGGATTTTTAGGTAGTACCTTGGTCGTTATACTTTTTGTATTGCTACTTTTACGAATCCTTCATTTGGCAGAGCAGCAAAAATCACAATTCAGTAGAGTTTATGGCTATAGCGTAGCCTCTATTTTCTTTTTTCATTTCCTTATCAATATAGGTATGGTTATGGGATTAATACCAACTATTGGTATACCACTACCTTTTTTTAGCTACGGAGGCTCAGGTCTTTGGGGTTTTACTATTTTGCTTTTTATTTTTGTTAAGTTAGATTCCAATAAAATTAATGAGTGGTAAACACTTTAAAATAAGTTTAGTGTAGCTACTGTATCAAATTACTTTTTGAATACTAATTACAATTTCGAAGTTATTACCAATAAGCCTATTCATTCTACCCCCTAAAACACGAGACACGCAAAAACCTAAATAGCAACCTGTTACAAAATAGTCTTCAATTGATTTTATGTATATTTATAATACTAAAAGCTATTAACCAACCATAAAATGAAGACAATCAAACCAAAAAACCGTGTTATTGCCCTTTTTATTTTCCTCCTGTTTTCAATTCAGTTATTTTCACAAGAATCACAAGAACCTTCAAGCGCAGATGCTTTGGCTCAAAAGCTTCAAAATCCAGTTTCGGATTTAATCAGTGTACCTTTTCAGGGAAATTTTGATTTTGGTGTTGGCCCAAATGATGGCACTCGAATAACAACCAACATCCAACCAGTTATTCCACTGAGTATTAGCGAGGATTGGAATCTTATCGCTAGGGTAATTCTACCTGTAGTTTACCAAAATGATGTATACGGTGATAGCGGCAATCAATTTGGGTTGGGTGATATTGTGGCAAGTGGATTTTTCTCTCCTAAAGAACCTAGTTCTGGAGGAATAATTTGGGGGGTAGGTCCAGTTTTGCTTATTCCCACCGGTACTGATCAATTATTAAGTTCCAAAAAGTTTGGATTAGGACCAACAGCCGTAATCCTAAAACAAGCTGGTTCCATAACCGTCGGGGCATTGGCCAATCACATTTGGTCTGTAGCCGGAGATAGTGATCGTACAGATGTCAACGCCACTTTTTTACAACCTTTTGTTGCAAAAAATTTTGATGGGGGCTATGCACTTGCTTTAAATACTGAGCTTACTCAAAATTGGGAGTCGGATAGCACTATCGGTTTTTTTCACCTAGTTGGATCTAAAATTGTTCCAATTGGTTCTCAGCTTACCCAAGTCTTTATTGGTCCTCGTATTCCTTATGGGGGTGGCAATACAACCGATTGGGGGTTTCGAGCCGGAATAACACTACTGTTTCCTAAATAAATTTCATTTTACTTCAATTTACTTATACAGAAAATTGTCATGAAATATAAATTATGATGATACTATTCTGTCCAATCTGATTCTAGGTTTTTTTCCTAGATAATAGAGTGTTTCAAAAGAATTTGACAGTATTTAAATGAGTAGGTTGATTTTTAAAGAACAACCATTTAAAAGAGAAAATTATGAAAGCTAAAATCACTCTCATCGTTATTAGTATTATGGCAACATTACCCCTATTCTCTCAAGAAATAGAAATCTCATTTTACGGTAATTATGTCTTCGATGACAGCTTTGACTCCTATTTTGATAGAGGAGCTTATTACGATGGTAAGATAAAAGGGGGGGGCCAATGGGGTGTGGGTGCAGAATACTTAGCTCATGAGTATACAGGTGTTGAACTGATTTACATAAGACAGGATACTAGTTCCCCTACCTATTACCAATTTTACGATAGCTATTTTCCACAGGGTCAATTCACAGAGTTTGATTTAGCTATAAATTACATTATGCTTGGTGGTGTACGCCACTATAGAAAGCAAAACTCTCCAATTGAAGGTTTTGGAGGTTTAATGGCAGGAATGGTCATAGCCAATATTGACAACCCAGACAATGGAAACAACGATAGTACTACCAAATTTAGCTGGGGTGCAAAATTGGGGCTTACTTATTGGGCTTCATCAAACTTTGGAATAAAATTACAGACTCAACTACTATCTGCTGTACAAGCCATGGGCGGAGGCCTTTACTTTAGTGGGTACGGGGTTTCTACTGGAGTAAGCTCATACTCGACAATTTACCAATTTAGCTTAGGTGGTGGTATTGTTTTCAAGCCATAACTAAATTAGTGTTTTAATCTCAACTCTAAAAACAAAGGAAATCTTACAGTTAAATCACCTCGCCAGAATAATGTTAACAATTCTATTAAGGGCGGTACAGGGTTTACTTTATTATTGGCTTCTTTATAACGCTGTACACCTGACCAAGAATTAAGGTAACCATTCAAATGTTCCAAACTCCATAAAGTTTCAACAAATAATTTCTTGGGCATTGGAATTGCATTGAAAGGAAAATCAATCTCTTTGTAACGATTATCAATATGGCGCCTCTCATCATTCCAATAAGGCTTGATAGTATCTTCATAAAAAAATCTGATGTACTTATCTATCCTGGGAGAAACCTCCAATAAATCGTAGCCCCATACAGCCAAAAGTCCTCCTGGCTTTAGCACCCTGTCCACTTCTTTAAAAAACGCATCGATATCAAACCAATGTATTGCTTGACCAACGGTAATCAAATCGAAACTATTATCCGGAAAAGATGTTTCCTCTGCACGCATTAAGTCATATAATATATTATCACGTTTTTCTGCCATAGACAATTGACTAGAACTTATATCTGTAGCAATTACATTTTTAAATTGGGTTGACAATGCTACTGCTACCTGCCCGTTACCCGTAGCACAATCCCAACACCTATCTCTCACCCTAGTATGCCTTAATATAGTATTGTAAAGCTCTTGAGGATAAACTGGCCTGTATTTTTTAAAATACCTAGACTGTTCTGAAAATCTATCTTTTATAGGTTTCACATTAATATATTAGATTAAACTCACTTCTAATGTAATTCATTTCAACGATAACAAAATGAAATTCATTCAACTTAAAATTATTGTAAATAAATTCTATCAACTCCGACTGAAAACCATAATTTCACAACTCAATTCAAAAAGATCATACGCATGCAAAAAACCTATTACGACCCAAAAGACCTTAAAAAATTTGGAAAGGTTTCTGAATGGAATGAAGAATTGGGAGAAAAATTCTTCGAATATTACAATTCTGTATTCAAAGAAGGAGCACTTTCGGAAAGGGAAAAATCGCTTATTGCTTTAGCCGTTGCCCATACAGTGCAATGTCCTTACTGCATTGATGCTTACACTGGAGACGGACTTCAACGCGGAATTACCCGAGAGGAAATGATGGAAGCTGTTCATGTTGCGACAGCTATTCGCGGTGGCTCTTCGTTAGTTCATGGCGTGCAAATGATGAACAAAGTTAAAAAGTTGGAAATGTAAACTGATACACAATAAGAAATATGATTCCTTAAAACGTTTCAATTCAAAGCAGAGAAATGGCCTTAAAATCATTACATAAACGACATAGTATTTTGGCAGATTCCCAAGAACAACTAAAGTTCCTATCCAATGGTGTTTTTGCTAATGGTGAGCTTCCCACATTTAAAGACAAGCTAAAACAATGTGGCCTTGCTCCACTCCGCTCCAGACAACTTGAAATTCTTCAAATAAATTTGGGTTATATGTGCAACCAAGTGTGTGCCCATTGCCATGTTGATGCAGGACCTGACCGAAAGGAAATCATGACCAAGGAAACTATGGAGCAATGCCTGGAAGCCATAAAAAAAACCAATGCACACACCTTAGATCTTACCGGTGGTGCACCTGAGATGAACCCCAATTTTCGTTGGTTTGTTGTAGAAGCCAAAAAAATTGGAGTTGACGATATAATTGTAAGATCTAATCTAACTATCATCACTTCCAATAAAAAATACCACGACCTACCGGAGTTCTTCAAAAAAAACAATGTTCATGTAGTTTCTTCTATGCCCCATTGGACAAAATGCAAAACTGATAACCAGCGTGGCGAAGGCGTATTCAATAGATCCATCGACGCTTTATTGCGATTAAATAAGGTTGGTTATGGCATGTCTGACTCTAACTTAAAATTGGACCTGGTATATAATCCATCTGGTGCCTTTCTTCCAGCTAATCAAACGCAATTGGAAAAAGAGTTTAAGCATGTGCTTCAAGAAAAATACAACATTCATTTTAACAACCTCTTTACAATTACCAATCTCCCTATCAGTAGGTTTTTGGATTTTTTAATTGCCTCAGACAATTATGAAGAATATATATACGAACTCGTAGAAGCTTTTAATCCTGCTGCAGTAACCAACGTAATGTGTACCAATACTCTATCTGTTGGTTGGAATGGTCAGCTTTACGATTGCGATTTCAATCAAATGCTCCAACTTACAGTAAAGAGTCCCATAAAGCATATTTCTCAATACAACAAAACCGTTTTAAATAACCGGGATATTGCCATTTCCCAACACTGCTACGGGTGCACTGCTGGAGCAGGAAGTAGCTGCCAAGGAGCTGTTGTTTAAATTACCTATCAATATAAACCATGCCTGATAAAAACACAAAATCACTATTAATAATATTTGCAAAGCACCCAGAATTGGGTCAGGTAAAAACCCGTTTAGCCAAAGAGATTGGACCCGAATCAGCTTTAACCATCTATGACCAATTACTGAACCACACCAACCAAATCACAAAAGAGCTTAACGTTGACATTAGAATTTGTTATTCTGGCTCATCTTCTAAAAATAGAATTGAAACTTTTGCAGATTACCAACACAAACCCCAACAAGGAAATGATTTGGGCGAACGCATGAAACATTCCTTTAAAGAGGCTTTAACCGAAGGCTACCAAGAAATCATTTTAATAGGAAGCGACATATTTGAACTACAAGCCAATCACATAAAAAAAGCATTCCAAAGCTTAATTACCTGCGATGTTGTCCTTGGTCCTTCTAAAGATGGAGGCTACTATTTGATAGGAATGAAAAACCTGATCCCTAATTTATTCGAAAACAAGTTGTGGAGCACCAAAACAGTTCTTAGGGATACATTATCAGATTTACAGGGAGAAGCTGTATTTTTGTTAGAAGAACTTAATGACATAGACTCTCTCGATGACCTTAAATCTTGTCCGTCATTATATAATTTCTTAGATAACCATGATTAAATATATAGAAGAAACTACCGCCTATTTGCGGGACAAAGGATTTGAAAATCCCGAAATAGGAATCATATTGGGAACTGGATTAGGGCAATTACTCGAGCATGTAGAAATCATCAAAGAAGTTAGTTATAATCACATCCCCAACTTCCCTACCGCAACCGTAGAATTTCATAAGGGAAAATTAATCTATGGGAACCTTGAAGGTAAAAAAGTAGTGATTATGCAAGGACGTTTCCATCTTTACGAGGGGTATACACTTCAGGATGTTACCTACCCTGTAAGAATTATGGAAAAATTAGGTATAAACACATTACTAATTTCCAATGCCTCAGGAGCTGTCAACCTCAACTATAAAAAAGGCGACCTTATGGTGTTAGATGACCATATTAACCTTCAAGGCAGTTCTCCTCTAGCTTTTAAAGGAGTTTCGCTATTAGGTGAGCGCTTTGCCGATATGAGTCAACCTTACAATATATCAATTAATACTCGCTTTAAGGAAATTGCAAAAGACCACAACATTACCCTCCACGAAGGTGTTTATGCCAGTATGTTAGGCCCTCAGCTAGAAACCCGAGCAGAATACCGCATGCTTAAGATTATAGGTGCCGATGCTGTTGGGATGAGTACCGTTCCAGAAGTAATCGTAGCTAATCATTTAAATTTAAAAGTAGCTGCCGTATCTGTACTTACCGACGAATGCGACCCTGACAATTTACACCCTGTAAACATTGAGGAAATCATTGGTATTGCCAAGAAAGCAGAACCTAAAATGATTACGCTATTTAAAGAACTTATTAAGAATTTGTAATCCTCAATCTGTTGTGTTTAAAGTCGTTTTTCGACAAAATATAGATGAACTCCATTTGCTGTAACATATGTTACAACTACTACCCAGCATACTGTTTATTTTTGAATTATGGAAAAGTACATCGATATAATAGCTAATTCTTATAGTGGGTACCTCAATTATTTAAAACAATTACTTCTGTTTAAGTATCATTGGGATAACTACTTTTATGGATTGATCATAATTTCACTAGTCGTTTGGTTATTGGAAATAAAATTTCCTTGGAGAAAGAATCAACCTATATTCAGGAAGGATTTTTGGTTGGACACCTTTTACATGTTTTTCAACTTTTTCCTTCTTAACCTCATTGTCCTAATAGCACTTTCCAATACCACTGCCGAAATATTCAACGATATTCTTGATGTGGTTGGACTTTCTGTTTCCAGTTTCCAGTTGTTCGATGTCGACAACATGCCACGTGCATTAGGGCTTTTTGTATTTTTTATAATTTCAGATTTCGTACAATGGAATACACATCGCTTATTACATAAAATTCCATTCCTTTGGAATTTCCATAAGGTACACCACAGTGTAAAACAAATGGGGTTCGCTGCCCACTTGCGCTACCACTGGATGGAACCTGTTGTTTATAAATCGTTATTGTATATCCCTATCGCTATCATTGGAGGTTTCGATGCTCAGGATGTTGCCATTGTTCACTTTTTTGCTATTACTATTGGTCATCTTAACCATGCTAATTTAGGATGGGACTATGGTATTTTGAAATACGTTCTCAATAATCCGAAGATGCATATCTGGCACCATGCCAAAGCCCTCCCTCAAAATGTAAGATATGGTGTAAACTTTGGACTAACACTAAGCCTTTGGGACTATATTTTTAAAACCAATTATATTCCCCATAACGGAAGGGATATAGAATTGGGGTTTGAAGGCGATGAACAATTTCCGAAGGATTTCATAGGTCAGGAACTATACCCGATTTCCAAGAAGGATTAAAAACACGACACCATGAAAAGCGAGCAAGCACCCAACACATTCAAATGGGCATTAAAATTTGCCACTACTGCAGGAATTGCAGGGATTTTGTGTTGTGTTGCTCCTGCTGTTTTATTCATGTTAGGATTGATGGGCGGTATTTACGCAATTTCGTTTGCCGATTTTTTCTATGCCGAGAATGGTTCTGCCGGTTTAGGTTCTTGGATATTGCGAATTATGGCTGCTATTATTGGACTTTATGGTATTTATCTGTTTAGAAAAAAACAAAACCAATGTAGTATCGACCCAAAACGAAAACGAAAGAACTTCATTTTAGTCACCCTACTAATTATTGTTCTTGGGGTTGGAATTTACCTAACTTTGGAAACATGGTCTTCCTGGTACTTTGATAAATACATTGTACCGGCTCAACAGGAAGAATATAAGCAAATGCAACAAAATCAATAATCCAAAAAGTTTGAACTCCACTTACAATGACTCGAATTTCTGTCATCATTCCCGCTTTTAATGAAGAACACGCCATAGGTAAAGTCATCAAGGATATTCCCAAATCTGTTCAAGAAATCATAGTTGTAAATAATGGTTCTATAGACAATACGGCATTAGTTGCCCAAAAGGCTGGTGCCACTGTACTAACAGAACCCAGAAAAGGATATGGGTATGCATGCCTTAAAGGAATAGAACATATTGGGAAGCAATCGGAGAAAACGGATATTGTTGTTTTTCTGGATGGAGATTATAGTGATTACCCTGAAGAATTATCTAAACTAATCAAACCTATAGTAAATGACAATATAGATTTTGTAATAGGCTCGAGAGTAAAACGACTACGTGAAGGTGGTGCTATGACACCTCAACAAGTCTTTGGAAATTGGCTCGCGACTAGCTTAATGAATAAAGTGTTTGACGCAAACTACACTGATCTTGGTCCATTTAGAGCTATTACTTATGATAAGTTATTAGCGATAAATATGCAGGACAAAACATACGGTTGGACTGTAGAAATGCAATTAAAAGCCCTAAAGCACAAACTTAAATATATCGAAATCCCTGTTCGATACAAATGTAGAATTGGAGAATCTAAAGTCTCTGGAACGGTAAAAGGCACCATAATGGCTGGCTACAAAATATTGGGTTGGATATTAAAATACAGTATTAGCAAGTGATTTTAGACATAATCATATTAGCCATTTACTCCTTATCTCTGCTGTTTATTTTTCTTTATTCACTTTCTCAGCTAAACCTTTTAATCAACTACCTCAAAGCAAAGAAATCTCCAGAAACATCTCTCGAATTGGATTTAAAGAACCTAAATTCACTTCCTCAGGTTACCATTCAGCTCCCTGTTTATAATGAACTTTATGTGATGGACCGCTTATTGGACAATATTGCCTTGATAGACTACCCAAAAGACAAACTTGAAATCCAAGTGTTAGACGACTCTACGGATGAGTCTGTTCTGCTAACAGCCCAAAAAGTTGGTATACTAAAGAGAGACGGCCTGGATATAAAGCACATACGTAGAAAAAACAGAAACGGATTTAAAGCTGGTGCTTTAAAAGATGGATTAGCAATTGCCAAAGGAGAATTTATAGCCATATTCGATGCTGATTTTCTCCCCAAGTCAGATTGGTTAAAACAAACGCTCCCTTACTTTAAAAATGACAAAATCGGAGCTGTTCAGACACGTTGGGGACATATCAATCGCAATTATTCATTACTCACCAAAGTTCAAGCTTTTGCACTTGATGCCCACTTTACATTGGAACAGGTTGGAAGAAATGCAGCCAATCATTTTATCAACTTTAACGGTACTGCAGGTATATGGAGAAAAACATGCATCGAAGATTCTGGAAACTGGAATAGTGACACTCTTACAGAAGATCTTGACCTTAGTTATAGAGCACAATTAAAGCAGTGGAGAATAAAATACTTAGAAAATGTTGTAACCCCTGCTGAATTGCCCGTGGTAATAAGTGCTGCAAAAACTCAACAATTTAGATGGAATAAAGGTGGAGCCGAAAACTTTCGGAAAAATATCATAGCTGTTTTGCAATCTAAAAACGTTTCTACTTCAACAAAACTTCATGCATTTTTCCATTTGCTTAACAGCACCATGTTTTTTAACGTGTTGATTATTGCCCTATTAAGCGTCCCCCTACTTTATATAAAAAGTAATCACCCTTCTTGGGCTCCTTACTTTAACAGTTTGGGGTTCTTATTCATCAGCACTCTTATTTTTTTTATCTGCTATTGGACCATGTATAGAACTATATACGGAAAAACCATAAAACACTTTTTTAGGTTTTCCGGAATGTTTTTAAGTTTCTTTACAATAGCAATGGGATTTTCACTCCATAATTCAATTGCTGTATTAGAAGGTCATCAGGGTAAAAAGAGTCGTTTTATACGAACTCCAAAATTCAATGTGAGCTCAAATACCGATACTTGGAAAGGGAATAAGTATTTATCTCAAAACCTGTCGTTCACTGTAATCTTGGAGGGATTGTTAACACTATACTTTGCCTTTGGTTTATACAGTGCCTTTGTTGTTAAATCTGGAAGTGGCGACTTTGGGTTCATTCTGTTTCACCTCATGTTATTTTTAGGGTTTGGTTTTGTATTTTTTAAGTCCATTAGAACTAAAGCATGAGAGCACTAAAAGTTCAAAAAAAACATTGGTTACTCATTTTGATTGGAGTGCTCACAGCCCTTTTGTACCTTCTTTTTGCATATGACTTAGAAAGAGCCAATTTTATTAAACTGATATCGGTGTATTCTGGGTTATTCATACTGTCTGTATTTCTTGTAAAGTATAATAAGGACAATTTTAAAGTATTAGCTGGACTGGCACTTTTTTTTAGGTTTCTGTTCCTTTTTGCCATACCCAACCTTTCCCAAGATTTTTATAGATTCATTTGGGATGGAAGTGTGATTTTAGAAGGATTTAATCCTTATTTATATACTCCGGATAGTCTTATTTCTAATGGAAAGCTCCCTATCATTCAATCCCAAACATTATATAACGGTATGGGAGGTTTAAGCTCTGGAAACTATACAAATTACCCTCCATTACACCAACTCATATTTACAGTAGCTGCTCTAATCTCCGGAAAGAGTATTCTAGGTTCGGTAATTGTAATGCGACTATTCATTATTCTGGCAGATTTGGGAATACTATACTTCGGAAAGAAACTTTTAGATCAGCTCAATCTTCCAATGTATTCCATTTTCTTGTATTTGCTAAATCCCTTAATTATAATCGAGCTTACTGGAAATCTTCACTTTGAAGGCATTATGGTTTCCTTCTTAATCATTTCACTTTATTTTTTAAACAAACACAAAACCAAATTATCGGCAATAGCACTATCATTTTCGGTATTGGTTAAGCTTATTCCATTAATGTTCTTACCTTTCTTTATACTAAAACTAAATAAAAAGAAAAGGCTTGGCTTTATTACTACTTTTCTATTGGTTAGCACCCTAGCCTTCATACCATTTTTCTCTTTTGATTTTACAGTTCATTTTATAGAAACCGTAGGACTTTGGTTTAATAAGTTCGAATTTAACGGAAGCATTTATTATTTAGTTAGAGTAATCGGCTTCAAACTTTTAGGGTATAACATTATTGGAACTTATGGTTTTGTAATGGTTATTATTACTGTTCTGTTCATAGGAGTGTATTTGATTAAAAACATGCACAACACTTCAACACAACAAATCATTAATGGCTTGTTGATCTGCCTGTCTGTTTATTATTTTTTATCAACAACCATTCATCCATGGTACATTGCTACTTTAATAGCACTTACCGTATTTAGTAAATATAGGTTCCCTTTGGTTTGGAGTTTTACAATAATGCTAAGTTATTATGCCTATGGGAAAATAGGCTTTAGGGAAAATCTTTGGCTAATAACCTTAGAGTATGTTCCGGTTTTCGGATTTTTCGTTTATGAAGTAGTATTAAAAAAACAGCTTGGCGATGAACAAATCGACAACCTCAACAAGAATTAAGATGATAATAATCCATTCCAGTTTACTGCTTTCCTTATGATCCATAATATCCTTGAACAGTTCAAGATTTTCCTTAATAATTTCAATTCTATCCTGAATTAGGTGATAGCGATCCTGCAAATCGAATGCCTGACGCAGATCGATATTCAATTTATTCAATTGTTCATTTTCCCAAGTAATCGCAGGTGCATCAAAAATGTAGAGGTTTTCTGAAATTCTATTTTTAATATTCAGGGTTTTACCAATAAACCGTTTTAACTTATTACCTGAAATATCCAATTTTCCCTTACTTTCAAGATATTGGGTATGTCCATTGGTTTCAGTTAATAATTTTTCAGTTATTTCAGAATAGCGATCCAAAGCTACAGATTGAGAAGCATTTAGCATTACCAAGCGTAACATTTCGGGATTCATCTCTGGTAGAATAACACTCTCAAACTGAACCTTCATTAAATTAGGTTGAATAACCACCTCTATTTCTTCCGATAGTTTTTCAGAAAAATACTCACGGCAAAGAGGTTTAATGGCTTCTAAGGCAGTTTCTATCTCAGCATCGGACAGATTAAAAAAGCTTACAATTCCATATTGAAAAATATAGATAAACTTCTGTTGTGATATTTGATAGAACAATTCGTCACTATCAAAAAAAAGCAACTCCCAACTAAGTTGAGACTTGCTTTGCTTTAAGTTTATAGCACTTGCTACTTGATAAGCTACAACTTTGTACATAAGATTTAGGAACTAAACACTTCGTTCTCCTTTTTAAAACTTTTAAACTCCAGCATATATCCGTTGGGATCTTTAATAAAAAACGACAAATGTTCCCCTGGTTGTTCCTTTAAGAAAGTTGCTTGGGTAACAACTTCCAAGTCTCCGTCACTTAAACGAGCATAGATTTCTCCCCAAGTTTTCACATCTATTATTACTCCAAAGTGAAATGAAGGCAATATCTTTCCTTCAAACACATAATTGGGGTTATTAAAATCGAATTTTCCTGCTTTGGTAAAGGTTATTTGATGTCCAAACAAATTAACGTCCATCCAATTATCATCATGGCGGCCTATCGAAGCTCCAATATGCTTAGTATAAAAAGTTTTTGTAGCCGAAATACTTTGACAAGGTAACGAAAGATGAAACAATGATGCCATAGCTAAATGATTTAAAATTCCTCTATGTAAAATACTAAATATTCGTCAGATTTTTTCTAAATAGACATAAAAAGTTATGGCATCAATACTAGTATTACTCTTCTGAGTCTCCTTCTTTTATCTCTTCAAAACTCACATCATTATCTTCGCCACTATCATCATCTTCTTCGTCCTCTTCCACATAATTTTCCATAGCCTGCACTAAACGCACACCTACCTTTACAAGGTAAATTGTGTCTTCAGTTCTCACTTCTACAGCCTCTACAATTTCGTTCTTGGCATTCTTAAAGGAAATGATATCTGTATCATCGTACCCGTCAGGGAATTTGTCTACCAACAAATCCAAAATATCATCATTCAATTTTTTATAATCTACAATTACTCTTCTCATGTTAATAGAGGGTTACATATTTAACAAGTAGGCAAAAATTAGAGGAGCAACAATGGTGGCATCACTCTCAATAATATATTTGGGTGTATCTATATCCAATTTACCCCAAGTTATCTTTTCGTTTGGGACTGCTCCAGAATACGACCCATAACTAGTTGTAGAGTCACTAATCTGGCAGAAATAACTCCAGAATGGTGTATCGGTACGTTCCATATCCTGATACAACATCGGCACTACACAGATAGGGAAGTCACCTGCAATACCACCTCCTATTTGGAAGAATCCTATTCCGTTTTCAGAATTATCTGTATACCAATCGGCAAGGAAGGTCATATATTCGATCCCCGATTTCATGGTACTGGCCTTTAATTCACCCTTAAGAACATAGCTGGCAAAAATATTCCCCATAGTACTGTCTTCCCACCCTGGAACAACGATAGGTAAGTTCTTTTCTGCAGCAGCATACATCCATGAATCCTTAATGTCTATTTCGTAATACTCTTCCAACACACCCGAAAGCAACATTTTGTACATAAACTCGTGTGGAAAATAGCGTTCTCCTTTATCCTCTGCATCCTTCCAAATTTTATAAATATGCTGTTGCAAACGACGGAATGCTTCCTCTTCTGGAATACAGGTGTCTGTTACACGGTTTAATCCTTTCTCCAACAAATCCCATTCTTCCTGAGGGGTTAAATCACGATAGTTTGGTACGCGTTTGTAATGTGAGTGTGCCACAAGATTCATGATATCCTCTTCTAAGTTAGCTCCTGTACACGAAATGATTTGCACCTTGTCCTGACGGATCATTTCTGCAAAAATCTTTCCCAATTCAGCAGTACTCATTGCTCCTGCCAATGACACCAACATTTTAGCCCCATTGTTCAGTTGATCCTCATAACCCTTTGCTGCATCAACCAATGCCGCGGCATTGAAGTGCAAATAGTATTTCTCTATAAAGTTTGTAATTGCTCCTTTAGTATTCATCTTCATCATCAATTTTTATGTTATTATGCTTAACACCGTTACTTTCGTAAGCTAAATCATCTTCATCACCCACTTCATTCTCTTGGAACTTATAACTCAACATTTTGTAGTAAAGTTTTGCAGCCAAGAAATCTGATGCTTTTTCATCTCCATTAGGACAAAGCTCAACAATGTCGAAACCAACAACGTTTTTCTCTTCGAATACCTTACGTAGAAAATCCAAGGTTTCATACCAGAACAAACCTCCTGGCTCTGGAGTACCTGTAGATGGTAAAATTGAAGGATCTAAAGCGTCTAAATCGAAAGTGATGAATACGTTATCTGTCATTTGCTCAATAGCACGCTCCATCCAATACTCGTCCGTAGCCAACTCATGGGCAAAATACACTTTTTCTTCGTCCATTACGGTTTTCTCCATCACATCCATAGAACGGATTCCAACCTGGATTAGATTCGTAGTTTGACTAGCCTCGTAAACTGCACAAGCGTGGTTACAAGTTGTTCCTTCATACGATTTACGTAAATCGGCATGGGCATCGATGTGCAACACTGTTAAATCATCAAAACACTCGTTGAATGCTCTAATGGTTCCGATAGAAATAGAGTGTTCCCCTCCAAAAAGGGTTACGAACTTGTTCTTCTTAATATATGATTTAGTAGTACGGTGAACAGCTTCAACCATAGCTTCTGGTGAACTATTCTCAGTTACTGCATCGGCCAAATACACACCGTGTTTGTATACCTCTGTACCAGTTTCTATATCATAAAGTTCCATATTTTCAGAAGCTTGTAAAAATGCTTCCGGACCTTTATCTGCTCCTTTTTGCCAAGTACTTGTTCCATCGTATGGCACCGGAATTAATACTACTTTTGCACGCTCTAGCTTACCATAAGCTTCCGGGATTCCAGCGTAAGTTCTAGTTTTCATCGTAACCTAAAATTTTAAGTAAATCTTCACTTTTTTGTTGTTCTTTAAAAATTCTCGTTGTTATGTTTCCGTTATCATCTTTATCGATAAGGATATGTTTTGGTGACGGAATCAGACAGTGTTGCAAACCTCCAAAACCTCCAATGGTTTCCTGATAGGCTCCCGTATTGAAAAAACCAATATACAGCGGTTTGTCTTTATTGAATTTAGGCAAATAAATGGCATTCATATGTTGCTCACTGTTATAATAATCATCACTATCACAAGTAAGTCCGCCTAGTAAGACACGCTCGTAAGTTTCGTGCCAACGGTTCACTGGCAGCATAATAAAACGTTTGTTAATTGCCCAAGTATCCGGAAGGGTTGTAATGAAAGATGAGTTAATCATGTTCCACTTCTCCCTGTCGTTTTGTTGTTTTTGATAGAGCACTTGATAAATAGCTCCACCACTTTCACCTACGGTAAAACTACCGAACTCAGTAAAGATGTTTGGCACATCTACACCTGCTTCGTTACAAGCCGTTTGAATTTGGTTAACAATCTCCTCTATCATGTATTCATAGTCATAATCGAATGCCAAAGAGTTCTTAATTGGGAAACCTCCACCAATATTCAGACTGTCTAAAGTAGGACACACTTTCTTTAGATTAATGTACACCTTCAAACACTTCAACAATTCGTTCCAATAATAGGCATTATCACGAATTCCTGTATTAATAAAAAAGTGCAACATTTTAAGTTCTACCTGATCGTTTTCCTTGATTTGATTGTTATAAAAAGGAACAATATTTCGGTAACCAATACCCAAACGCGATGTATAGAACTCAAACTTTGGTTCTTCTTCCGAAGCGATACGGATACCCACCTTGAATTTACCTTTTATCTCTGAGGTTAACAGACTCAACTCCTCATAATTATCTATAATAGGAATACAATTGTCGTGTCCGCTATTAATAAGGCGAGCTATATTGGTTACATACTGTTCACGCTTGAACCCATTACAAATTACATAAGTATCATTGGTAATCTTGCCATCCTTTTTTAGCTGCTCTACAATATCGATATCGAAAGCCGATGATGTTTCAATATGGATATCATTTTTTAAAGCTTCGTTAAGAACATGTTTAAAATGGCTACTTTTTGTACAGTAACAGTAATGGTATTTCCCCTTGTAGTCAAGCTTCTCAATAGCGTTGCCAAACCAGTTTTTAGCTCTATTGATGTTGTTTGAAATTTGAGGTAAATAGGTAAACTTTAGTGGCGCTCCATAAGTTTCTATAAGTCCCATAAGATCTATACCATGAAAGCGCAAATAACTATTATCTAGCGTAAACTCTTCCTGAGGAAAATAAAAAGTTTGATTGATTAAATCAATATATTTTGTATTCATTATTAAATGTTTGTATGATTTTAACTAAAAAAAGCACAGCCTCTATATGAAGATTTGAGGCAACAAATAATAATGACAGTATCAAACCTGAATCTGTACCTGAGTAGTAGGTACAAAACCAAAGTCATGCTGACGTAGGGTAAGCTTGTCTACGGAAGCTAGCTTTAAAATTCGGTCACTTACACGGTAAGCAGCTTTTGAATATGACTTCCTGATTTTCAAAAGCCCGAACATAGAAACATATCTCATCATGTTCAGCTACTTTGCTGATACAAATGAAGTACATTTTTTTTAAAAACAAATGCTTTTTATATTATTTTTTAATTAAAGCATTTTAAGCGTATTCACCTCTTGCTGAGACAAATGCTTCCAGTGACCACGTGGTAAATCTTTTTTTGTAAGGTGACCTATAGCAACACAATCTATCCTAATGATATCGTATTTAAGGTAATCGAAAATGGTACGAAGAATGGTATTACCCGTATTTTTTATTTTAAGACCAATTTCCTTTTTAGGAGCTCCATCGATATAACTAATCTCTTGTACAGCAACTAACTTCCCATCAATTTTCAGACCTTCCTCGATACGCTTTAGGTCTTCAAATTTCAGGTTTTTATCCAATTCAATGTGGAATAATCGAGACACACCGTTTTTAGAGTTCGTGAATTTCTTCATTATGTCGTCATCATTTGTAAACAACAACAAACCTGTAGAATTTCTCCCTAATCTACCGATAGGTTTAATTCTGGCAGTAGTAGCATTAGCTACCAAATCCATTACTGTACGTCCTTTGGAATCACTTGTAGTAGTTGCGAAGCCCTTGGGTTTATTAAGCAAGACATAGGTTTTAGGCTCTGGATTGATACGCGCACCATCAAAACGAACGTCATCTTCCAACTTTACTTTATATCCCATTTCGGTGACCACTTTACCGTTAACAGTAACCGAACCTATAGATATATGCATATCGGCTTCACGTCGTGAACACACACCAGAATTGGCGATATACTTATTTAGCCTGATACCATCAGAAGCTTGCTTCTCTGTCTTCGACGGTGTTTGTTTCTTTTTAACAGGCGCATTCCCTCTTGCATAACTCTGGTTGCGTTCATTATTACGTCCACGTCCCGAAGTTTTTCCTTTTTTATTGCTGCCTTGTTGTCTGCTCATTTTAAGTAATTTATTTGCTGTAAAGATAATGTAATAATATGGATCATTCCCAAAAGTTATGGTGTATCCTATAAAAACAAAAAGCTTCTCAAAAAATGAGAAGCTTTAAAAGAATTGGTGCGGATGAAGGGAGTCGAACCCCCACGCCTTGCGGCACTAGATCCTAAGTCTAGCGTGTCTACCAATTCCACCACATCCGCTAGTGCTCTTAAGCGGTGCAAATATACACAATGTTTTTAATATTCAAACTTCTTTTCAAAAAATTTGTTTTCCTTTTTGTACTTTTGAATCAAACACAAATAAAGCTTATGGAAAACATACAATCTTATGTCGCCGAACATAAAGAACGCTTTCTAAATGAACTCATCGACCTACTCAAAATCCCATCTATTAGCGCTGACTCAGCTTATTCTGGGGATGTAAAGAAAACCGCTGAAGCAGTAAAAACCAGACTTGAAGAAGCTGGTTGTGACCATGTGGAAATCTGTCCTACAGCAGGTCATCCAATTGTTTATGGCGAAAAGATTATCGATAAAAATTTACCAACGGTATTGGTTTACGGTCACTACGATGTCCAACCGCCGGATCCATTAGACCTTTGGACTTCTCCTCCATTTGAACCTGTTATAAAAAATACCGAGTTGCACCCAGATGGTGCCATATTCGCTCGTGGAGCTTGTGATGATAAAGGGCAAATGTATATGCACGTCAAGGCTATGGAGTTTATGACTAAAACCAGCCAACTGCCTTGTAATGTAAAATTCATGATAGAGGGCGAAGAGGAAGTTGGTAGCGCCAACCTTGCCACTTTTGTTAAGGAAAACAGGGAAAAACTAAAAAATGATGTTATCCTGATTTCCGATACCGGGATGATTGCAAAAGACACCCCTTCAATTACTACAGGACTTCGTGGATTAAGCTATGTAGAAGTTGAAGTGACTGGGCCAAACCGAGACCTACATTCTGGATTGTATGGTGGTGCCGTAGCTAACCCCATCAACATACTATCTAGGATGATAGCATCACTTCATGATGAAAACAACCATATTACTATTCCTGGCTTTTATGATAAAGTAGAAGAACTCACCAGAGAAGAACGAGATGCTATGGCTAAAGCACCGTTTTCTTTAGACGCCTACAAAAAATCAATCGACATTGGAGATGTATATGGTGAAGCTGGATACACAACTAACGAACGTAACTCTATTCGCCCAACTTTAGATGTTAATGGTATTTGGGGAGGTTACATTGGTGAAGGAGCCAAAACAGTATTGCCAAGTAAAGCTTTTGCAAAAATATCAATGCGTTTAGTACCAAATCAAGACTGGGAAGAAATCACCCAATTGTTCAAAACACATTTTGAAAGTATCGCACCAAAGAGCGTACGCGTAAAAGTAACACCTCATCATGGTGGCCAAGGATATGTAACTCCAATCGAAAGCTTAGGCTACCAAGCTGCATCTAAAGCTTATCAAGACACCTTTGGAAAAACTCCCATCCCCCAAAGAAGTGGAGGAAGTATTCCAATCGTTTCCTTATTTGAGCAAGAGCTTGAAAGTAAAACCATTTTAATGGGCTTTGGATTGGATAGCGATGCCATCCACTCCCCTAATGAACATTTTGGTGTTTGGAACTACTTGAAAGGTATTGAAACAATACCTTATTTTTACAAATACTTTACAGAATTATCAAAATAAGAAAAGCCGCTCAAATGAGCGGCTTTTAGATTTAAAAACCTCACCAATAACATATTACACAGAACCCCATACAAAATACTTCTCGAGTACTTATATTGGAGTAATAACCTCAAAAAAAAACACAACAAACTACAAAACAACCACTTACAAGGGAATTAAACTTTTTTTCCAATTATCAGAAAGATATATAACACTTAAAACGTAGCTTTACGCCTTCAAAACTAACTAATTACTAATTATCAAATCGCAGTTTTGTTACGTCTTAATGGTTAAATAGAGTAATAGAATTGCCTCAAACACTACCGTATGAAAAAATTATTATTGGGAGTAATTTTTTGCGCAGGTTGTTATGGGTATGCACAAGACAACAATGCAGAAATTACAACGAATGAAACTACTTCTAAAAGTACAAATTTGTACAACAAATGGTCTATCGATTTAGGAGGTGGACTGCACAAACCAATTAGGCCATTTGCAGATGGCTACCAAACAGGAACCTTATCTCCTTGGCAAACTTCCCTTGGAGTTCGATATATGTTTAGTGAAAGCTTTGGTCTTCGTATCGATGGGGGCTACAATAAAATTGAAAATAGTGACAACAGTAAAAAATTTGAAACTAACTATTACCGCACAGACATAGAAGGAGTTGTAAACTTAGGCAGCATTGCTGGTTTTAGAACTTTCTCTAACCGTTTTAACGTTCTATTGCACGCAGGTGTTGGCGCCTCATTTATTTACCCAGATTACAATGAGGACGTTGTTGCCTTGGCTATGGGAAAAACCCCAGAATACCAAGACGATACAATGATTAATTTTATTGGAGGTATTACCCCACAAATACGATTAGGCAGACAGATTGCATTCTTTCTAGACTTTTCAGCTGTAGGCCACCTGAAACAAGGTGTCAACTTTGACGGAACAGAGGCTACAGGCTCGAGAGGCTTTGATGGATATATGATTAACACTTCTGCTGGTCTAAATATCTATCTTGGTGGAGCAAGCCGTCATGCCGATTGGTACTCTAGTTTAGAAGACCTAAAAAAGAAGGTTGAAAAGAATGAAAAACGCATCAACGAAGCTGAACAAACTCTTGAAGCAATAGAAGAAGAAATCGCCAAGAATGAAGAAGATCGCGATGGCAATGGAGTTCCCGACCGTATAGAGCAAGGACTTGACAAAAAATACCTTACTAAGGACGATTTTGAAAAGGAATTTGACAATGCTATGAAAAACCAAGACAATGCAGCCCTTTACAAAGAGCTTATTGAGATAGGATACACCAATGTGTACTTTAAGTCAAACAGTAGTGATCCTGAAAATTTTGATGCCATAAATTTCCTAAGAGTCTATATGTTACAAAATTCAGAGGTTAAGGCAGAGATTATTGGTTATGCTGACGGATCAGGGCAAGCCAAATACAACAATTGGTTATCTGAAAAACGTGCTAAACGAGTTTATGACATCTTGATTTCATCTGGAATTAGTACCGACAGACTATCTTACAGAGGTGCTGGAGAAGAAAACACTATCAATCAAGATTCTGTAGACTCACGACGTTTATCAAGACGTGTTGAGTTTAGATTAATTGAATAATTCTTTATTCAGAATACTAAAAAGCCACTCCTAGGAGTGGCTTTTTTTTTGAGCCATCATCTACAAAAAAATAGCATTTAAGCGACATTTTTAATTTCACCCAAGCAATTAAAACATCTTACGTTTTTTAACGTTCTAATTATCAGTCATCAATCAAAAATATCACATATTATGTTAAAACAATTTTTCATTCTTTGTTCGGGAGCAGACAAGGATATCGTTGAAAGTTGCTCCAATGGAGAACAAAATAAATACGCAGGTATTGGCGCTACAGTTTTCTTCACCGCCTTAATGGCTACAATTGCATCTGGATACGCACTTTATACTGTGTTTTATAACCATTTCACAGCAGTAGTCTTTGGTCTCCTTTGGGGGCTACTTATCTTCAATTTAGACCGCTTTATTGTTTCAACTATAAAGAAACGAAACAACAAACTTGACGAAACAATACAAGCGCTTCCTAGAATTGTATTGGCCATAATTATTGCAATAGTCATAGCAAAGCCTCTTGAATTGAAAATCTTTGAAAAGGAAATCGACAGGGCTCTACTTGAAGAAAAAAATAATCTAACGCTAGCCAATCAGGAACAAATTGCTCAACAATTCACTCCTGAAATAACGGTTCTTAAAAATGAGATTACACAATTAGAACATCAACTTGCAACAAAAGAGAATGAGGTTAACAACTTGTACAGCACCTATATTGCCGAAGCTGAAGGCAGAGAAGGAACAAAATTACTAGGAAAAGGTCCTGTTTACAAAGAGAAACGAGATAAGCATGACGCTGCTCTTGCTGAACTGCAGGAACTTAAAACGGCAAATAAAGAGAAAATAAACAATTTGGAAACATCGATTGCACAACTACAAAGTCAATACAAAAATCAAGTAGCCAACACTCAGCCCGTAATTGATAAATTTGATGGGCTAATGGCTAGAGTAAATGCTTTAGAAAAACTTCCTTGGCTACCATCATTTTTCATTTTCTTGTTGTTTTTAGCTATAGAAACCTCTCCTATATTTGCCAAGCTTCTCTCCCCAAAAGGAGAATACGATTTCAAGCTTGAAGATAAGGAAACAGCTGTAAAAACCGTAGTAGAGCAAAATGTGCATCAACGTAAAGCACTACTGAATACTGATATGGAAATAAACAACAGGATATATGCAGATATTGCTCAAGAAGAAGAGCTCTACACCTACAAGCGCAAAAAGGCCAGAGAGCTTATGCAACTCCAGGCCGATGCCTTTTTTAAACAACATAAAAGTAGCTTATAATACCATACTTATAACAACTTAAGTGTTCTTAGATGCTCATACATATCCCTACAGCCAAAACCCGTTATATAGAGTTTTTTCTGTAACTGTCGGGATTGTTTGTACAGATCTTCGAAAGCAGAAACGCCCTCGCTATCAACATTCTCTAATTCATCAATATTGATAACAATACGATTGTTCCTCTTAAGTATACTTTTAAAATGTGATTGGAATTTTTTCACATTGCTTTTGTTAAGACTCCCCTTAACTTCAAACGCTTCGTTGTGGTTCACGATCTCCAGTGCCATAATTTTTTCAAGTTTGTTCTGTTTGGTTACCTACAAGTTAAGCGCTATTAATCGTTATATAAAGGTGGTGATTTTTCAGATAACCACCATATAATTTCGACCAAAAACAGGTTCCTTTGCCGTATGATTTTCAAAGGTTTATATAACAAAAAAAGACTTACACATTAATATTATGAGTAAGTCTTTTTACTAAAATTTCATTTAGAATTAACTAAATCTTCTTTACATATTTAGTAAGTATAACAATGTGTTGTCCTTCCACTTTTCCTTCTATTTGTTCCGGATTATCATGCACTAAAGAAATTCTTCTCACTGCAGTTCCTCGTTTAGCAGTTAAACTAGACCCTTTAACATCCAAATCCTTAATCAATACAACACTATCACCATTTTCTAGTACCACACCATTACTATCAAGATGTTTTACCACATCGTCTTCATCAATATGGTCTCCCGAAGACTTTGCAAATTCCAAAGTTTCATCATCCAAGTACAACATATCTAAAAGATCTTGTGGCCAACCTTCCAAACGCAAACGATTTAACATTCTCCAAGCCATAACCTGAACAGGTTTATGTTCACTCCACATACTGTCGTTCAAACAACGCCAATGATTTGCATCAATCTCTTCTGGGTTTTCAATTTGCGTTTTACATGCGTTACAAACTAAAATTGATGTATCTAATGTTGAAGAAGTAGCTGGTGGTAATTGTAAAACAGATAGTTTTTCGGAAGCTCCACATAATTCACAACTCTTATTACTTCTGGATTGAAGATCTTTTTCTAAACTCATAATTTTCTTTTATGGACAACAAAAATAAACTAAAATATAGTAGGCACAAGAAATGTTTTTGTTCTAACCAACCATCAAGAAACAATCGTTTCTTTGGTTAGCTTACCATTGACACGCCTCAAAATACTCAACGGGTTGCCATTTTTTAATGCTTCAGGTAAAAATTTTTCCGGCCAATTTTGATAACTAATGGGCCTAACCCATCTTCTGATGGAATCTACCCCCACAGCTGTAAATCGGGAATCGGTTGACGCAGGATAAGGTCCACCGTGAAACATTGCCGAACAAACCTCAACACCTGTAGGCACACCATTGAATACCAATCGCCCAACACGACTTTTAAGAGCATCAACAAGTTGAGCATTCTTCATCACTTCATCATCCTCTGCGATTATTGTTCCTGTGAGCTGTCCCTCCAACCTTCGAATTAATGTTTCCATTTGATCCACAGAACAGCACTCAACAATAATTGCATATGGCCCAAAAACTTCTTGATGTAAAATTGGATTATTCAAAAATACATCACCATCTACCTTCACCAAAACTTGTCGCGCATAATTTACTGGTATATCGCCATCAAACCGTTCTATTACTTCCACACCTTTTTGAGACAAAGCCTTTGAAGAATTAAGTTCATAGGACCTCTTAATATTAGGATGCAACATACTCGTGGGAGCTACTTTAGTTAACTTGTTTGCCAGCTCAGACTTAAATGACTCCAAAACATCTCCTTTAATACTTAGCAACAATCCGGGATTAGTACAGAACTGCCCCGTATCTTGAGTCATTGAAACCGTTAACATGTCAGTTATTTCGCTTTGCCTATTTTCGATAGCTTTAGGCATAAGAACTATAGGATTAACACTACCCATTTCGGCAAAAACAGGAATGGGTTCCTCACGTTTTGCAGCCAAATCAAACAAAGCTCTCCCTCCTTTTATACTTCCTGTAAAACCTACAGCTTTTACTCCTGAGTGTTTCACAAGATTAACACCAACATCAATACCACTACTGTTAAGATTTGAAAACACTCCATTGGGCATTGCTGTTGCTTTGGCCGCATTAATAACCGCCTTAGCTACCATTTCTCCAGTTCCTGCATGCATAGGGTGCGATTTTACTATAACTGGACAACCTGCAGCTAAAGCTGCCGCTGTATCTCCTCCTGCTGTAGAATAGGCCAAAGGGAAATTGCTGGCTCCAAAAACTACTACTGGACCAAGAGGTACAGACATTTTTCTTAAATCGGGTTTTGGCTTAGGCTTTCTAGCTAAATTACCAGTTTCGATCGTAGCGTCTATCCAAGAGCCATCGGCCACCAAATCTGCAAAATTCTTCAACTGAAAAACAGTTCGCGTCCGCTCTACCGCAGCACGCTCTTTTGTTAAGCCAGATTCCAAACAAAACATTTCCAAAAGTGCATCGCCAAGACCCAAAATATTATCCGCGATTGTTATCAAAAACTCTGCTTTAGCCTTACCTTCAATGCTCTTATATACATTAAACGCCTTTTGAGCCAAAGCAACGGCCTCTTCAACCTCCTCTATCGTTGCCTCGGTAAATACCGTTTTGTTATTCTCATTTATAATAGGATTAAATGTTCTATACGTCACCATTCCTTTAGCTGATAGAGAGCTACCTAAATAGTTCATCCCGGTGATTAAACTTTCTTTCATAACTTAATATTTATCTAGCATAAATCCTTTAAACACGAAATTAGAAGTATTACTACTTCCCACCAAAGCATAACCATTTAATTCCTTAAAAAGAAAAAAGGGATGTTAGAACATCCCTTTTTAAACTAAAATTTACTTGGTTTAAATACCATGAATGTAGGTATAAATATAATCCCCGTGCTTTCCTGTAAAGTACTTGCCCATTTTTTTACCCATTTCCTTTTGAGTCTTTTCATCTGACCATTTAGCCTTAAAAAGTTCATCATTTTTGTCAAGCATAGCTTCCAAATCAGTAAGGTTATCAAGTAAAAAACCTTCAACAAATTCAGTTCTATCAGATCCCCAAGCATGGGCATTAGGGTAGTAAGCTTTTATTAAATCGTTTTTGAAGAACACGTTTTCAATATACATTTTACTTAATTCCTCAAACTCTTTTTGGGAACCGTCATCTGGAAAAGCAAAATGACTTTTTCTAACATAAAGCACCATATCTTTTGATGGAGGCGAAGCCATAAGTTTTGCATTTGGCATAGTGGCATAAATCTCATCTGAATGATAATCAGAATAGTACCCCATACGTTTTTTTTCAAAATCCCCTCTTGCCTTTTCATCCGGCCAAGCCGCTTTTATCAGTTCTTCGTTACGCTCACTAGCTTTACCAATGGCCTCCCAATTAGGATAGCTTTGCACATAAATAAGCTCAGTGTTATCAGGTGTAAAATAGTGCATATAAAAAGAAGATCCCTGAACGTACTCATTCTTACTAGTTACCTTGTCCTTAAATTCCTTTTCTACTGCTTTCCATGTATCCATGTCAAAATTATCATTATTCATGTTCCAATGCATTGTAGTCACAGTAATATACTCAGGGCGTTTATCTTCTTGTGAAAAGGATGAAGTAAACATTAAAACCATTGCTAGAATAGCAATATAAACACGATAGCCGACTGTCTTCATAATATTGAATTTTAAATTAGTATAAGGTTAATTATTTTTTAAAACTAAAAATCTGGGACACCTCAATACAATTAAGTAAGTCGTAATTATTAAGAAAATCCTTTTTTCGGAATTTCATATAGTTTAAGATAGAAGCTACACTAAAATACAAAAAATCCTAATACACTAACGCAAAGTTACTTACAAATTTTAACGCAATCTTTCTTGCACGTACTTGGGAAGTCCGTTAACTACCATTTGATAAGAATGGTCAATTAAAGACTTAAGAACACCATTGGAAAGTTCTCCCTTATAAACTCTAACCGTGTTCCAATGTTTTTTACTCATATGCCACCCAGATACCACACTCTGGTATGTTGCCCGAAGCTCTAAAGCATATTCAGGGTCGCATTTGAGGTTAATTGACCCTTTGCCCTCTTCCCATCGTTTTAGAGATGAAAGCACAAACATTTTTCCCGCAACCTTAAACACCAAAGTATCGTTATCGAACGGAAAGCCTTCCGAAACTTCCTTTTTACTTAAACAGTATTCGCGTAATTCTTCGATGTTCATAAAACTTTGCTTCAATCTTTATTCCAAGATTAAGATTGCTTTCATTCGTTTGAAATAGATTTTGGCTCCTTGGAATTGTTCTCAATTTCTAAAGCTGAATAATCTAAATTCCAACCTATAGTTTCAACGATATTTTTCATGATCAATATAGCCTCCAACGCTTCCTTTTTGGCTGTTTCCATCAATCCACTTTCAGGGATTTTATCCATGATGTGCTTTTTAGCCTCTTGGTTAAGAACAGTTAGATCTTCTGGAGCGAACTTATTGAAAAGACCATCTTTGATATCGTAGTACTTCAAGTCTGGCTCAATGGAAAGCACTTCTGGCTGAGGCATATGCTTTAAACGTATAGTCCTTCTTGCATCATCGGCTTCGATATCCAATTTACTTAAATCGTAACCGATATGGGCTTTTGCATTGATAACAATCAACGCCTTTTTTCTACTGTTAACAAGCCCCATTAGCCGCTGCTTGATATTCTCGTGATGGTAAATTTCGGCAAATTCCCCCTCTACTGTAATTAGCTTGCAAACCGTTTTGATTTTCTCCATGAGAATAACAGATTGAGTTTGAGTAAGCTCTTTACTCTTATACTTTCTAAAAAGAGAGAAGACCCAAAGCGCAATAAGAACGCCAAGGATTAAACTCAGAACAGCTACCAATAAATCCTGCATGTTTAGACCGGTTAAGTGTTACTATTCGGTTGCCTTATACAGCACCGGCTTAGACGGTGATGCATCGTTTTCAAAAGGTGCTATTTGTAAATTTAAGAAATAAGTACCGTCTTCAACAGTATTGGGGACATAAATAAACTCTGTAATGGTAGCATCTAATCGAACCTTTCCAGAAGTATTCCAAAATGCATTATGCGATAACAGTTTACCTTCATCCTTTTCTTTATCGACACTTGGCAAATCTACAAGCAAATGCTTAATCCCTTTTTCTCGAAGATATTCGGCAGCTTCTTCCAATAAATAAGGTGGATTAGTGTGCGAATACTGCTTGTGTAATTTCTCCTTAGTGTTTGGAAGTGTTCGAATAACGATAGCATCTCGCTTTTTATTTCCTAAGGCGTACTGCAATTGTTTTTTGGAAATAACAAAATCCCCCTCTATTTTCTCTGGCGGAATCGTTACCAATTCGGCCAAGAAAACAAACGCTTTCAGATTTTGGTTTATGGAATGAAAATCCTTTGTAATGTGCCCTACACATTCAGTATGTGTTCCATGGGCGTGAGGATTAAATGAAATATTATTGAAATTAGTAGAAGCTCCCGCTTCTACACTACCTACCCAATCATCCATAGTCACTGGAGATATAGTAGGTTCATCAACATACCAAGCGTTAACGTTATCTTTTGATGCTCTTAAAGCAATGGAAATATCTATGGGTTGGGCAAAGTCTACATCGTACTTTCTAGACCCCACTTGAATTGTTGCTATCATAACCCAAATATACTAAATCATAAAAAGGTCTGATGCTATTCCATCACACAAAAACTTACCTTTTGCTGTAGTTTTTAAGTACCCTTTTTCAACAATCACAGTAGCATTATCGATATGTTTTTGAGACTGACTTAAAAGTTGACTCAAAACTGGTTCTCCAAACTCATTCCTAACGAAATCTAACGAAACGCCCCAAACGGTTCTAAGGCCTGTCATGATGTATTCATTGAATCTATCAGCCAAACTAAGCTCTTCGTATTCACTTGGCAACTTACCTTCCTCAAGGGCTTGAATATATTTTGTATTGTTGGCAACATTCCAACTTCTTACTTTTCCATTGAATGAATGTGCCGAAGGACCAATACCTATATATGGTTTCCCCTTCCAATACGATGTATTGTGCTTAGAGAAATAGTTGGGCTTACCAAAGTTTGAAATCTCATAATGCTCCATACCTTTTTTAGCAGTCTCTTCCATCAAAATCACAAAATGTTTTGATGCCAACTCTTCAGATAATGGAGGATATGTTCCTTTTTCAATAAAAGTCTCCAAAGCAGTTTTGGACTCAACGGTAAGTGCATAACTCGAAATATGGGGAATACCAAACCCAAATGCTATATCCAAATTTTCTCGCCATTGTTCTTCTGTCATATCTGGAATACCGTAAATTAAATCGATTGTAATATTATCGAAATAATGGGTAGCCAACTCCAAACAGGCCTGAGCTTCTTTTGCATTATGGGCTCGATTCATGGCTTTTAAATGCTCTTCAAAAAAGGACTGAATTCCAATACTCAGTCTATTTACAGGACCTTGGTCAAGCTCTTTGATTTTTTCATAGGAAAGATCGTCCGGATTTGCTTCGAGTGTGATTTCGGCAGTTTCTGAAATCTTATAATTAGAATATATGACTTGAAAAATTTCTTCTAATTCCTCTTTGGTCAGTAGAGAGGGTGTACCTCCACCCAAATAAATTGTTTCTACAGTTATACCTGAAAACTCATTTTTTCTCAGTTCTAACTCCTTAACCAAGGCATGCACTAGTGCTACCTTCTTTTTCAGAGATGTTGAAAAATGGAAATCACAATAGTAACAAGCTTGTTTACAAAATGGAATATGGATATAGATACCTGCCATGAGCCAAATTTAGTGCAGATATCTGAGAAATTATCTAATCTTATCCTGATTCTGTTTAACAAAACTTTCCCAACCTGAATAACTTTTACCTACGTCTAAACGGCCTTGGTTATAAAAATGGCAAACGGCAGCTGCCAATCCGTCTGTTGCATCCAGGTTCTTGGGTAAAGTTTTCAACTTGAGCAGGCTCTGAAGCATTTTGGCCACTTGCTCTTTACTGGCATTACCGTTTCCAGTAATCGCCATCTTAATTTTTTTAGGGGAGTATTCTGTAATTGTCACCTCTCTAGATAGTCCTGCCGCCATAGCTACTCCCTGTGCACGGCCAAGCTTTAACATACTCTGAACATTTTTACCAAAAAATGGGGCTTCAATGGCAATATCGTCAGGATGGTATGTATCAATTAGTTCTATAGTGCGCTCAAAAATGAGCTTAAGCTTTAAATAATGATCTGAGTACTTGGATAAATTTAGTTCATTAAGTTGTAGAAACTGCATTTGTTTACCTACTATCTTAATGAGTCCGAACCCCATAATGGTGGTCCCTGGATCTATCCCTAATATTATCTTTTCCTCTGGCATTAATAACACTTACACCAATCGCTTCCAACAGAAATAGAAACTCCTACCGAAGCGGTAACAAGATCTCCCTTTACAGCAAAACCATCTTCAAATGATGAGTTTTTTCTATAGTCTCTTTCTCCAAAACTATATATATAGGAACCATCCATAAAAACGGTTACCGATCTTGAAACAGCATAATGAAGCTGACCTCCAAATCTCAAGTTTGCAAAATTTTCATTATTATCGGCATACTTACCCAATGGCTTTGTAAAGGTGTAACCTGGTCCTATATGAACCGTTGCACTAAAATCCCTTGGCAACATAAACTGAAAAATCTCTGTTACATCATATACAAAATGCACATTTAAGTTCGTGTAATTGGCTTTAAATTCTGGTGAGGTTTCTGCGTCTAAGTTTTTAAACCTGTTATAACCCAAATCGGCTCTTACTCCTATTTTTTCAGTAAACAGGTGCTGAACACCTAATTGAATGGTTGGAAAATTAACATCTTGGGAATAGAACCCATTCGTATAGCCTTCTCCAAAAGGATGGTTAACTCCTAGGGCTACTTGTAACTTCCATTCGTCCATGGATGCCTGGGCAAAGCCTTGGGCAGTAACAAAAGAAAGAAAGATGACTGCTAATAATTGTTTTAAGGTTAAGTTCATTGTAATTGAATAAATGGTTTAATTTGTGTTTATGTTAGAGATAACGCACAAAACTAAAAAAATCTTTTTAGCAACAATGAAATTAATTATCGTTGTTGCTTCTTTTTATTTTATCTATTACAAATTGAAACACAATCAAACAATTACCGTTTCAGTTTTTAAAAAAAGCTACACTAAAAGCAATTTATTTTTAAGTAGCAGCCTATTTTCTCTTTTCTCCCTAACAGTACTCAACTGGTTTTTAGAGATTAAGAAGTGGCAGCAACTTACATGGAGCTTTAATGCTATACCTTTCAAAAAAGCAATAGAACAAACACTAGGAGCGTATACCGTCTCATTGTTTACACCTAACCGAATTGGAGAGTATGGAGCTAAAACATTATATTTTACGAAAGACAAGAAAAAGGAGGCCATAGTAGCTAATTTAATTGGTAATTCGTCACAAATGATTACGACTTTTGGCTTTGGCCTCCTAGGGTTATTTTTCTACACAAAAAAACATTTACCTCCCATAAACTTCCTAAACTTAAATAGAACTCACTTAATCCTACTCACTGTTATTTGTTTTTTATTAATTATATTTTACAAACAAACATTTATTGAGGAATTATTTAAACTAGTTAAAAACACCCCTAAATCCACTTACCATACAACCTTACTCCTATCGGCATCAAGATATCTAGTATTTTCATTTCAGTTTTATTTTTTACTTATACTTTTTCACGTTAAAATAGAGTACTCAGTAGCAATGATGGCTATTTCAGTGATGTATCTCTTTAGCTCGGTGATTCCATCTTTAGCAATTCTGGATATCGCTATTAAAGGGAGTGTATCTGTATATGTATTTTCACAATTAGGAGTACCAGAAATTCCAATACTAAACACTGTTACATCTATATGGATACTTAACAGTGCCTTGCCTGCAATAATTGGGAGCTATTATGTTTTTAAATTTAAACTCCCTTTAAAGGACAATTTATGTTACTCATAACAGCTACCATTACCTTTATATATATTGGATTGATAGGAAGTTTAATCTATGGTTTTAATATGGTGAAACAACCTATTATCACAACAACCACAGAAAAAACAAGTTTTTCAATAATCATACCTTTTAGAAATGAAGCTATTAATCTGCCTCAATTATTGGGTAGTTTGAAAGAATTAAATTATCCGCATCAACTTTTTGAAATTATAATGGTTAATGACAGCTCTATGGATAATTCTGAAGCGATTATTTTATCTTTTTCAAATAAAAACCCATCCTTAAACATTAAGTTAATTAATAACGAAAGACTATCTCCTTCCCCAAAAAAAGATGCAATAAATACCGCTATCGAAATTGCCGATCACGATTGGATTATAACTACTGATGCCGATTGTATTCTACCTATTAACTGGTTAAAGCGATATGATACTTCTATACAAAACCATGAAACTGTTTGTATTGCGGGACCTGTATCGTATTATGGGTATTCTAACTTTTTGGAACTGTTTCAAAGTATTGATTTTTTAAGTTTACAGGGAGTAACCATTGGTAGTTTTGGCCTTAATATCCCTTTTATGGCAAACGGGGCAAACCTTGCCTATAAAAAATCTACTTTTAAAGAACTAGGTGGGTTTGAAGGCAATACTGATATAGCTAGTGGAGATGATGTATTCTTGTTGGAAAAGATAACTTCAAAATTCAAAAAATCTGTTTATTATTTAAAATCACGAGACTCAATTGTTATGACCAAACCAGAGAAAACTTGGGTTGGGCTTATAATGCAAAGAAAACGATGGGCAGCAAAATCTAGTAACTATAATAGTTTTTTTGGTAAATTCAGTGCCTTAACAGTGTTGCTAACAAACAGTTTTTTAGTTTTTTTGTTTGTATTTTCATGTTTTGGGCTTACTCAATGGAAAGCATTTTCTCTAATTACTATTTCAAAAGTTATTGTTGATTATATCTTAATTAAACGAACCGCCTTTTTTTTTAATCAAAAACAAATCCTTTCAAGTTACCTTCCCTCAGCAATACTATATCCTTTTTTCTGCTGTTACGTAGGCATATGTTCCTTGTTTTCAAAATATGAATGGAAAGGACGAACATTTCAAAAATAACTACTATCTCAGTTTTATTTTTTAGATTTACTTGACTACAACCATATAAACCAAATGAAAAAATTTTTTCTCTTCATTGCTGCCGTTCTCTTTAACGGCTATATGTTCTGCCAAAATTCATACATTATAAACAACGAAACCGTAGAGCTGAAAACCGCAGTAGATGGTAATATTGATTTACTTTGGAATACAATTGACAGACAATATAGATATTTCATTCGTATTGAAGATGGCTCAATTTCTGAATTAAAAAACACAAAGGGCACAGATAAAAAATATCAAGAAGAATATAAATCGGTTTTAAGTAAGGCTACATCCGAAGCAAACCTTTCAACAGAAGATGTAAAACTTACTCTTCCCTCACTTAAAAAATATATTGAAGAATACAATGCAACGGTTGACACTAATTTTGTTGTTAATAATGAAAGAGTAAAAATCGCTATGCGTCTTAGTGCTTACGCTGGGATCACCAATCAACCGTATGTAAACAATCCAGAAAACACCATTGTTCCCTATTTAGGAACTGAATTTGAAGTTTCCGAACATGTTTATATGTCAAAACACTCTTTATTCTTCAGACTCAATCATGCTTTCGATTCTAATGAATTTCAATATTCTGACACTCAAATGGAAGTAGGCTACCGCTATCGCTTTTTAAACAGAACTAAATTTAATGTTTATGGGAATATAACCATGGCGACCTATACTTTTTCAAAAAGGACTGTAACTTATGAAGACCCTTTTAATTCAGGAACATATGTTTCTTACGAAGAAAAAGAATCTGGACTTGAAGCCCCTCTAAGTTTTGGTCTGGGAGCAGATTATCGAGTAGGAAAAGGTTTTTTGATGTTTTCTTACAATAAAATCATCGCTATTTTTTTGGATAACCAAGGAAATTTCCCTTTGGATTTTACCCTAGGTTATAAGATTAAGCTATAACCCCTAATTCATCTGAATGACTATAGGTAAGGTAAACTGAGTCTTTACCTGTTGCCCCCTTTTAATAGCTGGGTAAATTTTAGGCAAGGCAGATAGACTCTCCTCAATATAGCTCTTCAAGTTCGGGATTTCAAAAACGGTAAGACTATCACTTTGCATATCCAATAATGTAAGTTGTCCTTTATCAGAAATATCAAACTTTATCCTAATTGTATCATTAATATCTCGAGTAACAACAATATGTTTTTCTTTTAAATAATCTGCAATATTTGTTGTTAAGGTTTTTTCAAAGCAAGTTTTCCTTTCTGACTGCGACTCTACAGAATTACATGTTTCAAACGCAGGATATTCATCAACTTCTTTCCAGTTAAAAGATTGAAGCTCCTCTGTTAGAATATCTTTTGACGAAGTTTTCTCAGTGTTATAAAACTCACAAGAACTCAGTAACATTATAAATAACAACAAGCTTATTGGTTTCATGATATTTCCTCTTACATTGAAAAGTACAATTTTTAAATGACTTAAACAGTGTCACTATCAAACATATTGATATAGGGGTAGTTTTCTTATATAGTAGTAACATTTCTTCTTTAACTTTGTCAAACACTAAAACCGATTTATGGATATTTTACTAGCTCTTTCAGGTCTTGTTTTTATTATTCTTGGCATTTTTGGAAGTTTTCTTCCTGTTTTACCAGGCCCTCCACTGAGCTGGGTTGGTCTACTCCTTCTTTACCTAACCAAAGCAGTACCAAACAACTGGACACTCTTGGTAATTACATTGGTAATCGCAGTTTTCGTTTTCGCTTTAGACTACGTTATCCCTGCTATGGGAACAAAGCGATTTGGAGGTACTAAAGCGGGTATGTTAGGTACTACAATTGGGCTTTTAGTTTCAATAATATTCCCTATACTTGGGATATTTGGCATTATAGTATGGCCATTCATAGGAGCCCTACTCGGTGAACTCATTAACAAAGCAAATTCAAAAACCGCCCTAAAAGCAGCATTTGGCTCTTTTATTGGGTTTCTTGCCGGCACTTTTTTGAAATTTATTATTGCAATTGTTTATTCAGGTCTTTTTATTAAGGTGTTTTGGGAATTTAAGTCTGAAATATTCACCCTATAAAAAAACCTTATGGTTGAGGGACCATAAGGTTTTTAGGTTGGTTGTCTATCAACAAAATATTTTCGTGAAAGGATTAACTAATTAACTATTGCATTGTTGATACATTACAAATATAAATAGCACCCATAGAATAAAACTACGGGAAAACCACAAAATTTAAAGCGTTTTTTCCTACAAAAACCCTTTTGATTTGGCTTCTGCGATTAGAGAATCATCTTTGCCATCCTCAACGGCAAAAAGCTGTTTTAAGTGTTTTTTACGCTTTTCAATTGCACTTAAGGACAAGCCTACCTGCTCTGCCAAATTCTTTGTTTTTTCACCCTGGGAAAGTAGATAAAGAATTTTTCTGTTTTTTTCATCAAGAACAATATCACTCATTACGGTCTTCCTTAAATAACTGTTCACCGTTCCACTGTAAAATGGTGGTTTATATAAGATAGCCTGAAATGCGCTGGCCAATTCACTAGAAGTCAAATCACTTTTAATCAAAAAACCTTCAGGATTCACTGTTTTCAAAATATTATGAATCCTAAATGATTCGTTGAACATCGTGAGTATCACTATTTTTGTTTGAGGAAGGATTTTTCTAGCATAGACTGCTAAATCTTCTCCAGAATTTATCTTTCCATCTTTTGTGGGAGGTATTCTGATATCGACAAACAACATATCATACGGCTTATCCATCGCAACCGATCTATTGATTAAGGTTACCGACTCATCACAAGTATTTGCTATATCTATTTCAAGATGTTGATGATCCTTTTTGCTAGCCATTAGGGTATTTTGATAGCCTTCTATAATCATTGGGTGGTCATCGGTCATTAAAATACGTATGGTTTCAGTCATAGGTTTCTGATTATATAGGGACATTTACTAAAATTATTGTTCCAGTGCTTGGGGTTGAATCTATTTGTAGCTCACCTTCAATTTCACTTACTCTAGAGTTTATATTTTTCAATCCAATACCTTTTCTTGCCCGGTTTACATCAAAACCATTTCCATCATCTCGAATACTTAACGAAATTACACCTTGACCCAATGTAAAGTCGATAGTTACATGGCTGGCATTGGCATGTTTATATATATTTTGAAGAGATTCTTGAATAATCCTATAAAAATGGATTTTGGTTTTATTTGAAACTTCATCCCAAACTATACTATCATTATGATTCAAAGTATACCCTAATTGATATGCTGCAGTCTGTGTAGAAACAAGATTATCAACAATATCCAAGTATCCAGAACCTGAAATAAAATCTGTGTTAAGATCGTGAGAAATCTTTCTTATTTCATGTTCAATGTTTTTCAACTCTTCAATATAAACTCCTCTATTTTTTATAGCCTCTTCAGAATTAACCATGTTAAGGCTATCCAAACTTAATCTTGTACCAAACAAACGCCCTAAAACACCATCATGTAACTCTTCAGAAATCCTTCTTTTTTCAAGCATTCTGGCCTCATCGATTTTATCTTGCCTAGAAAGCATCAAATTATAAATTTCTTCATTAGCCTCTTGCTGTTGCTGACTAAATTGCAGCTGTCTATTTTTTGCTCTTTGAGAAACAATAATGTAAATCAAAACAAAAGTTAAAAGTACTCCTACTAAAAGAATGGTTAACCAACTTTTTTCTTTGGATATTTGTTTATTTTTTTGCTCAATCTCTCTTGTCTCATAGCGAATTCTTGCAAACTTATTCCTCACAGCACGCTCGTTTTGGTGCAGACTATCGTTAAGAGCTATATAATCTTTATAATGCTTAACCGCCAAACTATCATCCTCTATCTTAGACAACAATAGTATGGATTCCAATAAATCGTCATTATGATATTGAAGAGAAATATCTTTAGCGGCATAACCATAATAACGAGCAGAATCCTTTTTTCCTTTACTATTATAGAATTCAGCCAAGTGTTGATTGATAATTATAGAGTTATAAGTCTCTCCAATACTATCACAAATCCTTAATGCTTTCAAATAAAGCTCAGGTAACTCCATTAAATCTCCCATTAAAAATTTAGTATGGGCATAATTATCTAAAACCAAAGCATAAAATGGTGGCCTACGATGCTTAAGCTCTTTATCATCTAAAATTTCCTTGTAATTAGATGCTGCAATTGCATAGGCTCCTGAATTTTTATAAGCTCTAGCTAAATTATTTTTAGAATTATCAATGGTCTCTAAATTATCTCCATCTAAGGTTCTCTTTAACTCAAAAGCTTTTAAATGATATTCGATCGATTCTTGAAATTGCTCAAGTTGATCGAAAACCATTCCTAAATTGTTGTATAAATATGCTTTGACTCTTCTAACTTCATCAGTTTGTCTGACATCTTCAAGCAAGGACAAGGATTCTATTGAAGTAACTTCACTTCCTATAAAATCCTTCTCATTCTTTTGGACAATAGCAATGCTAAGTAGTACAATAGCCGTATTAAAATTATCTCCTAGTGATTTATATAACTTTTCACTTTTATGATAATAGTAATAAGCGCTATCCGTCAAGGGATAGCCCCTATAGTATTTACCTTTAAGAAAATAAGCTTTTGCAAGTGTCGAAGTGTCTTTTAATCGCTTAGCCTTCGTCAATGCTTTTTCATTAGCATATCGAAAAGAATCTAGATTCTTTTGCTCCCAATAGATAGTTGACAGCAAAATATCACAACTCAAAAGGTCGCTTTCTGTTCCATATTTTTCCGCTAGCTTCTTGGCTTTCCAGGTAAAGTCTAAACGTTCTTCCAAGGAATATCTTTTCTCGTTCTTGGCATTAGACAAATACCAATCTAAAGAATCGACTTTCTTATTTATTGTTTTTTCTTGACCAAAAAGATTGCTTAAAAAAAATAAAGCAAGAATAATGTAGGCAACTCTATTCAATTATTTTTGGGATTTCCCCAAATTTACCATAATTTTTAACTGCAACAACAAAAAAACCCTTTGCAATTTGCAAAGGGTTTTTTAAAGATCTATTTCTTTTTACATTTCTTCATCAACACCACCTCCAGTAAATAATTCCTCTGTTTGATTAGTATCTTCTAATACTTCATCTTCGTCAAGATCTTGTTGAACACAAGAAGTAAAAACTGTGAAAAGAAGAGCTAATAATAAAGTGATTTTTAGGGTTTTCATTTTAATTTTATTTATGGTTGATATTAATTTAGTACAAACATTACTAGATCGGAATATCCGATCGAATGAGGGATGAATGGACAATTAATTATCCCAGTTAAGTACTGGGCAAACCTTAAATTAAAATGAGGGATGAAGAGACGAATTGTCTTTCAAAATGGATTAATTAAAAAACTAAATCATTGTTTAGTTAGTAAGGGAGTACTAATATAATAGGAAAATTCTTTTAAATCAGCTAAAAACCGACAAACAGCTTTATTTTTTCGACAAATAACATGCTTCGAATTAAAAAAGAAATAATCCCGTACGACTAGCACGGGATCATTAAACAAAATAAAACTAATAAATCTACAATTTATTGTGCACTCCAACCGCCATCCAAAGTAAATGTAGAACCTGTTATGGTGGAGGAAGAATCTTTTGCCAATAAAAAAGCCATATCGGCAATGGCCTCAATTGGGACAAATCCCTTTACTGCTTGCTTTTTTAACATTACTTTAGAAATCACATCATTTTCAGTCATTTTATGAGCCTTAGCCTGATTGGCAATCTGCGCTTCTACTAATGGGGTTTTCACATACCCTGGACAAATTGCATTGGCAGTAATATTACATGCCGCCCCTTCTAAAGCCAAAACTTTTGTCATACCTATAACACCATGTTTGGCTGCAACATAAGCAGTTTTATATTCCGAAGCTCGAATACCATGAACTGAAGACACATTAATTATTCTTCCAAATTTCTGTCTCTTCATATACTTCCATGCATTCTTTGAGGAATAAAAAACTGAATTCAAGTTTATATCTATTATTTGCCTGTATTTATCTTCGGGAAAACAATCTACTGGCGAAACATACTGAATACCCGCATTATTAATAAGAACATGTAATGCTCCAAAAATTTCAACTGTATTTCCCACCAACTTTTCAATACTCAGAGGATCTAATAAATTAGCGTTAGAAAATGCCGTTCTAACATTGTAGACGTCACCGATACGTTGTGCTATTTTTGCGCCATCAGTTTCCAAACCATGAAACATAATATTGTACCCATGTTTGGCAAAGTGCTCGGCTATTCCAAGACCAATACCACTGGTACTTCCGGTAATTAAAGCTACTTTATCCATTTCTTAAAAATTTATAAAGTTCCCTATTGAACAGATTGGGCTGGTCCATAAGTACACCATGTCTTGAATTGGGAATAATAGTCAGAATTGCATTGGGCATATTATTTACATAAGTTTTTTTTAATTCTACAGGAGTATAATCCATATCTGATGCAATCACCAATGTTCTAGACTTAATATCTTTGATTTTTTCTCCCATCCCCCAACTCATTAAGGTTACAAAAGAATTTAAATAAGCATTGTAATCATTCTGCTTACACCTAAGTTCAAAGGCATTTCTAAGCTCTTCCTGTCCATGTTCAGGAAACATATTATAAGCTATTTTTTCTGCCAGAGTATCCAACCCCTGTTCTCGCAACATTTTTGTACGAGATGCCAACATTTCCTCCCCTATACTTCCCAAATCATTAAAATCTGGTCCACTATTAACTATAACCAGATTCTCTATAATTTCAGGAAAGTCGAAAGCCAATTGAAAGGCAATAGCTCCCCCCATAGAAAAACCAACAACAGTTACTTTTGCGATACATAAATGGTCCAAAAGTTGTTTAATATCCTGGGTCATATATGGTACACCATAATTCTCAGAAGGCTTAGACGAATTACCATGCCCTCTCAAATCTACCGTTATTACCTTGTACTCTTTTGAAAAGAAAGGGACTTGTTCGTCCCAATCTTTTTTTGTTGATCCTAAACCATGCAGGAGTAAAAGAGGGTCTCCATCTCCTACCAACTCATAGTCTAGGTCAATGTCATTAACTTTTAACAATGGCATATTCTAAGCAGACTTAAATTTTAGCTTTTTGCTTATTGAAGAAATTAATATTGTATTTCAATTCCAAGGACACAAGCGTTCCTATCGTAGGAGAACCAACAAATTCTCTAATATCTGCATTAAACAAGTTGGTCACATTTGCTCCTACGGTTAAATTCTCCTTAATATTATACCCAAGATTCATATCTACTGTGAACCCTCCTAACGGCCCATAGTTCCAAGACCTTCCATTTTGAGCGTTCTCAATAACGTCATTAACACCATCACCATTTAAGTCCTGAGTTTCTGCAGCCACATAAATTCCAGAGAAGAAATCGTAATCCTGAACCCATCGTCCATAAAGAGAACCAAAGAACTTCTTACTTGTGTAATGAACCCCTAATTTAACCTTGTTTGCAGGTGTATTGATAGGCAGCTCTGATTCTAAGACTTGCCCATCTAAGTTCCCGTCGTTCTTTGGATCGTTTTTATCCAAATCCCTTCCAAAGTAAGAGTAGTTTGCAGATGCCCTAAACGCATTTGTGAAATAGTAATTCAAACCTATATCTATACCATAAGTATCCACCTTACCGAAATTTTGATAAGTTAAAATAAAAGAACCATCGGAACCTGGAACCACATCACCAATTGGTTGGTCACCAACTTGTGTTACGGTTACTCCATTAGCTGCATCGGTAATAGCTCTTAATGGACTTATAAAATTTTCAGACATATTATAATAGGCGTTGGCATCTAAGAACAATTTATCTGCAATTTTACCTTTGTAACCCAATTCAAATGTACTAATAGACTCAACCTCAAGCGGATCTACTTTAGAACCATTAGACAAGGTAAAGCCTTCACCGTTACCAATAATTAACCCCCCAAATAAATTTCCTTTTAAATTTAGTATGGACGGTACTGCCATTCCTTGCCCATAGGTCATTCTTATTTGACCGCTACCCAGGTTTTTTGTAATGGCCGCTTTAGGAAGGAAATTAGTACCATAAAGGTCATGGTTATCTATTCGTGCCCCAAATAAGACGCCAAATCCCGTTTCTTCAAACTTATACTCTGTTTGAGCATAAAAACCAACTTGACCAATATCTATCCCCCCTTCATCAAGCAAATAGGTTCCTTTAGAGTCGGCCATATCCAATTGATATTGCGCTCCCGTAGTTAAATAGAAGCTATTCCAATTATTATTGTACTGCAACTCAGAATTAAAACGTTGTGAGGCATCTTTAAACACAGCCCCCCTAGGAATAGCAACTCCCGTGCCAGGCCCTGTAGGGAACCATTGTTCTGTGTACGATCGCTCTAAAGCCTCTTCTTCTGAAAAACCATTGTTTATAAAAGACACATAATTTTGTGTCCTTTGGTTTATTGCATAAGTATCGTCAGTATTACTCCAAGTGTAATAAACGTTGGCAAACAAATGCTTTGATGTATATTTTAATTGTGCAACATCTATACTCCAATCTTTAATTTGATTTCTTCCAGCATTAGTCACGGCTAAATTATTATTGTTGCTATGACCATAATAACCAACTACTTCAGATTTTTCGCTAGGTTTAAAGTAAATACTACCTCCATACTTTTGAGTATTGAAATCCCTATCTAGCTCCAATTCCTTATACGACTCAGTTCCAACATAAACCGTATCTACATAATCGAAATCTTCTCCTTGCGATCTTTCAAAATGAACCTTATATGCCCATTTATCGTTTATTACTTGAGCATGTCGCATTCTGGCTGTTATCACACTTTGATTTCCTCCCCCAACAGCAAAAGTGGTTCCTTCCGATGTTCTAGGATTTTTTGTTCTTGTGCTTACCAATCCATTATGTGCGTTAGGACCATAAAGGGTTCCATTAGGGCCTAATAAAATTTCTACTTGTTCAACATCATCAGCTGTAACCGTCGAAAAAGTTCCCATAGGAAGCCCCGTAGCTATTAGGGTTGAAAGCCGATCGTCTGTAACCTGAAGATTTTTGGAGTTAAAAGCTGAGTTAAAACCTCTAATATTTAATCCGGTCCCCAAAACCCCTGTTCTAACAAAATCAACTCCTTTTTGTGAAGCGGCTAATTCTCCTAAATTAAACCCTACATGTTCATCTATCTCCTGAGAGGTAATAACAGCTACTGTTGAAGGGACCTCTGTTATTTTTTGGGGTTTCTTTCCCGCAGAAATTACTATTTGCGACAATTCGCTAGCAGACTCATTTAATACAACGGAAACACTACTAGTTTGGTTAGCTTCTACAATAACAGATTGGGTAATTGTTTCAAATCCAATATAACTAAAGGTTAACTCATGAGTTCCAACAGGTATATTGGTCATGAAAAATTTTCCGTTAAAATCGGAAACTACTCCTTTGTTTAGGTCTTTAATTTGGATATTTGCCCCAGCTACAGGAACATCATTGACATCTAAAGTCAATCCTTCAATACTACCTGTTTCCTGTGCCAGGACTAAGGCTGACACTAAAAACAGTATTAGAGAAAAAATATTCTTCATAATAAAATAGTTTTCTAAGTTTAGTTATTAGTGTGAGCAATCTATTATGAAATATGAACATCACATATTCAAAATTTAAGTAATTCAGATGTGACTTTCTTCCTAAAAAATAAAAAATAAGAGCAAAAACTACTGATTACTGCAGCAAACATTCTTTTTGTTCTAGGTGAGACTTTAAATTCAAGAATGCATCTGGCAAATTATTCGAAAGGGTGTTGATTACCTGAACCATTAAGTACTTTTGATTAGATGTTGGATTAATAGTATTAATAGGCTCTTTAATCTCAACCAATAACCTTGAAGAATTTATCTCTCCTTCCATATACCTAGCCAAGGAAATACTCCACGAAATATTAGGAACATAGTTACTTTTTTTACGTCTAAAATTCTCTCTCGCCTTTAAATCATAAATTCTGGTTAGTTTAAGAACGTCGTAATACTTCTCTTGAAGGATTAAAACATTTATGTAAGAAGTAAAGAAATGATGCCATCTGTGATTTAAAACTTCTTCCCTATTAGTTTTTAAAAAATTTTTAGCTAGTGATTCAGCCTCTTCAAAACGCTCGAGACCAGCCAGAGCTCTTACTTTATAAGATATATACCCTATTCGATGATGATTATTGTGTGTAGAATCGAAGAGATCCTGATATTCATCCAACAAAGAACAGGAAAGATCAACTTTTTTATTTCGTAATGTAATTGCCACTAAATTGTTCAAATACATTAAGGTGTCATCATTTCGTTGACGTATGGAGAGAAAACCATAGTATTCGGCTTTTTTTAAATCATTATTTTTAGAATGCATTAATACCCTATTGGCGTAATAATTAGACAATAGCCTCCTAGAGTACATTTCGCCTTGACTAAAAAACAAATCTATTTCATCAAATATCGAAGCTAGTTTTCCCTTTTCATTGTAATTAGTATACATAAAAGTCAGCAAGACAAATGCCTTATAACGATTTTTACCATCTATGGATTTGGTACGAAACACTTTAATCAACCATTTTTCCCAATATTTAGTTTCCTTGTCATTAAGTGTATATTGACTGGTAATTTCCCCAGTTGCCTGGTATAGTCTATCATGGATTAGTTTCGCCTTGTTATAATGACTCTCATAATCACTTAGAAAGCTATTAACAATTTCATGATCCTTATACCTCATTCGGATTAACAAATAAGATTGGTATTCTTTTGCCAATTCATATAAGTTCTGGAAATAATACTCTATCCCTTCGTAATTAGACAAATACCTCAAAAACTCAACCTCTTCCTGATAATCAATAGAATCTGTCAAGATTTTTCTTCTCAAATTTAGTAATGAGACAATAGCGCGATCAACATCTATATCACTTAACTTACGCTCTATCCAAGTCTTTATGTAGGTATATTTTCTTTTATCTATCGAAACATCAAACTTTTCTGTTTCATCCTCGGATACTGCATTATTAATTAACTTTTTAAGAATTTGATTTTTTTCAAAATCTGTGATATTGCTTTCTAATGACGCAAGATACTTAGCCTCATTTGGCAATAACGACCTGCTAAACTCCGTGAATTTTTTCAGCTTGACTTTCATCCCTAAAAACTTTCAATAAACTTCGTTAACAAAGCATTTACTTCAGCTGGTTTCTCAAACTGCACAAAATGACCGGCTTTTTCTACAAGAGCAGTTTGAGCATTTGGAATAATGTCCCCCGCCAACTCGGCAATTTCTTTGGTGGTCATCTTAGGGTGCAGATACTTGTTGGGTATTAAATAATCTTGCTCTCCAAAAACAACCAATGTTTTTTGACCTATATCAGAAAGACTATTGAAAACGGGATCTGACAACATCCCCCGAACACTACTGCTAATAGCTTCACAATGCTGGGAAAAATCTGAGCACGCCCGGATGTTCTTCCTATCCTGAATCATTTTTTCCACATCACCAGGCATTTCATAAAAATTCAACTCATAATTCTTGGCAATCTGTTCATCTGATGTTTGCATTACGGCATCCTTTCTTATTGCATTTGTCAATAATTGAGATTCTGTTTCGCTAAACTGTTCTATTCCTGCAGGAGCAATTAACACCAATTTACTTACATCCTCAGGATAAGTCAAAGCCAACTTCATTGCTGCCTGCCCTCCCATTGAATGACCGACGAGAACCACCTGATTTAAACCTAGTTCTGAAATAAACCTATGGATGACTTCCGCAAAAAAAGTTGGAGTATGCTCTGTGTTAACTTTTGAGGATTTTCCAAACCCTGGTAAATCCAAAGCTACGCAAGAATATTGCTTACTAAGCACCTTTATATTTTTAGACCAAGCATCGGCGTTACTGCTTAATCCATGAACAAATAGAATGGTTTGAGAGTGACTACCTTCTTTAATAAAAGAAACCTCCAAGCTATCCAACTTTACAAACCTGGTTTCATATTCATATTCAGAGAGAACTTCCCTCATTCCTGATGCTGTATTTTGTGAAACTGAAAACAACGAAAACATAAAAAACAAAAGATTTAAAATCGGTTTTTTCATACCTCTATTTTTAGTGAACTATAGTACTGCCTAAGTTTCTTTCTAGAAACTTTACTCAAACTAGTTAAAGGAATATCTTCCATAACGAATATATGTTTTGGGTGTTTATATCTAGTCATATTCTTCCTCAAATATTCGCGAACCCCCTCTACTGTAACACCATTATTTTTTATCTCGATAAATGCAATACCACAATACCCCCATTGTTCATCTTCAACTCCAAAAACCGAAGCCCTAGCAACCCCGTCTATTCGCTCTAAAACATCCTCTACTTCTTGTGGATAAATATTTTCTCCCCCAGAGATATACATATCATCTTTACGTCCTTTCAGGTATAAAAAACCGTCCTTATCCTCATAAGCTAAATCACCGGTATGCAACCACCCTCCTCTTATCTTATCTTTTGTAGCATTTGAGTTATTCCAGTACCCAGGAGTGACAATATCACCCTTAACACATAACTCCCCTATTTCATTGTATTTCACCAATTCATTCTTATCGTTTACAATCTTTACTTCGAGGTAAAAATTAGGTTTCCCTATAGAATTGGGCTTTATAAGTGACATTTTATGATGTAATGAAGTTATACTTGGTCCTGCTTCGGTAAGACCATATCCCGGACGAATAAATATTCCTTTTTCTCTATTCCAATCGGAAACCAGTAACTCATTTACTTTTTCTCCTCCCGAAATAATATACCTTAGTCTGCCTAACGACACTTCTTTATAAACCCTTGATTTTTGCATCATCTGAAGCATTGTTGGAAGCCCCATAAAAAGAGTCACCTTTTCTTGCTCCATTAACCGAAGGGTTACATCGGGATCAAACTTTGAAAGCATTCCCACATGCCCTCCTTTATGAAGCAAGGGTGTTATAAAAATATTCCAACCCGATGTATGATAAGGAGGCAATACGTTTAAGGTTGAATCCCTAAAAGTAATCCCAAGTTGCATGGAAGTATTCAAACTGTTCCAAAACAACATTTTATTTGTATAAACAACACCTTTTGGAGTACCGGTTGTTCCCGATGTATAAAAAATAAACAGCGGGTTGTTTTCATTAATATTGTATTCAGGAAAACCGGAAAAGTCACCGCTCAAGTAGAGGCTTTTAAGGCTTTCTATAGTTGCTTTATATTTTACATTATCTCCTAATTCTTCTAGCTTTGTTTTTTGAGCAAGGCTGTAAAACAAAATTTTAGGACTACAATCCCCCCATAATTTCTTTAGATCATTAGATGACATCCTGTAATTTAATGCCACCAAAATAAGCCCTAACCTTTGACAAGCAGAGAACAAAACAATATATTCGGGTCCATGTTCTGCTAAAACAGCTACTCTATCCCCCTCATAAAACCCTAGTTTTTGTAACTGAAGAGCTAACCTATTTGCATATAAATGAAGTTGCTCATAAGTATATTTCTCATTATTTGAATAGCACGTAACTGCAACTTTGTCCGGTGTATAGGCTGCCCATTTACCTATCCAGTCTAATGTATTCATGACATTACAAACTTTTTATTGAATCCATAAATTAAATAGCCAATACCTATAGAAAACAATATTCCTATTGCTGCCGAAACTCCAGGGTTATTTACCGGCTCTTGCATATAAGGGGTTAACCTTCCGTAATAAACTCCAAAATGGACTACTATAGCTGTTATACTAGCCACAAAAACAGCCACTAATGGCACCTCCTTCAAAAAAACCCCAAAAAACACTGGCACAAATGCTGCAGCAAAATAGGCATACACTCCATTCTGTGCAAAAATAGCAACACTTACATCCGGACTTTTAATTTGTTGCCAACTCAAATAAAAACTAACAACCGCCAATGCCACTATCACAATTTTATTCACCATTACTGTATTCTTAACAGCACCCTTGAAAATCGGCATCAAAATATCAGATGTAACCGTTATAGATAAAGATTGAATCAAACCCTCCAAAGTAGATAGTCCAGCAGAAATTAAACCTATAACTATTACCATCCCTATTCCAACCGAAAACTTTGTAACCACATAAGTTGGGACAATTTCATCCATTTTTAGGACACTTCCCCCCAAGCTGAGATCCGGAAAAGAAAGCCTCGCATAAAGACCAACTACTACTACCAGAAAAAAAACAGACATAAATGCAATACCACTACCCAAATAAAAGTTTATACTTTGTTTATCCTTAAGCAGTAGGGATTTTGTAATGATGTGAGGCTGGCAAACAATAGCTATTCCAATGATTACCTGAGCAAGGACAATTTCGAAATAGTCCCTAAACAAAAAACTCTCCTTATTGGTTGGAGTAACTAGGTTGGGGTCTATTTCAGACAAACGACTCATTAGTCCTGAAATTCCATTTTCAAAATATTCCGACCCAGATGAAATCAGAATGATAGCTACCACAAACATTATCAGCGCCTGAATGGTATTTGTATACACCATGGAGTTTGCCCCACCAAACATCATATAACCAAAAACAAAAAATGTCAAACCAAGAAGGACATAAAAAGGATCTACATTTAATGATTTAGAAATAACCTGGGTAATTCCAACATTAATTAAAACTATGAAGGTAATGAGCAGCAATGCGATTATACCGAAAAAAAAAGAAAACCTCTTACTATTATATCTACTACCTATCCACTGAGCCATGGTATTCGCTTTTACAACATTACCATATTTAGCAAAACCTTTGGTAAACAGTATTAATGAGACAAAAATGGCTATAGGCATTACAACTGCAAATGAAATCAATCCTGACACTCCATACAAAGCAATAAAACCTGGGTTTATAATGAACGTTGCTGCACTTGTCATAGAAGCAGCTAAAGACAAACCTACAACCCAAGAAGGAAACCCAATATTGCCAATAGCATAATCGGAAAGACTTTTGGCTCTTTTAGCCCCTCGCACTACAAACAAGAGAATAAGTGAAGCATAGCAAATCAAAAGTATCCACATATATGACACCCAATCATTAGAAGCAATCATTGATTATTTTTTAATGTTTTAACAAATAAAAAAAATAAAAAATAAAATACTACACCAACACAAAACAATATCAATGCGACTTTTACGAAAAACTAATAAAAAACAAAGAAAACCCTAGAATTAAGCCACCACAGACAAGTACGACTTTAATAAAAAAGATAATCTAAAAAGTTTTGAGTGAATAAAGAATAAAAATAGATTTTTCAATAAAAAAAGCCTCAAGTAAACTTGAGGCTTTTTTGCAATTTTGCGGTCTGGACGGGATTCGAACCCGCGACCCCCTGCGTGACAGGCAGATATTCTAACCAGCTGAACTACCAGACCGTTTCATTATTGCCGTGCAAATATATAACTTTTTTTTTAACCAAAAAGAAATCACACAACACATATTTAAAGCAACATTAAATAAACTGCATTTATCACCTTTCAATAATCATATTAGCACCCTTCAATTATTCATTTAAAACATTAGACAAATCAAAACCCAAAAACATAATTACTTGATTACAAGCTACTTAATTTGTAAATTTGCAGAATTATTACTACGCAGCTCTCAAATTCTTTTATTCCCTACTTCATTGTAATGTAGCCAAACTACACTACTAGTTAACTCAATATTAACCAAAAACAAAAATTATGAAACTCAAAATGCACATTTTCGTTTGCTTTACGGCAGCTTTTCTTTTTGCCTGTCAACCAAACTCTATCGACTCTACTCAAGAAGTAATAACCACTCAAGAGCAACAAATTACCAATTCCGAAAATAGCAACAGAGGCATCTCTAACGCTCCTGAGCAGTCAGGAATTTATGTTATTCGCACAGAATTAGAATTCTTTTTTTGGATTTTCGACTATGAACAAGGCCTTTCTTTAATTGCAGGAATCGATGTTCCTGCTCTTTGCAACGGAGATCCCAACTCATTTAGTATACAACCTCTTCAATTAGTCGACTTGCCATCTAGTAGCCTTGGAGCTGTAGGTTTAATTCAAGGTAACACTCAAGCCTATGTATTTCAAAACATTGACGATGATCCATCAATTTGTGATTACTTCACCAACAACCCTATTCTAGCCCAAGGTACGGTAGAATTTATTTATACAGACAATGATTTCTTTGGATCTCAAAGTAATAGACGAAATGCCTTTGGCGTAATATTTCATGGCCAACTATATAACCAAAACAATGAGTTAAAAACACTTAATGCAAAACTTAAAATTATTTGGGATCCTGATGAGGATATCTCTGAGGCCTTATTTATAGATTCAATATTACTAAATTAAGTATACATAGAAAAAAAAACTAAGACATATGTTTTCACAGTGTTTTTAGTATTTTAAAGGATTTAAAAACACAATAAACACAGCTATAAAACAAAAAAGCATCCCCAATTTCAATTAAGAAATAAGGAAAGCTTTCCATTGGTATGTTCCAAAAATAACTTTGGAAGCACTACTTTTTTCACCTCATTATGAGGCAAAAACAACACAACTAAATTTTCACTACTAATGTAGTTTTATTACGTAAAAAAAGCTCCAAGTTATTGGAGCTTTTTTGCAATTTTGCGGTCTGGACGGGATTCGAACCCGCGACCCCCTGCGTGACAGGCAGATATTCTAACCAGCTGAACTACCAGACCGTTTCATTATTGCGGTGCAAATATACGCGCCTTTTTTAATATCCCAAATCTTTCTCAACCTTTTTTAATTAAAATTTTGATTAAACAAATCGCCTACGCTCTATCATGTACGTTGTCAATATGTTATCAAAGTCTTTATTTATATCAGCCTCAACATATTTTATTTTGTACTGGCTGCATTTAAGCTTTAAGGCTTCAAAGTAATTATTAACTTCCTTATGATAACCATCCCTAATATTATCTGAATAAAGATCAATATGCTCACCTGTTTCCACATCCACAAAACGTTTTGGGATGTTATCAAAATTAAACTGAAGCTCTCTTTGGGAATCGTAGACATGAAACAAAATAACCTCGTGTTTATTATATTTTAAATGTCTTAATGCCTCAAAAAGTTTATCTTGATTAGTCCCTGGTTGAAACATATCAGTAAACAGGAAAATCATAGACCTTCTGTGGATTTTCTCTGCAATATGATGGAGGTATGTAAAAGTATCGGTTGTGTTGTTTTGAGGAGTACTTTCTATCAAAGAACCCAATTGGTTTAATAACATTTGATGATGGCGTTCACTCCCTTTCTCTGGAGCATAATAATCATACCCATCACTATATACACTTAAGCCTACAGCATCTCGCTGCTTCTTAAACATGTACATTAAACAAGCTGCAGCTAAAACCGAAAAACCTATTTTATTTAGACTCTCTAAAGTAAATTTATTTACCATAGGATAATGCATAGAACTACTATTATCAACTATGATGTGACACCGCAAATTTGTTTCTTCATCATACCTTTTAGTATAAAGCTTGTCTGTTTTGGCAAATAGTTTCCAGTCAATATGGCGAGTACTTTCTCCAGAATTATAAATTTTATGTTCAGCGAATTCAGCCGAAAACCCATGAAAAGGACTTTTGTGCATTCCGGCAATAAACCCTTCCACAACCTGTTGAGCTAACAATTCAAGTTGTTTAAACCCTCCTGTTCTATTTAGTTCTTGCTTTAAGTTCATAAGTCTCTAAACTAAAAAAGGTTCGCCATTACAGCAAACCTTTTTACATTTCTTTATAGTACTTTGAATTACAACAAAGAATCCAATGCTTCTTTATAAGACGTTTTAGGAGCTACTCCTACTTGACGCCCAACAACTTCACCGTTTTGGAAAACCAATACAGTAGGAATGTTACGAACACCATATTTAGCAGCAAATTCTTGGTTTGCATCCACATCTACCTTACCAACAACAGCTTTACCGTCGTACTCTTGACTTAGCTCATCGATGATTGGACCAACCATTCTACAAGGCCCACACCATGCAGCCCAAAAATCTACCATTACTGGCTTATCGCTTTTTAAAACCGTTTCTTCAAACGTTGCATCTGTAATTTCTAATGCCATAATATTTAATTTAATCGTGTTTTTATCTAATTTACTGTGCAATATTAGTCAAAAATTTTGCCATTAATTACATACTGACAATTTGTTTTATTTATTAAAGAATTGACTGCCACTATCAATTCAGTTTATAATATAAGTCATGCTCCTTTAAAACATTAAGCAATTCTTGGGTTATATTCACTTTAAGCCTTCTACTTGGCATGTTGAGTTTTATTTTCTCATCATTATCATAAACCAAAAAATTTAGAGCCTTGTTGCCAGGATTTCCATGTATAAGCTCCTGAAGCAATGCAATCTTATTATCCTTAAGATCGTTTATGTTTAATTGAATCGATAACTTCTTAGCATATGCATCCATTACATCATGAAGAAGCATAAAGTTATTAAATTGAATACGCGGATCACCTACTTTACCTGTATCCTTATTAACCCAACCTTCCCTTATAAAGGCCCTAACAAACACAAAACTGTTATAAACCAAAAAGTGTCTATATTTCAAATATTCCTCCCCAAAAATTCTAAATTCATAACTATCGGTATAATCCTCAATCGTAAATGCTGCCCACCCTTTACCTTGTTTACTAACACGATGCTGAACATCGGTAACCACGCCGCCAAACACCAACTCTCTATTTACATATTGCTCCATAACGTGAAACATACTCAAAGTCGCATTACAAAACGTTTGCATTTCTATTTTAAAATCATCTAGAGGATGGCCTGAAATATAAATCCCGATAACTTCACGTTCTTGAGCCAACTTCTCCATTGTTCCCCAAGTATCACAAGGTGGGATTTGAGGCTCTTCAATCTGCACTTCACTAGCCTCCCCAAACAGACTCACCTGGGCGGAGTTTTCATTTTCCTGATGCTTACTGCCATACTTTATAGCCTTTTCTAAAAAGGTAATTCCATCACCTTCATCATGAAAATATTGAGCTCTATGAGTGTCTGAAAAGCAATCGAAAGCACCTGCTAGTGCTAAATTTTCGAATGCTTTCTTATTTGCTGAACGTAAATCGATACGTTTGGCCATATCAAAAATGGACTTATAGTCTCCTTCTTTTCTATTCTCAACGATTGTTTCTACGGCGCCATGCCCTACTCCCTTAATAGCTCCCATACCAAAACGCACAGCATTATCTTGGTTTACAGAGAATTTATAATAGGATTCATTAACATCTGGACCAAGAACATTCAATTTCATACGCTTACACTCTTCCATAAAGAAAGTCACCTGCTTAATGTCGTTCATGTTGTTAGACAGTACAGCAGCCATATATTCAGCAGGATAATGCGCTTTTAGGTAAGCCGTTTGATAAGCCACCCATGCATAACAGGTAGAGTGCGATTTGTTGAATGCGTAACTAGCGAAAGCCTCCCAGTCTTTCCAAACTTTTTCAAGTACTTTCCTTGGATGTCCATTAGCCTCTCCTCCATCAAGAAATTTAGGCTTTAATTTTTCAAGAAGGGCAAATATCTTTTTACCCATTGCTTTACGAAGCATATCAGCTTCACCTTTCGTAAAACTCGCCAACTTCTGCGACAGCAACATTACCTGCTCCTGATAAACGGTAATACCATAAGTTTCCTTAAGATTATCTTCCATCGCAGGCAAATCGTAAACAATTTCCTCATCGCCATGCTTACGTTTAATAAAGCTTGGAATATATTCCATTGGCCCTGGACGGTAAAGTGCATTCATGGCAATAAGGTCATCAAACACGGTTGGCTTTAAATCCCTCATGTGTTTTTGCATCCCAGGAGATTCGTACTGGAACACCCCTACCGTTTCTCCTCTCTGGAATAACTCATAAGTTTTCTCATCATCCAAAGGAAAATTTTCAGGATCCAGTTCCACACCATGCTTTGCCTTGACAATTTTTACGGTATCCTTAATTAGGGTTAGCGTTTTTAACCCCAAAAAATCCATTTTTAGCAACCCTGCTTCCTCTACAACAGAGTTGTCAAACTGGGTTACATAAAGGTCTGAATCTTTGGCTAGGGATACCGGCACGAAATTGGTAATATCATCTGGAGTAATAATTACTCCACATGCATGGATTCCAGTGTTACGCACAGAACCCTCTAGCACCCTTGCCTTATTAATTGTTTGTGCTTCCAAATCTTTTCCTTCGGACAGATTTAAAAGCTCATTAATACTTTCTAATTCTTCACTCCTAAAGCTCGCCTTAAGATCGGCTTCACTTTTTCCAAAAATCTTCTTTAGCTTGGTATTGGGAATGAGTTTCGCAATCCTATCTGCTTCATGTAAAGGCAAGTCCAAAACCCTAGCCGTATCCCTTATCGAAGATTTAGCCGCCATGGTTCCGTAAGTGATAATCTGAGCTACTTGGCTTGCTCCATATTTTTCGATTACATAATCCATAACCCGACTTCGACCTTCATCATCAAAGTCGATATCGATATCGGGCATACTCACACGATCTGGATTAAGAAAACGCTCGAAAAGAAGATCATACTTTATGGGATCTAGATTCGTAATCCACAAACAGTAAGCAACAGCGCTACCGGCTGCTGAACCACGCCCGGGTCCTACCGAAACCCCCATGTTCCTTGCCTCTCGAATAAAATCTTCTACAATAAGGAAATAACCTGGATACCCCGTTTTTTCAATAACTTCCAACTCGAAGTCCAATCGTTCCTCAATTTCCGGAGTAATCTCTTCGTAACGCTTTTTTGCCCCTTCGTAAGTTAAATACCTTAAATAAGCATTCTCCCCACGTTTACCTCCATCAATTTCATCCTCTTCATACTGAAAACGCTCAGGTATATCAAACTTTGGCAACAGCACATCTCTTGCCAGTTCAAAAGGTTCAATTTTATCTACTATCTCTTGAATATTAAAAATGGCCTCTGGAATATCCTTGAAGAGCACCTTCATTTCATCCCCAGACTTAAAATAATATTCTTGATTTGGCAACCCATAACGATAACCACGACCACGACCTATTGGAGTTGCCTGTTTTTCTCCATCTTTAACACACAGCAAAATATCGTGTGCATTAGCATCTTCCTGTTCGGCATAATAGGTATTATTGGTAGCAATAAGTTTAACGTCATGTTTTTTTGAAAACTCAATTAAAACAGGATTTACTCTATTTTCATCTTCCTGATTGTGACGCATCAATTCAATGTAAAGATCATCGCCAAACTGTTTTTTCCACCACAACAAGGCTTCTTCTGCCTGACTTTCACCTATGTTTAGCACCTTACTTGGCACCTCTCCGTATAGATTACCCGTTAAGACGATAATATCCTCTTTATATCTTAAAATTGCTTCTTTATCTATACGAGGCACATAATAAAACCCTTCGGTAAAGGCTATGGAAGATAGTTTTGCAAGATTGTGATAGCCCCGTTTATTTTTAGCAAGTAAAACAACTTGATACCCATTATCCTTTCTTGTTTTATCTAAACGATTTTCGCAAACAAAAAACTCACAACCCACTATAGGTTTTACAAGCTTATCTGTTGGAGTCTCCCCTTTTTCAAGAGCTTCATCAATCTTTGCTTGAACAGATTTATTATGACCAGATAACGCTTTTACAAAGTGAAATGCCGCCATCATGTTACCATGATCGGTAAGTGCTACTGCTGGCATATTATGTTTGACAGCAGCTCCTACAAGGTCGGCAACACTCATTGTTGACTGTAAAACCGAGAATTGAGAGTGATTATGCAAATGCACAAAATCTACTTCTTCAAGCTCCTTTATGTTTTGAGCCATTTCCGTTTTGGAAATAGCTGGCTCCTGTTCTGCTTGAAGTCGTTTACGAATTTTATCGGACTCCGCCTTAAGATTTATATGTTTTAAACCGATAGTTTCAACGGGCATTGGATTAGCCTCATTGAAATTCTTGAAATAATCAACATCTACATCAAGCTGTTCTTTAGTGAAAAGCCCCGTGCGGATTAACTCAAAGAAACAGCGTGTTGTTGCCTCAACATCGGCAGTTGCGTTATGTGCTTCAGCAAAGGGTTGATTAAACAAATGTTGATGTAACTCCGTAAGTGTTGGCAACTTGAACTTTCCTCCACGCCCTCCTGGAATTTTACAAAGTTCTGCGGTGTCTTCGGTACAAGTGTCGAGTACTGGTAGCTCTTGTAGTTTATTAGAAACACCCTCTCTGTAGAATTCAGCCCCCATGATATTAACATCGAAACCTACGTTCTGCCCAACGATAAATTTACTCTTACTAAGTGCTTCATTGAATTTTTCTAACACCTCCGATAATGGTATTCCTTGTTCCTGAGCCAACTCAGTGGAAATCCCATGAATTTTCTCTGCATCATAAGGAATATTAAACCCTTCTGGCTGCACCAAATAATCCTGGTGATCTATGCAGTTGCCCATCTCGTCATGAAGCTGCCAAGCAATTTGTATACATCTTGGCCAGTTGTCTACATCGCTAATTGGTGCATCCCATCGTTTTGGTAATCCGGTGGTTTCCGTATCGAAAATTAAGTACATCTAAAAGGTTTATCGTGTTAAATTCAAGCGCTTTAGATTACGCCTAAACAAGGCGTAAAAGTAACAAATAAATATAGGCTATAAAAAGATAGTATTCAATAGAATTTATGAACAGGAAATCTACTAAACAAAAAAGCGCAACCCTAATGGTTGCGCTTTAAACTAACACTTAAGTCTATAAAATTAAGCTTGTAAATAATCCGGAGTTCCATCTAAATCAGAGTCTGCAGCATCATCGGGATTTCCGTCTCCATTTAGATCAGGGTTCTCATCGGCAGTTAATACACCATCTCCATCATCATCAGTATCCAAATAATCAGGTTCTCCATCTCCATTGGTGTCCCCTTCAACAGTTTCATAGATTGTCCAAACACCATCACCATCATCATCAACATCTAGGTAATTCATGATACTATCTCCATCAGTATCCATAAGGCTTCCATCTTGGTTAATCTCATCTGACGTAGGTACGCCATCACCATCATCGTCACTATCCATATAATTCATAATACCATCTCCATCAGTATCAACATCTTCCTCAAAATAATTTGGGATACCATCTCCATCTTCATCCCCACAATCAAGAGCATCAAGTGCTGCTTGAATCTCTCCATTAGGATCACTACCGCAAATTTCCAATTGTTCATTCAAGTAATAAGCATAATTCTGGCAAAGCTCCACATAGTTAGTTACTGTTGCTGCCCAATATGCCTCTTGTGCATCCTCTCTGTTTTGTGTTGCCTGCTCACAAGATAACTGACATTCGCCTAAAGCATCTATAACATCCTGAATAGCATTATCCATATCACCACAAAAAGCTTGCTGGTTTTCCAATGCAGCACGATAAGCCATACATGCAGCCGCAAAAGCTTCACTATCGCTTGTATCTGCATTTACATAGGCTTGCTGAGTCAATAAAACATCTGCTTCAGCATCTTCACAGTTATAAGGATTTGATGTAACTGTACCAGAAATTGGCACATTATAAATTATACCCTCATTAAAACCTACAGAAGCCATTCCAGATTCATTAAATGCTACAAATCGAAAGTCCCCTGAAACTGTTTTAGAAGCTGCATTTACTTCCAAATTCATTTCCCCATATTCAGGATAAACAGACACTTCAGAATCAGCCTCATTAGTAGTAGAGTAAACTATACCATTTGCATCTTTAAAAGATGCAAATACACTACTCACATTTCCAAAAACATAATTCCCTGAACTTGCTGAGGGTACAGAAAAGCTAATGGTTTCCAAATTGTTTCCCCCAGAAATAGTAAGTCTTCCGGTTTCATCGACTACAGCTGTATAATATTCTGCACGCCAAAATTCATAATTCTTTTTACCTTGGATTGCCGGATCACTGGTTTCAAGATCCTCTCCACAACCTACTAAAGCAATAAGAGCCAAGATCAGTACGGATAGTTTTTTCATATATCAATTAAATTTACAGATAATTTTATTTCGCCCAAATGTATAATAAAAAATTTAAAATAACATTGCCCTAATTTAACGCGCTGAGGATAAAAAAATTATAGTATCTTTGCACACTTATTAATAACAGAGGTCGTGAACCTCATTAATTAATTATTATGCCAGTAAAAATTAGATTACAAAGACACGGTAAAAAAGGAAAACCTTTTTATTGGGTTGTTGCTGCGGATTCTCGCGCAAAACGTGATGGTAAATACCTAGAAAAAATTGGTACTTACAATCCAAACACTAACCCTGCAACTATCGACTTAGATGTTGACGGTGCTGTAAAGTGGTTACAAAACGGTGCTCAGCCAACTGATACTGCTAGAGCTATTTTATCTTACAAAGGCGCTTTACTTAAAAACCACTTAGTTGGTGGTGTTAGAAAAGGTGCTTTTTCTGAAGAAGAAGCTGAGAAGAAATTCCAAGCTTGGTTAGATGAAAAAGAAGGTAAAATAGACGCTAAGAAAGAAGGATTGAGCCAAGCTGAAGCTGACGCAAAAGCTAAAGCTCTTGAAGCTGAAAAAGCAGTTAACGAAGCAAGAATTGCTGCAACTGCTCCGGCTGAAGAAGCTACAACTGAAGAAGCTCCTGCAGATAATGCAGATGCCTCTAACGAAGAAGAATAAAAAAATCAATTTTTTTATACTTTTAAACTCCGATAACTCTATCGGAGTTTTTTTATTTGATACATATGCATAAGGACGATTGTTTTTATTTAGGAAAGATTGTAAAAAAATACAGTTTTAAAGGTGAGGTATTGGCAAAGCTGGATACCGATCAACCCGAACTTTACGAAGAGTTGGATTCTATATTTATTGAAGTCAGAGGGAATTTAATTCCTTTTTTCATTGAAACCAGTCAACTTCACAAATCGGAATTACTGAGAATTAAATTCGAAGAAGTCGACACCGAGGCCGATGCCGACGCTTTAATAAAGTGCGACCTTTATTTACCTCTTGAATTTCTCCCAGAATTAGATGAAGACAAATTTTATTTTCACGAGATTATCGGGTTTAAAATTATCGACAAACATTTTGGCGAAGTAGGAGTAATCAAAGCCGTTAATGATAATACGGCCCAAGCCTTGTTCGAAATAGACCGTAACGGGATAGAAATACTTATCCCGATGAATGACGACTTTATTATCAATGTAGACAAGCCAAATAAAATAATAGAAGTTGATTGCCCCGAAGGATTAATCGACCTTTATATTTAGAAATATGAACAAACCTTTTCAATTCAAACAGTTTACGATCCATCAAGATCGATGTGCAATGAAAGTAGGTACCGACGGCACATTATTAGGTGCTTGGGCTCCCTTGGAGCACAACCCTTTTTCGATCTTGGATATTGGAGCCGGCACAGGTTTGATTGCCCTAATGTTGGCACAGCGCAGTAATGCAGAATTGGTTGATGCTTTAGAAATTGACGATGCCGCTTACGAACAATGTGTGGACAATTTTGAAGCTTCACCTTGGGGAGATAGATTATTCTGTTACCACGCATCGCTTTTGGAATTCACAGAGGAAATCGAAGATCAGTATGACTTGATTGTATCCAATCCTCCTTTTTACTCTGAAGATTATAAAAGTGACGATTCACAACGCGACCTTGCTAGATTTGCAGACGCGATGCCATTTGAGCACCTTATAGAATGTGCAGCTGCATTACTAGCTCCCGAAGGCTTGTTTACAATAATTATACCTTACAAGGAATACGGTTCATTTACTTCAATTGCAAAAGAAAATGGATTATATGCCAATAAAGCTCTTCTTGTAAAAGGAAGTCCCGAAAGTGAAATTAAGCGAGCGCTAATCACTTTCAGCAGGAATGAAAGCACTGTAGAAACTACCGAATTAACAATCGAAACAACAAGACATCAATATACTGAGGATTATATCAATCTTACCAAAGAATTCTATTTAAAAATGTAACATTTTGCTACATTTGTTGCCAATCAACTTTCAAATAATACTATGAAACCAGATTTATTCGAAGCACCAGATTACTACAATCTGGACGAGCTTTTAACCGACGAACATAAATTAGTACGCGATGCCGCCCGTCAATGGGTTAAGCGCGAGGTATCTCCTATTATAGAAGACTACGCACAAAGAGCAGAATTTCCAGAACAAATCATTAATGGTTTGGCTGAGATTGGAGCCTTTGGGCCATATATCCCTGAAGAATACGGTGGCGCAGGATTAGATCAAATTTCTTATGGTTTGATTATGCAAGAAATTGAACGCGGAGATTCAGGTGTCCGTTCTACTGCATCTGTACAATCTTCTTTGGTTATGTACCCTATCTGGAAGTACGGGAACGAAGAGCAGCGTAAAAAATACCTTCCTAAATTAGCCAGTGGTGAATGGATGGGGTGTTTTGGTTTAACCGAGCCAGACCACGGATCCAACCCTGGAGGCATGGTTACCAATTTCAAGGACATGGGAGACCACTACTTGCTTAACGGAGCTAAAATGTGGATCTCGAATGCCCCCTTTGCACAGGTTGCTGTAGTTTGGGCCAAAAATGAAGAAGGTCGCATTTACGGATTGATTGTTGAACGTGGTATGGAAGGTTTCTCAACTCCAGAAACCCATAACAAATGGTCCTTAAGAGCCTCTGCCACTGGAGAACTTATTTTCGACAATGTAAAAGTTCCTAAGGAAAATCTACTACCTAACAAATCTGGATTGGGTGCTCCACTGGGATGCTTGGATTCTGCACGTTATGGAATTGCTTGGGGTGCTATTGGTGCTGCAATGGATTGTTATGACACAGCTTTACGTTACAGCAAAGAACGTGAGCAATTTGGAAAACCTATTGGTAGTTTCCAGCTACAGCAAAAGAAATTGGCCGAAATGATTACGGAAATCACAAAAGCCCAGTTATTAACTTGGCGATTAGGTGTATTGAGAAATGAAGGACGCGCTACCTCAGCCCAAATTTCGATGGCTAAGCGTAACAATGTGGATATGGCCATTAACATTGCACGCGAAGCCCGCCAAATGTTGGGTGGAATGGGAATTACTGGTGAATATAGCATTATGCGCCACATGATGAACTTAGAAAGCGTAATTACTTACGAAGGCACCCACGATATTCACTTGTTGATTACAGGATTGGATGTAACAGGGTTCAATGCTTTCAAATAAATAGTTTTTAAAGACCTATAAATAATTTTAATAAAAGTGCTTCCTTTTTTGAGGAAGCATTTTTTTATTTTTGGGAAAATAAAATCCCATTATGAGTATTGATAAAACTAATGCTATTCTACAGCCCTATAAAAAGCAATTGCTTAACCACAGTCTATATAAAAAGATAAAAACTATAGACGACCTTCACGTCTTTTTAGAATACCATGTATATGCCGTTTGGGACTTCATGTCACTTTTAAAAGCATTACAAAATAACCTTACGAGTACAACAACACCATGGATGCCTGTGGGGAACCCTGAAATACGCTATCTCATTAACGAGATTGTATTAGCTGAAGAAACGGACATTGATGCCAATGGAAAACATAATAGTCATTACGAAATGTACGTGGATGCTATGGAAGCCTGTGGAGCCAATACAATAAATGTCAAGAACTTTTTGGAACAAGTCATTGAAACAAAAAACATTTTTGTAGCTCTCAACCAAAGTGACCTACACCCGGGCATTAAAAACTTTTTGGATTATACTTTTAGAATAATTGAAGAAGATAAGCCTCATAAAATAGCTGCTGCCTTCACATTTGGCCGTGAGGATTTAATACCTAACATGTTTACTGAAATATTAAAGAGTTTCCAGCAGAACTTCCCAGATAAGGACGTTTCTAAACTCATTTATTATTTTGAGCGCCACATTGAACTAGATGCTGACGAACATGGACCAATGGCCATGCAAATGATCGAGGAGCTTTGTGGAGAAGACGAAAACAAATGGAAAGAAGTAGAAGAAGTTTCGGTTTATGCGCTAGAAAAACGAATCGCTCTCTGGGATGCCATAGAAAGCAGTGTAATGCATGAAGAAGGTTGTGTTTCCTAAAAAAACGAAACCTGAATTATAATTTAAGGCTTGGAAAATTTCCAGGCCTTTTCTTTTTATCTCTCCTAAATAAGCAACTCATTAGCTTTTTCTGTAATTTTAAATATGAAACCTTCGTTTAAACGGCTGGAAAAAGCATACAAAGAAGCAAAAATCCTTGAGTTTAATGACTCTAGTAAATTTATCTTTTTTAGTGATTGTCATAGAGGAGACAATAGTTTTGCCGATGATTTTGCCAAAAACAAAAACATCTTTATACATGCTTTAAAACATTACTACAAAAATGGATTTACATATTTTGAGCTAGGAGATGGTGATGAACTTTGGGAAAACTTAAATTTTAAACATGTCTTTGAAGCTCACAAAGGTGTTTACCTTCTTTTAAAATGTTTTTACGAGGAGAATCGGCTGCATATGATTTGGGGTAACCACGACATGTCGTACAAAGACCCTGATAAAGTTTCAAAAAATCTTGGAAGCTATTATGACCCTGCTACCGGAAAACAGGAAACCCTTATGCCCAACCTAACTTTCTATGAAGCCATAATGTTAAAACACGAGACAACCAATCAAGAACTATTTTTAACGCATGGTCATCAAAGCGATTGGTGGAATTATGTTTGTTGGAAATGGAGCCGTTTTTTAGTTCGTGCCCTTTGGAAACCTTTAAACCTTATGGGTATTGCTGACCCAACAAGTCCTGCTAGAAACCATGTAAACTTATTAAAAGTAGAAAGGCGAATAAAAAATTGGATCGTTGCGAACAACAATAGACTAACTATAGTAGGACACACACATAGACCTCATTTTCCTTCCCCTGGTAACATTGCATTCTTCAACGATGGTAGCTGTGTTCACCCGAGATGCATCACAGGTTTGGAGATAGAAGATGGAAAAATCTCTTTGATAAAATGGGAAATAGCCACCAGAGATGACGGCACACTTCATGTCGTTAGGGTGTTACTAGAAGGCCCAAGACCTTTAATAGACTATAAAACCAGCACTTAACTTTCTGGTGCCAATTCAACTTCCAACCCATCCAATTCAGGAGTTATTGGAATTTGACAACCAAGTCTACTATTCTCTTTCACATAAAAAGCCTCAGCAAGCATAGCATCTTCATCAGGCTCCATTTCGGGAAGTTCATGATCAGAAAGAATATAACACTGGCAAGAAGCACACATAGCCATTCCGCCACATACTCCAATAGTTCCTTCTGGAGCTAGCTCGTAAGAACGAACTACCTCCATTAGGTTCATAGCCATATCGGTAGGTGCTTGAATTTCGTGCAAAACACCATCACGATCTGTTATTTTTATAGTAATATCCTGCTCCATTATTCGATAGCCTTTACAACTGCCTTTGGCGCTTCTTTCCTAGTACCGTCAAACCCATCAATACCACTAACAGTAGTATACTTTAAAACATAGCGTTTACCAGGATTAATAATTTGATACGCCGCCTGACACATCAATGTTGCTTCATGGAAACCACAAAGAATTAACTTTAATTTCCCTGGGTATGTATTAACATCACCAATAGCAAAAATCCCAGGAATATTAGTTTGGTAATCCAGTGAATTATTCACTTTAATAGCGTTCTTCTCAATTTCCAATCCCCAGTTAGCGATTGGCCCTAACTTTGGAGATAAGCCAAACAACGGAATAAAATGATCTGTTTCTAAGGTAAACTCACGCTCAATATGCTTTGATTGAGATATAACTACTGCATTTACCTTTCTATCACCAACAATACCAACTACCTCTGCAGGGGTAATCAAGTTAATTTTACCTTGTTGTTTTAATTCCTGTACTTTCTCCACAGAATCCAATGCCCCTCTAAACTCATTTCTACGGTGGATTAGAGTCACTTCGCAAGCTACATCACTTAAAAATATACTCCAATCTAAAGCAGAATCTCCTCCTCCAGCAATCACTACACGCTTATTTCTATAGATTTCTGGATCTTTGATAAAGTACTCTACTCCTCTATCTTCAAAATCGGAAATATTGTGAATAAGTGGTTTTCTAGGCTCAAAGCTTCCCAGCCCACCAGCAATAGCTACAACTGGAGCATGATGTTCAGTACCTTTATTAGTAGTAACTATAAAGGTTCCATCTTCTTGCTTTTCTATAGTTTCTGCTCGTTCACCAAGTGTAAAGCCTGGTTCGAACTGCTTACATTGCTCTAAAAGGTTATTGGTCAAATCACCGGCAAGAATTTCTGGAAAACCAGGAATGTCGTAGATGGGCTTTTTAGGATAAATCTCTGAGCATTGCCCACCCGGTTGCGGTAAGGCATCAATTAAATGACATTTTAGTTTTAACAAACCTGCTTCAAAGACAGCAAATAATCCTGTTGGTCCAGCGCCAATGATAAGTATATCGGTTTTAATCATGAAATTTTAATTACTAAACAAAAAATTGTGTTGCTAAAAACAAAGTACCGTTACGTATTGTTTTATTTAATCAACATTAATTACTTGTTCAATTTGGGGAGCATATTTTTTAATGGTCATTTCTACACCCGATTTTAGTGTCATCTGGTTTACACTGCAACCTACGCAGGCTCCTTGAAGTTGTACCTTAACAAGCTTATCGTCCTCTATGGATACCAATGAAATATCACCACCATCACTTTCTAAAAAAGGCCTGATCTCATCTAAGGCTTTTTCAACGTTAAGTTTTAATTCTTCTGTAGTCATAAGTATATAATTCAAAAAAATCTTATTGAACAAAGATTTTAAAATCCTTATTTTTTAACTGCCGAACAGCCGGCCATAGTTGTAATCTTTATTGCTTCGGTAGGAGGTAAATCGGTGTTTCGCTTTACCACTTGTTCTACCATGTTTCGAGTTAATTCCTCAAATGCTTTTTCTTGTGGTGTAGCTGTTTGTAACGCTGCAGGCCTTCCTACATCACCAGCTTCACGAATACTTTGCACCAATGGCAATTCACCTAAAAATGGAACATCTAAGTCTGCTGCTAAATTCTTAGCACCGTGCTCACCAAAGATGTAATACTTGTTATCTGGCAATTCATCAGGCGTAAAATAAGCCATGTTTTCTATGATTCCCAAAACAGGCACGTTAATACTTTCCTGCTGGAACATAGCCACCCCTTTTTTAGCATCGGCAAGTGCAATATTTTGTGGCGTACTCACTACAACTGCTCCAGTTATCGGTAAGGCTTGCATAATACTTAAGTGAATATCTCCCGTTCCAGGAGGCAGATCGATTAACAGAAAATCCAGTTCTCCCCAAGCAGCATCAAAAATCATCTGATTAAGTGCTTTGGCCGCCATAGGACCTCTCCAAATAACAGCTTGATTTGGCTTGGTGAAGAACCCAATAGAAAGAACCTTAACACCATAGTTCTCGATAGGTTGCATTTTAGACTTCCCATCAACATTAACTGCCAAAGGACGTTCGTGCTCTACATCGAACATAATAGGAATAGAAGGGCCGTAGATATCGGCATCCAACACACCTACATTGAAGCCCATTTTAGCTAGAGTTGCAGCTAAATTAGAAGTTACTGTAGACTTCCCTACACCTCCTTTTCCAGAGGCTACTGCTACAATATTTTTTATTCCAGGGATTGCTTTTCCTTTTATTTCATTTTTTGGTTTTGCAGGAGCATCAACAGTGATGTTTACTTTAATTTTAGCCTTTTCGTAAACTTTTTCGTGAATGGTTTTCAGAATGTCTACTTCAGTTTTCTTTTTGGCCTGTAAACTCGGATTAGCAATTGTGATGTCAACTACCACCTCATCGCCAAAAGTTACTATGTTTGTTACTGCTCCACTTTCCACCATATTCTGTCCTTCTCCAGGAACTGTAATGGTCTCAAGTGCTTTAAGAATATCTTGTTTGTTAAGCTTCATAATTTAGTTTACACCTATTCCTCTAAAACATTAAATAATTTAAAGGGATTGTAGTTCTATAAATAATTTAGATTTGTTCTAAAGTGCAAATATACAGCGAATTCTTTAGATAGAGAAGCCTATAAATTGAAATGATTTATAGGCTAATTTTGTTTCGTTATATCGGGTTATGGTTAACTAAAAGTTCATTGTTTAAGCTCTAAATTAGGGTCCCAAAACACCTTATCGAAATCCAGTATCTGGTTGTCCTTAACTTTTATTCCCTCACACTCCAACAATTGCTGCATAAGATTGGTTCCTTCAAAATGCTGTTTCCCTGTAAGCAGCCCTTTTCTGTTGACCACCCTGTGTGCTGGGACATCTTTTCCCGTTGATCCATTCATAGCATAACCAACCATTCTTGCGCTCTTGGCAGCGCCTAGGTATCTTGCTATAGCCCCGTAACTAGTTACCCTTCCGTATGGTATTTGTTTCGCCACCTCATACACTTTGTCAAAAAAAGACGGCTCCATAATCTAAAGCTCTTTGATGATATTAATTAAAGTGATTATTGAAATAACCCCCGTAATACCTCCAATAATATAATTCATGTTCTTTTGTGAAGTAAATGCTTTATTACTGATTTTCTCAAAAAAGAACATATATACATAAAGCATGATAAAAGTCCCCATTACCGCACCCGCCACATACGATATCATACCTGTAGCATCTAAACTAAGCCATCCAAAAGTCGCTAAAGTAATAACCATATAGGCATGGTATGGAATAGGCAACATATTAATTGCAGACATAAACATACCCTGAAAAAACCTACTGCTTTTACTTCTTCCATTTGCATGCAACTCTGGTTTACCATTAGCCTTGGCTATTACTAAATAATAAATTGTAACCAAGACAAACACCACAAAAGCCACACGCTGAAGAATATCTATAACATCGGGGTGATTACTCAAGTACTTAGCAAAAATTGCTGCTAAATAGGCTTGGACCGCAAAGACAACACAAACCCCGATGGAGAACACAACCCCTTTGTTATGACTTTCGTTAATACTGATTTTTGCTGCTGTCATATTGAGCAACCCCGGAGGAATTACCCCTACAGCTGCTACAACTAAACCAAGAAAGAAGATTATAGTAATGTTCAATTGCCTTTTATTTTGAACCTAATATAAGTAATTGGTTTACCCAGCTCCAAATACTGTTGCTCGTAAAAAGTTTGAATTTCAGTAACTTCCTCAGGACTTCCTTCGTTATTATAAACATTATGGTTAGCATAAATTACTTCATGACCTTCGCCATGCAATAACCCCAATGTATAACCGTGCATAAATTCACTATCGGTTTTAAGGTTTACCGTTCCACCAGGTTTAAGCACCTTTTTGTATCGCTTTAGAAATTCAGTATTAGTCATACGGTGCTTGGTTCGTTTGTATTTTATTTGAGGGTCTGGGAAGGTAATCCAGATTTCATCAACTTCATTTTCACCAAAGGCATATTCAATCAGCTCAATTTGAGTACGCAAAAACGCCACATTATCAATATTATCCTCAACAGCTGTTTTGGCTCCTCTCCAAAAGCGGGCTCCCTTGATGTCAATTCCTACAAAGTTCTTTTCAGGAAACTTTTGGGCCAATCCAACGGAATATTCTCCCTTACCACAACCCAACTCAAGAACCAAAGGATTATCGTTTTTAAACACTGTTTCTCTCCATTTTCCTTTTAACTTAAACTCCTGACCAACAAGATCATCTCGTTTAGGCTGATACACATTATCAAAGGTTTCGTTCTCCTTAAATCTTTTAAGTTTATTCTTACTTCCCACAGTTATTTAATATTTCGGTAAAAATAAGGAAATATATGGGAGTAGTAATTATTATTACTTTTGATTTTAAGTTGAAAGTCAATAGGCTAAAGACTCGATGATTTTATGAAGAAACGAATATTAGTCGCCCCATTGAATTGGGGTTTGGGACATGCTACGAGATGTATCCCAATTATTAACGCCTTAGCGGAAAATGGTTTTGAACCTGTTATTGCCAGTGATGGTGAAGCATTGAAGTTGCTTAAAAAGGAATTTCCATCAATACATGCCGTTGAATTACCCTCATACCACATTCGCTATGCAAAAAAAGGGAAATTTTTTAAATGGAAAATTATCCAGGATACCCCAAAACTTATCAGGGCTGTAACATTAGAAAACCTTAAAACAAAGTCCATCCTTAAAGAGCATAAAATTGACGGAATAATTTCAGATAACAGGTTAGGGGTTTTCAACAAGCGAGTGCCTTCGGTATTTATCACCCATCAACTTAATGTTCTAAGTGGCAATACAACCAAGATCAGCACAAAAATCCATGAGTTGTTCATAAATCAATTCAATGTTTGTTGGGTTCCTGATCATAAAGGAGAAATAAATTTAAGCGGAAAGTTGGGACATAAAGAAAAGTACGGCATTCCAACTACTCATATCGGCCCTATCAGCCGATTTAAACCCTCGAACGTAAAACCAATAAATGATGTTCTTGTTCTATTATCTGGACCTGAACCTCAACGTAGTATATTAGAAGAAAAGCTTTTAAAGGAGTTCCTAAACTACAAAGGAAATGTTCTTTTTGTAAGAGGCATTATCCAGTCCAAACAGGAGTACAAGGTTAATGGTTCGATTACCATGTACAATTTTATGACAAGCCAAGATTTGGAACAAGCCATTAATGAGAGTGCTTTGGTAGTATCTCGTTCTGGATACACTACAATTATGGATTTGGCTAAACTAGGAAAACCTGCTTTCTTTATACCAACTCCAGGTCAGTTTGAGCAGGAGTATCTAGCAAAGACGCTTCACGAAAGAGGCATTGTCCCTAGCTGTAGTCAAGATGAATTTAAAATTGAAAAACTTAAAGAAGTAAAAAACTATTCTGGACTACCTTCTGTAAACGGAAAGTTAGACTTCAATAAATTATTTAGCTTTTTCCAAAGTGAATGAAAACTCACTTCCAACACCAAACTCACTTTCCACATAAATTTTCTCATCGTGAGCTTCAATGATGTGTTTAACAATTGCCAACCCTAAACCAGAGCCTCCTTCTTTTCTAGAACCACTTTTATCAACACGATAGAAACGTTCAAACAATCTTGGAATATGATTTTTAGCAATACCTTCACCATTATCAGTAACACGAATAATGACCTTGTTTTTAATTAAGTTTTCAATACTTACTTCAGTGGTTCCTTTATCACGACCATATTTAATGGAATTTACTACAAGATTAGTGAGCACCTGTTGAACACGTTCTTTGTCTGCATGAACCATTATTGGATGCTTATAGTCCCTGTCAAAAGTCAAAGTAATTCTTTTTTTTGCGGCCTTCATTTCAAAAAGCTCAAATACACTCTTAACCAATTCAATAATATCGAATGTTTCCAAATTAAGCCTCAAATCACCAACTTCAAGTTTAGTGATCATATCTAAATCTTTCACGATATAAATAAGACGTTCTACACCTTTGCTGGCTCTGGTCAAATACTTTTCTCGAATGCTCTTATCGTTAATAGCACCATCTAGAAGAGTTAGAATATACCCTTGAACAGTGAACAACGGTGTTTTCAACTCATGAGACACATTACCCAGAAAATCCTTTCGGTACTCTTCCCTGATTTTTAACGTTTCTATTTCCAGCTTTTTATCCTTAGCATATTTGTCAATCTCCTGGGTTAAAGTTGCCATATCTGTAGTAATACGCTGCTTACGAAGACTAGTAGATTCCAAAAGTGTTAAATCGTCGTAAATCTTCTTTACTCGTTTGTAAATAAACCTCTCAACCCTTACCTGTATCACCAAAAAAGACACCCCATAACATGTTAGAGCAAAACATAGCAAAAACCATGGATTAACAGTATAGAAAAAATATAAAAAAACACTCGTTAAGAGCGTTAAAAATATGGTTATATACAAGGATGACTTAAAGGCAAACTTGTAGGTTTTTTTTAATTGTTTCTGCATTAATCTACAAACTTATAACCAACTCCTTTTACGGTTTTAAAAGAATCGTCACCAATTTTTTCCCTTAGTTTACGGATGTGGACATCAATAGTACGCCCTCCAACGACTACTTCGTTACCCCATACTTTATCAAGAATCTCTTCCCTTTTAAACACCTTACCAGGTTTGGATGCTAACAAAGATAATAATTCAAATTCTTTTCTTGGCAAGATGATTTCCTCTCCTTTCAGTTCAATTTTGTACTCATCTCTATTAATAATCAAGCCTCCAATTTTCACAACAGTATCACCTTTCTCATCTTCTTTTAAGCGTCTTAATAAAGCTTTCACTTTACTAACCAACACCTTTGGCTTGATAGGCTTAGTAATATAATCGTCAGCACCTGCATCGAATCCAGCTACTTGCGAATAATCTTCTCCTCTAGCTGTCAAGAAAGTTATTATTGTTCCTTTTAGATCTGGCACTCTTCTAATTTGTTCACACGCTTCAATACCATCCATTTCTGGCATCATAACATCTAAAATGATAAGATGAGGCTTTTCCTTTTTTGCTTTTCTAACGGCTTCAATACCATTTTCTGCAGTACTCACCTGATAACCTTCATTGGTTAAATTATAACCGACAATCTCAAGAATATCCGGTTCGTCATCAACTAAGAGGATTTTAATGTCTTTCTTATTCATTATGTTTTTTTAAAAAGTTGCGTAAAGATATGATTAATAACAAAGCCTTATTAATGTCATATCACATATAACATTAAGGTAACCTTACAATTACAATGGGTTAAATTTGCAACACGTTTTAATCAATCAACTTCCTTTTTTGGTATATAATTTGGTTAATCTGCTTCAATTTAACATTTTTAATCAATTGTAGCAACCCCCAAATCGATGTAATTTATTTCTCTCTAAAAAAACACCTCTTTTCACTTTTCTTAAATCTTAAGAAATCTAAGATTTAATAATAGTCTCATTTTTTAGCACTCTTGTATTTTACATACATTTGTCAGACCAACTAAAGAGCTAATGATAGACCAAGCATCTATTTTTAATATTTCAACGGAGCAACAATTTGAGGATGTAACTTTTGAAGTGTTTAAACACCAATTCAAAAACAACAGAGTATATCGTTCATTTTGTGATTTGTTATACACACACCCAAGTGATGTCTCCTCAATTGAAAACATTCCTTTTTTACCAATTCAATTCTTTAAGTCACATAAGATCATTTCAGCCGACAAAAGCGCAGAAGCAATTTTCACAAGTTCAGGAACAACAGGAAGCACAACAAGTAAACACTATGTTTCCGACATCCAATTATACAGCAAGAGCTTTTCAAAAGGGTTTGAAAAGTTTTATGGCAAAATCGAAGATTATATAATATTGGCTTTGCTTCCCTCTTATTTGGAACGTGAAGGGTCGTCATTAGTATATATGGTAGACAATTTAATCAAAGCGTCTAAACATAATGAAAGTGGTTTTTATCTTCACAATCTATCAGAGCTAAAAACAACATTAACAGAATTAGATGAGCAGGGAAAAAAGATACTACTTATTGGGGTGTCGTTCGCATTGTTGGATTTAATTGAATTGCACCAATTCAATTTAAAGAACACCGTAATTATGGAAACTGGCGGCATGAAAGGAAAACGAAAGGAACTTATTCGCGAAGCATTACATGGTTTACTAAAATCTGGCTTTGGAGTAAATTCAATACACAGTGAATACGGTATGACCGAACTATTAAGCCAAGCCTACTCTAAAGGAAACGGACTGTTTAATTGCCCTCCATGGATGCGAGTTTTAACAAGGGATCCCGAAGATGCACTTACTATTCATAAAGCACCAAAAACTGGAGGTCTTAACATTATTGATTTAGCCAATGTAAACTCATGCTCTTTTATTGCAACTCAGGACTTAGGACGAGTTTATGCTGACAACTCCTTTGAAGTAATAGGACGATTTGACCACTCCGATATTCGCGGATGCAATCTTATGGTATTATAGTGTAAGGCAATAAATTAACCACCGACTAATGTCACAGCTAAAAAAGATAGATTTGTTTTTTAGTTGGTTGGTTAGTTTAAAAAAGCCTGATTGTTACTCAATCAGGCTTTTCTTTTTTATTACTTTTAATCTTAGTTCACTTTAAGAACATAATAGTTTTTCTTTCCTCTTTGAAGAAGCACAAACTTATCGTTTATCAAATCGGAAGCTGTAATGCTATAATCTTCTTTTACTTTCTCCTTATTAACAGAGATTGCATTCTCTTTCAAAGCGCGTCTTGCATCACCATTAGATTTTAAGAAGTTGGTTTTAGCCGCTAACGCGCCAATCATATCCAAACCATCCTCTATTTCGGCCCGTTCAACTTCCGCTTGAGGCACACCTTCAAACACATCTAAGAACGTTTTTTCATCAAGCTGCTTCAAGTCTTCACTAGTTGACTTACCAAACAAAATGTCACTTGCTTTAATAGCATTCTCCAATTCCTCTTTTGAATGTACCAAAGTAGTAATCTCATTAGCTAACGCCTTTTGAAGCACTCTTAAATGAGGTGCTTGTTTATGTTCTTCTATCAAGGATTCAATCTCCTTTCTGCTTAAGAACGTAAAAATCTTAATATATTTCTCAGCATCCTCATCACTTGTGTTCAACCAATACTGATAGAATTTATATGGTGACGTTCTATTCGCATCCAACCAAACATTCCCGCCTTCAGTCTTACCAAATTTAGTTCCGTCAGCCTTTGTTATTAACGGCCAGGTTAACGCAAAACCTTTTCCAGAATCCTTACGCCTTATAAGTTCAGTACCTGTGGTGATATTCCCCCATTGATCACTACCTCCCATTTGAAGCGTACAATCTTGGGTTTTGTACAGATGTAAGAAATCATAACCCTGAACCAATTGGTATGTAAATTCAGTAAAACTCATTCCTTCAGACGAATCTGAGGATAAACGTTTTTTAACAGAATCCTTAGCCATCATATAGTTAACCGTAATATGCTTCCCTACATCACGAATGAATTCCAAAAATGAAAATTCCTTCATCCAATCGTAGTTGTTCACTAGAACAGCAGCATTATCAGAATCACTATCAAAATCCAAGAATCTTGACAACTGCTCTTTAATAGCATTTTGGTTGTTCCTTAAGGTTTCTTCATCAAGTAAATTACGCTCGGCCGATTTCCCAGATGGATCTCCAATCATTCCAGTTGCTCCACCAATTAGAGCCACTGGCTTATGACCAGCCAATTGAAAATGTCTTAATCCCATTACGCCTACCAAGTGACCTATGTGCAATGAGTCAGCAGTAGGATCAATCCCCACATAGGCTGCTCGCATAGCTTCCATCAAATGGTCTTCGGTTCCGGGCATCACGTTGTGAATCATGCCTCTCCAAGTCAATTCTTCTACAAAATTCTTAAGCATTTTCGGTATTTTTTAATAGTATCAGCAAAGATAAAAATCAATGTATAATTTAGAGGGTTTAACGAATAATTCTTTAATTTAGTTTCATGATTTTAGTTACTGGTGGTACAGGATTGGTTGGTTCACATCTACTTTTTAAACTTGTGAAAGAGAATGAAAAAGTTAGAGCGATATACAGACAGAAACACAAACTGGATATTGTAAAAAGGGTGTTTTCCTTTTATGACGAAAACGTCTCTGAACTTTTTAATCGTATTGAATGGATTAAAGCAGATGTTACCGATATCCCTTCTTTAACTGAAGCTTTTAAGGATACTACCTATGTTTATCACTGCGCTGCCTTTGTTTCTTTTGAACCCGACAAATACTTCTCACTCAGAAAAACCAATATAGAAGGAACAGCGAATATTGTTAATCTTTGCCTATCTAACAAGATTAATAAATTATGCTATGTCAGCTCTGTAGCCACTTTAGGAAAAAACGAAAATGGAGGACCTATTACTGAAGACACCCATTGGAACAATGATGCTGATAATAATGTTTATGCCATTACTAAATATGGAGCAGAAATGGAGGTTTGGCGAGGATCGCAAGAAGGGCTCAACGTTGTAATTGTAAATCCAGGTGTTATTCTAGGCCCAGGAATTTGGACCCATGGTAGCGGGAGTATTATTAAAAGAGTCAATAAAGGAGAACCTTTTTACACTTGCGGATCTACAGGTTTTGTTGACGTTAACGATGTTGTTGAAGCAATGATCTCGCTTATGAAGAGCGATGTCAAAACACAACGATTTGTTTTGGTTGCCGAAAATTGGGCTTATAAAAATCTATTACAGAGCATTGCTTCACTTATAAACGTAAAGCCCCCTCAAAAAGAAGCATTAAAGTGGCAATTACAAATTGCTTGGCGAATGGATTGGTTGATGTCCAAACTCACAGGAAAACGTAGGAGGTTGACAAAACAATTAAGCAGAACCTTAGTAACCGAAACCAAATATAGTAGTGACCGTTATTTAGAGGTTTTCAACAAAAAGTTCATCCCAATTGAAAAAAGCCTGAAATTTACTACTCAGGCTTTTTTGGATAGGTAATGCTTTTTATTTCCTCTTTATTAAATTTTTCTTTTAAGAATGGCTTTTTACGCTTAAGCACTCGTATGGAATCTTGTGCTTTTTCACCGAGCGAATCCTGTATCCTAGTTGCCTCTTTTTCCTCCTCCTCTTTTTTTACATAGACCTCAGATAGTTTCTCTAAACTATCTTCAACCATGGTATATATTTCTGCATAGGCATCAAAGTCATATGCGTAATAATTATTGTTCTCAGCAAAAATGACACTATCTATAGCATACTTTTCATAAACATAATCTTTTGGATTGAGTCCATGCTCTTCCAAAGCTTTATTGTTAACCCCTTTTGCTGAATTAATAAATGCCAGATCCATCAAGATATATGACATCTCTTTTTTGGAGAGTAATTTTTTTGGCTTCTCGGGTTTATATACATAATTACATGATAAAAACAATAGAGCCAAACCAAAGATGACAACTAGTTTTTTCATCGATTAAAGGTTAATCGTTTTGCTGCCTTTGTATCGTAAAACTTGAAGTTTTTGTAAACTAAATTACCGTTTACAAAGGTATGCGTTATTCGAGACTTGAATGTAGTCCCTTCAAAAGGCGACCATCCACACTTGTAAAGTATGTTATCTTTTTTAACAGTCCAAGGGTTGTTGGGGTCTACTAATACCAAATCGGCATAATATCCTTTCTTAATATACCCTCTTTTTTCTATTTGAAACAAAATAGCCGGGTTATGGCACATTTTCTCTACTATCTTTTCCACCGAAATCTTTCCATCGTGGTACATTTGCAACATGGCTGGTAAGGCATGCTGAACCAATGGGCCACCTGAAGGAGCTTTAGTATAAACGTTTTGTTTTTCTTCTAATGTATGGGGAGCATGATCTGTTGCAATCACGTCGATACGATCATCTAAAAGCGCTTCCAAAAGTTTATCTTTATCCTTCTGGGTTTTTACAGCAGGATTCCATTTAATAAAGGTTCCTTTTTTATCATAATCTGCATCTGTAAACCACAAATGGTGAATACAAACCTCTGCAGTGATTTTTTTATCTTTTAACGGAAGTTTATTCGAAAACAATTCTGTTTCCTTTCCGGTTGACAAATGAAAAACATGCAAACGAGCTCCAGTTTTCTTAGCTAATTCCACAGCTCTTGAAGATGACAAATAACAAGCTTCTTCACTTCTTATTTTTGGGTGGTATGACATTGGAATATCTTCACCAAACTCCTCAACATATTTTGCCTGATTGGCTTGAATTGTAGCTTCGTCTTCACAGTGAACAGCAATCAACAAATTGGTTTTAGAAAAGATTGTTTCCAAAACCTTCGGGTCATCAACCAACATATTCCCGGTAGATGATCCTAAAAATAATTTAAGAGCAGCCACTTGTGTAGCATCTACCTTTAGAATCTCATCTAAGTTGTCATTTGTCCCACCAAACATAAATGAATAGTTGGCATAAGATGTATTAGCGGCAATATCAAATTTCTCCTCCAGCTTTTCAACAGTAGTTGTCTGTGGATTTGTATTAGGCATCTCTATAAAAGAAGTTATACCTCCTGCTATCGCTGCTCTGGATTCAGTTTCTATCGTAGCCTTATGCGTTAGTCCTGGCTCACGAAAATGAACTTGGTCGTCGATTACCCCAGGAAGCAACAATTGTCCCTCAGCATCGAACACATGAACATCAGACGACTTCACGCTGATGGACTCTGCTATTTCCTTAATGAACTCACCTTCAATTAACACATCTCCGTTGAAGATAGTTCCTTCGTTTACAATTCTAGCGTTCTTAATTAACGTTGTTCTTTGCTGCATGCTTCCTTTTATTTTCTAAATATACTTTTCAACTTCATTGTTATCACTCCAAATATAGCTTCGGAAATAATCCCCGTACTAAGCTTTGACTCTCCCTTTTCCCTATCGGTAAAGATTACCGGAATCTCAACAATCTTAAATTTTTTAAGGTAAGCCTTGAACTTCATTTCTATCTGAAATGCATATCCAACAAATTTAATACCTTCTAAATCCAAAGCTTCCAAAACCTCTCGCCTATAACAGATAAATCCCGCAGTCGTATCATGTATCTGCATACCTGTGATAAACTTCACGTACTTTGACGCCATATACGACAACAACACTCTGCTCATTGGCCAGTTGACCACATTAACTCCTTTCACATAACGAGATCCAATAGCCATATCTGCATCACCTTCCTTACAGACACTATACAAACGTTCCAAATCCTGAGGGTCATGAGAAAAATCGGCATCCATTTCAAAAATGAACTTGTAATGTCTCTTCAAACACCACTTAAAACCATGAATGTAAGCAGTGCCCAACCCAGATTTTCCAGCACGACTTTCCAAATACAATCGTTTTGAAAATTCTTGCTGCAAGGTCTTCACCTTTTGAGCTGTTCCATCGGGTGAATTATCATCAACTACCAGAATATCAAAGGAGTTATTACGTGAGAAAACAGCTCTAATAACAGCTTCGATATTCTCAATTTCGTTATATGTAGGGATGATGACTATGGCGTCCTGCATCTATATGCGTAAAATTTTAGCAAATGTACATTATTTATGAAATACTTTTTTTTAAATATTCCTTAATAATTTGAGATTCCATACAAGAAAATATAATAATTTTATGGGCATGTTTAGGGCAATTGATTCAAATCAACTTATTACAGTACTTCTATTATTATGCTTATGCTTTCTAGCAATAGCTAAATTATTGGACACTAAAAGATTCCATGATTTTACAACATTAATGAGTAACCCCAAATACTTGAACATTTACTTACGTGAGCAAAAGTTCATCGATCTATTTGATTCCTTTCTTTTCCTGAACTTTATTATTTCACTCGGAATTTTCATAGGTTTTTCTGCCCAAACCTTTGCTCCCAAATTCAACATTTCAGCCAATATTTTATTTAAACTCATTGCTGGAGTAGGTTTTTTCATACTCATTAAGATATTGATCCAAAGGCTCGTAGGAAGCTTGTTTGAAATGGATAAGCTCATAGATCATTATCTCTTTCAAAAAACGAGTTTCAACCATTTTTTAGGACTGATACTTCTCCCTGTTAACTTACTTTTAACATACTCCTTAATTCCTAGTCCTGTTGTTATTTATGTGATTGGAGGATGTCTTGCACTAATAGTAATATCTGGATTGCTCAGTAGCATAAAAGCCAACCAAGGCATAATAAAAAACAACTTGTTTTATTTTATTTTATATCTTTGCACACTTGAAATTGCACCTTATATTATTTTATGTCAACAGGCTACAAAACTATAGGGAAAACAAAAAAATTACCGCTTATGAAAGTGAAAACTATTTTGGTCTCTCAGCCAGAACCTAAAATTGAAAACTCTCCTTACTTTGACCTTCAGGAAAAGCAAAAAGTTAAGATTGATTTCAGACCTTTTATTCATGTAGAAGGGGTTTCAGCAAAAGAGATTAGGCAGCAAAAAATTGACTTAGCCAATTATAGCGCAATTATCTTAACTAGTAGAAATGCCGTAGATCATTTCTTTAGAGTAGCCAAGGAAATGCGCTATGCCGTTCCAGACGACTTAAAGTATTTTTGTCAATCGGAAGCCGTTGCTTATTACTTACAAAAATATGTGGTTTATAGAAAACGTAAGATTTATGTAGGGAAACGTACTTTTGCTGAACTTTCCCCACTTATTAAAAAATATAAAGACGAGAAGTTTTTACTTCCAACTACCGATAAACTAAAGCCAGAGGTTCCAGAAACCATGAACGCTTTGAACGTAGACTGGAAGGAAGGAGTTTTCTACAGAACTGTTATCAGTGATCTTTCTGACCTTGCCGATGTATACTACGATATTTTAGTGTTCTTTAGTCCATCGGGAATTGAATCGTTGTTCCACAACTTTCCAGATTTCAAGCAAAACGATACACGTATAGCAGTGTTTGGAAATACAACAATTAAAGCTGTAGAAGAACGAGGACTTCGTGTAGATATTGCTGCACCTACACCAGAAACACCTTCTATGACCATGGCATTGGAGAAATACATAGAGAAGGCTAATAAAGGGAAAAAATAGGTTTTTATCCACAACAAACAAAAAAGCGCAACCAATGGTTGCGCTTTTTTGTTTAAATGTACTTACTATAATATTAGTTGATAATCAGAAGTTTTTTTGTAAAGACTCGATCATCAACAGAAACTTTAGCGAAATACAATCCTGAAGCTAAAAAGGAACTATCTACAAGATTCTCTCCATACACTAAATTTTCAACAAGTAATTGTTTGCCAGACACATCAAACAATTGAAGTCTTACTTCTTCAACTTGAACAGATACCTTTATCGCATTTAAATTTGCATTTGCAAACATTGTAAACGACTTTTCATCAACGCCATCAACAGAAAGTGCTTCACATTCAGCTTCACTATTTACTGCCGTTGTATTTCCCGCAATTATCCATGAAGACAAATAAGCAGCACTTGCATCATCAACAAACAAACAGTCTAAATTAGGGTTAAAATCAGAATCAAAGACATTAACATTTGCATTATTCCCATTACGCATATCCAAGAATATTAAGGCGTTGGTTTTGCAATTAACGCTAACAAGCGCCGTATTCGCTGAAAAGTCCAAAGATTGCAGATTATTATCAAAGACATTAACAGTGGTAAGACCTGTATTATTAGAGACATCTAAACTTGTTAAACCAGCCTGCTCAGCAATGATGCTTGTAACAGAAGCACTATTGGGCAGTGTAATGGTTGTAAGACTTGAACAGCCTGTAAAATTAATTGTGGACAATAAGTTTAACCCAGTTAAATCAACTGAAGTCAACCCTGTATTATAAGAAAGATCAATATTAGTGAGATTGATAAAAGCTGAAATACCTGTTAAATCCACAATACCCTGGTTTTGAAAACCAAGAGTTGTTACAGCAGCAGCATCTGATGTAAGTATTTGACCGTCAACAGTACCCTCCGAATCGTAATTGAAAAAAACAAGTTGGGTTTCAAAATTAACATCCGGAATTGAAGTATATTGAGCAAAGGATGTAAACGGTAATAGCAACAACAGGGGAAGAAGTGATGTAATTGTTCTCATATCGTGTAAACATTTGATTAGTAGCGTAATAAACTTACTACATTATCGCATATAAAACAAAAAAAAGGGATGTTTTACACCCCTTTTAAATTGTATTTCAACTAATTACACTAAGCCAAAGGCGCTCCTGCCATGATTTCTTCATTAGCATACTCCTCAAACTTGCTAAAGTTTTTCTTAAACGAGGCAGCCAATTCCTTAGCTTTTGCATCGTAAGCATCTTTATCAGCCCAAGTTCCTTTAGGATTTAATACCTCAGATGGCACATTAGGACATTCAGTAGGCATAGCCAAACCAAATATTGGATGCTGTACAAACTCAACATTATCCAATTCACCGTCTAAGGCAGCAGTAATCATTGCTCTTGTAAACTTAAGTTTCATTCTGCTTCCCACTCCATATGGACCACCAGTCCACCCTGTGTTTACCAACCAAACGTTAACACCTGCTTCCTGCATTTTAGCACTTAGCATTTCAGCATATTGAGTTGGGTGTAACGGCATGAATGGTGCTCCAAAACAAGCAGAAAAACTTGGTAGTGGTTCATCAATACCTGCCTCAGTCCCTGCTACTTTTGCTGTATATCCAGAAATAAAGTGGTAAGCTGCCTGACCAGGAGTCAATTTAGAGATAGGAGGCAATACTCCAAAAGCATCTGCTGTTAGGAAAAATATATTTTTAGGATTCTTCCCAATAGAAGGCACTTGAATGTTATCAATGTGATAAATTGGGTAACTTACCCTTGTATTTTGAGTGATAGATGTATCTTCAAAATTAACCGCCCCTTTATCATCTACAATTACATTTTCAAGGATAGCTCCTCTTTTAATTGCGTGATAGATATCTGGCTCGTTCTCCTCTGATAGGTTAATTACCTTGGCGTAACACCCTCCTTCAAAGTTAAACACAGTATTTTCGTTAGTCCAGCCGTGCTCATCATCACCAATCAATTTACGATTAGGATCTGCAGACAAAGTTGTTTTACCTGTCCCTGAAAGACCAAAGAAAATTGCTGTTTCACCATCTTTACCAACATTAGCACTACAGTGCATTGGTAAGGTATTCTTAAATACAGGAAGTATAAAGTTTAAAGCAGAGAAAATACCTTTCTTAATTTCTCCAGTATAACCAGTTCCACCAATAAGAGCAATTTTTCTTGAAAAATCTAAAATAGCAAAGTTATGCTGACGTGTTCCATCTACATCAGGATCTGCCATAAAACCAGGAGCGTTAACAACGGTCCACTCTGGAGTGAAACCATTCAACTCTTCCTCAGTAGGTCTTAAGAACATATTGTGGGCAAACATATTGCTCCATGGATATTCGTTAATAACACGAATATTCAATTTATAATTGTCGTCGGCACAAGCATAGCTATCTCTTACATAAATCTCTTTTCCTGAAAGATAGTCTACTACTTTGTCATAAAGTTTTTCAAACTTTTCAGAGTCAAAAGGAATATTGATATCACCCCACCATACACGGTCTTTGGTAATATCGTCCATTACTATAAAACGGTCCTTTGGCGATCGCCCTGTAAACTCACCCGTATTCACGGCCAACGCCCCTGAGGCAACCTCTACACCTTGTTCATTGTCAATTGTGGCTTGATGCAACTCGTCTGAAGACAGTTGATATCTTACTTTAGCATTTTTAATTCCGTACTGTTCTACCGAAATCGTTTTCGTTGCTTGGGTATTATCTACCATAATTTTTTGTGTTGTTTAAAGTGCAAAATTATAACAATATTTGAAAGTAGGTAGCTAAAATTGAGATTTATCGGCTCCCTCCTTTAAAAAGGTTATCAATAATATAGCCCATGCTGTTATAAGCAATACCCCTCCCAAAGGAGTTATCAAAGCAATCTTTTTAAAGTCGAATCCAGTTAGCTCATTGGTCGACAAACCGTATATAGAACCAGAAAAACACAGCACACCAACAGCGACCATCCATAATACTACCTTTTTGGTTTTAGAATTGAGATTATCAATTTGCCCAACAAATAGTAGTAGCAGGGCATGATACATTTGATAGCGAACACCTGTTTCGAAAGTTGCTTGAGCCTCTGGACTAATCATTTCTTTCAGAGCGTGAGCGCCAAAGGCTCCAAGTATCACACTCAGACCTCCCATTAACGCGGCTATTACTAAGATCTTTCTGTTCATATATTTTTAGGAATGGATTTCTTATGAAAGCGTTGTATTTATTACATTCGTGCAAGCAAAATTAATCAACAACTCTCATAATGCGAAACATTTTAGTAATTGGTTCTGGCAAATCAACTGCCTACCTCATTAAATATCTGCTGGAAAAATCAACAACCGAAAATTTACACATAACCGTTGGCGACCTTGATATTGGTTGCGCCAAGAAAATGATTGGAAACCACTCCAATGCCACAGCTATAGTTCTAGATGTATTTAACCAAGACTCTAGAACAAAAGCGATTCAGGAGGCAGACATCGTTGTTTCGATGCTTCCTGCCCGTTTCCACATTGAAGTAGCAAAAGACTGTATTAAGTACGGAAAAAACTTGGTAACAGCATCGTACGTCAGTGATGAAATGCAAGCTCTTAATGACCAGGTAACTGCAAAAGGTCTGGTATTTATGAACGAAATTGGAGTGGACCCCGGTATTGATCACATGAGCGCCATGAAGGTTATCAATGAAATTCGTGACAAAGGAGGGAAAATGATTTTATTTGAATCGTTTACTGGAGGACTTGTAGCTCCAGAAAGCGACAATAATCTTTGGAACTACAAATTCACTTGGAATCCAAGAAATGTAGTTGTAGCCGGCCAAGGAGGGGCCGCCAAATTTTTACAGGAAGGCACCTATAAATACATTCCATATCACCGCTTATTCAGACGCACCGAATTTTTAGACGTAGAAGGTTATGGCCGTTTTGAAGCTTACGCCAATAGGGACTCCTTAAAATACCAAAGTGTTTACGGACTGGACAAAATTAAAACACTCTACCGAGGCACCATGCGCCGTGTAGGATTTAGCAGAGCGTGGAATATGTTTGTTCAATTAGGGATGACGGACGATAGCTACGTTATTGAAGATTCGGAAAACATGAGCTATCGCGATTTTGTGAATGCCTTTTTACCTTATAGCCCTTCCGATTCAGTTGAGCTAAAGTTCCGTCATCAATTAAAAATTGAGCAAGATGACATTGTATGGGACAAGTTTGTAGAACTAGACATATTCAGTCCAAAAAAAATGGTGGGCCTAGAACGAGCCACTCCAGCCAAAATTCTTCAAAAGATATTAATGGACAGTTGGACCTTAACACCAGAAGACAAAGATATGATTGTTATGTACCATAAGTTTGGCTATGAGCTTAATGGGAACAAATACCAAATAGACTCTACTATGGTAACACTGGGTGAAGACCAAACCTACACAGCAATGGCCAAAACGGTTGGACTTCCTGTTGCAATTGCTACGCTTGCCATTTTAAATGGAACCATAACAACCCCAGGTGTACAAATACCTCTGAAAAAAGAAGTCTATCGACCTATTTTGGAGGAATTGGAAACCTACGGCATTGCCTTTAAAGAAAAACAAGTGCCTTATTTAGGGTATAACCCACTGAATATTTAGACAAATAACCACACAATAAAAACACCAGACTCCTCTACTGTTTAACATTGAAGTCTGGTGTTATTGTTTTCATAACCATAAGTTAACAGGCTTCACACTTACAGTTTACAACAGTTTATCTATTTTTAGCCTCTCTTTTAAAATCATGACCAAGATGAAAGTAAAAAAGCCGAACATAAGAATAGATGGTATTGACAAGAAAATATTACGTGCTCTTATGCAGGATGCAAGAACTCCTGTTTTAGAAATAGCACGTAATGTAGGGATTTCAGGCGCTGCTATTCACCAACGTTTGCGCAAACTAGAAAAATCTGGTTTATTGGCTGGATCAAAATTTGTTATCAACCCAGAAGTGTTGGGTTACTCAACAATGGCTTTTGTTGCTATTCACTTGGATAAAGCCCTAGAGGCTCCTAAAGTTGCAAAAGAACTCAATAAAGTTCCCGAAGTGTTGGAGTGTCATTTTACTACTGGGGATTGGAGTATTTTAATAAAACTGCTAGGAAAAAGTAATGCCCATCTCATGGAAATTCTTCAAAACGACATACAATCGATTACAGGTGTTAACCGAACCGAAACCTTTGTGTCTTTACAACAACAAATAGACCGACAAATCAAAATATAAAAAAAACGCCCGAAACAAGTTTCGAGCGTTTTGCAATATAAGTATCCAAGAAGGAAGGTTAGTCTCTTGATAAAAAGATCTGGACAACATACCAGAATAATAACATTAAAGATGCGAATAACCCCAGTGCTGCAGGTATATATTCATCGTTTGAATATTTATGAACCAAATTTGAGGTTTGATACAAAATACTTCCGGCAGCCAACACACACATTCCCACCGAAAACCAAAGTCCTAAATCGAAACCAAATAACATTCCGGCAACTATTAGACCTATAGCCAAAAAGAAGCCAATAGTCAAAATAGACCTTAAAAAAGAGAAGTCCTTTTTAGTTACAAATACAATGGCCGACAAACCTGTAAATAAAGACAAGGTCACAATTGCTGCCTGATTTATAAGTTCAAGCCCTCCAGAATAAGCTATTGCTATGTATAATAGAGGAACAAAAATGATGGCTTCCGCTAAAATGTAAATACCATAGGCAAGATATTGTTTGTTCTTATCCTCAGTTCTCAAGGTTGTGCTTTCAGCATAGTTCGTTACCAGCATAAAGCCACCCAGCATAATAAGCCATTTCCAACCACTAAGCATGGACAGCATAAAATTTACAATGGTTTCACTTTGAAGTAACATCGTTTCGAAGACCACAAACAAAAGAACACCTGCTGCTACATGAGTATAGGTCTTTTTATAGAAAGCTACTTTTTCGGTCTGGTCTAACTCATTTACCAGTACTTTTTGGGGATACATATTCTCCATAAGGTTTTGACTATTTTGGGTTTAAATGCATTAAATATACTGTTTTTTTGAAAAGAAATACTTACCTGAAAGGTTTTTAAAACATTCAGCTTAATACCTGAATCACATAATGAAAAATATAATGATCAATAAAACCTCTAGATTACGTGAATTTGAAGTTTACAACTCAATGGCAAGGGACTAGTAAAGCTTTATTAGATTAATAAAGCAAAAAACCCACGACAACAAGTTGTGGGGTTTTGTTTTTATTTTAGCTAGATAATAACATTAATCCCTACTTCCCATGATTCTGTAGGCCCAGTACACCAAATTAGCTAGCGCACCAATTGCAGCAACCAAATAAGTTCTTGCCGCCCACTTTAAGGCATCTTCAGAACCTTTGTACTCTTCTTGAGTCACCATGTTTTTATTCTTCAACCATGCTAAGGCACGATTACTTGCATCATACTCTACCGGAAGCGTAATAAAACTAAATACCGTAGCTAATCCCATAAAAATCAATCCGGCCATAGCCACCCAATAGCCCATGCCTGCGCCAGAAGCAGCTCCGAGCACCAGCCCACCAATCACTAACCATTGCGACATTCCTGAAGTGACACTTACTACAGGCACCAACTGCGAACGCATTTGTAGCCAACTGTAAGCCTGGGCATGTTGCACCGCATGCCCACATTCGTGAGCAGCCACGGCAGCAGCGGCAGCGTTACGTTCGTTATAAACAGCCTCACTTAAGTTTACTGTTTTATTTTTAGGGTTGTAATGATCTGATAACCTCCCTGGTGTAGATACCACCTGAACATCCTGAATTCCATGGTCAGCCAACATTTTTTCGGCAATTTCCCTACCACTCATTCCATTGCGCAAATGCACTTTGGAATAATGTTTAAACTTACTTTTTAGTTGACTGCTCACCAACCAACTTATTAATGCTATAGCTCCGATTAATATATAATATCCGTACATGTTTTCTTTGGTTTTTAAGTATTGTAAAGTTACGATTAACCTTTCAAAAAGCGAACCAATTTAAGATGGGATTAAGACCATGACGTTTTGGCTGAATTATCACGTAAACCCCTTCCTCCCTCTAGCCATCTCCACTAAACAAGGAAGGAATTTACCTTCTAAAAAATAAAAGGCCACCGATTGGCAGCCTTTCATTTAATTTATCTGTTGGGTTCTATTACCCCACAATGTTTATGATCTTTCCTGGAACGATAATCACCTTTTTAGGAGTACGTCCTTGAAGCTGGGCTTGAGTTTTCTCGTGAGCCATCACTTCTTTTTCAATATCCTCTTTACTCATATCCAATGGCAATTCCAGATCAAAACGTTTTTTACCGTTAAACGATACCGGATACACCTTACTGCTCTCAACCAAGTGCTTTTCATCAAACATAGGGAATGCAGTAGTCGATATAGATGTAGTATGTCCCAATTGTGACCACAACTCTTCAGCAATATGAGGTGCATAAGGCGATATTAACACCAATAACGGCTCCAATATCGCATTACTGTTACACTTTTGAGCTGTCAACTCATTTACCGCAATCATAAAGGTAGACACTGAAGTGTTGAACGAGAAGTTCTCAATATCCTCTTCTACTTTCTTGATGGTTTTATGGAGCGTTTTTAGACTGTCTTTAGAAGGCTCTGCATCGGTTACTTTGCTGCCATTATCACCTATATAAAGTTTCCAAAGTTTTTTAAGAAACCCATGAACCCCTGTAATACCTGCTGTATTCCATGGTTTTGCCTGATCAAGTGGCCCCAAGAACATTTCATAAAGACGCAAACTGTCTGCTCCGTACTGCTCGCAAATATCGTCTGGATTTACAACATTGAACTTAGATTTGGACATTTTTTCGACTTCTCTTCTAACATTAAATGTACCATCATCTTCACATATAAACTCTGCGTCCATAAATTCTGCTCTCCAGTTTTTAAAGGCATCCAAATCTAATTCGTCCGAAGAATTAACAAAAGACACATCTGCAGGGATTGGAAAAGTAGGTCCTAATACTAAAGCATATTTTTCAGAATTTAAATACTCTTTATCTTGAGAATCTACATAATTTGAGATTTCTCCAATTAGCATTTTTGAATACTCTTCCTGAATATCAAAACCACTCAGTATTTCATCTTTAGAAGCCCCTATTAAAGCAGCAAATCTTTTTAGGCTAAGTAATGAATCAGAAATATACACTTGTGCATTCAATTCAATTGACTTAACAAATTTACCAGCTAAAGGGGTAAATCCTTTTTCTGGATTTTCAAATACAGAATTTTTTGCATGAATATTTACTTGATCTACTCTACCCACATAAGCACTTGTCCCCAAGATCATTCCTTGGTTAATTAGCTTTTTGAAAGGCTCTTCAATTCCAACAAAACCTCTATCCTTAAGGAATTTCACCCAGAAACGAGAGTACAATAAGTGTCCGGTAGCATGCTCACTACCTCCAATATATAGGTCTACGTTTTCCCAATATTTTAGAGCATCTTCGGTAGCAAAAGCTTCGTCGCGCTTAGCGGCTTCTTCCATATAACGGAAGAAATACCAAGAACTCCCTGCCCAGCCCGGCATAGTGTTCAACTCTAATGGAAAAACAGTTGTGTTATTTATTTTATCGTTACTTACAACATCATTGGTTTCTGTACACCACGCCCAAACATCGGCACGCCCTAATGGCGGCTCACCAGTTTCTGTTGGCAAGTACTTTTCAACCTCTGGCAATGTAATTGGCAAATGCGCCTTATCGATCATCTGTGGCATGCCATTCACATAATACACTGGGAATGGCTCACCCCAATAACGCTGACGAGAGAACACTGCATCACGTAAACGGTAGTTGGTCTTACCATACCCTTGCCCCAATGCTTCTAATTCGGCAATTACCAACTTGGTCGCTTCCTTATAGTTCTTTCCGTTAAGGAAATCACTATTAGCCAAAATAGTGGTAGCCTTATCATCAAAAGCTTCTTCTGCGGTATCTACCCCCTCAAAAATGCTTGGAATAGGCAACCCAAAGTGGTTTGCAAAATCGTGATCGCGTTGGTCTCCTGCCGGAACGGCCATTACAGCACCTGTTCCGTAACTCGCCAATACGTAATCGCCAATCCAAATTGGAATTGGCTCTTTGGTAAACGGATGCTCGGCATAAGCCCCTGTAAACACCCCAGAAATGGTCTTCACATCTGCCATACGCTCGCGCTCACTACGCTTTGCCGTAGCTTCAATATAAGCTTCCACCTCTGCTTTTTGAGCATTGGTCACTATTTGTGATACCAAATCGTGCTCTGGTGCCAAAGTCATAAAGCTTACTCCAAAGATGGTATCAGGACGGGTTGTAAACACTTCGATAGTTTCATCGTGACCATTTACGTTAAAAGTCACCGACGCCCCTTGCGATTTTCCAATCCAGTTACGCTGGCTCTCCTTCAATGCATCCGTCCAATCTATATTTTCCAACCCTTGAAGTAAACGTTCAGCATAAGCCGAAATACGCATACTCCACTGGGTCATCTTCTTTCTCACTACTGGGTGACCACCACGCTCTGAAACACCATTAACAATCTCGTCGTTCGCCAAAACAGTTCCTAAAGCTGGACACCAGTTTACTTCGGTTTCTGCCAAATAAGTCAAACGGTATTTCAACAACAATTCCTGTTGCGCTTCACTACTCATAGCATTCCATTTCTCAGCAGAGAAACTAGGCATATCAGCATCACAAACCGCATTGATATTGGCATTCCCTTCTTGAGTAAACACCTCAACCAATTCGCTTACTGGTCTAGCCTGATTGGCATCTTTACAGTAATACGACTCGAACAATTGGATGAAAATCCATTGTGTCCATTTATAATATTGCGGATTGCTGGTACGTACTTCACGGCTCCAATCGAATGAAAACCCAATACGATCCAACTGCTCACGGTAACGATTAATATTCGTTTCTGTAGTTATAGCCGGATGCTGCCCTGTTTGGATAGCATATTGCTCGGCCGGCAAACCAAAGCTATCATAGCCCTGAGGGTGAAGTACGTTAAACCCTTTATGACGTTTGTAACGCGCATAAATATCGGATGCGATATATCCTAGCGGGTGCCCAACGTGCAGCCCCGCTCCAGAAGGATAAGGAAACATGTCCAGCACATAGTATTTTGGTTTATCCGATTGGTTGTCGGCCTTGAAGGTTTGGTTCTCGGCCCAGTACTTTTGCCACTTGTCTTCTATTTCATTAAAATGGTAGTTCATCTTTGGTATGCTTCTATCTCGGTTTGTAGGAAACTTAACTAAAACAGCTTCTGCTTTTCAATTCGTTTTCTAGCAAATACATTAACAAAAGCGCAAATTTAAGCTTATTATAACAATGTGGAAAGTTTAAACGTTGTAAACCTGACTGAAACCGATTGTTTTTATATTTTTACAACCTTAACCACAAGTTTTTATGAGCGCATCGTTTGAACGGTATCAAAAACGCCGATTGATTTCGTCGTATTTTTCTGTTGTATTGAGTATTGCCCTGGTATTGTTCCTATTGGGTGTTTTGGGCCTTTTGGTCTTGAATGCCAAAAAAGTATCCGATCACTTTAAAGAGCAGGTAGTGGTCACTATTTACTTAAAGGAATCTGCCAAGGAAGTTGAGATTAAGCAATTGGAAAATAGCTTAGCTATGGCCGATTATGTGAAATCTACCGAATATGTTAGCAAAGCACAAGCAGCGGAAATTATGAAAGCTGAAAGTGGTGAGGACTTTATGGACTTCTTGGGATACAATCCGCTTCAAAATTCTATTGATGTACATCTTAAAGCTGATTATGTAACTGAAGAACAATTGGAGCAAATCAGTCAGGAAACCATGACCAAAAACTTTGTGGACGAAGTGCGTTACGATCGCGATTTGGTAACCTTGATGAACAATAACGTAAAGAAGATTAGTTTCTGGATATTGGTCATCAGTGGGCTATTTACCCTTATAGCTGTTTTATTGATTAACAGCTCTATTCGCTTATCGGTATATTCCAAACGATTTACTATTAAAACGATGCAAATGGTAGGCGCTACCAAGCATTTTATTAGAAAGCCATTTGTTTGGAAAAGCATACGATTGGGGATGATCGGGGCCATTATAGCCCTAGGCGGTATGGCTGTAGTGCTTCATTTTGTGAACAAAACATTCCCTGAATTGGAGCTTTTAGCAAAACCAGAACTGATTGCTGCCATCTTTGTGGGTGTATTTCTTGTGGGTATCGTTATCACTTGGATAAGCACCTTCTTTGCTACCCAACGCTTCTTGAACTTAAGAACAGAAGAACTATATTATTAGATACAGTAATACGTATTTTATGAAATTATCAAAGGAATATCAAACGAGCTCCTTTTTTGTAGACTCATGGTTATTCCCCTACAAAACTCGCAATCCCTCAATCTTTAAAACGGTAAAAACCTCTAAATAAAGCCTTTATTATATAAACATTTCGTATATTTAAATACTAAAATTTAAAGACTACCAGTCAAAGCAGTTTATGTGATCAGTATTGACCCTACTCCTTTTAACACTTACCAACCTAGGTAGGTCATCATATAAACTGCTTTTTGGTTTTATCTTCTTTTGTATTTAATATTCTATTGGTTGTTTTTTTACCAACGAAACCTTTACGCTATCTTACACTTAAACCATTCTTTTTTGCTTAAACTTACATTAACAAATCTACTCACATTCTCATATGCACTGCACCCTTTGTGAAACGCCATTAAAAAATAAAGCTGACGACTACTATTTTGTTTGTAATATATGTAGTGCCTATGTAAAAGATATTAGGCATTATATGACTAGCGCTGAAGAAAGGGCGCATTATCAGGCGCATAATAACGATGTAAATGATGTGGGATATCAGAAGTTTACATCTCCCATCACTAATGCCATTTTAGCTAATCAAACAAAAGAGCAACTGGGATTGGATTTTGGCTGTGGCACAGGTCCAGTCATCACAAAACTTTTAAAAGATCAAGACTATCAAGTTCAAACATACGACCCCTATTTTCATCCTAATGAAAGTTATCTTAACCTTCGTTATAACTATATTTTCAGCTGTGAAGTCTTTGAACACTTTTACAATCCAAAACATGAAATAGAAAAATTGTTGGACCTTTTAAGGCCAAGTGGTCGTTTATATATCATGACACATTTATTCAAAGAAGGTATAGATTTTAAAACTTGGTATTACCGCAAAGACACCACTCATGTATTTATCTATACAGAACAAACCATGCGTTTTATTGCAGAAACCTACAATTTGGAAATTGACACTTTAGATGAGCGAATAACGGTGTTTAGCAAGCCGTGACAAGCGAGGAAAACTAAGAGAATTTGGATATAGAATTTCATTTAGCTACTGTATGTTCATTCGCAATATATTGTTGCTTATGCAAATCCACTGCAATTGATAAATTCAAAATGGTATCTAAATCAAAATGAAACAGAATCAAACCTCTGCCTCCAAATTTACACAGCATTAACTACAAAGTTTTAAATAAAACCGTTACTTTGCATCTGCCTAAATTATGGTTTGATACTTCTGAGCATATTGCCCAATTGGAAGTTGACCATCAGGTGTTATTTACAGAATTCAACTGATTATGGGAGAACAAAAACGCGACCACGACTCTAAAGGTGAGTTTATTTTTGGAAAACGCAATTACAAGTTTATGTTTATAGGATTGGCCTGCATCGCCTTGGGCTTTATTTTGATGTCTGGCGGAGGTAGTGACGACCCAAATGTGTTTAATCCAGATATTTTCAGTTTCCGTAGAATTCGCTTGGCACCTACCCTAATCTTAATAGGCTTTGGTATTCAGATTTATGCCATCCTAACCAAACCCGAAAAGAAAAACTCCAACGATTAATCCTTTACACCCATTTAATGGGTTCTCTTTTTTATTGTAATTGCTATGAATATTGTCGATTCTGCCATTCTTGGTGTTATTCAAGGATTAACCGAGTTTTTACCTGTGTCGTCCAGTGGCCACTTAGAGTTGGGGAAAGCCATTCTAGGAGATACTTCTATTCCAGAAGAAAGCCTGCTATTTACAGTGGTCCTTCACTTTGCAACAGCATTAAGTACCTTGGTTGTTTTTCGTAAGGATATCATAGATATTATTAAAGGTGCTTTAAAATTACAATGGAACGAAGATTTACAATTTGTTTCCAAAATAGCACTTTCGATGATTCCTGCTGTTATTATCGGATTGTTCTTTGAGGAACAATTGGAACAACTTTTCGGCGGAAAAATTCTTTTGGTTGGTTGTATGCTGATTATTACAGCTGTGCTTCTTTTCCTTGCCGATCGTGCCAAAGACACCAGCAAGCCCGTTTCTTTTAAGAATGCTTTTGTTATTGGGGTTTCACAAGCGATTGCCATGCTACCGGGAATTTCAAGATCTGGAGCAACTATTTCTACTTCAGTTTTACTGGGCAACGACAAAACCAAAGCAGCACGCTTTTCATTTTTAATGGTTGTGCCTTTAATTTTAGGAAAGATCGCCAAAGATGTTTTAAGCGGAGACCTCAGCTATAATGCAGAACACTTTACAGCCTTATCTATTGGATTCATTGCCGCCTTTGTTTCCGGACTATTGGCATGTACCTGGATGATTGCTTTGGTAAAGAAAAGTAAGCTCACTTATTTTTCGGTATATTGTGTTATTGTAGGTTTAATAGCCATAAGCGTAGCATTGTTCGATAGTTAAAACATGAAAATGCATCAGTTTGAGTGAAATCCATTAGGATTTTGTATCGAAAACAAGCATTTTTGACCCTTCTAATATTAACCTATTCTCGATACTATTCCGATTATCATCGGAATCACTCGAATTGACAGTTAAAGACAAATGAATTCATAAAATGAAAACCGCAGAAGACTTTAAGAACGGTCAAGTATTGCTAATTGATAAGCCTTTGGAATGGACTTCCTTTCAAGCGGTAAACAAATTACGTTGGCATTTACGACGTGCTTTCAAACTGAAGAAAATAAAAGTAGGTCACGCTGGTACTCTTGATCCACTGGCAAGTGGGCTATTGGTTATCTGTACCGGAAAAATGACCAAACAGATTGAAACCTTTCAAGGTCAGGAAAAGGAATATACAGGAACCATTGTTTTGGGAAGCACTACGCCTTCTTATGATCTGGAAACAGAAATCAACCATACTTTCCCTACTGGTCATTTCACAGAAGAACTCATTCACGAAACCACCAAGCAATTCATTGGAGATATAGAACAATACCCTCCAGTTTTCTCGGCTATAAAGAAAGATGGTAAACGCCTATATGAATTTGCTAGAGAAGGTAAAGAGGTAGAAGTTAAACCACGTACCATAAATATTTCTGAATTCGAAATTACACGTATTGGTGAAAGCGAAGTAGACTTTAGAGTGGTTTGCAGCAAAGGAACCTACATTCGTTCTTTAGCCAACGATTTTGGAAAAGCCCTTGATTCTGGCGGACATCTTTCTGTGTTGCGCCGTACCCGTATTGGGGATTTTAAGGTAGACGATGCACTTAGTCCTGAAGCCTTTATAGAAAGTCTTAACAACTAAATCCTACTTTTTTGCGTATATTATTAATGAAGATTAGTATTAAAAACCCTAACGCAAATTGAAATTCACAGCCCAACATAAAGCCTTAGCAATCTCCCTTCTCATAGGAGGCAGTGTATTGGTAGGCTTATTTGGACTGCAGCTCAGGGAATTTCCAGAAATACAAACCGAATCTTACTACGAAATTAACCCTGAAGAGTTCTTAAAAGAGCAAAAGCCAGAAGAGCAAATAGCTGAAAACGAACAGGAACAATCAAAATCAGAGACCAACAAAGCCTATAACGAGACCCAACAATACAACCGTTTTGCGCAGGCCTATACACCTATTGAACCTCCTAAGGATTATGTTCCCGCTAAGCAAAGTCAAAGTGATGAAGCTATGGAAGAACCCACTGATGACGATGTTCAAGAAGTTTCGGATATGGTAAGCCAGAATGAGAGCAATTATTCCAAGGTAAATAACATTCTTAAAAAGCGTCATTCCAATCAGCAGGCAGCCATGTCAAACGGTGATAATAGCTCAGATAAAGCGGGAATGAATGCCTCGGCCAATACAAACAGTTCGATGCACTATTCCTTAACAGGGAGAACACACGAATATATCCCAACCCCTATCTACCTTTGTGAGGCTTCCGGTAAAATTGTCGTAAACATTACGGTTAACGCCAAGGGAGTGGTTACAGACACTTATGTAAATTCGTCTTCTACATCCAAAAACCAGTGCTTAATAGACAGTGCCTTAGAATATGCCAAAGAAGCACGCTTTAATGCCGATGTATCGAAACCGTCACAGATTGGATCTATTACCTTTTATTTTGAGGGAAAGCGGTAGAGAAGTATTAAGGTATTAGATTTTAGACCGCTTTGTGTTAGAAAATAGTTCCCTAAAGTTGAAACAAAAAAGCCCAACAAAACTCTGAAGCTGCTTTATTTTATCGTTTTAGCCAACTAACTCTTCACTTCTCTATAACCATGGTTATATATAAAATCAAGTTTTAACCACTTAAAATGCGCTTGACCGTATACTAGAGCTATTTTATTCATTGGAGAATCAACTGTACTTTTTACTATGTAGCCATTCCTAAACGTTTGTGTTGCTTGATGCCTGCCAGAAGACTCACATTCATATTTTTCCATTAAGGGAGTATTGTAATCACACTCTGTCAAAGCTATCACGCCATTCTCTCTTTCATACATCTTAATAATAGTATCCTTTGACAGGTCCACTCTCAAATCTTGGTCGCTTATACCAATATTCTTTTTGGTTTGCATTACATACTTATCATTTTTAAAATATGCAGGAGTAGATTTATTATTGGTGTCATTGTAGTGTGTTGTCAACGAAAATCCAATCAATTTTCTAAACTTCCATAAGATGGTATCGTTTTGTTCAGGTGAGTAGTTCTCAGTATCATGCACTACTCCCTCATAGAATACAGTAAATCCTTCGTTTCTTAGGGAGTCCAATTTATTCCTTACATCATCATAAAACTCTGGGCGATTTAAATGAACCATTGGCACCATGACTAATGTTTTATTCTCCTTTTCATTGTAGTATGAGCTTAGCTCAACTTCTGTTTTATTAGTCATGATACTGAAGATTAGACGTTGGCAAGACGTTGCAAACAGTGCAATTACAAAAAGGAGTAGTAGATTTTTTTTCATATCAATTTGGGTAATAATTTAAGGAGAGCTAAAATAAAAAAAGCCCCACAAAACCGTGGAGCTTAATATGAAAAACCAATTCTAATCAACTAAACTAAAACTAAAACCTTCTATTTTTTACACGAACACGTTGTGGCATTAATTGCTTATAGTATTGAAACAAAGCTATTGCTCCCATAGGCACCATTACCAAAAGAGCTGTAATCATTGTTAATCCAACTGCTTGTACCATTACCAAAGCCAATACCGCAAACATCAAAAATCTCTTCATCTTCATTTATATTTTTTATTAACCCCTATGCTAAGGTTATATTTCGATTTACCTTAGAGCAACAACCGTACCAAATCGTCTACAGTAGTTTGTCCTTTGTCAGCATTGTACCAGCGCTGTAAGTCTTCTTTAAAATCGGCTGTCAAACTGCCATGTTCGATTTTAAAGTCATCTACCATTTGTGTGGCAGTAGACGGTCTTGGGCCATAGGTGTTTATTACTTCTCCTGTTTTATTATCAATTGCAATTAATTTGGGAATGGAACGTCCACCATTGGTAAGGAAGTTATCCATCAAAGCTTCATTCTCATCCCTTAAAACCAATTTCAAATCAATACCCGAATTCAATTCAGCAACCGCATTGATCACGGGCACTACATGGGCAGCATCACCGCACCAACTTTCTGTAATCAACAACCAGGCTTGGTTTACATCTATATTTGATATAGTTTCCTTTATCTCATCGGATAGCTTTATGGTTTTATCCCAGCGCTTCATACGGCGATTACTTAAAACCGTATAATTCACCATAGCTTCAGACTGGTCATTTCCAGTAGTCGATTTGTTTTCGACTAAGGTTTTCACCAATTCCCTGTATTCGGAATAGCTCATACCTTTTTGAATGCTTTCAGAAATAATCTCTTTAATGGGGCGCGTTAAAATAGAATCCATAGATTGTAATTATGTGGCGCAAAATTAATGGTTTATGTTCGTTTTTTGGGTAACAGTTGTTACATTAGTGTTTTAAAGCCGAATTCCTTACAACTTCTAATTAACAACAATGGCTAATCCTGACAATAAACATCGATGTGGCTGGTGTGTAGGCGATCCTCTTTACGAAGCCTACCACGATAACGAATGGGGCGTTCCTGTTTATGACGACGACACTTTGTTTGAATTTTTAATTCTCGAAACCTTTCAAGCAGGGTTGAGTTGGATTACCGTACTAAGAAAGCGAGAAAATTTCCGAAAGGCATTCGACAATTTCGACTATAAAACCATCGCCAAATACGATCAGGATAAAATTGAGGATCTATTACAGGATGTTGGAATCATTAGAAACAAACTTAAGGTAAAGGCTACTGTAACCAATGCCCAAGCCTTTATTAAAGTACGGGAAGAGTTTGGCAGCTTTAGTGAGTATATCTGGGGATTTACTCAGGGTAAACCCATCAAAAATTCGTTAATAGACCATAAAAATGCTCCAGCCACTACTGAGTTGAGCGACACCATAAGCAAAGACCTTAAAAAGCGGGGATTTAAGTTTGTGGGCTCAACGGTTATCTATGCCCATATGCAAGCGACAGGTATGGTAAACGACCATGAGGTGAGTTGTTTTAGATATGATGAAGTTTAACTTGAAAGTGTCTTTCCCTTATATAAAACAATTCATTTCCTACAATTTGTTAAAATTCTGGATTCTTAACTCTAAAAGCGAAGCGTTCTAAATTCGTTGCATTAGCATTACAAATACTTCAAAAACTCATCCCTTGGAATTTCCTCTGCACCCAAACTTTCAAGATGATGTGTAGGGACTTGACAGTCTATTATTTTGTAATCTGTATTCTGAATGAACGTGATAAATCCAGCCTTACTACCATTGCTAATGGTTGAGAACATGCTCTCACCACAAAACACACCATTGCCCATATCGATACCATAAAGTCCGGCCACCAATTTATCATCCCGCCAGACCTCAACAGACTTGGCGTAACCCAGCTCATAAAGTTGTGTATAAGCCACAATCATTTCATCGGAAATCCAAGTACCGTATTGACCAGGGCGATAGATATCGGCACAGGCTTGCATAACCTCTCCAAATGCTTTGTTAACGGTTACCCTTAAATCACAATTGCGCATGAATTGACGCATGCTTTTGGACACTTTTAGCTTTTCTGGAAACAGAATAAAACGAGGATCTGGTGACCACCACAGAATGGGCTGACCATCATCAAACCAAGGAAAAATGCCACATTTATAGGCCAACAATAAGCGTTCAATAGAAAGGTCTCCTCCAACCGCTAGAAGTCCTTCCTTATCGGCTTGGGAAACATCTGGAAACGCTAATTCTTTGGTTAGATAATACATATTCTCCATTAACTACGGCATTACTCGATTAAAACACAATGTGTTACTTTGAAAATACGACATTTTTTGTCATCTTTGGAGTAACCTTTACGTAATAAATTTTGTTCATCATTGCTTTTTTGAGTTTGTTTGTAAAGGTTACCATCTAAATACAATATTAAAGCCTTGTTCTGCAAGGCTTTTTTTATAACAGCAACAGTCCTGATACATAAACCACTATTCCCACAACCATTAAAATAAGGGTATATGGCAAAATTTCCTTGGCCTTTAACTTAGTAATCCCCAAAAGCGGTAATGCCCAAAATGGTTGCAACATATTGGTAATTTGATCTCCATAAGCCAACGCCATAATTGCTTTTGGCAATGGCACTCCTAGTTTTAAAGCAGACTCAACCACAATTGGACCTTGTACTGCCCATTGACCTCCTCCACTAGGCACAAATATATTGACCAATCCTGCACTGAAAAACGTAAAAATAGGCAAGGTTGTTTGGTTAGCCACTGACACGAAGAAATCTGATATCATCACAACTATGCCTGTACTTTTCATGATTCCCATAATACCAAAATACAACGGAAACTGAATCAATATGCCTGTGGTTCCTTTAATAGCTTCCTCTACTGCTTTTAAAAAGCTGCTGAAACTGCCATGCAATACAATACCCAATCCCAACATGAAAAAGTTAAGCATATTGGGTGTTATCTGTAACCTAATTAGATTCTCAAAATATTGATACCCCCAAGCCAAAAGAAGCAACCCTCCAAATCCAAAAGCCATAAATTTGGAATACTCCAAACGCTCAACTCCAATAGTATTGCCTTTTGAATTTTCTTGAAAACGATAAGATTCTAAATTGATAGGTGTAGGCGAAGATATTTTGGCCACACGAGATAACACAATTGGAATAATAATCAGTAAAATCCCGAACAACATTAAGTTCCACCAACTGAAAATGGTCACATCAAAATTAATGCTTTCGGGCAGTTTGCTTAAAACTTCGGGAGAACTAATGCCTGCCATAAATTGTTTAACATGCCCTGACTCTGCCACTTTAATCGGAGCCGACCCACTTATACCTCCATGCCACACCATGAGCCCTACATAACCCGCAGCTCCTACCAATGGATAATTTATTGGAATATTCTTTTCCTGCGCCAACTCACCTATCTTCCTTGCCATTATAGCCCCAAATATCAACCCCAGCCCCCAATTGAAAAAAGCCACCAACATAGTAGTTATACTAACCAAAACAACTGCACTTGTCGTGGATGTTGCATATTGGATTAAAGCCGATATTAATCGACTCATAGGCTTACTCAATACCAAAACATGCCCCAGAACCAAAATGAGCATCATCTGATACGCAAATACCAATAAGCCGTCTGTCCATATTCCTTTTTCCCAATACGTAAGGATTTCCAAAAAGTGATTGGAATCGCTTTGAGATGGGGTAAACACATAGGCCAATACTATAGTAATTAAAGTGAGTAAAACAGCTATAGTAAATGGGGAGGGCAAATATTTTTTGAAAAGCGTTTCGATAGACTTAGTAAGATTCATTGGTAGGGATTTAGTGACTGAAAAGTACTAATAATGTAGCACAAACAAAAAGGCCTCCAATGTGGAGGCCTTTTCTGGAATTATTTCTACAGATTACCTTAGAACGGTAAATCGTCGTGATCTTCTTCGTTAAGATTGTTTGCAGGCTCAAAAGCTTCTGTCGGCGGTACTGGAGGCATTCCAGCTGCAGAAGCATCTTGTTGTACACCTTCTACTCTCCATCCTTGGATAGAGTTGAAATATTTAGTTTCTCCTTGAGGATTAACCCACTCACGTCCTCTCAAGTTGATGCTTATTTTAACCTGTTGCCCAGGTTGGTAGTTGTTCAACAAATCGGTCTTATCCTGAACAAACTCCACCAATATGTGTTGTGGATACTGCTCTTCTGTTGTGATTACAATTTCTCTTTTTCTAAACCCATTGCTCCCGAAGGTTTGAGTTTCTCCAATCATTTTTACGCGTCCTTGTATTTCCATTATTTACGATTTTTTCGGATTAAGATAATAAAATTTTCCAGGCACTATTAACATCGCCATAGCTTAAATAGTTATGCGCCAATTTGTGCTTGTCTCTTGAAGTGGCTTCCTTGATATTCGGATAGCGTTCTGCTATGTCACTTAAAAAATGACTCACTTCCTCCGCTGTTGGAAGTGCTTCTACATTCCCCAACATGCCAAGATCGTTTCCTGTAAGCACCATACTGTTTTTAACATCCTCTGGCAGGCTATCTACACCTATTCCCAAAGTAGTTAAGGGCTTAGGAATTTCAAAGAATCCGTTACGGGCACGGCTATAGTAACTACCACCAGCTCGTGCAACAAGATCTAATTTTTCCTGGTCGATAACATCGTTTTCACCAAGTACTTCATCAGCAATATGAAGCTTAACAACTTCGCAGATAATTAAGTTCCCTGCTCCTCCTTCGTTACCAAGTTTTACAATCTCATTAACCTTGCACTCAAACTGTACTGGAGATTCTGCCACACGAAAAGGTTTAACAATATCCGACTCTAACATGGTAAGTCCAGATTTATCAAACTCGTTTACACCTTCTGGGTATTCGGTACTGCTCAACGACATTTGGTGAACAATATCATAATTCACTACATTTATAACCACTTCCTTTGTCCTTTCTGCATTTTCCAAAGTGTGTTTAGTAGTATTATCACGCACCCTTCTTGCTGGGGAAAATACCATAATAGGAGGATTTGCACTAAACACATTAAAGAAACTAAACGGAGAAAGATTAGGTTTACCATCCTCATCTATTGTACTGGCGAAGGCGATAGGCCTAGGTGCTACAGCACTCAACAAATAGGCATGTAATCTACCTGTAGACAATTCTTTAGGATCAAATGATGTCATAGTCTGAATAAATTTGGACAAATGTACTCATTATGGAAGTGAACTAAAAATGATTTGCAAAAGTAGTGACACAATATTTTTGAAAGAAATGCATTATATTGGTGAACAAATCCATTTGCATGAAATTCTCCAAACACCGGAACGCCATCCGATGGGTCATGATTGCGGCTTCCTTTGCTATAATTTCCCTGATCTTATGGAACACTTATGTGTTTTTCCAAAACTTTAAGGCTGAAGAACGCATTAAAATGCAAAACTGGTCGGCAGCCCAAACCGACTTGCTTAAGAACACTAATCTACAGAGTGAAATAGGTGATCTTCCTTTACAAATACTAAAAAGTAATACAACCACTCCCATGATTTTGGTAAATCAGGATGGTAGTACTAAACACAACAACATTAACGAAAAAAAAGCCGAAAACCCGGAATACATTCAACAGCTCATTGAACAATTCAAAAAGGAAAACAATCCAATTTCAATTACTTACGACGATGAAGTTCTTGCTACATTGTATTACGGCAACTCTTCTTTACTTAATAAATTAAAATATTACCCCTTAGCCTTATTACTAATCATTATACTCTTTGGTGCCGTTGTTTATTTCTTCTATCGGAGTTCCAAAATTGCAACACAAAACAAGCTTTGGTCTGGAATGGCGAAGGAAACAGCTCATCAAATAGGCACTCCTTTGTCCTCACTGGTTGGCTGGACGGAGATATTGAAAACCGAACATGTAAATCCTGATTATATTAGTGAAATTGAAAAAGACATTAATCGACTTCAAACTATTACTGAACGTTTCAGTAAAATTGGATCATTGCCAACTTTAGAACGAGCCGATATTGTTGAAGAAACTATTGCTTCGTACGACTATTTAAAAGCTCGTTCTTCCAAGCTCATAGATTTCGACTTGATAGCGCCAAACGAACCTATTTATGTAAACCTAAACAAACAACTCTACAGCTGGACCATTGAAAATTTAGTCAAGAATGCTATTGATGCAATGAAGGGCAAAGGAAAAGTTAGTGTAGAAATCGAACAGAGCAATAAAGAAGTTAAAATCAATATTAGCGATACCGGAAAAGGCCTCTATAAAAACCAGTACAATGCTATTTTTGAACCCGGTTACACCACCAAACGAAGAGGCTGGGGATTAGGATTATCACTTGCAAAACGTATTGTTGAAGACTTCCATAATGGAAAAATAAAAGTACTGCATTCTGAAATTGATAAGGGCACGACAATGCAAATTGTATTACATTTGTTGCCATAAAACTTTTTAGTATGACCGAGAAGTTTATTACAGTTAAAGAAGTTACCCTGAACAATAACTGCCCAGAATGTTATAGCAATACTGGCCTTCAGCTTACTTTTAAACAAAAGTTCAAGGAAACTCCTATGTTTAGATCCATCACAGACGAAATTGTCCAGGAAATAAGTTGCAACACCTGCAATACAACAATCTACCCTGTTCGCTGGACCGATGATATAGATCGTGTGTTTGATTACCAACGCAAGGCTTTTATCCCTAAAGAAACTTCATTTAAACTAAAGCGAATAGCTTGGTTTACTATTGGGATCACTATAATTGTTGGAGCAGCAATATCCACAACTTTAGCTATTTTACTCTAAAACAGTATTATTACACGGCTTGACTTATCGTTTCTGCTACTTTAGCAAACTCTTCGGAAGTTAGTTGCTGTTTTTGGGTGAATCTAGCATCTTCCATAGTATGCAACGGAATTAAATGCACATGTACATGAGGTACTTCTAAGCCTATAACGGTCATCCCAACACGCTCGCAAGGAATTACTTTTTCTATAGCTTTAGCTACATTTCTGGAGAATTTCATTAGCCCTAAATAGGTCTCCTCATCCAAATCGAAAATCTTATTAACTTCCTTTTTAGGGATACAAAGAGTATGCCCTATGGAATTCGGGTTAATATCAAGAAATGCCAGAAAATCATCTGTCTCAGCTACTTTATAGCAAGGTATTTCTCCATTGATAATTTTTGTGAATATTGTAGCCATTTTAAGGTTGTCTTTGTTAGTGTCATGTAAATATAAAAAGATTCCTGTCCACACCCAGTAAATTTTGGTATAAACAGGAATCTTTTCCGGAGGTTAAATAATAGGATTGTAATTTATCTACTAATCTCTAGAATATCAAATTTCATAATACCGTTTGGCACTTGAATTTCGGCTACATCACCAACAGACTTTCCCAAAAGGCCTTTGCCAATTGGGGAGTTTACAGAAATCTTGCCTGCCGCTAAATTAGCTTCTCCATCAGCCACAAGGGTATATGTCATTTCCATTCCATTGGTTTGGTTTTTAAGTTTGACTTTAGACAAAACCAAAACTTTTGAGGTGTCTAATTGTGATTCGTCAATTAATCTGGCATTAGCAAGAGTTTCTTCTAGTTTAGAGATTTTCATCTCTAAAAGCCCTTGCGCCTCTTTTGCGGCATCGTATTCGGCGTTCTCGCTCAAATCTCCCTTATCACGTGCTTCGGCAATAGCCTGAGAAGCTCTAGGACGCTCTATATCTTTTAAATGATTTAACTCGTCTCTTAGTTTTTTTAATCCTTCTGCTGTATAATATGAAATGTTACTCATAACGTCATCATTTTAATTAAAACTAGTGTTTACAACCTACTTATATAAACACAAAAAATCCCGTTCTCACGAGATTGTTTAAGCAAATATACAAAATATTTATCGCAAATATCTTTTTGTTGTAACTTGCACAAACAAAACATGATTATGAAAAAGATATGTGCCTTTTTAATAGGTTTGACACTAACTTTAAGCAGCTGTAGCAACAGTGATGATTCTCAAAAAAGCAATCCTTATTTACCAAATTACGGCTTTGATACTGGTAATATGATTAACACAAATCTTCCTCAATATAGCCAATTGCAGTTCCCTGGAAATTATGTTATCGTAAACGGTTATGGAATAAATGGTTTTGTACTTTATAGTGTTGGAGGCAACCAATTCACTGCATTTGATTTAACGGACCCAAACCACAGTCTCACTAATTGCTCTGATTTAAATATTGAGAACGGTATTTTTGCCTACTGTAATTGTGATGATGGAAATAACTACGATATCGTTACAGGCTCTCCACAAGAAGGCACAACGGGTAATTATACTCTAAAACCGTACTTTGTAGAAGCAACAGATAATATTATAAGAGTTTATAACAACTAAAAAAGAGCGGCCTGAAAGCCGCTCTTTTTTAGTTAGAACTTCAAGGTAAGACCGATTAAATAATTTGTTGTTGCCTGGGGATAATACCCAGTCCCTTCGTAAGTTGTAATCTGGTTAGAATCTGTGAAATCATCGTCCCATGTATAATAATATCCGTTTGACACATACTTCTCATTAAACACATTATTTACCAAAGCTGACACTAAGATTTCCTTAAATATGGTTTTGGTTTTAAGCTGATAGGTTACGTTGATATCGTTAACAAAATAACTATCCAGTTTAGAAGTTTTAGAGTCGGTGTTTCCCATATACTGCTCCCCAACATATTTGCTCAATAAAGACAATTGTAACCCTTGAACAGGTTGGTATGTTAGTGTATTTGCTGCGATAACATCTGGTGAATAAGAAATATTGGTTTTTCCAAGATCAACCAATTCTCCATCCCTTGATACTATAGTTTCTGTATTTTTATTGGAACTCAATGTCATATTAGGCTGAATCATTAACTTGTTTGTGATAGCAACAGCTGCACCAAGCTCTACCCCCAAACGGTAGCTCTCCCCACTATTCGTTCTGATTGGGTTTCCGGAATTATCAATATTTCCAGTTAACACCAATTGTTCATTATATTGCATGTAATAGGCATTGGCATTGAATTTCAATTTATCCGATCCGTAGCGCCATCCTAATTCAAAATCATTAAGCTGTTCTGGCTTCACATTGGAGTTATTTTTAAAATCGTCCCTATTTGGCTCGCGGTTAGCTCTAGCATAAGAAAAGTAGAAGTTATTTTCAGTATTCAATTCAAACGTCACGCCTGCCTTGGGGTTGAAAAAATTATAATTGACATCTACATTAAATGGTTCTCTGCTTGAGTTCATACCTGAAGTTTTGTAGTCCACAGAACGTAACTGGAGGTCCCCGTAAAAACTCCACTTATCATTAAGCCTATAAGTTGCCTTAGTAAAGATGTTCATATCCTTTTTATCACTTTCTGCTTCGTAGTAGTGATCTCCTTTTTGAATTTCACTAGCGTATTCTGCCCAAATAATTTCTCCAAAATGGTCTCCAAGATAATTACTGTACGATCCACCAAAATTCAAGTTTAAACTATTGGTTTTGTAAATCGCACTTGCGTTTACCACATAGAAATCGTTATCCAGCCAACGACGACGGATATAATCCATTGAGGCAACTTCCTGCCCATTTACCATTATTGGGTCCTGTCCTAAAAAAACAAAAGTTGATTGATCTGAAAACAATATGTTAGAGTAATAATAATCATCTACATACTCTTCAAAATAACCACGGCCATAGGTATAGTTCAATCCTAAATTAGTAGACCAATTATTATTGAATCGTTGATTCCAGTGCAATTGGTAATGATCTTGAGTGTAGTTATCTACTTGATCTCCATAATAACCTTCAATATTGTTCTCAGCATCAAACATAATCCCTGAAATATTATAGGTTCTGTTTTCATCCATATTAGGATTTTCACCAACAGCAACTACAACATCTGGATCAAAACCATACCACGATTGATAGGTTCTTTCATTACCACCAAACATCACAGCTTTTATTAAAGTATTGTGATCTACATAAGCCCCCTGAAGGAAATAGGATTTCAAATCCGATGACCCTCTGTCAATATACCCATCAGATTTTATTTGTGATAATCTTCCGGCTACCTCGAAGTGATCCCCCAATTTCCCTGTACTGAATTTAACGGTATGCTTACGACTATCGAAACTTCCAAAAGAATTGGATATCTCAGCATAAGGATTGTTAGACACCGCATCGGTAAGCACATTGATACTTGCTCCAAACGCTCCTGATCCATTGGTTGATGTTCCAACACCTCTCTGTAACTGCAAACTCTCAATAGAAGAGGCTATATCTCCCAAGTTTACCCAAAATGTCCCAAGCGATTCGGCATCGTTATACGGGATTCCGTTAATGGTTACATTAGTGGATTGGGCATTAATACCTCTTATACGAATACCTGTGTACCCTATCCCCGCTCCAGCATCACTGGTAGTTACCACTGAAGGTAAAACATTTAATAAATAAGGAATATCCTGTCCTAAATTCCGTTTTTCAAGCTCTTCTTTTGAAACATTAGTATGTGTAATTGGAGAAGTAGCATCTACCCTAACAGATTGCACCAAAACCTCATCTAAGGATTCTACTTGGGTTGAATCTTGTACTTTCTCCTGTGCAAATACTGAAACAGACAGCATTGTAACAATAGCATAAAGCAATAAATTTTTCATTGCGATTAAATAAACTTAACCGAATAAAAAGAGGTAATTATTCTTTGTTGATAATTGATTTTTAGACGACGATAAAACTTTTAGCAACTGCCTGAGCGCTAGCCGGCTACTTCACTAAAAATGTCCGCTGGACATTTTCTTAACGTTCGTCCCTCCCTAAACAGCATTATCTGTTCGAGGTTCAATGGGTATGATCTCAGCCGATTTTGGCACCCCTTTGTTGAGAACGCTGCAAAGGTACTATCGTTTTTTATGATAGAAAAACTATTGGAGGCTATTTTATACTTGAGGAGGTTTTCGGTTTGCCTTTTTATCAGATTGATACCGCTTGTCTTTTAACCTTTTTCTTATTACCGACTTAGGCACTTTGGTCGCTACTCTTGGTTTTTGTCTTTTTAGACCATTGGCAATCAACTTAAGTAATCTGTCACTAACAAGTGCTTTGTTTTTATACTGACTTCTGCTCTCACCACACTGCAACACCAAACTCCCAGATTTTGTCAATCGATTTGTCAAGTTCGTCTTCAACAACTCCTTTTGTTCATCTGTAAGTGCAGTAGATTCAACAAGATTGAAAGTAGCCTCAACTTTAGAAGACACCTTATTGACATGTTGCCCTCCACTTCCTGAACTCCTAACCGCTTTAAATGTTGCTTCTGCTAATATCCCTTGACTATCTAATTCCACCTAATCTTGCATTTGATGGGCTGGTTTCAGTAAATCGACTACCGTTTTCACAGGATTAAAGGTTACTAAAGGAACTTCCACAAAAATGGTATTCCAATACGCCATAGAACCATTCCATAGTCCTGGCAACTCCAAAGCTTTTAGTTCTTTACCGTCTTTGGTTTTATTGGAGATAAATACAGCACTATGATCTACATATTTTGATAGATCGAATTTATTACCTTGATAATCCTTAACCCCACAAACAAGATCTACGGGGTTAAAGTGTGTGGCTTCGCTTAAAATTCTCTTTTGGATTTTGTCTTCTTTATCAATTTGTGAGCCCTCAACTATTTGAAGCGACACTTTACCACTGTCACTTTTCACCCAAAACGGTCCACCACCAGGTTCACCTTCATTCTTTACCATACCACATACACGAATAGGCCTGTTGAGTTTTTCTACCAAATATTCAATTTGATATTTTTGAGAATACTTTTCAAACTCCTCGTGAATAACAATATTCAGGTTATTAGAAAGGTAATTGGCCATTTCAAAAATACGTTCTTCAGATGGCTCTTCCGTTTCCAATTCATTTAAGTAAGAGAAAATATGTTGTTGAGCTTCCAATAAAATTCCGGCCAACATTTTCTTGTACTTTGCTACCTCTTCTTCATATTGATATACAACAACATTATCTATATTCTTGATAAAAATAATATCCGCGTCCTGCTCATTAAGATTTTGCAAAAGCGCTCCATGCCCAGCGGGTCTAAACAACATAGAACCATCCTCTTTCCTAAAAGGTTCATTATCCATAGTTACAGCAATGGTATCTGTTGATCCTTTTTGATAAGAAAAGGAAACATCAAATTTTGACTTGGCTTTTTCCTCTACAAATGATTCTATACGCTCATATTCCCTGTCAAAGCTTCCGTTATGAGATTCTGAGATAGTAAAATGAAGTTTAGCTCTTTGACTGTCTGATGAAAATAAAGCCGCCTCAAAAAGGTGCTCTTCAAAAGCTGATGTTATGCGCCCCTTATATTTGTGGAATGGTAACAACCCTTTTGGAAAATGTCCATAATTAAGCTTGTCTTCATCAAGCATAACCTTGATAAAACACCACTTTTGCTTGTCAACTGAAAAAGAATCGTACTCAGGATAAAATTCTCGAATTCTATCCATTACCAAATGGTAAAACGGTAATTTCTCCAAGCCAATTAAAAACAATGAAAGCTCATTATCCTTTTGGGTGTTAATGTAAGCATTAATGGTATCCTGCTCAACATCAAACTCATTCAAAAAATTATAAAAGGCCTTGAACATACGCGTTGCAGCTCCAGAAGCTGGAACAAACTTCAACATATCTAAAGACTCTCTTTTCTTCTCAAATTCGCCAATATACTTTTGCTTATTCTCAATGGAAACTTTACGAATTCCGTCATCGATTGTTGCAGCTGATTTCAGGTTGACAAATGGCGTTCCCTTCTTGAACAATTCAATTTGAGCTTCAACCTGCGTTTCGGTTAAACCTTTGTTTTTTATTTGCTGAATATCGTGATTGGTTAGATTCATTGGTGTTCTGTCAATAGTTCATCAATATGTTTTATAGCCAAATCAAGGCGTTGCGCCTGATTTCCTTTTAGTAAAACATGGGGCTTTTGGTAATCTTTTAAAGCTTTTTGGAAGGCTTGAAACATTTTTTCCCGTTGGTGGGGTTTGTCACGGATGCCATCTTCTTCCCAAGGGAGGTCAATATACGTTAAAAAATAGAGATGGTATGTGTTTTCTTTCGCATATTTATCGAGCCATTTATACTGATTATCAGGATAGTACGATTTAGCATAAACCTTGGTTTCAAGCAGGTCCGTATCGCAAACCAATAACTTATCAACTTTATGAACCAAATCATTCTCCAGCTTCATCTGTCCGTATGCTATCGGCATAACATCTTTAGCAGAAAGTTTTTGCCCTTGCTTATGCCTTTCTTCAGCATATAGGCGTGAATATTCAGGCACCCAAATGGTGTTGTAATGGTCTGCCAACTGTTTAGCCAAAGTACTTTTTCCTGTAGACTCCGGGCCAAACAATACAATCTTTATGCAGTTTGAAGGGTTTTGTTTAAGCTTTTCTTCCATGCGATATAACCTTGAATGGCCAAAACGGTGAATATAAGGTATTGTAAGGACAACATGCCCAATCCGCGATAGGCATACAACGGAACAGTAATTAAATCACCTATAATCCAAAGTGTCCAGTTTTCGAGCTTTTTAGTTGCCATAAACCACATCGCGGTAAAGAACATTCCAGAGGTGAAAATATCGATGTAGTTTTCGGTTTTTATTTCATAGCCATAAGCTTGGTAAACCAAATAGGTAATTATCATGGTTACCAAAAACAATCCAAAGCCAATTACCTTTTCCTTGTTGTTCGTTTTTGAAATCGGCACAACAAACTCTCCATCCTTTTTACGCGACCAGTTCCACCATCCATAAACACTCATAATAGAATAATATGCGTTCATCATCATGTCTCCCAAATAATGTGCTTTATAAAGCAGGAACATTGTGATTAATGTAGCAATAAGTCCTGTTGGGTAAACCCAAATATTTTCACGCTTAGCGTAAATTACACTGAGTATCCCAAAAACAAAAGCTATCGCTTCGAGTACGATATATAAAACCGGTGTTTCTCTATAGGCGTCTATAAAAAAATCAAAAAGTTGGCTCATAACCGCTCCTATCGCTTTTTACAATCTTCATATTTACGATTGTGCTTTGCTGTTGAGCAAAAGAAGTTTTGATTTCCTCAGTTAAAAAGGGAATCAACTTATCGTAGTCTCCATATACCTGAGTACTCAATGGGTTTTCCATGACCGTGAATTCTGAAGCTCGCAGCCTTTTAATGAAGGCCTTAATGTGATCTTCGTAATCGTTTTGTAATGGCATCAATGTTAATTCAACAGATATTTTCACGCGTATGTATGTTTTATTTCATTAAAAAATTCGGAAGTGTTCTCAAAGGCTGTTCCTATCACCGCCATATCGGCTCCAGCCTTATAGGCTTGACTCAATTGTTCTGCGGACCGAATGCCTCCACCGACAATCAAAGGAATATTCAAACTCTGCTTTACAAAACTAATCATTTCAAGAGGAACAGGATTCAACGCACCGCTTCCAGCTTCTAGGTAAATTAGCTTCATCCCCAACAGCTCTCCTGCTTTGGCTGTATCCATCGCCAACTGAATTTGATCTCTATCGATTGGTTGCGTTTGTGTAACGCGCTGAACAGCTGTTTCCCTTCCGTTTTCAATCAGGATATAACCAGTTGGTATGATTTCCAGTTCCATTTCCCTTAATTGCGAAACCGCTTTAACATGCTTCCCAATTAAATATTCTGGGTTTCTTCCAGATAGTAGTGACAAAAACAATAGTGCGTCTGCCGAAGGCGATAATTGAGTAACATCTCCGGGAAATATCACCACAGATTTAGAAGTGTAAAGTTTAACCTTATTAATCAATTGCTCTGTAAGCCCTTCATCAACAGTGCTACCACCAACAAAAATATGGGTAGCAATTGAAGCATTTACCTTTTCGATAAAACCCTCAACTTCATCCAATTTCATTTTATCAGGGTCGATCAAAACTGTCAGCAGCTTCTCTTCTGTTGATACTGCCCTTAACAAATCTTTGTAAACACTCATTTTACGGAATAGTATAGGCACAAGTGAAACCTTCAAAATCTAAAAACCCAACGCGGTATCGACATTTTCTTTTGTTATAGTCTATCCACGAAATGGTTTCTTTATCCTCCATCATAAACGGAATTACCAAAGTGTGCTGCAAAAAACTCAATCCTGGTGTAGCAAACAACTTGTACAATGATTCCTTGATGCACCAAATTACTGTAAGTCTGTTGATATAATCGGAAGATGATTTATCCAAGTAGTCAAATTCATACTCAATAAACTTATGGGCTATAACACCTATCTTTTCACGCTGTTTCTCAATATCAATCCCTACAACATCATCACTAACAACTACGGCAGAAAACGTAAAGGAATGGGTTATTGAAATATGCTTACCATCTTTTAAATGGGGTTTGCCATTTTCATCATAATACAAATCGTGGTCATCATAACCGAAAGCGTTCAACAGATGACGTACACTTAAAAAACCGCGTTTATGGATTTCACTTTTCATTCCATTTACTCTTGCCTGACTTTCGGGTCTTAGCTGAATATCACTTAAGAGTTCATCAAACGACTCTGTTATCTTCCAGATTTTAACAGTAGTTTGTGAATTAGGAGTAATGGTTTTGTACAGAGGCATTTATATTTTAACTCTTATTACGTAACTTTGCGGTCACAGTTAATTTGACAAAAAATAAGCCATTGGCTTCTCATTGGTTCTGGGAAACGAAATTAAACTATTTTGACAGTTCTCCCAAAACCGTTGAGTTTAAAAACCTTAATACAGAATTATGACAACAAAGACCGTTCCTTATGTACCTTACAAGGTAAAAGACATATCGTTGGCAGCCTGGGGAAGAAAAGAAATTGAATTGGCCGAGGCAGAAATGCCTGGATTAATGAGCCTTCGTGAAGAATATAAAGACGAGCAACCGCTTAAAGGAGCTCGTATTGCAGGATGTTTACACATGACTATTCAAACAGCAGTACTTATTGAAACCTTAATTGCTCTTGGCGCTGAAGTAACTTGGAGTTCTTGTAACATATTCTCTACCCAAGATCAAGCTGCTGCTGCTATTGCAGACGCTGGCATTCCAGTATATGCTTGGAAAGGTATGAACGAAGAGGAATTTGATTGGTGTATCGAGCAGACTTTATTCTTTGGTGAAGACCGTGAGCCTTTGAACATGATTCTTGATGATGGTGGAGATCTTACCAATATGGTTTTGGATAAATACCCTGAATTAGTTGATGGCATCAAAGGTTTAAGTGAAGAAACTACAACTGGTGTTCACCGTTTGTATGAGCGTTTTAAAAACGGAACATTACCAATGCCTGCCATTAACGTTAACGATTCGGTAACTAAATCGAAGTTTGACAACAAATACGGATGTAAGGAAAGCGCCGTTGATGCTATTCGTCGTGCAACCGATGTAATGCTTGCTGGTAAGCGTGTTGTTGTTTGTGGTTATGGGGATGTAGGTAAAGGAACTGCTGCTTCTTTTCGTGGTGCCGGAAGTATTGTAACTGTTACCGAAATTGATCCAATCTGTGCACTTCAAGCAGCCATGGATGGATTTGAAGTTAAGCGTTTGGAAACTGTAGTTGGGAAAGCTGATATCGTAATAACTACTACAGGAAACAAAGATATTGTTCGTCCTGAGCACTTTGAAGCAATGAAAGACAAAACTATCGTTTGTAACATTGGCCACTTCGACAACGAAATCGATATGGCTTGGTTAAACAATACTCACGGAAATACTAAGGTTGAGATTAAACCTCAAGTCGACAAGTATACCGTAAACGGTAACGACATTATCCTTCTTGCTGAAGGCCGTTTGGTAAACTTAGGTTGTGCTACAGGACACCCAAGTTTTGTAATGAGTAACTCTTTTACTAACCAAACTTTGGCTCAAATTGAACTATGGAACAACCATGGTGAATACGAAAATAAAGTATACACATTACCAAAACACCTTGATGAAAAAGTAGCTAAACTTCACCTAGAGAAAATTGGAGTTGAACTTACTGAACTTCGTCAGGATCAAGCTGAATATATTGGCGTAACGGTTCAAGGTCCATTTAAGCCAGAGTATTACAGATACTAAAAATTATAGAAGAGAAGATACACTATAGACATTAGACTAATTGTCTCTTTATAAAAAGAAAAAACCCTTTGCATAATATGTGAAGGGTTTCTTTTTGGGCTAAAATTTCACTAAATTCCATAGAGGCTATGGAGTATTATGAAAAGAAAATAAAAGTTCCTCGTTTTAATGAGGAATCCGGATTTTATACTACAAAAAAACGCTCAAGGATTATGAGTAAAATACGTAGTAAAAACACCAAACCCGAACTACGTTTTAGAAAAGCGCTTTGGAAAACTGGCATTCGCTATCGATTAAACAACAAACTTCCGGGCAAACCAGACATCTCCATTAAAAAGTACAAACTAGCCATTTTTATTGATGGAGAGTTTTGGCATGGCTACCAATGGAACGAAAGAAAAGAAACCATTAAGAGCAACAGGAAATTCTGGATTCCAAAAATAGAACGAAATATGCAACGCGACAGGGAAGTCAACTCAAAATTGGAAGAGATGGGCTATACTATTTTCAGGTTCTGGAGCAAGGAAATCAACGAACAATTAGACAAGTGCCTCAACGATGTTTTAACCTATATCAAAAAAGGACAAGCATATTGGTAAAACAAAAAAACCTCCCTGAAAAACAGGAAGGCTTTTTATATTTTAAAAGAAATTATTTCTTAAGCTTCGAAAGGAATAATAGAAACGTAAGATTTGTTATTTCTTTTCTTTTCAAACTTCACAATACCATCAACCTTAGCATGTAAAGTGTGGTCTTTACCAGCGTATACATTCTCACCAGGATTGTGAGCTGTACCACGTTGTCTTACGATAATGTTACCAGCAATTGCAGCTTGTCCACCAAAAATCTTAACCCCTAGGCGTTTCGATTCTGATTCTCTACCGTTTTTCGAACTTCCGACTCCTTTTTTATGTGCCATTGTATTTCGATTTTATTTTTTACTAATTAACTTAAAGCTTCGATTAATTCTGCTTTCTTCATAGATGAATATCCAGAAATATCCTTAGCTTTTGCCATTTCTCTTAACTCAGCAACAGTTAACTTACTTAAATCTTGAGTGGCGTCTTCTTGTTTAGCAGCTGGCTTAGCTTCTGCTTTAGCAGCTTTTTTAGCTCCAGATGCTACGATGCTTTCAATTTGAATTTCAGTTAAGGCTTGACGGTGACCATTTTTCACACGGTATCCTTTACGTCTTTTCTTTTTGAAAACGATTACTTTATCACCTTTAAGGTGCTTTAAGACTTTAGCTCCAACTTGAGCTCCGTCTATAGCTGGGGCGCCTACAGTAATATTGTTACCTTCACCAATCAAAAGAACATTGTCAAAAGAAATTGACTGCCCTTCTTCAGTAGCTAAACGGTGAACAAACACTTTTTGGTCTTTTTCAACTTTAAATTGTTGCCCTGCTATCTCTACAATTGCGTACATAGCGTTACGTTATAATAATTAATAATTTGCTCAAAAAATGAGTGCAAATATACTGCTTATTAATTAATTTACAAACGATTTAGTGATTTTGAACGATATTATTACTGTTTTTGAAGATTTGCATAAAAGTAAGAGTAAGAACTACTGTAGTCGCAAATCCCATAATAGCTACAACAAATGAAACCAACCCAATACCCACATTATATTCTCCTTTAAACACAGACAAAAGTCTTAGTAAGAAACCCGGCTCTATTTCAGTAGCATAAAATGTAAAGAAAACTGTAAATAGTATAGTTGCTACGAATCCTGTAAGTAACCCAACTCCAAACCCTTTGGCATAATCAAAATCAGGACCTAACTCAATTTTAGTGTACTTGATTGCTTCATAAATACCAAAACCAGTTATTATAGCATTAAAAAGGCTGTAAATGGGATTGGTATGCGCGCCAAAAAGAGATAGTAACAAAAAAAAAGCAATTAGACAGGCACAAATTACAAGTCCAAATCGTATAGGCAATGCTAGTTTTTTCATAATCACTGAGTTATTATTCTATTCTAAAGTTCGGGAAAAATTATTTATTATATGGATTTTAGAGATATTTTTTCAAAATCCTTGGCATTACATTGAATTATCTCTCTTATTTTTTCACCTTTGTAACGTTTTATGCTTTTGGCATACTAACCACATAAAATAAACTTAAATTAAACTACTTAAAAAAATGAAAAAGAGTATATTCTCGTTAGCTTCCTTGCTATTTGTAGGCTTTATAGCCAATGCTCAGGAGGTTAAATTTGAAGAGTACGATTTGGATAACGGCATGCACGTTATCTTACACCAAGACAACTCGGCTCCAGTAGTGACCACATCGGTTATGTACCATGTAGGAGCTAAAGATGAAGACCCTGAACGTACAGGATTTGCACACTTTTTTGAACACCTTTTATTTGAAGGAACTGAAAATATTGAACGTGGCGAATGGTTCACTATCGTATCTTCTAACGGAGGAAGCAACAACGCCAACACTACAGACGATAGAACATATTACTATGAGGTATTCCCATCTAACAGTGTTGAATTAGGTCTATGGATGGAGTCCGAACGTTTAATGCACCCAATTATCAATCAAATTGGTGTCGATACACAAAACGAAGTTGTTAAGGAGGAAAAACGCTTACGTGTAGACAATCAACCTTACGGACGCTTCTTAGAGTATGTAAAAGAAAACATGTTCACCAAGCACCCTTACCGTTGGACTACAATTGGTGAAATGGAACACCTTGACGCTGCTACTTTGGAAGAGTTCCAAGCATTCAACAAAAAGTTCTATGTACCAAACAATGCAGTATTGGTTGTTGCTGGAGATATTGATGTTCCTTCGGTTAAGAACATGATTAATGATTATTTCGCCCCAATTCCAAGAGGAGAAGATATTACAAGAAACTTCACTAAGGAAGATCCAATTACTGAAAAAATAACAGCTACAGAATACGATTCTAACATTCAAATCCCAGCAATTGTTGCTGCTTACAGAACGCCATCTTTTACAAGTCGTGATGCCTATGTTTTGGATATGATTTCTTCTTACTTAAGTGATGGAAAAACTTCTAAGCTATACAAGCGCCTTGTTGACGACAAGAAAATGGCTTTACAAGCAGGAGCCTTTAATGTAAGCCAAGAAGATTATGGTATTTATGTATTGTACGGACTTCAAATGGGTGATAATTCTTTAGAAAGTATCCTTGCAGAAATGGATGATGAAATCTCAAAACTTCAAAACGAACTAATATCAGAAAGAGATTACCAAAAACTTCAAAATAAATTTGAGAATCAATTTGTTAACTCAAACTCTAGTATTGAAGGCATTGCAAACTCTTTAGCAAGATACTACATGCTTTATGGTGACACAAACCTTATCAACAATGAGATTGATATTTACAGAAGCATTACAAAAGAAGAGATTCAAAAAGTAGCTAAAAAATACTTAAATCCAAACCAACGTTTAGAGCTTAAGTATTTACCAAAAACAGATGAGCAATAAAAAAAGACATCCATTTATGAAAAACAGAATATCAGTTTTAATAGCCTTGTTTTTAATGTCGGTAGGCGTTAATGCTCAAATCGACAGATCAAAACAGCCCCAACCAGGTCCAGCTCCAGAAATCAACTTGGACGAACCTACTCAATACGAATTAAAAAATGGAATGAAAATACTAGTGGTAGAAAACCATAAATTACCACGAGTTTCTTATTCCCTTACAATAGACAACAAACCAGCCCTTGAAGGCGACAAAGCTGGAGTTGCCAGCCTTTTGGGAAGTCTTTTGGGCAACGGAACAACTTCTATTAGCAAAGACGACTTTAATGAGGAAATCGATTTCCTAGGAGCAAGAATGGGATTTGGTTCTAGTGGAGGGTATGCAGGTTCTCTTTCTAAGTATGGAGAACGAATCCTCGAGCTTATGGCTGACGCTACAATCAATCCTCTATTCACACAAGAAGAATTCGATAAGGAAAAAGAAATGCTTATTGAAAGTCTTAAGTCGAACGAAAAGAGTGTTGACGCTATCGCAGGCCGTCTAGGGCTTGCGCTTTCTTATGGCACTCAACACCCTTACGGAGAGTTTATGACTGAGGAAACAGTTAACAACATCACTCTAGATGATGTGCGTGCTTTTTATCAACAACGTTTTAACCCTAACAACGCTTATTTGGTTGTAGTAGGAGATGTTAAAGCAAAAAGCGTTAAAAAACTTGCTAAAAAGTATTTTGGAAAATGGAAAACAGATATCGATATCGATATGACCGTTCCTAAAGCAAATCCAAATGTTGCTAGTACACAAATAGATTTTATTGACATGCCAAATGCAGTACAATCTAATGTTTCTCTTACTAACAACGTAGATTTGAAAATGTCAGACCCTGATTACCACGCAGTATTGATTGCTAATAAAATTTTAGGTGGTGGGTTTAACAGCTACTTAAATATGAATCTACGTGAGGAACACGGCTACACCTACGGAGCACGCTCAGGTATTGGTGCAGATAAATACGCATCTCGTTTTACTGCCGGAGCTTCTGTAAGAAACATGGTTACTGATAGTGCCGTGGTACAAACTTTAAAGGAAATCAACCGTATTAAAAACGAACCTGTAACTGCCGAGGCCTTAGCTAACGCTAAAGCTAAATACGTTGGCGACTTTGTTCTAGCATTGGAGAAGCCACAGACTGTTGCTCGTTATGCTCTTAACATTGAATTAGAAGATCTTCCAGAAGATTTTTATTCTACTTACCTTGATAAAATCAACGCTGTGACTATTGAAGATGTTCAACGTGTTGCAAACAAATACTTCAAACCTGAAAATGCTCGCGTAATAGTTGTAGGTAAAGGAAGTGAAATATTGGACAACCTTATCAAGACTGGTATCCCTGTAAAATATTTCGATACTTATGCTAATCCAACTGAAAAACCAGTATTCACTAAGCCTATCCCTGAAGGTGTTACAGCGTCAACTGTAATCAGCAAGTATGTTGAAGTTATTGGAGGTGAAACAAATCTTAACAAGGTAAACACTATCCTAAACAATGCTAATGTGACCATCGAAGGTGCTCCATTTAAACCTACAGCTACTATCAAATCTATGGCTCCAAATAAGAGCGCAATGGAAATGAACATTGAGGGTATGGGAACCATTATGAAACAAAAGTTTGATGGTACTTCTGGATACACAGAACAACAAGGGATGAAACATCCTATGAGCGATGATGAAGTAGCATCTAAAAAAGCTGAAAAAGGCCTATTCCCAGAGCTTTATTATGAAAATTCCAACTTAACTCTTGAAAGTATTACTGCTGTTGAAGGGACAGATGCTTACAAAGTAAAGTTAACCCAAGGAGAAAATACTTCATACAGATACTACGATATCAATACTGGTTTATTGATAAGAACAGAAGTAACTAAAGAAGTACAAGGTCAAAGTATTACCTCTACTGAAGATTTTTCAGATTACAAGGAAGTTGCTGGTATTAAAATACCATATACTCAAAAAGTAACTGCTGGACCTCAAATTATTACTATTAGTTCTACTGAAGTAAAAGTAAACGAAGGCGTAAGCGAATCAGATTTCCAATAATCACTTCCTTATATTCATAAAAAAAAACCGAAGCGCTTGCTTCGGTTTTTTTTATTTGTTACGCTTATGCGATAAGTATACCCCGGCAAGAATTACCAAACTCGCCAAGCCTTGCATTGCACTGAACGACTCTCCATCAACAACACCCCACATCAAAGCTACTATTGGAATTACATAGGTAACAGAAGATGCAAATACTGGTGTAGAAACCTGAACTAGTTTATTATATAAAACCTTAGCTGTAGCCGTACCAAAAAGTGCCAAAATTGTAAGATACCCCAAAGACACTCTCAACTCAGGGTCACTAAAATCTGCTTCAGCCAAAAAATCTGTGGACAGTAAAGCTACTACTGCAGGGATAACAATAACCGCATAATTTCCTGCTGCTATGGTTAATGGTTTCACATCTTGAAGATACCTCTTAATTATATTCACATTAGCAGCATACATAAGAGCTGCAACGATAACAAAACCTGCAAATAAATAATTCTGACTAGGATTGAGATCTGCTCCTGCTAAAATAAGAGCTACTGTTCCTAAGAAGCCCACTATAACTCCTAAAACTTGTCGCCTCGTGGATTGAATATTAAATAAAGAAGCCCCAAGAATAATAGTACACAAAGGAACTAGTGAATTCAAGATAGAAGCAACAGTACTGTCAATCTGTGTTTGCGCAAATGCAAAACAAAATGCAGGAAAAAAGGATCCAAAAAAACCCGATAAGGCAATCCACTTCCATTGCCTAAGCTCAACATTTTTTAATGTCTTCCCTCCAATTAACAATAAAAACACACCAGTAATAATAGTACGTAAAGCCCCTAACTGAACAGGGGATAAGCCCAAAAGCGACTTTTTAATTAGAATAAAGGAAGTCCCCCAAATTAGGGAAAGAACAAAAAGATAGCCCCATTTAGCATTTATCTTATCCATCAGGTTTCATTTTTTAGGCCGCAAAAATCTACTTTTTAACTCAATAAACAGCAATAATTATTTAGTTTTGTAACCCATTATCTTTTAAAAGATTAGAAAATAAAATTATTAACATTATCGAACATAACCCATTAACAATGAAAAAAATAAAAACATTATTTGCTCTTCTTGCTATTATAGCTATTTCAATCTCTTGTAAAAACAACAATCAGCCAGAAATAAAAACAGTAGAAGTTGAAACTACTTCAAAAGCAGTTTCAGAAAACACTTTAGATCCAAATGCTACCTATGCAAAAGCCGAATTCACCATCGATGGAATGACATGTGCTGTAGGTTGTGCTATGAGCATCGAAAAGAAACTATCTAAAATGGATGGCGTGAAATCTGCTAAAGTGGATTTTGACAAAAAACTTGCAATGGTAGAATTTGATGAAGCAAAAGTAAATCCAACTTCATTAACTGAAACCGTAAAAAAGGTTGGTGATCTATATGTTGTTAAAGATATAAAAACAGTTGACAGCTTCTCAGTTGAAAAAATATGTAAGCCAGGGTGCACTAAGCCATGTTGTGCTGATAAAGCTGAAAATACTTCAGTAGAAAACGAAAATGCAAAAACCATGGCCTGTGAAGCCGACTGCAAAAAAGCTTGCTGTACTAACAAAGCAAAAGCTTAACACATCCCTTTACGGGAAGTTAAAGTCCTTTGTTATCAAAGGACTTTTTTTATGCTCAATTTCTACTTTTTCAATTTAAGATAATACGTATATTTGCTAAACTTTTTACAAGCAATGAAATACAACAGAATTTTACTAAAACTCTCCGGAGAAGCCCTAATGGGGAGTAGGCAATACGGCATTGATCCTGAGCGATTAGCAGAGTATGCTCAAGATATTAAATCAATTACAGATAAAGGTGTGGAAGTAGCTATCGTGATTGGTGGTGGAAATATTTTCCGCGGTGTATCGGGAGCTAGCAATGGAATGGATCGTGTTCAAGGTGACCATATGGGAATGTTAGCAACTGTAATTAACGGTTTAGCTTTACAAAGCGCCCTTGAAGATGCTGGCGTACCTACTCGTCTTCAAACAGCAATAAAAATCAATGAAGTTGCAGAACCTTTTATTAGAAGAAAAGCGATGCGACATATGGAAAAAGGTCGTGTTGTCATTTTTGGAGGAGGAACTGGGAATCCTTATTTTACAACAGATTCGGCAGCTGTATTAAGAGCTATCGAAATTGAAGCCGATGTGATTTTAAAAGGAACCCGTGTAGATGGAATTTATACTGCTGACCCAGAAAAGGATGATAACGCCGTTAAATTTGACCAAATTTCCTTCGACGATGTATTAAGAAAAGGGCTTAAGGTAATGGATACTACTGCCTTTACATTAAGCCAGGAAAACAATTTGCCTATTATAGTTTTCGATATGAACAAAAAAGGAAACTTACTTAAAGTTGTTTCTGGTGAAAACATTGGAACAGAAGTAAATATATAATTTTATAACTTAGCTGTTTGTAAATCATTAATTATGACTGACGATATACAATTTATATTAGATACCGCTAAAGAAGCTATGGAAAGCGCTATTTCGCACTTAGAAAAGCAATTGGCAAACATTAGAGCAGGAAAGGCAAGCCCAGCTATGTTGGGTAGCGTAACCGTAGATTACTATGGTTCTCAAACACCTCTTAGCCAAGTAGCCAACATCAATACTCCAGACGGAAGAACTATTTCTGTTCAGCCATGGGAAAAAAACATGCTTCAAGAAATAGAAAAGGGTATTATGGTCGCTAATATTGGTTTTAACCCTATGAATAATGGGGAAACCATCATTATTAACGTGCCGCCTTTAACAGAAGAACGCCGTAGAGAACTTGCCAAACAAGCCAAAGCAGAGTCTGAAGATGCCAAGGTTGGAGTTCGTAATGCACGTAAAGATGCTAATAACGATATTAAAAAACTTGACGACATTTCTGAGGATGTTCAAAAGAATACCGAAGTAGATGTTCAAAGTTTAACAGATTCCTATATAAAGAAAATTGACGAAATTTTCACCAATAAGGAAAAAGAGATAATGACAGTATAAAAAAAGCGGCTTCAGGCCGCTTTTTTATTATACCTGTTTTTAACATATACCTTATCTACTTTAATTTTCCTTTCAACAAACTTTTACTCTCTGTATTATAAAGCAATTCATTTAGGGAATAGATAGGTTTTTTCTACCTTTGCCAATCTTTTAAAAGGCTATGCTTAAATTATTCACAACACGATTTTGGGATGTTGTCGCAAGGCTAATACTGCGCAACAAAATAGCAATATTAATCTCATTAGTAGCGATTACCGTTTTACTCAGTACGCAATGGAAATATATGCGTTTCACCTACACGGAAGCCAATCTATTGCCAGACGACCATGAAGTAAACTTGGTTTATAACGATTTCCTAAAAACCTTTGGAGAAGAAGGTAACTTAATTGTTTTAGGAGTTAAAGATTCAACTGTATTCACAATTGAAAACTTCAATGCCTGGAATGACCTTTCCGACTCGTTCAAAGCTTATGATGAAGTAGATGCTGTAGTCTCAATAAAAGACCTAAAAAAATTAGTCAAAGACACTGATGCAGAAAAATTCAAACTAGAACCTTTTATTCAAGACTCCATCCATTCTATGGAGCAACTTGAAAATTTGGAGAATCAGTTATTTGAGCAATACCCTTTTTATGACAATTTCCTTTATAACAAGCAAACCAAAACCATAAGAACAGCTATATACCTTAAAAAGGATATTGTAAATACACCGGCAAGAAAAGACTTTATTCTAAACACCTTAAAAGATAAAATAAATTCTTTTGAAACTAATACAGGCTTGGATGTTAGAGTTTCGGGTATGCCATATATCCGTACGCTTAACTCTCAGAACATTGTTGATGAAATTGGAATGTTCATCGGCGCTGCTTTGTTGGTAACCTCACTGATTTTCTTTTTCTTTTTCCGTTCTTTTAGGGCTACATTTATCTCATTGATTGTGGTTTGTGTGGGTGTAATGTGGACTTTCGGAATTCTTGGGTTGTTAAAATACGAGATTACTGTTCTTACTGCTCTTATACCTCCTCTCATTATTGTAATAGGGATTCCTAACTGTATTTTCCTAATCAATAAATACCAGCACGAAGTAAAATCTCACGGCAACAAAGTAAAGTCACTACAACGTGTTATTACCAAGATCGGAAATGCCACATTGATGACCAACATAACTACTGCCTCTGGGTTTGCAACCTTCATACTTACTGAAAGCAAATTGTTAAAGGAATTTGGTATCGTGGCATCATTGAGTATTATTGCAATCTTTATCCTCTGCTTACTTATCATTCCTATTATTTACACGTTTTTACCTTACCCTAAAGAACGACATTTAGAACACTTGAACAGACGCTGGATTGGAGGCTTCTCAAACTGGATGGAGCGCATGGTAAAACACAAACGTATAACTATTTACATTTGTTCGGTTGCCACGTTAGCGTTAAGCATAATAGGTATCTATCAAATAAAAGTATCGGGAAGTCTTATTGAGGACATGCCGAAAAAAACGGAGTTTTTTAAAGACATACGTTTCTTCGAGAAAGAATTTAATGGTATTATGCCTTTGGAAATAATGATTGACACAAAACGTAAAAAAGGTGTTATGAATCTTTCCAACATAAAACGGATGAATGAACTCGAAGAGTTAATAACGGAAATCCCAGAATTATCTCGTCCAATCTCTGTTGTAAGCCTTGTTAAATATTCTAAACAGGCTTTTTATAACGGTAATCCTAAATACTACCAGTTACCAACTTCACAGGAAAAAAACTTTATCCTGTCCTATGCTAAAAACTCAACCTCGGGCAATGATTTATTAACGAGTTTTGTTGATAGTACAGCACAGTATGCCCGTATCACTACTTTCATGAAAGATATTGGCACAGACAGAATGGAACGTATCGAAGAACAACTACAGGCCAAGATAGATAAGATTTTCCCTAAGGAAAAATACAATGTTATTATTACAGGAAAGGCCTTAGTGTTCCAAAAGGGGACTAACTATCTGGTTAAAAACCTAGCTATTTCTTTATCATTGGCCATTTTATTAATCTCATTATTCATGGCCTACATGTTTAGGTCATTCAAAATGATTATTGTTTCACTTATTCCTAACCTACTTCCTCTGTTGATTACTGCAGGGTTAATGGGATATTTGGGAGTCCCAATTAAACCATCAACAATTTTGGTGTTTAGTATTGCCTTTGGTATATCTGTAGATGACACCATTCACTTTTTGGCTAAGTACAGACAGGAATTACAAGCTAACCACTGGAAAATTAAACCTTCGGTTTATGGAGCATTGAGAGAAACGGGGGTTAGTATGTTCTATACATCTATCGTATTATTCTTTGGTTTCTCTGTATTTACAATCTCGAGTTTTGGAGGTACAGTAGCTTTAGGTGCACTGGTATCTGCAACGCTATTATTTGCTATGCTATCTAATCTTCTTTTATTACCATCATTGTTGTTGTCATTAGAACGCAGTATAGCCAATAAGGAAGTTTTGAAAAAACCATCTATCAACATTATTCCTGAAGATGGTGAGGAAACAGATGAAAATCAACAATAACACAATTTTTAAGATTATATAAACAATTATCTTTGCAGTTTAAAATTTGATTTAAAATGAAGTTAAGTACAGTTGGAGAATTATTATCTCAAGATATAAGCATTCACGATGTAGAAGTAAAGGGTTGGGTAAGAACGTTTAGAGCTAATCGCTTTATCGCTTTGAATGATGGTTCGACTATCAACAACATTCAATGTGTTGTCGATTTTGAAAATACAGACGAAAACACTCTTAAGCGAATTACCACTGGTGCTGCTGTTCATTTAAAAGGAGAATTGGTCGAGAGCCAAGGAAAAGGTCAAAATGTAGAAGTACAAGTAAAAGAAATTCAAATTCTAGGAGATTCAGACCCTGAGACCTACCCTATTCAGCCTAAAAAACACTCATTAGAGTTTTTACGTGAAAATGCACACTTACGAACCAGAACCAACACGTTTTCTGCTGTCATGCGATTACGTTCGGCTTTGTCATTTGCGATCCACAGTTATTTCAACAAAAATGGTTTCTACTATATGCACACTCCTATCATTACTGGAAGTGATGCTGAAGGTGCCGGTGAAATGTTCCGCGTTAGTGCTTTAGATCCTAAGACTCCACCTTTGACAGAAGATGGACAGATAGATTACAGTAAAGATTTCTTTGGAAAGGAAACCAATCTTACTGTATCTGGTCAGTTGGAAGCAGAGACTTATGCTATGTCTCTTGGAAAAGTATATACTTTCGGCCCTACTTTTAGAGCTGAAAATTCTAATACTTCAAGACATCTAGCTGAATTCTGGATGATTGAACCAGAAGTTGCCTTTATGGATCTTGCCGGAAACATGGATTTGGCAGAAGACTTCATGAAATATGTCCTTAACTATGTTTTGGAAAACAACAAAGAGGATTTGGAGTTCCTTGAAAGCCGATTGATTGATGAAGATAAAAAGAAACCTCAGGCTGAGCGCAGTGAAATGACCTTGACGGAAAAACTTAGGTTTGTTGTTGACAACAACTTTAAACGTGTAAGCTATACAGAGGCTATTGATATTCTTAGAAACTCCAAACCGAACAAAAAGAAAAAGTTCAATTACATTATTGAAGAATGGGGTGCAGATCTTCAAAGTGAACACGAGCGTTACTTGGTTGAAAAACATTTTAACTGTCCGGTAATTCTTTTTGATTACCCAGCTAACATTAAAGCCTTTTACATGCGTCTTAATGAGGATGGCAAAACCGTTCGTGCAATGGACATCCTTTTCCCTGGAATTGGTGAAATAGTTGGAGGGTCCCAACGTGAGGAGCGTTTAGATGTATTAAAAGAAAAAATGGCAGCCCTAGGTATTGAAGAAGAAGAACTTTGGTGGTACCTAGACCTTCGTAAATATGGTAGCGCTGTACACTCTGGTTTCGGATTAGGGTTCGAGCGTTTGGTAATGTTCGTTACAGGTATGGGCAACATTAGAGATGTTATTCCATTCCCTAGAACACCTCAAAGTGCAGAGTTCTAAAAAGTATAATAAACCCACGATACAAAACAATCTAGATACCCTTTATCTAGATTGTTTTTTTTATTTTTATACTCATCCAAAACCGCTATATGCTTAAGCAACAGTTACAGTTTAAACTATCGCAAAAATTGTCTCCGCAACAGATTCAATTAATGAAATTGATTCAGTTGCCAACACTTGCTTTTGAACAACGCTTAAAACAGGAACTTGAAGAAAACCCAGCTTTAGAGGGTGGTAAAGAAGAAACTAATGACGAGTTCGACGATTTTGATAATTCGATTGATGATTTTGAAGGAGCTGAAAGCATTGAAGCAGAAGACATCAATGTTGATGAATATCTAAGCGATGATGAGATTCCTGACTACCGCACTCAAACTAGTAATTATAGCCCGGATGATGAAGAGAAAAATATTCCTTACGCTGCCGGCACATCATTTACTCAGCACCTCTTAAATCAGCTTAATACATTTATATTAAGCGATGAAGAACGTGATATAGCCGAATTTTTGGTCGGTAGTGTAGACGATAGTGGATATATACGTCGTGACATTATTGATATCATGGACGATTTGGCCTTTACTCAAAACATATACACTTCAGAGGATAAAATAGAAGAGGTTCTTAAAACAGTTCAAGAACTGGATCCTGCAGGCGTCGCTGCAAGAAACCTCCAAGAATGTTTGAGTATTCAATTACACAGGAAGGATAAAACACAACCCATTAATCTGGCCTGCCAAATTATAGATGAAGCTTTTGAACAATTTACCAAAAAGCACTACCAAAAGTTAATGCAGAAGTTCGATGTGAATGAGGAAGAACTTAAGAGTGCTATTGAAGAGATTGAGCGCCTCAATCCTAAACCTGGTGGTTCTTATTCTGGCAACAATAGAATAGTAGAACATGTTATCCCTGATTTTGCCATTAAAATAGTTGATGGAGAACTTGAATTAACTCTTAACGGCAGAAATGCACCGGAACTTCATGTGTCCCGAGAGTACAACAATATGCTAAAAGGATACAAAGAAGCTAAAGAGAAATCTAAATCCCAAAAAGATGCCGTTCAATTCATAAAACAAAAACTGGATGCTGCCAAATGGTTTATTGAAGCCATAAAACAACGTCAGCAAACACTTTACGTGACCATGAACGCCATTATGGAACATCAGAAGGAATATTTCCTTACAGGTGATGAACGCCTCCTAAAACCGATGATATTAAAGGATATAGCCGACGCTATAGATATGGATGTATCAACAGTATCACGAGTTGCAAACAGTAAGTATGTTGACACACCTTATGGCACTAAATTGATCAAGGAACTTTTCTCTGAAGCCATGAAGAATGATCAAGGAGAAGACGTTTCCACAAGGGAGATTAAGACTATTTTACAAACGGTTATAGATGAAGAAGACAAGAAAAAACCTTTAACCGATGATGCATTATCAAAAATTTTAAAGGGTAAAGGTTATCCAATAGCAAGACGTACAGTGGCCAAATATAGAGAACAACTAGATATTCCAGTTGCTCGATTACGTAAAAAAATTTGATGCATCAGATCCAGAAAGCAATATCGTTTGTATTCCATCCCATAATAATGCCGCTGGTTGGTGTGGTATTCTATTTTTCGAAGTCTCCAAGGTATTTACCTTTTCCAATAATACAGTCTAAAGTTATATCTGTATTTTTATTAACTTTTCTCTTACCTGTACTTCTTTATTTTTTACTTAAAACCATAGGGAAAGCAGAATCAATTTATTTAAAACGAACCAAAGAAAGGGTTTTACCATTATTACTTAATTGTGCAATAATCCTACTTATTTTGCGTCGTGTTTTACCCCCAAACGAAATTATAGAACTCTATTATTTTTTTGTTGGTATTTTACTTTCCAGTCTAGCTTGTTTGGTTCTTGCTATGTTCAATTTTAAGGCAAGTATTCACATGATTGCCGTCTCTGGTATATTAATGTTTTTTATGGCTCTAAGCATCCACTTCAGTATTAATATCAACGGATCTTTGGCGTTGATATTCATTATTTGTGGAGCTGTTGCTAGCTCTAGATTACACCTGAATGCTCACACAGTAAAAGAACTAGTAGTAGGATTTTTAGTTGGTTTTTTACCTCAATTGATTATGATAAACTATTGGCTATAAAATATAAAAAATAAGTCCAATTTGGATATTACTCATTTCTAAAACACTTCCATCCCTAAGCTTGGTACTGTCTTCAAAAAGTGGATTAAGCCCATAATAAATATGAAGATTAACAGCTCCATAAAGAGCACTTAAAGTGGCTCCATAGCGCAGTTTATTGAATTCATTAATATCACTATACTTTATGGTACCTAAATCGCCTTTGAATTTAGAACGATTAGCAAAAGTATAGCCTAGTTTAAAGCCTCCATAAATTCTCCAAAACTTATGCTTTTCTGCTGTGGAAGTGCGCCATCTAAATTCAAGTGGAATTTCTACTTGATGAATCATTAAGCGGTTGACCGAATAATTAACATCAAGATCTGTTATAGGGTTAAAAATAGTTTTGCCATTATCATCAGAATAAATCGCTAGATTATTGTTAAATGAATTATAGGAATAGCCAACCCCTAAACCTATAGAAACATTACGTCTCTTATTTATTGGCATATCACGAATAAAACCAGCCATAATCCCTACAGAAAAACCACTTTGAGAAATTCCATCTGGTTTTTCGGTAAGCAATCCATAAGTAAATCCAAAATAAAATTGATCTTCCCTGTAAAGGCTATCTAATTCTATCTTGGTATCAAGATTATTCTCTTGAGCATTAGCACAAGGGATCAGCAGAACACAAAAAATTAAAGCAAAAATGTACCGCATAAACAAATATCATTAAACAATGATAGCAAATTATTACGTTAAAAAGAAAGGCGCTTTGATTAACACAAAACGCCTTTACTGAATATAAAATTAAGAGTAAAATTAATTGTTTAGAGCTTGTAAAGCATTGCCCTTGTTAGTAGTATAATTAATTTTTAGGGCATTAACCTTACGCAACTCTTGTTTGATATCAGTAATTAACCCCATATTACAATCACGATCCACTTTTAGTGCTGTTGTTAAATACGGAACTAATTCTTCTCTTTTAGCTGCTCGTTCAGCTGCTATAAAGGCAGCAATATCCTTAACGTCTGCAAACTTATCGTTTAATTGGATTCTAGCTTCCTTACCGTATTTATCCAGATATCTAGAGCTTGGTTTTCCAGCGTAGATATACATAACCAAGTCTTTTTTATCTAATTTTTCAACTTGATCGGCAGTTGGTAAACTATTCTCAATCATAAGCGTGTTTTCTCTCATAACAGTCGCCACCATGAAAAAGAATAACAGCATAAATACAATATCTGGTAACGATGCTGTAGATATAGCTGGTAAGTCGCCTCCTTTTTTCTTTTTAAATTTAGACATAGTTAAAATTTTATCTAATTTGACTGTTTAGGCTCTGCTTCAGAAAATTTCTGTGGAATTAAAGTTTTAATTCGTTCAAGCTTTTCTTTCAATTTATCCTTTTGAGCAGAAGATGTTCTGGGGTCATTATACTTAGCCTCAGCCTCTACAAAACTCATATTGTCTCCTGGAAAAGCTCTCTGATATTCTCTATTTCTCAGCTGATTATAAGCTGCAATAATTTCATTTTGAACTGCAATATAAATTTTATATTTAGTAGCCCGATCATTTTGTAATGAAATAATAGCTTTTTCAAAATTAACAGAAGATTTTGGATTTTTCTTCCCCTGACAGTATTGACAAGCATCATTTCCTGTCCCTGCCCCATTATCTAAGAAGTCAACGGCAGCTTGACGTAAATCCTTAATCTCAATCACTCTTTCTTCTCCACCGGTTTTTAGAAATAGTTCATTATTTCTGTTAACCATTAACTGAAAAATGTTTCTTTCCTTAATGATTGGAGGGTTCTCTTGATTTTCCTCCATTGGTGGCAACTTACGGTTTAATCCAGAATCGGTTTCTATAGTCGTAGTTACTAGAAAGAATATTAATAATAAGAAGGCAATGTCAGCCATTGAGCCCGCATTCACTTCTGGTGCCGCACGTTTTGCCATATTACTTCAACATTTTTTTAATTCCTGTAAACAGCATTGCTCCACCTGCTATGGCAGCTAAACAATAAAACATATAAAGTCCAGCACCGACCCATCTTGAGCCGTTGGCAGAAAGTGCATCCCCATCTCTTAAAGGTGTTACTTCTCCTTTAGCAAACCCAAAATAGCATATTATTAATAGTAATAGAAATGCTCCAACTCCCATTAATGTACTTTTAAGTGATGCTGTATTCGTTAGTAAGTTCTTCAAGGTGAAGATCAAAACAAAAAACAGAGCAATGGCGAATATCACATATGCAATGTACATCAATGGATTTACAATACTATCGCCTCCTTGCTCAATGGCGCTATCTCCTGCTCCTATAATTCTAATAAGAAATATAATAGAGATCACACCTACAGCAGCTGCTACATAAGTTATTATTTTTTGTAAGTTCATAAAATACTTTTTTTAAAGTGGATTATTACTTCTTGCTTCTGATCAACAAGTCCATTAAGTTAATCGATGCATCTTCCATATCGTTAACGATACTATCGATTTTAGCAATAATGTAGTTGTAGAAAATTTGAAGAATAATAGCAACGATCAAACCGAATACGGTTGTTAATAACGCTACTTTAATACCTCCTGCCACAAGTGATGGTTGCATGTCTCCAGCTGCCTCAATCTTATCGAAGGCTTGAATCATACCAATTACCGTACCCATGAATCCAAGCATCGGAGCTAGAGCGATAAATAATGAAATCCAAGAAACGTTCTTTTCTAACTGACCCATTTGTACACCTCCGTAAGCCACAACAGCTTTTTCTACAGCGTCAAGCCCTTCGTCAGTTCTATCTAAACCTTGATAAAAGATAGAAGCAACAGGTCCCTTAGTGTTTCTACAAACCTCTTTAGCAGCTTCTACACCTCCAGAATGAAGAGCGTCTTCTACATTTTGAGTAAGTTTTTTAGTGTTAGTGGTAGAAAGGTTCAAAAAGATAATTCTCTCAATAGCAATCGCTAAACCAAGAATTAAACATAACAAAACGATTCCCATGAATCCTGGCCCACCTTCTATAAAACGCTTTTTTAACTCTTGGTGGAAAGATTTTGATTCAGCAGGAGATGCATCATCGGCGGCATCATCTTGAATGGAAGTAACTACTGTAGTTGCAACAGTGGTTGCAGTAGTAGTAGCATTTACAGTTCCGATTGCCATAAAGCATAGAATGGCTAGGATAGAAAATAATCTTTTCATTGTTCTTGATCTTAATTTTATTAGTTAAAGTGTTAAAGATATAAAAAAAAGTAACTAAAATAAAAAATAAGCAGAGAGGAAGGGATTCGAACCCTCGATACGCGGTTAGCGTATACACACTTTCCAGGCGTGCGCCTTCGACCGCTCGGCCACCTCTCTGTATGTTAATTTTATCCTTTAATTACGGCGGGTCAAATAACGAAAAAAACTTTACACTGTAAAATTTTACAGGTTAATTTTAGGTCATTTCTCCCCGTAGTGAAGTTTGATAAATTGTCTTGAACGTTCTGTTGGAAATATTCTGGCCCAAGATATACATTAATTTACAAACTGCAGCTTCTGTAGTGATGTCCTTACCTGAAATAACGCCCATTTTGCGTAGTTGTTCACTTGTTTCATACTGTCCCATGATGACACTTCCTCCTGAACATTGAGTTACATTAACGATATAAATACCTCTGGCTGTGGTTTTTTTAAGAAGTTCCAGAAACCACTCTGCTGTAGTTGTATTTCCAGCTCCATAAGTTTCCATAACAACACCTTTTAGTCCGAGAGTGTTAAAAATACTTTCTAACAATTCTTTTCTTATGCCTGGAAACAACTTAACTATAGCAACATTATTATCCAGCTTTTTATGAACCAAAAGCTTTTTCCGAGCATTTGGCTTGAACAACTTCTGAAATTCGACCTTTAAGTGTACGCCAGATTCCGCCAAAGCAGGGTAATTTAATGAAGCAAATGCCTCAAAATGTTCTGCATTAATTTTAGTTGTGCGGTTTCCTCGGTACAGTTTATACTCAAAGTACAAACAAACTTCTTTTATAACGGGTTTGTTATAGCGTTTTAAAGATGCTATTTGAATTGAAGTAATAAGATTCTCCTTAGCATCGGTTCGCAAATCCCCTATTGGCAATTGTGACCCAGTCAGAATAACCGGTTTTGCCAAGTTTTCCAGCATAAAACTTAAAGCTGATGCCGTATAGCTCATGGTATCACTACCGTGCAACACGACAAACCCATCAAACTCATTGTAATTGTCTTCAATTACCTCTGCAATTTGCACCCAATATTCCGGGCTCATGTTACTGGAATCAATTGGTTCATCAAAAGACATGGTCTCTACGTTACAATCCAATAACTTCAATTCTGGAATACGCTTAAGGAGATTGTTAAAATCGAAAGCTCTAAGCGAACCGGTTTCAAAGTCCTTAATCATACCAATGGTACCTCCTGTATATATAAGGAGTATTCTTGGTTTTGTTTCAGGCATTGGTGGTGTCATATTCCAAAAACGTCTTTTGAATTTTGAGTTGTAATAGCGGCAATCTCTTGTACCGATTTACCATAAATAAAGGCTAACTTCTCTAGTACATTAATTATATAAGCACTTTCATTTCGCTTTCCTCGATATGGAGTTGGCGCAAGGTAAGGGGAATCGGTTTCCAAAACAATATGAGATAGCTCTATTTGTTCTAAAAATTTGTCAATTTTACCATTTTTAAAGGTAGCCACTCCACCTATTCCCAATTTCATATTTAGATTGATAGCCTGATGAGCTTGCTCCAATGTACCTGTGAAGCAATGAAAAATCCCATAAAGATTATCTGATTTTTCCTCTTCCAAAATCTCAAAAATTTCATCAAACGATTCTCGGCAATGAATCACTATTGGCAAACTATGCTTCTTTGCCAAGTTTATTTGATATCGAAAAGCTTCCTGTTGGATTCCCAAAGTAGATTTATCCCAATACAGATCAATCCCAATTTCCCCTACGGCGTAAAAAGATCTTGAAGCCAGCATCTCTTCAACATGTGACAACTCCTCTTTATAGTTTTCTTTTACATGCGTTGGGTGTAACCCCATCATCAAAAACATTTGATCTGGATAGCTCTTTTCTAAATCCAACATTGACTGTGTGTAAGTAGAGTCGATAGCAGGGATAAAAAAACGTTTCACACCAAGCTCGTTGGCTCTTTTAATCATAGCGTCACGGTCTTCTTCAAAAGCTTCACTATATAAATGAGTGTGGGTATCGGTAATAATCATAGCGCAAAAATAATTGATTTTACATGATTATATTTGCACAACCATAATTAATTGAATGCAAGCACTACAAGAATTCCTTTTAGAAAAAGGATATACCAAAATAAAACTACGATTAAGTAAGACCAACCACTTTGAGATAAAAGCATCTATAAATGGTGTTAAGGGGTTGTTTATTCTCGATACGGGCGCATCGAGCTCCTGCGTAGGACTCGACACAGTTGATCTTTTCAAACTGAAAGTAAAAGATTCCCACATAAAAGCTGCTGGTGCTGGCGCTATTGATATGGACACCCAAATTTCCAAGAAGAACAAAGTGCGTATAGGAAAGTGGAAAAAAGACAATGTTGCCCTCATTCTTTTTAACCTTATCCATGTGAATACAGCCCTTACCAATCATGATTCAAAGCCTGTTGATGGAATAATTGGGGCCGATATCCTAAAAAAAGGTAAAGCCGTAATAGATTACGAGAAACGATACCTTTACTTGAAACTACCCGAGAATAAATAATTTTCTTACTTTTAAGTCATGGGTGCATCTATAGTTATCGCGGACGACCATCCTTTAATGCTTCGAGGGATGATGGATTTTCTAACATCTAAGGGATATAACATTATTGGCAGTGCCGAAGACGGCAAAACAGCCTATAACCTAATTGTAAAATTAAAACCAGATATTGCTCTTCTTGATATAAGGATGCCTTTTAGAACTGGTTTAGAGGTTGCTGAAGAATGTCAGAAAAACAAATTAAGTACAAAAATAATACTTATAACATTTGATAAAGAAGACAATCTTTATGATAAGGCTCTAGAGGTTGGTGTTTTTGGCTATATCCTAAAAGATTTTGCGGTTGAAGAAATTGAATCGTGTATTACTAGCGCCCTAAACAACAAACCTTACTTTAGTGAGGAGATTGCAGAATATTTAAATCACAATAACCGTTCATTAAAGGAACTCGAAGTTTTGACAAAAACTGAAAAGAAGGTTGTATCCCTTATATCTGAAAACCTGAATAGTCAACAAATAGCCGATCAATTACTCATATCGAAACGCACAGTTGAAAAGCATAGAAGTAATATTGTTAACAAACTTAATTTAGAAAAATCAACAAGCGCTTTAAGTGTTTGGGCAAAAGTGAACAAAGAACATTTATAAAATACGTATAAACACGTATTTTTTTTATTGTTTGTTTTACATACCTTTACAATGCTATTAATCGGTTCTTAGGGAGAATTGTTAAAGGCTCTGGGTTACTTTAATCCAGAGCCTTTATGACTTAAAAGACCTTTTTGTATTTCCTTCAAAAATCATTCTTCTTATTCACCCTTGCAGGATTTCACCTTTTATAGTTCATTAACATAATAATTTTAATTCTATCAATTTTCAGTTATCTACATATTGCTCTATAAATAACATCTAACATCAAGATTGAGTAAAAATACGTATAAACACGTATTTTTTTTTAGCAACAAACAGCATACCTTTACAAAGCTATTAATTAGTTCTTAGGGAGAATTATTTAGATTACTCTGCGTCGAGAGGCGCAGAGTTTTCATTTCTAAAAGCAGACTTAGTAGAAATTAAAATTATAGCTATGAAAGAACAAACAAATCCTCACAGTAAGACATTATTAATAGGGCTGTTAGTTGTAATAATAGCTGTAATTGCAATAAATATAGCCGTCAATTTCGGAACTTAATCCATTTAATACACCCTGATTTTAACCTACCTACCAGTTTTTCTTATTTTATTATTAGTTAGTTAGTACTAAAAAAGCGCATCCCCAATGAGATGCGCTTTTTTATTTTACTTATATTGAGCGTTTTTTATAACTCTAAGGCTTTCTTGATATCATTATCCATTAAAAGTTCTGCTGGGTTTTCCAATGCTTCCTTAACAGCTACAAGGAATCCAACGCTTTCTCTTCCGTCAATGATTCGGTGATCGTAAGATAACGCCACATACATAATAGGACGAATCTCCACTTTACCATTAATGGCTACAGGACGCTCAACAATATTGTGCATTCCCAAAATACCACTTTGAGGAGGGTTAATAATAGGTGTAGACAACATACTGCCAAATACACCTCCATTAGAAATAGTAAAGGTACCTCCAGTCATTTCGTCTACAGTAATCTGTCCATCACGAGCACGTAAAGCCAAACGCTTAACTTCAGCCTCAACCCCTCTAAAGGTTAAATTTTCAGCATTTCTGATAACAGGAACCATAAGTCCTTTTGGCCCTGAAACCGCAATGCTGATATCACAGAAATCATAGCTAATCATTTCTTTACCATCAATCATTGAGTTAACAGCCGGATAAAGCTTTAATGCTCTTACCACTGCCAATGTAAAGAAACTCATAAATCCAAGACCAACACCATGCTTAGCTTTAAATGCGTCTTTATATTCATTTCTCAATTCGAAAATTGGAGACATATCAACTTCGTTGAAAGTAGTCAACATAGCAGTTTCGTTCTTTGCAGAAACCAATCGCTCTGCCACTTTTCTACGTAACATAGACAATTTAGAACGAGATTCCCCACGACTACCACCAGTAGGAGTTCCCATAGATGGTACTGCCTTTACAGCATCATCTTTAGTAACACGACCATCTTTACCTGTTCCTTTCACTTCTGTAGCGGCAATTCCTTTTTCTGCCAAAATCTTTTTGGCAGCAGGACTTGCAGAACCTGTAGCATAAGTATCAGCTTTAGCACTCTCTGTTGCAGGAGACGCCTCTACTTTAGCAGGTGCTTCCTCAACTTTAGGCGCTTCTGCTTTTGCTGGAGCATCACCTTCTGGTTTAGCAGCGCTAGTATCGATTAAACATACAATTTCGCCTACCGCTACAGCATCACCCTCTTCCGCTTTCAAGGTAATTGTTCCACTAGCTTCCGCCGGAAGCTCAAGAGTAGCCTTATCACTGTCAACCTCAGCAATGGCTTGATCTTTTTCTACATAGTCACCATCTTGAACCAACCATTCGGCTATTTCAACTTCAGTGATGGATTCTCCTGGTGAAGGAACTTTCATTTCTAAAATCATCGTATTCTATATTTTAGTTTTATTCTTTTATCGTTGATTATTTTTTGTTTTATCGAAAACGAAGTCAATAACTTCTTGATGTCTGTTCTTAGAACGTACAGAGCTTCCTGCCGCTGGTGCACCATATGGACGACGCGATGCTACTCTAAACGTTTTAGCTTCATCAAGATGCATTAACATATGGCTGTAAGCCCCCATGTTTCTTGGCTCTTCCTGTGCCCAAACCACATCATCGGCTTGGCTGTATTTTGCCATTACTTCTCTAATTTGATCCGCAGGCAATGGGAACAATTGCTCCACACGCACTAAAGCTACATCCTCGCGACCTAATGATTCTTTTGTCTCTAACAAGTCGTAGTAGAACTTACCGGTAACGAATACCAAAGTTTTCACTTTAGACGCAACAGCTTCAGCGTCATCTATAAGCATTTGGAAACTTCCGTTTGCAAATTCATCAACACTTGAGATTACTCTAGGGTGACGCAACAAACTCTTAGGGGTAAATACGATTAATGGCTTTCTGTAACCCGCTTTCATTTGTCTTCTTAACAAATGATATATGTTTGCAGGCGTAGTACAATCGGCAACAAACATATTGTCTTTAGCACAAAGCTGTAAGTAACGCTCCATTCTTGCTGAAGAGTGCTCTGCTCCTTGACCTTCATAACCGTGAGGCAACAACATAACCAAACCATTTTGAAGTTTCCATTTATCCTCTGCGGAAGAAATGTACTGATCCAACATAATCTGTGCACCGTTACTGAAATCACCAAACTGCGCTTCCCAAATAGTTAAAGCTTTAGGACTTGCCATAGCATAACCATAATCGAAACCTACAACACCATACTCAGATAAAAGTGAGTTGTAGATATAGAAATTACCTTGGTTATCGCTTACATTGTCCAATAAGATTACTTCTTCCTCACTATCTTCTACCTTAACAACGGCATGACGGTGAGAGAATGTACCACGCTCAACATCCTGACCTGAAATCCTAACATCGTAACCTTCTTCAAGCAATGTTCCGTAAGCTAAGTGCTCGGCCATAGCCCAGTCTAACTTATTTTCTTCGAACATGGTCTTTCTAGAAGTAACCAAACGCTCTATTTTACGGATGAACTTTTTATCTTTAGGTAAAGTTGAAACAACATCGGCAATACGTTCAAGTTTATCTTTAGGATAAGTAGTGTCTATCGCCTGCATCATACCTTCTTCTGCAACGCTGTTAAAGTTTAACCACTCATCCTGCATAAACGGAGTAATTACCGTTTTAGTTTCTTTTCTTGAATCCTCTAACTCTTCTTCTAAAGTAGCCTTATATGCATTTTCTAAGTCTGACACAAAACCGTTATTAATAACACCTTGAGACATTAACTTTTCTGCATAAATATCTTTTGGATTCCTATGTTTTGAAATTGCTTTATAAAGTTTTGGCTGAGTAAAACGAGGCTCGTCTCCTTCGTTGTGACCATACTTTCTATACCCTAATAAATCGATGAATACGTCACGCTTAAATTGCATTCTAAAATCCAATGCAAATAGCATAGCGTGAACAACAGCTTCAGCATCATCAGCATTTACGTGAAGTACTGGTGACAAGGTTACTTTACCAATATCTGTACAGTACGTACTTGAACGTGCATCTAAGTAGTTAGTTGTAAATCCAATTTGGTTGTTTACAACAATATGAATGGTTCCGTTGGTTTTGTAACCATCCAACTTAGCCATTTGCACCACCTCGTAAACCAATCCCTGCCCAGCAATAGCAGCATCACCATGCACGACTATCGGAAGCACTTGAGATGGGTTTTCAACATATTTTTTGTCCTGTTTTGCTCTTGCAATACCTTCTACTACCGCCCCTACAGTTTCAAGATGCGATGGGTTTGGAGCAATATTCAGGTTAATTTTATTTCCTGAGTTTGTATGACGATCACTAGTCCACCCTAAGTGGTACTTAACATCACCATCAAACACCTCTTCGTCGTAATCCTTACCGTCGAACTCGCTAAAAATAGCTTTAGCCGACTTTCCAAAGATATTTGTCAAGGTATTTAAACGCCCACGGTGAGCCATACCCATTACAAATTCCTTAACGCCGTACTCTGATGCTTTTTCAATAACCGCATCCAAAGCAGGAATTAAAGATTCTCCACCTTCTAATGAAAATCGCTTCTGCCCTACATACTTTGTGTGAAGGAAGTTTTCAAAAGAAACTGCTTCACTAAGCTTTTTAAGGATATGCTTTTTCTGATCTGGAGAAAACTGAGGTTGGTTATCATTAACATTCAACCTTTTCTGAATCCACTCTATTTCTTGCGGATCCCTAATATACATATATTCAACACCTATGGCGTCACAATAAATACTTTCCAAGTGCCTAATAATTTCTCTCAATGTCATAGGCTTTAAGCCTAGTACACTACCTGCTTCAAAAACAGTATCAAGATCAGCTTCTGTTAAACCGAAGTTTTCTACAGCCAAGGTTGGCGCATACTTTCTACGTTCACGAACTGGGTTTGTTTTTGTGAACAGATGACCGCGGGTTCTGTACGCATCGATTAACTTAACAACTTGAAATTCTTTGGTTAGACTTTCCGACACATGCTCGCAAGATAAATCACCAATGGCTTCACCATCTATTCCGTAGCTTTCACTACCGAAATCATAACCTTGAAAAAAGGCTCTCCAACTTGGTTCAATAGAATCGGGATTTTGCAAATATTGGTCGTACAACTCAGCAAAGTACGCTGTATGGGCTGCGTTTAAAAAGGAATATTTATCCATTATTTTCTTTGAGACATTCTCGCTTTGACAAAATTTTTTCAAAAATACAACTTTTACGAAAAATAGGTATGCTTTTATTATATTTATAACATTCTTGTTTCACAATTTCTTAGATTATGAAAAAGCCCAACCATTATCAATCAAAAAAGCACTGTACTCTAATCCTTTTATATTCATTTTTCATACTCTTAACCACATTCTGTTTTGGTCAAAATGACAAGTCTGATTTCTGGGAAAATGTTAGGTTTGGAGGAGGTTTAGGTTTGAGTTTCGGAGACGGTTTTTTCAGCGGAACATTAGCCCCTAGTGCCATTTACCAGATTAATGACCAATTTGCTGCTGGAGTCGGCCTTAGCGGAACCTACAACAAGCAAAAGAATTATTACGAATCTTATGTTTTGGGAGGAAGTTTAATAGGGCTTTACAATCCAATACCTCAGCTACAAATATCTGCTGAACTTCAGGAATTACATGTAAATCGTGATTACGACAGCCGGACTATATTTACCGATGAAACCTATTGGTACCCTGCGCTTTTTTTAGGAGTAGGATACCGAACAAATAATGTTACTTTTGGAGTAATGTTCGATGTGCTTTACGATGAAGACAAAAGTATTTACGCCGAGCCATGGGCGCCGTTTGTTAGAGTATATTTTTAGTATTTGTGCTTATACCACACTTTTTGCCACTCCCTTCTCAAGATCAAAAATGAAACTTGAGCAGAAAGCCCAACCGTATCACTACCATCCAATTGCTTAATTTGGGATTCTGATACATCTATTATATAAAGAAGGTTAAGGTATTCACCAAACTTATATTGAATAAGATTGAACACTACTTCGTGAAGTTGCTTCTTTAACTCATCGGGAGAAATAGATTCACTAAACTCCAAGTCGATATTGGCAAGCAAAAAATCTTTATTAAGCTGAAAAACCAACTTTGAATAAAGATCAAGTTCATTTGCCTGAACAACAAGCTCATTAAACGAACCCGGCAACTGCATTATACCTCTCGATTCATTAATTGTTCACCAAACGCAATAAGCTTCGCTTTGTTCTCTGGCAAAATATCCAATGTTTCAAGTATAGAAAATGCTTTATTGGTATAATTTACAATCTCTTGCTTGGTAGCCTCGGCCGCCCCACTGTTCACAAAAAACTCTTTTACGCTCTCTATCTTTTCAGACTGGTCATCTGGTACCAAGCTGTACAAGTGTCTTAACTCATTAGATTCATCTTCACTGGAGAACTCCAAAGACTTTATATATAGATAAGTTTTCTTGTTTTCAATAATATCACCACCAACTTGTTTCCCAAACGCTTCCGGATCACCAAAGGCATCTAAATAATCATCCTGCAACTGAAATGCTACACCTAAAAATTTGCCAAAATCGTAAATAGCCTGTTGGTCGTTTTCAGATGCTTGAGCTACAATAGCTCCCATTTTCATGGCAGCACCAACCAAAACAGCCGTTTTATACTCAATCATTTTTAGATACTCTTCAACAGAAACATCATCTCTACTCTCGAAGTCCATATCGAACTGCTGCCCTTCACAAACCTCCAAGGCTGTTTTACTGAAAAGCTGAGCCAACAACTTAAAGGTATTAGCTTCATAATTTTCAAACAGTTGATAAGCCATGATCAACATTGCATCACCAGATAGAATACCTGTATTAATATCCCACTTCTCATGCACGGTTTTTTTACCTCGACGCAACGGAGCATCATCCATAATATCGTCATGAATCAACGAAAAATTATGAAACATCTCAATACTCAATGCCGCATTCATCGCTTTATTAAAGTCACAGTTAAAAACCTCTGCCGCCATTAAAGTCAACACTGGTCGCAATCGTTTCCCTCCAAGATGAAGAATGTATTCTACTGGTTCATAAAGCGACTTTGGAGTTCTGTCAATATTGAATTCTTGCAGATAATTAGCAAATGCTTTTTGGTAATATGAAGTTGTTTGCATGGTTGTTGTTTGCATGCCGCAAAAATAGTGCAAATCAATTTACAAACACAACCTACACAAACTAAATGTTAATATTTCCAAAAAACGACGGAAACTTTTTTTGTTTTTAAAGTTTCCGTTGTAATTTTGCCGCGATTATGAAAGAAAAGATATTACAACACGCATCTGAGATGTTTTTAACCTACGGTTTTAAAAGCGTCACTATGGACGATATAGCCAACGGAATAGGCATCTCTAAAAAAACAATTTACCAACATTTCGATAACAAAACGAAATTGGTAGAAGCAACCACGAACTATATAATGGATAACATTTCATGTGGTATTGACCAGATATGTGAAATGGACAAAAATCCAATTGAAGAGATTTTTGAAATAAAAAAGTTCGTAGCTAACAACCTTAAAGACGAAAAATCGTCTCCTGCTCATCAACTTCAAAAGTATTACCCTAAGATCTTTAAAACGATTAAGGAAAAGCAGTTTGAAAAAATGAAGGAGTGCGTCATACATAACTTAAATCGTGGACTAGAAAAACAACTCTATAGAGATTCTATTCAAGTTGAGTTTATTTCAAGGTTGTACTTCAACAATATGATGGCTTTAAAAGACAATGATCTTTATCCACAGACTCAGTTTTCAATAAAATTTCTAATGGAGAATTATTTGGAGTACCACCTTCGTGGTATTTGCACTCCAAAAGGACTTGAAACCTTAAACCAAATATTAATCAATAATAAATCAGAAGAAGAAAAAATCAGCTAATGAAAAAATCGCTAATTCGTGGATTGTTTTTGTTGTTCGGAATAACAACTATGGCTCAGGATATTCCTGAAAAAATGAGCCTGCAGGAAGCAATAAACTTTGCTCTTGAAAATAACAGACACGCAAAAAATGCATCTCTTGATATTGATGCTGCTGAAAAGCAAAAATGGGAGGTTACCGCCACAGGGCTACCTCAACTTAATGCCAATGTTGATTACCAACACTGGCTTAAACAACAAGTATCGTTAATTCCTGCTGAAGCTTTTGGAGGTGAACCAGGTGACTTTGAAGAAGTTGTATTCGGAACTAAGCACAATATGGCGGCTACAGCAACACTTTCTCAGTTAATTTTTGATGGTTCTTATATTGTTGGTTTGCAATCAGCAAAAGTGTTCTTGGAAATCTCCAAAAATGCTAAAGTAAAAACCGATTTAGACGTCCGTGAAACCGTTATCAATGCTTACGGTAACGTACTTCTAGCCGAAGAAACAGTGAATATTCTTGAGCGCAACATAAGTGTTGTTGATAAGAACCTTAAAGAAACCATTAAAATTTACGAAAACGGACTAGAGGAAGAAGAAAGTGTGGAGCAATTGGAGATTACACTTTCCGGTCTAAAAAGTAGTCTCAATAATTCGGAACGATTAAGGAAACTTGCTTACCAAATGCTAAACATAGCATTAGGTATAGATTATAATGAATCCATAACCCTAACCGATGATCTGGAAATACTTTCAGAAAGAAATATGGATTTAACAATGATGCAAGACTCCGACGAAAATGTAGAAAACACTATTGAATATAGAATTGCATCCAATGAAAAAAGGTCTAAAGAATTATTGGTAAAACTTGCAAAAAGCAACGCCCTACCGAGTCTCAGTGCCTTTATTAATGGAGCATACAATGGTTTCAGTGATAACTTCTCCTTTTTGGATGGAGACCAACGTTGGTTCGGGTCTTCTCTTTTGGGTGTTAGTTTAAATATTCCAATTTTTAGCTCTTTGGGCAGAAGCGCTGCTACACAACGCGCAAAAATTGATTTGGACAAAGCCGAAATACAACTAACAGAAGTTGAACAGCAGTTAAAACTCCAAATCGCCAATGCCAGAAGTGAATATCAATTCGCTGTAGAAGATTACCAAAACAAAAAACTAAACCTTGAATTGGCAGAACGCATTGAGCTAAAAAACCAAACCAAATTTTTTGAGGGCATTGGCACTAGTTTCGATTTAAGGCAAGCGCAACTACAGCTTTATACCGCACAAAAAGACTATTTAGTTGCCATGTTGGATATCATCAACAAAAAAGCAGCTCTTGAAACAATTTTAAATACAGTTAATTATTAATCATACCGTAAAAAAAACCATATAAATGAAAACTTTTTATTCCATCATATTAGCCTCTCTTCTACTCACTTCATGTGGTGAGGGAAAGAAAAAATCTATTGAAGAAATTATAGATGGAGGCGATTTGGCAAAAATTCGTGAAAAGAGAACAGAAATAGTTGCACAACAACAAGAGGTAGAAGCAAAACTTCAGCAACTTGATAAGGCTATTTCAGAGCTTGACACTATTAAAAGACTTCCTTTAGTAACAACCTTTAAGGCTAAACAAGAAACTTTCGATCACTTTTTGGAATTACAAGGAAACGTTACTACCAAACAAAACTTGGTAATACACCCAGAAATGGCGGGTATTCTTCAAAATGTATACGTAAAAGAAGGTGATTTTGTAAACAAAGGACAGTTATTAGCTAAAATAGACGACGGTGGCCTAAGCCAACAATTATCTCAATTGGAAATTCAAAAGGAGCTAGCTAAAACTACTTTCGAGAGACAAGCCAGACTTTGGGAACAAAAAATAGGAAGTGAAATTCAGTACCTTCAGGCTAAATCCAGCTATGAAGCACAACAAAAAGCTGTTAAACAACTTAGAAGCCAATTGGACAAAACCGAAGTAAGAGCTCCTTTTTCTGGTGTAATTGATGATGTAATTACAGAACAAGGTAGTGTTGTGTCTCCAGGTCAGTCAGAACTCATACGTATTGTAAACTTGAGCAATATGTACATTGAAACAGATGTTCCAGAACGTCATATAAAAAATGTTATTCCTGGCAAGAAAGTAAAAGTAGAATTTCCTGTCTTAGGAGAATCTATAGATGCAACAATAAGACAAGCTGGTAACTACATCAATCCAGCAAACCGTACATTTAAAATAGAGGTTGCAGTGCCAAACAAGAACAAGGCTATCAAGCCTAACTTAACGGCCAAACTAAAAATTAACGACTACACTAACAATAAGGCGCTTTTAGTTCCTCAAAGTATTATTTCAGAAAATGCAAATGGCGAGCAATACATCTACGTTGTGGATAGCTTAAATGGGGACAATGAAGGAGTTGCCAGAAAAATGATCGTAAAAACGGGACTGGTTCAAGGTGATGTAATCGAAATATTAAATGGCCTACATGACGGTATTGAAATTATTCAAGAAGGAGCTAGAAGTGTGAAGGATGGACAAACAGTAAAAATCATCAACTATTAATCCCTAAACATGAGCGATAAACAAAAACAAGTCGATAAGGAATTTGGCTTATCTACATGGGCCATCAACAACAAAACCACCATTTATGTGATGATGGTTATGGTTTTGTTCCTAGGGGTTTCAGCATACTTTGCCATGCCTCGAGAGAACTTCCCAGAGATAAAGGAAACCAAAATATACATTAGTTCACTTTTCCCAGGTAACACAGCCGAAGATATTGAAAAGTTAATAACAGACCCACTTGAGGATAAACTTAAGAACGTAAGCAATGTTGTGGAAATCACATCAACGTCTCAGGAAGATTACTCTATGGTAATTGTAGAATTTGATGAGAATATTACTGTTGACCAAGCTAAACAAAAAGTAAAGGACGAAATAGACTCCGAAACTTCAAGTGAAGATTGGCCTATCTTTAACAACGCTAAAGTGGAACCAACGGTATTCGACCTCAACCTTTCTGAGGAAATGCCTATTCTTAACATTAACATATCTGGTGACTATCCAGTGGATAAACTAAAAGATTTTGGAGAATATCTTCAAGATGAAATAGAAGATCTTGCTGAAATAAAACAAGTAGACATCCGTGGTGCTCAAGACAAAGAGGTTGAAGTTGCCGTAGACATTTACAAAATGATGGCGGCTCAGGTAAGTTTCGATGATGTTATTGGAGCAATTAACGGAGGTAACGTTACGATGTCTGCAGGTAATTTAATTACCAGTGGTCAACGTAGAACTATTAGGGTTTTAGGTGAAATTGAGAAGCCTGAGGAACTAAAAAACTTTGTAATCAAGTCTGAACATAACAATCCTATTTACCTAAAGGATATTGCCACGGTTACTTTCAAAGAAAAAGATCGCACCACTTATGCTCGCGAATTCGGTCATCGCGTTGTGATGCTAGACGTTAAAAAACGTGCTGGTAAAAACATGGTGGCTGCCGCAGAGCAAATTCAAGAAATCGTAGAGCATGCCAAAGAAAATATATTTCCAAAAGATCTAACTATTACAATTGCCAACGACCAATCTTCGGTTACAATTGGCCAAGTTGACGATTTAGTTAACAACATCATCTTTGGGGTAATATTAGTGGTTACCGTATTAATGTTCTTTTTAGGATTTAAAAATGCGGTTTTCGTAGGGTTTGCCATCCCAATGTCCATGTTCATGTCGTTAATGTTGCTTAACTTATTTGGTTACACATTAAACACCATGATTCTCTTTGGACTGATTATGGGACTTGGTATGTTGGTAGACAACGGTATTGTTGTTGTTGAAAACGTTTACCGTTTAATGGATGAAGAAGGGATGAGTCGTGTTGAAGCTGCCAAGAAAGGTATTGGAGAGATCGCCTTTCCTATTATTATTTCAACTGCTACTACTGTAGCTGCTTTTATACCTTTGGGGTTATGGCCAGGAGTAATGGGGCAATTTATGATTATACTTCCTATTACACTTTCTACAGTACTGGGTTCTTCGTTATTCGTTGCAATTTTCTTTAACTCGGTGTTAGTGTCTCAATTCATGAGTACGGAAGATAAGGACATGCCTTTAAAACGAATAATTACCATCACCGTAATAATGGCAATCCTTGGTCTTTTGGTATTCATTTTTGGAGGCGAATACAGAGCGCTTGGAAGCTTAATGTTGTTCACAACTATTATGCTGTGGGTATACAGATTGGTTTTAAGGAAAATGGCTAACCATTTCCAAACAAAAGTCTTGACAAGACTTGAAAACTGGTACGAAGGAAGCCTTAAAAAGGCTCTTACTGGAAAACGACCTTATGCCATTGTAATAGGAACATTCGCTTTGCTAATTATCGCTTTCATGACTTTTGGCTGGTCACTAGGAACCCAAAGAACGAAAGTTGAATTTTTCCCAGACAACAAACCAAACCAGATTATTGTCTATATAGAATATCCTCAAGGTACTGACATTGAAAAAACAAATGCTATTACTAAGGAAATTGAGGAACGTGTCTACAAGGTACTTGACGAAGACACTTATAAAGATGGCGATTACAACTTCATGGTAGAAAGTGCCGTTTCTCAAGTTGGAGAGGGTGCTGGTAATCCACAAACTGATGGAGGCTCTACTGCAGAAATGCCACATAAAGCAAAAATCACTGCTTCCATGAGAGAGTACAAATACCGACGTGGAAAAGACAGTGAATTACTGAGACAGAAAGTTCAAAAAGCATTGGCAGGTATTTACCCTGGAGTTTTAATATCTGTTGAAAAAGACCAAAATGGACCACCAGCAGGACCTCCTATTAACATAGAAATTGAAGGTGAAGACTATGTGGAATTAATCAATACAGCTGAGAAAATGCGAGATTATATAAACTCGAAAAGCATTCCAGGTATTGATGAGCTCAAAATAGACGTAAACAAAGACAAGCCTAGCATGCAGGTTATTGTAGACCGTGAAAAGGCTGGAGAACTGGGCGTTAGTGCAGGGCAAGTTGGAAATCAACTACGCAACTCCATTTTTGGAGCCAAAGCAGGAATTTACAAGGAGTCTGGTGATGATTATGATATCTACGTTCGTTTCAATGAAGACTATCGTTATAGCCCAAGTGCAATCTTCAACCAAAAGATTACATTTAGAGATATGGCTTCGGGTAAAATCAAGGAAATCCCAGTATCAACCCTTACCGAACACTCTAACTCATCTGGGTTTAGCGCTATTAAGCACAAGGATGTAAAACGTGTAGTAACTGTTTACTCTGCTTTATCTCCTGGATTTACAGATGCTGGTGCTATTGTTGCTCAAATTCAAAATGAGATGGAAGAGTTCAATGACATGCCAAAGAATGTCAAAGTAGACTATACCGGTCAAATCGAAGAACAAAACAAACAAATGGCATTTTTGGTAGGTGCGTTTTTCACTGGACTAGGTTTAATATTCTTTATCCTGATCTTCCAATTCAACTCCATTTCCAAACCAGCGATTATAATGCTAGCAATATTCTTGAGCTTCATAGGTGTATTTGGAGGATTGGTTATTACTGCAAGACCTTTCGTTATTATGATGACTATGATGGGTATTATATCTCTAGCAGGTATTGTCGTAAACAATGGTGTGGTACTTCTGGATTATGCTCAGCTTCTCATCGACAGAAAAAAAATTGAAATGGGACTTGGCGAAGACGAATATCTTACAAAATCTGAACTATTCGACTGTATTGTAAAAGCCGGTAGAGCACGTTTACGACCTGTATTGTTAACTGCAATTACTACTATTTTGGGATTAGTACCGTTAGCTATAGGTTTCAACTTTAACTTCTTCACCTTATTTGATAAATTTAATGCTAACGTTTATTTTGGAGGTGACAACGTAATATTCTGGGGACCATTAGCATGGACCGTTATTTACGGACTATTCATTGCAACATTCCTTACCTTAGTAGTAGTACCAGTACTATTCTTTTTGGTAACCCAATTTAAAATGTGGTTAAGAAGTAAAAAGGTTATTGATGTAGCAACCTAATCGAGATATTGAAATACTAAAATCCGGAGCAGCAATGCTTCGGATTTTTTATTTTATAATCATTTAACTTCACTAAATTTGCACTCTAAATTTCAATTATGTACAGAAGTCATACCTGTGGTGAATTAAGAGCATCACATATCAATACAGAAGTCACCCTATCTGGATGGGTTCAAAAGTCAAGAGATAAAGGATTTATGATTTGGGTAGATCTACGTGATCGTTACGGTATTACCCAACTAATTTTTGATGAGGAAAGAACCCCTAAAAACGTTTTTGAAACGGCAAAAACCCTTGGTCGTGAATTCGTAATTCAAATTACAGGAACTGTTATTGAGCGTGAATCAAAAAACAACAACATTCCTACCGGTGACATCGAAATATTGGTAACTGACTTAAAAGTGCTTAACAGCGCAGAACTACCTCCATTCACCATTGAGGACAAAACCGATGGTGGCGAGGAATTGCGTATGCAATATCGCTACTTGGATATTAGAAGAAATCCAGTTAAAAACAAATTAATCTTCCGCCATAAAGTTGCTCAAGAGGTACGTAACTACCTTTCTAAACAAGACTTCATTGAGGTAGAGACTCCATATTTAATAAAATCTACGCCAGAAGGTGCCCGCGACTTTGTAGTACCATCAAGAATGAACGAAGGTGAATTTTATGCTCTTCCACAGAGTCCACAAACTTTTAAGCAATTGCTTATGGTTGGAGGCATGGATAAATACTTCCAGATTGTAAAGTGTTTTAGAGATGAAGATCTTCGTGCCGACAGGCAGCCAGAGTTTACTCAAATAGACTGTGAAATGGCTTTTGTTGAGCAAGAAGACATCTTAAACACATTCGAAGGCTTAACACGTCATCTATTAAAAGAGATTAACGGTGTTGAGATTGACACTTTCCCAAGAATGACTTATGATGATGCCATGCGCAAGTACGGTAACGACAAACCAGACATTCGTTTTGGAATGGAGTTTGGCGAGCTTAATGAAGTTGCTCAACACAAGAATTTTGGTGTTTTCAATAATGCCGAGTTGGTAGTTGGTATTGCCGTTCCTGGTGGAAACAGCTATACTCGTAAAGAAATAGACAAACTTATCGATTGGGTAAAGCGTCCACAAGTAGGTGCTTTAGGAATGGTTTATGTACGTTGTAATGAAGATGGCACTTATAAATCGTCTGTAGATAAATTCTACGACCAGGATGATTTAGCGAAATGGGCTGAAGCTACAAGTGCCAAGGCAGGAGACCTAATCTGTGTACTTTCTGGCGACAAAAATAAAGTAAGAGCACAACTTAGTGCATTACGTATGGAAATGGCAGAACGCTTAGGCTTGCGTAAAGCTGACGAATTCGCTCCACTCTGGGTTGTAGACTTTCCATTATTGGAGTGGGATGAGGAAACTGAACGTTACCACGCTATGCACCACCCATTCACTTCTCCAAAACCTGGACAACTGGAACTTTTGGAAACCAACCCAGGTGCAGTTAAAGCCAATGCTTACGATTTAGTATTGAATGGTAACGAAATTGGAGGTGGTTCTATTCGTATTTTCGATAAAAAGACCCAAGCCTTAATGTTTGATTATTTAGGATTTACTCCTGAAGAAGCTAAAGCACAGTTCGGATTCCTTATGAATGCTTTTGAATACGGAGCACCTCCACATGGTGGAATTGCTTTTGGATTGGATAGATTGGTTGCTATTTTAGGTGGCCAGGAAACTATTCGTGATTTCATCGCATTCCCTAAAAACAATTCAGGTAGAGATGTTATGATAGACGCCCCTGCTCCTATCGACGATGAACAACTCAAAGAATTAAACTTAACACTTAACATTCAATCATAGTTATTAAATCCTGCTTTTTGCAGGATTTTTTAATAGCTTTAAGTTATGCCTGCACAACCTCTGCTTAAACGGTTTTTAATTTGGAGAGCAAAACATATCTCCCACCGCCAGTTTATTTACATACTTAGTGCACTAGTTGGGTTTACCTCTGGAATAGGTGCTGTTATGCTAAAAAACATCACCCACTATATTCAACATGCATTAGAGGGGCGTTTGGTACAATACTATCACCACGCATTCTATTTTGTATTCCCTATCATAGGTTTTTTGTTGGTATATCTAATAATGAAATACGTTATTAGAAACTGGTTAAGTCACGGCATCCCCTCTACCTTGTTTGCTATAGCAAAACGCAAAGGTATTATGAAGCGGTACCAAATGGTTGGATCTATTCTCACAGCCCCGATAACCATTGGTTTTGGTGGATCTGTTGGATTGGAGGGCCCTACGGTTGCAACCGGAGCTGCTATTAGTTCCAATATTGCCAGAATGTTTCACATGAACCAAAGGAGCAGAAACCTCTTGATTGGTTGTGCGGCTGCAGGTGCATTATCATCGATATTTAAAGCCCCTATTGCAGCTATAATTTTTGCTATTGAAGTATTTAGCTTGGACTTGACAATCGCTTCTATGGTGCCTTTATTGTTAGCATCCCTATCAGCCATATTTACCTCCTATTTCTTTTTTGGCGACGATATCCTACTACCCTTTAGAATTGAAGATAAATTCAACTTTAAGGATGTTCCTTTTTATGCCATACTGGGAGTTATAGCAGCCATAACATCCATCTATTTCACTGAAGTATATGAGCGTATCCAAAAGTTTTTCGACAAAATAGAATCCAAGCTTAAACGCGTTGTTATAGGTGGGATTGCCATCGGGATTTTAATTTACTTCATTCCCCCTCTATATGGGGAAGGTTTCGATGTAATCAACAATTTAATCATAGGTAATCCAGAAAAAGCGATACAAAACAACTTTTTTCAATTGGATGTTTCCAATATTTGGGTGGTAATAGGGCTTTTGGCTGGTTTGGTGTTTTTTAAAATCATAGCCAGCTCCCTCACTTTTGGCGCCGGTGGCGTAGGTGGAATTTTTGCTCCTACCCTCTTTATGGGAAGTATTATGGGGAATTGCTTTGCTAAAATTATCAACAACATTGGAATTGTAAATACGCCCGTTTCCGAAAGTAATTTTACACTAGTGGGTATGGCCGGCCTTATGGCTGGTGTGCTACATGCACCACTAACGGCAATATTTCTCATTGCGGAAGTTACTGGAGGCTATGAATTGTTCATTCCACTTATGCTAACCGCTACCATTTCGTTCAGCATCATGAAATACTTCCACCCCCACTCTGTTTATACCATGGAATTGGGCAGAAAAGGTGAACTTATCACTCACGATAAAGACCATGCCGTACTAACCTTAATGGACATCAATAAAATTATTGAAACCAATTTCGCAAAGATCTCGACAGATATGACTCTAGGTGATATTGTTCATAAAGCTGTGGTAAAATCGAATCGAAATATCTTTCCGGTTATTGATAAAAAGAGCAATATTTTGCAAGGGATTATTCTTTTGGATGACATTAGACCCATTATGTTCGACCAAACACTTTACGACAACATAAAAGCCACCGATGTCATGCAAAAACCTCCTACTCTAATTTCCATTGAAAAGGATAAAATGACAGACGTAATGCAGAAATTCCAAAACAGTGGCGCTTGGAATCTGCCTGTTATAAAAAACGGTGAGTACTATGGTTTTGTATCAAAATCAAAACTACTAACAGCTTACCGCAGACAACTTATAAATTTTACGACATAACAGATATGTTAAACAATAAGAGTTTTACACTTACTTTTGCAATATGAAGTATATCATCTTAATATTATTCATTGCCTCAATAGCAAGCATCCTTACCGGTTTTATTTTTGACTTAGAGTATTCCCAAAAACTAATTGGTTTTGGTGCCATAGGCTTATTTTTTATAGTGTTCCCGTTGTTCTCTTGGTACCGCTGGAAAGACAAAGACATCAAAGACTATATGCTTACCAAAGAAAATCTGGAAAAAATGCGTAAGCGTGAAGGGGATGATAGAAAGCTATAAGATTTAATTCAAATTCCGTCTTTCAATAAAAAAACGTTTAAGCAAAGTCGAAGCCTCTTCTTCTAAAATACCATGCTCAACTTTTGTCTTGGGATGCAGCTTTGTTCCCATAACACCACAGCCACGTTGTTCATCCTTTGCAGCATAAACAATTCTAGAAATCTGGCTCCAATACAAGGCTCCTGCACACATTTGGCAGGGCTCTAGAGTTACATATAGGGTGCAGTCTTTTAAATACTTACCGCCTAAAAAATTAGCAGCAGCAGTGATAGCTTGCATTTCAGCATGAGCAGTCACATCGTTTAGGGTTTCCGTTAAGTTATGAGCTCTAGCAATAATCCTATCGTTAACAACAATAACAGCACCAACAGGAATTTCACCTTTCTCAAAAGCCTTCTCGGCTTCCTGCATAGCACGACTCATAAAATAGGTATCGTCAAAAGGGTTTTGCATAGAGCTACTATAGCTTTTAGGTATTTATAATATCATTGATACGGTATCAAAAATACGATTTCAACTCGTACATTTGTACACTTATGGGCAATTTATTGGAACATATCAACACTCCTGAGGATTTAAGAAAACTTAAAGCTGAGGAATTACCTTTGGTCGCTAAGGAATTGCGTCAATTCATTATCAATATTGTCGCTGCAAAAGAAGGGCATTTAGGAGCTAGCTTGGGAGTTATTGAACTTACCATTGCCCTACATTATGTTTTTAACACCCCCAAAGACCAACTAATTTGGGACGTAGGTCACCAGGCCTACGGCCATAAGATTTTAACCGAACGTAAAGATCGATTCCATACCAATCGACAAATAGGAGGCATTAGCGGTTTTCCAAAACGTTCGGAAAGTGTATACGACACTTTTGGCGTTGGACACTCCTCTACCTCTATTTCGGCAGCACTGGGAATGGCTATTGCCTCTAAAATAAAAGGCGACTTTAACAAACATCATATTGCTGTAATTGGAGATGCCTCTATTGCCAGCGGTATGGCTTTTGAAGGCTTAAACCATGCTGGTGTAACCAATGCTAACATTCTTGTTATTCTTAACGATAATGCTATTGGTATCGATCCAAGTGTTGGCGCTCTTAAAATGTACTTAACCAACGTTAAGAAAGGGACTCAAAAACAAGATAATATATTTGAGGCCTTAAACTTTGATTACTCTGGACCTTTAGATGGACATGATCTTCATGCACTCATTAAAGAATTGGAAAGACTAAAATCGGTTAAGGGACCAAAATTATTACATGTTATTACCACCAAAGGCAAGGGGTTAAAACAAGCAGAGGAAGATCAGGTGAAATACCATGCTCCAGGAAAATTTAATGCAGAAACAGGAGAATTACTACCTAAACCTGATTTAGACCAACCACCAAAATATCAAGATGTTTTTGGGCACACCATCGTGGAGTTGGCAGAACAAAACCCCAGAATAGTTGGAATTACCCCTGCTATGCCCACAGGAAGTTCCTTAAAATATATGATGGAGGCCATTCCTGAACGCGCCTTCGATGTTGGTATTGCTGAACAGCATGCCGTAACATTGGCTGCTGGAATGGCTACACAAGGGTTAGTTTCTTATTGCAATATCTACTCTACCTTTTTACAACGCGCCTACGACCAAGTGATTCATGATGTGGCGCTTCAAAAACTACCAGTTATTTTCTGTTTGGATCGCGCTGGTTTGGTTGGTGAAGACGGCGCAACCCACCACGGTGTTTACGACTTGGCTTATTTACGCTGCATTCCTAATATGATAATTGCAGCGCCTTCAAATGCTATTGAACTCAGAAATATACTTTTCACGTCACAATTAGGACTTGACAAACCAATAGCCATTAGATACCCAAGAGGTCGCGGCCATATTACTGAATGGAAAACGCCGTTCGAAAAAATAGAGCTCGGTAAAAGTCAACTTCTAAAACACGGAAAGGATATAGCTGTGTTGAGTTTGGGAACGACAGTCTATAATGCCACCAAAGCGATTGAACAACTCAATAAAAAAGAACAGGATTATGTTGCCCACTTTGATATGCGTTTTGTTAAGCCTTTGGATGAATCCCTACTTCACGACATATTTACAAGTTTCAGGCAAATTATCACAATTGAAGAGGGCACTGTTAAAGGTGGTTTTGGAAGTGCGATTCTAGAATTTGCTTCAGAAAACGAATACCAAGTTCCAATTAAAGTGCTTGGCATCCCCGATGAATTCATTGATCACGGCAAAGTAGAGGAACTTCAAACCATTGCCCATATTGACGAAAAGTATATACTAAAAACAATTAACGAGACATTGCTAGCACTTTATTCCAAATAAAAGCCAGCGACATCTACACAAGATTCATAAGGTGTAATCCCTACTGAAAAGATTAATAAGGCAAATAACAATAACAGCTAATATAGTCTTTCCTTACACAGGTACGTTCCTATTAAATAAGGGATAAAAAAACCACCTCTCTAAACTCCTATTCCGGTAATCTTTTTGTATTGTAGAATGGCATTACTATCAGATAACAATGAAACATAATGACAAACATTAAGCAACCTCATATAAAGTGATGACTTATTAAAATCAATAGTTTTTGGCAATGTCTTCAATATCAATTTATCGTAATTGGAAGAAGTATTGTCATAATCATTATTCACAGCATTAATATAAGTCTGTAACAATTTCGAAATGACTTCATAGCCTGTAATTTCCTTTTCAATAACTTCTTTTGACTGATATATGTTATCGACGCTTATTTTAATAATATCACTTATTTGGGCCTCAAAGCGACTTCTATCCAAAAGTGCCTTATCAAATTCTCCTTTGAGAATTGCTTCTTCATTCTTAACAAAAACCTCTACAGCTTCATTAATCAAGGTTCCTATTGCCAAAGCTCGAAGATAGCTCACTCGATCCTGTGCATTATTGAGCTGATTATATTTTTTGGTATCAATGGTATCCCTCACAAGGTTAATAAGGTATTCTAGTGCAAATTCTTCTTGAATAAGCCCTAAGTTGATTCCATCTTCAAAATCGATAATGGTATAACAAATATCATCGGCAGCTTCAACCAAATAAGCCAAAGGATGACGATGACATTTTGTGTTTCCTTTGACTTGATGTAACAATCCTAGCTCTTCCGCCACTTCATGGAAAGCTATGGTTTCCGATTGAAAGTATCCATACTTTTTATCTGAAATGTGCTTTGTTGGCTTTTTTGGCAGTGATGCTTTAGGATACTTTGTAAATGCTCCCAAGGTTGCATAACTCAGTCGTAGACCACCTTCTCGTCCGGAACGGGTTTGGGTCAGTATCTTAAACCCGTTTGCATTACCCTCAAAATCGCACAGGTCCTGATATTCTTCTGCAGAAAGTTCCTCTTTGTACCGATTACCTTTTCCTGTTATAAAATATTCCCCTATGGCTTTCTCTCCTGAATGACCAAAAGGAGGGTTCCCTATATCATGAGCCAAAGCGGCAGCGGCTACAATTGCTCCAAAATCGTTAGCCTGATAGCCATAAACATTTTGCAATGCAGGATATTTTTTAAGAATTCTTCTCCCTACTTGACGTCCCAAAGAGCGACCTACTACACTCACTTCCAAACTATGTGTGAGTCGAGTGTGAACAAAATCTGTTTTAGACATTGGGATAACTTGTGTCTTATCCTGAAGGCTTCTAAACTCCGATGAAAAAATGATCCGATCATAATCAACCTCAAAACCCAAACGAGTTTCATCCTGTTCTTTTCTCAATCTCTTATTAGTGTCGCCATAGCGTTTTAAAGACAAAAGTTGTTCCCAGTTCATAGTATCAAAATTAAAGGCTGCAATATAGCCAATTCAACAACATTAGTAATTATGAATTTTAATTCAGATAAAACCTCTCCCAATGTTAACTTAACGTTTCCTATTAATTCACAAATAGCCTGTAGATAACATTGGCGTAACGTTTTTGTTACTAATGTTTAATTTACGGTTAACCCAAACTTTACAAAGCTGGAGTTCCTTTGCGCCAAGAAAATTTCAATATAAGTAATGAGACAAACAACCTTAATTTTAGCACTATTTGCAACCCTGTTATCTTATGCTCAAAGCAATACAGGTTCAATAGTAGGGAAGCTTACTGACAAGGAGTTCGATAATGAACCATTGGCTTTCGCAAATGTATTAATTAAAGGAACAACTAAAGGAACAACTTCAGATTTTGACGGACTTTATGCTTTCGAAGGTTTGGAGCCAGGATCCTACACATTGGTATTTAGCTTCGTTGGATACGAAACCCAAGAAGTAGAAGCAACCGTAGAACCAGGTAAAGTAACCGAAGTTCATATAGTTATGGGGGCTAGTGCCGCTTCTTTGGATGAAGTTATTATTACTACAACAACAAAAAGAGAGAGTGAAACAGCATTATTGTTAGAGCAAAAAGAAGCAGTTACTATAAAACAAAGTATTGGAGCTCAGGAATTATCCAGAAAAGGGGTTAGTGATGCTGAAAGTGCCGTAACGAAAGTGTCTGGTGTATCTAAATCTCAAGGAAGCAAGAATGTATTTGTTAGAGGTTTGGGAGACCGTTACAATGCCACGTCTTTAAACGGCTTACCGCTACCTTCTGAAGACCCAGAATACAAAAACATTGCTTTAGACTTCTTTAGCTCAGACATTATTGAGTCTGTGGGGATTAATAAAGTTTTTGATGGTCAATTATACGGAAACGTTGGAGGTGCAGATATCGATATCGTTTCAAAAGAAATGACTGGAAAAAGTATTTTTGAATTAGGGCTGGGAACAGGCTACAATGGTAATGTATTAGGAGCTTCTTTCCTTTCGCCAGACGGTGCTAACAGATTAGGAACAGGTATAAGTGTAGATAACCCAATTTCTGATTTGACTCAATACACTTTTTCAGATGGCTTAGATCCTACAGGAAGAAACAATACAGCAAACTACTCAGGTACATTAACTGGCGGTAAACGTTTTGATATTGGTGAAAACGGGAACACTTTATCTGCTTTTGTAACCATTAGTGGTTCAAACGATTATTTATACAAAGAGGGTTCAATAAACCAATTCAACAGTGCAGGTGACAACAGCACCTATATGGATTCTTCCATTAGTGAGTTTTCAACCAGTCAATTAGGGCTATTAAACCTTAAGTACCGATTTGGAGAGAACAACTCAATCGCTTTAAACAGTGGCGTTATTAGAAAAGTAACTCAAAGTGTTGGTGAATATTTTGGTGAAAGCTCGAGCGTGAGTGACGATGAAGGCATTCAGGATTATATCCGTCGTCAGCAAACCAATAAAAACAACTTATACGTTAATCAATTATTAACGTCATTCAAGTTAAGTGAGAAACTAAAACTAGACGTTGACGGTAGCTACAACTTTATTAAAAGTTACGAACCAGATAGAAGAACAAACAGTTTTATCAAGAAAATAGAAGCTGGTGAGGATTTTTTCAGAGTAGCAGTTGGTAGTGCTGGATTAAACCACCGTTTCTACTCAAACCTTGACGAAAATGACATCTCTGCCAAAGGTGCTTTAACTTATAAATTAAACACTAATGACGATGAAGAATCAAACAGTGCTATTACTGTTGGAGGAAATTACCGTAATACTCAGAGAGATTTTATTTTCCGTCAATATAATTTCAACTTTGGTCAACAAGAGATTGTAGACATTAACAATCTAGATGCATTATTCAATCAGGAGAACATTAACAACGGAACCTTTGAAATGGTAACTGATAGAGGACGTGCTGACCTTCCAAATGCATTAGATCCGTTTTCTTATACTGGAGACCGTAGCCTATATGCAGGATATGCCCAAGGTATCTTTGATTTGTCAACAAACCTGACTTTGAGCGCTGGTATACGTTTTGAAAATGTAAACCAAGAAGTAGCTTGGGACACATCCCTTTCAACTTCGGTAAACGACCCTACGACTCCTAATGCTCTGATAGAAGACTCTTTCTTATTGCCAAGTGCATCTGTAAAGTACAACTTTAACGAAAATAGCATCATCAGATTAGCGGGTAGTAAAACTTACATCTTACCACAGTACAAAGAGGTTGCTCCGTTCCTATATCAGGATGTTAACTTTGCCAGTTTCGGTAACCCATTTCTAAAATCGTCTGAGGTATACAATGCAGATATTAAGTACGATTACTTCTTTTCAAGCGGCGAACTTGTTTCTGTTACTGGATTCTACAAATCTGTTAAAGATCCTATTAACCGTGTAAGAGTAAACAGTGCTGCTAACGAGCTTTCTTATGTAAATGTAGGTGACGCTATGGTTGCTGGATTTGAACTTGAGTTCAGAAAAAACATCTTTAACAAGGAAATTAGCGATGATGAACTTTCTAAGATGATGTTCGGACTAAACTTCTCATACCTACATTCAAACCAAAAACTTATTGATGTAGACAGTGATGAATTAACCGTTAGATTTACAAATGATGAAGACAAATTGGAAGGCGCTGCACCAATTCTGTGGAACGCAGACTTAACTTATAACATCAAGAAAAACGGTATAGACCTTACCTCATCTTTAGTTGGGAATTATTTCAGTGATAAAATTTACTCTTTGGGTACAGCTGGCAACTCAAACTTTGTAGAGCAGTCTAGAATAACATTGGATTTTATTAACAAGTTAAAACTTAGCGAACACTTTGGACTAAGCCTTAAACTTAAAAACTTATTGAATCCAGATTTCCAAATCACACAAAAAGTGTTGGGTGAAGAATTGCCAGTATCAACATACAAAGCAGGTGTAACCGGAAGTCTTGGACTTACCTATAAATTTTAAATTAACATAGCAGAGGTTTTATTAATAAACACTTAACACTAAGCTAATCACTAGAATACACACGCTTAGTTTATTTGCAAAGATTTAAAACTCAAAAAAGTAACAAAAACAAAAACACAATGAAAAAACTATTTATCTCAATGTTGGCTTTAGCGGCGATTGCTACTTTCAACTCTTGTTCAAGCAGTGATGACAGCTCTAATAATGGAGAGCCTACAGGACAAAAAGATGGATTGATCAGCTCTCAAACTGATGAAGATTTAGATCCTGCTGCTTTGAAAGGTGATGTTGTAGCAAACGTAACACTTACTTCTGACCAAACTTGGATACTAACTGGACCTTTATCTGTTAAAGATGGTTTCACGCTAACTATCGAGCCAGGAACCAGTATTCTAGCTCAAGCTGGAGGTACAAACGTATACGTAGTAGTAGAGCAAGGTGCTAAGATAAACGCTGCAGGTACAGCTTCTGCACCAATTACTTTTACTTCAAACGCTGCTAACCCAAGATCTGGTGACTGGGGAGGAATTCTTATCAATGGTTACGCTAAAATCTCTGGTGGAGGAACTGCTACAACAGAAGTACTTCCATTGGCTTATGGAGGGAATGACGACTCGGACAACTCTGGTGTAATGAGTCACGTAGTTATCGAGTACACTGGTGCTCGTATTAACGGAGAAAAAGAGTTTAACGGTCTTACACTTTATGCTGTAGGTAGCCAAACTCAATTAAACAACATCGCTATCAAAGAAGGTGATGATGACGGAATCGAGTTCTTTGGAGGAACTGTATCTGTAGAAAACTTACTTGTAATTGATTCTCGTGATGATTTATTCGACTTTACTCAAGGGTGGAAAGGAACTGCAAACTCTAACTGGTATGGTGTTCGTACTTTAGGTTTCACTTCTATCTCAGAAGATACTAGAGGTATTGAAGGTGACGGTAACTTAGACGGAAACTCTCCTTCTGATGAAGGACAGTCTAACCCAACTATCAACAACGTTACTATTCTTAACAACGGAATCATTGAATTCGCTGATCTAGTAAAAGTTCGTAGAGGCGCAAGTGCAACTATCACTAACCTTTACTTAGGTTTCAACCAAGACAACAACGAAGATGCAGCCCCTAGCGCTAGCGATACTATCGACTTAACAGATAGTAAAGGTGATGCTTTAGCTTCTACTTCTATTACAGGTTCTGTTAATGCTACAAGTGGAGTAGATATCGAGGATATTAAAAACGAATCTGGAGCTTTAGTTACTTTAACTGATGGATCTACTCCTTCTGTAGACAAAAATATATTCTCTTGGACTGGTTTATCTTTCTAAGCTAAACGCAAATAGAATATTTTTCATAACAAAAAAACACCCTGAAATTTCAGGGTGTTTTTTTTATATAAAACTATCATCAAACAATCTATTCCCTCGTGGCGATTTGTGATGTTCTTGTCCATTCATTTACACTGGCTATAGTATTGCTTGTATAATCAACTTCTCTTAAAGTATCATCATTCCAAAAGAACCACTTACCAACCTTTCTCCCATCATCGTAATTAGCAACAGCTACTTTTTCCCCTTGAGTATTATAACTAATCCATTCTCCATCTAACTTACCATCTAAGGTATAATGTCCAGTTTGACTCACCTCTCCATTATCGTGATAGTAAACTACTTCAATTTGCTTATTCTTATTATCTAATTTCAAATCTCTTTCCTGCTGTGCATAAGTACATACTCCAAACACAAACGCCACTAAAAACAATACATTCCTTTTCATAATACTCGGGGTTTTAATATGTTATACAAACAAATATAACCATTAGTTAACAATTAAGCAATACTTACGTAACATTAAATTAACATTGAAAACACAAAACACTGTTTAACAACTATTTAAACATTCGTTTTTAATACAAATCTTTTAATATACAGTTAATATTCCCTTTAAGTTAAAGTTACTTAGAAGAAGCATATTTGCTAAGGTTTACAAAACCACTAAGCAAAAGTATTTCATATAATACATTAGTTTTTGTCGACTTAATTATATTGAAATCTAAGGCTACCCGTCCTGGGTAGCCTTCTTTATTACATATTCTATTTGTTTCTATAAAGTTAACCGTCACGTAACATTAACTTAACATTAGATATAGTTCTTTGCACCCGACAAAAACTAATACATTTATGAAATTTCTACCATTATGCATCGCGCTATTTTTATACGCGGGTATTATGCACGCACAGGACATTCATTCTTCTGCTTTCGGGAAAGGTATCTTCAACATTACTGGTAAAGACAGTACTTGGACTATGAAAATTGGTGCCAGAGTTCAAATATTGGCCTCAACTACTTCTTCTCTAAATAACGATGAAGAAGTTGGACTAGTAAACGAGGATCTTTTTTATGATTTCAATTCTAACTTCTTGATAAGACGTGCACGTTTAAAGTTTAACGGATATGCTTTAACCAAAAATTTAGAGTATAAACTAGAACTTGGCCTATCAAATAGAGATATAGCTGGAGCAAATGCATTTACAGGAAATGCACCTCGTTACATTTTAGATGCTTACATGAAGTGGAAATTCTACAAAAACTTTCAACTTTGGTTTGGTCAGTTCAAACTGCCTGGGAATCGTGAACGTGTAATATCGTCTGGAAACCTTCAATTTGTTGATCGCTCTTTGGTTAACTCTAACTACAACTTAGATCGTGATGTAGGTATTCAACTGAGACACCATTTTACTTTAGGAAATCAATTTTTAATTCGTGAAATAATTGCTATTTCTCAAGGGGAAGGTAGAAACATTGTTTCTGGTAATATTGGCGGCTACGAATATACTGGTCGATTGGAATTCTTACCATTTGGAAAATTTACAGGAAAAGGTGATTATTCTTCAAGCGATCTTGAAAGAGAACAGACTCCTAAACTAGCCCTAGGTGTAACCTACGATTTCAATAACGATGCTGTTCGTTCTAGAGGAAATCAAGGTTCATTTATGGTTTACGAAAACGAAAATGGAGAACAGGAATTTTTCAAGAGCAACGTCTCTACGTTTATTGTGGACGCCATGTTTAAATACAAAGGATTTTCATTCATGGGAGAGTTTGCTAGTCGAAGTGCTAATGAAGATGCATTTTTCCTAAATGATACAGACGAAAGTCCGCTTTTTACAGTAAACACAGGAGACGGAGTTAATCTTCAAGCTGGTTATTTATTCCCTAGTAACTGGGAAATTGCTGGACGTTTTACAACTGTTAATTCAGGGTTTAATGAACCAATCCTTGATTTTGATAATCAATATACTATTGGGTTCTCAAGATACATTGTTGGACACAAACTAAAAGTGCAATCTGACCTAACTTTTTTTTCAATTCAAAATGCTGATGACGAGTTAGCTTACAGATTACAATTCGATATCCATTTTTAACTCAAAAATGATAACATTGAGGTAACATAACACTCAAAAACACTATGGATATTTGCACAATATTTCTAATGTAATTATGGAAAACATTTATTTATTAATGATTGTTGCTCTTGCCATACTGGCAGTAGCAGATTTAGTAGTTGGAGTTAGCAACGATGCGGTTAACTTCTTAAACTCGGCGATAGGGTCTAAGGCTATCTCTTTTAAGACCATTATGATTGTTGCTAGTTTAGGGGTGGCAGTAGGTGCCGTATTCTCTAGCGGAATGATGGAGGTAGCACGAAAGGGAATCTTCAACCCCGGAGAGTTTATGTTCAATGAGATCATGATTATTTTCATGGCTGTAATGATTACAGATATACTCTTGTTGGATTTCTTTAATACTGTGGGGATGCCTACCTCAACAACAGTGTCTATAGTTTTTGAACTATTAGGTGCAGCTGTTGCAATGTCCTTAATAAAAATAGGTGCCGACGGAGGGAGTTTTGCAGATGTGGTAAACTATATCAACACTTCAAAAGCCACACAAATTATATTTGGGATATTACTCTCGGTAGTCGTCGCATTTACAGTGGGAGCTATTGTACAGTGGATTTTTAGAGCGTGGCTTTCTTACGACTTTGAGAATAAAGCTAAATGGGTTGGACCTTTATTTGGAGGTATTGCTTTAACAGCTATTACGTATTTCATCTTTATGAAAGGATTGAAAGGTACTAATATGGCAAAAAACAACTTGGATATGCTGGGTGGTATTACCATTAAAGACTTCCTTGAAACACAAGTTTTGACAATCGTGGCTGTTAGTTTGGTATTTTGGTCATTGATCTCTGCAGCATTAATTAGCATATTTAAACAGAATATTTACAAAGTAACAATTATTGTTGGAACCTTTGGTCTTGCATTAGCTTTTGCTGGTAACGACTTAGTAAACTTTATTGGTGTCCCTATCGCTGCCTGGCAATCTTATGAGCAATGGGTAGCATCTGGCTCACCTGCAACAGGATTTGGAATGGGCGTTTTAGCAGAAAAAGTACCTACTCCAACATTATTCCTGTTAATTGCTGGAATGGTTATGGTGGCTACACTTTGGTTTTCAAGCAAGGCTAAAGCTGTAGTTAAAACATCTTTGGACCTTTCTAGCCAAGAAGACACTAAAGAACGCTTTCAACCAAACTTTTTATCACGTGGATTTGTGCGTTTAGCTATGGCAATGTCTCAAATGACATCATACGTAATGCCACAAAGCTGGCAGGATAAACTTGAAGTACAATTTACTAAACCAGCAGTGACTATCAAGAAAGAAAAAAATGGTGATGCTCCTGCATTCGATATGGTTCGTGCCTCTGTAAACCTGATGGTTGCCAGTGTTTTAATTTCGATAGCTACATCTATGAAATTACCGTTATCTACAACTTATGTAACTTTCATGGTTGCAATGGGTACATCTTTAGCTGATCGTGCTTGGGGTGCAGAAAGTGCTGTTTATCGTGTAGCTGGTGTTCTTAACGTTATTGGAGGATGGTTTTTCACGGCTTTAATAGCTTTTGTATCGGCCGCTACGATAGCCTATTTAATTAATCTTCACGTACCTTCTATGGTTGGTGTACTATTGCTTTTAGCTACCTTATTATTAGTAAGAAACTATATTGCACACAAAAAGAAGGGGAAAGAACAAGAGGCTGGAGATAAACTTACAAAAGCAGAAAGCAGCTCTATTCAAGGTGTAATTCACGAAAGTGCCCATAACATTGCCAACGTAGTAAATAGAAGTAACAGAATTTACACTAATGCTATTGAAGGCTTATCAAAACAAGATTTACCTGCCCTTAAGAAAAATAAAAGACAGGTTGTAAAATTATTGGATGAGATAGACGACTTACGTGATAATATTTTCTATTTCATTAAAAACTTGGATGAATCAAGTTTAGGGGCATCTAACTTCTATATTAACATTCTTGGTTACCTTCAAGATATGGCACAGTCATTAGAATATATCTCTAAAGTGAGCCATAAGCACATCAACAACAATCACAAAAAACTTAAGTTCTCTCAAATTAAAGAACTTAAGGAAGTAGATGATGCTCTAGAAACCTTATTATTGGAAACAAAAGAAGCTTTTGACACAAGCACATTTGAGAAAATCGGGGATATTCTTAAAGACAGACAAAAGGTGTTCGATATGCTTTCTGATAAAATCCATAAGCAAGTAGAACGTACACGTAGTGATGAGTCGAGCCCTAAAAATACTACCCTGTATTTTGGGTTATTATTAGAAACAAAAGACTTCCTTACAGCTACTATGAATCTGTTAGACGAGTATAACAGTGCCCACGACAGTTCTGTAAAACCTGCAACTATTAAAGAAGAAACATCTAAAATAGAAGCTTAATAGACTGACTACTATACTATAAAAAAGCACCGCTAAGCGGTGCTTTTTTTATATGTGGCAATTAATAACATACTTAGGCAAGTATTATTTTTTTTAAAAAACGAAACTATTTTCATCTGTAAATTGAGTTGGTCTGTTTCCTTCTATCGCCATAGCAAATCGCATTTCATTGTCTCCAAAAAAGCCGATCAAACATAAAAGGGTATCACAAGTAGTGAAAAGAAGCTAAAGTCATATCTAACAAATGTTACTAAATATCAATAATCGAATACCCAATCCTTTTAAAAGTATTGTTTTTGACTTACTTTTAACCTCTATTAACATTAATTTTCTAACTAACCACATGAAACGCTTCACTATTCTTATAGTTTTTGTACTCTTTTGTACAAATACTTGGGCTCAATTACTTCCTTCTGTTTATGGAGATGCCGCATCTCTCGGAAACGATTGCTACCAAGTAACACCAGCCCTTAACTCTCAAGGCGGGTGGATTTATTACAGTAATATTATTGACTTCTCATCTGATTTCTCTATCGTTTTTAATGGAAATTTTGGAAGTAACGACGCTAACGGTGCCGATGGGATGACTATGGTAATGACATCAAGTTCAACGGCACAATTTGGTGATACAGGAGGGGGATTAGGTTATGATGGAATTAGCTCTTCAATGGCTGTAGAATTTGATACTTGGCAAAATGCTGAAAGAGGCGACCCCACTTACGACCACATTGCTCTGATATCTAACGGAAGTACCTTCCACACAGTAACATCGAATCTGGCAGGCCCTGTACAGGCTTCTTCTACGTCTGGAAATATTGAGGATGGTAATGATCATTTGATCACGATAATCTGGACAGCCGACACCCAAACTTTTAAAGTTCTTTTTGATTGCTCTGAAAGGATCACTTACACTGGTGATTTGGTCAACAATGTTTTTGGAGGAACATCGGATATTTATTTTGGATTTACAGGATCCACTGGTGGGTTTAACAACCTTCAGCAACTATGTTTTGAGTATGTATCCTTTGCAAATACCTTGGATATACAGGATCAACAAATCTGCGCAGGCGAATCGGTTACCACTATCGATGCAACTTATCCTGAAGCCACCAGTTATGAATGGGTTCCAGATACAGGAGTAAGCAACCCTTTTATAGCGAATCCAACCTTCACTCCTTCCGAAGACACAACTTATACAGTTTATATTTTGGACAACTGTGGCATCCTTTTAACCCCTACTAGTTTCACTGTAACTGTTGATGAATTGGAGGTTGGTGAACCAACCGACTTAAACAACTGTGACATTGACGGTGATGGACTTGCTGAGTATGATTTAACACAAAACGATGCACTTATTATTAATGGACAACCTGATCTAATAATAGCCCACTATCCTACAGAAACTAATGCCGAAAATGGAACCAATCCAATTTCAAACCCAGAAACTTACCAATCTGCTGGCGGAGAAATAATCTATGTAAAAGTTGAATCGAACACCTCTGGATGTTCGGCAATAACATCTTTCAACCTCATCTTAAATAATGGACCTACTGTAAACCAACCAAATGATTTAGAGGCTTGCGATGATAACAATGATGGTCTGGCTGGATACAATCTAACTTCAACTGAAACAGAAATTATTAATGGGCAAACAGGTCTTACTATTACATTCTATCAATCGCAACAAGACGCTCAGAACAATACCAACTCCATTACAACACCTCAACAGTATTTAGCCGTACCAAATAGTGAATCAATTTATGTACGCATTGAAGATGCTAACGGCTGTACAAGCTTTGTTGAATTCTCTTTGAATTCTGGTGAAGAACCGGTATTTAATATCGCTCCTGAATATGAGGTTTGTAACGCGAACAATGGCTCTGTAGACTTAACAGTTACTCCTGTTAATTTTAATGAAAGTGAAGTCAGTGTAACCTGGTATGACCAAGAAAACAATCTAATATCTGGTCAAGAAGAATTAACATTAACAGTTACTACATCTGGTGCGTATACTGTACAAGTTGAATTTAATGACACCAATTGTAGTTACTCCGAAGAAGTCTTGGTAGTAGAAAATTGCGATATTATCCCTCAAGTAATTACTCCTAATGGTGATGATATAAATGATTATTTTGACCTAAGCACTTTCAATGTTCAGGATCTAAAAATTTATAACAGATACGGTACATTGGTATATTCTAAAAGCAACTATACCAATGAATGGTTTGGTCAGTCTGACGGAGGTGACGAACTACCTGTTGGAACCTATTTCTTTACTATAAACTACGGTAACAATGAGAAATATACCTCTTGGGTGTACATAACAAGATAATTATCAAAACAATGCTAGATTAGCATGTAAAAAGAGCCCGAGCAACTGCTCGGGCTTTTTATTATGGATTGAATGGGATATATTTTATAGCATAATAGATTAATTCACACCTATAATCCCTCTTGATTATTTACATATTTATTAACAAAAAAAAAGCCCCGATTATCTCTGGGCTTTAAAGAATATTATCTAAAAGAGGTAATTACATACGCATCAACCATTCTCTCATATCAACTTCTTTCTTTATAATATCACGTAACTCATCAATCTTCACTCTCTTTTGCTCCATACTATCACGATGACGAATGGTTACAGCATTATCTTCAATTGTGTCATGATCAACGGTAATACAAAATGGTGTTCCTACTGCATCTTGACGACGATAGCGTCTACCAACAGCATCTTTTTCATCATATACCACGTTAAAATCCCATTTAAGGTCATCGACAATTTTTTGTGCTATTTCTGGCAATCCATCCTTTTTTACTAAAGGTAAAATGGCTGCTTTGGTTGGTGCCAATACAGCTGGTAATTTTAGAACAGTACGTGTTGTATTATTATCTAGTTCTTCTTCTACCAATGAATTAGAGAATACCGCTAAGAACATACGATCCAACCCAATAGAAGTTTCTATCACGTAAGGTATATAACTCTTGTTCTCTTCGTGGTCAAAATACTGAAGTTTTTTTCCCGAGAACTTTTCATGCTGAGCCAAATCGAAATCTGTTCTGGAATGGACTCCTTCCAACTCCTTAAATCCAAATGGGAAACGGAACTCGATATCTGCAGCCATGTCTGCGTAATGCGCCAGCTTTTCATGATCATGGAAACGGTAGTTATCTTCACCCAATCCAAGTGACATATGCCATTTCATTCGGGTTTCTTTCCACTTTTGATACCATTTTTTTTGAGTCCCTGGCTTAACAAAAAATTGCATTTCCATTTGTTCGAACTCACGCTGACGGAAAATAAATTGTCTAGCAACAATTTCATTTCTGAAGGCCTTACCTATTTGCGCTATCCCAAAAGGAATCTTCATACGTCCAGTTTTTTGAACGTTTAGAAAGTTCACAAAAATTCCCTGAGCTGTTTCAGGTCTTAAGTAAAGATCCATAGCAGTATCTGCAGAGGCCCCCAACTTGGTTCCAAACATTAAGTTAAACTGCTTTACATCGGTCCAGTTCTTGCTACCGGAAATAGGACATACAATATTAAGCTCTTCTATAAGCGCCTTAACATCTTCTAAATCCTCATTTTCCAAAGACTGTCCCAAGCGTTTTAAAATAGCATCTCCTTCCTCTTTGTATTTTAAAACGCGTGGATTAGTGGCCAAAAACTGGGCTTTATCAAAAGTTTCTCCAAAACGCTTTTCGGCTTTCTTTACCTCCTTTTCTATTTTAGCATCAAGTTTACCTACGTAATCTTCCACCAAAACATCTGCACGGTAACGCTTTTTAGAATCTTTATTATCAATCAACGGATCGTTGAAAGCATCAACGTGACCAGAAGCCTTCCAAGTTGTAGGATGCATGAAAATAGCCGAGTCTAGCCCAACAATATTATCGTGCATTTGCACCATGGCTTTCCACCAATAGTCGCGAATATTTCTTTTTAATTCTACCCCATTTTGGGCGTAATCGTATACAGCACTTAGGCCGTCGTAGATTTCACTGCTCTGGAACACATAACCATACTCTTTGGCATGTGATATAACTTTTTTAAATTGATCGTCTTGATTTGCCATGCTGCAAAAATATAAAACCGCTCTAACTAACAGAACGGTTTCCCTAAAATAATAATCCTTATGTATTTAAATTTAATCTACAAACCTCTTCAATCAATTAAACGAACCTACAAATCTTTTTACTTATAATTGAAAAGCGCAAATTAATTAGCGTAGTTCAAAAGTAGTACCCCCTAATTTATTTTCCCCATAAAACAAACTTACTCTGTAAGTTCCTTTAGAAAGCGACTCATTTATTGAAACCTTAGCTATAGTACAACCTAAGTCTTTAATTCTATAAGGAGCCAACTTGCTACTATAAATTAAACTGGAGTGACCAAATCTCACCTCTCCTTTATCAGCAATAACATTATTTTTTGGTCCTAATATCTGGACATAAAAGTTTTCTTCATTACCATTTATAGCAGACGAATCCTCTAACGAAAAGCAAACAGATAATTGCTGAACATGCTTAACTCGTCTTGTGAATTCAAACTCTCCTTCCCCTTTGTACTTGAGCGCCTGAACTTCCAAAGATTTTAACCGAACTTGCTTAAAGGGTTTAATAGGCTCTAAATCATTACTGATAGAACTTTTCTTTAAATCGTTGAGAACAGAGAGATAAACACTCAAGGAATCATTAGCTTTTTGAACCTTATTCAATGTACCCTTTAACGTTGAATGCTGAAGGTTTAATGCTTTCCATTTTTCTTTATACTCATCTGCTTTAACAACACTAGGGGTAATGGCTTCCAAAGAATCCATCACTCGTTTAATATCGTATTGTGTAAACTGGAGTTTATTAAGCAACAATTCATTCTCCATTTGCATCTCCTCATAATATGCAATCATTTCGGACAACTCATGCTCGACCAACTCTTTCTCTTGCTTTATAAAGCTATATTCATTTTTTAACTCAGAATAACTAGAAAACACAACACTGCCAACCACAAGGCCTACTGCTATTAATGTTCCGGTAAATATTCTATAGTTAAAAAGCTTAGGGTTAACTATCATACCTTTTGGGTAATTTATGCTATCGTACTAACGTTCAATCGACTAAAGCGAAAATAGATAATTAGACACTTGCCCGATTCTTTTTTCGATAAACGGGTAAAATAATTGTTAAACTTTAATGATAGTCAACATGTTACAAGTTTTTCTTATATTTATAGCTACCTCCCTATTACAAATAAGAACTCTGTCCACCTTAAAATTGTTATTTTGCTTAAGTCGGTTATTAACATATTGTTTCCTAAGTGTTGCTTTTCCTGTTTGAGTGTTTTGAGCGATAACGAAAGTGTGCTATGCACTTCATGTCGTCACGGTCTTCCCATTACCAACTTCCATTTAAACAATGATCATTCAGTAACAAAAGTATTTTATGGAAGAGTAAAAATTGAGCAAGCCACAGCACTTCTTAGGTTTGAAAAGAAAGGTATTACTCAGCATCTAATTCATAGTTTAAAATATAAGGGATATGAAGAAATAGGAACATTTCTTGGTGATTGGCTTGGCAAAGAGCTTAGTAAAGTAGCATCCTACCAAGACATTGATGCTGTAATTCCGGTACCCTTACACAAAAGAAAGCTTAGAACACGAGGTTTTAACCAAGTTGAAAAATTTGGACAATCTATTGCCCAAGCTCTAAGTACAGATTACTTAGACGATGTCTTATTAAAAGTATCCAACACTTCCTCACAAACTACTAAAGGAAGGCTAACAAGATGGCTTTCAAGCCAAGAAAACTTTCACACAAATAACAGCAATAACCTAAACGGTAAGCATATACTGTTGGTAGACGACATCATAACTACTGGCGCTACCCTTGAAAGCTGCATAAACACGCTACAACAACATACTTCTGTGAAAATTAGTATCGCCACAATGGCAATCGCCTAGACTTTTTCACCGTCCTTAAATGCGCAATTAAATTTACCGTATCCCAAATAAGTTGTTTCTTTGTGCAAAACATTGGGCATTCATGAAAAAGTTTTTTTCCAACATCCTTTTAACTGGAATTATTGGGTTAATCATTGTTAGCTGTGCCAATAGAGGCAATCCAGGCGGTGGCCCAAAAGACACTACCCCACCTACAATCACAAGGTCGACACCAGCAAACTATAGCACAAACTTTAAAGACGATGAGATTAGAATTTACTTCGATGAATTCATCAAAATAAAAGATTTGCAAAAGCAACTTATTATTTCGCCCCCCATGAACACCCAACCAGAGATTACTCCTTTGGGAGGCGCAAGTAAATTCATAAGAATAAAAATTTTTGACACCTTACAACCCAATACAACCTATGCCTTTAATTTTGGCAACAGCATTGTGGATAATAACGAAGAAAATCCATTTCCATATTACAAGTATGTATTTTCTACCGGTGATTATATTGATTCACTTTCAGTGAAAGGAAAAATATCGGACGCCCTATTGCATGAACCAGACGACTTTGTATCTGTTATGCTATATGAAGTAGACTCAACATACAACGACTCTGTGATTTACAAAAAAAAACCTCGTTATATTACCAATACCCTTGATAGTACAACTACTTTTTCACTCGAAAATCTTAAAGTTGGAAAATACCTTTTGATTGCCGTTAAGGACAAGAATCAAGATTTTAAATTTCAACAGAAATCAGACAAAATAGGGTTTTACAGTTCCTACATATCTATACCATCTGACTCTATTTACAACATAAAACTATTTAAAGAAGACATAGACTTTTCTGCTAAAAAACCCCGTTTAATCTCTGGGGAGAAGATAGCTTTTGGTTATGAAGGTGATTATGAAAACATGACAATTGAACTCTTATCTCCTACACCTGAAGATTTCAAATATAAGATTACTAAAGAACCTCAAAAGGACTCCTTAAACTATTGGTATATACCACGCCTACAAACCGATTCGCTTCAATTTAAGGTAACAGGCCCTGCATTCGAAGAAATCTTCGACGTAAGAATTAGCGAGCAACCTCGCGATACCATGGTTATTAAAGCCAGTCCTAACGGTGCAATTAAATTTGAAGAAGAATTCAAACTCACTTCAAACACCCCCTTCACTAAAATTGACAAGAGTAAAATCACCATAATGGACAAGGATTCTACGTTTGTGGAGTTTTCAACCAAACTGGATACACTAATGAATAGTTTTAGCTTTCAGTTTGAAAAAACTGAATCCAACCAATATACACTTCAGGTCTTGCCCGTGGCCTTTACAGACTTATTTGAAAACACTAACGACACCCTCCAATATAAACTACGCACAAAACAGTTTTCAGATTACGGTAATATCAGAGTGAAACTCAACGGTTTTGAATATCCTGTTATTATTCAACTAACAAACAATAAAGGTGATGTAAAAGCTGAGAAGTATAGCGAAAAACCTGAATGGGTTGATTTTATACACCTCGATCCAGGCACTTATTTCCTTAGGGTTATTTTAGACAGCAACAAAAATGGTAAATACGATTCAGGTAACTTCCTAAAACATCAACAACCAGAAGAGGTAATACATAATAAAGAAGCTCAAGAGCTTAATGCCAACTGGGATCAAATTATTGAATTTTCGAGAGGGTAAAAGCATCTCTATCTTTTAAAAACCCTAGTTTGCTGCGATAGTTTTTAATTGGTTTGGCTGTTAAGGACACTACTTCTGCATAGGCTTTATTAGGCTCATTCATTTGGTCAATTCGCTTTCCTAAAACATCATAAGCAGCGGAGTGCCCATTATAATTTACACCATTTCCGTCATAACCTACACGGTTTACGCCCAGACAATAACTCATATTTTCTATGGCACGTGCTTTTAATAGCACATCCCAAGCTTCAATACGTCGTTGAGGCCAATTGGCCAGATAAAGCAACACATCGTAATTTTCATTATTTCTAGACCAAACTGGAAAACGAAGATCATAACAAATCAAAGGACATATTTTCCATCCTTTGTAATCAACAATCAAACGGGAATTTCCCGCAGTAAATACTTTATCCTCCCCTGCTAAAGTAAAAGTGTGACGCTTATCGTAATGTTCAATCTTTTCCTCAGGATGAACAAAACAAAGTCGGTTATAATAATTTCCACTTTCCTTAACAATCAAACTCCCCACAACAGCAGCCTGTTGTCTTTTGGCTATGTATTTCATCCACTCCATACTGTCTCCTTCCATTGTCTCAGCCAACACTTCGGCATTCATACTAAACCCCGTAGTAAACATCTCAGGCAACACAATAACATCAATCTCTGGAAGGGATTCAATAACCTCTTCAAAATTTCGTCTATTCCATTCGGCATCCTGCCATACCAAATCCTGTTGCAACAAAGCCACTTGTAGTTCTTCCTTCATAACTAGAGTTTGGCTTAAATTAACAAAAAACAATGCATTTAAAAAGCCTTTTTTATCTTTACAGCTCTAAAAAACTCACTATGAAACTCATAAAAGTACTTATCTTTTTTATTGCCTTTCAGATTAATGCTCAGCAAGGAGGAATGTGGATTCCCTCGTTGCTTGAAGGTATGAACGAACAGGAAATCTCTGCTCTAGGGGGAAAACTTACAGCAGAAGACATATATGATGTAAATAATTCTAGCCTTAAGGACGCCATTGTTCACTTCAACGGAGGTTGTACTGCTGAAATTATCTCTCCTAAAGGATTACTATTAACCAATCACCACTGTGGTTTTGGTCAAATTCAATCGCATTCTTCATTAGAACATGACTATCTTAAAAATGGATTTTGGGCAATGTCCTTAGAGGAAGAACTTCCCAACGAAGATCTTTATGTAGAATTTATTGTTCGCATTGAGGATGTTACCGATAAAGTTTTAGATGGGATTACAGATGCTATGACTCCTCAGGAACAGCAATCGAAAATAGACAGTAACAGTAGCGCTGTACAAAAAACCACAGATAAAGAGGAATGGCAAGACACTAAAATAAAAGCTTTTTACAAAGGGAACCAATACTTTATGTTCGTTACAGAACGTTACGAGGACATCCGCTTGGTAGGAGCACCACCTAGCAGCATTGGCAAATTTGGTAGCGATACCGACAACTGGGTTTGGCCTCGCCATACAGGAGATTTCTCTATGTTCCGTATATATGCAGACAAAAACAACCGCCCTGCAAAATACTCAAATGATAATATCCCTTATATTCCAAAACACTACCTACCAGTATCGATTGATGGGGTCGAGCAAGACGACTTCACATTGGTATTCGGATTTCCAGGACGTACCAATGAGTACCTTCCTGCTGAAGCAATGGAGCAGATAGTAGAAAAAGTAAACCCAACCAATATTGCCATTAGGGAAGCCGCCTTAAAGGTTATCGATGTCAACATGAAGGCCGATGACCAAATCCGAATCCAATACGCTTCTAAACAAGCCAGAATTGCCAATGCCTGGAAAAAATGGATTGGTGAAAACCAAGGAATCGAAAAGAGTAACGCCATTGCACAAAGGCGTGCTTTTGAGCAAGAGTTCATCAAGGAAATGAACGCTAAGGGACTTGGTACAAAATACGGACAACTATTACCTGAATTTGAAAAACAGTATGCTGCTTTTGAAGCCACAAATGTTAAACGTAACAACTTTGTGGAAGTATTTATAAGAACCAATGAACTGATGCAGATGATGTTCAGGTTGTCTCAAATGGAAATGGCAGCTGCAAAAAGCGATGAGGCTTTCGAAAATGCTCGACAAGCCAATGTCAGCAGCATTAAATCAACTTTAAAAGACTTTAACACTAATGTTGACAAAGGTGTATTCGAAGCTGTTATGCCATTATATACCAATAATGTTGACGCCTCTATTTACGATAAAACTGCCTTTACTGATCTTGATACAGCATTGGAAGTATTAACCGGTAGCAAGGAGGATGTTTTAGAAAAACTAAATGCTGATGCAGCTTATATTTACGCTAAGCCTTTCATCACAGAGTTTTATACGCAAATCAACCCAGAATATATGCGAATGAATGCGGACATTAACGACCTGCAAAAACGCTATATGAAAGCCCAAATGGAAGTACTGCCTAACAAGCGCTACTATCCAGATGCTAACAGCACATTACGTGTTACCTATGGTAAGGTTAAAGGTTACGAACCAAGGGACGCTGTAGTTTACGAACCTTCAACTTACTTGGAAGGCGTTATGGAAAAATATGTGCCTGGTGATTATGAATTTGATGTCCCTCAAAAGCTTCAAGATCTTTACAACACTAAAGATTATGGTATTTACGCCGATACAAATGGAAAATTGCCAGTTTGCTTTATTGGAACAAACCATACTACAGGAGGAAATTCAGGCAGCCCGACATTAGACGCTTATGGAAACCTTATTGGGTTGAATTTTGACCGTGTTTGGGAAGGTACTATGAGCGACATTAATTACGACCCTGAAATCTGTCGTAATATTATGGTTGACATTCGTTATGTTCTTTTTATTGTGGATAAATATGCCGGAGCAACACATTTAATCAAAGAGATGAACTTAGTACACCCTAAACAGGAAGCTAATTCAAAAGAAAAAAAGAAGAAAAAGAAAAAACGTAAAAAGGAAAAGATTAAAATGAATTAATCTACTACTAAAGCCAAACAAAAGGCTATTTACAAAGGGGAGTTATCGTCAATCTGAATCAAGTTTAGGTTGACGATAACATTTTTTTCACCCTTTCCAGATAGCCTTTTATATTTATAACACCTTATTAGAAACAAATAAACCGCAAACTTCAGATAAGAAACCATCATTATCTTTTTTATTTTTTCAAAAAATCAAATGATTAATCTTACCCCACCAAGGTCTTCAATATGGTATGGAAAATGATCACCAGGAGAACCAATAAACATAAAGTTTATGGGGATGTTCCACTCACGTGAGAGTTCTTCTATTAAATCTGGTCCAAACTCTCCTTCTAATTGTATGAATTCTATCTTGATTTCAGGATACTCCCTATCCAAGACATCAATATCCCTAGTCATATCCTTAGGAAGCTCCCTCCCTTTCCCTAAAACAGTAACAATTTTAAGCTTCCTGGTGTGTTCGTTATTCTTTATATAAAGCATGACTTTATTGAGGGTAGCTACATCGTCATCTTTGGTAAAAAACACAAATTCCTGATCGTTAATCTTGTCTATACTTTTAAGGATTGACCTATGCGCCTTAGACACAAAACGTTCTATAGGCCTGAATAGGTACCAGATAATATTGAGCAAAAGTTTCAGCAAGAAAATACGGTTTAGCATAACCCCCACAATCAACATCGTAGGAATAAAGTACTCAAAAAACACTACCATATATTCAGGATTCATCACAGCATTTCCAATAATGGCCCCAACTACCATTGTAATAGCAACAAAAAGGGTGAGCCAATTGGAACGCTCAGGTCTCGGCAAATGCTTCCGTTTTAATTTTAGCAAAACATTACCAACACCAAAAAGTACCATAACCGATAAAAATGCAATTGTATAAACTCCTGCCAAAGCACCCAGTTCTGCGTTAGTTATCAGCAGAATTGAAGTACACAACAAAAAGAATACAACAGCAATAAAATAATTACTTCCTTTCTTGTTTCGCTTCAACAGAAAAGCAGGCAATATCCTATCCAAAGCCATACGCTCTGACAACCCAGAAACACCTATAAAAGAGGTAAGTACCGCACCGCTCAACACTAAAGCTGCATCTATCGAAATTAGAATTGACAACCAATGTCCACCGGTCAAACCTCCCATATAGGAAAGTAAAGCCTCTTGATGTGTTTCAACATGGGCCATAGGAATAATAGATAGTGCCAAAAAGGCCATCAGCGGATTGAACACACTCACCACGATCCACATATTGCGAAGGGTTTTCCTAAAAACTCCTTTCTGCTGCTCCTCAACAAAATTAGCAGAACTTTCAAAGCCAGAAATCCCAAGCATAGCTGCACTAAACCCAAAAAACAATACCGTGGACACACTTCCTTTTTGAGGCAAAGCATAGTTTTCTTGCAAAACTTCAAAGCCATTACTAATTAAATACCATCCGCAAAATAGCGAAAGCAAAATCAAGGATGATAAATGAAATATAAAAATAACTGTAGCAACCTTTGAGGACTCACCAATACCCATAATTGTAACCCCCATAAATAACAACAACAATAATATAGTTGCCATTATAACAGGCCAATCTACCCATAACTCATGGACATAGTTCATAGCTTCAGAAGCGGAAATTACCGCTGTTGCCATATACGACAATATGGTAAGTGTAGCTGCTAGTGAAGCAACCGACTTGTTCGTTGTATTTAGCAAAGCATTATATGCTCCTCCATTTAAAGGCAAAGCTCCCACAACCTCACCATATATTTTTCTGTACAGAAAAAGAACACCGGCAACAATCAATAATGAAACCCAAGCATATTGACCCGCATAAACTATGGTAAGCGCTGAAACATAGAGACAAGAAGAACTAATATCATTACCACAAATAGCAGTTGCAGGAAATTCAGAAAGCTTTTTGGGTGTCGGTTTTACAGCATGTTTAGGCATGATGGTCGGCTTGTATATCTAAGATAACAAAAACACTTAAATATCAATCAATAGATAATTATCGCTTTCCTAAATCATTATATTACGTTACTTCAAAATGTTTATTTATTCTTGCTCCCTAAAAGCAGTACCATCCCAGCACTAATATGCTTTAAAAGGTAAATTCACGAAAAGTATTAAAACAACAGTTTTACCTAACCCACTGCTAGCAGGCAAGAATAACAGAACATTCGAAATCAATGGTTGTAAATTGAAAACTAACTACTTATTCACTATCTTTAAGTAAAGTATTACTAAGACAAAATGTTTTTCAATTACCCTTTTATAGTATTACTATTGTTTCTGTTCTTCCTTTCTGGAATTAGAATTGTATTTGAGTACAAGCGCGCCTTAAAATTCCGTTTTGGAAGTTATGTAAAAGTGCTTAAGCCCGGTTTCCGTTGGATTATACCAGTCATAGAGACAGCTCAGTTTGTAGATATGCGAGTGATAACCATAAACATTCCTACACAAGAAATTATGACTCAGGATAATGTTCCATGTAAAATAAATGGTGTATTGTTCTTTCGTATTGTCAATGCCGAACAATCCATTTTAGAAGTTGAAGACTATCACTTTGCCATCTCCCAATTATCTCAAGCATCCCTTCGCGATGTATGTGGTCGAGTTGAGCTCGACACCATTTTGAGTAAACGAGAGGAAATTGGTCAGAACATCCGAGAGATTGTAGACAACGAAACAAAGGATTGGGGCATTACTATATTGGATGTAAAGATTAAGGATATAGAATTACCCGAGAACATGAAACGTTCTATGGCCAATCAAGCCGAAGCCGAACGCTCACGTCGTGCCCGTATTATTTTAGCCGATGCCGAGAAGCAAGCTGCCCAAGCTTTAGTAGATGCCGGCAAGCTAATAGACGAATCACCTTCTTCCATAAAGCTAAGACTTTATCAAACCTTATCTGATATTGCAGCAGAAAAAAACTCAACCATTGTATTTCCTTTCCCTGAAGAAGTTCTCTTCAAAAAAAGCAAAAAGAAAAAGCCGAAAAAATAATTGGAGCTACTTTTATTAAGTAGTATCTTTAACAGCCTTAAAAACCAAATAGATAAGAACAGGACACCTCCAAATTAAGTTCTGCAAAACACGCTTATTAAATATTCCAACCTACTATTTGGTAATCAAATATATAATCGTAAATTTGCGCTCTCTTTTTGGGAGAGGAATGTTTAATTTAAATTAATAAGTGTGGATACATTAAGCTACAAAACCATTTCGGCAAACAAAGCCACTGTAAACAAAGAGTGGGTTTTAGTAGACGCCGAAGGACAGACTTTAGGTCGTTTAGCTTCTAAGGTTGCAAAACTTTTAAGAGGTAAACATAAGCCTAACTTCACACCACACGTTGATTGTGGAGATAACGTAATTGTTATCAACGCAGAGAAAATCAACTTAACAGGAAACAAGTGGAACGACAGAACTTACGTTCGTCACACTGGTTACCCTGGTGGTCAAAGAAGTTTAACTGCTACTGAGCTGTTTGCAAAAGACCCAGCCAGATTGGTAGAGAAATCAGTAAAAGGTATGTTGCCTAAAAACAAATTAGGTGCAGATCTATTCCGTAATCTAACAGTTGCTGTTGGGACTGAGCACAAACATGAAGCTCAAAAACCTAAAGCAATTAACCTAAACGAATTTAACTAATGGAAGTAATTCACAAGATTGGTCGTAGAAAAACGGCTGTTGCTCGTGTTTATGTTGCTCAAGGTAGTGGTAACATCACAGTAAACAAAAAAGAATTAAATACTTACTTCCCAACTGCTACGTTACAGTACAAAGTGAACCAACCGTTGGCCATGACCAACAATGAGGAGAACTTCGACATTACTGTAAACGTTTACGGGGGTGGTATTACAGGTCAAGCAGAAGCAGTACGTTTGGCAATCTCTCGCGCTATGTGCGAATTAGATGCTGAAAACAGAAGCATCCTTAAACCTGAAGGATTGTTAACAAGAGACCCAAGAATGGTAGAGCGTAAGAAATTCGGTCAGAAGAAAGCTCGTAAGAAATTCCAGTTCTCTAAGCGTTAATATCTATTTGGTGGTTTGGATTCCTTTTCAGGAAATATTCAAATCACATTATCAAAATTTAACCAGTTTTTGTTGTCCATGACCATTTGAGTCAGGATTAGTTTAGCATCTAAATGATGAAGGCCTTAAATACAAGCCACTTTATCATTGCTATCTCAACAGAACGTAAACTATTTACAAAATGGCAAAAGTAGAAGTAAAAGAATTACTTGAAGCAGGTGTACACTTCGGACACCTTACTCGTAAGTGGGACCCAAACATGGCTCCTTACGTATATATGGAGCGTAACGGTATCCATATCATAAATCTTTACAAGACTGCAGCGAAAATAGAAGAAGCTAGCGCAGCATTAAGCAAAATCGCTGCTTCTGGACGTAAAATATTATTTGTTGCAACCAAAAAGCAGGCTAAAGATATCGTAGCTGAAAAAGCAGGTGCTATCAACATGCCTTATATCACAGAAAGATGGCCAGGTGGAATGTTGACCAACTTCGTAACTATTCGTAAAGCTGTTAAGAAAATGGCTTCTATTGATAGAATGAAGAAAGACGGTACATTCAACACACTATCTAAAAAAGAACGTTTACAAGTAGATCGTTTAAGAGCTAAGTTAGAGAAAAACTTAGGTTCTATCAGCGACATGACTCGTTTACCTGGAGCTCTTTTTGTTGTAGATATTAAGCGTGAGCACATTGCGATTAAAGAAGCACAAAAATTAAACATCCCAATTTTTGCAATGGTTGATACCAACTCTGACCCACGTCAAGTTGACTATGTAATCCCTGCAAACGACGACGCATCTAAGTCTATCGACAAAGTTTTGTCACACATTACTGGCGCTATCGCTGGTGGTCTTTCTGAGCGTAAAGCAGAGAAAGATGCTGCTAAAGCAGACAAAAAAGCTGTTGCCGATAAAAAAGTTGCATCTCAAGAAGAAGAATAAACTTTATATAACATTTATATAACTCTAAAAAGTCGTTTAGTTTATTTCTTTATCCCCTGTCTACCGGCAGCATAAAAGAATAAAATTGAACGACTTTTTTTAAAATAAAACACCATGACAAAAATATCTGCCGCTGAGGTTAATAAATTAAGACAAGCTACTGGTGCTGGAATGATGGACTGTAAGAAGGCATTAGTAGAGGCTGAAGGAAACTTCGATTCAGCAATCGAAATCCTTCGTAAAAAAGGACAAAAAGTAGCTGCTAACCGTGCAGACCGTGAATCTACTGAAGGTGCTGCTATCGCTAAAGTAAATGCTGATAACACTGTTGGTGTATCTATTGTATTAGGTTGTGAAACTGACTTCGTAGGTAAAAACGAAAGCTTCGTAAACCTTGCTAACCAACTTGCAGATTTGGCTTTAACTGTATCTTCTAAAGATGAGTTATTAGCTGCAGATTTCCAAGGAATGACTGTTGCTGATAAATTAGTTGAGCAAACTGGTGTAATCGGTGAAAAACTAGACATCAATGCTTTCTCTAAAGTTGAAGCTCCTTTCGTAGGGTCTTATATCCACGCAGGAAACAAAATTGCTACTTTGGTAGGGCTTTCTGCATCTGCTGAAGGTGCTGATGTTGTAGCTAAAGATGTTGCTATGCAAGCTGCTGCAATGAACCCAATCGCTCTTAACGAAGAAGGTGTAGACGCTTCTATCATCGAGAAAGAAATCGAAATCGCTAAAGATCAATTACGTGCAGAAGGTAAGCCAGAAGCTATGTTAGACAACATCGCTAAAGGTAAAATCCAACGCTTCTTTAAAGACAACACTTTGGTAAACCAAGCATTTATTAAAGACAGCAAAGTAAGCGTTGCTGAATATGTAAAGTCTTTGGGTAACGACGTAACTATTACTGCATTCTCACGAGTAGCTTTAGGTTAATAATACCAATTACATATATAAAAAACTCCCCAATAATGTTGGGGAGTTTTTTTATGCAATTGCTTTTTTTGAAAAGATCAAAGTTTTTAATTTCTGACGGATCTTTGGTTTCGTTTTATTTCCACTCTACCGTTTCCATTATCTTCCTAATATCTTTCATTAAATAATTAGCAGCCGGCAGTATTGAGTCATAATTGGGCTTTGCATAGAAGTAGAGAGATCCTGTTAAGAAATGATTTAAGCTATCGGTTACATAGAATTGTGACTGCGAAGCGGCATCACCTCCTACTTCATAAAACATTCCATATACCTTACGCTCCTTATTTATATAAACCTGCTCTGCTATCTCATCTGCCTTGATGGTATGCTTTTGTGTAAAGTTTTGAGCGTCTCTAAGATAATTTATCAATAGTTCTTTATCCTGATTTACTTTTCGATAGGTAAGGTAAATGGTTCCCTTTAATTCTGGGTAAACAACATCGACACCGTAGCTTAGAGTAGCTCCGGGCACGAGTTTAGACTTGACGTCTTTAGCCTGTTTATTCCTCTCAAAAGAAAATGGTAAATCAGTATTGGTATGTTCGTACTCTGCATTAGGATATTCCAGTCTTAAATAGGCTTTTGGTTTAGGCAGAGGATCTTCTCCACAACCCGAAAATAATACTGCAATAATCGATAAAACAGCTATTGATAGTTTCTTCATTGTTAATTTACTGTCACTTTTATGCGCTTTATACGCTTTTTATCTAACGCTTCTATAGTAAAAACGTAGTTTTTAAAATTTATTTTACTGTTACGTTTTGGGAATCCCCCAGAAATTTCTAGAACAAACCCAGCCAAAGTTTCGGCTTCACCTTTATTCTCTTCAAAAACCGAATCATTTTCAATCTTCATGATCTTGTAAAGATCCTTTAGAGCTGTTTTACCCTCAAACACATAATTGTTTTCATCCAATTTTGAATACACCAAATCCTCATCATCAAACTCATCACTAATGTCTCCAACAATTTCTTCTATAATATCTTCCAAAGAAATTAAACCAGAAGTACCTCCGTATTCATCAACGACAACAGCTAAATGCACTTTTTTTTCCTGAAATTCAGTCATTAAATCATCCAGTTTTTTATTTTCAGGCACAAAGAATGGTTCCCTTAAAAGCTGGATCCAATCAAATTGACTCCTATCAATGTAAGGCAAAAGATCTTTTACATATAGAATTCCCTTAATCTGATCTATATTATCTTCATAAACTGGAATTCGCGAATATCCATTATTTATAATCTCGGGAATTATATCACTATATTTCTGGTTAGCATTCAATGCAAAGATATCGATACGTGGGCGCATAACCTGTTTGGTGTCTGTATTACCAAACGAAACAATTCCTTTAAGTATTTTTTGCTCTTCTTTGGTTGTATCGTGTTCACTCGTAAGTTCTAGAGCATGGGAAAGCTGGTCTACACTCAAATTAGACTTCTGCTTGCCGAGTTTTTTATGAATTGATAAAGTTATATTGCGCATGGGCATGCTCAAGGGTGTAAGCATGAAATCCAATATTTGTAAAGGATATGCCATAAACGAAGCAAACTTCACCTTATTTCTGCTCGCATAGATCTTTGGTAGGATTTCACCAAAAAGTAATATCAAAAAAGTGATTAGTACCACTTCAATAACAAAACGGACAATGCTTGAGGTGATTCCTGAAAACATAAACTCTCCCAAATAGGAGAATAGAATAACAATCGCTATGTTGATGAAATTGTTGGATATCAATATAGTTGCCAAGAGCTTTTTGGGTTTATCCAATAATCGCTCAATAATAGGCATAAAGCGAGACTTTTTTTCTAGCCCTCCATCTATATCAGTACGGTTAAGAGAAAACATAGCTACTTCTGCTCCAGAAATAAGAGCAGAGCAGACTAGAAGCACAAACAATAGGGCAAAGCCAAAAAGAGCTGAGTAATCTATTGTTAAAAGAAAGGTGTTAAAACTGGGGGGTTCAGGGTCCAATTATTTGAAAGTTAGTTAAACATTAAAACGGAAGGTCGTCGTGATCTTCAACTCCAGCATCTTTTGCCGCCTGCTCAGGGTTTGGCACTGGATTTTGAACTGGAGCATTCGACATTCCTCCTTGAGTTTCATTTTTAGTAGTTAAAAATGTAAAATCCGTACATTGAATTTCTGTAGAATAACGATCATGACCTTGATCATCTTGCCATTTTCGGGTCTTTATCCTGCCTTCAATATAAATACGGTCGCCTTTACTAAGATACTTTTCACATATCTCTGCGGCTTTATTGCGTACAACTATATTATGCCATTCAGTGTTAGTTACACGCTCATTGGTTTGTTTATTTACATAAGTTTCGTTGGTAGCCAACGGAAAACGTCCAACACAACCACCACCATCAAAATAGTGTAGTTTTACATCGTCTCCCAAATGCCCAATTAGCATAACTTTATTTAAGGTTCCTGACATAGTATGGTATATGTTTATGGTTTAACAAAGTTAAAGATTTGCCATTCATATCCTTAAAAATAACATTTTTTTATAACTGTAATGTTTAATCTAGAAATTAAAGGACTCGATAAAGTTCTCTATTAAAACAGGAACAGCATACTCTCCTATTTCATCAAATTTAATCGCAGTTTTTGGCAGCGATTTGGTTTGTACTATCCAAAACTTGGTATGTAAATGCTGATGTGACAATTTATGAACAATATCTGTTGAATTGAAAAGGCTATAATCGTATACATTATTTTTCAAGAATTTATGTCTTCCCAATTCCTTATGAAAACCACTTGGAGTAATGCTTCTATCGGTTTCGATTAAAGGGAATTGATACAGGTTTTGCCAAATACCCTTTCCCTCCCTTTTTTCAAGAACGGTTTTACCATCATCGGAAATCAACACAAGAAAATTGAAATACTTCTTTGCAATCTTGTTTGATTTTAATTTGACAGGAAGAATATCTATAGAACTATTTTTATAGGCTATGCAACCATTTATTAAAGGACATTTATCACAATCAGGATTTTTTGGAGTACACTGCACAGCACCAAACTCCATTATCGCTTGATTGAAATCACCTGGATGAGATATATCTAATTGTTCCTGAGCAGTTGCTTTGAAAACCTTAAATCCTTTCGACGTGTTTATAGGTTCATAAATTCCAAAATATCTTGACAGAACACGATATACATTACCATCTACTACTGCAGTTGCTTCATTATAACAAATAGATGCTATTGCACTAGCGGTATAGTCACCTACACCTTTTAATTTTAATAGTTCATTATACGATTTTGGGAATATTCCTTCAAGTTCGTAGTTCACATACTTAGCAGTGGCATGAAGATTACGAGCTCTTGAATAATACCCCAAACCTTGCCATAGTTTTAGGACTTCTTCTTCTGTAGCTATAGCCAACTGATTCACAGTAGGAAACCGCTTAACGAAAGCTTCATAATAAGGTAATCCTTGCTTAATTTGGGTTTGTTGCAAAATAATTTCAGATAACCATATCTTGTAAGGATCGTTTGTTTTGCGCCATGGCAAATCACGCTTAACACCTCTGTACCAACCTATTAAAACCTCTGATAATTTCATCCATTAAATACTATTAGGGCAAAAATAAACGTTTATACTCTTAAATTTTAATGATTTAGGTTTGAAATATTGAATTAATAATTCCTATATTTGCATCCCTTTATAATCGAATATATAACTTAAAAAATATACAAATGACTAAGGCTGATTTAGTAGCGAAGATTTCTGAAAAATTAGGAATGGAAAAAGGTGACGTTCAGGCGACTGTTGAGACTTTCATGGAAGAGGTAAAAATATCTCTAGAGAGTGGTGACAATGTATACCTAAGAGGTTTTGGTAGCTTTATTATTAAAACTAGAGCTGAAAAAACTGGAAGAAATATTTCGAAAAACACTACAATCAAGATTCCTGCTCACAACATTCCGGCGTTTAAACCTGCCAAAGTTTTTGTTGAAGGAGTAAAGACAAACGTTGAAGTAAAATAAAACAAGTATTAATTTTTAAACAAAGGAACTTATGCCAAGTGGTAAAAAACGCAAAAGACACAAGGTAGCAACGCATAAGCGTAAGAAAAGAAGACGCGCAAACCGTCACAAAAAGAAAAAATAAATCGAAAAAGTAGTTTTATACTACTTTTTTGGTTTTATAACGTTCTTTGAAAAGGGTATCACTCGTTACAATCTAACTGCCAAAAGTAATAGTGAACCCATTGGATTTAAACAAATCCTGTGAAAATATTGTTCAATCCATCTGTACCTTACCGTATGGATAAAAATTAACACAATGGAGAAAGAATTGATCATTCGATCTGGTTCAGAACATGTTGATTTTGCCTTATTAAAAGATGGAAAACTAGTTGAATTACACAAGGATGAGGGTGGTAACAATTTTTCTGTTGGCGATGTATTTATCGCTAAAATAAGAAAAGCTGTTCCAGGTTTAAACGCTGCATTTGTAAACGTAGGCTACGAAAAAGATGCCTTTTTACATTATCACGATTTAGGACCAAACCTTCCATCACTTATAAAGTTCACTAAACGTGTAAGCACAGGTAAACTAAAAGATTTTTCTTTAAAGAATTTCCCATTTGAAAAAGATATTGATAAAAACGGACGTATAGTCGACGTTTTAAAATCAAATCAGTCTATTTTGGTACAAATTGTTAAGGAACCTATATCTACTAAAGGCCCTAGAATAAGCTCAGAGCTGTCTATTGCAGGTAGATATATAGTTTTGGTCCCTTTTTCAGACCGTATTTCCATATCTCAAAAGATAGAGGATAAAGAAGAAAAAGACCGTTTAAAACGCTTGGTAAAGAGTATAACTCCACCAGGTTTCGGAATTATTGTACGCACTGTAGCACAAGGCAAAAAAGTAGCCGAACTAGATAAAGATTTACAAAATTTGCTTAGTCGTTGGACGGCAATGTGTAAAAAGCTACACAAAGCACATCATCCTAGTAAGGTGTTGGGAGAGTTAAATAAAGCGTCTTCTATTTTGAGAGACATTTTTAATGACACTTTTACCAGTATACATGTGGACGATGAAACGCTTTACATTCAAATTAAGGATTATCTGCAAGAAATAGCACCTAAAAAAGAGTCTATCGTTAAGTTACATCAATCTAACGTTCCAATTTTTGAAAAGTTTGGCGTTGAACGCCAGATAAAAACTTCATTTGGAAAAACCGTTTCCATGGCCAAAGGGGCCTACTTGGTAATTGAGCATACAGAAGCTCTTCATGTTGTTGACGTGAACAGTGGAAATCGCTCAAATAAAGCCAAAACACAAGAAGAAACGGCTTTAGAAGTTAACTTAATCGCAGCCACAGAAATAGCCCGTCAACTTAGACTTCGCGACATGGGGGGAATTATTGTTGTGGACTTTATTGATATGACCAATCCTGATAACAGGAAAACGCTTTACAATCATCTTCGCGATGAAATGAAAGATGACAGAGCAAAACACAAAATTTTACCTCCAAGTAAATTTGGACTGGTGCAAATAACAAGACAACGGGTACGACCTGAAATGAGTATTAAAACACGTGAAGAAAACCCAAACGCCAATGGCAGTGGCGAGGTTGAAGCACCAATAGTACTGATACAGAAAATCACTCACGATCTTGAGCAGTTATTTCAAAAAGACTATAAAAAGGTGACACTAAACACCCACCCTTTTATAGCGGCCTTTTTAACCAAAGGCTTTCCATCTATACGTTCAAAATGGTTTTTTGAACATAAAAAATGGGTGAAAATATTACCGAGAGATGCTTACACGTATCTTGAATACCACTTTTTTGATAAAGAGGGTAATCAAATTAAATAGAAAAAAAGCCTTGTAATTAGTTTTACAAGGCTTTTTTTGTTTAAAATCTAGAACTACATCCCTAAAAACAGAAAGTACAACAAACCCACTTATTTTAATTTTATGTATTAGTTAAATAAGATATGGACAACCCGTCTATTTATGTCCTTAACCTGAAAATATTCAAATAAAAAAAGCCCAACACTTTCGTGCTAGGCTTTTTATTTTAAAGAATACCTTTATTATTGGTTATCTTCTTGGTTTTCTTCTGTCGCTTTTGGGCTTCCTGTTACAATAAGAAACTCAGAACGACGGTTAAGTTGGTGTTGCTCTTCAGTACATTGTGTACAATCAACGGCAGGTTCAGTTTCACCTTTACCTTCTCCGCTAATTCTAGAAGCATCAATTCCCTTAGACACTACATACTGAACAGAAGTTTTTGCTCTTCTGTCAGACAATGCCATGTTGTAAGAATCTGGACCGCGTCTGTCTGTATGAGAGTAAACTTGAATAACCATTTCTGGATATTTGTTCATTGCCTCTACTAACTTATCCAATTCGAATGCTGCTTGAGAAGTAATGTTCGACTTGTCAAATTCGAAGTAAATTGGATTAAGTTTGATATCAACAGGAGTAATGATCTTTTCAATTGGATCTAACTCAACATCCACATTGTTTTCAGGATCACTTGTACCTTCAATTACCTTACTTGCACTTTCGTACTCAGCCATAGTTACTTCTACACTTGTTTCGTCATCACACTCAACAATAAACTCGGCAGTACCGTCAGCTTCAGCTATCTTAGACATTAATTTACTTCCTTGATCATCGAATAAAGTAATAGTTGCACCAGGTAATGGCTGACCAGTTTTATGGTCTACTGCTCTAATTACAGTTACAACATCACATAAAGGTTGAATTTGTTTTACAGCGTAAACATCATCACTTCCTTTTCCTCCAGAACGGTTTGACGATACAAAACCTTCGCCTGTTTCTTCATTAATGGTATAAGCAAAGTCGTCTGCAGAAGAATTTAATGGAATACCGACATTTCTAGCGTTAGCCATAGTACCATCAATCTCTTTAGTATAAAACACGTCCATACCTCCAAGACCTAACCAACTATCAGATGAGAAGTATAACGTACCATTATCACTAACAAATGGGAAACCTTCATTTCCTTCAGTGTTAACTTTAGGGCCTAAGTTTTCCGGACGTCCAAAAGAACCATCTGCGTTAATCTCTACTTTATAAATATCAAATTTACCTATTCCACCTGGTTGATTGGAAGAGTAGTAAAGCCATTTCCCGTCAGGGCTAACAGCAGGATCTTTTATAGAGTAATTTTGGCTATTAAATGGCAATTGCTCTATAGTATCCCAATCGTCTCCCATTTTATTAGCTTTGAACAATTGAACTACACTGTACTTAGTGTTAGTTTCTTCGTCTTTTTCGTATTCTTTACTGAAGAAACTCTCGCTTGAATAATACATAGTGTTTCCGTCTGGAGAGAATGCTACTGTTCCCTCATGAAACTTTGTATTAACTTTTTTGCTTACCATTACTTCCTCTCCAAAAGTTCCATCTTCTGCCTTATCAAAAGAATAAATGTCTAGGAAAGGTTGTTCGTTCCATCCGTAGGTTCTTCTTGCACTGTTTCTAGCAGAAGCGATGTACAATTTACCATCTTTAAACGCACCTCCAAAATCAGATGCTGGAGTGTTAATGTCTAAATTCTGTACATTAAACTTCTTTCCTTTTTCTAATATTTTTGGTAAGTAATCAGGATTAGCCATAAACGCCATAGCTCTTTCATCGCTAGGACGAGCTGCAGCAAACTTACGCATCCATTCATTGGACTGTTCATACTTACCGTTAGCCTTCAACATTTGAGAGTACTCAAACATCATTGAAGGGTCTGTTGACGTTTCCAAAGCTTTGGCATACCATTTTTCAGCATCAACCGTGTTGAAGATATTATAATTAGCTTCGGCCAAGCGAGCATAAACATACTCATCGCCTTTACCTTGCTCTACTAATTGTTCGTAGTCTTCAATGGCCTCAACAAATTCAAATCTTGAAAAATGCTTGTCAGCTTTCTTTGTGTCATTATTCTGCGCAGATAGGCTTAGAGTTCCCATAAGCGCAATACCTAGTAATACTTTTATCTGTTTCATATATGTGGTTAGCTTAGCAGATTAGAAATAACGTGGTGAACGTGAAACTCTTTTTGAGAAGTTTAAATCATATGTTATGAATACTTCGTGTGATGCCGGTGCAGCAATGTTTAATTCCGATTGGATATTATCATATGCATAACCTACACGTAAGCTATCATTAATTAAGAAGTTTACCATACCTACAAATGAGTCGTCTAAACGATACCCTGCTCCAATTTCAACAAGGTCGTACATAAATAAGTTTGCATTTACATCGAAACTCACAGGAGAATCAAAAGCCCACTTAATCATACCATGTGGTTTTAACTTAAAGTTGTCTGATAAAGTGAATACGTATCCGGCAGCGCCAAAGAAATGCTGTGTTTCAGATCCGATATTATATCCATCGGCATCTAAATGTGTAGCATTCAATATGTTTGGCATTGAAAGAGATACATAAAATTTATTAGGCTTATAAAAATAAGCTCCAGCTCCTACATTAGGTGTCACTTCGTTAATATCATTGGCTAAAAAAGGATCGTTGTCATCAATAGCAGCTAATCCCTCCAAACCAATATCATGGAAAGTAGCTCCAGCTTTAAGTCCTAATGCCAATCTTAAGTCGTTACCTAACGGTAATGTATATGAGAAATCAGCGTAAGCATTAGTTTCTCTAACTGGACCTATTTGGTCTGAAATAACAGATAGTCCCAAACCTACTCTTTCTCCTACGGGGCTGCTTACAGCAGCAGTGAAGGTTTCTGGGGCTCCATCTATCCCAACCCATTGGCTACGGTAAAGTAGCCCAATGGATAAGTCCTCTGAAGACCCGGCATAAGCAGGGTTTATCACATTCATATTGTACATGTACTGTGTATACTGAGGATCTTGCTGAGCATATAGCTGAGATGCCAACAGTAATGCGAAAATCAAATAAATTCGTTTCATTCTTTTTCTATATCAGGTTTTTGTTAGTTTAATTTTCTCTTTCGATATATACCCAAGCGGTAGTTGTCTCGTTGTCCTGGTCAACCATTACGTAGAAATAAGTACCTACAGGTAATTCATCTCCACCATCAGACTGTCCATACCATTCGTCTGTATAACCACCTTCTTTAGAGTATACAAGTGTACCGTTTCTGTTATAAATTTTCAGACTTTGTACATTGAATCCTCTTAGGTCGAACCTTTCGTTATAAGCATCCCCATTAGGCGTAATAACCTGAGGAATAACACAATTGGTAATTTCAACAACTTCTTGAGGTCCTACTTGACCGGTACAACCGGTATTTGTAAAGGTAGCTACCACTTCGTAGTCTCCTGTTTCGGACACTGACAAAGATAAACTATTTTCGTTAGGAATTGCAACTCCTTCAAAATACCAATCAATATTTACTGCTCCACTGGTTACATCGGCTTCAGTAAAGTTTACAGGTATAATAACTAGGTCTGTAGAGTCAGATCCTCCAGCACAAAGCTCATAGTCTCCATCTGGATCGAAAGTCATTTCAGGTTGAACACCAGCAGTAACATTGAATGATGTTATTGCATAACATCCTGTTACAGTATCTTCAACTCTAACATAGATAGTTTCTGATCCGTTTGAAGAATCGTAGTCTGTTGGATCTGCTATTGGGTTTGTACCATTATCAGCATCTGTTTGAGATGTATAATACCCAACCGTTAATCCAGTTTGCCCATTAAGGATATCTGCTTCATTTGAAGTTAAATCGAATGAAGTTGTTCCTGAGCTATCACTACAATTTTCCAAATCGGATGGAGTTCCTAAAACTACAGCAGTATTAACAATCAATTCTAATGACGTTGTAGAGAAACATCCAGAATTTGAACCTACAGCGTTGATGTCTTCAACACGGACATAAATAGTCTCTCCAGCAGAAGCGTAAGCAGTAGGATCTGCGATAGCATTAATTCCCTGCTGCGCTTCAGCTAAAACTAGATGGTAAGTAACTGCATAGATTGTTGGATCTGCTTCGTTGGCTAACATTTGTGCTTCAATTGAAGTAAGATCAAAATCAACTATGCCATCTCCATCGTTATCACAAGCTGTAAGTGGATCTGGTTGTACAGGGTTTGCTTGTTGGTAGAAGTTAACCTGAACAGATAAAGTGGCTTCAACAGCACAATCTTCATCATAAGCAATTACTGTATACAATCCAGATTCAGTGGCAATGTATGTATCAGTAGTGTTTGATTCATCAATAAACCCACCTGGATACCAGTCAAAATAATCTCCACGACCATTTGTATCAACAGTTAAAGTATATTCTGTATAACCACAAAGGTCTAATGGTAATGGTTCTTCTGTAACAGGATCTACAGCTACGTTCTCGAAAGAAGCATTCATATCTGCTGTAAGTGTACCAGAATCGGCATCAGGAGCATTTGTTTGCTCAATTTGAATGAATCCATTTCCTCCGTTGAAATTTGTTACCAACAGTAAATAGATTTCTCCTTCTTGTGCATTAGGAATAGTTAAGTTTTCAACAGGAGCTGCAGAATAACTACAGTCTACTATATTACCAAATGGATAGAATCCAGGATTAAATGTATTGTTTGGACATGTAGGACAGTCTACAAATAAATCGTAATCACAATAATCCTCATCTGGGGTAAATGGTCCCCATAATACAAAGTCTACATCCAAACCATTTCCTACCGGATCACCGTTTTCATCAAATTCTGTGTTTTGAGTAATTTGAATTTCAATAGTACCTGATTCAGCAATATCAAGAATGTTATAAGAAGGGTTAGGTATAGATCCTAAACAAGCTACATCTGTAGAATCTGGCAAGCCTGTGATATTCGCAGAAATTAAACCTCCTTCTCCATTACAGAAATACCCTGCAGTTTCACATGTAATATTATCTGGAGCTGGTTTGATACATACGTCAAATGTTGTTGTCTCATCACTTACTCCAGGAGTAAACACCTGTAAATAATAAGTTTCTCCAACAGTTAACAATGGAGTGTAACTAAAATCATCATCAGAACAGTACAATTCGGTTAGGTTTCCACAAGCACCAGAATAAACTGCATGATCAAGGTTAAAAGTACCTCCTTGCATATTCATTAGTGTAATCGTTTCCGACTCACTTAAAGCAACGAATTCAAACCAAACGTCTGCAGAACCAGCTGGTCCACAACTAGGCATCACTGGTGATGGTGTAGCTGCTACCATGGTCGCTGAAGTTATAAGATCACAAGTTGGAGAAGTATTAACATCTACTACTATAGCACCATCACAACCATCATTAGCTGGAGGACATGCCAATAGTTCAAAATTAGGACTGTAAATAGTACAATAATCCTCAGCTTCGTTAGAAACAGAAACTTGAATTTCTGTTAAAAATGGATAAGGTCCCATTTGCACAACACCTGTAGCACTAACCACAATTGGAGTACTAGCTTGGTTGTCTGATACAGTTAACGAAGTTGCATCTCCTAAACTGGTTATATCTACATCAATAAGGAATTGATCTCCATTATCACAATCGTCTACTACAGTATAAGTAGCTTCTGGCAATACACAGTTTAGCACTTGGATATTAACAGTAAAATCTAAAGTTACACCCCAAGACCCATTATAACAAGGGTTTGGTGTTGCTTGTCCAGAATCTGCGGTACCAATACGCATTCTGTGCTCTCCAACAGCTGCTGTTGCTGGCATTAGGAAAGTAGCGTCTAAGGTTGTAGGGTTCTGGTTGGTTGATGTTCCAGAATACACTAACTCTGTAGCACTATCAAATACTAAATCATCATTAAAATCAATCCACACATTAGTTCCATAGGTATAACCTGTAGCAAACGAAATCTGTAAATTGGTATCTAATCCTTGGAATACCAATACTGACGTATCTGTATGGTTTTCGTAAGTCACATCACCAAAACTTGGGAATGGTGTTTGCATTAGAGTTACATTGGTAACACCCTGCCCATCGTTACTTGTTGGTACAGATTCACAATATCCTGTATAAAACGGGAATGGTCCAACCCAAGTACTCAAATCTCCAGAACCACAATCGGCTCTTACATAATATTCGTAAGCTGTATCAGAAGTTAAACCCGTAGCAGTATAAGGGTTAGTTACACCAGCTGCAGTAGGAGTACCTGTAGGAGTCGTCCCCGCAAGTACAACCTCAACATCCCATGATGTAGATGTACCATTTTCTGTCCAAGACAACTCAGTTGAAGTTAAACTCAAGCTTGTTGCAGTTAAAGCAGATGGTTCTGGACATGAAGGAATATCTCTGATCCAAAAATTATCGAAAGACACATCTATATCCTCAGGATCGTTTACAGTCCCTTCAGAACCCCAGTAAGCAAAACTTACGGTCATTCCAGCATATGATGTTAAATCGTAAACATAATGTGTTCCTCCAGCAGGAACTACAGAAGTATTATCCCAAGTATCTAGAGCAGTCCATGTAGTACCTGCATCGGTAGAAATCAAAAACTGAACTTCGTCGTCTGACCCTAAAGTTCCTGCCGTTGTAGATGAACCAAATTGCATTATAGCGAAATCGAACTCAACCTGATAAGGCCCACCTGTTGATAGGTCGAAGCTTGGAGACAATACCCAATCGCTCTTACTAGCAAGATAAAGATTGATTTTATATGCTCCACTGAATCCGTTATTAGCAAAACCATCTGGTCCCCAAGACCCTGCACCTAAACCTGTAGGTCCAGTTGTTGGATCACCATTATCTGCCTCATCCCAACACTGCGGAATGATGGTTGCAAAGTCTTGTAAATATTCAGGAATATAAGCAGCACACTCTGTAGTAAAGGATATTGGCCCTACCCAAGCACTTGTATCACCGGCACCACAATCAGCCTGCACGTAAAATTCATAATCAGTTACAGCAGTCAGTCCGGTAACAGTATACGGATTTGTAACTCCTGTATAAGTTGGTGTACCTGTAGGGGCAGTCCCCGCAGTTACTAATTCAATGTTCCATGAAGTTGCTGTTCCTGCTTCTGTCCAGCTTAAATCTACTGTAGTATCAGTAACGGCACTTGCAATTAGGTTAAATGGCTGAGCACAGGTTGGCATTTCGTCAAAAGAGACGTCATCAAGTAAAACATCATTATAGAACGTAGAACCTGTACCACCGGTAACTGTGAACCTAACTTGTACTGGTCCAGTGATTGTATAAGTAGAAAGATCGATAAAGTAATCTTGCCACTGAGCACCCAATAAATTAGTAATGTTCATTACAGTATTCCAAGCAGCACCATCATAAAGCTCAACATCAATCAAGTTGATTGTTGCATCATTTGTATTATTACTGAATAATGCAAATTGTAGAGAAGGACTAGTTAGTCCAGACACATCTACTAATGGAGAGGTTAAGGTACTGATTTCACCTGTACCGTTATCCGAACCATCCATCCATGCATAATTAGTTCCACCACCAAAGGTGTGATCATCAACATCTATTGCAGCATAACCTGCATTTAAGTTATAATCCCAAGCAGTATCACCACCTTCGGTCCAACAGTTAGGAGTTGCACTCCCCGCAAATGGCTCTGTAAAAGGCGCTGTAAATATATCACACTCTGTAGTAAACATAAAAGGCCCTTGGTAAGAGCTCGTTTCAGTACCACAATCGGCTTGTACATAAAATTCATAATCTGTTGCAGCTGTCAAACCGGTCATACTAGCAGATGTTGCAGTCAACCCATTTTGCTGGGTTCCTGTTCCAAGAGCAAAACCAGCTGGACCATATTCAATATTCCAGGTAGTTTCTGCACCTCCTGCAGTCCAACTCGCATCAGCAGAATTTGGCAATACATTAGAGAATGTAATATCTGTTGGGCCAGGGCAAACCTGGGTAATCCCGTCTAAAATAACATTAGGAATAAAAGCTACAGGAGACCCCCCGTTAGCAGTTGGCGGAGCAGCAGGATCTGGATTGGTTCCATCACTATAATATACAATAGACCTATTTGAAGAAACAGCTGAACAGTGAAAATCATCTGTTGAGCTATCATACGCAGGCATATTTTCCTCAACTGCTATTATAAGGTTATCAGTCCCAGAATAGGCAAATGGAGTATCAAAAGTTAATGCTACCCAGCCAGGTGTTCCAGCAACAACTGTTATACCTCCAGAATACACCTCTGTAAACGACGTTATTGGCTCCCAATCTGTATTACTTGTAAATTCGGTTTTAGTAGACTCTGCCATGTAAATAACCAACTGTTGATTATCTGCTAAGTCAGAAGTCCCACTATAATACCATTGTAAACCTGTTATGGTTCCAGAAGCATTAATCTCTCCAGTGGTATAGATACTCTGGGAGTAAGTATATCCATACCAAGGTTCAATCGGTAAATGTTGTTGCTCATTTGTCCCTGTCCCAATGGTGACCTGCGCACTAAGCTGCCACACCATGGATAGGAATGCTAAACAAAATAGAAAAGTAATTTTTCTCATCATAATATTAAAGTAAGGTTAGTTATAAATATTAATTTAATTAGTGCTCTTTCATAGCTTTAATTATTGTTAACTGATTTTCAAAGCCTTCCTTTAACAGTGTCTTACCTGCATCAAGAAAAGACTCTTTTTTTCTGAATTCCTAAAAATATAAAAAAACTGCATTGTACTTAGATTAACATAACGTTAATAGACAAAAAACAATTTTAATCGCCAAAACGCAATAATACTATTTTTTTAATAAGTTTTTAACCACAATGTTACGATTTTTTATACCATTCTAAACAAATTAATAACACATCGATAACATACCATTAAATACCATATTGAATATCAAAAAGATAACCTAAATCACCAAAAAACTATAAGCTATCTGTTTGGCATATAATGATATTCTCTTTTATTAGAAAAAGAATTTAAGCACAAAAAACACAGTTTTAACCCACATAAAATAAGATGTTTTTACCTACAAAAAAGCCACTTGTTTCATCAAAGTGGCTTTTTATAAATTTTATGTGCAATTCTTAATTAAATGTCATTTAGAATTTTTGATAACTCGTCAAGTTTTGGAGTAAGGATTACTTCTATTCTACGGTTTTTGGCACGACCTTCGGGAGTGTCGTTTGATGCCATTGGAGCAAATTCACCACGACCTGCAGCTGTTAAGTTCTCAGGAATAATATTAGAGTTCTCTCGAAGTATCTCTACAATGGCTGTCGCACGTTTGGCAGATAAATCCCAATTACCCTTTAACTGACCTGCACCATTATAAGGCACATTATCTGTATGTCCTTCTATCAGAACATTAATATCTGGATTAACAGCTAAAACACTTGCTAATTGACTTACTGCTTTTTTCCCTTCGCTCCCAACAGCCCAACTTCCTGAACTGAATAGTAATTTGTTCTCCATAGATACATATACCTTTCCGTCACGTTGCTCTACCGTTAACCCTTTTCCTTCAAAATCGGTTAGCGCATTAGATATAGCGTTTTTCAGTTCAGTCATTGCAGCATCTTTCGATGCTATTATAGTTTCCAATTCTTGCACACGGTTAGAACGCTCCTCTAACTCTGACCTCAACTTATCCAAACGTGTTTGTTCGGCAGCAAGTGCTTGTTCTTTAGCTTCCAATTGAGCCAAAAGCTCCCTGTTTCGTTGTGAGTTTTTAGCAATCGCAGCAGAACTGTTTTTCTCTAAGGCATCATAAGATGCTTTTAGGTTGTCGTAATTATTCTTTGTAGCATTATAATCAGCTTGGAGCCTATCTCTGTCTTCAGTGGCTTTATTGTACTTGTTTTGCAATTCCGCTAAAGCATCTTCATTCTGCTTGATAGTATGTTGCATTTCTTCCCTTTCAACAGCAAGTGTTCTATTTTCTTCTTTTAAATCGTTATAGCGTCCTTCAAGGTCTTTGTAGACTTTAGGAGAAACACAAGAACTTGTAGCAGCAAGCATAAGCGTTATAATAGAAATCTTTTTAATCATAAGTTTATAGTTTATATTTAGACTTGAGTTTGTTAATGTTCTAATTCCACCAAAATTGGACAATGGTCACTATGATAAGCTTCCTGTAAAATTACCGCCCTTTTTAATTTATCTTCTAACGGTTTTGAAACCATAGCATAATCTAATCGCCAACCCTTATTGTTTGCTCTTGAATTGGCCCGATAGCTCCACCAACTATATTGATGTGGTTGATTATTGAAATAACGGAAGGAATCTATAAATCCGCTTTCAATAAATCCACCTATCCATTCCCGCTCTACTGGTAAAAACCCAGATACGTTTTTATTTCTTACAGGATCATGAATATCTATTGCTTGATGACAAATGTTATAATCGCCACATATAACCAAATTAGGTCGATGTTTTTTTAAATCATTTACATAGTCCTGAAACATATCCATGTACTCCAATTTATGTTCCAACCTATTAATATTGGTACCAGAAGGCAAATATAAGCTCATAACTGACACACCATTGAAGTCAGCTCTAAGATTTCTCCCCTCGAAATCCATCGATCCAATTCCTGTTCCATATTCTACATGGTCAGGTTCTGTCTTGCTTAAAATAGCAACACCACTATAGCCTTTTTTCTGGGCACTAAACCAATAATGATACTTATAGCCCGCCTGTTCAAAAAGCTTCAAGTCCAACTGCTCTTTCATGGCCTTGATTTCTTGAAGACAAATTACATCCGGGTTGGCACTTTTTAACCAATCTATAAATCCCTTGTTAATTGCTGCTCGTATTCCGTTTACATTATAGGATATTATTTTCATAAAATGTACTCTTGTGTCCTTTACAATTCAAGATCCTAAGATTTAAGGATCTTAACAAAATTTCAGCTAAAATAAATATTACGTTACTTTTACACCATATATATTGTGGGGCTTTTTAATAATCAGTCAACAAAATAAAAACAATGGCCATACAGTTTTAATACAAAATGAAACAAACGGTAACATTTATATTATTGCTGTTTGCCTGTTTTACACAGGCGCAGGTTTCCAATTACAGAACAAAGACTGTTGCCGTAAGAGACTCCATTGCTGTAGATACAGTAAGTATAAACCCTGGATTCTTTTTCCTTAAAACCAAAGACCTTTCCATAATTGACTCAACCTACTATCGTGTAGATTATACAAAAGGAATTGTTTCCTTAAAAAAACCTCTGGATACAGATTCAGTTGTTGTTAGCTATCTTAGGTATCCAGATTTTCTAACCAAAACCTACAAACTATTGGATGAGGATATTATTTTGGACAATTCTGCAAACCAACAAAAACTATACAGTTTTGAACAAGCTGGGAAACGAAAAGGCTTTACACCATTTGAAGGCTTGGCCACTTCAGGAAGCATTTCCAGAGGTGTTACTATAGGAAACAACCAAAACTCGGTACTTAACAGCGCCTTAGATCTTCAGATAACAGGAAAACTTAGTGAAAAGGTATCTTTAAGAGCATCAATCCAAGATGCAAACATACCACTTCAACAAAGTGGTTATTCACAACGCTTAGACGAATTCGATCAAGTTTTTATTGAGCTTTTTAGTGACCGGTGGAAAATTCGGGCGGGGGATATCGACCTCCAAAACACAACATCGTATTTTGCACGATTTTCAAAACGCGTACAAGGGCTTTCTGTCGGAGCAAAACTAGGCTCAACCGAACACTCTACCAATTTATTTCTTTCCGGTGCTTTAGTCAGAGGGCAATTTACCCGTAGCCAATTTACTGCCCAAGAAGGAAACCAAGGCCCCTACAAACTACAAGGCCCCAACGGCGAACTTTATGTACTAATTGTTTCCGGAAGTGAAACCGTATACGTAAACGGAATACCTTTAGAGCGTGGTGAGAACAAGGATTATATTATTGATTACAATGCCGGCGAAATAATCTTCAATCCGACTTTCCCCATAACTTCAGAAATGCGTATTACTGTAGATTACCAATACAGCGAACGCAATTATTCCCGATTTGTGGTTTACGGTGGTGGTGATTACAATTCTAACAAATTAAGAATAAATGCTTCAGTATACAGTGAGACCGATTCCAAGAATCAGCCACTTCAACAAAATTTGTCTTCCGAACAGGTAGAAATTCTATCGGAAGCAGGTGATGATCGTAGTTTAATGATTGCCCCTTCAGCTGTATCGGAAAGTTATAGTGAAAATAAAATCCTTTACAAAAAGGAAATTATTGATGGTGCAGAAGTATTTGTTTTCTCAAACAACCCAGAAGACGAACTATTTAGCGTTAAATTCACTCTCGTAGGCAACAACCAAGGAAACTACATTATAAGTAATACAAGTGCTATTTCCAATATATATGAATATGTAGCTCCTGTAAACGGCATTCCTCAAGGAAACTACGAACCAATCATACAGCTAATTGCACCCTCCAAATTACAAATGGCGGTAATAAACGGAACCTATAGACCTAGTTCCTCTACCGATATTATTTTTGAACTTACAGGAAGTAAAAACGACCTCAACCTTTTTTCTAGTTTAGATGATAATGATAATAACGGTTTTGCTGGCAAACTCAATCTAAAACAATATCTCATAAGGAATGACAGTTTATGGAATTTAAGAGGTTTTTTCAATATTGATTACATTAACCAAGACTTTAAAACTATTGAACAACTTTACAATGTTGAATTTGGTCGTGATTGGAGCCTAGAGACCCCTATGGGCGACCAGCGTTACGTAATCACTGGAGTTAATTTGTTCCACAACAAAAAAGGAGCAGCAACCTACCAATTAGAACACCTCAACTACTCTGAGAACTACAACGGTAACCGACATGTTATCACTGCTAACCTTAAACTTGACAACTACAGTATTAGGTCCAATTCCAGTATTATGAATTCCAAGTCAGATATTTCGAATTCTAAATTTATAAGAACCTACAACGAAGTAACCAGACGATTCAACAAAGCATGGGCCGGCATAAGATTTGATTCGGAAAAAAACGAACAAAAAACCATAGAAACCGACAGCCTTACTCCTATTAGCCAAAAATTCTCTGCCTACGAATTGTTTACAGGAATTGGGGACAGCACAGATGTTTTTGCCGAAGTTGGCTATAAATACCGCGTTAACGACAGTTTACGAAACAATAGTGTTGAGCGTGTAAACACATCTAACACCTACTACATAAACTCCCGTTTGATAAAAAGCCAAAACACAGATTTGAGTTTATATGCCAATTACAGAACACTAAAAAGTAAAACAGATTCTATTGCCAACGAGAACTCGCTCAACACACGTCTGCAATACAGTCAGCGCTTGTTTAAGCAGCTAGTACTATTGAACGCGGCTTACGAAACCAACTCTGGAACACTTCCCCAACAGGATTTCACTTATGTAGAGGTAGAACCCGGACAGGGGGCTTATACTTGGATAGATTATAATGAGAATGGTATTCAGGAACTGGAGGAGTTTGAAACAGCTCAGTTTCAAGATCAGGGAAACTATATTAGAGTACTACTGCCCAACCAAGTATTTATCAGAACTAACCAAAACCGTTTTAGCACCTCGTTTACATTAAACCCTATTCAATGGGCTACTTTAGACAAAGGATTTAAAAAAACCGTATCACACTTTTACTATCAGGCCTCTTTTTTAATAGACAACAAAGTAAGACGACAAGGCAATGAGTTTAACATTAACCCTTTTGAGGCCTCTGGAGAAAACAATTTAGGGATTCAACAGAATTTTAGGAACACTATTTTCTTTAACAGAGGAAAGCAACACTACACCAGTTCGTATACCTACCTATCCAATCTCAACAAGAATCTTTTATCTGTTGGATTACTGGAAAGCAAACTAAAAACTCATCAAGTACAGTTCACCCATAAATTTGCAACAAGCTGGCTTATCGATTTACAGTCAAGCATCAGTACTAACGAAAACACAAGTGAGAATTTTAGCAGTAAAAATTACAACATTGAGGAAAACCGTTTCAATCCCAAACTCTCCTATATCTTGAACGACAACGCCCAATTCAACATATACTATCAACTCACCAATAAAGACAATACCATAGGTAATGGTGAAACACTCAACCAGAAGCAATACGGTGCCTCATTTACCTATAATAAACTTGAAAAAGCATCGATTAACGGTGCCTTCAATTTCTTTACAAATGATTTTGAAGGTAATGCTAATAGTCCTGTGGCCTACCAGATGCTTGAAGGGCTACAACCTGGAAAAAACTATACTTGGAACATTTTGGTACAGAAAAAAATCACAACATTTTTAGACCTCAACCTTAACTACAATGGCCGTAAAACAGAAACCAGTAAAACTATACATACTGGCACGATACAATTGAAGGCATATTTTTAAGGTAAACCGCTATATGCCTACCAATAAAAAAGGAGGCTATTAAGCCTCCATCCTTTATTCATTTCCATCTTGCTCATCCATCAACTCATCATAATCTGGATAGAGAAAATGGTTATACGGGAATCGGGTAATATGTATTTTGCGCACTTCATTGTACACCCGTTTTCTGAAGTCTTCTAAGTTTTCTTTATTCAGTGCCGATATAAACAAGGCGTTTTCACCAATCTTGTTCATCCAGGTTTTACGCCATTCGTCAAGGCTATAGTTCGCTTTAGTACGCTCGGCGGTTAAGTCATCGTCATCGAAAGGCTCTGCCTGATATGCATCAATTTTATTAAACACCATAATGGTTGGCTTATCTACACTGTCTATTTCCCCAAGAATTTTGTTTACTGAAGCAATGTGTTCTTCAAAATTAGGATGCGATATATCTACTACATGTAATAATAAATCAGCCTCGCGAACTTCATCAAGCGTACTTTTAAACGATTCTACCAATTGAGTGGGCAGTTTTCTAATAAACCCTACCGTATCTGTTAATAGAAACGGCAAATTCTTTACAACTACCTTTCTTACGGTTGTATCTAAAGTAGCAAAGAGTTTGTTTTCAGCAAACACTTCACTCTTACTGATGACGTTCATCAAAGTAGACTTACCAACATTAGTATACCCAACCAAGGCCACACGTACCATTTGTCCACGATTACCACGTTGTACGGCCATTTGCTTATCGATGGTTTGTATTTTCTTTTTAAGCAAAGCAATTTTATCGCGCACTATACGTCTATCGGTCTCTATTTCTGTTTCCCCAGGACCACGCATTCCAATACCCCCTTTTTGACGCTCTAAGTGTGTCCACATTCCTTTTAGTCGTGGCAACAAATATTCACACTGTGCCAACTCTACCTGTGTACGGGCGTAACTAGTTTGTGCACGTTGAGCGAAAATATCGAGGATAAGGTTGGTTCTATCCAGAACCTTACAGTTTAATATCTTGCTAATATTGCGCTCTTGAGCAGGCGATAGTTCGTCATCAAAAATGGCTGTACCAATTTCATTTTCCTGAATAAACTCCTGAACATCCTGCATCTTACCGGTACCAATAAAGGTTTTTGAGTTTGGCATGTCCATTTTTTGGGTAAAACGCTTTACCACCTCTCCTCCGGCCGTATAAGTCAAGAACTCCAGTTCATCCAAATATTCCTTAGACTTTGTTTCATCCTGATCTTTAGTAACAACACCTATTAAAACTGCTTTCTCTAAAGCAATATCCTTTTTCTCTAACATAAATGGGTTTAAAGTGCAAATTTACACAATTGTAGGGAGATGATTTAGAGATTCTACAGAGTTATGAATCGTTATTTTCTTTGATTTCAAAAAGAATCTATTTCAAGCATTTTACTCAGTGGCTAAGATTTTAAACTCATCCAACTGATACCCGCCGTCCAATAATTCATTGGTACCTGAGCCCGTAACCTTAAAAGCTACATGCAAAATCCCTGAATAACCTGAAACATCTATCAATCCAGAATCCACAAAATCGTACCATGAGTTACCTTGCGAAGCCAGATTAACATCAATATCTTGCCAAGTTGCCGCAAGCACATCTTCACCATTAAAATCTGTTGAAACAAAAACATCCAAGGTATTTTCCGAACTGTCCAAATGATGTTGCGCTGACATAAAGTTTAGATATTCATCCTCTTGGCTGTCCATATCGATTCCCGGGGAAATGAGCCAAGTGATATTTACATCGTCACCTGATGCGTATGAACTAAACTCCGCATAGCCATTGTTACTATAAATCTGTTCTGTCCACTGCTCGCTTCCAACTTGAATATAATTAATCCATCCTTCAATATCCAAAGTCGTGTTATCTATCGCTGAATCAAAATTTTCCTCATAAATAATATTGAAGTCTTCAAAATTTAGTGGTTCGCACCGAGATTGGTCGAAACGAACATCGTCTATTGAATTAAGTACCAAAACCATATTGTCACCTCCATAAGTTCTGCTTATAATTCCTGCAATACGACCACCGCCATCCACAGGAAGCGGTTCGTCTTTAAAACTAGCAAAAGTACTTGTCTCCAATAAAAAATTGGTATAACCAAAGCCTTCACATACTTGAATTGTTCTTTGGGTGTCGAAATCATCAGACGGATCAACATAAGATTCTCCTGTTAAACCCAAGGGAAATTCAGCACCATTCAACTGGACAAACATTCCAATATGGGAATCATTAATAGCATTTATTGTTAATTCCAAAGGAATAATGGTTTCAGTTAGCTGAGTTCTGAAAAGCTGAGTAGTAATTTGATTGGCCGTAAACTGCCCCACTCTTAAAGCATCTGGTTTTCCTCCTACAGCAATGATTTCATTGTCGGTCAAACCTACATACATATCTTTCAATTTAATATAGACCTCTCTCCCCATATTAAATTGATTATATGAATCTAACTGATTAAGCAATACCCCAATTGCATGTGTAGGGTTTTCAGGAGCGTCCTGCATATAAAACTCCTTGTATAGATTCCCGGTTTTATCGGAAGAAGAGACATATCCCCTTACCACCAAATTTGAAGTGATTTGATAAAACCTATTGTAATCGTAAAATCCAAAGGGAATACTTTGCTCATAACTAGTATACAAATCTTTTAATTGCTCTATACTTATTTGAGTATAGGTCCCATTATCGAGACCTTCAATAATTTCACTCAATCCTTGACTTTCATACTGTCCCAGGTTTTTTGGAATAGCATAATCATCATCCTGTACACAACACACAAGAACAATCATCCACATTATACTTAAGACTACTTTAAAAACTCTACTAACTTTCATAATTAACACATTTATTAGTACCTGAAATTGAGGTTAACAAAATAAGTCGCTCCCCTACCATACCAATACTTGGGACCAAACACCCTTTTGGGGCCACTCATATCATCAAGCAATTCACGGTAATTAGCACTCCTCCCCTGCTCAAACCCTCCGGTTTTATAAACTTCATCCAATAAATTATTAATACTTACGAATAAGCCCATATAATAATCACCTACTCTCCAAGATTTCCCTCCAATAAGGTTCACAGTCATGTATTCATCGAATGATTCCTGTTTAAGCAACGCTTTAGCTTTTTCTTCGTCATAATCGTTAAAGGGAAAACCATCCGAATCGAGATAAAAATTCTTGGTTCTCGTCAATGGACTTATTCCCAAATAGGCACGGGAAAAGAAATTAACTGTTGCTCCAAACCACCAATAATCCGGATCACGATACTCAAATCCCAAGGAGTATGCTTGTTGTGGACCAGTAGAGAGCTTATAGCCTTTCAAATTTGATTTCCCATAAAAAGCCATTTGGCTATCGGAAGACACATAAAGATTTGGATTATTATCGTAAGTATAATGCCCCAGCGAGGCCACAGCTTTTAACATAATGGTTTGAGTAACTTGAGCATCGATACCCAATTCCCCTCCCAAATGTTTTTTATCGACTCCTTGAAGAGTTTCTGAAATAAGATCGTTTGATTGTAAAAATCCGTTTTCGTCTTCAAATCCTGATAAGCCATCTGCATAATAAAAATTCACCTGACTTCCATCTTCTTGAAACACATAAAACCCGGTCAAACGCGCTTGAATAATTGGCGTTCTATAAATATAACTAATATCGGAAGCTGTAATTTTTTCTTCAGAAACACGATCGACTCCTTCTATATCTGCTCCGTTGTGTACACCAATATAATCTTGGTTTACCCTAACATTTGTATAAGTGTTCTTTAGAGAAGGGGCTTTGGTTACATAAGCAGCATTAATATCAAATAAATGATTCCCAGTTAATTTATAAGTCGCCCCTATCTTACCGCCAAATCCCTTAAATTTTAGCTTTTCTCCTTTACCATAGGAGTTATCACTGATTACTTCCCCCATCTCACCAAAAGTTACATTAGCCTCATTTTGAAAAAGACCTTTTCTTTGATATTGACTTCCTCTAAAAGATCCTGCCAAATAGAAGTCCAATCTGTTATACTTAAACCGAGCTTGAGCAAAAGCAGAAACTACATTTGCATTGAGTTTATAGTTGTATCTAATTTTACCACCTTCATCTATTATTGCATCTGGATTTCGATAATCATACTGATAACCATCAAAAGCATCAACGTTTAAATAGCCTGTTTCACTACCCAGCATATCCAGAATCTCTGCATAGTTTATCGAAATCAGACTTCTATACTTCACCCCTCCATTAAACAAAATATTCTCATTAAATTCAGCGCTTAAAATAGAATTAAACATTAATTGACTATCCTCTGTCTTATCCTCATAAAGCACATAAGCCGAATAAACTCCGTTAATATTATTTGTGAGATTAGCATCTAAAATGCGCTCCCAATCCATTTGACCGTTTTCAATAAAATCCTGTTCTGCCTGATAGGCTGCATCATAGTCAGGACTGTCAGGATCAGCTAAAAAATAGCTTGGTAATTTTTGATAGTAAGTTGGGCTGGGATTACTTCCTCCTGGATAATCCAATCGGCTGTTACTTAACTTACCAAATTGATAGGCAAAGTTTGTATTTAGGTTTATTTTAGATGAAATATCCCAATAATGATTAAGCATTATTATTGGTTCTTTGACTTCCTTTATTCGCGAATTATGCTTTTCTCCATCTAGAATCCCCCAATATTCATTATAACTAATACCTTTTAAATCATAGACTTCTTGAGTATTGGGTGATGACTTACCTCTACGATTAGGCGTATAAATCCCGGAAAGGTTCAAACTATGCTTATCCCCAAATTGTTTTTCAACCGACACAAAAAAGGAATTAGAATCATAGACTGTAGCGTCCTGATACCCTTCATCTCCCCACCGCCTGGAAATCATCAATGCAAATGCCCATCCATTTTTTAACAATCCAGACGCATAACTCGCCATAAGCCTATGAACATAACTACGGTTAGATGACGAATAAGTAAAACGACCTCCGGCACGATATTCTGAAGCTCGGACACTAACATTGGTAGTACCAAGAATCCCTCCAAAACTATATGACGACGGCGTTATCCCTGAAGAGAGTTCCTGATTCCTCATCATATCGTTTAACCCTCCCCAATTGCTCCACTGAGGCCTGCCATTGAACTGCTTGTTCATTTCTACACCATTTAGCATTACCGTAGAATGATCTGAATCGAGCCCACGCATTTTGAAAAATGACGAACTGAATTCGAATGCCACTGTTCTTTGAAACACATCTTTAGAGGCATGCAATAGTCCAGAAATATTATCTGCGCCATTGGTATCGTTGTTCAATTCGTCATCGGCAAGGGATATAGTGAAAACTTCAGGTGCTTCAGAGACATCTATGGTCATTAACATATCCTCAATATTAACGGTTTGCCCCTGGTTGATAATTATTGGATATCGTTTGTCAAGATACCCGGTTTTGCTAAGATGTAAAATATGTTCTCCCAGTGGTATTCTTTCAGTAAACATGAATTTCCCATAACCATCTGTTAGGGCTTTTAAATTAGTATTCTCAATGGTTACAAAAACATCTGGGATTGGCACCATAGTCGATGCTTCCTTTACACTTCCCTTAACAATGGTATTCTGAGAGCAAAGTGGACTACAGCTAAACACCCCTAAAAAGAGGAGAAATAATTTTTGAAGAATATTTATATACAAGACCAATTGTTTTGTAATTGGTCCTTAGGGATTTTTAAGATCTTTCTAAGTTACAAAAAATTGATTTTCAAACAAATTCGATCATCTAATCCTGTGGCACTTCCAAAACCCAAGCTGGAGCGGCCGGCAAACTTTCAAAAGGTTTATAATACCAATTGCTATTAAAGATAAGTTTTGTCCCTGTGGGATCTACAGAAGCACGAGCTTCATGATAATAACCTAAAGTATCATTGGTAAAGTGCTTACCATAACGCTCAACCAAATTACTGCTACCGTCATTCAACATCACGGCAAAAAGCTCGGCTGATGCAACTTGATTTTCCGGGCAACAGCCTTCGGAAACATAAGCCCATCCCGGACGCAAATACGACCTTAAACTAATATGCCCTCCATAAACTCCTTTAGGTTCTGGTGGAGGATCGTATAGCAAGCCTGTGGTTTTCCCATCGGACAATCGTATTTTTTTTAAGTAATAGTAATTTTTTTGATAATTATCCTCAGGAGATGTCCAACTCACATAAACTTCGTCACGGTAAGCATCATACCCCATGTCACTGTGTTCTGTATAATCACTTAAATGTTTTTCATTTGAAAAATCGATATTATACCTTTTCAAGCCTTGATACTTTTCACAACCATCATCCTTCCAACTCAAAAGAACATAATTTCCCGAAGGACTCACAGAAACCCAATCATGTCGTTTATTTTTAGGAATAACCATACTTCCCTCTATCTTATCCTTTTCAATATTGTAAACAAAAAGATCATAACCGTTTACAGTTTCTGCTGCTAAGCAAACAAGTGAATCATTATCACTTAAATTGCCTTCACCAAACCCCAGCTCTAGTTGAGCATATCCTTTCCAACCATGTAAAATGGTTACTTCCTCAGTAGCTACATTAAGGTAACCGAAATCAGTTTTGTTAAAAACACCATAGATTCTGTTTGGATGCAATCTTGACCAACGTGCTTGATAAGGCACATCTGCCCATTTCAATAAGCTATAATCTTCAGCATTTAATATCGCAGCACCATACCCTTGTAGCATGATAAGTGTTAAATCTGCATTCCACGCTTGGGTTGACGAATAATGATGACTAAGCTGTTGCGATTTTACATTAAAAATAGCCGTATCGGCAACTCGAAATAACCGATAACCTGTTAAGACATCTTTTGTAGGCATAAGATAGCTTGGAGGAGGCTGTTCTGGTGTTTCAAAATCTGGAAATATTATTGTATCAAATTGTTGCTGTGGTGGATATGTCCATTTCTTCTGAGGTATAGACTTATCTGGCAATATCTGCATAGGCAACAATATAATACCTAAAACAAATAACAACAAAGAGATAAAAAACCATTTCATAACACACATTAATATCCACTAATTTAAAGTTTTAGGATTTAATATCTAACTTTAAGGAGATGTATAACAAAATATTTTATTGATATGAATTCCCAAAAACTATGGCTACTTTTATTAAGCTTTCTTATATCATTCTACAGTAAAGGACAAGACAAAAAAAAGTACCAGATTCACACCATAGCATTCTATAACCTAGAAAATCTTTTCGATACCATAAATGATCCAGCCAAATACGACGAAGCCAGCCCCATTATGGAGCTAAAAATCGACAAACAGCAAGTCTATAAGAAGAAAATTAAAAATATGGCACGTGTTATTTCAGATATCGGCCATGACCTCTCTAAAAATGCCCCTGTAATTATTGGGATTGCAGAGATAGAAAACCAAAATGTACTTGAAGACTTAGTTAACGATTCAGCTTTGCTCGCGTTTGATTATGGCATTGTGCATTACGACTCTCCAGACTTACGCGGGATTGATGTTGCCCTGTTATACCAAAAAAAATGGTTTACACCTATAAACACAAGTAAGCACGAGTTGAAAATTTACGATGACGAAAAGAAGCGCGTTTACACCAGAGATCAGCTATTGGTTAGTGGAAAACTCAATGGAGAGCTCATTCATATCACGGTAAACCATTGGCCTTCCAGACGTGGTGGCGAAGCCAGAAGCAAACCAAAGCGGATGGCTGCTGCTAAACTCTGCAAAAGCATAGTTGATTCCCTGCAAACCATAGATCCCTATGCAAAAATTTTCATCATGGGAGACTTGAACGATAACCCTGTAAATGCCAGTTTGAAAAAAGTCTTGAAAACACAACATAACTCGGACGATGTTTCCATAAAGGGCATTTATAATCCAATGGAAAACCTTTACAAAAAAGGAATAGGTTCCAATGCCTTTAGGGATAGCTGGAGTTTATTCGATCAAATTCTAATTTCACAACCCTTACTAGAAAAAGACTACTCCTCCTTTAGATTTTACAAAGCAGATATTTTTAATGAAAATTACTTAACTACCAAGAATGGACAATACAAAGGCTACCCTAAGCGAAGTTTTGCCAATGGGAATTTTACCAACGGTTATAGTGACCACTTCCCTGCATATGTATATATCATCAGGGAACTTCCTCAATAAAGCTAAGTGCTAAAAACAAAAAAACGCCGGGAACTCCGACGTCTAATGTATATTTTATGCGAACCAAACATTCCACGGAATCTTAGCCAACACTAAAATGAGTGCTAAGGTGTAAAATATCGCTATCATCTTGAATTTCGATGCTGAAGTAAGTTTCTTTTTATGTTTTGAATAACCCATTGTAATCAAAGTGATAGCAATAATCATAGTTAATGGGTGCTCAACAATTTTATTCCTCAAATCTGCATTTTTCATAACCTCTCCCATGCCCATATCGCTAATAATAGAAAAGTAATTAGCTGAGAAAAATAATATGATTCCAATTAGTAATTGCATATGTGTCACAATTAGCGTGAACAATGACAAACGGAAATCAGTGGCCTGATATTCTTTTTTACCAAATGCTTTTATTAAGGCATTAAAAGTTGCAATAACCAAAACTAATAATACTAAGTAGGCCCAATACGAATGGAGATTTTTTACAATAGAGAACATATGTTTTTACGTTAATTGATTTTGACAAACAAATGTAAGAATTAATGTGGAGATGCAATCGTGATTTTTTTCAATACAATGCAACATTAAATAAACCTATAGCAAACTTATTTTTCAGACCTAAAAGAAATTAAATATTACTATATAAAAGATGATGATAATCTGAAGAAATAAGTCGGGGTGACTGGACTCGAACCAGCGACCTCACGCCCCCCAGACGTGTACGCTAACCAACTGCGCCACACCCCGAATCTTATACCAAAAAAAGCCTTGATTTCTCAAGGCTTTTATTTTGCTCCCCCTCTTGGGCTCGAACCAAGGACCCTCTGATTAACAGTCAGATGCTCTAACCAACTGAGCTAAGGAGGAATTTATTTTCTACTTTCCAAAATGAGCAAGCCTTTATATAGCTCTATTAATTTTGGTATTTGTAAATCGTGGCTGCAAATATATTCAGGTTTTTTGATTTTTCGTTGTTGTACTGTAAAAATGTTAATCATTTTTTTTCAAACAAATACTTTCAGATTGTATTTCACAAAAACAGATTGCCTTTATAATATGTAAGATCAACACTTTAAAACTATCTCAAAATAATTTTTAAGATGTTATACGATTTTGGCCTTTGCTTAAATCAACTTTATATTTCGCATAGACATTACTGTTAGCCAAAACCATAAACACTTCATTTTAAACGAGTTGTTCATCGACTATATTTTCTAAAAACGCCCATTCACCTGATTTATAGATACTTTCATCAAAAACATAGGAAACTTCATATAAAAATTTAATTGATTTGTAAGGAAACTCTTTTTCTGTAAGAGTATTTGCTATTAACTATAACTAAATTTTTATGAAAACTTTTTACCAAGTCAATTGTTTTTTAGCCTGTTTTATCTTGGCCTCAACTGTACTGTATTCATGTCAAAATGAAGATATACAGAATGAGAATACCCTAAATTCTACAGAATCGGACTCGTCTTTATCAACGGTTAACGCCTTAAATGCCATTGTAAGCACCAATTCTATTCTAGAAGACTATATAGACTGTAGTTCTGTATGTATAGAAGAAGATAGCGAAACCTATTTTGCAATGACAGGATCGGACACAGGTTCTGCGGGACCTAATTCAAAGTCGGTGAGTTACGAAGCATATAATACGGAAACACAGCTTATCATTAATGTAACTTACACCATTACTAGTGGAAATTCTAATGCGCAAGCTGATATAACAATAACTATTGATGGTGATGAAGCGGTGATTGAAGATGTTCCTTCTGGGTCAACAGTAAGTCATATGATTGATTTACCAAGTGACTGGGAGGCTTGTGATGAAATTCCTTTTACTATTTACCAAGAAGGCTTATCCAATCCTATTTCGTTTAACGAAACCTATGCTTTAATAGGTATGTGCGGAGGTTGCGACGAGAGTTTTGATTATGAAGAACAAGAGGACGGAAGCTATCTTTTCACTTATACAAGTGCTGAAAGTTTAGAAGGAGCCGAGGTTAAACTCACCTGCCCTCACATTGTAGATTTCGAAGCATTAGATGGAAAAGTATACTCATTTAATCCAGGAAATGGACAAGGGTCACCAACAGTATTGACCTGGACAGGAGATATCGATGCATGTACAGAAATTAGTTTCGCCATATCCTTTACTGCAGACTGTGATCAAAACAACAGCGGTTTTGCTAATGTATTTACAGATTTTAAGGTAAATGGAGTTTCTAAAAAAGGAGAACTATCCAATATTAAATTTGATTGTTCTGAAGACTAGATTAACCAATATTACAAAAATAAAAAAGCCTTGATTTCTCAAGGCTTTTATTTTGCTCCCCCTCTTGGGCTCGAATTAAAGTGGGCTATGACCAGTTATACTTAAATTTGCCTCATTTTATGCCTTTTTATTTATTATAACCCCATTAAGCCTCCTATATCTAAGAAAAACAACTAAAATTCTTTATAAAAAGCACATCGGAAAGATGGGGTTATTCAATAAGTTTATTTATTGCATTAAACTTAATTTTTTAATCAATAATAAATAAGGCATGAAAATGATCAGAACTTAGTTGGGACGCTTCACCTGTCTCTACATTAACCTTAAAAAGGTCTCCAGAATAATCTGTATAAACTATTTCTTTTGTGCTCTCCACGAAAACAGATTTAATAAAAGGATTTAACTCATTACTAATAAAAGTTTCAACACCAGTTTCAAGATTAATTTCAACTAATTTATTTTCAATACCGTTATAATAACTTGAGTAGGCTTTAGCAAGCTCCTGAGATACGCATATGTTTTTATAATTAGTACTATTTATTTGAGTAGTCTCATATGTATTAAGGTTGAATTTATACAAACCACTATTCGGAGTAGGATAAATTAATTCATTAGTTGACTCAAGAATAACAACGTCCGTAGAACCGTCATAGAAATAAAGTTCTGAAATAAAAGTATGAACACCAGTTAATAAGTCCCACTCATGTACGTCGTATATAGCCATATCTCCTATCGGTTGACCAAATTCATAAAATTTATTCGAAATATTTGATATTACATTGAGTCCAAATCCATCTAAGAAAATTTCCGAAATACCACTATCCACATCTATTCTTACTGTTTTATTATTCTCCCCAGCAAATATTTCGTTAGTCTTTTTAAAATATGAATTCCCCTTAAAAGAAACTTCACCTATATAAATTTCAGAAATCACTTCACCGGTCTCTAGATTTAGCTCTTGTAAATATCCTCCCCCTGATTCTTGATTATACACTAATAAACGTTCATCAACTGAATTGGTTTCAATATCACTTGAATCGTCTTTAGTGCACGAAATAACTAGCGCAATTGCAAAAAATGGGAATAGTAGTTTCTTAATGATTTTCATTAATTGTTTATTTGGTTGTTATGGGTGATTGATTACCTTGATAAATTTTTATGATAGACTGTGAAAAGGATACCTTCTTATATTAATTTAGAATAAACCCTGGGTAAACTCAATACCTACACAGAGGCATATCGTGGAAATCAACATGTGTTTCTGTAAGGTTAAACTGATTTAAAGTTCAAACTTAAATAAAAATGTTTAAAACTGAAGAATTGTTAAGTTGCTAAAATAAAAAAGCCTTGATTTCTCAAGGCTTTTATTTTGCTCCCCCTCTTGGGCTCGAACCAAGGACCCTCTGATTAACAGTCAGATGCTCTAACCAACTGAGCTAAGGAGGAATTTATTTCTCTTTTGCGGTTGCAAATATATACCATATTTCATTCCCCGCAAACTTTTTCTAAAAAATTTTAATTAAAAATTGCTTTAAAAATATCGTTCCCGTTTGCAAACAGCACTAAAGCGATTAAAAGGAAAAATCCAACCATCTGTGCATACTCCATAAATTTATCTCCAGGCTTTCTTCCAGAAACCATTTCATATAGTAAAAACATTACATGGCCACCGTCTAAGGCTGGAATAGGCAATAAGTTTAAAACCCCTAGCATAATCGATAAAAAGGCTGTAATCCCCCAAAATGCCTGCCAGCTCCAAGTATCTGGGAAAATATCATAAATCGCTTTAAATCCTCCAACACCTTTGTAAGCTCCGGTACTTGGATTGAAAATCAACTGTAATTGTGTCCAGTAAGAACCTATTTGTTGTTTAAAACGTGCTAGACCAACTCCAACACTTTCTCCGAAGGAATAATTTTTTTCTACAATATTGAAATATCCTAACTCAGCAAAACGCTGCGGATCGCTAGCTGGGTAAATTCCCAACTTACCATTATTATCTACCTTTAATTGGCGGTTTATTGTTGAGTCATCTCTCAATAAAGTAACTGTTACTTCTTGTCCTTTATAACCATCTAAAAGAGTGCTAGCTTGATCGAAATAAGTTAAAGGCTCTCCATTAACTTCCGTAATAACATCCCCCGGCTTTAGGTCTACCTCTGTATTCAATGACTCCTCAGCAACTTCAGCAACCATAAACGGAATACGAAGTTGAAACAGCCCCCCTTTTTCTTTAGCACTACTTAACTGCCCTAAGAAATCCTCAGGAAGCTTAATATCTTCAACTTGTCCGTTTCGTTCTACCTCAACTGTTCTTGCTGCAATTAGCTTAGAGCGCAACTCAGAGTCACTACTAATAGACTCCCCATTAATAGCTACAACTTTATCGCCGGTTTTAAATCCTAAATCTTGTAACAATGGATTTTCTATCCAAAAACCTCCCTTTAAGCTATTGGTATCTACATCCATATCTCCATAACCAAAAGCCATAAAAATATAAATAATGGCAGCAAGAATAAAGTTAACAGTAACACCTCCTAGCATAATGATAAGTCTTTGCCAAGCTGGTTTTGAACGGAATTCCCAAGGTTGTGCAGGCTGCGCCATTTGCTCAGTATCCATACTCTCATCAATCATTCCTGCTATTTTCACATACCCCCCCAAAGGAAGCCATCCAATTCCGTAAACAGTATCACCTATTTTTTTCTTGAAAAGTGAAAATTTCACATCGAAGAATAGATAGAACTTCTCCACACGGGTTTTAAAGGCTTTTGCAGGTATGAAATGACCTAACTCATGTAAAACAATAAGTAGGGACAAGCTTAATAAAAACTGAGATATTTTAATGACAAACTCCATTGTTGTATTTTGGGTATGATTTATTTATAGCACACAAATGTAATGTTTTATGGCTTACTAAAAAAAATGACGCAAATAATGGACTATTGTTTTAACACCGATTTATGAATCGTTCCTTTATTTGTGCTAATCTTCACAAAATGAAGTCCAGATGAAAGCCCAGAAATATCAATTGTTCTAACCTCTTGAGTCCTTAACACTTCTTGCCCTAAAACGTTTAGGATTTGTATATCCTGAATTGAAATATCGTCAGGTTTGGAAACATGCAATTGGTTATTGGCTGGATTCGGATAAAGCGAAAGCAACATGGCTAGCTCAGGAGAACCGATTCCCAATACTACTGAATTGTTTTTAGAGATAAGATGGAAATCAGGATCCAATTGCACCTCACTAACGGTAAAGCTTATGGGAACACTCAATGTCTCACCATTGCTGATATTATTGAAGATAACATTCTGTTCTTCGCCATTTGTACCTAAAACACGTATGGGCACAGGAGCTTCAAAAAAGTCGACAGAAGGGTCGCTCTGCGTCTGGAATAGATGCAGTGACAAGTTATTACCGTTGGCTTGATTCCAATTCAAAGTATAACTGGGGTAGCCTTCATTATATAACCAATCATCAAAAAATTCAGATAAATCTTCCCCACTTGCCGTTTCCATATGAGCAATATACTCAGGTGTTTTAGCATAACCATAGGCTAAATCAGGATCGGCCAAATAGTTTTGCATACCTTGATAAAAATCGGTATCCCCCAATTTATGGCGCAACATGTGCAATACCATAGCTCCTTTATTATAACTCAATCGACTACTAAAAATACGACTAACACTAGTAGTGTCCTGATCTGTTAGATACACTGCCCCCCCAGGTTGTGATGTAATATTATTTACCAGTCCCTGTCTCCAATTTGTAAAAAATTCTTCTCCATCCAATTCCTCAACTACCAATCCAGACAAATAAGTAGCAAAACCTTCATTTAACCATATATCCTTCCAGCTTCCACAGGTTATTTTATTCCCAAACCATTGATGGGCTAGCTCATGTGCAATTAGTGAACGGGAAAAACCTCCCATAAAGGAAACCGTTGTGTGCTCCATTCCACCCCCCCAACCAAATTGGGCATGACCATACTTCTCATCTGCAAAAGGATATTCTTCAAATTGCAAATTAAAAAAGTCCATAATATCAACTGTAACAGCAGTACTGTTTTGTGCTGTTGTTAGATTTTCAGGATACACGTAGTTTACAATTTCAAACGGATTTCCGTTATTAGCTACAGTATGGTTATATACACTATAGTTTGTTATAGCAATAGCCACCAAATAGGCCGGAATTGGGTATTTATGTTTAAAATGTGTTGTAGCGGTTCCTGTACTTACAGTTTTACTTAGCTCCAATCCATTACTAACGGCAACATATTCATCGCCAAGCGGATCCAATTCTGGAGTAGAGATAAAAACGTCAACACTATCTATTTTATCATTTAAATCCTGTTTGCAAGGCCACCATCCCTTTGCCCCATATGGTTCAGAAAGTGTCCAGATAATTGGATGCCCATTATGTTGAGTTTGCTCAAAAGAACCAAATCCAGAATTTTCAGGATTACCAGAATAAGAAATAGTCAAAGAATCCAATACCCCCTCAGCAATAGTTTCTGGCAAGGTTACGATCACCTCATCATTACCAAATTGCGTAAATGCCACAGGAGCGCCCTGTTTAGTCACTTGACTAACTATCATGTTTTCTGTGAGTTCAAATGTTATGCTACTCAAATCTTCCTTCGCTTCAAAATAGGTGGTTACATCACCGTTGATAGCAGCTACATTAGGATCTATATCAAATTCTAAGCGGTGGTATTTAATATCATAATTACCAGTGTTCAAATTGGCTTGGCTTTGTACCATAACCATTGCTTGGTTGGCTTCCGTTCTGGCAATATCCTTTATTTCATCTACTGGTGTTTGGCAAAAAACAAATTGTAAAGAGAAGATACTTAATAGCGATAATAGTAGTCTCATAGATCTAATTTTCAGTAAAATTAGAAAAATAAATGGTTTTAATCCGTAATTTTGCAATCGCACTAAAAAAGACAATCACATGCTTTCTTTTTTTAAGGATTATAAAAGGTTTGCCATTGTATTTGGTATACTTTCAATAATCATCATTTCCATCATATACAATGTTCTCGATGTTTATACCCCATTACCTGTTTATCAACCTGCTCAGGTAAGTGCCGAACTTGTTGACAGTACGCTTCAATACAAGCGTAAATACCATAAAATTGACGATTTCAGCTTAATTAATCAAAATGGCGACACAGTTACCCAGAATGATTACAAGGACAAGATATATGTAGCCGACTTCTTTTTTACTACCTGTCAAACCATTTGTCCAATTATGACCGATCATATGTATCAAATACAAAAGGAGATAAAGAACGATGATGAAGTTATGTTATTATCACATTCGGTCACTCCGGAAATAGATAGTGTTGCCCAATTAAAGCGTTATGCACTAAAAAAAGGCGTGATTGATGGAAAATGGAACTTAGTTACAGGAGACAGAAAGCAAATATATGACTTAGCAAGAAAATCGTACTTGGCGGTAAAAACGACCGATTTTGTTGAGCAATACGATATGATCCACACAGAGAATTTTATGCTCATTGACAAAAAAAGACAGATTCGTGGCTTTTACGACGGTACCAATAGTGAGGATATTGAGCGTTTACTACATGATATAGAAATTCTTAAACAAGAGTACAAGCAATAGTTTTTAGGGTGTTATTTTTTTACCCTAATTTTTTACCTTACTTTTGCTTCTTTAAAATCAATCTAAATAAGCTTGAAAGTTACATTAGCAGATTTAAAGCGTGGTGAACAGGCTACCGTCAAAGATGTGTCTTCAGTTCATATCCCATTGAAACTCTTGGAAATGGGATGTTTACCTGGTAATTCGGTAGAATTGGTTCAGCTAGCACCGTTTCAAGACCCTATGTATCTCAATATTAATGGGACTCATTTGGCCATTAGAAAGGAAACAGCCCAGCACATTATTATAGAAAAGACAGTTAATGAGTAAGCAGATAAATGTTGCCTTAATAGGGAATCCAAATACTGGAAAGACCTCCGTTTTCAATGCCCTAACTGGGCTTAATCAAAAAGTAGGTAATTATCCTGGTATCACGGTAGAAAAGAAAGAAGGTGTTTGTAGATTACCAAGGGGAGTAAAGGCTCATATAATAGATTTACCCGGAACCTACAGCCTCAATGCTTCCTCTTTGGATGAGAACGTTGTTATCGAACTGCTATTAAACAAAAACGATAAGGACTTCCCTGATGTTGCTGTTGTTGTAAGTGATGTTGAAAACCTTAAGCGTAACCTATTACTCTTTACCCAAATAAAAGACCTTCAAATTCCCACTATACTCGTAATAAACATGGCCGATAGAATGGCCTACAAAGGAATCTCGCTTGACATTGAGTATCTTGAAAAAGAATTACACACAAAAATTGCGCTTGTAAGCACCAGAAAAAAACAAGGAATTGAAGACATAAAAGCATTAATTGCCGATTATAAAATTTTATCGACAAAACCCTGTGTGAATATATTTGATATTGATGAAGAGTATTTTGGCAATCTTCAAAATGCTTTTTCAAACCAATTACTGTATAAACTGTGGCTGGTAATCACTCAAGATTCCAATTTTGGCAAAACCAACAGGAACGAGTACGACGCTATTGCTGATTTTAAAACCAAAAGCAAAGGCGACCTTTCCCGTTTACAGCAGAAAGAAACCATTAAGCGCTATCAGTTTATTAACAATACGCTTAAAAAAGGGCAAACTATTGATGTTAGCAAAGCAAAAGACCTCAGATCGAAACTCGATCGTATACTTACCCATAAGGTTTGGGGCTATGCCATTTTCTTTGTGATTTTATTGACCATTTTCCAAGCGATTTACGATTGGTCTGGCATTCCTATGGATTTTATAGATAGTTCATTTGCCTCGCTTAGCGAATGGACCAAATCGACTTTACCCTCAGGAGCCTTTACCAGCTTGTTGGCAGAAGGAATTATACCTGGTTTGGGTGGAATTGTGATATTCATTCCTCAAATTGCATTTCTGTTTCTCTTCATTTCCATACTTGAAGAGAGTGGCTATATGAGTCGTGTTGTATTCTTAATGGATAGAATCATGCGCCGATTTGGATTGAGCGGCAAGAGTGTAGTTCCCCTTATCTCAGGGACTGCTTGTGCTATTCCCGCAGTAATGGCAACACGAAATATAGAAAACTGGAAAGAACGATTGATTACCATTTTGGTAACCCCTTTCACAACCTGTTCGGCAAGATTACCTGTTTATTTGATTATTATCGCTTTGGTAATTCCAGAAGGGCGCATACTTGGATTGAGCTACCAAGCTTTAACCCTTATGCTGCTTTATCTTATTGGTTTTGTTGTCGCTATTCTTTCTGCCAAATTGCTTAATTCTGTATTGAAAATTAAGAGCAGGTCGTTTTTTGTAGTAGAGATGCCAAACTACAAACTGCCGTTGTTTAAAAACGTAGCGATAGCAGTTATCGACCGTACCAAAGCCTTTGTATTTGGTGCAGGTAAAATTATTTTAGCTATTTCCATTGTGCTTTGGTTCTTGGCGTCTTATGGTCCAGGTGAAGAATTTAACAATGCCGAAACGATAGTTAAAACAGAATACGCCGACCAAAACCTTCCGGAAGAAGAGTTGCAGAAAAAAGTGGCATCTCACAAACTGGAAAACTCGTTTATAGGGTTAACGGGGCAAGCTATAGAACCAATGATTAGGCCTTTGGGATACGATTGGAAAATAGGAATTGCTATTGTGAGCTCGTTTGCGGCACGTGAGGTTTTTGTTGGGACTTTGGCGACTATTTACAGTGTGGGTAGCGACGAGGAAGAAACCATAAAAAACCGTATGGCAGGTGAGATAAACCCAGTTTTGGGAACACCGCTGTTTAATTTTGCTTCGGGGATTTCATTATTGCTGTTCTATGCTTTTGCTATGCAGTGCATGAGTACCTTGGCAATTGTAAAACGTGAAACCAACAGTTGGAAATGGCCTGCTTTGCAATTGGTAAGTATGAGTGGATTTGCCTATATCGTAGCACTAATGGCGTTTCAAATTTTAAAGTAAAAGAGTTATGAATACCGTAATTCAAAACATATTAGCGTTTAGTACTTTGGCATTTGCCTTGGGGTATTTGGTGAAAAAATGGTTTTGGAACCCAACGCCTGCAAAGACCAAAAAAGCTTGCGGACAGGATAAGTGTGGGTGTCATTAGATAGTTTTTGGAGAGTTACTTCTTTCTGAAAAGATTTCCAATTCGTCTGAAGATATTATTTCTGCGATACTCTGTAACTACTATACCCGTTGAAACCAAATCAGGGTCTTCTATTAATTGAACATTAATTTCTTGATCATTTTTATTGATTGCTACTTCTTTTTCTTTCATACCAACAAAGGTGAAATGTAAGATAATATTGTCCTGAAAATATTGATTTGGTATTTCAATATTAAAATTCCCATCAAAATCGGTTTGAGTTCCAATACCTGTTCCTTTTAAGATGACATTCACACCAGGAAGCGATAAGCTGTCAACTTCAGAAATAACTATACCTTTTATAATTCTTTTGGAAGTAGAATCTTGTTTACCTTCTAATTCAGCTTTTAAACTGTCCTGCTCTCGCTTTTCAACTTTAGGCTTAGGCTCTTGAGAAAACAGAGGTTGCGAAACTGACAAAAAAGACAATAACCCAAAAAAGACTCCTGCTTTACCAAAGCTTTTATTAGCCGGTTGACTTATAATTCTGTTGAGTTGGTTAGGTCGAAATCTGCCACATAGATTGGTATCAGCTTGTATTGCTTGCGCCAAATAAAAGTCTGATTGGTTGGTAAAATCAATCACTTCTTTTTTGCAGTTGGCACAGAATCTCCCTTTTTTGGTTGGAGTCATATTGTTCCACCCTTCATTACATGGTTCGGGAATACTGATTTGATATTTGGTTTTAAACATTAGTCAGCGTTAACTTCTTGGGTATTGTACTACAATAATAAGAAAATAAAGAAAAGCTTAAGAACAAAAAAGCCGGATATTAATCCAGCTTTTCAGTTAATTTATCAAAAACCTTCTTGGGCTCTTTCCCTTCGTAAAGAATGCTGTAAACAGCTTGTATTATGGGAAGTTTGGTTTTCTTTTCGTTTTGTTCGTTAAGTAAGTGAGCACTTTTTGTTGCATAGTAACCTTCCGCTACCATGTTCATTTCCATCATGGCCGATTTTACCGTATACCCCTTTCCAATCATGTTCCCAAACATGCGGTTTCTGGAAAATACAGAATAGCCGGTTACCAACAAATCTCCCAAATAAGCTGAGTTGTTAATGTTACGCTTCATCTTGTGCATTTTCTTGATAAAACGTTTCATCTCACGAATGGCGTTACTCATCAATACACTTTGGAAGTTGTCTCCGTACCCCAATCCATGAGCAATTCCCGCAGCAATGGCGTAAATATTTTTAAGCATAACAGCATATTCGGTACCAATAACGTCATCGCTTGTTTTGGTTTTTATATAGCTGCTCGACAGATTTTTAGCAATATCTTTGGCTGTAGACGAGTCGGCACATGAAATTGTTAGATAAGATAGTCTTTCCAAAGCAACCTCCTCGGCGTGACAAGGTCCTGCAATAACACCAATATTTTTAAACGGAATTTTGTAGATATCATGAAAATGTTCTCCAACAAGTAGTCCGCTTTCTGGGATAATCCCTTTTACAGCCGACACAACAACTTTGTCTGATATATCAACCGTAAGTTTTTCCAATTCGGAATGGATAAATGCCGACGGGATTACAAAAATCAAAACATCGGCGTAAGCCGCCATTTCGTTAATATCGTTACTCAGTTTTAATTGTTCCAAATGAAACTCGACTGAGCTAAGATAGTTAGGGTTATGTTGTTCTTTAAGTAAATGCTCCTTGGTGTAAACGCTGCGCATATACCATCCTACTTCGTCAAGGTTTTCACAAAGCATTTTTACGATGGCTGTAGCCCAACTTCCAGCACCAAAAACCGCATACTTTTTATTGTTGCTCATAGTTTAGTTATTCCAAGTTCAAAAATACATAAAATAAAAGTCTTATAGCCCAAGTAGGATACTTTGTATTATCACCTATACTAGTAATGTTTCCAAAAAATGAAAGATAAGAAAGTTGAGCTTGGTATAGCAGTTTAAAACTTTAACATTAGATTATGATTGCTGTAACAATGAAGTTAATACTTGGGCGTTAATATTGTAAGTAGAAAACTAAGGAAAATAGGTTAGTTTTTGGTTGGTTATTTAGTTTTGAGGAGCTGTTTAAAACACTAGTTTTAAGCAGCTTCTTTTTTTAAGTTATTGAATGTCTTGTTTTATGGTTAAAAAGAAATTTACAACGATTTTTTCAAGCGCATAAACGATTGACTGGATGCAACTTATTGCTTTACTTAAAATTTTTATTGAACTTTAATATTGCTAATATTTAATCAATAAATCCTATGGGGCTAATCGCATTTAAAAAGGAGGCTGGAGCCAGATTGTTAGGGAGACGAGCCAGAGTATTAACAAAAGCGGCATCAGCTTTAAAATTAAAGTTTTCAGAGGAGAAAACAGATGGGGCTAGCGCTAAGCGCTTGGAAGAAACTATCAGAGATTTAGACTTGGAGGTTCATGGTCTCAAAGTAAAGATTTATGGAAATAGTGCCACTATTACGGGTATTGCCTTTGACTCTTCTACTAAAGAAAAAATTGTACTGGTAGTAGGCAACTCAAAAGGCATTGCAGAAGTAGATGATCAAATGACTGTTGAGCACGTAGAACCCGAAGCTCAATTTCATACTGTAATCAATGGTGATTCCTTAAGTAAGATTTCGAAAAAATATTATGGAAGTTCATCAAAGCATCCCGAAATTTTTGAGGCCAACAAACCCATGCTTAGCAATCCTGACATGATATATCCCGGACAAGTACTACGGATTCCCGATTTAGGATAATTACTATTGATAAAACAGCATTTCATCAATGTAGCGCCAAACCTTTGGAGGCAGTAAAGGACGCACGTTCTTTCCAGACTTGATATCCTTTCTTATATGCGTTGATGAAATTTCGATGATAGGAGCATCTATTCTATGGATTTTAGAGTGATCTTCAAATTGCTTATCAGCCTTTCCTTCTGAAACTCTAGGGTACACATAAATATCATATCGCTCTAAAATAACCTCATAGTTTCTCCATTTATGGAAACTCTTCAAATTATCCTCACCCATAATGAGTGAAAACTCATGTTTAGGGTGTTTCTCCTCTAAATGGGCAAGTGTATTTATAGTATAATTAGGCTGAGGAAGACCGAATTCTATGTCTGAAGGCTTTAGTTTATCATAGTCGCTTGTAGCCTGAAATACCATTTCCAACCGTTGGTAGTTATCCAACATAGATGCCTTTTTCTTAAACGGACTCTGTGGAGTAACCACAAACCATATTTGATCCAAATTACTGTGTTCGGCAATATGGTTGGCCAATATTAAGTGCCCAATGTGAATGGGATTAAATGTACCGAAATACAATCCGACTTTCATAAACTTACTACTTGTTTAAAAAGGTGGAAACAAGATCTTCTGCTTCCTTTAGCGCGACTTCAAGTTCGTTGTTCACAATAATGTAATCAAATTGAGGTGCTGTTGCCAATTCGATAGAAGCCTTAGCTACACGCATATTAATTTTATCCTCTGTTTCTGTTTGACGTTTTTTCAGACGAATTTTAAGTTCTTCAATACTTGGAGGCTTAACAAATACTGCCAAAGTGCGATCTGGATAGATCTTTTTAATATCCAATCCGCCAACTACATCTATATCGAAAATTACATTTTTCCCTTTTGCCCAGATACGCTCTACTTCACTTTTCAACGTACCGTAAAAATTGTCACGGTATACTTCTTCCCACTCCAAAAACTCATCGTTCTTGATTTTGTTTTTAAACTCTTCAAGCGATAAAAAATAGTAATCCTTACCGTGCTCTTCGTTAGGTCGCTTTTCTCTTGAAGCAGCAGAAATTGAGAACTCTAAGTTAAATTCTTTTTTTCCTAATAGGTGCTTTACTATTGTAGTTTTACCCGATCCTGATGGTGCAGAAAAAACTATCAGTTTGCCTTCTTTCATGGGGTTAGAGTACGTTTAAAAGTTGTTCTTTTACTTTTTCGAGTTCGTCTTTCATCTGTACCACCAATTTTTGCATTGGTGCATAGTTACTTTTGGATCCAATGGTGTTTATTTCACGACCTATTTCCTGACCGATAAAGCCAAGTTTTTTCCCATTGGAATCTTTAGAATCCAAAGACTTTATGAAGTAATCCAAGTGGTTTTTTAAACGCACTTTTTCTTCGGTGATATCGTATTTTTCAATGTAGTAAACCAGTTCCTGTTCAAAACGGTTTTCGTCAACATTCTCTTTTAAATCTTCAATGCCTTTCCTCAAGCGATCACGAACAGCTTCTACGCGTTCTGGATCTATGGCAATTACCTGATCAAGCAAATTGGAAATGTTAGCAATACGGGTTTTAAAATCTGCTTCCAATACTTTTCCTTCATCCAATCGATATTCATTAATATGAGCTACTGCCAATTTGATTTCGGCTAATATGGATTTCCATTCATTTTCATCTATCTCGTCTCTTTCTGTATTTAATGAATCCGGAAAACGAACAGCCATTTTTAGCAATTCAGTTTCATCGCCACTAACAATATCCTTAAGCTGCTTCATATATTCATTTATCACAGCTTTGTTAAGATTGGTAGATGTTTCCTCTCCGGTAATTTCTGCATAAATGGAAAAATCGATTTTCCCACGTACTAGCTCGTTAGCAATGAGCTTTCTTATTTCCAATTCCTTTTCCCGATACACGGAGGGCATTCGCGTATTCAAATCGAGGTTTTTGCTGTTAAGCGATTTAAGTTCTATGGTAATTTTTTTGGTAGGTAACTGTAATACAGATTTACCATAGCCTGTCATTGAATGTATCATATAATGTTATAAATAAATATTGTGCAAAGGTAAGTAAAAAGCTAAGGTATATAAAACTGAGTTTGTTTATTATGCACGCATACGAAAAAGCCTTAAATTTGAATAAAAATGATGTTTTTAAAGGATTTTGAAATACGATGGAGTGATGTTGATGCCAATCAGCATTTGGCAAATTCTGCCTATACCAATTTTATGAGCCATACGCGAGTAGCCTTTTTGAAGGACAATGGGTTTGATATTAGAACATTGAATAAAAACGGTATTGGCCCTGTGGTGTTTTATGAGCATATGTACTACTTTAAAGAGGCCTTTATGGGTGATCCGATAAAAGTAGGATTGGAAGTTTCTGGGTTCAGTGAAGATGGCATGTTCTTTGGCTTTGAACATAATTTTTACAATAAAAATGGTCATAACCTTGCCAACTGCGATATGCTTGGAGGATGGATAGATTTAAAATCTAGAAAGCTCTGCCCTTTGCCTGAGGAATTGAAACAGATTTTCGAGGGCTTTCCAAGAGCTAAAAACTTTAGTTTTCTAACGAAAGATGACACTAGAAAATTTGGAAAACGTCCAATTCACCTAAGCTTGTAGTTTAGGCTTTTTGGTTACTAGGTAAACTCCTGCAAAAATAAGAGCAGAGGCTATTAATTTTACGGTATTTAATGAGTCGCTACCCATAACAATGGCAAATATTCCTGCGATTACTGGTTGCAGGTAAAGAAATGTACTTACCGTAGAAGCTCTTAGGTGGCGTAGTGCCAGCGGATTTAAAATATAAGTTCCAAAGGTTGCCGCTATAATAACAAATACCACAGAAAACCAAATGTAAGGTGAAAAGGAACCCCAGTTTACCATGGTAAGTTCTCTAAAGCCAAAAGGCAGGGTAAACAAAGCTCCAAATACAAACAACCATCTTATAAAAGTAAAAGGATGATACTTATAGGTGAGTTTTTTTATTATTATAAGGTATATACTGTAGGATGAGGCATTGATAAATACAAGAAAATTTCCTAATAGGATATTGTCTCCAGCTTGAGTAGATTTTCCGTATACAGATAACACTATGGCTCCCATAAAGCCAAGGCAAATGCCAATTACCTTAGGTGTAGTGATTTTCTCGTTCAACATTATGGACGATAATATTAACACAATAATCGGGACCACAACCATAATTACTGAGGCATGAATTGGAGTAGTAAACTCCAAGCCCTTAAAAAAAGTAAGCATATTCAAGGTTAAGCCAAAAAAAGCCGCCAAAGCAAAGGTTTTAAAATCTTTTCGATCTATTTTTTCCTTTGGTCCCAAAAAGCTCAAAAGCCAAAATAATATACATGCCCCAAAAACCCTTAAGAAAATAAATCCGAATGGCTTAATGTAGCTTTCGTCTATTACATCATTAGCAAATGTAAAAGTGAGCCCATAAATAACCTGCACCATAAATACAGCGATAAGGGCAAAAATTCTAGCGCTCATGAATGTTCTGTTTGGCCTGCTCCACAGTCTTTTTTGAATTTCCTATGAAAATGCTATCCTCATTAATGATAACCGGACGCTTTAAAAAGGTATAGTGTTCTAAGATATACTGTTTAAAGTCGGCCTCACTTAAGTTTTGGTTTTTCAGATCCATTTCCTTGTAAAGCTTGGCCCTTTTGCTGAATAGAGATTCATAACTCCCTGCAAGCTCATGCATTTCTTCAACCTGCTTCACAGTCATTGGTTCTTCCTTTATTTCTTGAAGTACGAAATCCGACGGAAGGTCTAGTTCGTTTAAAATCCTCAAGCAGGTATTGCAGGTTTTTAGGTAATAAATCTTCTTCATTGCTTTAATAATAATTTAAAAAAGAGGACACATTGCTAAGCGGAATGTGAACTTCGGTAATACCGGTTGAATATGGAGCAATCTCGTAGGTGTTATACAATAAAACGAGCTTGTCTTCAGAAAAACCGATATTTTCCGGCAAAGAAAATTGATTTGAATTAAAATAGAAATCCTTTCTGTCTTTTATTTTTTCATTAAAAGCGTTTTTGGCAATTTCTCTAAAGCCATCAATGTCGTTAAATAATGCTTCCTTAGTGATTTCCTTTCCAGTTACGGCATCAAAATTAATGAAGTTTATCACTGTTATACCGTGAGCGCCACCCGTGTTCATGTAAGTGGTGAGTGCAATACTTATTAGCTCTGATGATTTATATGCTACCTCCCCATCAATTTGAGCTTCCCATATTTGAGGACTATCTGGAAATTCATTTTTAAATCTTGTAAATTCGCTATTGAATTGTTCAATTTTCTCTTCAACGGTAACAGAAGTTTTATCCTCAGGATCATATTGACTCAAAGCAGCTATTAGCTTATCGCCAATAACTTTATTTATATTTAGTGCTACTTCGTGTTCGCCAGACGCCATTGGCACATTTATTTCTACAATGGTATTGTTTTTTGTGGAAATGTTATGTTCTATAAAACTTAGTTCTGGAGCAGTATTGCAAGATTGAAAAATTAAAAGTATAGCCAAGGCTAAAAAAGATCTAATAAACTTCATGAAATAGGGTTATGTTAAAGGCTGTATAAAGGTAGGTATTGTGTTTGAATAGTACGAATTTAAACTTAGTTTTGTGTTAAAGACTATGGCTTATCAAATGAGCCATAGCTATCTTGATATCAACCGAGGTGATTAATATCGAATTACATCTGACAGATACAAATAATAAAATTAAACAGATGAAACATCCGCAACTAAAATTTGATCCTACCACAGGATGATTACATGGATGTTACATGTGACCATTGAAAAACAATAAATACAGACACATGAAATTTAATACAAAAACGATACACGGAGGCCAGGAACACGACAAAGCCTATGGTGCAGTAATGCCTCCTATTTACCAAACCTCTACTTATGCACAAAGCACTCCCGGAGGTCACAAAGGATATGAGTATTCAAGAACACACAACCCAACACGTCATGCTCTTGAGCAGGCTTTGGCAAGCATCGAAAATGGTAATCACGGACTGGCTTTTGGTTCTGGTTTGGCTGCTATTGATGCTGTAATGAAACTCTTAAGCCCAGGCGACGAGGTGGTTTCTACTAACGATCTTTACGGAGGGTCATATCGCTTATTTACTTCGATTTTTCAAAACTTTGGCATTAAGTTCCATTTTATCGGAATGGAAAATGCTGCAAATATTGAGAATTACATTAACAGCAACACCAAGCTAATCTGGGTAGAAACACCAACAAACCCTATGATGAACATTATTGACATTAAAGCAACTGCCGAAATTGCTAAAAAACATAATGTTCTTCTGGCTGTCGATAATACTTTTGCAACGCCTTATTTGCAGCAACCATTGGATTTAGGTGCTGATTTGGTTATGCACTCGGCAACGAAATACTTGGGTGGACATAGCGATGTGGTTATGGGAGCCCTTGTAGTTAAGGATAAAGAGCTAGCCGATAGACTATATTTTATACAAAACGCCAGTGGTGGCGTTTGCGGACCTCAAGACAGCTTCCTGGTACTACGTGGAATAAAAACCTTACACGTACGTATGCAACGCCATTGTGAGAATGGCCGTGCTGTAGCCGAGTATTTAGCTAAACACCCTAAAATTGAAAAGGTGTACTGGCCAGGATTTGAAAACCATCCAAACCATGACATCGCTAAATCACAAATGAAGGATTTTGGTGGTATGGTGTCATTCACAACGAAAGGTAACGACTATAAAAAAGCCATAGAAACAGTGGAAAAACTAAAAGTGTTTACATTGGCAGAATCTCTAGGGGGTGTTGAATCGTTATGTGGTCACCCTGCTAGTATGACCCATGCAAGTATTCCCAAAGAGGAACGTGAAAAAACGGGTGTTGTAGATTCCTTAATCCGTTTGAGTGTAGGTATAGAGGACATCGACGATTTAATTGGAGATTTAGAACAAGCATTAGCTTAAACAAAATAAATAAACCAACAAAGCCACTCAGTGAGTGGCTTTGTTGGTTATAATCTGGTCGATTAAAGTCTATTGGGGTGTATACCAAATAGGGCTACTCCATGCCCGCTCTTGTATACTGGCAGGAAGATCTTCTCGAGGTGCTATACCAAGGGTTTTGGCATCGTAGGTACTCCAGCGTGGTGTAGGTATTTCCAAAACTCTAACATAATAAAAGGCATAATGTTGAGCATTAAAATCTGGATCGGTCCAAACGGTTTTCAACTCTGCAGCCCCAATGTCGTTGGTATAAGAGGCGTTTTGAACATCAACTGTATTTCCAACTGCTGCCACCTTACCGTTAGCGTCTATTTCTCGATTATCAGACATGGCAACATTGTAGATCTTTTCATGGGTATTACCATTTTCATCTACCCATCCTTTTATCACCTGAATACGGTCAAGGTTGGCACCATCAGTCTCTTTAAGAGCATGAATTACAAAAGAAGGCGCATCTCCAGTTGAGGGTTGCAAGTCACTTCCCATTGGCACTCCATTGTCGTAAGCGCTTTTCACCCAATCATTTTGGTCTAACATATCTTGGGCAAAATTATACCCTCCAAAAAAGCGAACTTTCATTCGTGTACCAGACGTTCCAAAGGTTTCTTTTCTTTTCAAGGCCTCAAAAATTGAGGCTCTCGTATTTGATTCCGCCCAAACTCCTGCCAAGCCCCCGGAACTAAATTCTCGTATTTGCTGGTTATTAGCTTCTTTATTACCGGGAATACCTTCAAGACGATGTTCTGGGTTATTTTCCATACCGAACTTACCTGTGTAGTTGTCCTCTTCTATACTCGATGCTGAATTATGCGTGTCTGAATCCCCAATAACCCCATATTTAAATGGGTTTCCAGCACCGTCCTTGTCTAGCTTAAGGCCATCTTTGTAGGCTTCACGGAGGTAACTTCCCTTTCGTTTTTTTGGTCGCTCGGTAATGGCCGAAAGGGTGTAATCCCATAACTCAAAATTAGCGAACTCATCATTCGGGCTTAGGTCGGGGTGTACTTCCGAGGTTCCCTTAATCTGTGAAATTTCATAAAGTGGCTCATTTTTCATTCTACTGTCACTATAAGCTTTAGTGATAGGATTGTCATCAGAATCTACCAGCTCGAACATCATTCCATCACTGGCATTTCCGTTATGTGGCACCGCCAATAGGGTTGCGCCATTATTTCTGGCATTTTCCATATAGTTCCATAGATCTTCAGGTCTTGCAGAATCGAACACTGAATACGGTAAATCGGGAACGTTTTCGTTATTACCAAAAAGCACAACTCTATGAAGGTTACGGTTGTTAGGTGCTGAAGTCCACTCAAAGGCAGAAAAAGTAGTGAATTTTCCTGGCTCATTATGTTTGTCGCCAATGACTATTATTTCCTTCCAAAGAGATTTTGCTGAATTAGAATCGTTTAATTCGTCCTGGGAAATTCCTTTGTTCAGGTCGTCCAGAATTTCAGCAAATGCCTCGAAAGCAACTCCAGGCTCTTTTGAGGTTACCCTTTTTGCGATGGGGAGTTTACTAAAGGCACTTTCAGGGTCTTCCATTTTCTTAAATACACCCATATATTCAGCATGTTCAGAAACAGCATACCAATCTAAAGGAACTTTTATTTGTAAGTCACCGCCACCTCCGCCTCCCGGAATGGCTTCCCCCTTAGCCCAACGATAGGCATCATTGGGAGTGGTTACAGAACCATTTGTATAACCATCAAACGACCAGCTTGTATGTATATGTAGGTTGCCAAAGTAAGCATCTTTGTTTGGGTTTATTTTTATCTCAGGAGTGTCTGATGACATTTCTGCATCGGGTGTAGCAGCTTCCTTAGTTTCTTTTTTTTCATCCTGCTTACAGCCCAAAAAGACTAATAGAACCACCCACAGAATATAATTCATAATACATTTCATTTTGAAATAGTTTTGAGCAAAGCTGGTTAATTACTTGAGGTAAATTCAGAGTACTAAAATTACAAAAAAACACTAAAACATTAAACACCAACTATTTAAGACTTGCATTTTAAAAAAAACAGGAAAATAAATCAATGTCTTCTATTGAACGATAGATGGCATGCTAAAAAGATGGATTAGAGTTGTTCTTTGAAGCCTAGAGTCAGGCAACCATAACAATGAAAACAAACCCTATAAAAACATTGAAATCAAATCTGTTTTCCCAATTAAAAACCTGAATCCCAGACCAATGTTATGATATTGGGCCTTTTCAAAAAAATCCGCTAATGCTTCTGAAGTCTTGATATCTGTTTTTTCGGCTCTATAGCTATAGTCTAAATAAATAACAAGAGATCTGGTAAGCTGATAATTAAAAGTCAAACTGTATTTCGTCATTTTTGCCCTATCCCTTTGAGCAATATCCTGAGACCGATAGTTAAACTTATTTTTGTAACGTGAAGTACCTCCTAAGCTAAAGCTTGCTGCAATTCGAATCCTCTCAGCAGGTGAAAAATCGTATCCCAAATAATAGTATTCATAATATAAGGTCGATTTACTGTAGGCACCAACTAACTCAGGATTGGTCACTTTTAAATAATTCGCCCCTAAACCACCTCCTGCAAAAAATCCTTTAAAAATAAATATATGAGTATTCCATTCTATACCAGACTGCCCACTAAGAGCTTCTCCTGCAAAATTATTTCCTGTAGGAATGGGCTGAATATACCCCAAAGAAGTTGCAATAAAACCTCGCTTATATAAAACCGACTCCTCACTTTTTTCGTTGGTTAAACTTAATAACTCTTCAAAACTGCCCTTACCGGTTTGGGCATTTAGATTAAAAAAGAATAATAAAGTTATATGAATATGAAAGGACTTAAAAAGTGAAGTTAAATTCATAATTAGCTTGGTCGATAGTAAAAGTTTGAACCTGTTCTGGCTGGTCGTTTATGGAGTATCTAAATTCTACTGTAGCTCCCAACAAGGTATTAAATGTATTGTTGGCATTTGGGTTTTCATTAATTAAACCGCCCCTAACTTGCTCTTCATAGCAGGAACTGAAGATTGGATTAGATTCTCCTTCCTCATAGGTTTCCGTACAGTTTGTATTAGGGTATCTAAACTCGAATTGCAAAGTAGTACCCTCTGGACTGGCCCTCGTGATATTATAGTTTATTGTGGCTATGTTATGCAAGATAACCGTGCCTAAATCATATGTAAAATTAGTTGGATTATTGGTTTCTGTATTGATCCTGTAACTGTAGTAAGTATAGGCATTATCAACCACAACATTTATTGAAAACCCATCAACACGCTCAAAGACTGAAACAAACGAAAATGCTCCTTCTTGATTACTGGTACCACTACCCAACTCAAAACTGGAATAATTCAAATTAATATCCCTGTTTACGGTTATGTTTGCATTGGGGATTGGAACGCCTGAACCATCCTGAACATTTCCTTTTATCTCTAATCGAATATTGTCCTCTAAATATGGCGTACAACCAAATAAAAAGCAAAATAGAATGAAGTGGGTGAATTTATATTTCATAATTGGACTCAATGCATTTTAGATGTAATTTACTACAAAAAGTTGCGTGGGAAATTATAAAAAAGAATCAACAAGAGAACGGAACATGATGTAATTTTAGCTTTTAGTCACTAGCATTGTTGTATTGAATTCACATGATTATAAATCCCCAGCTTATCTATGTAATGTAAGGATTGAGAAGCACACTGCCTTTTTAGTGAAGAATAATAACAATTAGGAGCCCATATGATAATACGTAGCACTATCGTTTTAATTGATAAACCTCCAACAACTTGGCCGTAGACGCATCGTGAAGCTTGGAAGATTCACCTTTAATTTCATTAAGTATTGAAGTTGCCAATTGCTTACCCAACTCGACACCAAATTGATCGTAGCTAAAGATATTCCAGATTACACCTTGAGCAAATATTTTGTGTTCGTATATGGCAATTAACTTACCTAAACTTTCTGGTGTTAACTTGTCAACAAAAATGGTATTAGTCGGCTTGTTGCCCTCAAATACTTTATAGGGAAGTAATTGCTCAATCTTGGCAGTACTCAATCCCTGTGCTTCAAGCTCTTTTTTTGCTTCTATTGGTGTTTTACCATTAAGCAAAGCCTCAGTTTGGGCAATAAAATTCGATATCAGTTTATCCTGATGATCTTGGTTACCATGTAATGACTTTGCAAACCCAATAAAATCGGCTGGTATGAGTTTAGTTCCTTGATGTATTAACTGAAAAAAAGCATGTTGTGAATTTGTTCCAGGCTCTCCCCAGATTATTGTTCCCGTTTGATAGCCTACTCGCTTTCCCGAACGATCTACGAATTTCCCATTACTCTCCATAATACCTTGTTGCAAGTAAGTCGCAAACTGATTAAGGTATTGCGAATAAGCAATTACAACCTCACTTTCTGCTTCAAAAAAGTTATTATACCAAACACTCAACAAGGCTAAAATAACCGGAATATTGTTCTCAAAATCGGCTTCCTTAAAATGGACATCCATTTTGTGAGCGCCTTTTAACAACTCCTCGAAACGATCATAACCGATAGACAAGCTAATGGTTAATCCTACAGCACTCCATAGTGAGAAACGTCCACCAACCCAATCCCACATCGGGAAGATATTTTCTTGAGCAATACCAAAGGCTTTTACCTGCTCAATATTTGTTGATACTGCAACAAAATGCTTGGAAATGGCATCTTCTGTAGCATAGTTTAAGAACCAAGATTTGATAGTGTTAGCATTGGATAATGTTTCCTGAGTTGTAAAGGTTTTAGAAACTATAACAAATAGTGTCGTCTCAGGATCAAGGTTCTTAATCACCTCATTGACATGATCGCCATCAACATTACTAACAAAATGAGTGTTCAAATGGTTTTTGTAGAACTTTAAAGAATCTACAACCATTGCCGGCCCGAGGTCAGACCCTCCAATACCAATGTTTACCACATCGGTAATAGATTTATCTGTATAGCCTTTATGATTCCCAGAAACAACAGACTCTGTAAACTGATTAATATGTGATTTAACACGATTTATTTCGGGAATGACATTCTCTCCATCAACAAATACTTTGCCGTTCTGAGGTGCTCTTAAAGCTGTATGCAATACAGCTCTCCCTTCTGTCTCGTTAATTTTTTCACCAGAAAAACACGCTTGTATAGCGTCCTTAAGTTTCACCTCTTGTGCTAACTCCAAGAGTAAATCAAGAGTTTCTGAAGTAATTCTGTTTTTGGAATAATCCACATAAAAATCATCCCAGCTTATACTAAACCTATCGGCCCTTCCTTTATCCTCATCAAACAGCGTTTTCATATGAACACCGCTAACACTTTTAAAATGCTCTTTGAGCTTTTTCCAAGCTTGTGTTTGGGTTGGATCGATTTTAGGTAAGGCCATAAATTAATTTAAAGTGATTGGGTAATTTTAGTCTCCTGAACTGGTTCAATAGGCAATTCCTTGGAAATAATATCATCCAATTGGAGCTTTATAGGCTCAATATACTTTAAATATTTCTCTTTTAAACTATCTGAAATAGGTTCTGCTTCTGGAAGTTTTTCCTTAAAGGGATCTACCTGCCTCCCATTCTTCCAAAAACGATAACAAACGTGAGGCCCAGAGGTGTATCCCGTCATTCCTACCCAACCAATTACGTCGCCCTGCTTTACGTACTGACCTTTCTTTACTTTACGTTTTTGCATATGCAAGTATTGGGTTGAATAGGTACCATTGTGTTTAATTTTCACATAATTACCATTACCTCGGGTATAGCCAGCTTTGCTAACCGTTCCATTAGCCGTAGCACGAATGGGCGTCCCCACAGCTGCAGCAAAATCAGTTCCTTTATGTGGTTTTACCCTTCCGTATAGAGCAATGCGCCTCTTCAAGTTATATCTTGAAGAAATTCGCTTATACTCAACAGGAGCTTTTAAAAAGGCGCGACGTAAATTTTTAGCCTCTTCACTGAAGTAATCCGTAATTCCTTTTACGGAATCAGTCATATATTCAAAAGCATAAAATGGCTCATTATTATGCTTAAAATAAGCTGCCTTTACCTTATCCACACCTGCATAAATGGTATCATCTATATATTTATCTGTGTAAATTACCTTGAATTGATCGCCTTTTTGAAGTCTAGAAAAGTCAATGGTCCAAGCATAAATATCGGACATTTTGTAAGCTAAAACAAAGCTAACACCGTTCTCATCAAGTGTTTCAGAAATACTGCTTGTAATGACCCCAGAAAATTCCTTTTCAACATACTTGATAGGTTTTTTACTTGTATAAGCATGAATAGAATCGTTAAAATTGATTACAACATAATCTTCCTTACTAGGCTGATAGATAAAACATCGTGCTTCTTGAAGGGTATCCTTGGAGCACAACAAGGTATAGGGCTTCCCTACTTGAAGATTTCTTATATCAAAAGAGTCCTTGGCTTTTTCGGCTATCTGATAAATTTTAGGATAACCAATACGGTTTCTTTCTAAAATCAATCCAAAACTATCACCTTTTCTAATGGTGTCGCGCTTAACGATAAAATCATTTAGATTAAAACCGAACTCATAAATATCTACAGGCTCTTCAACCTGAGCAATTTCATCATTATTTTCTACCGGTTGTTTTTTATCCTTACAGCCAGCAAACGTTAATATTGCCGTTAAAAGGATTATACATTCTTTCCCCAATCTCTTAATTCTTGTTCGCTCCATAATTCCGGAAAAAATATTCTTCTTTGATATTTAGGATGCATATACTTTACCCATTCGCTACCACCAGTCGCTTCAGCAGTTTCACCACCAATGTTCAAATAATGGTTGGCTGTATTGTAATGTGCCATCACCCAAGTGATGTTTACGGTATAATCGTAATGGCGCATTGCATCGATTAATGTTTTATTTTCTTTAACCTCTTGCGGCAATGATTTGAACTTAGTCCACAGATTACGAGTGTTATAGAATTCGGCAAATCTAATAAATTCATCTTTGTATTTCTCTTCAAAAACTGTTAATAAATAACTTTTCTTGCCAGTTTTGTAGTCTTTTCCAGCCGCTTGCCAATACAAATGGTCTATAGCATGTTCAAACGGTGTGTTTCTATCTATGGTAGCTCTAAATCTATGGTCAATAAGATTGATTAATTCCGTAGAGGCAAATTCAATCTTTCGATACTGAGCACTTTGGAAACCACTTGCAGGTGTTAAAGTCAATCGAAACTTATTGTACTGTTCCACTTCCATACCATCTTTCATGATTGTAAAAGACGAAGTCAGCATATCAAAATACCTACTGATTCGCATTAACTTTTCCGCGAAGAAATCGGCTTCTATATCCTCTTTCTCGGCAACTTGCTCAATCTCCCAAAGAATCATTTTGAACAATAGTTCATTGATTTGATGGTACATGATAAACACCATCTCATCTGGCAAAGTAGAGCGTTGTATTTGTAAATTCAACAAGGCATCAGTTTGTATGTAATCCCAGTAATTAATAGGTTTACTGTGTATTAATCCTTCGAGATGGGTCTCAAGGTTTTGACCCAACAAACCATACTTATCTTCTAATTGATCTATTATGTTCTTATCTATGCTCATTAGTTAGTCTTCTACAATAATTTTAAAAGGATGTTTAAGCCCCTTAAAGGCTTCTAGATCGGCGCGCAGTGAGCCTACAGCCAAATCTGCTTTGATGCGTAAAGGTACTTTATTTTTGTCGTTCGACACCCAAAGGGTTAAACTTTCCTCTTCTTTAAATACGCGCCCTGCCATAACATATGGCCTAAACTTTAAAGTGTGAATATCACCAAAATCAGTACTTATAGTTTCCTCTCCAAGAAACCTTAGCTTAAACCCGTAATTCTCTTCGTCAAAAAACATATTTACCATAACTTCGTCTCCAAGCTTTAACCCTTCAGTATCCAAACTATTACGCAAATAGTAGAACGTGGACACCATATCCTGCACGTTAGGCTCGGTATCAATTACAGATTGCTTATTGTGTTTTTTATTATTTACGTAGGCTTTATTTTTTTGGTGATCGAATTCAATTTCTATGTCCTTGGTGTGACCGCCTTCATCAATATCCCTAATGAATCGGTAAGGAATTAGTTGTTGCTTATCAAAATAGCTCTCATAACGATCTTCTACTTTAAAAAACCATTTTATTGCTCCAGTTGTCCACCCCTTCCCTACCACATGGTAAACAGGCCTCTCATTAATAAAAGTATCGTTAACATGAAGGGTAGCGTTTCCGGCTTTTAAAAAACCACTATAACTCATCCTAAACTTGAACCATTCCCCCGTATCGAAAGCACTAGGATCCTGAGCAGAAACCAGTTGAAAGGATATTAATAACAATATAAATAGTGAGACTTTTTTCATAAGCTGGTTCATGGTATAATATTATTTCATTGTGATTTCTTCGCAATAAAACAATTATTGTTCCAAAAATATTAAAACAAAAAACTCCATCAAGTGCATTGATGGAGTTTTTTTAAATTTTATAAAAAAGGTTTATAGGGTACCTCTCTTTTCCTGTTCTCTTTCGATAGACTCGAATAAGGCCTTAAAGTTACCGGCACCAAATCCGCGAGCTCCCATTCTTTGGATAATCTCGAAGAACAACGTTGGCCGGTCTTCAACTGGTTTAGTAAAGATCTGCAACAAGTATCCTTCCTCATCAGCATCGATCATGATACCTAATGACATTAAGGTTTCTATATTCTCTCTTAATTCGTGATCAAATTCATGTAATCTACCCGGCACTGCATCGTAATACGCCTGCGGTGGGTGAGACAAGAACTCAACACCTCTAGACCTTAATGCAGAAACCGTTTTAATGATATCGTCTGTAGCTACTGCAATATGCTGTACTCCAGAGCCTTCGTAGAAGTCCAAATACTCTTCAATTTGAGATCTCTTCTTCCCTTCTGCTGGTTCGTTAATTGGGAATTTAATACGACCGTTACCATTACTCATTACCTTACTCATAAGTGCAGAGTATTCAGTATGGATTTGCTTATCGTCGAATGAAAGGAAATTAACAAAGCCCATAACGTCTTCGTACCACTTTACCCAAGTGTTCATTTCACCCCAACCTACGTTTCCTACCATATGGTCTATGTATTTCAATCCAACTGGTTCTGGATTATAATCAGACTCCCACTCAACAAAGCCCGGCATAAACACGCCATTATAGTTTTTACGCTCTACAAACATGTGTACCGTTTCACCATAGGTATAGATTCCAGCTCTTACTACTTCACCGTGCTCATCAGTTTCTACCGTAGGTTCCATAAATGATTTGGCACCTCTTTTAGTTGTTTCTTCCCAAGCACTTTTGGCGTCTTCTACCCAAAGAGCAACTACTTTAACTCCGTCACCATGTTTTACGATATGGTCGTTAATAGGGTGCTTGGAATTTAATGGTGTAGTTAATACCAATCTGATTTTATCTTGTTTCAAAACATAAGAAACAGTTTCTCTACTTCCTGTTTCCAGTCCTTTATATGCATATGATTGGAATCCGAAAGCAGTTTTATAGAAGTGTGCTGCTTGTTTAGCATTACCTACATAAAACTCAACGAAATCCGTTCCTAATAGAGGCAAGAAATCTTGTGCCCCTTCAAAAATCTTTTCCAATCCGTAGTCTACTGACTTTATTTCTTTACTCATGATTCTTTATGTTTAAAATGAACGACATACAGTCAATTTTTTTATACGTTTTTAGTTAATTCTTACAACCAAGATTGATAGTATTGCTCGTCGGCAATCTTCATGGCTTCTTCTGTTACTTTTAACGGCTTAAATGTATCAACCATAACAGCCAACTCTTCGGTTTCGGTTTGTCCAATACTGCGCTCAGTAGCACCTGGGTGTGGTCCGTGAGGAATACCAGCCGGATGCAAGGAGATATGTCCTGCATCGATGTCGTTACGACTCATAAAATCACCATCTACATAGTATAACACCTCGTCACTGTCTATATTGCTGTGATTATAAGGTGCAGGAATAGCATCTGGATGGTAATCATACAGTCTAGGCACGAAACTACACACTACAAAAGCATCTGTTTCGAATGTTTGGTGTACTGGTGGCGGTTGGTGAATACGTCCAGTAATAGGCTCGAAATCGTGTATTGAGAAGGCGTATGGATAGTTAAATCCATCATATCCCACAACATCAAATGGATGCGTAGCGTAAACCATATCGAAAATCTCGTCCTGCTTTTTAATTTTCATCAGGAATTCACCTTTCTGATCGTATGTTTCCAATTCTTGTGGCTGACGAATATCACGCTCGCAGAATGGTGAATGTTCTAGCAACTGACCAAACCAGTTACGGTAGCGCTTGGGTGTATAAATAGGACGATAAGATTCAACAATGAATAAGCGGTTGTCTTCTGTGTCGAAGTCTAGTTTATAAATAATTCCTCGAGGAATTAAAAGATAGTCTCCATACTTAAAATCGAGGTTCCCCAAATGGGTTCTCAGCTTACCTGTACCTCGGTGGACAAAGATCAATTCGTCTGCGTCTGAATTTTTGTAGAAATAGTCCTTGGTAGAATGCTTTGGTGCAGCCAAAATGATATTACAATCACTATTGGTCAATACTATTTTTCTACTTTCTAGATAATCCTCGACCTGAGGCACCTGAAAGCCTCTAAAACGATATGATTGAATATTATTCCCCTTGGCTATTTTGGGAGCAACACTATATTGCTTTTTTATCTCTTTGACCATCGTAGGGCGATGCTCGTGATAAGAGTTAGACGACATTCCATCAAATCCGATGGTTCCAAATAGTTGTTCGTAATACAAACTACCATCTTCCTTTCTAAACTGAGTATGTCTTTTTGGTGGTATTTTACCTAATTTATGATAAAACGGCATAGTAAATAATTTTTATAGGTGATTGATTCAGTGAAATAAAAAAATCACCAAAGTCATTCTGGGTTCCTTTTAATAAGGAACTTAAGCAGTGATAATAAACCTTGCCAAGATAGTTTCATCGGATTACAAATATCGTGAAAATTTGTGGATTTAAAGAATGGATATTCAGCTTTCCAAGCTTGAAATTTTAAAAAACCAATAGATGACAATTAATTTTATAAATACTAATAAAACAAAAAGCCCCGCTAATGCGAGGCTTTTATTAATATGTAGAACTAAATGATTAGTTGTTCAGTGCTTCGGCACCACCAACAATCTCTAAGATTTCGTTGGTAATTGCTGCCTGACGTGCTTTGTTGTAAGTTAACTTCAATTGGTCTCTCAACTCAGTTGCGTTATCAGTAGCTTTGTGCATCGCCGTCATACGAGCACCGTGCTCACTAGCAAAAGAGTCTCTTATGCCCTTGTACATTTGTGTTTTTAAAGACTTAGGGATCAACTCTTCTACAATCTCCATTTTCGATGGCTCGAAGATGTAGTCAAGGTTCACATTGTTGTCTTGTTCAACTGGTACAATAGGTAAAAATTGCTCTGTTGTAACGATTTGAGTTGCCGCATTTTTAAATTGGTTGTATACCAATTCTACTTTATCAAACTCTCCTCTTAAGAATCTGTCCATTACCTCTTGGGCAATAGCTGCAACGTTATCAAACGTTAGATCGTCGTAAACATCACTTTGATTGCTAATAACATTACCAGTTTTGGCAAACGCATCGTTAGCTTTTTTACCTACAGTAATGTAAGACACATTTTTATTGGCGTAAACCTCGTTAGTCAATCGGCTTACTTCCTTAATGATGTTAGAGTTGAACGCCCCACACAACCCTCTGTTAGAGGTTATGGCTACGATCAATACGTTCTCAACATCTCTTTGCTCGGCAAATTGGCTTCCTGAATCTGCATCCAAAGTTGCGCTCAAGCTTTGTAAAAGCTCAGTTAACTTATCAGCATAAGGACGCATTGCGGTAATAGCATCTTGTGCTTTTTTCAACTTAGCAGCCGATACCATTTTCATGGCACTGGTAATCTGCATGGTTGAAGACACCGATGATATTCTGTTACGTATTTCTTTTAAATTCGCCATTGTTATAAGTTAAAAGTTCAGAGTTATGGGTTGTGAGAACTTTTGCCCTCACGACCCAACTCTACACTAAAATTTATGCTTTGTAAGCCGCTGATAGATCTTTAGCTACTTTAGTTAGCGTTTCGGTTACCTCGTCTGTTAATTTACCAGCTTTAAGAGTATCTAATATGTTTCTATGCTTAGCGTTCAAAAAGTCTAGGTACTCTCTTTCGAATTCTTTAACACGCTCTACAGGTACATCTTTTAACAAGTTCTTAGAACCTGCGTAGATAATTGCCACCTGATCTTCTACAGTATAAGGATCGTTTTGAGCTTGTTTTAAGATCTCTACGTTACGCTTTCCTTTTTCAATTACATTTAACGTTACAGCATCTAGATCTGATCCAAACTTAGCAAAAGCTTCCAATTCACGGAACTGTGCTTGGTCAAGTTTTAATGTACCAGATACTTTTTTCATTGATTTAATCTGAGCATTACCACCTACACGAGATACAGAAATACCTACGTTAATTGCTGGACGCACACCAGAGTTAAATAAATCCCCATCCAAGAAAATCTGTCCGTCAGTAATTGAAATTACGTTAGTTGGAATATATGCAGATACGTCACCAGCTTGAGTTTCGATAATTGGAAGTGCAGTTAATGATCCACCACCTTTAACGATTGGTTTCAAGCTTTCTGGAAGGTCGTTCATTTCCTTAGCAATTTCGTCATCATTTATCACCTTTGCAGAACGCTCCAATAAACGAGAGTGTAAGTAGAAAACGTCCCCTGGATACGCCTCACGTCCTGGTGGACGACGTAATAATAATGACACCTCACGGTAAGCTACTGCTTGCTTTGATAAATCATCAAACACGATTAATGCTGGACGACCAGTATCTCTAAAATACTCACCAATTGCTGCTCCGGCCATAGGTGCATATACCTGCATTGGTGCAGGATCTGATGCATTTGCAGCTACAATAGTAGTATAGGCTAAAGCACCTTTTTCTTCTAATGTTTTAGCAATGTTTGCTACCGTTGATGCCTTTTGACCAACCGCAACATATATACAGTATACAGGATTACCTGCATCGAAAAATTCTTTTTGATTAAGGATAGCGTCGATACAAACTGTTGTTTTACCAGTTTGACGGTCACCGATAACCAACTCACGTTGTCCTCGTCCTACAGGAATCATGGCATCGATAGACTTAATACCAGTTTGCAATGGTTCTGTTACTGGCTCACGATAGATAACACCAGGAGCTTTACGCTCTAGAGGCATTTCGTAAGTTTCTCCCGTAATAGGTCCTTTACCATCAATTGGATTTCCTAAAGTATCAACCACACGACCAACAATACCTTCACCTACATTGATAGATGCGATACGTTCGGTACGTTTTACTGTAGATCCTTCTTTAACTCCTTGTGAAGCACCTAACAATACAATACCTACGTTGTCTTCTTCAAGGTTAAGTACAATACCTTCAAGACCTCCTTCAAATTCAACTAATTCTCCATATTGAGCGTTAGAAAGTCCGTAAGCACGTACAATACCATCACCAACAGTTAAAACTGTCCCTACTTCGTTCAATGAAGCACTGGCTTCAAAACCTGAAAGTTGTTGTTTTAAGATTGCTGATACTTCAGCTGGTTTTACTTCTGCCATCGTTTTAAGTATTTAAAATATATTTGAAATCAGGCACTAAGGCCTGACTCTCTTTTTAATTTAATGTAAGTTGTCTTTTTAACGTTTGTAATTGGTTGGCGATGCTAGCATTATATTGCTTGTCGCCTACACGTAGAACAAAACCTCCAATGATATCGGCATCTACAGTGCTTTCCAATTCTATTTTAGTACTGTTTGTTAAGGTCTTTACCTTATCCAATACTTTAGTTTTAAGCTCTTCAGTTAACGGTACTGCAGTAGTTACATGTGCTACCTCTATACCTTGAGCTACTTTATAAAGTTCAATATACTTATTGGCAACAGCATAGATTATGTTTAAACGCTTATTGCTGATTAGTGTATCGATCAAGCCAGCAGTTACTGCATTTAAATCAGTAAAAATACCAAGTAATGCTGCCTTTTTTGCTTCAGGGTTAATTACAGCATTTTGCAATACTTGCTGTAATTCTGTACTGGCTTCAACGGTTTTGGTAATAGATACCATATCGTTGTTTACAGCCTCTGCCACCTGCTTCTCCTGTGCAAGGTCTAAAACGGCCTTTGCGTAACGTACTGCTGCTCTTACTCCTGCCATGCTTACGTATTAGTTTAAAGTTGCTTCACCTAACATAGACTCAACAAGTGCTACTTGCTTGTCGTCGCTAGATAGTTCTTTGCGCACTACTTTCTCTGCGATCTCCAATGATAATCCAGCTACGTGGTTTTTCAACTCAGCCATAGCTGCACGCTTTTCGCTTTCAATAGAAGCCTGAGCCTGCTCAACCATCTTGTTTGCTTGCACTTCGGCTTCTTCCTTAGCATCGGCAATCATTTGAGCTTTCATCTCACGAGCTTCTTTAAGTAGTGTTTCACGCTCTGCACGTGCTTCTTTTAAAAGCTTTTCGTTATCGGCATTTAAGTTTGCCATTTCGATTTTAGCTTTTTCAGCAGCATCAAGTGCATCCTGGATTCCTTCTTCTCTAGTTTGTAATGCATTCAAAATTGGTTTCCAAGCAAATTTCACCATTAATACGATTAATATTAATAGTATGATTGTTTGCATTATAAACAAACCAGGCGAAAAATCGTTTAATAACTTATCCATTGTATATATTAATTAAAGAAAATCAAGTTCAATTTTTAAAACTTATTCCTACTGCCAACCGCAATAGGAATAAGTTAAGTTGTTTCCGGATTATTTTCCTAAGAAAAGGGCACCGAATGCCAAACCTTCTAATAATGCACCGATGATGATCATCGCAGTTTGGATTTTTCCAGCAGCTTCAGGTTGACGAGCAATACCTTCCATTGCAGATCCACCGATCTTACCTAATCCAATACCAGCTCCGATAACGATTAAACCAGCACCTACTAAATTTGGAATTGTCATAATAATTGATTTATATAATTAAACAAACTTTTAATTCTTAGTGATGTTCGTGTTCTTCTACTGCCATACCAATGAACAATGCCGATAGCATGGTAAAGATGAACGCTTGTAGAAAGGCTACCAATAGCTCAATTAACATGATGAACAATGTTAACAACAATGATAGACCTGTAGACCCAACAGGTGTTAACATTTCCTTCATTGTAATCGTAATTGCTATCAAGCTCATTACTACAATGTGACCTGCAGAGATGTTAGCAAACAAACGAACCATTAACGAGAACGGCTTAGTAAGCATACCTAACAACTCAATTGGAATCAATATAATTTTCATTGGAACAGGCACTCCTGGCATCCAGAAAATGTGTCCCCAGTAATCTTTATTACCGCTAAAAGTAGTGATAAGAAAAGTAAACAAAGCCAATGCAAATGTTACAGCAATCTGACCTGTTACGTTAAACCCAAGTGGTGTTAAACCAATTAAGTTAGATATCCATATAAAGAAGAATACAGTTAGCAAGAAGCCCATATACTTTCTGTACTTCTTCTCACCAATGTTTGGCTTAGCAATATCGTCACGCACATAAATAACTAGTGGCTCCAATACTCTTGCAAAACCAGTAGGGATTGGACTCTTTTTGTATCCTCTTGCCAAAGAAGAGAATCCCCAAATCATCAACAAACCAATAAATAACATACCCACCACACTCTTAGTAATGGATAAATCTAAAGGCTTAACATTTGTTGGATGATGATGATCGTCCATATTTAGAGTCCCTTCAGCATCGGTTTTGTAAATTTTCCCGTGGAACAACTTATAGTAATTCCCGTTATGCTCAGCTATAGTTTCTCCGTGGTGAAACTTTGAAGACATAAATACTTGAAGTCCGTTGTCCACCAAAATAACAGGAAGGGGAAAACCATAATGCTTTCCAGTTTCTCCATCGGTAAAAAACGTGAAATCGTGCGAATCTTGAATGTGATGCAGAATATAGTCTAGAATCTCTTTATCGGTATCTACTGGATTACCTCCCTGACTACCATTACCTCCTGCAAACGAAACAACTGAAGCTAAAGTAAGTGCTATAGTTGCGAAAAATTTGATAGATTTTTGTGCTATCATCATAACCTTGAATCGATATAAAATTTATGCTCTCTAAATTTCGGTGCAAAGCTACACAATAAATTAAAAATACAAACCCTTTTTTAGATTGTTTTTTAGGCATTTAAAAAGCACGTACAGAAAAAGAGAGAAAAGAAGCCAACTATTTGGCATTCAGAAGCCTTGCTACAAGATAAACTTCAACAAAAAGAAAGACGAATAAAGGAATAACTAGAGCTAGTTTTTCTGACATTTTAAAGACTTCAACGTCAAAAACAGAATGCTGAAACAACAAAACGAAAACGCCAACCTTAACAAAAGTGGTTGCCAAATAGCCAAATCCAGCTTGATCTGGCAATTTCATTGCCAAAAGTTCAATAATACTATAAACAAGACATGAAGCTATACAGTGAAATAGATAGATATCAAACAGAGAAAATGCTAACGTAGTCCCTTGATTATTTAAAAGGTATTGATGAAGATTGAATGAAACCGCAAAAACAACAACGATTAACAATACGTTCTTAATTACAGTTCTTAGTAAAACCTGTGTACTCATTCGCGTTTTGATAGAGAATTAACCTGTCTGATTATACTAAGTATAGCCAGAATTACGGCCGCTAAAGTAACAAACTTTGTATATAAATCATCAGGATTGGGGTACTTCCTGTCGAGATACTCACCCAGGAGGTTCCCCAAATAGATGATAGCCCCCATCTGGAAGGCTGCACCCGTAAGGACTAGGTACTTATTAGGCTGATTTTTCTGATTTCTTTTCACCTTTCATGGATTTTACCCCACCTGTCATGGCACAAGTAACATTAAAGGTTGCTCCGGGTTCAACAGCAAGCTTAGCCGCAGTAACATCACCTTCAATTTTTGCTGTTGGCTTAAGGGTTAATGTTCCTGATAAGGAAAGCTTACCTGAAAACGTTCCTTCAAAATAAGCATCGGTTCCTTCTACAGTTCCTTCAATTACACCCGTTTTACCAACAACAATTCTTCCCGGGGTTTTGAGTGTACCTTCTATGGTGCCATCTATTCTAAATCCCCCTTCACTTGTTATATCTCCAACTATTTTGGTTCCTTGTGCAATAACATTTTGGCTTGTGGTTAATTCGAGGCTTTGCTTGTCCTTTTTATTTTCGGAAAACATAAATTATTTTAATTATAAGTTGATAAGTAGGTTTCTAAGTTTTTATGTATCTGTACAATAGTATAATTCTCTGAGGAAATTACAAAATGTGGTTTCTTAATTTTATCCTGTTCCTTACCCAGGAACAACTCTACGAAACCTTCTGCCCCACCTTTACTCTTAAGACCGTGGACAACAACAAAAGTTGTCTTTAAGTCATAAGTATCTATAGATGTGGTAAGTTTATAGTCCTGAACATTCGCCAAAACCTCATCCAATGTTTCTGCAAAACCAGTAATTTCCTCTTTTGGGACTTCCTCAAACTTGTAAATTACCTTAAAGCTCGTAGATAAACTATCGGATACAAATTCAGCATTGGCTAATTTCGGTAAGGTTTGATCGATCAACAATTTTGCTTGTGCCCCCTCTTGACTATCAGGATAGGTTAAAGCTACATAGTTTAAAGCTTTAGTATATTCCTCATACCCGTACAATCGTCCCTTTGCCTGAGCTTTAAGCAATTCTAACTTAGGAACAATATCCTCACCTTGAAACACCCTAGCGGATTCATCAGCTCCACTAATTACTTCGGCATATTGTTGATTTACTAATTTAGCATACAGGTCCTCATAAACCCTATCCGGACTATTCTCATCGTCTTTAACTTGTAATTCAGGATTGATAAGTATCTCAGCGTAACGAGACTCAGGATAGTTGGTAATAATATCCTGCTTAATGGCTTTAGCTTTGACATTGTCCTGCTGAAGCTGGTAAATTTTATACAAATTGTATTTAGATGGCAAAACTAATTTTTCATCTGGATCATAGTTCAGTAATTGTGTAAATTTATCCTCGGCAAGGCCATATTCACTGAATTTTTCCTTATAAATGAGTCCTAACCTGTAGTATGCAAAATTACGTTCGGTTGTTATACTATCTATCTCCTCTTGTTCTGTAGGCAATTGAGCAATATAAAATTGTGGATCGTATTTTTGCTCAACATCAGTAACGACATCTTGCTCTTCATTAACAACTTCATCCTGTTTTATTGCAGACGCCTGCTTTTCAGACCATCTCCAATTATCTTCCAACTTACGATCTCCCCAAAGTTTCCTGAATTCATTTTTACCATAAGCCACAGTATTGGCATTATAAAAATAGAAAGTCGAGACATTATTTGGCCCGCCAGAATTGGTTAAATCAGGAGCGACATTCCCTCCCAACTCAGCCTGATTGCCATATGCTTTGGCCAAAGCAGCATCTTCGGCAGCTTTTTTAGCGGCTTCATCAGCAGTCTTTAAGTTCTCTGCATATTTTGTAAAATAGGCCACAAGCTCAGCTTCAGTGGAATTAACCAAGCCTAGAATACTGTCATTGCGTTGTGCGATGTCCTCATACCGAATAACATCATCAAGGTTGTCTCTTTTCCGTTTAATGGTTCGATACGGCTTTGATCGTGCTTCTAACTGAGTCAATGTACTATCGTAGTAAGCTCCTGCAAGCTTGTACTGCGCATCATCAAAACTCATATCTCCCATTGTTCGATAGTTACGAGCTTTGAGGACTTTATCTTCACTATTGGTTCTAAGAGACTTGTTGTAATAGGTAAATGCTTGAACGCTGCTGTCGTTTAACCTGTAATACTCACCTATTTGATGGAAAATTTTGTCTAGATAAGGTCTATTCTCCCTGTTTTCTGCCATTTTGTTTAAATGCTCTAAAAACAAAGTTTTATCTCCAGTTTCATATTCAAAATTTTTCGCTTTTTCTATTTGGGCATTTACCCAATACACACGCGGGGTTTTACGTTTTAATTCAATAATACGGTCGAAGGCCAAGTTTGCACTATCTTTTTGGCCTAATTCATTGTACAATTGCCCTTCAATAAAGAGGTAACGCCCTTCTTCTTCCTTGTCTTTAGTAACAACAGAAGCAATCTTCAGCTGCTCAATAGCCTGATTAAATTCCTCTAAATAAATATAAGCTTGAGCTAAGGTAGAGGTTGCATCGGCCAGGTCCTGGCCTTCCAATTCCTGCTGTTCCATTAAATCGTTAAGATTATCAACTGCCAATTGCACATTATCCAAACGCAGGTTTGTCTTTTCCCGCCATATTTTGGCTTGGTTTATTTTATCACTAGTTGGATATTTATAAAGAATATAATTAAACGCTTCTAGAGCCGGAATAAACCGCTGATCAAAATATCGAGCTTTCCCCAAAAGCAAATATGCTTCATCCATCTGCGGATTGTACTCGCGCCCCTTAATATTCATTGAATGCTTTTGGATTGCCTTAACCGCCTTTTCTTCAGCACGTTCAAAATTGGGGTTTTTAGTTTGACCTGGCAGAGTTACTTGCTCAAAAACCTCCATACGTTCTACAGGAAGGATTTCCCAATAATTATCAGCATAAGTTTCAATTAAACCATTTTTACCTTCATCTAAAGCCAAATACCCATTATACATGGCATTGTCTTTGGCTGTAAGCGCATGATAATTTCTACTTACAAACGTATTCTTCTTTCTTGAGCAATTTACCAAAACCGCACAAGTACCCACTAATATCAGTATCCCCTTTAAAGATGCTCTCAATCTTAACTGTATTTATTCCAATCGTATAACAGCAAAGTTGCGCCGTTATTATGCAAAAAGGTAAAAATAAACATCTTTTTGAATATAGCTAAAGATTAATAGAGAGTTTTGGAGATTCTACATTTACACAATTGCTACTTCATAAACTCAACAATAGAAAAAGCAGCCTATTGGCTGCTTTAAAACTAACTAATAAAACCAGTTCTTATCACTTCAAATCAAAGCGATCCAAATTCATTACTTTATCCCAAGCCTTTACAAAGTCGTTTACAAACTTTTCTTTGGAATCTTCACTAGCATAAACCTCAGCAAGCGATCTAAGTTCGGAGTTAGAACCGAAAACCAAATCCACTCGGGTTGCAGTCCATTTTAGGTCACCAGTTTTTCGGTCGCGTCCTTCAAATACTTCTTGAGCATCTGAAGTTGCTTTCCAAACCGTTCCCATGTCCAACAAGTTCACGAAGAAATTGTTGGTTAACGATTCTGGATTGTTGGTGAATACGCCATGTTTTGAACCATCGTAATTAGTGTTTAGTACACGCATCCCCCCTAAAAGAACCGTCATTTCTGGTGCTGTTAAGGTTAAAAGCTGCGATTTATCGACTAACATTTCCTCTGATGATATAGAGTATTTGGTCTTTCTATAGTTTCTGAAACCGTCGGCGGCAGGCTCTAACACATCAAATGCCTCTGCGTCGGTTTGTTCTGCTAAAGCATCGGCTCGGCCTGGGGTAAACGGAACGGCTACATTATGACCAGCGTTTTTAGCAGCTTTCTCAATAGCTGCACAACCACACAAAACAATTAAGTCTGCCAACGATACTTTTTTATTACCCGATTGCGAACTGTTAAAATCCTTTTGAATGCCTCCAAGTATATCAAGAGCCTTTGCCAACTGAGGAGGGTTGTTAACTTCCCAATTATTTTGTGGCGCCAAACGGATGCGTGCACCATTGGCCCCTCCACGTTTGTCTGATCCTCGGAAGGTTGATGCCGACGCCCAGGCAGTGGACACCAATTGAGAAATAGACAACCCTGAATCAAGTATCTTACTCTTTAGATCGGCAATATCCTTATCATCAATTAACTGATGGTCAACTTTAGGAATTGGGTCTTGCCATATCAACTCTTCTTTGGGCACTTCTGGCCCTAAATAACGAGCAACTGGCCCCATATCACGATGTGTAAGCTTGTACCAAGCTCTTGCAAAAGCATCGGCAAACTCATCAGGATTTTCATAGAAACGTCTGGAAATCTTTTCGTAAGCAGGATCCTCTTTTAAGGAAAGGTCGGTTGTCAACATTGTTGGTTTGTGATGTTTTGAAGCATCATGAGCATCTGGAATAATTGCCTCGGCATTTTTGGCTACCCATTGATAGGCTCCTGCTGGACTTTTGGTCAATTCCCACTCATAACCAAACAGGTTTTCAAAAAAGTTATTACTCCACTTAGTTGGTGTTTTGGTCCAAGTAACCTCAGGCCCACCAGTAATAGTGTCGTTTCCATAACCGGTTCCAAACCTATTTCTCCACCCAAGACCTTGCTCTTCTATACCTGCTCCTTCTGGCTCAACATCTACATATTCATCAGGATTGGCGGCACCATGGGTTTTTCCAAAAGTATGACCACCGGCTATCAATGCAACGGTTTCCTCATCGTTCATTGCCATACGCCCAAAAGTTTCTCTGATATCGTGAGCAGCGGCTACAGGATCGGGCTTACCGTTAGGCCCCTCTGGGTTAACATAAATCAGCCCCATTTGAACAGCTGCTAACGGATTTTCTAGATCTCTTTCACCTGTATAACGCTTATCTGCGAGCCACTCGCCTTCTGGCCCCCAGTATATGTCTTCCAAAGGCTCCCAAACATCTTCACGCCCACCACCAAAACCAAAGGTTTTAAAGCCCATGGATTCCAATGCCACATTACCGGTTAAAATCATCAAGTCAGCCCAAGAGATCTTTCTTCCATATTTCTGCTTTATGGGCCACAACAATCGTCTTGCTTTATCTAAGTTCGCATTATCCGGCCAACTGTTAAGTGGCGCAAAACGCTGCGCTCCTGTTCCACCACCACCACGGCCATCTGCAATGCGATAGGTTCCTGCACTATGCCAAGCCATACGGATAAACAATCCTCCATAATGGCCAAAATCTGCAGGCCACCAATCTTGGGAATCGGTCATTAAATTGTTAAGATCTTTTTTTACTGCCTCTAAGTCGAGGCTATTGAATTCCTCGGCATAATTAAAGTCCTCATCCATAGGGTTAGACTTCGATGAATGTTGCCTCAATATATTTAAGTTCAGTTGGTTTGGCCACCAATCGCGGTTTTTGGTACCCGAACCAGCACCTTTATTAAGTTCTCCATGCATAAACGGGCACTTGCCATTTTGGTTAACGTTGTAGCTTGCCCCACTTGATGGCGCGCCCTGATTTGTGTTGTTTCCCATTGTTAAAAATTTTATTGTTGGTTAATAAATTTACAATACTGTGAGCTATTAAACTGAAGAGCTTTATAGGTTTTTCTTATACTAAAATCCACCTGAACTATGCCATGAATTTATACAATTATCAGCAGTTAATCAATACATTACAAAAGATAACTTAGTAAAGCTAAAAAAACAAAAGAAAGTCTTTACTTATAAAGTGTTTATCTAAAAATCAAAACTGCTAAACAACCTGTATCAACTAGAACTAACACCAGACCTATCCGTTTTTCAGAACCACGCAGAACAGTTCTTAGTCTTTATCTCTATTACCTACCACCATACGTCTTATTTTTATTACTTTTATGTCTTAACTCAAATCGATAACCAATAGGCATTTCTAATGCCGACAAAAAACCTACATTATGAAACATTTACTAGTATTCCTATTTTCCTTGAGCGTCTTAAGTGCTTACGCTCAAATTGAATTTAAAACGGGCAGTATTCAATTGGATACCGATCTCAACACAATAAACACCGAAGCTAATGTTGATTTTGGCATTTTTAAAGCCGATATGGCTTTGACATATAATATTTCTGAAAGGAAAATTGAGTCTATGCGCACCAAGCTTCAAATGAATGCAGGTGATATTTATATTGCTTTGGAAATAGCCAAGCTTTCTAAAAGGCCAATTGACGAAGTATTGGATGTTTATAGAATCAATAAAACAAAAGGTTGGGGATATATTGCGAAGCAAGTTGGGATAAAACCAGGTTCTCCGGAATTCCATGCTTTAAAAAACAACGCAAGCTCGAAATCAAAGAAGCATCGATCCAAAGGAAATGCACAAGCTAAAGGGAAGGACAACAAAGGCAAATCAAAACAAAGAGCTTAATAAAGTTATTCAAAAACCATCCTTAAAAAAGAACCGCCCTTGGGCGGTTCTTTATCACCCATAAAATTTTAACTACACCACTACTTCTCCAGAAAAGTGCGCTTCCAACTCTTTTAAGGTGGCCATATTGGTTTCAAGATCTTTTACCAGCTCACCTTTTTCAAGTACCACTATGCGTTCGCACACATCGGTAACATGCATTAAATCGTGGCTGGAAATCAAAACCGTCACACCTTTTTGAGCTGCTAAATCCTTAACGATTTGCTTTAATCGTATTTGGGTTGAAGGGTCCAAATTTGCAAAAGGTTCATCTAAAATAACAAGCTCCGGATTACCAATCAATGCCGCTACAATACCAACCTTTTTTTGGTTTCCCTTACTCAAGTCACGCAAGTATTTTTTCTGACCAATAATCTCACCGTGGAAAAAATCTGAGAACTGCTCTAAAAGTCCATCAACATCCGCTTTAGATTGATGACGTAAGTCTCCAATAAAATAGAAATATTCCTCTGGAGTGAGATAACCAATCAAAAAGCTTTCGTCAATAAAAGCAGAGGTAAATGGTTTCCAATCCTCACTTTCACTAACCTTTATGGCATTATTGGAAATATACCCTGTAGTTGGTTGTATTAAATCCAACAGACAGCTGAAAAAAGTTGTTTTACCTGCTCCGTTGTTACCAACCAAACCAAAACTTTGTCCTTTAGGGATGTCCAACGATTCTATATTCAAAACGGTCTTCCCGCTATATGTTTTCGATAAATTAGTTATTGATATCATACTGATTAATTTTTCTGTTTATAAGCGGCAAGGGTAGCGTATTTCTCTTGCTTGTATACTTTTTCTATAATGTTGAACACTTTGTTTTTAAACATAAAGCCTATTACTCCAGCAATGGCAACCAAAGCAAAACCAAACACTTCCCCTAAGGTAAAATGTCCCAAAGCATAAAGTGCCATTGGCAATAACAACTTAGGAATAGCCAACAACATGGTCTTCATATTAAACGACTGCTTATCACCAAATGCTTTTTTCCCACTGCTTAAGTCGATAGGCGTCTTGATATAGGCCCCACCCCAAAGTACCAGATGCGAATTCACGCCAATGTTATAAATAGCACCCACAACAACTGCCGCATAGGCTTGCCATCCCCAGTACAAATAAAATACCGATAATATTGCCGAAGCAACAGTAGCCATAACCATAAGATACCATTTTGACTCCAAATATGAACGGTAACGGATGTTCTGACTCATCATCAACGGATAGTAAGCACTATCCCAGCTAGGCACAAACTGACCGAAGTTCAATAAAAAACCTCCCGAGACAAATATCCCCGCAAATATTCTCCAAAACGGACCATCGTAGGCTTCAACGGCATTGGTAAAAAACAATAGCCCATAAAAAATAAACAGCACACTCATAATTACAGTCGTACGTGAGCGTTTGTTACGCTTTAATAATCGGATATCATTCTTAAGGAAAGTCGCCAAACTTCCAAATCGATCCAGCCAACCGTAATCTTCTGTTTCGGCAATTTTATCCCTTACTGCCAAGCCTGCATCCAAATACAAATGCGACTTGAAATAATTGAACGCTGTTTTATAAAGAAGCGCCAACAATATCAAAGGAATCAAACCTAAATACGGTTGGTTATAAAACGCTTGAAACACAGGCTGCGTGTAAGTGGTTACATTAAACACCCCATAGTATTGCAAACCAAAGAGTGTTATAATTGCACCTACCACCACAGCAAATACAGCATCTTTATTATTAACCAATATATTGATAAAGTTATTGGAGTAAAACAATCCTATCATAGCTAAGTGCCAACCAATAACCGAAACAGGATCGTAGCCTTCAATCAACAAAACCACTGAAAATGGCACAAAGAAGAAAGCATGCACAATATTAAAAAATGAAATCACGGTTTTCCCCATGGCAAAATGCACGATTTTCGATTTCGATAACGGCAAATACATCAATGGTTTTATGTTCATGACCGGCATTTTCTGAAGAAAATAACGAATCACCAGATCGACAACCACATAATAGATAAGGATGCCGTTAACCACTTGCAAAGGGTCTTCAGTAGATTGCTCTTGAATTAAATAAAATGCTCCAACTCCTAAAAACAGAAATGTTGCTATAAAATACAACATCCCGAGCACCATAAAAATTTTAATAACAAGGTTTGAACCAAAGGAAGCCGACCTAAAAAAGGACTTCCATTCCAGATTAATAAAGTGTTTAAGCATAAAAGTAAAGTTAGCTGGTTGTTCTATGGGTAGCTATTGAAGCAGAAATGTTACACCATTTTATACTCTGGATACATGGCCTGTAGCTTTTCTTCCATGTGTTTGGGGATGTAGAAAGCTATTAGATATGCCAACAATCCATATAAAACCATAAATACAGTCAATATTAAAGTAGCCACAACACTTTCCATATTTTTTTCCAAAAACATGTTTGTATAAAGCATAATCTGCATTGGTAACTGTGCTATGAAACTAGTTTGACCAAGTGTATTAATTACATCTTCAAATAGCCAATGCTTCCCATCTTGCTTATATCTTTTATTAGATTTTCTCCTTAATCTAAAAGTCTGTGCGACAAACAGGGTTAATACAAAACCAAAATATCCATATACAACATATTCATTAAAAAGAAAGTAATTCATCAGACAGTAAACAATAATCATCAACGCCACCGTCATAATAATCCTGGGCAGCTTAAAGTACTGTTTAAACAATTGCCAAACTTCCTTCCAGTAATGTTTGGTTAATGCTGACATGCGCTGCTCCACGACATCCTGAAAGCCAAATACCCCGAACTTTTTAAACTCAATTTGCAGCGCTTCTTCAAAATTACGGTTAGGGTGCTCTTCCCATTGCGTTTCTATACCATTTGCCAAATGGTCTACCAACTCGGTTTGAATATCGTAATGATCTACAAAGTGCTTTTTTGTAAATTCATAAAGCTGAGCTATTCTATCTTCGGTGATTTGTTGTTTCATGACAGGACTTTGTATTTTGTTTTATAAGACTTATATTTTTGTATTCCTAGTTGAAGTAAAAACATGGCGAAAGCAATTCCTAATGAAACCTCGAAAATAGCTTGCCCCACATCATAAGCACTCTCTAGATTCTCCAAACCAAAAGGCTTAAAAACTATATTCGCTATATTAAAGTAAATCATAAAGTAGAAACACACTCGCTCTAGATAAGAATATCGCTTTTTATAAATTTTATAATCAACCAAATACACTAATGGAAGAAAAACACATAATAAATATGGCAGCTTTCTCACATAATCTGGATCGATTATATGCCATAAAACTTTAACTCCATAATAGCTCCCTAGAATAATCAGAATTCCATTTAAGGAAAAAATATTCTTTAAAAGCTGTATTAGTAACTTCTTATCTGCTACTATATAATACTTTTTACTATTTTTAATTAAGCTCTTTTTGTTATTCGCCATATAGTTTATAAACACCGTTCTAAAGTCTTCATCACGTTCATCCATTTGCAGTTCTATTTCCGAAGCCACATGATCTACCATTTCCATACGGATATCTGCAAAACGCACATCGGAGTTCTTCAAATAGGTATCTATAAACTGTATTTCCTCTTTTGTTAAAGTAGGCTTCATACTGTAGGCTCGTATTTGGTTTTAAATTCCTTAAACGTTTGGGTCATTAACTGTAGCATTAAGAGTAGTATAAGAACGCCTATCATTAACCAAATAAGTGTTCCTATTGTAATGGGCGTATTCTCTCCTAAAGGAAGGAAACCTATATAAACATATTGTGGTAAGATAAACAGGTACACTCCTATATGTTCCAAAGCCGAAAACCGTAACTTGACTTTTCTTATTTGATGGGTGTAAATGAAAAAGGCCAATAAATTAACAGTAATTGGCAAGTACTCTAATAAGCTAGTATCAAAAAATTTAGTCAACAAAAACACTCCAAAACAGCTTCCTAGGACAATTAACACTCCCTGCCATGAATAAATATTTTTCACCAACTGTTTAAACAGTTTCTTCTCCGATTCCAACAAATAATTTCTGCTCTGCTTCAATAAACTCTTTTTATTTGCCGCCATATACCACTTAAAGGTTTCGTAAAAATCATCGCCACCCCGTTCCATTCTTGCCTCAACTTCAGAAGCCACATGATCTAACATTTCCATACGGATATCTGCAAAGCGTACGTCGGAGTTCTTTAAATAGGTATCTACAAACTGTATTTCTTCTTGGGATAAAGTTGCCTTCATGTTAAGCAAGTTTTGGGTTAATCAATTCTTGCATGGTCTTGATATAGCGCTCCAGCTCCTGTAATTTATTACCGGTTTCGGTAGTGCCCTTTTGCGTGAGTTTATAATACTTACGCATGCGGTTATCCACTTTAGCTACTTCAACTTCCAAAAGGCCATCGGCCTCCAATTTGTGTAATGCCGGATACAAAGCTCCTTCGGTAATCTTTAGTTCACCTTCAGTAAGGGCTTTTACTTTTTGGGTAATCTCATAACCATACATCTTATCGGTTTCACTCAACAGCTTTAAGATAATGGTCGCCAGACTCCCCTTATATAGTTTTGAATTGCTCATAACACTTCAAATATATACATAATTTTCTTATGCATAAGTTTTAGATGTATAGTTTTTTTACCCTCATACTATTACCTCCAAAAGGCTCCTAAACTAATTTTCACACTTTTCATCTGTTATCCCCAAAAGCTTCACTATTTTTGCAAAAAATAATATTATATGGCACAATTCCATAAACTCACTATAAAAGAAGTACATAAGGAAACGGACAAGTGCGTTACCATTAGTTTTGATGTACCATCGGATTTAAAAGACGCTTTTTCTTTCAAAGCTGGACAATATTTAACATTAAAGACTACACTTAACGGAAAGGAAGTCCGTCGTGATTACTCCATTTGCGTAGCCCCAAATACAAACGAACTAAAAGTAGCTGTGAAGGAAGTTGCTGGCGGTGCATTTTCGCATTTTGCCAACAATACTTTAAAAGCTGGCGATACTTTAGAAGTTGCAACACCAAATGGCCGTTTTACTTTTGAAGCCGATAACTCTAAAAGCAGAACCGTTGCTGCTTTTGCTGCTGGTAGTGGAATTACCCCAATTATAGGAATTGCCAAAACCATTTTAAAGGACGAGCCAAATAGCAAATTTGTATTAGCTTATGGTAACAAAACACCTTTGGACACCATTTTTCTTGACGAACTTAAAGCTCTTGAAAACGAGTTTAACGGACGCTTGGTAATCCAATGGGTATTTAGCCAGGCTCAAGCCGATAACGCTCTTTTTGGACGCATCGACAAATCGGCCGTAAACTACACTTTAAAACACCATTGCCAAAATGGTGCTCCAGATGCCTTTTACCTGTGTGGCCCTGAAGAAATGATTCATACGGCAACCGATGCTTTAAAGGAAAACGGCATTGATGAAAACAAAATATTCTTCGAACTTTTTACAGCTGGAACTCCGGCAGAACCTGTTGCTGTAGAAGCAGGAAATGGCAACGCTAAAGTAAAAGTAATTGTTGATGATGAAGAATTTGAGTTCGAAATGTCACAAAAACAAAGCATCCTTGATGCTGCTCTTAAGGAGGATATCGATGTACCATATTCTTGTCAAGGTGGTATTTGCAGTAGCTGTATTGCAAGGCTAACCGAAGGTGAAGCCATTATGCGTCAAAATAGCATTTTAACCGACAGTGAATTGGCAGAAGGCTTGGTGCTTACCTGTCAAGCCCATCCCACTACACCAACCATCGTAGTAGATTATGATGATGTATAAAAAACAACATACTCCAAATAAAAACCCCGCAATTGCGGGGTTTTCTTTTTTACAATTAAAAAATATTAGCTCTCCTTTTTGGAAGTAATTAAGTTTGAAACTGCGAAAAACACAGTAAGTCCAATAAACAAAATCATCCCTATTAAAGAAAAATAAAACTTCCAGGCTTGTGAAGTCCCATAATAAGAAATATGCTCTTTAAATGTATAGATACCATATAAGGTTAGTAGTACCATAGGCAGAAAAGGGTAAAGGAATTTATTCTTGATGTTATTTTCTACAATATTTTTAAACATGTAAACTGCTGAACCTACGACAGGAATAAACAAAATAAATATCGTCCACAAAAATTTGAAGATAGCCTTATCTTCATACTTAAAAACGGTATATAAACTGTAAAAAAACAAAGCAATTATTAGCGTTCCAACAATGAAAAGCATAGGCCCTTCGAAAATGATTAAAGATTTTGGGATCATAAATTGTTTTCTTAAACTTTAAATATCCTGCAATATCTAAAAAAAGAACTAAACCTTAAATAAAGTTCTTGACAGACTGTTATATTATCTAGATGGAATGTTATATCATCTGGTCATTTTGTCCCTATCCCAAATCGCCCAACAACCATTTTTTTGACACCTTCAATCATACCTGTTTCAAACTTGGTAACCTTTTCTTAACTTTAGTTCACTAAACTAGAAATTGTGACCTTACAACTTCAAGAGATTCCAAGAGTAAAGTCCATAAGCAAACAAGACTTTATTAACAACTACTATAAGTCACAAAAGCCCGTAGTAATTGAAGATGCCATCACAGACTGGCCCGCTTATTCCAAATGGAGCTTAGACTACATTAAATCCATTGCAGGCGATAAAACTGTTCCACTATATGATGACCGCCCTGTAAACTTTAAAGATGGCTTTAACGAACCCCATACCACAATGAACATGGGCGATTATATTGATCTTCTAAAATCAGAACCTACCAGATACCGAATCTTTTTATGGAATATTCTAAAGGAAATCCCCGATTTACAACAGGATTTTAGTTATCCAGATTTTGGCCTACGACTCCTAAAAACATTACCGATGCTGTTCTTTGGCGGAGAGAACTCGTATACTTTTATGCATTACGATATAGACCTGGCAAACATCTTCCATTTCCACTTCGAAGGAAAAAAACAATGTATTCTGTTCGATCAATCTCAAAGCAAATATCTTTATAAGGTCCCTCATTCGCTGATTACACGAGAGGACATCGATTTTTCCAACCCGGATCTAAACAAATGGCCTGCTCTAGAACACGCAAAAGGATTTGCAACCCATTTAAACCATGGTGATATGCTATATATGCCAGAAGGTTATTGGCACTATATGAAGTATATCTCACCAGGTTTTTCCATGAGTCTCAGAGGATTGCCCCAACACCCTAAGAATCTTGGACGGGCATTTTACAACATATTTATAATGCGCCACTTCGACAATATGATGCGCAAACTAAGGGGACAACCTTGGATTGATTGGAAAAACCAAAAAGCAATTTTAAAGACTCAAAAACACATTCAAAATTTGTAATTTTCGTCCTTCAAATCTATCATGCTATAAAACTATGAAACTGAAAACTCTATTTTTCATTACAGCCGTTATGGCTGGCTCTTCTTCCTTTGCTCAAGCTTTTAAAGCAAAAGGAGATCAAAAATTCCAGGTAGGCATAAACGTTCAAGAGAATGGTACGGGTATTAATGCCACTTACGATTATGGATTGGGATCAAACATCTCATTAGGACTGGCATCCTCTTATTTACTTAATGTAGAAGATTATATCGATGCAGACTTTATTGACCGCATTGATGTAAAAGGGAGGTTTAATGCACACCTTGGCGATGTTATCGGACTCCCGCCTGCAATGGATATTTATCCTGGATTAAATTTGAGCTTTAAAAACTTTGGGGGACACACGGGAGTAAGGTACTTCTTCACGGAAGGCTTTGGTCTGTATTCCGAAATATCCTTCCCTATTGCCTACTATGATACCGGAAACCTAAGTCCTGCAGAAGAGCTACATAACCAATTTGTATTTACTGGTGGCGTTTCATTCAATTTTTAAACAGCCAAGACTTACCATTAACAATAAAAAAGCGGGCTAAAGCCCGCTTTTCATTTTTATATAAATCAGATTATTATCTGTTCATATTTTTTATTTCGTCCATAAAGGTATCGATATCCACACCTTCACTCACTAAAGTTAAAGCCTTATCCACAACATACTTTACGTTGCTTGGAGTAAATCCTAAACCAATACCAATCTTTCTTATCAAAGCTTCTTCTTCTGCTCCTCTAATATGATCCACATAAACCATACGTGCTAAATCGTAAAGACGCTCCAAACGATTGTTATAAGTTGTTGGAGGGTTAATTGGGTGCTTCTGATAGTTCTTAAGGATAAGTTTATAGTCTTCTTCGCTAATATCTAAATTTCTAGCTAGTCGGTCTAAAAACAAACGCTCTTCTTCCGAAATAAACCCATCGCTCATAGCAACTCTAACAATAGCCGCAAAGTGGTCTTCGTTGCGCTTTTTAAATCCGCTATCAAATAAATCTGAAATTGACATACTGTATTTTGTTTAAAAGTCCTGCAAATATAACTAAACTTCAAGCCTTTTAAAATTAAAATTTTAGCTTTTTGTAAGACACCTTAAAACCACAAATAGAATCAAATTTACGACTCAGTGAACTTCTGGTTCTCACCATTATATTGAGTTTAATAAATTCATAATAAGTGAATATATTTGCATAAAATACAGTGTCTTGAGTAAAACCATTCTCTCGCAAGCATATTCTCAGGCTTTGCAAACGCAAAATCTGCAGCGAGCTATTGCCGAAAGCCAAAGTAAAGCCCATTTGAAGGGACTTGTAGGCTCCTCACTTTCTTTTGTTATTGCCGAAACTTTTAAAGAAGCAGACAAGCCTTTCCTTCTTATCTTTAACGATAAGGAAGAAGCTGCTTACTACCTTAACGACCTAGAACAACTGCTCAGTGAAAAGAACGTATTGTTCTACCCTGGAAGCTATCGGCGTCCTTATCAAATTGAGGAAACCGACAACGCCAATGTCTTGCTTCGTGCCGAAGTACTAAACCGTATTAATTCGCGAAAAAAACCAGCGGTAATAGTGACTTATCCAGACGCCCTTTTCGAAAAAGTGGTTACGAGAAAGGAACTTGAGCGCAACACACTCAAGATTGCTGTAAATAATGAACTCAGTATAGACTTTGTTAATGAAGTTCTTTTTGAATATAAATTTAAACGGGTTGATTTTGTTACCGAACCGGGTGAGTTTTCTGTAAGAGGAGGAATTGTTGATGTATTTTCGTTCTCGCACGACCAACCTTATCGCATTGAGTTTTTTGGAGATGAAGTGGACAGTATTAGGACTTTTGATGTAGAAACCCAGCTTTCTACCGACCAGGTAAAAAAAATCAATATTATCCCTAATGTTGAAAACAAATTCCTTGAAGAAACTCGGGAGAGTTTCCTAAAATACATTGCAGCAAAAACAGTGGTTTTTGCCAAGCAAGTAGATTTAATGTTTTCAAGAATTGATAGCCTTTTTGATAAAGCAACGGAGGCATTTAAAACGCTATCGGAAGATATCAAGCACGCTTCCCCCAAAGAATTATTTTGTAATTCTGAACTGCTCAAAAAACAACTTCTAGACTTTACACTTATTGAATTAGGAAATGCATCTTTTTTCAGCAATGGAGGATCTCATGAAATCATCTATAATACAGCACCTCAACCAGCTTTCAATAAAAAGTTCGACCTGCTGATTAAAAACCTTAACGATAATCACGATAAAGGCTACAGCAATTATATCGCATGTGTGAGTGAACAACAAGCTAAGCGCTTTCACGATATTTTTGAAGATGTAGACGAAGAGGTTCACTACAAAACCATTGTACAGTCACTATATCAAGGCTTTGTAGACCACGACCAAAAAATTGTATGTTATACAGATCATCAAATCTTTGATCGCTACCATAAGTTCCATCTTAAAAATGGCTATGCAAAAAAACAGTCAATTACACTAAAGGAACTTACCAATTTAGAAATTGGCGATTATGTTACTCATATAGACCATGGAATTGGAAAATTTGGTGGGCTCCAAAAAATAGATGTTGAAGGCAAAAAGCAGGAAGCCATAAAACTGATTTATGGTGAACGTGATATATTATATCTTAGCATTCACTCCCTCCATAAAATCTCGAAATTCAACGGTAAGGACGGCAAACCTCCCAAAGTTTACAAACTGGGGAGCAAAGCATGGAAAACACTTAAGCAAAAGACTAAAAGCCGGGTTAAGGAAATCGCTTTTAACCTTATTCAACTTTATGCGAAGCGCAGAACCGAAACAGGCTATCAATACAATCCCGACAGTTATATGCAATTGGAACTGGAAGCGTCTTTCCTTTACGAGGACACTCCAGACCAAAGTACCGCTACTGCTGACATAAAAGCCGACATGGAAAGTGAACGCCCCATGGACCGTTTGGTATGTGGTGATGTTGGATTCGGAAAAACCGAAGTCGCTATCAGAGCTGCATTTAAAGCAGTAGACAACGGTAAGCAGGTTGCCGTTTTAGTGCCTACAACTATTTTGGCTTTTCAACATTACAAAACCTTTAGCGAACGATTAAAGGATTTCCCTGTTCGTGTGGATTATGTGAACCGATTTAGAAGCACCAAACAAAAACGTGAAACGTTAGAGCAATTGGAAAGTGGCAGCGTAGATATTATAATAGGCACTCATCAATTGGTAAACAAGAGCGTTAAGTTTAAAGATTTGGGACTTTTAATTGTTGATGAAGAACAAAAATTCGGGGTAGCAGTAAAAGACAAGCTAAAGACACTAAAGGAAAATGTAGATGTTTTAACACTTACAGCTACACCTATCCCGAGAACGTTACAGTTCAGTCTGATGGCTGCGAGGGATTTATCAGTGATCACCACACCGCCACCAAACCGCTACCCAATAGAAAGCCATGTTATTCGCTTTAACGAGGAAACCATTAGAGATGCTGTAAGCTATGAAATTCAACGTGGTGGACAGGTATTCTTCATCCACAACCGAATTGAAAACATCAAGGAGGTTGCCGGCATGATCCAACGCTTGGTTCCTGATGCCAAAATAGGCATAGGTCACGGGCAAATGGACGGTAAAAAACTGGAACAGCTTATGCTCTCTTTTATGAACGGAGAGTTTGATGTTTTGGTGAGCACAACTATTATTGAAAGTGGTTTAGATGTCCCTAATGCCAATACCATTTTCATTAATAACGCCAATAACTTTGGCTTAAGTGATCTTCACCAAATGAGAGGTCGTGTTGGAAGAAGCAATAAAAAAGCATTCTGCTACTTTATCACTCCCGAATATTCCGCCATGACTAACGATGCAAGAAAACGTATTACTGCATTAGAACAGTTTACAGAATTGGGCAGTGGGTTCAATATCGCCATGAAGGACTTGGAAATACGCGGAGCGGGTGACCTTTTAGGAGGAGAGCAAAGTGGGTTTATTGGAGATATCGGTTTCGATACTTATCAGAAAATATTAAATGAAGCTATTGAAGAACTAAAGGAAAATGAGTTCAAGGATTTGTACCAAGACGAAGGCAAGGAAAAAGAATACGTAAAAGACATTACAATAGACACCGATTTTGAGCTTCTTTACCCAGATGATTATGTTAATAACATTAGTGAACGTCTTAATCTATATACTAAACTCAACGAATTAAAAACAGAAGAAGAGCTTGCAAAATTTGAAGCCGAGATTAAAGACCGTTTTGGAGAACTTCCTATACAGGTTCAGGATTTATTGGACAGTGTTCGCATAAAATGGATTGCCGCGAAATTAGGCTTGGAAAAACTGGTTATGAAACACAACAAAATGGTAGGCTATTTTATTAGCGACCAACAAAGTGCTTTTTATCAGAGCCCAAAATTTGGACAGATTTTACGATTTATCCAAACCAATCCACAAGTTTGTAAAATGAAGGAAAAGCAAACACGCAATGGTTTGCGCTTACTCTTGACATTCGACAATATTAAATCGGTTAATCAAGGCCTTAAGGCAATTAAACCCCTTGTAGAAAAATAACAAAAACGGCTTTACCCAGATAGGTAAAGCCGTTTTACTGTATAACTAAAACTAGCGACATATTCCTAATCTATCTTGCATAGCTTGTATGTAATTATAAAGCTTAGCTCATTTTCAAAAATGAAATACAAATGTTTTCTTATACACTCAAATACCAAAAAAGTGGTATTTCTCTTGTTATTTTTTTATAATTTTAAAAGCTAACCCAATAACTGTATCTATGAGCCAAGATATTGCCCAAGTTCTCAATCTTTGGAAAAAACAATATTCGGATCACGTAAAAACATTTACTCCTTATCAAGCTATAGAGCAATTCAAAACCTTTTCAAGTTTATTCACGCCTGGCCACTCCTATTTCTATATCATTAACTTTCATAATCTGCAACTGGAATATCTACATCCCAGTGTAGAGGATGTTACCGGTTTGGCGGTTAAGGATGTTACTATGGAACGGCTATTACAAACTGTTACAGAAGAAAACCGTCAATCTCTTTTAAAAAAGGAAGAAACGATAAAAAATTTCTTGAGTAACAAAATAGGACTTGAGAATATCAGAGATTACAAAATGCTCTACACTTATCAACTAAAACATCCAACTAAAGGAGTACGAACAATCTTAATTCAAAATACTATTTTAAGCCAGACAGAGGATTACAATTTAAAACATGTACTAGGGGTTCATACCGATGTTACACACTTGAACATTTCAATGCAGGATAACATTTCTTTTATTAATCTTAATGGAGGGACGTCTTACCATAACATAAAATCGGATACTGGTACTTGCACAAAATTTCATTCATCTAAAGAAAATTTGTCAGGTGAATTGCAGTTAACCAAACGCGAGAAAGATGTTGTTCGCCACCTTGCACAGGGTCTAACAACCGATGCTATTGCAAAAATTCTAAACCTATCTTCACACACAGTACGAACCCACAGAAAAAACATCCTGCAAAAAAACAACTGCACCAATACTGCTGAACTAATTGCTCAATGTTTAATTGAAGGCGTTGTAGTGTAATAGCTATTGCTTACATTTGATGGAGCAATCCTTCAGTTATGTTAAAACACTTTTTATTCAGTCTCTTACTGCTTCCCTTTTTAGGATTTAGTCAACATAGTATTTCCGGAACATTTTCCCCTCCAGAGGAGTTTAGCTTTGTAATTCTTTACAAAGTACTACCCTCGACACTCGAATATGTTGGGAATACTCAAATTGATAAAACCGGACATTTTGATATTTATGTTGATTCTACTGCAACCAATGGAGTTTACCGCTTAGTATATGCTATTCCTCAAGAAGACTACCATTTTGACGTTATCCTAAACAACAGGGAAGATGTAGAACTTAACTTTAGTTTTGACGAAGGTGTTACTTTTTTAAAATCACACGAAAACAAATTACTATCATCATATCGAAAAAGTATGGGTATGGTTAACGACGCCTTAGTTAAGTTTTATGAAACACCCGAACAAAACAAAGAGGACTTCGAAAAATTAACCACTCTACTACATCAAACTCAAACCGAATACGAAAAAGCAGCTGAAGGCACCTTGGCCCTAAATTTCATAAAAGCGGGCAAATCATATATTCCTAAATCTTATGAAGACGCCAACACCTTTTACAAAAACAGCAAGAATAATTACTATAGCAATATCGATTTTGATAATCCGGCATTACAGAACTCTGGATTTTTAATGGAGTCTGCAGTAAACTATATTTTTGGCTACGTTAATGGATCAAGCCCTAATAAGGAATACATTGAAAACATCGATAAATCTGTTGCAGCCATGGGAAGCCAAGAAGAAACTAAACAGATTATCCTGGAAACCCTATGGAGTCAATTTAGCGGGCAGGACAATCCTGAAGTCGCCAATTATATTGCCGATGCATACCTCATACCTATAGCTAAAGAGGAGAATGATACGGAACTACTTGAAACATTAACTTCCTATAAAAACACATCGCTTTACTCAAAAGCACCCAACTTTAGATTAAACGAATCAGGAGATGATTTATATAGCTTAAACACATCCAACAATTATGTGATCGTGTTTTGGAGCAGCAGCTGCTCTCACTGTCTTGAGGAAATTCCGCAGTTGAATAAATTTACAGATGGTTTTGACAAAAGTAAGCTTCAAGTAATTGCCGTTGGCCTTGAAGAAGAGCCCAATCAATGGAAAAAAACCATCACTAAATACCCTAATTTCATTCATATTTACGGCGATGGAAAGTGGGACAATCCTATTGGAGACACTTATGGTGTAACTGCAACACCAACCTATTTTGTTTTGGATAAAAACAAAGTGATTGTTGACAAACCGGAAACTGTTGATGACGTTAAAGAATACTTTGATAAGTTGAATTAAAAATGAAAAAAGGCATCCTCTAGGTGTTCTATTTGGGTGCCTTTTTTATTGTTTAGAATCGCAATAATATCGAACCTCCCTTCTACATCCAAATCGTTTTCCAAAATGTAATGGTTGAGAGCTTCAACAAGTAACTTAATCTGCTTTGGCTTTACAAAATCCTGCGGGTTTCCAAAATCAGAAGTGCTTCTGGTTTTTACCTCAACGGCACAAACTACCTCATCTTTTTGGATAATAATATCAATCTCAGCTTTAAGATAGCGATAGTTTCTCTCCAAGATAGAATATCCCTTATCAACTAAAAAATCAACTGCCATTTGCTCACCTTTTTTTCCAAGATCGTTGTGCTCTGCCATAATTGAATAAAGCTAAAATTATTGATCGAAAACCACTGTAGATCTATCTTTTCCGACAGTCAAAACGATATTTCTTCCAAGTATTAAAGCCTGGTTATCGGGTTCGTGACCTGCAGGAAAATTGAACATCACAGGAAAATCGCAATCGGCAACAACATCAAGAATCAATTCTTCAATGGTTCTCCCAAACTCGGTAGTATTTGGTCTTATATTGCTAATATCTCCAATAATCAAACCTCTACAACCATCAAAATATCCTGCTCTTTTTAAACTCTGAAACATACGATCAATATGATACGCATACTCCCCTATTTCCTCTATAAAAAGAATTTTTCCGCCGGTATCAATACTGGTTTTTGATCCTAGCATGGTATGCATCACCGTTAAGTTACCACCAACTAGTTGACCTGAAGCCACACCAACTCTATTGTATTTTGATCCGTCTACAGTATAAACCAGAGGCTCGCCAAACAATACTTTGCGAAACGATTCAATGCTTTTTTCAACTGCCTTTCCTCGATCTTCCAAGTTGACACACATCATTCCATGGATTGACTCCACGCCTAAAATATTGAATTGATTGTGGAGTGCTGTCACGTCAGAAAACCCTATTAGCCATTTCGGATTGGTCTTGAGTGAACTATAATCAATCTTGTCCAAAATACGCACAGCCCCATAACCACCACGGGCACACCAAATCGCCTTGATTTTTGGGTCGTCCAGAGCCTTTTGGAAGTCAGCAGCTCGATTGGCATCAGTACCTGCAAAGTGGCCATTATCATGATAGAGATGTTTTGACATAACCACATGAAGCCCCCAACTTTCCATTAACGCTTTTGCTTTTTCAATGGCGTCTTCTCTGTTTTTTAGGACTCCAGAAGTTGCTACTATAGCAATAGTATCTCCAGATTTTAAATAAGGTGGCTGCATTAGGGATTGTTGATATTTTGAAAAGTTAAACTTAGTAGATTTTTGTGCCAATACCGGCATAGCTCCAACAAACGCTATTACTAGTACCAACATTAAAACCCTACTGTAGTTTACCATATACTCTGCTTTTTGTAAATGTAACGGTTTTTAAATAGAATTCTTGTAAATGGCATCAAACAAAAAAGAGGCCTTATAAAGACCTCTTCCTTTTAAATCAATCTGAAATTATTATTTTTTATTGAAAAATCTTCTTTCCTTATCTCCAGAGGCAACATTTAATCTAGCTTGATCAAAATCTACTTTCATTAAATTTCCCTTATAAAAACCTGAAAACTCTGTTCCACCAAAAGTTGCACCAGTGAATTCTAGTTCATAAGCATTGCCATTATCCATTACCTTGAATGTTCCAGAATTAATTTCATAGAAGTCTCCCTCATCAGTCTCTATATCATATTCAACCATAATGTCTGCCAAATCAAATGTAAAAGACTCCATACTATCTTCATCATAATTATAATCACCCAAACTTAAGTCTTGAGAGTTATTTGTAAACAACTCAAAATATATCGCTGTAAAAACAGAGTTCTCAGGGAATGGCTCTCCCTCAAAATTAGTCAATTCACTGTCAACTAAAGTAACGTCAAAATTTTTAGCACCCGAGCCTAAATCTCCCCAATACTCTATTATTCCATCCTTCAATTCATACTCTGCATCACCAATTTTCAAAAAGTTGGTTGAAGTCTCGTTATTGTCGCTATTAGAATTATCATCATCCGAACCACAATTAAACATAAATAAACTTAGCATCAAGGCTAGGGTAAAGGGCAAAATTTTCTTCATTTTTAATAAATTAAATAGTTTTACAATTGAACCGCAATATATATAATTTAACCAAGCAAAAAAGTATTTTCTTACATTGCAACACTTCACGGCATTTGTAGTTTTATATATTTTCAATAAGCACATTAATTTCCGTACTTTTGTTGGCCTAAATTAAGCTGTATTATTACAACCACAGCATCAATCTAAAAACAATAAAACATCAATGAATCAACCTAAACGTTATACCATTACTGCTGCCCTTCCTTATACAAATGGTCCCATTCATATTGGTCATTTAGCAGGAGTTTATGTGCCAGCCGATATTTACTCACGTTATTTAAGAGCGACCGGAAACGATGTGGCTTTCATTTGCGGAAGCGACGAACACGGGGTTGCCATTTCCATGCGTGCTAAAAAAGAAGGTGTAACACCTCAGGAGATCATTGATAAATACCATAAAATAATCAAAGATTCGTTTGAAGATTTTGGAATTACTTTTGATAATTACGGGAGAACCTCATCGCAAGTGCACCATGACACTGCTTCGGCATTCTTTAAAAAGCTTTACGAAGATGGGAAATTTATAGAAGAAGTTACCGAGCAGCTTTACGATGACCAAGCCAAACAGTTTTTGGCAGATCGTTTTGTTATTGGCACATGCCCAAAATGCCATAACGAAGAAGCTTATGGCGATCAATGTGAAAGCTGCGGAAGTTCCCTGAACGCAACAGACCTTATCAATCCGAAATCGACCATAACTGGAAGCATTCCTGTTTTAAAAGAAACCAAGCACTGGTTCCTCCCATTGGATCAGTATGAAGGTTTTATGAAAGAATGGGTATTAGAAGGTCATAAAGGTGACTGGAAACCCAATGTATATGGCCAGGTGAAATCCTGGGTTGATGACGGCTTAAAACCTCGTGCTGTAACCCGCGATTTAGACTGGGGAATCCCGGTTCCTGTTGAAGGAGCAGAAGGCAAGGTTCTGTACGTTTGGTTCGATGCACCAATCGGTTACATTTCATCCACCAAAGAATGGGCTGAAAGAGAAGGAAAAGACTGGGAGCCTTATTGGAAAGATAAGGATACCAAACTAGTTCATTTTATTGGCAAGGACAATATTGTATTCCACTGTATTATTTTCCCGAGCATGCTTAAGGCTGAGGGTAGCTACATTCTTCCGGACAACGTTCCTGCAAACGAATTCTTAAACCTTGAAGGCAATAAATTGTCAACGTCAAAGAATTGGGCAGTTTGGCTGCATGAGTACCTTAAGGATTTCCCAGATAAACAAGATGTGCTTCGTTATACCTTAACGGCAAATGCTCCAGAAACCAAGGACAACGATTTTACCTGGAAGGATTTCCAAGCTAGAAACAACAATGAGTTGGTAGCTATTTTCGGAAACTTCATTAACCGAGTAGTTGTATTGACCAATAAATATTACAACGGCGTAATTCCTCAACCTAACGAATTGACAGCAATCGACGAGGAAACATTGGCAGCACTTGGAGCTTATCCAGCGGTCATCGCCAGCTCAATAGAGCGCTATAGATTTAGAGAAGCCAGTCAAGAGTTAATGAACCTTGCCAGATTAGGAAACAAGTATTTAGCGGACGAAGAGCCTTGGAAAGTTATTAAGGAAGATGAAGCTCGAGTACAGACCATCATGTACGTAGCACTTCAGATTGCTGCTGGATTGGCTGTATTAAGCGAACCGTTCCTTCCGTTTACCTCTGAAAAACTAAAGAATATTTTGAATCTAGATTCAAAAAGTTGGGATAGTGTTTCAGACACTAAAGCGCTTTTAAGTGCCGGACATCAAATTGGGAAAGCAGAATTGTTATTCAACAAAATAGAAGACCAAGAGATTCAAGTTCAACTGGATAAATTGGAAGCTACTAAAAAAGCTAATGAAGCAGCCAACAAAACAGTAGAACCACAAAAAGACACCATTACTTTTGAAGACTTCACTAAACTGGATATTCGCGTAGGAACCATTTTGGAAGCCGAAAAAATGCCAAAAGCAAAAAAATTATTGGTATTAAAAGTAGATACCGGTATTGACCAGCGCACCATTGTCTCTGGCATTGCAGAGCATTTTTCACCTGAAGAAGTTATCGGCAAAAAGGTTACTGTTTTAGTAAATCTCGCTCCACGAAAACTTAGAGGTATAGAAAGCGAAGGCATGATTTTAATGACCGAAACCGAAGAAGGCAAACTAACTTTTGTAAACCCTGACACGGCCAATGTTGCCAACGGATTGCAGATTAGTTAATTTTAGAAATAAGATTAAATGAAAATAAAATTAATATCTATGGTGCTTGCAGTTGTAAGCACCATTAGTTTTTATGGACAATCCCCAGCTGCTCTAACTTTCAAAAACGATAAATTTTCCAGAGCCCTCACTAAATCATCCCTCACACTTAGCAATCAATCCAATAACGACTTGGTGATTCTGATAGTAGAAAACAAAGATTTGTTTGCCTATTTATTCAACGGTGATTTTTCTGAAAAGCACTATTTCCAAACGAACCAAATAAAAAAGAAATACTCCACCTTATTGGGGTATAAGGTTGATGGCGACGTTTACCATTTGCTGTATTCAAATACTATTAAAACAAAGTTTGCTGTTTTTACGGTGGATTTTAAATCTAAAAAAGTCAACACTAAAGAACTTGAACATAAATTTTATGAGGACCTATACTTGGAAACAGTCACCATAAAAAACATTCCTTATATTCTTAGTGCAGATGAAAAGAATAATTTAACCATATCAACACTTGACTCATCGTTGGAAATCGCCCCAATAAAAACATTTGAACTAGGTCAAGACAAAAACATTAAATTACTGAGAAACCTTCTTGAATCGAGTTTATTCTTTAGAAGCTATAAAGGGATGGACACCATGAAGTCCAACATATATAAAATAGACAACAGGACACCTACGCCTATCGAAATAGCTTCAATGCCCAATAAAATTTACAGTATTAATGAAAAGATATATTTAACATTTGAAGAAGTAGACTCTTCAACGCTGGTTATTGAAATCAACTTAGAAAAATCATCAACTAACACCTTTTTAATAGAATACCCAAAACAGGAATCTGAATCTTTTGAAAAATTCAATTCTTTCCTTACTGATACCGCACTTTTTCAAATAGCAAGTTCAAAAGAAAAAATGGAAGTAAACGTTAAAGATCTACAAGGAAATACCCTAAAAAATTTCAAATACAGCTCCATAAAAGAAATAGAAGATAAAAGCTCTCCGTATATTATCTCAGATCCAGATTTAAGTTTATTTCATAGTCAACGTGAACTTAAAGACTCAGAGAAATTTTTAAAGAAAGTTTCATATGGAAACAATGCTATTTCTTGTCTTACTTTAGGTGATATTTATCATTTTACAATAGGTGGTTCATATAGATTTAAGCAGGCAAATGGAGGATTGGCACAAACAGCTTTTATGGGAGATTACAACGAACAAGCACCTATTATTTCTTTTAACCCTACCACCACTTCTTTTTACTCATACAACAACACTGTTTCTACATACTTTAACTTATCCTTAGACAAAAACTTTGAGCCAATTAGACTCACTTCCAAATCTACCATATATGAAAACCTGCTTTCCCATAAGAAAGGGATAAAATATTTCACAGCTGAAAATTTGTTTTTCCACAACAACAAACTCTATTATGGAAAAATCGATTTGAAAAACAGAGAATATTCTTTAAACGCTCTTTAAAAATCAATAACCATGTTTCAACTTCTACAATATGTCTGCTCCAAAGCCAAACTTCCAGAACAAAGTGTAAAAAACACCATCACACTTTTGGAAGAAGCCTCTACCATCCCATTTATTGCTCGTTACCGAAAGGAAAGAACAGGAAATCTAGATGAAGTGCAGATTGGTGACATCGTAAAATATAAAGATCAATTTGAGAGCATTCAAAAGCGAAAAGATAGCATCTTAAAGTCTATTGAAGAACAGGAAGCTCTAACCACTGAACTGAAAGACAAAATTGAAGCCTGTTGGGACGAAATTGAATTAGAGGACCTTTACCTACCCTATAAAAAGAAGCGCAAAACCAAAGCAGAAACGGCCAGACAAAATGGACTTGAGCCTTTGGCTAAAATTATAATGAGCCAAAAGAGCAATGATGTTGAATCTGTAGCTACTCGTTATACCTCAGATGTTGTTGCTTCAGAAAAAGATGCTTTGGAAGGTGCTCGCCATATTATTGCTGAATGGATCAACGAACGAACTGATATCCGTAACCAAATCCGATATCAACTAGAACGTTTTGCTATCATTTCAACCAAAGTCGTTAAAACAAAAAAAGACGAGGAAGCTTCACAGAAATATCGTGATTACTTCGAATGGAACGAACCATTAAACCGCTGTCCTTCCCATAGATTACTGGCTATCCTAAGAGCAGAACAAGAAGGTATAATCCGTGTGAAAATTGAAATTGACGACGATCGTGCTTTGGATAAAATAGAGAGTCGTTTAATCAGATCCAACAATGCTTGCTCAAAACAGATAGAATTAGCTATAAGCGATGCCTACAAACGCTTGCTATTGCCTTCACTTTCGAATGAGGCCATGCAAAACGCCAAAGCCAAAGCCGACGAATTGGCAATTAACGTGTTTGCAAAAAACCTAAAACAATTGTTGTTAGGGTCACCATTGGGAGAAAAACGCATTTTGGCCATCGACCCAGGATATCGAACGGGCTGTAAAATAGTTTGCTTAAATGCACAAGGCGATTTGGAACACAACGAAACTATCTATCCTCATGCTCCAAAAAACGACTCAAAGGGTGCTATTAAAAAAATTAGCACATTAACAGAAGCTTACAACATAGAAGCCATTGCCATTGGAAATGGTACAGCTTCAAGGGAAACCGAACAGTTGGTAAGGCGCATCCGTTTTAAAAACGACATTCAAGTATTTGTTGTTAGCGAGGCTGGAGCTTCAATTTACTCGGCCTCCAAAATTGCCAGAGAGGAATTCCCTAATTACGATGTTACGGTACGGGGCGCTGTATCTATTGGACGCCGTTTAGCCGACCCCCTAGCCGAATTGGTCAAAATTGACCCTAAGTCTATTGGCGTTGGACAATACCAACACGATGTTGATCAAGGCAAACTTAAAACCAGCCTGGATACTGTTGTAGAAAGCTGCGTAAATGCCGTTGGCGTAAACGTTAATACTGCAAGTAAGTCATTGCTACAATACGTTTCTGGAATTGGAGAAAAACTGGCCGAAAACATTGTAATCTACCGTAATGAAAATGGCGCTTTCCAGTCTAGAGCTGCCATTAAAAACGTACCAAGATTAGGTGGTAAAGCCTATGAACAAGCAGCAGGCTTCCTTAGAATAAAAGGCGCTGAAAATCCATTGGACGACTCGGCAGTTCACCCAGAGAGCTATCATTTGGTTGAACAGATTGCTAAGGATGAAAACAAAAGCATAGCAGAACTTATTGGCAACAAAACACTTCTAAACAGTATTGAGCTAAAAAACTATTGTAGCGATACAGTTGGACTACCTACACTAGAAGACATTGTAAAGGAACTTGAAAAACCAGGATTGGATATAAGGGAACAAGCCAAGGTATTTACCTTTAACCAAAACATTAAAACCATAAACGATGTACAAGCAGGACAACTGCTTCCCGGTATTGTAAACAACATTACCAATTTTGGATGTTTTGTGGATATAGGAATCAAAGAAAGTGGATTAATTCACATTTCAAATCTTTCCGACAGTTATGTATCTGATGTAAGCGAGCATGTACACCTACATCAACAAGTTATCGTAAAAGTTCTAGAAGTAGATTTGGAGCGTAGACGCATACAGTTAAAACTTCACAAATAATACAGGTTTTATTTGAATGCACTTTAAATAAAGGCTTCACAAAAAAATAAGCCGGCAACCTAGTTGCCGGCTTATAACTAACCTTACTCCTTTTTAAAAAACCAACTCTTTTGAAAAAAGGACTGCAAAAGTACAACTTTACCACTAACCTACACCACAAAACTGTAATATTACAGTTAGTTTTAACCTAATGTTAACCATTAGGGCATATAAAACGAAAAGCCCAGTTAAAAATAACTAGGCTTTTAAAATTTGTGGTCCCACCTGGACTCCAATACATCTAACTGTATTTTACTCTATTTTATTGATATTACTGAGATTAACCGTTATTTTAAAGCAGACTCAAAGTTAAGCTAAAATGCTAAAGATTAAATGAAATTAAAATTATTCGTCCCCTGATTCGTCCCCTAGATATCTTTTATATATTTACGGTATTACTTTAAACCGTACTAATTGAAACCAATTTACCTATTAATTTTAGCAATATGCTTTTCTTCTTGTAAAGATGACATTTCAAATAAAAGATACCGAAATGAAAACTATGTTTTTTATAAAGAGGATGGTAAGCAAGGAGAATGGAGAAAAATAAATCCTAACTTAAAACTTGTTCTTCCCAAGTCACATTCCACTTATTTTTTCCCCAATGGAAGTCGACACTCTGAACTAGAAGTTTTAGACACCTTTCCCAATAGAATAATCAAATACTTTGACAAAACAGGTCGACTAACCTACATCACCAGATATAAAAATGACACCATATTCAAAGAGACTTTCGAAAATGGCTACCATAAAGAGTACCACTCTAACTACGGAAATCTTTCATGCGAAGGCTTAATTGAAAATGGTATGCAACAAGGAATATGGAAGTATTATAGGGAAAATGGCAAAACTTTAGAAAACATTATAGAATTCAAAAATGATACAATTAATGGGATTCAAGAAGATTATTGGGAAAATGGAAATTTAAAAGTCGCTATGCAAATAACTATGGGGAATTTTAATGGGAAAAACACTCATTATTACAAAAGCGGACAAATTAAAGAAATTGACTTTATGAAAAATGATATGTTCAATGGAAAGACAACAACATATCACCTCAATGGCAGATTAAGGTCCGAATTATATTATTGGAATGACAAACCTATAGACACAGCTAAATTTTATTATGAGTCAGGAAAACTAAAAGACATTAGAATCTCTAACCTAGATACTACTACCCTTAAATCCTCTGGCAATATTATAAGTTTCTATGAAAGTGGAGCTCTCAAGGAAACTTTTGACACTAAAAATGAAATTGCTGATGGGGAAGTCAAAATATATTATGAGAATGGAAATCTATCTCAGCACTATTTTGTCAAACAAGCCTCCAAAGAAGGTAATGGAAAAACATATTTCGAAAATGGTCAATTGCAATATGCAATGACATTTAAAGACGATTTAATTCAAGGAACAATGAAGCAATTTGACGAATCCGGAAAATTAATTAAAACCTATTCAGTCAAAAATGGAAAAGCAACTGATTCCATTATTCATTAATAAATTCTTTCAAAATGTCTAAAGCCAAGTTCATATTAAAAGAGCCAAATTCTAAAGAAGAAACATTGGTTTACCTAGTTTATAATTACCAATACAAAAGGTTTAAATATTCCACAAGGGAGAAAATCAACCCAAAGTTTTGGAACGGAAATGAACAGCGAGCAAAAAAATCGAAACAGTTTCCTGAATACCCTGAATTCAACTCTCGACTTGATAAAATTGAATATGGCATAAATACAGCATTCAGGAAATTATTGAATGATGGCATTCAACCGAACAACACCAATTTAAAAGAAGCTTTAGAGGATGAAATTTCAGACTCTATTGTAAAACCTAATAAAACTAATTTCTTAGGGTTCGTGGAAAAGTTCATTGAAGAAAGTAAACTCAACAAGAAACTAGGGACAATAAAAGTTTACAACACCACATTCAAATATCTTAAAGAATACTCATCAAGAAATAGAATTGATTTTGACACAATAGACTTGGAGTTTTACAATAACTATACGCATTACTTATCGAACGAAAACAACCTATCAGCAAATACAGTTGGTAAGCACATAAAAACAATCAAAACATTCCTTAACGAAGCAACGGATCGTGGAATAAATAACAACCTTGAATTCAAAAAGAAAAAGTTCAAAACAATTAGAGAAGAATCGGACTCTATTTATTTAAGCATTGAAGAACTTAAAAAAATTGAAAAACTCGATTTATCTGCAATCCCTAGATTAGAGAGGGTTAGAGACTTGTTCTTAATAGGTTGCTACACTGGCTTAAGGTTTTCCGACTTTACCCAAATAAACCCTTCTAACATCAACAACCAAAAGTCTATAATTCAAGTTAGAACTCAAAAAACTGGGCAAAGAGTAACAATTCCAATGCACAAAACTGTTAAGGCTACATTGGACAAATACAACAATCGACTTCCTAAATCTTATGTTAATCAAACGATGAACAAATACCTAAAGGAAATTGCCTCTCTTGCTGGAATTAAAGAAGAAGTCGAAACAACAATATCAAGAGCCGGTGAAATTGAGAGAACTACTTTACCAAAATACAAACTTGTTTCAACTCATACAGCTAGAAGAAGCTTTGCTACAAACACCTATTTAGCTAATGTCCCTCCAATTGCAATAATGAAAATAACGGGACACAAAACAGAACGTTCTTTTATGCAGTACATAAGGATAACCCAAGAAGAAAACGCAGACCAATTATTGAATCATAGTTTTTTTAGATAACGTATTAATTCACCTTCCTTAACTTATTAACCAATACTTCAAAAACCCTAAAAAGCGCTAAAAAGCGCTAAAAAGGGTCGAAAAAGAGCACTTTTGGAAAAGTGCATTTTTTAAAAAGCTTCATTTGCACCATAGTTAAACAATTAAATAAAGTTAATTATGGCAAAATTCATGTTACACACTATTGAACTCTCCGATATTAAAAAAGTTATCGAAGAAGTTCTAGAACAAAAACTAAAAGGGGTTCAAACTCCAACAACTCAAAAAAAGGAATACACCCTCCTCTCTCGAAAAGATACAGCAAAACTACTTTGTGTATCACTTCCAACACTACACGACTGGACAAAAACAGGAATAATTAAAGCTCACAGGATTGGCTCTAGAGTACTTTACAAAGAGTACGAAATCTTAGAATCATTAAAACAGATACAAACCCTAAACAAAGAAAGGAGGTTGCCATGCTAAAAAAGAAAAACGACTACTCGGTTATCGTCTTTTTTGAAGACTCTCCTAAACCTAAAAAGTGGGCTTACGTCCATAAACTAAACGGGTTCTCCTTATTCCTAAAAAAGAATCATCCCACTTGGGAATATATGAACGTTTACAACAGAAGAGAGGGAACTTTTATGAAACAGTTCCGTAAGAGCGACTTTATCCCTCCTTTCATTCAATAGTTTCTTTTTTTTAACCTTTAAAAACCTAAAGACCTTTAATAATAACCTTTTAATGGTATTTATTAATGTGCAACGATTCAGATTATGATTGTTAAAAACACATATGGCACAAGCGTAGCTTTTTCTACTAGAATGTATGGTAAAATTCCAAGCAGAGAATTCACAGGGTCTGCATTAGACAGAAAAAAGCAAGAGCCATCGAAAAAATCAAAAGCAAAAAAAAAGGAATGTAAAGACAAGGTACGAAAGGAACGCTCCTTGTCTAGGCGGTCAAAGCAAAAGATTCGCAAAAAGATTACCTGTTTTGCTAGATGCTATAAAAGATTAAGCTTCGTTACACTTACTTTTTTAAACAAGGTAAACGATGAAGAAGCAGTTAATCTATTGAGAAAATTTGTTGACAATGCTAAAAAGAGAAGTGAGGATTTCCAGTACGTCTGGGTTGCCGAAAGACAAACCAAAAACGATGAATTCAAGGGAAATGTACATTTCCATATGATAACCAATAAATATTGGAAAATTGAAAAGTGGTGGAATTATTGGATTGATTTACAAATCAAAAACGGCATAAAACCACGTAACGAAAATTTCAAACCCTCTTCTGCTTTTGACGTAAAACAATTAAACTCAAATAACATTAGGTCTATTGCATCCTACGTTACTAAGTACGTAACCAAAAACAACGCAAAGTTCAGATGCCAAGTTTGGAACTGCTCTAAGAGAGTTTCCCAGCTTTACACAGACTTTTACACTACATCAGAGTTTACAGACCAATTCAAGCGCCTAGATGCAGTCTTGAAAGAGTTTGAGGTAAAAGATAACAATCGTCCATTCCTAAACATTAAAATGATTGACTTAAACCGAACCACTTTAAAACTATACAATAGACTTGACAAAAAAAATTCAGCAATTCAAAACTAACATTATGAGAAAAACGAAATCTAGTAAAACCTCAAATTCCTACCATAATTTTCTAATTGACCATAAATTGGCAGACGAGCTTTATACTGTTTTTGATAGAAAAAAAATCATTCAAAACTGTAAGGACTTAGAAACTTCTCTACCAACAACAAATGAATATTTTAAAATTTCTATTGGAGAAAAACTTTCCTTTGTTTCCATCAGGGAGAATAACGGTCAAGTATTACAATTCTTATTTTCCAATCAGTTTAATGTTTACGAATTACTCAGGATTCCCGACCATATACTATTGGAAAAACACAAAGCATTAATTTTTGAAGCTTATGGAATTAGAAGTTGTAATTCAATTGAAGACCTGACATGTCTATTTTATGATTGATTTTTTTAATTCTTCAATGCTCAAAGTACTAATTTGCCTATGTAACATGCGATGACAATTTGAACAAACAAGAGCTAAGTCTGACAACTTAGTATCAGAATCAGGTTCCAATTCAGAGAGGGGTTTACGGTGGTGACATTCGATAAACCCTTTTCCAATTTCCCCATACCTGTTAAAGAAATCAAATGAACACACTTCACAATCCAGCTTTCCATTTTCTCTAAAATATCCCTCCTTTTTCATTTTAGATATTTTAGAGTTTCTCTCTCTTAATTTATGCAATTTAAAAACCACTTCACCCTCTTTTACAACAACCTCCTCACCATCGTTTTCAATCCCATAAAGCTCAACACATAATTCCTGATTTAAAACAGAAGACCTAATTAAATTTGCTATCCTATTTAAACCCTCTCTATTATTTACAAACTCATTAAACAGCAAAAAATCGAGTTTACTATAAGACTTCATCCCTCTCCCCTTATAGTCAGGGTCGATTGCCAAGAAATTACTCAATTTCAAACCAACGCCATTAGGATTACGAAACTTATTTCTAATAGGTCTATTACTGTGAATCGGCATTTTATTTAGAACTTCTGACAACTCAATTATTTTAAGATTATTAGAATGAATTTGACCCGGCTCAATTTTAAAATACAAGTCTAAAGCTAAAATAATTTCATCTCTGTGCCATTTAGGATTCCTCATAGTTAACTATTTAAAAAGTCTGTTTTTTTTACCAAAATCAAGATTCAACTCCAATGATTGATTCAATTTCTTTAATATACTCCTTTGCCAGAGCATGTAACAATCCCCAAGAACCACTTTCATCAGTAAAACTAATGAAACTCTCAAGCTCTCCATAAGCTAAAACAGCATTATTTTCCTTTTTAAAAAGAAAAACACCCAAAATAAAATGCGATTGTATATGCTCCGATTTTAGACTAAGCATAGTTCTATTGAATTGAATAACTTGGTCAACTGTTACTTTCTCTCCTGCATAACTATTACTTAAAATCGAATTTAGTGTATCAATAGCTTCCCTACTCTTCTTTAAACTTATTAACACGTAAAGCTTATTATATCTCCATGTACCATCTCCATCATCTTCAACCAACTCACTTGCCTTTTCAATATGCTTAAGAGCCAATTCTAATTTATTTTGCATAACACAATTTATAGATTCTGTCAACTGCTCATTGTAAGCATTAGGAGATATTTCCAAATACTTCTTCCTATAACTAACTGACTTTTCTATTTCCCCATTGAAATAACAATAATTTGCAGCTAATATTAATGAGAATTTTTTTAGTTGATTTACTTTTTCGTGATAGCTACTTATATCTGAATGTCCTCTGATATAATCGTTTAGAGCATCCCAAATTTTAATAGATTTCTCAAAATCATTTGATGCAAAAGTAGCCAAGCCAATCATGTAAGTTGCTGTGAAAAATATATGCTCCGAATTGTCCTTAAAACCGTTTAATTCGTCTTCCTCTAAAAAAGTAATCTCTCTTTTCCATAATTCTGAAAACTCCATTCTAAACTTTTTCTCCATATTAAGTGAGAGTTTGGAATGTAAAATCAATGCTTCAATATCAAGAAAGTAATTTACTAATCCTTTTGACTTCCTCTTTGCTAAATCCCCAAAAACATAAAAAGAGGCATTTAGCTTATTAGAAAACTGAATAAAAGAGTCATATTCTTCTTTTTCATTAAATTCTTTACTCCCTTTAAAATGGCTGATTTTTTTCTTTACTTTTAAAGAAAGATGATTATTTAATACAATCACCTCATAAGCTTGGTCGAGATTGTATTTTTCTAATTGCTTTTTAATCCCCTTGGCAAAATCATTCTTTATTCTTCTTTCTTGTTCATCATCCTCTGCCTCTATTGCAATAATAATATTTTGCCTTATACAGTCCGTTTTAGGGAACCGCTCTCTTTTAAATTTCCAATATATAATAAGGACTACTTCAAAAGCAAACCAAATCAAAACCCCATAAATATTAGTATTAAAAACATCCTTCAAAAAAGGGTTAACGAACTGGAATATTATTGAAGAAAAAATGACAAATAAAAGAATGGTTCTTATTCTATAAAATTCAATATTCCTGAAATCAATCTTAAGTAAACTTTGAAAATCCATTTAAACACATTTAACAATGTTAAAAATGAGAATAAAAAACCAAAAAAATAAAAATTACTCTTTTTAAATATAAACAACTATTATCGTCCCCTCATTCGTCCCCTGGAAATAAAAAAGCCTTGCAAACACATGGTTTACAAGGCTTTTAAAACGTAATTAGTGGTCCCACCTGGGCTCGAACCAGGGACCACCTGATTATGAGTCAGGTGCTCTAACCAACTGAGCTATAGGACCTCAAAATTGGAGTGCAATATTACCAATATTTTTGATATGTTGCAAGGCTTTTTGCCATTACTTTATTTCTTGACACAATTCAATTAAAACACCATTGGTCGATTTAGGATGCAAAAATGCCACTAACTTATTGTCTGCCCCTTTTTTAGGTGTTTCGTTAAGCACTGTAAAGCCCTCATTTTTTAGTCGAGAAATTTCTGCTTCAATATCATCAACATCAAAAGCGATATGATGAATGCCCTCCCCTTTCTTCTCTATAAACTTAGCAATGGGACTGTCTGGCTTTGTAGCTTCAAGCAGTTCAATTTTATTTTCCCCTACTTTAAAAAAGGAAGTATTCACCCCTTCACTAGCCACCTCTTCAACCTTATAGTGTGGTTCACCAAAAAGCTTCGAAAACAACTCATTAGAATTCTCCAAGCTTTTAACCGCTATCCCTATATGTTCTATTTTATTCATATCTTAAGACTTAATTTTGTGCTCCAAAAGTAATATAATCTTTAAATATCGACTATTTTTGTGCTATGGAAGAAAGTAACAGACAGAAGAAAATAGGAAACGTTTTAAAACGTGATCTAGCCGATGTACTTCAACGTGCAACTAACGATAGTGGTTTGCGTGGTGTGATTATTTCGGTAACCAAAGTGAAGGTGACGGTAGATCTCTCCATAGCCAAAGCATATTTAAGTATTTTCCCAAACGATAAAGCCAAGGATTTAATTGTTGATATTCGCGCCAACACACCAGCCATAAGACATGAATTGGCACAGCGTACCAAAAACCAATTGAGACGAATGCCTCAACTTGAGTTTTTTATTGACGATTCTTTGGAATACATTGACCGTATAGAACAGTCTTTAAAAGGAAAAGACAACCCTATTACCAATCCGGATTTATTGGATGACAGAAAAAAATCCTAAGTGAATTTCCCCTTATACATTGCCAAACGGTATTTACGCTCTAAGAGCAGCAATAATGCTATAAACTATATAACCATTATTGCAGCCATTGGTATAGTACTAGGGTCGGCAGCGTTATTCATTGTCCTTTCAGGTTTTTCTGGGCTTAGGGATTTCTCCTTACAATTTACCTCTTTAGTAGACCCAGACCTTAAGGCCACAGCGAAAACAGGTAAATCCTATACACTTACTCCTGAGGAATTAATCAAGCTTAAAAAACTTAAAAGTGTTGCCAATTTTTCGCAGGTAATTGAGGAAGGAGCCATTTTTGTTTTCGACAATAAAAAAAAGGCGGCTTACATTAAAGGGGTTGATAGCACATATACCCTAGTAAGTGTTGTAGATTCCATTATGTTTCAAGGGGGCTGGTTACACCAGGACACCTACCAAACTATTGCAGGTGTAGGCATTGCTTACCAATTAGGCATGGGCGTTTTGGATTATGGAAAATCCATTGGGGTTTACGTTCCAAAAACTGGAACAGGACAAATATCTTCTGTCAGCCAAGCTTTTAATCGTGTTCGTGGTTTTAATGTTGGTCTATTCGACATTAACGAAACCCTAAACGACAACTATGTTTTTGCTCCTATTGGAATGACTCGTGAGCTATTGGGCTTTGCTCCCAATCAACTCACTGCATTAGAATTTAAACTACAACCTGGAGTTGACGAAGGAGAAGCAAGGGAAGAAATTCTTTCGGTTTTAGGGGATAAAGTAGTTTTGAAAAACCGCATTCAGCTTAATGAAGCGCTTTATAAAATGCTAAACACAGAGAATTTGGCCGTTTACCTGATTTTTACCCTAATTTTGATTATTGCCTTATTCAATGTGATAGGCTCAATAATCATGATGATACTAGATCGGAAAGCAACGTTGCACACGCTTTACAATCTCGGAGCAACCGTTAATAATATAAGACGCATATTCTTTATTCAGGGCAGCCTAATGACGCTTTTAGGAGGTGTTTTTGGGTTACTTTTAGGAGTTATGATAGTATGGCTGCAAAAAACATTCAGTTTAGTGATGATTACTTCAACTTTACCATACCCGGTAAGTTTTAAATTGGAAAACCTTTTTATCGTAGCACTGACGATAGGAATACTAGGCATCCTCACTTCGAAGCTAGCCTCTTCAAGAATCACCAAAAACTTGATTATCCAATAGGCTAAATTGTATTTTATAAAGCTTTTATATCTGCTTTGGATATCCAGCCTGTTTTACCATCACTTAGCTTAATCTTTTTCCAGTTGCTTACAGTATCTAAAATTTGCACTTTGGTCCCTTCATGCAACTTAAAGAGCTCCTGACTTCTTAAATTAGGCTCACTTTTTACTTGGGTTTCCTCTACAAAAACAATTGCAGGCTTATTATTTGCATCCAAATTATATTTGCGAAACGCCAATCCTAAGGTCGTTAAGGAAAAGAATAAAACCAATAGACTTCCCACAAAAGCAACACGCTTTTTAGCTGTAGAATAAGAAAAGTAGTATACCAAATAAAGCACAACAAACAATACCATAAAAACTACTGCAAAAATGGCCCAATTGTCAAATTCCATTACATTGGTAACATTATTGAAAATTCTGGACAAACCTGTCTGCGGAATGGTATCGATTGCATCGATGGTCATGTTTTGGGCAAATGACAAGTTATTCTTTATCTCCTTATCGTTTGGTGCCAATTGTAATGCCTTCTCGTAATAATAAATACTAGGTGCAATATTGTTTAGTTTATAATTGGCGTTGGCAAGATTAAAGTACAAAGCTTCCGAATGCATACCTGCATCCAAAACCTGCTTGTATTTATCTATGGCTTCTGCATATTTACCCTCATTATACAGAGTATTTCCAGCATCGAACAATGATTTCTCTTGAGCCAAGCCTACTGCTCCAAACAAAATGACAATAATGTATAATAGCTGTTTCATCTTAAACAATCTGTTTATCAATTAATGAAATGGTTCTTGCTGCTTTATCATAATCCTGTTTCATGGCTACATTGGTAGTTGGGGTATATCGCGCCAACTCACAACTGTTCAGCAGTTCTATAAATTCATCTATCGTAATTTTCTCAACGGATTTTGAAAACAATAATTCACTTATCTTTTCCTTACTGAACTCGCTGGTCTCTATCTGTAATTTGGCTTTTAAATAGTTATGTAATGCTTTTTCCAACGCAACATAAAACGATTCCTTGTTGCCCAACGCCTTTTTAGAAGCACTTAAATATTTCTTGGCTAACCTATCTGCTTTTCTCACTTTATTACCAACCACATCGGCTTCTCTAGTGGCTTTTTTCTTTCTTACGACCATTGCCAAAGGAATGGCTAATAACGGCAGCAAGAGACTGCTCCAAAACCAACCTGAGTTAAAGAAATCTCCGTTTGTCATTGATCTTAAATTGGTTTTGGTTTTGATGAATGAAAACTGATCTTGATTCAACTCAACGGGCTGTTTGATTCCACCTGATGCAATATTTGAATTACCAGCCCCTGAATCGTTTAACGGCCCTTGCTTAACATCTATAATCAGTTCATCAGAATAGATTTGCTTATAGCTTTCTGTTTTAGGATTGAAATACGAGAACGAAATTCGTGGTATTGGGTACTTTCCTTTAAACTGGGGCACCACCGTATAGCTTTCACTTCGGTAACCTTGCATTCCATTGAGAGTGGTTCTAATATTATCGTTTTTCTCTGGTTCGTAAACCTCAAGCGAACTAGGCAAAGTAAGCTTAGGAAGTTCGAAAAGCTTTAAATTTCCGTTACCTGACGCTTCCACTTTTGCCTTAAGCGACTCTGAAGCATTAAGCTGGTCTTTGGATAGTGTTACCTTAAAATCAAAACTCCCCACAGCTCCTGTAAAATCAGCTGGCTTACCTTGTTCTGGCAATGGTTTCACATTAATAGTTCGACTACCTGCAGAAATAGTCCTATGTACTTGTCGCGTTAATCTACTGCCAAAAATATCACGACGATTTGTAGGCACTTCAACAGTTATATCCAGACTCAAAGGTTCAATTTCGAGTTTACCCGTCCGCTGGGGATACAATACTGTTTTACGTAAAACCACATAACGATAATCTTCACCTTTATAAGTTCCATTCTGTACTTTTAACCCTTTTACATCAATTGCTTGACTCCAAAAATCATTATATCTTGGGTTATCTATTTCCCTCCAGTTGCTTACACCTGTGTTAGGAGCAACGTATAGCTTATAAATAACAGTAATAGCTTCGTTTAAATACGGATTAGACTTTGAGACCTCAGCAACTAAGTGGATGTTTTCCGAAGCAATATATTCCGCATCATTGCCATCCCTAGGCTTGTCAACAGCTTTGGTAACAATTACAGTGACAGGTGTTGTTTTATAAACTTGACCCTCTATTTCTATTGTAGCCTGATTGATAGTGAATGTCCCTTGACCTTTCGGTGCCAAGAAATAACTGTACGTTTTAGAAAAGCTTCGCTTTCCATTTACCCATGAATGGCTAACTGATTGATTTGGGCCTCCAACAACGGTAAAATTTGTAAATCCAGGTGGATTAAAATTATCACCATCCTCGTTCATCTCAAAATCTACACGTAAGCGCTCGTTAACGCCGAGCTTTGTTTTACTCACTTTGGCCTCAAATTTCACCTGAGCCGAAGCCACCGTAAAACTCAACATGAATAAAAGTAATGCTATGTGTTTAATCAATTTCATATACGCTTTATATTTCAAAAACCACATATTGGGTTCGTAATCGTTTACCAGTCTTTTTCAGTAGGAAGCTTGGCTCCTTTCATTTTTTCGGCATTAACTTTTTCCTGAACTTTTTGCTCCTGGTTGTTCATCGCCTCCAAGATATTCTTCACCTGTTGAGGAGACAATTGCCCTGGCTGTTGCTTAGGCTGTTGAGGCTGCTTATCCCTCTCTCCTTTTCCGTCATCCTTCTTATCCTCTTTAGGTTTTCCTTCCTCGTCCTTATTTTGTTCTCCTTCTTGTTTATCCTGATCGCCTTGATCGTTGTCGTCTTTTTGATCTTGCTGTTGGTTCTGATCTTGATTTTGCTGATTATTATCCTTTTCCTCTTTCTCTTGTTCTTTCTTCGTTTTGTTATCGCCTTCTTCATCTTCTTCCTGAGGAGGATCTTGCTGGTTTTTGGCACAGTCTTTTGCCAAAGCTAAATTGTAACGGGTCTCATCATCTGAAGGATCATTTCGCAAGGCATTTTTAAAAGCTTCAACTGCTAATTTGCACTTCTTCTCTTTCATGAATATATTTCCCATATTGTGAAAAGCCTTGTGCTTATCAGCTTTGTTCTCAGCATATTGAGCGGCCTGCTGGTTTCTATAAAGCGCCTCATCGAAATGCCCTTTTTGGTAGTAAGAATACCCTAGATTATATGCTCCAGCTGTATGGTTTGAATGTTCTGAAATGGCTTGTCTGTAATCAATCTCAGCACTTACAAAATCATCTTCCTCATAAGCTTCATTTCCTTCGTAAACATGCTCATCGGCTTTCAAAATGGCCTTAAGCTCTTGCTTATCCTCGTCTTGTGAAAAGGAAGTCCATGTAATAAAAACGACAATATATGTTATTAAATATCTCATACAGATTACTTTATAAAGCTATAAAACTAATGGTTAAGTTTATTTTAATGTTTTCTTAAAGTTCTTACAATGATTGATTAACCTTAACTGTCTTCGTTAAATAAGTTTAACTTTTTAAGCCAGGCCGTTTTACGATCCAAAAGAAAAATATCCAAAAACAGCAAAGCAATTCCTAATGCCAGAAACCATTGGAATTGGTCTTTAAAATCGGCAAATTGTTTAGCCTCAAATTCTGTTTTGTCCATTTTGTTGAGAATTTCTTTGATCTCTTCTACCACCTTACTGGTATTACGTCCATTGATATAAACCCCATCGGCCTCATCGGCTATTTGTTTGAGAGTCTCTTCGTTCAAACGTGTTATTACAGTCTCTCCCTGTTTGTCTTTTTTATAATTAAGCACAACCCCATTTCTTTTAATTGGGATAGGCCCCCCTTTAACATCTCCGACACCAATTGTAAAAATGCGAATACCATCTTTTGCGGCTTCTTCCGCTACATCGGCTGCTACCTCACTGTGATCTTCACCATCTGAAATAATGACCAAAACCCGATTGGTTTGCTCATCATCATCGTAATAGGTTTTAGCCAATTCAATCGCTTCGTTGATAGCTGTTCCCTGTGATGACAACATATCGGTATTCATATTCTGAAGGAACATCTTTGCCGATGCATAATCTGTAGTAATAGGTAGCTGAGGAAAAGCTTTCCCTGCATAAGCAATAATCCCAATACGGTCGCTCGCTAAATTGTTGATGATTTGCGTTACCAGCTGCTTGGCTTTCTCCAAACGGTTGGGCGCAACATCCTCAGCCAACATACTTTTGGAAACATCTACCGCAAATACAATGTCAACCCCTTCACGCTTAACGGTCTCAACCTTAGTACCTATTTTAGGGTTTACCATAGCTATAGTTAAACTCGCTATTGCTAAACACCAAACAATAAGCTTTAAAATGGGTTTAAAGATCGACTTGTTAGGGCTTAACCGGTTCAGCAAATCTGAATTTGCAAATCGTTTTTGGGTACGGCGTTTCCAAAATTGAAGCACCAAAAAGATCAGGACAGCTAAAGGAATAACCGCCAGTGCCCAAAACCATACTTTCTGTTCCAATTGATAAAAATCCATCGTACTATTCTACTTTAGTTACTACTTATACGAAGCTTCTGAATACTGTGTTGCGCAGTAACAATTCCAAAATAAGCAACAGTCCAGCCAATAATACCAATGGTCTGAACTTTTCTTCGTAATTGTAGAATTTAAATTCTTCTATTTCTGTTTTCTCCAGCTTATTGATTTCATCGTAAACCTCCTCAAGCTTTTGGTTATCTGTAGCTCGGAAATACTTTCCGCCGGTAGCTTCTGCAATTTCCTTAAGAAGAGCTTCATCAATCTCCACTTGAACCCTCCCATATTGGAAGCTTCCGTTAGGCTTTAAAGCAACAGGAGATAACGCCATCCCATTTGTTCCCAAACCAATGGTGTAAGTTTTAATGCCAAATTCCACAGCTAACTCTGCTGCAATTTTAGGATCTATTTGTCCGGCATTGTTAACCCCATCCGTCAAGAGAATTATCACTTTACTTTTAGCCTTACTATCCTTAAGACGATTTACAGCCGTAGCTAATCCCATCCCAATTGCTGTTCCTCCCTCTATTACTGTATTGTATTTTACTTCATCAAGAGATCGCAACACAATAGCCTTATCACTTGTAATAGGGGTTTTAGTATAAGCTTCTCCTGCATATTCCACCAATCCGATACGGTCGTTTGGACGTCCTTTTATGAAATCGGCTGCCACTAACTTTAATGCCTCCAATCGGTTTGGTCTTAAATCACGTGCCAACATACTCGCCGACACATCTATAGCCATAACAATATCTATCCCTCTGGTTGTTTTTGTTTTTGTGGAAACATCTACAGTTCTGGGCCTTGCAATAGCAGTAATCAACAACGCAAGTGCGATTAACCTAAAAACAAATAAAGCATGTCTTAGCTTGGGCAACACACTATTAGTTACTTTAAATCCTTTTATGCTGGACATTTTTAGTTCTGCAGTCTGCTTATTATGCTTGAACCAATACCATACAACAGCACATGGTATTAGCAGCAACAACCAAAACAACTCTTTATTTACAAACTCAATGCCTTCTAACATTATTCTTCTCTTGTTTTAAGTTCAATAGAATTTAAAATTCGGTCTATAATCTTTTCTGCATAAGCATCATCCTTCTTACGATACATAGTAAGCTGCTGGAGCACATTCTCTCCTGCAAATTGAAGAATTATATATTCGCCTTCAACAAAATTATCGCTATTGGGTATAGGTAAACTTGCAGTACCATAAGTTTTAAGGCCATCTATACCATTGGTTGTTGAATATTTTTCCTGCATTACCATAAGATTACTAACCCCTTGAGCCTCCAATTCTCTGATGGCTGCTTCCGAAGCTTGCCTCAAGTCTATTGTAGGTTTATCCTTTTCTTCGGTTTGCTGCTGGTCTTTAGAAAAATCATAACGAGCGGTAGAAACCGTAACTCCAAAAAAGTCTAACATACTTCCGTAGGAAAAAGTAGTTGTTTTAACCTTATCCTTAAATTCTTCTGGAAGTGACATTTCCACACGCTTAAGAACTTTGGGTGTAGAAATTTTGATTGGAGGGATACCATATTCGCTAGTTACCCAATCGCCTTCCAAAAGCTCCTTGGTATCATGCCCCAAAATGGTGTCTTTAACATAACCTGCTCCGTATTTTATTGCAAAGCCTGTAAAAGTCATCAAAGCAATAAGCACAACAACCACTGAAGTGATGATAATCTTCTTTCGCTTATGTTTACGCTCTTGTTCTTCCTTATACGTTTTATCCTGTAACTTCTCTTCCTCTGTTGGTTCGGGCAACACTTCTCGAACGTGGTCAATTTCAGAATCGATAGTTTCCTTATCTAGTTTTGCCAACTCTAGATCCACTTCAGATTTTGCAAATTTCACCAAATCGGCACGCTTTAAAATAGCCTCAAGATTCCTTATGGTTTCAGTGCTCAGTTCTATTTTATGTCCTTCACGAAGCAAGTTTAAACGACCTATCAATTCTTCGGTTGTACTTTCCAAAGCGTGATCGTATACTTTTTCGTCAAGATAGGTTCGTATTGCCAGAGTTAGTTCTGAGTAGTAATTTTTAAGCTCAGAACGCTCTAAATACCCGCTTTCATCTAATTTTTTCAGCGCCAATTTAGCCCTGTCGTATGGAGGCAATAATGCTATTTCTTCTTCTTCGGTCAATGGCTTTTTACGCCACAAAAACCAGTAAAGCAGCCCACCAATAACCGAAAACACCAAAAGGGCAATCAATAAGTATTTCCACCAATTACCCATAGGCTTATCTACTGCTATCATCGGTTTGACATCGTACAACCCTTGCTTGGTGGTATCTATAGCAACTTCTCGAATTTCAACCTTAACAGGGTCTGTAAAAAGTTCTTTACTGCCTATTGTTATTTTTTGTCGTGGGATTGTATAATGGCCAGAATCGAATTGGGTTAATCCGTATCTCTTGATCAATTTATATCTGGCATCCTGTTTTGTTGTATCAATTTTAAAAGACTCAATCATCTCCAAAGGCATAAAGGTTTGCCCTTCTGGAAAAACCACGTAGTCTGTAGAATCTGTCTCTACCTCAACCCTATAAGTTATTTGTTGCCCAATTTTTACCGAAGTTGAATCGATTGAAGACTTTACTTCTTGAGCAAATAAGGACAGTGATGAAAACAGACAAAATACAACCAACGGCAAAACGTTGGGGCTTGTAAATGGTTTATGTGTTCTGTGCATTGTTTTCAATAGGTATCTCATTTATCCTCTGCGTTTAAAATACCCGAGTAATTTTTTCACATAGCTTTCGTCTACTCGGCAATTCATTTGTCCAGCTCCAGCTTTAGCAAAGCTATCTTTAAAATACTCTACTCTTTCGTTATAATATTTTGAATAGTTCTGTCTAACCTTTTTTGAAGACGTATTTACTAAGAGTAACTCTCCACTTTCTTCGTCTTCCATTTGTACCATTCCCAAATTGGGGATAGCCTCTTCGCTTTTATCATAAACCCGTATTCCGGTAACATCATGTCTTCCGGAAGCGATTTTTAAGGTTTGTTTATACTCATCCGTAATGAAATCTGAAAGTAAAAACACAATGGCTTTTTTCTTCATTACATTCGACAAAAACTTTAAAGCTTCACTAATATTAGTCTTTTTACTTTTAGGCTCAAACTCGATGAGCTCCCTAATAATACGAAGGACATGCGAGCGTCCTTTTTTTGGAGGAATATAAAGCTCTATAGCATCGGAAAACAATATCAGCCCAATCTTATCATTATTTTGGGTTGCCGAGAACGCTAAGGTTGCAGCAATTTCTGTAACGATTTCATTTTTAAACTGGTTGGTAGTTCCAAACCATTCCGAACCAGAAACGTCTACCATTAACATCATGGTAAGTTCACGCTCTTCTTCAAACACCTTAACATAAGGTTCGTTATAGCGAGCTGTAACGTTCCAATCGATATTGCGTACATCGTCCCCAAATTGGTACTGACGCACTTCAGAAAAAGTCATTCCTCTGCCTTTAAAAGTAGAGTGGTACTCTCCTCCAAAAATGTGATCAGACAATCTGCGTGTCTTTATCTCTATTTTCCGTACTTTCTTGAGTAGTTCTTTAGTATCCATGGGTGAATTTACGATTCGAGCTTTGAGGTTTTACAGTTACTTTAACCGTAGCACTTTAATCTAAATCTGTAATCTATGGTACTTCAATCTCGTTTACAATGCTATTGATAATATCTACCGAAGTGATGTTTTCAGCTTCTGCTTCATAAGTAATTCCAATTCTGTGACGCAATACATCGTGCACCACAGCACGAACATCCTCTGGGATTACATACCCACGACGTTTAATGAAAGCATAACATTTTGCAGCAGCAGCCAAATTGATACTTCCCCTTGGAGATGCTCCAAATGAAATTAAAGGCTTTAAACTTGATAGGTTATATTTTTCTGGGTATCGGGTAGCGAAGATGATATCAAGAATATATTTCTCAATTTTCTCATCCATATATACTTCCCTAACCGCTTTTTGAGCATTAAGGATTTGTTCTAGAGAAACCACCGAATTTACTTTCTCAAAGCTTCCCTTAAGGTTTGCTCTAATAATTAACTGTTCTTCGTCTTGTTTAGGGTAATCGATAACAGTTTTAAGCATAAAACGGTCTACCTGGGCTTCTGGTAATGGATAGGTCCCTTCCTGTTCTACCGGGTTTTGAGTTGCCATTACCAAGAACGGCTTATCCAAAATGAACGTCTCATCCCCAATCGTGACTTGCTTTTCTTGCATGGCTTCCAGTAATGCAGACTGCACTTTAGCTGGGGCCCTGTTAATCTCATCGGCCAACACGAAGTTTGCGAAGATTGGTCCTTTTTTTATCGAGAAATCGTTTTCTTTTATGTTGTAAATAAGCGTACCAATAACATCGGCTGGTAATAGATCTGGAGTAAACTGAATACGGCTAAAACTACCATCTACAGCTTGAGACAGAGTATTAATAGCCAAGGTTTTTGCTAATCCAGGCACTCCTTCCAGCAGAATGTGACCTTGGCCCAACAATCCTATCAACAAACGTTCAATCATGTACTTTTGTCCAACAATTACTTTGTTCATCTCCATGGTAAGAAGATCGACAAACGCACTTTCCTTTTCTATTTTTTCGTTTATACTCTTGATGTCAACAGTACTTAAATCTTCCATATGTTTGAATGTTTTTTATGACTCCGAATATAGTTAGCATAATTAAGCATTGCAAATTGTTAATTTTTTTTCTGAGGCGCTGTTAACGATTGGTTAAAAAGCAAAGCGCGGCACCTTTAGGCACCGCGCTTTAACAATTGTTTTTATGTAGTCGTTAAAATTATTCTAACGTAATGGTTCCTAAATCAGTAACCATTCCTTCTGTAACTTCTACATCTATAATTTCTGTATCAGTCAGCCCAGACTCTTCTGCCGGGGCTAAGGTTACAGTATAAATTCCTACAGGAAGATTTTCTAACAAAAAGGCACCAGCCTCATCGGTATTCATAGCAATAATTTCCCCATCTACTTCAACTGAAGCTGTAACAACTACACCTTCATTTGTAATGATTCCACCAATTGAACCCGTAGCTGGGATAAGTTGAAGTTCAATAGTTCCTAAATCTACAATTTCTCCATTAACAACGGTAACATTTTCTACAACCGTTTCAGCATAACCTGATTCTGAATCTGGAGTGATTACCACATTATATGTTCCAGCAGGCACACCATTAAGTACGAATACACCATTTTCATTAGCATAAGCAGAGATAATTTGTCCATCAACCTCAATAGAGGCCATCACCTGAAAATCAAACGGAGTTACAGCTCCTTGAACCTGTCCTGAAGACACTTCGGTACTTACATTAATAACCGGCTTCAAAATATATTGACCTGAGTTACCAGCTTCAACAATAGATTGGTCTACATCAAAATCCAAAAGAAAATTATAAGTAAAACCATCCTCTAAAGTTTCATTAACTTGAAGTTTTAATCCAGACTGTTGAGCACTTGGAGTAGATAAAGGATGGGTTTCTCCATCAACTACAATCTCGTTTCCTTCCTCTCCTAAAACTAAACGGATTTGATTTAATGTTCCCGCTGGCACTTCGTACCCATCAACCAATAGGACATCCATACCACCTGTTAGCTCCAATAAATCATAAACACCTGTATTGATCGCCTCCAGACTCTGCCATCCTGATTCTCCTTCACTTTCATCATTTACTTTCACCATAACGTCTTGTACATTTACAAAAACATTGTCGTAATCACCTGGCTCATCGACCAATCTAAAGCTAAGTTCTGCAGAACCTTGCTCCACAGGATTGCTGGAATTACTCCCAGAATCGTCATTACAGTTAAAAAGGCTAAGTGACAACATGGCAAGAAATGCTAATCTCACTTGTTTTAAATACTTCATAAATTTGGGTTTTTAAGTTATACTTATTAGTAAGTACGAACAAACTTATCTTTTAGATGTTTACAAGTTGGAAATTTTCCATATCTCATTTTCAAAATGAACATAAAAAGACGCTGAAGATAGGTATAGTAAAGCTCCTGCCTGACGATTTTCATTTACAACTAAAACCAGAAACCAAGGTTAAAAAACAATATACTATCCTTAATTTCCGGAGACCAAGAGTACTTTACCTCAATTGGGCCCAAAAACGTTTCCAGACCATAACCAATTGCATAACCCGAAAAATCTGGACTGGTAAACCACTCGCCATCTTTAAAAATATCGTTTGCCACATTAGCATAATTTGCTGAAAGATTAACATGGTTGTTTTTATAGAATTCGAAATCAGCAGTTATGATTCCTTTCACAAAACTATCCCCTGTTATAGTTAAAAAATCATAACCATAGAATGAAATGAAGTTATTGATAAAATTGTTTCCATAACCACCTAACACAAAGTCAAGATATGGATTAGGGTTTTCCCCCACTTTAAAACCGCCCTGAGTAGTAAGATTGATTGACAATCTATTAGTTAGACTATGGGAATAGCCGATGTCTGCTTTAGCTATTGAAAACTCGGAAAAGTTATTGTTGTAATCGGAAGAATACACATAAAGATGAAAGTCACCATCAAAGTAAAACCCTTTGGACGGAAAATATTTATTATTATATGTATCAAGCTTTAAAGAGCCAAACAAGCTTAAATACACACTATTCTCGAAAGTACGACGTTGCTCTCCATCTAGATTAGTTAAGGTCTCAGATTCTATATTCAAATACTTATGTTCAGCACCCATGCTCAAAGCAAAATCCCTTCTAAACAGCGTTTGGACATAAAACTGATTTGTAAAATCCTTAAGCTCTACATCTATTTTATTTAATCCAAGAGCACCATTGTCCTCCGGGACTAATGCTTCAACCGGTACATTTCTGTGAAATTGGTTAAACCTTGATCGAGCTCCTAAACTCCAGTAAAATCCCTTATCTATAAAATACTCAAAATTGTAACGAATATTGTCCCCTAAAACAATATCCAAAGAGGCGACATCATTATCAAAAAGCAAGTGTTTTTTTGTGAGGTTAATTAGCGCCGCACTCTTGTAAAGGTCGTCGTAATGCACCCCTAATCTAAGAAACGTTTCCACAGAACTTTCTTTAAGATGAGTTATCAAATCATAACCTTCCATCCCTTTAGATGGTTTAAATTCATAGATAAAACTATCAAAGTTATTGGTAGCCACTAAGTTATTCACCCCTTTTCTGAAATCGTCATAACTGATTTTCTTGTTCGATTTCAATTTGAGTTTCCCCATTATATATGCCCTAGTGTATCTGTCCATTCCATAAATGGAAACACCATTGATAATTAAACTATCTGTTGGTTTAATTTGAGGTTTTACTCTCGGCTCATAGGTCTTCATTGCCAAAACGGTTTTTAATTCCTCTATTTTTCCTAAAGCAGCTTCCTCTCCCTTATCTATAATCTGCCTTCCTTGGCTAAAGGATAACACCCCATATTCCTTGATGCTTGGCTTAATGTAAACATCTGTTTTAAGAGCTTTATCCTTCATATGATTAATGGTGCGGTAATTACTTATCTGCTGAAGGATATCGGTTGCAGAAATCAGCTCCTTACGGGTAGCCAATGTATCCTGAACATCTACCCCTATGATTACGTTCATTCCTCTATCTCTTAGTTCATCAACTGGGTAATTATTTACCACTCCTCCATCAATCAAAATTTTATCGTTAAGTATCATGGGCTGAAAAACCGACGGCAACGAACCACTCGCCATAACCGCTTGAGGCAAGCTCCCTTTCTCCATGACAACAGGTTTACCAGATTCTATGTTGGTTGCAATACAGAAAAACGGAATAGGTAAATCTTCAAAATCATTTATATCACATACATGAAGCATTAAACGCGACAACATATTGAAAGTATTTTGACCTCTGGATAAAGCTGAAGGCAAGCTCACTTTAAACTTATCGAATGGTAAAGTAAGTGCGTATTTCTCAGAGTTTTCGCGTTCGTAAAATGTTTTTGATGCTCTTGGAATATGGTCTGCGATCATATCGTCATAATCAACTGAATTAAAAATAGAATCAAGCTGTTTCCCTGTATACCCCGAAGCATACAGTGAACCAACAATAGCGCCCATACTTGTTCCTGCAATATAGTCTACTTGGAGCCCCAGACTGTCCAACACTTTTAAAGTTCCTATATGAGCCATCCCTTTGGCTCCGCCCCCACTTAACACCAAACCTATCTTGATGTCTTGATCCTCCTTAATACCACCACCAAGGTCCTGGCCCTGAAGATTAAAAGCCAGCAAAAATGCTAAAAATAGAACAAAAAAGCTTAGTGGTTTAATTCTCATGATAATAGCTATAAATTTTTTCGGCTCTCGATTTCCCAATAACAACCTCCAACTCATCGAGCTTCGCCTTGGAAACCCTTGATGCCGACTTAAAGGCTTTTAACAAATCGACAACCGTTTTCTCACCAATTCCCGGAATTGTTTCCAGTTCGGTATTTAATGCACTTTTACTTCTGCGGTTACGATGGTGTTCAATCCCAAAACGATGGGCTTCATTTCTTAGTTGCTGAATTACCTTAAGTGTTTCACTTTTTTTGTCTAAATATAACGGAATGGGATCGCCTGGATAAAAAAGCTCTTCCAACCGTTTAGCAATACCTATGATTGCAATCTTCCCTCTTAAACCCAATTGCTCAAGACTTTTTAAAGCTGATGATAATTGCCCTTTACCTCCATCGATAATAATAAGCTGAGGCAGATCCTCTCCTTCATCCATCAATCTTTTATAACGGCGGTATACTACTTCCTCCATAGAAGCAAAATCGTTAGGCCCTTCTACCGTTTTAATGTTAAAATGCCTGTAATCCTTTTTGCTCGGTTTACCGTTTTTAAACACTACACAAGCAGCTACGGGATTGGTCCCTTGAATATTCGAATTATCAAAACATTCAATATGTCTAGGTTCAACACCCAATCGTAAATCAACTTTCATTTGAGCCATAATTCTATTGGCGTGCTTATCGGGATCAGTCATTTTTATTTGCTTGAACCTCTCCATTCTGTAATATTTGGCATTACGTATAGATAAATCAACAATATGTTTTTTATCCCCTAGTTGTGGGACACTAACTTTTACACCTTCACCAAGATCAACATTAAATGGTACATATATCTCTTTGGATTGTGAATGGAAACGTTGGCGAATTTCGGTAATAGCTAATTCCAGCAATTCCTTATCAGACTCATCAAGCTTTTTCTTAATTTCCATAGTATGTGAACGGATGATCGATCCATAGGACAATTGAAGGAAATTAATATACCCATAGGTTTCATCGCTCACAATACTGAACACATCTACATTGTTAATTTTAGGGTTTACGATGGTAGACTTGGCCTGGTAGTTTTCCAACACATCTACTTTTTCCTTAATCTTTTGCGCTTCTTCAAACTGCAAATCATCAGCATATTGCCTCATCTGCTCTTTAAATCTCACTAGAGAATCCTTAAAATTACCTTTTAAAATCTCTCTTATGGATTTAATACTTGCATTGTATTCCTCTTCAGTTTCCAGTCCTTCACAGGGGCCTTTACAATTCCCCAAATGATACTCCAAGCATACTTTGTACTTCCCAGCCTCAACCTTATGCTCTGTTAAATCGTAATTACAGGTACGCAATGGATATACCCCTCGGATTAACTCCAATAAAGTAGATACTGTTTTACCACTGGTATATGGGCCATAATATTCACTACCATCCTTAATTACGCGACGAGTAGAAAACACCCTAGGAAAGCGTTCTTTTTTTAAGCAAATCCAGGGGTAGGATTTATCATCTTTTAACAGCACATTATATCGAGGACGATGCTTTTTTATCAGGTTATTTTCCAATAGCAACGCATCGGTTTCTGTATCAACTACAATATGTTTAACCTCCACAATCTTTTTAACCAAAACTCTGGTTTTTCCACTGTCGTGGGTTTTGGTAAAATAAGAACTTACTCTTTTCTTTAAGTTTTTCGCTTTTCCTACATAAAGTATCTGCCCTTTAGCATCGAAATACTGGTACACTCCAGGCGATTCGGGCAAAGTCTTCAACTGTATGTCTAGAGGTGTTTCGCTCATATTTTCAAAGGTAAGATATCAAAATCTGAGAATGTGGAAATTCTTATTAAAAATACTTTAAAATTTGATTTGTTTTCTGGAACTTTATACTACATTGCGCCACTTTTTTTGAAACCAAAATGACAAAGAAAACCATTGGCAGGATTGATCGCGTGGACTTCCCGATGCTCAACCTGAACGACATAGATGTAAAAATAGATACAGGAGCCTACACTTCTTCCATTCACTGTAGCAAAGTAATAGAAAAAGACAATACTTTGATTTGCAGTTTTGAGAGCGAAGGACACCCTAACTTTAAAACAGACGACTTTATTTTTACCGAATACTCTAAAACTGTTGTTAAAAGTAGTAACGGACAAATTGAAGACAGATTTAAAATAAAATCAGAGGTCATCTTTTTTGGAAAAACTTATAAGATTAACTTAACTTTAAGCACTCGGGACGACATGAAATTCCCCGTACTAATTGGCCGACGATTCCTAAAAAGCAAATTTTTGGTGGATGTCGATTTAGAAAATGTTTCGTACAACTCAAAGCAATCATGAACATAGCAATTTTATCGCGCAACACTAATCTATACTCAACCAACAGACTCATTGAAGAGGCCGAAAGGCGTAACCATAAAGTAGAGGTTATAGATCCTTTGAAGTGCGATCTTATTATAGAAAAGCAAAAGCCTACAATTTTTTACAAAAACCGTCATCTAGATTACATAGACGCCATTATTCCCAGAATTGGAGCTTCAGTAACTTTTTATGGCTGTGCCGTGGTGAGACAATTTGAAATGATGGGTGTGTTTACCATTGTAACTTCTGATGCGATTTTGCATTCAAGAGATAAATTAAAAAGTTTACAACGTCTTTCCAAAGCAGGATTGGGTATGCCTAAAACCGTATTCACCAACTACTCTAGAGATGTTGAGGAAGTTATCGATCATGTAGGGGGGACACCGGTAATTATTAAGCTTTTGGAAGGCACCCAGGGACTTGGTGTGGTATTAGCCGAAACCAAAAATGCTGCCGAGTCTGTATTGGAAGCCTTCAACGGATTACAAGCAAGAGTAATTGTTCAAGAATACATAAAAGAAGCCAAGGGAGCTGATTTAAGGGCTTTCATTATTGACAACAAAGTTGTCGGTGCCATGAAACGGCAAGGCAAAGAAGGCGAATTCCGCTCCAACCTTCACAGAGGGGGCTCTGCTCAATACTATAAATTAAACGACGAAGAAATTCATGCCGCATTAAATGCTGCTAAAGCTTTGAAACTTCCCGTTTGTGGGGTGGATATGTTGCAATCGGCAAGAGGCCCGCTAATTCTGGAAGTAAACTCTACTCCTGGATTGGAAGGCATCGAGGCTGCAACCGAAAAAAATATCGCCAAGCACATCATCACCTATATCGAGCGCAACAGAAACAACAAATAATGGCCAAACATGACCAGACAATGGAAATTCTGGGACACCTCATTCCTTTGGGAACCAGTAAAGAGGTGGAATTTGACGTTGCTAAACTACACACTACATCATCAGTAGATGTACCTGTATTTATTGAACGCGCCAAAAAACCTGGTCCAACAGTACTATTTACAGCCGGCATTCATGGCGATGAAGTAAATGGTGTTGAAATTGTTAGACAAATAATAGCTAAGGGAATCAACAAACCCAAAAAGGGAACAATTATTTGTATTCCAGTAATAAACGTTTTCGGGTTTATTACATTAAGCAGAGACTTCCCTGATGGAAGGGATTTAAACAGGGTTTTCCCTGGTAAAGAAAATGGGTCTTTGGCTAGCCGAGTAGCCTACAAGCTTATTAACGAAGTTATTCCTGAAGTTGACCTTATAGTCGATTTCCATACTGGAGGAGCTGGTCGTTTTAATGCGCCACAGATACGTATTGTGAAAAACGACCCAAACCTTGACAGTCTCGCTCACGCTTTTGGAGCCCCCTTTGTCCTGTACACCAAGAATATCAATAAGTCATTTAGAAATACTTGTTTTAAACTAGGTAAACCAATTTTATTATTTGAAGGTGGAAAATCATTCCATATCGACTCTAGCGTTACCAACACAGGAGTTAATGGTGCTAAACGTATTTTAAAGCATTTAGGCATGTTGTCTTCAAGATTTAAGGCATCAATCCCTAAAAAACAATCGGTTTATATTAGAGAAAGCAGATGGCAACGAGCTAATTTCTCTGGGATGTTTAAACCTTCGGCTATAATAAGCTCTAAGGTTAAAAAAGGCGAAATTATTGGAAACATTACTGATCCCTATGGAAAGTTCAATCACTTTGTAAAGGCAGAGTATTCCGGTTATATTATCAATGTAAATGAATCGCCAATTGTATATCAAGGTGATGCTTTATTTCATATTACGACAAAACTGAAAGCCCTTTTAAGCCATGACAAAAACGGAACTTCGAATCAAGTACAAGAAAAAACGCAAAAGCTTAACTCAGGAACAAATTGATGATTTAAGCATTGAAATAGCCAACCAACTGCTTAAATTAAACATTTGGAATGCTTCCTTTTTCCATATTTATCTATCTATTTCTGAGCAACATGAAGTAAACACTGAATACATTCTGAATGTTTTGGCGGGTAAGGACAAAAATATCGTGCTTTCAAAAAGTGATTTTACAACCATGACCATGCAGCATATTTTACTTACAGACAGCACTTTAATAAAAAAGAACACATACAATATCCCTGAACCAGTAGACGGCGTTCCTATTCCCAACGAAATTATCGATGTTGTATTCGTTCCTCTTTTAGCTTTTGATGAATTTGGTCATCGAGTTGGATACGGAAAAGGGTTTTACGATAGATTTTTATCGCAATGCAAAGCTGAAGCTATCAAAATTGGATTATCGTTTTTCGAGGCAGAAACCAAAATTAAAGATGCTTATGAGGGCGATATTACATTGGATTATTGTGTTACTCCAAATAAAGTTTATAATTTTTAGTTGGTTGGTGAGTTTTTAGCAAAAGCTTTTTTATTGAAAACAATCAATAAACCAAAACCTACGCTAATAGCCACATCTGCTACATTAAAAACAGGCTGGAAAAACGTGAAGTATTTTCCTCCCCACACAGGCAACCATTCAGGCAAATAGCCTTTCCATATTGGAAAATAAAGCATATCCACAACACGACCATGCAAAACAGAATCGTAACCACCTCCTTCTGGCAGAAAGCTAGCTACCTGACCAAAACTATCACTGAATACAACACCATAAAAAACAGAATCAATAATATTTCCCATAGCGCCTGCAAAAATAAGGGCAATCGCAGTTATCAAAATTGTACTGCCTTTTTTCTTAACAGAATCGTATAACCAATAACCAATACCGACTATTGCAACCAAACGAAAAACCGTTAAGAACACCTTTGCCACACGGTCTGAGATAAAAGGCAACAAATCGCTTAATTTAGTCCCCCATGCCATCCCATCGTTCTCTACAAAATAGATTTTAAACCAATTGAAAATGGTTACATCTTCACCTATTACAAAGTTGGTCTTGATGTAAACCTTACTGATTTGATCTAACAGAATAATCAGCAGGATAATAAGTGAGGCTTTCTTTAAGGTCATTAATTCATGTGTTTAGGCAAAAATAGAATATTATTCGATTTTTAAAACTGTGATATTACCATCTATAGAATTTAACACGAATTTTGAAGAACCTTTTTTCAACAGTCCCAGCTCTACAACCCCTGTTTTGGTTGATGCTTCTATCTGACCTAGCTTCGTCTTAATCAACATATTTGCCCTAATTGTATTGGCTAATAACTCTCCTTCAAAGTCATCAACTTCCAAATAGCCATTTATCAATTCAACCATACATGAGTTGTAAACTCCACTAAGAGTGACATGGGAGATATCACTTATCAGATAAATTGAAAGGGATTCTGGCAATACAATTTCCATTACAATAGCTGTAACTTTATGTGCGGCCAACTTATCGTCTGGCATAGTAAACATGGGCTGAAACTGGCAGTTCAAACTTATCTTTTCAGACTCCCTAACCACATTTAAAACAATGTTTTCATTGTACTCACCCTCAACATAAGCCTTAACAGCTATTTCATTTATATCGGCTGTAGAAACGCTAATTTCAGAAACGGCATTGGCATTAATATCTATTTGTTCAAGTCCGTAAGCATCCAATTTCTTTTCCATATGTTTTTGTGCAAAAACATTACAGACAGAAAACAACGAAACCACCATAAAGAATAGCTTCAACAAATAAACAAAAACGCCCCTACTACTTGTAGAGGCGTAATTTTTATTATTTAGAAACAAATTACTTTTGTAAATTTTTAGCTTCAATACTTAATGTAGCATGGGGCACTAACTTTAAACGCTCCTTACTTATAAGTTTACCAGTAACCCGGCAAATACCATAAGTTTTGTTCTCAATTCGGATTAAAGCATTCTTTAAATCACGAATAAACTTCTCCTGACGGATAGCCAATTGCGAGTTCGCTTCTTTACTCATTGTTTCGCTACCTTCCTCGAACGCCTTAAACGTTGGTGATGTGTCATCTGTACCGTTATTAAGATCATTCATGTAAGCACTTTTAATAAGCTCTAAATCATGCTTTGCTTTTTCAATCTTATCTTTGATAAGCATTTTGAATTCCGCCAAATCCGCATCAGAATACCTGTTGTTTGTTTCTACTGTTGCCATAACTAATGTTTTTTAATGTACAGCTTAGTATTGATGTCATCGAAAACAATATCGATACCGCTGTCAAGTTGATCCATTATTTCAAGATCGGCGGTCAGTGTTTCTGCTTTTATGTATTCTAAATTAGAATCAACAGCCTTTACGACTTGATCGTCTTTTTGGAGTTTAATATCTATTCTATCGGTTACCTCAAATCCTGAGTCTTTCCTTAAGTTTTGTATCCTGTTAACAAGCTCTCTTGCTATTCCTTCTCTTCTTAAATCATCTGTGATCGTAATATCGAGAGCAACTGTTAAAGCTCCTTCATTGGCCACTAACCAGCCTTCTATATCCTGCGATGTAATCTCTACATCCTCTAGTTCTAAAGTAATATATTTTCCGCTAATTTCAACGTCTAAGGCTCCATTTTGTTCGATTTTTTTGATATCGGTTGCGGTAAAATTCCTTATTTCATTGGCAATCAATTTCATGTCCTTACCAAATCTAGGCCCTAAAGTTTTGAAATTTGGCTTAATTTGTTTAACAAGAATGTCTGATGCGTCTTCCAAAAGTTCAATTTCCTTCACGTTTACCTCGTGTTTGATTAAATCTGACACAGCAACGATTTCCTCTTTTTGAGTAGTGTTGTCTATAGGAATCATAATCTTTTGTAATGGCTGACGTACTTTAATCTTCTCTTTAGCTCTTAACGATAACACCAAAGAAGATATTTTCTGTGCACGTTCCATTTTACGCTCCAAAGCCTTGTCTATAAATGCTTCATTATACTTTGGAAACTCGGCCAAATGTACACTCTCAAAGTTTTCTTTTTGTGCTACAGATGTTAAGTCTCTGTAAAGCTTATCCATAAAGAATGGAGCAATTGGCGCGCCAAGTTTCGCTATTGTTAACATACAGGTATACAACGTTTGGTACGCCGAAATCTTATCCTTTTGGTAATCACCTTTCCAGAAACGTCTTCTGCTTAAACGAACATACCAGTTACTTAAATACTCCTGGGTAAACTCAGATATATCTCTTGCCGCTCTAGTTGGCTCGTAATTGGCAAAATATTCATCAACCTTTTTTATCAAGGTATTTAATTCTGAAAGAATCCAACGATCCAATTCAGGACGTTCTTCCATCGGGATTTCAGCTTCCGAATAATTGAAATTATCCAAATTGGTATAAAGAGCAAAGAACGAATAGGTATTGTAAAGAGTTCCAAAGAACTTACGTTTCACTTCATCTATTCCCTCAACGTCAAACTTAAGGTTATCCCATGGGTTTGCGTTACTGATCATGTACCAACGTGTCGCATCAGGACCATAAGTAGCCAAGGTATCAAAAGGATCTGTGGCATTACCCAAACGTTTAGACATTTTCTGCCCGTTTTTATCCAATACCAATCCGTTGGAAACAACATTTTTATACGCTACAGAATCGAATACCATAGTTCCGATAGCATGCAAAGTGTAGAACCATCCACGAGTTTGATCTACTCCTTCTGCTATAAAATCGGCTGGGAAACTCTTCCCTTCATCAATCAGTTCTTTATTTTCAAACGGATAGTGCCACTGTGCATAAGGCATACTTCCCGAATCGAACCACACATCTATTAAGTCACTTTCACGCTTCATAGGCTTTCCAGACGGCGACACTAGAGTAATGCCATCAACCACATTCTTGTGCAAGTCGATTTTATCGTAGTTATCCTCACTCATGTTACCCACTTCAAAATCAGCAAAAATATCGGCTTGCATTACACCAGCATCAACAGCTTTTTGCATTTCTGTCTTAAGCTCTTCAACCGATCCTATACAAATTACTTCACTACCATCTTCTGTTCTCCAGATAGGCAGTGGGATTCCCCAATATCTTGATCGAGATAGGTTCCAGTCGTTGGCATTTGCCAACCAGTTGCCAAAGCGTCCTTCACCTGTAGCTTTAGGCTTCCAGTTAATGGTTTGGTTCAATTCGTGCATACGCTCCTTAACATCGGTAACCTTGATAAACCAAGAATCCAATGGGTAGTAAAGGATTGGCTTATCAGTTCTCCAACAGTTAGGGTAACTGTGCTTGTATTTTTCAACCTTAAATGCTTTATTTTCTTCTTTTAGTTGGATAGCCAATTCAACATCAACAGATTTCTCTGGAGCTTCACCATCGTTATAATACTCTTTCTTTACATATTTACCAGCGTACTCACCCATTTCTGAACGAAAACGCCCTTGTAAATCTACTAGAGGAACAAGATTTCCATTCTCATCTTTCACCAACATTGGCGGCACTTCTGGTGTAGCTTGTTTGGCTACCAAGGCATCGTCTGCACCAAAAGTAGGCGCTGTGTGAACAATACCGGTACCATCTTCGGTAGTTACGAAATCCCCAGAAATTACTCTAAAGGCATTTTCAGGATTTTCAAACGGTTGTGCAAATGGTAACAACTGTTCATAACGGATACCAACTAAATCCGCTCCTTTAAATTCATTAGCAACTAAAAAAGGGATTTTTTTATCCCCTTGTGAGTATGCCTCTAACTCAGAACGGTCTTCAGCTTTTATGAATTTACCAGAAAACTGACTTCCCACTAAGTTTTTGGCCAAAACAACTTTTATTGGCTCAAACGTATATTGGTTAAAACTTTCAACCAAAACGTAGTTGATTTTTGGACCAACAGTCAATGCCGTGTTACTAGGTAAAGTCCAAGGTGTAGTTGTCCAAGCCAAGAAATGGATATCCCCAAGGTTTTGAAGAAACTCCGGTAATGTTTCTCTAACAGCTTTAAACTGTGCCACCACAGTAGTATCGGTTACATCTTGATACGTCCCTGGTTGGTTTAACTCGTGGGAACTTAAACCAGTTCCCGCTTTTGGAGAGTATGGCTGAATGGTGTAACCTTTATATAACAAATCCTTATCGTAAATCTTCTTAAGCAACCACCAAACACTTTCCATGTATTTAGGCTCGTAGGTGATGTATGGGTCTTCCATATCTACCCAGTATCCCATCTTCTCCGTTAGGTTATTCCATACATCAGTATAACGCATTACTGCCTTTTTACAAGCTTCGTTATACTCCTCTACGGTAATGGTTTTACCAATATCTTCTTTGGTAATACCCAATTCCTTTTCTACACCTAACTCTACCGGCAGACCATGAGTATCCCATCCTGCTTTACGCTTAACCTGATACCCTTTTTGGGTTTTATAGCGACAGAAAATATCTTTAATGGCACGTGCCATTACGTGGTGAATCCCAGGTAATCCATTAGCTGAAGGTGGCCCTTCAAAAAACACAAACGGTTCGTTGCCCTCACGGGTAGAAACACTTTTTTCGAAGATATTATTCTCTTGCCAATAGTTTAGAATTTCTTCGGCCACTACTGGTAGGTTAAGTCCTTTGTATTCAGGAAATCGCATACTCATAATATTAGTCGTTCCAATAAGTTTGCGAAATTAATGATTTTTAAAGAAATAGTAGTTGTGTACTGGGGATTTGTTAATTAGTTAACAGTCAATACTACATAGAATACTCTATGCAAAGAAATCTTTTGATGATTTTACTTAAAATGTAATATACTTCCTCATGAGATAATTATTAATTTCCACACCATCCCTAATATTGATATTCTCAAGGACTACTTCAAATCCTTTTTTCTCAAAAAATGGTTGAGCTGTTTTACTAACATCTGAAGTTAATGTTTTGGTCTTAAAACGTTTACTTTCCGATTCTAAGTCACTATAAATACAATTGGCTACACCTTTACCTTGATAATCTTTATGCACATACATAAAATCGATATAATTCCCGTCTTTTAAAGAACCAAAACCAGCGATAACACCATTGATTTCAGCGACAATAAAATACTGCTCAGAAATAGCCTGAGTCCATCTTGAGGTATTCTTAACTGAAGCTGTCCAAACCCTAATTTGCTCAGAACCATAGTCTGACTTGCATGTTTGTTTTATAGTATCAACAAATAGCTCGTGAAGTTCGTTCATATCATTAAGAGTAGCCCTTCTAAGTATAATTTTATTAGTCATAGAAAAACAAATATCGTGTACAGTAAATTACAAAATAAGACAAACAAAAAAACGCGAAGTATTGCTACTTCGCGTTTTTTATTATGAACAAAACTTGACTTAGTCAGCCAAAATAATAACTTTATTGTCCTTCATCTCAAGCGTCCCAGAACTTATGGCCAAAAGGGTTACATTACCTTCTTTTCTAAACTTATCCTGAACAGCTTCATCCAATTGAACGTTACCATGAATCTTAATGTATCCTGCTTTTAGGATAGACACTATAGGCGCGTGGTTATTCAACATTTCGAACTCACCATTAACGCCAGGTACAGCTATTGAGGTTACTGCCCCGCTGAACAAAGTTGCTTCTGGTGATACTATTTCTAATTGCATAGTGTTTTCAGTTAAAAATTAACAATTGACAATTGACAATTATTAATCGATTACGCTTCGGCTAACATTTTCTCTCCTGCCTCGATAGCTTCTTCGATAGTTCCTTTAAGGTTGAAGGCAGCTTCTGGTAGGTGATCTAATTCACCGTCCATAATCATGTTAAATCCTTTGATGGTATCTTTAATATCTACCAACACCCCAGGAATACCTGTAAACTGCTCAGCTACGTGGAATGGTTGAGAAAGGAAACGTTGTACACGTCTTGCACGAGATACAGCCAATTTATCCTCTTCACTCAATTCTTCCATACCTAAGATGGCAATAATATCCTGAAGTTCTTTATAACGTTGTAATAACTCTTTTACTCTTTGCGCACAAGCATAATGCTCGTTACCTAAGATATCTGCAGTTAAAATACGAGATGTAGAATCTAATGGGTCTACTGCTGGGTAAATACCAAGCTCGGCAATTTTACGAGACAATACCGTTGTTGCATCCAAGTGAGCGAAAGTTGTCGCTGGTGCAGGATCTGTCAAGTCATCTGCAGGCACGTAAACCGCTTGTACAGATGTAATAGATCCTTTTTTGGTAGAAGTAATACGCTCCTGCATCGCACCCATTTCTGTTGCCAATGTTGGTTGGTAACCTACCGCAGATGGCATACGTCCAAGAAGTGCAGACACCTCAGAACCAGCCTGTGTAAAACGGAAGATGTTATCTACGAAGAAAAGTACGTCTTTTCCTTGACCGTCTCCAGCTCCATCACGGAAGTACTCAGCAATAGTCAATCCTGAAAGGGCAACACGTGCACGCGCTCCTGGTGGCTCGTTCATCTGTCCGAAAACGAAAGTAGCTTTAGAATCTTTCATAGCAGCTTTATCTACTTTTTGAAGATCCCATCCACCTTCTTCCATTGAGTGCATAAAGTCATCTCCGTACTTAATAATACCAGACTCAAGCATCTCTCTCAAAAGGTCGTTTCCTTCACGAGTACGTTCACCTACACCGGCGAATACCGAAAGTCCACCGTGACCTTTTGCAATATTGTTAATCAACTCCTGAATCAATACCGTTTTACCTACCCCGGCACCACCAAATAATCCAATCTTACCTCCTTTTGCATAAGGCTCAATAAGGTCGATTACTTTAATACCTGTAAATAATACTTCTGTAGAAGTTGATAAATCTTCGAATTTAGGAGCTTCTCTGTGAATAGGAAGTCCATTTTCATTTGTTTTAGGTAAATCACCTAAACCGTCAATAGCATCTCCAATTACATTGAATAAACGTCCATATACATCATCACCAATCGGCATTTGAATAGGAGCACCAGTAGCAACAACTTCTGTTCCTCTACTTAAACCATCTGATGAATCCATCGCAATAGTACGAACAGTATCCTCACCAATATGTGATTGAACCTCCAATACTAAAGTAGAGCCATCAGGTCTTGTAATTTCTAATGAATCGTAAATTTTTGGTAGCTCTACACCCGCACCGAATTCTACATCGATAACTGGACCAACTACTTGTGCAACTTTACCTGTAACTTTTGACATTACTTAATATGTTTAATATTATGCTATTTAATTGAAAGAAAACACTTTTGGTTTTCGCGCTGCAAAGATATATGTTTTAATTTAAAATAAAACAGCTTTTTCAAAGCTTTTTTGGATATAAAAAAACACCTCCAATCTGAAGGTGTTTTTATCAATGATATTAATTGTAAGTTATTGTAACAATGGCGAATAGTTTGTTGGATAATCTCCTACATCAACCAAGTTACCAGATTCTTCAAAGTTGGAACCATAAGTCAAATCAATAGCTCTCATAAACTCGTTTGCAATTAGCGCATACCCTCTTGCTGTAGGGTGTACACCATCTACTGAAAATGCACCTCCTGTAACTAAATCCGATGTCAAGATAAAATTATTAGCAGGTATTCCTCCATTAGCCAACTGATTCAATAAAGCATGTGTATCAACGTAAGCCAAACCAGCTTGAGCTGCCGCAGTTTCTAATGTTGAATTAAACATAGATGTTGCAGATGCTATTTCGTCTTGTTCAGAAGGTATTAGCACCCATTTATCTGCTAACGGTAAAGTAATTCCTTCTACAGAAAACTGACCGGCCAAATCCTGAGGTAAACCTTGAGACATTAAAAAGCCTACATAATCAGTATTAACCGTGCCTATAATTTGACTGCTAGTTAAAACCAACAAATCCTCTTCTGTAGCCTGACGTGTTTGCCCATATGTTACCCCTAACAGGTTAGCAACCGCCGGGGCAGCCTCTGCTGGCAACCCAAATTGTTCTATGAAGGCAGGAAACGTTGGACTCGCATTTAAAGCTCCTGTTATTTGAGCTGCTATATCAGTCAGGCTTTCATCTATAATAACTACTGCACTAGCCTCATCAGCAGAAAAAATAACTGTTCGCTCTGGAGCTCCTAATGCAACATAAACTTGGTTTAGCGCTCCAAAAATCATATTCAAAGTTGGAATTTGAGGACCAAACTGTGGGTTAGAAGGATCTAATGGATTGTGAGGAACTGTATTTAAGTTTGCTATGGTAGTTACATCTGGAATATTAGCAACTACTCCTTTAGCTCCAGTCGAAGCCAATGCTGTTACCAATGTAGTCACTGCAGTATCAAAAAGAGCCTGATCTGTTATTGGATCGTAATTACTTGAATCTGGATTACTCTCTCCACCAGAAAGCGCATACCCTAGGACATCATTTTCCCCTGGCCAAAGTGTAAAAAAGGTAGGATTTTGAACCATTGCCAATTCCAATACCGAAGCATCTGGTGTACTTCCTGTCATCCTAACAAAGTATGGATTCGCAAGGCCTGCTTGAAGATTTGCAATATTCCCATAGCCATTTGCAAGCAAGTGATAACTCTTTGCTCCTGGTACACCAAGATTATTAAAAGGCCCCGAAGGGTTGTTTAAGGCTATATCTGTTGAAACTGTAACAGGACCTATAACGGACTCTAAAGAAGTTGGTCCAGAACCATCAAAAACCAATCTTGGATCTTGAATTCTAGTACCTGCCACTGCAAGCCCTCCATAATTATCGTTCATAAGTGGCTGAACAAAATTTCCACCGCCAGCTAATGCAAACTGCTGTGATAAAATATTTGGCAAAGAGTTCTGTTGAGACGCTATAAAAAGCCCTCCATCAGTAAATCCTGCTGTTAAAGAATTCCCCAAAGACACGTAATTAGAAAAGTCAGCTTCTCCAGCCGTAAGCTCTGGTAAATTGTTACCTGAAGATGTTGAATCGTCATCGCTATCACAGGCCGTTAAACCTAAAGCTAGAAACGCCATCCATATATATTTTGTTTTCATATTGAATTCAGTTTTTAGTTGCAGCTATTATAAGTTATTGATTGTCCATGACAGATAGTACTGAGACCCTATATAACCTGTTCCTATCGCTGTATAATATTCATTACCAATCAGATTAGTCCCTCCCAATTTAAACGTAGATTTTAACTTTGGGAACTTGTAATTAATTTGGGCATCTAATGTATGGTATGAAGGAATATTTCCGTCTGCAAAGGAAGCTTCCCAATAGTAAGCGTCACTCCATCTCCATGCCACATTAAACCCAAAGTTGGTAAACAGGTTATTGTTTCCAAAAACAACTTTCACTTTATTTTCTGGGGTATTGAAGCTGGTCTCAAAATCTGTATTTGCCTTTTCGTTGTAATCTAATTTTGCATAAGTATAGTTTGCTATCAAATCATAGTCACCAAATACTTTTGTTGAAACTTCTAATGCAGCTCCGTAGGAATTTACTTTTACATCTGAATTCGTGTAGGTTTGATATACTTGATAATCCCCATTTGCAATTGCTGCTACTGCCAATGGAGTTCCATCAGGCAATGTTTCCTGCAATGCTACATCACCATAAAATGGAGAAATTACGTTTTCGTTTGCCAAGAAATCTTTATAACTATTGTAATAAGCACTAAAATCTAAAGTAAGATTTTCTTTTAACTTACCTCTATATCCTACTTCAAAAGAAGTAACTTGTTCTGGATCACAATAGTTTGAATTTGCGACACTTAAATCCGCCGGGTTTTGTGACTCAGCAAATCCTTGTACTGAATTAGCAAAAAATGAATTTTCATAAGCACCAACACCAGAAACATCTAAACTAGACTGACCAACAATAGCCGCCCCTTGAGGACTCAACGAGTAATTACGCACATCTCGCTCTGGGTTGTCATTCGCTCCTCCAACAAGGATAGCGCGCCCAACGTCAAGACCGATGTATAGGTCCTGAGTGGTTGGATTTCTAAATCCCGTTTGGAAAGAGGCTCGGATATTATGATCCTGATTTAGTGTTAAACCTGCTGAAAGCCTTGGGGAGAAGAAACCATCGAACAACTCCGATTTATCGTAACGAACAGAACCTGTTAATTTAAGCATGAGATCCTCGCTAAACTCCAATGTCTTTTGTCCTTGAGTATAGAACCCTAGTTCAGAATAATCAATAGGCCCATCATAATCAGTATAAATAGTCCCAAAAGAATTCAAACGGTATCTTCTATAAGATCCACCTAATTGAATTTCTACCACATCCCACAGATGACCAAAGTTATAATTGGCATCGGCATGATAGATTCTAGAATTATCTTGGAATTTTGACCCAGAAGTCAAATCTGGCTCACTAGTAACCTGATTAAATGCTTGTTTAAATTCTGAAGAACCTGGTTCATACCTACCACTCTCTGCCTGTGCTCGGGCTGCAGCATGCGCTTCTGACTCTGTAGCTCCACTTAAAGTGGCTGCTGCAAATGTTTGAATATACTCTCCAAACCATTGCTCATCGCTTTTCCACTTACGGTTAATATTAATCCCCGTAAACACCATATCATATGAATCTCCCGCCTTATCTTCAGTCACATAACCTCTCACAAAGAAGTTGTCGTTACGCACCTCTAACTTGTGCTGTTGTAAAAAGAAACCATCTATGCGGTAGCGGTTAGCTCCTTGATAAATCGTAGACCCGGATCCAATTTTACCTACATAAGCGATTTCAAAATCGTTAGCCCAAGGGCGGAAATACAACCCCCAATCGGCCTTAATACTTTCTGCTTTATAATCTGTTAAGTCGCGCTCGTTATAACCTGTCCTACTTACCTCAACATCAGGAACAATACCCAGACCACCAGAAGCTGCACGAATATTAGTAGATACCTCATCTCCATACACATTTATTCCATCGTAATCTAAATCTGCACGAGTATATCCTCTTGAAAATTTATCAGCATCGTTTACAGCGTACCAATCTGTACCATTTAAATATCCAAAATTCACTTTAGCAGCAAATTTTTCACTGAACTTAGTTGCCAATCTAATCCCGAAATCGGTATATGAATTATCTCCAGCAGCCTCTTGAGACGTTAAGCCTTGTTTAATATAGCCGCTAATACCCTGAACATCGAATGGGCTCTTGCTTCTCATAAATAAAATCCCGTTAAAAGCATTAGCCCCGTAAAGTGCGGAAGCCGCTCCCGGAAGCAACTCTACACTCTGTACATCTGTCTCGATCATTCCCAAAAGGTTACCTAATGGAAAGTTTAGTGCTGGTGCAGAGTTATCCATGCCATCAACCAACTGCATAAAGCGCGTATTGGCAAAAGTGGCAAAACCACGAGTGTTAATCGACTTAAACGTAAGGCTGTTTGTATTGATGTCAACACCTTTTAAGTTCTCCAATCCATCGTAAAAATCAGCTGAAGCAGTATTTTTAATTTGAGTCAACCCAAAACGCTCTACTGTTACAGGAGATTCAAAAATACGTTCAGGGGTACGAGAAGCTGAAATTACAATTTCATCAAGCTCAGTACCTTCCTTAAGGATAAATTTAACGTTTTGGTTATTTTGTGTAATTTCCTGTGTTGCCGAATCAAAGCCTACACTACTGGCCTGAATAACAAAAGGTGGCGCTTGATCAATGGTTAAGGTGAAGTTCCCATCGAAATCGGTTACCGTTCCCTTAGCCATTCCTACCACAATGATATTGGCCCCTGGAATGGGAAGATCACTATCGTCCACAACTGTTCCTGTAACCGTTGTTTGGGCAAACGTAAAAGCACAAACAAACAGCAAAACAATAGAAAGGATTGTTCTCATTTTGAAGATTTAGTTAGTTGGTTTAATATTAGCCAATATACGTTTTTTAACGAAATTCCTAAAAAAACCATTGGTTTTTCAAGCTTTTTTTTCAAAAACAAAAAGATTTACACTTAAAACGATGTATTTCAAGACCTACTAACGGCATCTAATATGCGCTTTATACTTTCACTATAAAAACAAAAAAAGCCCTTGTAGAAACTACAAGGGCTCAGATAGCATAATATGGTATAATTATTCTACCGTAACCGATTTAGCCAAGTTTCTTGGCTGGTCAACATTTTTATCTAACATTACAGCAATATGATATGACAATAGCTGCAATGGAATTGTTGTTAACAATGGCGACAACGACTCCAAAGTTTCTGGAACGCTGATAACGTGATCAGCCAAATCCGTCACATGGGTATCACCTTCCATTACGATTCCAATAATCTTTCCTTTTCTGGATTTTATCTCCTCAATATTACTTACAACCTTGTCGTAATGACCATTTTTGGTAGCAATAACAATTACCGGCATAGATTCGTCGATAAGAGCGATTGGACCGTGTTTCATTTCAGCAGCAGGATACCCTTCAGCGTGGATATATGATATCTCCTTTAATTTTAAAGCACCTTCTAATGCTACTGGAAAATTAAACCCTCTTCCCAAATACAAACAGTTCTTGGCATCTTTATAGATATCGGCAACCATCTTAATGTGGCTATCCGATTTAAGCGCGCGTTCTACTTTCTCCGGAATCAATTCAAGTTCCTGCAAATGCATATGGTAGTCCGAAGTAGACATATTACCATTAGCCTTCGCCAACTTAAGAGCGATTAGAGTTAATACTGTAATTTGAGTTGTAAATGCCTTTGTTGAAGCTACTCCAATTTCCGGACCAGCATGTGTATAGGCCCCTGCATCTGTTTCCCTTGCGATTGAGGACCCCACAACATTACATACACCAAACACAAAAGCTCCCTTTGATTTTGCAAGTTTAATAGCTGCCAAAGTATCTGCTGTCTCCCCTGATTGTGAAATAGCAATCACAACATCCTTCTCGGTAATTATTGGATTTCGGTATCTGAACTCTGAAGCATATTCGACTTCCACAGGGATCCTTGCCATATCCTCAAAGATATACTCAGCTACCAATCCGGCATGCCAAGAAGTACCACAAGCAACAACAATAATACGGTTAGCATTCAGGAACCTATCTATATGGTTATCTATTCCAGCCATTCTAATAATTCCTTCGTCTGCCAACAACCTACCTCTATAGGTGTCTTTTATCGCTTCAGGCTGCTCATAGATTTCCTTTAACATAAAATGGTCGTAACCACCTTTTTCTATTTGTTCAAGGTTAAGTTGCAATTCCTGAACATATGGATTTAACCAACCGTCTTTCTTTATGTTTCTTACTTTAATCTCTCTACCCAAACGGATAATAGCCATTTCTTCATCCTCAAGGTAAATTGCATTTTTGGTAAACTCTATAAATGGCGATGCATCACTTGCTATAAAGAATTCACCCTCGCCAATACCAACAGCTAAAGGACTTCCCAAGCGAGCAATAACAACTTCGTCCGGCTTACTCTTATCGAACACAGCAATAGCATAGGCACCAACAACTTGGTTTAATGCTATCTGAACAGCTCTACCTAGCTTTACATTCTCATTCTTCTTAACATCTTCTATAAGGTTCACCAAAACCTCTGTATCAGTATCTGATTTGAATGTATAACCGCGAGCAGTCAACTCCTTTTTCAATGCTCCGTAATTCTCGATAATCCCATTATGGATTATAACCAAATCCCCAGAGTTTGAATAATGTGGATGTGAATTCACATCATTTGGCACTCCATGTGTAGCCCAACGCGTATGACCCAAACCAACGGTTCCACTGGTTGAAATTTCTTTCTCAGCGCGCTTCTCTAAGTCAGCTACCTTACCTTTCGTTTTTGCCACACAAAGGTTAGCACCATCATACAGTGCAATACCTGCACTATCATATCCGCGATACTCTAAACGCTTAAGCCCATTCATCACAATGGGATAAGCCTCTCTATATCCTATATATCCAACTATTCCACACATAAGTCAATAGCATTTTTTTTATTCAGGTTCACTATAATACACTACAACACGCAAACGCCTGTTGTCATCCGAAGTGTAATTACTTCCATACAAAACAGTTCCTTTAGGGGATACTACAGCCCCACCTGGAACGTTAGAGGCGTCTGCCTCCTCATTTTCTTGGGCATCTAAGATAGCATAATTTCCAATGCTATTAATATTATTTGTAATTACGAGACCCAATTTTGTATTTGTAGAATCATCTATAATCAATCTTTTAAAGTACTCGGTGATTCTTATTTTATATCTAGCATTATTTCCATCCTCAACTCTTCTACTAGAGAAAATTGCTTTAGAGTTAATAGGATTAGTAGTAGTTCCGCTAGGGTCGATCGCATAATCCAATATGGCAGAATTATTCTTTAAGTCGTATAAATATAACCTATCTGAATCATGAAAATCTTCACCATCATTTGAAGTAGTATTTACATCCTCATAAACCACCAACTGCACTTCATTTATCAGCTTTGTGGGCTTACCATTCTCATCAACAAATTCAGCTCTGAGCTCTTCTAAAGCATCTGGCACATCATTCCCGTCGGCATCATCTTCGTCAAACACATCAATTACAGCCATACTTCCTGCCCCACCTCTTAAGAACAGTTTTGGATCACCTGTTTGGTTATTTCCATTCTGAAAATCATAACTGTTCTCCATTAAGTTTACTGCATTTCCTGAAAAATTGATCACAAAAGTCTCCTTCAGAGTTCCTGACTCTTCACTATCATCATTTTCAATTGGATTATGATAGTATATTGTGATATTTGAATTAGTATTCAGCAAATCCAACAATACTAAACTTTCGTTTTCACCGCCCTGGGATTCAACTTTTATATAAATCCCTCTAAAGTAATCTTCAAAAGCCTCTGCAGTACTTAACTCCGAATCACCTTCCTTATCGATTATCAATTGCGTGAACACATCTTTATCTAATTTCACTCTTAAAGCAGGAGAAAGATATTCTAATGTTTCATCAACATCACCAGTAGACTCATCATATGTTCTGATCTTTACAGCCTCATCATTTGGCACAAACAGCTCATCATTGTCCGACTCGTAAAGCAATTCCCCTGAAAAACTATCAAAATTAATAGTCTCGTTTCCATTGGAATAGTACTTCTTAGGGTCTGAAAAATCAGAACCGGGATCAAAATCTCTTAAAAAATAATTGTTGCGATACACCAAAAGCTTATAACCAGTAACATTTTCTAAAGTCCCCGCTTTTGTATATAAAGAATCAGAGATTGTATATTGAGGAACACCATTTTCATCTGGAGATTCGTCAGACAATTTACTGTAATAAGGGATATTCAAAACCACAGAATCCACTACTGGGTCTGTCCCAAATTCTGGACTGTAAGCAGACAATGTCATTTGAGAAACCAGGCTCGCCACCGTTTGACCATAAAAAGGATGATTATACACCCCTAGTTGATAAGATGACAACAAATTGGTTTGAACAGGTCCTATCGCCTTTGAATAAGCAGTGACATCTACAACGGTACTATCTTCTCCAAAATGTGTAGTAGCGTCTCCTACTATTTCACTTCCTATGGTATTGTAATCATCATTACAGCTTACCAAAAAAGCTGTTACACATAGGGCAGTAGCGATAAATTTTAGGGCTTCAGCAATTTTTCTCATAAAATGTTTTTAGGACAGTTAGCTCAGAACTTTTGTATTATAAAACTCAGCGTAAGCCTCTCCAAACTCCTCTTTATTTTTGTATTCCAAAACAGGTTTTTCACACCCTTTCAGGTGCTCTTGTAATTCTACAGGAATAGTTTCAGAACCTACAATCAATGCATCTGAAAAATCGATTGCAACTTTCATTATATTGTTATATGAAGGAACCTTCAAAGGCGCAATGGCTTTTTCATCAACATTATCAAACAATACTTTATTGTACATTTCTTCATTTAACGTCCCCTCAAAACCCTGATCATAAACCGAAGTAACAATTTTACTTTCGTTAAACAGTGGCTCATCTTTAAAATATTCCTTTAAATACAATGGCAATAACGATGCCAACCAACCATGAACATGAATAATATCTGGTGCCCAATTCAGTTTTTTCACGGTCTCAACCACTCCTTTAGCAAAGAAAATAGCACGTTCATCGTTATCGGCAAACAGCTCTCCATTTTCATCTGTTAAAGTGGCTTTACGCTTAAAATATTCATCGTTGTCTATGAAGTAAACCTGAATTCTCTCTTTAGGAATAGAAGCTACCTTAATAATCAGTGGCATATCCAAATCGTTAATCACCAGGTTTATTCCCGACAAACGAATAACCTCATGCAACTGATGCCTTCTCTCATTAATATTTCCGTATCTCGGCATAAAAATTCTAATCTGCCCACCTTTTTGGTTTACCATACGAGGCGCCTCAAAAGACATAGATGAGATTTCGGTTTCAGGTAAATACGGTACTACTTCAGATGATACGTATAATATCCTCTTATCTTTCATAAAACAACTGACTTTTTGACGATTTAAAATAAAAAAACAAGCAAAAGTACAAATTTTTATGCAGATTGGCAGTAAAATCATAATTTTGCAGGCGTTAATTTTTTACTAATGGTATCCGTTTTCACAGGTCAGAACGAACTAAAAAAAGTATTAAGTGAATTGCGAACTAAAGGACAAAGCATTGGTTTTGTGCCTACAATGGGAGCTCTTCACCAAGGACACCTCTCCTTAATGCAGGTAGCTTTACAACAAAACGATGCTTTAGTCGTGAGTATTTTTGTAAACCCAACTCAGTTTAACAACAAGGAAGATCTGGAAAAATATCCTCGTACTTTGGAAAGAGATGTCAAACTTTTGGAGAAACTTCCAAATGACATCATTGTGTATGCTCCTTCTGTAAATGACATATACGAAGGAAACACAAAAGCTGAAAATTTTCACTTTGACGGTTTGGAACATGAGATGGAAGGCCGCTTTAGAGATGGGCACTTTAACGGTGTTGGCACTATCGTTAAACGGCTTTTTGAAATTGTAAATCCTGACAACGCTTACTTTGGAGAAAAGGATTACCAACAATTAATGATAATTAAAAAGCTCGTAGAAAAGTACAATTTGGCAGTAAATATTCATGGCTGTGACATTCACAGAGAAAAAGATGGTCTAGCCATGAGTTCAAGAAACGAACGCTTAAAACCGCAATACCGCGAGGCTGCTCCATTTATTTACAAAACTTTAACAGCTGCCAAGTCTAAGTTTGGCACAATACATGCTAAAGAGCTAGCGCAATGGGTTGAAGACCAGTTTAGTAAGCAAATATTCTTAAAACTAGAATATTTTGTCATAGCTGACGCTGAAACCTTAAAGCCAACAGAAAAAACCGAAAACAACAAAACATATCGTGCATTTATCGCTGTATATGCAGATGATATTAGATTGATTGATAATATAGCGCTTAATTAATTACCTTTGCCACATGCAAATACAAGTTGTAAAATCGAAGATTCATAGAGTAAAATGTACAGGTGCAGACCTAAATTACATCGGTAGTATTACTATTGATGAAGATTTAATGGAGGCTGCAAACATTATCCAAGGGGAAAAAGTTCAAATTGTAAACAATGACAATGGTGAACGTTTGGAAACTTATGTGATTCCTGGCCCTAGAAACTCAGGTGAAATTACCCTAAACGGAGCCGCTGCTAGAAAAGTAGCTGTTGGTGATACTCTTATCCTTATTTGTTATGCCTTTATGGACATAGAAGAAGCCAAAACCTTTAAACCTGCTTTGGTATTCCCTGATGAGGCCACAAACCTTCTAAAATAATATTGAACAAATTACTCTCCAAAATACTTAAAATAGGACTCCCAATTCTTTTGGGAGTCTTTTTAATTTGGTATTCTTATAACAAATTCACACCTGAACAACTAAGGAACATCAAATACTACTTTACAAATGCCAACTATACATTCGTGGCAATTTCGGTTCTTTGTGGCTTTTTAAGCCATATTTCACGCGCCGTTAGATGGAACTATCTTCTAAAACCATTGGGCTATTACCCTAAAATGCCCAACAACATTATGGCAGTAGGTGTGGCCTACCTCATGAATTTAGGTGTTCCCAGGTCTGGAGAAGTATCCCGTGCTTTAGTGCTTAACAAATATGAAAACATTCCTGTAGACAGAGCTTTCGGAACAATAATCGCAGAACGGGTTGCCGATTTATTAATCTTGCTTTCACTCGTTGCCTTGGCGTTTATTACACAGTTCAACACCTTAAGAGATTACTTGGCATCCAACTTCCCTTTAGCAAAAATAGCAACTTTTGCCGGAATTGGCTTTATGGGAGTCGTTTTGGCTTTTTGGTTTGTAAACAAGTCTCGTTCTAACCTAAGCAAAAAAATAAAATCCTTTTTAAATGGCATAAAGGATGGCATTATGAGCATTGCTCGCATGGAACGAAAATGGGCTTTTGTAGGGCATACCGTTTTCATTTGGACCATGTATGTTATGATGTTCTATCTCTGCACTTATGCATTACCACAAACCCGACTCATGACATTCGATGTGGTACTGATGGGGTTTGTTGTAGGCAGCTTCGCTATCGCTTTTACTAACGGAGGTTTTGGTTCTTATCCTTTTTTCATCGCCACAATATTTACACTGTTTGGAATAACTGAAGATGTTGGCACTGCATTTGGGTGGATTGTTTGGACCTCTCAATTTGCAATGATATTAGTTTTTGGCGGACTTTCCTTTCTTTTCCTGCCCATCTATAATAGAAACAAATAATTCGTACATTGCATGCGTAAAATCTCAAATCGCATGTCATGAAAAAGGCTACTTTTATACTTACATTTCTTTTAATATCTGTATATGCAAATGCTCAGATTATTTACGAAACCTTTCAATCTGTAAAGCTAAACGATACCAGAGATATTAAAATCCAACTACCAAGAGGGTATTACAACAATATGGACAAATCTTACCCTGTTTGTGTAGTACTTGATGGCGACTACCTTTTTGAAGCAGTTGCCGGTAACGTAGACTACTTTTCTTATTGGGAAGACATGCCAGATGCTATTGTAATAGGCATAAACCAAGCAGAAAAACGTTTTGAAGATTGTTATTACTCTAAAGAAAATGCCTTTCCTGCAGATAAAGGAGCTGCTTTTTTCGAGTTTTTAGGAATGGAATTAATGCCTTTTATAGATAAGAATTACAGAACTCAAGACTTTAGGGTAGCCTTTGGCCATGGGCTGACAGCAAATTTCATAAATTACTACTTACTTAAGCCCCAATCACTCTTTCATGCTTACGTTGTAATGAGTCCAGAATTAGCACCTGAAATGGCTTCGTACATCCCTGAACGTCTATCAAACATAGATACCAAAATTTTTTACTATCTGGCTACTTCAGACCAAGATGTAAATTTTATAAAAGAAGGAACTAAGGCTTTGCAAAAAAATATGGCAGCAATAGAAAACCAGAACCTTCTATTTGAGTATGATGAATTCAAGGACGCAACTCATTATGCCCTGCCTACGCACGCTATTCCAAACGCACTGGAAAGCATCTTTTTTGTATACCAACCTATTTCAAAAAAGGAATTTAACGACGTAATTGTTCAGCTTCAGAGTTCTCCTGTTGATTATCTTACTGAAAAATACACAACCATAAAAGAACTTTTTGGAATAGAGAAACCTATTCTTATAAATGATTTTAAAGCAATTGCAGCCTCAATAGAAAGAAATGGGACTTTCGAATATTATGAAGCATTGGGCAAATTGGCCAGAAAAGAGTATCCAGATACGCTTTTAGGCAATTATTATCTAGCACGTTTTTATGAAGAAAACAATGACCCAAAAAAGGCGATGAAAACTTACAGATCAGCTTACATCCTTCAAGAAACAGCAGGCTTAACAAAAGATATGATGCTTGAGAAAGCAGAATCAATAAAAGCTGATTTCGGCTACAACTAAATTCTAGTTAGTTAAAACTGTCATAAAACATTTTACAATAAAAGGGAGGTTATCAAGAAAGCACACTTGTTAATCTCCCTTTCAAATTGATATTGCTTCAACAAACTGTTTTACAACGACATACTACATATAAAATCGACCTCAAGAAACACAAGTAATTGATTACCAAACCCTTTTTCATTATCTTGTATAGTAAAAACAGCGTCGATTTCATGAAAATAATTACCAAAACCTTGTTCTTGTTATTTTTAAATCAATTTGTCTTCTCCCAAGCCAACTATGAACATTTTGATTCTTACAAACTGGGAGAAAAACGTGAACTAAAAATACAACTTCCAAGGAATTACGATCCTGATTCTCCAGAAAAGCACCCATTGGTTATTGTTTTAGATGCAGATTATTTATTTGAACCTGTCGTTGGTAATATCGATTTCCAATCATATTGGGAAGATATGCCTGGCTGTATTGTTGTAGGTATTAACCAAAGTGCAACTAGAACTAAAGATCTATCCTTTAGTGAAGAGCACTTTATGCCTTCACAGGACGGAGCAACATTTTTCGAATTTTTAAGCATGGAACTTCTTCCATATATTGACGATAAGTTCAAGACAACTTCGTTCAGAATAATAATAGGTCATGACCTGAGCGCCAATTTTATTAATTACTACTTATTTAAAGACAAACCTCTATTTGATGCCTATATAGTATTGAGTCCTGATTTTGCCCCTAAAATGCAAGAACGACTACTTAAACGTTTATCATGGCTAGATGAAGAAATATTTTATTATTTGGCCACCAGCGACGCAGATGTAAAAATTCTACGAGACAAAATAATTCCCTTTAATAAAGAACTCGAAAAGGTAAGCAACCAAAAGTTTCATTACTACTTTGACGACTTTAAGGAAGCTGACCATTATTCATTGGTAAGTCGTGGCATTCCTAAAGGATTTAATGATATCTTTAGCCTATTTAGGCCTATAAACCTAAAAGAATACAAAGAAGAAATACTAACCTACGAAGGAACACCTTATGATTATCTGATGGATAAATACAAAAAAATTGACTATTTCTACGGCTACGATAAAAAAATCAGTGAAAATGATATTAGAGCTATAGCTGCTGCATGTAAAGATAAAAACGACATGGATTCATTGGAGAAACTTTCTAATATAGCCCATAAAACTTATCCGGAATCCATGATTGGCGCCTATTATAAAGGCCTATACTTTGAAAGCACTGGAAACCTAAAAAAAGCTCTCCAGAGATACCAATCTGGATTACTATTAAAATCCTCTCAGTATTTAAACAAAGACATACTGTTGGAAAAAATCTACAGTATTCAAGAATAAAAAATAATAGCTAATTTTCTCACAAACAAATCATTACTCGGATTTTATTGATATATTTATCCGATTAAAATTGAAAGAGTTATGATGAGAATGATTTTTGCTTTGCTTGTTTTTATATGCATAAAACCCAACATAAAAGCTCAAACAACCTACGAAAACATCCAGTCGAAAAAACTAAACAGTACACGACAAATTAAAGTAAAACTTCCTGAAAACTATAACACCACTTCCAATAACGAACACCCATTAATCATTGTTTTTGATGGCGACTATATGTTTGAAGCTGTATCTGGCCAAATAGACTACTTAAATTATTTAAATGCAACACCCAAACCAATTATTGTTGGAGTAATGCAAAAGGGAAGTCGTCTAGACGACAGCAAAGTTGATCGAATTACAGGCCTCCCAGTAGGTTCTGGTCAACAGTTTATCAAATTCATTAAAGAGGAACTCATTCCGCATCTGAGTAGTAAATACAAAGTCTCAGACTACAAAATGGCGATTGGCCATTCCGAAATGGCTAACACCATGAATTCATTCATTCTCGAAAAACAATCAGTATTTCAAGCCTACGTTAATATAGATCCTGATTTTAAAGGGGAGGTTTTAAATTCTTTAAAAAGACGACTCCCTACATTAAACCAAGAAACTTATTATTACATAGCAACGGGAGAAACCGAGAAACGCTCTCAAAGAGATCGAGCTTTGGAAGCTAATAACATCTTTTCCTCTCTCAATAGCGAAACCATAAATTATACTTTCGACGATTTTAACGAGGACCCCATTAATCTTTTAGCACTAAATGCAATAGCAAAGGCTTTCAACAACGTATTTGGCCCATTTAAACCTATTAAAAACGTCAAACAACAAAGCCAAGCATCTTTTGATCTTGAAGGCTTTTAAAGTGTTCTTATTTCATTTAAATATTTATTTAGGTAGATCAAACATCACAGAAAAAAAAGCAGTATCCTTGTCTATATAAATCGAAACAACTAGGATAAAACAGACATGGCAAAACTAAAAACCACATTTTTCTGCCAATCCTGTGGCTCACAATTTGCGAAATGGCAAGGACAATGCACCGCATGTAAAGAATGGAATACTATTGTTGAAGAAGTCGTTCAAAAACCAGAAAAAAACGACTGGAAATCTCCAAGCTCAGAAAGTCCCAAAAATCGAGTAGCAAAACCGCTTCTCATAAAGGACATTGAATCTGGAGATGAAACACGTCTAACCACTTCAGACAAGGAATTTAACCGAGTTCTTGGTGGGGGCATTGTTCCAGGATCTCTCACTCTTTTAGGTGGCGAACCTGGCATTGGAAAAAGTACACTATTACTTCAAATAGCATTACAACTTCCATATAAAACACTTTACGTCTCAGGTGAAGAAAGCCAAAAGCAAATAAAAATGCGTGCTGAACGCATTACAAACAATAATGAGAATTGCTACATTCTTACCGAAACCAAAACACAAAATATCTTCAAGCAAATTGAAACAATTGAACCTGATATTGTAGTAGTCGATTCCATTCAAACCCTACATAGTGATTATGTAGAGTCATCAGCTGGTAGCATCTCTCAAATAAAAGAATGTACCACCGAACTTATAAAATTTGCTAAAGAAACATCTACTCCTGTTATATTAATTGGACACATAACTAAAGATGGACACATTGCTGGCCCCAAAATTCTAGAACATATGGTAGATACTGTTCTACAATTTGAAGGTGACAGAAACTATGTTTTTAGAATTTTAAGATCTAACAAAAACAGATTTGGTTCCACTAATGAGCTGGGCATATACGAAATGCAAGGTTCAGGCCTAAGAGAAGTAAGCAACCCTAGTGATATTCTTATTTCCAAAAAAGACGAAGCCCTTAGCGGAAATGCCATTGCTGTAACTCAGGAAGGCATACGACCGTTACTAATAGAAGTTCAAGCTTTGGTTAGCTCAGCGGTTTACGGCACCCCCCAAAGAAGCGCGACTGGATTTAATGCAAAACGTCTAAATATGCTTCTCGCTGTTTTGGAAAAACGTGCTGGATTTCGTTTAGGAGCCAAAGATGTATTCTTGAATATAACGGGAGGTATTACGGTTGATGATCCTGCTATAGACCTTGCTGTAGTTGCCGCAATTCTATCCTCTAATGAAGACGAGTCATTACCTAAGGATTTTTGTTTTGCAGCAGAAGTGGGATTATCAGGGGAAATTCGTCCTGTACAACGCATTGACCAAAGAATACTGGAAGCGGAAAAATTAGGGTTTTCAACAATTTTCATCTCAAAATATTGTAAAGTGTCCCTAAAAAACCCAGCTATTAAAATTCAACATATATCCAAAATAGAGGACTTAGTTGAGTTTATTGTATAAAATCCAACCACTTCATAACAACAATGCCCGAGCAATCTGCCCGGGCATTGTTGTTATATGTAAAGACACAAGGTCTATCTCTTGAGCGTAAAGTGCGACCTAAAGGTCTTTCTTTCACCCGTTGTCGGTTCACTGTACTCTACGGTAAACCAGTAGTCGTTTGCCGGCATTGGGCTACCGTTGAAGGTTCCGTCCCAACCGTCGCCATTCAGGCTCAGCTGCTTGATCAGTTTTCCATGGCGATCAAAGATGTAGATCTTTGCATCCGGCTGGTTGTCCATTGCGGAAATCGTCCAGGTGTCGTTGTAGCCGTCGCCGTTCGGGGTAAAGAACTTCATGTAGTCCATCACCGTTACCGTCACGCTGGCCTCTCCACAGCCGTTCTTGTCGCGCACCGTTACCGTGTGCTCTCCGGCCGATACGT
>NZ_JARACK010000002.1 GCF_028767185.1 Mangrovimonas aestuarii
TCACCGATATGGGAACTGCCAGCAGTTTGACAATTTCTGATGATTTCTTTGGATTTGTTGAAACAGTTACTTCAACTGGTGTAATTCAATTTGGACCTTATACTTCAGGAAATGAGGTGTCATTTACAGTAAGCGATGATAATGATGCCAATTGTGAGTTTACCAGTGATCCGGTTAGTTTTACGTGTCCTCCTACTAACGATGATTGTCCTAATTCAGTTGCTGTAGTCCAAGAAACGGGTATCGCCGATGCAGCTTCTGCAACAGCGATTCCAGGAACTATAAATGGTGCAACCGATTCAGGTGTGGCCGCTGAAAGCTGTAATGGTGCGACAGGTATGGCTGATGATGATGTATGGTATTCTTTTGAAGCGTTGACTGCTGATGTTAATATAACTTTCGATGCTAATTTCGATTCTGTTGTTCAGTTGTATTCAGGAACATGTGCCGGGGGATTAACAGTAATAGGCTGTTCTGATGGTATTCTTACAGCTGGTGTAGAAGAGGTTCAAGCAACGGGATTAACTGTTGGGGAGACTTATTATTTGCGTATTTATCAATATGGACAAACTCCAGCAATAGATGGTTCTTTCGATTTAAAAGTATGGTCATCTATGGCGTTAGGAATAGAAGATTTTGAGCAACAATATCTGTTTTCATATTATCCTAACCCTGTGAAATCTGAATTGACATTGAAGGCACAAAAGGATATTCAAAACGTTGTGGTTTACAATGTGTTGGGGCAGCAAGTTCTTGAGGTAAATCCAAATACTATTAATGCTACTCTTTATATGGGGAACCTGCAAGAGGGTGCATATTTTGTGAAAGTAACCATTAATGGTATTGAAGAAACGTTTAGAATTATTAAACAATAAGTAATAATCTCAAATCTTTTTTGAAGGCCACCCTTTTGGGTGGCTTTTTTTATTGATCTTAATTTCTGTTACTTACCAGAGTAGGCCTTTTTTAAAACTTTTATAAAGCCATAGTTTAAAAATTACAATATTTTAGTGTCCTTCTTTCTTGGTGAAATAGCTATCACTTCATAGAAAAAAATAGATACTCTAAGCCTTTACTTAATGTTAAGTTAAATTTTAGGTTAAGTAGCGTTAATGCTTGGTTTCGGTTGTTTCTGCTTTTGTTAAACGTATAGTTTTGCCGCCGGTTTTTCTAATCAACTATTAATAAACTAAAAAAAACAAATGAAAAAGATTACTTTATGGTTATTAGCCATATGTTGCTTTTTAGTGTCCCATCAAGGATTTTCAAAGCATACATTGCTTACAATAACCAGATCACACAATCTAACAAAGGACAATGGAGTTGCTCCAGGTCTTAATGATACAGATGTTTGTGATGAACCAACAGAGTTAAGTGCAACTAACATCACCCAAACTACAGCTGATTTAGAATGGATAGCTGGAAATACAGAAACTTCTTGGAATGTGGAGTACGGAGCTACAGGATTTGTACAGGGTGAAGGTACTACGGTAACTGGAATATCAACTAATTTATATAGTGTTGATGGATTGGTTGCAGACTCAGACTATGAATTTTATGTTCAGGCTAATTGTGATGTAGATATAAATAGCTCTTGGTTAGGGCCTTACGCGCTCCATACTTTATGTAATAGTGTATCTGCTCCTTTAACAGAGTCTTTTGCAAATACAACTACACCACTTTGTTGGTTTACAACAAGTCTGACGAGTACATGGAAATTTAGTACAGGAGCATCTTATGCCGCACAATATGCTCAAGACCATACTACTGGAGGAGGTACTAATTATGCTTGGGTTGACGGGTCTAATATAGATTTAGAAGGTTCTGTGAGTTTAACCACTGTACCGATTGATGTATCGGGACTATCAAATCCTTCATTGTCATTCGCTTTGTTTAGCAACAATACGAGTTCAGAAGCCTCTAATGATATTGACGTTGAGGTTTTTGATGGTGTATCTTGGAACAATGTTTATAATACTACAGAACTTTTAGGTGACCAATGGCAAGAATATACAATCGATCTTTCTGGTCTAACAATTACAAGTGATATTATGGTAAGGTTTACTGTGTCGGCCGATTCTGATGCTGCTCCAAGTTCTTATCATAATGATGTTCTTTTCGATGATATTGTTGTAAATGAGCTACCTAGTTGTTTAGAGCCTAATAATGTGGTTATTAGTAATGTTTTGGCTAATTCTGCAGAGTTGAGCTGGGTAGATCAGGATAGTAATCCAAATAACTGGAACATCGAGTTGATTGCAGCGGGAACTTCGCCTACAGGTGTTGTTACTCACTCTGCGACTACGAACCCTTTTACACTTGATGGATTGACTGGTAATACAGCATACGAAGTTTATATTCAAACATCTTGTGTAAACGGAGATAGTAGTGCTTGGGTTGGTCCTTTTAGTATGAATACGCCTTGTGAGTCAATGGATTTGCCAGTTTGTACCGATTTTACAGGGGTGCCTAATGGAAACGCTGCTACATTAACCAATGAGGATTGTTGGAATTTCTTAGATGGTGGTAATGGCTATGGTTATGTAACCAATGGTCAGTTTTATATTTTTAACGGAGCTGATATAAACAATGATTATGCACTAGTAAGTCCGCAAATAAACAATTTGGGCTCTGGTGATAACCAAATTACTTTTGATGTTAAGGCAGTAACTTCATCTACCGGTGTTTCTGCTAAGGATATTATTGTTGGAACTTTAAGTGCTCCGGAAATAGGTGCTTCATTTACTCCAATAACGACGGTTACAGTGACTGAAGCTTATCCAACACCAGAAAATTTCACAGTAACAATTCCAAGTGGTACAGATCAATTTTTAGCTTTAAAGCACGGTTTGGGAGCTGGTTATGTTAAATTTTATTTTGACAATATCTGTATTGAGCCTATTCCTTCCTGTTTAGAGGTAGAAGATATTACTTATAGTAGCCTTACTAATAGTAGTGTTAACCTATCATGGATGGCAGGAGCTGACGAAACCTCTTGGAATATTGAATATGGTCCAGTTGGATTTACTCAAGGAACAGGTACAGTGGTTACTGCAGATTCTAATCCTTATGTACTTACAGATTTGAACGGTAACACCGAGTACGATGTATATGTTCAAGCAAACTGTGGTGCAGGAGATTTAGCTTATTGGGCTGAAGGAGCAAGTTTTACAACATTTTGCGATCCTCTTGATTTGCCACTATGTGAAGAATTTGATGAAGCGCCATCAGGAAACTCATCAGTTCCTACTATTGAAGAATGCTGGACTTTTATTGATAGTGGTTCTGGGTATGGTTATGTGGATTATACTGAAGCATTTTATTTGAAAAACCATAATGATTCAACTGGAGATTACATCTTAGTAAGCCCAGAAATAAATGCACTATCTAGCGGTTCTAATCGAGTACGTTTTTTTGCTAAAGGGCCACAAGATACCGATTTAATTGTTGGTACTTTAAGCTATCCAACAGACGGTAGTACTTTTACAGCAATAGAGACAATTACCTTATCAAGTAGTGAATACGAGTCATTTATAGTAGATATTCCAGTTGGTACTGACACTTATGTGGGTATAAAGCATGGACAGTCTGCTGTGAATCTTACCTACAGAATTGATTCGGTGTGTATTGAAGAAATACCAAGTTGCCTTGAGGTGTCAGATATTGTAGTTAATCCAATTTCTGATAATTCAGCAACAATGCAATGGACGGTAAATGGGAATGAGACTGAGTGGATTGTTGAGTACGGAGAAGCAGGTTTTGAACAAGGAACAGGGGATTTAGTGTACACTTCTACATCTCCATTTACTCTTGATAACCTTATTGGAGGAACTCAATACGAATTTTATGTGCAAGCAAACTGCGGTGCAGGAGATTTGGCTGCTTGGACAGGTCCAATCTTGTTTACTACTGATTGTGGAGCTTTCACTCCTGAGTATTTGGAGGACTTTGAAAACATCTCAACATTAAATGAAACGTGTTGGACAGAGGGATCGGCTTCAACTATTGCAGAAGGACCTAATGGGACTGATAGCGCTTGGATGATTGATAGTTTTAATAATGATGGTAATGGAGGGAGTGCCAGAATCCGTTTAAATTCAAACACTAAAATGGATTGGCTAGTATCTCCTGTTTTCGATCTTTCGGCTGGAGGTTATGGATTACGATTTGATGCAGGCGTTACAGCGCATGATAGTTCTGCCCCTGGATATATGGGATCTGATGATCAAGTTCAAGTACTGATATCTGAAGATAATGGTGCTACATGGACTAATTTACTAACTTGGGTTTCTGGTGATCATCCATTTAACGCAGGGTATGAAGTGCTTGTCGATTTATCCTCTTATACAAGTGCAACAAGCAGAATTGCTATTTGGGCAAATGAAGGAACTTCTGATGACACCGAAGATTATGACTTTTTCGTAGATAATTTTGAGGTAACTACTTGGGATACTTTAGGGGTTGAAGAAAATAAAATAGCTGGATTAGCATTTTATCCTAACCCTGTGAAATCTGAATTGACACTGAAGTCACAAAAGGATATTCAAAACATAGCTGTTTACAATGTGTTGGGACAGCAGGTTATTGAGGTAAATCCAAATACTATTAATGCTACTCTTGATATGGGGAACCTGCAAGAAGGTGCATATTTTGTGAAAGTAACCATTAATGGTGCTGTAGAAACGTTTAGAATTATTAAACAGTAAGTAATAATCTCTAATCTTTTTTGAAGGCCACCCTTTGGGTGGCTTTTTTTTTTGATCTTAATTTCTGTTACTTACCAAAGTAGGCCTTTTTTTAAACTTTTATAAAGCCATAGTTTAAAAATTACAAAATTTTAGTGTCCTTCTTTCTTGGTGAATAGCTATCACTTGATAAAAAAATGGATACTCTAAGCCTTTACTTAATGTTAAGTTAAATTCTAGGTTAAGTGGCGTTAATGCATGGTTTCGATTGTTTCTGCTTTTGTTAAACGTATAGTTTTGCCGCCGGTTTTTCTAATCAACTATTAATAAACTAAAAAAAAACATATGAAAAAGATTAGCTTATGGCTCTTGGCTTTATGCTGTGTTTTGATATCCCAACAAGGGTTTTCACAGTACACATTGCCAACAATAGGGGGGCCACAAAATGTAGTTGCAGGAAGTAATGTTACTCTAAACTTGAATGATTCTGCGAATACAGATGATTTTCCTACAAATTATTATCAAGATTTTATAGTAACTGCTTTTTGGAGCAGCGGTAATGGTGCTTGGTCTAGCCAAGCGGGAATTACAATGGTTACTTCGGCAGGGAGTGTCTCAGTTACTCCACCTACCTCTGGAGGAATGGATGGAACTTTTGGAACTCAATTAACCTTTACAGGTACACTACCTGCAATTTATGACCCTTCGGTTGATGGTACTTTAAATTTGATTTTATCACAGTCGATGACTGGAACCAATGGTATTTGGTCTGGTATTAACGTTACATTAATACCTGGCTGTTATGAACCAACTGGACTAAACGCAATTAATGTTACACAAAATGCCGCTGATTTAGTTTGGACAGTTGGTGATTCTGAAACGTCGTGGAATATTGAGTATGGAGTTTCTGGTTTTGCGCTAGGAACAGGAACCGCAGTAAACGGATTAACAACTAATTCATATAGTATTAATGGATTGGTGGCGGATTCGAACTATCAGTTTTATGTTCAGGCAGACTGTGGAGATAATAATAGTATCTGGTCTGGACCTTATACGCTTCATACTTTATGCGATGCCGTAACAGCACCCATAACACAAAACTTTGCTAACCCAATTACTCCAATTTGTTGGTTCACTACAGGTCCTGATACATATACTTGGAAATTTGATTTAGGTGCTTATACACCATCTGAAAATGTTTTAGATTACACTTCTTCGGGTGATACTTATTATGCATGGGTTGATGGCAGTGATTTAGATACAGGTGATTCTGCGAGTTTAACGACGGTACCTATTGATGTTTCTGGGTTAACAAATCCGTCTTTATCATTCGCGTTATTTAGTAGAAATACATGGAGCGACATATCTAATGATATTGATATTGAGGTGTTTGATGGTTCTTCTTGGAATAATGTTTTTAGTCTTACTGAGGTTTTAGGTGCTGACTGGCAAGAATTTTTTGTAGACCTTTCTGATCTTACCATCACAGATGATATTATGGTTAGGTTTACGGTGTCTGCAGATTCTGATGCTACTGTTAATTACTTCTTCCATCACAATGATGTTCTTTTCGATAATATTGTAATAGATGAGATGCCATCATGTGTGCAGCCAGTTACTATCACAGCTAGCGAAGAAGGTATTTCTTCAAATTCTATTGAATTAAGCTGGGAAGAGCAGGACAGCAACCCAAATAGTTGGAACGTTGAGGTGGTTACCTCAGGAACTACACCAACAGGTGTTGCCACTCATACAGCAGGTACAAACCCTTTTACTATAACCGGATTAACAGGTAATACTACTTATGATATCTATATTCAAACGTCATGTTCAAACGGAAATAACAGTACTTGGGTTGGTCCACATACTGTAACAACTGTCTGTGGAGCATTCGATTCTATTTGTGAGGATTTTAATGGGATTCCTACGGGTACTTCTGTTAATCCGAATACCCCTGATTGCTGGTTCTTTTTAGATACAGGGAATGGTTTTGGACATGTGAAAAACGAAGCTTTTTATATCAACAACTATACAGATCAGGTTAATGATTATATGTTGGTAAGTCCTCAAATTAATAACTTAAGTTCAGGAAATAATCAAGTTACCTTTGGTGTTAAGGCATCGTCTTCAAATCCTTCTGCTCAGCAGTTTATTGTTGGAACCATGAGCGATCCTGAATTAGGGTCTACATTCACTTCAATTGGAACATATACCGTTACAGCAACTTATCCGCAATTGGAGGAGTTTACAGTGACTATACCAAGTGGTACAAATCAATATCTAGCCTTTAAACATGGTTTAGCTGGTTTAAGTATCAACTTGTTTTTTGATAATATTTGTATAGAGGCTATTCCTACATGTGCGGAAGTGCAAAATATTACTAACAATAACATCACTAATAATTCTGTGGAGGTATCATGGACAACAGGGGATGATGAAATTGCTTGGAATATAGAATATGTTCCTGCTGGATTAGCCCAAGGCTCAGGTGCTACTGTGTCTGCAGATTCAAATCCTTTTGTAATTGATGGTTTAACAGGGAATACTGAGTACGATATATATGTTCAGGCCAATTGTGGTAACGGAGATTTAGGAGAATGGGTAGAAGGACCTAGCTTTACAACGCTTTGTGATCCTTTCGGAGTACTACCATTATGTGAAGAATTTGATGAGGCTGAATATGGTAATGCTTCCTATCCAACTATTGAAGAATGTTGGACCTTTATCGATGGTGGACCAGGGTATGGCTATGTCCATTTTTCTGAATCATTTTTGATGAAGAACTTGAGCGATCCTACCGGTGATTACATTTTGGTAAGTCCTGGAGTAAATACGTTGTCAAACGGAAATAATCGTGTAACCTTTGATGCTAAAGGGCTTCAAGGTACGGATCTAATTGTTGGAACTTTAACTTATGCCTTGGACAGTAGTACTTTTACAGCGATAGAGACCATTACGCTATCAAGTAACGAGTATGAGTCATTTATAGTAGATATTCCAGTTGGTACTGACACTTATGTGGGAATAAAGCATGGACTATCTGCAAACAATCTTACATATAATATTGATTCAGTTTGTATAGAAGAAAGACCGAGTTGTTTGGAAGTGTCAGATGTGGTAATTGATCCGATTTCTAATGATTCTGCTACAATAGCATGGACTGTAAATGGAAATGAGACGGAATGGATCGTTGAATATGGTGTTGCTGGATTTGAACAAGGAACAGGAATGGAAGAAACTACTACAGCTTCTCCATTTACACTTCAGGGGCTTATTGGAGGAATACAATATGAAATATATATTCAAGCCAATTGTGGTGGTGGAGATTTAGCGGCATGGACAGGTCCTATCTCATTTACTACTGAATGTGGTGGAGTTTTTACACCAGATTACTTACAAAACTTCGAAAACACCTTAAGTTTAGGTCAAGCTTGTTGGACTGAAGGATCTGCTTCAACTATCGCTGAGGGACCTAATGGTTCAGACAGTGCTTGGGTGATTGATGGCTTTAATAATGATGGAATAACAGGTAGTGCGAGAATTAATTTAAATTCAAACACTAAAATGGACTGGTTAGTATCGCCTGTTTTCGATCTTTCAGCTGGTGGTTACGGATTGCGATTTGAAGCTGGTGTTACTGCCCACAATAATACTAATCCTGGGTATATGGGATCAGATGATGAGGTTAAAGTATTAATATCTGAAGATAATGGAACTACTTGGGCTGTATTGGAGACTTGGATTTCTGGAGACCACCCGTTTAATGCAGGCTACGAAGCCCTCATTGATTTAACAGATTATACAAGTTCTACCGCTAGAATAGCTGTTTGGGCAAATGAGGGAACAGTAGATGATGCTGAGGATTATGACTTTTTTATAGATAACATTGAAATTACTTCATGGAGTACTCTAGGGATCGAAGAGGACAAAATAGTAGGGTTGGTCTATTACCCTAACCCTATTTCGGATATCCTAAACATTAGAGCAGAGAAGAATTTAAGAGAGATTACAGTTTATAACATAATTGGACAAAAAGTGTTGACAAATGTTGTGAATTCTAGAGGAGCTCAAATTGATATGTCTGTTTTGAATGCTGGTGCTTACTTCGTAAAAGTATCTACAGACGATAGTTTTGAAACTCTTAGAGTTATAAAACAATAAAAATTGCATTAAATATTTTTAGGTTTTCATGTGATAAAGCCGTCCTTAAGGACGGCTTTTTTTGTGGGCTTTACTTACTTTTGCCCTATGCAAATGGAATTTTCATTTATTGTTCCTGTTTATAATCGACCTGATGAAATAGGAGAGTTGTTGGAAAGCTTTTCAAAGCTGAATACCGATTTAATCTACGAAATTGTTATTGTTGAAGACGGTTCGACAATATCATCTAAAGAAGTTGTGGATGCTTATAACTCACAATTGAACATATCTTATTTCTTTAAGGAAAACTCAGGACCTGGAGATTCCAGAAATTTTGGCATGCAAAGAGCCAAAGGGAATTACTTTATCATTTTAGACTCTGATTGTATTTTGCCAGAACAGTATCTAACTGCAGTAAAGCAAAGCTTGGAAAAGGATTATGTAGATTGTTTTGGAGGTCCAGATACATCACACGCCTCATTTTCCCCAATCCAGAAGGCTATAGATTTTGCAATGACATCATTTATTACAACAGGAGGAATTCGAGGTAAAAAGAGGAGTTTGAATCAATTTCAACCGAGAAGCTTTAATATGGGCTTGTCTAAAAAAGCATACCAAGCTTCTGCTGGGTTCGGTACTATTCATCCTGGTGAAGATCCCGATCTTTCTATAAGGTTATGGGACTTGGGCTTTAGAACCAAGTTAATTCCCGAAGCTTATGTTTTTCACAAACGACGTATATCATGGAATAAGTTTTACAAACAAGTGAATAAGTTTGGTTTAGTGCGTCCTATTTTAAACCAGTGGCATCCAAAAACAGCTAAATTAACCTATTGGTTTCCTACAGTGTTTACAATTGGTTTTATAATAGCTTTTGTTGGACTGTTGTTGGGATATAGGTGGTTGATTGCTTTGTATATTGCTTACTTTATGTTAATTTTAGTATTAGCATTTATAGTCACTAAAAGTATAAAAATAGGAATACTGTCTCTTTTGGCAGTAGGTATTCAGTTCTTTGGCTATGGTTATGGATTTATTAAATCGACATGGCTTGTAGGCATACTAAAACGTGATCCTAAAAAAGTATTCCCTCATTTGTTTTTTTAAAATCGATGACACCACTTATAAAAGCTAGATTCACCACCTTGGTAAAGAGTAGAAAACTTAATGTTTTTCTACTGTTTGTTGTGTTGTCTTTTTCTATTTTGGTGTTAATCAAGTTATCGAAACCCTTTACAAATACCATAACCTTTTCGTTGAACTATAAAAATGTTCCGGAATCTTATGTATTGGTTAAGGAGAATGCACCTAAAATTAAAGTCACAGTAAAAACCATAGGGTTTAATTTGTTGAAATACTATTTTAAAACTCCAACATTGGATATCGATTTTTCAGAGAACTTACCAAAAACGGAATCGGCGTATATATGGACAAGGCAAGATGCTTATGCTCAGATTAATAGGCAGTTTAATAAAGATGAGGAACTAATAAGCATAACACCTGATACACTTTACTTTAAATATGATAAATATTTGGTTAAGAACGTACCTGTAAAATGGAATGGAGACATTTCTTTCAGTCCAGGATATGATATGATAGGTGATTTTACGATTACACCAAATATGGTGAAAATTATAGGGCCAGCAAAAGAAGTAGATAATATAAGTGCATTGGAAACCGAAAGTATAACTCTCAAGGACATTAAATCTGATATAGATATAGAGTTGGCTTTGCAAATTCCAAAGGACCTAAACCTTAAATTTTCTACTAAGCAAGTGAATCTTGCAGCAGAAGTAAAACGTTTTACAGAAGGTACTCTTAAAATTCCAGTGAATCTTTTGAACGTGCCAGATGGTATTACCATAAAATACTTTCCTAAAAATGTTAATGTTCAGTATTATACTAGTTTAGAAGATTATAACGCTATTTCACAATCCGATTTTGAAGTTGTATGTGATTATGCATCCTTAGTAAAAGGACAACATTTTTTGGTGCCGGAATTAACCAAAAAGCCGATGGCGGTTAAGCGTGTGAAGATTAATCAGCAAAAGGTGGAATTTATTATCACACAATGATTGTAGTAGGTTTAACAGGAGGAATAGGAAGTGGGAAAACTACGGTAGCTAATAGTTTTAAGGAGTTGGGCATACCAGTTTATACGGCCGATGATGAGGCTAAAAAATTGATGAACACTTCTGATGAAATTAAACAAAAAATAGTAAATCTGTTCGGGGAAGAGGCTTATAGAGGGGGAGAACTCAATAGATCTTTTGTGGCTGATAAAATTTTCAATGATAAAAATCTGTTGGGAAAAATGAATGCCATTGTACATCCAGTTGTAAGAAAACATTTTGATGACTGGGTATTAAAGCAGTCAGCACCCTATGTAATCAAGGAGGTTGCTATTTTGTTTGAGCATGGCGGAGATAAGCTATGTGATTATGTAATAACTGTAATAGCTCCTCAAGAGGAGCGTATTCGTAGGGTTATTGCCCGCGATAATACTAGTGAATCCAAGGTTAAGGCAATTATGGACAACCAATGGAGTGATCATGAAAAGATAAAACATTCCCATTTTGTGATAGAAAATCTAAATCTTGATAATATGCGTAATCAAGTGCAAGTTGTACATAATCAGATTCTTAAAAACCTGTAAGTCAGCCTAAATTTTAACATTTTTGTTAATGTAAGGTTAAAGGAGAAGAGGACTAAATGTTAAAATGTTAATTTTGAACGATGAGCAAAAGGATATTCATCATATTGGTGCTGCTAATGAGTTTATCGCTCGTTGGCATCATCTTCGTTCAAGCTTATTATATCAGTAACTCCATAAAAAATGAGGAGAATCAATTTACGTTTAACGTAAAAAAAGCGCTCAGTTATGTTTCTAAGGAAATCGAGGAAAAAGAGGTAACCTCTTATTTTAATAGGTTTCAATATTTAATAGAAGATCAGAAAGAAGCCGACTCCACTGCACTTACTCAGTTATTGATATATCAGCAAGATAGTAATACAGATGAAACCTTAATTTTTAGAAGTGGTATTTTAGAAGAGAATTATAAACTATCCACATCGCTCTTTGACATAGGTTTAGATAGTATAAACATTAAACGAATTCTAAGCAGTTCAGAAACCAAAGTTTACAGTGGTAAAGGAATTTCCGGTAACGACTTTAATACCCTTCCTGAAGAAAAAGTTTTTAACGTGAAACGCCTGACGGAGGCTGAGCGATTGAGTTTTGAAGAGTACTTTAAGATTGCCGCGAGCAGAACACCAATCCATAAGCGGGTTAGTGCAGGAGAAATCAAGGAGTTGTTATCCAAAAAATTGGCAGAGGATAACATTAATATAGATTACGAATTTGCAATTTATAGTAATGATTTGGCTACCAAGGTACAAAGCTTGGGATTCGAATTGCAAAAAACATCAACGTTTAGTGTGCCCATATTTCATGATGAGAAAAGCCGTTACAACTATCGCTTGTTAGTGAACTTTCCTCAACATACCAAGTTTGTTCTTTCCTCGATAATAGGGATGATATTGTTGTCTATTGTGTTTACCTCAATCATTATTATTGCTTATGCAAGTGCTTTGTTGCAATTAATTAAGCAGCGTAAGATTTCTGAGATTAAAACCGACTTTATCAATAACATGACACATGAGTTTAAAACCCCTATAGCAACCATTAATTTGGCTCTCGACGCTATTAAAAATCCGATGGTTCTTGAGGATAAAGACAAAATAAAGCGGTATCTTAAAATGATAAAGGATGAGAATAAGCGTATGCATGCTCAGGTAGAAAATGTTTTAAGGATATCTAAACTAGAAAGAAATGAATTAAACATTAGTAAAGAAAGAGTAAAGCTGCACGAACTAATAGAAGATGCAATAACCCATGTAGAACTAATTGTTGAAGATCGACAGGGTTTTATTAAAACTCATCTTGAAGCCGATAAATCTTCTGTGTTAGCGAACGAAACACACTTTACAAATGTTATTGTAAACATACTGGATAATGCTATTAAGTATTCTCCAGAAGCCCCAATGATTGACGTTTATACCGAAAATGTAGGTAACAGTATTTTACTGAAAATTAAAGACCAAGGTAGTGGTATGAGCAAACAGGCTCAGAAACATGTATTCGAGAAGTTTTACAGGGAGCATACCGGAGATATCCACAATGTAAAAGGACATGGTTTGGGACTGGCCTATGTAAAACGAATAGTTGAAGATCACCAAGGTCATATTTCAGTAGAAAGTGAAAAAGGAAAAGGGAGTACATTTATTATAAAACTGCCATTAATATCATAAAGTCATGAATGAGCAACGCAAAAAAATTCTATTAGTAGAAGACGATCCAAATTTTGGAACTGTTTTAAAGGATTATTTAATGATGAACGAGTACGAAGTTACCCATGCCAAGAATGGAATGGAAGGCTTTGAAAAGTTCAAAAAAGATGATTTCGACCTATGTATTCTGGATGTGATGATGCCTTACAAGGATGGATTTACATTAGCAAAGGAAATCAGAGAACGCAATACCGAAATCCCTATTATTTTCTTAACAGCAAAAGCTATGAAAGAAGATGTGTTGAAAGGATATAAAGTAGGTGCCGATGATTATTTGAATAAGCCTTTCGATAGTGAAGTGTTGCTTATGAAAATCAAGGCCATTATCCAGCGTAAAGCTAATGAAACTGTGGCCGACAGTAAACAATTTGAATTTAAGATAGGAGATTTCCATTTAAATTCTAAGTTGCGTTTCTTACGCTATAGAGATAATGAGCCAACAAAATTGTCTCCAAAAGAGAATGAACTATTGAGATTATTGGCATTGCACGAAAACGACTTGATGCCTCGTGAACTGGCATTGACAAAAATCTGGAGAGACGATAATTATTTCACGTCACGTAGTATGGACGTGTATATCGCTAAATTAAGAAAATACCTAAAAGTGGATGATAAGGTTGAAATTCTTAACATTCACGGAGAAGGATTCCGTTTAGTGGTGAATCAAGATTAAAATGCTTTTTATGTACTGATATTAGTTAAAACCGACGAGAAATTTCCGTCGGTTTTTTTGTTTAAAATTTTGAAAACTCCTTCAAGCCATGACCTTCCAGAAAAGAGTCTTCATTAGCGCTGTTGTTTTCACTGGAATCGTAGTCCACTAATATTTTCCAAATCTGATTTTTCTTGACTAAAATAACGTGAAACTGGCCGTAATAGCTTTTCTCTTCTGATGTATTAGGGTTACGGGTAAGTTTGTAAATACCGCGCTCTGATGCTCGGTTGGTATTGCAAACACGTTCAATAAAACGAAACTGAATGCTTTGTTTTATAGCTCTAGATTGCCATTTGGTTTTATAAGCTTTAAAATATTCTTCGGCATTTCTGATAGATTTATTGTCTCCAGAAACACGAATTAAATTTTGACTATGAATGCTTTTAAACGCTTCTAAGTCAAGTTTTTCAAAGGCATTAGAAAACGTATTCCAAACTTGTGTGTTTATTTCCTGAAAACATTTTTGACTATCTTGGGCAAATAGCGATATTGATAATAAAAGCCCTACCCAAAGAAACACTTGTTTAATAGTCATAATACCTTTTTGTATAAAGGTATAGAATATTTAAATGTGTTTAATTAACCAGTTTTTAAACTCGTAAAAGTTTTGAGGAGCAACACCATGACCAACAGGAAATTCACTATACTGGTGGTTAATTCCCAATGCTTTTAAAAAAGGTGCAGATTTTCTAGCCCATTCAACAGGGATAACCTGATCTACATTTCCATGTGAGCAGTAGAAATTCAAGTGTTTGTATTTATTAGGGTTTAAATCCTTAGGTAGTAATTCAGGATTGATATAACCACTTAAAGCAACTACATTTTTTACTTTCTCAGGGTAGGTTAATGCAACTGCATAACTTAAAATAGTACCTTGGCTAAAGCCTAAAAGCGTTACGTTGTTTTTATCAACGGGATATGCTTCAACTGCCTCATCAATAAATTGCCTAATAATATCGCGTGATTCTTTAGCCTGTTCGTCGTCACTCCATTTTCCGTTAACGGCATCGAAATTAATCGCGTACCAGGCATTACCGTAAGGTTGTAGTGCATGTGGTGCTTTAACCGAAAGAATATATAGTTCCTCAGGCAATTCTGAAGCAAACGAAAACAAATCGTTTTCGTCACTTCCATACCCATGAAACATGATTAATAAAGGGGCATTTTCTTTTAATTTAGAAGGACGAACTAGGTGTTCTAAGCATAAATGGGTACTCTGCATTACATCACATTTTTAAACCATTCTTGAAACTTATCGCCAATAACAGGAATAGGCTTATATTCTCCTTTAATGGCATGAAAAATTCCATAAACCCAGCAAACAAAGGTTACTGCCCAAAGTGCTGTCCCAATCCAACTTCCAATGAATTTTTCGGTAATGTTTGAAACAATCAGCATAAGGATTAATCCTAACATTTGCCTGATATGGAAAGAGGTAAATGGGTTACGCTTTTCTAAATTCATAATTACGGAAATAATTAATCCAATGAATGTTAGGTAGCTTACTACCGCCCAAGTTTTTCCTTCTTTTACAGTATAATCGTCCATTTTATTCGTTAATGGTTATTCCTTTTTTTGTGATAATTCCGTAGGCTTTTCCTTTTAATGAAGTGCTTTCAAAAATAGCATTCTTGGAAGCTGAGTTAATTAGGTCTCGAGTGAATGTATATTTGCCGTTAGGATTAAACAAAGTTAAGTCGGCTGTGTTTCCAATTTTAATAGAATGCGACTCAACACCAAAACGTTTTTTTCCTGAGGTTAGCAATTCAACAGCCTTTTTCATAGATACAAGACTATTTAATGCTCCAAAAGCACTCTCTAATCCGATGGTGCCATAAGAAGCATGATCAAATTCAACATTTTTATGTTCAATATCCAACGGATCGTGGTCTGATGTAACCATGTCTATGGTACCATCTTTTAAACCATCCAATAAAGCATCGATATCTTCTTGAGTTCTTAAAGGAGGCATTACCTTAAAGTTGGTGTTGAAATCTGATAGACTTTCATCTGTAAATACTAAGTTGTGAATGGCAACGCTACAACTTACATCAAGTCCTTTAGCTTTTGCTTCACGAATCAATTCAACAGATTTTGCTGTAGAAATGGTTGGGATATGAAGTTTTCCACCTGCATATTCCAATAAAAATAAATCGCGGGCTACTTGTAATTCCTCTGCTAACGCAGGGATTCCCTTTAATCCCAATTTTGTGCTCGCAACGTGTTCGTGCATAACACCTTTTGCTGAGATTTTTTTCTCATATGGGAATGAACATACCAAACCATCAAAATTGCTAGCATACTGTAATGCAATTTTAAGAAGGTTAGGATTATCTATTGGCTTTTTATAATCATAGAACGCAATAGCACCTGCATTTTGCATATCATAAAGTTCGGCCAAATCAACAACCTCACTGTTTCTTGTTAAGGCTCCAATAGGCAAAAGGGTAGTAGCATGACCATTGGCTTTTGATAGGACAAAAGTAATATCAGAACTGGTATCCATTACCGGATTGCTATTTGCGTTAACGGCCACGGTTGTAAAACCAGAGATAGCGGCTGTATTCAAACCATTTGCTATGGTTTCACGCTCTTCGTAACCAGGTTCTCCAAAGCTTACGCTACTATCAAACCAACCTTGGGAAACATGGAGGTTCTCCAAAGCTACTTCTTTGTAGTTGTTTGGATTGGCAATAGAATTGGCTATTATGGTGATTTTTCCGTTTTCAATTAAAATATCCTGAGTGCTATTGTGAAAATCACTCGATACATCAATAATTGTAGCAGATTTTAAAAGTACGTTCATTTAAGGTGTTTTAAGATAAGCATTTCAATGATTAAGAACGCTAGTGCAAAAATAACAAACCATTTCCATAGCATGTTTATGTTTGCGTCACTTTTTATGTCCAAAAACAGCTCTTCCAGAGAATCGTGAAATGTTGCAGTATCAAGACTTGAGACATTTTGGTAGCTTAAATCACTTTCACTTCTATTGTAATTGTAGCTGACGTATTTAATGACATTTTTTTTGTCTTTAATGCCATAGATAGCAGCTGTTGAAGGTGTTTCGGTTGTTGTAATCGTTACCTTGTTTTGATATAATTGCTGTTGTGGAATAATGTTTTCTGTAGCAGATGATAAAGTTAAAATGTCGTCCTGTTTTAGGTTAATGTCAATATCATAAACATTGTTTCGACCAATGGTGTTGTATAGTTCTGGTATGGCCAAACTTTGTTTGGCAATGGCGTAAAGCGTGATGACAAGATCAGATTGTGTTAGGTTAGAATTGTCTTTGTTTAAAGCAGAGGAGAACAAAAAGCATTTACCGCTTTGAGCTAAAAATGGTTGGTTGTTCTCAAGTGACAATAGATTTGTAGCTCCAGTTGATGAAACCCTGTAATAACCATTGGTTTTAGGGTATTGGAAATTGTTGACTTTGTTGTCGAAGACTCCAGTATATACAGGATGTGAAAAATTAATCTTGGTGATTTTTCGTTCTCCTGATGAATATTCGTTTAAAGTAAATCGGTAAGCCGATAAAAAGCTATTGTAACTACTCAAATCCGCATCAGATGAAGGGATTACAATCAATGAGCCTCCGTTATTGGTAAACGATTGTAAGGCTGTATTCAATGACATAGGGACATTTTCAGCTTCATTAAGTATGATTAGATTTTGTTGATCAATTGTATTATAATCCAATTTGTTTGTTCCGAAAGATGTGTAGATAAACTCGTCTTTGGAGAACATACGCTTAAGGTAACTATCATCATTATTGTTTATTGAAAGCACTTTTATTTTTGAAGGCTTATTGATATTGAAAAATAAGCTGTTATCAAAATTTAGATCAGGCGTATCAATTCTAATTTCTCCATTTATGGGCTGGCCTTCTGGTAATGTGAAAATTGCAGTAGCTGAAGAAAGATCTGCTGAGGTTTTTGCAATTAAAGTATCATTCTTAAACAGGGAAACCGGAATGTTTTCAGGTAGAGGTCCGTTATGTTTTAAAGTAGTTGTTATTTCAATGTTTGAGCCGTCACGTTTTGAAATGTATAGGCTGTCCAAAGCAATATTTTTAGCCTTTTCAGGCTCGAGTTGAACGATGTTAAGATCAAGCATCGAATCTTTTTCAGGAGTGAAAACAACTTCTTTCTGTTGAAAATCGGATATAAAAATAAAGCGTTTTAAGCTACTCGGATCGTCACTAAAGTAAGACTTTCCCTTTATTAGTGCGGCATCGTAATTCAGCTGATTGGCAGAATAGTTAAGATCTAATAAATCATTTTTCAATGCTTTTACAGAACTATTTCTAAAAATTATATCGTTTGTAAATAACGTAATGGCTTCTTCAATATCGGCTTGCTCCAAAATGTCCTGAACAGCACGTTTTAGCAATTCGCCTTTTTTACCTTTAGCCTGCATGCTAAATGAATTGTCCAGATATATAACTGTTTCGGTAGTTTTGTTGAAGCCAGTGGTTTTGGATGTAAACGGCTGAGCAAATGCCAAAATAATGCAAGCCAACAGAAGCAATCGGGTAATTAAAGTAAGCCACTTTTTAAGCTGGGAACTTTTCCGGGTTTGCAGTGTAACCTGTTTAAGGAATTCTACATTGGTAAAAGCTTCTTTTTTAAAGCGTCTTAGTTGGAATAAATGAACAATAATGGGAATTACCAGTAGGACTAAGGCGTAAAGAAGTTCAGGGTATTTAAACTGCATTCGTGTAAAGCGTTTGTCAAATATAACAATTGCTTTTAGAATTTATCCGAGCAAATTACGATTTACTGATTAAATTAGACGTAAGAATTATTTTAACAAAAGCTTAAGTTTAGTCTTTGTAACAAGCCTATCTTTAAGGCGTCAACTAAACATGATAAAAAACTAAAACAAAATGAAGAGAATACTTATTACAGGGGTACTTGCAGCCATGATCCTTTCTAGTTGTGGTTCTAGTAAAATATCCGATAGCGAATTAGCTACTAATACTCCTATTTCTGCATCTATTGATTTAACTAAGGTTAAGAATGACCAGGTTCCGGTAACAATCAATCCTGGTCGATTTACACAAGATCAGGTAACATATAGATTACCAAAAGTGGTTCAAGGAACTTATTCAGTAAGTGACTTCGGTAGTTTTGTTGGTGGTTTTGAAGCCTTCGATTATAAAGGTAATACGATGGCAGTAAATAAAACCGACAAAAACACTTGGGTGATTGAAAATGCAAAGGATTTAGATAAAATAATATATTGGGTTAACGATACATATGATATTGAGCAAGCTGGAAAACAGCCTACCCCTTTTTCGCCATCGGGAACCAATATCCAGCCTGATAATTATGTGTTAAACCTTCACGGTTTTGTGGGATATTTTGACAGTTTGAAAAACAACCAATATAAATTGGATGTTACTGCTGACGCAAACTTTAACAGAACATCGGCTTTGCCAGTAACCAATACAACCGTCTCGCAAGATGGTAGCGCTAAAACAAGTAGTTATTTTGCATCAAGATATTTTGAGATTACCGATAACCCAATGATGTATGGAACATTGGATGTTGAAGAATTTAAAGTTGGCGATATAAATATAGTTCTTAGTGTGTTCTCTCCAAACAAGGTACATTCTGCAGCAAAGATTAAAGAGACAATGTACAAGATGATGAAGGCTCAAAAAACGTTTTTGGGAGAGATCAATAGTACTAAACGTTACGATATTTACTTGTATTTATCTGAAGAAGGTGCTGATGAGCCTACTGGTTTTGGAGCATTGGAACACCACACATCTACGGTAGTTGTGTTGCCAGAATCTATGTCTGATGAAGCCTTGGCTGAAAGCATGATTGATGTAGTGTCTCACGAGTTTTTCCACATTGTAACACCTCTGTCTGTACATTCTGAAGATGTTCATTATTTTGATTACAATGACCCTACATTCTCAAAACATCTTTGGATGTACGAAGGGGTAACCGAGTATTTTGCAACCTTATTCCAAGTAAATCAAGCATTAGTGAGCAATCAGGATTTTTACGACAAGATTATGGGTAAAATCCAAACCGCTGCCCGGATGGACGATACCATGAGTTTTACTGTAATGAGTGAAAATATTTTGGAAGAACCTTATGCAAGTAACTACTATAATGTTTATCAAAAAGGGGCGTTAATCGGGATGTGTATTGATATCATTTTACGTGAAGAGAGTAACGGGCAACGAGGAATTTTATGGTTGATGAAAGAGCTTTCTAAAAAATATGGTAAGGATCATCCGTTTAATGATGATGCAATTATGGATGAAATCGCATCAATGACATATCCGTCAATTAGAGAGTTTTTTGATATTCATGTTATTGGTACCACTCCAATTGACTATAACAAATATTTTAAAAAAGTAGGCTTGATGGTTAAGGAAGGTAAAGTAGAGACTAATTATATACAAGGTAACGGAGCTTTAGTTGTAGGTGTAAACCCTGAAAATGGAACAGTTATTTTTAATGATTCTGTTCTTAACAACAGTTTTTGGAAAGAAGCTGGTGCTATGCCAAATGATGTCATTAAGGAAATAAATGGGCAAGCGGTAACTTTACAGACTGCAAATCAAATTTTTCAAGGCGTATTTGCATGGGAGCCAGGCAAGCATGTTAAAGTTGTATTAGATCGTAATGGAGAAGTCGTTATGATCGATACAGATTTAACTACAGCTTATTCTCAAGGTGAGAAGTTGCAGGAAAACCCGGAAGCTACTCCAGAGCAATTGGCTTTACGTAAAGTATGGATTAAGGGATAATCCAATTTTAATGATAAATAAAAAAGCGGGCATTAGCTCGCTTTTTTTGTTTCAGTATAATAGTTTCAATTAGTATTTCGCAGCTTTTCCATTTGTTAGTGAGCCTAGAATAAACTCTCTTAAATCGTTGGTGGCTGTTTTTAGGTCATCATGTCTTAAATACATCATATGTCCACTTCTGTAACCTTTAAACGAAAGGCGGTCTTTCATTTTTCCACTGGGGTCTAGTTGCCACATAGTGTATTTTGCATTAAAATAAGTTGTTGCACCATCATAGTAGCCCGATTGAAACATAACCTTTAAATAAGGGTTTTGAGCCATAGCCAATCTTAAATTTTCCCGAGTATTGTCGTTGTTTCTGTCCCATGGGTGTACATCTCCAAACATATTGTACTTAACATCGGTATTGAATTTTAGTTGGGTTTTTATGTAGTAATTGATTGCTGGTGTAAATGAGTGCAGCCACGAACTTAGTTCGGCATTATAGCTTGGTGAATCCCCGGCTTCTGTTTTATCAAGGCCTAAATATCTCGAATCCAATCGGCCGATAGTATATCCGTTTTTGTTACGTAACAATTCTTTCCAGAAGTAGGATGTTGGAACACTTAGATTGTGCTGAATGATAACCTCTTTGTCTATTCCGCTATAATAAGCCATTTTAGTGGCGACTTCCTGTTTTTTATCTTCAGAGATAAAACCACCTTTGGCCAATGCTGGTACAAGGTGCTGTAGCGTGTAGTTTTCAACTTCAGGTAAAATTTCCAATAAATCCAGTTGTTGAAGTTGGTTTGGCAAAGACTTTTGATACCATGCAGCAGCAGTAAAATAAGGAAGGTTTAAAGCACTGGAAATTGCACCATCTTGATAGAGGACTTTGTAATCTGCTGGCGATACTAAAATCACGCCGTTAAGATACATCCATTGGTTGTTTTGTAATTCATGGGCAAGTCCCATAACTCTTGTGCCTCCATAGCTTTCGCCAATAAGATATTTTGGGGATTCCCAACGGTTATTGCGGCTAACAAAAGTGTTTAACCATTCTGCCAAGTATTTAATGTCGGCATTAATTCCGAAGAACTTTTTTCGTTCAGGGTATTTGCCTTCCTTGTTTTTTATCATTCTTGAATACCCCGTGTTAACAGGGTTGATATAAACAATATCGGCAACATCCAAAATAGAGTATGGATTATCTTTAATACCATAAGGCTGAACAGGGTAACCTTCCTCGTCTATATTTAAAATCTTAGGTCCTGTATAGGCTATATGCATCCAAACCGAAGCAGAACCAGGGCCTCCGTTAAATGAAAAGACCAGAGGGCGTGAACTACCGTTTTTTACATTGTCGCGTTTGTAATAGGTATAGAATAGGGTAGCTATGGGCGTACCATCTTTATCCCAAACGGGTTGCGTTCCAGTAGTTGCAGTATAGGCAACACTTTGTCCGTTAATTGTAGATTGATGGTTGGTTACAACTGTTGTATCTTTTGGGATTTGTCTGTTTTGTGCAAAAATAGAAACCGACAGAAATGTAAAAAGGTATAAGATAGTTTGTTTCATCATAAAAGGGTTGATAAAACGAAGATACAGAAAACTTTTACTAAAACCCTTCGAATACTCCCAATCCAAATAGGGCAAAATCGTATTTTACAGGATCTTTAGCATCCATTAATCTGAGGGAATCGTCCAATTCCTTTAAGGCTTTGGCATCGTTTTGTTTTCTTTTTAACAAGCCTAGTTTACGAGCGACATTGCCGGAGTGAACATCAAGAGGGCAGGAGAGTTGTGATGGTGAAAGATTGTCCCAAATTCCAAAATCCACGCCGGTTTTATCATTTCGTACCATCCACCTTAAAAACATGTTGATACGTTTTGCAGCCGATTTGTTAAGGGGATCGCTAATATGTTTTTTGGATCGTTCTAAATGATTAATCTCAAAAAAGTACTGTTTTAATTTATGTATTGCCGTTTGAAGTGAATCAGATTCAGCATGCTTTTTAAAAATTCCTTCCAGACCATCATGGGCACTGTAAATATGTTTTAAGCTTTTTACAAATTGGGTTAAATCCTGTCCGTTAAACGTTCTGTGTACAAAACCGTTTAGGTTATCCAATTGTTCTGGAGTATGGCTCATAACGAAATCGTAAGGGGTGTTTCCCAACAATTCCATCATTTTATCGGCATTTTTAATGATCATCTTCCTGTTTCCCCAAGCGATGGTTGCCGTTAAAAATCCAGCGATCTCAATGTCTTCTTTTATGCTGAATCGGTGTGGGATTTGAATAGGGTCACTCTCAATGAAACTAGGGTTATTGTACTCGATAACTTTTTCGTCGAGGAAATCCTTTAATTCGGTTTTAGAAAGAAAATCAAATTTAGCCAAAACTTAAATGGTCACTTCGTGGTTTACAATGTTTCCATCTACCATTACCAATTTTCTGTCGGCAAGGTTTGCCAGCTCTTCATTATGTGTAACAATAACAAAGGTTTGCCCAAACTCATCTCGTAGTTTAAAGAACAGGTTGTGCAGGTTCTCGGCAGATTCACTGTCGAGGTTTCCAGAAGGTTCATCAGCAAAAATAAGTTCCGGATTATTTATTAACGCTCTAGCCACAGCCACACGCTGCTGCTCTCCTCCGGATAACTGATTAGGCTTATGGTCATGTCGATGGGATAGCCCAAGGAAGTCCAATAGTTCTTTGGCTCTCTTTTCGGCTTCTGCTACAGATGTTCCTTTGATAAACGCTGGTATACACACATTTTCCAATGCTGTAAACTCAGGAAGAAGTTGATGAAACTGGAAAATAAAACCAATATGTTCGTTTCTAAATTTTGCCAGCCCTTTTTCGTTCAGGGCATTAATATCGTGACCGTTAATTAGAATTTGACTGGCTTCTCTTTTCGACGGTTTGTCCAAGGTGCTTAATATCTGCAATAAGGTAGTTTTACCAGCTCCAGATGCTCCGACAATCGAAACGATTTCCCCTTTTTTAATATTGAGATCAACACCCTTTAAAACATGGAGTTTGTCAAAATACTTGTGAATGTTCTTAGCTTGAATCATATTGGAATTTTCAAGGCCTAAAATACTACTTTGTGGAATTTTGACCAACCTTTAAGGTGTTAATTGGTATTCAGCCTTCTTTGAAAACAATTGTTGGTAGAATGTTACGCTGATTTACTGAAAGAAAACCCTTCAACCGCTATTTTTTACTTAATTTTAAAAGGATAAATGTAAATCGAGAGCTTATGTCCTATAGAAATTTTGAAGAGTACAATATCGAAATAACCGAAGGGGTTAAAGCGCGATATAAAAAGATTATAAAAGATATTGGGGAGGATCCAGATAGAGAAGGGTTATTGAAAACTCCCGAACGCGCTGCTAAGGCCATGCAGTTTTTAACCCAAGGCTATAATCAAGATGCAGGTGATATTCTTAAAAGCGCCATGTTTAAGGAATCGTACAATGAAATGGTAATAGTTAAGAATATTGAACTCTATTCGCTTTGTGAACACCATATGTTACCCTTTTTTGGAAAGGCTCATGTGGCTTATATTCCCAATGGAAATATTGTTGGGTTAAGTAAAATTCCAAAAATTGTAGATGTGTTTGCTCGTCGTTTGCAAGTTCAGGAGCGATTAACAGAACAAATATTAGACTCCTTGAACAATGCTTTGAAACCACAGGGTGTTGCCGTTGTAATTGAAGCGGCTCATATGTGTATGATGATGCGCGGTGTACAAAAGCAAAATTCGGTAACTACCACTTCTGGTTTCAGGGGGCAGTTTAAGGAGATTGAAACACGAAATGAGTTTCTTAAGTTAATCAGTGAGGATTTATCGTAGATAATTAATTTTTGGTTCAGCCGTTTAAACAATATGGGTAAATACAAAAAGTTAGCTTTAAGCATCGTTCTGGATGCAATAGGATATTTTAGTTATGCAATACCGGGAATAGGAGAAATGGCCGATTTGGTATGGGCACCAGCTTCTGCTTGGATCATGATACGAATGTATAGGGGAAATAAAGGAAAAGTTGCAGCCGTAGTGTCCTTTGTTGAAGAGGCTTTACCAGGGTTGGATATCGTTCCAACGTTTACGTTAATGTGGCTTTATACTTATGTTTTTACAAAAACGAAAAGTGAAACAAAACAAAAACAAAAAAGCGCTCATTGAGCGCTTTTTTGTTAGAGTTCGTATTTTATTCCGAGGCTAATATTTCTTCCCATATTATAAATACCATCGGTTTTTAATCTGGAAAGGTGGTTGATGTATTTTTTATCCATGATATTTGTAGCAACTACTGTAAGTGATAGATCTTTCTTAAATAGTTTTAAATTCCCACCAAGTCCGGCACTTAAAAGGTTATACCCATCAGTAGAGGTCTCAAAATCACTGACATTATTTTGTTCAAAGGTTGATTGAAGTTTTACAAAAGCATACTTTGTATAACCTGAATCGTTATTGAATTCTACCCTTAAAGTGTTTTTTAAAGTGTTAGCAGGAATTAATGGCAAGTAGCCGCTATTTTGTTTTCCTGTTACGGTTTCAAAACTACTTTCAACATGCAGCCAATCTAATGGGTGAGGGTGAAAATGCAAACCAAATTCTCCACCATATAATGATGCATCGTTTTGCTGATATACATAAACGGGGTCGTTATCTATGAACTCACCATTGGGTTGTAGATAGATATAGTTGCTAACCAAATTATAAAATCCGTTAACGAAAATTTCCCAGTGATCGTTCTTAAACTCTAAATCAAAATCGGTTTGGAAGTTTTGTTCATAATCAAGGTCTTGGTTTCCAACTTCGTATCGGTTAGCTCCAAAGTGATTCCCGTCAGAAGCAAGTTCAGCTAAGTTAGGAGCTCTAAATCCAGTTGCCAAATTAAGTCGGACAGTAATGTAGTCACTTAAGTTTGTTTTCGCTCCGGCAGCACCATTAAAACTGTTATAGGACTTATTGAAGTCATCGGTATCGATTGTTCTATTATCGAAACGAGCCCCTAATTGAACGTCCATTTTTTCAAAGTGAATGTGTGAGGTTGCTAATATGCCAAAGTCATTGGTTCTTGCATCAGGAATTAAAAGTTCTTCACCGTAATTGGTGTTGGTTTGATCCATTCCTTGCACTCCGACTATGGTTTCAAATTTTCCTAATTCTGGTAAATGATATTTTAAATCGTAGTTAAACGTTTTTAACTTCATATAAAGAGAAGCTTCATCGGTGTTTTCGTCATCTTCTTCGTGTTCATGCTCATCTTCATCCATACCTTCATGTTCGTGATCTTCATTATGATGGTGTTCTTCAAATTCCTTTCTATCATTGTAAGTATAACCTAGATTGATGTCCAGTTTAGAATTTTCAAAGAAAGCCGTAGATTTTGAACTGAAAATATGGTTGTTAATTTGTTGATAAGGCAATAGTGGGGTTACTTTTGTAGATTGTATCCCTATTTCCTCAGGAATACCTAAGTCAGAACTGTTGAGGTTATATCTAAATTCTGTTTTAAAATTGGCGCTTTGATAGCCTATTCCGGTCTTAAGGTCGTATTCCTTAAATCGTGTATTAGTAACTCTATAGTCAGGAGTTTTATAATCGGCTTGCTGAGCATAACTTCCACGTAAAAGGAACTTATATTTTTCACTAGAGGTTTTAACCCCGGCATTTGTACTAAATCCTTGGGTATTGGAAAAGTAATTGGTATTTACATCGCCTTGGGTGGTATTACTATCTGCAAAACGTTCAGGATTTAAGTAGAGAACACCTCCAAGGGCATCGCTTCCGTAAAGCAGGGAGGCAGGTCCTTTTATAACTTCTACACTTTCTATCCCAGCATCGCTAACACCCAAGCCGTGTTCGCCACCCCATTGTTGGTTTTCAAGACGTACACCTTGTGCGTAAACTAGAACTCTATTAGTACTTAATCCTCGGATTACAGGTTTGCCAATACCAGCACCTGTGGTAATAGAAGAAACCCCCACAATATTGGTAATACCTTCAGCAAGCGTAGAAGCGCCTTGAGCTTTTAGGTTAGAGACTTTTTCCTGCTCCACTTTCATCACGTTTTCACTTTGTAGTTTGTGAAAAGGGGTGGAGACAATAACCTCTTTCATTTCTACAGCAGATACTGTCATTTGAATAAACAGTTGTTCCTCTGTAGGGAACGTAATCGATTTGGACAGTGTTTCAAATCCTATGTAGGAAAATAGAATGTCGTACGAACCTGTTGGAAGATTCTTTATGGTAAAGTTACCATTATCGTCTGTAGTGGTGCCTTTTTCAAGTTGAGGCAAATAAATACTAACAAACTCTAGTGGATTATTTTGATCATCAGTGACTGTTCCGCTAAGTTTGTGTTGAGCGGATACTGATTGTAATACCAATAGTAGCATTACATTTATAAAAATTCTCATGTGTAAATGATTGATTTAAAAATGTTTTAATAATTTTTTAAAAAATAAACAAAATGTTAAATCAATTGGGGAGGTCCCCTTAAAGGAAACGGTAAGCGTTGATAATCACTAATAAAATGATATGCACTTAATATAGTTTGATGGTTTTCTGTTTTCGGAGTAAGAATTACAATTAGCTCATCTAAAGTAAACGGCTTTTTTACTTTAAACTTGTAAAACTTACATTCAAAGTCGGTTTTATGGAGGTGAGTAGTTTGCTCACCATGGCAAACTTCATGATTATGATGGGAAAAAGCATGGAGTAATTTTACACCACTAGGTAGCAGTATAGACAAAGCTAAAAGCAATGTTATAACCTTACCTATGATATGTGTTTTAACAGCCTGCAATTATTCTACAAAACGTTTTAAACCAATTCTACTCAACATCTTTTTCTCAAAAGCCCAAAAGAATGAAAATTGACCAAAAATCCATCCAAAGGATACCAAAAGGACTTGGTAAACAGGGAAAATAGTTATTGTTTTCAGAATGTAGTAAAGTAATTTCCCTAATGTATAGTCTGATAAATTATCTTTTGTAATTCCCAAAACCTCAAGCAAAGGTGTTGTAACAAATACTGAAGAAGAACCAGTAACAGCAAATACTGTGAAAATAATAATCAACTGTTTGTTAGATGAGATTCCCCAACGTGCCTTTAGTTTTTCCATAATTAGGATTTGAAGCTGCAAAAATAATAAAAGCCCTTAAATTCTGGGTGTCATTCCTGTTAACTTTTGATTGTATTTTAACTGAAAATAAACGAAATAGTAATATAGTTTATAGTTTACCTCGTATCCATAATCAATATTTGGGTCGTAATCGATAAGCATTTCGTACAGATTTGAATCGAAGACTTGAGGCTGTCTAACTCTTTGGTTCCACGAAATAACATATTGCCAGTTGCGTTGCTCTAGTAATTGCTGGCTGTAAAAACCCTCGGGTCTTGCAACACTCTGTAACCAAGCATTAAAACCTGGTTCAATAATTATGATTTCGTATTCAATATCATCATTGGCAATTCTTACAGTATCCTGACTTACTTCTTTAGGCAAATCCTCTTTGACTGATGATGTTTTTGAAGAATGACAACCAACAGCTATTAATAGAATAATGGCTAATAGATATAATAATTTCATGGCATTTTTATTACATCTAAAAATACGAAAAAAATGCCGGACCTCTTTTGATATATTACGGTTTTAAGCTAATCCTTCCCTAGAAAACTGTCCAACAATCCTCCAAGACCACTTTTCTTTTTGTTGGCATTGAGCATCATGTCCGAAACGTCGTCAATAATACTGCCGTCATTATCGGTATCTAAAATGGAAAGGAAGCCAAGCTCTTGTTTAGCAGAGCTGCCCGTTACCAAACCGCTAAGCATATCGTTAATATTGTTAGAACCTGCTGAAGGTTGGTTTCTAGCCTGTTTTCCTAAATATCCCATTAAAATAGGAGCGGCAATTTTAAGTATTTGACTAACTGTTTGTGAGTCGATACCTGATTTTTCACTAAAGGCTTGTTCCATAGGTTGTTTTTTGTTTCCTAAAACATGCCCGAGGATTTTATCGCCATCGTTTATAACATCATCATTAACGCCCCCTTTAAATAGGTCGCTTAGGTTATCTAGGATGCTTCCGTTATGTTTTTTGTTCAAGGCGTTCAATAACCCATCGGCTCCTTGTTGAGATGATGCATTCCGTTTCATAGCATGGGTGAGTACCGGTAATGCCATTGTTAAAAGGTCTTGGGTTTGTTGGGAGTCTTGTCCGGTTTGTTTGGCAACTCCATCAATTATGGTTTTGCCCATGTCGTTGCCTAAAAGATCGAGAATACTTGCCATGAGAGTTGATTTTTATAAGGAGCATTAATTTAATAAAAAACTCCGACTGTTTTGGTCGGAGTTTTGTTAATTTATACTTTGTTAAAGCGTAGTGTTTATATTTTTAGCAAGTCGATAATTTGAGAGGCTAGTTCTAATCCTATGCGATCTTGAGCTTCGTTTGTAGATGCTCCAATGTGAGGGGATAAAGATAAATCCGGATGCATTAATAATTGTACTTCCGGGCTTGGTTCCTTTTCAAAAACGTCAAGTGCAGCCTTGCTTACTTTTCCTGAGTTTATAGCGTCTACTAAAGCTACTTCGTCGATTACACCTCCACGGGCAGCATTGATGATGATTACGCCATCTTTCATCTTTTTAAAGTCCGCTTCTCCAAGCGTGTAATCTTTTTGAGCAGGAACGTGAAGGCTGATGAAATCGGCTTGTTTTAAAACCTCTTCTTTTGAAGTAGATTTAATAGTGAATTGTACTTTCTGTCCGTCGAAAAATTCCAATTCTAAATTCGCTACTTCGATTAATGGGTCGAAAACAACAACTTTCATTCCCAATCCAATCGCGATTTTGGCAGTAGCCTGACCAATGCGTCCAAAGCCTATCAATCCAAGGGTTTTTCCTTTAAGCTCTGTGCCTTTTGCGTATGACTTTTTAAGATCTTTAAAACGAGTATCTCCATCTAATGGCATATCTCGGTTGGCGTTGTGTAAAAAACGTGCTAATCCATAAAGATGAGCAAATACCAGCTCGGCAACAGAGTGTGAGGATGCCGCAGGGGTATTGATTACTTGAATGCCCTTTTTCTTAGCGTAATCAACTTCAATATTGTCCATTCCTACACCACCACGACCAATAAGTTTCAGGTTTGGGCAAGCATCGATAATTGGTTTTGTTACTTTGGTTGCACTGCGCACCAACAAAACCTCAACATTGTTTTCGTTTATGAAATTTGCAAGCTGCTCTTGGGCAACACGGGTTGTAATTACTTCAAATCCGGCAGTTTCCAAAGCAGAAATACCACTTTGTGAAATGCCGTCGTTAGCTAATACTTTCATAGTATGATGTATAATTTATGCTTTTCGTTCTAATTCACTCATTACTTCAACCAATGCCTTAACGCTATCAAGAGATAAAGCGTTGTACATAGAAGCTCTATAACCGCCAACACTTCTGTGACCATTAAGACCATTAACTCCGGCTTCTTTCCACATAGTGTCGAATGTTTCTTTAAGATCGTCATTAGTAAGGTTGAATGTGGCATTCATAATTGAGCGATCTTCTGTTTTTGCAAACCCTTCAAACAAAGGGTTGATATCAATTTCGGAATATAACAGTTGGGCTTTCTTTTCGTTTATTTTTTCGATTCCTGAAATTCCTCCAAGTTTTTTTAGCCATTGTAAATTTAGCATGGATACGTAAACAGCAAAAACTGGCGGTGTATTGAACATGCTGCTTTTATTGATGTGAACTTGGTAGTCCATCATCGAAGGGAGCTTTCTGCTAACCTTTCCTAATATGTCTTCTTTTACAACCACAAGAGTTGATCCTGCAGGCCCCATGTTTTTTTGAGCTCCTGCATAGATAAGGTCAAACTTTGAAAAATCCATTGTTCGTGAGAATATATCACTACTCATATCGCACACCATAGGGACAGGGCAATTAGGGAATTCCTTCATTTGAGTCCCATAAATTGTATTGTTGGAAGTACAGTGGAAATAGTCTAAATTATCTGGAATGGTGTAGCCTTTTGGAATATTATTGAAGCCTTCAATCTTTGATGAAGCTATTTCCATAACCTCACCAAAAAGTTTAGCTTCCTCAATAGCTTTACTACTCCAAGTACCTGTGTTTATATAACCAGCTTGTTTTTCCAAAAGGTTGTAAGCAATCATTAAAAACTGTGAACTTGCACCTCCTTGAAGAAACAATGCTTTATAACCTTTGCCTTCCAGACCGAGTAGTTCCAGAGCCAATGATCGGGCTTGTTCCATTACATCTACAAAAGGCTTGCTTCTATGCGAAATTTCTAAAATAGAAAGACCATTATCAAAGTCCAAAACTGCTTGGGCAGCTTGCTGCATGACTTCTTGTGGTAAAATACAGGGGCCAGCGCTAAAGTTGTGTCGTTTCATTGTTTAGTGGTTTTTAGCATCACAAAGGTGATGAATTATTTATGAGTAGGTGTTAAAATCCAGTGAAACCTTATTCTAGGTTTTGCAAAAATTCCAAGGTGTCTACTCCATCAGCATAGTCCCATAATTCAGGGGATTGTGTTTTGCCGAAAGGGATTTCACTTTCTGAAAAACCTTTGGCAACAACGCACTGAATACGCTCATTATCTGCTTCAAGTTTTTCCTTTAATGACTCGTGATTATCGTAATACTCGTAAAAAACAGTTGCAATTGGGGATGCATAGCTTTCATCTTCCTTAATCATTAAAAAGCCGTTTTCCAATAAATCAAATTCACTCATTAGATATACCGCCTTGTTGTAATCGTAATTGTTGGCGTATTTGTTTTCCTCAATGATTGGATGCCAATGGTAAAGTCCATTGAAAAAACCATCGAAATCATAATCTTTAGGAACAAATAACTTGGATACATTTCGGCAGCCTAATCCGTAATATCTAAAAACATCATCAGAAAGGGCTTTGAGTTCATCCTCATTTTCATTCCCTGTCAAAACAGCGACAGAGTTTCTGTTCTGTCGAATAATTGAGGGTTTTCCTTTAAAGTAATATTCAAAATATCTAGCTGTATTGTTGCTTCCAGTTGCGATTACCGCATCAAAATTTTCAAGTTTGTCAGTTGTAAAGGAAATACGTCCTTTAAATTCAGGCTCAACATACTCCAGGTACTTGGTTAAAAATGGAAGAAGCTGTTTGTCGTTTGAAGATTGTTTTACTAAAACCTTGTGCCCACTAATTAAAACCGATAGAAAATCATGAAAACCAACCAAAGGAATATTTCCTGCCATAATGATGGCAATTGTCTTCTCTGAATTTTCATCTAAATTGTAGTTTTTGGTCCAGGTTTTTAGGTTGTATTCTGTCAAGGCATTAGTCCATTGGTTAAACGCAAACCTAAGATTGTCGTCCGTAAACCATCCATTTTGTTCTTTGGCCAGTTTAATCTGGTGTTTAAAGCCGTCAAAGAATAAATCGTTATGGGGTATGCTGTCTTCTTTGGTAGGGTTTTCAGTAGTAAACTGCTTTAAAAATGACCCAAGAGCAACAAATGCATTAATTCTTTTCTGTAAATCCATGCTGTATTTGGTTATGAATGGTTTTGGCGTTATTTTTGCAGACAAAGTTAGAAAAAGAATACTGCTATGGCAATTATAATAACAGACGAATGTATTAATTGTGGTGCTTGCGAACCAGAGTGTCCAAATACCGCTATTTATGAAGGAGCAGACGATTGGCGTTATGCAGATGGTACCAGTCTGGAAGGTAATGTTGTGTTGCCTAATGGTAAATCAGTAGATGCTGATGAAGCTCAAGAGCCTATCAGTGACGAAATTTACTATATCGTTCCCGATAAATGTACAGAATGTAAGGGATTTCATGAAGAACCACAATGTGCAGCTGTATGTCCAGTAGATTGTTGTGTGCCTGATGAAGACAACGTAGAGACAGACGATGAGCTTTTAGGAAAGCAATCTTTTATGCATCCAGAAGATTAAAGGTCAGTCTATTAAAATAATCATAAAGCCCAAGCGTTTGCTTGGGTTTTTTGTTTAAAACATATAAGAATTAATTACATTTGCAGCGGCTTACCAAAAGGGGCTAAAAATGTAATTGTAGAATAATAATATTCCCGGTTTTTTCGGGGACGATTAAATAAATTAGTTAATGAAAGCAGGAATTGTAGGATTGCCTAACGTAGGGAAATCAACCTTGTTTAATTGTTTGTCGAATGCTAAAGCGCAAAGTGCAAACTTCCCATTCTGTACAATTGAACCAAACATTGGAGTTGTAAACGTGCCAGACCCAAGATTGTCAAAATTGGAGTCTTTAGTAGATCCTGAGCGTGTTTTGCCGGCAACTGTAGAGATTGTAGATATTGCAGGTTTGGTAAAAGGAGCAAGTAAAGGTGAGGGGCTTGGAAACCAATTCTTGGCTAACATTAGAGAAACGGATGCAATTCTTCATGTATTGCGTTGTTTTGAAAATGATAATATTGTTCACGTTGATGGTAGTGTAAATCCTATTAGAGATAAGGAAACTATTGATATAGAGTTGCAGTTGAAAGATTTGGAAACTGTTGAAAAGAAACTCGAAAAAGTAAAACGTGCAGCCAAAACTGGTAATAAGGAAGCTCAGAAGGAAGAAGCTATCTTGTTTAAAATTAAAGAAGGTTTAGAGTCTGGTGTATCTGTTCGAGCGTTAGAGTTTGAAGAAGACGATTATTTGGAGTTTGTCAAGCCATCTCAGTTTATTACCGACAAACCTGTACTTTATGTGTGTAATGTAGATGAAGGAGCAGCTGTAAAAGGTAATGAGCATGTAGAGCGTGTGAAGGAAGCCGTAAAAGATGAATATGCAGAGGTTTTGGTGCTTGCTGTTGGTACAGAAGCTGATATCAATGAATTGGAAGATTATGAAGAGCGCCAAATGTTCTTGCAGGATATTGGATTGGATGAGCCAGGATCTTCTAAATTGATTCGTGCAGCTTATAAGTTGTTAAACCAGCAAACTTATTTTACAGCTGGTAAAAAAGAGGTTCGTGCTTGGACGGTAAGTATTGGGGCTACTGCGCCACAAGCTGCAGGAGTTATTCATACCGATTTTGAAAAGGGATTTATTAGAGCCGAAGTAATCTCATATGATGATTATGTAAACTTTGGTAGTGAAAGTAAAGTTAAGGAAGCAGGGAAAATGCGTGTTGAAGGCAAGAATTATGTGGTTAATGATGGTGATGTAATGCACTTTTTGTTTAACGTGTAGACTGCTTTTTCCTACAAATATAAAAGCCAATTTCCTAAAGGATATTGGCTTTTTTTATGTGCATTTTGTACCTTGTTTATTTCGGATTTTTCTACCGAAATACTATATTAGCAACTCATCACGAAAAAAATAATTGCATAGGCTTGTTATATGATTGAACAAACCAATTACACTGAAGATAACATACGCTCACTCGATTGGAAAGAACATATTAGGATGCGTCCTGGTATGTACATCGGTAAGTTGGGTGATGGCTCTTCCCAAGACGATGGTATTTACATTCTTTTAAAAGAGGTTTTGGATAATTCCATAGACGAATACGTTATGGGAGCTGGAAAAACTATCGAGATATCCATTCAGGGCAATAAAGTAATTGTTCGCGATTTTGGGCGCGGAATACCATTAGGTAAGGTTGTCGATGTTGTATCTAAGATGAATACGGGAGGAAAGTACGATTCCCGTGCCTTTAAAAAGTCGGTTGGTTTAAATGGTGTGGGTACAAAAGCCGTTAATGCGCTGTCAACCTTTTTTAGGGTAGAGTCTACCCGTGATGGCAAATCGGCTTCGGCAGAATTCGAGCAAGGAAATCTTGTTAACCAGGAGACATTAGATAATACTTCAAGACGTAAGGGAACTAAAGTGTCCTTTATTCCTGATGAAACCATTTTCAAGCATTATAAGTTCCGTCATGAATATGTTGAGCGTATGCTCAAAAACTATGTCTATCTAAACCCTGGATTGACCATAGTCTTTAATGGTGAGAAGTATTATAGTGAAAATGGGCTAAAAGATCTGTTGGAAGAGAACATCAACGGTTCCGATATGATTTATCCTATCATCCACCTTAAGGGAGATGATATTGAATTGGCAATAACTCACCATAAAACGCAGTATAGTGAAGAGTACCATTCATTTGTTAACGGTCAGAACACTACTCAAGGTGGTACACACTTAGCAGCCTTTAGAGAAGCTTTGGTGAAAACATTGCGTGAGTTCTATGGAAAGAATTACGACGCTTCCGATATTAGAAAGTCGGTAGTGGCAGCGGTGTCTATAAAAGTAATGGAGCCTGTTTTCGAAAGTCAGACAAAAACCAAATTGGGATCTACAGACATGGGAGGGAACCTTCCAACAGTAAGAACCTATGTGAATGACTTTGTAAAAAATAAACTTGATAACTATTTACATAAGAACCCTGAAGCTGCTGAGAAAATCCAACGTAAAATTCTTCAAGCAGAAAGAGAACGTAAAGAGCTGTCGGGAATTAGAAAGTTAGCCAAGGAGCGTGCTAAAAAGGCAAGTTTACATAATAAAAAGCTTCGTGACTGTCGTGTGCATTTGGGAAACCTTAAAAATGACCGTCGTTTAGAGAGTACACTTTTCATTACTGAGGGGGATTCAGCATCGGGAAGTATTACTAAATCCCGTGATGTGAACACCCAAGCGGTATTTAGTTTAAGGGGGAAGCCTTTAAACTCTTATGGGATGAGTAAGAAAATAGTATACGAGAATGAAGAGTTTAACTTACTTCAGGCAGCATTAAATATAGAAGAATCGTTAGAGGATTTACGTTATAACAATATTGTAATCGCTACCGATGCCGATGTGGATGGGATGCACATTCGTTTACTGTTAATTACATTCTTTTTACAGTTTTTTCCAGAACTTATAAAGGAAGGGCATTTGTATATTTTGCAAACTCCCTTGTTTAGGGTGCGTAATAAAAAGGAAACAATTTATTGCTATTCAGAGCTGGAACGTATCAATGCTATTGAAAAGCTTAAGCCAAAACCAGAGATTACTCGATTTAAGGGGCTTGGAGAGATATCTCCAGATGAGTTTAAGCACTTTATTGGGGATGACATTCGTCTAGATCCTGTTATGTTGGATAAGGATAAGAGTATAGAAGAACTTTTGGAATTTTATATGGGTAAAAATACTCCAGATAGACAAGAATTTATTATCAATAACTTGAAAGTCGAACTGGATGTAGTAGAATAATTGCTATGAGAACAAATAATGGTAAAGTTAAAGGGCTAATCGTTTCAGTCTATTTTGTACTGATCGTTTTGGTTATTATAATGGCAACGGTGTTTAGGGCCTTTAAGGATTTGACACCAAATCCAACAGTTTCGTTTATCGTTATTTTTATTGGATTTCTTCTCCTAATTGTTCTCATGCACCAAATAGCCAAGTACTTTGAATACGATAGCGACGGGATGAAGGTTGTGGTTACCAATAGAGGTCTGTTGCTGTCGGAATATTTAAAATACCGTGAGCATGTAGTTGAGTTTAAAAAGGAAAATCTTTCGGCCTTTAAACTGAATGATTACATCGTATATAAAAACTTGGTTTTATTTATTGAAAAACCAGGAAAAGGAACAAAAAAGGAAGTTTTCGACGTGACTTTGGTGGGACGAAAAAAACGCAAGTACATCAAACAATCGTTGAGTAAAATGATAAAAAACAACATAAAGATCAAGAATGACAGAAGATAACGGGCCATTAGAAAATGACTTCAAAGAGAGCCAGGATACCATTACCAAAGTAACGGGAATGTACAAAGACTGGTTTTTAGATTATGCATCTTATGTTATACTGGAGCGTGCCGTTCCGGCTATTGAAGATGGTTTTAAACCGGTTCAACGCCGTATCATGCACTCTATGAAAGATCTTGATGATGGTCGTTACAATAAGGTAGCTAACATTGTTGGGCATACCATGCAGTACCATCCTCACGGTGATGCGAGTATTGCCGATGCCATGGTGCAAATCGGTCAAAAAGACTTGTTGATAGATACCCAAGGAAACTGGGGAAACATTCTTACTGGTGATAGTGCAGCGGCATCTCGTTATATTGAAGCACGTTTATCGAAGTTTGCCTTGGATGTTGTTTACAATCCAAAGATTACAGAATGGCAGGCATCCTATGATGGTCGCCGTAAGGAGCCCATTAACCTCCCTGTTATGTTTCCGCTATTATTGGCGCAAGGGGCAGAAGGTATTGCCGTTGGATTATCGACTAAAATTTTACCCCATAACTTCATCGAGCTAATTGATGCTTCCGTAAAACACCTTCAGGGTAAAGGTTTTACTTTGGTTCCCGATTTTCCTACAGGAGGAATCGCTGACGTATCTAATTATAATGATGGATTACGTGGAGGGAAAGTACGTGTACGAGCAAAGATTTCCCAATTAGATAAAACGACTTTGGTGATTACCGAAGTTCCTTTTGGTTCTACAACGTCAACTTTAATTGATTCCATTCTAAAAGCGAACGATAAAGGGAAGATAAAAATCAAGCGTATAGAGGATAATACTGCTGCAGAGGTGGAAATATTAGTACATTTACCTTCTGGTATCTCTCCTGATAAAACCATCGACGCATTGTATGCTTTCACAAATTGTGAAATGTCCATTTCGCCTTTGGGCTGTGTAATTGAAGATAATAGACCATTGTTTATTGGAGTGTCTGAGGTTTTAAGGCGCTCTACAGATAATACAGTTCAGTTGCTAAAAAGTGATTTGGAAATCAAGCTGAATGAACTTGAAGAACAATGGCACTTTGCATCGTTGGAACGTATTTTTATTGAAAAACGAATTTATCGTGACATCGAAGAAGTAGATACTTGGGAAGGTGTTATTGAAGCGATAGATAAAGGACTTCAGCCGCATATTAAACACCTTAAACGTAAGGTTACCGAAGAGGATATTGTCCGTCTTACTGAAATTAGAATTAAGCGTATTTCTAAATTCGATATTGATAAAGCACAACAGAAAATTGAGGCTTTGGAAGGTGATATAGCACAAGTTAAGCATCATTTGGCGAATCTTATTGACTATGCAATTGCTTATTTTATCCGTTTGAAGAAAGAATATGGAAAGGGTAAGGAACGAAAAACTGAGTTGCGTGCTTTTGATGATGTTGATGCGACCAAGGTTGTAATTAGAAATACTAAACTGTATGTAAATAGAGAAGAAGGTTTTGTTGGTACATCTTTGCGCAAAGATGAGTATGTATGCGATTGTAGCGATATTGACGATATAATTGTGTTTACCCAAGAAGGTAAAATGATGGTAACCAAGGTAGATTCTAAAACCTTTATTGGTAAAAACATTATTCACGTTGCGGTCTTCAAGAAAAAAGATAAGCGTACCATCTATAATATGATTTACCGTGATGGAGCCAAAGGACCCTCGTACATTAAGAGGTTTTCGGTGACTTCTATAACTCGCGATAAGGAATACGATTTGACAAACAACGCTAAAGGGTCAGACCTTTGGTACTTCTCTGCTAATCCAAACGGCGAGGCCGAAGTCGTTACTGTTTTCTTGCGTCAAGTAGGAAGTATTAAAAAACTGAAATGGGATATAGATTTTGCAGATATCCTTATTAAAGGAAGAGCGTCCAAAGGAAATTTGGTTACTAAATACGCCATTAAGAAAGTTGAGCTAAAAGAGAAAGGAGTTTCAACGCTTAAGCCAAGAAAAATATGGTACGACGAAACTGTAAGACGTTTAAATGCTGATGGTAGAGGAGAGTTGCTCGGAGAATTCCACGGTGAAGATCGTATATTGATCATTACACAATCTGGTTTAGTCAAAACTATTATTCCTGAGCTTACAGCTCATTTTGAGGACAATATGATTGTTCTTGAAAAGTGGATTCCGAATAAACCTATTTCATGTGTTTACTTTGATGGCGATAAAGAACGTTTTTATGTAAAACGTTTCTTGGTGGAAAATGAAAACAAAGAAGAGGTGGTTATAACCGATCATGAAAAATCTTATTTGGAAATTATTTCAACCGATTGGAAGCCTGTTGTTGAGGTTGTGTTTGCTAAAGAACGAGGCAAGGATCGTAAGCCGAATGTAGAATTACTACTTGAGGAATTTATTGCAATCAAAGGTATTAAGGCTTTAGGAAATCAATTATCCTCAGATAAGGTCAATCAAATAAATCTGTTGGAGTCAATGCCATATGAAGCACCAGAAGAAGTTCATGCTGATGATTTGGAGGTTGTAGATGAAGAGACTTTAAAGATGGAGAATGAAGAAGAATCAAATGAAAACAGCAACAGAAAGGGGCAAGGCTCATTATTTTAAAATGAGTCTTGGTATTCACGTTTCATTATTATCCAATAAGAGGGTACTGTAGCCTAATTGTGGCGTTCGTTGTTTTGTAGCACAACAACGCTTGTAAAAGTACCTACTGCAAGTGTAATAATAATGGATAATGCTAAAGCTTTACTGAGTACTTCTAGAGCCATTAGAGCTGTAATAATTATTACTAAGCTACAGGCTACAAAAATCGTCTTTTGAATCATTTTGTTAATTATTGTAAGGGTTATTGGGTGGAGAATGGGGGGTATTGTCTATAAATTTAATAAAATTGTAGGATATAAGCCTGAAGAAAGTAAGTTTTTTTGTTGCTTTTTTGTAAGTGTATTGTTTGTTACTAGTAAAGACTGATTATTAAAGTTTAGACAAATTGGTGGTTAAAGGCCTTTTTTTTGGATGTAGTTAACTAACAAAGCTACGACATAACTATAACTTTTCATGCCGTCTGTTTGATTGTTTGCCTGTAAGTAACCATCATATGTTTTTTTGAAAATTGGTTCAACTGGGTTTTGATAACTGTCCCAAAATAGCCGTCCTTCCTCATAGTTTTTTAAGATGCCTATATTAACATTTTTAACAAGTTTGTTATAGAGATTTTCGTCTCTTACATAAAGTTCATTCAGGCAGTGACGCAGGCCGAAAATTAAACCAGAATACCTGAAGTAAGTATCAGGGTGGTTGATAGCTGCCATGCAGCCAATAAAATTTGCCTCATTTTCTGCTGCATATCCTAATTGATGTGCAATCTCATGCGAACTCGTTGTCGGCATTTTATAGGCAGGAATCAACCCATCCACCTGACCTTCATTTGTAAAAGGGTTTAAATAGCCACTAAAACCCATATATGTTAAAGGTAAACTGTAAATAGATTTTTTTATACTTACGGGGTGGTACTCCAGGTGAGGAAATATTTTTTGTAGCTCTTTATACCCTAATGCACTCTTTTTTAAGATATCTGGCTTATTGTAGGGCATATTTACGGCTAGGCTATCATTATTAGTGATTTCATAATGAGCTCTGTTGGCCAATTTTATCAAGCTTGTAGTAGTTGTTACAAGTTCTTCTGTAGTATAATCGGCATTGAGATTTAAGTTTTCATGCAAAGGAGGACGGTAATAGTTCATCCCCCATAAAAAATGGAAAGCAAAATAAAAAATGGATAGGGCAGTCAAAACATCTGTAGTCCAAGATTTCGGAGCTTTGATGATACGGCGTCTGTTTACTATAAACCAACGAATTGCTAATACAGATGCTAATGTGTAAACAATGTCTCCAAAAGAAAATGGGAGCCAACCAAGAACATACCTGAAAATTTTTGAGATAAAAGGATATAGCCCATTGCTGTAATAGGTCTCAATAAACTGTGGGTACTGAGCAATAAATTTTACCAATAAAAACTGAGGTAAAATAGATAATGCAATTATGGGTTTTACGATATGGCGCATACCTCAAAAATAGCCATTTGTTTGTAATTCTTATCTTCTAATACCTACCTTTGTGACTTAATTTTTAAGATACTATGAATTCAGAAATAAGAGAACTAAAGCCCAAAGCTCTGTGGAATAAATTTGCTGACCTTAATGCTGTGCCTCGAGCCTCGAAAAAGGAAGAGCGCGTTATTGCTTTTATGAAGGAGTTTGGTAATAATTTAGGGTTACAAACTATTGAAGACGAAGTAGGGAACGTTATTATAAAAAAGCAAGCTACTCCTGGTATGGAAGATCGAAAGACCATTGTAATGCAGTCGCATTTGGATATGGTTCATCAAAAAAACAATGATACTGATTTCGATTTCGATACCCAAGGAATTGAAATGTATGTTGATGGTGATTGGGTTCGTGCTAAAGGAACTACTTTAGGAGCCGACAATGGACTTGGTGTAGCGACAATTATGGCGATTTTGGAAAGTAAAGATATCGACCACCCAGCAATTGAAGCTTTGTTTACGATTGATGAGGAAACAGGAATGACTGGGGCTATGGGATTAAAAGGAGGAATTCTTGACGGCGAGATTCTTTTAAACTTGGATACTGAAGAAGATGATGAAATAGGTGTTGGATGTGCCGGAGGTGTAGATGTAACAGCGACACGTGAATATAATGTAGAGGAAACGCCAGAATTCAAAATAGGATATTCCATTACAGTTAAAGGGCTTCAAGGAGGTCACTCTGGAATGGATATTATCAAAGGACTTGGTAATGCCAATAAATTGATGAACCGTTTGTTGTTTGATGGTTTCGAAAATTTTGGACTTCGTATTTCTGAAATTAATGGAGGTGGATTAAGAAATGCTATCCCTAGAGAGAGCAATGCCGTAGTAGCAATCGATGCTGTTCACGAGCAAGCTTTTGAGCTGGAAATGCAAGAGAAGACAGAAGTATTAAAAACAGAATTAAAAACAGTTGAACCAGGATTGACTATTGTGGTTGAAAGATGTGAAACCCCAGAAACGATTATGGATTTGGGTGTTCAGGAAGGTGTAACCCGTGCACTTTATGCTGCTTGGAATGGTGTGTACCGTATGAGTGCCGATATTCCTGGTCTTGTTGAGACATCGAATAATATTGCCCGTGTAGAGATTAAGGATGGTAATATAAAAATCGCATGTTTAACTCGTTCATCAGTAGAGAGCTCTAAGTGGGATTTAGCGAATACGCTTCGTGCTACTTTCGAATTGACTGGGTGTGAAGTAGAGTTCTCTGGAGATTATCCTGGTTGGACACCTAATATGGATTCTGACATATTAAAGGTTCTTGTTGATCTTTACAAGGAAATGAATGGGGAAGATCCTAATGTAGCAGCTTGTCACGCAGGACTGGAATGTGGTATTTTAGGAACCAATTATCCAGAAATGGATATGATAAGTTTTGGACCAAACATCAAAGGAGCTCACTCTCCAGATGAACGTGCAAGTATTTCTTCTGCACAAAAGTACTGGAAGTATGTTCTTGAAATATTAAAGAATATTCCAAAGAACTAATTGAGGTGCAGTTATATATAAAAAAAAGCCTTTCTATTGAAAGGCTTTTTTTATTGATCGTATTTTAGAATTACTCTTGGATACCAGTAATTTCCAAATCGAAAATCAAGTTGGTATTAGCTGGGATAACAGGAGGCATTCCTCTTTCACCATAAGCCAAGAATGAAGGAATAAATACTCTCGCTTTATCACCTACATTCATGTTTAACATTGCTTCACGGAATCCAGGTACCAAAGTGGCTCGCTCATTATAAATCATAGGGAATGGCTTATAAGCACCGCGCTTATCTCTATTTTCGTCATATTTTCCGAACTTTTCTGCAATGTATTTGTAGTTGGTGTCAAACAACTGTCCGTCTTCAAAGTAACCAGCATAGTTTATTAATACCTTATCCTGTGAAGTAGGCTTCACCCCATTGGGATTTTCGTTGTTATATATCATCACTACTCCTGTAGGCAAACGTTTTACAGTACCTTCAGGGCTCTCATTTTGTTTAATGAATTCCTCTCGGGCAGCGTTCAACTTTGCTTCACGTTCTTTCTTTTCCTGTTCTAATTCAACGAAATGATTCTTAAACACTTCTGAAGCGTTAAAAGCTTGTGCAGCCTCTCCTTTTCTAATGATGTTTACTTCTTGAATGATTACATCTTCTTTTGGTTTGTCTCCAGGTTTTGTGGTTTCTATATTGCCAAGAGCTGTTAAGACATCATTTCCTTCTACTAAATGGCCAAATACAGAATGTTTATTGTTTAACCATGGAGTGGCCTTAAGAGTGATAAAAAATTGACTGCCGTTGGTAGCAGGTCCCGAGTTTGCCATTGAAAGTATGCCCAATGTGTCGTGTACCAAAGTAGCATCAAATTCATCCTTGAACTTATAGCCAGGATTACCTCTTCCTGTGCCTTCAGGATCTCCACCTTGAATCATGAAGTCTTTAATGATTCGGTGAAAGGTTAAACCATTGTAGAATTTTTTTCCTTGGTAAGTACTATCGACCAAATGGTTGGTCCCTTCTGCAAGAGTAATGAAGTTCGCTACTGTTACTGGTGTTTTTTGGTATTCTAATTGGGCAACCATTGTTCCTTTGTTGGTTACGATTTCAGCATAAATACCATCGCCAAGATCGGGGTATTTATTTTGGCAAGATGTAAAACTCACCAACATTGCTAATAAAAATAATTTCATAGTTTTTTTTACTAATGTCATGGTTTATTAATTGGTTTGGTTTTGGCTTATAGAATTTACAGTGACTTTGCAAACTAAAGGGACACTGCTTCCTATTTTATTTTCGTCTCCATAATAGCCATAAGCTTTTTGGGAAGGGAAAAGGAATGTAACTGTTTCTCCTACTTTCATTAATTTAAGACCTTCGCGAAGCCCTGTAAAAAGCTCTTGTTGGTCCATGGCGTAGTTTTGGGTTTTTATTTCGTCTTGAGAATAAATTAAATCTCCTTCTAAAGTTTTGACATCGTAATTAAAGTTTACCAAATCACCAAAAGCAGGTTTAGATAGTGTGTCGTTTTCAATTTTAGTATTGTAGTAGTACCAAAACCCACTTTCTGAAGCGATGTAGTCTATTTCTGGGTTGCCTTTTATGATGTCTTCAATGAGTTTTTGTTCATGCTCATTAAGCTTTTTATTTCGTTCAACCGATTGGTCTATAAATGAACCGCTATTCACACTAACAGGCTTGCGGGGCTCAGGAGATTTACAACCAATAAAAGTCAGAAAGGCGAAAGCAATATATATTAAATGTTTCATGAGTTGAGTGCTTGTTTATATTGCGGTAAGATACTAATAAATTTTTCAATGGTATCTTCCAAAGACATATCACTCGCCCCTCCGGCAGCATTGATATGGCCACCTCCAGAAAAATGAGTCCTAGAGAACTCGTTTACAGAAAAACCACCTTTAGAACGTAGTGAAATCTTAACAATATCCTCTTGTTTGTTTTCTATGAAAATGGCTGCAAAAATAATGTTGTCTAAAGACAAACCATAATTAACAAAACCTTCGGTATCGCCTTTTTTGAAATTGAATTTGTTCAATTCCTCATGCGATAGGGTAATAAATGCTGTCCGAAACTCTGGTAACACCTTTAAGTTGGTCAATGCACAACCCAATAACTGCAATTTCTCATAACGATTGGTGTCATAGATGTTATTGTGGATTTGAGCATTATTAGCTCCTTTATCAATCAGATCAGCAATAACACGATGGGTAGCACTAGTTGTCGATGGAAAACGGAAAGAGCCTGTATCTGTCATAATACCGGTATAAATACAAGTGGCTATTTTGGAATCTATTTTAGAACTGTCATTTAACATTTCAATGAATCTGTATACCATTTCACAGGTTGAACTCATGTTAACATCAGAGTACATGTACTTGGCATAATCGTCAGGCTGTTGGTGATGGTCAATCATAATCTTAATAGCTTTACTTTTAACTAAAGAAAGCTCCATATCACCTGCACGGTTTAGTGCATTAAAATCGAGTGTGAATATCACATCGGCATCGCCAATCAGTTTATCGCAAACTTCTTTGTCTGTTTCGTATTTCAAAACCTGATCGTCTCCTGGTAGCCACTTCAAGAAGTGAGGATAGTCATTTGGAGAGATAACTTTAGCATCTACGTCGTACTTCAATAGGTAATGACAAATTGCTAAGCAGGATCCCATAGCGTCACCATCTGGGTTTTTATGTGGAACAATAACTGCTTGTTTAGCAGTGTGGAGTAAAGATTTTACTTCGGAAAGATCTTGTGTGTTCATAGAGGGCGAATATACAATTTTTTAAACTTGGAGTGTCTTGTTTTTAATTGGAAAACCATTACTTTTGCACGACATTTAAAAATATGAAAATGGCAACAAACAGAACATTTACAATGCTTAAGCCAGATGCTGTTGAAAAGGGACACATTGGCGCAATACTTGAAAAAATCACAGCTTCAGGATTTAGAATTGTAGCTTTGAAGTTAACGCAAATGACAAAAGCCGATGCAGAAACTTTTTACGCTATTCACAGTGAGCGTCCATTTTTTGGAGAATTGGTAGAGTATATGACTCGTGGACCGATTGTAGCTGCTGTTTTGGAAAAAGAAAACGCTGTTGAAGATTTCAGAACGCTTATCGGAGCGACTAACCCAGCTGAGGCTGCAGAAGGAACTATCAGAAAACTGTATGCTGCTTCTATTGGTGAAAACGCTGTTCACGGAAGTGATAGTGATGAGAACGCTGCTATTGAGAGTGCTTTCCACTTTGCAGGAAGAGAGATGTTCTAATAAACGAACACACCTAATATATTCAAACGCAACCTTAGGGTTGCGTTTTTTTATGGATGAAAGGCATAGTTTACACTATGAAACTCATTTGATTATCCGTAACTTTATGATAAGCATATCATCTAACTATGGAAATCAAAGCGTTACCCAAACAGCCTCCTATATTTATTTCTTACTTAAGAGTGGGGCGACTTCTTTATTATTCCTTGATACTTTTCATACTTGAATCCTGGTTTTTCTGGAGCCTACTCAAAAAAGCGATGGCAAGAGAAGATCGATTATTAATAATAATTTGGGGAGTCTGTTTCTTGTTTTCTTTTGTTCATATCTTTTTGGTGACTATGGATGGCTGGTCTCGGTTTCAAAATTACAAACGTGCCAAGGATCAGTTTTATAAATTTGGTTTTAATCGGAGGATTGCCAATTTTTATATTGGCTCTAAATGCCAGAGAAATGCAGCAATTGTAGCTGCAGACGAATTGGGTTACGCAAAGGAAATAAGATTGCATTACAAGCGGAGTGGTGTGAAATGGTACCATTATATTCCTTATTTTATGATAAAGGACCCTCTGTTTTTCTTTAGGAAAGCCTTTTGGTCTAGAACTTTTTTAGAGAAGAACTACAAGCCAAAATATGATTACCACAAACTTCAATTGGAGCTTCAAGCATGATTTTATTAGCCGAAAGAATAAGTAAATCTTTTGGAGAACGAAGGGTTTTAAATAATGTTGATATTTCTTGTCAGGCTGGTGAAATTAGAGGGGTTTTGGGTGAAAACGGAGCAGGAAAAACAACTCTATTTAAAGTTCTTTTAGGTCTGGTTTCTAAAGAGAAAGGTAAGGTGATTGTAAATTCTAACCATAAAAAACCTTTGGGGGGGATTGTTGAAAAGCCCTCTCTTTATGAGTATTTAAGTGCAGTTGAAAATTTAAGGGTTTTTTCCAGGATTCAAGGTTTACAGCTCACGGACCATGAAACTGAAGTTTTACTAAAACGGGTCGGGTTGCCAATAGAAAGAAGAGATGTTGTTAAAAACTTCTCTTTGGGAATGAAGCAACGATTGGGGATTGCGGTAGCGCTACTTAATAATCCATCCTGTCTTATTTTAGACGAACCATTTTCAGGGTTGGACCCTATGGGAATTACTGCTTTGAGGTCGTTAATTTTAAAGCTAGCTAAGGAGGATGGCCTTGCTATTTTGCTAAGTTCGCATATTATAGAAGAGCTAAGTAAGGTTTGCGATTACCTATATGTTATTAAGAAGGGAGAGGTCATTAAGTTTGGTGACACCCAAAAATTAATCAATCAATGTTCTAAGTGCTACCACTTTTATGGGTTGGATATAGAATTATCCAATAGTTTAAAGCCCTTTTCTATATATGTTGAAACAGGGCATATTTTGGCAGAAATAAAACAAGTTGAAATCCCCAGTATTCTAAGTAAGCTATATGAAGAAGGAATTCAAATAACTTCTTGTTACCCTGAAATTGACATGAACCAACTTTTTGAAGTATGATTCGATGAAATCCCTAGTAAAAGCCGAAATCTTGAAAATGACCAAGCAAAGCCATACGTTTTACGCTTTGGGAGTGCTGATAGTTATTGAAGCTGTGGTGCTTGTAAGTGCCTATTATCAGGGCAACGCTTTAATAGATTTGTTTCTGGAAAGCTTAAAGGAATCTTTTTATTTTAAAGGGAATTTGCTTAATGGAAATCTTATGGTATACTTAATCCTTAACACATTATGGTTTCATTTACCATTAATATTGATGATTATTGTCTCTGGAACATTAACAACTGAATTTAAGGATAAAACCCTTCAAACGGTTTTCATGCAACCGGTAAATAAAAAACAGTTTTTGTTAAGTAAATACATTGTCGGTATCCTGTTTACCATTTTATCCGTTTTGATTTTAATGCTTACCTCTTTCTCCTTTTCCTATTTAATCTTCGGGCAGGGAGATTTAATAGTGTATTTGGAAACACTCAATTTTTTTGAGAGTAAAGAGGCGGGCTTTAGGTTAATCATGGCTTTTCTGTCGGGAACACTTACTATGATTTTCTTTTCGGTTGTGAGTTTAACGTTGGCGGTGTTTTTGGAAGAATCTGCAAAAACTTGGATTGTGGCAGTCTTGTTTGTAATTGTTTCCAATGTATTGTATAAAATGGACTTTGGAAATGGCATTGTTAATGAGTATTCTTATATGAAACTCAACAATACATGGCAGTACTTTTTTGAATATAAAATTGATTGGGGACAAATTGTTAAGAATAGCGTTTTTTTAGTGATATATACCTTTGCTGTTATGGGGATTGGTATTTATGGATTTAATAGAAAGGATCTAATATGAAAAGACTATTCTTTATAGTGTTTGTTTTTTTGAGTTTTCATCTAATGGGACAAAAGGATGCTGAGTTATTGCTTGTCAAATCTAGAATGGATTCTATTATATCTTTTAAGGCCGACTTGAGTTTGAAGGTAGATTTGGATTATGTGAATATACCAACCAAGTTCGGTCAAGTAGTTTATGAGCAAGGAGAGCCTTTACAAATTGTATCCAAGCAGTTTATGATGGTGCCTAAAAAGGGATTGGACTTTCAGCTAGATAGATTATTGAAGTATGAATACATTACTGTAGATCGAGGAGGGGTTAACTACAACGGAAAGAGCCTTAAACAACTCAATATTATTCCTGTAGATAAGAAAGCAGATTTTTCCATAGCTACAGTAACAATCGATCCTGAACTCAATAGGCTTGTAATTTCAGAAATAAGTACAAAAAAGGAGGGAACCTATACTCTACATATGTACTATGAGAAGCCCTCAGATGTGCTTCCCAATACTATAGAAGTGGTTTTTGAAGTAGAACGGCTAAAAATTCCAATTGATTACATAGCTAAAGAAGCCAATTTGGATAAAAGGGAGTTGGAAAAGGATAGTCTTAAAACGGGAACCATTGTGTTGAAGTTTTCAAATTATGATATACAATATCTGAAATAGCTTGTTGCCTTTCTTCTGGAGCCTAATCAGTTTCTTTGGGTTTGGTAGTGTTTGTTTTTAGTGAATCTTGTGTTATGTTATGAATGTTTTGATATAGTGAATCCATTTTGGTTTGCGATTGTTCTTCTTCAGGTGAATCTACAGGTTTAGCTTGTTCATCATCAGGAATGCTATCCTGCTTAGGAGGTGCAAAGCGAGTGCGAATGGAATCAGGTAAATCGTATTTCAGTAGTTCTTCAACATTGCTAGAGTCGACATCCTTATAGTCTATCTCTTCTAGATCTTTGGTTTTCTTACCTAGCTTTACCTCTGGGGATTCATGGGTTCCAGTAACTTTTATAGGAATTCCTATAATGCCAAAAGGAGGGAGACCCAGTCGCATTTTTAGGTTGAGCTGTCCATCTAAACTAGTTTGCCCTTCAGTACGCAAACGAAAGCCTTTAGCCTTAATTTTAAAGCGTTCAATATTTACAATATTATTGTCTATTTTGGTTTTTATTTGAATATCTGACACTTCCGGATCATTAATGTCTTCAGCATTAGCTTGTTTGGAAACAGCACCTAACACTTTATGACCCTTTAACTGTACACTTTTGACAGTAAGCACACCTTCACCTTCCAGTGATGGTAATACGGGCTGCATGTTATGATTGAGAACTCCAGCAATGCTATATTCTATGGAAACAACACCTTCGGCATCTTCTGCAGCTGGGGCTATAGTTTTGAAAAGTTTCAATTCGTTATAGGCCCGTTGCACGTCGAAATCGTCAAGTTTCAGTTTGTATTTAAAATCGGCTTTATGTACGCCTTCATTTTTATAGTACATATCCATTTTAGCATTGGCTCCAATCATGTCCATAGAGCCGTCAGTTAGTATGAATTGACCGTCATTGATAACCAGATTACCTTTAAGGTTTTCTAAATTCATTTCGTCATATTGGACTTTTTTGGCATCGGCTGTCAATGTCATATTCAGATAGGAGGGGATTTCTATAACTCCAAATTCATAAACTGATGAAGACTCTTGAATCGTATCGTTAACAACTGCTACTTTAGGAGTTTCTGTTTGCAGGCTATCCTGACTGCTACTTGCAATGAATTCGTTAACATTTATGTAATTAGAAGTAATGCTATAGTCACCTTTAAGGATTTCGTTTTCAAAGAGGACAAAGTTGATTACGTTTTCCATTTGGCCATTCATGGTGAAATCTGAGGATTCATAAATCCCCTTAAAATTGTTGAATCCCATGGTGTTTTGGTTAAATGTAAACAGGCCTTGTTTAATAATAAAGGGTTTGGGTAGGTACTCTGTATGGGTTTTTATTTCCCTTACTTCCAGTGTTCCTTTGTTGTTAAGCTTGTTGTAATTACCGTTAGTGGCATCGCTTTGGCGTCCTGAGAAGCTTACGTCCGCTTTAATGTATCCGTCTAAATCCAAGCCTTCCTGAGCGAATACATGGTAAACCTTGGCCACATTGATAACCCCTTTTGCCTTGATGTTGTATAGCACATCGTTGAGGTTAGAGAATTTGGCATTAAGGGTAAACGGTTCGCCCTCGAAAGTAAATGACGCAGGATCTATCAAGATATCGGTGTCGTTATAGGTACCGTTGGTGTTATGGACTTCTGCCTTAATTTGAATGTTTTCAATGGGAGTTGGGTAGTAGCCTGTTTTAATCCATCCATCGGTTAATTTGAACTGGCCTTCGGTTTTAGGAAAACTGTTTTCGGATTCATTGAATTTACCTTGGGTAACAATATTTGCTTTCAGCATTCCCTTGAGGTAAAGATCGTTAATGCCGATGGCTCTATTGAATTCTTCAAGATTAAGATCGGAAAGAAGTGTGCCGTTAACATTCAATGCATTTTCTTTAGCGTTTATGGTTGCTTTACTGCGTAGGTAGCCATCTCCTATGCTAAAGTGAAGTGTGTCCAAAAGCATATTCATTTTTTTGTAATCGCTTTGGGGTAGTTTTGCTTCCAGTTTAAGGCTAATGTCTTTTGCTGGCATGGGGCTTTGCGAAAAGGCGATGTGGCCATTTCGCAAAGCAATTGAAAATTCAATGTCTGGATTTATGTTTTCAGAAGAAATGTACTGACCATTTATTGCTAATCTAGCATCCAATTGTCCCTTCACGTTAGTTTGTTCTAACCAAGTGAGGTACGGCGGAGGGAAAGCCGTAAAAAGTTGTCTTAACTTGCTATTATTGGTGGTGATGTTAAGGTTGAGATCATAACCGTTTTTTAAAACAACAACAGTTCCTTGTAGCTGAACTGGTAGTTCGTTAATGGAAAAGGCTCGATCCTCAATGACCAAAATAAGGGAGTTGGTATTGAATTTTGTAAGCAATTTGGTGCGAATGCTTTTATCTGTTAAATAGGATAGGCCTTCGTACTTTAAATCCAAATCCCCAATTTCTGCTTTCGATTCCAGTTCAACATCCGATTCCAGAAAGTGGCCTTTGCCAATGTAGTTAAATCCAATAGCTTCGGCCTGCACTTTTGTAGATTTATCGTTGTAGTGCACTGTGCTGTTTTTTATTTGAAAGGTCTTTAGGTTGAGGGCGGCCTCTACGGGTTTGCCCTGTTTTAAGGAATCCTGTTCTTCTTCCTCTTGAATATAAATGTTGTAGTTGGGTATACCCACTTCGTTTATTCTAACAAAAATATCGGAATCGATAATGTAAATGCCATCTACAGTGGCAGCTTTTCCAAATATTATACTGAACATGTCGATACCAAGGCTAATCTCCTTAGACTTTAAAAGGAGTTCATTCTCATAAGGCTTGGAGCCGTTTAATTTAATATCGTAAAGTGATAGGGTAAGGTGGGGAAAGTGTTTAAAGAAGGACAACTCTGAATGGCTAAAATTGATTTCTGCCGCTAGTTTTTTATCGGCAAGGGTTCTTATTTTCTGGGTAATGGTATCGGCAAATATAATGGGTAATATGTAAAGAAGGATAAAACCTATTATTGTGAGTACCCCTGTAATCTTAAGCACTTTAACTAACCATTTTTTTTGCTTGAACTCCATATTCATTGTAGCATAATGTACTTGTTATTTGATTGTGAATAGGATTTTTGGGAGCATTACTAAGTTAGTGATTATTTTAAATGGCTGTAAATGAAATGGTTGTTAAGTTTTGGGTTTGAATATATAAGTAGTATGAAAACATTTATAGTTTATAGGCTTTAAAAACATTCTAGGTAAGATGAAATTTTTAGTATGTAGCTAGGTGAACGAGTAAAAATTCAATGTTGATAACCGATGTTTTAAACCAAGGGGTGCTTATAATGCTTTTCAATTTACTTTTGAGGGATTTGTTTAGTTTAGGCTTTCATATGCTTTGAAATCCTCTAGATTTGTAGATTGAATGAATTGGTATAAATTAAAATAAAAGAACAAACATAAAATGATGATTAGAAAAATAGCATTAGGACTACTAGTAATTGGGGTGATAAGTTGTAATTCATCCCAGAAAAAGCCAAGTGCGAGAAATGTAGAAACTTATCCTAATATTAATATTGTTGGAGCAATGAAAAATGTTATGTGGAAAGGGGAATTAGGTAGTAGTATTGACCTTGACACAATCTCTAATAAAAAAGGACTATATGGTCTTGGACCGGAGGTCTATCTAACGGGGGAGTTACTGATTAATAATGGAAAAAGCTATGTGTCGAAAGTTGCTTCAGATTCGACAATGACTGTTGAGAAGCGATTTGATGTTTCTGCACCTTTCTTTGTTCATTCCAATGTTATTGAATGGAATGAAATTGAATTGCCTAATAATATTAAGTCCATTGAGGACTTGGAAAAATTTATTGATGAAAAGACATTAGATTTCAAACGTCCTTTTACTTTTAAGTTAATAGGGCAAGTTTCAAATGCAATTATTCATATTCAAAATTTGCCTGCAGGAACAAAAGTGTCATCGCCTAAGGAAGCGCATCAGGGACAAATAAACTATGGTCTCAGGAATGAAGATGCTGAAATAATTGGGTATTTCTCCACGGAACACAAAGGCGTGTTTACACATCACGACTCATTTTTACATATGCATTTAATAACAGCAGACGAAACCAAAATGGGGCATTTGGACGAGTTGGAAATCGGAAAAATGAAATTGTACTTGCCAAAAAAATAAAAACTTATACCAATTTTTTCTCAACTAAGTGTAAAGAAAAAAATTAGTGTTTCCATGTTCTTTGTTCAAAGAATACTCAATTAATCTCAGTCATTAATTTTCACTCATAAACTTTTATAGTAAATGAAAATAAAGTGCATATTAATCTTTTTATCATTATCACTAAACTCACTTGGGCAATCAAACCATAAGTTCTCGGAAGAAGAGGTGTTGAAAGATTTAAAATTCCTAAGTAAATCCTTAAAAGAGGCGCATTATAATGTTTACGCTTATACTACCAAACAAGTGTTTGATTCGATATATTTAGCTGTAAAATCCTCAATACCTAAAGATTCGATGAGTTTGTTGGAAGCTACCAATATTTTTCAGCGATTGATATCGGCTGTCAACAATGGGCATACAGAAATTGATTTTCCTGGTCAGTCTTATGGAGAATATGCTTATTCTGGAGGAACTGTTTTTCCTTTGGAAATTGCTTTTGAAAACAATATACCCTTAGTGAGAAAAAACTTTTCAGGTAATGATAGTATAAAGATAGGTTCGGAAGTTTTGAGTATAAACGGTCAATCAATGTCCAAAATACTTTCTGAAATATACCCACAAATATCAGCTGAACGAATTTATTTTAAAAATGCCAAAATAGAACTGTATTCTTTCCCAAGGTATTATTGGCAGGTTTTCGGAAGACAGGATACTTTTGATGTTGAAATTAAAACAGATAAAGGCATAAAAAAGTATGTGTTAAAAGCCATTAATCTGATCGAAGACTACGAGGCTAAACGAACCGAAGTTTTGAATGCTCAAATGACTCTCAAATTTCATGGACGAACCGCTTACTTGAACCCTGGGCATTTTTCAGGAGACGAACAGGGGTATAGGAAATTCATAGACTCATCATTTGTTGAAATAAGCAATAGAAAAAGCACCAGTATTATAATTGACCTCAGAAATAACAGTGGAGGGGATAACTCTTTTAGCGATTATCTGGTGGCATACATTGCAAATAAACCTTTTAAATGGAACTCTAAATTCACTTTAAAAACAAGTCAATTCCTAAAAGATCATGTAAGAAGGAATAACGATACAACAAAGACTTATTTTCAGGAAATTCTAGGTCATAAAAATGGCGAGATTTACGAATATGAGTTTGATGAATACAAACCTCAAACCATACAAAACCGATTTACAGGCAAAGTTTTTGTTTTGGTTAACAGGCAATCACACTCTCAAGCAGCGTTAACCGCAGCTCAAATACAAGATCATAAATTTGGAGTCATCGTAGGAGAGGAAACAGGAGATTATGCGTCTTTATATGCCTCTCAGTTTCAATATAGGCTTCCAAATACTGGAATTCAGGTTAAGGTTTCTAAGGGATATATTGTAAGGGTTAACGGTAGTACAGAAGAGCAAGGAGTAATCCCGGATATCTTAATCAAGGATTATTTGTTAGATGAAAATGACGAAATATTAGAAGGTGTATTGAGGAAGATAAACTAAGCGAACTAAATACCATATAAAGAATACTAAATATAAAAAATGGCTTTTGTAATTGTTTGTCCGTATTGCATGAATAAAGTTGCGGAAAAAAACTAAAGTTGATGAAGTAATATTTTTAGTTATCTGATAAAACATAAAACCAGAGAGAACTTTTAGGTATAAGAGGCAATCAGTTATTGTGTTTTTAACAGTCTATTTTTTATGGAAAATATATATCCAAATAGCTCTGGAAACCCTAAAATTAAAAGTGCTAGCTAAAATTACTATTAAAACAAGGGTCAAGAAAGCATTAAAAAGTGATAGGCCTATAAAGTGCCATAAAATGATAAAACTTGCCAACATTTGTACTACGGCGAGAGCATAACTAACATACATAGCGCCAAAAAAGAAACCGGTTTCTTTTTCGAATTTATAGCCGCACACCTTACAATGGCTATTCATTTTGGGGATTTGGAAAAGAAAAATATTTCCTTTGCTATTAAATATGTCACCTTTTTTACATTTAGGACATTTGCATTTTGCTATATTCATTACTTTGCTCATAACTTATGTTACTAATATAGCTGCAAAACTATTATTGAAGCTTGTTTGTAGTCATATAGTTTTAACTCTATTTATTGTATTTTTAGGACATTTATATGAGAGTTCCCGTTCTTAATATTAAGCAATTTCAAAAGTCGAAACCTTTAACAGGTTTTTATGTCAATTCTTTTTCTAACCATATTAAATTGAATGAGGATTTGATCAGCAAACCGCATAGCCATGACTTCTATTTGTGTGTTATTTTTACTGAGGGAACAGGAATTCATGAAATAGATTTTAATACTTATTCCATAAATCCAGGGAAAGTTTTCTTTTTAAAGCCTGGGCAAACACATTTTTGGAAATTTGATAGCCAACCAGAGGGTTTTATCTTTTTCCATTCACAAGAGTTTTATGAATTAAACTTTTTAGACCACAAACTCAGTTCTTTTCCTTTTTACTATTCATATCAAAATCCGTCTTTTTTACAGATTTCTGAAAATGACATAAACTATTTTAATAGTAAGTTTCAAGAGGTTTTCGAAGAGCAAAAACGAAATGATATTTTTCGGGAGCTAAAAATAGTTAGCCTTATCAATTGTATCTATATTGATTTAACAAGAGCGTATACTCCCAATATAAATTTGGTAAAGTTTTATCCATATAACTATTTAAAAATACTCGAACAACTAGAAACTTTAATCGAAATAAACTTTTATGATCAAAAATTTCCAAAATTCTATGCGAGTGAGCTAAACATAACCACCAAGCACTTGAATAGAGTTGTTAAAGAAACTTTAGATAAAACTACTAGCGAACTCATTTCCGAAAGAGTTATGCTTGAAGCCAAAAGATTAATTGTTCATTCTAATAATAATTTAGCCGGTATTGCTTACACACTTGAGTTTTCTGACTATGCCTACTTTTCTAAGATGTTCAAATCAAAGACAGGCTTATCACCAATGGGGTTTCGAAAAAAATATAAAAACTAATAGAGCTAGAGATTCAGGTTGTATTTGTGTCTAAAGTGAACAAATAATTAGAACCAGTTATTAATTCATTGTAGATTGTTTGAGAAATTAATAACTGATGCTTGTACTCAGTCCAACTGAAAATATCCTGGTTAATCTTTGGGTACATTAGAAAATGGATAGCAAAAAGGATTAGATTTATAACTTTTTGAGAGATATTTTTTTAAAGAGTATGGTTACAGACTAAACTGAACATAAACTTAACTGTTTGTAACGCAAATGTTAAACTGTCTATTTTGTAGATTTTCTTTGTAAACAATAGATTACGATAAGGAAGTTTCTGTTTTGATGGTGAAATTTTAAGAAATATATAATTTTTTAAGTGAATTTATATTTGATTGTTAATATGTTAGCTTTTTTGTTGTGTTAATTTTTGTTTACCACCTTTTTTCAAAAGAATTTTTTACTACTTTTAGGCGTCCCAATAAAAAATCTATTAGAAATTTAATTTATTTAAAAACAACTAAACCCTAAAAATCACTATGGCAAGAGCAATGTTTGAGTATACTAAAACTATACTCAAAAAAGTAAGTTTCGATGCAACGTTGTTTTGTAAAGAAGTCCAAAAGGCAGCACAAAGATTGTTGCCTTATGAAATAGAAGAATTAAAAATTTTTATTAAGTCCCTCATTTTACAGAACCCAGAATTACAACAATCGTTGATTTATTTAAAAGCATAAAACATAGGCTACCATTTGGTAGCCTTTTTTGTTAATTGTTTGTTCACGTTTAATGCTAAGTGTTACTTTTGCAAAAAAGTAAATCTTCAATTGAAGCGGTACATTGCTATATTAATGCTTTTGGCACTTTCGTTCCGTCCAGTATTTTATCTGGGGCAGGTAATATACTATGAACTTAACATAGATTACATTGTACAGAACTATTGTGTTAACAAGGACAAACCCAAATTACAGTGTAACGGAAAATGTCACTTGGCCAAACAGCTGCAATTAACCACTGCAGAGAATTCCAATTTGCAAGATCAAGCTATAGTTTCTGCATTTGAAGGTTTTCTTCCAGTATTTCAGGCCTCGCAGACTCAATTGGAGTTTAACTCACCATTTTATTCAGATTCCCATAAGGTAGTAATAGACTATAACAATAACTACCGTTTTCTTTTTTCGGGATCTAGTTTTAAGCCGCCAAGCATTATAGTTATTTAATATCATCTTTTTTTACAGGGTTGGGAGATATTTTCCCAATCCAAATCTTACGTATTTAAATAACTGTAATTAAAAAAATAATGAAACAATCAATTTTTGTATTGGCTGCACTGCTATGTCTTACAATATCTTCATGTTCATCAGACGATAATACTATAAGTGGAGAAGGCCATATAACCTTGGAATTCGATAATGCTTATAACGATAACGATTTAATATTAAGCACAACTTCTTACAATGCTTGTGGAGCTGAGCAAATAACCATTAACAAGCTTAAATACATAATTAGTAATATTCGTTTGGAGAATGAGAATGGAGAAGAATTTACTTATCCTAAAAACGACTCTTATTTTATTGTAAGTGAGGAAAATCAATCTTCTCAATTTATCGATTTAAGTCAAGTACCTGCTGGAAACTACACTAAAATAACTTTTGGTATAGGTGTAGACCAAGAAAAGTATCTCGAAGGAGCTGAAGGTCAGGGAGACTTTTTAGAACTTGCTACTAATGAAGGAATGATTTGGTCTTGGACAGCGGGATATAAGTTTTTGGTTTATGAAGGTATGTATACTAGTGAAAGCGTAACAGCAGAAACAGCTTTTTCGGTGCATATGGGTAGCCATGGAACAGCATTGGACAATTATAGTGAACTAACTTTAGATTTACCGATGGATGCTGTGGTAAGAACCAATGTAGCTCCAGCAATTCATATCGTTGCCAATATTTCTGATATTTTGAATGGTACCAATCAAATCTTTTTAGAGCAAGGAGACCAAATTCACGTAGATGGAGAAAAGGCTCCTCTTATAGTTGCTAACGTAGACGAAATGTTTACGGTAGATCATATTCACAATTAATATAACAACTTTCCCCGGGTGAATTTCTGGGAAGGTATAAACATATTGAATATGAAATCAATACTATTAAGCTTGGTATTGGCATTACTGCTATTTTCCTGTAGTAGGGAAGATAGTCAGTACATTCCTATACCAATCACTTTAGAGGTTAGTATGCCATCTAATTTTCCTGAGCTGCTTTATAATGTTGACTTAAATCCGCCAACACAGGAAGGTTTTGAATTGGGAAAGACTTTATTTTATGATGGAAACCTATCATCTAATGGAGTAATCTCCTGTGGGTTTTGTCATGAGCAGGCTTTTGCTTTTACTCACCACGGACATACTGTAAGTCATGGAGTAGATGGGGGTTTGGGATTCAGAAACTCGCAGCCTATACAAAATTTGGCGTTTTTCAATGAGTTTACTTGGGATGGTGCAGCCATTCATTTAGATATGCAGCCTGTTATCCCTGTAACCTCTCCTTTTGAAATGGGGGAGACAATATCTTCTGTGCTGGATAAACTACGTGCAGATGCCAATTATAAGAAACAATTTGAACGTGCCTTTGGTGATTCTGAGATAAATTCAGAACGCATGCTTAAAGCATTGTCACAGTTTATGGTAATGATGATTTCCTCAAACTCTAAATACGATAAGTACGTACGTCAAGAGGATGGAATAACATTGACTCAAACCGAACTTGACGGGAAAAACACCTTTGAGCAAAAATGCGCTAGTTGCCATGCAACAGATTTGTTTACCGATCAGACATACCGTAATAATGGCTTACCATTTAACAGTCAATATCCAGACGAGGAGGGGAGGCAACGCGTTACGGGTTTTGCTTCCGACTTTTACAAGTTTCGTGTGCCAAGTTTGCGTAACGTGGAGCATTCGTATCCATACATGCACGATGGTCGTTTTGGAAGTTTGGAAGTTGTATTGGATTTCTATGACAGTGGAATGGTAGACAATGGTAATGTAGATCCTGCATTGCAACGTGAGGACGGCACTTTTGGAATAGAGCTTAGCGATTACGAAAAGAACTCTATAATCACCTTCCTTAAAACTTTAACAGATAATGAATTTTTAAACGATGAACGTTTTTCAGAATATTAAAAGAGTATTTCTAGTATTTGTATTGGGTCTATTGAGTTTCCAAAATTATGCTGGAAACAATCCGCCAATCTATCCTTGGGATTACCCAGAGGAGTTTTTTTGCGACCTGTGTGGTTGTTCTACCAGCAGTGGGAGTTTTGGTTTTGGAACTTTGAATAATACCAACTTTTTAGGAGCTCGATATATTTATCAGACTTTCGAATCGAAAGATGGTATTTTTAACAACTCACCAAACAGCAACGAAAGTTTTAATACCTATCAGGTTTGGGGACAGGTGCCTATTTACAAAACGTTTTATGCTACTGCTATTGTGCCTTATCAAGACCTTTACAGGAATTTTGAAGACCACCAAGAACATATCAAGGGCTTGGGGGATATAAACCTAATGGGGTGGTACCGTTTAACGTTCTATAAAAAGAAGAAGGAAGGTGAACTGTATTTAACAAATGAGCCTGAAGAATCTGGACATAAACTTCAGTTTGGTATTGGTGTGAAACTGCCAACTGGTGAGTTTGAAAATGCCTATGCCGATAGGATTAATCTTGGTTTTCAGGTTGGGACCGGAAGTTGGGACGGCATTTTTTCCATTGCTTATAATTATAGCGGAAAACGATTTGGACTAAGTACATTGACTACCTATTATCTAAAGGGGGAGAACAAGTATGACTACCGTTTTGGAAATCAATTCAGTTATTCTGCTAATGTGTTTTATAACATAGCAGGAAAAAAGACAAGTGTTATGCCATTTGTTGGTTTAAATGGAGATGTTTATGATTCAATAGTTCAATACGATCAGATAGTGCCAAATACGAACGGAGGAATTACCAACGGAACTTTAGGCGTTGAGGTAATACTGAAGAAGTTTGTAATAGGCGGGAATTTTACCAAGCCTATATATCAAAAGTTGTTTGGGGGAAATGTTACTTCTAAAAATAGGATGTCGATATATCTTAATTACCAAATATAAAACTTAAAAGCCGTTTCTAATTTGAAACGGCTTTTATTTTATTTTTTTGTAGGCAAGGGGCTGATGATTTGTACATTATGAAAAGCAATAGCGCCTCTGATTATTCCACTAATGACATCTCTGATAGCTTCTATGATCTGCATTTTTAGTTCGCTTTTGTGATAAATAATACTTACTTCTCTTGCTGGCGAAGGTTCGTTAAAATGGTGCAGATAAACTTTTTCCTGTTCTTTAATATCTAATGTATGCAAATAGGGTAGTAGGGTCATTCCAAGTCCTTCGTTAGAGAGTTTTATTAGGGTTTCAAAACTTCCGCTTTCCAATTGGAATTTTTCATTTTCAAGGTCCTTAAACGTTTTGCAGAGGTTGATAACACCATCTCTAAAACAGTGTCCGTCCTCCAATAATAACATATCGTTTAGGTCTAAATCTGAAGTGTCTAAATTCTTTTTGTCATGTAATCTATGGTTCTTAGGGACATAGCCTACAAATGGTTCGTAATAAAGTACACGTTCTTTAATGGACTCATTCTCTAAAGGGGTTGCAGCTATAGCCGCATCAAGATGGCCATCGTTTATTCTGGCAATGATTTCTTCTGTAGTAAGCTCTTCAATTTTGAGTTTCACCTTAGGAAACTTTTTAATGAAGGTTTTGAGGAACATTGGCAGTAAGGTAGGCATGACGGTTGGAATAATGCCGAGTTTAAATTCCCCACCGATAAATCCTTTTTGCTGATCAACAATATCCTGAATTCTATACGATTCGTTGACAATGTTTCTGGCTTGGTTTACTATTTTTTTTCCTACTTCAGTAAGTTCAATGGGTTTTTTGGACCGGTCAAAAATCAGTATGTCCAGTTCGTCTTCCAGCTTTTGTATTTGCATACTTAAAGTAGGCTGGGTTACAAAGCATTTTTCGGCTGCTTTGGTAAAGTTTTGGTGTTCTGCTACAGCAAGAACGTAATATAATTGAGTAATTGTCATCTTAATTGGTTTGGACTATAAAAATATAAAAACTATCAATAAAACTTATGATTGAAAACGTTTATTATAGGCTACCTTTGTTATAAATAAAATAAAAAAACAATTAATTATGACATTAAACAGCTTAGGATTAGATATTAAAAAGACAAAAGATTTAGCAAAAGACCTAAATGTTCTTTTGGCTAATTTTCAATTGTATTATCAAAACCTGAGAGGGATACATTGGAATATTAAAGGGAAGCGATTTTTTGATCTGCATGTGAAATTTGAAGAACTTTACACCGATGCCAATATAAAAGTTGATGAAATTGCTGAACGTGTGCTTACACTAGGTGAAACTCCATTACATACATTTGAAGACTATACCAAAGCAGGGAAGGTACCCGTTGGAAAAAATATATCACAAGATGAGAAAGCAGTAAAATTGATTGTAGACTCATTAACAGAGCTATTAAAGATAGAGCGTGATATTCTGGAAAAATCAGGTGATGCCAATGATGAAGGTACTAACTCAATGATGAGTGATTTTATTACAGAACAAGAGAAAACTGTTTGGATGATGAAGGCTTGGTTAAACGAAACCGTTTAAGAGCCAATTGATAGTGTGAAAAAGCGGCTAGTAGCCGCTTTTTTGTGTTTAAAAACGAATGTGGATATCTAGATTTTCATCTTTTAATTCAAACTTACCGTCGCTGAATATCGGTGGACCAAACAGCATACTATTGTTGGAAATTCCATATGATTCCTGTGGCATACCATTTGGACCAAAATCCATACGGCGATTATCGTTTTCGTCGTGGAGCACTAGGATAGCATAAGTTCCGGGAGATACATTTTCGAAAGTAATCGTCATAGCTCCTTTTTCGGCTTTAAGTTTGCTGTGCATAATACCAGGACCTTTCATAAAGGTTTCTACAGTATGTAAAGAAATTAAAATATTGCCATTATCGTTAAGGACATTATCGACTGTAACGGTAATTGTTTTTGTGTTTAAAGTATCTGTTCTAGTAGTGTCTTGGGCATTTGAGACTAAAGATCCTAATATAAAGGTGAGCAATAGCGAAATGGTTTTCATGATTAGAAGTTTTTAAGTTATAGAACAAATATCCAACGTATTATAGTCTGTTAAAAGAAAACTCTACCGAACTGTGGTTAATAAGTGATGAGTTGTTATAGCAGTCCTCTAGCCTTAATCTCCAAATACTTGTTAATAGTATCAATGGTTAGGTTTTCGGGGGTAGTTAAAATAGAATGAATTCCGTATTTTCTTAGCTCGTTAACAATAAGACGTTTTTCGAAAGCGAATTTTTCAGCAATAACTTTATCGTAAACATCCTGAATGGTTTCTACTTTGTTGTCTATGAAGTTGTTAAGTTCAGTATTCTTGAAAAAAACAACTACTAGTAGGTGACTTTTAGCAATCCCTTTGAGATAAGGTAGTTGTCGATTTAAGCCGTCCAATGTTTCGAAATTGGTATACAACAGAATTAAGGATCGTTGGGTGATATTACGTTTTATATCGGCATACAATCGGCCAAAATCACTTTCAAAAAAATCAGTGTTTATATTGTATAGGGTTTCCAGAATCAAGTTCATTTGAGAAGTGCGACGTTCGGCCACTACCATGTTCTCAACTTTTTTAGAAAAGGCAAAAATACCTGCTTTATCCTGTTTTTTAAGTGCAACATTTGAAATCACCAATGAGGCATTGATAGCATAATCCAACAATTTTAAACCATGAAAGGGCATTTTCATTACACGGCCTTTGTCGATTACAGAATACACCGGTTGTGACTTTTCATCCTGAAACTGATTGACCATCAAATGGTTTTTCTTGGCTGTGGCTTTCCAGTTTATGGTGCGTAGGTCATCACCGCTTACATACTCTTTGATCTGTTCAAACTCCATGGTATGGCCAATACGACGAACTTTCTTTATACCATATTGATGTAGATTATTGCTAATGGCCATTAAATCGTACTTGCGTAATTGGATAAAGCTTGGATATGTTGGAACCATAGCGTTATCGCAAAAGCTATAGCGTCTTGCAATTAAACCAAAGGGAGTAGTGATGTAAATGTTTAATTTCCCAAAATGATACCTCCCTCGTTCAGTAGGTCTTAATTCATACTGTAAAGTGGTTTTTGAAGCAGCTTTTAGTTTTCTGAAAATCTCAAAGTCTCGTTGCTGGAATTGTTCTGGTATTTCATCAATTATTAAGGCGTTTACAGCAAACGTGTATCTGTTTTCCAAAGTGATTTCGATGGGGTTTTGGTCGCCATTCGATAGTTTTTCAGGGAGGGTTCTTTCGGCATGAAGACCTTTTCTAGCCATGAACAGTATCAAGGTGTCCAAAAAAGAAAAGGCTAACAATGCCAATAGGAGTAATTTGATGATGTTAAACCATTTAGGATATATATAACTAATTACAAACAAGACCATGATGCCTATTATGACATAGAAAAATCTGTTCTGTATATAAAATGGTTTAAGTCGCTTTAGCATGAGGTATGTGCCTTATCTTGGGATTTCAACAGTTTCTATAATCTGTTTAATGATTTGTTTGGTGGTAACGCCTTCCATTTCGCGTTCTGGAGTAACAATCACACGGTGCTGTAATACCGGAACAGCAGCTTGTTTAATGTCTTCTGGAGTCACAAAATCACGACCTTTCATGGCTGCAAAAGCCTTACTGGCACGTAACATGGCAATAGAAGCTCTTGGTGATGCTCCTAAGTACAAAAACGGATTGTTACGAGTGTTCACAATAATATCTGCGATATACTTTATTAGATGAGATTCTACTCTTATTTGGTTTACCAATGCTTGGAATTTGGCAATTTGATCTTTTGATAAATGAGCAGTTACTTGATTAATTTTTGTTGCGCCCTGAAGAGTTTGTTCTCTGTTAATAATCTCGATTTCTTCATTAAGATTTGGATAATCGATATCTATTTTGAAAATAAAACGATCTAATTGCGCTTCAGGTAGGCGATAGGTTCCTTCCTGCTCAACAGGGTTTTGAGTTGCCAGTACAATAAATGGTAAATCCATAGTGTATTTTTTACCATCAATGGTAATCTGACGTTCTTCCATCACTTCGAACAGGGCGGCCTGTGTTTTTGCTGGAGCCCGGTTTATCTCGTCGATAAGTACCATATTCGAAAATATTGGCCCGTGTTTAAACTTAAATTCTGATGATTTCATATCAAACACCGATGTTCCCAAAATATCACTAGGCATTAGGTCTGGGGTAAACTGTATGCGACTAAAACCAACATTCAACGATTTGGCCAATAACTTCGCAGAAATGGTTTTTGCAACACCAGGTACACCTTCAATAAGTACATGGCCGTTGGCTAGAATAGAAGCGATAAGCATATCGATCATTCCTTTCTGCCCAACGATAACCTTGCTAATCTCCTCCTTGATTAAATCTATTCCTTTTTGGAGTCCAGAAAGGTCTATTCGGTTTTCAAAATGCAGGTTTTCCATGCCGTTGTCTGGGTGTGATAATGGTGATTCTTGTTGTGAAGAAGTTTTGTATTCCAAAGGGGAGGTGTTTTCTGTATGCTCCATAGTCTATTTTTTATGAAAATCCTCGATTACATTATTTAAGCGTAACAAGTCATCTTCCGTACACTGTTGTTTTGCTTTGAGGTGTAATATGAGGTCTATTAATTTTTTTGTTTGAAAGTGATCTCTTCCAGATTTTAACGCTAGGGTTTTTATGAATTTTTCATCCAATAATTGTGTGTCCAAATAGTAGGCGTTACGAAGGTATTCTAGAAAGTAATTGATTTTCTTTCCTATTAGATTGTCGTGATCTTTGGTTTCAAAATAAAGGTTTCCAATGGTTTTTGTAAAGGCGATGGTTGTATTTTCCAAAGGCTTTACCACCTTAATTACCCGCTGTTTTCTTTTGGCGTTGAAAATCATGAAAATCACTAAAGAGATTAATCCTAATGTCCAAGCCCAACGTAAAGCAGGTTGACTCAATATAAACCTTACAGGTGAGTCTCCCAGATCACGACCTTTTTTTGACTTCGAATCGAAATAAATGATATCATCAGCTAAATAGGATAGGGCAGCGGCTGTATAGTCACTATTATTATCCTTTAATAAATTATAGTTAGTGAAGGTAATAGGTTGTAAATGCAACAGGACATTCCCTAGACCGTATTTAACTTTTATAAAGTTTATACGCCTAATGGAGTCTATGGTTTGGTAGCCAAGAACAGTAGTGTTTTTTGAATCTAGTTCGCTAAAGTAAATGTTGTCAATACCTTTGTTCAGTGTAATGCTTCGGTCTTCAAATTTAGGGTTTGATAAACTAAAAGTAGCAGTTCCTTTATAGCTAAAGTTGTGTTTAGTATCTGCTTTTAGGCTATCCATTAACAGCTGGGGGGGGTAGGGCGAAGCAATAAAAATAGTATTGCCCTGACTGGCAAAGTTCAATAACTCTTCAGCAGATATGTCATCTATAACAGAATGATTTTCAATGCTAATATAGTTTCCTGTGGTAAGGTATGTGCTGTCTTCCCAAACGTAAAGCTCATCAAAATATTCATAAGGAGAGACCGTTACATTTTCAATTTTACTTTTAGGGAACAACTCAGGTAGTTGATCGTACAAAACATACGTGCCAAATGGGATTTTGTGTTTTTCGTTATAAGTTTTAGACCAATCTATTGGTGTTGGTGTTGAAAGTTCGAAAGCTACTCCTGCCACTAAAAGCACAATCAACAAAGCAAGATATATTTTCAGCGTTTTGTTCATGATCTTACAGAATTTAAGAATTGATCAAAAGCTGTTTTGGCCTTGTAAAATTGCTCGTCAGTAACATTAAATTCACCGTACCATATATAGTTGTAGAGATATGACGTGTATGCAAACTCTTCCCGAATAGATTTTGATTTAATTTCGTTTTGGTAATCGCTGTTGGTTTTCTCAACATCATATTCTATCCATTCTGCTTCGGTCATTACTTTCAGTAGCCATAAGTAGTAATATCTAATGGCCAAGCGAAAGTTGTTGACGCTTTCGGCCTCGGCAATTAAGCTCTTAAAATCTGTAGCGTGTATGTTGTTTTCAATATCGGTTACCGGAATAATTTTTTTAGCTGAGGATTTTCCGAAAACCCATTGTCCTTCATTATTCATAACCGCTTTTACAATAAAATAGATTACCAATAAGAAAATAACAACGTAAAAAATTTTCATACCAATATCTGCCATTTTGGAAGCTTCTCCAGCACTTTTAAGGTTGAAAAGGTCTTGTATGAAATCGATAAACCATTGTTTGAACCGAGACCATAAGCCATTATTGTTTATGGTTTGATCGTAATTAAATTCATCTGAACCATATCGTTCCTTTAAATTTGAAAAGAATTTAGGGGTAATGTTTGATTGATCTATCGTTAGAGAGTCCTTCACCAAACCCATATCCTCAGAACCATTGTTAATGGCTTGAGTTGAAGCACTGCATAGCAGTCCAATACAGAGTAAAATGCTATGTGTCCATTTAAGGTTACTCACCAGCACCTATTTGATCGATAATACTTTTAGATCCAATATTTTCGTTTTCCTCCTTAAGACCATAGAAAACGATACCTTGATTGATTTCTATTAATTGTCCAACAAAAATGCTAAGCATGGAGTTTAAAATAAACATAATTAGCATCATAGTTGTCATGGTTGAGCCGACTTGAGTAGTGGCATTAACGCCACTTTCCTCAATGGTAGTAAAAATACTGACCATTCCAAAAATGTAAGGAATCATGGAAATAAGGGTTTGGCCAATGTAACACATCAGGAAAAATAGCCCTACACTACCTATTGCCGCCCAGAATTTCTTGGTCATTAAAGACCAAGAATAGCCATAGCATTCAAAAATTCCCTTATCACCTTCAATATATTCCATAAAGGTCATACCATAGAATAACATAAGTGCTCCAAATAATACCGGAATCAATAAGATGCCAATTATAGTAATTGCCAAAATCATCCCAATGATACCGACAACAATTATCAAAGGAATACTTATAAGAAGACTTGATATTAGAAAAACGAATAGTTTTCCAATATTTGATTTATAAATGTTTACAATTTCATTGGTGCCAAAATTCTTACCTCCGTGTTCATTATACAGCTTTAAATAAATAGGGGAATAGGCATATAGAATTAAACCAGAAAGCAATCCAACAGTAAGGAATAAGATGATAAGTAAACCAAACATTCCAGCATTATCATTTAAATAGCTGTCCATCACCAAACCTTGATTTGCTCCACTTAAGGCTGAATTAAAAATACCTGTGTACATTTTGGTCATGAAATAACCTAGGGTCATTAAAATCAAAATGAAGAAACCGGTAACAACAAAAAGGTGCTTAAAGTAATGGCCTCCACATAATTTTATAAATGTAAAGGTGTCTTGAAAAAAGCTGCTAAAATCTCGCGATTTATATAATTCCATATTTAGAGGTTAGTTTTTTATGTAGAATAAAGGGGTAAATCAAATAATAAAATGCAATAATACCTAATGTTATTAAAATGATACCTATGGATAGTGCATTGGGCATTGTGTTAGAGTAACGTGTGATGTATCCTTCCAGAAAGCCTGCTGCAATCGTAAAGGGAAAAGTACTTATCAATATTTTTACGCCATCTTTAAAGCCTAGTTTAAATGAAGTCATTCTGGAGTAGGTTTTAGGAAAAAGAATGCTTGCTCCCAAGATAAGCCCTGCAGCTCCCTCAATAACAATAGCGAAAATTTCCATGGAACCATGAATCCAAATGCCACGCACACTTTCCCAAAATACACCTTGTTCGTAGAAAAAGTATTGAAAGGCTCCTACCATTATACCGTTGTAAAGCATCACTAAACCTGTACCAAAACCTCCAAAAACACCAAAAATGAAGTTTTTAATTCCTACATAGAGGTTGTTCAGCGTTATGCCAATAAAGCTTCCCCAATTGCTACCACTTTTGTATACAGCGACAGGATCGCCAGCTTCAATGTTCTCTAGTGTTTGGTTTACATAATGGTCACCAAGAATAAGTCTTACAAAAGTGTCATCGTGGGCAGCAGAAAGTGCTCCCATAGCTAAAAAGCAACCAAAAAGCAAGAATGCATAGAGCACATACCTTCTGTTTTGATATACTATTAAGGGAACTTCGGTTTTCCAGAACCGAACAAGAGCATTAGTGTCTTCACGCTTGGTTTTATAAATTTTCTGAAAAGCCTTGGCTGCTAAATTGTTTAAGTAAAGAATTGTTTTACTTTTGGGATAGTAAGTTTGGGCGTAGGATAGGTCGTTTACCAAATGAATGTACAAAGAGGCGAGATCGTCAGGGTTTTTCAGGGATTTTCCAAAAATTGCCTTTTCAAAACTCAACCATTTTTCTTTGTTTTGTTTAATAAATGCTACCTCTCTCATAAGCCATCCAAAATAAAAGAATTAATGGTAGAGTTACAAATAAACACCACTCAAAATGTTAATATAAACTTTACGGCCGCTAGTATTGGTGAGCGTATCTTGGCCTATATAATTGATTTAGTAATAAAAATCGCATATTTAGTGGTAATCTACCAAATTGTATTTAACCTCTTCGAGTTAGACAAATGGATGAATACATTAGATAATTGGTCTCAAATGGCTGTGGTAGCATTATTTGCCATGCCTTACATATTCTACACTTTATTATTTGAAACATTATTAGATGGACAGACACTTGGGAAACGAATTCTAAAAATTAAGGTTGTAAAAATTGACGGCTATCAAGCTAAGTTGGGCGATTTTGTTGTTCGATGGTTTTTCAGAATTGTTGATATCGATATTATGTCTGGTTTAATAGGTATGTTTTCTATTATTTTAAGCGACAAGAACCAACGTTTAGGGGATATGACTGCAGGAACTTCGGTTATCAGTGTTAAAAATAAAGTCGATATTAGCCATACCATCTTAGAAGAACTTGAAGACAATTATATACCAACTTATGCTAGTGTTATAAAGCTAAGCGATAATGATGCTCGAATTATCAAGGAAACTTATAAGAAGGCTAAAGAGTCGAAAGATTACCCTACCTTAATAAAACTTCGCGATAAGATTATGGAAGTAACGGGCATTAAGGAGAGATTACATGCTGATGATATTTCCTTCATAGATTCTGTTTTAAAAGATTATAATTACTATACCCAAAACATGTAATGTTTTACACTATAGACATTTTAGGTACTATTGCTTTTGCTATTTCTGGGGTTTTAGTTGCATTAAATAAGCGATTTGATCCCTTTGGAATTTTAATTATTGCTTTTGTAACTTCTGTTGGAGGGGGAACATTGAGAGATGTACTTATTGGTCAGACACCAGTAAGCTGGATGCAAAACATAACATATACCTATGCTATTTTAGGAGCTACGGTTTTTGCTGTTGTTTTTAGGAAAAAAATAGATTATCTACGGACTTCGCTTTTGCTTTTCGATACAATTGGGATTGGCCTTTATACAGTGGTTGGTGTTGAAAAGGGGATTTCAGCAGGACTCAATCCACTTATTTGTATTGCTTTGGGAACTATGTCGGCCTGTTTTGGTGGAGTAACCCGAGATATTTTATGTAATCAAATTCCGGTAATATTCCGAAATGAAATTTATGCCACAGCCTGTATTCTTGGAGGGGTAACTTACTTTTCGTTAAGTGAATTGCCTATAGATAACAGTTTAGTGTTTATTATCTCCGGTTTGGTAGTTATTATTGTAAGATTGCTGGCTATTAGGTTTAAGATAAGTTTGCCCAGTCTTTATAAGGATGAGACTATTCAATAATTTCTGTTTTATTAATAAATATGTTTTCCAAAGGCCATTCTCTACCATCAGTTGGTTGGTTACAGATAGAGTCTACTACATCCATTCCGGAAATGACTTTTCCAAAAATAGTATAATTTCCATCCAGGTGATGGGCACCTCCCTTTTGGGTTACAATAAAGAATTCATAGGGTGAAGCTAGTTTGTGAGGATTGTCAATGTCGCTACTGGGCATGGAAATTACGCCCCTATCGTGTTTAAATCCTTTTTTAGTGTCATTAGGAAGTAAATAACGCCCTATATCAGAACGTCTTTTTGCTACTTCAGGATCATCAGTGTTTCCTCCTTGAATTATAAAGTTCTTCACTACCCTGTGAAACTGAGTATTGTCGAAATAATGTTGTTTAGTCAAGAAGATAAAGTTAGAACGATGGAATTTTGTTTCATCAAACAACAAAATATCAATATTACCATAATCTGTATAGAGGCGTACTTTATTTTCTTTATTGCGCTTGTCGTAATCCATAAAGAAATCCATAACATTTTTGTCAGTAAGTTTGATGAATTCTTTTTCAGATGTATCAACAGTGTCCTTTTTTATGATTCTTGGCTCTTTTTTTACAGAGGTTTGGGGCTCTGAGGTACTCTTCTTTTTCTTAGATTGACTATCTTCACAGTTCGAAACAAGCAATAAAAGGCAAAGTAAAAGTATAGGTCTCATAATGAATTTTGATACGTTCTTAAAATCGATTTCAAAAATAGAAAATATACCGCTACCGGCCGAAGCTTCGCAGTTTAAAATGTCTCCGCCATTTAGGGAGCAGCTCATGAGCCAAAAAGGAGATGTTGTTAAGAAAGCGAAGCAAGCGGGTGTGCTAGCTTTGTTTTACCCTGATAGTGGCCAACAAACCTCATTAATCTTAATTTTAAGGAAAACTTATAAAGGGGTTCATTCTGCACAGGTAGGATTTCCAGGGGGGAAGGTTGAGAAACTGGATAATAGCATTATGGAAACTGCAATTAGGGAGACATATGAAGAAATAGGAGTACCCAGCAAGGAAATAGAAGTTTTAAAAACGCTAACCAAATTATATATCCCTCCCAGTAATTTTTATGTGCATCCATTTTTGGGAATTTCACGAGTAACTCCTAACTTTATTAAGCAAGATGATGAAGTTGAAGATTTGATAGAAGTGCCTCTTTATCAGTTTCTTGATGATGCTAATGTGATTACCCAAGTAGTGTCGACCTCTTACAAGGTAGATGTTACTGTACCGGCCTTTAAACTGTGCGATTATACAGTGTGGGGTGCAACAGCGATGATGCTCAGTGAAATAAAAGACTTATTAAAAGTGATGTTATAACTGTCAGATTCCTTACTTTTGCACTAAATTTTAACTGACTATTCTCAATAACGCAAAACACCGATTATGGGCTTGTTCAAGAAAAATCCCTTTGGACATTATTTATTTCTTAAAAAATGGCTCATCAGGGTATTTGGTGCCTTAACTCACCGTAGGTATAGAGGGTTTAATGAACTTCAGATAGAGGGGTCGGAAATTATTAAAGACCTTCCAGATACCAATGTGTTATTTATATCCAATCACCAGACCTATTTTGCAGATGTTGTGGCTATGTTTCATGTATTCAATGCTAGTTTGAGCGGCAGGGTAGACTCTATTAAAAATATTGGATACTTGTGGCAGCCAAAATTGAATTTATATTATGTAGCTGCTAAAGAGACTATGAAGTCTGGATTACTTCCAAAAATATTAGCTTATGCGGGATCAATAAGTATTGAGCGTACTTGGCGCTCAAAAGGACAGGAAGTGAACCGTCAGGTTAAAATGAGTGATATTTCGGCAATTAGAAAAGCCTTGGATGATGGTTGGGTTATTACCTTTCCGCAAGGAACTACAACGCCCTTCAAGCCAATAAGAAAAGGTACGGCACACATCATAAAACATTACCAACCTATAGTTGTCCCTATTGTAATTGACGGTTTCCGTCGTTCATTTGACAAAAAAGGAATACGAGTGAAGAAGAAAAATATTCTTCAATCTATGGAAATAAAACAACCTTTGGATATCGATTACGAAAATGATAGTATTGCCGATATTGTTGAGAAAATAGAATACGCTATAGAGCAACACCCTTCTTTTTTAAAGGTAATTCCAAGAGCAGAACTTGAAGCTCAGGAAAAACTCAACGAAAAACGCCGTTGGTAGTTATACCTCTAATTTTTTTAATTCGCGATAGTTTTTGTTGAGGCGTTTCAATAGAATACCGTAAACAAGCCAGTAAAACAGTAGCAAAACACCTATTGTTACAACCAATAGAACAAGTGTTATACCTATTATTTTGGCATAAAACATTAAGATATCTCCATTGGCTGCAGCAGAGTTTACTTGCTCAATCAGGAGATTATCTTTTTTGAATTCGATAACTAAAACTACTATTGTAGATATTACCAGATAGATTAGGTTAAAAGCTACATATTGTTTAACAGTTCTTCTGGTCCGTAAAATATTTTCCATAAGTATTTTTGCGCTATCTGTAGAAGAAATGGTTCTATAGTTTTTGTAAAATAAATAAAAAAAGTAGGCCAAGATAATATATCCTATTACAGCCAAAGGAATCATGATGGATTCTGCATTGTAGGTTTTAAATCGTTGCATGGATTCACTGTCCTTAAAGGCAAATGCTATAATTGCCCAAAACGCAAATTCAAGTAAGCTGATAATAAATATCCATTTTACAATTGAAGACGATTTTTTTAAGATCATCTTGTAAATATCGTTATAAGACAGTTTAGGAAACTGGTCCTGCTTTTTCCAATCTTTTTTGAGCAAATCTAATTCATCCATAGTATCACGGATTTAAAATGGTTTTTAGTTTGGTTTTTACCCTGTTCATCTTCACTCGTGCATTAACCTCGCTAATACCCAATGTTTCACTTATTTCGCGGTAATTTTTGTCTTCTAAATACAAAAACACCAATGCTTTTTCAATATCGTTTAGTTGGTGAACGGCTTTGTACAGTAGCTTTAGTTGTTGCTCCTCGGTGTCGTCGTACTCTTCGGCTTTTATTTTGAATTGTACGCCGTCGAAATCCTGTGTCTGTACCCGTCGTTTTGATTTTCGATAGAGGGTGATCGCGGTATTCAAACCAACGCGGTACATCCATGTGCTAAATTTGGAGTCGCCTCTAAACTTAGGGTAGGCTTTCCAAAGCTGAATAGTGATTTCCTGGAACAAATCGTTATGTTCATGGTAGGTATCAGTATATATCCGACATACTTTATGGATAATATTCTGATGCTTTTCCAGTAACTCAACAAAGCTATGTTCTAACTCTTTATTCAAATGGATTGATTAGTTGCCTTATTGGTATCGATATTGTAATGAGTGTTACAGTCCGGAATAAAAAAATGTAAAAATTTTCTTGTTGACTATATTAAGTGATTGATTTTTATATTCTTGCTAATTGTTGTTTTTGAATGCCTAATACAATCAGTAACTGTGCTATAGCATAGGTTACAATAATACTAATATTAGCAAATGGTAAGGGATCGTGAAACTTGTTAATAGCCAAAAGGCTATCGGATACCATAAAAAGTATTGCGCCATTAAACACCAATATAAAGCTTAATGAAGGTACATGTCCCTTTCTTAAAAAAGCCGTAGTGGCCATTGCCATTATTGTTGCCATGTAGATTATAACAGGTATCATTAGGTTTCCAAGTTTATCTTTAAGAAGGTAAAATAAAGCGCATGCATAAACTACAGTAAACAGTAAAAATGGTATTCCTTTACGCATAGGACTTTTGTTTTTTGAAAAAACGTAAATGTAAATTACATGGGTTAACAGAAATGCAATTAGACCTATAATGAAAAACATTTGATTGAAATGGGTAAACATAAGTAAAATGTCTCCCAAAACTGATGCGCAAAGTGCTAGCATGGTAAGGCGACGGATTGCAGAAGGGAGGTGCTTGCTGTTTTTCCAAAAAAACAATAGCAAGGAAGCCATTAAAGCAGGTTTTGTAAGATAATGAAGCGAGAATAGTTTCTCTGAACTGCTAAAGATAATTTCTGCAATTAGGATAAGAAAAAATCCCAAAGCAAACTTTTTGTCGTTGATGGTTAGTGTCATAGGATGAGTTATTAGTTTTATAAATATATTCAATTCATCTTGAAAAACTTACAATTCGGTTTATTTCATTTTAAATTTATAAGCCACAACTCCATCTTTGCTGTAAAATTAAAGGTATTGGAAGACATTAGTTTGATTACCTTTAAAGCAAGAAATTTCCTTTTTATTAAGTTTAATCTATGAAGAAGATCATAAAGCAAATAATTCTATTACTCTTTATTGGAACACTTATTTTTTTTGTAGGGATTGCTTTTACGGGAACAACCCATATAAAAAGTGTAAACGGCTGGATTCTGCATTTTTTGTTTTACCAGTTGTATACTTTCGTTTTAGGGTTTTCCAATTTGGCATTCTTCAGAAAGATGGACCAATTGCAATGGAAAGGCAAAGAACCGAACCGAACCATACGCAGAGTTCTTATTGGGATAATAGGCTCGGTTGTTATTACGCTCACGGGCTTATTTGTATTAAGATTACTCACTGATGTATTTGTAAATGGAAATACACTAGGTGAATTCTTAAGTGAAGAAAAACTGAAAAATTATGTGTTTGGATTGTGGATAACCTTAACCGTTGTGATAGCTTTCCATGTGGTCTATTTTTATAATAAGTACCAACAGCAAAAACTAAAGCAGTCACAGTTTGTTGCAAAAACTGAAACGGCTAAGTTCGATGCCTTAAAGAATCAATTAGATCCTCATTTTTTGTTTAACAGTCTAAATGTATTGACAAGCCTTATAGATGAAAACCCCAAGAGTGCTCAGGAGTTTACAACGGGATTATCTAAAGTATATCGTTATGTCTTGGAGCAAAAAGATAAAGAGTTGGTAACGGTAGATGAGGAATTGGACTTTGCTAGAACCTATATGTCGCTTTTAAAGATGCGTTTTGAGGACAGTTTAATGTTTACTATCCCTGAGCGATCTCAAAATCCTGAAAGTAAGGTCGTACCATTGTCATTACAGTTATTGTTGGAGAATGCTGTAAAACACAATGTCGTGACCTCTTCAAAACCGTTGCATATAACAATCTATGAAGAAGCTAATAATTTGATAGTAGAGAATAACCTTCAACCCAAACAAACGTTAAAAAAAAGCAGTGGTGTGGGGCTCAGCAATATAGTACAGCGTTATGCCTTGCTAACTTCCAGAGAAATAAATATCAATCAGAATCAGAGCAGGTTTAGTGTTGCTATTCCAATGCTCACAAAACAAGTAAGTATTATGAAACCATTAGAAGAATCTAGAATAGACAATAATTACCTTTACGCTAGAAAGCGTGTAGAAAGCATTAAGGAGTTTTACACAGGGTTAATCGCCTATTGTTTGGTAAACCCTTTTCTTATCTTTATTAACTTCAAGACCTATTGGGGATTTCAATGGTTTTGGTTTCCGTTGTTGGGTTGGGGAATAGGCTTGGCCATTCACGCTTACATGGTTTTTGTTAACGATGGTTTTTTTGGCCGTAGTTGGGAAAAGCGCAAGATAGAGCAGTTTATGAAGGAAGAAGAACAAGGGAATAATCGTTGGAGTTAATTTGATAGAAAGATGGAAAATTACAGTAATAAAAAGAAAAGTTTAGGCTATGACCAGCGTTCCATTGGTCAGGATGAAGCTTATTTAAGGGCAAAAAAGAAGGTGAATAAGATACTTGGGTTTTATAAACACGCTGCAGTTTATGTTGTTATCAACCTGTTTTTAATTGCACTGGTAGCAATAAATACAGATTCTGAAGCTTCATTTTGGTCCTTTGGAACCTTTTCTACTGCTTTCTTTTGGGGCATAGGTTTGGCTTTTCACGCCTTGGGTGTTTTTGGTTCAGACCTGTTTTTTGGAAAGAAATGGGAAGAGCGCAAGATCAAGGAATATATGGATCGCGACAAACAGTTTTGGGAGTAGACTTTAGTTATAATTATAATTTTTTAAATGAACATAATAATTATTGAAGACGAAAAACCATCCGCTAGGCGTTTACAACGTTTGGTCGAGGGGTTGGGAATGGAGGTGAAAACTCTGTTGCATTCGGTTGAGGAGTCTATTGAATGGTTTGAGAGCAATATCCATCCCGATTTAATATTTTTAGATATTCAGTTAAGTGATGGCTTATCTTTTGAGATTTTTGAAACTATATCTATTTCATCTGCAGTAATATTTACTACAGCTTACGATGAGTATGCCCTCCAAGCATTTAAACTTAATAGCATCGATTATCTTTTAAAACCAATTGATGGAGGGGAGCTTGCTAAAGCCATAGATAAATACAAGACAAGGATTCCTGAGAAACAGGTTGTTAATCTTGATTTTAACGATATAAGAAAACTGTTGGTTAATCCAATTGATAGAGAGTTTAAGCAGCGCTTTTCGGTTAAGGTTGGGCAACATTTAAAATTGGTGGCTATTGATGAGGTTGAGTGCTTCTACAGTGAAAATAAGGGGACTTATTTGTACACGAATGATGGGAGGAATTATCTTTTGGATACCATTTTAGAGGAACTGGAAGAAGAGCTGGATCCCAAAGCTTTTTTTAGGGTAAGCAGAAAGTTTATTGTAAACGTTGAGGCCATTAGGGATATTATAAGTTATACCAATTCTCGACTGAAAATAAAACTCCAGTCGTATAATGAGCAGGAAATAATCGTATCCCGAGAACGGGTGAAGGATTTCAAGGGGTGGTTAGAATAAAGTCTAGTTTTTGGTGGTCTTTTTCTTTTCCTCGATTATTCTGTTGTCGTCAAAGGCAGAAGGTAATAGTTTAGGAATAAATTTTACGAAAAGAGGTAATAGTATAGCTCCTCCCGGCAGAATGAATATAGCCAAGCTTGGAATGGATTTAATAATATCCATAACTTGCTCCTGCACTTTTTTCTGTTCTTCATCAGTAAGTTCGCGAACGGTACTTTGTGTAATCAAAACCATAAGCTCCTTACTTTCCCTTAACTCTTTTAGAAGACGTTTACTGTTTCTGGAAATGAGTTTGCCTACCATAGCACTGGAGTTGTTGTAAAAACTCTGAACCAGGTTTTTAGAACTCAGTAATGGTATTTTCTCATGGTAAGCAGAATAAAACTTGTTAATAGCTAGTTTTGCCTGTTCTATGGATTGCTCCGAAAGATTTAGGGATTTTCCCAGTCTGCTCAAAAATTCATCCTCACTTTTATCGATTTTCAAATCGGTCCAAACGGACATACAGGCAATATCTAAAGCATATCGTGCTTCTATAGGGTTTTTTACAAGACTAACGGTTTGTTTGAAACTGAGTTCTGTTTTGTTTTGATAACGCAACGACGATTCAAAAAGCTTAATTAAACTTCTATCGTATTTACTTTTTCTGTTCTTGGTATTAAGAGCGGCAATAGCAGTGTTAAGAATAATGGATTCAAGTCGCTCTAAATACCTTGAAGTAATCTTACCCGTTTCCAAAAACTCATGAAAGGCTAGAATATCCACATAGAGAAGGGCGTTGGTAAGAAAGTAGTTGAAGTTTTTAGTGATTACGTTGTCGTCTATCTGAACACGCTTATGAATAATTTTCTCCAGTTGTGAAAAAGTGTTTTTCCCTATAAGAAGTCCATCGAAAAACGTTGGCTTGTGGGCGTCGATGGCCTTATAGAAAGCTATGGTGTTCTCAATAAAGTTGTCAATTCCTTTACAGTGGTAATGGGTATGGTAAAGCCCCAGGCATAAATTAAGTTTACTGATTTCTTCCCTCGTAAAATCGTAATTGTTACTAATGCTAACCACGGTCTTTACATTGCTGCCGTAGATAAATCCGCACTCTCTTAAAGCATGGTAAAAGCCTGCTTCGGAAACGGTAAAACTTTCCTTTTGTTTGTCTACTTCTTTAAGAAGTTTTTTAATCCAACCATTGGTAGATGGGTTCATGTGCTCGAAATAATAGGATATAAAGATAAAGTATAATGGAGTATTAAAAAGTAGTTGCCTAAATTTTAGAGTCTATAATAAATGGAAAAAAATAATTTAACATATTGTAACCCCAAATACTCCTTGGTTTTGCTATTATTCTCCAGTATACTTTTTCATTTCATCAGTTACCGAAAGTAAAGCTTTATACCATGCTGTTCCTATTTGTTCGGTATATTGCTCACCCAATTGCTCTTTTATTGTGGCCATTAAACAATCCAAAACTATAGGGTAGTATTCCTCTCGAACGCCATATCTGTAGTGATTCTTTCCAAGAGTTTTTAGCCCCATTTCCAGATATTCTGGTCTACTCATTGAATAAACAATACTGCCCAACATATGGGTTAACAATCGCCCTTGAGCTTTCATATTATGTTTAAAAAGGGCCTCAATCTCATTCGATTTATCAAAAACCCGTCCATAAAACTTTGCGGCAAATTCATCCTCATTTCTGAGTAAATAGTCAAGAGAATGCTGCAGTTCTAATTGGATGTCCATGTCGTGAAACCCAAACAATTCATAAATTTTAGTTAGATGTTCATGTCCCTGTAGTTGGATCTCGAATTCACGTCCAATGTTTAAAGTAGAGGGATTAAAGCTTCTTAGTATGGTTTCAGAAATTAATATATTGGTTCCGGCAGTTTTATTGTAATCTTGTATTCTACTTGTTGTATTTACCGGATCACCAACTACGGCAAATTGCTTGTATTTGGGATGTCCTAAATTGCCAATAAATGCCCTTCCAAAATTAATGCCTATACCAATTTTAATTTCTGTATCGAAATCAACCAATTCAAATTTATTTAAACGTTCAACGGCATATTGCATGCCTAAAGCAGCCCTAACGGCATCACTGCAGGTTTTGTGCTTAACTCCACCAGAAACCCCAAAGAGTCCTATAATTTCATCACCTGCATACTGGTAAATTACACCATTGTTAAACAAAATAGGATCACCAAGTACGGTATAAAACCTATTAAGGATATGTGCGGTATCGAAAGTTTTGTTTTCTAAGGCTATTTTAGTAAATCCTCTGATGTCGCAAAATAAAAACGCGATAGCGCGTTCATCGGCAGTATGGTCTAATAGGGTTTCCAGTTGCAATTTGTTTATCTCTGCACTGTTCCAAACCAAACGTTGGATGGCCACATCTCCGTTGATATAACTTTGACAAGCTAAGCGTATTGAGGGATCCCATTTTCTTAACTGAGCTGTTTCCTGTTCTTTTTGTGTTCTAGGTGATAAATGCTCTAGCCCTGTAATAACACGTACTCGGCATGTTGTACAAAAACCATTGCCCCCACATTCATGCATATGGGGAATTTGGTTCATAATCGAACAATCAAGTAGAGTGCCCTCTTGATCTGTCATTGTAACTTTTTCGTTAATTCCCGTATAGGTTACAATCGGAAACTTAATTTCTGACATACGCTAGTGTAATAAGTACACTAATAAAAATAATAAATTACACTGATATTGTGTAAGTTGTTGGCAGTGAAGTTTTTTGTTGTACTATCTTTATAGGTTAAACTTATCTTTAAGTCAGATAACTATAACTAATCAAAACGCAAAATAATCATGGAGTTAAGAATTGTTTCTTTAATATTATGTTCGTTGATTACAGCAACTGTGTTAGCTCAAGACAAACATAATATATTGGCTATTTGGGGAGACGATTAAGGAGTGTTATACATTACATTATCAAGATTTTCAAAACATCTTTTTTTTGAAATTATTGAAAGTTTAGTATTAGAAAAAGAAATGTGTATAATCGAGCTCTCTTTGAAATTGAAGAAATTGTCAAACTACTCGATAAGGAATTAAAAAGTAAAGGTTAACTAGGAACAGATTGAAAACATCAATCAGTTCTTTAATCAACATATTTATAACTAAATGAAGAATGTAATTGCAGTATTAGTTGTATTAATTTCTTTTGGACTTAACGCTCAGCAGGTACAGTTTTTGGATCTCCCTTCATTTTTTGATAGGGAATTTGAAATTTCAGGATTAACTGGGAATGCCGATAAACTGTTTTTAGCAGCAGAGCGTTGTGCCAAAATATTTGTCATTAAAAAGGAAGATATGACCCATGTTGAAACAATTCATTTAAATATTGATGCAATAAAAGGAGGGATTGAAATAGAAGGTTTAACGATATACAAAGATTTTTTGATAATTTCAGATGAAAAGAACGCTAAAATACTGTCCTATAATCTTAAAGCAAAAAGCTTGAGGAGCTTGAATCCGAGAGGAAAGGACTTGAGTTCGTTTAAAGGTTCGTATGGGATGGAAGGAATTGCGGTTGATGAAACATCGAATATACTGTATCTGCTAAGAGAGAAAAACGAAAAAAAACAAAGCGAAATACACTCTTTCTCAATTTCCGAAAAAGATGGTTCATTGAATTTACATTTCTTAAACCAAACATTAATTCAGCACGAAAGTAAAAACTGGAGATATACAGGATTATCTCTCGACACAGTAAATAAACGACTTCTGTGTTTAAAATCATACTATATAAAAGGTCAGCCTCGTTTGTGTAAACGAGAAATACATTATTTGCAGCTTGATTCTCTTACAACTGGCATCGCATATTCAAACATGTTGATATCACTTACTTCAGAAATCTATTTCATGAGAAGTTCTTTTGCGACTAACGTCGAAGGTATTTATTCAGATGATAAATCTATATATGTTACAAGTGATAATGGTGAAGGCGAAAAAGACTGTGACCAAAAATCCACTAAAACAATAATGATTAAAGTAAAAATGTACTAGTACTATCAAGTTGTATAGTCTTGTTTCAGAACATTTTTACAGCCATTCCCAACATTAATTTTGGATTATGTCTAGCGGTTTTTTTAATAAACTAAAAATAAATCTTAACCAGCTTCTTTAAAAGAAAATCATCAAACTCATTTCAAAGAGCTTTAGATTACAAATTATTTCTTTTTAATTGTATACGTTTTTTTTTTTTTTTTTTGATAAATTAGTGATTATGTGATGGTTAGTTTTGTGTTGTTATGTTATTCCTAATAGAATAAGGGAGACTATTAAAAGTATTCGGGTTCTTGAATTAATCACAGCACTCATAGACCTGAGGATTATACGCTTCATATCTTCTAATATACCAATCACAGTTTATGTAATTAATGTGTTTGTCCCAAAATGTTTTAGAATCAACTATAAATACACTAAATGAATTTTATTATGAGGAACACAGCAAAAATTTTAAAAGTCTTTAGCATTTTATTGCTATTACCATTGGTAAGTTTCGCCCAGGATAAACCAAACATTTTAATCATTTTTCCAGACGATGTTGGCTGGAGTAATGTTAGTGCGTATGGCAACGGAGTAATGGGTTATAATACTCCTAATATTGACAGAATAGCACAAAACGGTATCATGTTTACTGAACACTATGCACAACCATCATGTACAGCAGGTCGCGCAGCCCTTATTACAGGACAATATCCAATTCGCAGCGGTATGACCACTGTTGGGCGACCAGGTGCCGAACTAGGATTAAAAAAAGAATCACCCACATTGGCTGAAGTTCTAAAAGAACAAGGATACGCTACAGGTCAATTTGGAAAAAATCATTTAGGAGATAGAAATGAGCACCTACCAACTGTGCACGGATTTGATGAATTCTTTGGGAACCTTTATCACCTCAATACACAGGAAGAATACCAACAAATGGATTATCCTCAGAATCCCGAATATTTCAAAAAACATGGTACGAGAGGTGTACTACACACATGGGCAACAAATGTGGATGACAATACCGTTGATCCGAGGTTTGGTAAAATAGGTAAACAAAAAATTGAGGACACGGGGCAGTTATCAAGAGAAAGGATGGAAACAGTTGATGAAGAGTTCAAGGAGGCTATGATGGATTTTATTAAAAGATCCCAGAAAGACAACAAGCCCTTTTTTGCGTGGTTTAATCCAAGTAGAATGCACATGTTTACCCGATTAAAAAAGGAGAGTCGCTATTTAGCTTTACCATATACTACTGAACATGATTTTTATGGTAGTGGAATGATAGAGCACGATATGATGGTTGGAGATATTTTGGACGAATTGGAAAAAATGGGACTGCTTGAAAACACAATTGTAATTTATTCTACGGATAATGGCCCAGAGCATAGCGCAAGAACACATGGAGGAACAACCCCTTTTAGAGGAGAAAAAATGACTACATATGAGGGAGGTGTAAGAGTTCCTACCTTGGTTATGTGGAAAAAACAAATTGAAGGAGGAAGAAGGTTACAAGGCATCCAGGCTCATATGGACCTATTCACTACATTAGCTGCAGCTGCCGGTGTTCCCGATGTCGCTCAAAAAATGAAAAACGAGCGAAATCAATATATAGATGGAGTAAACAACCTTGACTATTGGTTGGGAAAATCCGACAAAAGCAATCGTAATAATTTCATCTACTATCATGAATCAGACATTCGTGCGGTTCGAATAGATCAATGGAAAATGCATTTTCAAACCAGCGAGAATTATTATGCCCCTTATGTCAAGCAAAAATTCCCTACTATGTACAATATTCACTTTGACCCATATGAAAGTTTTGACAATTTGACTGACCAATCAGACATGTTACAGCGAAAGCAATTCATTAATGAACCTATGCAGGAATTACTTGCTGATCACATTGAGTCATTAGTTAAATACCCACCTGTTCAAAAGGCAACAAGTTTCGACTTTTCAGAGATAATAAAGCAATTACAAGAAGGAAAACAATAAGAGTTTAGGTTAGATTTAAAATATAAAATTGGAGGCACATCCTTTAAAGTACATCTTGATGGATACAATCAAAGTGATATTTTACTAAGACAGGGAAAAACCAAGCGTAAGGAATTCTTTTACTTTACCGAGACCACATTACACGGCATGCGTTATAGGGATTGGAAAGTATTATTTAGAGATCAAGAAGAATGGTTTAGATCTACACACGATGTATTAACTACACCTTATATTATCAATTTAAAATTAGACCCTTTTGAACGTTTTACGGAATCTCGGGGCTACCACGAGTGGGCCGAAAATAGAAGCTGGATTATTGGACAAGTGGGGGGCATCTGACTAATTTTTTGGAAACCTTTAAGGAGTTCCCGCCAAGCCAAGAAAGTTTTTCTGCTCAGTCAGGAGATTTCAATTCTATGCTAAAAGCTGTTAACGGTAGGTAAGATTATTATGAGTATAGAAATATAATTAATGAGGAACTGAAACGGTCAGGCTATTTCAGTTTCTTTTTTGTTTTAAACAATAAAAAAAAAATAGTTAACAAGCTGTAAATCAAATCCATATTGTTTGTTTGGTTGAATAATTCCTTATCTTTATATGTAAGAAAAAGTTAGAAATTATGAAATCAATACTTTGGCTTGTTGCCGTTATCTGTATTATAGGTTGGGTACTTGGATTGTTGGGAATTATTCCGGGAATGTCTACCGGCAGTCTTATTCATGTGTTATTAGTGATAGCAATAATAATTATTCTATACAATATTATTTCTGGAAGGAAACCTCTACAGTAAAAGGATAAGATTGTTGAGAACCAACTGCTTTTTCAATTTAAGATTGAAAAATAATTGAAAATCAATGTTGAACAAGGTCTTTAGATTTATCGATAAAGACCTTGTTTAATTATAAACTAATAAAGAAAAGGTTTAAAAGTTAATATTAAATGAAAAGAGCACTAATTTATTTAGCAACCCTTGTCTTTGTTGTGGGATGTAAGGATAAAGTCCAAGAACGTAATGAAGTATTATTAGAGAAAGGGAATGAGCAGACTATTTATTTTGGAGGCGATATAATAACTATGAAAGGTGAATCACCTGAGTATGTAGAAGCCTTAGTTGCGAAAGAAGGAAAAATAGTTTTTACGGGCGATAAAGAAGAAGCCTTAACCGTGGCAGGAGATAATGCTATATTGAAAGACTTAAAAGGAAATACTTTACTTCCTGGATTTATTGATGGTCATGCTCATTTTTCAAGTTTTTCCTCTCAAGCCATTGGCGCACAATTGCTACCATCACCAGATGGTAAGGCGAATGATATTTCGACTCTTATTGATATTTTAAAAGAATGGAATGCCCCTGATAATAGAGCCTTAACAGGATGGATTTTTGGAACAGGTTTTGACGATTCAGTATTGGAAGAAAAAAGATTTCCCACAAAACATGATTTGGATCAAGTATCTACAGAATATCCCATTATGATTATACATATTTCTGGTCACTTTGCTGTTGTTAACTCAAAAGGGCTGGAAATGTTGAATATAGACTCCTCAACAAAAGACCCAGAAGGTGGTTTAATAAGAAGGGAAGAGAATAATGAACCCAACGGAGTTTTGGAAGAATTAGCAGGTATACCTCACTATGCTAAAGCGCTAACTCCATCATCAAAAGAAACTGCAGATCTGTTTTTTGAAGCAGGGCAAAAGATGGCGCTTTCTTATGGTTATACTACAGCTCAAGAAGGAAGAGCAATGGAAAATCATGAACAACTTGCTAATGCAGCTGATGCACTTAAACTTAAGCTGGATGTTGTGAGTTATATAGATTATATGTTTGTAGATAAGTATATGGGTAGTAAATGGAACAGTAAATTTTACGACAATCATTACCGTATAGGGGGCATGAAGGTAACTTTAGATGGTTCTCCTCAAGGAAGAACTGCATGGAGAACACAACCTTATATAATCGTTCCTGACGGTGCCAAGAGCGACTATAAGGGGTATCCAGCAATTCCAAACGATAGTACATTAATTTCTCTTTATGATAAAGGATTCAAAAACAATTGGCAGATTTTAACCCATGCTAATGGTGATGCTGCAATGGATCAAATGATAAGAGCCATGAAAAATGTAGTTGAAAATTATGGTAACGAAGGGAGGAGAGATGTCCTTGTTCATGGACAATACGTACGTGAGGATCAATTAGATTCATTTAAAGAGTTAAATGTTATTGCTTCTTTGTTTCCCTTGCATACCTATTATTGGGGTGATTGGCACAAGCAAATAATAGGAGATAGTCTGGGAAACAAAATAAGCCCTACCAAAACAGCTTTAAACAAAGGGCTAAAGATTACCATACACACCGATGCGCCAGTTGCATTACCCAACTTAATGCGGATGGTGGGTATTTCTGTTGAACGGAAGTCCCGTTCCGGTAAAATAATTGGCGAAAATGAAAAGTTAACTCCCTATGAAGCACTTAAAGCGATAACGGATTGGTCGGCTTACCAGCACTTTGAAGAAAACTCCAAGGGAACTTTAGAAGTTGGAAAGTTAGCAGATGTGGTTATCCTTGACAAAAACCCATTAAAAATAGATCCAAAGGAAATAAAAGATATACAGGTATTAGAAACTATAAAAGAAGGAGTTAGTGTTTATGTTAAATAGTTTTTGTTTTTAGTTTGTTATGTAATTTGAAGTGTAATTTTTTGAGCCAATTTTTTACCTCAGCTAATATATCAATACTGAATAATAGCTATGTATAAAGTAAATATTAATGATTTGATTTCTGGCTTTATTTTCTCTAATTCAGAAGTTTTACCCTAGAATACCTTAGTTGAAATGAAAAATAATTAAATAAAAAGAAATATTAGTTAAATGCTTAAACTATGATATTATGAATTTCAAAAAGATTTATTACATCCTTTTTCTATCGATTTTTGCAATCTTGAGCACCAGTTGTGACAGCAGTATTACTTATCCATCAATATCAGAAAAGGCTACAGGAATAAATAATCCAGGCCAATTTGTTTGGCACGATCTGGCAACATCAAACCCAAATGTTGCCATGAAATTTTACGGTGAAGTATTCGGTTGGAAATTTGAGACCTTAGGTAGTGGAAACAATCTCTATTATGTTATAAAAAACCAAGGAAAATCAATTGGAGGTATATTTCAATTAGCACAAAAATATGGTGAGAACAGTGAATGGATTGGTTCTATGTCAGTTCAGAATTTAGAGACAGCCGTTTCATTTAACGAAACTAATGGCGGGAAGACTATTTATAAGATAGCAGATTTTAAAGGTAGGGGGGAAACAGCTTTGATTCAGGATCCTCAAGGCGCTATTGTTGCTTTATTAAAGTCTGCGACCGGTGATCCTGAAAATGGTTCTTTAGTAAACAATGAATGGTTATGGAATGAGCTTTGGACTACAGACCTTGATGGTTCTTTGCGTTTTTATAAAGGTTTAGTTGAATATGAGTCTATGGAAGTGGAGCAATCTAAAGCACCTTACTTTATATTTTCCAACACAGGAAAGAAACTTTCAGGGGCACTTAAGAACCCAGTTCGCGAAGCACGAAGCGCTTGGATGCCATATATTAAAGTTGATGATGTTAATAAGTCAGTAGCTAAGGCTGAGGCAGCTGGGGCTTATGTTGTGATGAAGCCAAATCAGGAAATTAGGAATGGTACGGTTGCAGTATTGATAGATCCCTTAGGGGCACAGTTCACCATTCAGGAATGGCAGTAAGCAAATTAAAAAAACACACAATTATGAGATTTAAGAATAAAAGTATAGTTTACGCTTTCATATTATTAGCAGTATTTGCAATTAGTGCTTGTGCTAATGCCAGATGGGGGACCAGCGCAGGTGTTAGCGTTGATTTTGGTCCCAACGGGCCTAGGGTAAGACCTCACATGGATGTAGGTCTGTACAGTGGAGGTCGATATTAGATTTAAACTCACCAAGCCAATGGTAATTTAAATTATTGATCTATGGGTATAGGTCACTATAATTTGAAACTATTAGTAAACGGTTTATTAAGTGCTAATAAGTATAGATTTTGCTTCTCAATCAATATTTAAGAAAGGTGCCAAAAAAGATTCTTGTTAGTATGAAATTTGGCTTATATGGAGATTTCTGAAAAAAAGCCTTTTTAAAATAGATCTAATTAATATTAGCGATGTAACATTTATCATTCCGCAAAAGCATGTAAGACTTTTTATAGTCTGAATTATGTGTTTTCAATAGGGAATATCTTCATTAGTAACCATAAGAGATTCATTGATGACAGGTTGTATTTTGAAAATTCACAATCAAGGATTTATTAGTGGATTGATTATTTTGAATTTTTCTTACGTCTTATGTTGTTGTTAATCATGTGTTTGAAGTCTATTTTTGCTGGTTTTTCACTAAATTTATATAGGGATTAGTCAATTTTATTTGTCATGTTTGATTCGTATAAGCACTTTTTAGAAACACCAGGTTATCATAAAATAATTGGAGATGACTATTTGATTGTTGAGTTTAAATGCCCTATTAAAGAGGAATTGTTTGATGCTTGGTCTGAGTGCCATAGTATTGTTTATGTGTTAAACGGCCAAAAAAAATGGATTACTCCAACCAAAGCATTTCTGGTTCAGGAGAATCAATCTATTTTCGTAAGGAAAGGGGCTTTTAAAAACCAACAATATTTTGAGGAGAGTTTTTGTGTGCTTATGTTTTTCATGAAAGACGAATTCATAAAGCGATGTATAGAGATAGATATTACACATGAAATTTCAACTCCCCAAAAAATCGATTGTCCAGAATTTATATATAGAATCAATATAGAAGAAAGTTTAAGAGTATCGTATCATTCCTTTTTCTCATACCTACAAAACCAAAATAAAACCCCTCAGAAAATAATTGAGTTAAAGTTTAGGGAAATGCTTTTAAATATATGTTTGGATGCAAAAAATAAGGACATAAAAAATGTATTGTACACCTTAGCTCAAAATTCAGGGGGAAGTATTGAAAAGGTTATGGAGGAGCAGTTTATTTATAATTTAAAAGTAGATGAATTTGCAAGACTATGCGGTAGAAGTATTTCTACATTTAAGAGGGAATTCAGAAAGATTTACAATACTACCCCAGGAAAATGGTTAATGAAGAAGCGACTCAATCTTGCAAGGGAACTTATACTTACAACTGATTTTACTGTGCAACAAATCTGCTATGACTGTGGCTTTGAGAGTGACTCTCATTTTATTAGAAGTTTCAAGTCTGCTTTTGGAGATACTCCACAACATTGGAGAAATAGTAAAATACGTTCTGCAGGTTGATTGTAAAAGAGGAATTAAAAAATCCCTTAATAAATTGAACAACCATTATTAAGGGATTTTGTATTTGGACAGCATAAGATTTTTTTAAGACTTTTTTAATTTTAACCAAGCAGAGTGTCCTCCTTCCAAATTAAATACTCCCTTTACGTCATTTTTTTGGGCGTGGATAGCGGCCATGTATGACATTACTCCCCCAGTACAACAAAAGAGAAAAGGACCATTTCCGTTAAAGATTGACTTTAAATCTTCGTGACGTTTATCAATTTGGGTTTTAACTTCCTCAAGAGGTATGTTTATAGCTTCCGGAATATTACCTTGGTTCTCTATTGCCTGAGGTGATCTCACATCGACAATAGTGTATTGCTTTGATTCAATTATTTTGTCAAGTTGAGAAACTTTAATTTGTTCAATAACTTCATTAGAGCTGTGAAATTTTGATTGTGTATTTTCCATGGTTTTAATTTTTAATGTTAATTTCAGTTTATTAAATGGATATTGTTTCTGCTCCTTCTAAGATTAATTCATGTAGTGCTGGAGATCCTACTAATTCAATGTCATCTATTAAATCGTCAGGGGTATAGCCTCTCACTGCAGAGCAGGGTGGACATACCATTATTCTGGATTTGTTATTAATAACTGTTTCAATCATATCTTTCATAGTAGGGTCTTTAGGATTAAGATGAGCATGATTAAAGGCTCCTTTTCGTACCCAGTCAACTCCAGAGCTAACAAGAAAAATGCTAACCTCTAACCCAGACTTTATACCTCCATTAGCAATACTCCAAGCTACAGAGGCTCTTTCATCATCCATTCCTTTGCTAATTAATACAACTAATTTCTTTTTTGTTTCCATGATAAATTGATTTTTAATCGTTTATATAGCAAAGTAACGGAGATTAATTCCATGAGAGTAGCCTTAAAAGGCCAACAAATTGCCTGAAAAGTTCAGGTAATTCAATGCGACTGTTAAATGATGGATTGTAAATAATACTGAGTGAATGTTATTCGGTTGTAAATAAATTATAGTTTTACTGTTTAAAGATAATCTATCCAAATAAACTATGTCGTTTCCTGTTTTAGCTTCTATTATCACACCCGACTCAATTGCCGAATTATTAAGTACTACTCATGGTTTTAACAATAAGCCTCATTGTAAGATTTTAAAAACTGGAATAAACCACACCTATTCTGTTTTTTCAAATAGAGGGAAATATGTTTATAGAGTCTATAGCTATAATTGGCGTACAAGAGAGCAAATTGAAGAAGAATTAAAGTTACTTCTTAGCTTAAGGGAGAGTGGTGTTTCCGTGTCTTGTCCTATACCTGATAGCTCAGGAGAATTTATACAGGAAATTCAAGCGGCTGAAGGGCATCGCTACGGAGTACTTTTCAATCATGCCGAAGGAGAAAAGGTAAGAGCATTGAGTGTTAAGGACTGTCTTAGTTTAGGAGATTTGATGGGGAAGATGCACCATGCAACTGAAGGAAAAGAAATAGGCAGAGTAGAATATAACGCTTATACCTTAACAGAGCAGCCATACCAATATGCATTGGAACATTTTTCGGAGTCATTGGAAGGGATGGTACTCTTAAAAAGGGCAGGTGAGTATGTTTCTGATGTGTTTGCAGATGCCGATTCAAATCAATTGAGAAAAGGTATAGTTCACCTTGATTTCTGGTACGATAATATGAACATTGATGAAGATTCAAGGATTACCGTCTTCGATTTTGATTTTTGCGGTAACGGTTGGCAATTGTTGGATGTTGCTTATTGTGTAATGCAGCTCTTCAATACCGAACCAAATAAAGAGATGTTTGAACAAAAACTCATGGCGTTTTATAACGGTTATGAATCAGTAACTGCAATTAGTGATGAAGAAAAACGTTTGCTTCCTGCAGCAGGCTTGGCAGTTTGGATTTTTTACCTAGGGGTGCAATCCCAACGTTTTGATGATTGGTCTAACTTCTTCTTATCCAAAAACTACTTGAATCACTATTTAGGTATGGCACAAGCTTGGCTAAATTATAATGGAGTGGAAGTGTAATAATTGATTAATAAATCAGATGTTTTTTGTATGCGAAATTTTACTGCAAAATCAATTTCTTTATAATATCTCCCCCTAACTCATCATTAATCATTTTTATAATTTTATCCTTACCATAGCTCAATTCTTCACGAAGAACACTAGAACTAAGTTGTACATAAAGCGTGTCATTTTTTAAAACAACATTGGTAGTATAAGTGTTTATACCGCTTCCCATTAAATTTTCCCAAGCAGAACGAACATTAACCTTATTTAAGCCTTGTTGCAGGTTGTTGGTTTCAACAAAGTCCTTTAGTAAATCATTAATGCTAAAATGGTCGTTGTTTCGTTTGCTCATTAGTCTAGGTTTAATGGAGTATATCGTTTGTATTGGTATATGTTCTTATCTTGGTTTACAATTTGTAATTGTTGCTCACTTACTTTTAAAACAGTTTCTTTCCAGTTGGTGTAAGGTGTTTTATAGTACAGATTAATACTATCACGCTCTAACTTTACCTGTATTTGCTCCTTATTGTTTGAGGTTTCAAAAGTACCGCTAAAATTTGGTTTGAGCTTAATTCTAAACCCAGTTAAACTATTGGAAATATTAAAATAATCGATAGTTTGATTAAATTTATATTCACGAACAGATCCATCGGCTAAAGTGACTTTTTCTATTTCCCAATAGCCATTAAGTTGTTTAACAGTAGTTTCTGGAGAATTGCTGCATGACAGCATTAAAACTAATAGAAGAAAAGAAACTAAATATTTCATTGAAGTAGATTTAGGTTATTGAGGTTCAATTTTAAAAATCTCGTAGGATTGGTGAACTTGTTTAATGGCGTTTTCGGTTCTGTCTGCATGGGTATCACTAATAAATAATTGGCCAAAGTTCTCATCATCTACCAAACGAAGAATTTGTGTGACACGTTGTTCGTCAAGTTTATCAAAAATATCATCCAGCAGTAATATTGGGTTAACACCACTTTGAGACTTAATAAAATCGAACTGCGCCAATTTTAATGCGATGAGATAAGACTTTTGCTGTCCTTGACTACCAAACTTTTTTATAGGATGGCCTTGTATGTTGAACAATAAATCGTCTCTGTGGATACCAACACTCGTATATTGTAAAGCACGGTCTTTTCTCTGGTTGTCCTTTAATAGATCATCAAGTGTGTCATCTTCTAAATGACTTTTATAAGCCAAATCCACTTCTTCTTTTCCATTGCTAATGGCTTCATACCTTGCTTGAAAAATAGGGGAGAAAGTTTTTAAGAACTCCTTACGTTTGTTGAATATGCGTGAGCCAAACTCATTTAGTTGTTCGTTATAAACTTCGAGCGTGTCCTTGTTGAACGTGTTGTTTAGAGCAAAGAACTTTAATAATGCGTTTCGCTGAGACAAGGTCTTATTGTATTTAATTAGGTCGTTAAGATACTCTTTGTCGCTTTGCGAAATAACACTGTCTATAAACTTACGTCGGGTTTCACTGCCTTCAATAATAAGATCGCGATCGGCTGGGGATATAATGACCAATGGTAAAAAACCAATATGGTCGCTAAACTTATCGTAGGCTTTTCCGTTACGCTTTATTACCTTTTTCTGGCCACGCTTAAGGCTAATGGTTATTTTTTCATTGGAATCGGTTTTGTCATATTCCCCAGTAATAACAAAAAAGTCTTGTTCGTGCCTGATGTTTTGTGATGCTATTGGGTTAAAATAACTTTTGCCAAAAGAAAGATGATAAATAGCATCGAGAACATTGGTTTTACCCACACCATTATTGCCGACGAAGCAGTTTATTTTGTCATTGAAAACAAATGATTGACTGTCAAAGTTTTTGTAATTTAGCAGTGAGAGCGATTTCAGTACCATAAACCGTTAGCTAAGCAATTGATGTGTAGTTGGCTCCAAAGATAATGTACATAATCCTGAAAAATAACAAAACAATAGCCTTTTATTTCTGAAGAAAAATTTTATTTTTGCTCCGCATTAATATAAGAATATATGGCAACTTACAAGAAAAGAGGATATAAACCAAAACCTATTAAAGAATTAGAAGAGGAAGTTGAAGTGATGGAAGAACACTCAACAACAGCTGAAGTTTTTAACACCTTAGACGAGTCGGCTTCTAAGACTGAAGAATGGGTGGCGAATAACCAAAAGTACATTTTTATTGTAATTGGTATAGTAGCTGTTGTGGTGTTAGGATCATTGGGTTATAAGCAGTTTATTTCTGGTCCTGCTCAAGGGAAAGCAATGGACGCTATGTACCAAGCCAAAAAACACTTCAATGAGGCTGTTAGCGGAACCGAAAAGGATTCTTTATACAACTTAGCCTTAAACGGTGGTAGCGGAAAATATGGGATGTTGGATGTTATTAACGAATACAGTGGTACAGATGCAGCTAACCTAGCTAACTACTACGCTGGTATGGCATACCTTAACCTAAAGGATTATAAAAACGCAATATCTTACTTAGGAAATTTCAGTAGTGAAGATGAAGCTTTGGCTCCAATTGCTAAAGGAGGTATAGGTGATGCTTTTGTTCAGTTAAACCAATTGGAAGATGCACTTGGTTATTACGATGAAGCAGCTAATATGAGAAACAACGAGTTCTCTACACCTATGTACTTATACAAGGCTGGAACTATCGCTTTAGAGTTAGGTAAGACAGAAAGAGCTTTAGGGTACTTCAATAGAATTAAAACTGAATTCCCAGAATCTACTGAGGCTACTGACGTAGATGTATTTATCGGAAAAGCACAAGCATTGAAATAAGATGGCTACTGCAAATAAAAATTTATCGGATTACGATAAAACTTCAATCCCAAACGCGAGCAACTTTCGGTTTGGGATTGTTGTTTCAGAATGGAATGACACTATTACAGAAGGACTTTTTAATGGTGCGTTCGAAACTTTAGTAGAACACGGAACTTCTCCAGAAAACATTGTCCGTTGGAATGTGCCTGGAAGTTATGAGTTAATCTACGGTTCTAAAAAAATGCAACAGCAGGCTGTAGATGCAGTCATTGCTATTGGTAGTGTAATTCAAGGGGAAACAAAACATTTTGATTTTGTTTGTGAAGCGGTTTCTCAAGGAATAAAAGACCTTAACGTAATGGATGAGACTCCCGTGATTTTCTGTGTGCTTACAGATAACAATTTGCAACAGGCAATTGATCGTTCAGGAGGAGTGTACGGAAACAAAGGAACCGAAGCAGCTATTGCAGCTATAAAAATGGCTGTTCTTCGTCACGGAGCTTAGACGATTTTAAATCTAATACAGAATGCCGAAAAGAGTAATTTCAATCTTTTCGGCATTTTTTATTGCTGCTTTTTTGTCTGACATTTTATTGTTTTCTTTTTATAAGAATGTCTTTGGCTCGGTAATTGTCAAACTGTTCATGTTAACAAATTTTGGCAAGACGGGATGGGGATTTCGTTCTAATTTGAGTATTTTTGAAAAGATACAAATCCTGTCCTTTGAGTACTAATTTTTTTAATCAACGAGAGCGAAAGCGCTTCAATTACAATCCTAGATTTTCGGAAGAAGAGGAAGAGTCTACTTTGGGTAATTCAGGAGAGAATGATAATTCTATCAGTTCTTTTGAAGTTAGATGGAATCGGGCACGACGTTCAGTTAGAGGGAAGACCCGTAAAGGGGTTTCTCTACCTATCCTTTTTATAACGTTGGTGCTTGTCCTTGTTGTAATGTACTATTTAAGTAAAAAATAATCTTTCAAATTGTAGTATGGGACTTTTCAAACAGAGACAGAATAAAAAATTCAGTTATAAACCACGCCATTACAAGTACGATGGGGAGGGAAGTCCGTTTGAAATGAGACATAAGTTCGATGACTTCCGTACCACAGTAGGTAAGCAAGGAGGTTTAAAAACAAGGTTTAAAACCGCTTGGAACGAATTCAGGGAATCTTCCGATCGTGAAACCAACCGTAGAATTTTGATTATAGTTTGTGTCTTAATATTACTTTTTCTTTTTATAATCGACTTTGATTTATCCATATTCTTTTCAAAACAATAGATGTCAGATATAATTCAACTCTTACCAGATCATGTAGCCAACCAAATAGCCGCAGGGGAAGTGGTGCAACGCCCAGCCTCCGTAGTGAAGGAATTAATGGAAAATGCTATTGATGCGAAGGCTACATCAATCAAATTAATAGTTAAGGATGCCGGAAAAACACTGATTCAAGTTATTGATGATGGTGTTGGCATGAGCACTACAGATGCCCGGTTGAGTTTTGAACGCCATGCAACTTCTAAAATTCGTCAAGCCGACGATTTATTCCAGTTGCATACCAAGGGGTTCCGTGGAGAAGCTTTGGCTAGTATTGCTGCTATTGCCCACGTGGAAATGAAAACCAAACAGGAGAATAATGATGTTGGGACACTTATTGAAATGGAAGGCAGTGAAGTGAAGTCGCAAGAGGTTGTTGTTACTCCTACAGGTACTTCAATTGCCGTAAAAAATCTATTTTTTAATATTCCTGCACGTCGCAATTTCTTAAAATCGAATGCAGTAGAGATACGTCATATTATTGATGAATTTCAGCGTGTAGCTTTGGCGCATCCAGATTTGAGTTTTGTGATGTACCATAATGGCAGCGAAACTTTCAATTTACCGGATAGTAACTACAGACAGCGCATTGTAAATATTTTTGGAACGAAGACCAATGAAAAGTTGGTGCCAGTTAACGAAGAAACTGAAGTTGTAAAAGTATCGGGCTTTGTAGGTAAGCCCGAATTTGCTAAGAAAACAAGGGGAGAGCAGTTCTTTTTTGTAAATAATAGATTTATAAAAAGTTCATATCTAAACCATGCTGTAAGTTCTGCGTTCGAAGGCTTGTTGAAAGATGGTGCACATGCCAGTTATTTTATTAACTTAGAGGTAGATCCTCAAACCATTGATATAAATATTCATCCAACAAAGACCGAAATAAAGTTTGACGATGAGCATACGCTATATGCTATTATAAGAGCTGCCGTAAAACACAGTTTAGGACAGTTTAACATTGCACCTGTGCTTGATTTTGAAAGGGATGCTAATTTAGATACGCCCTATAGTTACAGTAATAAAGGAGCAACAACTCCTAAAATTGAAGTGGACAGAACTTTTAACCCATTTCAAGATGATAGTAATTCGTTTTTTGGTGGAGGAGGTGAGAGTTCGAGCTTTAGAACAGAGAGCCGTCATAAAACCAATACGGCTAGTTGGGAAAGTTTGTATGTAGGATTAGAGTCTAAGGGTACACAAACAGAAGATGACTTTAGTTCAATAGAGTTTGAAAGTGAGGAACAAACAGCAGGTTTGTTTGAAGATGAACAGGCGATTGAAAATCAGCAGACCACATATCAGTTGCACAACAAGTATATAGCTAGCACTATAAAATCGGGGATGTTACTGATTGATCAACATAGAGCACATCAACGAGTACTTTACGAAGATTTTTTGCAACACATTACTGTAAAGGAGGCCGTAAGCCAACAGTTGTTGTTTCCCTTGGAATTGCATTTTTCGCCACAGGAACTTAAAATTATCAAGGACTTGAAATCCGATTTGGAGTACACAGGATTTGCTTTTCAAAATTTAGAAGACGAATGTTTGGAAATTACGGGAGTTCCGGTGAGTGTTCCGGAAAGTGAGGTGTCTATCATCCTTGAACAATTGATAAACGATGTACAACATGAGGTTCCAGATGCCAATTTCAGTTCAGCAGATTTGTTGGCTAAATCCATGGCTAAGAGTTTAGCTATAAAACATGGGCAGGCTTTAACTAAATTGGAGCAGGAACATTTGGTAAATCGTTTATTTGCCTGTAAGGAGCCTAATATGTCACCAGTTAATAAACCAACCTTCATCACCATGACTGTTGATGAAATAGATAAAAAATTTGTGTAGATGTACAGAATGACCGAAACCGTTAAACATTTGTTGATCATTAACGTGATCATGTTTATTGGTACAGTTACCGTTGGGGGTGGCGAATTGTTTTATAACCTTTTTGCATTACATTTTCCTAAAAACAGTTTGTTTCAGCCTTGGCAGATTATTACACACATGTTCATGCATGGTGGTTTAACCCATATCTTGTTTAATATGTTTGCCTTATGGATGTTCGGAACAGCTGTTGAGCAACAGTTTGGAGGAAAGAAGTTTTTGTTCTTCTATATTTCTGCAGGACTTGGAGCCGCTTTGATTATGTTGGGATATAATTATTTGCAATACATTAATGCGGAAAAGGGAATTGAAGGTCTTAATATGGGGAGTGAGCTGGTTAAGAAAATTGTTTCTATAAATGCCAGTGATGGGATGGCCATACGAGGAGATTTGCTTTCACAAAAAATGTTGCCTATTCTTAAGGAGTATAATTTTAATCCAGGATTACTTGATCAGAGTTCTTTTAAGGCATTGTTTGATATGAATGTGATAGGATCAGGAACTATGGTTGGAGCCAGTGGAGCTATAATGGGTGTTTTGGTTGCGTTTGGGATGCTGTTTCCAGAAGCAAAACTTATGCTTATATTTTTACCTATTCCAGTTAAGGCTAAGTATTTTATACCTGCAATTATAGGGTTAGACTTGTTCTCAGCCATAACGGGAACTTCTATATTTAGTCCGAGTAATACGGCTTATGTTGCTCACGTGGGAGGAGCTTTGACAGGATTTTTAATTATGATGTATTGGAAAAAAACTCAGTTTAATAAAAACCGTTGGGACCGATGAGTTTTATAGATGACTTAAAATATAAATATACCAGACTAAATGTACTTGAAAAACTGATAGCCATAAATGGGGCAATTTTTATAATTGGATTACTTCTTAAGCTTTTTAGTTCAATAGTACCAGGGGTTCAGGTGTTGCGATGGTTCGAACTGCCAAGTGATTTTTTTGAGGCTTTAAAGCATCCATGGTCTATTATTTCCTATGGGTTTGTCCATTACGATTTTCTGCATATCCTTTTTAACATGCTATGGCTTTATTTTATAGGTCGTATGTTTATGAACCTGTTCAATCCCAAAACAGGCTTGAATGTTTACCTTTTGGGAGTAATCATTGGTGGATTGATTTTTCTTGCGGGTTACAATATTTTTCCATCATTTTTTTCGGGAACTACCCGTTTAGTTGGTGCATCAGCAGGGGTGAGAGCCTTGTTAATTTTCCTTTGTGTGTATATGCCGCATCAGGAAGTTAGGTTCTTTACGTTTAATATTAAGTTGTGGTACATTGGAGGAGCAATACTGTTTTTTGACTTTATTGGCTTATTCGGGCTAAATGCTGGTGGAAATTTAGCGCATCTAGGAGGTGCAATGTTGGGATATTTTTATGCTGATCAGTTAAAAAAAGGGAACGATATAGGTAAAGGTTTTGAACGTTTAATGGATTGGATAACCAGTTTGTTTAAACGTCCTGAAAAGTCACCTTTAAAGACGGTGCATAGAAAGCAAAAAAATGGATATGCTGGTTATTCCAAAAAAGAGTTTGATGAGTTTAATACCCAAAAACGAGTTGATATCATTCTTGATAAGATAAGCAAGAGTGGTTACGATAGCCTAACTAAAGAGGAGAAGGAGTTTCTCTTTAAGGCTGGTAAATAAACCCCATGAAAAAACTAAACTTTATAGATAAGCTCATTTTTGTGTTAAATAGCATTGTGGCTACATTATTGTTGTTTTCATATGTGTTGCCGTTCTTGCCGCCAAAGACCTTTGCGGTGCTCTCTGTACTGAGTTTAGGGGTGCCTTTGCTTATCCTAATAAATGTTCTGTTTTTTCTATATTGGCTGCTTAAGGTAAAACGACAAATGATCTTGTCCCTTTTAGTGCTTTTATTAGGCTATGCTTCATTTGGATCTGTATATAAGTTTTCAGCAACGAAACAATTGGCAAATGAGTACCAATTATCCATAATGAATTACAATGTGCGTTTATTTAACGTATACGAATGGATTGCTGAAGATGGTATTGAAACTAAGTTGGTCGATTTTGTAAAAAAACAAAATCCTGATGTTCTTACACTTCAGGAGTATCATCCACGTGAGCATGTAGATTTTTCATTTTTCAAGTATAAGTTCGAAAAACTTTCAGGGAATAAGGTTAAGTCTGGCCAGGCGATTTTTTCTAAGTACCCAATAATCAATTCAGGGTCAATTGAATTTCCAAACACTTCCAATAATGCCATTTTTGCGGATATCGTTAAGGGAGATGATACCATTCGCGTTTACAATGTGCATTTACAGTCGTTAAAGATTAATGCCGATGTTAATGCCTTGAAGAAAACAGATTCAGAGCGTTTGTTGCAGCGAGTAGGTAATACTTTTAAAATGCAACAGAAACAAACTGAATTATTTGTTAAGCATAAGGCTGAATGTCCTTATAAAATGATTATCAGTGGTGATTTTAATAACACAGCCTATTCCTATGTGTATAAAGAGGTAAAGGGCGATATGGTTGATACTTATAAGATGGCAGGAAACGGCTTTGGACGTACCTACGATTTTAAATTCTTTCCAGTGCGTATCGATTTTATTTTAAGTGATAAAGCGTTTCAGATTAGCGACTTTAAGACCTACGACGAATTATATTCCGATCATTACCCTATTATGGCTACGGTTAATTTGAAGGTAGAGTAATTACGGAATCATCAAACAATCTACTGTATCGGCTAGAATATGAATAAGTAATCCCAGACCAATTAACCGCGTTTTTTTAGGAAATAGAAGCAATAAGTAAATAACTATAACTGCATAGCTGTGTAGCGGATGGAAATTGATACTGCAACGATTCGGACTGAAAATGGGATTTGCCAATAAGTGATCTAAGTCAATGATGAACATAGAAAACATGACGATTAATGCGAACTTCCATTTAGGTTTATACCAAATGAGGGCTACAGCTAAAGGAACCAAAAAATGAATGCCGTAATGCAGTAAGGAGCGCCACATGTTATATGTTCAATTCTTGGCTTTCCAAATAGTTTAAACTATTTGGACCTTCACTGAACAACAAATCTAAAATACTCAGGTTTGGGATAAAACCATGCTTGTCATCAAACACCTGAATGTATCTGTCAAAACTCTGAGCTATTTCCTTTTTGGAGTTAACCATCCCTCTTAGATCTAATTGCTCCTGTGGGCTTTTGTCAAATACTTTAGTAAAACTTGGCTCAATCTCCAATTGAAGACATTCGCAAATGGTTTGAAAACACGCTATATTGAAATCGTAAATAAAGTCTGTTTTGGTTTCGAAAAGCGGTCTAAGGTCATCTTCATAAAACTCAAAAAAAGGAGAAGACAGATAAGCTGATTGCATAGATTTCCAATGAAGCGATTGCCAATCGGTGGTATTTGATATTCTTACATCACGGTATAACTGACGTTTTTTTTGAGTGTATTCTACAGGAATATTCAATAACAGTTTTCCGTTAGCACCGTAAATATATGTACGCGTTCTGTAGGTTTGCTTTTCAAAATTATCATGCCTTTCAAACACTACTTTATCGGCTTTAACCATTCCGACAAAGTGCGAGATGTTAGGGAAATAGGTGGGATGCAACAAAACGTTGTTCATCTCAATAGTATTTTAGATTAGGCAGCTTTCTTTCTTTTCTTTCTCCATTTGTTACCAATATACCCAATAACAACAAGTACAAGGAATGGTATTAAATACGATTTAGGCTCACCTGTACCATGTACAGTAGTGAACACACGATCCCAACGGACTTTTTGCAAACCAGATTTATTGCTGTCTAAACTCATCCATATGAATACCGGCTTACCAACAACATGGTCGAACGGTACAAATCCCCAAGCACGTGAATCTTGTGAGTTATGACGGTTGTCACCCATCATCCAATAGTAGTTTTGCTTAAAGGTATAACTGCTTGCAGGTTTTCCGTTAATGATAATCTGGTTGCCCTCAATGCGCAATGTGTTTCCTTCATATTCCGTTATAGCACGTTTGTAAACTTCTAAGTTTTCAAGTGAAAGATTAATGCTAGATCCTTCTTGTGGAATAGTGAAAGGGCCCATAAAATCGTTATTCCAATTATAAGCAACATCATGAGGGAAAATTCCAGCATCTCTCTTTCCTGCAGTTTGCTTTATTGGGTTAACACCTGCGATATCTGGATGGTTCTTTAGTCTGCCAATAGCTTCATTAGTTGCTGCGGGAATCATGTACGATATAGGTGCGCCCTCTAAATTAGGATTATATGAAGGACCGTAAGCTAAACCATCTGTAATATCATATCTTGAAAGAATCTCCATAATTTGTGAAGGATGAAGGTTTCTTTTAAAAGTGATTTCGTATGAAAACTGAAGTTTAGTTCTATCCGGTAAATCGTTTTGTTCACCGTTAATGTAAACATATCCGTTACGAACTTCAAAACTGTCGCCAGGTAAACCAACGCAACGCTTAACATAGTTTGTCTTTTTATCGATTGGTTTAAAGTAATTCCTGTCTGTAGTGCGCATTGTAAGCATGGTATCAACAGGCCAATTGAAAACAACAATATCGTTACGTTCTATTTTTTCAAAGCCAGGTAAACGCATATAAGGCAATAAGAGTTTGTTTAAAAGCGATGAATTTTTCTCTTCTGGTTTATCATTTACCAAATACGATTTAATGCCTGTTCCAGGAATGGAATCGTGAACCATTGGTAAAGCCAAGGTTGTTTGTGGGATACGGGCACCATAATTTACTTTACTCACAAACAGGAAGTCTCCTACTAAAAGCGTTTTTTCCAAAGAAGAGGTTGGGATGGTGAATGGTTGAATAAAATAGGTATGTACAATTGTTGCAGCCACTACGGCAAATAAAATTGAACTAACCCATTCGCCTAAGGCAGTTCTAGGGTGTAAACTTCTGTCTTTTACATATTGAACATCCGTAGCGTAGTTTAGGTAATAGTTATATATCCCAAGCGATAGAATAGCAAGAAATGTATCGGTAGGAGAGTTTTTGCCAAAACTTCTGGCGGTTTCAACCCATACTACTGGGAACATAATTAAGTTTACAATTGGGAGAAATAATAAAATAACCCAATACCAAGGACGGTTTATTATTTTCATTAGAACTATAGCATTGTAAACGGGAACAAAGGCTTCCCATGCTTTACGTCCTGCTTTTTGATAAAGTTTCCAGGTACCCAGACCGTGGATTAATTGTACAATTAGAAAAAATATAAACCACCCTAATAGTGTCATAATATGTCTTTTTTAGAATTAGTAGTAAGATGTATCAATAGTTACAATCCGTTGTTTTGATTAACCAATGTTTAACACATCTTTCATGGTAAAAACACCTTTTTTACCAGCTATCCATTCTGCAGCGATTACGGCTCCCAAAGCAAAGCCTTGGCGGCTATGTGCCGTGTGTTGAATGGTAATTGTATCTACATCACTTGAGTAATTTATGATGTGTGTACCTGGTACCTCTGGAATTCGCTTAGCAATAATTGGTAGAGTCCCATTTGATTCATTTTCAAGTTTCCAATTTGAATAGCTTTGATGTTCAACAATGATATCTTCTGCCAATGAGATAGCTGTACCACTTGGAGCATCCAATTTTTGGGTATGATGAATTTCCTCCATGGATACTTTATAATCCTTAAGTGTATTCATCATTTTCGCTAAAGTCTTGTTCAGCTCAAAGAAAATATTCACTCCAAGGCTAAAATTTGAAGCATAAATGAAGGCACCATCATTTTCCTTGCAAATTGAAACTATATCGTCATATTTGTCCAACCAACCTGTAGTTCCCGAAATTACAGGAACACCTTTGTTTAAACAGTTTGAGATATTGTCAACGGCAGAATCTGGTATGCTAAAATCTATAGCTACATCGGCAGTAGTGATATCGTATTTAGTATCTTTTTTGGCTTTTATTACAATAGAGTGCCCACGTTCTATGGCTATTTTTTCAATAGCCTGGCCCATTTTTCCATATCCTAATAAGGCAATTTTCATAACTAAAATTTAAAGTTTAGAGTAAGTCCTAAGTTACTTGAAGCATCCTTTTCATCAAGTTTAAAATGTGGTGCTAATGACAAGTTTTCGTCTACATTGTACTGTAAGAGGTGAGCGTCTACGTTGGCATCAATAATGTTAAGGGCATAGACACCAATAGAAACTAATAACCAGAGATCTCTATTTCTACGAAATTCTTTTTGAGCGTTCCGTAAACCTTCATCAGAAATACGTCCATAAAACTCATCATCAGTATACCCCCCTAATCTACGTTTATAAGCATCTCTAGCACGATTGTAGTTATCATTGTTATAGGTATACGCATATATACTTCCACCTAAGGCAGCATAGACTATAGGGATTTTCCAATATTTTTTATTGTAAGCTTGGCCTAAACCTGGCAAGACAGCCGAATAAAATGCAGCACGGGCAGGAGATAAAGGGTCTATAGGTTTCCTTATGGTTGCTTTAGTGTCTACGTATAGGCTGTCAGAAGTGGTTGGCTTGGCTTTAGGTAAGTCTTCTTTTTTCTTGTCTTGGGCTAAGGCTGTAAGACTTATGCCTAAGAAAAAGAAAACCAATATAATGCCTTTATTCTGCACTTTCCAATAATTTTTTTATACGGATAAAATCGTCCTCAGATTTAAAAGGAATAGTAATTTTCCCTTTTCCGTTTTTGGCAACCTTAATGTCTATTTTATTGCCAAAGAATTTTGAAAACTCTCTCATTCCCTGCTCTGCAAACGAAGGCAGTATAACTTTTTGAGGTTTTGGTACTGAAACCTCATTAGTGCTATTGTAATTTCTAACAAGAGTTTCTGTATCGCGCACCGATAATTTCTCTTGGAGAATTTTTTTATAAATATCTAATTGAATCTCTTGGTCTTCAATATTAATAATGGCACGACCATGTCCCATACTGATGAACCCATCACGCATACCGGTTTGGATTATAGGATCCAATTTCAGCAAACGAAGATAGTTAGCAATGGTTGATCGTTTTTTACCTACACGCTCACTCATTTGCTCCTGAGTCAAACTGATTTCATCAATTAATCTCTGATAAGATAGAGCAATTTCTATAGGGTCTAGGTCCTGACGTTGAATATTCTCAACAAGAGCCATTTCCAAAGATTCCTGGTCGTTGGCAATACGGATGTAGGCCGGAATGGTTTCCAAACCTAAAGACTTGGATGCTCTAAAACGACGTTCACCAGATACCAGTTGGTATTTGTTAAAATCTAGTTTTCTAACCGTAATAGGTTGGATTACACCAAGCTCTCTAATGGATATTGCCAATTCCTCAAGTGTTTCTTCGTTGAAGTTTGTTCTTGGTTGAAATGGATTGACCTCGATAGAATCGATGTCCAATTCGACAATATTACCGATAACTTTATCGGCATTTTTATCTTGTACTGAAGTTATATCGTTTGATGGATCTTTTAATAATGCGGATAAGCCTCTACCTAAAGCCTGTTTCTTCGTCGCCTTCGCCATGTATTAGGAGTTTTTAGTGATAATTTCTTTCGCTAAGCTTAAATAGTTTGTGGCACCCTTGCTGGCTGCATCGTAATTAATAATACTTTCTCCATAACTAGGAGCCTCGCTTAAACGTACGTTTCTCTGAATAATGGTTTGAAAAACCATATCGTTAAAGTGTTTTTGAACTTCTTCAACAACTTGGTTTGATAAACGTAAACGGGAATCGTACATAGTTAACAACAAGCCTTCAATGTCAAGCTCAGGATTATGGATTTTTTGTACACTCTTTACTGTGTTTAGCAATTTCCCCAAACCTTCCAATGCAAAATATTCACATTGAATAGGAATAATAACTGCGTCGGCTGCGGTCAAGGCGTTAAGTGTTAATAGTCCAAGTGAAGGAGCACAATCAATAAGAATGTAATCGTAATTATCTTTTACACTTTCCAATGCTTTTTTTAGCATGTATTCTCTAGAATCTTTGTCTACCAATTCAATTTCGATAGCCACAAGATCAATATGTGCGGGAACAAGATCTAAATTTGGTGTGTCTGTTGAAGTGATAGCGTCTTGAACGGTATGGGTGTGTTCAAGAAGTTGGTAGGTTCCTATCTCAACAGTTTCAACATCAATACCTAAACCAGATGTAGCATTGGCTTGGGGGTCAGCATCGATCAATAATACTTTTTTTTCCAGCACACCTAGTGATGCTGCTAAATTTACCGAGGTTGTGGTTTTACCAACCCCGCCTTTCTGGTTAGCAATTGCAATGATTTTACCCATTAAATGATTTGGTTTTTGTTAGCGTAAAAATACGATTATTTATGAGTTATAAAAACGGAAATTGTTAACAAAGAGTCAACAATTTCTATTAGGGTAAATATGCAATTATAGGGACGTGCTTACGATTGTTTTTTACTTCTTATAAGACGCTCCAATTGGTCCCATAATTCTTCAGGAATTTGGTCTAGAAGATTAAACTGACCTGCACCTTTAAGCCATTCCCCGCCGTCAATGGTTATCACTTCTCCATTAACGTAAGCAGCAAAGTCTGATACTAAATAAGCTGCGAGGTTTGCGAGTTCTTGGTGATCACCAACTCTTTTAAGTGGTACTTTTTTAGCCATGTCGAATTTGTCCTTTAAATCACCAGGTAACAATCTATCCCAAGCACCTTTAGTAGGGAATGGACCGGGCGCAATGGCGTTAAAGCGCATACCATATTTAGCCCATTCTACGGCCAAACTTCTGGTCATGGCAAGTACACCTGCCTTAGCAGTAGCACTAGGTACAACGTATCCAGAGCCAGTCCAAGCGTAGGTCGTTACAATATTTAATACGTTTGTGTTGGTTTGGTTTGTTTTTATCCAATGTTTCCCAAATACCATGGTGCAGTTTTTGGTTCCCTTTAGGACGATATCGATTATGGTATCGAAGGCATTTGAGGACAGTCTTTCGGTAGGGGATATGAAGTTACCAGCTGCATTGTTTACTAAAATGTCAACGGTTTTAAATCTTTCGATGACCTGTTTGTGCATGTTCTCCACTTGCTCATAATCGCGAACATCGCAAGCTAATGGCAAGCAGGTTCCTCCGGTTTGCTCTTCCAGTTCTTTGGCAGTGTTTTCCAGTTTTTCAAGGTTTCTCGAAGTAATAGCTACATTGGCGCCAAGTTCTAAAAAGTATTTGGTCATGGCTTTTCCCAAACCACTACCACCACCGGTAACTACAATTGTTTTGTTTTTTAAGGCATCGTCGCGAAGCATTTTAGCAGTATAATTCATATGGTTAAATTTTCTTAAATATAGATAAAAAAACAGGCTTTCCTCCAAATTGAAGAAAGCCTGTTTGAAATTATAATTGAATACTATTACTCCTCTATAAGGATCTCAAGAATCTTGATAGCTGCATCGCTGATTTTGGTTCCAGGACCGAATACTGCAACGGCACCGGCATCAAATAAATATTGATAATCTTGCTTAGGAATTACACCTCCAACAATTACCATAATATCGTCGCGACCATAAGCTTTAAGGGCCTCGATAACTTGAGGTACCAAGGTTTTATGCCCTGCAGCTAATGAAGATACGCCCAGTACATGAACGTCGTTCTCAACAGCTTGTTTGGCTGCTTCTTGAGGCGTTTGGAACAAAGGTCCTATATCCACATCAAAACCTACATCGGCATAACCTGTAGCCACTACTTTGGCACCACGGTCGTGACCATCCTGTCCCATTTTGGCAATCATTATTCTAGGTCTTCTACCTTCTTCTTCAGCAAAAGCATCGGCTAATTGACGGGCCTTGTTGAATGAATCGTCGTCTTTTATTTCTTTACTGTACACGCCGCTAAATGATTTTATTTGAGCTTTATATCTGCCGAAAACAGCTTCCAAGGCATCACTGATTTCTCCTAATGTAGCACGTTCGCGAGCTGCATTAACAGCTAAAGCCAATAGGTTTTCGTTTCCGTTTTTGGCTTCCTCCGTAAGCGTTTTAAGTGCTGCTTGAACCTTATCGTTATTTCGGTCTGCTTTCAGTTTGTTTAAACGTTCTATCTGTTGGTTTCTTACCGTTTGGTTGTCTACCTCAAGAATATGCAACGGATCTTCCTCTTTTAAACGGTATTTGTTTACCCCAACAATAATATCCTGACCAGAGTCGATTCTCGCTTGTTTTCTAGCTGCAGCTTCTTCAATCCTCAATTTAGGAATTCCTGCTTCAATAGCTTTGGTCATTCCGCCAAGTTCTTCAACTTCCTGAATTAAATCCCAAGCTTTTTGAGCGATATCATGGGTTAGTTTTTCAACATAATAACTACCGCCCCAAGGATCTACGGTATTAGTGATCTTTGTTTCTTCCTGAAGGAAAATCTGTGTGTTTCTTGCGATACGGGCAGAGAAATCTGTTGGTAATGCAATAGCTTCATCCAAGGCATTGGTGTGAAGCGATTGAGTACCTCCAAAAGCAGCTGCAGCTGCTTCAATACAGGTTCTAGCCACGTTGTTAAACGGATCTTGTTCCGTTAAACTCCAACCACTGGTTTGACAATGGGTACGTAAAGCCAAAGACTTAGGGTTTTTAGGATTGAACTGAGCAACCAGTTTCGCCCACAGCATTCTAGCGGCTCGCATTTTGGCAATTTCCATAAAATGGTTCATCCCTATGGCCCAGAAGAATGATAGGCGAGGAGCGAAGGTATCGATGTCCATACCTGCTTCCAACCCTTTTCTTATGTACTCTAAACCATCTGCTAAAGTATATGCCAGCTCAATGTCGCAAGTTGCTCCGGCTTCCTGCATATGGTAACCAGAAATACTAATACTGTTGAATTTAGGCATGTTTTGGCTCGTGTATTCAAAAATATCCGAGATAATCTTCATGGAAGGTGTAGGAGGGTAGATGTAGGTGTTACGAACCATAAACTCCTTAAGGATATCGTTTTGGATGGTTCCAGCCAATTTTTCCGGAGATACACCTTGTTCCTCTGCGGCAACAATGTAAAAAGCCATGATAGGAAGTACGGCTCCGTTCATGGTCATAGATACCGACATTTTATCCAACGGAATCTGATCGAAAAGTACTTTCATATCTTCAACAGAATCGATAGCTACACCAGCTTTACCAACATCACCAACAACACGTTCGTGGTCTGAGTCATATCCACGGTGGGTCGCAAGGTCGAAGGCTACCGAAAGTCCTTTTTGACCTGCGGCAAGGTTACGTCTGTAAAACGCGTTACTTTCTTCTGCAGTTGAAAATCCTGCATATTGACGGATAGTCCATGGTCTACGAACATACATGGTGCTGTAAGGACCTCTCAGGTTTGGAGCCATTCCAGCGGCAAAGTTCAAGTGATCTAAACCATTATAATCCTCTGCAGAGTACGTTGATTTTACTTCAATGTCTTCGGCAGTATTAAATGTGCTCTCAGTTGTTTTTTCGGTAGTGTTTTTCCCTTGGGAAAGACTTATATTTTGGATGTTCTTTCTACTCATCTTCCAGTCTTTTTTGTTCAACGGCTTCGGCTAAACGCTTTTCGATAATTGGTTCGATCAAGGTTTTTCTAGATTCGGTTTTAAAGAATGGATATAGTTCTAAATCCCCTTTCATTTTGTCGTCTGGGTTTGGATGTTTGTTGGTCCCCAACAAAATTTCTTTTCCTTCGTTAAACTGTTCTTGCTCTTTGGTTGCCGATTCCTTGATTTTTCTTTGGATGGTTCCTTCTTTTAATTGTTTTAAAAAGCCTCCGTTAGCTTCTAGATCCTTGAATAATTCCAGAGCTTTTTCTGCTAACTGTTGTGTAATGTATTCAATGTAATAGGAACCATCAGCAGGGTTGTTTACCTTGTCCAGATAACTTTCGTTCTTAAGTACCAAAAGTTGATTACGAGCGATACGATCCCCAAATTCATTGTCTTTATGATAAATGGCATCGTAAGGTAAATTGCAAACTGCGTTAGCGCCACCTAGAACCGCACTCATACATTCGGTAGTTGTACGCAACATATTGGTGTTGTAATCGTAAAGAGTTTTATTGCGCTTGGTTGGCTGAGCGATGATGTTACAAGTTGAAGTGATACTATATTCATTAGCCAAAGATTCCCATAGTAACCTTAAAGCTCTTAGTTTGGCAATTTCGAAGAAATAATTCGTGCCTGCCGAAACCTTAAAAGTCACTTCGGTATCTAATTTACCTTCACTTGTAAAGTGGTTTAAATATTCGTTGCAATGTGCCATGGCATAGGCTAATTGCTGTACCATATTTGCTCCCGCATTTTGATATAAACTTATATCAACTGCCAAAACCGATTTTAAGTTCGGGCTGTTTTTTATAATAGCCTCCAATTCGGCATGATCATCCTGTAAAGTGCTATGCCAGTTTCCGCTTTTTGCCAGATTACCTATAATATCGTTTGTAATATAAAAAGTAGCCTGATGTGTCTTCGAGAATTCATTGAGTTGCTTTATGAAAGCAGCTGAAAGGAATTGCAGTTCAAAGTAGAGTGGAGTTTTGTTTAAGTCTATATTTTTGAAAAGGTCGGTTAGACTTACATCAGACTTAGGTAAAACAAATGTGATGCTCTCGGCACCACGGTTTAGGGCATCAACAGCTTTGGCATTGGCAGCTTCGATGTCATAAACGAAAATAGCTTGGTTTACCAACCATGCTGTAGCTTGAGTGTAGCCGCTTTTAGGAGTGGTGATAATATCTTCCTTATTGTAAAAGGGTTTTATATCGATTCCCTCATTGGTATGATGAATAAGGGTTTCATTATAATCGGCTCCTTTTAAATCGGCTTGGATCTGTTGTTTCCATTGTTTAGCTGAGACTTCAGGGAAATCATTGAACAGCGTTTTATTCATGGTCTTTTATTTTTAAACTGTCTTCGTATTCTATAATGTATATTTCTTCGTTCTCACGTTTCATATAATATTCTTCACGTGCGAATTTTTCAAGGCCTTCATCGGTATTTATTTTCCTAATGGCCTTCTTGTCTTTTTCTATTTCCTTGCGATAATATTCCTTTTCGGCTTCCAAGTCTTTAATGTCTTCATTTAGGTCGCGATGGATGAGCCATGAGTTAGCATCGAAAAAGAGCATCCAAATGGCAAAACAAACCAATGCTAAAATGTAAAGGTTTTTTAAGGGTTTAAGGAATTTACTATTTAAATACTTTTTCTTCATTATAGCTTCTCGTTAATTATGGTACGCACAATATCTATAGCTACTGTGTTGTACCTATTATTGGGAATAATAATATCGGCATATTCCTTTGAAGGTTCAATAAACTGTTCGTGCATGGGTTTTAAAGTGGTTTGGTAACGCATCAACACTTCGTTTAAATCCCTTCCACGTTCTGCGGTATCTCGTTTTAATCGGCGAATGAGACGTTCGTCACTATCAGTATGCACAAATATCTTAATATCGAACAGCTCACGGAGTTCTGCATTCGTCAGTATTAAAATACCTTCAACAATCATCACTTTTTTTGGAGGTGTTGCAACCGTTTCGCCAGTGCGGTTATGCTCAACAAAAGAATAAACAGGTTGCTCTATGGTCGTGCCTGTTTTGAGTTGTTTTAGGTGGTTGGTCAAAAGTTTAAAGTCTATGGAGCGAGGATGATCAAAGTTGATTTTTACCCGTTCTTCATAGCTTAGATGAGAGGTGTCGGAATAATAAGAATCCTGTGAAATCACTGCGACTTCATGTGATGGCAGCTCATTAACGATTTGGTTAACCACAGTGGTTTTACCACATCCCGTACCTCCAGCAATTCCAATAATAAGCATGAATGAGTAATTTGTTGTTAGGGCAAATTTAAGATTATTTCTTTGGAATGATTTTAACGATGCCAACATTTTCCACTCCGGCATAAATATAGCCATCAGGACTTATCTCTACCGATCGTACACGACCAAGTCCATCTATTAAACGTTGCTCGTTAACAATTTTATTTGCTTTAAGCGTAATTAGGTTTAAGTATTGAAATTTTAAAGAGCCTACTAGTAAATGGTTTTTCCAATTGGGATAAACATTACTTGTGATGAAAGTCATGCCGCAAGGTGCTATTGAGGGATTCCAATAATGGATAGGTTGCTCCATTCCCGGTAGAGTGGTATATTTTGAAATTGTAGTGCCACTATAGTTCTTGCCAAATGTAGCCAAGGGCCAGCCGTAATTATTGTTGGGTTCTATAATATTGATCTCGTCACCACCTTTAGGGCCGTGTTCATTTTCCCAAAGTTCCTTGGTAACGGGATTGAAAGCCAATCCTTGCGGGTTTCTGTGTCCGTAAGTGTAAATGGCCTTTTTGGCATTTGGTACATGCACAAAAGGATTGTCGGCAGGGATTTTACCATCGTCGTGTATTCTGTAAATTTTACCGCCATCCCGAGTTACATCTTGCGGATTGGTGTCACGATCACCTCGATCACCTATGCTGAAATAGAGGTAATTGTTTTCGTCGAAAACCATGCGGCACCCAAAGTGTTGACCCTTACTGGTGTCTGGAGTTGCTTTGTAAAGCACTTGTTTGTCAATCAAAGTATCGTCAATAAGCTTGGCACGCATGATGGTTGTGTTGGCACCATTCCCATTCTTATCAGTAGAAGCATATGCCAAATAGATCCATCCATTTTCTTTAAAGTTTGGGTGAAGCTCAATATCCATTAATCCACCTTGACCAAGAACTGTAATTTGTGGTAAGTTTTTTATTGGAGTTTTAAATCCATTATGATATTTTAATAATAGACCTTCTTTTTCGGCTACCAATATGTCTCCGTCAGGGAGAAACACAAAACTCCAAGGGATGCTGAGGCCAGATATGATAATCTCATGTGTATGTTCCGTATTAACAGGGTTTTTGTCCTGAGCACAAGCGAACAAACCACAGTAGATTATCGGGATGAAAAAGAGAGGGTTAATTTTCATAGGGCGCAATCAACAATTTGAAGTTACAAATTAAAAATAAATATTCTTTGTTTTTAAAGAATAAGCTATATATTTGCACCGCTTTTCGGGGTGTAGCGTAGCCCGGTTATCGCGCCTGCTTTGGGAGCAGGAGGTCGCAGGTTCGAATCCTGCCACCCCGACTGAAGAGCCGAACAGTTCCTGTTCGGCTTTTTTTATGTCTTATATTTATGGTGTTTAGTGTTGGGTGTTGGATAGGAGTTTTCAGAGTATAACATATACAGATTAAAATAAAATGGCAGAATATTGGGAATCGAATTTTAAGGATAAGCAGGCCATGTAGGGGGATAAATCTACAGATTCAGCTATTTGAGCGGCTTCTTATTTTCAAGATAAGGGATTGAAAGATGTTTTAATACCAGATTACGGATACGGTAGAAACGCAAAGGAGTTTATTGATAATGGGTATGAGGGACCGGTATTGAAATTTCGGAAACCGTAATTGAAATAACCAAGATGCATTATGGTAATCATATTAATGTTTATTGTGGTTCTGTAGTTGATATGCCTTTTGATGATAAGCCATATGATGGTATTTTTTGTTATGCCTTAATCCATTTGTTGAATGAGAATGAACGTTTATAATTTATTAGTAATTGTTATGCACAGCTAAAACCAGGAGGCTATATGGTTTTTGTAGCCCTTTCGAAAAACGATAACCGATACATAGTAGGGCGTGAAATTCGTAATAATAGGTTTGAAATCAAGCACGAAGCCAAACTGTTTTTTTATGATAGGCCTTCAATAGAGGTAGACTTTGCTGATTATGGTTTTATAGAGGCTAATGAAATAAATAAGCCTGTAAAACCTTTAGCTAATAAACCTATTGAAGTGTTTTGGCAGATTATCAGTAAAAAAGAATTAGTCGGTTAACAGTAAAGGGTTTAGGAGGTAGGGGAATGGAAGCTTGTTTACGAGGCCAGATACTTTAAAAGGATGTCGGCCCTTCCAGAGTTTTTAATGTTAATTATGGCCATTTCTTTTATTTGACGCACCCTTTCTCTTGTTATATTGAACATAACACCAATTTCGCTTAAACTTTTTGCGTTGTCATGACCAATACCGTAATAAAGTGTTATTATTTCGGATTCTCTTTGGGATAGAGAGTTTAGTACCGATTTTAAATCTATTTTGAGGGAAGTGGTTAGTAGCGATTCGTCAGGCGGAGGGGAGTCTTCATTTTTTAAAATATTATACATATTTAGGTTTTCGTCGTCTGATATGGAATCGTCCATAGATACATAATGTCCTGAACTTTTTTTACAAAGATCTATTTCTGCTACAGAGACTTCAATGATATCTGAGATTTCCTCAGAGGAAGGAACTCGATTGTGTTCTTGTTCAAAAACAGCTGTGGATTGTTTGATTTTGTTGAGAATCCCTATCTTATTGAGCGGAAGCCTAACGATCCTCGAATTTTCGGTTAAGGCTTGAACGATGGTTTGTCTAATCCACCATACGGCATAGGAAATAAACTTAAAGCCACGTGTTTCATCAAATCTTCTAGCGGCTTTTAAAAGGCCAAGATTGCCTTCGTTTATCAAATCTGGCAAGGATAATCCTTGGTTTTGATATTGTTTGGCAACCGATATTACAAATCTAAGGTTGGCTTTGGTAAGTTCGTCTAGAGCGAGTTGGTCGCCTTCCTTGATTCTGACTGCCAGTTGGACTTCTCTCTCTGCTGAGATTAGGGTTATTTTGTTTATTTCATTTAAATACTTGTCTAAGGACTGATTATCTCTGTTGGTGATTTGCTTACTTATATGCAGTGGTCTCATGTAGATGGGGTTAAGGAATTATCCTAACATAAATAAGCTTTTGATTGCCCTTATGGTTTTTTCTGGGTTCTATTTCCAATTTGCCAATAGACTTGATTAATGGTGTTAATTTTTGGAAGCCATAATTTCTGGGGTCGAAGTTTGGTTGCTTTTTTTGCAACAAGGCTCCTACCTCTCCCAAAAACGCCCATCCATCTTCATCTTCCAAATCGGAGATTGTAGAGGTTATTAAGTTCTCAACTGCTGGGGTTATTTTATCAATTTTATTCTTATCCTGTTTAAGTTTTAAAGAACCAGTTTCTTCTTGTTTAGGTTCTTTTTTAAGGATTTCCAGATAAATAAACTTATCGCAGGCAACAATAAAGGGATTTGGGGTTTTCTTTTCGCCAATTCCATAAACAATCATACCGGCCTCACGGAGTCGCATGGCCAATTTTGTGAAATCGCTATCGCTGGAAACCAGGCAGAAACCTTTTACTTTACCAGAATATAAAATATCCATGGCATCGATTATCATTGCAGAATCGGTAGCGTTTTTACCAGTGGTATACCCATATTGCTGAATAGGGGTAATAGCACTTTCGAGAAGCACGTTTTTCCATTTGGTTAAATCAGGTTTTGTCCAATCGCCATAAATTCTTTTTATGGTTGGGTTACCGTACTTTGCAATTTCTTCGAGCAATTCCTTAACATAGCCGGAGGGGATATTATCCCCATCGATTAAAACAGCTAAGTGAAGATCAGTTTTCATAGCGCTTAAATTTCCTTAGAGCGCTCGTATTCATCTTTATATCTAGCTTTTGCAATTTCTTCACGTCTTTCTTGAGACTTCTTTGTAAAAAATTGATTGGCTCGAATATTTTGAATCTGTTTGGTTTTTCTAACTTTTTGTTTATATCGTTTTAGTGCGCGATCTATGTTTTCGCCTGGTTTAATGTCTATTATAAGCATGATAATTATGGTTTTAAAAAAAGGTCAATAATCTAAGTGATTAGTGACCTTTAAATTTTTGTTACTTATTTAATAACTTCTACGTTAATTGCGTTAAGACCTTTTTGTCCTCGTTCTGTAGAAAATCTAACCTTGTCATTTTCGTTAATAGATTCGGTTAGTCCTGATTCATGTACAAAGATATCCTCTTGGTTATCTGATGTCGTAATGAATCCAAATCCTTTTGTTCTGTTGAAGAACTTTACTGTTCCTTCTTTCATAATAATAAAATTTAAGTGTTTAATAATTGTTACTGGAATGCAATCCAAACAAGCAATTATGCGAGGTGAGGGAGGATAGTATATTTTATCCCCATGATGACATTAAAGTAATTGCTAGCGGTAAAAAATGAAATAGGAAGTAATTAAACTGGGAAGGATAAAAATCTTGACTAAATGATAAATTAGCTAACTGAAGCAAAGTAATGCTTTTAAATTGGTTAAATCTAATAATTAACTGTTTAATTCATAAAAGCTTATGTTTTGGAATTAAGTGTCTTACATAGAAGGGAGTAGTTTATGTAGTAACTTAAAAAGTATATATCGATTTTATTGACAGTTTTTAAGAAAGAAAAACTTTCCTTGTATCTTTAAGAAAACCAAATATCATAACGATTTGTATAAAACCATGAAGTTATATATCAAGTATATGGTGAGTTTAAGGTGTAAACTCATGGTTAAAACAGAGTTGGAAAATCTTGGATTGCGTTATGCCAATATTGAACTTGGGATGATTGAAATTGAAGAGGGTTTAGATGAAGAAAAGAAGCAGCAACTTAAAACGAATTTATTAAAATCAGGTTTGGAACTACTGGATGATAGAAAAAGTATCCTTATTGACAAAATAAAGAATCTAATTATAGAAATGATACACTATTCTGAAGAAGTGCCCAGAGTTAATTATTCAGATTATATCAGCGAAAAATTGGGGTATGATTATACGTATTTGTCCAATATTTTCTCGGAAGTTAAAGGGATAACCATTCAGCATTTTATAATAAACCACAAAATAGAAAAAGCAAAAGAACTCATACTCTATGATGAATTAAACATCACAGAAATATCTTATAGGCTAAACTATAGTAGTGTTTCACATCTATCTAACCAATTTAAAAAAGTTACGGGATATACACCTTCATACTTTAAGAAAATAGGGGAAATGAGAAAAACGAATTTGGAAAACCTGTGACTTATGTAACAATGAGGTGAACATATGTAATTTTTTAGCAGTGCTTATTGTCATCTTTGTAAGAGTACAATAAAGTACTTATTAATGCTTAATATTATGGAAAACAAGAGTAGACAAGTTGGCAACTCAAGTGAAATTTTTAAAATCCAAGGGGATTGGAACAAACAGTCCAAGGCTCTTCAAGATAAATATCCAAAGTTAACAAGCTATGATTTAAAGTACGAAACCGGAAAGGAAAAAGACTTATTCATGCGATTGGGAACCAAGTTAGATAAAAATAGAAATGAGGTTATCGCTATTTTGAAAAGCAACCAAGATGACTGTAAGAAGACTTCTTAGTTTTTTAAAAGCATATCTGTAATATATGTAAATACAAATCAGATATGTATAAATGGAAATGACTAGTAGTACTTTAAATTTACTTTAGATAATTGTGCCAAATAGATGCGATAAATCAGGTTTAAGTATAAAAAAGATTGAGCTACTATTTAAGCCACAAGTACTTAAAATAACATCTAATGAAAAACCACGAAATAGAAAGGCTAATAGGTTTTAATATTCAGGATAAGTTGGAATACATTTCCAACGTAATTGTTGTAAAACACATATTAAATGAAAAGGAAGATGATATTGTTGCTATAGCTGTTGACTATGGGGAAGTATACAAACCGAAACCAATATCGTTTCCTACTTATATAAAAGTATTGGAAGGAAGAGCAGAAGTTGTTATTGATAATGTTTCTGATTATTTGGACGGTAATGGCTCAATGATCATTCCTGCAGATAAACCTTTTAAAATCACGGCCAATCAAAGGTTTAAAATGTTATCCATAATTTTAAAAAATTTAAAGGGTCTTTAAAGCATATTTAAGTATGTTAATAATAAAAATGGTCGCTTAGCTTAACTTAAAGTCTAGTAAGTATTTGCAGATCCACTGAGGTTTTTCTATTGATTAATTGAAGATATTATTTAAGTTGATTTATACAGTTTGAAGTCACGTTTTGCAATAACCATTGTAGTAATAGCCCAGAAAAGTTAGTAGTTGTTCAATGATTCATTGGATATATCTTATTGTATATCTCTCTTGCCTATGAGAATTATTTGGAGGCTGTTTCTTTTTTACTAGACTCATTAATACTTGAATTGTAAAGAAGAGTCGATAAGGTTGTTTTAAAACCATTAAAGTTTTCTTAATTCACCAAAGTTTTATGTTTATGGTGCTGTATTCGAGTTTGTAAGTGGTAGTTTTGTGGAAGATTTACGAATAACAAAATCAAAACATTTATGAGTCAAGTAAAAGCAAATGATACCGTTAAGGTTCATTACACTGGAAAATTAACGAACGGACAAGTATTTGACAGTTCGGAAAACAGAGAACCTTTAGAAGCAACCCTCGGACAAGGCATGTTAATTCCTGGGTTTGAAAACGCTATCATTGGCATGGAAGTAAACGAAAAGAAAACTGTAAACATCCCAATGGACCAAGCTTACGGAGACGTTCAAAAAGAAATGTTCCATAAGGTAGAGCGTGCTCAATTGCCACAGGAGATTAAGCCAGAAGTAGGTATGGGGCTTGTATCGCAAAACCCAGATGGTTCTGAGCGTCAGTTTAAAATTGCTGAGGTACACGAAGATCACATTGTGATTGATGGTAACCATCCATTGGCTGGTCAAGATTTGGTTTTCGACTTAGAGTTAGTTGAAATCATTTAATCTATATATAAGTTAAAAAGAAAACCCCGGCCAAAAGCCGGGGTTTTCTTTTTTAAAAGGTAATTCTTCTTAGTCAATACGTTTGTAATTTTCTGAATACAGTCGGTTTCCTGCGCTATCCAATTCTATTTGACTGTATTTGTTTTCGTCGAGAATAAGTTCATAACTAAAGGCTTCTTTACTCTTAATAATCTCATTCATTGAGGCTGATCCATACTCTAAGGTTTCTGTTAAACTGCCGTCGGTTACAGTATAGGCGCCAAAGCCATACCACTCTGTGGAATCTGTTGGAACTTGTTTACTCCACATCACTCGGGTATCGGTATACATTTTAATTTGTCGGTGATGATTATCAATAAGAAAAGTGTCTACTATTTTATTGTCCTGATAGTTATACCAGCTTACTAGTTCCCATGATCCTTTAAGTGAATGATTTTTTATGATGGTTGGCTGTGGGGTATTGTTCTCGGCAAAGGTTTGCGATTTACTGTTGTTCTGACAGCCGGTTATGTATATCAATAATAAAGAAAGAAGTATAGAAGTTTTCATGATGAGGGAGGTTTAATACATTAAATAGCTTTTACAAGTTACAAAAAAATACACCCTAATATGTTAAATGTGAGGTAATTATTGATTAATTAGTGTTAGGCTTTACTTTCTTCCTGTTGGAAAATGGAACGATATGGTTGTTTGTCGATATAAGTTGCTTTAAATCAAATTATTGCGATTGTGTTTATATTGTGATATTAGTTTGGTTAAATTTGTTAAAGGCTCATGTCTAGTGAGTTAAAATCAATTATAACATAAAAATGGATTAATTATGAGTAATAGCACAAACACTTTGTTGGGACTTTTGGCAGGAACTGCAATAGGAGTGACTTTAGGGATTTTGTTTGCACCAGATAAGGGAGTCAATACTAGACAACGTATTGCAGACGAAGCTCATGCAGTAAAAGATAAAATTCATGATACCGCGAAGAATGTAAAGGATAGAGCAGCTTCAACAGTTTCATCTAAAAAGGAGTCATTAGAACATCAATTGGAAGATCTTGTTTCAAATGCCAGTTACAAGGCTGATGACCTGATAACTGCCCTCGAGAAAAAATTAAGCGATCTAAAGGCTAAAAATAAAAGGTATCAAAAAGCATAACCAATGAATGTTTTTGAGTCTATAAAAGATACTTCCAATAAAGCTTTTGAGTATAGCGAAATCTATATCAAGACTACTGAGCGATACTATAAATTAAAAGCATTCCAACAACTCACTATCTCGGTGAGTTTAATCAGTAAAATGCTACTTATAGGAGCGCTAATTTTTATTGGATTTGTCTTTGCAGCAATAGCCCTTGCAATAGCCATAGGATATTATCTAGGTAATATGGCTTTGGGGTGCTTAATTGTTGGGTTTTTGTTTGTTGTTATTGCTTTATTGGTTTACATGCTAAGGCATGTTATAGACCATAAAATTATTTCGATAATGTCCTTAAAGTTTTTTAATTAAAATATGAAACAGTATCGTTCGCAAGAAGAAATAGAACACGACCTTAAACGGTTGAATCTGGAACGAAAAATAGTTTTGGAGGAGCTCAAAGGGTTGAAGATGGAATTCAAGGAAGATCTTAAACCTTTGGGGTGGATAGAAACCGTTTTAGGCTATGCTGGTAAATTTGGTTCACTCATGTTGCTAAAAAAGCTTTTTAAGTAGGAGAAAATCTCTTAACCTAATATGATAAGACGTTGTTATACTGTGATAATAACTTTTGATAAATTGTATGAAAGCTTTTAATCAAAAAAACTACTTTTGTTTTGATTAAAAAAAAGAAATGCTATGTCTGATACAATAGAACGTGTAAAGTGCTTAATTATAGGGTCTGGTCCTGCAGGTTATACTGCAGCAATATATGCAGCTCGTGCTAATATGTCTCCCGTATTATACCAAGGAACTCAGCCTGGAGGACAGTTAACAACAACTAATGATGTTGAAAATTTCCCTGGTTATCCAGATGGTATTACAGGTCCTGAGATGATGATTCAATTACAAAACCAAGCTAAGCGTTTTGGAACTGATATTAGAGATGGATGGGCTACAAAAGTTGACTTTTCTGGAGAGGTTCATAAAGTTTGGATTAACGAAGAAAACGAAATCCATGCCGATACAGTGATTATTGCTACTGGAGCATCTGCAAAATATTTAGGATTGGAATCTGAACAAAAGTACTTGAAATTGGGTGGAGGTGTTTCTGCCTGTGCGGTATGTGACGGATTCTTCTATAGAAATCAAGAAGTGGTGATTGTTGGAGCAGGGGATTCTGCCTGTGAGGAAGCACACTACTTATCTAACTTATGTACAAAAGTAACCATGTTGGTAAGACGTGATGAGTTTAGAGCGTCTAAGATTATGGAAGCTAGAGTGCGCAATACCAAAAACATTGATATCTTGTTTAATACCGAAACGGAAGAGGTTGTAGGAGATGGACAAGTTGTTACTGCTGTAAAGGTTAAGAACAACGTTACTGGTGAGATTACAGAAATTCCAGCAACTGGTTTCTTCGTAGCTATTGGTCACAAACCAAATACAGATATCTTTAAGGATTATTTAAAGCTTGACGAAACCGGATATATTATCAATGTTCCAGGAACATCGAAAACCAATGTTGAAGGTGTGTTTGTAAGTGGAGACGCGGCAGACCACGTATACAGACAGGCAATTACAGCTGCAGGTACTGGGTGTATGGCGGCATTGGATGCTGAACGCTACTTAGCGGCAAAAGAAGCTCCAGTTGAAATTGAATAGTTAAAAGAATTGTTATTTATATAAAAAATCCCTCGTTGTAGCGAGGGATTTTTTGTTGGTTATTTTGTGAATTATCTTTGGTTAATATTTCCAGCCATACCATCGTTTTTATGTACTTTCTCAGGAGAGCCCATATAGGTGATATTACCACCACTAGTAGCTGTAGCCATTAGTTCTTGGGAAACATTAATGGTTATGTCAGCACCGCTAGTTGCTTTTGCCTGACCGTTAATAATACTTAGGTTGGGAGCGTCTATTTCGCTGCCACTGGAAGCTTCGGCATATAGTTTTTCGGCTTTTCCAGAAATTTCTATTTCGCTACCACTAGATGATTTGCAGTTCAAAGTGTTTGCAATAACTTCTAGCTCCATATCGCTACCGCTACTGCTTCGTAGCTCTAAATTGTCTGCATTTATAATATTAGTAACGTAAATATCACTTCCGCTTGTGGAAGTTATTTTGTCAATGGTTTTATAGGTAACCATTACTTTTTTGATTTCGGCACGACCAATATTCTCTTTTGAGTAAATTTTAAGCTCACTGCCCTCAACTTCTACTTTGATGAGGTCGTGCAGGTTTTCGTCTGCCTGAATGGTTACCTTTTCCTCATTGCCTTGGGTAAGATATACAGCCAAGCCATCGCTAGCCTTTATGGAAGAGAAAGGTGTATTTAGGTCGCGGCTTTCGGTGAGGACATTCCCGTTGCCATCTATACCTGTATTGATATTGAAATGACAAGATGCTAAAAGAAGCCCCATCATAGTAGTTACAATAATTTTGGTTAGTGTTGTCATAACTGTTCGATTTTGATTAATTACAAAGTTGATGCTTGTGTAGTTTGTTTAATAATTAAGTTGACCAAACTGTAAAGTCTTATGGATGAAATGTTATTCGTCTTTTTCAGAACTGATATCAATTCCATCTTCATCTATGTTAACCTTTACATTATCGCTTTCCCCTTTAATGCCATTTTCATCAATTGTAAGGTTACCTTCCTCACTTTGGATTTCAATGCCATTATCATTGATTTTTATCCCAGATCCGTTTTCTTTTTTCTTAATGTTAATATTTACATCAAACTCAGTATTGATGCAATCCAAACATTTAACATTATCATCTTTAATAAGTAAATAGTGCTCTTCCATGCCGTTTTCTAAAATGTCATTGTAATGACTAGAGTTTCTGTGGAAGGAATAGGTGTTTTCATCAGCAAAAAGTATCGTGCCTTCAGGTAAATAAAGTATAATATCTACCTTTTGATCTCTAAACTTATCTTTAAACGGTACTGTTACATAACTGTTTAAGTGTAATGTTTTGGTGTTTGAAGTAAACGGAAGGTCCAAATCAAACGTATAATCTATGTTTTGGGCACGTTCTCTAGCCGATTGATAGCTATTGCCTTCAGCCGATTTTTCGATAAGTAAAGAAGCAACAGAGTCTTTTGTAGAGCGAACAATTAGTCGTACATCTGAAGTGTAAATAAGCTTTTCGTCGCTTTCATTAAAAACCACTTTATAATTATCATGACCTCTGTAGATGCTCTTGCTATAATTAGGGTTTCCTTTCATTTGTAGCCTTAAGGTATCCCCAGTATGTACGGGAAGTATTTCTGTTTTGTTTACTGAAGCATCAAAAGCATGTTCGTTAAACTGTTTCACCCCAATGATAAATAATCCTATGATAGATACTAACCAAAGCCCTAATAGGGTAAACTTGGCAATATTACCTATGGACTTTAAGTTGTTTATTAGAATCTTAAGCCCTAAGTAAAGGATAAAGAAAAACGGAATGCCAATAGTAAAAAAGACTAACATAGAAATCAACCAAATAGGAACGTTTGCTGCATTGGCTGCTTCCACAAAATGGAAACCAGGCAAATGCGACATTCCTGCAACTCCAACTGTAATAAAAGAAATTAGTAAAGCTAAAAGAGCTCCGGCTCCAATCAATATTAGGAATAAACCAACTACTTTGGCAAATACCTTAAGTAGGGACATGAAAATATCGCCTACAGTATCAAAAAAAGACTTTGAACCAGTTTTAATTTTTTGTCCGTATTTGTCGTAATCAACGCTTTTTACGGTTTCTGAGACTGAATCAAACCCGTCTTTAATTTTTTTTTCAATGTTACTGATGTTCACGGGCTCACCTCTCATGGTAAGTTTGTCGGCAGTAGTAACTGCTTCGGGAACCAATATCCAGAACAAGATATAAATCAGTATAAATGTTCCTCCAGAACCTAGGGTAAGTAAGATCCAAAGCAAGCGAACCCAGATAGCATCGATACCCAAATAGTGTCCCAGACCAGACGATACTCCACCAATGTATGAGTTGTCGGTGTCACGGAACAGTTTCTTGGTTGGTCTTGATGAGGTTCTTGGTTCATCTTCAAAGATTTCGTCGTCAACAAGGTAATCCTCTGGTTGTCCCATTATGGCAATAACCTCGTCTACTTCCTTGGTGCTAATTACCTGTTTGTCGTGTTTCATGCGCTCAGTAAAAAGCTCAGCGATACGGGCTTCTATATCAGAGATAATTTCCGATTGTCCTTGAGAATCAGTAAATGAACGTTTTATAGCCTCAAGATAGCGCTGTAACTTTAAGTATGCATCTTCATCGATATGGAAAAAGATACCTGCTAAATTTATGTTGACTGTTTTATTCATTTTTTTTGTTTTTTTGACTGGTTACTAAGTTAACTGCATGTTGCAGATCGTTCCAAGTGGTGTTTAATTCGTTAAGAAATAGTTTACCGGTTTCGGTAAGGCCATAGTACTTTCGTGGTGGTCCGGAAGTTGATTCTTCCCAGCGGTAGTTCAGTAGACCTGCATTTTTAAGTCTTGTGAGCAAGGGATAAATTGTTCCTTCAACCACCAGCATTTTTGCGTCTTTTAGGGTGTCGAGAATCTCTGCAACATAGGCATCTTCATCTTTTAAGATGGAGAGGATGCAGTATTCCAAAACTCCCTTACGCATTTGTGCTTTTGTGTTTTCTATTTTCATGTTCTAAATAGATTTAAGTGCGATACACTGTTCATTTTTTGATTGATTGATTGATTGATTGATTGATTGATTGATTGATGATTGTTTATTGTTTATTTGATGAAATTTATTGTCAACGGATAATTGTACGGTTCGCCATCTTTAGCTTTGATGCTCGCCTTTATGATAAAAACCAATTCCAGAATAAATGCTATTATGGCAAAGAACCCCAACAGCCCTCCAAAAACAAGTAGCGGTGAGGCTTCGTGAAAACTAAAGTGCCAGTTATGGGAATGGAAAAAGTCTAAATGAAATCCTTTAAACAGTTTAAAAATGAAAAAAGGTATACTTAGTATCCCAATAACTAATGTGTAAAAAAGGATACTCAATTGGAAGTTTAGAGCTTGTTTTCCATGATTGTCTACAAAATTGGATTTCTCCTTGTTGGTAGCCCATAAAAGCAGCGGTCCCAAAAAGTTTCCCAGTGGTAAGATAAACCTGCTAAATGTAGACAGGTGAATTAGTGTTGCGATGTTTTTGTGTTGTTTGGAAGTCATGGTTTTGATTGATATAGTAATTTCTTATACAAATATATGGTTAAAAAAAGGTATTATGCAAAACATAGTAGTGTAAATTAATAAAATTTTAACATTTTTAAAGTGCTTTATTTTCAATATTTTAGTGTTTGAAATACAATGAATATGATCATTTCTCCAAGAAAACTAAATATGTTTTTAGCCTTTAAGCTGCCATCTGCGTTTTTGTGTGGAATTCGTGTAAAACATATTGATGGTAAACGGTGTGAGGCTGGGGTTAAATACAGATGGATTAATCAGAACCCTTTTAAATCGATGTTTTGGGCTGTACAAGGTATGGCAGCCGAATTAACAACCGGCGCTTTGGTTATGAGTAAAATTAAGAAAAGCGGTGCGCCTATTTCTATGCTAGTGGCCAGTAATCAGGCAGTGTTTGTCAAAAAAGCTGTTGGAAGAATTACTTTTACTTGCAAAGAAGGTGACTTGATAGATGCTGTGATTGATCGTGTTAAGCAAGGAGGGGAAGGCGAATCAATTTGGTTACATTCCGTAGGAGTAAATAGAGATGGAGTGGAGGTGTCACGTTTTGGTTTTGAATGGACTTTGAAGAGAAGGAAATAAAAAAGGAGACCAACTGGTCTCCTTATGCTTTAGTTAGCAACTTCGCTAATGAACTTAATTCTGTATAGGCGTAATTCCTCGTCATCGTAATCACCGTCAAACTCTTCAATGGCATCGGAAATTTTATCGGTTTCCGATTCCATAAAGTAGTCGTGAATTTCTTCTTGTTGATCTTCGTCTAAGATATCGTCTATCCAGTAGTCTATGTTAAGCTTTGTTCCAGAGTATACGATAGCTTCCATTTCTTTGATAAAATCGTTCATTTCCATTCCCTTTGCAGATGCAATATCATCTAAAGGTAGCTTACGATCTATGTTCTGAATAATGTAAAGTTTAAGGGCGGAGTTTGTTCCAGTTGATTTTACTACCATATCGTCTGGCCTTATAATGTCGTTATCTTCAACATACTTCGCTATTAGGTTTACAAAATCCTTACCGTATTTTTTAGCTTTTCCATCACCAACGCCATGAACATTGCTCAATTCATCAATATTTATAGGGTATTTTAGAGCCATATCCTCAAGAGAAGGATCTTGGAAGATTACGAATGGAGGCACACCAAGTTTTTTTGCATTTTTCTTACGCAGTTCCTTGAGCATATTCATAAGTGTAGCATCGGCTACTGCAGTACCACCTTTAGCGGCTGTAATAATTCCATCATCATGGGTTTCATCAAATGCATGATCTTCTGTCATCATAAAGGATTTCGGAGACTTAATATATGTATTTCCTGTCTCACTTAACTTAATGACACCATAGGTTTCAATATCCTTTTTTAAAAGACCAGCAACAAGGGATTGGCGAATTAGTGCCATCCAATATTTGTCGTCCTGATACTTTCCTTTGCCAAAGAAAGGCTGTTCGTCTGTTTTATGGGATTTAATCATGGCATTAGATTTCCCAATAAGTACATTTACCAACTCTTTGGACTTATACTTTTCATTTGTGTCAGAAACCGTTTGAAGCAACAGAACAACATCATCCTTAGCTTCATGTTGTTTTTTAGGGTGACGCATATTATCGTCCATGTCACCGCCTTCTCCAGTTTGGTTGTCGAATTCCTCACCAAAATAATGTAGGATGAATTTACGTCTGGAAATAGAGGTTTCTGCATATGCCACAACTTCTTGTAGCAAAGCATGACCGATTTCTTGCTCCGCTACAGGTTTCCCAGACATGAATTTTTCTAGTTTTTCTATATCTTTATAGGAATAGAATGCCAGGCAATGCCCTTCACCTCCATCACGTCCAGCACGACCTGTTTCCTGATAGTAGCTTTCTATACTTTTTGGAATATCGTGATGAATTACAAAGCGAACATCTGGTTTGTCAATACCCATACCAAATGCAATTGTAGCAACAACTACATCAATGTCTTCCATAAGGAACATATCCTGATGGTTAGCTCTTGATTTGGCATCCAGTCCAGCATGATAAGGAACCGCTTTAATGCCATTCACTTGAAGTACTTGAGCTAACTCTTCTACACGTTTACGGCTCAAGCAATAAATAATTCCCGATTTCCCTGAGTTTTGCTTTACAAACCTAATAATGTCGGCATCTACATTTTTTGTTTTTGGACGTACCTCGTAGTATAGGTTGGGTCTGTTAAATGAGGCCTTAAAGGTTCTGGCATTGGGAATTCCAAGGTTTTTAAGAATGTCTTCTTGTACTTTTGGAGTTGCCGTCGCTGTAAGGGCAATGATTGGAATATCGTCTCCAATACGTTGAATAATCTGCCTTAAATTGCGGTATTCCGGACGGAAATCATGTCCCCATTCACTAATACAGTGAGCTTCATCAATCGCCATAAAAGAAATGGTTACCGAGCGCAAGAATTCCACATTATCTTCTTTAGTAAGAGATTCTGGCGCTACATAAAGTAATTTTGTAATACCGCTTGTTATGTCTTCCTTAACACGTTTTACCTCAGTTTTGGTAAGCGAGGAATTTAAGACATGAGCAATACCATCATTGTCAGATACACTGCGAATGGCATCTACTTGGTTTTTCATCAAAGCAATAAGTGGCGATACCACTATTGCAGTTCCTTCCTGCATAAGCGCCGGGAGTTGGTAACAAAGCGACTTACCACCACCGGTAGGCATGATGACAAAGGTGTCTTCCTTTGACAAAATACTTTGAACAACATCTTCCTGTAAACCTTTGAATTGACTAAACCCAAAGTACTTTTTTAATGCAGCATGTAAATTGATTTCTGCTGTAGACATGAATCCTAGTTAATGTTATTTTATTCCTTAAAAAAGAACGCTATGTGTAATAACCGTTAGGTTAATTATATAGTGTCTTTTTAAGACCCCTCAATGTTTTTTTCGTTAGTTTTGTAGCATCTTTTAGAGATGTCACCTATTGGTTAACTTTAAAGATATAAAAATCTTTAAAAAGCATCAACCCGAAAATTTTAAATTTTGAAGAACAAAAATACCATCTTAAGTACTGCAAAGCAAACCATAGACATGGAAAGTAAAGCAATAGCCAATTTATCTGCTTTATTAAATGATGATTTTGCAAATGCAGTTGAGTTAATCTATAACTCAAAGGGACGTGTGATAATTACAGGGATAGGAAAAAGCGCTATTATTGCCACAAAAATTGTAGCTACTTTGAATAGTACCGGAACACCAGCTGTATTTATGCATGCTGCAGACGCCATTCATGGTGATTTGGGACTTATACTTGAAGATGATGTAGTAATCTGTATCTCTAAGAGTGGAAATACCCCAGAGATTAAAGTGTTGGTTCCGTTGATTAAAAACGGACCGAATAGAATGATTGCAATAACTGGCAACCCTGAATCGTTTTTAGGGATTCATGCTGATTATGTTCTAAATGCTTTTGTAGAAAAAGAAGCGTGCCCAAATAATTTAGCACCAACCACAAGCACTACCGCTCAATTGGTAATAGGAGATGCGCTTTCGGTTTGTTTATTGGAGTTAAGAGGTTTCTCAAGTAAGGATTTTGCAAAATATCATCCAGGTGGGGCCTTAGGTAAAAAGCTTTATCTACGTGTAAGTGATTTGTCGTCTGTTAATCAAAAGCCTCAAGTTACTCCAGATACCAACATTAAGGATGTTATTATAGAAATTTCGGAAAAAATGTTAGGGGTAACAGCTGTGACAGATAACGGAAATATCATAGGAATCATTACAGATGGGGATCTTCGAAGAATGTTAAGTAAATCAGTTGATTTCTCAAGCTTAACAGCTAGAGATATTATGAGTTCTAATCCAAAACGTATTCAACACGATGCCATGGCTGTAGATGCCATGGAAACTATGGAAACTAATGGGATTTCTCAGTTACTTGTTGAAGAAGAAGGTATTTACGCAGGAGTGGTTCACTTACATGATTTAATAAAAGAAGGCATTATATAATGACGAAAAAAAACGTTAACGAGATGTCTTTTTTGGATCATCTCGAAGACTTAAGGTGGCATTTAATACGTGCTACAATAGCAGTTTTAATTTGTGCTATTATAGCGTTTGTAGCTAAGGAGTTCATTTTTGATATTTTGATTTTTGGCCCAACCAAAGCTGATTTTATCACATATAAGTGGCTTTGTAATATGGCGCAATATATTGGGTTGGAAAAGAGTTTTTGCTTTACAGAATTGCCATTTGAGATACAAAGTAGAACCATGGCAGGGCAGTTTTCTGCGCATATGTGGACAGCTATAACTGCTGGTGTAATTATTGCTTTTCCCTATATTCTTTTAGAACTTTGGCGATTTATTAGTCCAGGTATGCATGATAATGAACGTAAACACTCCCGTGGATTTTTAATAGTATCATCTAGTTTGTTTTTTTTAGGGGTACTTTTTGGTTACTATGTAATTTGTCCGTTGTCAATTAACTTTTTGGGAACCTATCAAGTAAGTGATCAAGTGCATAACGATTTTGACTTGAGTAGTTATATAGGGTTGGTAAGGGCTTCGGTTCTGGCTAGTGGATTGATATTTGAGTTGCCGATAATTATTTACTTCTTAACCAAAATAGGGGTTGTAACACCTGAGTTTTTAAGAACTTACCGTAAGTTTGCGTTGGTTATTGTATTGGTTGTTTCTGCAATCATTACACCTCCGGATATTGCTAGCCAGATTATTGTGGCCATACCGGTGTTGATTCTTTATGAAATAAGTATTTTTATTTCAAAGTTTGTTGTTAAAAAAGAACGGGCTAAAGTATATAAATAATGGGGAATAGTATCGAGGAGTTTAATGACTACCGCAGCAAAATGAACGAGAAAATACTTGGAGATAACAATAAGGTTATTAAACGTATTTTCAATTTAGACACCAATGCCTTTAAAGCAGGGGCTTTAGATGTGAAGACTAAAGAGCTTTTGGGGTTGGTGGCCTCAGTAGTATTGCGTTGTGATGATTGTGTGAAATACCATTTGAGTACTTGTTATAAAGAAGGGCTAACCAAAGAAGAGGTGATGGAGGCTTTAAGCATAGGGACTTTAGTTGGAGGAACCATTGTAATTCCACATTTGCGAAGAGCTTACGAATTTTGGGAGGATCTCGAAAACCAAAGTTAAACTTGTTATAATTTAAAGGGTGATAAATTTGATTAATCATCATTTTATTATTTTAGCCCCAATTACACTATCATATGATTTTAAGAGCCGATAATTTAATGAAGTCCTATAATGGACGTAAAGTAGTTAAAGATGTATCCTTACAGGTAAACCAAGGTGAAATTGTAGGGTTGCTTGGTCCAAATGGGGCTGGTAAAACAACTTCTTTTTATATGATTGTGGGATTGATAAAACCCAATGCAGGTTCAATTCATTTAGAAAATACAAATATCACAAAATATCCGATGTACAAACGAGCCCAAAACGGAATTGGTTATTTGGCTCAAGAGGCCTCAGTATTTAGAAAATTAAGCATTGAAGACAATATTTTAAGTGTGTTACAGCTCACCAAATTGAGTAAAAAAGAGCAGCACTTTAAAATGGAAGAGCTTATTGAGGAATTTAGTTTAGGGCATATTCGTAAGAACAGAGGAGATTTATTATCTGGAGGGGAGCGTAGACGTACAGAGATTGCTCGTGCACTGGCCACTGATCCTAATTTCATTCTTCTTGATGAGCCTTTTGCAGGGGTAGATCCTGTAGCAGTAGAGGATATTCAGCGTATTGTTGCACAACTTAAAAATAAGAACATTGGAATATTGATTACCGACCATAACGTACAGGAAACTTTGGCGATTACGGAACGCTCTTATTTGATGTTTGAAGGTAACATACTTAAGGCAGGAGAACCAGAAGAACTAGCCAATGACGAAATGGTACGTAAGGTATATTTGGGTCAAAACTTTGAGCTTCGTAAAAAGAAGCTGGATTTTTAAAAGGTTTAAAGTTAATTTAATTCTAATGGTTAATTTCTTTTTGCCTTTTATTAGGACAGGTAAAGAAAGTCCAGCTCTTTAAATTACTACAGGCAATTTATTTATATTTGGAAACCATTTTTTTGAATATGCTACAAAGGTTTTTTTGGTAAAAACCTTTGTAGCATAGATAAATATTATACACCTCAAGCCTGTTGAAGCAAATTCTATTTATTGCACTTTTTTTGATGACTTCCCTTTCAGTTCTGTCTCAAACTGAAACAGAGGGGAAGGGCAAAAGCTTTTGGACTGTTCTAGATACCCTTTTCATTGATCATGATCTTGAAAAATACTCGGCGAGAGTGTTTACAAATTACAAGGTTAAACAGTTTAGAATTGTAAATCGAGAGGATAAATTCACATACATACCTAACAACAGGTTTGGAGTTGGTTTTGGTGTTGCTAATAGTAAGGCTATTCTTGATATAGCTTTTAATATAAAGAATGGCAATAAAGAAGAAACACATAGGTTTGATGCTCAGGGAACGGTTATTTTTAGAAATCGCCATTATTTTAATGGTTATTTACAGATATATAATGGATTTAATATAAAGAACAATTTTGATAAGCCCGATGTTTTTAGAGGGGATATAAAATCCAGAACCATTGGGCTCAACTATCTTTATACCTTATCAGATGTTGAATTTTCATACTCTTTACTTAAAGCGGGATTTCCAACGAGAAATAAGGACGTGTATATTACTTATGGGTATGGGGGGTTTATAATGTTTGATCAGTTTTCTTCCAGTGGAACCATATATCCAGAAACATATGAAGATCCGATAAATATTAGAAGATATAGCGCTGGGGCCTTCGGAGTTTTGGCAGGGTTACTATCTGCGTTTGTGTTACCCAAAAATTTTATTGCAACTTGTAACGTCTTGCCTGGGATTGCATTGGCTAATGAAAAAGTAACACTTCAAAACGATAGTTATCGTCCCTCTAATCCTTTATTATATAAACTTGATGTTTCTTTAGGTTTGAGTTATAGTATCAAGCGGTATTATGTGAACTTATTGTATGAAACAGGTGTTTATTTTTCTGATATTGATTACGACCATAAGTATCGGTTTAATCTCTCTCTTGCTAAGCTGGCTATTGGTTATAAATTAAAGGTGTAATTGTGTTTGTTTGATAAAATAACAGGTATACTTATATGTTGTTTTTAGTATACACTTGACCACGATGAGGTTTTAAAGAATCACGTAGTTTTTTCATGTCAGTTTCATTAACCACCATAAAGGCAATAGCATGCATTTCGGAAAGTGTTTCAAAACCAGCAAAGGCTTTTTCCACATTTTCTATAGTAATGTATTCTTCTAAATGAATGGCGTGGTGTTCGGCGGTCTTGGTTGAAGCATGCCCACGAAAGTCCCAAATTAATTTAAGCTGTCTCATTGGCTACAGATACCCCGTTTTCTGCAAAGTTTTTAAAATCCTGTAAATATTTCATCGATTGCTTCTTAAAAGCTCCAGCCATAAAGGTAGTCATCATACGCATCATGAAATTGGTTGGAATAAATTCACTTTTAGAGGTCCATTTGGTATGCCCTTCAGAGGTTTTCTCAAAATAGTTTTCTTGAACATTGTGCATGCCTTTTGTGTCGTAATGAGCATGGAATTCAAATGGTAGGTTTCGATGGGTAATGGTCTCCGTAAGCGTCATGTTTCTGTTCCCCATTTTGTAGTTAAGTTCCATTTTGGCTCCTACCTGACCAGGGGTTCCTGAGATTTGCTTATAGCCCGTAAGTCCTCGTTGCCAGTGTTTCATGTTTTCTGGATTATCCAATTTTTCGATGAATTCTTCCAAAGGAACTTCTACAATAATTTTAGAGCTATATTTCATGATAGTTAACTGTTTTATTGATTTTGCTAAAGATAAATATTTTTTAAAGGATAAAACAAAGAGCTCTTAATAACCTTTAGTATGGCTTAAATGGTTAAATCTCTGTGGATTGTAGTTGCATTTAGGCTGTGTTAGCTTTTAAAAGGAATTAAGCCTAGGTTAAAGCCTCTTGTATTGTAGGTTCATTTTGCTATTTTTGCTAGAATGCGTAAAGCTTATTACAAATGAAATTAAAATATTTTATAACCTGTACTTTAATGGGCTTAGGTGTATTAGTCCAAGCTCAAGACAAGATTTTATTTACCGTAAACAACACTCCTGTCTATGCAGAAGAATTTGTAAGAGTGTATAACAAAAATCTAGATTTGGTTCAGGATGAGTCTCAAAAAGATGTTGACACATACTTAGATTTGTACATAAACTACAAGTTAAAACTGGAAGAAGCAAAAGCAGAAGGATTAGATCAACAGCCCAGTTATGTGCGTGAATTGGATACTTATAAAAAACAGCTGGCAAAGAACTATTTGACAGATAAAAAAGTTACCGATGAGCTAATAGATGAAGCTTACGAGCGAAGCTTAACAGAGATTAAAGCTAGTCATATTCTTATCCGTTTGCCTGAAAATGCCAATCCAGCAGATACATTAAAGGTATATAATGAACTACTCAGACTTCGTGACAGAGTAGTCAAAGAAGGTTATAAGCAAGTTCAAAAGGAAGTGCATAATGGATCTACCATTTTTGCTGAGGATCTTGGTTACTTTTCGGCCTTTAAAATGGTTTACGATTTTGAAAATGCAGCCTATGATACTGAGGTTGGTGAAGTTTCTTTGCCTTTTCGTACCCGTTTTGGTTATCATATTGTTTATGTACAAGAGAAACGTCGTGCAAGAGGAGAGGTCTCTGTTGGTCATATTATGATTAGTAACCGTTCTGAAAATCCAGATACGAGAATTAATGAAGTATATTCTAAATTGACGCAAGGTGAAGAATTTGAAGATTTGGCTAAGCAGTTTTCAGAAGACAAAGGGTCTGCTGCTAAAGGTGGGCGATTGGATCCTTTTTCAAGTGGACAGTTAACCTCTCAGGAATTTGAGGATGTTGCTTTTAAACTAAAAGAAAATGGAGATATTTCTGAGCCATTCAGAACACAATTTGGATGGCACATTGTTAAACTTTATGACAAAAAACCTATAAAGTCGTTTGAAGAGTTCAAGCCTGAATTAGAAGTAAAAATCAAGAGAGATTCACGTTCACAGTTAATTAATGAATCTAGATTGAATAAATTAAAAGAAACTTACAGTGTTAAAACCAATCAGGAGGGCTTGAATTATTTCACTTCTATTATGAACGATGATTTTTACAAGCATACTTGGACTTTGCCAAAAGATTTTCCAATTGATAAAACATTAGTAACTATTGGAGATGAAGATATTAATTATAATGAATTTGGTCAATATTTAACCAATAGTCAACGACGTGGTGCAGCAAGAGTGCCTTTAGATAGGCTTGTAAATGAGCAATATATAACCTTTTTGAACGATAGAATACTTAGATATCAGGAAGAAAACCTTGAAAGTGAAAATAAAGAATACGCCAATATTGTAAATGAATATCGTGAAGGATTGCTATTATTCGATGTTATGGAGGAGCATATATGGAATGCTGCAAAAACAGATACCATTGCTATTAAGGAATTTTATAATATAAACAAAGATGATTATCAATGGCACAAGAGAGCTCAGGCGGTTGTTGCATCATGTTCGTCTAAAAAAGAAGCTAAGAAAGTAGCCCAAATGTTTGAAGCAGGAGCTTCAGTGGAAGATATAAAGCAAAGTCTGAATACTGAAAATGAAATTAACGTGATGTTTACAACTGGAATGATGGAGGCTGGACATCAAGCGTTACCTGAGAATTTCGATTTTAAAACTGGTGTGTCAAAGGTTTACAAGTATAATAATGGTTATGTTGTAGCAGATGTGAGTGAGGTTATACCAGTAAGTACAAAAAGTTATGAAGAAGCTAAGGGAAGTGTGGTAAGCGATTATCAAAATGCTAAAGAAGAAGAGTGGCTTCAGCAGTTAAAAGCTAAATATGAGGTAGATGTAAACCAAAAGGTATTAAAAGAGGTGAAAAATCAAATTAAAAACCAATAGTTGAAAAGGAAATTAGCCATATTGGGGGTTTGTATATTGACATCATCCTGTCAGTTTTTTAAATCGGAATCCGAGGGAACTCCTATTGCACGTGTAAATGATAGTTATCTCTATCAAGTCGATATAAAGGGTTTGGTAGCAGAAGGGGCTTCTGCTAAAGATAGTACTATTTTAGTAAACAATTTTATTAACCGATGGGCTACACAACAACTATTGGTAGATGGTGCTTTAAGAAATCTTAGTTTAGATAAGCAAAATGAATTTGAAAAACTTGTTCAGCAGTATAAAACAGATTTATATACTAAAGGATACTTAGAAGCCTTAGTAAATAAAAATCTGAAAACCACGGTAACAGATGAAGAGGCTTTGGCTTATTATGACCAAAACAAGGAGGCTTTTAAACTTAATGAAGAATTGGTTAAGTTGAGATACATTAGTCTTGATATCAATAGAAAGGATGTTGATAAGATTGCTGAGCGACTTAAGCGTTTTGATAATGATGATAAGCGCATTCTTGATTCTATGGCAATTCAGTTTAAGTCCTATTCACTAAAAGACTCGGTCTGGGTGGGTGTAAGTCAAGTTGTAGATAAGGTGCCAGCCATAACTATTGACAATAAAAACGATTTGTTAAAAAAATCTAATTTTATAAGGCACAAAGATTCATTAGGAGTATATTTGATGAATATAAATGACGTGTTAAACCGTAATGAACAGGCCCCTTTAGAGTACGTTAGGCCTACAATAGAGCAAATTGTAATTAACAAACGAAAGCTGGAACTCATTAGGGATTTTGAAAAAGATATAACCAAAGATGCAATTAAGAATAAACAATTTGAAATCTATAAATAAATTAAAACCATTATTTCTTGGAGCAGCAACTTTGCTGTTTTCAAATGTGCTTTCAGCTCAAGAAGTCATAGAAGATACACCACGAGCTGAAAAAAAGATAGATAGTGTAAAGCATTTTCAGGCTAGAAAGATTGATGGTGTTGCAGCTGTTGTTGGTGATTTTATTGTATTGGATTCTGATATAGATAAAGCCTATTTACAATTACAAGCACAAGGCGTATCTACAAAAGAAATTGGTCGATGTCAGTTGTTTGGTAAATTGCTAGAGGATAAGTTATATGCACATCATGCAATTCAGGATAGTGTTGAGGTTTCAGATGCCGAAATCCGTTCGTTTATAGACCAGCAAATCGATCAGTTTGTTGCACAAACTGGGTCTATGGAAGAGCTTTTAAAATTCTATAAAAAAGAGGATGAGAAAAGTTTGAGGGATGAAATGTTCGAAATCAACAAAAACAGCGAATTGGCCAAACGTATGCAGGCTAAGATTGTTGAGGATATTGAAATAACTCCAGAAGAAGTTAGAGAGTTTTTTAATGATATTCCTGAAGATGAACGTCCTTATTTTGGAACAGAGCTTCAAGTAGCAGAGATTGTTATTGAGCCAGAAATAACCCAAGAAGAAAAACAGAAAACTATAAATCGTTTAAAGGAAATTAAGGCTGATGTTATTGAAAACGGAGCCAGTTTTCGCTCAAAGGTTGTACTTTATACAGACGACAAGGCTTCTATATCAAAGGGAGGACTTTATACATTGAATAGAAAGCAACCGCGTATGGTGAAGGAGTTTAGGGAGGTTGCCTTTTCTTTACAAGAGGGAGAGATTTCAGATCCTTTTGAAACAGATTTTGGGTATCATATTATTTACTTAGAAAAAATTAGAGGTCAGGAATACGATGTACGCCATATTCTGTTGATTCCAGAAGTGTCTCGAGAAGCTACTCAAAAAGCAAAAGATGAGTTAAGTACTGTTCGTGAACGAATTGTAGATGGTGATATAACCTTTGCAGACGCTGCTCGTGAATTTAGTGATCAAAAGGAAACCCGTAATGAAGGAGGTCAAATGATTAATCCAGTAACTCAAGACTATAATTTCGAACTTACTAAAATAGATCCTGAATTATACAGTCAAATTCAAAATTTGAAAGATAATGAGGTGAGTTATGTCTTAACTGATACTGATAGAACTGGAAAGGTTCGCTTTAAAATCCTTACAGTTACTGGTCGTGTAGATGAACATGAAGCAAATTATTCTAGAGATTATCTTAAAATTAAGGAGCTAGCCTTAGATGATAAGCGTATTAAAGCTATTGAGAAATGGCAAAATGAAAAGATTATGGATACTTACATTAAAATAAGTGCCGATTATCGAGACTGTGAATTTTCTGGAAACTGGTTAAAACAATAATTTATGTCTGATGTCATTGCCGTAGAACAATTAGTAACGAAGTATGAAGCCCTAAAATCAGAAATAGCTAAAGTTATTGTTGGGCAGGACGATGTTGTAGAACAAATACTTATTTCAATTTTTTCTGGTGGTCATGCCTTACTGATAGGAGTACCAGGACTGGCAAAAACCTTGATGGTAAATACCATTGCACAAGCTTTAGGCCTGGATTTTAAGCGTATTCAGTTTACTCCAGACCTTATGCCGAGTGACATTCTAGGTAGCGAGATCTTAGACGAAAACAGACATTTCAAGTTTATTAAAGGCCCAATCTTCGCAAATATCATTCTAGCCGATGAGATTAATAGAACGCCCCCAAAAACACAGGCAGCTTTATTGGAAGCAATGCAAGAGCGTGCTGTTACTGTTGCAGGGCATCATTATAAGTTGAGTTTGCCTTATTTTGTTTTGGCAACCCAAAACCCAATTGAACAGGAAGGAACTTATCCTTTGCCAGAGGCACAGTTGGATCGTTTTATGTTCGCCATTCACTTAAAATATCCTAGTTTTCAAGAAGAAGTAGAAGTGGTTAAATCAACCACGGCAGGCAATGTAACTACAATTAATCCACTTTTTTCTTCAGAAGAGATTATTGAATACCAACAGCTTATTAGAAGAGTTCCTGTAGCCGATAACGTTATAGAGTATGCCGTAACTATGGTTGGGAAAACTAGACCAGATAGTGATACTGCTCCTGAGTTAGTGAAAAACTATATCGATTGGGGTGCTGGGCCAAGGGCTTCACAAAACTTAATCTTAGCGGCTAAGACACATGCTGTGATTCGTGGTAAGTTTTCACCTGATATTGAAGATGTTCAGGCAGTTGCATTCAGTATCCTAAGACATCGAATTATTAAAAATTATAAGGCAGATGCGGAAGGAATCACAGAAGAACAGGTAATTAAGAGTTTGTTTTAAGTAATAAATCATATGTTTAAAAATTGATCTGATTAAATGCTGAATGCTTATATTTAGCTTTTAATCAGATTTTTTTTGAGTAACTCCAATCGCAATTTTGGTCTTGATTTAATTAGAGCTTTAGCTATTTGTTTGGTAGTTTTTTCTCATGCCACATATTTGGTTTTTCCTAATGCGGAAAATTTGTTTGTTACAGGAGCAAGAACTTTAGGAGCAGTAGGAGTAGACATATTTTTTGTTTTGAGCGGATTTCTAATAGGAGGGATTTTGTTAAAACAAATTGATCAAAATCAAACAAGGTTTAAAGATTTATTTACTTTTTGGAAACGACGTTGGTACAGAACCCTTCCTAATTATTTTTTAATACTTCTAATAAACCTTATACTTTTAATCACTTTAGGTAAAGTAGTCCCTCAAAGTTGGTATTTGTATTTGCCCTTTTTGCAAAATTTTTATCAGCCCCATCCTGATTTTTTTACAGAAGCCTGGAGTCTTTCGATTGAAGAGTATGCTTATCTGTTTTTACCTTTTATACTGTTTTCTGGTTTTTACTTTACCAAAGAAAAGAGTAGTCAAAAGAAGTGGTTTATAGGTGCTAGTATACTTGCTATTTTGTTCGGATTGATATTAAAAAGCATTTATGTGCAAGACGTTGATGTGCTAAATTATAAATATTGGAGCAGTACTTATAGAAAGGTAGTTGTATACAGGATGGATTCCATTTATGTCGGATTTGTCTTGATTTATTTTGTTAATGAGTATTCAAATTTTGTAACAAAATTCAAAAAACCAATGTTTGTAATAGGGACATTTTTGTTTTTTTGGATGCATGCATTTGTTTTTAAATGGGAAATTTTGCCAGAGACAAATACAGCGTTTTATGTGTTTATATATTTACAGAGTGTAAGTTTGAGTATTGCTTTGGTATTTCCATTGATAATTAATTTACCTAAACCAACCGCTTTTTTAGAAAAGACAATCTATTTTCTTAGTACTCGATCGTATTCCATCTATCTAATCAATTACTCCATTGTGCTTTTGAACATTGAAGAAATTGTTAAGAGGTACCATGCTTCTCATTTTGGAAAGGCAATTGCAGTGTCTTCATTTTTAATTTTGACTTTACTTCTGTCAAATATATTGTACTCTTATTACGAAAAACCAATATTAGTTTTTAGGGATAAACGGCTTAAAATGTAGAGCTTATATTTTGTTGTTTTTTTGATTGAAGTCCTTTAATTTATATTTATTCTAAAAAGAGAAAAGCTAATCTTCAAGTAGTGATGATTGTTAATTTATTACTTTTTTAAAGCTATATTTAGTAATTGCAAAAAAAAACACTGTTTAAATTTAGTTTCTTTGAGTTTTATTCATTGATTAACTCTGTTTGTTGAATATTTTTTAATTACTGTTTAAATTCGTATTTTCGCCACGCTTAAAAACTATAATAAATGGCTATGCTTGTATTAAATACACTCTGTAACCAGTCTTCTAGGTATACAGGTGGTATCTTGATTTAGTGTAAGCCTGTAAAATCGAAATTAAGTTCTAATATGAATAGTTACAACGAATACATCAAAGAGATTGAAGCAAGAAAAGGTCAAGGCTTACACCCAAAGCCAATTGAAAGTGCTGAATTGATCTCTGAAATTATTGAGCAGATTAAAGATGCAGGAAATGCTAACCGTGAAGATTCACTTAAGTTTTTTATCTATAACGTAGTACCAGGTACAACAGGGGCTGCTGGTGTAAAGGCTAAATTCTTAAAAGAGATTATTCTTGAAAATGTTGTTGTTGAAGAAATCACTCCAACGTTTGCTTTTGAGTTATTGTCTCACATGAAAGGTGGACCTTCTATCGAAGTTCTTTTAGATATCGCATTAGGTAACGATGCAGAGCTTGCTAAGCAAGCAGCAGAGGTGTTAAAAACTCAAGTATTCTTGTACGATGCAGATACAGCTCGTTTAGAAGAGGCGTTCAAAGCAGGTAACGCTATTGCGAAAGAACTTATTGAAAGTTACGCTAAAGCAGAGTTCTTTACAAACCTTCCAGAAGTAGAAGAAAAAATTGATATAGTAACTTTCATCGCTGGAACCGGTGACATTTCAACCGATTTACTTTCTCCAGGTGCAGATGCGCACTCTCGTTCTGATAGAGAATTACACGGACAGTGTATTTTTGAGCACAACAAGGAGATGCAAAAAGAGCTTACAGAGCTTAAAGCACAACATCCAGACAAGCGTGTAATGCTAATCGCAGAGAAAGGAACAATGGGAGTTGGTTCTTCAAGAATGTCAGGTGTAAATAATGTGGCATTATGGACAGGTATTCAGGCGAGTCCTTACGTACCGTTCATTAACATTGCTCCGATCATTGCTGGTACAAATGGTATTTCTCCAATTTTCTTAACGACTGTTGGAGTAACAGGAGGTATCGGAATCGATCTTAAAAACTGGGTTAAGAAAACAGATGCAGAAGGAAATACAGTTGTTGATGCAGATGGTGAGCCAGTTTTAGAGCAAGCATATTCCGTTGAAACAGGAACTGTTTTAACTATTAATACAAAAACAAAGAAATTATATAACGGTGATAAGGAGTTGAAAGATATTTCAGCTGCACTAACTCCACAAAAAATGGAGTTCATTAAAGCAGGTGGTTCTTACGCGGTTGTATTTGGTAAGAAATTACAAACATTTGCTGCAAGTGTTTTAGGAATTGAAGTTCCTGTTGTTTATGCGCCTTCTAAAGAAATTTCTATTGAAGGACAAGGTCTTACAGCTGTTGAAAAAATATTCAATAAAAATGCAGTAGGAACTACTCCAGGTAAAACGTTACATGCAGGATCTGACGTTCGTGTAGAAGTAAACATCGTAGGCTCTCAGGATACTACAGGTTTAATGACTTCTCAAGAATTAGAAGCAATGGCTGCGACTACCATCTCACCAATTGTTGATGGAGCTTATCAGTCTGGGTGTCATACTGCTTCTGTATGGGATGATAAGTCTAAAGCGAACATTCCTAAGTTGATGAAGTTTATGAATGACTTCGGTTTAATTACAGCGCGTGATCCTAAAGGTGAATACCACGCAATGACTGACGTTATTCATAAAGTACTTAATGATATTACAATCGACGATTGGGCTATCATCATTGGTGGTGACTCGCACACGCGTATGTCAAAAGGGGTTGCTTTTGGAGCAGATTCAGGAACAGTTGCTTTAGCTTTAGCCACTGGAGAGGCTACAATGCCGATTCCAGAGTCTGTTAAAGTAACTTTCAAAGGTGAAATGAGAAGCTTCATGGATTTCCGTGATGTAGTTCACGCTACGCAACAACAAATGTTGAAGCAGTTTGGTGGAGAGAACGTTTTCCAGGGAAGAATCATTGAGGTTCACATTGGAACATTAACTTCTGATCAAGCCTTTACATTTACTGACTGGACAGCAGAAATGAAAGCCAAGGCTTCTATTTGTATTTCAGAAGATGAGACTTTAATTGAATCATTAGAAATTGCTAGAGATCGTATCCAAATCATGATTGATAAGGGAATGGACAACGCTAAGCAAGTTCTTAAAGGTTTAGTAGATAAAGCAAATACAAGAATCCAAGAGATTAAAACTGGTATTAAGCCAGCTATCAGACCTGACGTTAACGCTAAATACTATGCTGAAGTTGTAATCGATTTAGATGAGATAGCAGAGCCAATGATCGCAGATCCAGATGTAAACAACGATGATGTTTCTAAGCGTTATACGCACGATACGATCCGTCCACTTTCTTTTTACGGTGGAACTAAAAAGGTTGATCTTGGTTTCGTGGGTTCTTGTATGGTTCACAAAGGCGATATGAAGATATTAGCTCAAATGTTGAAAAACATCGAGGCGCAAAAAGGTCAAGTTGAATTTAACGCACCATTAGTAGTTGCTCCTCCAACATACAATATCGTTGATGAGTTAAAAGCGGAAGGTGACTGGGAAGTATTGCAGAAGTACTCAGGGTTTGAGTTCGATGATAACGCTCCAAAAGGATTAGCACGTACCAAATATGAAAATATGTTGTACTTAGAGCGTCCAGGCTGTAACCTTTGTATGGGTAACCAAGAAAAGGCTGAGCCTGGTGATACTGTAATGGCAACTTCAACACGATTGTTCCAAGGAAGAGTTGTTAAAGATTCTAATGAGAAAAAAGGTGAATCTTTATTATCATCTACTCCCGTAGTAGTATTATCTACTATCTTAGGTAGAACTCCAACCATGGAAGAGTATGAAGAAGCTGTAGATGGTATTGTTTTAACCAGATTTGCTCCATCTCAAAAGCAGTTGGTAAAATAGTATAAGGATAAAATTCAAATTATCATAGAAGTCTGAGTTTTAAAGCTCGGACTTTTTTTGTGCCTTATATTGAGTTGTGTTTTGGAGTAAACCAAACGGATTTATGTTTTTCAATCGAGTACTTATTTCGTATCTTGTGTAGACTAAAAAGGAATTATAATAAACAATACTAGATTTTATGGCATTTGATATTGATATGATTAAAAAGGTATACAGCCAAATGGCCGAGCGCGTAGATAAGGCTCGCGACATTGTGGGTAAACCATTGACATTGTCTGAAAAGATTTTATATGCCCATCTTTGGGACGGAACACCTAATAAAGCGTTTGAAAGAGGGAAAGACTATGTAGATTTTGCACCAGATCGTATCGCATGTCAAGATGCAACAGCTCAGATGGCTTTGTTGCAGTTCATGCAAGCAGGAAAAAGTAAAGTTGCGGTCCCAACTACAGTTCACTGTGACCACTTAATCCAAGCGAAACAAGGTGCAGCAGCCGATTTAAAAAGAGCTAACGAAACAAGTAATGAGGTATTCGATTTCCTTGCATCAGTTTCGAATAAATACGGTATCGGTTTCTGGAAACCAGGAGCTGGTATTATACATCAAGTAGTATTGGAAAACTATGCCTTCCCTGGAGGCATGATGATTGGTACTGACTCACACACGGTTAACGCTGGTGGTCTTGGTATGGTTGCAGTAGGTGTTGGTGGTGCCGATGCAGTAGATGTAATGGCCGGAATGCCATGGGAGCTTAAGTTTCCAAAATTAATTGGTGTTAAGCTTACAGGTAAATTAAACGGATGGACTTCAGCTAAGGACGTAATTTTAAAAGTAGCAGGTATTCTTACTGTAAAAGGTGGTACTGGTTGTATTGTTGAGTACTTTGGTTCTGGCGCGACTTCTATGTCTTGTACAGGTAAAGGAACCATTTGTAATATGGGAGCTGAAATTGGAGCAACGACATCAACTTTCGGATATGATGAGTCGATGGCACGCTACTTAAGAGCTACAGGAAGAGCAGAAGTGGCTGATGCAGCAAACAATATCAAAGAATACTTAACTGCCGATGCTGAAGTATATGCTAATCCAGAACAATATTTCGATCAATTGATAGAGATTGATTTAGATACATTAAAACCTCACTTGAACGGACCATTTACTCCAGATTTGGCTACTCCAGTAGGTGAATTAGGTAAGAAAGCGGCTGAAAATGATTGGCCAATTAAAGTAGATTGGGGGTTAATTGGATCTTGTACAAATTCATCTTACGAAGATTTAACACGTGCAGCTTCTATTGCTAAACAAGCTGTTGACAAGAAAATAAAGGCAAAATCAGATTTTGGTATCAATCCAGGGTCTGAACAAATCAGGTTTACTGCTGAACGTGATGGGTTATTGAAGATTTTCGAAGATCTTGATGCTACCATTTTTACTAATGCATGTGGACCATGTATAGGACAGTGGGACAGAAGTGATTTAAAAGGGGATGAGAAGAACACCATTGTTCATTCCTTCAACCGAAATTTTTCCAAGCGTGCGGATGGAAACCCTAATACCCATGCTTTCGTAGGATCGCCTGAAATGGTAGCCGCAATTGCAATCTCAGGACGATTGGATTTCGATCCGATGAACGATACTTTAATCAATGAGGATGGGGAGGAAGTGAAATTGGATGAACCAAAAGGAATTGAATTGCCACCAAACGGGTTTGATGTTGAGGATGCTGGATATGTAGAGCCGGTTGCCGATGGTAGTGGTGTAGAAGTTAGTGTAAATCCAACTTCAGAGCGTTTACAGTTATTAACGCCTTTCAAGCCTTGGGATGGTAAAAATCTTATGGGAACCAAGTTGCTTATCAAAGCATACGGAAAATGTACTACGGACCATATCTCCATGGCTGGGCCATGGCTGCGTTTTAGAGGGCATTTAGATAACATCTCCAACAATATGTTGATTGGGGCAGTAAATGCATTCAATATGAAAACAAACTTCGTCAAGAACCAACTAACAGGTGAATACGAAGGTGTGCCAGATGCTCAAAGAGCATACAAAGCAGCAGGAATAGAAACTGTTGTTGTTGGTGATCACAATTATGGTGAAGGATCTTCTCGCGAGCATGCTGCAATGGAACCTCGTCATTTAGGGGTTAAAGTAGTTTTGGTAAAGTCATTTGCACGTATCCATGAAACAAATCTTAAAAAACAGGGAATGTTGGGAATCACTTTCGCTAACGAAAGCGATTACGATTTAATTAAAGAAGACGATACATTCAACTTTGTTGACTTGGCAGATTTTGCACCAGAAAAGGTATTAACTATTGAAGTTGTACATGCGGATGGTTCTAAAGATACCATTATGGCTAACCATACTTACAATGATTCACAAATCCAATGGTTTAGAGAAGGTTCTGCATTGAACCTAATTAAAAAACAAAACGCTTAATAATAGAATATTCCAGTAATTAAAATCCAGCTATACGGCTGGATTTTTGTTTATATCTAAACTTACGGTTTAGACTATTAATTGTATTTTTGAAAAAAACACACCTATGAATAGGAGAGAAGATCAACTCAAAGCTTTTGATAGATTATTGACGATTATGGATGAATTGCGTGAGCAGTGTCCGTGGGATAGAAAGCAAACCATGGAAAGCTTACGTCATCTTACTATAGAGGAAATTTACGAGTTAGGAGATGCCATTCTTGACAATGATTTACAGGAGATTAAAAAAGAGTTGGGAGATGTGCTTTTGCATATCGTTTTTTATGCCAAAATAGGTAGCGAAAGCAACGGTTTTGATATTGCAGATGTATGCAATACGATTTGTGATAAATTAATAGAGCGCCATCCTCATATTTACGGAGATGTAGAAGTTGCAGATGAGGAAGAGGTTAAAAAGAATTGGGAAAACTTAAAACTAAAGGCAGGAAATAAAAGTGTATTACAGGGTGTTCCCAATAGTTTGCCTGCACTGGTTAAAGCTAATCGTATTCAGGACAAGGTAGCTGGAGTAGGATTTGATTGGGAAGAACCAAATCAGGTTTGGGAGAAAGTTCAGGAAGAACTCAACGAGTTTAAACACGAAGTAGATTGCGGCAATACTGATGCAATGGAAAGTGAATTCGGAGACGTATTATTTTCTATGGTAAACTATGCTCGATTTCTTAAGATTAATCCGGAAAATGCTCTTGAAAGAACAAATAAAAAGTTTACCAAAAGATTTCAATATCTGGAAGAAAAAGCAAAGTCCCTTAATAAAACATTAAAAGATATGACTTTATCAGAGATGGATGTTTTTTGGGAAGAGGCTAAAAAAGTTTGACTTTTTTCTATCTATATAATCCAAACCGAAAGCTTAACCGTATATAGGATAAGTAAGTGATACTAATTTTCCTGAATACAGTCGATTAATAGCATATCAGCATGATGTGTCACTTATTAGCTATTTCTTTCTTCAATTTACGAAATAGCGGTTTAGTTAGTTTAGTTAGGGGCCAAAATCCTACTTGTAACTATTTACAAGTAGGATTTGGTTTTTATAGGACTAGTATAAATCTTTGATTTTAGATAATTTGGTTCTCCACAACTTTAGAGACTCCTTATGTCTCCTAATGTTCTTTTTCACATCCTTAACAACCGGATTATCATCTTCAACATTAGTAAAAAACTGAAGGTTATTTTCCAGCTGATTGATTTCTCCTTTAATTTCATCAATTTTTTTACTGATAAAAATACGCTCACTATCAATAGCTCGTTGGTCGTCTGCGGAGTTCAAGTTTTCGAGTGTGTTTTCAAACTTGATCATTTCTGCATCATGCTTGTTAACATTAAGCGTGTTGAATAAACCATCTAAAGATTTATTGAATTTACCCTCTATATAGCGCTTGTTTCTTGGAACTATACCTAGCGATTTCCATTTTTCTATAATAGCTTTAATACGCTCTAAATCGGCTTGGTGATCACCACTTAGTTCAATGTTTTTTATCTCATCCAACAAATCAGATTTTTGCTTAAAGGCTTCCATTTCTTCTTTGTTGGCAGCATTTTTAACAGCATGAAGACGATCAAAATAGTGGTTACAAGCAGCCTTGAATTGATTCCATATTTTATCGCTTTCTTTTCGAGGAACATGTCCAATAGATTTCCAATCCTTTTGGATTTTCTTCATTAAAGGTGTTACGGTCTCAAAATCATCACTGTCCTTATTATCTTCTGCAATGGTGATTAAATCAAGCTTACTTTGAAGATTGTCGTATTGTTCTTTTTTAAGGTTTTTATAGAAGACATTCTTTTTTCTGTTAAAAGCTCTTACAGCTTCTTTAAACTTGGCCCAAGTTTCTTCATTTACATTTAAAGGTACCTTTCCAGCATTGAAAAACTCTTCTCTAAGTGCCTCAACTTCCTTTATCTTATTTTGCCATACGTTATGGGATTTACCGCCATCTCCAGTAATGGCTTTTATTTTTTCTATAATCTCGATCTTTTTTTCAAGATTTTTTTCGTAGTGTTTTTCAATTTCAGCAAAATACGCCTGACGTTTATCGTGAATAGCTTTGGTAGCGGCTTTAAACTGTCCCCAAATTTCTTCACGGTGTTCGCGAGCTACGGGACCCAATTCTTCCTTCCAAATTTTATGTAGCGCTTGAAGTTCACGGAACGAACGATTTATGTTATCGTCTTTAGCTAGTTCTTGAGCTCGATATACAATTTTTTGTTTTTGTTCGAGATTATGTTTGAAATCTAAGTCACGAAGATCTCTGTTAATGTGTAAAAAGTCGTAAAAGCGTTCTACGTGATGGTGATAACTGTTCCAGGCGTTATTATATTTATCTCTTGGAATAGGACCAGCAGTACGCCATTTTTCTTGAAGCTCCTTAAAATGTTTATAGGTAGTATTAATGTTTTCTTCAACATTAAGCAAGCCTTTGATTTCCTCAATTATAGCCAATCTTATTTCTAGATTGTCTTTAAGGTTATTTTCAATTGTCTTGTAATGCGTATGAAGTTTGTTGCGATACTCTTTGTAAGTATTTTTGAAATCCCTATGTACTGGACTAGAGTAATAAAAATCTATTTCATTACCACCTTCGTTAATAAAGTCATCTTTCTTCTCTTCTATAAGTGCATTGTATTTTAAATTGAACTCCTTTTTTATGGCATCTACGTGAGCTCTTATAGCCTGTACTTTTTCGTTTGATACCAAGCGATCCAATTCAATCGATAAAGCATCCATAGACATTTTATCGTATTCTTTGAACTCTATAATATGACGCTCACTGTTACCTTCGTCTTCTGCATCTTCAGCATTAGAGTCGTCAATTTCATTTATTAACGAATCATCCTCGTGATTTTGTGTGTTTAGATCTGAATTTTCGTCTTTAGGGATTACTTGGTTTGTTGATTTTTGTTCTTCTGTTCCTTCTGCATGTTGCAGGTTATCTTGCTCTGACATTGTAAAAATGTTTTTGTTATCGTTTGTTTCGCCTTTAAATATAATAACAACTCTTTTATAAACAAAACACTTCAGCGGTTTTGGCCGAGTACTTTTTTAATTTATAGTATGTTCCAGATTTCCCAGGCTTTTTCGGCTTGAAGTTGTAGCATTTTTAATCCATTTAAGGCAGTAGCTTCTTGGGCTCTTCCTAATTTTAGAAAGGTTGTTTCTTCCGGGTTGTAGATTAGATCAAATAGCAAGTGATTTGAAGTAATGGCTTGATAATGCAATTCTGGTCTGCTAAGGATATTGGGGAATGTACCTAGAGGTGTACAATTAATGATGAGTGGATAATTCGCAATGATGCCATGGGTTAAGGTTCGGTAAGTGTAATCAATACCTTTGTCCATATTCCGGGATACAAATGAATATTGAATACCCAATAACTCTAAGGCATATGCAATAGCTTTGCTGGCTCCACCAGTTCCTAAGATTAGGGCTTTGCTATGGTTTGGTTCCAAGTATGGTTCTAAAGCCATTTTAAAACCATAGAAATCGGTATTATACCCAATAAGCTCTCCTTCTGAAGTTATTTTGATGGTATTGACGGCGCCAATTCGTTTTGCGTCTTCATTTAAGTGGGATAAATACGGAATGATTTTTTCCTTGTATGGAATGGTCACGTTGAAACCACAAATGTCCTTAGTATTTCGAAGAATTTTAGGAAACTCAGTGATATCCTTTATATCAAAATTTTGATAAGATGCATTGGTTATGTTTTCCTTTTCAAACTTATCTGAAAAGTATTTTTGCGAAAAGGAGTAAGCAACATCCCGACCAATTAACCCAAACTTACGCATGTTTTTTTCTAGTTTTTTGTCCATAAAGCTCCAATCCCAAAACTATACCAATTCCTAATAGGATAAAACCAATGGCTATAAAGGTGTCTTGGTTGAAATTGGGTAGATAACGTTCGTAATTTTCAATTACCTTAGAGCCAGTAGAGTCTAGAACAAAATTCCCCTTTACATTGGTTTTGTAAATTGTTTGCTTCCAGGGCCAAACTACACCAAGAGAACCAACAATGAATCCAATAATAGCCGAAATCGTAATGTTTTTGTAATGTTTTAGAATGTAACTCAGTAAGTGTGAAAACGATATCAATCCGGTTATGGATCCAAGCGTAAAAACAGCAAGTACTTTTAGCATTCTCATTCGTTCAGGATTTCTTGTCCATCCAAAATCACCACTTATTATATCGGCAAAGGTGTCATATAGTGCATTTACTGAATCTACTAAAAGTAATACATAGTTACCTAGTAATATCAATATAAACGACCCTGAGAAGCCCGGTAAAGTCATTCCAGATACGCTAATAATACCACAGAAGAAAACAAAGAATAGGTTGTCGTTTTCTTTTGCAGGATCTAAAAAACTAATGCTTAAACCAGCAATAATCCCCAAAGCTAAAGACAGATATGTTTTGGTTTGCCAATCCTTAAAATCTTTACTAATGTAGAAAATGGAGCCTATTATCATTCCAAAGAATACACTCCATACATAGAGCTCGTGGTGTTTAATAAGGTAATCCAAAAGTTTGGAAACGCTAAAATAACTAACCACCATCCCGGAAATAAGTAGGGAAAGGAAGCGACCATTGATGTAGCGGTAAAAACTCTTAAAGCCTCGATTGAAAAGCAACATGAAAGCCTTTCTGTTTACTTTTTGAAGAGAGTAAATAAACTCTTCATAAAATCCAGCCACAAATGCCACAACACCACCAGACACACCGGGAACTTTATTGGCAGCACCCATTCCTAAGCCTTTTAAAAACAAGAATATTTTGTCAGAAAATGTCCTGGTACTTTCCATTAACGCTGTTTTGAACCGATACTTTCCAAAATAAAAATAGTCAAAAATCCAATTACCATCAATCCAACGGCAGGAAGTATTTGAGTTGATATACCATCATTGATTGTAGAATATTCAGAGGTCAAAACACTACGCTCTAAAATAGTTTTATAGGTTTCGAAATCATGGTTTTGTTGCTGGAAAATAGATAGGGTTCCCATAGAAGAAACATCACTAAAAGGAATAACTTTTCCGCTATCACGCTCTAAAACAGAAATGGTAGCTTTCCAAGGCCATACTTTATTTAGCGAACCAAAAATAAAGCCCGTTAGTAATGCTAGAGTACTATTATGGTAATTTTTAAACAACCATTTTAGAACACGGCTAAAACTCAAAAGTCCAACCAAAGCTCCCATTGCAAATAGAGCTATTCTTTTTAGATCGAAATTATGAAAGGCATCACTTAAGGTTTTATATGCTCCTAAAATGACCAAAATAAACGAACCTGAAATTCCTGGCAGAATCATGGCGCAAATAGCTATAGCTCCTGCAAAAAATAGAAAAAACGAATTTGTATTCCCTGCTAAAGAGGGAAGCGTAGTGATGTAATAAGCAATTGCGGCACCAACTAATAGTGCTAAAATGGTGAGTGGTCTCCAACTAGTGATTTGCTTGCCTACATAGTAAATACTTGCTACAATTAATCCGAAGAAAAACGACCAAATTAAGATAGGTTGATTTTCAATTAGGTATTTAGCGAGCCTCATAAAAGATACGAAGCTAACAATGATGCCAGAAAGGAGAGCTAAAATGAAGTTACCGTTTAGCTGTTTCCAAAAGGGTTTGATTCCCTGTTTAAAAAGGGTTTTAAACAAATCGATATTAATATTGCTTATAGTAGCAATAAGCTCTTCGTATATTCCAGATATAAAGGCTATTGTTCCTCCAGATACACCAGGTACAGCATCAGCTGCTCCCATGGCAATTCCTTTTAGACTTATAATTAGGTAATCTTTTAGTCTGCGCATTGTAGGGTTTATGTAAAGAAACCCAAAGGTAAGCAATTATTACAGACCTCCGATGTAATTTCCTTAGTTAGGAATATGTTTGTAAAATGGTATTTAGGTTACTTCTCAGAGGCGTTTAAAGCCTTTTTGATAAGTGGGTGTTCACTAAATTCAGGAAACAATTCATCAATGATAAATACATATTCACCATTGTTCTTTAGTGCATTTTTTAAGTGGTATGTACCTTTATCCGATTCATGTAGCGAAAAGTAAAGTCCGCTTAAGCGATATTCTATTTCTGCATTTTCGGGATAGAACTCTATAGCTTGTAATAGGTTATGAATTGCAGCTTCCTGCTCTCCCAAATTTATAAGTAAATCACAACGCAACAACCAAGTTTCAAGTTCGTAATTACCTAGCTCAATAGCACGCTTTAATCCATATTCTGCTTCTTCAATGTAGTTCAGTCTATGGTTGATTTTAGCGTAAAGTTTCCAGTAATGAACATTTTCACTATCAATGTTTAAGGCCTTATTGATATAGTAAAGTGCCTTTTGGTAATTTTTGCTTCTTATGTAAAACTTAGTGATTGCACTCCAGCCTTTATCCAATAAAGGATCTTCATGGATGGTCTTTTTGTAAAACTTAATGGCAAGCTCTTTTTGTTTTAGCTTTTCATGGCAATATCCTGTTCGAAGTAAAGCAAAAGATGTAGGGTCGTCCAGTTCCAATGTAGTGCTATAGCACTCAATAGCTTCATTGTAACGACCAAGCTTTTCTAAAGTCTTACCTTTTTCTAAATACGCACCAACAAAAGTATCATCAGATATGATGGCAAAATCATAAGCGGCAAGAGCTTTTTTGTAATCCTTTAAGGAATAGTATTGCTTGCCCAATTGATGCCAAGCTACTTCGCAATACGGGTTTTTGTCCAAGAAGATGTTAAGGTACTCAATCGCATCTTCATGTTGTTCCAAAAAGTCGAAACAGTAAATCATATTGTAAAGAGATGAATAGTCAGAATTATCATCTTCCATACATTTCATAAAGCAAAGCTTGGCTTCCTCAAATTGATCCATAAACAAATATTCCATTCCCATTAAAGAGTAAAGATCTGTAGTGTCTTCGGCGATATCAACCGCCTGTTGTAATACAGAAATAGCCTTTAGGTGTTGATCTCGTTTAGAGAAAATGTTAGCTTTTTGAATGTAGATTTCTTCGTTCTGAGGTTCTAAAGTGTAAAGATTATTCAATAACTCGTCTGCCTCATCCAGTTTATTTTCAAATACTAGCACTTCAACTCTAAATAGTTTTAGGTTGATAGAGGTCGGGTGTTGATCCAAGCCCAATTTAATGGCTTTTTTGGCCAACGCTACTTTACCAAGATCCAAGTAGTGGTGGATAATGTTCTCAAACTCTTCGGAATCGAAAAACAACACATGGTTGGTTTTCAGCATGGATTCGAATTTGGTGAGCGGTAAATTGTTGTTGTTCTGGTTAGGATTTAACTCCATAAGCTCTTAAAAATGGTTCTACATTCATAAAATTAGCGTTCTATTGAGTACGCTCAAGTTGATTGTCTAAATGTTTTTAACAAAGTAATCAACAGTGGGTTAGGTTGGTGAGTTGTTGAAAGATAGCTTTTCTTGCTAGAAGGTTAGATTATATATTTATACTGTTTAAAACATCAATAATAATGCCACAACCTTCAATAACTTCCTCATTTGTAATGGTGAGGGGAGGGGTTATTCTAATCGCTTTTGGTTCGAAAAGTAGCCAAAATAGGATTAAACCGTTATCCTGACATTTTAAAATAACTTCGCTGGTAATGTCTGCCGAAGGTGTAAATGCAGCAAGCATAAGGCCTTTACCACGTATTTCGGTAATTAGAGGATGTTTAAGGTGTTCTCTGACCAGCTGTTCTTTTTCTAACGTTTGAGCCATTAAATCGGTTTCGCAAACTTCTTTTAATGTTGCCAAAGCGGCAGCTGCTATGACGGGGTGTCCGCCAAATGTGGTAATGTGTCCTAGTTTGGGTTGATCTTTAAGAAGCGACATTAAATCCTGTGAAGCTGTAAATGCTCCAATAGGAAGTCCTCCTCCGAGACCTTTCCCTGTAACTAAAATATCAGGAATACAGTTAAAGTGTTCAAAACCGAAAAGTTTTCCTGTTCTACCAATACCTGGTTGTATCTCATCTAGGATTAACAATGCTCCAACTTCATCACAACGCTTGCGAACTTTTGTAAGGTAATCTTCTTTAGGCATAATGAATCCTGCACCTCCTTGAATGGTTTCCAGAATAACACAAGCTGTTTTGTTGGTGATTTTTTCTAAATCGACATCGTTATTAAATTCTATAAAATTAATTCCAGGAATTAAAGGCCTAAACGCTTGTTTGCGTTCTTCATAACCCATAACACTCATGGATCCCATAGTATTACCATGATAGGCATGTTTAGCGGAAATTACTTCACTTCTTCCGGTTGCACGTTTTGCTAGCTTAATAGCTCCTTCTATAGCTTCTGTACCTGAATTTGTTAGGTAGGTTGTTTCTAATGATGATGGAAGATGTTCTGCTAAGTATTTGGTTAATTCTACCGCGGGTTTTTGGATGTATTCACCATAAACCATAACATGCAGATACTTGTCCAACTGTTCTTTGATGGCGGTAACCACTTTTGGATGTTTATGTCCTAAACTACAGGCTGACACCCCTGCAACAAAATCTAAATATGCTTTGTTGTTAGAGTCGTATATGTAAGAACCATCGGCATATGATATTTCCATAGCCAAGGGGTGAGGGGAGGTCTGAGCCTGATATTTAAAAAAGTCGTCTCGCATTATTGCTTTTTAAGATTAGGATTAAGGGACTTTAATTGTTGTTGCTTTGGAGCTTTGTTTATTTTTTTTGGTAATGTTCTCGATGCCCTTGAAGGCAATGTATCATTTGTTTGTTGTTTAGATTCCTTATCCGCTTTTTCAATACGTTTTAGCATTTTTTCGTCAACAAACTCTTCTTGAGGCTCATAAGGATCTAATCCTTTAATTACTGGTAACTCCAAAGGAGGGTCACCCTTGAATAAATCTTCGACGCTTGAGGGGCGTTCATCACCACGCCAATCAAAGCCTTTTAGTTTACGAACATTTTCAGGGAATTGTTCTTCAGGGTAAGTTGCACCATCAACTTGTTTTATCTTACGTACTTCATCAATCATATTTTCCGAGAAGAAAAGTTTCATTGACCCTGATCTAGATTTGTCAATTCCTACCAGTTCTTGGTTCTCGTTGCGTAAATAATAAATGGACTCAGCGTTTTTTATAATGTCTACTGTATTCAAATTGTTGTTGTCATCAAATAGTCCAACCAACCGCTTGCCAGTAATTTGGTTGAAGCCATCATCAAGAGTGTCTTTGCTAATTAAAAAGGCGTCGTAGAACACAATGAGGGAATCTAGTTTCTCTGTTTTAGGGTTCGATTTTAGATGTATTGTATCTCCTGTCATTTGGTTGTCAATATTCCATAAAATTGGACGACGTTTTACGGCAAAGGCATCACCACTTGACAATCGCGATAGATTTATCATTTGGGTAAGTCCCGTTTTATGGTCAACATGAACCGAATCTGCTTTTCCACTCATATCCGATTTGTACATTTTCACATTCCTGAAAGCTCTAGTAATACGATGTTCAGGTGTTCCTGTAACCATAAGCGTATCACTGTGCATATAAATAGAGTCGTTATCCTGAACGGTAATAGCCAAAGCGCGTTTGGTTATAAAAACGGAATCTTTATCCTTATAGACTTCAGCATAATGCCCTTTGATAATACTATGATTTAAAGTATCCGTAACTTTAATGTTATTGTTTGCAGATGCAAAACTGCGATTACGGTCAAAAAACAAACTATCTCCTTCAACAATACGATTGTCGTAATCAATACGTGATTTTTTTACAAAATAACCAGTATCGTTTTGTGTGTCGTAAAAACCTCGTTCACAGTAAATTTTGCTTTCTTCACCTGTTATTGTACTTGGCCCATACATAAAAGCATACCCTGTTTCTGTGTAATAATCCAGCTGTTGCGTTTCCATTGTATAATCAGGATTAACCAAAACCACATTGTCAACAAATTTATACTTTTGAGTATCCATATAATAACGTCCAATTCTACTGGTTATGGTTCCAGATGTATCTCGAACTACGGTACCACCACTTTGGTAATAGGTTTGTTGCCTTGTGCGGTCGAAATACAATGTGTCCGTGGTTAACGTTGAGCTGGGGTCTGTTAGCTTAACATTACCACTAGCAAAGGCCAATTGAGTTTTTCCGCTATATTCAACATAGTTCGAAACCATATTAATAGTATCACCTTGAATCATCTTGACATTACCATATGCTTCAATAAAATCGTCATTGGCGTAATGAATGGCTTGATCACACCACATGTTTACACCTTCATGAACAATGTGCACTTGGCTCTGGTCGTTTCTGGTAAGGACTTTGGCTCCAGGGTATTTTTCTTCGTCTACAGTCAGGAAACCTGAGTATTTTATGGTGATTCGCTTTTGTTCCTGAGCTACAGAATTTAAACTGCTCAATACCCCGATAAAGAGGCATAATAAAAGACGATAGGGTACTTTCAAAATTGTAGTGTTTATGAGCAAAAATAATGATTAAAATAGAGTTGAATCAATGTCCTTAAGAAATATTTAATACAAAAAAACCTGCCCGAAAATAGAGGGCAGGTTTTGATATTTGTGATTCAGAATAGGATTATCTGAAAATAGTTTCTTTTCTATCAGGTCCTACCGATACAATAGTGATAGGCGTTTCAAGCTCTTTTTCCAAGAATTCAATATAATCCTTAAGTGCTTGAGGTAAGCTGTCTGCATCGGTCATATTAGTAAGGTCTTCTTTCCAACCTTTCATTTCGGTGTAAACCGGTTCTACATTTTCTGGTTCGATGTTGTATGGTAAATGTGAAATGGTTTCTCCTTTGTATTTGTATTCAGTACATACTTTTAAGGTGTCAAAACCAGAAAGCACATCGGCTTTCATCATCATCAACTGAGTAACTCCATTTACTTGGCAAGCATACTTTAGAGCTACTAAATCCAGCCATCCACAACGACGTGGACGACCAGTGGTTGCTCCAAACTCGTTACCAACCTTAGCCATAGTAGCACCATTTTCATCAAATAGCTCAGTAGGGAATGGTCCAGAACCTACACGGGTAGTGTAAGCCTTGAAGATACCATAAACATCACCAATTTTGTTAGGTGCTACACCCAAACCTGTACAAGCACCAGCTGCAGTAGTGTTACTTGAAGTAACGAATGGGTAAGTACCAAAGTCAATATCCAATAAAGATCCTTGAGCACCTTCTGCCAAAATAGTTTTTTCGTCCTTTTGAGCTTGGAATATGTATTCTTCACTATCAATGAACTGAAGTCCTTTTAAAATGTCAACGGCAGCAAAGAATTCCTGTTCCAATTCATCTAAGTTGTACTGGATATCTACATCGTAGAACTTAATCATAGCCTCATGCTTGTCAGCTAATGCACGGTACCGTTCTTGCCAGTCGCTAAGTTCTAAATCACCTACACGAATTCCGTTACGTCCCGTTTTATCCATATAAGTTGGGCCAATACCTTTAAGGGTAGAGCCAATTTTGGCTTTCCCTTTAGACGCTTCACTAGCAGCATCCAACAAACGGTGAGTAGGTAAAATAATATGAGCCTTACGAGAGATTAAAAGTGATTTTTTGTAGTTCACATTTTGTTCGTCTAGCTTTTCTAGTTCCTTTCTGAAAATAACAGGGTCGATAACCACTCCGTTACCAACAAGGTTAATGGCATCGTCGTGAAAAATTCCCGAAGGAATGGTATGCAATACATGCTTTTTACCGTTAAAAACCAAAGTGTGCCCTGCATTAGGTCCACCTTGAAAGCGTGCAATAATATTATATTTAGAGGTTAGTACATCAACAATCTTTCCCTTGCCTTCGTCTCCCCATTGAAGTCCTAGTAGTAAATCTACTGCCATTTATAAAAAATTAAGAATTCTTATTTAGTTGATTTTCTGTTTCCGTAAAAGTAGAGTGAGTGGTTTTTGATTTCGATATCGAAAACCTCTTCTATAGTTTTTTTGATAGATTGTATTCGAGGATCGCAAAACTCAATCACTTCACCGGTATCTGTCAGGATTACGTGGTCGTGCTGTTTGTCAAAATACGATTTCTCGTAATGCGCCTGACTCTGACCAAATTGGTGTTTACGTACCAAACCGCACTCCAACAGTAACTCTATGGTATTGTATAGTGTAGCACGGCTAACACGGTACTTTTTATTCTTCATGTTAAGATATAACGATTCAATATCGAAATGTTCTTCGCTATTGTATATCTCTTGAAGGATAGCATAACGTTCCGGTGTTTTTCTGTGCCCGTTTTCTTCGAGGAAATTTGTAAAGACATTCTTTACGATTTCCTGATTTTTAGTGTTTGTTTTCGTGCTCATATTTCCAAACGCAAATTTACACTTATTTTTAAACTCTGGACACTTTATCTATACCATTAATTTTTTTGAGGTTGTTTATTAGCTTGTTCAGTAAGTTGTTGTTTGGTACAACAACATTGATTTTACCTGTAAATACCCCACTATCGCTTTCAAAACTGATACTCTTCATGTTAACATGCATATTTGATGAAATAACCTTTGTGATGTCGTTAACAAGTCCGAGGTTATCTATTCCAGAAAGAATAATTTGAGCGGCAAATTCTTGTTGGGTAGAGTCGATCCACTTAGCTTGAATGATTCGGTAAGCGTAGTTAGACTGTAAACTAAGAGCATTAGGACAATTCTTTTTATGAACTTTAATGCCTTCACTTACGGTTATAAATCCAAAAACAAGGTCTCCTGGAATAGGGTTACAACAGCTAGCCAATTTATAATCGAGGTGTTCTTCATCCTTACCAAAAACCAACTGATCGTAGTTAGTGGTTATTTCCTGTTTCTCGATTTCTTCTTTATTGACTTTTGGTTTTCTGATTTTACTCTTGATAAAACTCATTAGCACGTTACTACGTGAAGCTGCATAATTTTTAAGCATGCTATTGTCTATAGTGCCAATACCTACACGATAGAACAAGTCTAAACTAGTCTTAAGAGAAAAGTAGTTTACCATTTCGTTAACAGTCCTTTCGTTAAGTTCTATCTTAAGCTGTTTTAGTTTCCGTCTTAGAATCTCTTTTCCATCCTCGGCAATGCGTTTCTTTTCTTCTTTTAACGAAGATTTTATTTTACTTCTGGCACGGCTTGTAGTGGCATAATCTAACCAGTTTGCTGTTGGTTTAATGTTTTCCGAAGTAAGGATATCTACCTGATCACCACTTTTTAATTCATGGTTAAGTGGGACGAGTTTTCCGTTTACCTTAGCGCCACGAGTTTTCATTCCAACTTCGGTATGGATGCTAAAAGCAAAATCGAGTGGAGTGGCGCCTTTGGGTAAGGATTTTAAGTCTCCTTTAGGTGTAAAAACGAATATTTCTTTGGAATACAGGTTGAGCTTAAACTGCTCTACAAAATCAACAGCATTGGCCTCTGGGTTTTCTAAAGCTTCCTGAAGACGATTTATCCATTCCTCTAGACTATCTTCTTTCTCGTCAGATTGCTTGTATTTGTAGTGGGCGGCATAGCCTTTTTCGGCAATTTCGTTCATGCGTTCACTACGAATCTGTACTTCCACCCAGCGTCCTTCTGGTCCCATTACAGTAATGTGAAGGGCTTCATAACCTGTGGATTTTGGAGAGGATATCCAATCGCGTAATCGGATTGGGTTAGGTCGGAAGTGATCTGTAACTATTGAATATATTTTCCATGCCAAGAATTTTTCGTTTTCGGCATCACTTCTATAAATAATCCTAACGGCAAATTTATCGTATACTTCATCAAAGGAAACCCCTTGTTTAAGCATCTTTCTTCTGATAGAAAAAATAGACTTAGGACGTCCTTTAATACTGTATTCAAGTTTTTCTCTATCTAAGGAGGCTTTAAGAACATCACTAAAAGCTTTAATATATTCGTCTTGTTCTTCCTTACTTTCCTTTATCTTGTTAAGAATGTCATAGTATACGTCGGGTTCAGTATACTTGAGTCCAAGGTCTTCTAATTCGGTTTTAATATTGTAAAGACCAATTCTATGTGCGAGGGGGGCGTAGATGTAGAGTGTTTCCGATGCAATTTTTTCTTGTTTATCGGGGCGCATGCTTGCCATAGTTTGCATATTGTGCAAGCGATCGGCAATTTTAATGATAATTACTCTAACATCGTCGTTGAGTGTAAGCAGCATTTTACGGAAGTTTTCTGCCTGCAGGGAAATATCCATATCCTGATTACCTTCTAAAGAAGATATCTTGGTAAGACCATCTACAATTCTAGCAACGGTTTTTCCAAATTTCTTTTCAATATCCTTTGTGGTATAATCATCGGAATCCTCAACTACGTCGTGCAAAAGTGCGGCGGCAATCGAGGTTGCGTCAAGTCCAATTTCGGAGGCAACTATTTTAGCAACTGCTATAGGGTGAAATATATAAGCTTCGCCAGACTTACGGCGTTGATCTTTATGGGCATCCAATGCAACATCGAAAGCCGAGCGGATCAATTTTTTATCGTCATCACTTAAGGTTCTGTAGCTTACCTTTAAAAGCTCTTTATAGGCCTTTGCAATGGCAGCATTTTCCTTGTCTATATCAATTTCTGTCATAAAACTAAAAATAGGATAAAGTATTATAACATACAATAAAATCTAGTTTTTTTGAGCAGCCTTTTTAAGACTTTAAATTTCTTATTCTCTGTAATAATGTTGGGTGAGAATAGTGCATAAACACATAAGCTGGATGAGGGGTAAGGTTGCTCAAGCTGTTCTTCGAAAGTTTTTTAAGTCCACTAATTAATGGTTCCCAAGCAAAGGTGTTTTTAGCATAGTCGTCTGCTTGGTATTCAAACTTTCTGGACATAAAATTCATTACCAGTCCTGTAATCTCACTAATAGGGCTATAAAGCAACCCAAAAGCAATTAAACCAACATGAAAACTTGGTATGTCAACACCTAGTGCATTCGATAAAAGCGGATTAGAAATAAAAATAGAAAGGATGTATAAAGTTAAACCGGTTAAAAGTATCGATGTGATTAAATTGAAGATAATATGTTTCTTTTTGTAGTGACCTACTTCATGGGCCAATACAGCTACTATTTCGTCTTCTTCAAGGTCGTTTATTAAGGTGTCGTATAAGGTAACACGTTTTTCACTGCCAAAGCCAGAGAAATAAGCATTGGCTTTAGTACTTCGCTTAGAACCGTCGATTACAAATATTTTACTCAACTGAAATCCAACAGACTCAGCGTAAGTTGCAATTTTTTGTCTTAAATCACCATCTTCCAATGGGGTTTGTTTGTTAAATAAAGGCACAATCAGTCTAGAATAGAACATGTTCATAAATACCGTAAATAAAGTAATTATACCCCAAGCATATAACCAGAATTGGTTGCCGGTTAATTGATAGAACCAAATGATCAATGCTAAAATACCGCCACCTAATAAGGCAGTCATCAGCAAGCCTTTAATTTTATCGAGAACAAAGGTCATTTTTGTTGTTTTGTTGAACTTAAAACGTTCTTCAATCACAAAGGTTTTGTAATAGGAGAATGGGGTTGTAATCAAATCACTGCCTATCATAATAATTCCGAAGAATATTAAAGCAATGAGAATAGGTTTGTCAGTAAATCCTCGAGCGATATTGTCAACCTTTTCAAAACCATCGAACAGCAAGAACGCTAGAGTTAAAGCTATCGAAAAAGTAGAGCTCATAACTCCGAACTTATAATTTGCAGCTTTATAGGCTTGCGATTTTTTATATTCCTCCTCTTCATAAACATCACCAAGCTCATTGGGAACAGGATCGTTGAAGTGCTTGGCGTTAAGCGCATCAAGAGCCTTGTCAACTATGAAGTTGAGAATAATGATTCCTATGATTATATAGAATAGCGTTTCTGCGGTCATGTTGTCAATTGAAAAGTTATAATAAAAATTGAAATTATAAGGATTGAATATTATTCAAATCCACGTTGGCGTTTTGCCTCAAAAATAAGGATTCCTGCAGCAACAGAGACGTTCATAGAATCTATTTCTCCCTGCATGGGGATAATAATATTTTGTGTTGATGCCTCAAGCCATTCGTCTGTTAGTCCAGTAGCTTCAGTGCCTACAACAATGGCCGTAGGTTTTGTGTAATCTAGAGTATGGTAATTTACTGAAGCTTGAAGAGCAGCACAGTACATGTTGATGTTATTGTTCTTTAAAAAATCTATAATTTCCACAGTAGTTCCAGTAGCAATGTTGTTGGTAAAAACACAGCCTACACTCGAACGGATGATATTAGGGTTATAAAAATCTGTCTTAGGATTGGCGATTATTACCGCATCAACATTAGCTGCATCGGCGGTACGTAACAAGGCACCTATATTACCCGGTTTTTCTGGGGCTTCTGCGATCAAAATCAATGGACTTATACTGTTAAGTTCTAAATCCTTTAATTTGTGCTTTTTAGGTTTGGCAACAGCAATAAGACCTTCTGTAGAATCTCGGTGTGCTAATTTTTGATAGACTTCTTTTGAGATTTCTATACGGTTTGGATTTTGTTTTTTTTTAAGAAGGGTATTTATTTCTTCTTCATTACAGACCTCTGGAACAAATAAAACCGTATCCAACTCATAATCTCCATTTACAGCCAATTTTACTTCGCGTACCCCTTCAATAAGAAACAAATTAGACTTACGTCGATCACGAGATTTGTCCTTAAGCTGAACTAGCTGCTTAATATATGTGTTTTGAGGGCTTGTTATGGTTTTATTGTGCATGGAAACTGATAACTGCTAATAATTGAGGCAAATTTACATCTTTATTATAGAACATAATGTTATTTGCTAATGGTTAGCTCAATATAACAGGAATGAAATGTATTTCCTACTAATTTAATTGTATTATGTTGAAACAATGAAAAATAAATAAACCAAAAAAGTATGAATAATTTATTCTTTAAGTACTTAGTGGTGTTTTTTATTTACCACATTTAATAATTTACCATAATCAACCATACACATCTCTAAATTGATATTGATTGTTTTGGGAGTAGTTTCCAGTTGGCGTTTTGCGGTTATTTTATAAAAAGTTTTGAAGTTTTTACTGGATACATTGCCATTAAGTGTTAATTGAAGGTGGTTTTGCTTTCCCAACATAACCAATTCCATATTTTCAATTTCACCATGAGGTATTGCCTCTTTCATAATGCGTCTGTCATAAACACCTTTATCGTTAATAGTGATTACAGGTTTAAAACTAAATAGGTTTTTAATCACTATAATGCTGATGGTAGCTGACAATATTAAATTAAGATAGCCGGCAATTTGGATTAATAGATATGGAGCTTTAATAGCTTTGACTCCTAAATACCATATTCCAATAGCTAAAAGGACAAGAAGGAAAAAGTTTTTGTTAGATCGGTGTATATTAATGTTTTTAGGCTCTGTCATTTTATACGTTTTGAGATTTTTTCCTTTCAATTTTCTTTTTAATTCGGAAGTTGAGGAACTCCACGAATAGAGAGAAAGCAATGGCAAAATACAGATAGCCTTTAGGAATAGCTCCTATTTCGTTATTGAAAACCACGGTGTGAGACAGGTGTGCTGCTTCTGTAATTAGCATGAAACCAATTAATATCAGGAATGCTAGACCCAATAATTGCATAGATGGATGCTCATTAATGAAATTGCGTATTGGGTTGGCAAACAGCATCATAATTAGTATGGATATAACTACAGCAATAATCATCAAGACTAGAGCGTGATTTGGATCTGGTGAAAGGCCGTTGGTCATTCCTACTGCAGTTAAAATGGAATCTATAGAAAAGATAAAGTCGATAATTACGATTTGAAAAACGGCTTTACCCAACGTATCTAGCACTTTCTTTTTAATGCCTTCTTCACCATGTTCTGGCATTTCAACTTTTTCATGTATTTCGGAAGTACTTTTGTAGATTAGAAATAATCCACCAGCAAATAAAATTATGCTTTGCCAACTAATGGCCGTTGAAATCCAGCTTGTTTCCAGGTGGTAAAATGGTTCTTTTAACCCCACTAAATAGGAGACAAAGAAAAGAAGGATTACACGTTGTACCATGGCTAGGATTAAACCTATATTGGTAGCTTTACCACGTTGGTGCTCAGGGAGTTTGTTTGCCGCTATGGAAATGAAAACAATATTGTCTATCCCAAGAACGATTTCCAAAAAGGTTAAGGTGAGCAAGGCAACAATAGCATCACCAGAGAGTAAAAAGTCTAACATGGTGTAGTGGTTTAGTGATGTTAAAAATAACTAAAATTTGTAAACATTAAGTGAATAAATGAACTCTTAATTAGGAGGATCAATCAATACCTTATTAAGTGTTTCAATAACAGAATTGGCCGAGGTTTTATAATCAAACCAAATAGTTTCTTGGTTTCTTTTAAACCAAGTTAATTGCCGCTTAGCAAAGCGTCTCGAGTTCTTCTTTATTTCTGAAATGGCAAATTCCAAAGACCACTCATCATTAAAATATTTAAAGAGTTCTTTATAGCCAACAGTATTCAGGGCATTGAGCTGCTGTTTAGGAATAAGGGCTTTAGCCTCTTCCAGTAATCCCTGTTTTACCATTAAATCTACACGAAGATTTATCCTGTCGTAAATGACTTGTCTATCAGCTGTTAGTCCAATATTTATTGTTTTAAAAGGTCTGTCTTCTTTTGCTTTATTCAAAAAAGAAGAGTAAGGTTGATTGCTGCCAATTGAAACCTCAAGAGCTCTTATCACTCGATGGGGATTATCAATAGCAATATTTTCATATGAAACAGGGTCGAGTTCTTTTAACTGCTGTTGTAAAGGCTCTAATCCTTGAGTTTCCAAAATAATGTTTAGGTTTTCTCTAATTTTGGGATCAATATCCGGGAAATCGTCCAGTCCTTTAGTAACTGCATCTACATAGAGTCCTGACCCTCCAACCATGATTACCACATCATATGTTTTATAAAGCTCGTCTAAGATATTTAGAGCATCACGTTCAAAATCTCCTACGCTATAATTTTCCTCAACCGATTTATGATGGATACAATAATGAGGAGCAGCATCAAGCTCTTCCTTTGTTGGTGCTGCTGTCCCAATCTGCATCTCTTTAAAAAACTGACGAGAGTCTGCAGAAACGATAGCTGTATTATAGTGTTGCGCTAGTTTTATACTCAAAGCGGTTTTTCCAATTGCAGTAGGACCAACAATACTTATTAGATATTTATTAGGAAGTTGTGTTTTAATGGGTTCGGATTTAAAAAGTTGTTCTATAGTTTACTCTAATGAATGGCCACATTGATCACAAAACTTGGCATTATCTGTATGATTTGTTGCCGAACAATTAGGACAGGATTGTGTATTTAATGGTAATGCAGATGCTGCAGAACCATCAGGTTTTTTCTGTTGGGAATATTCAGCTGAAACTATTCCCGTTGGAACAGCAATAATGCCGTAACCCAAAATCATAACAAGGGAAGCAATAAATTGTCCCAGGGGAGTTTGTGGGGCTATATCTCCAAAACCTACTGTGGTAAGTGTAACGATGCACCAATAGACACTTCTTGGTATAGAAGTAAATCCAGAAGCATCACCTTCTACCATATACATAATAGTACCCAATATGATCGAAAGAATAAGCACAGCAAACAAAAAAACCGAGATTTTTGCTCGACTAGCTCTTAGTGCTTTTACTAAATTATCTGAAGCTCCTAAAAACCGTGCTAGTTTTAAAATTCTGAATACTCTTAATAATCGTAATGCCCTTAGTGCTACCAAGGCATGAGTTCCAGCAAAAATTAAAGAAAGATATTTAGGGATGGTTGAAAGAAAGTCAATAATACCATAAAAACTCAGCATGTATTTGACGGGTTTTTTTACGGTTATTATTCTTGCAATATATTCTATGGAAAAGAGTATTGTGACAATCCATTCTGCAATATTCAGGTACTTGTGATATTTAGCATCGAAAGGTTTAATACTTTCAAGCATAACAAATACAATACTGGCGACAATAACTATCATGAGAACAAGGTCGAATAGTTTGCCTGCAGGCGTATCGGCCTCATAAATAATTTCATGCAGTTTCCTGCGCCATGGTGTATTTGGTTTGAATCTCCACATCAATTCAAAAATAAGAAAAGTATGGCTTTAATTTAAGCGGATAGTTCTTTTACTTTAATACGTTTGTGTTTTCTTAAATACGCTTGAATAATATGTTGGGTGTCTTTGTTGTGTTCCATTGGTGTAATGATGGATTCCAAGACAGAAGTATTATTGATTTGATAATTAAGGTTGAAAAAACCAAGCCCTCTAAAAAGACCATCTTTAATAAGAATAACGGTTTTTTCGTCTACTTCACGACCTTGGTCAATTATTACAAGGTCTTTGTTTTTAAAGCTGTATTTGTCAATAAACTTTTGTACGCGTAGGTTGTATTCGTCTGCAGGTTCTTCCAGGAGGCAGGCACCATTACAGGATTTAACCGAATAGTTAAAGCAGTTTGTCTTAGTAGGATAAAGTCCCGATAATTTTTGGCATAAATCAAAATCCTCAACAGCTTTAAACATGAAGTTTTTAGCCACTAAGTGACTTGTAAATGTAGTTAAAGGACGTTTACGGCCATCAGCTTTGTCGATTGTAAGGTTAATATAGCCCTCAGCATCAACAGTGCTATATAAAGCATGGGTGTATCGTGTACGCTTCTGTGAGCGATTTAAAACTGGTTTGTTTTTTTTGATTTCTTCACTTTCCTTCAGAAGGGCAACTAATTCACTTCCTGTAGCTTCGTAGGTGACTGTTGCCACCTGCATTTGTATTTTTTTAGCTTTTCGATTTTTACCCGTAAAGTGCTGTGTGATGCGACGTTTTATGTTCTTGCTTTTTCCAATATAGATGATTTCTCCGTTAGACTTATGAATGTAGTACACACCGGTAATTGAAGGCAATTCATTGATAATATCTAAATGCTTGGTTTCAAGCTGATATTTAGGATCTAATCGAATAGCGTTTTGAATAATTTGCTTTTGTGTATCCTTGGTCTGTAATAACTTAAAGAGTTTTACTGTAGCCATGGCATCACCGTTAGCTCTATGACGGTCGCTTACAGGTATACCAAGTGCTCTTGCTAGTTTTCCCAAGCTATAGGACGGTTGGTTGGGAATTAACGTTTGGGCCAATTCTACAGTACACAATGTTTTACGGTTGAAATCGAAGCCCAATCGGCTGAATTCGGTTCTTAGAATACGGTAATCAAAATCGGCATTGTGGGCAACTATGGTACATTCTTCGGTAATCTCAACGATACGTTTGGCGACTTCATAAAATTTTGGTGCTGAGCGCAGCATTTTATTGTTTATCCCAGTTAGGTTAACAACAAAAGGCTGTATTTCCCGTTCCGGATTGATTAGACTTATAAACTGGTCTGTTACCTCATGACCATTATAGCGATAAATAGCGATTTCGGTAATACCTTCTTCATTATACTTTCCTCCGGTAGTTTCTATGTCTAAAATGGCGTACAAAGTTGTTGTTGAGATTTTTATAAATTCCTAAACATTATAGTTTCTGGCCCCAAATATACTACTTCCAACTCTAATCATGGTACTACCGCAATCGATAGCAAGTTGATAATCACCGCTCATACCCATTGAAAGTGTTTCCAAGTTACAATTTTTGGAAGTATGATTACGCAATGAATCGAAAGTGTTCTTTAAAAAAGTGAATTCTCTTTTTATCTGCTCTTGGTCTTCTGTAAAGGTTGCCATTCCCATTAGTCCTGTAATCTTAATATTTTCCAAAGTGCCCAAGTCTTCTGAAGTAATAAGAGATCTTGCGTCCTCTGCAGTCATTCCAAATTTGGAGTCTTCATCGGCAATTTTGATTTGAAGCAAACACGAAATTACTCTATCGTGTTTTTGGGCTTGCTTGTTTATTTCCTTCAAGAGTTTGAAGCTGTCCACACCGTGAATTAAGTGGACAAAGCTTGCCATGTACTTTACTTTATTGGTTTGTACATGACCAATCATATGCCATTGAATGTCTTTAGGAAGTTGTGCTTCTTTATCGGCCATCTCTTGAATCTTGTTTTCACCAAATACGCGTTGGCCAGCATTATACGCCTCTAAAATATCTTCAACTGGTTTGGTTTTCGATACGGCAACTAATTTGACGTGTTCTGGTAAATCAGTTTTTATCTTATTTAAACGCTTTTGTATGCTCATAAATCAGTATTCATAGATGGTTATACCACTTCGTAGTTTAGGTTCTATGTACGTGCTTTTTGGAGGCATTGTAAATCCATCATCTGCAATTTGCTTGAGTTGCTCAATTGTAACAGGACACATGCCAAAGCCAACAGCAAAATTACCCATGTCTATACGGGTTTTTATATTAACCACTTCCTTTTTTCCGTTGCAATATTGTATGCGATGGTCGTTCCTTAAATCGGTGATACCCAAAATAGGCTCTAAAACCGTTTTATAAAGAATTTGAGCATCTAAAGCCTCTAAGGAATTTTCAAATTTATAAATGGTTTTTCTTAGGTAAAGCGAATAGAACTCACCATCCAAATACATGCTAAAATGATGTTGTTGAGAGGGTCTATAAGGAATTTGTCCTCGGTTTTCAATTCGGAACATGGTATCCAGTTGAATAAGGAATTCTTCCTTGGTAAGTCCATTAAGGTCGGTGACCAATCGGTTGAACTCATATACTTTCAATTCCGATTCTGGAATAAAATACCCCATAAAGAAGTTATAGCTCTCATTTCCAGTGTGATTAGGGTTATTGGCTTTTTGCTCTTGATAGAGTAAATGTGCCGATGCCGAGCGATGGTGGCCGTCGGCAATGTAAACCACTGAAACAGATTCGAAAGCTTTGGTGATTTCATTCAATGTAACCTCATCAGAAACAGGCCATAGATAATGTGTGTCTCTATATGTAGTTGTAAACTCGTATTCAGGACGTTGCCTCTGTATTTCCTTAATAATCTGTTTTACTGAATCATTGTCAGGATAAGTAAGTAAAACCGGTTCAGCATTAAAACCAACGGTTTTTATATAGTCTTTAAAAATTAGTTCTCGATATTCTATGGTATCCTCGTGGGTTTTAATTACCTGATTTTCGTAATCTTTAGCACTTGCAGCCGTAATTACACCGCTAAATACCTGATTATCACGATCTACTATTTTGTATATGTAATAAGAAGGCTTTTCATCTTGAACAAAGATTTTGTCTTCTTTGAATTCTAGATATCTGTTACGTACCAATGAGTACCTGGCAGTACCTGAAATTTCTTTGGCGTATTTATATCCAGGATTTACAATATGTAGGAATGAGTAGGGGTTATGGTCGAGACGGGCTTCCCTTTCGGTTTGGGTATAGCTTTGGTATGGCCTAGAGGCCACTAAGCTAACCTTGTCCCTTGTAGGACGAACCGCTTTAAATGGGATTATTTTTGTCATAATTAATGGTGAGTATCCTAAAATATTGAAAAAAGGGATTTCACCTTCTTATGGGATTAAAACCAATTGCACCCGAACGTTAACTGATCGGGTGCGGTTTTGGTTTGTTATTTTTTGAACTGTTTGGCAACCTTTTCAGCTTTTTTGCTTTCTGAGTAATCGTAGAAACCTTCACCAGATTTAATACCCAGTTTTCCAGCTTGAACCATGTTGATCAATAACGGACATGGTGCATATTTAGGGTTTTTAAAGCCTTCGTACATTACGTTAAGAATAGATAAACAAACGTCAAGACCAATGAAATCTGCTAATTGTAATGGTCCCATTGGGTGTGCCATTCCTAATTTCATTACTGTATCGATTTCTTCAACACCAGCTACGCCATTGTAAAGTGTTTCAATAGACTCGTTTAGCATTGGCATTAATATACGGTTTGCAACGAATCCAGGGTAATCGTTAACTTCTACTGGTACTTTTCTAAGCGTTCTGGAAAGTTCCATGATGGTATTCGTTACCTCATCGCTCGTGTTGTATCCACGGATAATTTCTACCAATTTCATGATTGGCACTGGATTCATAAAGTGCATTCCAATTACCAATTCTGGTCTAGAGGTTACCGCTGCAATTTGTGTTATTGAAATAGAAGAAGTGTTTGTTGCCAAAATTGTTCCTTCAGCACAAACTTCATCCAATTGTCTAAAGATATTCAGTTTTAAATCTACATTCTCAGTAGCAGCTTCAACAACCAATTCAGCATCTTTTACACCTTCAGTAAGTTGGTTGAAAGTAGTAATGTTATTTAAAGTTGTGTTTTTATCGTCTTCTGTAATTTTTTCCTTGGCAACCATACGGTCTAGGTTCTTGGTAATAGTAGCCATACCACGCTCCAATGAAGCTTCGCTAATATCGATTAAACGTACGTTAAATCCACATTGGGCAAAAGTGTGTGCAATACCATTACCCATAGTTCCTGCTCCAATTACAGCTATATTTTTCATAGTAATATTTTTATGTTTTATTATTTAGAAGTCTTAATTTTTAAAATTGATCGATAATCATAGTTGCCACACGCAAAGCCTCTGTGCCATCATGTAAGGTTACAATTGGTTTGGTGTTGTTGTTGATAGCATCGGCAAAAGTTTCCAGTTCATCTAAAATGGCGTTGTTGGGAGAGATATCTGGATTATCGAAATAAATCTGCTTTTTAACACCTTCGGCATTTTGAAGAATCATGTCGAAATCTCCAGGGTTTTCTGGTGCGTCCTTCATTTTTACCACTTCACAATTCTTCTCAAGGAAGTCTACAGATATATAGGCGTCTTTTTGGAAGAAACGCGTTTTTCGCATGTTCTTTAGTGATATTCTACTGGCTGTAAGGTTGGCTACACAACCATTAATAAATTCTATGCGAGCATTGGCTATGTCTGGTGTGTCACTAATTACCGAAACACCACTGGCACTAATATGCTTCACTTTCGAATTAACAACACTAAGAATGATATCGATATCGTGAATCATTAAATCCAGTACCACAGGAACATCTGTTCCTCTGGGGTTGAATTCTGCCAAGCGGTGTGTTTCAATAAACATTGGGTTTTCTACCATGTCCTTGATAGCCCTGAATGCTGGGTTGAAACGTTCAACATGTCCTACCTGACCCTTAACACCATATTCGGCCACTAAAGTTCGCAAAGCTTCAGCTTCTTGAACCGTATTGGTGATTGGTTTTTCAATAAAAATATGTTTTCCTTTTGAAATAGCCTGCTTGGCACAATCGTAGTGGGAAAGAGTAGGAGTTACAATGTCTACAACATCTACAGAGTCTATAAGTTTATCGATAGAATTGTAGTAGGTATAACCATATTCTTCACTGACTTTTTTGGCATTTTCTTCATTGGCATCGTAAAAGCCAACAAGCTCATATTTATCGGATTGATTGAGTAAACGTAGATGAATTTTGCCCAGGTGACCCGCACCTAGAACACCAACTTTTAGCATGGATTTCAGGTTTTGAACAAAAATAAGATTTTAAGGCTTAATTCCTGATAAATATTTAATAAATTATAGAGGTTGAACCCTAGTCAAAGGCCTTGCCGGAATTTAATTTTCAGCTTAAAAATCTTTGATTAATTTAGCCCTGCAAATATTCTGTAGACAGTGAAAGATACGTTTAGACATAAGGGGTTAAGACAGCAATTGGTTAATGTAGTGAGAGCCAAAGGTATTCAAGACGAACAAGTGCTTGGGGCTATTGGTAAAATTCCAAGACACTTCTTTATGGATTCTGGTTTTTTAGACCATGCCTATCAGGATAAAGCTTTCCCTATCGCTGCAGATCAGACCATTTCGCAGCCGTATACAGTAGCATTTCAAACTGAATTGTTAGAGATTAAACCAGGTGATAAAATTCTCGAAATTGGTACCGGAAGTGGGTACCAAACTGCTGTATTGTGCGAATTGGGGGCTAGAGTGTTTAGTATTGAGCGTCAACAGGAATTGTTCAAGAAAACCAGCAAGTTTTTGCCTAAGTTGGGGTATCGTCCTAAAAAGCTTGTATTTGGTGATGGTTATAAAGGTATGCCGGAAGAAGCACCTTTTGATGGTGTTATCGTAACCGCAGGAGCTCCTTTTGTTCCTAAACCATTACTGGCTCAATTGGCTATTGGTGGTCGTTTGGTGATACCTGTTGGAACAGATGTCCAAACCATGACTTTGTTTATAAGGAAAGGCCCGAAGGCCTTTGATAAACACGAGTTTGGAGATTTTAGATTTGTTCCCATGTTAGAGGACAAAAACTAGCTTTTAATCCCAAACGAATTTCCATTTTCCGTTATCTTGACGTTTCCATATAGTATGGAAAACTCCTGTACTGGTCACATCATTTCCAAGAGTATCTTTATGAGTATAGCTATAGTGCCCATATGTGTACCCTAGATCACCAGAATCAGCAACATCTACAAAATCAGGTTTCCAAACCAGTCCCTTGGACGTTGCATTCTTAAGATGTTCCTTAATGGCGTTTTTGCCTTTTATCAGTTCATTGTTACGCATCAAGACAGCTTGATTATCTGCAAAAGTTAGAAATGCTTTGTTAATACCTTCTTCCTTGACCATTTTTGCAAATGCGGCTTCTGTTTCCGTAATTTCATTGATCCATTGGGTTTTTATGTCCGTATCGGAATTGTGTTTACAAGATGATAGATATACAAGAACAACCAAGAAAAAAGGTATTAATAGTTTCATGAGTAATTATTGTTTTAAGAACTCTTTTGGTATTTGATTGTCTTCGGTTTCCTGAGTCCAATAAATATTAATTATCCACCAACGCGTACCGTCGAAAAGTAGTTGAATACTGTTTATACCTCTCATAAATGGACTTGTGTCTTTTTTGCTGTAATAGGTTTCGTAAGTGCTGAAAACCTGAGCGATATGTCCAAATCGTTGTTCTTTTCTGTTTATTTCAACTTCAAAAAAACCATTTTTCACCAGCCATTCCCCAGAGGAGTCAATATAGTTCTGAGGGCTTAAGTACTTTACTTGGTATACGCCAATATTATCTGGTCCTGTAGCGATAAGTTTTGCGTCGGGTTTGAATAGATATTTAAATAAATCCCAATTTCTTTCTTCTCCTTTTTCTCCAGAAATAACACTATATAGATTTGAAATTATGCTGTCCACAGATTGGACCTTCTCAATGTATTCGGTTGTATCTACTTGTGCTTTAATGCTAAAATTTAAAAGGAAGCAAAGAAAACTTAGAACAATAGATTTTTTCATATAATGCTATATCTGGTTATATTTCAATTTTCTGTTTCCATTTGTTACGTAGTTTTAGCTGTTGATCACTAGGTGCAGAATTAACGCTAAAGCTATTTGTTTCCGGATTGTACTCAATGCCAATCTTTTCGTAATATTCTTTTAAAGGTAATGGTTGAGAGGCTTTGATATAATTATCAATAAATTGACGAATCTCTGGATAGGTTTCTTCAACAAACACATTAAAGAAAGTGTCTTCTTTAAACGGTTTGTGTGGTCCATATTGTTTAGCCAATTTGTTGATTACATCGACTAAACCTGTCTGACCATCTGAAAGTTCTATTAGTTTGATGTCTAATAAACCAGCTACTAAAGCGCCTTTCATATAGATGTTACCGTATTGTTTGTGTCCTTCTGGGGTGTAAGATTTTAATGCTAAGTCAACTAAGCTAATGCTGGAGTCATAATAACGAGTGCTAATCATTACCTTTTTCTCTAAAGTATTAAGGTAATCATCTAATGATTTTTGTCTAGAACGTAACAACATCATGTGAGCCGCCCATTCCGTTGTGCCTTCATAAAGCCATAAATGTTCTGAAGGAACAGGTGTGATAAAGTTGAACTTTTCGATGATTTCACTGTGAATATTCAATGGTGTTACAACATGGAAAAACTCATGTGCAGCAACTTCTAGAACGCCTTGTTCTAAATTGTTCCAGCTGTCTTCTTTGTAAACGTATTCAGAGCTATAAGAATGTTCCCAGGCACCATTGGTGTAATCTTCGAAATGAAATAGGAAGGTGTATCGGTCTACTGGCAATCCATTTAAAAAACCACTTGCAGACAGTAGCATATTCTTCATGGAGCCTAGGATTTGCTCAGAATTAACCTTTCCAGTTTTTGAATATGTGTAAATATCAACAGTGGTTCCTTGTACGTCCATTGAAGCCTTGGTAAGGTTACCAACAAGAATAGGTGAATCTACTGCATGGTCGTAATTATCAGCAAAAAAGTACCCTTCTGGGTTTTGGGTAAGTGCAGTGCCATAGTTCCATCCTTCAGGAAGATCCAGTTTAATTTTTATAGGGCTTTGCTGTTTTCCTTTAAAATAGCCAAAAACTGCCTGGCCATTTATTAAACTATGGTCATCTTCAATAGAAGTTCCACACATCATATAGATCTGGTCTCTATCAACAGGAGTGTCCCAGGTTTCAGAAATTTCGTATGTGATTTTGGTAATGCTTTCAGGAGTACTCAGTTCATACTGGTTAGTCGAAATTTTTGAGGTAGGTACAACTTCTCCTTTTTCATTGTAAGCGGTAAAATTTTGAACATAACGTCCCATGTCCATAACTTGATAGGTTCCTGGAGCTGTAGCTGCAAACTGGAAAATGTTGTTTTGAGCTGTCAGGGATGGTGGGGTGACCTCAACTTTGTAAGTGTCGTTACTTCTATCGGTTAAGTTTACTTCGAAGCTTACTGATGGAATAACTTTCTCTGTTGTTTTAGTTGATGTAGTTTCTTTCGTGGGACTACAAGAAAAACAAATAAAAGCTACTAATAGTAGTGAAAACTTGTAAAGGAATTTCATGATTTTTGATTAGTTTATTGGAAATAATAAATTTAGGTATAGAACTTCATTTTAGTCGTTAATATAGTCTTAAAAAGTTAAATAGGGTATCTAGTTGATAATATTCAAAAATTTCAGCCCAAAAATAATAGCATCGTTTTTATACCCGCTTTGGTAGGATCTAACATAGTCCAGTCTTAAGAATCTAAATTTGCCTAAACCTACATTATTCAGTCCTACCGTAAACTCGTAATAAGGATTGTAACTTTCTGAAGATAAAGCGTGGGCGCCGATTACCAAATTGTAGTTTAGTTGGTTTAATAGTGGAATCTTATTCATAATGTATCCTTTGAAATTATGTTCAAGATGGGCTTCAAAGTAAGATTTGTTTGTGCTTAGGCTATAGTAGGGTAAATTGTTGAATACGTTATTGTAGCTATCTGCTGTACCGATATGTGTTTGGTTTCCGTTAAAGTGTTGGTAGTCCATAAAGGCAATATCGTCAGCGTTGAAAAAGGTTCCGGTTCTAAGATTGTAGCTTAGTTGTCCTTTATTTCCTGTATTTAGGTTTTGTTTAAGTATTATTTTCAATTGGTCGAAATTATAGGAAGTATTAGATGCAGCAAATCCTTTTTCGTACCCTAGATAAAGAGTGGGATATTTTTCGTTTTGAATGTTGAACTTACCGTCTGGGTAACTCATGTATTTTTGCCCGAAATTGATCTGAGCCAGTAAATGGAGTTTAAATAAGTTATGGGTTGAAAACGGAGCGGTTCCATAGGCTGTAGGGTCTAGAGGGTTGTTACTTGTGTAAGTGTCATCATTTTCATTTATAAAGGTGTAATCTGTTGTGTTGAATAATGGTTTTCTGCGTTGATAGTTAAGGCTTGCAAGACCTCTTAAGCCGTTAAATATTTCTTGGGAATATCTGGCCTCAACAAAACTTTTATCGTAAAGTTTCATATAGTTGTCCTCAAAAAACAATGAGCTTACAGCATTTATTAAAGGGGAGATAGGAGGGCTAGAGTTAAATTGTTCGACGGTAACTCCGCCAGAAAGGATCAGGTAAGGTTTTGTGATGTTGTTGAATTTATAAGTGTATTGCAGGTTTCCCCTTAATCGCCTATCGCTAAAACCATAATTCAATTTTGCGTTTATTCTGTAAAATTTGTTGAAATCATCAATGTTTTTTCTGAAGTGAGCATTAACCGAAGTATTGAATCCTTGAACTGTGTTGAAGCTTAAATCAGATAAAAGTGAGCTATAGCCAAGGTTCCATTTTTTGTGAGAATTGTTGTAGCTGTAGCCAAAAAGGATATCGCCTATCTTGAATTTGTTGTTCTTAGCGTCTATAGAATCTAGATAGGTTTTTGATTGACGAACAGTTTGTATACTGTCTTTTTTTGTGTAATCGGTACTTTCTTCTATAGTTAATGGAATGGGACGAATACTTTCCCAGTATAGAGAATCTTTTTTATTGGCTTCGTTTTCAAAGGATAAAACTTCATTGGTAAAGCTCTTTTTGGTGAATTCAGGGGCAAAGTTATAGTCACTATAAACAGCTATAAACCGTCCTTCACCGGTAATACCAAACATGCCATAAGAGAACTCAATGGTTTGGGATATTTTTGCCCAAAGGTTATACTTTTTTGAATAGGTGTAGCTCTGTTTAATACTAATACTGTTTGCGGCCGAAATCTGTGCTTGTTCTCCTGTAACAGTAAGTTCCAGACCATAAAAGGCCCAATCGTCTTCTATAATGTAAACATAACCTTCAAAAGTTCTGTCTTTTTTGCGTTTTGGTGATACTTTTATTTTGTTGATTAAATGTCCTTTATCATCGTAAAAAACTCCTTCTAAAGAATATCGGTAGTAACTAAAGGCGTAATCAGCTATTGGTGATACAATCTGACTACCGAGTTCAATCGTGTTGTTGTAAAAGTTAAAATCAGCACTTCCTGCGCTGTTAAAGCTAAATCCGTTATCATCACCACTAATTTTTGATGCAGTGATATGTTCTTTAAGGGGTAGGGGGTGTTTGTATTCTATATCTGAAATGGTTTCTGATAGATAAATAATTCCGCTTCGGGTTGAATCTAAGTTACCATCCAAATCGCCTATTTCCTGACCCATAAATTTTTCGGGAACATCTTTAATTTTTATAAGTCCACGGCTATAAAAATGAGCTTTGTAAGCATTGATTTTATCCAGAATGTTTTTCCTGTTGGCAATAGCTTTACGGATTATAGTGTTTGCAGGGTTGTCTTCTGAATTAATAACAACTTCCTTTAAACTGATATCTTCTTCTCCCATCTCGGCATTCAATGAAAAAGGAAATGCAGTTACCGTAATTTGTTTCTTTAAGGTTTTGTATCCTAAGTATTGAAATACTACAGTATATTCTCCTGTTTTGTTTAGGTTGAGTTCATATAGCCCATGTTCGTTGCTTGTGGTTCCTATGAAGGTGTTCTCAATATATATGTTTACAAACGGTAGTGGGGTATTGTTGTTAGAAGCGACTTTTCCGGTTATTTGTGCAGAAGCAAATAAAGAGCTTAAGAAAATTAGGGGTAGAAGTAAAGCTTTATACATGTTTGGTTGGTTTGTTGCACCAAACATAAATAAAAGAAACCTTACAATTGGTTAGAGGTTTCTTAAAGTTACCTAAAACTTTTTTTTATGCGATCTAAGCTTCGTTTGTTGTCTCTATCCTTGATGGTTTCTCGCTTATCGTATATTTTTTTACCTTTTGCTAGAGCGATATCCATTTTGGCGTAACCATTTTCGTTGATAAATAACCTTAAAGGGACTATGGTGAGTCCAACATTTTGAACCTCCTTTATAAGTTTTTTAAGTTCTTTTTTGTTTAGGAGTAGTTTTCTTTCGGCCTTAGGACGGTGGTTGTAATGCGTGCCATACTTGTACTCTTCAATAGTCATATTGATTACAAAAAGTTCTCCTTTATCGTTAAACTCGCAAAAACTTTCTGCGATAGAGGCTTTGCTTTGTCTTATGGATTTTATTTCTGTACCGGTTAAAACAATGCCAGCGGTATATTTGTCTAAGATCTCGTATAGGAACTTGGCCTTTTTGTTTTGTATGTTGATGGTTTTTTGCATGGTTGCCAAAGGTAACTAATTTAACAGTAAACAAACAAAAATTGTATGTAATTGAAAAGAGGCATGTGTATCCTTTTTATTGGTTCTTAAACCTGTGAGGCAACATCCAGGGCTATGCTAATCATATCCTTAAACGCTGTCTCTCGGGCCTTGCTTTCCATGCGTTCTCCAGTTACTAAAGAGTCGGAAATGGTAAGGAGGCTAAGAGCTTTTACTTTGTATTTAGCAGCTACAGTATATAATCCTGCAGTTTCCATTTCCACACAGAGCACTCCGTATTTAGACCAGGCTTTGTATGCTTCCCGATTATCGGCGTAGAATTCATCGCATGTCAATACGTTTCCTGCTTTTAAGGAAATGCCTTTGTTTTCTGCTGAAATGACTGCTTTTTTGAATAACTCGAAATTCGCTGTTGCAGCAAAATCGGCACCCCCAAAGCGTAGTTCATTGATTCCTGAAGTTGACGAGGCTGCCATGGCAATTACGATATCCATGATTTTGATGTCGGGTTGATAGGAGCCTGCGCTTCCGACACGTATTAGGTTTTTTACGCCAAACTCACGGATCAGTTCATGGGTGTAAATTGAAATACTAGGAATTCCCATGCCTGTGCCCATAACCGATAGACGTGCTCCTTTGTAGTGACCTGTATAGCCCAGCATGCCACGCAATTTGTTGAAACATTTAGGGGATTCCATATAATGTTCGGCAATCCATTTGGCTCGCAAAGGGTCGCCTGGTAGGAGTATGGTATCGGTAATATCGCCCTGTTTTGCTTCTATATGAACGCTCATGGTGTCGGGTTTAGGATGTGGTTTTGGAAGATAAGCCTTCAATGATTGCTATTCCGGATGATGTTCCTAGCCGGTCAGCGCCATGGTTAATAAAAGCTAATGCTGTGTTTGTATCCTTGATACCTCCGGAGGCCTTTAATTTAATGCAGTTTTTGGCAACGCTTGTCATTACTTTAAGGTCATTAAGGGTGGCGCCTCTTGGTCCAAAACCGGTTGATGTTTTAATGAAGTCGGCACCACTGTTTATGGCTAGTTCGCTGGCTTTAATGATTTCCAGATCGGAGAGGTAACAGGTTTCCAGAATAACCTTTAGTGTGTTATGTGGCATTACTTTTTTTACCGCTTCAATATCCATCCAAACTCCGTCGAAATCCATGCTTTTTAAAAGTCCGATATTCATTACCATATCTATTTCGTCAGCCCCATCTTGCAGTGCTTGTTGGGCTTCTTTAACTTTCGAAGCTGTATTGCTTGCTCCCAGTGGAAACCCTATAACGGTACAAATTTTAATATCACTATCCTTTAATTGGGATTTAGCTAAAGTTACATAGCAACTATTAACGCAAACGGAATGAAATCCATATGTTTTAGCTTCCTCACAAAGTTTGATGATATCGCTAAATGTTGCTGTTGGTGTTAATAACGTGTGGTCTATGTATTGGTTGAGATGCATGTTTTAAATCTAAGGTTTACTTAAAGTTACAACAATGATTGATATCATAAAAAAAAAGCAACGCTATCTTTACATTAAAGAATTGCGTTGCTTTTCAAACTAACCAACCAAAAATTAAGATTTTGTTATATAACGGAATTTCAAAGTTTTTCTTGTACTTCCTTTTCTTGATTTCTAAATACCAGTTCATTGTCAAAGGCATCTAAAAGAATAATACTGTCGGTTGTTACTTTACCGCTAAGTATTTCTTTACTTAAAGCATTAAGGACTTCTTTTTGAATAACCCGTTTTACTGGTCTGGCTCCGTACTCAGGGTTATATCCTTTTTCTGCTAGATACTCAATGGCTTGTTGGGTGGCATCAAAGGTTATGCCTTGTTGGGCAATCATTTTGGCTACACCCTTCAGCTGAATTTTTACGATATCTAAAATGTTCTTTTTGCTTAAAGGTGTAAACATTATGGTTTCATCTATTCTGTTTAAGAATTCTGGACGAACACTTTGCTTTAACAGTGCTAATACTTCCACTTTAGCACCTTCTATGGCTGAATTAATATCTTTTGTTGCCTCAAAGCGTTCTTGGATGATTTGACTTCCTATATTTGATGTCATGATGATAATCGTGTTTTTGAAATCGGCTACACGTCCTTTATTGTCTGTTAATCGACCTTCGTCCAATACTTGTAATAGTATGTTGAAAGTGTCTGGGTGTGCCTTTTCAATTTCATCCAATAGCACTACCGAGTAAGGTTTGCGTCTTACCGCTTCGGTAAGCTGACCGCCTTCATCATAACCTACATACCCTGGAGGGGCACCTACCAATCGGCTAACAGCGTGGCGTTCTTGGTACTCACTCATATCGATACGGGTTATTGCGTTTTCGTCATCGAACAGGTATTCTGCCAAAGCTTTTGCTAACTCGGTTTTACCAACACCTGTAGTTCCCAGAAACAAAAATGTACCTATAGGCTTTTGAGGGTTTTGAAGCCCTGCACGGCTACGTCTTACGGCATCACTAACCGCTTGAATGGCTTCTTCTTGCCCAACCACTCGTTTGTGTAGTTCGTCTTCAAGTTTTAAAAGTTTTTCACGTTCGCTTTGAATCATCTTAGTTACAGGAATGCCTGTCCATTTGGCAACCACTTCAGCAATGTCTTCATAGGTGACTTCTTCTTTAATTAATGAGTTTTCCTGTTGTTCTTGAAGTTGGTTTTGATACACTTCAAGTTGCTCTTGAGCATTTTTTATTTTACCATATCTTATTTCTGCAACTTTACCGTAATCTCCATCACGTTCGGCACGCTCGGCTTCCAGTTTAAAGTTCTCAATATCCGATTTTGTATTTTGAATATTATCTACCAGTTCCTTTTCGCTTTTCCATTTGGCGTTAATCTCATTGCGTTCTTCTTTGAGGTTTGCCAAATCACTTCTCAGAGCTTGCAGTTTGGTTTCGTCTTTTTCACGCTTAATGGCCTCGATCTCGATTTCCAACTGCATTATCTTACGATCCAGCACATCCAGTTCTTCTGGTTTAGAGTTAATTTCCATGCGTAGCTTAGAGGCTGCTTCGTCCATTAAGTCAATGGCTTTGTCGGGTAAAAAGCGGTTAGTAATGTAGCGGTTGGATAATTCCACAGCTCCAATAATCGCTTCGTCTTTAATACGTACTTTGTGATGTGTTTCATATTTTTCCTTAATACCGCGTAGAATTGAGATAGCACTTTCTGTGTCAGGCTCGTCTACCATTACTTTTTGGAAACGACGCTCTAAGGCTTTATCTTTTTCGAAATATTTTTGGTACTCATCTAAAGTAGTTGCACCAATAGCCCTTAATTCACCACGCGCTAAAGCTGGTTTAAGAATGTTCGCGGCATCCATAGCGCCCTGACCCCCACCGGCACCAACCAATGTATGAATCTCATCGATGAACATGACGATGTCTCCTTCGCTATCTGTCACTTCCTTGATCACAGCTTTAAGGCGCTCTTCAAATTCCCCTTTATATTTAGCGCCAGCTATAAGGGCACCCATATCCAATGCGAAAATTTGTTTGTCCTTCAGGTTTTCTGGTATATCGCCATCAACAATTCTATGGGCTAAACCTTCTGCAATTGCTGTTTTACCAGTGCCTGGTTCACCGACCAAAATTGGGTTGTTTTTGGTTCGTCGAGAAAGAATCTGAAGAATCCGTCTTATTTCTTCATCGCGCCCAATTACAGGGTCTAACTTCCCGTCGCGAGCCAATTGGTTTAGGTTTTTGGCGTATTTGTTCAGGGCGTTGTAAGTTTCCTCTTGACTTTGAGAGGTTACACGTTCTCCTTTACGTATTTCTGTAATTGCAGCTTCAAGAGCTTTTTCGGTGACACCTTGATCCTTTAGCATTTGAGCAATCTTGCTTTTCGATTTGAAGATGGCTAAGATTAAATGTTCAATGGAGATGAAATCGTCTTTCATCTTTTTGGCAAAGATGGCAGCTTCATTAAGTGTTTTTCCCAGTTCTCGAGATAGCATTATTTCGCCTCCCGAAACCTTAGGGTAGCTCTCTAATTGTTTATCTAAAGCTTGTTGTAAAACAGAGATGTTTACATTTAGCTTTTTAAGTATAAACGGTAATACGTTTTCATCAACTTCGAAAATAGCTTTAAAAAGATGCTCATTTTCTATTTGTTGATGACCGAAACCTTGTGCAATCTGTTGGGAGAGTTGCACGGCTTCTTGTGATTTGATGGTATAATTGTTAAGGTTCATATGTTTAAAATCGTTTTCTTAGTTTTGTAGCCTTAAGTCAATAACCTTTCCAATCAGAATTAACTGACTAATTGTCTTGTTTTTCTGATTTTAAACTGTCGTTTAGTCAGTATTAAGTTTTGAGTTGGAGATAACGAAGGAAATATTATAATAGAAGATGGGACTGTTAGAAAAACTGTTTAAAGATACTAAAGCAACAGAAGAAAAGAAAACGCTTTTATGGATTCCCCTGATACAAGAGTCTCAATTAAAGCGTATTAGTGATGCGTCGTTTAAAAAGCCACAATTGTTATTCAAACATTCAACACGTTGCGGAATTAGCCGAATGGTATTAAACCAGTTTGAGCGTGAAAATATAGGTCATGATATGAATTATGATATGTATTTTTTGGATTTATTGAACTACAGAGGGATTTCTCAAGAAATTGTTACTCAATTTAGTGTGGTACATGAATCACCTCAGATGTTGGTGATAAAGAATGGTGAAGTAGTTTCTGATGCATCACATGGGGCAATTAATGAAGTGGACCTGGCTAAGTTTATCTAGTAATGATAAATAGTAATAAACAAAAAGGCTTCCATTTGGAAGCCTTTTATTATATCTGAGGTGAAAAACTTTTTATAATTTGTTTAAGTCGTAATTTCAGATTTTCCCCTGTGTCGTAAACCATTTGCTCGTTTGAAGGGAATGGAACGGGCCTGCCATTAATAAGTCTGCGATCTTCATCAGTGAGGGCTCTAGAGTCTCCTTGATAACTAGCGTATATATTCTCGAAGATAAATTCGCTTGCTAAAGGAAAGTTGTCCAAAGGCTGTCGAGATTTCAAGTCTTGATAAATTACTCTACCTTTAACTTGAGAGGATTTAAATTGGCTAACTTCAATAATGTTGCATTGTACGCGTACAATTTTATCAATCTTAATATCATTTCCAAGACTGTCCTTAACTACGTTTCCGTTCCTGTCCAATAAGTATTCCCAACCATCAACTACTTCTTTTTCTCTATTGTAGGAGCGCTCGCGAATTTGCTCAGGAGATATGTTGATGTTCTTAAGTTGAAGTTCCATGCTATAGTCGTAGTCAACATCAGAAGACGGCTGCGCATGATAAGCGGTCCAGAAGTCGTTGAGATTATAGGTGTTCATATTCAACAGATCCTGCTCTAAACGTTTAGGGATAACTTGCTGAGTTTGATTGCTTACAGAAACAATTACAAAGTTAGTACCTAAGAAATGTGCCTCTTGCATAAGTTGCTTAACATCTTTATAATTAGGATTGATTCTCTGAATATAATTGAAGGTATTGTATGCTTCACGACTATCGAACTTGCTGTTACTGTTCAGCAATTCTAGGCCTTTATTGTAAAGGTAGTTGGAGGCTTCGTTTTTAGCTTGAACGATTTGAGATGTGTAGTCGTTAAATTCAAACTTAACCATTCTGCCATTAACGTAAAGCGGAAGCAATGGTTTTATGGCTTCTTGACGTGCGTTTAAATCGGCATAGATTTCAAAAATAGATTTGTAAAATTCTGGATTACCGTCCTGTTTAAGCTGATTTATTCTATTAAGGTCACGATTTGTTGCTTTTTTGTAAGCCGCTTGAAGCATTACAATAAAGTCTTCTTTACTTTTTTTGTCCTTGTTAGTTGCCAGTTTTTTTAGAGCAGTACTAATGGCATGATCATAATTACCGCTGTTAAGGGCTTTTTCCATTTGCTTTCGGCTGCTGCATGATATTGCCATTACTATCAGAGCAACTAAGAGTAGCATTCGTTTCATAAGCTAAGGTTTTTTAGGGTTGGTTTTGTCTAAGGTTCAAATTTGGTGCCAAACAGAACAAACCCTTAACACGAGAGGTGTTAAGGGCTGTAGAATTATCGGTTAGATTTTAAAATCAATTATTTTTTAGGCTGATATACAGGTAAAAGCTGAGTTCTTACTTCACCAAAACCAATGCGAGTACCATCATTTTCACAATAACCACGCATAATTACAGTGTCGTAATCGTTTATAAACTTACGCTCAGAGCCATCTTTCATTTTAAGAGGCTTGCTTCCTCTCCAAGTTAACTCTAACATAGATCCATAAGAATCTGGTGTTGGCCCGGAAATGGTACCACTACCCATAAGGTCGCCTGAGTTTACAGGGCAACCGTTTACTGTGTGGTGTGCCAATTGTTGGGCCATATTCCAGTACATGTACTTGAAGTTAGAACGACAGATTACGGTTTCTTTAGCTTTTTCTGGTTGAAGGGAAACCTCTAGGTTAATGTCGAAACTCTTTTTTCCTTTGTATTGTAAATATGGTAATTGTTCTTTGATAGGTTTTGGTCCATCTACTCTATATGGTTCCAAGGCATCTAAAGTCACAATCCATGGAGACATTGAAGATGCAAAGTTTTTCGCTAAGAAAGGCCCTAGTGGAACATACTCCCATTTTTGGATATCACGAGCACTCCAGTCGTTGAACAATACCAATCCGAAGATATATTCTTCAGCTTCATCTACAGGTATTGGTTCACCAAGATCGTTAGCATCGGTAGTGATAAAAGCCATTTCCAATTCAAAGTCTACCAGTTTAGATGGTCCGAATACAGGGACGTCAGAATCGGCAGGAAGTGTTTGTCCTTGTGGACGATGAACAGGAATTCCCGATGGAATAATAGACGAGCTACGTCCGTGGTATCCAACCGGTATGTGCAACCAGTTTGGTAATAATGCGTTGTTTGGGTCGCGGAACATAGTTCCTACGTTGGTAGCGTGCTCCATGCTTGAGTAAAAGTCGGTATAGTCCCCAACTTGTACTGGCAATTGCATTTCAATTTCGTCCAAACGGAACAGGACGATATCTTTATGTTGTTTGTTGTCTTTTAATTCTGGGTTCTCAGCATCGAAAATCTCTGCGATACGGTTTCTTACAGCTCTCCATGTTTTACGACCATCTGCAATAAAATCGTTAAGTGAGTCTTGAAGAAAAATATCGTCAGTTAGAGCGATACCATCAAAATACCCGAGTTGATGCAAGGCGCCCAGATCGATTGCTGTATCTCCTATTCGAGTACCAATGGTAATCACATCGTCGCGAGTAAGGAATACCCCAAACGGAATGTTTTGAATTGGGAAATCGGAGTTTTTGTCTACATGCAACCAGGACTTTCTATCTGGATTGTTTGCTGATATTGGCATAACTTGAGTGTTGATTTAGTATTTGAAAATTATTTTCAAATATATGTTTTTTGTGCTATTTAACTAATCAATTTCCTATTTTTGACGGATATTTAACGATAAACATTTGCTATGCAACGTGACGAACAAATCTTTGAATTAATAGATGCCGAGAAAGACAGACAGTTACACGGTTTAGAGCTTATCGCTTCTGAGAACTTTGTTAGTGATCAGGTGATGGAAGCAGCCGGGTCTGTATTAACCAATAAATATGCTGAAGGCTATCCAGGAAAACGCTACTATGGGGGGTGCGAGGTAGTTGATGAAGTAGAACAGATTGCTATTGACCGAGCCAAGACTTTATTTGGTGCTAGCTGGGCCAATGTACAACCTCACTCTGGAAGCCAGGCTAATACGGCTGTGTTTGCTGCTTGTTTAAAACCCGGAGATACTATTTTAGGCTTCGATCTTTCGCATGGAGGTCACTTAACCCATGGTTCGCCGGTTAACTTTTCAGGAAAGCTTTACAATCCGGTATTCTATGGTGTTGACAAAGAAACTGGTTTGATTGATTATAATCACGTAGCGGAAGTTGCTGAGAAGGAACGTCCGAAGTTGATTATTGCCGGAGCTTCTGCTTACTCGAGGGATATGGATTTTAAGCGATTCAGAGAAATAGCAGATAGTGTAGGAGCATTGTTAATGGCCGATATTTCACATCCAGCGGGATTGATAGCAAAGGGAATTTTAACCGATCCAATCCCACATTGTCACGTAGTAACAACAACTACACATAAAACCTTAAGAGGTCCAAGAGGAGGAATGATTATGATGGGGCAGGATTTTGACAATCCATTTGGATTAAAGTTAAAGAACGGAAACCTTCGAACGATGTCGTCTTTGTTTGATTCTTCAGTGTTCCCAGGAAATCAAGGAGGACCATTAGAGCATATTATCGCAGCAAAGGCAGTTGCTTTTGGAGAAGCCTTGACAGACGATTTTATGTATTATATGCTTCAGGTAAAGAAGAATGCTCAGGCAATGGCAAAGGCATTTGTAGATAGAGGCTATAACATTATCTCTGGAGGAACAGATAACCATATGATGTTAATCGATTTGAGAAATAAGGATATTACTGGGAAGGATGCTGAGCAAGCGCTTGTAAAGGCAGATATTACGGTAAACAAAAATATGGTACCATTTGATGATAAATCGCCATTTGTTACTTCTGGTATTCGTGTTGGTACACCAGCTATTACCACCAGAGGTTTAAAAGAAGATGATATGGAAACTATAGTAGGTCTTATTGATGAGGTTATTACCAATTATCAGGATGAAGACAAACTTGAAGCCATTGCTGGCAAAGTAAACAATATGATGGAAGGTTTACCTTTATTTATGTAATTAATTATTTAACTAAATAACAAAGCGGTCTACTTAAGTGGATCGCTTTTTTTATGTAAAGACTTTTTGAATTTTAACATTGTTGAAATTTTGGCTTTTTAACACTAACAAAAGCTCTAACTTGGTCAATTTTTAAAGGGTTCATAATAGAAAAACAGGAAAATGAAAATAATAGATTTATCAAAACCGATTCAATATAACAAGCAAGATCCGTGGTTTATGCGGGTTAGGATAAAGCACAAATCCCATAAAAAAGCGAAGTGGCTTATCAGATTACTGGGGTTACCCTTTAAGCTGTTTCCTAAAGGTTTTAATGGTTGGGCAGACGATACCATTGAAAAAATGGGTGTACATGCCACCACTCATATCGATGCGCCTTGGCATTACTCACCAACCACTAATGGAAAAAAGTCCAAAACCATTGACGAGGTTCCTTTAGAATGGTGTTTTGGTGAAGGCTTGGTGATTGATATGAAACATAAAGTAGATTTTGACCCGATTACTATATCAGATATTGAAACTTTTCTTAATGAGAATAATTTATCCGTTAAGTCTGGAATGATTGTTTTGATAAAGACCGGCCGTGACAAGCTTAACGGAACTAAGGATTTTCATAAAAAAGGAACAGGAATGAGTGCTGAGGCTACCTCGTGGCTTATCGATAAAGGCATTAAAGTTATGGGGATTGACGCTTGGGGATGGGACTTACCTTTGCCGTATATGATGGAAAAGGCAAAAGAAACCAATAACCCCGAATTATTTTGGGAAGCACATTTAGTTGGGAGAGATAAAGAGTACTGCCATATGGAGCAATTGGTAAATCTTGATGCACTGCCTTATCAAGGGTTTAAAGTTGCTGTTTTCCCATTGAAAATTGTTGGAGCTTCGGCGGCTCCGGCTAGAGTGGTGGCTTTATTGGACGATTAACTGCTAGATTGGTTGACATGAAAATCTCAAATATTTAAGGTTTAGTTATTTGCGAAATTGTAAGAGAAATATCTATAGAAAGGATAGGTTGTAAAAGGGTGTTGTGCTATTTTCGCACGCTAAACTAACAAAACATCCAGCGATTATAATGAAATCTTTTTTTTCAATACTTTTTATCTTCTTTTCTTTTATTAGTTATTCTCAAATCACCTTTCAAGAGGGGTATTTGGTAACTAAAAAAGGTGAAAAGATAGAATGTTTAATTCAGAATAATAAGTGGTTATATAGCCCTGATAATATACATTACAAACTTAACGAGACAAGTGAAGTGCTTGAAGCTAATGTTAAGGAGTTTAAGGAGTTTTATATATACAATACAGAGTTTAAGTATGTTCAAGCCACTGTAAAAGTGAATTTAGGACTGCAGAATGAGCATTTGGAGTGGCGTAATGCATTTGTAAAATGTATTTTAAAGGGAGAAGCCTCTTTGTTTGAATTTAGAAGCAGGCAATACTGGTTATTCTATTTAAGAATTGGAAATGGGGATTTTATTCCATTAATGAATAATACAGATGTAGATGGGGAATCTGATATACACAATGTAGGTAGGTTCAAGCAACAGATTTTCAATGCTTTGAAGTGTTCTGGGGTAAAGCTGCAGAACATTAAGAGGCTAAAGTATAACCAAAATGATTTAAAAGATATAGTTGGAGATTATAACGATTGTATTGGAAGCAAATATGAAATTTTTGAAACTGAAAGAGCAAAGGGCAAATACTATGTTTCAGCTTTCGCAGGAGGGTCATTGTTCTCTTTTGGAAATGAGGATGTTTCTATGGGTAATCAAAAGGTTTCTATGGCTTCTAGTGCTACCATTACTATTGGAGGTGAATTGGAATACCGTTTCCCTATCCCAAGGAATAAGTGGGCCGCCTTTGGTAGGGTCAATTTTTCAAAATTGACAGCTAATGGTAGATACTCAAACATGACGAGTGATAATCGTGGAGAATATTTTAAATTCAATACAGAATTCAACACTGTTAATATTCCAATCGGAGGAAGATATTATGCCTTTATCAATGGTAAAAATTCAGTTTTTTTTGATGCAGGGTTGTCCTATGGAATATTATTACAGTCTTCTATCAATCTTGAATTCGCCACTGCAATGAATGATATTTTATTAGAGGTTTCAGAATTTGAAAACAGTTTAGGGTATTGCTTAGGTGTTGGTTACAAATTCGATAAGAGAATTGGGGCACGTGTTCAAATAGTCAGTAACCGGTTTTTACAAATTCGAGATATGAAAGGTGCTAGTAACTTAATAACATTTAGTTTAGAGTACTCGATTTGATTCTATTATAAGTATGTTGATTTTTAAAAGGAATTTATAGATTTCAAAATGTAAAAGTGCACTTTAAAAGATTAAACTTACAAAACGATTCTATCTGATGTAGTTTTTGAAAACTCCCTTAATTCCTCAAAAAAATCAGTGAATTCTGTTTCAAAATCGCTGTAATAGGTTTTTAGTTCGTACACGGCCAAATCCATTTTAGAGCGGTTTTGAGTACGGCGGTTCATCCCCTTTAAAACTGTACCAATTCCATCAATAGTAGCGTAACTAACAAGCCAGTTATCAGCTATCATATAGGGCATAAGGTGTTTTGTTCGATCTGTCAATAACTCGTAATGCCTTTCCAAGGAATTGTAAAAACGCTCTGCATATTCCTCTAATGGTGTTGAGCAATATGAGCTCCAATTTTTGGCTAAAAAATGGTCATACAGAATATCTACAATAACTCCGGAATAATGCCCATAGGGTTCATGTAAACGTTTGGTACTTAGCCTGACTGTTGGATGTTGATCTGTAAAGGTGTCAATCTCCCTATGCAGCAATATGCCTTTTTGTATATCCTTTGGATGGTTTTTATAGGATTTCCCTTTTACACTGTCTGCCATAAAATTACCGATACGAACCAATTCGTTGTTTCCGGAAAGATAAATATGCGCGAGAAAATTCATAAGTGGAATTTACAAATTCATAATTTAAGTTTCGAGATACGAGTAGTATATTTGTGGAAATTCAAGAAACACTATGACACTTATAAAATCCATTTCAGGAATTCGAGGAACCATTGGAGGCGCCATTGGTGATAATTTAACCCCAATCGATGCAGTGACTTTTGCAGCGGCTTATGGAACTTGGTTGAAACAACAGCGTGATAAAGACAATTACCGTGTTGTTGTAGGGCGTGATGCTCGCATATCTGGCGAAATGATACAGAATTTGGTAATGAACACTCTGGTAGGTCTAGGTATCCATGTCATCGATTTAGGACTGTCTACTACTCCAACGGTTGAGGTTGCAGTACCAATGGAACATGCAGATGGAGGGATCATCCTAACAGCAAGCCATAACCCCAAACAATGGAACGCTCTGAAGTTGTTGAATGCAAATGGTGAGTTTCTGAGCGCAGATGATGGAGCAACTATTTTAAAGATTGCCGAAGAAAATAATATGACTTTCATTGAGGTGGACAAACTGGGAGAAATATCTATTAACGATGCCTATATCGACATCCATATCGATGAGGTTTTGAAAATGGATTTGGTTAATCCAGATGCTATTAAATCGGCAAAGTTACGCGTGGTAGTCGACGGTGTAAATTCTACTGGAGGAATTGCCGTTCCGCGTTTATTAGAGCGTTTAGGTGTTGATGTTACAGAACTTTACTGTGAGCCTAGCGGACATTTTCCTCATAACCCAGAGCCATTGAAAGAGCATCTTACAGACTTGGCTCAATATGTAGTGAAAGAAGGTGCTGATTTAGGAATTGTAGTCGATCCCGATGTTGATCGTTTGGCCTTTATGGATGAAAAAGGTGAGATGTTTGGAGAGGAGTACACTTTGGTGGCCTGTGCCGATTATGTGTTGGAGAAAGAAAAGGGAAATACCGTAAGTAATATGAGTTCTTCACGCGCCTTAAGGGATGTTACCGAAAAGCACGGAGGCTCGTACCAAGCTAGTGCAGTAGGCGAAGTAAATGTAGTTGAATTGATGAAGGAAACCAATGCGGTTATTGGAGGAGAAGGTAATGGAGGTATTATATACCCAGAATTGCACTACGGTCGTGATGCCCTTGTTGGAATAGCACTGTTCTTAAGTTTGTTAGCCGAGCGAAAAGTTTCTGTAAGTGAACTTAAAGCAAGCTATCCGCAATATTTTATGAGCAAGAAAAAGATAGAACTAACTCCAGGATTGGATGTTGATGGAATCTTGAAGACCATGGAAGAGCGCTATGCTTCAGAGCAGATAACTACTAACGATGGGGTAAAAATAGACTTCCCTGAAAACTGGGTGCATTTGCGCAAAAGTAATACCGAACCAATCATTAGGATATATACCGAGGCTAAAAGCCAAGAAGCAGCCGATGACTTAGCTGTTAAATTTATTGAAGAAATTAAGTCAATAGCAAACATTTAAGTATTTTAGCGGCCCAATAAGAAACTGGAATTATGACGATAAAGGAAGCCACTGTATCAAGACAGTCTCAATTAGAGCAATATTTTAAAACGTTTAGAAAGCATATCGTTGGAGTAAATCAAGAGTTTGACACTCCTTATGGTACCAAGAAAATGGTTTATACCGATTGGACTGCTTCAGGACGTTTGTACCGCCCAATTGAGGAAAAGTTATTAAATGACTTCGGTCCTTTTGTTGCTAATACCCATACGGAAACTACTGCATCTGGTACAGCTATGACTATGGCTTATCACGAAGCTAGACACATTATTAAAAAGCATGTTAACAGTAACCAAGATGATGTGTTAATTGTTGACGGGACTGGTATGACGGGGGTTGTGAATAAATTCCAGCGTATTCTAGGCTTGAAAGTACCAGAAAATTTAAGAGCGTACACCAATGTACCTGACGAATTACGTCCAGTAGTGTTTATCACTCATATGGAGCACCACAGTAACCAAACCTCTTGGTTGGAAACCATTGCTAAGGTAGAAGTGATTCCACCAGCACAAGATGGTTTGTTCTGTATGGAAGAGTTTGAGAAATTATTGGAACAGTATAAAGATTGTCCTTTAAAAATAGCTTCGGTGTCTGGAGGGTCGAATGTAACAGGGCTTGAAACACCATATCACGCTATTGCTAAAAAGATCCATCAGCATGGAGGTGTTTGTTTTGTGGATTTCGCTTGTACCGCACCATATGTAGACATCAATATGCATCCTGAGGATGAAGAAGAAGCGTTAGATGCTATTTTCTTTTCTCCACACAAATTCTTGGGAGGGCCAGCGACATCGGGTGTCTTGTTGTTCAACAAGAAGCTTTACAAGAATATGATTCCAGATTGTCCAGGTGGAGGTACCGTAAGTTGGACCAACCCTTGGGGGGAGCATAAATACATCGATAATATAGAAGATCGTGAAGACGGAGGTACACCTGGTTTCCTTCAAACCATTAAAACTGCTTTATGTATTAAGTTAAAGGAGCAAATGGGAGTAGAGAAGATGTTGAAGCGTGAGCATGAGTTGTTACATCAAGTTTTCAATAGATTGGGTAATGTACCTAATATTAATATTTTGGCGCCACAACACCAAGAGCGTTTGGGGGTAGTATCATTTTACATTGATGATTTGCACTATAATTTGGGTGTTAAATTACTTAACGATCGTTTTGGAATCCAAACAAGAGGAGGGTGTAGTTGTGCTGGAACTTATGGACACTTTTTGTTGCATGTAGATCAGGATTTATCCCGTGAACTAACCTCTGAAATTAGTTTAGGGGAATTGAGCAGAAAACCGGGTTGGATTCGTATGTCTATTCATCCAACTACTACATGTGAAGAAATAGATTTTGTATGCGATAGTATTATTGCATTGGCAGAAAACCATAATGAATGGGCTGATGATTATAGTTATAATAAATCCAATAACGAGTTTATCCACCACAGCTTTAAAAGTCAAGCTAAAACTCAAGTAGAAGCGTGGTTTGAGTTGTAATAGGATAAGTAACTAAAAATAAAAAAAGGGTGGTTTTAAAACCACCCTTTTTTTATTGAAATTCTTTAGGAACTTTATTTCTGTGCTTCCAGCGTTTATGTGTCCATAAATAATATTCTGGAGCTTCGTAAATCTGGGCCTCCACCTTTTTAAGGAACATATCTGTGATTTCGTAATTCTCAAATTCTTTTGGGTTTTCAGCAAGTGTCTCGAAAGTAGTTTCGTAAAAACCGCGTTTTAATCGTTTCACTCTAAAAAATACAACTGACATGTCTATTCGTTTGGCCAACATTTCAGCACCTGTATGTACCGGAACTTTTATGTTCATAAATTCGGTCCAATGAAAAGCTCTATTTGCTTTTGGTGACTGATCGGAAACAAACCCACAAATGGTTAGGTCGCCTTTAGCCCTAGCTCGTAGTAAAGTTGGAATGGTTTCTTTTGTAGTAATAAGGTAACTGTTGTATTTTGCACGGATTCTTTTAACCAAGCGGTCAAAGTACTTGTTTGCTAAACGTTTGTAAACCGCGTAGCCTTTCACTTCAACGTAGGATTGTAAAACAAATATCCATTCCCAACTTCCATAATGGGCGCACATAAGTGCAATATTCTTATCTCGATCTACCAAATCGTTTATAAGCTCGACGTTTTTAAATGTGAAACGCTTTTTCATTTCCTTTTCAGATATGGTTAGTGACTTAATGGCCTCAACTATCATATCACAAAGATGGTGGTAGAACCGAATTGTAATTCTTTTGATTTCCTTTTCGGATTTTTCAGGAAATACTAGTTCAAGATTAGCCCTAACCGTTTTCTTTCTATAGCCAATTATGTAATAAAGAAGGACAAATAAACCATCAGAAAACGCATATAGTAGTCTGAAAGGAAGAATGGAAATAATCCACAAGAGTGGATAAATTAAAAGGTAAGCAATAAATTGCATTATTATGTTTTAGTTTTGCGAGAGCAAATATATAGTATATTTAAAGAAAGTTTTACTTTATGGGTTTACAATTAGTGACGCTTATAATAATAGCTGCCAATGTGATTATTTCGTATAAGGGATTTGGCGATTATGGGTTCTTTGAAAAGTATAAGTTTAATATTAGAGGTATTCGCCGAGGAGAACAAATAAGGATGTTGAGCAGTGGCTTTTTGCATGTCAACACTTCTCATTTACTATTTAATATGCTCACGCTTTACTTTTTTGCAAATATTGTCATACATTTTCTTGGAACTTTTCATTTTCTAATTGTGTATTTGGGAAGTCTGTTAATAGGTAACCTATTGTCTCTTTATTTCCATAAAGATGAATACCATTATAGTGCTGTAGGGGCTAGTGGAGCGGTTACGGGAATTGTTTATTCGGCTATTTTGCTACAGCCAGATATGAGTTTGTACCTCTTTTTTATACCTATTCCAATTCCTGCTTACATATTTGGGATTGGGTATCTGCTGTATTCTATTTACGGGATGAAAAAGCAGTTAGGCAATATAGGTCATGATGCTCATTTTGGGGGAGCTATTGGTGGCTACCTGCTAACCTTATTATTTGCTAGTTGGTTGTTTGAAGAACATTTAATGATGATAATATTGCTGGCTTTGCCAATCTTGTTATTGTTTGTTTTAAGGCGGGTAGGAAAGTTATAAAAAGAAAAGGCTTCGGTACTCCGAAGCCTTTTCTTTTTATGGTATAAAACAGAAAGATTAGTTCAATAATTCAGCAATTTTATCTTCAAGCGCTTGACCTCTTAAGTTTTTAGCGATGATAACACCGTTTTCATCTATGATGAATGTAGCAGGGATAGACTTGATGTTATATTCCTTAGCGATAGGGTCGTTAAAGTAATTAAGATTAGATACATGATGCCATGTTAGGTTGTCCTTTTCAATAGCTTCTAACCATGCATTTTTAGCATCTTTTTGACGCGGAGAACCATCTAAAGAAACCCCTACGATTTCCAACCCTTTATCATGGTATTTTTCATAAACTTTAACAACATTTGGGTTTTCACGACGACATGGTCCACACCAAGAGGCCCAAAAATCGATAATTGTTACTTTTCCTTTAACGTCACTCAACGTAATTTCCTTACCATCAGGCGTTGGAGCAGTAAAATCTGGAGCCTTGCTTCCTTCAGCTGTAGCCAAAGCGGCATGAAGTGAAGTACCAATGCCTTTTCCTGGGCGCGTTTCTTTCATCTTTTCTGGCATGCTTTGGTAAATGTCGTTGATTTCCTTTGCTGTCCCTTTTTTTCTGTTTAAAAGGCTTTCAAGGATTAACATTGCTACAAAAGAATCTTTGTTTTCTTTTACAAAGTTCATTTCGTAATTTTCACTATCCGTCATTAATTGTTTATAGGATTCAGTGGCTTCAGCAAGCTTTGCCGAATCGTTCTCAGTTTGAGCCAAACGCATTTCGTTACGAATTTCAAAATTCTTTTTGCTCAAATTAAGATTGTGCTTTTGGTACTGTCTTAACAGATTATTTTCTTTAGATCCCTGAGCTAGAGATTTATTTAAACTGTCTTTGTAAATGATAAGGTCAATGTTATCGTTCTCAAGAACAAAAGGTAGGTTATAAGTCAGGTTTTCTACCGAAACAAAGTGGACATCCAAATTGTCGGAGTTTCCAACAAAAGAAAAGCTGTTGTTGTTTACTTCGGTGGTATCAACATCAACTAGTTTATTGTCTTTAACTGTTTTTAAAAATACTTTGGTGCCATTATCAATACCGGCAATATCACCATTAATGGTGTAACCGTTTGAAGAAGTTTCGTTGTTACAGGCAGTAAGGGCTAACAATCCAACTCCAGTTAATAAAGCGTGTCGTAACATAAGTTTTGCAAATTTAAGTTTAGGCAAATATAATAGGATAAACTATAAAAGCTAAATTATTACGGTGTACAAGTTTAAAGATTACAAATCTGTTAACATTTTACTACTTTTGTGACATGAAACAAAACGATACCATTATTGCTTTGGCATCGCCTTCTGGAGCAGGTGCAATAGCCGTTTTAAGGTTGTCCGGACCAAAGGCTATAACCATTGCCGACAGCGCATTTAAATCGGTTCATGATAAGCTCTTACAGGACCAAAAAACGCATACCATTCATTTGGGACATATTGTAGACGATGGGCGTGTAATTGATGAGGTTTTGATATCGGTTTTCAAAAACCCGAAATCGTATACAGGAGAGGATGTGATTGAGGTATCGTGCCATGGTTCTACTTACATCCAGCAAGAAATTATTCAACTATTTTTAAGGAAGGGTTGCCGTATGGCCAGCGCAGGAGAGTTTACCCTTCGTGCTTTTTTAAACGGAAAATTGGATTTAAGCCAAGCCGAAGCTGTTGCCGATTTGATTGCCAGCGATTCTGCAGCTTCTCACCAATTGGCAATGCAGCAAATGCGCGGAGGCTTTTCTTCGGAAATAGAAAAACTAAGACAGGAACTGTTAAACTTTGCTTCGTTGATTGAATTAGAGCTTGACTTTGCCGAAGAGGATGTGGAATTCGCCGATAGGACTCAGTTTAAGGAATTGTTGGAGCGCATTGTTTTTGTGTTGAAACGTTTGATAGATTCTTTTGCTGTTGGTAATGTGATTAAAAATGGAATTCCGGTAGCTATTGTTGGAGAGCCTAATGTTGGTAAATCTACGTTGCTTAACGCCTTGCTTAATGAAGAGCGTGCTATTGTAAGTGAAATAGCAGGAACGACACGAGATACCATTGAGGATGAAATCATTATTAAGGGTATTGGATTTCGATTTATTGATACAGCCGGAATCAGGGATACCAAAGACGTAGTTGAGAGTATCGGGATCAAAAAAACCTTTGAGAAGATAGAGCAAGCTCAAGTGGTAGTTTTCTTGGCAGATGCTTTCAATTTAATTGAAAATGGATTGGTTGGCTCTTTTAAGATTGAAATAGAGCGCATCAAGAATAAATATCCACAAAAGCCATTGGTGATTATTGCCAATAAAGTAGATCGATTAAGTGAGGAAGCGATTCAACTTCTTACCAACGAGATTCCCGAACTTCATTTATTATCAGCTAAAACAGGAGTAGGGGTAGAAGAGCTTAAAGATAAGCTACTGGATTTTGTGAATACCGGAGCTTTACGAAATAACGAGACCATTGTTACCAATACGCGTCACTACGATTCTTTATTGAAGGCTTTAGAGGAAATCCAAAAGGTGAAATACGGACTGGAAACAGGGCTTTCTGGTGACCTTATGGCTATAGATATTCGTGAGGCATTGTATCACTTTGGAGAGATAACCGGGCAAGTTACCAATGATGAATTACTGGGTAATATTTTTGCCAATTTTTGCATCGGTAAATAATAGACTGCATCGGGGAGTCTCTTTTAGATAGGTTTCATCCCATATTAATTGTGTATTTGATGCTTAAAAATTCTATAAGCTGTTTTTGTTTTTTTGAGTTTTGGCTTCCTTCATCATCTCTATTAAAACCTGTTTTTGTTGTTTTTTAAATTCCGGTTCAGACCAAAGCCTATGATTTCCTTCTGCATATGCTTTAGCATTTTCATAATACATCAAGGAAAGAAATCGGTTCTTTATTGTTTGTTCCAAAGCTTTATCACTGCTAATATTTTTTACAGTCTCTCCTTCTCTAATGACAGTGCCCGCCTCTATAACACAACCGTCTTCAACCACGGCCCCATCCAAAATCATTGCTCCAGATCCAATAATACAATCATTACCAATAGATGCTCCATGAATTAATACTTTGTGACCAATGGTGCAATTTTTTCCGATGATCACGGGATGCCTATAGCCTACATGAATGATGGTTCCATCTTGGATGTTAGTTCCTTCATTAACCTGAATGAAGTGGTCTTCAGCTCTCATGACCACAAATGGCCAGACTGAAACTTTTGATTCTAGTTTATACTCACCATAAAGGCATGAGCTAGGATGAACAAATACATTGTTTTCTTTTTTTATCATCTTTATGATTATTTGGTAAGGTAATGAGCTGATGTTGAGTTTCTTGAGGAATCAAAACTTTCAGGTCTGAAACTTCCATGAAGGATATTACCGTCAAATAGTATGGCATCTCCCTTTTTTAATTCTGGACCAAATCTACTTGATTTAATCTTCTCAAGTATTAATTCAAGGGTTTCTTTCCCTTCTTTGTAAATGCAAAGCATTTGGCTGCTATTTTGCGATTCATAGTTCTCTTGTTTCATGGAAGATAGTATTCGGTATTTGCCAAAAAGGGTGTCAATTTCCTCCGAAAAATACCCAGGTTGCAGGAGTTTGTGTGTTCTAGGATAAACAAAGAAACCGCCATTTTTAGGAGAGATGTCTTCGAGGGCTACCCAAACGCCAAGCATACGCTGTTGCTGTTTAAATATCAATGAATCAAAATGTTGTTCCGTACCCCTGTTGCTCTCAAAATACATGGTTTTATAAAGCTCAAATTCTCTGTTGTCAAAGCTTGAAATAAAACTTTTGGCTTTATTAGAGTTAAACAACTTTAAAAAGGGATCTGAAATATTTGTATCGTTTTCCAGATGTAGGTTCATAAGAGGATTAACGACAAATCCACTTTTTGTAAATCGATTTTGTTCGGGGCTATTGCTTTTTATTCTATAAAACTCTTTTTCGCTGTATTTGATGCTGTCTTGAAAAGCTGTTATTATCGCTTCACATTCATTATCAGTAAAAAAATTATTAATAACTAGAAAGCCTTGCTGATCAAATAAAATTCTTTCTTTGGATGTCGCTTTCCTGTTTTTATCAAATTCACAATAAAGTTCAGTCATATACTCATTTGGTAATTTCTCAAACAAATATAAACAGGTTTACCTTTAATTAATTGAACTTATTAACTGAAGTATTAAAATCTAAATTCAATTTTAATTACGTAAGAAGTGTATTTCATCAGAATAAAAGTCAGATAGTCCAAATTATTTGAATGGGGTAAAATCATTTTATAGGTTAGCATTCTTAAAATCAATTATTTGATTTTGTGTTAAACTCCCTATTCAATCCTAAAATGAAAAAATATATTTTAGCTGCGCTTGCCCTAGTATTGACTTTATCTTGTTCAAATAATGATGATATTGTAAAACCACCACAAGAATTAATTAAAGGAAATTGGGTGGAATTTTTACCATATTCACCAGTTTCATGTGAAATGAATACTCTAAATTTTTTTAATGATGAGGTTACCATGAAGACTATGACAAGAAGTAACCCATGTACTTATGAGAACACCACATATTCCTATGGTTTGGAAAATTCAACCCTAACATTTTATGAAACATATGAAAATGGGGAGATAGGAGTTATTCAACAATTTCATGTCGCAGAGCTCGGGGAACAACTTCTTACCTTTTATCCTATTTCTCAACCAAACACTTCCGAAGAAAAAGGTGAATTTATATACTTGAAAGAGTAATTTAAATTGGTACTTAGTTTTGACATATATCTTTACATCTTCACATTAAGAGTAGGATAAGGAAACATAAAATCCCTTGGTTTTTACTTCACCAGACATTTCTTTGAACATATTGTTTCTCCCTTTTTTAAGACAATACGTAAAAGACCATTTTTACCCATCATTATTAGTACTGAAAACTATTATCTAAAGAGATTAACAAAGCTTTTGGTCTCTTTGAAACCTCTGTAATTTAATGGCTCTATTTTAATTTTATTTTATTGACAGTTCATTTTGGGAGCCCTTACATTTGCTGACAGTAAAAAAATATCAGTTTTACTGAAAGTTTTAAATACCTAAAGCGTCAAAGCCCTAATACAAAGAAAAAATTATGCACATAAAAATATGGTCCGATATACGCTGTCCATTCTGTTATATTGGAAAAAAACACTTCGAAACTGCTTTAAACAATTTCCCTCATAAAAATAAAATCACCATAGAATGGAAAAGTTTTGAGTTGGACCCTAATTTGCAAACAAACCCAGATACAGATGCATTATCTCATTTTGTAGAAAGTAAAGGGATTGAAAAGGAACAAGCTATACACATGTTTGATAATGTAACAGCAATGGCTGCAAACACTGGTCTGGAATTTAATTTAGAGCAATCTATTCCTGCAAATTCCCTTAACGCTCATAGACTTTTACACTTTGCTAAACAACAAGGCTTAGTAGATCAAACAAAGGAAACTCTCCTTTTTACTCATTTAAGTGCTGGTAAGAATATTGATGATATCAATGTCTTAACAGAATTAGCCAAATCTTTAGGAATGGATGAGCTTAAAGTAAAGCAAATGCTAGAATCAGATGATTTTGTATACGATGTAAGACAAGACGAAATGGAGGCCAGAAACCTAGGGATTAATTCGGTGCCGTTTTTTGTTTTAGATAACAAATATGGCATTTCAGGTGCACAACCTGTTGAGGTTTTTACTCAGTCACTACAAGAAATTTGGGAGAAACATCAAAGTAACTTAGAGGTTTTAGTAGGTAACAACGCTTGTGATGTTGAGGGTAATTGTAATTAATAGTGAATCCTATAATGGTATTCATTAGAGCTTTGGTAATGTAACCTTTTCTTTTTTGAGGAATATTTTAATTATATGATATCAACTACTAGTGTGAGAGTTTGCTATACTTTTCAGAAACTTAAATACAAAATAAACAGAATAGCGACTTGAGTTTTAACTCAAGTCGCTATACCTAATTCAAGTAGTTTTTATTTTAGTTTTTTTAATAATAATTCTGCAACTAGTTCTGAAGATGATGGGTTTTGTCCAGTTATTAATAAACCGTCTTCAATTGCATAAGGATTCCAATCAGCTTTTTTTGAGTAAATCCCCCCATTATTTTTAAGCATGTCTTCTACTAAAAAAGGCACAACTTTAGTTAATTGAACAGCTTCTTCTTCTGTGTTTGAAAATGCGGTGACTTTCTTTCCTTTTACCAACGGTTCTCCATCAGTGTTTTTTGTATGCTTGAATATAGCAGGTGCGTGACAAACCGCAGCAACAGGTTTACCGTTATTATAAAAATCTTCAATTAAATTAATTGAGTTATTATCTTCAGCTAAATCCCATAATGGTCCGTGACCTCCTGGGTAAAATACTGCATCATAATCTGCTTGATTTACTATTTCTAATTTCAATGTTTTAGATAAAGCTTCTTGAGTTTCTTTATCTTCGTTAAACCTTACGGTTGCAGGAGTTTGAAAATCTGGAGAAGAACTTTTGGGATCTATTGGAGGTTGACCTCCTTTTGGAGAAGCTAACGTTATTTTTACTCCATTATCTTTTAATAAATAGTAAGGAGCCGCAAACTCTTCTACCCAAAAACCAGTTTTCTCTCCCGTACTTCCTAATTCTTCGTGACTTGTCAATACAAATAATACTTTTTTCATTGTTGTATCTTTTTGTGTGTTATTACCTAGCTTTTGTTCTTTAACTTTGCTTTTATTTGTGTTATTACCACAAGATGAAAGTAGAACTAAAGCGATTATCATTGTTGTTAATCTTTTCATATGATATCTAATTTATTAATAACTACAAAATTATAGTATGAAGCTATTTTAAAAATTGATGTATGATAATTAAATCAATCTTGAGCTATTTCTCTCCTTATTCTGCTGAGGCTTTCTGTAGTTATTCCTAAAAAAGAGGCTATATGATAGTTTTTTACACTTTTTTCGATGTTTGGGTAGGTGTTTAAAAAAGACAGATATCTTTCCTTTGCAGACTGAGCTAAACTCGCTAAAATTCTTCTTTGAAAACTAGTAAAGGCCTTTTCCATTTTTTTTCTAAAAAAGGATTCTAATTGAGGTACATCCGAAAACAATTCCTCCATATCTTTTCTGGAAATTTTATACAAGATGGCATCTTGAATAGTTTCAATATTCATTATGGCTTTGGTTGTAGTGAAGAATGCTGTATAGTCACTTATCCACCAATCATTAATTGCAAATTGTAAGGTGTGTTCTTTACCTAATTTATCGATAAAATAGGTTCTTAAGCATCCGTTGCTTACATAATATTGGTTATAAACAGTCTCATCAGCTTTTAAAATCACAACACCTTTTTTTAAATTGAGTTTTTCAAGTTTACTTTCAATAAGATATTGTTCTTTTTCAGAAAGAGAAATGTCTTTAAATATTTTTGATACTATTGAGTTTTCGGAGTTCATTTAAATTACTCAAACAGTTTGTGTATGATTTTGTTATTTAAGTGTAAAGTTAAAGTTTTGTAGAAAACCATAGTATAGCCGTAAGGACTTTCCTCGGGAAAGTCCCTAGCCATTAATTCTACGGTGCCCTAAAAGTTTATTTTTTAATTACCCGTTTTGGAAAGTAGTAATATATAATGATAAAGGCTGTCTTTTTAGGACAGCCTTCAAATTAGTTTCAATCGATATAAAAAGTTATATAATTACAACTTTCTTGATCGTACTGCTTCCTTGTTCATTGGTTATTTTTAAGATGTAAACCTCATTCTCATTTAAATTTTCATTGTTGATTTTCACACCTTTTAGGTTGTAAATAGATAACTCAATTTTTTCATCGGTTAGTACTGTAATTTTAGAGTCGTGAACTTCAATAACGTAATCGTTAATTATAGAGAAATCATCTGCAGAAAGTACGATTGAAGAATTTTCATAAACCTTAACATGCCCTGAGTCCAATCCATTGCCATCATTACCAGGGGCACCTACAGCTAAAATTGATCCATCACCAGATAAACAAACTGCATCACCAAAATAGTCTTCACTAGCTTCCCCGTCGATATCTTGACCAATTTGAACCCAAGTCCCTGATTGGTTTTCAAATACTCTTACATGGCCAGAATCACTTCCATTACCATCATTAGAGTCTGCTCCTATAGCAATAATACTACCATCTCCAGATAAACAAACAGACCAACCAAAATAGTCTTCACCAGCTTCCCCGTCGATATCTTGACCAATTTGAACCCAGGTCCCTGATTGGTTTTCAAATACTCTTACATGGCCTGAGTTGGTACCATTATCGTCGTTTTCAATCGCTCCGACTGCAACTATACTACCATCATCAGACAAACTTACAGAGAAACCAAAATAGTCCTCACTAGCTTCCCCGTCGATATCTTGACCAATTTGAACCCAAGTCCCTAATTGGTTTTCAAAAACTCTTACATGGCCAGAGTCGAATCCATTGCCATCGTTTGAATCAGCTCCTATAGCGACTATATTTCCACTAGCAGATAAACTTACCGTCGAGCCAAAATAATCGTCACTGGCTTCACCATCGATATCTTGTCCTATTTGAACCCAAGTTCCAGCTTGGTTTTCGTACACTCTTACCTGACCAGAATCAACTCCATTTCCATTGTTAAAAGGTGCTCCAATAGCAACAATGTCACCATCATCCGATAGGCTAACTGAGTAACCAGAATGGTCGTCACTGTTTTCTCCAATTATATCCTGTCCAATTTGAACCCAATTGCCAGATTGATTTTTAAAAACTTTAACCTTACCCAAGTTTGAATTATTAATACTTATGCTGTACCAATATGAACCAATAGCAACAATATCCCCATCAGCAGATAAACTTACAGACACACCAGAGTAATTAAAACCAGTATCACCGTCAATATCCTGCCCTATTTGAACCCAATTACCCAATTGATTTTCATACACTCGAACATGTCCAGAGTAAGTCCCATTGTCACTGTTATAGTCTGCACCAATGGCCATTATTGAACCGTCATCAGAGAGGGATACTGATACTCCAGAGCCATCTCCAGAATCCTCTCCGTTAATGTTTTGACCAATCTGTGTCCATTGCCCAAAGCTATAAAGAGAGTTAAAAAACATCGCTATTAAAAGAAAGTAAAGTTTAGTCATATTTGTCAGTTTAAAGTTGAAAGTTTACCCCGTTAAAAATAGACTTAATTCCTACAAAAACAATTGTTTTTACAAAATTTGAAAGAGCGCGTTTTTAAAGTTATAGCTTTTTCTGAAAACCCCAATAATTGAAAATATGGTTATAAATTTTTTAAAAGGCTTCTCCTATTCTAAAATAAAATCCCCAGTCGCCTTTACCTACAGCAGCATCAAGTCCAATATTGAATTTTACGTTTTTAAATGCTCTGTATCTGTAACCCACACCAATACCGGGATAAAGCCCCCAATCGAAATCTTCGGTATCAGAACCATAGATCGTTGAAAGGCCGGCAAACCCCACCAACCCCATTTTGGGGTTAAAATTATAGCGATATTCACCTTGCAGTGCCATTTGTCCGTCACCTCTGTATTTACCTTCCGAATATCCACGAATGTCTTTGCCTCCAATAGTAACCTGTTGTTCAAAGGGGATGTTACCAAGCCCAAAACTTCCAAAAAATCGTGCTGCAATCACATCAGTCTTATTACGTAAACTGTAGTATTGGTTTAGAATTGTAACAAATCGATTTGCAGTGTTATTATTCCCAACCCATTTGGGGTAGGTTATCAAACGGAGTCTTAACTTTCGCCCATAATAGGGGTAATATACATCTGATCGGGTATCCCAAAGTGCATTTAATTCCAGCCCATGGGTTCGGGTAATAGAGGAGGGTTGAACCTCATCTTCATAATCTGTATCATAATACGAAAAGGTATAGGTTAAACCTCCATATAGGTGTTCAACAATACGTTTTTGAACTCCTGCACTAATGATACTTGTTTTGGTACCATAGTCATAAAAGCCCGGAGCTTCAAAATCGTCTAGATAGAATTGAGAATTATGGTTACCGGTCACTGCAAATAAATTTATTCTCCACCGATCTTCATTGAGGTATAGTTTGTTGAATAAAGCTATGAAATAAGAGCTATTTGTAGTATAAACTGCAGAAGCGCCAGAAAGAGATTTGGGAGAAATAGTGTCGTTTTTAATAGGGTGGTACATTACCATTGGAATAGCACCAAACATAAATTTCAAATTCCGGTTGTAGTTAATGAACGGCATTACCGTAAAGTCTATTTTCTTTTCTTTTTTTACTTTAAGAAGGGAATCGGTTTTATGTTGTGCTATTGAAGAAACAGAAAAACCAAGGGTAAGAATCCAAAATGCAGAAGTAATTATGGTTACTGATATTAACTTCATTTATTAATTTTTTTAAAGGAATGCTGCCAAACGTTTATCGGTTTATCTAAAATAAATAAAATAAACGTATGTGTTAGTAAATCAGTCGGTTAAGTTTGTTTGAGAGGGGGAGTAATCGATAGTATCTGGAACATTTATCGGGAAATAAATCTCATAAAAGTAACAACCTGAATACTTTAAGTGAATTTTTCTATCTATTTACTCTATTCGTTAGCTTTTATTTAAAAGATAAACATTATGTTTTATCACTATTGGCCTGAAAACTTAACATTGCTATTAGGTTAGTTCAATGTATTTTTGCAAACTGAAATAAACTAGCTAACTATGAAAACTTTGGATTCAGGACTTTTAAACGTTATTACATCAAAAATCTGTAATTTTAAGAAATTAGACAATATCCAGTTTTTGGAGCAGGAGAGTAATGAGGATTACAAATGTTTCAAATTGTCTTATTACACAGAATTTGAGGGATTTCATGTTTGCAGAGTGGAAATTGACTTAAAAAAAGAAAAGCTTTCCATAGGTTTAGATGGTGATTCGTTTTTGGGAACATTTAAATTTTCTAACTCCAATTTAAGTAGCGACAGTTTTGAAGCCTGTACTTGCGAAACCCAAGAACCGAGTTTGTTTTGCTAATAATTAACAGGGAGTTTATTTTATACAAAAAGCCGCTTAATTTTAGCGGTTTTTTGATTTAAAATCGATGATTGAAGGAAAGAATATAATAAAGTGGTTCTTTGGTTTATTTCAGCTTCAATAAAGTGATTTTGGATTGAAATACGGATAGGTAACTATTTACTTTAAACAAGAACGTTTTCTGAATCTGAATCGGCACAAAAAACAGCTGAAACTCGTGATTGGTTAACGATTTCAACCATTTGTTCCACGGTCATTCCTGCTTCAATATTAAATATGTTTAAATCGGTGTTTTGCTCCTTGTTTACATTGTCGATCAGATAGCCTTGCTTTATTGAAATGGAAGTGCTTTTGGGGAATCTTACCATAGTTTTTAGATCCTCTATATCTTTGTCCATAAATATCAAGGATGGATTGTTGTTTAGAATATTTACATCGACACTTCCTTTCCAATTACGGCAAATCAACAGAGCTATAAGAGTTGATAAATCATTGTTCTTAACACTGAATGTTTCCTTCCAGTCATCGGGGACATTGGTCATCCATAGATTGATGTTTTTTTCCAAAGCCAAACTGGCTGTAGAAAATGGAATATAAACTATCAGCCCAAAATTATTCTTTTTAGTATCCAGAATAAGGTTGTCATAATAGGCCAAATTTGAGGAAGCAGGATCAATGCTCGAAAAAATGGTATTGGGTTTAAAAAAGGCGGCTTTCAATGATTGCATACTCAAATTCACTGTTGTATTAAAATCAGTATTATCTATAACTGTAAAAGAAGCCGATAATTCACTTTCCTTAAATTTAGTGACGGCATTTTCAAGAAAGTTTTCCATATATCGCTGTTCCATATCATCCTCATTTCTGAAAGCCAGTATTTTTACCGAACCTTTAGGGTAAATTATAGAATGTATTAGTTTAAAAGAACTTCTGAGTTCTTTTTGCATGGCTACTGGCATTAGCAAATCTGGCCGCCACGATCTAACTTCCCTTTCTTGCCGTAAACTGCTTGTTTTTTTTGTAGCCCATTCTGCTAAGGCGGTAAAGAGACCACTTCTTGAGTCTCCAACTGCAGATTTAATATTCTTTTTAACGAGATAAAGATAAAAGAGAACAATGAAAACGATAGAAAACAGAGCAACCATAACGTTTATTACAAACATTATGGCAATTGAGCCCAAAGCACCAATAGCGGGAACAATGGTAGGGATTTTTAGGGTAGGCCTATAACTCGGTAAACCCAATGTTTGTTCAACTAAAGCGACAACATTTACCATGGCATAAGTAATCATAAAGAACATAGTGAGTATTGGAGCTATCGTGTTTAGGTTTCTCAGAGTAATACCAATAAGCACAATTATTGCGGTTATTAGCATAGCATTAACCGGTTCTCCTTTTTTAGAAAGTGTTGCTATGAGCTTACTTTTAGGGATGATGTTTTTCTCTCCTAAGGCTAGCAATATGCGTGGTGCTCCAACAAATGAACCAAGTGCAGATGAAAGGGTAGCTCCCAACAATCCCGCAAGAACCATGGGGCCATACAATGCTTTGTCTATAAAAATGGTGTAATTTTTTACCAGTTCGTCGGGAGTAGCTATAACCGAGGCTACAAATATTAGACTCAGATAAATAACTGTTGTGATAAGTACAGAACTAATTGTTCCCAAAGGGATGCTTTTTCGTGGATTGGTAAGGTCTCCAGACATATTTGCTCCTGCCATTACTCCCGTTACTGCAGGAAAAAATACTGCGAAAACCGTCCAAAAAGAGGAACCCTTAAAATTGTTTTCAACAGAACCTGGGTACTTTCCATACCATTCAATGTCAAAATTTAATTCGTTTACAAATAAAGCTCCGTATATAGATACTAACGATAAAAAAATTATACCCAGAATTACATATTGTATCTTAAAGGCAAAACTAGTGCTTACAAAGGCAATTATCATAACAATGGCAAAAATGACCATATCCATGAGAAATGGATTTATTGTAGGTAAAAGGGTTTGCAGGCCCTCTCGAAATCCAAAAATGTACATAGTAACAGCGATGGCTTGGGCAAAGTAAAAAGGAATCCCTATGGCTCCACCTATTTCCAATCCAAGGGATTGAGAAATCAAGCTAAATGCACCTCCACTGCCAATTCTTACATTGGTAGTAATAGATGATAAGCTTAGCGCTGTTGTAAGCGTAATAGCTATAGCCAAAAGTACAATAGCTAAGGCACCTATAACTCCCGCGTTACCAACAACCCATGGTTGTCTGATATACATAATCACGCCGAGGATAGTTAGCGTTGTTGGTGTAAATACCCCTGTAAATGTACCAAAGGTTTTCTTCTGTATTGGTTTTGTACCCATTTCTTAACCCTTAAAAATAGTGTCAATTAATCTTAAACCATGGTCTTAACTGTTAAGTCAATTGCATTTGGGGGAATTAATATTTTTACTAGAAAGTGTGGGGCAATGTGGGCTTATATTCTTCTAAAATTAATAAAATTGAATTTTATACCGGAATAATTTTAAAGTGGGAGGCATATTAATGAGATAGTTTCTAAAAAATTGATCAACTTTAGTTTAGGTCAGTCATTATTTTAGGGTTGAAACTCATCAAATTTAATATCCTGAAAAATAAAACTCCCTAGACCAACAAAAAGTTTAAAAAATGAGTTGAAATATCAAATCTGCAAAATGATAGCACTATTGATAATTAGTTTTCGATTTTTACTTTAATCTGGTCTAAAAAATACTAGGGGCTGATGTTTTTAATGGGTGGTGTGATTGCTTTCAGTATTTATTATGAAACTAAGGGTTTACTGAGTTTTGTTCACTTTTTTATTAAACCTTAATTATTTGTTGTAATGTTTAATTTATCAACCCATATTTCTCGGTTGTTAACAACAAAATCTGCATGGGTATCATTATAAAACCTTAATCGAATTCCGTTATCAACGATCCCTCCGGTTTTATGTTCGGAAACATCTTTCATTTCTGGTAAGTCGATTGATTTGTTGAGTTTTTTTAGGTTGAAATTATGGGATTGGAAAATCAAACGTTTATTGGTTAAGTATAACTTCCCGCCAAAAGCATTCCATTTGTTTTTAAAGTAATTAGCCGCATCTTCAAAAATAATGGTTTCGCCCACCATTAACTTTGGAGCTTTTACACTTTTAAGAAATAGAGGCTTCATCAATTTTAATAATGCAGGGAAACCGAATCCCATAAATACACCAAATAGTATTGCTTGAACAACAATGGATACAATTGTTTTAGAAGAGAAATCATCTGCTAAAATGAAATAGTTAATTAGATAAATTAGGATGCCATATACAATGATATAATATATGGTCAATAACAAGTTGTATTTAAGTTTTACTTGAGGCATTGTTTTTACTTTTAAATAAAAAGCGAAAGATAAAGATATAAGTGGTTTGAAAACAATTTTACTGAAATTTAAAAATCCACTCCAACTGAAAAATAAAAGGTGTTGGCATTAATTAATTTACGTTTCACATTGTTCTTTTCCATTTTATTAAGGTCCGATTGTCCTTTATAACCTATACCAAATGAAAAACAGTCGCTAATTTTCATTTTCATGCCTAGTTGTGTTGATAATCCAAAATTCCACCCAAGTCCTTTTTCTTTTGTGTTGCCTGAAGTAGTTTCCAACTCCTGCTTTAGTAAGTGGTTGGCATACCCTCCAAACCCGAAAATAATCTTGAAATTTTCACTTTGCCCTTTAAATGAACTGGGCAGTAGGTTCCAATTTAGACTTACGGGAATCTGTAAATAAGTATTCTGTATATTGGCGTTTTCACCGTTGCTAAAAGTATTGGCATCAAATTCCATTAAACCAATACCTGTTCCTATTTTTGTGTTTTTTGCAATTTTCATAGAAAACAAAAACTCACCACTATTGATAAAACCATTGAGTTTGGGCTGGCCAGTTTGTTCCAGTTTGGCAAAACCAAGATTGCCATTGGCAGTAATGTCAAATTTGGTTTCCTCCTTTGGAGGAGTGGTTTCATCGTTTTGGGTAAAAGCAGAAAATGACGAAATTAGTAAGGCAAGCGAAAAGATTTGTTTTTTCATTTAGGTTTTTTCTGTTAAAGGATGTACGAAAATAAATAACGGTAAATGCCGTGAAATATTACTTTTTTGTTTGTCCAGTATTTTGAAATAATGAAGTAGCGAATATGTATTATTATTATTATTATTATTATTCCAAATGTTTGTGGATTATATTTTTGTGATATTTTTAGAAAGTAATAATTAAACGATGAAAACAACAATTCTAACAGTAGCAGCTTTATACGGCGGACTGTCTGTTTTATTTGGAGCTTTTGGGGCTCATGCTCTTAAAAAAATATTTACCGAAGACCAACAGAAAAGTTTTGAAACAGGGGTAAAATATCAAATGTACCACGCCATAGTATTGTTGGTAATAGGTTTTCAATTTTCTTTCCAAACAAGTTTAGAACGTATTATGGGATGGTGTTTTGTAGTGGGGGTATTTCTATTTTCCTTTAGTATTTATGGACTTTGTATAAGTTCAGCCAAAGGAAGTAAAATGAAGTTTCTTGGTCCAATTACACCATTAGGTGGTTTGTTGTTGTTATTAGGTTGGGCGATATTATTGGTACAATTTATCCTTTAAAAAAACAAAAGAACCCAACTGTTGCAGTTGGTTTCTTTTGTTGGAAAAAATCTTAGATGTATTAGCTAATCTCTTGAGACTTTAATGCTCGATGTTCTATCATTCCAATCGTCATCACTTAGGCAGCTTACATCATCATAATATGTTTTACTACGTCCCTCGAAATTACTTTCTCTGTAAAGGGTTATTTTATAACCTCGTGGAACTCTAATAGAAGATAAATTATCGTTACCAATACCTAGTTCATCATAGTTATAGCGTCCAACACCTAGTTTATTGCTACCTCCTTTGAAACCGCAATCTTTATATAGGGTAACCCCATGATCGCTATTATAATGACGTCCTGAATGATAGTTGTCATCACGACGATCATTATGAGAACTTCCTTGGCAAAGGGAGGTAGATGTTTTTGTTACAGAAGTAACTCTGTCATTTTTTACAAACATAATAAGACAACGATTATCTCTGCTACGATACCAATACAGCGACGTTAAATTGGAATTTCCACCAGTTTTTGTGACTCTGTAGTTTTTGTCCTGTAACATAGATGAAGCTCTGGATTCAGACATCCCACTGAGATCTGATAAGCGCACATCGTCTCCATATCCATGTGAGTTATGAGAACTAGATCGATCTTTGTCACAGTCAAAGTCAGGTGATTTAACAACAGATCGTACTCTACCGTCAACTAGCTTCACGGTTACACATTCATTTCTCCTGCTATTCCACCAATTTTGATAAATTCCTGAGGTGGATTTGTCTACTTTTTCTAAGCGATAGCCTTTGTCTTTCAGTACTTCTTCCGCAGATCCACCGCGCATGTCTACTATTTCGTCCAGATTATAGGCTCGCTGTTGGCCAAAAGTCGAGGTGCTCAATAAAATAAAAGCAATTACAGCGATAAGTTTGTTAGTGCTCATGAGATAAGAAATTATGGTTAAAAAAATATTTGCAACTCAAAAGGCAAATACATAACATTTTATTTACACCGAGAGGTGTGAAAATATTCTTTAGTCAAGTGCAGGTTTTTTTGGGGTAATTTTTTGTTTTCGTAAAGTTTTGTTTGTGAGGGGTGTATGATATAAATATAGTGAAATAAATTCAGTTTATATTATGGTTTTTTATAGAATATATTGATGTAATAATTTGATTTTAAATGCACTACATGTAAATACTCGGTTTTGTAATAGTCGCTCTATTTGATTATTAACCTGTAGTCTAAAAAGACTTAGGACATATATCGTTATAATGAGTTTTCGTAATAAAAAAAGAGACTGCTTAAAGTCTCTTTTTTATGTCCTAGCCAAAGGCTTTATTTGTGATTTAACAATAATACTTTTGTCATTATTTATTCATCATTATCATCGGCTCGTTTTAGTATTGCCTCAGGCAATTCTTTTTTAGCTTTAGCTCCCATTTTTTTGAGTTTTTGAACACTGTTAACCAAATTGCCTCGACCTTCAACAAGTTTGTTCATAGCGGCCGAGTAATCTGTTTTGGCGGCATCCAGTTTTTTGCCCACTCCCATCAAGTCTTTTACCAGTCCTTCAAATTTATCGTAAAGAGCACCAGCTTGGCGAGCAATTTCAAGGGCATTGCGCTGCTGTTTTTCATTATTCCACATGGTGTCTATGGTGCGTAATGTGGCTAATAGGGTGGAAGGGGTAACGATTACGATGTTCTTTTCGAAGGCCTTGTTGTAAAGCGTAGGCTCTTCGTTAAGTGCAACCGCAAATGCAGGTTCTATAGGGATGAACATTAATACAAAATCTGGAGACTCGATATCATATAAATCCTGATAGTTTTTGGCTGAAAGTTGATCGACGTGTTTTTTTATGGAGTTGACATGCGCCTTTAGGAATACTTCCTTTTCACCATCTTCAGAATTGATGTATCGGTTGTAGTCGGTAATTGAAACCTTAGAGTCGATAATCATTTTTTTATTATCCGGAAGGTGAAGAACAACATCGGGCATCACTCTAGAGCCATCTTCACGCGAAAAACTTTGCTGTACAAAATACTCGCGATCTTTTTCCAGGCCAGACTTTTCAAGAACACGTTCCAAGACCAATTCACCCCAGTTACCTTGCATTTTACTGTCTCCTTTAAGTGCCTTTGTTAAGTTGGTAGCTTCCTTGGTCATTTGCATATTCAAGTCCTTTAGCCCCAACAACTGTTCTTTAAGCGCCGAATGCATGGAAATACTTTCCTTTTGATTGTCCTCAACTTTTCTCTCAAACACCTGAATCTTTTCCTGAAGTGGACTTAAAAGCTGCTTGATATGATTCTTGTTTTGCTCTGCAAATTCTTTGTTTTGTTCTGTGAACTTGCTCGATTTCTCATCAAGTATTTTATTGGCCAACAACTCAAAGTCCTTGCGTAATTGTTCTTGTTGCTTTGCCAATTCTTCATCACGTTTGATGTTTTGTTGCTGAAGATTGTCGAATTCAGTATTTTTGCGAGCCAATTCAGCATTTAAAAAATCCTTTTCACGACGAATATCTTCACGTTCAGCCTCTACTTTTTCAAGGCTTTCCTTTAATTGTGAGATGTTTTGATTAAGCTGATATTGGCGTTCCTCCAGCGTGCTTTTTTCGCCTTTACTTTTTAATTTGCTAATGGTTAAACCAATGTAGGCACCAATTCCACCAGAAAGGAGAATGGCTAAAACAAGGATAAGATTGTCGTTCATATGAATACTGGGAATTTGGGTAAAGATACTTATTTTTTCAGTCTAAGAGTGATTGGTTTTGTCTCATGGAAATACCTGAAGTAAGACTACTTTTTAATTCTAAAACTCCCCGTTTTATCATCAAATTCGATTAAATCTTTAGGAAAAAGTTTCTCAAAACTACCTTTAGTTATAAGGTTACAAGGTGAATCCGTTTCTACTTCTCCTTTAGTCATGATAATAATCTTATTGCAAAGTTGGTTTGCTAAATCGATTTCATGGGATGAAAAAAGGATGGTTTTATTGGTTTCCTTGGCCAGCTTTTGCAATAGTTTTAAAATGTATGCTTTGTGGTACATGTCCAAGTGGGTAGTAGGCTCATCAAGAATAATCAGGTCGGTGTCTTGTGCCAAAGCACGAGATATCATGGCTTTTTGTAATTGTCCATCGCTTAGCTCATAACACTTTTTGTATTTTAGATCTTCAATATGTGTAAGTTCAAGGGCTTGGTTGACTTTTGTTTTGTCTTCTTGGGTAAGATTACCAACCCAATTGGTATAGGGTTGTCTCCCCAAAGCAACCAATTCTGCTACCGATAAGTTTTTAGAAGCTACTTGTTCAGTGAGTACAATACTCAAAGATTTGGCTAAATCTATACTGTTATAATTTGTAATGGATTTTCCATTTATATTAATATCACCACTTAGAGGTTGTTGTACTTTGGTTAGCGTCCGTAACAGCGTAGATTTTCCTATACCATTGGCTCCAATCAACCCTACAAGTTCCCCTTTTTGAAGAGTAATATTTATACCTGAGGCAATGGTGGTTTCACCTACTTTAGTATGGTATCCTATTTTGAGATTTTTGGTTTCTAAAACGATATGTAATTTGTCTTCCGTCACGATTTATTTTTTAAAATACCATACTTCGTTTTCTCACCAATAGCCAAATTACAATCGGAGCACCAAACATAGAGGTAATTGCATTTATAGGTAAAGTATAATCACTCGCTGGTAACTGGGAGATACTATCGCATATTAACATAATAATAGAACCAAATAGAAATACAGCAGGGATAAGGATTTTGTGGTTTGAAGTGTTGAAAACCAATCGCGTTAAATGTGGAATGGCCAAACCGACAAAAGCAATTGGACCCGCAAAAGCCGTAATGGTTCCAGCTAAAAGGCTTGTAGCAATGATGATGGTCATTCTAGCTTTTTTTATATTGAGTCCTAGACTACGGGCATAATTTTCCCCAAGTAATAGGGTATTGAGAAATTTTATTCCCAAAATGCAGAACACTAATCCAATAGCGTAAATGATGGATAATATGATGAGTTCGTTCCAACTCAAATTGCCTACACTACCAAATCCCCAGAAAATATATTGTTGCAGCTGTTCAGCAGAACTGAAATAACTCAGTACGCTAACAATGGCAGCAGTAATACTGGCAAACATTAATCCAATAATCAGTATAGCCATTGTATCTCTAACCTTTGCAGATACCAACATGACAGCCAATAGAACCAAGAAACTACCTAAACTAGCTGCAATAACGACGCTCCATTTGGAAGCCAATATAGCCGAGAATACACTACCGAAGATAGATGTTCCCAAAATAACCAAAGCAACGCCTAAACTCGCTCCAGAACTTATGCCCAGAACAAAAGGTCCCGCTAAAGGGTTTCTAAACAAGGTTTGCATTAACAATCCGGAAATTCCGAGTCCAGAGCCTACAATTATTGCTGTAAAAGCCTTTGGTAAACGGTAATTTAATATGATATATTCCCAAGAGGAGTTGTCTACAGAGCCAAAGAGACTTTCGAAAACAGCTTTAACAGGAATCAACACAGAGCCTAGACATACATTGGCAAAAAAACAAATAACCATTATTAGGCTTAAAATGATAAAAGGCTTTTTGTAGTTGGATTCCATAAAACAGTTGTCGTAGTTTAAACGAATTTAGTAAAACCCTTTTTAATTCAGTTTTTTAAAGAAAAAAGGCTCATAATCAGGAAGAAGGTTAGGGTGGCAAATTTTTATTAAATCCTTCAATACAATATCGGGACGAGCCATTCCCAGCTCATAATACAAAACTCCATCTGTTGCTCCAATTGTATTGGTAAATGCATAGACCTCTCCGGTTTTAAACGCTTTAAATTGCGTGTAATGAGGATTGGCATTTTGAATTTCTTCGAGACTTCTGTAATGTGATGGACTTAACCAGATATCGGCCTCCTGTGCTTGGCTTAATACGGTTTCGAAGTTTAAGGATAAACTACCACCACCATGTGTGTCTTGCCATAAATAATTGGTGTTGGCATCTTTTAAAAGCTGCCCTTCGGCGCTGCTGCCTTTAGGTAAATGCCAAACATCCTTGGTCATGGCGCCACTTAAAATAGAAGGTTTTGTTTTAACCTCATTTGCTATTTTTTTTGCTTCTAAATAATCGTTTTCAATGTTGTTGAAAACCTTGTTTGCTAAATCGGATTTGTTGAAAAGTGCACCAAAAAACTTAATCCATTCGGCTTTGGCTAGGGGGGAAGCTTCCATCCAGTCACCATTGTAAATCACAGGGATATTTGATTTTCTTATGGTTTCAAAGGTTTTATTGTTACCATCAATTCCGAATCCAACTACCACATCGGGTTGTAGTGTTAAAAGAATTTCGGTGTTGATACCTTCGTTTTTTCCAAGTTCCTTAACCAATTCGTTATCAATTCTGGTTCTTATCGATTCAGAAGAAATGTAATCGGTTCCAGGAAAACCTACCAAAGTTTCACTAGAGTTAAGTAAATCCAAAGCAGGGATATGGGTTGTCGATGTGACTACAATTCGTTCAACGGGAATTGTAATAATACCGTCAAAACCATTGGGTTCATTCTTAAATTTTTTGTTTTTATTTACCAAAAGGTATTTATAATTCTTTTCTGCATCCGGCCAAGGATTTTTTATTTCCAAAACTTTATGGTCACCATAGTCGGTGACACTAAATCCGGTAGCGTAAGTCAGCATCATTGAAACACCTTTATTTTCATTATCAGAATGGGTGTTTTTTTTGTTTTTACAGCCTGTAAAAACTAGGTTAAAAAGGAGAATGATGGCTATTAGCTTTTGCATTTTGAAAGGGTATTTGAGAGCCCAAAATTAAGATTATTTCCATTTTTGATGCTGTTGATGATGAAATTCTTTACTTTTGCGCCACGTTTGGTTCGTTTTGGAAAATGTTTCCAAAAGGATTAAAAGGGAATCAGGTGAAACGAAATACAATTGTTAATTCCTGAACTGTTCCCGCAACTGTAATCTTAGTTCCATTTTTGGAATGCTTGCTGGCACTACTTCATACCACTGATTTGTTTTCAAATTGGGAAGGTCGCCAACAGGACGAGAGTCAGGAGACCTGCCAAGCGCTAATGATTTTTTAAAAGACTTTCGGGTAAAAGGTCTTGGCGTATGAAACATCTTTTATTAATACTAGCACTAATTTGCTGTTTTTCAGTACAGGCACAAACCGATTCCATTCAGGAGTTGGACGAGGTCATATTGAGTGATGTTAAGCTAAAACGTTACACTTCTGGATTTAAGGTTGAAGTGCTTAACGATTCGGTTTTAGCTTCCAACACAGTCTCAATGACTGATTTGTTGAGCTTCAATTCCAATATATATTTCAAGGAAAACGGAAAGGGGATGGTATCGTCACCTTCATTCAGGGGAACTAATGCATCACATACGGCTGTAATTTGGAACGGTATCAATATCAATTCCCAGTTAAATGGTCAGGTTGATTTCAATACCATTGCAGTATTTGGCTATGATAATATTACTATTCGAAGTGGAGGAGGTAGTGTGCAATATGGAAGCGGAGCCATAGGAGGTAGTGTGCACCTAAATAACGATTTGGAATTTGGTAAGCATTTTAATAATACACTTAGTTTGAGTTATGGAAGTTTTAATACCAGGTTACTGCAATATAGATTGAAGGCTGGAGAAAAACAATGGACAGCCGATTTTGGTTTTTCTTGGAATACATCAGATAATGATTATCCTTATTTAGGTACTGAAAAGTTTAACCAAAATGGAGAGTACAAGAATCTTGGAGTGTTTGCTAATTTTGGCTACGCTATAAATAAAAGACATAGTATAAAACTTCATAACCAATCGTTTATCGGTGATAGGAATTTCTCTGGCTCATTGGTGTCACCTTCCCGAAGTAAGTATACAGACAATAACTATAGAACACTTTTGCAATGGGTTTTTGTGAGCGATAAATTGGCATCTACTCTAAGTACTGCATATTTGGTAGAATCATTTAAGTATTTTGAGAACAAAAACTCTGACAACTATAGCTCTGGAGAGGTATTTAACAGTTTAGTAAAGCATAATTTGGATTATAAGTTTTCCAACCGTTTACGTTTCAGTAGCATTTTGGAATACAATAACTTTAGAGGTTCAGGTAGTAGTTTTGGAGATCCTGAACGGGACGCTTTATCAGCTACTGTATTGGCAAAGCATCAGTTGACAAACAGATTTGTTTACGGTGTTAATTTACGAAAGGATTTCACATCTGGATTTAAAAGTCCGTTTGTGGCATCTGTAGACGCTGCCTACCTGGTTTCTCAAGAATACAAACTGAAACTAAATGCTTCCAAAAATTTCAGGGTACCAACGTTTAATGATCTCTATTGGCAACCAGGGGGTAATCCCAATTTAAAGCCAGAATCGTCATATCAAGTTGATTTAGGGCATGACTTCACTTGGAATCACTTTAATTTTTTACTGAACACTTTCTATATCGACACTAATGATATGATCCAATGGAAACCTATTAATGGAAATACATGGAGCCCAATAAACATTAATGAGGTTGAGCAATACGGTTTAGAGCTAAAAGTGGCCTATAAACAAAAGTTCGATAGACATTCTCTAAATGTTGAAGCGCATTACAGTTATACGGTGTCTCAAGATAAACAGACCAAGCGGCAGCTTATTTATGTGCCATTGAATAAGGGAGGACTTAATTTAGGTTATGCCTACTCTCAATTTGGGTTGTATTATCAACAGTTGTTTAATGGGGAGGTTTCTGTAATAGGCGGCGATTTGGAAGGATATAATGTAGCGAATGCAGGGGTTCGGTTCCAATCGAGATCTAATAGGAATGTAGGTTACTCATTAGACCTTAAAATAAATAATATATACAATGCCTATTACGAAGTGGTGCCAGTAAGACCTATGCCTGGACGGTACTATAATGTAAAACTAACTTTAAATTTATAAGACTATGAAACTAAGAAAAATGACTGCATTAGTACTTGTTGCTAGTGTATTTTTTAACTCCTGTAGCAGTGACGACGATTCAGCACAATCAGTACCTTTGGGTGATTATGAAAATGGAATACTTGTTGTAAATGAAGGTGGATATGGAAATGGTAACGCCTCAATCTCCTATGTGACTGATAATATGGTTGATGTTGAAAATGGCGTATACCAAAACGTAAATGGAACATTATTGGGAGATACTGCTCAAAGTTTAGCGTTTTATGGTAATTTGGCTTATATAGTTGTAAATAATTCTCAAAAGATAGAAGTTGTTAATCGTTACACCTTTGAATCGGTTGCCAGTATTGATTCAGGGCTTTTTAATCCACGTTTTATTACTTTTTCAAATGGAAAAGGATATGTGACAAATTGGGGAGATGGGTTTAACGCCGATGATGACTTTATTGCAGTGATTGATCCAATCAATAATTCTGTTGAAACAATCATTCCTGTTCAGGAAGGTCCAGACAAGCTTTTGGCAAATGGTGGCAACCTATATGTTTCTCACGGAGGAGGCTATAATACCAACAATATAGTTTCAGTGATTAATACTAGTACCAATAGCGTTATTACAACAATTTTTGTGGACGATAAGCCAGATGAAATGATTACAAATAGTCAAGGTCAACTGGTTATAATGTGTGAGGGAGGAATACAATACGATCAGGATTGGAATATTGTTGGGCATACTCAGGCATCATTTATAACTATAGATACTGTTACAAATGAGGTAATCGCAGCTATAGATTTTCCAGCAGAAAAACACCCTTCATTAATGACCTACAGTGCAGGAGAAATATACTATTATCTTGAAGGAGGTATCTATAATGTAAATGAAAATGCTAATGAATTACCAGTAAGTTCAATAATAAATCAACCATTATATGGAGATTTAAAGGTGTACAATGATATGGTTTTAGGAACTAATACAGATTTTGTTAATGGTACCGGTGAATTGGTGATTTTCGATCTTGGTACAAATTCTTTGATTGATAATAAAGAATTAAGAGTAGGAGCTTCACAAATCTACCTTAATTAAGAAAGATAAAAGTGCATAAAAAAACGCTTTCAAATTGTTGAAAGCGTTTTTTTTATGTTTTTAAGTTAGTTCTAAATCGCAAAACCAAAAGCCCATGGCTTCGGAAGTATCATTTGGTGCTGGATATTCACGGTATACTTTTTCTCCTATTTTAAATGGAATTGGATGTTTGAAAATTGGTCCATCAAAACAGAAGGTATGGAATTCTCCATTTTCACCGCAAGGGTCTACACTTTCAGGCAAGTCGTTTAAAAAGTTTTCATCCAAGGGATGGCCAACGGCATCTTTTCCAAAGTATTTGGCATTAGCACAAATTACTACCGCTTTAAAACCCAATTCGATGAACTCTCTCATTAGTTCTTTAGTGTCCCTTTTCCATAGCGGGAATACCGTTCTCATATTCAGTTTTGCCAAGTGTTCTTCACGATACCTTTTAAGGTCTTCCAAAAAAATATCACCAAAAGCAGCACATTCAAATCTATCTTGTTTTAATGCAGAGACCGTATCGTACATAATCTGATTATAAACTTTTATAGTTGCTTCTTTAGGAAGGGATATGATGTCAGCCGGTATGTTAATCGATTGCGTTTGAGCTTTAAGTAAGTCCCTATGTAGACCATGCATAGTGACACGGTTTTGTTCTTCACTAATAGTAGTTACAAGCTTTTCAATAGAGTATTCTTCATTTTGAAGAAGTTTATACAAAGCCAAAGCAGAATCCTTTCCGCTACTCCAGTTAAAGTAGGTTTTTGTTTTGGTCATTAGATCTATTAAAGGGTTACTCTTCCAAAGTGTTGTTAAAGATAAAACTAGGAAGGGCTTTGTCTATTTGCATATCCTCTTCAAATTTGATGAAGTCATTACTGTCTGCTACAGGTTTTAACCGTTTTAAATTTTGATGAGGTGAAAATCGACCTGTCCCAGCTATATTGGCCAAAGCTAATGCTAGCATTGGCTCATTTTGATTTCCTAGAACACCAAGATTTTTGTAATCTTCGACAATATTGATATCTGGGACTAAACCATCGTGAGGAACAACTTGATCGTTTACATTTTTTGTTATAGCAACTAAAGGCTGCATAGCATAAGTATGTGTAGGGTTAACACCTTCTCTTGTGAAATCTGGAGAATCGTAAATGGTAATAGAGGCTTGCGATTTACCCACAGTATTTACACCCACCTGAACTACATCTATATAGGCTTTCAAACTGTTAATAATCATTTCACTGGCAGAAGCTGTTCTATCTGTAGTTATTACATAAAGTTGATCAAGATTAAGACTGTTAATAGAGTTGCCATTAAAACTGCTGGTAAAACGGTACAATAAGTTTTCCGGATTTGAGATTTGGGACATGATGTCTTCATTATACTCCTGTTTGGCAAATATTTCACCATTTAGTCCTCCTGTAACCATACTTCCAAGTAAGGTGGCAGAATTTACAGAGCCTCCAGGGTTGTATCTTAAATCCAAAACTAAGTGTTGAACACTGGCGTTTTGCAGTTCGCCAAAAGCATTGTTTAACTGACTGTTGAAATCTGAAGTAAATCCATTATACATGATGTAACCAACATTTTCTCCATTAACCTCAAAGACTTCAGTGAGGTACACAGGATTCTCTGTATATGGAACTTTAGAAATAGATACACTCTCGTCCGTAGGTTCTATGCTATCATCGGTATCGTCCTCGGGAGTTCCGTTGTCATTATAAATGGCAAGGCTTAAATTATAAGATTGATTTTGCAGTAATGAAAGGTAGTTGTTCTCGGTTAGGGATGTTTCGTTTACTGCATAAAAGATGTCGCCTCTTTTTAACCCAGCATTGCTAGCCTCACTATTAGGCAAAACGAGTCTAACTACACCAATGATATCATTTGTAGAGTTTGGAGCGTAATATAACGAGAATTCCATGCCATTACTTGTAGTCGTTCCATTAAATTGTTGCTCAAGTGCAATATAGTCGTCAGTAATCCAACTAAAACGATCAATGGCTTGTCTTTCATAGATTAAGTTTTCAAAAAGTTCTTCAGGGCCTCCAAAGCTTTCCAAGTAATCACGATATTCCTGGTCACTGGTAAAACGGTTATTGGCTAAGTCTGGTTTTTCACTTTTATAAAGATATACAGCATTCATACCTTGCCAAACAAAATCCTTAATATCAAGTGAAGACGACAAATTGTCGTCCATATCATCAAAGCAAGAGGTTAAAAAGCTGAAGCAAAGTGTAGCAATAAATAGGTGTTTTAGGGTCTTCATTATCGTCTAATCTATAATCAAATTATAATCTTAAAAGCACTAAATTTAAGACATTATTTGGCAATAAAAATTTTTTGTAACAAAACACAGGCTCGTTCGTCGTAATAACAAATCGCAGCATAAAGCGAAAAATTAACCATCAGAAAAGAAAATGACTCAATCAGAGTTTTTAAATATTGTAATGCCTTTTAAGGATAAGGTCTTTCGGTTAGCGAAACGTCTTTTGGTTTCTAAAGAAGAGGCAGAAGATGCTACACAGGAAGTACTTATCAAGCTATGGAATAATAAATCGAAGATGAGTGCTTACAAGAATATTGAGGCTTTTTCTATGACGATGACGAAAAATTTATGCCTTGATAAACTTAAATCGAAACAAGCTCAAAACCTTAAAATTGTTCACAGTAATTATAAAGATCATAATATCTCTGTTCAAAAGCAGGCTGAAATTGAGGATAGTTTGGATTGGGTGGCGAGGATCATTGAAAAACTCCCCGAGCAACAGCGACTTGTTGTACAATTAAGGGATATAGAACAATATGACTTTGATGAGATAGCTGCCGTATTAGACATGAAACCTACAGCTATACGTGTAGCATTGTCAAGAGCTAGAAAAACGATACGTACAGAATTAATGAAGACACATAATTATGGGATCTCAAATTAAACATATAGAAGCACTACTTGAAAAGTATGAGAATGGACAAACTAATCTAAAGGAAGAGCAAGAGTTAAAAAACTATTTTTCGCAAGTAACCATTGCTTCACATTTAGAAGTGTATAAACCATTGTTTAATTACTTCTCAATTAGTAGTAATGAACAATATACCAAAGACGTTCCATTAAAAACCAAAAGCTATTTTAATTACAAATGGATTTCTGTCGCAGTTGTAGTTGTTTTAATGTTTGGGGCTTATTTTGAGTTTGTTAAGTCACCACAACAAAATGATTTGGGAACCATTGAAGATCCTCAATTAGCCTACAATGAGGTGGTTAAGTCACTGGAATTGATGTCCAATCAATTTAACAAAGGTGCTTCAACTGTTGGCTATTTGGATGAAATTGAACAAACCCGAAAACTTATTTTTAAAGACTAAAACCCAAAATTATGAAAACATCATTTTTAAATAGTAAACCCAAAATCATGAACAGTAAATTGATATTATTTGTATTGGCACTTATAGTGCTGCCTTTTAAAGGGATATCTCAGAACGTATTCGATAAATACAGTGATAATCCAGATGTGACTTATGTGTCCATTAAGCCAAAAATGTTCCAAATGTTGGCTAAAATAGATATTAACACCGATGACCCTGAAGCCCAACAGTATTTAGATATGGTGAATAGTATTACCAGCTTTAAAACACTTGTTACCGATAATATGGAAATTGCAGGAGATATTGTAAAGTGGGTGCAATCCCGTACAGCTCAATTAGAGGAACTTATGGAGGTTAAGGATGAAGGCATAGTTGTGAAGTTTTATGTGAAAGAAGGCAGGGATGAGAACCATGTTGAAGAGCTCCTTATGTTTGTTAACGGTTTGTCTGAAGTAACAAAAAATGCAGATGTAAGCATTAACGGTCAAAAGAGAGAGGTAGAAACAGTAGTCATTTCAATGACAGGGGATATTGATTTAAATCAAATCTCTAAGCTTACCCAGCAGATGAATATCCCTGGAGGTGAACATTTGGAAAAGGATAAGAAAAAATAAGAGTAGTCATGAAAACCATAAAAAATACATTTTTAGCATTATTTGTGGCTATGATAGTGTTTAGTTGCAATAGCGGACCTACGTTACAGACTTATTTTGTAGATCATCAGGAAACTCCCGATTTTACTTCTGCAGATATTCCAACAAATATTGTAAAGTTTGACACAGCCAGTTTATCAGATCGACAACTTAATGCCTATAATTCTGTTGAACGTTTAAACTTTTTAGGGTTTAAGGTAAGTGAAACCAATAAAGAATTATACAACAAAGAGTTGGATAAGATTAAAGTCATACTTGAAGACAAGCGTTACAACGATCTTATAGAGTTTAATGACAGAGGAAAGAAGGTTGTTGTAAAATATATTGGCGACAACGATGCTGCCGATGAGTTAATAGTGTTTGGTAGTTCAGCAGATTTAGGCTTTGGTATAGTACGTGTCTTAGGAGACGATATGAAACCATCGGATATGGCTAGTTTAGTAAAAGCCTTAGATCATGCCGATGTAGATGGAGAGCAGTTACAAAGCATTGCAGATTTTTTCAAACAATAAAAGATTGAATTTTTAAAAACAAAAAAGGAACTGATATTCAGTTCCTTTTTTGTTTTTATTCTTCATTTATATCTTTATCCTTAAGATCATTTCCTCCATACAGCAGAACGTTTAAGGTGACTGTTAGAAAACCAATAATCAAAAGAATGGCAACTACTAAGTTGTCCAATATGTCAAACACTCCAGCAAGTACAAAACCTATCGAGACTGAGCTGGTAAGCCCTAATGATTGTTTGTCATTAAGCATATGTTAAATCCCTGTATAGTTGGCAGGGGTAATTTGTTTTAGTTCAGTTTTTATAGTTTCAGCTACCTCTAAGGTATCAATAAAATCTGAAATAGACACTTGAGTGATTTTCGAATTTGTTCTGGTTAATCCTTTTAGAGCTTCATATGGATTTGGATAGCCTTCACGACGCAAAATAGTTTGAATCGCCTCAGCAACAACTGCCCAGTTGTTTTCAAGGTCTTCTTCAAACTTAGCTTCGTTTAGTAATAACTTGTTAAGTCCTTTTAATGTAGATTTAAATCCAATCAAAGTATGTCCGAAAGGTACACCAACATTTCTCAAAACGGTACTATCTGTTAAATCGCGTTGTAAGCGAGATAAAGGAAGTTTAGCCGATAAATGTTCAAAAACGGCATTGGCGATACCAAGGTTTCCTTCACTGTTTTCAAAATCGATAGGATTTACTTTATGTGGCATAGCAGAGCTTCCTACTTCACCTTTTTTGATTTTTTGCTTAAAGTAATCCATTGATACATAAGTCCAAATATCACGGTCAAGGTCGATTAAGATCGTGTTGATACGTTTCAATCCGTCAAATAAAGCAGCCATATGATCGTAGTGCTCAATTTGGGTAGTAGGGAAAGAGTGGTGTAACCCTAGAGTGTTTTCAACGAATTTAGTACCAAAAGCTTTCCAATCTACATTAGGATATGCAACGTGGTGAGCATTGTAATTACCTGTGGCGCCACCAAATTTAGCAGCATTAGGAATATCTTTAAGTAAGTTAAACTGAGCTTCCAAACGGGTAATGAATACTTCCATTTCTTTACCTAAACGAGTAGGAGAGGCAGGCTGTCCGTGGGTTCTTGCCAACATGGAAACACTGCTCCAATCGTTTGCCAATCCTTTAAGGGTATCTACCAAAGTTTGGAACTCACCATTGTATACTTCTTCAACAGCTTCCTTTATACTTAAAGGAACTGCTGTGTTGTTAATGTCTTGAGAAGTCAATCCGAAGTGGATGAATTCTTTATATTGAGAAATATTTAAAGCATCAAAACGCTCTTTAATAAAGTATTCAACCGCTTTAACATCGTGGTTTGTTACTTTCTCTATGTCTTTTATAGCTTGAGCGTCACCAGCAGAAAAATTGGTGTAAATAGCTCTTAAGTCAGTAAAAAGGCTAGTGTTGAAATCTGCCAATTGTGGCAATGGAATTTCACAAAGAGCAATAAAATACTCGATTTCTACCCTAACACGGTACTTAATTAAAGCTTCTTCGGAAAAATAGGCTCCTAATTCGTCTACTTTGTTGCGATAGCGTCCATCTATAGGAGAGATGGCGTTAAGTGTATTTAAAGACATAGTTTGTTTAGTTTTTTTAAAGCTGCAAAGATAGTTATTTGAGTTGGGATTTGGGAATTAGCAAGTTGGAAGATTTTGTTAAGTTCTATCACAAAGTTTAGAGAGAGTATTGTGGCTAAAAATAAGTAACTTAGAAGAGCTTAAAATTTATTTGAAGAATGATATAGTTATGGAAACCATTGATCTTCTCAGTTTAAGGAAACAGTTTGCTTATTATAAGCTTTTGGGAGATAGAACTATGGCTCAGTTGAGTGATGAGCAATTATTGTGGCAATATAATGACGATAATAACAGTATTGGTGTAATTGTAAAGCACCTCTGGGGGAATATGTTGTCTAGGTAGACTGATTTTTTGACTTCTGATGGCGAAAAAACATGGCGTGAAAGAGATGCTGAATTTGAAGCGGATATTAAAACACGAACTGAATTGATGGAAAAATGGGAAGCCGGTTGGTCTTGTTTGTTTTCAGCTATAGATTCGTTAACTGTTGATGATTTAGATAAAGAGATATTCATTCGTAATCAAGGGCATAGTGTGATAGAGGCTTTGTTCTGCCAGTTGGCTCACTATTCCTATCATGTAGGACAAATGGTGTACATCGGGAAAATGTTATGTGATAAGGAGTGGCAATCATTATCCATTCCCAAAGGGGAGTCCAAAGCATATAATGCTCAAAAGTTTTCAGAAGAGAAATTCAAACAGCATTTCACTGACGAGTTTCTGAAAAAGAAGTAACTAAACAAAAAACTAAAATAGTATGTCTAGCCGTCGAAAAGCCCCTATAAATTTAGATGTTCAAGAGTTTAAAACGATAGGGTATAATTTAGTCGATGCGCTTTCGGAGCTTTTGGAGACCATCTATATAAAAAAAGTCACATTAGGAGAAACCCCAAAAGAGATAAAGGAAATTTTGGGTGATGAATCATTACCCGAGCATGGAATATCTGCCGAATTGATTCTATCAAGAGCTCAAGAAATGCTTTTGGAGCATTCTTTATTTAATGGGCATCCACGGTTTTTAGGCTATATAACATCTTCTCAAGCACCTATTGGAATATTAGCAGATTTATTGGCAAGTGGTGTTAATGCCAATTGTGGCGCCAACATTTTAAGCCCTATGGCGACTGCAATAGAAACTCAAACGGTAAACTGGTTGGCTGAACTTATAGGGCTTCCAAATACTTATGGAGGAGTTTTGGTGAGTGGTGGTAATATGGCAAATTTTACTGGTTTTCTTGCGGGAAGAACCCAAAAGGCATCCAAGTTGTTCAAATCATCAGGTTTAAAAAATGAATCTAAGGAAATGGTGCTTTATTGTTCTAAAACAACACATACTTGGGTGGAAAAGGCAGCTGTTCTTTTTGGGCATGGTAGTAATGCGATTCGGTGGGTGGACACTCATGAAAATAGAAAAATGAATATATCTATTCTTGAGAGGCTTATTAAAGAAGATATAGAAAACGGAAAAGTACCTTTTATGGTAGTAGGTACAGCAGGTGATGTAAGTACAGGTATAGTAGATGATTTGGGGTCAATCGGTAAAATATGTGAAAAGTACAAGCTTTGGTTTCATGTAGATGGAGCTTATGGTGTTCCCGCTGCAATTGTTCCTGAGGAAAAGGAGAAATTCAAAGGCTTGGAAATGGCCGACTCCATTGCCCTAGATCCGCATAAATGGTTATATAGTCCGCTTGAGGCTGGCTGTACTTTGGTGAAAAATTCAAAACATCTTAGCGATACTTTTAGCTCCCATCCTGAGTATTATAACTTTGATTCAGACGAAGCCGACCCTTCGGTGAATTATTATGAATATGGTTTACAAAACTCAAGGGGATTTAGGGCTTTAAAAGTATGGGCAGCTATAAAACAAGTTGGTAAACATGGTTATATTGATATGATCCGTGAGGATATCAATTTGGCAAAAATGTTTTTCGATCAGGCTAATGAACATCAAGAACTGGAAGCGATAAGCCATAATTTAAGTATAACGACTTTGCGTTATGTCCCATTAAACTTAGCTGAACAGTATAAAGCTACAGGTTTTTTAAATGACTTGAATCAAAAACTCTTAAACGTACTGCAGAAGGAAGGAGAAGTGTTTTTATCTAATGCCATAATTAACGGTACTTACTGTTTGCGCGGGTGTATTGTAAATTTTAGAACGTCAGAGGAAGACATATCAAATATTATTCAAATTATTGTCGAAAAAGGACAACGCGTATATTCGGATTTAAAATCCTAGATTAATGAAATCATTGGATTTGTAGTTGTAAAAAAATTAAAACCGACTGAAAAACGGGTGTTTTTAAAGCAGAATATTTATGAGTAAAACAATTAGTCTCAGGGAAGCAATGTCTGTTGGAATAGGAGGCATGGTTGGAGGTGGGATTTTTGCTGTATTAGGACTTGCTGTTGATTATGCACAGGGTGGTACGCCTATTGCATTTGTATTAGCTGGTATTTTAGCACTTATTACTAGCTACAGTTATGTAAAACTGTCATTGAAGTTTCCGGATAGAGGTGGTACAGTTAAGTTTATCAATAAAGGGTTTGGTATTGGTGTCTTTAGTGGGGGAGTAAATAATTTATTATGGGTAAGTTATATTATTATGTTGTCTCTATACGCTTCTGCATTTGGGGCGTATGCGCCTAATCTTTGGGAAATAACAGGAAACAAAACGTTTGATTTCCATATTTATGCTTCTGGAATTATTGTTTTGGCGACTTTGATAAATTATTACAGTATAAAGGTGGTGAGTGCAATTGAATCTTATGCTGTTATTATTAAATTGGTGATTTTATTGGGGTTTGTATGTGTTGGTATTTATGGTCTGAAGAGTAATGTGAATTTGGAGCAATTGAATTCAAGTTATTGGTCGGGACCTTTGAAGTTGATAACAGGAGGAATGTTGATATTTGTAGCTTACGAAGGGTTTGAGCTTATAGCCAATGCAGTCCCAGATATAGAGAATCCCTCTAAAAATATTCCTAAAGCTTATTATTATTCAGTACTATTTGTAATTTTTCTTTATATCATTATTGCTTGTGTAGCAGTAGGTTCGTTGCAGTTTGATTTGATTAAAAAAGCCGAAGATTATGTGTTGGCGGAAGCAGCTAAGCCTATTTTAGGACAAACAGGATTTGTGATTATTACGGTTGCGGCACTTATTTCTACTTTTTCAGCTATTAATGCGTCACTATATGGAGGGAGTCGCGTGAGCTATGAAATCGCAGAAGAAGATGAATTGCCTCATGAGTTGAGTAGTCAGTTTTGGAATCACCCTATAGGGTTATTGATTACTTCAATTTGTACTTTAATACTAGTGAATACTTTAAAACTTGAAAGTATATCTGTAGCAGGTAGCATTGGCTTCCTACTTATTTTTTCTATGGTTAACCTATCGGCATTTAAACTTCATAATTCAATTCAGGCAAATAAGACACTTCCGTTGGTTGGTTCAGTATTATGTATAATAGCAATGCTGGTTTTAATTTTGAGTCAGATAGGATCAGACCCCGTGGGGATAGTTGTTGCCTTAGGAGTTATTATTATATGTTTTGGAGGGGAATACGTTTATAAATTCAACAAGTAATTTGTAGGTAAAATCAGTTGAAATTTAAGAATTCATTTTTATAGGAATATTTATATTCGCACATTAAAATTTTATTTTTTTAAATTCATGGGAAGATTTATAGGTATTGCTTTTACGTTTTTTACAGTGTTTAATATGTGTGCCCAACATGGTTGGTTAAAAGGAGAAATACATCTGAAAAGCGGAGATACATTAAGTGGATTTGTCAAAATTCCACAGATTTCAAAAGATTTAGTTGCGACACCATTTAATAATCCTGATAGAGTTAAGTATAGAGATACTCGAAAATCAAAAACAAAAACGTTTGAAGATAATCAAGTAAACATGGTTGTTGTTGAGGATACCGAGGAAGGTACAGCATCCTATGAATTTATTCCATTATCCAGAAAAAGAAATGCATTGTTCAGAGTTATTGAAAAAGGGAGCGTAACTCTATATGGTCGTAGTGTAGGGGCTTCAACATCTATGGGGCCAACATTTTTTTCTCCAGCTGGAGGAAGTGCCGTACCTAATATCCCTACCCACTATTATTATAGTAGTTTTAATGAGTTTTATGTAATTAAAGAAGGTGAGAGTGAGGCTTTCCCTTTAATGAAACATGGGACATTAAGGTCATTTAAAAAACAAGCAATAAAATATTTTCATGACTGCCCTTCGGTAGTTGAGAAGCTAAAAAACAAGATGTACAAGGAAGAAGATGTAAAAGAAGTTGTTGAAGAATATAACGCTTGCATCTAAATTTTAATAAATTATCTTGAAAGCATAAGCGACCTAATTGGGTTGCTTATTTTTTATTTGCCCTATAATATGCCTAGCCCTTGCTTTATATCCAGAACTTTCATTGGGGTATTCCTGTTGTAAAATGGTTATTAGTTCGGGATGAATCCAGTCAAATTCTTTGCCAAGTAAATAAAGACTGTTCATGGCGTAGGCTTTAGGTGCGATTTTTTGTTCAGTAATCATCCAATCAAAACAAGCTTCGACAATCCGATCTTTATGGATGCTGGATATAGTTGTTTTTATGCGATTCTCTTTTTTTGAAAAATAAGCAATGACCAAAAGCTCACAGACCTTGGCGACTGGGCGTACGGTAGAGTCTAAATGAACCTGTTTCAAACCCTTTGTGAATTTATCCAATAAAGGAAGTATAGCCTCTAAATTTTCTTTACAGACAAATTCGAACACCCATGCTGCTCGCGATGATATTTTATCATCAACTTTAAACATAATATTCATAAGGGGCTCCATAAGGATTGGTTCATTTAAAACCATAAGAGCGTATTTCATTCTGTTTTCCCTCGATGCCTTAACGTATCTCAATTTATCGTACAATTCTGCTGGGCTCATTCAATATTTTCTATATTTTTAGACCCTTAAAAATACAGAAGATGAAACTTGTTAAAAAAATATTACTGGCTCTTTTAGTAATTTTTGTGATTGCTCAATTTTTTGGACCTGAAAAGAACGAAGGTGATTTAGCTTCGGTAGATACTTTTATAGCAGATACCACTCCACCGGAGTCAGTACAAGTAATTCTTAAGGAAACTTGTTATGATTGCCATAGTAGCTTTACACGTTACCCTTGGTATAACAATATTACACCGGTAAATTACTGGATGGACGAGCATATAGAACACGGAAGAAAACACCTTGATTTCTCAAGCTGGGAAGGGTATTCGGTGAAGAAAAAAGACCATAAAATGGAGGAACTGATTGAAATGGTTGAAGAAAAAGAAATGCCATTACCTTCATATACATGGACGCACGGCGATGCCAATCTTACCGATGAGCAAATTTCTGAAGTTATAAAATGGGCAGAACAAGTACGTTTTAAGTACAGTTTGGTGGAGAGACCACAGTAAATGACACTTAAAAACAAAAAAGTTCTCATAATTGGCTTTGTATGGCCCGAGCCTAAAAGCTCAGCGGCTGGGAGTCGTATGTTACAATTGATAGAACTCTTTAACGAGCATGGTTGCGATATTACTTATGTGAGCACTGCTATTCGTACAGAACAATCATTTTCTTTGGAGGATTGGGGAGTGTCAGTAGACAATATCCTATTAAACGATGCTTCTTTTGATGATTATATCTTAAAACTTCAACCAGATATTGTAATGTTCGATAGGTTTATGACCGAGGAGCAGTTTGGTTGGCGAGTTGCTAAGCATTGCCCTAATGCACTTCGTATTTTGGATACCGAAGATCTGCATAGTTTACGTTTTGGGCGTCAAAAGGCTTATAAGGATAATGTTCCTTTCGATAAAAGTTACTTGTTTAACGATATGGCCAAACGGGAATTAGCGAGCATTTACCGTAGTGATTTGAGTTTGATTATCTCAGAAGCTGAAATGAAACTTTTATTGAAGGAATTCAAGGTCGATAAAAACTTGATTTACTATTTGCCTTTTTTACAACCCAAGATTTTGTTTGAGCAGTTTCAGGAGCTGCCAGGGTTTGAAGTTAGAGAGCATTTTATGACTATTGGTAACTTTCTTCACGAACCTAATTACAATTCGGCTGTTCATATAAAAAATCATATTTGGCCCAATATAAGAAAGCAGTTGCCTAAAGCCGAAATGCATCTTTACGGTGCTTATGCTTCCCAAAAAGTATTACAACTCCATAATCCAAAAGAAGGGTTTTTGGTAAAGGGTTTTGCGGAAGATGTAAATATAGCCATACAGAAATACCGGGTTTGTCTAGCGCCATTACAATTTGGTGCAGGTTTAAAAGGGAAACTTATTGATGCGATGCACAACGGAACACCTTGTGTAATGAGTTCTATAGCTGCCGAAGGGATGTTTGGAGAGCTTGAACCTAACGGATATATAGAAGACAGCCCTGAAGAGTTCGCAGATAAAGCGGTTAATCTATATAACAGTCAAACGTTATGGAAAGACTTTATGTTCAATGGTGTAGAAATAATAAACAAACGCTTTAATGTTGAGAAGTTAAAACCAGAGTTTATTTCTGCCATAGAATCACTTCTTAATAATCTTCAACAACATCGTTTAAACAATTTTATGGGTACTATGCTACAACACCACACCATGCAGAGTACTAAGTTCATGGCTAAATGGATAGAAGCTAAAAATAAATTGTAGGATTCTTTCAGGATTTGCTAACTTAATGGCATGAACTGGATTATAATATTAGAGATTCTCTATTTCCTTTTCTTGCTGTTTGTATGTTATCGCATTATTGAGGATACACGCGACAGTGCCAAATCATTGGCGTACCTTCTATTTGTAATATTCGTCCCGGTAATTGGTATTATTATTTACTTCTCTTTCGGTATTAATTATCGCAAACGAAAAATCTATAACAAAAAGGTTTTTAAGAATGCCGAGCTTGAAAAAGAACTGGCCGAGGAGGTTATGGAGTTTTCCGAGTCCATCATGAGGGAAAACAAATTGGGAAAACACCGAAAATTGGTGAATCTACTTCTTAAAGAAGATATCAGTCCTTTAACCAACGGGAATGAAGTGTCTCTTTTGATTAACGGAGAGGAAAAATTCCCAGAGTTGTTAAAAGCCTTACGTGGCGCTAAGCACCACATCCATTTAGAATATTATATTTTTTATAATGATGATATAGGTAGGGAGGTAGCCGGCGTCTTGCTTCAAAAAGCTAAAGAAGGAGTTGAGGTACGTTTTATATACGATGACTTTGGAAGCCGATCAATCAGAAAGGATCTAGTTCCTCGATTAAGAGAGGGGGGAGTAAAAACGTTTCCGTTTTATGAGATTAAATTGATAGCTTTTGCTAATAGATTAAATTATCGCAATCATCGAAAAATTGCCATTATCGATGGTACTGTAGCTTTCGTTGGTGGCATCAATGTGAGGAATCGTTATATAAACAACGGAAAGACTAATTTATATTGGCGAGATACACATTTAAAGATTCATGGTCCAGCAGTTTGGTATTTGCAGTATTTGTTTTTGGGAGATTGGAATTTTTGTGCCAGTGATAGTGTAAGACCAGATGATCGATTGTTCCGACCTGTTGATGCTTTTAAAGCTAACCAGAACAAGCTTGTTCAGATAGCAGGAAGTGGTCCAGATTCTAAAACGCCAAGTATTCTGTATGCGTTGTTTCAAGCCATAAACCTTGCAGAAGAAGAAATCTTGATAACAACGCCTTATTTTATTCCCAATCAAAGTGTTAAAGACGCTTTGATTGTAGCAGCTATGAGTGGTGTAAGTGTTAAATTCTTGGTTCCCCATGAATCTGATTCAAAGTTTGTAAATGCGGCATCCCGATCATATTACAGTGCACTAATGGAAGCCGGTGTTGAGATTTATCAATATACCAAAGGATTTGTTCACGCAAAAACTGTAGTTGTAGATAGCCATATTGCGATAGTAGGTACAGCCAATATGGATATAAGAAGTTTTGAACTGAATTTTGAGGTTAATGCAATTGTTTATGATGAAGCTTTAGCTGGTAAACTTCGGTATACTTTTTATAAAGATATTGAAGATGCACGATTGCTTGATTTAGAATTGTGGGAACAACGATCTACACATAAAAAGATTCTAGAGAATTTGGCTCGGTTAATGTCTCCCATGCTATAAATACTCTGGGATAATTAATAATTTTAACTTTATCAATCCATTAACATTATGTATACCAAGCGTAAATATGGTTTTTTTATGACATTTAATTGGTCTAAAAGACCTTTTTTTATAGGGCTTGTTTATGCTCTAATATTGTTTTATACTGTTTTTTTATTTAAGTTGAATTTTGAAATTCCTTGGCAGCCCATTGGGGTTATTGGGATTGCTGTAGCATTTTATCTTGGGTTTAAAAACAACAGTTCTTACGATCGTGCCTGGGAAGCTCGTAAAATATGGGGGAGTATTGTAAATAATAGCAGAACCTTTGGAGCGGCCACAGTTGCATTTGTGCAAGGCGATGATGCTCACAAAATTCAAAAAGAGCTTATTTACAGACATATTGCCTGGTTAACGGCATTGCGCCATCAGTTGCGGTTGAGTAGGGAATGGGAACATATTGAAAACCGACTTCAGGGATTATATGCACCCAAGGTTTGTGAGGACTATACCAATAGATTGGAAGATGAGCTTGAATCTTTCTTAAGTAACAAAGAGCTTAGGATTATGGAAGGAAGTAGTAATATGGCCACTCAAATTTTAAGGATACAGTCGGAGCGATTACAGGAGCTAAAGAACTTGAGATATTTTGAAGATTTTAGGCATATGGAATTTCATCATTTGGTTCAAAGTTTTTATGAAGATCAGGGAAAGAGTGAACGTATTAAAAACTTTCCTTTCCCTAGACAATATGCTTCAACGGCATACTGGCTTTGTTTTATCTTTTGTCTTTTTGTTCCGTTTGGACTTTTAGATATTTTTAAACTGGAAAACTATTGGGTTTATTGGTTAGGACCTGTTCTTTCAGCTGTAATTATTTGGGTGTTTTTTTTAATGGAAAAGATAGGTGATTATTCAGAAAACCCCTTTGAAGGCACCTATAATGATGTTCCCATTACCGCTATCGCTAGGGGAATTGAAATCGATATACGTGAAATGATTAACGATACAGATATACCTAAACCAGTTGAACCTGAAAATGGCTTTTTAATGTAATAACAGGTGAAATCTGTATAAGTATCATTAACTATTTAGCAATAACTTTTTTTTCTGCTCAGCCAAAACTCCTTTAAGGAGTTCAAAGAGATCCTTCTTTAAAGGTTTATAGTTGTCCCAATGGATTCTTATTGAATTTAAAAGCTCTTTATGTTCGTTAGTATACACTGTAGCACGATTGGTGTTATCAGATTTTTGGATAAGCCTATCCAAACTATTTTCGTGCTTTGAAATCTCATTTATCAGTTCTTTGTTTTTAGTTTGAATTTGGGATAACCGACCAATTAGAACTTTAGTTTTTTCAAAAATAGATTGGTCAATGAGGTTGATGGTATAAGTCTTTATCATGTCATCAAAGAAGAGACATTCATCGTCAATAAAATTTAATTCCGATAACCAACGTATGGAATCAGCATGTAAATCCTTAATGTTAGGCCATTCCAAAGACTCTGTGTTTGATGAAGGTGAATTCATGGTAATCCTATGATTAAATCCACGCCTGTATACTTTGATTAACAGACGTGGAGATTAGTAATTGAGTTAACGATTTTTTTCAATAAAGACTGGTTTTATGTTACTTGGAACATGAGTTATAAATTAATCAAAATAAAGTATTTGGGAAATGAGAACCGTCACTATTCTATGTGGGAAAAATATGCTGGTATTTACCAAATGAGTCTTACTGTTTCGTACAGTTTAGGGGTTTTAACTTTCCATTGAAATGTATTATTAAGCTTAACACAAAAAGCCTGTTGGGCATTTGGTTCACCATGCACAAGAAAAACTTCTTCTGGAACATTTTTGATATCATTTAGCCAATGTAAAAGTTCTTGTTGATCTGCATGGGCTGAAAGACTTTCTAAACTGTGAATTTTGGCTTTTACAGGATAATATTTTCCGAAAAATTTTATTTCATGGGTACCTTCCTTTAATGCACGCCCTCGAGTACCTTCTGCCTGAAACCCTACTAGTAAAACTCTTGTTGTAGGTTTGTCTATAAACTGTTGTAGATAAGTAAGAACACGTCCGCCAGTAACCATGCCGCTCCCCGCTATTACTATTTTACTGCCAGGATTATCTATTGTTTCCCAAGTTTCAGCATACGATTGTACCATGTTTAGATGATTGCACATGGCATAATATTCATGCATGTCCATTTTATGCCAATCGGGAAACTGTTGGAACACATCAAAAACATTGTTTCCCATTGGACTGTCAACATAAATGGGAATGTTTGGTATTTTTCTCTTTTTGTAGAGTTGCCACAGTAAAAAGCTTATATATTGAATCCGTTCAACTGCAAAACTGGGAATTATTAAAAGTCCATTATCTTTGATGGTTTGATTGATAAGGTCGATAAATTTTGCTTCCACATCTTCTTTATCATGTAGTCTATCACCATAGGTGCTTTCAATAAACAGGTAATCTGCCCATTCAGGATGTTTTGGATCTCTCAAAAGCAAATCGTTGGGTCGGCCAACATCACCAGAAAAAACAAACCGTTTGCCTGAAATATCTAATTCAATAAAAGTCGCACCAATAATATGTCCGTTGTATTGAAACCGAGCAGAAACAGTATCTGATAATGATATCCATTCGCCTTCATTTACAGACTTAAATCGCCTAATAGTAGATTCGGCTTCTGTAAGATTAAAAAATGGGAGTGCAGGTTGATGTAGAGTAAAACCTTCTTCGTTAGCTTTTTCGGCTTCCTCTTCATGTATTTTAGCACTGTCCTTAAGGATAATTTCAGCAACTGCTAGAGTAGGGAGAGTTCCTAAAACGTTACCTTTAAAACCTTGTTTCACCAAACGAGGTAAATAACCAACATGATCCAGATGTCCGTGCGTTAGCAGAACAAATTCAATGGAGCTTACATCGATAGGAAGCGGATTCCAGTTTAGCAACCTTAATTCTTTTAAGCCTTGAAAAACACCGCTGTCTATCATCAGGTTAACGTCTGGTGTTTTCAAAAAAAACTTTGATCCGGTGACTTCACCAGCGGCTCCCAAAAAAGTAATATTTACCGACGAAGTTTTCATGTTATTAATCATTACATAAAAATTCAACTTCATTAAGTACTTTTTCTTTTCTTATATCAGATAGTCCCATATGATCAAGGTAAAATGGTTCTTTTACTAGTTGTCTGCAAAGAACAATGCCGCGGTTTAATAAAAAAGATTTTTCCTTGGATGATAAAAGAGATGAAACGGTAATAGGATAAAGTTTTAAATCGTCTATTCTATCTTTTAATGCGTGATCTTTTGGGTAATCCCAACTTAATAGGAACATGCCTGAGCATTTTCCAAAATTTAAGGCGTCTTCTGTAAATCTTGTATTGGTAACTACCCATGGAGGGTTTAATGCATTATTAGTTCTTGAAGACCAATTTGCTTTTATATCATTATAACGGGAAAGTATGTATAGCGGAACTTTTATATTACAGGTTTGTCCTCGGTCGCTATGAAACTTACACTCAACAAGAGTGGTGTGTTTATTGCTTGTGGCGACTACATCTACTTCATGTTTTACACATTTTCCCTGTAAAGTTTTACTAACATATGTATCGTATCCACTATGTTTCAACAAAGCACTTATAAAGTGCTCAAAAGGAAACCCAGTTGGACCTAAGTCGTAAATAGCACGTTTAAGTTTATACCTAGAAGCACAGGGAGTTTCAAATTCCCTTAGAAGGGAATAAGCCCTGTTGTAAATGGCTTCGGTAGTGATGTCCGGGTATATTTCCTTTTCTATTACTTTTAAAATAGAATTGATAGTGTGTAAGGAGGCACCAGATTTCTTAAGTGAATTCTTAAGTTTGTTTCTGGAAAACTCAACTTTTTCCCCAGAAGCTTTAACGATATCAGGTTGAAACTTTGCCATGATATTAGCAGGCAGAAAGTACTATTAAACGTTTTGATTGTAATAATTCCTAACCCAAGCCTTAACTTGATTGGTTGTCATGCTATCGGCCTTTTTGACCTCTTTTACCTTTGAAGAAATAGCTTTATGGTGTTCCTGAAGGTCTTTATAGAGTTTAGAATTGGTTTCGGCAGGTCCAAAAATTACAATAGACTCACAGTCTTTAAGGTGTTCGGCAACAGTATTGAAATACGCTCTAAGCTGGTGTTTTTCACGTTCCAAATATTTACTGTCCTGAACAACATCTTGTGGGCCCCATTGACCGCGACCAGAGCCACCGGAAACGTGGAATGTGTCTACGTTAGATTCGATTGTTTCTAACTCTTCGTTTGTTTCATTAAGGGTTACTATATGTGCTTTTTCCTTGTCTATCCAAATGCCTGTTTTCATGTTTAATATGTTTTAGTTAATAATATCGTGCATTACCAAAATAGGGACTTTAGACTGGTAGGTTATTCCTTTAACCAAAGGTTTGCTTAAAATACTTCCAAAAAACATGTGCTTTTTGTTGATGAAGGCGATCATATCGCTGTTCCTGCTTTCAACAAAACAATTTATAGCAGTTTGAATGTTGATGTTTGATAGGGAATGGAATGAATGATCTATTGCCTCAAAATATTCCTGTAATAGTTTTTTGTTATTAAGTTGTTCGTTGTCTAAATGATCTTCTTTAGACACGTGCAATACCCTTATTGAAGCGTGGTTGATTTTGGCAATTTCAATAAGGTGTTGCAGTTCTTGTAACTTGATATTGATTTTATAATTGGTAGGGAAAACAATTTCTTTGGGAAGTTTTAGGGAAGCATCTTCTGGAATTACCAATATTGGACATTGCCGTACTTTTTCCATGACATAAACCGCATTGCTGCCAAAAAATGAACCTTTGGAGCCCGTTGCTCCTTTAGTTCCCATAATTACCAATTGAATGTCATGTTTTTCGGCTTCAGCTTTAATAGCTTCTACAGGACTATTAAATAAGGTTATGGTTTCAAAGTGATGTTTTGGATTTTTTTGGTCTCTAAAGTTTATCATATCCATCAATTTACCCATCTCGTTCTCAGCTTCCAATTTTGCAGCCTCAAAATTAGCTTCTCCGGGCTCAGGTACCATTAAGCTATTAAGATTATAACCTGAAGCTGTGAAGGCGTTTAGAACATAAAATGTACAAGGATCATTTTTGAACAATTCCATGGCATAGCACATGGCGTGCCATGCATTTTTTGAAAAATCTGTGGGTAAGAGAATTTTCTTCATGGATAAGATGTATTAAGTTATTAAGATACGTTTTTTTTGTGTTCACTAGAATGATAAAAATCACTTTAACAATCTGCTTGTTAGTATATTAAGTGTTTTTTAAGTAGTTTTTTTATTTGCTTTCGTGAAGTACTAAAAATGGGATAGTGGTATGATAGCTAATGCGTTCGACAACAGGTTGAAATAGCAGTTTTTGAAAGTAATTGAGATTCTTGGCAACCATTACAATTATATCGATGTTTCTGCTCTCTACAAAACATTCAACGGCTTCCTCTACATGAGGGTTGGTAAGAAAGTAGAAGTTATGCGGCAAATCGTCAAAAATGTCCCCAAGTAAAGCTTTACTTCTCAATTGCTCATTGTTTAACTCAGTTTTTGATTTGGAGATATGAAGTACACTTAACGAAGCATGATATGTCTTAACCATATTGCTAATAGTTTGAAGGATACTTAAGTTATATTGTACTGAAAAATCCGTAGGGAAAGCAATTTCATCTAAAGGCTTAAAAGAGGCTTGCTCGGGAACTATAAGCGTATCACAGGGTACTTTGGTAATAACATTCGCAGTATTACTGCCAACAATCAATTTTTTGAGTCCAGAAGCACCTTTGGTACCCATAACAATCATACTAATATTGTTCCTTTTTGTATAACTGCGCAATACATCGACCAAAGAGCCTTGTTCATTGGCTGTAACAAATTGGTGTTTGCTGCTCAAAGGGTTTGCCTTTATTTTAGGAAGCAATTCATGTAGTGTATGCTTGGTGCTTCCTGATATGCTTTTTTCAACTAAATTATGAGATGGATAGTAGGCCATATTGCCTCCTGAAAAGCCATATTGATGGTCTACATGCAACAAATGAAACGTACAAGAGGTAAATTGAAAATAACCCAATGCATATTCAAGAGCATTCCATGCGTTATCGGAAAAATCTGTAGGAAGCAGTATATTCATTACACATAATTACTAGTGTAACAAATTTAGAATGCGTTAATGTTTCAATAAATGATTATTATCAGTAAAAGGTTTAATAAACGTTTTGGAGTTTTTCCAAGTCTATAATTTTTATGTTTCTCCCTTCAATTTCGATAATCCCCTCTTTTTTAAGATTGGATAAGGATCTAATAAGGGTTTCGGTGGCAATACCGGCAACGCTAGCTAAATCGTTTCTTGAGATTTTAATAGGAGCGTTTGGAGAGACGTTGAGCTTTTCTGAAAATTTAAGTAATGTCTTAGCCGTTTTCTTTCCTACTGAACCATAGGCCATTTGAAGCAATTGCTCTTTTACCGATTTTAAATCTTCAGTAAGCAATTCAATAAGGTTTAGCGTTAAATTAGGATTGTCTTCCAGTATGGTGTTAAGTTCAGTTTTTGTAATGCCAGCTAATTCGGTTTGGCTTAGTGCTGTAGCATAATCTTGATAGGGGATATTTTCGGTAAAGGAAGTATAGCCAAACAACATATCGGCATTGTAAAGCGCCGTGATTAACTCTTTGCCATCTATGTCGAATGAATGTGTTTTTACTGCTCCTTTTATTATAAGGTAAATATAATTGGAATGGTCTCCTTTACTGTAAATAACATCTCTATTATTAAAAATGAATGTTTGCCCATTGTCGTAAAAATAATTTTTAAGATCATTAAGATCATTAATTAGATTATCTGCGTTTTTGGCTACATTGGTATTGTTTTGTTCTTTAAATATCTGTGACCTGGCAATACGACTTTCTATGGCACTAATAAGTTCCTCTTCACTAAATGGCTTAGTGATATAGTCATCTGCACCAAGGGACATACCTTTCCTAATATCTTGGCGTTCTGTTTTTGCCGATAAAAACAAAAAAGGAATAAATTTGGTTTGTTCACCTTCACCAAGAGCTTTCAATACACTGTAACCATCAAGCTCAGGCATCATAATATCACATACAATAATGTCTGGTAAAAGGTTTTTTGCATAGTCCAGCCCTAGTTTTCCATTGGGAGCTGTAATTACATTATAGTTTGCTAGCTCTAAAAGTTCAGCTGTATTTTCTCTAATGGCTATATCGTCCTCTATTAATAGAATGGTTTTCATGATTTGGCTTTATTTGGTATAGAAATATAAAAGGTAGATCCCTCATTTTCCTTGCTAACAAAGCTTATAGATCCCCCTAATTTTATAAGATGGGTTTTTACAATGTTTAGCCCAATTCCTGTCCCTTGAGTAATCAGAGCATTTTCAGCCCTAAAATACCGTTTAAATATATTCTTTTGATCTGCTCTTGGTATTCCAATGCCTTGATCCTTAACCTGAATATTTGTGTAGTTATTATCCTGGTTGACTATCACGTCTATGGTAGAGCGTTCAGACGAGTACTTTATAGCATTGTGTACTAGGTTGGACAATGCTAATTCCAGGATTTTTTCATCTTGGTAAACTGAAATCTCATCGATGTTTTGGGGATAATTAATGTTTTGTCCTTCCTTGAGAAGCAAATTGGAATTGTACACTACTTCGTTTATTACCTTACTCAATTTAAATTCACTATAGTTATAGCTAACCTTACCGCTCTCTAATCGTTCTATTGAAAGAAAGTCATTGAGAATATTGTTAAGGTAATGCACCTTATTGGTGATGGTGGTAATATGTTTATCCCGTTTTAATTGTTGTTCTGTTAACTTGTATTTGCCCAACAGCATGACCGAGGTTAAAATACCACTTAAAGGGGTTTTAAATTCATGTGACACCATTGATAGGAACTTTGTTTTGAGTTCTCCGAGCTCTTTTTCCTGTTTTAATGCCGTTTTTAATTTGTTTTCTGCACGTACCCTTTTTTGGTTTTCGGTTTTTAGTTTTACGTTTACTTCTTGAAGTTGGTTAATAGAATCGCGAAGCTCGTGAGTGCGATGAGCAACCTTCTCTTCTAATTCAGTATTTAACTTTTGTATTTCTAATTCTTGGGCTTTTCTTTTTGAAATATCTATAACCAATGCCATAACATAAGTTTCTCCTTTAAAGTGAATAGGGTTCAATCCTGTTTCAATAGGGAAAACTTGACCGTCTTTGTTTACGCCATAAATATCACGACCTTGACCCATTTGCCTTTTTTCGGATTGACCAACAAATGTCTCAAAATGCGAGTGGTGCTTATGATGGTATTTTGAAGGAATTAAAAGGTTTAAGTCTTGATTAATAAGTTCATCTTTGTCATAACCAAACATACGCTGGGTTGATTCATTTATAGCAACGATTTTTTGATTTCTATCTACTACCACAACGCCTTCTGATACTGCCTCAAATAGAAGGTTAAATAAATTTTCTTTTTGGTTGAACATTGAAAAGACTATTGATTTTAAGAATCGACTAAAAGTACAAAAATAACCTTACCCAATCAAAGAAGAAGATATCATTTACCATAGGTTAGATAATCAGTTTAATGAATATTGTTTAACTTTATAAAAACTTAAAAAGTGTCATGATGACATTAAGAAAAAACATAGCATTTTATCAAAATTTGGCCCGTTTGTTTTACGCAATTGCTTCTATAGATAACAATGTGCGGGACACTGAATACAATACCCTGAAGCAATTGGTAAGGGATAAATGGTTGGATTTGGAAAAAATATCAGATCCTTTTGGTAGTGATACAGCTTATCAAATAGAAATTGTTTTTGATTGGTTGGATGCTAACGATGATAAAGATGCTCAAGGTTGTTATAATACCTTTGTTGAGTTTAAGCAAAATAATAAAGAGCTTTTTACACCTGAAATAAATAAATTGATACTAAGTACAGCAGAATCGATTGCTGATTCTTTTTCAGGCAAAAATAAAGCAGAGCAACAGCTACTCGAAAAGTTAAAGAACGAGATGAGGTAGACGAGGCTTTGATATTTGTTCATATCTAAGAGCTGAATAGTTCTCGGTCAAAATATATAGCCCCAATTTATTTTTATGTGATTAAAACATTCAAATTATGGGAGAGATAGCAACATCAAACCGACAAATTACCTTGTATTACAATTCCAATTCCGGTCGAGCTAAACAAACTTTGGCTTATGCAAAGACTAAAGGATTAGCTGTTTACGAGGTTGATGTGTTAAAAACTACACTTACAGGAACGCAAATTGCAGAATTGGCAGATCGACTTAAGCTCGAAATTAAGGATTTGGTCAATCAGGAACACCCATCTTATACCCATCAATTTGAGCATCATGATTTTTCTGATGGAGACTGGATAACTTTTATTAGAAAACATCCCGATGTGTTGAAACAGCCCATTGCTATTAGGGGGGATAAAACAATTCTAGTAGAAACACCTACTGATATCATCAAAATTTAATGCCTCAATGGACCACTTTTGGAGATGTTACCTTTTATGACAATTGGTATTTGTGTGGTAATGATTAATGGTTTAAGCCACAACAACAACAATAACAACAACAAAAGATAACAGAATAGAAGTAGTTTGAAATAATAGAAATATGAAAAAAATAGTAGTGCCAACAGATTTTTCAGAGAATGCATTTAAGGCTGTAGTTTATGCAAAAAAACTGTTCGAAAACGAACCCTGTACGTTTTATTTGCTCCATGCTTATGAGGTAAGCCCCTCACATCTTAGTAGTACGGTGAATAAAGCTAAAGGAACTCGACTGTTTAGAGCAATAGAAGAACAGGCTACAAGTGAAATGGATAGGTTGTTCAAGAAGATGGTTAGTGAAAACAAAAATGAATTACATGTTTTCGAGAAGAAAATATTCGCTGAATCATTAGTAAATGCTATTGGTAGAACCGTTATTGATAAAAATGTGGATTACATTTTTATGGGAACCAAAGGAGCTTCCGGGATGAAAGAGATTTTTATAGGTAGTAATACTGTAAACATTGTTAAAAGCATCAACTTTTGCCCTGTTGTAGCAGTGCCTCAAGGGTACGACTTTAAAGTGCCCGAGGTAATCTTGTTCCCGACTGATTTTAGACGAGCTTTTGAAGATGTGGAAATTAAGCCTCTAAAAGGCATTGCAAAATTATGGAATTCAAAAGTGAAGGTTTTATATGTTACAAACGAACTCTCTTTGAGTGAGGAGCAACAGAAAAATAAGAATGTATTAGAGAAATTATTGGGAGACTTTGATTTGAGTGAAGAAAGAATAGACAAGCATGGCAGTATTGCAGCAGCGATAAACCATTTTTCACAAAATCAGGATATAGGTATGGTTACAATGATAAATACTCAACATAGTTTTACAGAGAACTTATTACGTGAAAAAGTGGTAAAGCACGTTGCTTTTAAAGTAGAAAAACCACTTTTGATCATACCTGAAATCAAATAAATAAAAATGTGCTTTGATTTTAATGTTTGATTAAGTTGTTGTGATTTGATAGATGTCATTTTATGATTTTTTTATTGTCCGTATCTTATTGGTCATTATTAGTGAAAATATTTACAGACATGAAAGATCAATTTAAAGACAAAGTGGCTCTGGTTACCGGAGGTAGTTTTGGAATTGGAAGAGCTACGGCTATTGCTTTTGCAAACAAGGGCGCAAAGGTGGCTATTGTGGACTGGATTGAGGATGATGAAACCCTCAGTATTATAAATGAAGCTGGTGGCGATACTATCTTTATCAAATGCGATGTGTCTAAAGAAGATGATGTGAGGAACATGGTGGAAACAGTATGGAAAACCTTTGGGCGTTTGGACTATGCTTTTAACAATGCAGGAGTAGAAGGTGAGCAAGCCATCACAGCCGATTGTACGGTTGAAAACTGGGATCGCACCATAAACATTAACCTAAGGGGAGTATGGCTTTGTATGAAATATGAAATCCCTTTGCTATTAAAACAGCATAAGGGTTCTATTGTAAACAACTCATCTGTAGCCGGATTAGTTGGATTTCAGGGCCTACCGGCTTATGTAGCATCAAAACACGCGATTGTGGGGTTGACTAAAACAACAGCTTTAGAATATGCTAAAGAAGGTATTCGGGTCAATGCAGTTTGCCCTGGAGTGATTAAAACCCCTATGATAGATCGCTTTACGGGTAAGGAAAAAACGGTAGAAAAACAGTTTGTAGATATGGAGCCCATAGGCCGTATGGGATTACCTGAAGAGGTAGCCGAAGCCGTTTGTTTTTTATGTTCGGATGCAGCTTCGTTTATTACGGGCAATGCCATGGCCGTAGATGGAGGTTGGATATCCCAATAAGTCGTATATTTATAGTAATGGAATAAGCTTGAAGGTCAAGTGAAATAATAGTCATAAAAATAGCTAGCCATGCATGATATGAATTGGGATAACTGGGTCATGAATTGGTTTTGGCTATTATTTTGGTGTGCTATTTTTATTTATGCCAGTTGGATAGTCTATAAATTAATAATGGGAAAGCATATCGATAAAATGAATAAATCACCATTGCATGACCTCAAGAAAAGATTGTCCAGAGGTGAAATTACTAAAGTTGAATACGAAGAAGCCAAAAAAGCACTTGACAAGGATGGCTAAGTTAGTAGCTATATACTATAGGACAGTGTATTTACAGCTTTTATTTTGATTTTGTTTTTTCTGATAGTAAAGTTTCCGCATTATTGATGTTTTCTATGCCTTTAATTAAAGCATCGGGATTGAATGAAATACTATCTATACTCGATTCTACCAAAAAAGAGGTAAATTCAGGGAAATCGCTGGGAGCCTGACCGCAGAGCCCAATTCTTGTATGCGAAGTATTGGCTTTTTCTATGGCAAGGGAAATCATTTTTTTGGCAGCGGCATCGTTTTCATTAAAAAGTCCCGACATCAATTCAGAATCCCTGTCCACACCTAGAGTAAGTTGTGTAAGGTCGTTCGATCCAATTGAAAAACCATCGAATATTTTCGCAAATTCTTCAGCAAGGATAACGTTACTGGGTATTTCTACCATAGAATAGATTTCAAGTTTATTGACTCCCTGAATTAATCCATTTTGCTTCATCATGTCGACTACCTTGCGTCCTTCATCAAGCGTTCTGCAAAATGGTACCATCACCTTTAAATTGATAAAGCCCATATCATTTCTAACCTTTTTAATGGCTTCACACTCTAGGGCAAACCCTTCTTTATAGGAGTTGTTGTAATATCGTGATGCTCCTCTAAATCCCAGCATCGGGTTATCTTCACTAGGCTCAAATTGATATCCTCCAATGAGGTTGGCATATTCATTAGTTTTAAAGTCACTCAGCCTAACAATAACATCTTTGGGGTAAAAAGCAGCGGCAATAGTGGCGATGCCTTGTGATAGTCTATCTATAAAATAATCTTCTTTACGCTCATAGAATCGGGTGAGCTTCTCTATATAAGCTTTTGTAGCTTCATCTTTTAGGGTGTTAAATGCTACAAGCGCCATAGGATGAATCTTAATAAGATGGGTGATAATGAATTCCATGCGCAATAATCCAACACCGTCATTTGGGAAAAACGAGAGTTCAAAGGCTTTGTCGGGATCGGCAAGAATGAGCATAGCTTTTGTTTTGGGCATTTTTATTTTGGCAAAATCAATTTGTTGAGTTTCAAACTTTAAACTCCCATCGTAAACATGACCGGTACTACCGTCAGCGCAGGATACAGTAATATTCTGAAAATCGGTAAGAACTTCTGTTGCATCACTACAGCCAACAATGGCAGGTACGCCCAATTCCCTTGCCACAATAGCGGCGTGGCTTGTTCTGCCTCCTTTATTGGTGATTATGGCATTTACTTTTTTCAGTAGTGGATCCCAATCTGGGGTAATGGAATCGGTGACGATAATATCGCCTGGATTTAGTTTGTCGCCCTCTTTAGGAGAATAGAGTCGTTTTGCTATCCCTGTAACTATTTTATGGCCAATGGCACTTCCTTGAGTGATTGGTTTGCCTTTTTCTGCTAATTTGTATGTGGTATGAAATGTTTTAGTTTGTTCTTTGTGAATGGTTTCAGGGCGTGCCTGAATGATGTAAAGTTGTTGGGTTAAGCCATCTTTTGCCCATTCTATGTCCATGGGTTTGCCATAATGGTTTTCAATTAAAATAGCCCATTTTGATAATTGATGAACTTCATTATCTGATAGTACAAACTCCTGTTGTTTGTCTTTTGGTGTATTGATATTTATTGTGGCAGCTTGTTCGTTCGATGTGGCATAGATCAAGGTTTTCTCCTTACTGCCCATTTTTTTCTGAATAATAGCATAAAACCCTTGCTCAAGTGTTGGTTTAAAAACATAAAATTCATCGGGGTTAACCGTGCCCTGAACCATGTTTTCCCCTAATCCCCAAACACCGGAAAGGAGCACGACATTGTTAAAACCAGACTCAGGGTCAATGGTAAATCCAACTCCCGAACAGGCTTTGTCGGCACGTACCATTTTTTGAATTCCTACAGAAAGGGCAACCAATTCATGCTTAAAACCTTTATCCTCTCGATATTTGATAGCCCTATCGGTATAAAGGGATGCAAAGCATTTTTTTACGGCTTGCAGCAGACTTTCATTTCCCTTAACATTTAAATACGTATCGTGAAGCCCAGCGAAACTGGCATCGGGCAAATCCTCTGCAGTGGCACTGCTGCGCACGGCAACCTCAATAGAATCCTTGCCTCTTACCTTAGCGTAGGTATCCACTAAAACCTTCGAAAAAGCATCCGAAAACTGTCCGCCCATAATAAGGTTTCTAGCCTTATTGCCTACGTCATTTAGGTTGGAGTAGGAGTTTTTATCAAGTTCTTTAAGTATGCTTTTCAGCTTTTTTGTTAGGTTATTTTCTTTTAGGAACATCCTAAAAGCATAAGCTGTGGTTGCAAAACCATCTGGAACGGTAATGCCTTCTTCGGTTAATTCGTTGTAGAGTTCGCCCAAGGATGCATTTTTTCCTCCTACAGTTTGAATATCTCTTATTCCAATCTCACTGAACGTCTTAATAAGTGCTTCCATAGTATTTTATCCGAAATTTTGCCTCATCCTAATGTAATAATGATTTGTTGGATGTAAAATGATGTATATCATTTATAAGATATTGTATTTCAGTTTGTCTTATAGGAGTTAATCAATGCAGTATTAAAATGTGTAAATTTTAAAGTGATAGAAATTTCGGGCAATTCCACCAAAAGTTGGGAGGATGCTGCTCAACAAGTCGTTGATGAGGTATTTAAAACTGTAAAGGACATATAATTTGTTTATGTTAAGGATCTACAGGCTAGAGTAGAGAACGATAAAATTGTTGAGTATAGGCTGAATACTAAGGTAAGCTTTGGTATTCATCAAAAATCATTACAATCGATTTAGGTAATGCTTTGGTACTTTAATATGTTTATGGCTTCGACATCTGTTACAGGGGAGAAATCTTCGTAATAGTTTCCCACAGCATGAAAATCTGAAGGAACTTCCAAACAGATAATTGAATGGATGGAAGGAGAATTGTTGAGTTTTTTTATTGCTTGGACAGAAGATACTGGAATGGCTATAATAATCTGTTTTGGCTCTTCTTTTGCTATTAGGGCTATGGTTGCCAAGATCGTGTTGCCTGTAGCGATACCGTCGTCTACAACAATTGCAATTTTGTCCTTTATTTTTATTGGCGTTCTAGCGCGATAGTATTCCTTCTGTCTTTTTTTTAGGGTTTCTCGAATGCGGTAGGCTTCCTTTTGTATATATCTTTCTGGAATATCTGTAGCACTTTCACCTAAAACGAGGCTATTTAGACTTACGGCACCAATAGCATATTCTCGGTTATAGGGATGTCCTATTTTTTTTGTGAGCACAACTTCCAAAGGAAGATTGAGTTGTTTAGCTATAATTGCCCCTATGGGGAGTCCTCCTCGCGGTATTGCCAAAACCACAGCGTTGGCATCTTTGAAAGCGCTTAATCGATCTGCCAGTAACATACCTGCTTCATCTCTATTTTTAAACATAATTCTCTATTTTGTTAAATACTCTCTGAACCAGGCTACAGACAAATTGGTAACCTGTTCTAATTTGCCCAGTTCAACAAACAAATGAGTAGCCATGGGTACTATTAATAGTTTTTTTATATTGTTCATCTTTTCTAACGCCTTTCGGTTTAGTGCAATTACCACCTCGTCCCATCCTCCAACGATTAGCAGTGTGGGAGCTGTAACTAGGGCTAATTCTTCATCTCCAGACAAATCTGGTCGACCACCACGGGAAATAACAGCTCTAATTTTACTACCCAGCCCTGCTGCAGCACGCAAGGCACATGCCGCTCCGGTACTAGCACCGAAATATCCAATGGGCAAGCTAGTCGAGAAGTCTTGGTTTTGTATCCATTGGGTTACCTTAATGAGTCTTTCGGTAAGGAGGTTAATGTTAAATCTATTCTCATAAACGGTATCCTCTTCTTCAGTTAAAAGATCGAAAAGCAATGTTGCAAAGTTGTTATTGTTTAACGCATTAGCCACAAAGGTATTTCTAGGGCTTAATCGGCTGCTTCCACTGCCATGAGAAAAAATAACCATGCCTCGGGCCATGTCTGGAAGCGATAGAATTCCTTTTAGAAATCGACCTTCTATTGGAATATTTATCTCGTTTGATAAGAACGTTTTCATTCTTTAGTTTGTTTGTCTTTTTGATAAATGTCTTCCAATTTTATTGGTTGTCCTTTGTCGCCCTTAATATTTAAGTCGTACCTAATCTGTATTTTAGTTCCAATAGGAGCGTAATAATATATTATCCATGCATCAGCTTCTTTAACACCAATGCAGCCATTAGAGTATGCCTTTTCAAGGGTGTTGGGGTTGGTTGTAGGGTGAATCATCTGTCCGTAGCGCTCGCCGTTCAGTTCGGTTTCAATCCATGGAATTTGTGGCATTAATGTGGTTTTTCCATCATCCCTTTTAGTGTAATAATAGCGTCTGTCATCAACAGGGTTATAGAAATCGGGGTTTCTCACATGGCGGACAATAGTTCCCGTGCCGGTTTTGGTCTGTAAGCTGGTTAACTTATCGTTCATAGCCAGATATTTCTCTGTGTTCTTGCCCACACGTATAGGGAATGTATAGATAAGACTATCACCTTCATAAATACGTAATTTGAATTCCGGTATGTTGATATCTATTAGTGTTTTTTCGAAAGTATCAACAATCTTTTTCGAGAGTAAGGCATTCGGAATTAAAATGGAATCGTTTGGTTTGAGAATAACCATTTTTCGTTGATTGTATACAAACGAATCTTTTGCCATCATTCTGTAGTAATCGGTATTGGCTAGAGTGGTGATGATAGATGGGTTAGCCCTTACAATAATGTGCTCAGAAAGCTGATAATTTATTAAAGGGGTGTATTGGTTTACCAATGAATCTATATAAGTAAAATAATTTTCTATTAGGACAGGTTTATCGACATGAACCCATTTTTCGGGAACAGAATCGATATAGGAAACCTTTTGAATTGTGATTTGTTCTGAAGTAGCTGTTTCAAAGGAGAAGCTGTAACAATGTAGAAGACTAATCAAGAGTAATACGAGCATTGGCAGACAAATGCTATGAGTGTTCATATCTCATCATTTTTTTAAAGTTAGTGTTTTATCTTATTGTTTAAAATGATGAAAATCAGTGATAACTATCTTATTATTCTCCCATCTTCCATATCGATAATTCTATCTGTTTGTTTGGCAAAATCCATATCGTGCGTTACGATTAATAAACTCAGTCCTTGTTCCTCTTTAAGCCGTTTGAAGATATTTAATACGTTTTCTGAATTGTAACTGTCCAAATTCCCAGTAGGTTCATCACCCATCAATATTACAGGATCATTTATTAGGGCACGGGCAATGGCAACACGTTGCTTTTCACCACCCGAAATGCGATTGGCTGTTTTTTGTGCCAAATGGTCTATGTGAAGCATTTTTAACTTTTCCATAGCGGTATGCTCTATTTCTGCATTTGTTTTTGCAGCTAGTTTTCTAGCGGGTAGCATAACATTTTGCAATACCGTAAACTCAGAAAGCAAATAATGAAACTGAAATACAAAGCCAATATTTTTGTTCCTGATTTTTGATAGTTCGTTTGGGTGCTTGCCTGTAATCAATTCTTCATTTAGGTAGAGTTGTCCTTCATAATCTGTATCCATGGTAGAAAGGATGTAAAGCAAGGTAGATTTTCCTGACCCGGATTTCCCCATAATCGAAGCAAATTCTCCTTTTTTTACCTTGAATGTAATATCACGGAGCACATGAAAAGGCACTGGCTTTTTAAAGTGTTTATTAATATGTTCTGTTCGCAGTACTAAATCCATAAGTATTTGTTAAGTGCCTCGAATAATTGTTACCGGATCTATACGTTTCGCCCTTTGGGAAGGGAAATAACCGGCAATAAAAGTGGATAATAGAGCAAATATGATGGCGATACCATAGTACCATGGATTGTAATTAATAGGGTAGGTAGTTATGGTAGGTAATGCTTCGGTTTTAAACGGAATCTGATCTATAATTCTGGATAGAAAAAAACCAATGGCTAGCCCTAAAATACCACCTATAACACCAATAATTACAGCCTGACTCATAAAGATAATTTGAACATCGGTTCCAGAAAACCCCGTGGCTTTTAATATGGCAATATCCTTCATCTTTTCATAAATAAGCATATTTAGGATGTTATAAATCCCAAATCCGGCAACGATTAAAAGGGTAATGGAAACGGCATATGTAATGAGATTACGAATGTTAGATCCCGTTTCAAACTGGGCATTGGCTTGATTGATGTCTATCGCCTTTACCTGGAATTGCCTTTCCAGCTCTTGAGCCATGGTTGTGGCGCGATTTATATCGAAAAGTTTGATGTTAATATCGGTAACATAGTTTTCGGCTTCCCCCATAATCCGCTGCACGGTCTTTAAATTGGCATAGCTTTGAATATTGTCTATATCTGCAATACCACTTTGATAAATGCCCACAATCTTTAGAGGAAAAAGCCCTCCTTTTACCGTATTGATCTGAACCCGATCGCCAAGGTTTAACGACATTTTTTTGGCAAGACCAGCTCCCAGAAGAATTCCGTTGTCTGTGTTATTAAGGGCTTCTGGAGATCCTTCAATGATGTAATTGGCCATATTGGAGAGGCGTGCTTCTTCCATAATATCCACACCAGTTAAGTTACCTCCAAGGTCGATGGATCCGGACAGGTAAAATACCTGTGCTCGAAGTTGGGGGGTTGCGCCATTAACGTTTTTGTGGTTTTTAAGGTAATTAAGGATAGGTAGAGCATTATGGATTTTCTTTTGGCTTTGTTTAGGCTTGACTGAATGCACCACGTTAAAAGCTTCGCTGAATTTCTTATAAAGTGATATTGGTTGTTTTTTCGAAGGTTCTATTTCATTGTAGAGGTGGATATGTGGCGTTTGGTTTAAAACGAGATCATCGAGCATTTTATTAAGCCCTGTCATAAAGCTCACAAGGGTGATATAGGCGCCAATACCAAAGGTAACCCCCAATGAAGCAGTAACAGTCGATTTCATTTTGGTGACCAGGTGCGTCTTTGCGATACCGAGTAATACCCTCCAATTAATCATGATTTTGGTTTTACAAGTGCTGTTGTCTCATCTATACCATCCAATATTTCGATACGCTCAAGGTTTTGCAGACCGGTAACTACTTCAACCCAACCAGAATCTGTAAGTACTTTATTGTTGGATATATATGTTTTGGGGATGGTTAGGGCTTGCTCTTTGGTGGCAATAATAATATTACCTTCGCCAGATAGACCAGGGTATAGTACTTTAGGCGAATCTACAAAAATAGCTTCTACCAAAAAGGTTTGTGATCGTTCGTCTTTTTTAGGGTATATTTTATCAACTGTGGCTTCAAAGACTTTACTTTTATAGGCATCTAAGGTGATGAGTGCTTTTTGGTTTAAAGCAACTTTTACAATATCCTCTTCGTCAATAAGCATTTCTATAATGAATATTTTGTCACTCCCAACGGTTCCTAAAGGTTCCTGTATTAAAACCGTTTCTCCCGGATTTTTGTATAAGGCGTAAACTTTACCATTAATTTTACTTTTTATGGTAAAATCTTTAGTGTTAATAAGCGAAGTCCTGTAATTATTCTGAGCCTGTTTTAATTGTGTTTCCAGTTCATTTTCCATCCGAAAACGTTTGTTTTTCAGTAGGGAAAGTTTGTTGGACGAAAGTTCGTAAGCGAGTTGCTTATTGTCCAATTCCATTTTAGAACCTATTTTTTGATTCCATAGGTTCTTTTGTCTGAAGTAGTTGATGGAATCATTTTTGTAACTAAGCTGCGCTGCGAGGATTTCATCTTCAATTTCATCTAAAATAGCCGCCCTCCCTTGGTAGTTCTCCTTGGCAAGCTGTAGGGAGAGTTTAGCATTTTCTGTATTGAGTTTTGGTGTGTTGTTTATTACCTGTATAATACTATCTCCCTTTTTAACATTGTCACCTTCCTCCAAATAATTAAAGTCTAGAATGCCGCTTACTGCCGAATAAATTTCATAAAGGCTGTCTGGTTGTATGGTGACAGAGGAATACACGGATTCCGTGAGAGGTACTTTTTGGGGATATATACGCTCTTCATCTTTGTTACATGAAAATAGAACGAGTAAAATAATCAAATAGCATTTGGACATACCTCCATGTGTTTATGGGGTTAAAATTCTGATATATTTCCAGCTATAAAAATGATAATTATCATAACAACCAGTTTGTAATCAGTACTATCTCTTAGTTAATAAACAGATTAAATTTATATAAAAAAAAACGATTGCTTTAGTAAGATGCTTAATAGTAGAGTAAAACCTATTTTGAGTTTATTTTCGCCCATTCCCATTTTAATAAAGAATAACAATCGGAATCCTCATGTTTGCCATCAACAACATAATCTTCACGCATAGTGCCTTCCTTGGTGAAACCATAGCGTTGAAGAAGTTTAATAGAAGGGGTGTTCCAGTTGGCAACCAACGCTTCGATTCTGTGGAGTTTCATTTTACTAAACCCAAAGTCCAGTACTTCAACCAAATTTTCTGTCATGAGTCCTTTTTGTTTATAGGAATCCTTCTTGAGACTGTAAAACAGTTCTGCTCTGCAATGCGATTTATTCCAAGTATGGTACCCGCATTCACCAATAGGTTGATTGGTTTCTTTATCGTGAATCAAAAAGAAAAACTGCGAAATACGAAAGGTTTCCATAGTGCCCTCGTGCATGCTTTTATAGTGCAGGTAACTGGTTTCGTCAAGCCCAAAAAAAATCATGATTTCTGCCTTGGTTTTTGTGTTGAACTGTTCATGGATCAAGGCTGGTGTAACACTCTTTAACAATAATCGTTTGGTCCTAATGGTCGTGTCGGTCATCGGTTTTAAATTTAAATTATTGATGGTAGACTAGGGTATTCTAAGTCTAATATTTACGGCAAGGGAATTTTTTCCTCAACCAGTAAATTACCTGGTTTGTCATAATAACAAACCGACATGTCGATCATATGGGTTACCCATTTATCCACACCAGCTGCAGCTGCCTCTTTGCAAAAGGTTAAATAATCGGTTTTTCCGTCTTGGTGTATTTTTAAGGCTTGCTTTAATGCCTCTGAAGAACTTAAGTCGTTCACCGTTATTATGGGGTATTTGCTTTTATCTTGTAAAGAAAAGTTATTCGTTCCAAAATAGGTAGTTTGCCCATCGGTTACAACGTTTTCATAATAGATAACACCTATATTTTTTAAATCCTGAACCAATTTTGGGAAATCCGCCCCACCTTTTACCTTTCCAAAAGCTTGGTGTATTTGGTCTAACGTGAACATTTTAATTGTTTATAAGTATCTTAAAGATAAATAAAACAGGTTATTTATTTTAAAGAGATATGTCCGTTCGAGTGTTTTTTTGTGAAGTAAAAATGGAACAAAATGTTTAGAGAACAATGTTTTTGCTTTATTCGCCATCGGTGATTTTGAGAGCTTATATTGCTATTTAAGGATTTATATGTTTGGTAGAAGTTTTCGTTCAATACTTTCTGCAACCTTTTTCAAACCTTCATTTTTGTTGATCAGGAATTTGGTCATGTAGTTTTTAAGAAACAACCAATCTGCAAATTGTCCTAAAAAATCCAACGGGAGATGCATATTCAAATCTGTCGGTCATTAATGTAAACTCACCAATTTTTTCAAAACTATGCAAATGCGTCATAGACTTAAAAGTTCCTTTAATCATGGTATCCCTAAAATGATTGGGTTTTTCCATTTCAACCATTTTTACGGTTAACTGTTGGGTAATTCCCAAGTGTGTGGCACGCCAAGTTACGGTTTCATGGAGCTCCATCAAGCCTTTTGTTCTGCCAGCTATCGCTTCCTCCTTGGTTTCGGTAGTCGTTGCCTTGTGGAGGTCAATGTCTCTGGCGAGATCGAATACCCGTTCTATTGGTGCATTAATTTTGGTAGTGAGGACGATGGTTGGCATTTATATAGCAATATCAGAACAATTACTCCTCAGCATTTTCATAGGTGTTAAAAATTAATGAATAACCATATTCCATAATGTCTTCATAATGCTCTCTGTGTTCCAAATTCATATCCTCTATGGTTTCTATTGGATAGTATTCTTCCTCAAGCTCGAGCACTTCCCAACCATTATCCTGAATGTAATATCGGGCTAGGGCATAGGCCCCATCAATGTCTTTGTAGTTTATAAATAATACGGCATAGGCGCCTTCTACCTGTCTGTAGTGTTCCGATTGTTCTGTGGGCCTCACGTGGGCGATGATTTGGTACATATGGTTGTGATGTTTGTTTTTGTGATAACGGTTCAGTGCATATTTTCGGTTTACCGTTCTTGAATATAGCACTTTAAAAAGGCAAGCTAAAGTATGCATATTGTTAGATGCATTACAATAATCTAATTTTTTTTTCAGTTAGTGTGTCATATGCCTTTAAGAACTCTGGAAGTCTTTCTTGCCATGGGAAATTATTCTTTTTATGGTGTTTCACTTTATTCAGGTATTTTCTTCCATTGTGGATGTCCATTATAGATGTCTCTGAAAAATCTAGTTTTTCACATAATTTATTAATGATTGACTCTAATTTATCGTCCTCAGTTATTAAACCATGATTACTTGCATGTACTCTTATCCGTATTTCAAAGATTGCCAGTTTCTTGTAGGCTGTGTTTGGGATATGATCATCTTGAATACTTCCAAATTTTATGAAACACTCCTTTGAGAATATTTTCAGAGCGTTTGCAGATGATAGCATTTGAACAAAGTTGCATTCATTTTTTAGATGCTTAATTTCCTCCAACCTGTTCCCTTCTCCATAAACCTTTGTTTCTTTGCCTAATCCTCCAACGACAAAAATTGGTAAATCTGAATCTATCAATTGAATGAACTCATTGAAATTACCATGTTTTATTGAGTTAAATTCAAATCGGACATCTGAAATGTTTTTTTTGTTTTTCAGAACTTTCAACATATAACCAACAGTATCGGCAATGATTAACTCTAAATCTTTATCCTTTTTGTTCACTGTTGATCTCTGTTTTATTGCACCTAACATATGTAGGTATTGTCTGTTTATCACACCAAATTATTAAAAAATCCTTACTGTAGGAAATAACATTATAGGAGTTTTTTGGAAGATATCAACAGCTTAAAGTTTTACAAGGGAATAATTGAATATGTTAGTTTTTATAGTTTGGTAGCCTATTGGTTTGTAATGCAAATGTGGGCGACTAGGGGGAAACTCACCAAACCGAAAAACTTAAAACCAGCTACAATTTTTGAAAATAGTACGGCCTAGAGTATTTTACATAAATAGTGTTCCCAAGTTTTTTTGCTAAGTTATTTTGCCACAATGGCATCTACTTCTATTTCTATTAACCAATCTGGATTAATAAAACCTGATACCTGAATAATGGTGTCTACAGGTTTAATGGTCTTAAAATAGGACGCTCTTATATTGGCTGCAACATTCCAGTCCTCAATGTTGGTCAATAGCATTCTTGTTCTAACCACATCTTCTAAACTTGACCCAGCTTTTTCTAGAGCTATTTTAATTGTTTCCAAACATTGTTTAGTTTGCGAAGCTATATCACCAATGCCTACGGTGTTTCCGTTGGCATCTAATGGAGCGGTTCCACCAATGGTAATATAGGGTCCAACACGTACGGCACGACTAAACCCTACTATATCTTCATATGGACTTCCACTTGCTATTAATACTCTTTTCATATTTATGCTTTAAACTATTCATTTCTTATTTTGAGCATTTGTTCATTGGCTTTCTTGAAAATAGCACGTATTACATCGCCATTGGAAGGCTCTTCTACTAAAGTTTCTGGATCCCATTGGCTTCGTTCTGTTGCAAAAAAATCACCTCCATAAATATGGAGACCACCAGTAAACCGCTGAAGTGGATTTGTGACAGAGTGAATTGCATTTGTGTTAAGTGAAGCAACATCTCCAGCAAATAAACACCTGACGTCATTGGCTTCTAATCCTTTCTTTTGGCGTTCCCATAAAATGTTGTCTTCTCGACCAGTGTAGATACCTATATTTGCCCACATTTTATGATTATGTGGCATAAGGTTCATTTGTGGAGACCATGATGCAGCAAAAATGGTGAGATCTTTTGATCTTAGAAAAACTTTTAAACCCGCTTCGGTTGGTCTGCCAATAGCTTTTAACATGGCAGTTGGGTTCGATACTGCTTTTTTCAAAACGTCCTTAACTGCTTCTTGAGAGTTTGACTCTTTATTTGCTTCAATACAGTCTTCAATAAACTTTTGCATATCTATAAACTCCTTTTCCTTGACAGGAATTATCCGCTCACCAGGATCTAAAGCACTCAAAGGTACTTCTGTCATTGACAAAGACATAAAAGCAGGAAGAACAGAAAAACTTAAACCTAACCCTAAGGTTTTTATCATTCTTCGTCTTGAGATTTCAAAAACATTCTGTTTTGGGGTGACGTTTTTATTTTTTTTGATAATAATCATAATTGTGCTTTTTTAAGTTTTGTTGTACTCATTGTAAAAGCGCTCATATAAAGGCATTGTCTTTAATGAAGCTTCAATGTTATCGAGATGATTTATAATTGAAAGATCTTCATTTAGCATTAGATAAATAGCATGCTCACAACTGTTCCATATTCGTTCAAGCTCAGGAATGAGGTCGAGGGATTTTTGTGTTAGTTTTATATTTTGTTTTCTCTTATCGTTAGTATCTTTTTCAGAAACTATATAGCCTTTGGAGGTCATCTTTTTAAGCATAGCTACTGTGGATGGATGTGTATATCCTAACTCCTCAGCTATCTCGACCATAGTAAGTATTTCATTCTTTTTTAAAAGTTTGAATACTAAATGCCAACTAGGTTCAACATCAATATCTATTTGTTTAAAGAATTTTCTAGTATCGTGAATCATTTTGTCACTAATGCGTTTTAACCTATTATCTAGGGCTTTGTAACCAAGCTCTTTAATAAAATCTCTAGCCATAATTTTATCGTGTGTTATAAAGATACAAAATATTACTAAGTCAACTACGTAGTTGACTTAGTATATGGTTTGTTGATTTGAAATTAGGGTTGCATGTAATTAATATATAACTAAGAACATTGCTTTTAGTTCCATTAATGTTTTATACGTTTATACCATCAAAAGATTAAAAAACACCTTACTGTAGGAAATAACATTTGAGGAGTTCATACCAAAATATCAACAACTTAAAGTTTAATTTAGAAGGCTAGTTTCTTATTGGATTAATAACCTGTTATCAACCCAAATGGTGTTATTGGTGATAAATAGATTTTTCTATATGTTGTTTTGCAAGGTTAGTTAGTGAGGGAGCGTAGTATTTACAGGATTAAAAAGGCATGGTTTCGGTAACGGTTTTTATTGTTTTTTTGTTCTCTACTGTTATTTCAGAACCTTCTGCAAGCATTACAGAAGTAGGTGTTAGTGAATTCATAAATTCAAATTCATTGCCATAAACAAGACCGAAATCCACCTTGATTTCATGATTTTCTACTTGGTAGACCATCCATTTAGGATGCGTTACTTCATATTCATTTGATTTGTGTTCGTTAACTTTTGCATATCCCCAATAATGTTCTGTGATAAATTCTGTTTCGCTGTTGGGATTTATTTCGAACATGTCTGTGCTAGACTGGATTTTAATAAAATTTTCAATTCCTGACTTTTCCCATTTGTATTCAACTGTTCTTTTACTTTCTGTTTTACTCCAATTATGAGACATAGGCATGGTTTCATAATTTTCGTTATAAACCGTGTTAGCAACAAAAGTTAAAGCTCGTTTTGGAACAATTTCCTTCACAAAAACAACGCCTCTTTTCCACTCTCCTTTATCATATCGTTTTACATAAAACCTTAAATTCACTTCTTCAAAGTTTATATGGTAAGGTACTTTTACTCCTAGTAATTTGGTGTTTTTAAACATAAATCCTACTAAACTCACAAAACAATGTCCTTCCCACAAGTCTAATTCAGTACCGGCAGGAACGTATTTGTTAAGAACGGTTTTGTCAACAATGTAATTAGCAATGGCAAGTTTTCTCCATTCTGCTATTAGAAAGCTCATATTTTTTAGGGGTATAAACTATAAAAAAGGGTAATGCGTAAATATATTTTTGTTTCTGTGTGTCAATCTGCTCAATTTATTAAATAAATTTAATTGTGAGAAATGTAATGAATTGAGTTGTCCTTGAAGGTTTCAACAGTCTCACTTTAGTAGCGATTAAATCCTCAACACCCCACGAAATCCCCTGGCAGCGTAATAGCTTTCGGCACCGTTGTGGTATACAAAAACGTGATTATATCTAAAATCGGAAAAAAGGGCACCACCAAGTTTTCGGATATCTGCAGGTGTTTTTATCCAGCTGGAGGTTTTGGTGTCAAAATTCCCAAATGTCTGTAATTTGCGATATTGCTCTTCATTTAAAATTTCAATACCTATTGCTTTGGCCAAATCAAGAGCGTTGTGGTCGGGTTTGTGTTTTTTTCTTGATTCTAGGGCTTCTATGTCGTAGCAGCAGCTTCGTCTCCCTTTAGGACTTTCTTGTGAGCAATCATAAAAAATATATTCACCGGTTTCTTTATCGAAATCAACAACGTCAGGTTCTCCACCCGTTTTTTCCATTTCGTTAAGTGACCATAATTTGTTAGGGTTTGCTTTAAGTTTTTCTTCAACTCCATGCCAATCCAAGCCTTTATGACGATTCATGTTCTCTGTAAATCGGTTTTTTAATATTTTGAGTATATCGGTTTGTTCTTGTGGGGATAAATTCATGTAAATAGTAAATGTGTTTGGTTATAGATCCAATTAATGCATCGAAAAAATACAGTATTTGTTTATGGTTTTCCTTCCCAAGGTCCGTTTTTGGTGATCGGGAAAAAGGGCTTTTCATCGTTCTCTTTGGCTTGAGGAGCGTAACGAAATAGACCTTTCCACCCTCCAAGCCAAAATCGTCCCTGATTGTCCTCAAGTATGCTTATAATTCCATTAGACCCAAGACCATCTTTTTCGCTAAAAAGGTTAAAGTCACTGCCATTGTATCTGTATACACCAACGTTTTCAGCAGCAAACCAAATGTTATCATTTTTATCTCTATACAGGCCGGTCGTTTCAATGCCATCAACTTTACCTTTTTCAGTAAAATTGGTAAATGTTCTACCGTTGTAAAAGCTAATGCCACCAGACATGGTCGCTATCCAGATGTTTCCTTCTTTATCCTCTAAAATTCCGTTAATGTTATTATCGGGCAAGCCATTTTGTTTTGAAAAATGGGTAAAGCTGTTTTCTTGAGAGGAAGGATGGTATTTGTACAAACCCACACCATCTGTACCAAACCAAAGATTCCCTTTTTTGTCTTCGTAAATACATTTTACACGTTTAGGCGAGAGTCCAGAAGTGGTGTCTTTAACCGATATTTTGGGAAGAGGAAATGGTGTGAAGTTTTTACCGTCAAATTGAAATACACCTTCCATAGTTCCCAACCAAAACAAGCCGTTTTTGTCTATTTCAATACTCCAGACTTCATTGTTGATCAAACCTTCTTTTTCGAAATAGTTTACAAATGGCTTGGAATTTAAAGCAGTGTTCTCTGGAACAGAATATTTGCACAGGCCTTTATATGTTGCAATCCATATATTACCAGCTTTATCTGTCGCAATATCATTTACACGACCATCTCCCAAACCGTCCCTTTCACTAAAATACTCTAGTGTATCACCATCAAAGCGTATCGCGCCATAATGATTTGTGCCAAACCAGAGGTTACCTTTTTTATCCTGAAATATTTTCCTGATCCAATAACAGAGTTGTCCATTGTAGTGAAATTCTCCTATTGAGGGTATTGGAGCAGGGAGCTCTGTTATAAAGTTAAAAGTTTGTTCTTGGGGTTTAGAACCCTTTAGGGGTATTGTATCCAGTTTTAAAGCTTCTTTTTTAAGTACACTTCTTTTATCTTGGTTGTTGCAGGATATGGTTAATAATGATGTTATTGATAAAAAGACAACATAGTGTAAGGGAATTCTAGGTGATTTTTTATTGAATGTTTTTATATAAGATTTCATATCAATTATTTCAGATTTTTTGGAGTTATGAGCCACAATCTTTTTTGTAGTGTTAAATTTATAGAACTAAAAGATATTTGCAACCATTAATATAAATAACTCTATCTCATGTTAAACGCTATTTTTTTGTTTTATTAACAGCGTGAATATCTAAGAAAAATGCCAATTGATAAATGAGTTTTTATGATGATAAATATCATTTTTTAATGATTATTTAAGAGGTATTTTTAGGCTACTAAAAAATAAAAAAATGGAGGCTCATTTAATAACCCATTCAGATTTGCATTTTGAACATATACTTTGGAGAAAGGAAATTGATTTTTGGAAAGATGAGATTAAATCATTTCAAAAGCGGCTGGATGAGTTGGTAAGCCGCTGGACGGATGAAATGGTATTGGCAGAATTAGGACAATATCAAAATAACTTTACCATTCATAACAACAAAATAGAAGAGTTTAAGGAAGCTATAGATGCTCATGAGCACAACATCTCCAAGCAATATGAAAGCCAGCACGAGGCTATGGATAGAGTGTATGTAGAAAGACATAAACAATTAAGAACGGATTTGGAGACACAACGCCATATATACAACGATCTCAAAAAGCGATTTTTTGATTTTCTTTCAAAATATATGTGAATTATTATCAGTTGATTAAGCGGCTATCTAAGACTATTGCTTGATTGTGTAGTACATCTATTGCTTTACCTTTAACTGTAAATTTAAGGAAGTATTAGTCGTGCAAACCAACCATGCACAACAAGAAGTTCTAGATAGCCGTGTTTTATTATCACTGTTTTCTAGGTAGTTAACGATTATACTATTTAAAAGATTTACAGCTTTACAAGAATTCCAACAATCCCGTTTAAAAACAATATATTTGTCACTAACAACTTTCCGTTTTTGCATCACTACCATGATAGAAGAATTACAACAGCAGTTTGGTTTTTTATTCGAGGCACCCCTTATTCAGGAAATTAACGCTTCAGGAACTTACAAAGAAGTTAAGGCAGGCCAAACTCTTATTGATATTGGAGAGCCTATTAAGTCTATTCCATTGTTGCTTTCTGGAGCCATAAAAATACTCAGGGAAGACGAAAAGGGAGATGAGTTGGTGTTGTATTTTATTGAACGTGGAGATACTTGTGCGATGACTTTGTCATGCTGTATGGGAAACAAAAAAAGTGAAATTCGTGCCGCGGCCGAAACAGATGCAAAATTGATTATGGTTCCTGTTGAGAAAATGGGGGAGTGGATGGGGAAGTATCAAAGTTGGCAGTCGTTTATTTTACAGAGTTATCACGATAGAATGAGTGAGATGCTGGAATCCATAGACACTATTGCTTTTCTTAAAATGGACGAACGTATTTTAAAATATCTTCGAGACAAAGCGATGGTAAACCATAATGATATTATACAGGTAACTCATCAAGAGATTGCCTTCGACTTGCATACTTCCAGAGTAGTCGTTTCAAGAATTCTTAAATCCCTTGAAAAGGATGGTAAAATAGAATTGTACAGAAACAGTATAAAAGTATTGTCACTTTAGTTTTGTTACAAAAGTTACCTAGCAAGTGCAAAATGAACACTAGTTTTGTCGTCTAAAATCTAATTATGGATATTTTTCAAATACTAGGTTATGTAGGCGCATTGTGTATAGGTGTTGTTTTGGGATTAAGTGGAGGAGGAGGTTCTATTCTTACTGTACCAATTTTAGTATACTTATTTTTTATAAACCCTGTTACAGCAACTGCATACTCTCTGTTTGTAGTGGGGACAACTGCTTTGGTTGGGGCTTTACGTAATATTCAAAAAGGGATGGTAGATTTGAGAACGGCCTTGATTTTTGCCCTTCCAGCTTTTATTTCTGTTTACGCTACACGAAGGTTTATAGTACCTGCCATTCCTGAAAGTCTGGGAACTATAGCTGGTTTTGATATATCCAAAGACATTGCTATCATGATCTTTTTCGCATTCATCATGTTTGTGGCGTCACTATCAATGATTCGTAATAAATCCAACCAAGAGGAAGAAAACCATAAAGTGGAGTACAATTATCCACTTATTATTGCCGAAGGGTTAATAGTGGGTGTCCTTACTGGCGTTGTTGGTGCTGGAGGCGGTTTTTTAATTATCCCAGCTTTGGTTTTGTTGGCTAAATTACCAATGAAAAAAGCTGTTGCAACCTCATTGCTAATTATTGCTATTAATTCATTAATAGGGTTTACCGGAGACCTGGAGACCCTTAAGGTAGATTGGATTTTTCTCTTAGGATTTACAGCACTATCTGTAGTGGGGATTTTCTTTGGAATTTATCTCTCTAAATTTATTGATGGTAAAAAACTAAAAAAGGCCTTTGGGTGGTTTGTACTACTTATGGCCGTTTATATCCTTTATAAGGAGTTAACTATGTAGTTACCGTTGTTTAACTGTAACCCAGGTTACCTAAGGACATTGAATAAAGTCTTATTTTTGTAATGAATTTTAAATGAACAATACGATGAAACATCCCTCTAAATGTTTAGGCTTAAAAAATAATTATTAAGAGGATGTTACATGTGACTAATAGAAACACTAAATATATACACATGAAAGTAGATCAAATATATACCGGATGTTTAGCGCAAGGCGCTTATTATATTGAAAGTAAAGGAGAAGTAGCAATTATAGATCCTTTACGTGAAGTACAACCTTATATTGACCGTGCTGAAAAGGAAGGAGGGAAGATTAAATATATTTTCGAAACTCATTTTCATGCCGATTTCGTTAGTGGTCATGTTACCCTATCAAAATTAACTGGAGCCCCTATTGTTTATGGTCCAACAGCCAATCCTTCTTTCGATGCAATTATCGCTACAGATGGACAGGAGTTTAAACTTGGTGATGTTACAATTATAGCATTGCATACCCCAGGGCATACTATGGAAAGTACCACTTATTTGTTACGTGATGAAAATGGGAAAGACCATGCCATTTTCAGTGGGGATACTTTGTTCTTAGGTGATGTAGGTCGTCCAGATTTGGCTCAAAAGGCTGCCCATATGACCCAAGAACAATTGGCAGGTACACTTTACGATAGCTTACGTACCAAGATTATGCCTTTAGCAGACGATGTGACTGTTTATCCAGCACATGGCGCTGGATCAGCTTGTGGTAAGAACATGATGAAGGAAACCGTTGATACTCTGGGCAATCAAAAGAAAATGAACTATGCTCTTAGAGCAGATATGACTAAGGAAGAATTTATTGCCGAAGTAACCGATGGGCTTGCACCACCACCACAATACTTCCCATTGAACGTAAAAATGAACAAGGAAGGATACGAAGATATCGATGCTATTTTAGAGCGTGGTACCCGTGCGTTATCGCCAAACGAGTTTGAGGCTGCTGCTAATGAAACCGGAGCTATAATATTGGATGTTCGTCATCAAAACGAGTTTGTTAAAGGACATATTCCAAGATCTATTTTTATTGGTCTTGACGGAGGTTTTGCACCTTGGGTAGGTGCCTTAATAGCCGATGTAGAACAACCTATTCTTTTGGTAACTGGTGAAGGTCGTGAGGAAGAAGCAGTGACCCGTTTATCTCGTGTTGGATTCGATAAAACTTTAGGATATTTAAAAGGAGGTTTCGAAGCTTGGAAGAACGATGGTAAAGAATACGATACCTTGTCTTCTATCGATGCAACCGAATTCAAAGCACGTTTAGAAGCCGAAAATGTTCCTGTATTCGATGTTAGAAAAGATGGAGAGTTCAAGGCTGAGCATATTGCAGATGCGCACCACACACCTCTTGATTTCTTAAATGACCATTTGGCAGAATTCCCAGAAGATAAAACATTCTATGTACACTGTGCTGGAGGATATCGCTCTGTGATTGCTGCTTCAATACTTAAGAGCCGTGGTATCCATAATTTAGTCGATGTTGCAGGAGGAATGAAAGCCATTCGTGAATCAGGTATCCCGTTAACAGATTACGTTTGTCCTTCAACTTTAAAATAAAAAGAATAGAATCTCATATTATTAAAAGCGACCATTAGGGTCGCTTTTTTTTTGTAACAAGAGTTACGGTACAAATTATAAAAACAGTGTAATTTTGTGTAAGACATAAACGAAATGAGTAGTTTTTCAGATATAATAAATCAAAACAAACCCGTGTTAATAGACTTTTTCGCAGAATGGTGTGGTCCTTGTAAAATGATGTCTCCTATTCTTAAAGAAGTTAAAGAAAGCTTGGGAGATAAAGTGGCTATCATTAAGATTGATGTTGATAAAAATCAATCGCTTGCAGCAAAGTACCAGGTTAGGGGAGTTCCAACCTTAATGCTTTTTAAAAATGGGCAGCAGCTTTGGAGACAATCTGGTGTATTGCAAAAAAATGAATTGATACAACTGGTAAATAATCATAGTTAAGTTTTAATTTAGATTTGGTTGAGCCTCCTACGGGAGGCTTTTTTTGATATTAACAGGAACAAGAATAATAAGAGTATTCCTATATTTAACCAAGAATAAATCTATGTTTGAGAAAGAATAAAAATTAACGAACAATTGTTCCCAAAATATGAGCAAAATATTATTTAAGGAAACACAAGGGTTTAGACAATGGTGGATTTGGATTATACATTTTGTTTTAGGCCTTGTTTTCGTATACATTATTTACAAGCAACTTATTTTACATGAAGTTGTCGGTGATAATCCTGCATCTGATTTTGTTGTTATTATAAATACTTTTCTGGTGTTAGGCTCTGCAGTTTTGTTTAAGGTAATGAAATTATCGACCGAGATATATCAAGAAAGAATTGTTTGGAGCTTTTATCCTTTTGTTAGGAAGAAGGAACTTTATTGGGAACAAATACAAACGGCAGAGGTAATTGATTATGGTTTTGTAGGAGGTTGGGGGATTCGCTTATTGACTAAATATGGCACAGTTTATAACACCTCCGGTAAAACAGGATTAGCGCTACAAACTAAGTCAGGTAAAAAGTTTTTGATTGGTACCCAAAAATGTGAGGAGTTAAAGCGAGTTATACGAAAATGTCTAAGTAATATAACTGAGGAAATTCAAAATAAATGAGGAAATTATTGTTTCTAGCAATTATATTATTGACAATTAAAAGTTATGGTCAAGATTTTGAGTTAAGGAAAACACCTTATGTTTGCAGTATTATTGTTTATAAAAACGGAGAGACCAAATTAGGTTTTTTGAAAATGAACGATTCAGCTTTCGATCCTAGGTTTAAAATTAGTGAAAGTGAGAAGGCTCAAAAAATAGATATAGATGAAATAGATATAATTATTACTGATCCATTCGAAGAAACACCCAGGATTTTCCAGTACCTAGATAATGACCAAAACAGATTTAAAATGTTTGTTGAATTGGTTTATAAAGATGAAATAAGTATTTATTTAAGACTTTCAAATGATCTTAATTTATTTTACTCGGAATTTGATAGAACCACAGGAATGGAAATGATGAATGCAATGAGAAGATGGGGAAATCCTGCTAGAATAAGTCTGTCTAATGGGCGTGTTGAAATGAGTCCTAGCTCAATCTCATCTCCAATTGTTAACCCTAGTTTAACTCAAACTAATGTGTTGCCCGATGGAAGAGAAATTGAAATTCCAGGAGGATTTAGTGGATTTTATGGGTTTAATAATTCTTTTGTCCCAAAATTATCTGGAGTTGGATATTACCTATTCAAGGCACCGGAAAACAAATTAATAACAATTAGATCACATAAAAAGTTCATCAAAAAATCAATGTCTTATTTTGAAGATTGTCCTGAGTTTGTTGAAGCTTTTAAGCATGAGGAGATTACCTTGAATGATCTGATAGCTTTTATTGAAGTATATAAAAGTACATGCTTTAACAATGAGAAGTAAAAAAAATCCCCATCAAATTCGATGGGGATTTTGTTTTATCAAGTTATCCGTGAGATTAGTTTTCTGTAGATAGATTTTTCATTTCATCTTCTATCATACCATAGAATTGATCAATTTTAGGTAGGATTACAATACGGGTACGTCTGTTTTTGGCTTTTCCTTCACGGGTGTCGTTGCTGTCTACTGGGATGTATTCACTACGTCCAGCAGCAGTCATACGCTTAGGGTCTACGTTAAACTCGTCTTGAAGTATTCTAACAACTGAAGTTGCTCTTAGTACACTTAAATCCCAGTTGTCTTTAATTGCTGCAGTTTTAATAGGATCTGTATCTGTATGGCCCTCTACCAAAAATTCAAAATCAGGTTTGTTGTTTACTACAGTAGCTACTTTTCCAAGTACTTCGTGAGCACGGCTAGTTACTCTTGTACTTCCACTAGCGAATAATAATTTATCAGAAATGTTTACATATACTACACCTTTTTCAACACTAATGTTAATGTCTTCGTCGTCAAGATTACCTAATACGCCTTTTAAGCTAGATACCAAAGCAAGGTTAACAGAGTCACGACGTGTTACAGCATCTTGAAGTTTACGGATAGTTAAGTCCTTTTCACGAAGGCTTTCCAATGATTTTTCTAAGTTCTCAGCTCCTTTGGTTGTAAGAGTTGTCAAATTTCCCATATTATTGATAAGCTCCTGGTTGTTGGCTTTCAATAAATCATTCTGGTCTTTTAAGGCTTTTGATGTAGCCGTTAGTGAAGCCTTTTCTTCTAAACAGCTGTTCAGCTTAACGGTGGCAGAATTTAAAAGATCTTGGGTTTCTTTTTGTTTAGCCTCAAGATCTGCGAATTGTTTTTTAGATACACATGAACTTAAAACTAAAGCACTTCCTATACTAAGTAAAATAAGTTTTTTCATAATAGATGCTTTTCTTGTATTATTTTGTTAGCATCCCAAAAGTATAGAAAAAATAAGAGTTTTAAATGCTGTTAACAAAACTTTTATACGCCATTTCCTAATTGTCTGTATGTGTGATTTCTGCTAATAAAGTAGGCCCACACCACAGATGAAATTTTGTAATGTTTTACCTTCTGTTGTAAATGTTTTCTTTGTTTGACGAGAGAGGGTAGGTGTCCATAAAAACTAAAATGAGCCTTAAGTATGGCAAATATATGCGAGAACTTTAGTTGCGTTAAGAATTGTATTGCCGCCAAACCATCTAGTATTAGTCTAACTAGAATAATACCAAAAACAGGGCTCTTGCTGTTTTTTATTAGAGTAAATAAACTATTCCTAAAATTTAGGAATGTCTTTTTGGGGTTTGAGGCTTTTAAAGTAGCCCCTCCAACATGGTATACGGTGGATGCCCCCTGATACATCACTTTAAAACCTAAATTCTGTACCCGCCAGCATAAATCAATTTCTTCCATATGGGCAAAGAACGATTCGTCAAAACCGTTGGCTTTAAAGAATACTTCTTTCCTGATAAATAAGCAGGCACCACTAGCCCAAAATACTTCTGAACAATCGTTATATTGCCCTTGGTCTTTTTCCAGAGTTGTGAAAATACGGCCCCTGCAAAAAGGGTATCCATATTTGTCAATAAATCCTCCAGCGGCTCCAGCGTATTCAAAACGATCTTTCTGTTTATAATCTAATATTTTAGGTTGAACTATTGCTGTTTTAGGGGCATCTTGAAATGTTTGTTTAATAGGTTCAAGCCAATTTGGGGTTACTTCTACATCACTGTTAAGTAAGCATAAAATATCGGCATTTACATGTTTTAGAGCATCGTTGTAGCCTTTGGCAAAACCACCGTTTTCCTTGTTCTGTATAATATGAACGTTAGGATAATGTTTTTGAACAAACTGAACCGAATCGTCAGTAGAAGCATTATCTGCAACATAGATATCGGCATCTTGTGAATTTGCTACTACCGAAGGTAAAAACTGCTCTAAAAGCGTTTTTCCGTTCCAATTCAATACAATAATAGCTATCTTCATTAGGCTTCAGTATTTTCGTAGTTAGGAATATCCCTTAAAAAAACATATTGTTCCCCTTCGGTATCCATTTGGCAATAATAATGGCTTAAACCGTTAGTTATCATTAGATAGTCTGCATCGAGCGTCATGTTATAACGTGCAATCTGATCAAAAGTATCTTGACTAATATTCACTTTAGGCGCTTTACATTCTACAATCAGATTAATGCTGCCATCAGGATGGTATACCACAATATCATAACGTTTTTTAAGATTGTTCACTTTTAGCTCTTTTTCTACATTAATAAGTGAAACAGGGTAATTTTTGTGGTGGATAAGATATTCAACACAGTGCTGACGCACCCATTCTTCGGGTTGAAGTACCACGAACTTTTTGCGGATACGATCGAAAATAAGAACTTTATTTTCGCTATTTTTGAATCGGAACTCGAACTTTGGAAAGTGAAGTGCTTGCATGCATATTTTGTATGTCCCAAAGTTAAGCCTACGGAAGTAAATTCCAAATTCCGGTTCTATTTTTTAATACCCTGTAACACGACAAACGCATAACGATTTGGACGAGGTAAAACAACTTGTATCAGACATTAAAAGAGGTAACCTTAAACCCATTTATTTTTTGATGGGAGAGGAGCCTTATTATATTGACAGGATTTCTGAATTTATCGAAGACAATGTCCTTGATGAATCGGAAAAAGGGTTCAATCAAATGGTTATGTATGGCAGGGATGTTTCCATAGAGGATATTGTTGGACAAGCCAAACGCTTTCCTATGATGGCCGAGCGTCAGGTGGTTATTGTCAAGGAAGCACAGGATTTGTCACGTACCATTGAGAGGCTTTCGGATTATGCTGCTAATCCACAACCTTCAACGGTATTAGTACTGAACTATAAGTACAAGAAAATTGACAAACGAAAGGCTTTGTATAAAACAATTAAAAAGTCAGGTGTTGTTTTCGAGAGTAAAAAGCTTTATGAAAACCAAATAGGCGATTGGATTGGTAGAGTGCTAAAAGGTAAAAATTATGGTATTTCTCCCAAGGCAGCACAAATGTTAGTGGAGTTTTTGGGAACAGATTTAAGCAAGATAAATAACGAATTGGAAAAACTCCAGATTATTTTACCTCAAGGGACTACAATTACACCAGAACATATTGAGGAAAACATTGGTATTAGTAAGGACTTTAATAATTTTGAGCTTCGCAAGGCCATTGGTGCTCGTGATGAGGTTAAAGCTTATAAGATTGTAAATTATTTTGCTGAAAACCCAAAGGATAATCCTATGGTGATGACCGTTTCACTCCTGTTTAGTTTTTTCTCCCAATTATTGCAGTTGCATGGTTTAAAAGATCACAATCCTAAAAATGTAGCATCAGCTTTAAAGATCAACCCTTTTTTTGTAAGTGAATATACTACAGCAGCTAGAAACTTTCCCATGAAGAAAGTGAGTGCAGCAGTTGCTACCTTACGGGAATTTGATGTGAAGAGTAAAGGTGTTGGAGCGCAAAATATCCCCCAAGGGGATTTACTTAAGGAAATGTTGGTTAAAATTTTCTCGTAACCTCATAATGGCTACGGATTAATCGCCGTACATAGATTAATCTAACGACACCAATACCTAAAAGGAACGGTGAAATGCAGATTAGTATAATACCAAAGGCTTTAACTTCTGAAAACATCTCCAATTTTATAATGGTAATCCCAGTACCAAGGAATACAATTGCTGTTCTAAAATATGAGAGAAACGTACGTTCGTTAGATAACCTTGTACGTTCTATGGCTAGCCAATCGCGCGTAATAAGATGTTGTTTGGTGATTTTCTTTTTTCTTCTTTTTCTAATCATTATTCCCTCTTAAAAGATTTATACTTATGGTGGCCAGTTCATTATTTGGGAAAGTAGTGAAGTACTCTTCTACTTGATATAATCCAGCTTCTTTTGCTATGGTATTGAATACTTCAACTTCTACAATGTATTGATCAGAATATCCATGAGTAGCATCGTAGGCTGTTACAGCTGTACGACCTAAATTGTCAGCGCAAATGGTTGGAGGAATGGTATGCAGCTCAATAATTAATAAACCGAATTGAGACACATAGGGTTTCCACTTTTGTAAGTGCTCTAAAAGGGAATCCTCTACCAAGTTATTACTCAATCTTTCACCTCTACTAGTATATGCCCCTGTAGAATTACTTACTCTGTCGCTTGGATTTTTAGGTTGTTCCCAAATTCTATTGTGATCTAAAAAGGTTCTAACATTTAAAAGGTCGTTCAGTTCTATGTTGTAATCTTCTTTAAGATCATTGGCTAAAGCCTCAGGATTACCAATATCCCCCCATATAACTTTGGCCCAAATATCGGCGTTAATCAAGTTGGCACGAGTTACTCGAAGAGCAGCTTCATTAAAATCGGCTCCAACTAAAAATAAAGGGTGTTCTTCTAAATGTTTTCCACGATGAGTTTGGTGTTCAATAACTTCAAAAATATGTTGTAGAAAAGCCCCGTTGCCGCAACCCATATCCAGAATACCTTTAGGCTGGTCTTCGATTGGTTTGTTAAAGATTTCTATGATGATACTATCTACTACCTTAAAATAAGTGGAATGAGCCCCACCGCTTCCCCAAACATTCATTTCACGGTGTACATGTTTTTCAGTTTCGTAGGGAGAACTTGTTTTTAAAATAGTGGCATCGCCAAAAATGAGCTCATCAAGTTTTACAAAAGTAGGTAAGTAAGATACTGTTACACCGTAAGCTGTTGCACGTTTGGCAAAATAAAGACCTTTATCTGTGAATTGATAGGTTTCCCGCTTTTTGATGAACCATCCCAAATGGGTCAGGAAATCCAGTATTTTTTTGAAACTTTCAGGGTCTCTATGATATTCTTGTGCTCTAAAAGAGGCTTCCATAAAGTATTTATGAAAGAGTCCGTTAACTCCCAAAAGTACAATTATTGGAGCGGCAATTACACCTTCAATATGTTTTAATATTTGAAATGATATAGGATTGGAGTCGATATCATTTAACCCGAATTGTAATTCAAACTGTTTAAAGACTTTTTCTAAAGCATTAAAGGCATCTGGGCCAATGCTTCGCGTTTCTGGATACTTAACAGCATGATTTAAAAGATTAACAGCTGCTTCGTATTTGGGTACCAATTCAAATGCAGTTTGACTCTTTTCATTGGTTTCATAGATGACTGTATTTTTCTTATTGTCTATATGTTGAACGAGCCATCCTTGAGAGCATAAAATTCTTAAGGCAATATTTAAATACCCTTCATTGGCATTAAACTGCTTGGACAAGTCGGTAATAGATACCTTTTTGTGCTCCAATAAGTAATCAAAAACGCTGTGATTGTATAGTGTGAAAGCTGTAGTAGCTGTCGCTATTCCGTCGAGATGACGGAAAATGGTAGAGCGAAATTCTCCTTTCTGTTTTTTTGATAGCATAGTCTCTAACTGTTTGTATATAAATATAAAAAAAACCTTTCAAGGTTGCCCTGAAAGGTTTTTATATCTCAGTTAGATTTTGGTTATGTTACATCAATGCAGGAAAACTAGTTGGGTTAGTTTCGTGCATTATGGCGTAAACTGCTTCAAAAACATCTTCAGCAGATGGTTTAGAGAAGTAGTCTCCATCAGTACCATAAGCTGGTCTGTGCGCTTTAGCAGCCATAGTAACTGGCTGGCTATCCAAGTGTTTGTATGCTTGTTGTGTATTTACAATTTCGTTAAGGATATATGCTGAAGCTCCTCCAGGAACATCTTCGTCAATAATCATCAAGCGATTGGTTATTGCTACACTCTTAACGATATCATGGTTGATGTCGAATGGTAATAATGATTGAATATCGATTATTTCAGCATTAATACCCACTTCCTGTAGTTCCTTAGCGGCTTGTTCTACAATACGAAGTGTAGAACCATAAGATACCAAAGTAATATCAGTTCCTTCCTTAATAGTTTCAACAACCCCAATTGGTGTTTTGAATTCACCCATATTATTAGGTAGTTTTTCCTTAAGACGATAACCGTTCAAGCACTCAACAATAAGAGCTGGTTCATCACCTTCTAAAAGCGTGTTGTAGAATCCTGCAGCTTTAGTCATGTTTCTAGGGACTAACACATGCATACCACGAACAAGGTTGATTACACCTCCCATAGGGGATCCAGAGTGCCAGATTCCTTCTAGTCTGTGACCACGTGTACGAACAATTAAAGGAGCTTTTTGACGTCCTTTTGTTCTGTAATGAAGTGTAGCCAAATCGTCGCTCATTATCTGAAGGGCATACAGAATGTAGTCTAAATATTGAATCTCTGCAATTGGCCTAAGGCCTCTCATGGCCATTCCAATACCCTGTCCTAAGATTGTTGCTTCACGGATACCGGCATCGGCAACACGAAGTTCACCATACTTTTCCTGAAGTCCTTCAAGCCCTTGGTTAACGTCTCCAATGTTACCTGAATCTTCACCAAATATTAAAGCTTCCGGATGCTTAGAGAAAATAGCGTCGAAGTTGTCACGCATGATAATACGTCCATCCACGTCTTCAGCATTGTCATCATAAGTAGGAGCAGTGGCTTTAACATTTTGAGTGGCCTTGGCAGACTCACTTAATAAATGTGAGCTATATTTTGGTTGAATGGCTTCAAAGTAGTTATTAATCCAGTCAACAAGTTGTTGTTTTTCTGAAGATCTTTCGTTCACTAAATAGCGCATCACTTTTCTAGCAGTAGACAAAATGTCTCTGCGTATCGGCTCAGCAATGCTTTCTAAGTCGTTTTTCAACTTAGTGATGAATGCTTTGTTTGCACTTGAATTAGCAACTGTTTCCAATAGTGAAACTAATTCACTTCTTTCAGCTAAAATAGGATTTATAAAAGCCGACCAAGCCGATTTTTTACCGTCGCGAACTGCTTTTTTGATATCCTTTTCCATTGCTTTCAATTCCTCATCTGTAGCAATGTTGTTGGAGATCATCCACTCACGCATTTTTACGTTACAGTCGTATTCAGCTTCCCAAGCCAATCGGTCTTTATCTTTATAACGTTCGTGAGAACCAGAGGTAGAGTGCCCTTGTGGTTGCGTACATTCTAAAACGTGAATTAATACAGGTATATGCTCTTCACGTGCAATTTTAGATGCTTTTTCGTAAGTCTCTACCAAAGCAGCGTAATCCCAAGCGTTAACACGTAGTATTTCGTAACCGTTTCCAGTTTCATCACGTTGGAACCCTTTTAATATTTCTGATATGTTTTCTTTAGTAGTTTGGTGCTTGGCATGAACGGAAATTCCGTATTCATCATCCCAAACGCTCATTACCATAGGCACTTGTAATACGCCTGCAGCATTAATAGTTTCGAAGAACAGGCCTTCACTGGTACTGGCATTTCCTATAGTACCCCAAGCCACTTCATTCCCTTTTTGGGAAAAGTTGGTTGTATCTATACCTTCAACGTTTCTATATATTTTCGAAGCTTGCGCCAATCCCAATAAACGAGGCATTTGCCCAGCAGTAGGAGAGATGTCAGAACTTGAGTTTTTCTGTTTGGTTAAGTCTTTCCAGTTTCCGTTTTCGTCTAAGCTATGAGTTGCAAAGTGACCACCCATTTGTCTTCCGGCAGACATTGGCTCGATGGCTAAATCGGTATTAGCGTATAAACCTGAGAAAAACTGTTCGATCGTAAACGCTCCAATGGCCATCATAAAGGTTTGGTCGCGGTAGTAACCCGATCGAAAATCTCCATTTTTAAAAGCTTTGGCCAAAGCTAATTGAGGAACTTCCTTTCCGTCACCAAATATTCCAAACTTGGCCTTACCTGTGAGTACCTCTCGGCGCCCCAGTAAACTGCATTCTCTACTGGTAACCGCTATTTTATAGTCGTTTAAAACCTCTGTTTTAAAGTCATCAAAAGACATTTCCTTTTTCAAGTTGGGTGTTGTTTGCATATGTAATTTTCTAACTAAGGTCACAAATTTAGTCAAACTTTATGGGTTTTACAATTCCAAGTAAGAATTAGGATTGTGACATTCGTAATTTAAGGGTGTTATTGGAGGGGTTTTCTGAGTTTTTTATATCAAAAAAGCTGAAACCTTGAAAATTATATAATTGTTGATAAGTTTAATACCAACGACGAGTAAACAGACCAAATAAGGTGCGTGGGGATAAAGTGATAACGAAGCGTATTTTTTGGCTATAATGAGCTTGGGAAACCTCCCATCCTAAGTTGGAATAAACTGGAAAATACAATTCAAAATAATCGGCTACCAGATTAACCCTAACTCCAGAATCGTATACAAATTTGGCATCGGCAAAATGGTTTTTTACAAAACCAGCGTCACCATATGCTTGAATGTATTTCCAAATAGTTGTGCTAAAGTTTGCGGTTGCGATCCACTGGTTAGCATATGCAGGGGTAAGTTTAGATTTAAAGCCTCCTTCTGCTATGATTAATTGTTGGCTAAAAATACCTGTGTCTTCAGATCGACCTAAATAATCGAAGTCGAAAAGGTAATCCGTCGGGCGATCAAGAGCATAACTAAAAAAGTCTGATGTTTTATATGTCTGGTTGTAAAGAAACATCCCTGCAAAAAGCCTAAAGTTGTACTGTCTGTTTCTTTGGGTAAGTTTTCGGTACTCAAAAGTATACGACAGTTTTCCGAAATCACTACTTAACTCTAAATCGTAATTGTACGATGAAAAGTTAATTAAATTAGGATCGCTTTTTCCATACCGGATATTGAATACATTATAATTGGGTTTGTTTTCTACATTGTAAATCCCGGTAGGGTCATCTTCTCTATATATGGATATAAATCTGAAGTTTAAATAACGCCTTTCGTTATCCCTTAAATTGGTATAGTCTTTAAACCTCAAAAAAAGGAAAGGAGAGAAAGAAGTATAGTTAAGATTTGGCGCATAATTGGAATACTGTCCACTAACACCAAAACTTGTACGGTATAGGTTGCGGGTTTGATCGTAGTGTACATAAGACAAAACACCACTACCAACAAGCTGTTTGCTTTTAAATCCGTAGGTTGGCCTAAAGGAGTATCCAAAAGGTTTATTGATTGCTGTTTTATTGTAAAGGTTTAGTCCTGGAGAAAACCCATCGTAATAGTTATATTGAAACAAGGGCATAAAAAACACCTGGTTATAATTAGGGTCTTCTACGTCTTTAAACAAGCGGAATTGAAGGGGTTTATTGTTAAAGAATACACCTTTAAGGGATTTCCAATTATCTCTTTGATTATACTCAGGTATAGAATTATTGTAGTTTAAAACCAATTTATCAACCAAAGTATCGGTAAGTATTATGGTGCGTTCGTTATTAACGTTTTCTATCCACGTTTTAGAAACGACTTCGTCATTATAGAGTGCAAACAAGGACACAGGCATATTATTGTCCCTTTTATTTTTTATGGTAACGTGAATACCTGTACTATCTTCCTGAACTTTTTTAATTTTAAAGTCTATTTTCTTAGAAGTGGCTAAATATTCATCAAAAAACCAATCGATGTTTTTTGTTGTGCTAGCTTTTAAGATAGTTTCAAAGTTATGAGCTGAAACAGGTTGTAAACTATAACGATGGACAAATGCCTTAATACTTTCTTCTATATGATCCTGATTGATAAAGTCGTCTAGATAGGCTAACCCAACCCCAGCCTTATATTTATTGGCAATGTTCTTATTGAATTTCAATAGGGAGTCTTTAGCCATGGTTAAGGGTTGGTCTATTCCATTTCTAGCCATGTGCATATATAGTAGACTGTATTTATCATTAAAATTAAGGTCTGAAGCATGAAAGGCTCTTACTCCCCAAATATTTGCCAAGGTTCCAACAATTTTCATATCTGGATAATAGGCTTCCATATATTTCATCATAAAATAGATCTGAAGTCCATCATTTACCCATTGGTCTTTTCTAGGGTTAATTAGAATGGTGTTCTCTAGATAATTGTGAAGTGCCGTTTTTAGTACTTTGAGCTCATACTGAAAATTATCTCGAAAAGGTCTTATAAAGTTAGGTAAAAGGTTTAAGCCATATACGGGGTCATTTTTGTATTCTACTTCGGAAAGTAAAAATTTGTCATGCGGATAAGGGCCTAAATTATTGGTTATGAAAGCTGCAATCTTATCCAGTATAATAAGATCTTCAATATTGCTTAAATCTTTTCCTTCAAGGTCTGAAACAATGGTTAGGTAATCTGTTTTTACGGTTTCAAATCTTGGTGTCCGGTTAAGGAAAAGTTTCGTGTTTACTCTTTCTTTTCCTTCCAGTTCAGATATTTGATTATGTTGGTTTTTATAATGATTTATTTCATCAAGATCGGTACTGAGGTAATAGTCGTTGGGGTACTCCACAGTAAGTTTGATATCGGCTTTTGGGTTGTATAAGTCATCAAGATCTTTATTGCTATAGTAGTGCCATTGCCCATCATAAACGGCAGGGGTGATATACCAGTACTTTAAATTGAAATCGCCATTAGAGGTTTTACCAAAGCGGGTAAATTTATCTTTAGGAATTTTAACCATGTAATGTAAGTTAAGGGTATATGATTGCCCTGGAGCCATTATCTGGTTGAGTTTAAGTTTTATTATGTCTGGATGGCCTTCCAGTCGTTCGTAGCTAACTTCTTGTCCTAAATTAGTTATAGATGATATTTCTGTATACCCACGGTCGTCTGGTTTTGCAAAGTGAAATTCGGTTTTGTACTCTTCAGCAAAGCGTTTGGCCAAAGGTGTTTTTTTACTGGAATAGGAGTTTGGCCAATCGTTTAAATAAATGTATCTAAGACTATCATTAGAGGTATTCTGATAGGTGATTTTTTGTGAGATTTCTACCTGACCAACAGCTGTATTAAAGGTGGCATAAATGTCAATAGCATTTTGTCCGTGAAGTATCACGGAGCAACCCAAGAACATTAATAAATTCAACAGCTTAGTTTTCAAAGGGCACAACGTCTTAAGGGATTTTACTGTCTCTTAGATGGTAAAAAGATAGTAAAAATCAAAGGGATAAAAGCAATAAAACTAGCAATATCCCTTGAAAATATTTGTAAGAATAAGTTTGCTAGAAATTTGGACTTAAATTATACTCCTTATAGAAATCATCTAATATTTCTATGACTTCCTGAGGTGTATCTACTAGATTAATTAAATTTAAATCTTCCGCACTAATATTATTAAAGGTATCTAATAATGTATTTTTTATCCAATCCAATAAACCACTCCAGTAATCTTTACCAACCAGTATTATGGGAAATGGTTCTATTTTATGAGTTTGAATAAGTGTCATGGCCTCAAAGAGTTCATCAAGTGTACCAAAACCACCAGGCATAACTACGAATCCTTGGGAATATTTAACGAACATGACTTTCCTTACAAAGAAATAATCGAAATCCAGAACTTTATCTGAATCTATATATGGATTGTCATGTTGTTCAAAAGGGAGGTCTATATTAAGCCCAACAGAGGTCCCCCCTCCAAGGTGGGCGCCTTTATTACCTGCTTCCATAATTCCAGGTCCACCGCCTGTAATAATACCATAACCATTTTCAACAATTTTTTTGGCTACTTCCTCGGTAAGTTTATAATATTTATCATTCGGTTTTGTCCTTGCAGACCCAAAAACGGATACACAGGGACCGATTTGACTCATTTTCTCAAAGCCATTTACAAACTCTCCCATGATTTTAAAAATCGCCCATGAGTCGTTTGTTTTTATTTCATTCCAACCTTTGTGATGTTGCGTTTTCATCATAATCTTAAAAAAGTCCGTTACATTAATATCGTATTACTAATGTAATTCTTTTTTTAAGAATTTGGCAGTATAACTCGTCTTGTGTTTGACTACTTCTTCAGGAGTTCCAGTAACAATTACCTCTCCGCCACCAGCACCTCCTTCATATCCAATATCAATAATATGGTCTACTGCTTTAATGACGTCTAAGTTATGTTCTATTATGAGTACAGTGTTACCTTTGTCAACCAATTTGTTCAGCACGACCATTAACACTCGTATATCTTCAAAGTGAAGTCCTGTTGTAGGTTCGTCCAATATATAGAAAGTGTTTCCTGTATCGCGTTTGCTTAGTTCTGTAGCCAGTTTTATGCGCTGTGCTTCACCACCTGAAAGTGTAGTACTTTGTTGCCCCAAAGTAATATATCCCAACCCAACATCCTTAATGGTTTTTAACTTATTATGAATTTTAGGAATGTGTTCAAAAAACTTAACAGCCTCATTGATGGTCATCTCCAAAACATCACTTATTGATTTTCCTTTATAGCGGATTTCCAAAGTTTCACGGTTGAATCGTTTCCCTTGGCAGGTTTCACATTCTACATATACATCTGGGAGAAAGTTCATTTCTATAACCCGCAAACCACCACCTTTACAGGTTTCACAACGTCCTCCAGTGACGTTGAAGCTAAAACGTCCTGGTTTGTAGCCACGTATCATAGCTTCGGGAACTTTAGCAAAGAGACTTCTTATTTCGCTAAATACTCCTGTATAGGTAGCAGGATTAGAGCGGGGTGTACGCCCAATAGGAGACTGGTTAATATCGATTACTTTATCAACATGTTCCAATCCTTTGATGCTTTTATAGGGCATTGGTTTTTTTACAGCATTATAAAAATGGGTATTTAGGATAGGGTATAGGGTTTCATTAATTAATGTAGATTTACCACTTCCAGATACACCAGTAACACCAATCATCTTTCCTAAAGGAAATTCTACGCTTACATTTTTTAAGTTATTACCGGTACAGCCTTTTAGGGTAATTGTATTTCCATTGCCTTCACGACGAGTTTCAGGAATTTCTATTTCCTTGGTTCCGTTTAAATAGTCTGCTGTAAGAGTATGGTGGGTTTTTAGTTCATCGGGAGTACCTTCGCTAATAATGGTGCCACCATGACGTCCCGCATGTGGGCCAATGTCTATAACATGGTCGGCACGTTCTATCATGTCCTTATCGTGCTCAACAACAATTACAGAATTCCCAACGTCTCTTAATGATACCAGAGAGTTGATGAGTTTCTCATTATCTCTTTGATGCAACCCGATACTTGGTTCGTCTAAGATATAGAGTACTCCAACCAATTGAGATCCGATTTGGGTAGCCAAACGAATACGCTGTGCTTCCCCACCAGAAAGGGATTTCGAGCTACGGTTTAGAGATAAATATCCTAAGCCAACATCCAAAAGGAATTGGATGCGTGTTGAAATTTCCTTAACGATTTCTTCAGCAATTTTCAGTTGCTTGTTAGATAGGTTTTTTGGTAAGTTACCAAACCATTCTGCCAAATCCACAATATCGGAATGAGCTAGTTCGGCAATATTCTTTTCGTTAATCTTAAAGTATAGCGATTCTTTTTTCAAGCGACTACCTTCACATTCATCGCAGTTCACTTTGTCCATATACTCTTTGGCCCAGCGCTTAATGGATGATGAGTCGGCATTGTTGTATTGACTTTCAATAAAATTAGCGACACCCTCAAAATCGATCTTATAATCGCGGGTTATTCCTAAGGTTTTACTAGCTATGGAAAAACGCTCATTTCCTCCGAAAAGAATCATCTGTTTAGCCTCTTCGGGAATATCTTTATATGGATCGGATAATTTAAAATCGAAACGTTGTGCAATTAATTCTAACTGTTTAAATATCCAACTTTTCTTTTCTGGACCTTGGGGAGCTAAGGCTCCACTTTTAATGGAAAGACTGTCGTCTGGGATAATCTTATCGATATTCACAACATGTAGCTTCCCTAGTCCGTTACATTTCGGACATGCTCCTTTTGGTGAGTTGAACGAAAAATTGTTTGGTTCAGGGTTAGGATAGGAGATTCCTGTAGAAGGACACATGAGGTTTCTACTGAAATAACGAGCTTCACCAGTATCTTGATCAAGAACCATGAGCACATCGTCACCATGGTACATAGCTGTATTTATGGTTTCAGTAAGGCGATTGTCGTTATCGGCCAATTCGTCAATTTTCAGGCGGTCAATAACAATTTCTATATCGTGAGTTTTATAACGATCTAGTTTCATACCCTTAACCAAATCGCGTATTTCCCCATCGGTACGTACTTTTACAAAGCCCTGTTTGGCAATATTTTCGAAAAGTTCACGGTAATGTCCTTTTCTGGAACGAATTACAGGTGCCAATATATTTATACGTTTTCCGTTAAAGTTTTCTATGATAAGCTGTTTAATCTGATCGTCACTATAGCTTACCATTTTCTCACCAGTGTTATAGCTGTATGCTTCGCCAGCACGCGCAAACAAAAGGCGCAGGAAATCGTAAATTTCAGTAATGGTACCTACAGTAGATCTTGGAGATTTACTGGTGGTTTTTTGTTCTATGGCGATAACAGGCGATAAACCGTCAATTTTATCAACATCAGGACGTTCCAGTCCGCCTAAAAACTGACGAGCGTAAGCAGAGAAGGTCTCGATATAACGACGTTGTCCTTCGGCATAAATAGTATCGAATGCAAGAGATGATTTACCACTACCCGAAAGTCCGGTAATAACAACCAGTTTTTCGCGTGGAATAGTCACGTCTATATTCTTTAAATTGTGCACACGAGCACCTTTTACCTCAATATTTTCTTCAAAATTGGACATAGAGTTGCAAAACCGCAAAGTTAGTTGATTTCAATGTAATTATGAAGCTACCTATAGGCTATCTGTATAAAGTTACAATATGGTTAGATTCTAAAATGCCAACTTAAGTAACCATAAAAATGCTAGTAGTAATCATTATATCCAATTTTGAATATTTTACATTGTTACATTCTACTTTTTACATTTAGATGAAGAAATACTTATGAGGTTACTTAAAATTGAAACCCAAAAAAATGGTTAGTTTTGGTTGTGGCAATATAGTCATGCCATGAAGCACTAATTGAATTTACATATTGGTATGTTAAATTAAGAGGTACTGAGGAGTAATTAGAAGAAGTTTGAAATTGGAGAATAAATAAACAGGCTACCTTTTGAGGTAGCCTGTTTATTATACTTAATAAATATTAAAAAGATATTTTATCCCTTTCTTAGGTAAGCAGAAACTTCAATGGCAACTTCGCTCCAGGTTTTGCTAACTCCATCTTCTCCTTTATGAAGATCAAAACAAGCCTTATTGATTGATTCTACTGCTTCAAGGGCGTTCCAGTCCTCAAGGTTCATTACACCTTTAAGCGTAAGACGACGCTCATCTTCTATTTTAAAATCTAATGGGAGATTTTGTGTTACGCCATTCATTGTTATTGTTGCAATACACTTATCGTTGTCCCAATTAAGTTTCCCTTCTAAAAGGTTGGTGTTTTCCATGGCTCCAAAGAAAAATTCCTTTAGTTTGCTATCACGAGATTCATCTTTCGAAAAAATACTGCTAACAGGAATGGAAAAGTTTAGGTTGTTGATTGCTTCCATAGGTGAAGTTCCAGATTTTTCTTCAAAATTTAATACTGTAAATTCACCTTTAACAGGTGTTTTGGCTGTTGTTTTATACCCTGTCCAACTTACGGTAGTCGCTTCGGGTTTAATTACGAACATTTCAGAAGCTACCTCAGTTGTAGCTGGTTCTGTTTGCTGTTCGGTTTTCTTTTCCTGTTTACAAGCTGATGTAATCATAGCTGCAAATAGTGCCAAATACAATATGTTCTTTTTCATTGTGGTATTGTAGTTAAAAATTTTACCGAAGGTACTTATTTTATTATTGAACATCAAATTAACCTTACTGACTAATGTCATATTATATCCTTTGTAGGTCTTCTATTTTTACCGAAAAATAAAATCATGAGTGTAGCAATTATTTCAAAATACAATGTCCCTGGTCCACGATATACAAGTTATCCAACTGTACCTTATTGGGATAGAAGTAGTTTTAGTTTGAGGGAATGGAAAGTTTCTGTGAAAAACCAATTTAGTAGAAGTGAAAATGAAGGCATAAGCCTTTATGTTCATTTACCGTTTTGTGAAAGTTTATGCACATTTTGTGGGTGCCATAAACGTATAACAAAGCGTCATGATGTAGAGAAGCCTTATATTAAAGCTGTTCTTAAGGAATGGAGCTTGTATTGTGATTTGTTGGGAACTCGCCCTAAGATTAAAGCATTGCACTTAGGTGGAGGAACACCAACCTTTTTCACTCCAGAAAACTTAGCACTTTTGGTAAATGGTCTTTTCTATAGAGGTGAAAGAGCTGGCAATATTTCTTGTAGTTTTGAAGGTCACCCCAATAATACTACAAAAGAACACTTAGAAGTTTTATATAATTTGGGCTTCAAGCGAGTGAGTTTTGGCGTTCAGGATTACAACCCTACGGTACAATGTGCCATAAATAGAAAGCAGTCCTTTGAAAAGGTTAATGAAGTCACCAAAGTAGCAAGGCAAATAGGATTCGAATCTGTTGGACATGATATTATTTTCGGACTGCCTTTTCAAACCCTAGAGCATGTCATGGAAACCATTAATAAAACGTCAGAGATAAAACCAGACACCTTGGCTTTCTATAGTTATGCTCATGTCCCATGGATGAAAGGAAATGGACAAAGGGGGTTTAAGGACCAAGACCTGCCTACCGCCGAAACAAAACGTATGCAATATGAGCTGGGTAAACAGCTTTTACAGGAAGTAGGATATACAGAGATTGGAATGGATCATTTTGCATTGAAAAGTGATGTTCTATATAAATCATCACAACAAGGTGAACTCCATAGAAACTTTATGGGATATGTTCCGGTAAAGACCAAAATGCTTATTGGTTTGGGGGTGTCTGCAATAAGTGATTCAGGGCAAGGATTTGCACAAAATGAAAAGGGAATCGAGTCCTATTACCATTTGTTGGATGAAGGAATTATTCCTGCTTATCGTGGTCATATGCTCAATAATGAAGATCAAATTATCCGTTACCATATTCAAAATTTGATGTGTGGTTTTAAAACATCTTGGGAAGATGAAGCATATTATTTTGATGGGGTACAAGATGTTTTGGAACGGCTAAATGAAATGGAAAATGATGGACTTATAGTAAAGGGAGATAATGGGGTTTCAGTAACCGACAAAGGACGTCCTTTTGTACGAAATGTGTGCATGGCTTTCGATTTGCGATTGCACAAAAATAAACCGGAAACAAGGCTGTTTTCAATGACGATTTAAGTCTAATTATGTCAGAATATTCAATAGAATCTGATCAAAATTTCGTAAATTACACCTATCAACCAAACAAAGAAAACAATCAATAAATCATTAAAATAATCATCATGAAAAAGATTATAGTACCGGTAGATTTTTCTCAACATTCAGAATATGCTCTAGAGGCTGCAGCAATCTTAGCAAAACAAAATAATGCCGAGATTTTAGCGCTGCATATGTTGGAAATTTCGGAAGCCGTATTAACTAAATCTGAGTCAGCCTCACAAGCAAAAGCTATATATTTTCTAAAAGTAGCCGAACAGCGTTTTGATCAGTTTTTAGATAAGCCATATCTGGCAGGGGTAACCGTAACTCCAATAGTTAAACATTTTAAGGTTTTTAGCGAGGTCAGTGAAGTGGCTGATGAAACTAATGCAGATTTAATTGTTATGGGATCTCATGGTGCTAGTGGTCTTACAGAACTCTTTATAGGTTCTAATACAGAAAGAGTGGTAAGGTACTCAGATATACCTGTTTTAGTACTTAAAAGCAAACCAAACGGGTTCAAGATGGAGCATGTTGTGTTGGCAAGTGATTTTACCGACGAAAGTGTAGGTGCATACCAGAAAGCTTCAAAAATGTTAGATAGCATAGGTGCCAAGCTTAGTTTATTGTATGTAAACCTACCTAACGATAAGTTTAGAAGTACTAATGAAGTAGACTCACGTATTACTAGCTTCCTTAAAAAAGCTGATGGGAATACAGACAGGTTAAAAGATGTTCATATGGTAAACGATTATACTGTAGAGAAAGGAGTGTTGAATTTTGCCAATAAGCATGGTGTAGATCTAATAGTTGTTCCAACTCACGGTAGAACTGGTATAGCCCATTTCTTTGGAGGTAGTATTTCTGAGGATATTGCTAACCATGCTGTTTTACCTGTAATGACATTTAAGATTTAATTTTAAAAGTTCCTATACTTTAAAGCCATCCTTTTGAAGGATGGCTTTTTTATTTATGGTGTACAATTAAGAGTATTACTTACTTGCTGTAATATAGGGGAGGAAGGGGAGAGATAGGGAATACCTAATCCCAGTCCTCTTACTATAAAAAGAATTCCAATAATGATAACAACAACTGGTATAATTTTTTGAACCCGTTTCCTATTTATTTTATTGACCAAATCCCATAAGTAAACCGCCGATGTCATTAGTGGAATCGTTCCTAACCCAAATAAGGCCATATAAAGCCCACCTCGAAAAGGGCTTCCAGTTGCAATAGCTCCAAAAACAGCCATGTAAACCAGACCACATGGTAAAAATCCGTTCAGGAATCCAAGAGTTAAAAAGGTGTCCGGTTGTTCTTTTTTTAGAGCTTTGGCTAATTCAGATTTAACTTTAGCTGTTAATCGGTAAACAGTTTGTGATACTTTAAGTTTATTGGAATAATTTACTGGTAGAATCACAATAATTATCATAATTGCACCAATTATTATGGATAGTTTTTGCTGAAAACCAAATAAACTTAATCCCTTTCCTGCCATGCCAAAAATTAACCCAATACAGCTATAGGTAAATATCCGACCTAAATGGTAAGTAATGATTTGAAACCCTTTTTTTGTTTTGTTGGTTTTGCTAAACGGTAGTAAAAAGGCTATGGGGCCACACATACCAACACAGTGAAAACTTCCCAACAAGCCTAATAAAAATGCCGATAACCACATTAGTAAGTAATTGAAGCCTTGTAAATGTATTCTATATTTTTATATTGCCAATCTACCGTAATGTTCCAACGACCATCCAATAAATTTTCGCCAGGTATGAGCAGTAGATGGCTTGATTTAGATAATGAAATGGTAGTTTCAAAATCCAGGACTTTATTAGATGGTCTGTAAAGGAACACTTTGCCTGAAATGAATTCAGGGTTTAGTTCTTTTGGAAATGTAATGGTCAAACCCTGTTTGGTTTTTTTCCAACTGATATTCTCTTTAAGTTGTTTTGAGTTACGTTCCTTATCGATTTGGTTTTGGAAAGCTAGTTCTTCTTTGTAATATTCTTCGGTAACCAAATCGTGATCGTATTTTTTGTTCGTACTCATGGCTACAACTAAATACATGATAAACCCAATAAAGGCTACAAACGCTAAAACAATGCCGGTTCCCCAATTCATTTTCATAACAAAATATTTTTATCGATAACTTCTAGGTCCTAGAAAGTTTACAGTTGTTGTTTCTATTAATTTATCTCCGCTGTACAGCTGAATAGTAAGTTTGGTTTTATCTCCTTGTAGGTGTTTTTGGTCTAGTTCAATAAATAAAGATCCTTCAGAAATACCTTGTTTAGGAATAGTGAATAGATTTTGACGTGATACCAATTCAACGTTCCCTGGTAGGTTTTTTAGTTTTAACGAGACATTATCAATATCGTGGGTGGTTTTATTTATAAACTTGTAAGTAAATACATTGCTTATTATGTTCCCTTCCTTATGTTCGTATAGTTGACCAGGCAATCTAAGCACTCGTGCTTCAACTTCGCTTCTTAAGAATAGCATACCGGTTAGGACACCTATAAGGATAATAAGTACAGCTCCATAACCTTTCATTCTAGGAGTTATCTCAAATTTCTTCTTATCCTGAATTTCCGTTTCACTGGCATAGCGAATCAATCCTTTCGGAAGGTTTACGCTTTCCATAATATGATCGCAAGCATCAATACAGGCTGTACAATTTACACACTCTAATTGCGTTCCATTACGAATATCGATGCCTGTAGGGCAAACATGAACACATTGAAAGCAATCTATACAGTCACCATAGCCTAATTCCTCTCGATCTTGATTTTTACGCCATTTTTTTCGCCCGTTTGTGCTTTCACCACGTTTGTGATCATATGCAACCACAATTGACTTTTCATCTAACAATACACCTTGTAGTCTGCCATAAGGACAAGCAATGATGCAGACCTGTTCTCGAAACCAAGCAAAGACAAAATAAAATACCGCGGTAAAAATTATTAAGGATATTAATGTGCTTACATGCTGTAGTGGCCCGTCAATAATGTACTCTAATAGCGTATCACTACCAATTAGATAAGCTAAAAAAACATTTGCAATTAAAAATGAAATAACAGCAAAAATTAACCATTTTAAACCCTTTTTTTGAATCTTTTCCTTGTTCCAAGGTTGTTTGTTCAATCGTATTTGTTTTCCACGATCACCTTCAATCCAATATTCTATTCTTCGGAAAACCATTTCCATAAAAATAGTTTGTGGGCATATCCAGCCACAAAATAGACGGCCAAAAGCCACTGTAAACAAGGCTACGAAAATAACACCTGTAATCATGGAAATGACAAACAGGTGGAAATCCTGAGGCCAAAATGGCTGCCCAAAAATGTTGAAACGACGTTCCATTACATTGAATAATAGGAACTGGTTTCCGTTTATTTTGATAAACGGAGCAGAGAATAGAAATGCCAATAGAAAGTAACTAACGATTTTACGATACTCGTAAAGCTTTCCATCAGGCTTTTTAGGATAAATCCAGGCACGTTTACCTTCTTCAGTTACGGTACCAATAGAATCTCTAAATCGTTCATTATCTTGCTGGGCAGCCATTGGTTGAAATTAATTTTCAGTTTGTAAAGTATCTATCGGCTTTGTGTTTGATTCTTCTTCCGCAGGTTTTTTAGTTTCCCCAACTGTTTCATCTTCCCAAAGTTCTCCCTGAGGTTCTTTAGGGTTAGCGGGTATGGTACCCTCAAGCGAGATGACATAACTTGCTACTTGGGCAATTTCCGATGGTTTTAAACTTTGTTTCCAGGCTACCATTCCCTTACCACTTCGACCACCTTCTGAAATGGTTTTAAACACATTTTTAATGCCTCCACCTAAAATCCAATAGTTGTCAGTTAGGTTAGGGCCAATTCCCCCACCACCATCTTGCATATGGCAGGCAACACAATTGGTGTTGAATATCCCTCGACCATTTGTTAAATCATTAGGGTCGGTTAGTAATTCTACAGTATTGAAGTCTATCAAATCTTTAGCATGTTTTTTGTATTCTTCTATGGCAAGCTTTGCATCGGCCATTTCTTGGTTAAATTCTTCCTCTTGCAATGCACCATCAAATACATGGTATCTTAAAAGATAAATGGCAGCGAAGATTATTGATATATAAAATCCGTAAAGCCACCATGGTGGGAGTGAGTTGTCTAATTCCCTAATACCATCATAATTGTGATCAAGAATAATCTCTCCTTCATCTTCAACCGGTACAGAGTCTGTAAGTCGGTAATAAAGTTTTCTCGCCCATTTTAACTTTGGAACTTTAGTTTTATTTTCGTTAAAACGTTCTTTACCCTCTTCATCCAAACTCTGATACAAAACATTTTCCAGAGCAGCCACACTACCTTCTATTGCAATAAGAACTAAAAGGATCAGAATTAAAAAGAGAAGTACAATTGGGTATTCAACAAAGGCCGGCTTATCTCCAGAGTCAACGAGATATTCAATTAAACCAAATATGAGGAAAAATGTAACCGGAATTCTAATATATGATGGAATTAAGTTTCTCATAATTCAGTAGTGTTTGTGTTATCTAATGGAAGGTTGCTCACCTTGTTTATATACTCCTTTTTAGCGGTTAATACCCACCAAAACAACAGCACAAAAAAGATGAAAAATATTAGCAGGGAAACGATGGGATATATCTCAATTCCTGAGATGCTATCCATATGATTTTTTACAAATTTTAGCATGTCTATTCATTTTGAGAGGTTAATGGTTCAATATCCTGCACCTTAATGTCTGTTCCTAGGCGTTGTAAATATGCTATTAGGGCAACGATTTCCCTGTTTCGCATTTCAATAAAGGCTTCTCCAGAGGCATTGGCTTGCTTCTTGTCGTTTTCGTAAGTTTCAGCAAAATCGGGATCGGTGTATAGGTTTTTCTCGATTGTTGTACCTTGTTCCGTCATTTGCTGCTGTGCATTGGCGATGTCTTCCTCTGAATAAGGTACACCTAGCTTTGCTAATGTTTTCATCTTACTTTCGGTTTGCGATTTATCAAGTTCATTATGCATCAGCCATTGGTAAGAAGGCATTATAGAGCCACTAGATGTACTTTGAGGATCGTACATATGGTTTAAGTGCCAATTGTCTGAATATTTTCCCCCAATGCGGTGTAGATCAGGTCCAGTACGTTTACTTCCCCATAAGAATGGCCTATCGTACACAAATTCACCTGCTTTTGAATATTCTCCATAGCGTTCAACCTCACTTCTAAAAGGTCGTATCATTTGAGAATGACAGCTTACACAACCTTCCCTGATGTAAATATCCCGACCTTCAAGTTCCAATGGAGTATACGGCTTCACACTACTAATTGTTGGAATATTCGACTCGACCATAATAGTCGGTACAATTTGAATAATCCCACCAATTAATATGGCTATAGTTGCAAGAATGGTTAATTGAACAGGTTTGCGCTCTAACCAAGTATGGAACCCTTCGCCTGCCAATCTACGTTTGCTTACTGGTTTTAAAGCAGCAGCTTCTGCCAACTCATCGCTAACTTTGCTTCCAGATCTAATGGTTTTAGAAATGTTATAAGCCATTAAAAGTACACCTACTATGTAAAGAGAACCTCCAATGGCTCGCATCCAGTACATTGGGATAATTTCGAATACGGTTTCTAAAAAGTTCCCATAAAGTAATGTTCCATCAGGGTTGAATTGCTTCCACATACTGGCTTGGGTAAATCCAGCCATATACATAGGTAGGGCATACATAATAATACCTAATGTTCCAATCCAAAAGTGAGCGTTGGCAAGAGGTACAGAGTGTAGTTTGGATTTAAATAACCTAGGAACTAACCAATAAATCATTCCAAAGGTTAAGAAGCCGTTCCAGGCCAATGCTCCTACGTGAACGTGGGCAATAATCCAATCTGTAAAATGGGCAATTGCATTTACATTTTTTAATGATAGCATGGGGCCCTCAAAAGTGGCCATTCCGTAACCCGTTATAGCTACCACTAGAAATTTTAAAACAGGATCTGTTCTAACCTTATCCCAAGCGCCTCTTAAAGTTAACAGGCCATTAATCATCCCCCCCCAAGAAGGCATGATTAGCATGATTGAGAAGGCAACCCCAAGACTTTGAGCCCAATCTGGAAGAGCGGTATAGAGTAAGTGATGAGGGCCTGCCCAGATATAAATAAATATTAACGACCAGAAGTGAACTATAGATAATCTATAAGAGTAGATAGGTCTATTAGCTGCTTTGGGAACAAAATAATACATAAGCCCTAAGAAAGGGGTTGTTAAAAAGAAAGCCACAGCATTGTGACCATACCACCACTGTACCAGGGCATCTTGAACACCAGCATAAACAGAGTAACTTTTTAACCCACTAACAGGTAGTTCTAGACTGTTAAAAATATGTAGTACAGCAACGGTTATAAAAGTGGCAATGTAAAACCATATTGCTACATAAAGATGGCGTTGTCTCCTTTTGAATATAGTTCCTATTAAATTCCAACCGAAGGCTACCCAGATGATAGCAATTGCTATATCGATTGGCCATTCCAGTTCTGCATACTCCTTGGATGTAGTAAATCCCAAAGGAAGGGATATGGCTGCCGAAATAATAATAAGTTGCCACCCCCAAAAATTAATGTTACTCAAAGCATCGCTATACATTCTTGTTTTGAGTAAACGTTGAGTTGAGTAGTAAATACCGGCAAAAGTAGCATTTCCTACAAAAGCAAAAATCACAGCATTGGTATGAAGAGGTCTTAATCTACCAAAGCTAAGCCACGGAATTCCTTCGGTAAGGTTTGGAAAGAGGAACATGAAGGCTAGGAGCAGTCCTACCAACATACCCACTAAGCCCCAAATCATGGTAGCATAAATGAACTTCTTAACGATTTGGTTATCGTAATGAAACTGTTGTATTTCCATAGGGATTGTATTGATAAATATTAATTAGAGGTTTTGTTTTTTTTGTTTTCAACGAGTTCATCATCAAAAAGCATGCGTATAGAAGGAGTGTAACTGTCATCGTATTGGCCTTTTTTTACCGATATGATAAAGGCTACAAAAAAGATTACAGCAACCACGATACTAATACTTAATAAAACATAGATAGCGCTCATACCTATTGTATTGGTTGTCCAAATTTACATGTTCACGAAAGTGTGTAAAATGACAATTGTCAGTTTTGTTAATTAAGTGTTAATGAATTTTCTTGGCAATCATACTAGTTGCCAATGTGGTAAAAGCAACTACACTTATAGAACTTAAAGGCATAAGTATAGCAGCAATTACAGGTGATAATTGTCCTGTAACAGCAAAATAGAGTCCGATTAGGTTGTAAACAAGCGAAAGCATAAAACTCCATTTAATTATTTTAACACCCTTCTTTGAAATCTTAATGAATTCAGCCAGTTGATTCAATTGAGAAGCGTCTAAAATGGCATCGCAAGCAGGAGAAAAGACGTTAATGTTTTCTGAGATGGCAATACCAACATTACTTTGAGCCAAAGCCCCGGCATCGTTTAGTCCATCACCGACCATTGTTATGATGTCACCTTGATTTTGATGGTGCTTAATGTATTCTAATTTGTCTTCTGGTTTTTGGTTAAAAAGTAATTTGGTTATAGGCGGTAGCATTTTTTCTAAGTTTTGACGTTCACCATCATTATCACCAGAGAGTATTGTCAATTTATATTGTTTTGATAATTTATTAAACAGGTTGGTTATACCTTTTCTATAGTTGCTGTAAAAGCTAAACTTCCCCTTGTAGTCGTTGTTTGTACTAATATGGACAGAAGTGTTTCCATTAGGTTTGGTTATTTGGGTGTTAACAAAGCTTGCTGAACCAATTTTCATCTTATTGTTACCGCTTACAGCCTCAATACCTTTACCTGGAAATTCTTTAAAATCGTCTACAGTTACAATATTATTAGAATTTAAAACATTGTAAAGTGATCGACTTAAAGGATGGTTTGAGTTTTTAAGACTGGCTTTTAATAGGGATCGCTCTTCGGTGGTCAAGGTTTCACCAAAATAAGAGACTTTGGTTTTATGAGTAGTTGTGATGGTTCCTGTTTTATCGAATATAATCGAATTTACAGAGGCTAATTGTTCTATAACAGAAATGTTTTTGAGATAAAATTTTGCTTTACCAAAAATTCTAAGAATATTTCCTAAAGTAAAGGGCGCTGCCAATGCTATAGCGCAGGGGCATGCAATAATCAATACAGCTGTGAATACTTGTATAGCTTTGGAAGTGTCTACCAATATCCAATATAAGGTAGATAATATGGCAATACTTAATACTACAATTGTAAAGTGCTTACTAATGGAATTGGTTATATTGGAGAATTGGTCAGTTTTATCATTGTTAAAAATATCATTGCTCCATAACTGAGTTAAATAACTTTGCTCAACAGATTTAGTAACTTCCATTTCAATAAGCGATCCCATTTGTTTTCCACCAGCAAAAATTTTATCACCGGAATACTTATTAACAGGGTCCGACTCGCCAGTAACAAAACTATAGTCAATCTCGGCATTACCATTAATCAATATTCCGTCTACAGGGATTAGTTCTTCATTTCGAATAATAATTCTATCTCCCTTTTTTATTTCCTGTACAGCAGCGGGAGTTTCATTACCGTCATTATTCACTTTAGTTACAGCAATAGGGAAATAAGATTTGTAGTCGCGTTCAAACGATAGGAATGCATAGGTTTTTCGTTGGAAAAACTTTCCTAGTAATAAAAAGAACACCAAGCCTGTTAAGCTATCAAAAAATCCTGATCCAAGATCGAATATTATTTCAACTGTACTCCTAATGAATAGAACCAGAATTCCCAAGGCAATAGGAACATCGATGTTAAGTAGTTTAGAGCTTAGTCCCTTATATGCAGAAATAAAATAGTCGTTTGCAGCGTAAACTACAACGGGAATTGAAAAAGCAAACATAAGCCATCTAAAAAGATGCTTGTATTGTTCGAGCCAAAACTCATTAACTTCAAAATATTCAGGAAAAGAAAGGAACATAACATTACCAAAAGCAAACCCTGCTATTCCCAATTTATAAATTAAGCTTCGATCTGTTCTTTTTTTTATTTGATTGTAACTTTCCAAACTAATATACGGTTCGTAACCAATTTTGTTTAGCAGTAAAACAACTTCTTTTAAAGAGAGTTTTTCAGGTTTAAAAGTTACCCTTACAGATTTTTTATTAAAATCAACCTGAGATGAAATAATGGCATTGTTTAATCTGTTAAGGTTTTCTAATATCCAAATGCAAGAACTACAGTGAATATGTGGAATAGAAAGATTTACAATTTGAGTTGAATTATCACTAAACTCAAGTAGTTTGTCTTGAAATTCCTTTAAGTTCAAAAAATCGTATTTACCCTCAACGTGTTTTGGAGTAGCTCCTGGGGAATCTTGTAAATCGTAATAACAGGTTAATTCACTTTCAGATAGAATTTCATAAACTGTTTTACAGCCATTACAGCAAAAAGATTTGTCTTCAACGAAGTGAATTGTCGAAGTACAAACAGTGCCACAGTGATAGCAGGGAATATTGCTCATAGTTTAATTTAAACCAACGCTACAAATTTGTGTATTGTATGGAAGGTAAACCATGATAATTGTCATTCTAGAATCTTTCTTATATGATTTAAAAAGTTATTTAAAAGGTGTTTAATCATATGATATCAATAATATTTGAAGTTATATGTATCAAAAACACCAAATTGGCTTTTTGAAATTCATTTGAATTTGTATAGTGAGAATTAAATTAACTAAATATTATTTTAAAAGGGTTAAAGATTTCATGTTGGTATTTTAGTTTTATTCTTTTTAGTTTTGGTGGTGAATTAAGAGTAAATAAAACCTATAGATATAACTCTGGAAATGAAACCGCGATACTTCGAAGATCAAACCTTTAGAAACCTAGACTGTACTAAAACCCCTTTACCAATAGGTGAGTACGAGTATTGTACGTTTATGAATTGTAATTTTTCAGGAGTAAATCTTTCTAAAGTGGAATTTCTTGAAACCGAGTTCATCGATTGTAATTTCAGCAATGCCGATTTATCGCATGCAATAATACAGGAAGTCGATTTTAAAAACTGTAAAATGTTAGGCATGCGGTTCGAAAAGTGTAACGATATTGGGTTTTCTGCTAATTTTGAATCTTGCTTGTTAAGCCATAGTTCTTTTTATGGAATGCAATTAGGTAATACAACCTTTTGGGATTCGCAACTAGAAGCAGTTGATTTTGTTGAAGCAGATTTAAAGAGGGTGTCTTTAAGAAACTGTAATCTTCAAAATGCTTTATTTGAAAACACCAATCTAGAGCAAGCTGATTTAAGAGGCGCTAAAAATTACAACTTAGATCCTAATATTAATAGGTTAAGAGGAGCCAAATTTTCAATGCCGGATGTTATTCGTCTATTAGATAAATACAAACTTAAAATCGAAAAGTAGAGGTTAAGGTAGGTGGAAATTTTTTATCTAATTTAGTCCTAACTGTTAGTCATGTAGGCTGTTTCTTCTTTTTGGCTTGCCGATAATCTGCAAAATATCGGGTTGAATTGCTGTGGGTTTTGCGCTTTACCTATAAAAAAAGTGATTTTAACAAAAAATTAATTTCATGGCTGTATTCCCTACAGGCATTTTATACTATTGCATAAGAATTACATGTTTTTTTAATGTTAAAAACCAATTAAGATCTTTCATTGATTGAAGACTTAAACTATTGGGTAAAAACTAAATTTTACAATAGCAAAAGAAACCTGTTTTTTATAAAAAACCCACTGCGCCAACAGTGGGTGAGGATTCCTTGAAAAGGAACCCTAAAATTGATTAATAGCCAAATTTATGAAAAAAATGCTTATGCTATTGCTGGTGGTAACATCCACTAGCTTGGCACAACGAACCGTATTCATTGATTTTGTAAATGAAGAATATACTCAAATGTCCATTTGGACAGAACCCACAGCATGGGAGGATTCTGGAGCCCAATTTGGTGTTGAGATTAAAAAAGTAATGCTATGGGGATGGGTATCTGCTTCTTTCTCTCACTATTCGTCCTTAGATCCATCTTATACTGATCTTGTAGGGGCAGGAGGAGTCAATTTTAATATGCTCGGATATGACCAAGTGGTATATTATGCAGGAATGCGCTTGGGTCCAATGTGGCGTGAAACTAGCCCGTATCCTATGGTAGGTGGAATTGTAGGGTTTGACTGGAGGTTAAGTAGAAAGTACTCTTCGACTAAATTCCATGTAGGCATAAAGGCTTGGATTGATTACCGTGAAGATCAGAAAGAACAATTTTTTGGAGATTATCAGACCTATGAACCGGGTCTTGTGACAAACAATCCGCTTTTGGTAGAAAATGGAGCAGTTGCTTTATCTTGGAGTTGGTAGCACCAATTAAATTTTCTTTTAAAAGAAGCAAGGTTTTATTTTTTGCTTTTTATAGAAAAGAGCTCTTCTTCAGGCTCAATATGGATGATAATATGCCCTAAATTAGGGATATGCTCTAATAAGTAGTCTTCCAGATTGTGAGCAATATTATGCCCTTCGCGAACCGAAATGTCACCACTAACAACTGCATGTAAATCCACATGGTATTTAATGCCTGATTTTCTAACAAAACACTTTTCTGTACCCATAATACCGTCAACTTCAATGGCCTTTTTTCTAATCACTTCAATTAAATCATCATAAAAATGTTCATCCATGATTTCTCCCAATGCCGGTCTGAAAATTAAGTAGCTGTTATAAACAATAAAAGCAGAGGCAAATAGTGCAGCCCAATCATCTGCAGTTTCATAACCATCACCAAATATTATCGCAATTGAAATGCCTACAAAAGCCATTACAGAAGTTATGGCATCGCTGCGATGATGCCACGCGTCTGCTTTTAATGAAGAACTATTGGTTTCCTTACTTTTTTTAATAACGATTTGAAAGGAAATTTCTTTCCAAATAATGATGCCTCCGAGTACAATTAAAGTCCATGGTTTTGGCACTTTGTGCGGTGTTTGAATATGTTGTATACTTTCGTATGCAATCACGGTAGCCGAGGTAACCAAAAAGGCAACAACAATAAATGTAATTAGTGGTTCAATTTTACCATGACCGTAGGGATGATTATCATCAGCGGGGCGCTTGGCATATTTTAGTCCTAAAAGCACTAAAAAGGATGAGAATATATCTGTTGTCGACTCAATGGCATCGGCAATCAAGGCATAAGAATTGCCAAAAATACCGGCAAGCCCCTTAATAATGGCTAAGCCGGTATTTCCAACAATACTAAAATAAGCTGTTTTTATGGCTGTTTGTTCACTACTCAATATATATTAATTAGTTTTTTTCAAAAGTAAGGTAATCTGTGCCACCATTACCACCACTGATATCGATTAATTCGATTTTTGTTGGAGACTCCGATATGAAATGCCAATCATCATTAAGTTCTTCAAAGTCATTAGTCAGATCAAAAAATATATTAAAATTTACATCTAGTGGATTGTCATCATTGCTACTACTATTGGTTACGCTCCATATACCTTCATAATTAGTTGTTCCATTAGATGCACTCAATACACCGGAATTATGAAAGGTAAAATTATAGCCATTAAAATGATTTGTTTCATCATCTCCAGAGTCTATAAATTTTGTAATTCGCCATGTACCACTTTCAACATTGTCCTCTATTTGGTTAACCAAATCAGAGTCTGATGAGTTATTATCATCATCACTACTACATGAACTAAAACTTAAGATTGTGACTGAAATTATTGTTAGGGCTAATTTTAAATGATTTGATTTCATGATAATTGGTTTTATTGATTAAGGTGTTTTTTACTGCTGCTTTTGTTTACTCCTAAGTATGTGAGTAATATACGTTATTGAAAATACATAAAATTCTTTTAATATGAGTTTGTTTCAGCTAGGTTAGTCGTTAAATAATAGTAATTGTAAATTATTGTTTTTTTAATGATTTTTGGTTTTTAATAATGAAGTTATGTGAGTTGTTTTTGTTACTCTAGAATTTGATTTGTGCAAATCAAGAACGACTGACCTTTTCATGCTTCACCATTGCCTAAAGCAAAATTTCTAGGATATCTATTATATTATTTTAACGTTTATTTTATAACTGTTGATAGTTTTACTATTATTTTTGCAGGTAAATATTTCATTGATGGATAAGCTACTTTCAAATATTAAAATTCAAATCCCTGAAGGCGTTTACTTAAAGGACCCAGAATCTTCAACTCTGGGAAAGAAAATTTTAGAGAAAAGTATAGAAATGATTGCTGAAATTGGTTTCGAGGAATTCAATTTTAAAAAATTGGGATTAGCAATTTCTTCTAATGAGAGCTCCATATATCGTTATTTCGAAAATAAGCATATGCTATTGATTTATCTTGTTTCATGGTATTGGGGGTGGATAGAATACAAGTTAGTTATAGAGACTTTTAGCATAAAAGAAACAAATGCAAAATTGTTGAAGGCAATAAATATCATAACGGGCACAATAACAAATGATGGAAAGTTTGAGCATATAAACGAAGTATTGCTCAACCAAATTGTTATCCATGAGAACCCAAAATCATACTTAACAAAGGAGGTTGACTCAGAAAACGTAAAAGGTTTTTTTCTTCCCTTTAAGCGCGTAGTATTGAGGTTGAGTGAAATAATATCGGAAGGTAAGCCTGAATATAAATTCCCCGAAAGTTTAGCTAGTACAATAGTGGAGGGGTCAATACATCAGCACTACTCAAGACTTCATTTAAAATCCATTACCAGCTGTAATAATTCGGCTACTGTGAATGATTTTTTTATTGATTTAATTTTAAAAGTTATTGGCAATGAAAAATAAACCACTAACACCTTGGAAGCGTTTTTTAGGGTTACTAAAACTTGAAAGAAAAGATGTTTTTCATATAGCTTATTATGCTGTTTTTGAAGGGGTTGTTGCCTTGTCGTTACCTTTGGGAATCCAATATATTATCAATTTACTACAGAATGCACAAATTTCTACTTCTTGGATCGTTTTGGTGATTTTAGTATCTATTGGTGTTGCCTTTTCAGGCGTTTTAAAGTTTATGCAAATGCGTATTATTGAAGCTATGCAACAACGTATATTTACAAGGGCATCGTTTGAATTGACTTATCGTTTTCCTAAAATTAAAATGGATGAATTGAAGGATTACTACCTTCCCGAATTAGCAAATCGATTCTTCGATACATTAACAATTCAAAAAAGCTTATCAAAGATATTGATTGACGTTCCTTCAGCTTTTCTTCAAATTGTATTTGCTTTAGTTTTACTGTCGTTTTATCATCCATTCTTTATAGTTTTTGGTATTCTTCTATTGTTACTTGTCTTTACCTTATTTAGGTTTACTGCTCAAGAGGGACTAAATACCAGTTTAAAAGAATCTAAATACAAGTATAAAGTTGCACATTGGCTTCAGGAAATAGCTCGTTCCGTAATAAGTTTTAAAGCTTCCGGAAAAACAACATTAGCCCTTGAAAAAAATGATGAGTTGGTAGGAGAGTACCTTAAATCAAGGGAGAGTCATTTTAAAGTATTAACTACCCAATTTGGACTAATGATAGGGTTCAAGGTGCTTGTTACTGCTGGGCTTTTAGTTGTTGGTGGAGTTTTGGTTTTTAATCAGCAAATGAATATTGGTCAATTTGTCGCTTCAGAGATTATTATACTTCTTGTTATTGCTTCTGTTGAAAAGCTAATTAGTGGTCTGCAATGGTTTTACGATGTATTGACAGCCATAGAAAAGTTAGGATTGGTAGTTGATAATTCTCTGGAATCCCAAGAAGGTGAGACTTTACCAAAGGATTTACCGCTTAAATTAGAGTTAAATAATGTAGGGTATTCAGTGGATAGTCAAAGTCCCCCTATCCTAAGTAACATCAGTTTTAGCATTTTACCCAAAGATAGAGTTTTAATAACAGGTGAAAGCGGGGCAGGGAAGTCTAGCTTATTGCAGATACTTGCGGGGATTTTAGAACCAACATTAGGACGGATAAATGTAAATAATCTAGATCTAAAAAGTTTTCTCATTAACGACTATAGGTCGAATTTAGGGCTGTCACTTTCAGAAGAAAGTCCTTTTGAAGGGACCATTAGAGAAAATGTCACTTTTGGAAATTCAGAAGTTACAGATGGACAGATCTATAAGGTGTTCGATCAAATTAATTTAACGGGTTTTTTAAGAGAGCAAACTAAGGGATTAAATACATTTTTAAAACCTGAAGGAAAGCAAATACCATTTACAATAGCCAAAAAGCTGGTTCTAGCAAGATCCATTATAAAACAACCTAAACTATTAATTCTCGAAGATCCATTAGACCAATTTAATAATGAAGAAACCCAGAAAATAATAAGCTTCCTAGCTAGTCCCGAACAACCTTGGAGTTTAGTTGTGGTAAGCAACAATCCTATATGGAAGCAAAAATGTAATAAACATATTTCATTAGTTAACGGTAAAATAGATAAAATCACTCAATAAACGATGTTGAATATCTCAAATAATAGTATTTCAAAATATCTGGATGTAAAGTCATTTAAATCTGGAGAATATGTAATGTCTAAAACATATTATCCATGGTTTAAACGCTTTTTATTGGCGATTTTCATTGTGTTGCTTGTTGCATTGTTTTTACCATGGACTCAAAATGTACGTAGTGATGGATATGTTACAACACTTTATCCAGACCAAAGGCCTCAAACCATTCAGTCTCCAATTCCTGGACGAATAGAACAATGGTATGTTCGAGAAGGGGAATTTGTGAAAAAAGGTGATACTATTTTAAGAGTTTCTGAGATAAAAAGTGAGTATTTTGATGAAAGATTAGCCGAAAGGACAAGTGATCAGGTTGATGCAAAATCATTTTCTGTTGGAGCTTATAAAAATAAAGTAGCGGCTTTAAGAAATCAAATAAAGGCTTTAAAGGAAGAACAGAAGTATAAACTGGAACAGGCTAGGAACAAGCTTGAACAGGCTCATTTTAAAGTTAAGAGCGACAGTATGGATTTGGTGGCTATGAAAACCAATGCCCAAATTGCCGATTCGCAATTTAAGCGGACTCAAACACTACAGAACGAAGGTCTCAAATCGGTAAGGGAGTTAGAAGACAAGCAAGCCAAACTTCAAGAAGCCAAGGCTAAACTGGTAGCCCAACAAAATAAATTACTATCCTCTAAAAATGACTTGATAAATGCAGAATTGAACATTTCAACAATTAAGGCAACCTATTCTGATAAATTGGCAAAGGCAGAGAGTGATCTTTTTTCCGCACAATCAAGTGCCTTTGATACTGAGGCACAAGTATTGAAATTACAGACTAATTTAGCTAATTACCAGAGGCGGAGTAGTTTACAGTATATTACGGCTCCTCAAGATGGGTTTATCAACAAAGCAATAGTAGCTGGTATAGGAGAAACAATCAAAGAAGGTCAAAAACTCGTTGGGATTATGCCTTCAAATTACCAATTAGCAGTTGAAATATTTGTTAAGCCAATCGATTTACCTCTAATACATAATGGAGAAAAGGTGAGGGTTCAGTTTGACGGTTGGCCTGCAATAGTTTTCAGTGGCTGGCCTAATGCTTCTTACGGAACCTATGGAGCTGAAATTGTAGCTATTGAAAACTACACGAGTGATAATGGGTACTATAGAGTTTTAGTTGCACCAGATCCGAGTTCAGAACCTTGGCCTAAGGAAATTCGTGTAGGATCTGGAGCAAAGACAATGGCTCTTCTAAATGATGTTCCAATTTGGTTTGAACTTTGGCGCCAAATAAATAGTTTCCCTCCAAATTACTATAAACCAAAGATAGAAGAATCCAATAAAAACAGTAAAGACAAAGAATAATGAAAAAGAAGCTATTAATATGTTTTGTGCTTTACTTTAATTATGGGTTCTCTCAAGATATTGGAAATGTCTTAACGCTAGAGGAGTATATAGGCTTTGTAAAAAACTATCATCCAATTGTAAAACAGGCCAGACTTTTGGTTAATACTGCAGAGGCTGATTTATTGCGAGCTCGTGGCGCTTTTGATCCCAAGTTGGAAGTGAACCATGATGTTAAAGATTTTGACGATACAAACTACTATGATAAGTTTAAAGCAACTTTTAAAGTGCCTACTTGGTATGGGGTAACCCTAAAAGCTAACTTAGAAGACAATCAAGGATATTATCTAAACCCAGAGGCAAAAACTCCAGATGATGGACTTTATAGTGCAGGTATATCTCTATCCTTAGCCAAAGGATTGTTGATGAACGATCGTATGGCAACCCTAAAGCAGGCTAAGTATTTTACTCGCGAAGCTAAAGCAAAACAAGAACTTCTTGTTAACGATATTCTTTATGATGCATTAGAAGCGTATTTTAATTGGTTTAGGAATTACCAAAAACAAAACGTTCAACAAGCTTATGTTGACAATGCTGCATTCCGTTTGAATAATGTAAAAAAGAGCTTTGTTGCTGGTGATAAGCCAGCAATTGATACTCTTGAAGCATCTATCAATCTTAAAAGCAGAAAACTAGATTTTGAAAAAGCTAATATCGCCTTATTAAAATCTCAATTAGAACTATCCAATTATTTATGGATTGAGGATAATATACCTTTGGAACTGAAAGAAGACGTTATACCTGAATTAACTGTCAATAATTCAATTGATCGAGTGCTTGGTACTTCAATTTTGAACTTAGATTCCCTAGATTTAAAGTCACACCCAAAAATATTGGCATTGCAATATAAAAGCCAGCGATTAAAATTAGAAAAGCGGCTTAAAGCTAACAATTTGCTACCCAGAATAGATTTGGAATATAATTTTATCAGTTCAGACTATAAATACATTAACAGCTTTAATACAGAAAACTATAAAGGCCTTTTGCGAATTGAGTTTCCTTTGTTTCTTCGTAAAGAAAGAGGAGATTTAAAGTTAGCTAAACTAAAAATACAAGATCTTGAATTCGATTTATCCACAACCCAAGTTACTTTAAGAAATAAAGTGGATGCCATTTTAGGTGAACTTGATGCTTACCAAAATCAAATTGATATTTTAGACGAATTAATAGAAGATTATGAGCAATTTGTTGCCAGCGAAGAGAGAAGATTTTTTTTGGGTGATGGTTCTGTGTTTCTAATTAATTATAGGGAGGTTAAGCTAATTGAGAGTCAGATAAAATTTTTAGACACTCAATACGAACTTCTAACTTCCAAATCTAATTTACTTAGGGTCCTTGCTGGTTTAACCAATTTGTAAACAAAGTGTGAAATCTAATTATTTACCGCTTAAACGAGTAACACTCTCGCATCAAAACTCTACTTTTGCAGACTTAAAATTTTTGTTATGATTTCAGTGAATGGGCTTACAGTAGAGTTTAGTGCAAGAACTTTATTCAAGGATGTAAACTTTGTTATCAATCCCAATGATAAGATTGCACTTATGGGAAAAAATGGTGCCGGAAAGTCGACGATGATGAAAATCATAGCAGGGGAGAAGGAACCAAATAGAGGAGGTATTCATTGTGCTCCAGATACAGTAATTGCATATCTTCCACAACACTTGCTTACCCAAGATAACTGTACCGTTTTTGAAGAAACAGCCAAGGCCTTTGGTCATATCTTTGAAATGAAGAGGGAAATGGATGAGCTTAACACTCAACTTGAAACACGAACAGATTACGAGTCTGAAGAATATATGAAAATCATTGAGCGTGTCAGTGAATTGGGTGAAAAGTTCTATTCTATAGAAGATACAAATTACGATGCCGAAGTAGAAAAGGCATTGCTGGGTTTGGGGTTTAAGCGTTCTGATTTTACACGTAATACATCAGAGTTTAGTGGTGGATGGCGGATGCGTATTGAGCTGGCAAAAATACTTTTGAAGAAACCTGATTTAGTGCTTTTGGATGAGCCAACAAACCATATCGATATCGAATCGGTTATCTGGTTGGAGGACTTTTTGAAAAACAAAGCCAAAGCTGTTATTGTAATTTCTCACGATAAAACCTTTATCGACAATATTACCAACAGAACCATTGAAGTAACTATGGGAAGAATTTATGATTATAAAGCCAATTACTCCCATTACCTGACACTTCGTGAAGAACGCCGTGCACAGCAAATCAAGGAATATAACGAGCAACAAAAGCTGATTAAGGAAACCAAGCGTTTTATAGAGCAGTTTAAGGGAACATACTCTAAAACAAACCAGGTGAGTTCACGTCAGCGGATGTTGGAAAAAATGGAAATCGTAGAAATTGACGAAATAGACAATTCGGCATTGCATCTGCGTTTTCCTCCATCCGAACGTTCAGGCGATTATCCTGTAACAGTTAAAGAAATGAGTAAGTCGTATGGTGATCATGTGGTTTTTAAAGATGCTAATATGTCAATTGCGCGTGGTGAGAAAGTTTCTTTTGTCGGTAGAAACGGTGAAGGTAAATCAACTATGATAAAAGCGATTATGGGTGAGATTGATTTTGAAGGTCATTGTCAGTTAGGACATAATGCAAAGGTTGGTTATTTCGCACAAAATCAAGCATCATTATTGGATAATGAATTAACGGTTTTTGAGACAGTAGATTTAGTAGCTGAAGGAGAAATAAGAAAAGAAATTAAAAACATACTTGGAGCATTTATGTTCTCGGGCGATGCTATTGATAAAAAAGTACAATTTCTATCAGGTGGAGAAAAAACACGATTGGCAATGGTTAAGTTGCTACTAGAGCCAGTAAATGTGCTTATTCTCGATGAGCCAACCAACCATTTGGACTTGAAGTCAAAAGATGTTCTTAAGGAAGCGTTACGAAAATTTGACGGGACGCTGATTTTGGTATCCCATGACCGAGCGTTTTTAGAAGGATTGTCCCAAAAAGTGTTTGAGTTTAAAGATCAGCGTGTTATAGAGCATTTTGAGACCATTGATGAGTTTTTGGAAAGAAACCGCGTAGAGCAATTAAAACACCTTGATCTGTAAGGGAGTCTTAAATTATATGTAGTAGTTATAAAGGTAAATAAAAGGGGTTAGTGAAAACTAAGCCCTTTTTTGTGGATATGATTTTATCTTTGTCGCTAAAATTTGAACTCGTTATCTCCGGGTTATGAATTCCAAGAAAAACGTTTTGACAACGTATTTACTGGGGTTCCCAGACTACAATTTTATAAAATCGTATGCAAAACCGTATGCAGTTTTTGGCTTTGGGTTAAAAACAATACTTGTTCGAATATAGTCAAAAAGAATTGAATAATTTAGTGTTGAAATAAAAAGAATTTATAGCGAGTAATTAATACTGTTACAGTCTAGGATTGTTGGTATCTCAATAGTTTTTATTTGTAAAACAAGTACTCAACAATTACTTGTGCGGCTATTTTACTACCTTTTAATGATGGATGGAAACCATCTGAGCTGTAATATTGAAAATCATTAGTTTCATCGAAATAATCTTTCCATACTTTACCCACTGGCAGCAAAATTGAGTTATTGATTGATGCTGCATCGGTATAATTTTTTACGACATTATCAAAAGTATTATAGTAGGTCAAGGATGGCCAAACCATAAAGAAGCATAGTTTGGTATCAGTTAATTCACATAAACTCCTATATTCTTTACCATTTTCAATTAAAATTTTCCTGCCCTCATTTTGAGACGAAGGTCCTTGTTGAATAATTACAAAATCAAAATTTTTACTACCTATTAATTCTATGACTTGTCCATCATTCCAATGATCTACTATGGCATAGTTAGGAAATGCAATCGTTTTTGATTTAACTTTTATACCTTTCTTTTTGGCAGCTTTTTTTACAAGGTCTGGTAGGTTATTTGTATATGTGAGACTGTTACCAATAAATAGAATATTGAATGTGCTATTCTTATTCTTACTAAGTTTTTGTTGACTGTATAAACTAAAAGATGAAACTAGTAATGCAAAAAGGAAGAGTGAAAATTTATTCATAATCTAAGAATTATTGCCAACTGTTGGGCTAAACTCCGTTTTAATACAGTTTAGGTTATGTTAGGTATAGTTTTGATTCAATTTTTGAATAATATGTAGCCATTCAAAGAAGTCGCAATTAATAACCAAATAAAATAGGGAAGTATTAGTGCGGATTTATATTTCATTTCTGGCCAGTATTGTAAAAATATAAAACCTATTACTAATGTGAGTCCAGTAATAATAATTAATCCTAACAAAACATTATGATAATAAAAGAATGTTGGATTCCAGCTAACATTTAGTATTCATTGAATGATGAAAAGAGTAATCAAGATTTTTCTATTTGTAACTTCTTGCCATACATAGGTCATATAAATACTAAAGCAAATCATTATCGTGGTCCAAGCAACACCAAACATCCATCCTGGAGGAGTCCATGGAGCTTTATTTAGATTTAAGTACCAATCCGATGGCACTCCTTTTCCTGTGAATAGTCCACCAATTGCAAGTGCCCCGAAATTAATAGTTAGGAAAATGATGAGTCTAAATATCATATGAGTTGTTTTAGTTTGAATTTAATCTTATTCAATACCTTTTCGTATTATTGAAATCCGAAGCAATACATGTTACATATTGTTGAGGTTCGCTTTTATTTTTAGTTCTTTCTTATCTGTTCCCAAAGCTTTTTTGGTGCAACTTTACAATATGCAGCTATTAATGTCTTGGTCAGCAAATCTTGATTGACTTCACTCAAATCTATAAATGTCCAGCCTTGTTTTCCCCATTTGTTGTCTACTGGATAAATTTGGGAACTTAATGATGAAAAAATATCTTGTTCTTTTTCAGATAGTTTAACCGTAGCGCGATTATTTTTTTCATCATAGGTTGCAAAAATTTTCTTTTTAACCCGAAACGATATTTTTTCAAAATGGGGTTCGACTGTAACTTCGGGAAAGTTCAGTATTATTTTTTCCAATGTTCCAAAAGTCGTCATTAGCTATTTTTACAGGTGTTAAATGGGTAATACAAAAAGCCACTTTTCATTTTCTTAGAAGATGTTAATAGTGTTGTTATTTTTAACAAACTAATGCTATTATTAAACTGACGTTTTAATGCTCTTTATTAATTTTTAGAGATATTTTTATATTCTATCCTTTTCCATTTTTCACCATCCCATTTCCAAAAATCACTTAATGCGACTTGTTCCCCATTAACATACTCCTTTCCTCCGTATAGATAAACTAAGTTTTTATCACCATTATAGGTGAACCCAAAACTATGACGCTCGGAGGGACCTTCATCACTTATGACAATTATCTTACCATTTTCGATTGTAAAGGTCTTCTTTTGGAATTGGTAGCGATAGTCTTTTCCTCCAAATCCGATTATACACTCTGATTTGGAGTTATAAATCATTGAGTGGTGGTCTATAGATGAATTATCATACATACCACTCAAGCTTTTCCATTTATTATTTGACCATTCCCAGATATCAGCATACTGTCCGTTGACCCATAAACCACCGTAGAGAACGACCCTATCTTTTTTGTTGTCCTTCACCATAGCAAATGAAGCTCTTTTAGGTGGAGAACTAATATTTAATTTTTTCCATTCTCCATCCCATGTCCAAGTATCTCCCATCACGTCATTACCGTTCCATCCTCCAAAGGCAAGTAATGTTTTTTTGTTATTTAAGTAAATTAGTTGATGGTGATCAGCTTTGAATTGGGATTCATTTTCAAGTTGAATCCACTTTTTTCCATTCCATTCCCATAAATCTGAATAAGTAATACCTTTATTTCCCCTGCCACCATGCAGGATAATTGTTTTTCTTTCTTCATTATACGCATAGGCACAAAATCCTCGCGGTGAAGGACCTTGAACATCCATTTTCTCCCATAATTCATTCTTCCAGATCCATGTATCATTTAAGTATGTTGTGCCTCCTTGTTGACTGGTTCCTCCAAAAAGTAAGATCTGTTGTTGATTTTGGTCATAGATAAAAACATGTCCCCATCTTGCCCCTGGAGTATTTTCTTTTTCGATATTTTGACTTTTGAGACTGAAACTAATAAATAGGCATAAAATTAATATGATTTTGATTGATAGGGCTCTATTGAATGTTGAATTTGATATCATAATTTTGGAATTATCTCTAATGGTTCATCTAATAGTGCCGTTACGTTTGGTTTTAGGATTAAAGATAGCTAAATGGAAACAACAATTAGTGCATGGAGGACTTTCCAAAGGAAACGTCCGAATCAAAGAACTATATAAGTTATTGGCAACAGTTTTTTAATACATTGTATTTAGGTTCATTGACTTTTTAGGTATCTGTTGTATAGAATCCCAGTGTTCACATATTTTTCCATTTTCATCAAATCGAAAAAAATCCATCGTTACATATTGGTCATTGTTAGGCCAAATTTGATGTGTATGTAACGCAACCAAATCATCTTCCGCAATACATCTTACAAATTTGATTGATTTTTCTGGGTACTCGGTTTGCATTCTTTCGAAATATTCAATGAAGCCTGAAGTTCCATCTGATACATAAGGATTGTGTTGTACGTATTGTTCACCTACGTAAAGTTTCACAGCTTTATTCGAGTTTCCTTTATAAGCCATTCTATAAAATGCTATAGCATTTTCTTTATTTTTTGATAAACCCATTTATAGTGCAATTTTAATTTTTTCTAACGGTTAGTATAAAGATAGTGCGGTTTTTGTCAGAGTGCTATCCGTAGGAAAATAAGTACAAACATAGGAGTGCAATCCCTTAACTAAACATCATTTTTGTAATGACAACAGTTTTCTAAATTTACTACTTCAAATTAGCTGCTTTATTGATATGAAATTGGCCTTTATGTACCACACCTTTTACTTGAATATCTTTAATTTCCATAGGGTCTACATTAAAGGGGTTTTTTGCCAAGATTGTAAAGTCTGCTTGCTTGCCTTCTTCTATAGAACCAATCTTGTCTTCCAAACTTAAGGTACGTGCAGCATCTATGGTAATGCCTTTCATTCCTTCAAAAACACTAAGACGTTGGTCTTGGGAAAATTTGCTGCCCTGTGAGGTTTCACGATTAATCGCAGTCCATGCCAAAGTGAGAGGTTCCACAGGTGCCATTGCAAAATCAGAATGAAATGATACGGGAACATCTCGGGAGACTAAAGATTTTATTCTAACTAAATTTTCTCCTCTTTCCTTTCCCAGTCCTATTTCAGAATATTTATCAGCTAAAGCCCACAGATAATATGGGTTCACTGAACCTTCTATTCCTAGGTTGGCTATTTGCTCTGCCATGGCATCTGTAAAATACCCCATATGATGTAGAGTCAATTGATGGTTTTCAAGTGGATGTTTCATTTGTAATTCTTCTACATTATCCACTACCATTTGAATTCCCAAATCTCCATTAGCATGAACATGAATTTTATAGCCATCATCCCAATAGAGTTCCATTTGCTCTTTAAATAAATTCAATGGGGTCATCCACTCTCCATGATGACCATCGGTATAGTTATCCTTCATCTGCATCAATTGTGAGTAAATAGCGCCATCGGAAAATAGTTTGATTTGTTTTGGTAAAAACTTAATGTTTTCGGTATTGAAGCTATCAGCTAATGTCTCGGCGTATAGTTTTGCTTTTTCGTTACTATTTCCTTGCATGCCATACAATTGTGTGCCATTCGGAATTAAATAAATATCATATGGAGGATTCTTATCCATCTCAGTTTTTAAGTAGTTGTACTCCAAATCAAAATTTGAACTAGGAAAACCTGGTTCTGCAATAGTTGTGATACCATTTTTTAGTAACAATTGAGTCATTTGTTCCAATCCGCTCTGATACTTTTCTTTTTCAAAGAATAGGTTTCCTATTTTGGGTACCAGAGCCAACCAACCCCCTTCATAGAAATGCCCTTTTTCCCAATTCACTTGGGGATTGTCTTTAAACTCTACTTCGTTTATACCCATCATTTTAATGGCGGCATCGTTAACAAAAATCTCATGGAAGGAACGGTGTATGATCCCTACTGGTTTATTACCTGCTATTTTGTTTAACATCTCCCTATTCAATTCTCCATGCCAGAGCTGATGATATCCCCAAATAAAATAAATAGCCTCTTTTGTGGCATTTTTGTTAATTGACTCTGTGATACGCGCCATGTAATTTTCATGCCCCGAAACTCCCTTTTTGGTTTCAGTAGGTAAGATCCAATCATAAGGAGCAACAATATCATTGGGCAAGACAGTTGCAGCAATGGAAGGGTGGAGATGGGGTTCTATAAAACCAGGCATCATGGTTTCACCATTTAGGTCGTGTTTTTTTGCTTTTCCCTCAAATTGTTTTAATGCTTCATCTTTACTCCCCACAAAGATGATCTTACCTTCTCTTTGTACTACGGCTTCTACATATTGAGGTTCGTCACCTTCCATGGTAATGATGTCCCCATTGTAAAATATGGTTTGTTGTAGTTGGTATGGTTCAGCTACGGCTTCTACGTCACCTTTTTTGGATTTGCTGTTGCATGATATTAGCAGTAGACTAATTACGAATACAAAAACAATTACGTTTTTCATCTTGTTTGTTTTTAATTTTTGTCAATGGCTAGGTTATGATTCCGTTGTGACTAAAATCTGCTGAGATTTTTGTTTTAACTATCTAATATAGTGAATATTATGATGTTTCTGGGGGGGGTAATAAGCGATAAAGTTTAAAGGTATTGGCAAAAGACTATTTAATCAGATGGCTAATATCATCTGTTGCGGAAATTACTAAGGATTGAGGCTGTGGCCTCTTATATCTTTATCATAAAAAGGAGCCATTTTTTAATTGAGTGATATATCAATGTTTTGTACCTCTTGATTAGTCTTATCGTAAACAGAAATGAGACATATGAAAAATGAGTGATTGACTATTGTTAATTGTTGCCAACTGTTTATCTGTGATTTCGTAGCGGAGAAAAATCAGAGATTTAACGGAGTAGGGGGGCGAGCCAAGTTAAAGTTACTGTTTTTAGTTTATTGCATGACAAGTAATGAATTATAGCCTTTGTTTGCTGTAGATGTTTTTTTTGATTATTTACTTGTAATCTTTTTATTCAGTAAGTAGAAATTGCCACGAGATACCGTATTTATCTTGACACCATCCGAATTTCTTGCCGAACCCGTAATCTCCGTTACCTTCGTAGCTATCTAAAGGAACCATCACTTGACCACCATCTGAAGAAAGCTTATCGAAAAGTGTTCGTATCAAATCATTAGAATTGTCGCTGATCAAAAGTGAAACGGCATGTGTAAATGTCCAAGCATGATTATAATTACTTTCAGAAACCATATAATCAGTTCCATTTAATGTAAATACTCCATATTTAATAAGTTCAGGTGTGCCTCCTGGCTCTCCTTCTGAGTAGTTTGTTATGTTTTTAATTTCCGAATTAGGAAAGATAGAAGTGTAAAACTTTATTGCTTCCTCAGCCTTTCCGCATTGGTCGCCTACAAATGTTAGGAATGTCGTTGTTGTCATTCTTTTTCAATTTTCAATAATGCTTATTCGATTTTGTCTAATTACTGCCAACTATAGGCTAAGCTGCGTTTAATTCAGCTTAGTTTTTCCTGTTTTTAGTTTATTTGTTTTCAATAACGCAATTAATCCCATTATAGGGCCTAATGCCAAAACAATATAAATACTATTTGAATTTGTCAAGGTATGCATTTTACTTAACAATTGAATGCTAATAATTGTAATAGAAAACCCTATACAATTAACTATAGTAAGCGCTGTTCCTTTTAACTCTGCAGAAGCATTTTGAGCTACTAGCGTGGAGAATAACGGAGAATCTGCTATAACCGCCATACTCCAAAATAGAAGCAAAGAGATAAAAATAAATTCTGAATTAAAAGCAAACATCCAAGGAGACACGAGGCAGCAAATACAAGACAATAATAAAGCTGTGAATGCTATTTTTTTTGTGCCAAAGGCTTGTGCTAAATATCCGCCAACTACACATGCTATTCCGCCTATTCCAATTATTAGAAAGGACAGTGATGGAATATTAAACGTTGTTGATGGATGTAGTTTTGTGTAGGTTTCTAAAATTATTGGTACGAATGTCCAAAACGCATATAATTCCCACATATGTCCAAAATACCCAAAGGCAGCAGAACGAAAATTTTGTTTTCGAAATACACTAAAAAATGCTGACAAATGAATTTTTGGATTTGGTTTTCTAAAGGGACCATCAGAGATTAACAGAGCCATTAATAAGCCTCCCATTAATGCTAATGAAGATGTTGAAATTAATACAAACTTCCATGAAAGAACATTTGGTATCCCTTTTAGCAAATGGGGAAATGCAGTACCAATTACTAATGCACCAACCAAATAACCAAGTGATTTCCCAAGTCCCTCCTCATAATAATCTGAAGCAATTTTCATTCCTACAGGATAGATGCCAGCAAGAAAAAATCCTGTAAAAAAGCGCATCAAAAGGATGCTAGTAAAACCATTGCCCTCCCAGATTATCCCTAGGTTAAACACAGCTCCTAAAATAGCACAAACAAGAAAGACTTTTGATGGCGAGAATCGGTCGGATATTGTTAATACAGCAAATGTTAAGGTGCCAATAATAAATCCGAATTGAACCGATGATGTTAAGTGTGCTAAAGCATTTTCTTCAAGATTGAAATTGGTAATTAATTCCTTTATAATTCCATTTCCTGCAAACCATAATGAAGTACAAAAGAACTGGGAAAGAACAATTATTGGAAGTACATATTTGGGTGGACGCATATACATTACAAACAAAGATTCATATATGGTTTTGTTGCTAAATGTAAAGATAGCGATTAGTCTAGACCCATAGTTCAGACGCAAAGACTTTCCGAAGGAAACGTCCGAATCAATGAACTAACAGTGTGTTGTGCTCAGTTATTTTTTTATTATCCGTTTAATAAGGTTTAAAAGTTTATTAGAAAATAGAACTGGCGTATTGTGTTGGAGATCAAATTTAAATTCTTCTTTTAATTTATACATTAATTCAGGATTGCATTTTATTTCACCTTCCACCCAATTATCCCACGCGAATTTTATTTTTTCATTATTAAGTTTTAAAGTATAGGAATCATGATCAATCCCTTTGTCGAACAGTTTGTATTCAGAGGTTATTTCCCAACCTTTTTAACGTAATGTCTTAATAATATAATACCATTGTTCAGTTGAAATGTCTGTAGCAATTACTTTAGCTATTATTTATAAAAATCAGATGTTGGAAATTGTGCACAGCGGTTTGTGTTTGAATAGTAGCGGGTTTCTAATCACGAAATTTTCGGTTTTGTACTGACCTTTATTTTATTTTTATACTTTCGTTTTATCACTTAAACTGCTATTACTTGTAAAACCTATTGTGCTTAGGATTTTTTATAATTACTCTTTTTGTAATTCTTTATCATTTTGCCAAAATCCTTATCCTTCTTACGTTTTTCGGCAACTGTTGATTCAAAGTGTTCTTTTTCTCTCTCCATTTTCAAGAAGTTTTCATAGGAGAATTTATCTATTATTTTATTTTCAACCGCTTTTAAAACTGCACAGTCAACTTCAATCGTGTGCGTACAATCTTTAAATTTACAGTCTTTAGAAAGTTTAACTATTTCATTAAATGTAATTTCTAATCCTCCTTTTGAGTCTGCTATCCCAACTTCTCTCATTCCAGGATTGTCAATTAGAATCCCACCATTTTCTAGAACGATTAGTTCACGATGACTTGTAGCGTGCCGACCTTTATTTGTGCTGGAGCTAACCGTATTGGTTTTCATCAACTCTCTACCTGATAAATTATTCAATAAGGTAGATTTTCCCACTCCTGATGAGCCTAACAAACAATAAGTTTCCCCTTTTTTAATATTCTCTTTGAGTTGTATTAGTCCTTTTTTAGACTCATTACTTATGGAAAGTATCGGGACTTTTTTAATTCTTTCTTGAATTTTGCTAACCAATATTGATAACTCATTGTCCGTAATCAAGTCGATTTTATTGAGAACAATAATTGGATTTACTTTGGAAGTATGGCAAATAGTTAAATATCGTTCAATTCTATTAATGTTGAAGTCTCTATCAACTGCTTGAACAATAAACGCATAATCAATATTTGTTGCGATAATCTGTTTTTCTCCTTTTTTTCCGACTGCTTGTCTTTCAATTATGGTTTTCCTTGGAAAGACAGAGTGAATAAGAACTTTATTATTGTCATATTCAGATATTGCGACCCAATCTCCAACAGCTGGAAAATCAGACCTGTTATGAGCTGTAAAACGTAAATTCCCGATTATTTCACCATCATATTCTCCTTTATCGGTTTTCACAACATATCTTTCTTTATGTTCTGAAATAATCCGACCTACTTCAAAAACATCAAGATTCTGGCTTTTTCTGTATTTTTCCAGTTCTATGTCATATCCTAAATCATCTAGTGTCATCTGTTTCTTCTAGTATTATGCACAACGGTTTGTTTATGGTTTATTGCGTTGAAAACCAGAATCAATGAACACTATACCGTGTAGTGTGCTGTGCTTTTAATGTGAAATTACTTTTAATCCAACTACAGAACAAATTAAGGTCGATATAAAAAATATTCTCCAAAAATTAACTGGCTCTTTAAATAATACTATTCCAACTAGCACAGTTCCTACAGCACCAATTCCAGTCCAGACTGCGTAAGCTGTTCCTATTGGTAAAGTTTGAGTAGCTTTAATTAAAAGTCCCATACTAATACTTAGATTTACTATAAATCCTGTGTACCATAAATACATTTCTGTATCTAAAGTTTCCTTAGCTTTACCTAAACACAAAGCAAATCCTACTTCAAATAATCCTGCTAATACTAATAATATCCAATTCATCTTTTTTTTTTTTTGACAAATTTCCTCATTGTGGTTGAAGAAAAATTTAACAAATGTTAAAAAATGAATTTTAGTTTTTCTCGGCTCGAATTCGACTCAGGCTAACTTGAGTAATACCTAAGTAAGATGCTATATGCCCCAATTGTACCCGCTTTATCAAATTGGGGTTATCTTCTAATAGTTCTTTATATCGATCTTTCGCAGTTTTGAATTGTCTTGAAATAAGTCTTTCTTCTGTTTTTATTAATTCTTGTTCTGCAAATTTTCTGCCCCAATTGGCAATATAAATATCGTCATTAAAAAGTTGTCTTAAGTAACTTATATCTATTTTATAAAATTCTGAATCTTCAAGAAGTTCGATGTCTTCATATCCTTTTTGATCAGCAACATAACTTCTCATCGAAATTATAGTATCACCTTCTTTACCAAACCAGAATGTAATATCATTATTATCAGTTTTAGTATAAGCTCGTACTATTCCTTTTTTTATGAAAAATATTTCTTTGACTATTTGATCTGCCTGGAATAATCTCTCTCCTTTTTTATAATTTACCTCATCAATGTATTCTACGACCTTAAGTTTTGATTGGTCGGGGAGTTGATAAACTTTATTTAAAATCTCATCAATTTTCATATAAGTAAAGCATTTGTTGAAGCATTGCATACAACGGTCTTGTATATGAAAAGTAGATGATTTTAAGCACTAACTTTTCGGATTATAAATGACCTTTAGTTTGTTTATTATCATTTGTTTAATTAAGCACTTAAGCCGCTATTTTTTTATATTTGTTGTTTTCGAAAGCAATTGTTTCATGGTCATTTAACGACCTCAAAGGTTTTTAAAAGGTTCTTTTTTGAGGCCATTGGCACTTCGGAAATAAGGGCATACTTACCTGGTTTTAGAATTGCTTTAAAATAACCCCTACTGCCACTTGGCATATCATTTACACCTCCTAAAAATGTCAAACCTTTCGGTGCAGGCTCTTTCATACCTTCCATAAAATCAACCCATTTTTCCAATGCCAACAGATCGGCTTCGTTACGATATTTTACAAGGTGTACGTCAAGTCCTACGATTGAAGTTTCTAATGAATATTCAATCTGGTCAACAAATTTCACCAAAAATGTGTAGGTACCAGCAGATGTGGGTGGTTCCCAGACCATACCTTTTTCGGTGGAAATATCAATCGCATAGTCAGCTGTTGGCTCATTGAGGTTTGAAGTCTCTCCCAATACTACAAATTCCTTTATCATCCCCATAATATGATGCATCATTCCATTTTCCATTCGTATATAGCATTCGGCATAATATTTTCCTGGATTCAAATTCATGGTCGTCTCAGCGGTGAGACCTGGGGAAATCATACCAACACCGCCTGGAAATTTAACTTGGTTAAGCCACACCGGTAATTTGCTGAATTCTGCCTGCCCTTCTTTTACTTTTCCTTCGTCAAAGAGTAGCATTCCATCATTGATGGGCTTCAATATTTTTTGTCGGATGGTATCGATGTTGTGTTTGTCGTCTGGCCAATCATCTATAAGAATAAAGTGAGTTTGGTTTGATTTGTTGTGATACCGCCAGGTCGTCCAACCTGATGGTATGGTATCCGGCATTTGGAATTCCATAGTTTCGGTAACGATTTCAACGACATTTCTATCTGCTACCTCCTCGATTTCAACTTCTGTTTTATCTTTTGGTTTTTGGTTATCCTTGCAGGATTGTATAAAAGAAATCGTTACTAAAGCCATTACAAAAAGTAGAACTGGTACTTTGCTTAATTTGATTTTTTGGACTTTCATAATATTATGCTTTTAGTTAATCGTTATTTTCGCCAACGGTTTGTATATAGTTTCGTTGCGTGAAAATCTGCAGGATTTTCAGAGTTAAGAAACTAAGTTAGCAAAATTGCGAGGACTTTCCACAGGAAATATCTATAGGAACTATACATGGTGTTAGCGGCTGGTTTCTTTCAAAGTCCAAATTGCACCGTTTTTTGTTGTCATTTTTTCTAATTTTCCACTATTAGTTAAACCGTCCAAATATTTTTCACATTCTTTATGTGGTGTTTCTGTGAGTTCTGAAAACTCTTTTGCTGTCAATGAATGATATTTAGAAAACACTGAACTCCAAGTTTTGTTATAAGCTGTTTTGGTAGCAGTAGGATACAATTTAAGTAAAGTACCCTCAAAAGTATTGTATGGTTTTGAACCATATACTATTTCTTTATGTCCTGTTGTGTCAGTAAAAAACATTGTTGGAAATCCTCTTACGCCTAATTCTCGACCTAATCTCAAGTCTTCTTCAAAAAGTTCCTTTGCTTTTCCATTATAATCTTGTTTGAAATTAACAACGTCAAGTCCAACTTTCTTTGCTGCCAATTCTAAATGCTCCCATTTTGTTATATTCTTTTTTTGAAGAAAAACCATTTCCCTAATTTCCCGAAGAAATAAAATGGCCCTAGCGTTATCTTGTATTTGTGCTGCTTTAAATGCAATTGAAGGTGGATAAGAAGAAGATAAAGGGTCTTCTAGCCAGACATCTCCTTCAATTGGCATGTCATAATAGACACTTACTTCGTCCCAATGATGTGCTACATCTGAAGGTTTGCTGATGCCACCACTGTTGTAATTCCAGTTAGGAAGTAAACCACCCATTCTATATTCAATTTCTATATTATCTCCATACTCCAATTTTAGTTTTCGTAGTTGTGGTTCAATGACCCAACAAGAGGAACAAATAGGGTCGGTATAATAGATTATTTTAACAGGTTTTTGGTTCGTCTTTGCTGAACTGCTATCTGTTAAGCTTGAATTATTAATGGGCATTTCGCAAATACCACTTTTAAGGTTACATTGTAAAACGTTGTTTTCCTTCATTTTTCTTTTCGTTTGAGCTTGGCAACCAAAATAGCCAAGCAGAATTAATATTGATACTAACTTGAGTATTCTCATTTTTACTGTTTATTATGATGTTCCAAATGTACAGTACATCAGCTGTACTTTTTATATGGGTTTCCTTTAGGAAAGTACTTTCCTTTTGGATCCTTTTAGATAGATTTATACTTTTACAGGAAGTAAAAAAGAAATGAGAAAAAAAGCTGAAATCAACGCAACACCCGTTTGTCAGGTTAGGATGCAAGCCATAACTGATGCTATGAGTCTCTTATCAGGCAAATGGAAGTTTCATATTCTTGGGACACTTATAGAAGGCAACGAATTAGGTTTTATGGATTTACTACGAGAAGTTGATGGAATTGGTACTAAAATGCTTTCCAAGGAACTTCAAGATTTAGAAGTCAACAATTTGATTAGTCGAACTGTAATGAATACAAAACCAATAACTGTTAAATACTCAATTGCAGAAAAGGGGAGGACGCTTTCGCCTCTTATAGATGAGTTAACAAAATGGGGCATTGAATACAGAAATTCAGTCTTTGAAAAAAATCAGTAGTTCTTGGGGTAAATATTTTTAGGAAATGAACCTGTTCTTTCACTTGACTCTAGAGGTCTCGGCTATTCGTAGTGCGGGATTTCAAGGCACTTAATTTTCGGTTACAATATAATTAATTAAACACAAAAACGGTTCGAGTTTACACCCAAACCGCTATTGTTTTTATACATTGTTGGCTTTTGTTATTTTTTAATTTGATGTTCCCAATAAGCGCCACTAATGTCTGTGATTTTAAGAGTATATGTACCTTTAAACAAACTTGATAAAACTTCATTATCCAAATTTAGCTTTGCTTTTGCCCCTAATGGAATAATTAAACTATGCTTACCTGGTTTTATTTTGGCTACATAGTAGTTAGAAATACTTTCATTTTTTAAAGTTGCCAAATCTTCCTGAGTATATTCTATAATCGTATTATTTTTGTTGTCAAACAATTCAATGCTAATAACCCAAGAGCCATAAACATCAACACCTTCCGTCCTATAAACATCAAAACTTAATCTATTTCCGGTGATTTTTCCATCTGTAATTTCCAGTTTTGGCTTTACCGATTTATTATGAAGTGTTCCCCAAACGCCACCGTGAAATACCTGGTTTGTCATTAAGGTCATTCCTAAAATAAATATAGAACCTATTAAAACAACTTTTGGAAAAACACTTTCTTTTATTGGTAAGATACCTGAACCCAACCAAGCAAACCATTTCTTTTTTGTGATTGCAAAATTATTTTTCATTAAATAATTGTCCACAGAGTATTTTCCGCTTCCCGTCAAAAACAAGACAAAACCTGTGGCGATCCCTAGGATTCCTATTTGCCATTCGTCAAGGCAAGTTGTGCCAATCCAACCAGAACCTAAAAGGATTCCCATAGCTAACCCAAAAACACCAATGCTCATTATTCGAGTAAACAAACCGAACATGATAAACAAGCCAACAATACCTTCAACAATAGTGAAAATCACCATATTAATCCAAAGTACATCTGGATTTTCTACCAAGTATTGTATCATTGGTTTTATACCCAAGGCGTTGGTTAAGAAGGCATTAAATTTTTCACCAATATAACCCGTTACTTCAGGGTCAAGTTTATCGGCTAATACGGTTCTTCTCCAAAATGCCGAGAAATAGGTCCAGCCAACTATTAATCTTAATGAGAGAGCTAAAAGCCCTGAATCATTTTTTAAACTGATATTTTTCATAGTTTATTAGATTGTATGTGTGATAAATCCTTTCTTAACAAGTTGAAAACCGTATAAAATACCATTGGGTGTAATTTCAAGGTTACTTGGCAATGTTTCTGGATTTATATTAAATTTTGAAAGTGAAATTCCACAGACAAAAACTTTTAATTTTTGGGCTTTTGCTTTTTCCAATAGTTCATTAAAATCTGGATTATCTACAATGTCATTAACTGTTTTACCACAGATGATTACATGAAAATCTCCATATTTTCTCCCATCTTCTTTTGCTAATGCATTTGCGGTGAGCAGAACAGGTTTAAGTTGTTGTATGTTTTTTGTTAGCACTAAATAATTATTCTTTTTTGGATTAATCTCATGTGCTTGTAATTGGGTTGTTCCCAATAACAAAAGGAACATCGTTGTTATGTGTATAATTGAATTTTTCATTGTTTTTGAATTAATAATTAAAAAGAAATCCGTCAAGTATGGCTGTATTCTAAAAAAATCGCTCCTAATGTTGTCATTTACCTAACTTGGATTGTTAGTGTAATTGGAATTAAAACAGTTATTACCACTATTGCAGATATCTGATTTTTGAATCCAATAAGCAATGAAATGCCCTTATTTAGCAGTATAATACCTGATAGAACAATGGCTGTCTAAGGTGTTCCTTGAATATTTCCAATAAGTCCGATAGGAGTATTTTCTATCCTACTAACGGTTTTTTCTGTGTTAAAAAAATGACTGATACTAGCTACTATAAAAATTAAGCTAAGTATTATGGGAAGTATAACTACAGACTTGTAGTTAACCTCAATTTTTTTCTTGAAATTACATTTGAACTATTTGTAATTGATAAAGATGTAGCTGTAGTAACTACATAAATTTTATTTTAAAAAATCAATTACGAATGAATCTTGAGGTTTTGATATAAAATATACAGCGGAACATTAGTTGCCTGCTGTTTATTTAATATTGTAAGGTTAAGAGGATGCTTGGTTGAATAGCTTGTAAAATCAAGCCAAAAAATTTCTGAAATTAGTAAATCAAATTGCTGAAATGTTGGTTTTGAATTATTTTGGTTGATTTCAGAAAACTGAAAAGTCTGGCAATTTGATTGAGAAATTGTAGATTGGCTCTTGTTTAAGACTTTAGTTAGAGGAATACCTATTTCCGCTTGAATAAAATTCCTAACCTTACAAGGTGAAAGTAAAAGCAATACTACAATTCCAAAAATTGACAAAATTGTAATTATTTTATTTGCTTTGAGATTTCCTTTCATTTATGCAAAAATAGGTTTAATTTTTATTGATGGTAATTTTTTCTTAATAAAAACTAAAGTTGTAGCTATGAGTAGCTGAGTGTTTTAGCGGTTAACTTAGCAAGTATGTACCAAGTTGGAAATTACGCAGTAATTTACAAAGTAGGTGAGGGCAAGCAATTAATTATTGCTATTGTTGTAAGGCGTTATTTATACAGAGCAATAAATAAAGAATGAAAACCGTAGACTTTCTACTTACAAAGAAGGTTAAAGGATGTCAGCACAATCATTTTTAATTTCAGTAAAAATGGCTGATAAAGGTCTGTTCAAATAATCTTTCAGGTAGATGTTAGCCAGGGAGGCAGTGAAAGTCTTGGTCACAGAACCTATTTCAAAAAGGGTTAAACTGTCTGGTTGATTATTACTGCCATCGAACTAACCAAACCCATAAAAATCCGTGCTTCCGTCAGGGAATAAAATTCCGATGGCAAGGCTTGGATTTAATTCCAGATCTATTCGTCTCTTAATTTCAGCTTCTAACCCTTCGGTTATTGCTTGCCCGACAAGACTATTTGAAGTAAAGATTAACAAAAGACAGTAAATATATTTCATTGTTTTCGTTCTAATGTTGCACAACACATCAGCTATGAATGGTTGCCAGTAGTTTTACTTAAATTTGAAAGTACGCAAAAAGTTAAAATCCGCAATGATTTTTTAGAAGCAGGTGAAAACAATAAATTGCTTATAGACACTGTTGGCTGTTCGTTTTTATTCCTTTTTGATTTCAAATATTTTGTCCGAAAGTCAATAAGTTACTGTCTGGGGTAAGCTCTTTAAATTCAAAAAAATGGATTTGGATCTTGTCTTTTCCATCATCAATTATCCGTAAAAATCAGCAATACCATATTCTTTAAATCCTAGCTGGTTTGAGTAAAATTCCTGTGTCACATTTTTGTCATGCATCGGTAATTTTGGATAGATGTCAATGAGCATAGTATTCTATTAAGTTATTAAATTCAATATTTTAATTGTCCAGATTAGTTCAAGTTCAATTATTATACTTGATTCAGACGACTTTTCTTAAATGATCGCAAACGGTTAGTCTATAATACCGTTGTTAGGAAAAATCGGAAATTTTTCAGAGTAGGAATTGTTGTTAGTTAAAGGTAGGTCTTTTAGTATAGAGTAGGTGTAGCCTTCCCTAAAAAGGGTAAGGCTACAGATAGTTTAGTATTCATTTTTAAAAGCTAAACATGTGGAACAGCAACTTCTAAATTTCCTTTTCCTAAGGAGAAAGAAATGTTTAAAAAAATTGTTCTTTCACGAATTGAACTTGAATCTAATTTATCAAAATCATCCATTTCAATATAATTTTGTAAGTCTAAATAAAGTTTATCGATTTTTTGCTCTTCAAGTTCAATTTTTAATGACATTGAGAGGTCAGAAAACTGTTTAACATCAACTACATCACCTGAATTATTTATAATTTCATTTATTTTCTCAAGAGCTGTATACTTACTTTCTTTAGAATATCCTTTCCAGAAAATATATTTGTTTGCCATCTTGCACGATTATTTTTCAATGTAGTTTAGGCTTAATTATCCACATCGGTCAGGCTAAATGCAGTAGTTGCGCATAGCCTCTATTGTCGATTTAGCTATTGTTGGGCGCTGGCCGAACAACCCTCATCGAATCATTTGTCGCAATTACTTCCCTTTGTCACTGAAGTACCAGTCGTAGTCCATCTGTCACCGTATATAGATTCATAACACACCTTAAATTCAAAGTTACTAGAATCAAGTTTTACGAATATTTTATCGGCCCATTCTGGATCTGCTATCTGAAACGGTCTAATTGAATTTTGAGATGACAATACCCTATTTTCTATCCTGTTGGTCAAATGTGGGAAATAGCCTGTCCCTAATAGTTCAATAAAGAGTGAGTCCGGCTTTATCTCTTTTCCATTTAATTTCATGTTAACGTCTTTTATCAATGCGGGTCCCACCCCATTATTTGTCACCTCAAGTTGGAGTCCAGTTTCTTCATTAAACACAAGTATCCATTCTAGATGTGGCCATGATGAAGCATGGAGCTGTTCTCTCATTATACTTGCTTGATAAATGTAAACTGATACGGTGATTAAGTTTATTAGTATTGCAATGAGTCCAATTACGACTCCGGTGTCTAGTTTGTTTTTCTGTCTCGCAGGTTTTATTTCATCAATTTCTTCCATAGATTAATATTTAACAAGGTTTGAGCCCAACTGTTTGTGTATGGTTTGTTGCTTAAGCGTAAAGATAGGATTTTGTCGACACCCATAGTTCAGCCGCAAGGACTTTCCGCAGGAAACGTCCGAAGCAATGAACCATACAAGGTGTTGGCGATAGTTATCTTTTCTTATTTATCCATTCCGTTATATCCATCATTACTTGAGTATCTATTGTTTCAGAAATCTCACTAACCTCTTCTGGTAATCCCGTCTTACAGTTCTGAAATAGGTGATTTAATCCTGGGTAAATTTTAAAAGTACTTTCTATTTTGTTATTGGATTCAAGAAGTGATTTTACTTGGTTAAAATCATTAGGGTATACAACATATAGATCTTTGTCTCCAGTAACTGCATAAACATCGCAATTAAGTTTAGATAAAAAGTTTGTATCATTATAGTTTCTCATTTCGTCAAGGTTTATTGAATTTACAAACCAATTCAAATTCTCTTCAATAGCCTTTTCGATATCTTCTTCATTTTTATCATTTATATATAAGTAATCTTCAAGATTATTTTCAATAATTTTTTTAGCCTTTTCTCTTATTTGGCCAATATCATGACTTGTTTTAATTAATTCCCAGATTTGTGACTCAATTTCAATTTGTTTTTGAATTTTTTCTTTTTCTATACCTCTTGCTTTAAGCATTGCTTGTGTTTGAAGTAAAAGACCTTGGTCTGAAGGAAGAGCATAGGGAGCCATTAAGACTAAAAAGTCACAATCTTCATTTTTTAAAGCTGCCATAGAAGCTACTTTAGTTCCTTCACTCTGGCCAATAAACCCCACCTTACTTATTTTTAAATTCATTTTAAGAGCTTTCAAAGCCACGTTAGCATCCGAAGCAAATGTTTCAAGTGTGGCTGTGTTGAAATCACCAGTTGATTTTCCTACTCCTCTTTTGTCATACCTGTAAGAAGCAATACCATTTTCGGCAAGATAATTAGAAAGTACACTGAAGAATTTATGACCTTCATAAGTTTGGTCACGATCCATTTTACCGGATCCAGCAACTAATACAACCCCTAAAAATGGGCCATCTCCTTCAGGTAAGGTTAAAGTCCCTGAGAGAACTACACCTTCCGATTCATTTTGCACATTAAGCTCCTTAATTAAAATCGATTGAGCATTAATTATACGGCAAAAAAGAAAGAGTAGAAATGTGATATATAGTTTCATTTTCATAATCGCCAAAGGTTTGTATAATTTAGTTGCGTGTATTTGCTTTAAGTCAGCAAACAACAGAGAAGCAGAAAAATCCATTTGGATTTTTCCAAATGGGCAATGACCCTGCAATTAATTTTATAAATTGTTGGCAGCAGTAATTTAGTTTTTCTCAAATGTTAAATAGTCAGTACCACCATTTCCACCACTAATATCAATCAATTCAATTTTAGTTGCAGTTTGAGAAATGAAATCCCAATCATCGTTTAAATCTTCAAAGTCATTAGTCAGATTGAAGTTGATGTTGAAGTCTAAATCATCTAGGCTATCATCATTACTGTTACTATCGGTTATACTCCAAGTACCATCATAATTATTTGTTCCATTATTAGCATTTAGAACTCCAGAACTATTAAATGTGAAATCATAACCTGTAAAATGATTTGTATCATCCGTTCCTGAATCGATAAAACTTGTAATACGCCAAGTTCCGCTTGAAACATTATCCTGTATTGTAGATTGAGTTGACGAAGTACAGTTTCCGCTTGGTGTTCCAATTTCAAAAGTCAAGTTATCTGTTCCTCCATTTCCTCCACTAACATCAATTAGTACAATTGAATTTGAGGTATAACTGACTATATCCCAATCGTCATTTAAATCTTCAAATTCGTTTGTGAGATTAAAGTTAATGTTAAAATCAAGGTCGTCGGAACTATCATCATTACTATTACTATCAGTTATACTCCAAGTGCCATTATATGTATTGTTTTGGCTTGTTGCTGTTAGAGTTCCATTAGAATTAAATTCAAAGGAATAGCAAAGAAAATGTCCAGTTTCGTTATTCCCAGAGTCAACAAAATTAGTTATAATCCAAGTTCCAGATTGTACTGTGTTTTCTATCTGATTTTGAGTGTTTGAATTTGATGAATCATCATCAGATGAACAAGAAATCATGAAAGAAAATAATCCTAAAAATAAAAAGCAGCGAGAAATAATTTGTGTTGGTTTCATAATTTTATAGTTTTCCATTTTAACGTACTATCTTGGTTCTTATTGCTACTAACGGTTTGCAGATATACTATCGCCGCATTTTGAATATAGGGAATTTTGCGGTGGAGTATAGGTGCTGTTGTGCATAGTCTTTAGTTTAGAGAATTCTAATATGAAGTAATTGATCTGATAATATCAAGATAGAACTAGCGAACATTATTAATATGGTTGTCCACGTATTAAATTTCCAACCCAATTTATACCTATTTGAGATCTTATAAACCAAATAAAATAAGATGACACTAACAAGAATAGATAACGTAAAAACTCCTAATCCAAAGTATTCACTTATTCTTCCTTCATCATTTGGATTAATAAAATTCATCCCCCCGGCAAGCAGCCTCATGTATAGTGGAGTGAACAAGAAAGGATAAACCAACTTATTCCAGTTTCTCTTAATAAGAAATATATAAACAATTACTGCTTGCATAATAGTGATTAAAGGTCCCGAAGCCGAAACATAGACATTATGCAGTTCAGTATATTTTTGCCCAGATATTGGTGATACTTTGTTTAGTGTCAGTAATGAATCATATCCAAGTGATTCACTTGTAAACCAATGAGTTAATTCATGGGTAATCCAAGTAAAAAATACGGCACCTATACAAACTAAAAGATATTTCCAAGTTATTTTCTGATCAGTCATATTTCATAAATTATGCAAAACGGTCTCCGCTATGAGTAGTTGCATGGTTTAGCAGTTGACTTTGCAAGTACGCACCGAACTGAAAATCCGCTAGGATTTTCAGAAGTAGGCGAGAACAAGCAATTACTTATAGCAATTGTTGTGGTTAGTTTTTTTTATTTATTTACTCAATTTTAAAATTCTAAAAGCTCCTTGAATTACTAAAACAAAAACTATTGATCCGATAATCAAATCAGGTTTGCTTGAACTCAACCAATTTACCAAAAGTCCCGCAATAATAACTCCCAAATTGATAATCACGTCATTTGAAGTGAAAATCATACTTGCTTTCATATGAGCTTCTTCTTTACTTTTTGACTTTTGTAAAATATAAAGACAAATTCCGTTTGCAATAAGTGCAAAAATCGACACAATTATCATTGTCGAAAAGTTGGGAAGTTTCTCGTCTCCTAAAAATCTCCTTAAAACTTCGACAAATCCAATTATCGCAAGTGTTATTTGAAAATATCCAGCAAGTTTCGCAATTCGTTTTTTTCTTGTCAGAGTTCCTCCAACTGCAAAAAGACTGATTCCGTAAACAAAACTGTCGGCAAGCATATCCAAACTATCAGCAACTAATCCCATTGACTTTGAGATTATTCCAGTTGTCATTTCGATTAGGAAAAAGGCGAAATTGATTCCGAGTACAGTCCAGAGTAGTTTTTTCTGGTTTGCATTTTCATTAAATTCCGTTTGGTCAGTTTGTTCAGTCGAGATTTTCTTTCCGCCTAAATTCAGTTCAATAACTGACTTTTCGATTTGGTCGATTTGTCCGCTGTGAAAAACGGTCAGTTTTCGGTTTGGAATGTCAAAGACCAAATTCGCAATACTTGAGATTCCGTCCAATTTCATTCGGATTAGATTTTCCTCTGAAGGACAGTCCATTTTGGTAATCTCAAATATTGTTTTATTCATTTAGTTTCTCGGTTTTTTTGACATTAACCACAACGGTTTGCGTATAGTTTCATTGCGTGAAAATCCGCAGGATTTTCGGGGTTAAGAAACTAAGATAGCAAAATTGCGAGGATTTTCCGAGAGGAAAATCGGACGCAATGAATTATACACGCTATTAGCAGCTGCTCTTTTTTTTGTTATGGTTTAAACTTCTCAAATTCTTGACCGTTAAACTTATATGCTCCGTTATCGTGTGTTCCAAGCCAAAGGTCACCATTGTTGTCTTTGTAAATGCTAAATAGTATAATGTCTTGTGAGTTTTCTTGAACGGCATAATGAGTAATTTTCGTCCCATCGTATTTCCAAACGCCATTTCGATAAGTTACAAACCATAAATTATTATTGTTGTCTTTTACTGTTGATAGATACTCATTTAGGCCACTTGTATTTTTCCCATCTAAACTACCTATGCTTTCGTGTCTTGTATAAAACTTATTGCTTTTTAATGTTAAGCTGTCATAAATACTATAACGGTTTTCGGTATTGAACCAAAAGTCACCATTTTTATCTTCCGTAATTGAACGCACTCCGTTAGCACCTTCGTTACGAAATTCGGTCACATCTTCTTCGGTTATCCAATCAAACGATTTCCCATCATATCGGCAAACACCAACAGGGTTTGTACCAAACCAAATATTTCCTTTTGTGTCTTTATAAATACTGTAGACTCCAAAAGGATTGGGCAGACTTGGTGGTTCAGGCAACTTCAATTTATGTAAAGTTGTACCGTCATACCGATAAACGTAATTTTCTAAATCGTACGTATGTTTAAACCATAAATCTGTGGATTTAAGTTGCCAAACATTGCTGGGGACTGAAGCTAATGTTGTAAATGTATTTCCGTTAAACTTAACAATGGTCGGCTTTGGATAAAAACTGGTGAAGTATATATTACCAGATTCATCTTGTTTTATTTCATCAACTCTATTGTTTGGCAAACCGTGCTTTGTTGTGTAATTAATCAATTTCTTTCCATCATATCTATAAACTCCTGTTTCCCAACTTCCAAACCAATAAACATTTTTCTTGTCTTGGTAAACAACCATTATACTGCTTCCAAGTTCCATTACTGTATCGCCATTTATAAATGGGTTTGAGTTATTTTTCTTATCAGTTGTCTGACCATTGCACGAAGTCAACAGAGATAAAAAGCTAAGAAATAAAAGTATGTTTAGTTTCATTGTCGTTCTGTTTAATCTTTGCAAGGTCGTTTCAGAGTTACTGCTAACGGTCGTGGCTATGAGTAGTGCGGGCGCAAATTTGTACTTTCCTTTCGGTTGGACACAGAGCCAAAACCTTGTTTCTGGGTTTTTATCTTATCATTTCAAAAGCCAAAACAAGGTTTTGGCGGTCGTTGCAAAATATCAATTTATTTTTGGTAAAGCACCTAATCCCGCATTACTTATAGCCGTTGTTATGTACAGGACTTTAAGCATTATTTCATTCAATTAATTTTTTAATCATTGTCAATGCATAAGATGTCAATTGACGGTCTGAACTGTTGTTCGATAAAATTGCAATTCCGACTGATTTTTCTGGAACTATTATAACTATACTGGAACTTCCGTAAGTTCCACCATTATGGAAATAAACGGTTTCGTTTTCCACTTTGTAAATTCCCCAACCCAGACCAACAGTCTGTTCTGGTCCATTTAGCTGGTCCTGAAGGACAATGTCAATCACATTCGCAACATTTTTGGGTTTTCTGATATGTAATTCCAAGAATTCCAATAAATCTGGCATCGATGTTTTGATGCTACCCGATGGACTTAAACTTGCTAATTGAATCAAAGGCATTTTCTCGGATTTTCTATGCGGTATTGCAATATCAGTAAGCTCGTTCTCCGTCAATTTTAAAAAGGTGTTTTCAAGATTATGTTTGTCAATCAAGTATATTTCAAACAACTGCTCGAAAGATAAGTTTTGAGATTTCTCGAGTGCATAGGCTAAAAGTCCAATGCCAAAGTTGGAATAGTTAATTTGTCCATAGTTATTTAGAGTGTCAGTTTCTTTAAGAACTCTCATCATAAAACTTTCAGTAAAAATGCCATAGGGATTGTTCTCGTCGAAACCTTCTAAATTCATAAGACTTTTTGTACTCTCGAATTGTGGAAGTCCAGATATGTGAGTAGCTAAATCCACTAACCTTATTTTTGACGACCATTTCTTATCAATATAAACACTATCGGGCAGGTACTTTGACAAAAGGTCAAATCGGTCTATCTTTTCTTCGGTTTCAAGAGAGGCAAGAATATAAGCGGTATATAATTTTGTAACAGAACCAATTTCGAATAGAGTGGTGCTGTCAATATCTTTTTGTTCTCTGACGTATTTCCCACCGTAATAATATGTATCAACAAAATCGTTCTTAATTATTCCGATGCTCAAACCAATGTTTGTAGAATCCTTAAAATGCTCCATAGCAATGCTGTCGGCAATTATTTTTGAATTTTGTGAAAAAACAGTTTGACTTATTGTACATAGGAATAAGAAGGACGTCAATTTTATAATTGCTGAAATTTTCATTAATCTAATAGGTTTATTGAAATACACGATGTTTTTTCGTCTTGCACATAACGGTTTGTGTATGGTTTGTTGCTTAAGCGTAAAGATAGGATTTTGACGCCACCCGTAGTTCAGCCGCAAGGACTTTCCGCAGCAATGATACTATACATGGTGTTGGCAAATGTTATTTTTAATAAAGCTCCTTTATTTGTCTGACAATTTTACCACGAGATAAAAGAAGAAATCTCCCATTTGCAGGATCATATTTCTGATTTGTCTCTACAAGTAAGTCTTCGGTAAACTTCTTATTTAAGCTGTTTGCGTAGTATTTGCCATAATATTTGTGATTGGGTATTAAAATAGGTAAATCGGCAGTATTCTGTCCGTACATTATTTGCATATCATAATATTCTGCTACAACAGCAAGTTTATAATTTTTGGAATTACAGTATTCTTGGCATGCTGAGATTAAAATGCATGATTCGGCTGAACAGTGTGGTCCCCACCTGTATATTAAAAGTGAATCGACTTCTTTCGAATAGGTCTTTAGTTGTTTACCATTTATAGCAACTACTCGCCCTTCATTACTCAAATTACTTATACTAGAGCTGTCTTCTAGAAAGATTACATTCTCCTTTTCGGTTACAGAAAGTTTTTTGTAACCGTTATAAAATCCTGGCGTATTCGTAATTACACATCCGTTCAAGATTAGAACTAAAATCAGGAATAAGTATCTCATTATTAAATTTTGGGGTGTTTTCTAATGTTTGCCAACGGTTTGTGTATGGTTTGTTGCTAAGCGTAAAGATAGGTTATTGTCGACACCCATAGTTCAGCCGCAAGGACTTTCCGCAGGAAATGTCCGAAGGAACTATAGGCGGTGTTGTAAAACGTTTTTTTATTCAGTTCCAAGTCCGTTAACAGTATAAGATTCAGCCAACAATTTTATTTGCTCAGAATTTAGTTCAGTTGGTTTTCGGTCAATTTGTTTAATTAATTTCCCCTTTTTATAATATAATTCGCTGTTTATAATTGTATCCAATTCGGTTGAGTTATTTTTAAATTGTAGGACTTTAACAAACACCAATTCTTTGTCTTTATAATAAAATTCGAAGTTTGCAGTCGAGTCATTTGGTTGAGCAGTTTCGGTTATTATTCGGTAAAGATTATTTTTCTTATCAGTCAGTTCATAAATTGAAGTTCCGCCCACTATTTCTCCGTTTAAGTCTTCTGTATTAAACTCTGTTATGGATTCATTTAAGTCAGTCCGAGCTTCAATTCCGTTAACATAGTTTTGGATTTCAGATATTGTTTTGTTTTCCGAACAACTAATCAGAATCCCAAATATTAATGTTATGTAAAATGCTCTTTTCAAATGTTTTACAACGGTTTGTGTATGGTTTGTTGCTTAAGCGTAAAGATAGGATTTTGTCGATACCCATAGTTCAGCCGCGAGGACTTTCCGCAGGAAATGTCCGAAGCAATGAACTGTACACGGTGTTGTAAAACGTTTTATTTAATAGCAATTTGAATATATTGTTTTTCTGCAGGTAGTGTAATTAATCTGGTAATAAATGGTAAACCAGAAATAAAAGGTAATTCTGATGTCCAAACTTTTAGGCTATCTTGATTTTTGAATTCAATTGAATAATTTCCACTTTCAGGAATGTCTAAAACCATAATTTTTTTGGCTTTTTCTCCAAATTCATAAGACTGCACTTTCCATCGAGTAACCTTTGGTTTTATTACTCTACCACTTTTTGTATTAGTTAAAGAAAAAGTAAAATCTCCCATGTCTATGTCCCATCCTCCGAGAACATAAACACTAAATATTCCAGTATAAAGTTCAACTTCAGCCCCAGAATCAACAATTCTAATAGGTGATATCATTTTAGGATACTGTCTTTAGTTAATTTGAAAATAATACGGATAATGCTCCAATCAATACTGAAATAAGAACAATGATTATTACCAATGTCCATCTTTTTTTATCTGTCATATAGGTTTTGATAATGTTTTACAACGGTCTCGGCTATGAGTAGTTGCGTGGGCTGGCACGAAACTTTGCAAGTACACACAAAACTGAAAATCCGCTAGGATTTTCAGAAGTAGGCGAGAAGAAGCAATTACTTATAGCCATTGTTGTGTAGCGTTTTTAATATTCTTTTCTGTTAATAATTTCCCCTGAATCAATTTCAAATACAGTTTTATGTTCAATCCGTTCTGAGTCAAAGTAAATAATCTCTACTGTTAATCCGTTTAATTCTTCTGGAATCCAAGGTTTTAATATTTCATCAGCTTCTTCACTTTTTCCATGAAAATATCTTGCATAATTTGCCTGAACTTCTGTCGATTTAAATGGCTGTATATTATTGATTTTTGGTAATTTTTCTAAATAATTAAATCTTAATTTATCGTTCTCAATTAATCTAAGGTTATAAGCTGGAACTTCTGAATTATTATGAATTACAAAGCTAAAATTCCAGCGTAAATTCCAATGAGCATACAAATCAGTACCTGCTGGAATAGGCTGCTCCATTTCTAGATTTTTTGAACTAAATCCATTATGCATTCTTCCTCCGTGTGTCCAAATCAAGTCAACTTCTATGAAAGGTGTAGTCGTATTATTTGAAATTCCTTCAATTTTTTGTTGCATTTCCTTTTCCGCATCTTCTTTCCACTTTTCTAAAGTTTCCTCTTTATATGTGTCTTCATCTCTGTCAATTAGTACAGAACAAGTATGACAAAGCCAAATTCCGTTAGTAATACTTGTCCTTTCGTCAGGTGTCAAGCTAGTGTTGTATCTTGGTCCTCCAACCGAAGCCGCAGTAATATGAGCAGCTACTCCAATATTCGTAGATTTATTTTGGTCAGAATTTGGTCCACTTGTCGGTTTTCTACATTTGGGATTTGAACATAACAATCCAACTCTTTTGGCTAAAATTTCTTTAGTTTTTTTTGTAAAATCGTCTCTCATATTCTGTTTTGGTTCAAATGCTACACAACGGTTTGTGTATGGTTTGTTGCTTAAGCGTAAAGATAGGATTTTGTCGATACCCATAGTTCAGCCGCGAGGACTTTCCGCAGGAAATGTCCGAAGCAATGAACTGTACACGGTGTTGTAAAACGTTTTATTTAATAGCAATTTGAATATATTGTTTTTCTGCAGGTAGTGTAATTAATCTGGTAATAAATGGTAAACCAGAAATAAAAGGTAATTCTGATGTCCAAACTTTTAGGCTATCTTGATTTTTGAATTCAATTGAATAATTTCCACTTTCAGGAATGTCTAAAACCATAATTTTTTTGGCTTTTTCTCCAAATTCATAAGACTGCACTTTCCATCGAGTAACCTTTGGTTTTATTACTCTACCACTTTTTGTATTAGTTAAAGAAAAAGTAAAATCTCCCATGTCTATGTCCCATCCTCCGAGAACATAAACACTAAATATTCCAGTATAAAGTTCAACTTCAGCCCCAGAATCAACAATTCTAATAGGTGATATCATTTTAGGATACTGTCTTTAGTTAATTTGAAAATAATACGGATAATGCTCCAATCAATACTGAAATAAGAACAATGATTATTACCAATGTCCATCTTTTTTTATCTGTCATATAGGTTTTGATAATGTTTTACAACGGTTTGTGTATAGTTTCGTTGCGTGAAAATCCGCTAGGATTTTCGGGTTAAGAAACTAAGATAGTAAAGTTGCGAGGATTTTCCGTGAGGAAAATCAGAAGCAATGAATTATACACTGTGTTGTGCATAGTTTTTATTTAGATTTATAGTCAGCTCTTAAGTTTGCATAATAGTTATATTCTTTCTCAAATAAACTTTCCTCAAACTTATATTTTAAATAGTCCATATCCAATTCAGATAGAGAAACGGTTTTTTTTCCGTTTATAAAGTTATCAATTGACTTTTTGTGATAAGCACAGAAAATTCCCCAAACCATTAATTTTATAAAGTCAGATTCATTTGCGGTTTTCAATTCTGCGTTGTTCCAACACTGTGATAACGTTTTAAATTTTCCACTACTTTTTTCAACCAATTTTCCGTCAGAAATATCAATTTTAGATGGATAATATTGTTTTGTCTGGTCGAAAATTTCTCTAAATGTCAATTTCACTCTTTTTTGGTAATTATGCACAACGGTTTGTGTATAGTTTCGTTGCGTGAAAATCCGCAGGATTTTCGGGTTAAGAAACTAAGATAATAAAGTTGCGAGGATTTTCCGTGAGGAAAATCAGAAGCAATGAATTATACACGGTGTTGTAAGTAGTTATTTTCGTTTATTAAATTCTTCCGTTATTAATTCGTACAATTCGTTAAATCCAATTTTCAAGCCATTTGCAGATATTTGAATAGGTGAACCAAATTTTTTAAAATTAGTTTCTACATTTTTTCTTTTCAGCAAGCTAGTCTGTCTTCCAATAAATTCGTTTGGATTATTAACAATAACTCTTATAAAATTCTGATTAACAACTTTGCTTTTTTCAATTCGTTCAATATTCTCCCACCTTATCAAGCCTGAATTTATAGAAGTTGAGTTATCATATATTCCATTATCATTAATTTTTATTCCATACTTGTTTTCAAATAGTTTTTTTGAAATTATAATTCCAATTATTCCAAAGAAAATAATTGAAAGAAACCCAATTGATTTACGAAAAATATTGTTGTTTAATATTTCGATTTCAACAATTGGAGCATAATATGCAATCCATATTCCTAATAAGACGAAGATTAGAGATAGTCCAATTAATCCAATTATTTTAATCTTACTTATTTCTATTATTTTTTCTTCCATTTTCGATTTTTGGTTTAATTACTTACAACGGTTTGTGTAAGGATAGTTGCGTGTGCAAGCAACTAACTTACTAAAAATGGAACGAACCAGAGGAAAATCAGTAGGATTTTCCGAGTAGGCGAGAACCAAGCAATTATTTTTACACGGTGTTAGCCACTTTATTTATTTAAATAGCCTATTCCTTTCAACATCTTATAGCTCTTAGGGATGTCCTTAATTGCTTTCTTCGAAAGAAGGTCAGCGATTGGTGTTTCGTAAAACTTATAGGAACCCATATTGCCACAGGTTCTTATTGTTGTTCGACTATCTCTAAATTCGAAGATGGATTGCCAATCTTTATCGGTTAGGATATTTGATTGATTGTCCAAGTAAATTAAAGCATCAATAGCGTATAATTTGATTTGTGGATTCGAATGATTCATCAGTTTTCTAAGTAAGTCAATTCGATTGTTCTCAATTAAGGAAATTACTCCTTGTCTTCGCTTAGGTGGCATCCCAACTGTAGAGTATTCACAAATCCATCCATATTCATCTACAGCATCGACACCAAGTAATCTGTAAAATCCTTTCAATAAATCTGTTGGTTCGTCTTCAGTTAGCAAAAGACTATCGGGCAGCTCAGGAATCATTTCGTTCACGTACTGAAGCCATAATTTTTTGTCGAAGAAATGTTCATTTGTTCTTTTCGATTGAGGTATATCAAAATAGAATTCCAAAACGTACCCATTGAAGCTTATGATTTCAAATGATTCTACTCGACCCTGCTTCACATACTCATACTCAGTTAGTAACCCATTATTTCTTTCATACGAATAAAAGCCATCATTGCTTTTACAGAATTCTTTGATTGATTGCCAATTTAATTTCTTCAAGAGCTCATCAGTAGTGATTGATTTTTCAATCCTTTCGGGAGTCTTACCAAAGTTGTTAAGTGTCTGGGCATTTACCAGTCCAACAGAAAGCAGATATATTATGACTATTGTGATTCTCATATTGTGGCTAACGGTTTGTATAAAGATAGTGCGGTTTTGAGTCCGAGGATTTTCCGCAGGAAAATCAGAGTGACCAAAGACGCACGAACTCTCTGTCAAACCTAAAACTAAGCATTATTTTTATACGGTGTTGTAGCACGTTTTTTTATTTGCAATTATTTAATTCCGAGTAATATTTGATAGGATTATGTTTAGCGTATTCCTTGTCCTTTATTGATTTGCAGAATTTTTCATTATCCATTTCTATTATCAATTCCAAATATTCAATAAATTCCTCAGCAAATTCTCCGTCAGCGAAACTTATTAGCTTTAAACAAGGTAAATAGAAGTCATTATTTTTTTCAGAAGTTACTTTTTCAAAAATCAGTCGAGATGTGTCATAGAAAAAGTCCTTTTCCGCTAGTTTATGATCTGGTTCAGTTGTCCCATAATAGATTCCGAATTCTGTATTATTTTCAGGAACTAGCTTTAATAAAATCGACTCAGGGATTTTCTTTTTTTCTAAGTACAACTTAGATGCAGTTTTTAGGTTTTTTTCATATTCGACTTGAGTTAAATTTCCCAAGCTAAGAGAAGAAATGATAATCAACAGCGGTAATATCAAAATTTTACTCATAGATTTTCTTGAATGTGCTACAACGGTTTGTGTATGGTTTGTTGCTTAAGCATAAAGATAGGATTTTGTCGACACCCATAGTTCAGCCGCAAGGACTTTCCGAAGGAAACGTCCGAAGCAATAAACTATACATGGTGTTGCCAGTAGTATTTTATTCAAATACTTTTATGTTTTCAAATTCAGCTGTCGAAATCATTCCTGTTGGACTGTCTTCTTGGATTAGCCTATAGTGGATCCCTAGTCGTTTATTGCCACTTGCAGTAAAGCCTACTTTTATTCTGTTATTATTTTTAGGATTAGAAATTACTTTAAGCTCTTCATTTGAATCCAAATCTAGGACAACTAATTCAGTCATAAAATATGGAGGTGTTGCAAGTAATACGCTTAATTGTAAAGAATCTTTTAATTGTATTTCTGTTTGCTCTAAATCCCAATTAATGATTGCTTTGCCAGAATAATCTTTTTGTTTTCCTATAGAATCATATTCTAAAATATAATGCGCAGACGGAAGGTCATGACATTCTCCGCAATCGTCGAAAATAAAGCTGTATTCTTTTAATCGTTCTTTGCTATCGTATTCATATAAGTTTCCGTAAATTTTCCCGTCTTTAAATTCTCCTTCATGGTTTATAGTTCCATTTTTATTAAATACTTCAAAAAAACCGTTCAAAGTGTCATTTAGGCTAACAACTCTGTCAATCCTTGTCCAATCATGCTTATATGGGGAAATTGTTTTTTGGTAGTATCCTTTTTCTGTCTTCTTCCAATTCTTAAAAGAATTGTCTTGACAACTGTATATGAATACTAATACTGAAAATAGGAGGATTGTGGTCTGTTTCATATTACTGGCAACGGTTTGTATAAAGATAGTGCGGTTTTGTGTCCGAGGATTTTCCGTAGGAAAATCAGAGTGACCAAAGACGCACGAACTCTGGGTTAAGGACTAAACTACGCATTATTTTTATACGGTGTTGGCAGTAGTATTTTTATTCCACATTGATTTTTTGTTCTAAATAGGTTTTTAATTCATAAAATCTAAGTGGTTCATTTTCTATTATAGTATCTCTTGGATTTATGGGGTATCTTTCTAAAACAAAACCTCTAAGTATTTTTGAGCCTCCTGTCTGAAAGATAATTGGAAATTTGCCGTTTTTAATGGGGATTGTATCAAATTCAATTTTGTCTATATTACTAAAATCCGCTTTTACATCTGTAGATAAGCATATATAAATAAAGCTATTCTTATTAATTTCTGGGTAATAGGTTAGTGTAGCATCATACGTTCTTTCTTTTTGAGTTTTTTTAAAGTCAATCGTGGCTAGATTGTAAGGAAGATTATCTTGAACAATTGAATTATCAGGCTCATTAACCGATGAATTATTTGTTTTGGATTCGCTATTACAACTTTGAAAAATTAAAGTAATGGTAAAGCAAATAAAGCATAATAAATAATTCTTCTTCATAATTAACATGAATAGCTCTAATGTTAAATTGATTTTTTTTGTAACAATTTGTAATTTTTAAAATTACTGCCAACGGTTAGTATATGGCAAGTAGGGCAGTAGAAAGCGATAAACATTCAAGCTTGCACTGAGCCAAAGCGTTGTATTTTGTTTTTAATTTATTCATTCTTAAAAGCCAAATCAACGATTTGGCGGTGTTTGTAAATGGCACTGAACATTCGTAAACCACCGAATGCCCTATTTGATATATACAGTGTTAGAGCACGTTTTTATTGTTTCAAGTACTTAAATTCTAGCTTGTTGTTTTTGTTTTGAGACTCTATAAACTTCTCTAGAAATTTATAATTCTTTTCTGTTGATACTGTTCTCATTAGTTCTACTCCAGAGGGCGTGAATAGTACTTGATTAAATTTATAGTCCTTCGAATTTTCTTTGCTACACAATATTATTTTATTTCCGTATTGCAACACTGTACCTCCTAATTGGTCAATATGACTGTATGTTACATTGAGAGTATCACTATCATAGATTAACCCTGCAGACCTTAAAACAAGTAGGCTTGAATAGTCTACACCATAGTCATCAAATGAGTTTTCAGAATTCATTTTCAATATCTTACCATCATTGAACGCTATTTTGCAAGCTGTTTCAAAAAGCTTTGCTTCGGTTTTAGATAAATTACTAATCACCTCTAGTGTTCTAAAGCTTATTTTTCCAGGTTGAGTGACTTCTTCTGCTAATATTTTACCCCATATTTCCTGCATTTCTTCGTTTGTAACGTCTTGGGCTTTATTAAAAAATCTTGTTCTCCAATCTTCATCAACGGGCTGTTCAGAGACTGTTTCACCAAGATGTTTCGTTGATTTCTCAACGATATTTTCCAAGTTTATTTGTCTATTGATTTCTCGATGAGCAAACCTTTCTTTGGCACGTTCAATTATTTCTATTTCAGCATCAGCCTTTAATATCAACCCCTTGGCCTTAGCTTCTTCTAGCTTTTCTACACGATAGGCCTCAGCATCTGCTTTTTTCTTTATTCTCTTAGGTTCGTAAAGAATTCCTATTCCTTTACTAACAGTATCAATCAGTTTTTCAATAGGTTTTCCTGAAAATTTTACTATTGCCATAGTGGTTTTGTTTAATGTGCTCTAACGGTTTGGCTATGGTTTGGTTGCGTGAAAATCCGCTAGGATTTTCCGCCATAAACCGAAGACAGCAAATTTGCGAGGACTTTCCGAGAGGAAAGTCAGCAGCAATGAACTATAGCCGGTGTTGTACAACGTACTTATTTTTCCGTATCTATTAACCAAGCGTTTTTGTATTCAAGTGTTTTAGTTAATTCTTGTTTTAATTTTTCTCGGTCTAAATCCAATTCGGAATATTCTGCTCGCTCATAGAGTAGGTTATAAGCCGATTGATGAAGTCCGTATTTTTTTAATTTATAAAAGTCCGATTTTGCTTTTTCCGAATTCAGATTGTCGTTATCAAACTCAATTTTTAATAAGTCAACCAAAGTGTCATTTACAAACTTATTTTGGTAATTCAGTCGTTTTTTATCCGATTTCACAGAGTTAAATTCTCGGATAATTTCATAAACGATTGAGTCATTTTGCTCCGCTTTTCTGCGATTCCAAAATTCAGCATAATATTTGTTTTGGATTTCGGGTTTGTTGTAAGTCAATTGCAAACTGTCCATTAGATTCTCAAAATTCCGTTTTATATAAATTCCTTCGATTAGGAAATGACTTTCGCTTTTTGAAATCAGATTCTCAAGTTTTCCATATCCAAACTTTTTGAACGATTCGTGAACCATTTTTAAGTTTTCGGGTTTTCTAATCCAAGAGTTTTTTGTCCAATCTCCATTTCTCAAATCAAAAAATGAAGTTTGATTTTCTGTATAAAATTCCAATTCAGATTTCTTGTCGTTTTTACAAGACAGAAATAAAAAAATCAGAAGTGAAATTGTTAGTAGTTTGTTCATTTTGGGTATGTTGTACAACGGTTTGTATATGGAAAGTTGCGGTTTTGTATGCGAGGATTTTCCGTAGGAAAATCAGAGTGAGCAAAACAAGCAACCACCATCGGTTTAGAACTAAAATAGCAATTTTTTATATACGTTGTTACCACACGTTTTTTATTAAAAGTCCAATTATAATTATTGGTGGCAAAATTATCAGTGCGTGATAAATCAATCCAGTTTTCAAATAGTAATCTGCTTTTATTTTGAAAACATCAAGCTTGTCCAATTCATGATATTCAGCTTTCGAAGCTTTAAACATATTATGGTCGATTGGCTGATGATTTTCGTGTCTTTCTAAAATTCTTTCGTATTTACTCGATATTTTTTCGGCAAATTCTCTTTTCTCATTCAGTTTGGGTTTGTCGTTTAAAGTTTTAAATATTCTTAATTCGTTATATAAACTCGAAAGTTCAAGTCCGCAATTGTGATATTGTTTTGCTTTTGTACTAAAGTCTTTAGCGTTCTCTATTTGCCCGAAAACGAGTAATAATATAGAAAGGCAAGTGATTGAATAGGCAATTAAATTTTCGTCAATTGTTTCAGTCGAATAGATGTTATAAACAGATAAAAGTCCAACAGCAATAAGATAGACAGACAACATACTCAAACATAAGTTGGATAAGTCAGCTACTTTTAGAAGTCTCTTATTTGCGTTAAAACGGCTCCCTTTAGTCGACCATATTTTATAATTTAATTCCTCAAGAAATGTTTTATCTAAATAGTCTTTGTGTGATTTTTTCTTTTCCAATTTTGGTTTATTTCTTTTCAATCCTTTTTAATCTTTCTGTAATATCCATTTCATATTGTTCAAGCAATTGTTGATTGTTTATTGCAGTATTTACATCTTTTTTGATGACTTTCAATTCGTTTATTATTCCGTCAAGTTTTTTGTCTAATATTATTTGGTTGTCTATAATTCTTTGATATTCTTCTGGTGTCATAGTGGTTGGTTTAAATGTGTGGTAACGGCTCTTGTAACACTGCTGTTGCGTTTGGTTTTGGGATTAAAGATAGATAAACGGAAACAACAAATGGTGCTTGCGAGGATTTTCCGTAGGAAAATCAGAAGCAATGCATGTTACAAATTGTTGTAATTAGTTGTTATTATTAATATTTCAATAGCCAATTATACATTTATTGATTATTGGGATTCAATTGTGCCTGGAATTTTGCTTTTAATTTTATCGAATATTTCGCTTGTAATAAGGCGGTTAGATATAACTAATCTTTTCCATCTAGGGTCAGTGTTTTCAGTATACCTAATAATTATTTTTGGGTTTTTAATTGCAAAGTCAGTTGGGTAAGCCCCAGAGTTTAGAAGCGTAAAAAAGAGATTTTTAATAATATTTGACTTAGTTTTTTTGAGGTCAACCTGTTTATCTTCAAATTTTATTTCTTTGATGCTCTCAAATGGAATTGCTATCTCTTCTAGATTATCACTGTAATTAAGCTCTTTATAGAAAAGAGTTTTGTCTAAAAATTTTAAAGTGATTCTATTATCAATTTTGATTTGGTCAAAATTTTTTGAGTGGGAATCGTTGTCCATATTCTTAGATGTTCGACAATTAATTACAACGTGTTTGTGTATGAGCCGTTGCGTGATTTAGCACGAACCAAACCAAGTACAAAACTAAACAGGAAAATCCGCGAGGATTTTCCGAAGTAACACAGACCAAGCAATGGCTTATACACGGTGTTGGCAACTGGCTTTTTATGGTCGAATAAAGTCATAATTTCCGTTTATTTCGTCCACATTCCAAGTCAGTTTTGGCAGCTCAATATTTTTATTAAATTCTATTAATGTTAATGATTTTAGTTGGTCAAATTTGTAATTTGTTCTAATTCGAGTGTTTGATAAAAAATAACTCCCTTGCACAAATTCTCCTTTTTCCTTTATTATTTTTTCTAATTCTTTCGAGTTTGTTTTTACATAAAATTCTCTTGAATCTCCAAATCCAGGTTTTAGTTTTAATTCCATAATTCCGTTATTTTTTAAAACTGCGTCCACAAAAACCGTTCTAGAATAATCTTTGTCCATTCGGTCAAAAATTATGAAAGCAAAAAATCCAAGAGCAAACAGAATAGAAGTCGATTGAAATTTTATTCTATTCTCCGTTTTGTCTGTTAAATAAATAATTGACAATGGAATTAAACTCAAAAATATTAAATAGGGAAGAAGCAGAACTAAAATCAAAATACTGTTCTGAAAATCAAAAGTCAAATATTTTCCGACTTCGTTTGTTAGTAAAATGCTATATGAAATTGAAGTCAGTAAAGTCAATAAAATTCCGAATTTCGGTTTTGAGAATACCAAAATTAGAGAAACAAATAACATTGGATAAAGCAACAAATAAAAGTCCGTTGTTTTATCAATTCCATATGCAAAAACTGTTACGGTTTGAGACAGAAAGCTAATCAGTCCGACAATTGTCAGAATGATTATTATTAATCGGATTTTTTTCTGTTTTTCCGTCTGTTTCATTTTTTTAGCTTGTTGCCAACGGCTCATGTAACACTGCCGTTGCGTTTGGTTTTGGGATTAAAGATAGCTAAACAGAAACAACAATTAGTGCATGCGAGGATTTTCCGTAGGAAAATCAGAAGCAATGCATGTTACATATTGTTGTAAAACGTTTCTTATTTTAATTTCTCCAATATTTTTCTGCCAAATAAAGTGTCATTTCTTTTATCAAGAAATAAATGAGGAGGGTTAAGAGGTCCAGTTATTGCTAAAATTCCATAATCGACGTTAAACATTATAGGATCTATTCCATCAACAATAGGAGAGACCATTTCATAATTGTCAAACCATATTTTTGGCTTTTCTTCATTTTGTAAAACGTTTTTAGTAAAGGCTCTATACCTGTCAAAATTAAACAGCAGTGTTTTAGTGTCTATTTCGTAACTAATTTCAAAGTTTCTAGTGGAGTCAGCCACGTTTATATATTTGTACAAAATAATAGAATCGTTAACATCTTTAATCAACTCATATTCTGTTCTAAGCCTTAATGAGTCTGATGAAAATGAACAGACATATCTAGTTTTTGAGCTTGCATTTTCTTTTTTAGGGTTTAAGCAAGCTGTAAAAATTAGAGAAATTAATATTATTAATTTAAGATTCAATTAGGTTTTGATAATGTTTTACAACGGTTTGTGTATGGTTTGTTGCTTAAGCGTAAAGATAGGGTTTTGTCGACACCCATAGTTCAGCCGCGAGGACTTTCCGCAGGAAACGTCCGAAGCAATGAACTATACATGGTGTTGGCAGTAGTTGTTTTTAAAATTCTGCAAGCTTCTTTTCCGTCAGGTCAACTAAGCTTTCGTCTATGTGAATTTGATTTATTCCAAGTGTAGAAAATAGCTCAAATAAAACCCGTTTTTCCACCTCCGATAGCCCGCCTTCTGACATTTCCATTTGTTGAATTATTCCAACCGAATTTCTTGTTGAAAGACCAAACTTTTCAAAAGTAGTTTTGACAAAATTTTCCGCTTTTGCAAAATCTGCGATTAAAAGCCTTTGATTGTTAAAGTTCATTTGAGAGTTTTCAGATAAAGTTTTTCCGTTTATTAAATCTTTAATTTCAATCCGATTAACGTAAAGTTTAATATAATATCTGTTTTTACTAAAAAGTCTCATTATGGTTTCTTAATTACTGCCAACGGTTCAGGCTACACACCGTGCGGCGGATCACCTTTTAATTTGTTTCGAAGTTAAAATTTAGATCTTAAACCAAGTTTCGTTTTTTGAAGCTTAAGTGCCGGATGGTGTGTAGCCGATGTTAGTGGTATTTCATTCGATGAACTTCTCTTGTTTCTCGTAAGGCAAAGCATTATCACTGTTGTGAACTAGTTTGATTAGGAATGAAGTTTCCTTTTTTTCTACGACAATTTGTAATACACCATTACGATCAGGGAGAGCTAGTCCCTTTGGTGTGACACTGCCCGTTACTTTCCATAGTGCTGATACAATAATTAAGTCTTCTGTTAACTCACGTATGTAGCTGTCTTTAATTTCGAAAGTTGCAAACTTCATTACATTTTCAAATGGATAAACATGTTGCTCAATAATCGTATCTTTTCCGATCGCAGTCTGGCCGACGACATCTGTGAATTCAGCATCCTCGGTGAACAAACTCCCAAAAGATACAAGGTCTTTGTTGTTCCAGCTCACGACAAATTGATCCAGAACATTGAGAACTATAGATGTTTTTCCTTCATCGAGTCTTGTTTTTGTAATCATATCAAACTTTTTTGGTGATTTAAATTAAGACAAAATTAGTTTTATGAAGCCGTGATGGCTTTTAAAAATCCTGCGTGGATTAGGACAAACCCTGCTTAATTTTATTTCTGAATGAAGAGGGCGTTTCACCGGTAAGCGATTTGAAAAGTCGTGAAAAATAAGAGGCATCTTCGAAGCCCATTTCCATTGCGATTTCAATTATGTCTTTGTTTGTATCAAGCATTAAAATCTGACTTTGAACAATGGCGGTTTCCCGGATCAATTGTTTACAGGTCTTATTGAATTTGACTTTAACACAGCGATTCAGGTAGTTTGTAGAAATGTTTAATTGTTGTGCATAGAAATCGACAGACTTGTTTTCAGCAATGCGTTTGTTCAGCAATTGCTTAAAATTGATCGCAATCTCACTTTGTCGTGTAATCGCTTTTTCTCCTGGGTTTAGGGAAATAAGCTTGTGGAACAGGGATTGCAAAAGTCCATCTCCTATTTTACGATTGGGTCTTGCATTGTTCATTTCCTGAAGAAGTAAATTGCACAAGGTATCAATCCATTGACTGTCATCCCTATTTAAGTAGTTGACACTGTTTAATGAAAGCAGATCAGTAAGCTCTACTTTTTGAATAAGCGAAGAAAGAACCTTGTCCTCCAGCAGCATAAAAAAACCCTTCAATTTACCTTTCACAGACTTTATTGAAAATATTTCACCAGCAGGAACAAATAGGATGGAGTCGTTTGATAGTTCGAATTGTTCAATTCCAACTTGTTGCGAAAATTTACCCTGACTTAAGTAAACGAGAAAGTGATAATCTGCCTGAAGTAAGGCGGTTGGGATCTTTAGTGAGTTGGCAATGGATTCCAATGCGTAAATTTGAAATGGAGTGGTCTGCCAGTTGAAGTTTGGTGAAGTTGATCGAAAATAATTTTCAATGAAATTGCTGTATGTGATGTTTTCTGCCAAAAGTCTTTCAATTACCACTAACGGTTTGCAGCTACGCTTTCGCGCCGCCTTTCAAATATAATCGTTTAAGGCGTGAAGTGTAGGTGATGTTAGAGCTATTTTGGAATTATAACAGATTCTTTTTTCACGTATTTGGACGGTTTTTGATATACAAATTTTTTTTCCGTTTTAAATCTTGGATAGTATTCGCCCGTTGATAATTTAATTGGTTCAAAAAAGAATGGACAACTCCAAAACTCTCGGGTTAGCACATGTGGATGAGTTCTATGTTGGTCATCAATTAAATTTGTACTCAGATAAGAAAACGTACCTAGAACGCTATACAAAACGGATTTTCTTTTATAGAAACCATGTTGATACATGGTTCGTGAATAATTGAACAAATCTATTTGTGATTTAGACTTCTCCCCAATAAAAATAAAACCTTCGTATTTGTATAAATCATCATAGTTATACGTGTCATCTCTATAGGAAAACGTTACAACAAAACGAGTGTAATCTGGAGAATAGGTAATAAAATCTAACTCTATAGAGTTTTTTATATCCTTAAACAATTCTTGATCAAATTGGTCGTAATTTTTATTTAAAAAGGAATTAATCTTTTTTAAATGTATCGAATCGCTTATTTCGTTTTGACCTACTGAATCAGTCATGAAAAGCTCCTTTATAGATGAAAGAATTCTTTTTTTATCTTCATCGACAACGTTTGCTTGAGGTGAAAATCTAATCCCTTTTGCTAAAAAATTATCAGCCTTTTTCCTTTCTAATTTGAATTTGCTTTCAGCTACTTCAATCATTTCTTCGGTAGTTTGCTTATGAGGAAAAAGAATAGAATGATTTATTTTATTCAAAATCCAAAAATTGATAGGTGCAATTAATAATACAAACAATACTGTATGAAATACTTTGGACCTTTTCATAAGAAACCAAGCTATTAGGGTTGTAATGGATGTAAAAAAGACACTAAAAAAAATAAGCTTGATTTTGGTGCCAAGGTTGGTCAGGGAACCTGCAAATTCAGAAGTATATTCGATGTATTTAAAATAATGAATTGCATTGCAAAGGAACAGAGTCAAAACAGTGAAGAAGACTGTAAAAAGTAAAATAGTTGATTTTTTTTTCATAAAGTGTTGTTCACTTAGCTCTAACGTCTCGGCTATGAGTAGTTGCGTGGTTAAGCACTTAACTTTGCAAGTACACACCAAACAGAAAATCTGCTAGAATTTTCAGAAGTAGGCGAGAACAAGCAATTACTTATAGCCATTGTTGTGCAAAGTTTTTTCAATTCAGACGAGATTCTAATTCATTTCTAACCTCTTCTGCTGTTGGGTCTTTAGCTAAAATAACTCCTTTTTCGTCAATTAGGAATATTCCACCACCTCCGCCGTCTACATTATATTTTTGCCAAATATTATTTTGTTTGTCAAGTTCAACTAAATTTAACCAAGGCCATTTTTCTTTTTCAAGAAACTTGACCAATCTATCAGTGTTTTTTCGTTCTCCTGCTACCCCTACAATTGTAAAGCCTTTGTTTTTGAACTCATCGTATAGTGGAATCATTGTTCTGCTTTTAGCTATGCAAGGTCCACACCAAGTTGCCCATAAATCCAATAAGGCAATTTTTCCATCTATTTTATCGGAAAGTTTGATTTCATTTCCATTTAAATCAGGTGCAGAGAAATCCGTATATTTTTTTCCGACTTTAATGTTAGCAATTGCATTTACTAAATTTGAAGCTAATTCATTGTATGGATGATTAGGGTTTGCCTCTGATAGAATCTGAAGATTATTTTTAACTAAATTAATATCCAAATTCTCTTGATTGTACATAAGGTCTTTTATAAAGAATGAATATGATACAATAGAGGGATTATTTTCTATGTATTCTTGCTGATAGTTTTTTTGCTCGTCGTAAAGAGGTTTTAATTTATTTTCTATCGTTTCTGCTTTTGGGCTTAAATGCTGATTGGCTTCTTTTAAATCTCCAAGTTTTTCATAAATAATAATTTTTTCATCGTGGCTTTTAGTCTTTCTTAATTCTGCATAAAGTGATTTTGCCTTATCACTATTATATTGGTCATTTTCAAATAGTAAACTTATACTATCTTGTAATGGCTTTATTCTTGAGTTGAATTTATTGTCATAATTTTCTTTATATTTTTTATATTCGGAATTTAGTTTGCCACCTACAACTTGGTTTTTGTTAAACTCCTCTTCAGGGTATATAGTTAAGTCGATTTTTTCATTGTTCAAAAATAATGGCATATATCTACCACCACCTTGAGTTTTAGCTGTTCCCAAGAACAATTCAGCAGATTCAGGGAAATCTAATTTTGTTTTATAATGAAATTTTCCATCCGTAACCGGTATTTCAATTATTGAATCAGAATCCAAATATTGACCTGCTTTTACTAAAAGAATTGATTTTGAGTCTATTCCAATTGTTTTTCCTTTAATTTCAAGGGATTGGTCTTTTTCAGCCGAACAGTTGAAGAAAAATACAATTGTTAAAAACGGGATTAGTTTTGTAATTAATTTCATTAAAGATTTCGGTTTTAAATTTTGCACAACATATGGCTAAAGGTATTGTTTTTAGCCCCATTATATCTATTCCGCCAAATATAAGCTAAATTCCTACGAATCCAATGGGTTGGTTATTGAACTGAAGCTGTTTTTTGCTACATGGGTGTATATCTCTGTGGTCTTAGTTGAATTATGGCCCAATAGCTTTTGGATGTACCTAAGGTCTGTACCATCCTCCAAAAGGTGAGTGGCGAAGCTATGACGGAGCGTATGTGCGGTAACATGTTTTTTTATTCCCGTCCTTTTCACTGTATAGTTCAATATTCTGGCAATGCTTGTTGCGCTGTATTTTTCCTTTGTCTGTCCTTCAAATAAATATGTTGACGGCTTATACTCGATATAGTATTTTCTCAGATCTTCAAGCGTAGATTTAGCCAAAAGGGTGTATCGGTCTTTATTGCCCTTGGCATCATTAACCTTTATCAGCATTCTTGAGCTGTCTATGTCTGTGGGTTTTAGGTTAAGTAATTCACTTCGTCTTAGCCCAGCAGAGTAGAGTAGTGATAATATGCATTTATGTTTTATATTGTTTGTGGCTTCTATAAGAGCCTTTATTTCCTTTTTGGACAAGACAATGGGTAGCTTTTTTTGTTTCCTTGGGCGCTCTACCTCATAAAATCTATTGGGCATGCCCAATACCATTTCATAATAGAACTTGATGCTGTTGATACTTTGGTTTATATAAGAGTGTGACCAATCGTACTGTACTAAATGCTTTAGGTAATTTCTAACGTCAAGCTCATCGAGTTGATCAATGTCTTTATTTGGGTAATGATTAATGAACTTCTCAAAGCATGAAACGTAGGTTCGTACCGTATTGTTGGCATAATGCTTAAGCTCCAACTTATCAAGATAAGACTCTGGGCACACTTTATAGCTGTCTGGTTTTTTTCTGTTCCTGAACCATTGTACATCAAATTCCTCATCCAACATCTTTGCATTGGACCTTTGAAAAAAATAATTGGTATTGATCCAAGCAACTCCCCTAAAGAGATTGAAAATAGCATCTAGGTTTTGCTTATTGTTGTCCAGATAGTACATGCCAAATTCATTGTTCCAGCTTATTCCCTCAAGCTCTTTTATCATGCTGTTAAGAACCTTGTCTGAACCGAACTTTAGGCCAATGTATTTTTTGTTGTCAATCAATAAGTGTTTTAGGGTTATGTGCTTGTTTGGTCTCATATATCAATATTATAAATATTAATTCATTTAATGGAATTATATGTGTATATTATTCGTATAAACATATGGTAATCAATGGGTGAAAGGACGTGCTTGCATTGTGGAAAGCTGTTGAAAGGTAGATCGGATAAGAAATTTTGTGATGTCCATTGCAAGAGTTCGTATCAGTACCAAAAAACCAAAAGTGAAACTCCCAAGTTTTATGTCAAGGTTGATAAGCAGATAAAACTGAACAGAAGAATTTTAAAATTCTACAACAGGGCAGGGAAGGCTACCATACGTAGAGAAGTGCTTTTAGAAAGAGGGTTCAACCCTAGGTTCTTTACACACTATTGGAAGAACAGCAAAGGTGATGTGTATTTCTTTGTATACGAATTTGGATTTTTACGCAGAAAGGAAAATGGCAAGGAAAAATTTGTGCTCGTACAGTGGCAGGATTACATGGAATAAATAACCCAACCTAAAAAGGGTTTGTGCTAGGGAAACCTGTATACCAAAGCTGAAGTTTGTATATCGTAAAATGGTTTTCTTCCTAATGTGTCTTGTTCCATGTTGTTAATGGGCAGATATCTATTGAATAAAAGTGTTTTAAGTTCTTCAATGTCTTTTTTGGTTGCAGGTTTGTTTAGGTTGTTAGTTAAGAAACTTTTTAGGATGTCATAGCCAGCAGTACCGACAAAAGCATTACCCACACCAGGTAATGACATGCTTTCAATTTTTGTATTGGCGTCATCAGAAGGCGTGTCTTCTGTTTTAGCTATTTCATTACCGTCTTTTTTTGTCTTATACTTGTTTCTTTCGTTCCAATGACCTGTTCGACAAGAGTTACTGCAATACTTTTGAACACCTCTTCGTTTTGGCTTGTATTCCTCTCCACAATAGTGGCAAAATTCTGTATTTTTCATTTTAAGCGTAAATTAAACGTTTAATTGACGTATAATTTTTTTTTTAGTTGAAATTGATATTGAAGTAGGTTTTTAATAACTCTTCCTCAGCTTGCTTTAAAGATATTAATGGTGCCCTTTTTTCAGGTTTGGTTTTCGATGCTTTAGAAGTAGCTTTTTTAGTTACAACTTCATCATCTTTTATGTTTAAATCTGAAGTTAAGTTTGAGTGATTTACGTTTAGGTTATTTTTTAATCGACCTAAATAGGTTTCCATTATTTTGGGATCATTAAAAATACTTCTTTGTGTGATTGTTGATTTTGGGCAAAAGTGCTTTATAAAGACATCATAGTGTTTCTTGAATTGAATGGCTTGGAGTTTAAAAAACCCAATAATCTGTTTATTTATTCCATGGGCCTGATTTATATTCCTGTTTAACCAATCTGTAATATGATACAAGCATTCTATTTGTTCACGATACTTTTCTAAAACATAATCAATCTCGTGTGGTTGTGCCGAGGATTTTTTTTCAAGAAGCTTGAAAATATTGTCTTCAAAAGCAACAGGCTTTTTTAAGAACACTTTGCTGTCTCTTTCTTCTTCAATAGGGATGGGGCCTTTATAATTATCAAGTATATAAAGCTTGTCCAAAAGGTCATTTTCCTTCATGGTAGATATTTTGTCAATTATCTCAACAGGAAGTTCCTTGCTTGGAATAAAAAATAACAAATCGGTCCATAGGTTCGCTATCAGCTTTAAACTGAATCCCTGTAATGTTTCTCTATTCATTGGTGTTTTTTAGCATTACAGAGTAATCTTGTGGTAACTCGGCATCAATGTCCCTTAAGTACTTTTCCAAAGCGCCCATAGTAGAATGGCCTGTAATGAGCATAAGTTTACTCTTGGCTTCAAACGGTGAAGAGTCCTTAACCATAGCTCTGTATAGTTTAGTGATATAAGTGTGTCTAAAGCTATATAGTCCATAATCTTTGCCCAGGTTAAAATGATCCTTTACAACTTTTTTAAAGCGTTTTGAAAAATAATCTCGCTTATTGTTAAGATCGGTTTCCCATTTACCGCCAATTCCCTCTGGTGTAAACAAAAAATCATTTTCGTTAAGGTTGGATAAATCTGGTAGATCATTCCATAGAATATCTGGTATTATCTTAGTTTTTAACGGACTGTTTTTTGCTTTGAAAGAAATTGTTCTGTCTTTTAAATTGACGTCCTTTATTCTTAGCCTGCAGACTTCAATGGGACGAAGGAAATTATAGGAAATAAATTTTATATAGAGCAGGAGTATAGGGTCTTCCTTTTCCAAATAGTCAAAAATTGCCTTTTGAGTTTCCCTTGAATAGGTTTTATTCCTTTCTGGGATAGACTTTAGTACAGGTATTTTTTTAATGAAATTAAGCGCTATAATATCATTATCCTCCAAAACTTGTATTACGCTGCTTAATTCAGTCCTGTAATTATTTCTTGAACGAGCACTAGTCTTGATTAAAACCTCATTTAAAAATTCTGTAACTATTTTTTTAGAAAGCAGATCAACTGTCTTTATGTTTGGGTAGTTGTCATTAAGCCAATTAATAAAGACATCGACCCTGTTTTGATAACTCCTTATGGTAGTCCTGCTAGTGACTTTCTCTTTAAGTTTCAGAGCAAAATCAAAAGCGTCTTTTATGGACATTGCTGGTTTTTCATCAGTATCATCAGATCCTTCTGTATGGTTATCCCTTTTGGTGAGTGTTTCAGCTTCAGGTTTTGGGTTTAACCTGTTGTATAGTTCAGTATTGTCACCAAATGGAGTATACCCCTGTTTCAATAGTTTGAGCAGAGCTTTTCTATAGGTTGTCAAAACCTCCAATCTCTCTTCTTTGGTTTTGTACCTATTGGCTATGCCGTAGAAAGGGGTAAGTCTCTTGAGTTTTCCAGTTTCAGGGTTTCGGTAAGAGTAATAAACATACCAACGCTTACTTAAATCTCCGTTTGCCGTATAGATTTTGGGGTTGGAAAAATTCTTTTTTAAAGACAAATCGTATGCAGTTTCGTATTCACTTTCGTATGCAAATGTAAGAATTTGTTCAATTGTAAACATAAAAAAAGCGGTTTAGAAAAGCCTAAACCGCTTGGTTGCAATAGATTGCTTGTTGTAGCGAGACCGAGATTTGAACTCGGGACCTCTGGGTTATGAATCCAACGCTCTAACCAACTGAGCTATCTCGCCTTGTTTGCGGGTGCAAATATAGATACATATTCCATTATTGCAAACAATTTTTCACTAAATATTTTTTAATTTTTGTTTCTTGATTTTTCAAATATTTATATATATTACCGACGTAAATAACCAAACAACTATGGAAGATAAAATAAAATACGAGCTAGAATTTCCTATACATGTGTCGCCCTCACTACTATATCAATATATATCAACTCCTTCAGGTTTGTCAGAATGGTTTGCAGATAATGTAAACTCTAGAGGTGAGCTTTTTAAGTTTATTTGGGATGGAGCCGAAGAGCAAGCAAAATTAGTAAGTAAAAAAAGTGGTGAACGTGTAAAATTTCGTTGGTCACACGATGAAGGCGAACCTTATTATTTTGAGTTAAGAATTCAAGTAGACGATATCACTAAGGATGTATCTTTAATAGTTGTCGATTTTACAGAGGAAGATGAATTGGACGAAGCTAAAATGCTTTGGGAAAACCAAGTGTCCGATTTAAAACATGTCTTGGGCTCTGCTTAGGTCTTTTAACATAAATTAAAGTATATTTGTCCCCGAATTTATTCGGGGATTTTTTTATGGTAAATTTTAACGGAAACATACTTCAGGGAAACAATTTTATTTCAACTCAAAACCGCGGTCTTCAATATGGTGATGCCGTGTTTGAAACCTTAAAAGTATCGTATGGTAAAATCCTATTTTGGGAAGACCATTATTTTAGGTTGATGGCTTCCATGAGGATTTTAAGAATGAACATTCCCATGTCCTTTACCATGGAATACCTCCAGCAACAAATTTTGGAAACCGTTAAACAAAATGAGCTTTTTGATGCTAGTTGCCGAGTGAAGTTATTTGTTAATAGGGCAGAGGGGGGATTGTATTCGCCAGAATCTGAAGAGGTTGAGTATATGATAACTGTAGCTCCTCTTGAGGATGATTTTTACATGATAAACGAAAGCACTTATGAAGTGGATTTGTTCAAGGACTTTTACTTATCACCGAGTCTGTTGTCTACATTAAAGACCAATAATAAAGCCATTAACGTTATAGGAAGCGTTTATGCCAAGGAAAACGATTTGCATAATTGTTTGTTGGTTAATACAAATAAGAATATTGTAGAAGCGTTAAATGGAAACTTGTTTGTAGTGAAAGGGAATGTTATTAAAACACCACCAGTAAGTGATGGGTGTTTAAAAGGAGTGATGCGCAAACAGATTATGGAAATAGTAAAAGCTTTACCTGACTATGAGCTATTAGAAGCTCCTGTTTCCCCATTCGAGTTACAAAAGGCAGATGAGTTGTTTATAACCAATGTGATAACGGGAATCCAGCCAATAAGCAAATACCGTAAGAAGACTTATGATAATGTGTTGGCTAAGGAGTTGCTAAAGAAACTAAACGTAAAGATGCGTTTGAGCTAATTGAAGCTCGGGTTTTCTGGCGCATTGGACCAAATACTGTATTCACCGCCAAACTCCAACATTTTTTCTTTCCAAAAACTCTTGTGGTCTTTTTTGATAACCGACTTTTGGTAAATGTTTTCTGTAACTACCCATGAGTTGGAATGTAACTCAGTCTCCAGCTGATCGGCATCCCATCCCGAGTACCCTAAAAAGAATCTGATGTCAGTTCGCTTAATAGCATTTTGAGTAATCAACTTAGCAACGGTCTCAAAATCACCGCCCCAATAAATGCCATTTGAGATTTCTATGCTATCGGGAATTAAATCCGGAATGGTATGAATAAAGTACAAATTGTCCTGTTCTACAGGACCACCATTGTAGACCTTAAAATTACAGTCTAGCTCAGGTATTAGGTCATGAATCGTATAAGCAAGCGGCTTATTTAGGATAAACCCGATTGACCCTTGATCGGTGTGATCTGCTAGCAGTACAATAGAGCGATTGAAAGAAATATCGCCTATTATAGAGGGTTCTGCTATCAGTAAATTACCCTTTTTTGGTTTTGTTGTAATCATGACGACGAGGTTTGCCTTTTTAAAGCTAATAAAATTAAACTAGAAAACCAATAGGGAGAAAATTAAGTTATAAAAAAAGGCCACCCAATGGATGACCTTGAATTGTATAAAAAGGAGTAAAATTAGTTTACTGCTCTCGATAAGTCTGCTCCAGCCTTAAACTTTACTACGTTTTTAGCTTTGATCTTGATGGTTTTCCCAGTTTGTGGGTTTCTTCCTTCTCTTGCAGCTCTCTTGGAAACTGAGAAAGATCCGAAGCCTACTAATGATACTCTGTTGCCTTTTTGTAATGCACCTTCAATTTCTATTAAAGCACATTCTAAAGCTTTTTTAGCAGCCGCTTTGGTAATTCCGGCATGCTCTGCCATAGCATCGATTAAATCTGTTTTGTTCATAGTTTTAAATATTAATTATTAATAATTGTTGGTTAACGTTTTGTATTCCCCTACAAATTTATACGGATTATGCAATCATGCAAGTAATGTCGGGGGAAATACACTGTTTTGTTAATAACTTAACAGATTTGTTAATAAACAGGGTGGTTTTTCTTGGTTTTTTTGAGAAACTCCCGAAACATAGGCCCTTACTGCATTTTGGCATCCTCTTCAAAAGTGTAGCCGTTCATTAGTGATTTTATATCCATTTGTCGTTTACCGGGAAGCTTAATGTCTATTATATTAATAAAACCATCTTGGGTGGCCACCTTAAGATTCTTTTTTGACGCTTGAATACTACCTGGTGTTAATTGGTGATCTTCCTTTTCTTGTTCTACATGGTAGATTTTCACATCTAATTCTTCATTACCATTAATAAGAGTGCACCAAGCACCTGGGTAAGGGCTTAAACCACGAATCTTATTATGGATGTTGTCCATCGTATCTGTCCAATCTATTTTACAATTATCCTTATTTAGTTTATAGGCTGTTTTTATGTCTGCATTATCGGGTTGTGGCGTTGTATTTACTGGTCCAGCTTCAATCAATTTAACTGTTTTAACGACCAACTTACTTCCTATATACATTAAGGTGTCGTGAAGGGCTCCTGCGTTCTCTGTTTCAGAAATAGCGACTTCTTCCTGAAGAATCATTTCACCGGTGTCTATTTTATCGTCAATAAAGAACGTAGTAACTCCGGTTTTTGACTCACCATTGATCACAGCCCAATTTATTGGAGCTGCACCGCGATAGTTAGGCAGGAGGGAAGCATGCAGATTAAAAGTACCGTATTCTGGCATTTGCCAAACCGCCTGTGGCAGCATTCTAAAAGCAACGACAACTTGAAGGTTGGCGTTAAGCGATTTCAATTCGGCTAGAAACGCTTCGTCTTTCAGGTTTGTAGGTTGCATAATATGTAGGCCTTTACTTTTTGCATATTGTTTTACTGCACTTTCATTTAACTTTCTTCCACGCCCGGCAGGTTTGTCAGGAGCGGTAATAACACCTACTACATTATAGTTATGCTCCAATAAAGCATCTAATGTAACTACGGCAAAATCGGGGGTGCCCATGAATACGATTCGTAAGTCTCTCATATATGAAATAATTTATAGGTGTTTGTTGGTGTTATGGTTATAATTTGATGTTCTAGTAATTGTTTTATAGCTGATATAATATCTGTTTCGGAAAAGCCCAATTGCTCTACCATTGTTCTTGACGAAAGGTCGCCTTGTTCCAAAGCATGAATGATGGCTTTGCGAACTTCTTTTGGTTCCGACTGTTGAACATTTTTAGTTATTGCCAAACAAACGGAACATCTACCACAATTTGTAGCATCAGTTTCTCCAAAATATGATAACAGTTGGACACTCTTACATGTGCTATCGTTGTTGATATAATCAAGGATTGAAGTAACCTGATCGTGCTTCAGTTTATTTTGTTGGTTGATGATATCTCGAATCCTGTTGATGGTTTTCTCGTCTTCCCGAGGCTCAATAAAAGTAATACGAGCATCGGTTTTACTTTGGTTTAATTTAATAATATTATCGCGTTCTAATTGATCCAGTATGGCTAACAATCGCTCCTCTTTAATGAATAATTTATCTGCTAAAAGGCTTGTGTTTATATTTGTTTCTTGGTCGAAAATGCCACCATAGCTTCTTAATATTGACTTTACGGCCAAACTGATTTCTGAATGTTTATCCAAATAATATAGCAGACTGTTAGTGGAAACGATAAACTGTACCGATGTTTTTTTATTGAACTGGCGACTTAAACCAATAATGCTTGTACGGTCTAAATGCTGTAAGGCATTATAGGTAACCAAACTGTTGATTTTGTATGTTTTACAGAAATGGTTGAAGTTAAAATCGTGAGAACTCTGTTCTCCTTCACCATAGGCTATCTGAAAGTAGTTACATAGCTTTTTGTAAACCTGTTTTACAAAATCTACTGTTGGGAGTACGTTCAAAAATTGATTTTTAACCAGTTCTTCATCGCCTTGGTTTTTTATGATTACAGCAAACGACTTTTCACCATCACGGCCTGCGCGACCGGCTTCCTGAAAATAGCTTTCCATACTTTCTGGCAGGTTCATGTGGATAACCGTTTTTACATCGGGTTTGTCTATCCCCATTCCAAAAGCATTGGTGGCAATCATAACCTGTTTGCTGTTATTTAGCCATTGGTTAAGTCGCCTTTCTTTGTCAATATTCGATAAACCTCCGTGAAAGGCTAAAGCAGTAATACCTTTGTTCTCTAGTTGTTCAGTAATCTCCAGTGTTAACTTTCTGTTGCGAACATAAACGATGGAAGAATCACGGTATTTTTTTAGAATGGTCTCTAGTCTGTAATGTTTGTCTTGTTCATCTAATACAATATAACTGAGATTCTCCCGCTTAAAGCTTTGTTTTATAATCTCTACGTTGCTAAGCTCCAGTTCTTTAACTATATTGGCAACAACCTTTGGTGTGGCAGAGGCCGTTAAGGCAATGCAATTTACCTTTGGATGTAAACTGCGAAGAATCTTTATGTTTTTGTAGGCTGGTCGGAAATCATTACCCCATTGCGAAATACAGTGGGCTTCATCAATGGCAATTAAATTCACGGGCATTTGTTGAATTCTGTTCTGTATCAATTCCTGCTGAAGGCGCTCTGGAGAGAGATATAGAAACTTATAATCACCATAAATGCAATTGTCCAAAAGTGCATCCAGCTCCTGATACGAAAGTCCACTGGTTAAAGCCAGAGCTTTAATCCCTTTTTGGTTTAAATTTTGAACTTGATCCTTCATCAAGGCAATTAGAGGTGAAACCACTATGCAAATACCGTCTTTTGCCAAAGCAGGAACTTGAAAGCACACCGATTTCCCTCCGCCAGTAGGCAAGAGTCCAAAAACGTCTTTGCCTTGCAATACGGCTTGAACGATTGGCTCTTGTGAGGGACGAAAACTGGTAAACCCCCAATAACGTTCCAATATGTTTAGGGCAGTTTGCATTACAGTTTGTTGATGATGTTTAAAATAAAATCGGTACGACTTTCTATACTTCCAAAAGGGACATCTAGTAAATCGTAATTATAGCCTTTGTAAGTGCTTAATAAGTGATGGTGGATTTCAACAGCTTGATCAAAATTTTCATAGCGCTCGCTATCACTTTTAAAAATCTCCTGCCAAGGAGCCAATATAAATACACAATCATAAATATGATTGTTGCAGGCCTCCATGAATGCTTTTGGATAAGAATCACCTATATAGTCCATGTATGCCAAAACGTCTGGAACGCCACGATCTAAAAAAACCGTGTTGCTACCCAAGCCAGTGGCTTGATGGAATTGATGGGTACGCCCCTTTAATAGTAGTTCACTAAAAAGTAGTGGATTGGTTAGGAAAAGCTGCTCTATACCGTCTTCTCGCGCTTTAAGTGTAACCTGTCTGGAAATTTCTTCCATGCAAGTATAACCACGTTTGGAAAGCTCGTTAATAATAGATGACTTTCCCGTTCCTGGGCCTCCGGTAATCACAATTCTCTTGATATTCAACTTGGCAAGGTTTTGGTTGTAAAATTCGTAATTTAAAGCTTAAATAAAAAATGCAAAGGAAACAGTATCTTTGTGACTTATAAAATAAAATATGGAGAACAATAATAATAGAGACGCATTTTATGAAAAGTTGAAGACCCAATTATATGAAACTTCAAAGTGGCCTTCAGAATATCTATATAAATTTATCGTAAAATCCGATTTGCAAAAAATTGCCGAAATCGAAGCTTTGTTTAATAATATGGGAGCCGTAATCCATACACAGGAATCTAAAAACGGTAAGTACACTAGTGTTTCCATCAACGTAACTATGGCTAACCCAGAGACTGTAGTAGAAAAGTATATTGAAGTGACAGAAAATGTAGAAGGCGTTATTAGCCTTTAGTTTTTTTTTGTACTTTGCACCTGCATAGCAACTACGTGCACCAGCAAATAACACTACACACAGTAATTTTGATAGATAATCTAGAATATAATAATGAACGGGAGTTTTTAATTATTCCTGAATATGGACGCCATATCCAGAAAATGATTAATTACGCTACTACCCGTGAAACAAAAGAAGAACGTAATAAGGTTGCAAAGGCAATTATAGACGTAATGGGGAATTTACAACCACACTTACGTGATGTGCCCGATTTTCAGCATAAGTTATGGGATCAGCTTTTTATCATGTCCAATTTTGAATTGGATGTGGATTCTCCTTATCCTAAACCTTCAAAGGAATTGTTGGAAGAACGACCAGAACCTTTAAGATATCCTCAAAACCATCCCAAATACCGTTTTTATGGTAACAATATTCAAACCATGATAAATGTTGCCAATACTTGGGAGGAAGGCGATTTAAAGGAAGCCCTAATCTACACTATTGCTAATCACATGAAAAAATGTTTCCTTAATTGGAACAAGGATACCGTAGAGGATGATGTGATTTTTGGTCATCTTTATGAGCTTTCAGGTGGAAAAATCAACCTGAAAAACTCAGACGAAGATCTTTCCGATCCTTCCAACTTAATGAGAAGCAAGAAAAAATTCACGGCCAAAAAAGGCGGCCACAAAAAAACCGGACGAACCAGAAAACGCTACTAACCATCTTATGGGAACATTCAAAATTGAAGGAGGGCACAAATTAAAAGGAAGTATCCAGCCTCAAGGTGCCAAAAACGAAGCTCTCCAGATTCTTTGCGCCGTATTATTAACTCCAGAAAAAGTAACCATCAACAATATTCCTGATATCATTGATGTAAACAAACTAATTGACCTTTTGGGGAAATTAGGTGTGAAAATCGAACATTTGGGGAAAGGTTCGTATAGCTTTCAAGCAGACAAACTGAATCTTGAATACTTGGAGTCTCCCGAATTTAAGGAAGATGGTAGAGGGTTGCGAGGATCGATCATGATTGTTGGGCCACTTTTGGCAAGGTTTGGAAAAGGATATATTCCTAAGCCAGGTGGAGACAAAATTGGACGTAGACGATTGGATACCCACTTTGAAGGATTCATCAAATTAGGTGCTAATTTTAGGTATAACCGTGAGGACTATTTTTATGGTGTAGAAGCCGAAAAACTTACGGGAACCTATATGTTATTGGATGAGGCTTCGGTAACGGGAACGGCCAATATTGTTATGGCCGCGGTACTTGCCGAAGGTACTACAACCATTTACAATGCTGCTTGTGAGCCTTATTTACAACAACTTTGTAAGATGCTTAACCGTATGGGAGCTAAGATATCTGGTGTAGGTTCTAATCTTTTAACTATTGAAGGAGTTAAAGTGCTAAAGGGAACTGACCATACAATGCTTCCAGATATGATTGAGATTGGAAGTTGGATTGGTTTGGCAGCGATGACCAAAAGTGAACTTACCATTAAAAACGTAAGTTGGGACGATTTGGGACAAATCCCTAACGTTTTCAGAAAATTGGGAATTACTGTTGAGCGTAGAGGCGATGATATTTATATTCCGGAACACAATGATGGTTACGAGATTCAAAGTTTCATAGACGGATCTATCTTGACTATTACAGATGCACCTTGGCCAGGGTTTACACCAGACTTATTGAGTATTATCCTTGTTGTGGCTACTCAGGCTAGAGGAAGTGTGTTGATTCATCAAAAGATGTTTGAAAGCCGTCTGTTCTTTGTGGATAAACTTATCGATATGGGCGCAAAAATTATTCTTTGCGATCCGCATAGAGCTACAGTAATTGGGCACGATTTCAAATCGCAATTGAAGGCTACTACCATGACTTCTCCCGATATTCGTGCTGGTATTTCATTACTAATTGCTGCTTTGTCTGCTAAGGGAACATCTACTATTCATAATATCGAACAGATAGATAGAGGTTATGAGAATATTGCCAAGCGTTTACAAGCTATAGGGGCTAAAATAGTAAGAGAATAGAATAGTTATACTTTAACAATTCTTGGAATTGATTCTGGTAAACGGGCTAAAATTTCGTAGTTAATCTGGTTAGCAAACTCACTGAACGAAGCAACAGAAAGTTCCTGTTCGCCTTGTGTTCCTATTAAAGTGACCATGTCTCCAATGGAAATGTCATTTATTTCAGTGATGTCCGCCGTTAGCATATTCATATTTACCATTCCGATAACACCAATGCGATGACCGTTAATTAACACGCGGCCCTGATTGCTTAATGACCTGCTAAAGCCATGGTAATAGCCTACGGGAATAACAGCAATATTCATATCTCGGTTTGCCAAATATGATGTGCCATACCCTATAAACTCACCAGCTTTCACTTCTTTAATATCCATGACCTTGCTTGTCCAGGTTATAAGTCTTTTCAGAGGGTTTATGTTTGTCCCCGTTTTGCCTAAATAGTCAATCAATACTTCTTTAGTTGGAAAAAAACCATATTGCATAATCCCTATGCGAACCATATCCATTTGGGTTTTGGGGTATCTTATCGTGGCGGCTGAGCATGCGGTATGGTTTATCTCGGGTTTTAAATTGTGTTTTTCAAATATCCTACAGGCTTTTTTAAAGGTTTTTTTCTGATGTTTTACTCTATGGTAGTTAGCGATGCTTTCTGCACCTGCATAATGAGTACAAAGCCCTTTAAATTGGAGATAGCTAGAATGTTCTTTTAGGTAAGAAATGACATATTCTAGCTCTTTAACGGGAATTCCAGTTCTGTTCATTCCTGTTTCAACCTCTATATGGATTATAGCTTTTCGATTAAGTTGGTTCGATATGTTTTTTGCTTCCTCAAGTCTTTGTATGTTGAACACAAAAAACTCAATACCATTCTCTATGGCCCAGGCCATTTGATCTTTGTCTAGAGACCCCATGATCATTATTGTAGGCTTTGTTATGATTGATTCTTTTACGCGACGCGCTTCTTCAGCACTGAATACCGAAAAATGATTTATGCCACAGCTCTCAGCCAAAGGAACAAACTCTTCTATACCATGACCATAGGCATTACCTTTTACTACTGATGATAATTGTACACCATTTTTGAGAATGCTTTTAATGAAAGCAATATTTTGTTCCAGAGCTGATTTACTGATTTCTATTGTTGAAGTGTGGAACATCATTTGAGGATATTTAGCATTATTTCATAGAACATATTAATACCTGTTGGAATTAGTGTGTCGGGGAAATCGTAGTCAGGGTTATGTAAAGCAGGACAATCTTCTCCGGCTCCCAATCCGAACATAGCGCCTTTAAAATTTTGTGTAAAGAGACCAAAATCTTCACCCCATTTAAAGGGAGTGTCCTGAATGGATAACGTTAGTTTATTTTTTTCAGCTGCCTTGCCAATTATTTTTACCGCCTCACGATGATTTTTATTGGTTCTGAAGTGTTGGGCTTTCTCCAATTGGTATTTAATATTAAGACGATCACTTACCTCTTTGGTAATAGCTTTGATTTTATGAATTAAATTCATCAATCGTTCTTCGGTCCAGCAGCGTATTGTTAAGTGAATTTCACCATTGCCGGGAGCTACACCATAGGCTTTTTCACCAAGGTTAATATATACAGGTGTAATTACCGAAAAAGCATCAGATTTTGGTTTGTTGTTGTTTAGAGGTTGAATCTCTTTTAGGATTTCCGATGTAGCCCATGCAGGATTAATTCCGTGTTCTGGTTCTGCAGCATGTGATGTTTTGCCTTTTAAGGTGATTATTAAACTGCATACAGCTGCAGTGAAAGTATTTTCCTTGACGACTATCTGGTTTAGAGGGTATCCTGGGAGATTGTGTAATGCGAATACAAAGTCGAAATGGAGGTTTTTAAATTTGCTGTCATCCAAAACAGCTTTTGCACCATTTCCGGTTTCTTCTGCTGGTTGGAACAACAAAAAAACTTTTCCGTAAGGAGGAGGTGTTTCTTGAAGTTTTTGAGCCAAACCCAAGAGAATTGTAATGTGTCCGTCATGTCCACATTTATGGGAAATACCTCGGATTTTCGAACGATGATCAAAAGTATTTGTTTCTTCTATGGGAAGCGCGTCCAGTTCGGCTCTTAACAAAATGGATTTTCCATTATTTCCACTATCAAAAATGGCAAGGACACCATGTCCTCCTACCTTTTCAATAATTAACGAAGGATTGTATTGTTTTAAGAAAGAAACGACTTTAGAGGCTGTGTGTTTTTCAAAGCCAGATAACTCAGGGATTTTGTGTGTTTCGCGCCGGAAGTCTATTAATTGTTGAATTTTGGATCTGTTCGTTGTGTTTTGCATAGCTTAGAGGATTGCTTTAAGTTAAGCATTATCTATGAGGATGTAAAATGCTCATGTTAAGAAAAAAGAAAAGCGCCCTAAGGCGCCAGTAATTTTTGAGTATAAAACTTTTATTCCGCAGAATAGAAAAACTGTTCGTTTACTATTTTGCCATCCTTAACCTCATAAACACAAACCTCTTGCATTTGTTGTCTTCCTCTATCTTTAAATGTTACGTCCATATCCATTGTACAGCTAAAATGGTTTCCTGCAACTAAAGGATCGGAAACTGTTCCTCCATGGTACTCTTCCACATTTTGGTACCATTCCTGACTTTTTTTGGTGACTGCTTCTTTGCCTTCCGCTACAACTTCTCCCGGCATCCAGCTCATTTCCTTACTTACAATGTTGTCTGAATAAAGTTCTTCGAGGGCTTGCATGTTTTTGCCTTCACGGCATAATGATACTAATCTGTTAGCTACTTCCTGTGTATTCATAATATTGATTAATAATTAATTACCTTATAAAGGTACAGTTTTATTAAGCCCCTGAGTATTAAATAAATGTTAGTTTTGGTTTAAGGCAGCCTTATAAGTTTTCAAGCATCGTTCACGTGCAAATTTATGGTCTACCATGGGGTTGGGGTAGGTTAGTTCTTGGTATTCTGGGACCCATTTTTTGATATAAGTGTGTTGTTTGTCAAACTTATCTATTTGTGTAGTAGGGTTAAAAATTCTGAAATACGGAGCAGCATCAACACCGCATCCAGCAACCCATTGCCAATTACCTACATTGCTTGCCAAGTCAAAATCATGTAGTTTTTCTGCAAAATAGGCTTCTCCACAACGCCAGTCTATAAGCAGGTGTTTGCAGAGAAAGCTGCCAACGACCATTCTTACGCGATTGTGCATAAATCCCGTTTGATTGAGCTGGCGCATTCCGGCATCTACAAGAGGGTAACCTGTGTTGCCTTCACACCATTTTTTAAATTCACTTTTATCATTGCGCCAAACAATAGTGTCGTACTGAGGTTTGAAACTTTTGGTAACAGTTTCGGGATAATGCCAAAGGATTTGCATGAAAAATTCCCGCCATATCAATTCCTTTAAAAAGGTGTTGTTTTTTAGTTTGAGACCTCGTTTAACGACTTTACGAATACTGATTGTTCCAAATCTCAGATGAGGACCAATCCTAGAGGTTGTATCTTTTCCAGGGAAATCCCGTGTCTTTTCATACTGATTCAGAAGAAATTCGGAAATATCAAAAGGTTTGATGAGGTGTTCCGAAACTTCAAATCCCAATTCCTTCAGTGCGGGAAAGTCAAAAGCATCTGTTTTTGTGCAATTGTCCAAGTAGTTCTCTGAAGGGAAAGATTTCGTATTGTCAGAACTTAATTGAGCCATCCAACGTTTCATATAAGGTGTATAGACTTTGTAAGGATCGCCATCGGACTTAACGATTTCGTCTTTCTCGAATATCACTTGGTCTTTATAGCTGTGAAAATCAATATTCTTTGTTTTGAGTAAATCTTTTACCACCTGATCACGTTTTTGGGCATAAGGCTCGTAGTCATGATTAGTGTAAACTGCTTTAATGTTAAAATTACTAATCAATGAATTAAAGCATTCAAAAGGAGTGCTGTAAAGCACTTTTAGGCTACTTTGGTACTGTGTTTCCAAAACCGACTTAATCTGGTTTAGATTAGAGTGAATAAACTCTACCCTAGCATCTTTTTTAGGTAAAGAATCGAGTATGTTTTTATCAAAAACGAATATTGGTAATATAGGCAGACCGCTTTTTAGTGCATGGTATAAACCTGTGTTATCTTCTAAACGCAAGTCACGGCGGAACCAAAAAATAGCAATAGGAGAATTCATAGTGTGTATTTTCCAAAAATGGATTCTAGTTTATTGTAGCGAAAGTTGAAAATGTGCTCCAATCTGGGTTTTACCAAAATAGGGTGTATCATTCTACCGATAATACCCAATGGGATTTTATAGTCAATAAGATCCTCCATTTCAACCCCACCTTCAATGGGCTTTATAAAGTGTTTGTGATGCCAAAGTGCATAGGGACCAAATCGCTGTTCGTCCACAAAATAATATTTGTCCTTTACATGGGTGATTTCCGTTACCCATTTGGTTTTTATTCCAGGAATGGGGTAGACTATATATTGGATTATTTGCCCAGCATAAATACTTTTGTAATCACAAGAAACAATTTCAAAGCCCATATGTTTTGGAGTAATCTCCTTAAGGTTCTCTGGGTTTGAAAAGAACTCCCAAGCTTCATCGATCCCAATGGGAAGTTGTTGTTTTCTATACAATTGATACAGTGACATGATTTGGTTATAGGTGTTTTGTAATTTTATTGCTCAATGGTTTTGTTAGTGAATAATAATAGTCAATCAAATGCCCCTTATCATCAATTAAATACTTTTGAAAGTTCCACTTTACAGAGCTGTTTTTAACACCGTTAAGGGATTTATTAGTTAGCCATTTGTATAAAGGGTGTTGTTGTTTACCTTTTACGTCAACCTTTTCGGTCATAATAAACGATACTCCAAATTTTGTTTGACAAAAGGTTTGTATCTCCTGTTCTGTTCCTGGTTCTTGTCCACCAAACTGATTGCACGGAACCCCAATAACAACAAGTTCGTCTTTGTAAGTTTCGTAAAGTTTTTCCAAGTCTTCATATTGTGGGGTAAAACCACATTCTGAAGCAACATTGACAATGAGCATTTTCTTTCCCTTAAATTGGGAAAGTTGTATGGGATTCCCATCAATACCATCTATTTTAATATCATAAATAGATTGTGATGGATTTTGCCCATTGGTTGAGTTGAAGAATGAAAGAATCAACAATTGCATAATCAATATAGTTTGGTTAAGGTTCATGATTTTAAAGTTTCAAAGTTGTAATTCCGCAATCCATTTCGAAGATTTGACCAGAAAAGCTTTTCGCCTCTTGGGATAAAAGAAATTTAGCCATAGTAGCAACTTCTTTTGGATCCAAGATTTTTTTTAAAGGATGTCTATCTATAAGATTGGCTTCCTGCTTTTCGTTTCGTAAAAGTTTTGCAGCTAATTCTGTTTTTGTAACAGTCGGAGCAATGGCATTTACCCTTACTTTAGGAGCTAATTCTGCGGCTAATGACTTAGTTAAGCCCTCTACAGCACATTTAGCAGCCGCAATACTGCTATGAAAAGGCATACCTAGTTTGCAAGCTACGGTACTAAATAAAAGAATGCTGCTGTTTTTACTTTGTTTTAGTACAGGTAAAACATGTTGGATTGCTTTTACAGCCCCAAGGAAGTTTATTTCGAAATCTCTCTTGAAATCCTCAATATTCAACCGCTCAAAAGGTTTAAGGGTGATGCTACCTGGGCAGTAAATCAAATGATCAGCTGTTTGGATTTCTGGTAAATCATCAGTTAATATATTACAGTTTACATGCGATAGGTTGTCAGATTGTATGGGGGGAGCCGTACGGCTTACATTTACTATTATGAAACTGTCTACGAGGAGTTTGACTATTTCTAAACCTATACCTTTACTTCCTCCAATAATTATAATTTTTTCCATAGCATCATTTATTTTTTTGTGTAGATACGAGTTTGTCGATCATTCCGTTAAAGATAAAATAGTGAAAGGGTAAAACGCTGTACCAATAAAGTCTACCAGCAAGGCCGTGTGGCCTAAAAGTTGCGATTTGAAATAACTTATGTTGTCTAATTTTAAATTCCAACCAGGCTTCTCCTGGAAGTTTCATTTCTGAATAGAGTAGAAGTCGTTTTTGTTCTTTATCAGCAAAAATCACCCTCCAGAAATCTAGAGCATCTCCTGTTTGGAGTTCGTTTAGGTGGGTTCTTCCACGTCTTAGTCCAGTTCCTCCGAGAACTTGGTCAATAAAACCTCTTGTTTTCCATAGTAAATTACCATAATACCATCCTGTTTCCCCTCCAATAGACCATAGTTTATTGAGTGTTTCTTCTTCATTTTCAACCGGTCTTGCCTTCTTATCTTTAAAGCAACCATATGAAGGTACGTTTATATAGTAATGGGCCTTGTGTTGTAATCTTCCGCTAATAAACGAATCCTTCCAGCTCGAAATGATGCTGTTTTGTTCAATTTTCTCAAATGCTTTTTTTACAGCTTCTTGATAACTGATTGGGTTAACATCCAAAATGGAGTTGATCTTGCTGGGTTTTCCAATAATTTCAACCTTCATACTGTCAACTAAAGCTGTAGCAAGTTTGTAAGAAGTAGAAGTAACAAAATATAACCAATAGGAAGATAGTCTAGGGGTAAGAACTGGAAGCGTAATAATTTTTCTTTTGAGGTTTCTAGCTTTTGCGAAATCAAGAAGCATACGTTTGTAAGTTAATACTTCAGGTCCGAAAATGTCATAACTCTTGTTAAAAACCTCTTGATTTCCAGCTGCATTGACCAAATATGAAAGTACATCACGTATAGCCAATGGTTGGGTCTTGGTGTTTAGCCATCTAGGAGCAATCATTATGGGCAGCTTTTCGACCAAGTCCCTTATAATTTCAAATGAACTACTTCCAGATCCAACAATGATACCTGCTTTAAAAACCGTTAAGGCATAATGATTGGATTGTAATATCTCACCAACTTGTTTTCTTGACGCTAAATGTTTTGATAAAGAAGTGTCATTGGTTATTCCTCCAAGGTATATAACCTGTTTAACAGAAGTCTGTTCCATGTGTAGCTTAAAGTTAATAGCGCAATTGGACTCTAAGTCTTCAAATGATTTTGATGTGCTCGACATGGAGTGAATGAGGTAATATGCTATATCAATATCTTTAGGAATAGCATTTAGGCTATTTGATTTAAGGAAGTCCACTTCAACAACAGAAAACAATTCTTCTTCCAAAAATTCTTGTTCAATCCGCATTTTATCTCTCACAGCTGCAACGACATGAAATCCTTTATTGAGTAATAGAGGTATGAGTCGTTTTCCAATATAACCTGTGGCACCTGTAACAAGAATTTTCATTTATTTTTTATTTATTTATGTAAAGATAGTGAATTGTCTAACAATTGATCGTATTTTGTTTGACAAACAGTTTTTGTTTTTAACTTTTGTGAGGTGCTGCTTATCAGTAAATTATAGGTATTCGTACATTAATATATGTTATTTAAGGTTTTGTTAACAATTCTAGCTTATTTAAATTTTTAATTTTAAATTGATTACTAACAAAAACACTTAAAATTCGCGAACAATGAAAAAACTTATGTTACTATGTGCTGCATTTGCTTTGACAATGAGTTCTTACGGTCAGGTAAAAGCACCTCAACCAAGTCCTTCGAGTAAATTAGAGCAAAAAGTTGGATTAACCGATTTTACAATCGAATACTCAAGACCATCTATGCGAGGTCGTACTGTATTTGGAGACTTAGTACCTTTTGATAAAAAATGGAGAACTGGTGCTAACAAAAACACTACGATTACTTTTACTGATAACGTAGTGATTGGTGATTATACTCTAAAGCCAGGATCGTATGCTATTTATACTAAACCGGGTGAGAGTTTATGGGAGGTTTATTTTTATGCAAATACAGATAATTGGGGTTTACCTGAAAAGTGGGACGAAGCTAATGTAGCAGCGATTGCTAAAGTAAAGTCGTATAGTCTTCCCTTCGATGTTCAGACTTTTACCATCGATATTAATAATATCACAAATGGTGGAGGTACAATTGATATGATTTGGGAGAAGACCTATATTGCCATTCCTTTTTCGGTACCTACAGATGATAAAGTATTAGCATCTATTAACGAATCTCTTAATGGAAATCCAACAGATAAGGATTACTTTGCAGCTGCAATGTATTATTACCAAGAGGGTAAGGATATTAACCAAGCGAAAGAATGGATGGATAAAGCTATCAATATGACAGACAATCCACAGTTCTGGCAATTAAGACAACAATCTTTAATTTATGCAAAGGCAGGAGATACTAAAGGGGCAATAGACATTGCTAAACAATCTTTGGAAGGCGCAAAGGCTGCTGGAAATGAAGATTACGTTAAAATGAACATGGATTCCCTTAAAGAGTGGGGAGCAATGTAGTATTAAGAAGCATATTATATAAAAGCGCAACTCAATGTTGCGCTTTTTTTGTTTAATCGGTTTCTTCGAGTGAGAAAATATCTTCAACTGATACTTTGAACAATTTTGATATTTTTAAAGCCAATATAGTAGAAGGGGTGTATTTGCCTTTTTCAATGGCATTTATTGACTGTCTGCTTACCCCAATGGCCTCAGCTAAATCGGCTTGAGTCATATCGTGTATGGCCCGCTGTACTTTAATACTATTCTTCATGGCTATTGGCTTTAAATTTTAAATAATTAAATCGCACAATAAAGAAAATCAAAGGAGTAAACATGTTAAATACCAATATGTGGAAAAAGGTTAAATCATAAACCAAAAGTATGGCAAGCAATAATATTGAATAATTAAATATCATTGACCAGACCAAGGAGTCCTTTCTCAATTTGTAGGTGAACTCATCTTCAACTTTTTCTTTAGAAAATCCAACAAACAAACCACCCATAATAATTAAAACACTAACAAGTTCGTCTGTTATACTATTATCAATAATCTTAAAAATGTGATTTTGAGGTTCTTTTAATCCAATGCCAAATGAGCTGTCAAAGAGCGAAAGTACCTTCAGTGTTAAAAAATCTGATTCGTAGCCATTTAGCATTAAAAAAATACCACCAAGGATTCCGGAGGTAAAAAGTATCCAACCAAGAAATTTGTACTTATACGGCAGTAAATAATTTGTTTTCATAGCCTTGTGATATTATATTATATATCAAAAGTATATAATTATTTACTAAAAGTCAATTTTATTTTACATTTAGTAATGTAAGCGAGACTTTTTAATGTTGCTTTTTTAAAAAGTGAAAGTTTATTTTAATCTGCTTAAAAACAGTTGTTTTAATGGGTATTATATGTTATTCCCCTTTTTTAGATTCAGTTTTTCAAGTATTATAGCTATTAGGATGACTAGTGTACAACCGAAAAGATTAAGCCATAAATATGGCATCCAATCTTGCCACCACCCAATAATAACAATAATTTGAGTGATTATGGCAGCTATAAAAACGGCATGCCCCTTCACAAATTTGAAAAAGAAGGCTAATAAGAATATACCTAAAACATTACCGTAGAATATTGAGCCAATAATGTTTACCAATTGTATGAGGTTATCAGCAAGATAAGCTAAACAGGCAATAGTAATTGCAAGTAGCCCCCAACCCAAAGTAAACCATTTTGTAGCCTTAACATAGTGAAGGTCGTCTTTATCCTTTACCATATTACGTTTATACAAATCTATGGTCGTTGTTGATGCGAGAGCATTTAATTCCGAAGCTGTACTGGACATAGCTGCACTAAGAATAACGGCCAAAAGCAGTCCTATTAAACCTTTGGGGAGATTGTTTAAAATAAAGTGAATGAACACGTAATCTTTATCGTTGGTTTCAATATCTACCTTTTGTTCTCTGGCGGCTTTTGCAATTAACTCCTTTGCTACTCCTCTATTGCTGCGATCGACTTGATTTAATTTTACAAGTTCCAGTTTTTCTTCCTCAGAAGGGGTATTTAAATAGTTTTCAATTAAATCTTTTTTACCATTATAAACTAATTTCTGTTGCTCTTTAAGGGATTTGTATTCATTTGTATAAGACGAGCCATTAATGACTTCTTGAGCTCGTGGATTAAAGTTTATTGGAGATTGGTTGAACTGATAAAACACAAAAACCATAACTCCAACCAAAAGGATGAAGAACTGCATGGGAACTTTTAAAAGCCCATTAAAGATAAGCCCCAATCGCATTTCCCTAACCGATTTACCACTTAAGTATCGTTGTACTTGGCTTTGATCGGTACCAAAATAGGACAGAGCTAGAAAGCTTCCTCCAATAAGTCCACTCCAAACAGTATATCGATTTTCTAGATTGAAGGAGAAGTCTAGAATGTTCATTTTATTGCTTGCTCCGGCAATATCCATGGCTTTCGAAAAGGTTATATTATCTGGTAGGTAACTTAGTATCAGTCCGAAGGCAATAAACATACCTATAAATATGACTGCCATTTGTTGTTTCTGGGTTACACTAACGGCTTTGGTACCACCAGATACGGTATAGATGATAACAAGAATACCAATAGCAATGTTTAAAAGGTTAAGGTTCCATTTTAGGATAGATGAAAGGATAATGGCCGGAGCATAAATGGTAATGCCCGCTGCTAGTCCACGCTGAATTAAAAACAAACCAGCGGTGAGGCTTCGTGTTTTTAGGTCAAAACGTTCTTCCAAGAATTCATAGGCGGTATAAACTTTTAGTTTATGGTAAATGGGAATAAATACCATACAGATAATAATCATGGCAATTGGCACTCCAAAGTAAAACTGAACGAATCCCATACCGTCGTGAAATGCTTGCCCAGGAGTAGAAAGAAATGTAATGGCACTAGCCTGTGTAGCCATTACCGAAAGACCGATGGTCCACCATTGAGCTTGGTTACCACCACGAATATAATCCTGAACATTTTTACTGCCTCTGGTTTTCCATGTACCATAACCAACAATAGCCATTAGGGTAACTCCTAATACAATCCAATCGATACTCTCCATACCTTAAAATGATTTCATGATAATGTAAAAAATGATGAAATAAATAATGTTGGCTACCAGAACCAAACCATAAATAAGGTTCCAGGAAGTTTTATCTTTTGAATTATTGTTGGTCATTTAATTTCAGTCGTTTTGTTTTTTGTTTAGATTGTTGTCATCCCTTCCGATAGAGAGCATATTGGAGAACAATCGATAGGCACCAGAAACACCTTCAGGGAATTCCCTAAAAAAGCTCAGACCTGTATAAATGTAGTATCCTTTTCCGTATTGTGCTACCAATAAACTTCCGCTTTTGCTTGATTCACCCTCATCTTTCATGGAAAGGATAGGAGTGAAAGCTTTGTCCCAATTATCAGGGAAATATAGGCCGCGTTCTTGAGTCCACCCTTCAAAATCCTTTTCTGTAATAATGTTAGGGGAGTTAAGAATGGGGTGGTTTGGTGCTAAAAACTTCACTTTAGCATTTTCATCGGTTACCCTATCACGTGATAGTTCCAATGGATATGGTGCAACCTGATCAACTTTTAATCTGAAGCTGGTATTGTATTGTACAATTAGATTTCCGCCTCTATTTACATAATCGAATAATTGCTGTTGTTTAAACTTTAAGGCATCAACGGTATTGTAAGCTCTAATACCCAAAACGATAGCATCAAATCTGTCTAGATATGCAGGAGTGATATCTTCAGGATTAATCGTAATGACATCATACCCTAATTGTTTCAAGCTTTCAGGGACCACATCGCCAGCACCTTCAATATAACCAATGGTATTTCCTTTTTTAACAATATTCAATCTTACCACTTTGCTGTCGTTAGGAAGTAATACAGTTTGGTAAGGAATATGTTCGTAATCGATTTCAATAAGTTGTTGAGAATAGTCTTTTCCGTCAATAGTTACTATAGGGTGAATCCAAGCTTCGTTTTGTTTACTTGGTGGAGTCACTTCAAAATTAAAGTGTTGGTCTTCTGCTTTATAACGAATGGAAACGTTATGAAGAGCTGGTGTGATGGTCCAGTTTTTAGGATGTTCAATTTTAACAGTTCCATTCAAATTATCTCGCCCTGCCTTAACGGTAACCGTAATGGTTTTTGGATTATCACTATTAAAAATGATGACCTTCTCGTCAATTTTTGATGACACTAGTGGAATTATACTAAAGGGTTTGTATATCTCTCCTTTAACCGGGTCGTTTCGTTTGTAAACAACAGCTTTTTTAAACGACATTGATACACCTTCAATCAATAAATTAAAGGTCATGTCAAAATAACTAGGTGTTTCAGGTAAACCAATAAAATTAGGATCGTCAACTTTGTACATCCCTAGTGTTCCCTTTTCCCTTAACCAGTAAGGGGCTGTGGTACGTTGGTTGCCATTTATCTTTAGCGTATCCTGAAAATGAAAATCTTGGTTGGAGTTTAGGTTTACATTTTTTTGAGTTGCTTTATCGTTGGCATTTATAAAGCTTTGCAGTGTGATGTTGGCATTACTTCTGTTTATGATTTCAAGTTTAACGGGAACATATTCATTTTTTGTGGCAGAATCTGTTTCTGCAACTGCCTCAAGATACAGTCCTGCACAAGCAGCGATAATGTCTTTAATTTCATCAGATTTTAAATCACGCCAATAAGAATCTTCTAGGTTATTAATCAATTGGTAGGCTTCTACTAATTTTGGTAAGCTTGCTGAAGGATCAGTAAAATTGAAGCTGTGTTCTACTTCAATAAGGATTTTACCTATAGCTTGACCACCTTTAATACGATTCCAGCTCGTGTCGATACCTTCAAAAATATTGGACTTGTCTGCAGGCATTTTACCTTTAATTAATTCAAGGTATTCCATTTCTATTCCTCTGGTACCCGTGGTTCCAAACCCTTGCGATTTATGCTGACTTCGGCTCATTGCAGCAATTTCGGTATTGCTTAAACCTAAGTCAGGGTAGTATACTCCAACGTCAATACCTAACATTTTTGATTTATCAGCCTTTTCGAACTTCTCCTGACTGCCATAAAACCACCATGAGGTATTAAAAAATAGTCGTTTTGGCTGCCAAGTAGTAAAATCGTCTAATTGTTTAGAGTAAACATTTGGGTCGTTGGCCAAATTAAAAGCTTCAAAACTTAGCATAGCCGAACTAGTATGGTGTCCGTGAGTGCTGCCTGGGCTTCTGTGGTCGAATCTATTGATGATAACGTCTGGTTTGAATTTCCTAATGGCACGAACGACATCGCTGAGCACTTCCTCTTTGTTCCAAATTGCCAAAGTTTCATCTGGATGTTTAGAGTAACCAAAGTCATTGGCTCTACTGAACATTTGTTCACCTCCATCAATGCTTCTCGCAGCAAGTAATTCTTGAGTACGTATCACGCCCAGAAGCTCACGAATTTCTGGTCCTATTAGGTTTTGTCCACCATCACCTCTTGTTAGGGATAAGTATGCCGTTCTTGCTTTTACATTGTTCGAAAAGTATGAAATGAGTCTGGTATTTTCATCGTCAGGATGCGCTGCAACATAAAGTACAGATCCCAAAAAGTTTAGTTTTTGGATAGACTCGTAAATATCTGAAGCTGTAGGTTTTTTTGGTTGTTGTGCTGTTGAAATGTGAATGGTAATAAGGCCAATAAACACTGCCAGTATAAAGTTTCGCATTTTCCTTAGGTGATTTGTTGAATCATCAAATATATGAAAGTATGGTAGCTGCAAAGGTTATTTTTAAGTTTATTTAACGAATCTTCTAGTTGTATAAATTGATTATGATAAGTAGGAAACTTTATATACATTTAGTGGCTGTTAACCTAATTTTAAAAAATAAAAATGAAGAGAATTACCGTTGCAGAAGCAACAGATTTAAGCGACAATTGGACTAATACACGACAAGCAGCTGTAGATAGAGCTGCTGGAAAACCAGATAACCGGTCGGTTTGGTGTTCTTTAGATGATCTTAGGCAGTTTTTGGACGATGCGGAGAATGAGGCTAAAGCTAATGGCTATGATATGGATGGCGTACGTATTTACCTTGGTGTGTACGGTGAAGAACAGTTGGCAGACAAAGCAGGGTACACAACCATGTTTTTGACTGCAACAGGAAAAAAAACAGATACTACTGATCCAACCCAAGACCTTACAGATATTGATCCATTTAATGACGGTATGGGAGGAAATCCTCCACAAGCTACATATCCTCAGTAGATATAATGTTTGAGGAGTTTTTAAGACAAAATTACTATACTATCACATTCTTGGTAGAATTCTTAGCAGCCGTTACTGGTGTTTTATGTTTAAAAAAATTCAAGGGAACGGCTGTTCTTTATTTTATTGTTTTTGTTTTAGTGGTATTCTTATGTGATCAATTGGGATGGTATGCCCAATTTACTAAAAAGGGGTTTTTAAGTTTTTTAGAGGGTACTAAGTTTGAGACCAATCATTGGTGGTACACTATCTTTTGGAAAATAGGTGCTATAGTATTCATTATAATTTACTATAAAAATCTGCTAAGGACTAAAATTTTTAAAAAGTTATTGATAGTAGGGGTATGGCTTTTTTTATCAGTGTCCATATTTACTATTGTTACAAATTGGGACGCTTTTTTTAAAAGTTATTTCCCATCCATAGGCATTGCTGGTGCGATACTGGTGTTTATGGGAGTAGCGTTTTATTTTATTGAAATTATTCAAAGTGAACGTATATTAACGTTCTATCACTCTTTCAATTTTTATGCGAGTTCAGCAATTTTACTTTGGTGGTTAATTACCACTCCATTGGTTTTTTACGATATTTATTTCTCAATCGCCGACTGGAATTTTGTATTCTTAAAGTGGCAAATATATTTGTTTGCTAATGTTATGATGTATCTAACTTTTACCATTTCATTTTTATGTTGTACACCACAAACCGAGCAGTAAGCACTGCTGCAGAACGTTACTTACTGGTCTATATGATTGGTGTTTTGGTTGTTGTAAGCGCTTTGATAATCATATTTTTTATTGTATTCCAAAAGCGTAAAAATAAACTCTTAAGGGATAAATTAAGACAACAGCGACGTTTTGAACAAGAATTAAATAATACGCGTTTGGAGATACAGGAGCAAACGCTTAAAAGTATTGGTCAGGAGTTGCATGATAATATAGGCCAATTGCTAGCAGTTGCCAACATGCAGATGAGTATTATTGGGCCGACAATTGGAGAAATAGCTAAAGATTCGTTTAACGAAACCAAGGGATTGGTTAAGCAGAGTTTGGGAGAGGTTCGAGCTTTGTCTAGATCTCTCAATCAGGATGTTATTAAGTACCGTGGGTTTGAGCCTTCTTTACGTGCAGAGGTTGAACGATTGAATCGTAATAAAGTTTTAGAAGCTCATTTGGATTTAATTGGTACATCTTCTGTTTTAGAAAATGATAAACATAGTATTATCCTTTTTAGGATTATCCAAGAATTTCTATCTAATACGGTTAAATACTCAAAAGCTGATAATGTAAGGATTGCTTTAGAATATACAAATGAAGAGTTAATAGTTATTGCAAAAGACAATGGTGTTGGTTTTGATCCTGTAACGACTATAAAAGGTTCAGGTTTGCTCAATATGGAATCCCGAGCAGAACTTATTAAGGCTAAATATAAGTTGGAGTCTGGTAATGGTGATGGTACTACATTGTATCTTGAATACCCCTTAAATTAGCTTCTTTCCTGTAATTGTCCGAGGATAAGAATATAGGCGAGTTTTTGTGTGGGTTATTTCGTATATTAGATTGATTCAAGGAAAAATTCTAGACCAGCTAATTTTTATTAAGATTGGAACCTTTTTTAGATAAGTACTATGATTTTATAACTTTCAGTGTAGAGCTGATTGCTTTGGTAGCTGGAATTTTAGCTTTCAAGAAATTTAAGGACACAGCTGTAAAGTATTTTATTTATTTTTTGGGCTATATCCTTTTAGTTGAGATAGTGGGGCGTTATAAAAACTATATATCCTTTTGGCCAATTAATTATCTTGAAGACACACGATTTGAGGAAAATTGGTGGTGGTATACACTCTCATGGAAAATAGGGGCTATTTTATTTTATGCCTACTATTATCAAAAAATTATCAGAAGTAAAAAGTTTTCATCTTTTTTGAAATATACTTCAGTAGCTTTTTTGGTTGTTTCTCTTGGAGTAATTTTAATACAGTGGGAAGATTTTTTTAAAGGGTATTTTGCATTAATTAATGTAATGGGAATGATCGTGATATTTTTATGTATAGTTTTCTATTTCACTGAAATGCTTAGAAGTGACAAAGTACTTACCTTTTATAAATCTTTTAGTTTTTATTTTAGCTCTGCTCTTTTAATTTGGTGGCTTATTAATACTCCCTTGGTTATATACAGTAGTTATTATGCTACAGTATCTGATATTGAGTATAAAAATTTGAGAAAGTTGATTTTATTGTTTTGTAATATATTTATGTACATCACATTTACCTTTGCTTTTATATGGTGCAATCCCAAGACAGAATAATCAGCACGGATGCCGAAAGGTACCTTTTGTTGTATACGATTGCTGTAATCATAGTGGTTTCGGCTATGGTAATATTGTTCTTTGTTGTATTTCAGAGAAGAAAAAATAAACTGTTGGAGGAGCGATATAGGGAACACCAGGAATTTCAAGAGGAACTTTCTAAGTCCCAAATGGAAATTCAAGAGCAGACTTTAAAGGATATAGGCCAAGAACTTCACGATAACGTTGGTCAATTACTGGCACTGGCCCATTTACAGATAAATATGCTTCTTTCCAAAATAAGTGAGAATCATAAAAAGGAATTAACTGATTCAAAAGAAGTTGTGAAGCAAAGTTTGGATGAAGTTCGCTCTCTTTCAAAATCACTTAATCAGGAGGTAATAAAATACAAGGGATTTGAGCAGTCATTAAAAGCTGTTGTAGAACGTCTAAACAGAACAAATAGAATAAAAGCTACTTTAAATGTGAATGGACAGCCTCAGGCTTTAAAAAATGGTAAACATAATATTATTCTCTTCAGAATACTTCAAGAGTTTTTATCCAATACAATGAAATATTCCAAAGCCAATAACGTAACTGTAAAACTAACCTATTCCAGCGAAAAATTAGAGATTTACGCTACCGATGATGGTACAGGGTTTAATCTTCAGTCAGTAGAAAAAGGGTCTGGGTTATTGAACATGGAATCCAGAGCTAAGTTAATCCAAACTCAATACAATTTTAAGTCAATTCCGGGCCAGGGAACAGCTCTGTATTTGTGTTATCCATTTCAAAAGGAAAAAAGATGAAAGACATTATCGTTTTCTAGTCTTTCATTGTAAACCCTATTTTAATTGTAGCTTGCCAACGCTCTACCTTTCCGTTGCTTACAGCACCTCGAATGTCTACAACTTCAAACCAGCGTAGGTTTTGTATAGAACTAGACGCACGTTTTAATGCATTCTCAATAGCGTCGTCACTTGACTTTTCTGAAGTTCCTACAATTTCGATCTTTTTGTAAATATGTTCGTCCATGATTTTGTGAATTATTGATTAATAATCCTTTAAATTAATGAAATAATCAATACGAAGCATGTTAATGGGCTTCGAATTGTCAAGTTGGTAAACTAGACTTATTAGACTAAAAAATAGACAAAGGTTAAGTGTCTATACAAAATCAATGTTGTACTTTTGTAATCGTTTTATTCAAAATAGATAAAAAAAAATTTATGAATTCGTACGATGTAGCCGTTATCGGCTCAGGACCCGGGGGATATGTGGCAGCCATTCGTTGTGCACAGCTCGGTATGAAAACTGCAATTATAGAAAAATACGCTACCCTTGGAGGAACTTGTCTTAATGTAGGGTGTATTCCTAGTAAAGCCTTATTGGATTCTTCTCACCACTATGAAGATGCTGTTAAGCATTTCGAAGAGCACGGTATTGAAGTTCCTGGCGAAATCAAGGTGAACTTAGAGAAAATGATTTCTCGAAAGCAAGCGGTTGTAGACCAAACTACTGGAGGAATCGATTTCTTGATGAAGAAAAACAATATTGATGTTTACCAAGGATTGGGATCATTTAAAGATGCTACTCACATTAACATCAACAAAGAAGATGGTGCAACAGAAACTATAGAAGCAAAACATACTATTATTGCTACAGGAAGTAAGCCATCAAACCTTCCGTTTATCAACATTGATAAAGAACGAATTATAACTTCTACAGAGGCTTTAAAGCTTAAGGAAATCCCTAAGCACCTTATCGTAATCGGTGGTGGTGTTATTGGATTGGAGCTTGGCCAGGTTTACAAAAGACTTGGGGCTGATGTAACTGTTGTTGAGTTCATGGATCGTATCATTCCAACAATGGATGGTGGATTGTCTAAGGAACTTAATAAGGTTTTGAAGAAGCAAAAGTTTAAAATCAATACATCGCACAAGGTTAAGTCTGTTGAGCGTGTAGGAGATGAGGTAATTGTAAAGGCTGACGATAAAAAAGGAAACGAAGTAGAGTTTAGAGGAGACTATTGTTTGGTATCTGTAGGTCGTCGTCCTCATACAGATGGACTTAATGCTGAGGCTGCAGGAGTAAAACTTAACGATAGGGGTCAAGTTGAAGTAAACGATCACTTACAGACATCTGCTTCAAACATTTATGCTATTGGAGACGTTGTTAAAGGTGCAATGTTGGCTCATAAAGCTGAAGAAGAAGGGGTAATGGTTGCTGAGATTTTAGCTGGACAAAAGCCGCATATCGACTATAACTTAATTCCTGGTGTTGTTTATACTTGGCCAGAAGTTGCAGCTGTAGGTAAAACAGAAGAGCAATTAAAACAAGAAGGAGTGGCTTATAAAGCTGGGCAGTTCCCAATGCGTGCTTTAGGACGTAGCCGTGCTAGCATGGATTTAGACGGGTTTGTGAAAATCTTAGCGGATAAGGAAACTGATGAAATTTTAGGTGTTCACATGATTGGAGCAAGAGCCGCCGACATGATTGCTGAAGCAGTTGTTGCAATGGAATACCGTGCATCTGCTGAAGATGTATCGCGTATGTCTCATGCTCACCCAACTTTTACAGAAGCCATTAAAGAAGCTGCTTTGGCTGCAACTGATAACAGACCGTTACATATTTAAGGAATTTCTTTTAGAATACATATATAGCACCCCAACTAGGGGTGCTTTTTTATTTTATGCGCGAAGAAGTAATTTCAATATCTGCATGCGCCCAACTTTCCTTGATAGAGGCTTCAATAATTGAAAGGTTTTCTTGATCATTTAATTTTTGGTATGCTATTTTTAAACCATGCTGCGCCCATCCGTTTTTAGGGAGGCGTTTTAGATCTTGATTGTAGGTTTTAATGGCGTTTTTATATTTTCCCGCTTCAAGTTGAACAGCTCCTAGATGATGTCGCACTGAGAAGAACCAGTCTGGTGGTTCGTCATAGTTAAGTTGGTCTTCAATAGCTGCTGCTTCTTTTAAAAGCACAATGCTGTCATCGAAGTGTTTTTGACTGGCTAAAATTTCCGCTTTTAGAATTCTCCTGGCAATTTGCATTAGTGTATACACGGAGTTTAAATCCCAAATGGTAACTTCTTTCAAGTTCTCGTTAGCTGATAGTTTTTCCAATTCATTAAGTTCTTTTTTCGCCGAATCAATATCATTCTTTCCCAAAAAAGCCATACCTCTTGCGTAATGCCTGACAGCTGTAGGGTAAGGTAAGTCATAGGTTTTTAAGTCTGAGTTTAGAATATCATCCCATTTTCCCAATTTCACATTTACGTAATATGGAATAACATAGTAGTGTTGAAGGGTCCCCCATCCAGGAGTTTTCATAATTTCCGGATGAACATGTTCTGATACTTTATTGGCTCCAACTAAAGCCCATTTACTATTTCCTTCTAAGGTTGCCGTTGCTGCCATGAAGTGATAATTATGTGGATAATAAGCTAGAGGGTAGGTTCCTTGTGCATGACACAAGGTTACGTAGGTACTATCAACTTTTACAGCATTTATGTTGGCCAAAGTACCTTTATGATAATCACCCGTTCTGATATACACATGAGAAGGCATATGAACCAAATGACCAGAACCAGAAACCAAGCCTTTATCAAAAACGTTCGCAGAAGCATAAGCGCGTTCAGGAGTGTTCGAAGCCTCGACTGCATGAATATAAAAGTGATGGGCACCAGGGTGTTTTGGGTTTTTTTCTATAATTTCTTCCAAGGTGTTTACTATTTCTCCAGTCCATGGTTTTGGTTTGCCTTTTTTATCGAATAGGTCCCAAGGGTGCAAATCCATAAGGGACTCTACATACATTGTTTTGATGTCCAAATCATCAGGATAGGTTTTACTAACCAATTTCATGGTCTCACTATAGGCTTTGTCCAATGAGCTTCTGTCTTCTGGTGGAATTTCAACATAACGTCTAGACATGGCATTAATTAAATCTTTTTCTTTTTGGGATGCATTTTCGGCTAACGATTTAGCTTTTTGTATCGCTTTGAACGCTCGTTCGTAATTATCGGGTTCCATTCCAGCATTGTAATTGGGGCCTAAAACATAGGCGTATCCCCAATAGCACATGGCGCAATCTGGGTCAAGTTTTGTAGCGTAATAAAATGATCGAGCTGCCTCAGCATGGTTGAACCCGTAAGCAAGAACAAGCCCTTGGTTGAAATATTTCTGGGCTTCAGGGTTATTGGTTGATATTGGATAGTTAATAGCATCTAAACCATCAAATAAAGGGGCTTTACTGTTAGTTGAATACCAAAGTGTGTCTGTGGTTGCTGGCGCACAAGAGTATTTTGAAGCTATTTCCTGTGTTTTGGTATTAGGTGTACTATCTTTTTTTTCTTGTTTGCATCCAAATGCTAATAAAAGAATACAAATTATAGTTACAGTAATTTTCATAAGGCAAGGGTTTTATTTCCAAGGCTTTAACACTTAAAGATACAAAATATCTGTTTTTATAAATTGTTTGTTTTTGTTAGAAATCAGAATGTTATTATACCGATTTCTTTGGTTGTATGGGTTTTTGGCAAAACCAGCATTAATTCGGTAATTTGTTATTTAATTTCAATGTCATTTGCGAACCGATTATACTCATACCGTAAAGTATATTACTCAGTTTAAAGAAAAGTTATTGTTATGGAGTAAACACTATAAAGAGGTGGTTTGGCTTGATTCCAATAACTACCAACAAATGCATACCAGTTATGATGCAGTATTGGCAATTGGGGCGCATAATAAATTGGAAATGGGTTATACTGGCGCATTTTCTGCTCTAGAGGAATACCAACAGAAGACTAAAGACTGGTTGTTTGGCTATTTATCCTATGACTTAAAAAATGATGTTGAAAAGCTAGAATCCAACAACGATGATGGATTACAGTTTCCAGAACTTTTCTTTTTTCAGCCTAAAAAGCTATTCTTCATTAAAGGAAATGAGGTTACTATTAAATATTTATTGTCTGCATCTGATGAAATTAAGGAGGACTTAAAAGCTATAGATAAGCAAGAAGTTGACGAGGCTAAAACACCAACTAGACCAATAAAGATTAAGCTCAAAATTCACAAGGACGAGTATTGTGATAAGGTAGGGCAGATGTTAGCGCATATCTATCGAGGAGATATTTACGAGGCTAATTTTTGCCAAGAGTTTTATTCTGAAAATGCCACAATAGCTCCTTTGCAAACGTATTTTAAACTCAATCAAATATCGCGACCACCTTTTGCAACGTTTTTAAGAAATGATGATAAATATCTTTTATCGGCATCGCCAGAGCGTTATATAAAGAAAGAGGGAGAAACTATAATTTCACAACCTATTAAAGGAACTGCAAAAAGGGCAGAAACTCTAAATGAAGATGTTCATTTAAAAGTAGCTCTAAGCCAAGACGAAAAGGAGCGTAGCGAGAATATAATGATTGTCGATTTGGTACGTAACGACCTTTCCAAAACAGCTCAAAAGGGAAGTGTTATTGTAGAAGAGCTATGTAAAATTTATACGTTTAAGCAGGTACATCAAATGATTTCTACTGTTGTTTCTAAAGTTAGACCTGAGTTTTCACCGGTGGAAGTTATCAGAACGACATTTCCTATGGGAAGTATGACCGGAGCACCTAAAATATCGGCCATGAAAATCATAGAAAAACTCGAATCTACTAAACGAGGATTGTATTCAGGAGCAGTAGGTTATTTTACTCCTGAAGGTGATTTCGATTTCAATGTGGTAATCAGAAGTATTCTTTATAATCAAACTAACAAATATGTGTCTTATAGTGTCGGTGGAGCCATTACAGCTAAAAGCGACCCTATTAAGGAATATGAGGAATGCTTAATTAAAGCCAAGGCTATGAGAGATGTTCTGGAAAGCTAATTTCATCCTACGTGCGACCTAAATTGTTTCTTTATTTCAATTAAGATATTTTCAACACGCGATGTTTCTATACGTTTTATTTTAGCAATATCGTCATAGCTTAGTTTACCAATAATATATAGGTCAACAATATTAGATACTCGTAATGGTAGCCAATGGTAAAACTTACTCATTATTTTTTGAGTAGTTTCTTCAGATTCATGGGAGATATCCATTTCTTGAAGTACCTGTTGGTTGTAGTCAGAGAAAAGGTATGTTGTGTTATTGTTGTCCTGATGATAGGAGATATCATCTAAATCTTCCTGCATCACATAGTCCATATCAGAGTCCATAGTGTATTCTTCTTCCATTAGCTTAAGTTCTTCATTGAGGATTTTACTGGTACTGATGGTTTTTTTATGAAACCCTTCTTTTTTAATTAATTCGTTTATGTGATCATCTACGATTTCGAATAAGTGTAACTTAATTAAATCTAGTTCACATTCTGGATCGTAACCTTTGTCATAAAGTTTTATGATGCAATCATCTACTACATCATTCGATGAATACATGTTCTTTGGTAATACGCCAATTGACTCGGCTACATTAAGACGGTGTTTCGCGTAGGGATGTAAATATTGCACCACGTTGAGCACTTTTTTGTCAAACGCGGTTTGTGACGATTTATCCTGTAATTGTTTAAGTGAAGCCATAGTTAGGTAAGCTATAAGTGTTAAACATCTCATTTTCAATCAGAATATACGAAAAATGCACCATATTTTGATAAATATTTATCATGTTGATTTCAAATTGTTTATGGAATTCAAAATTGTATATTTGGGGGTATGCAAAAAGCCTTTCAGAATCATATAAATTCAAGCTTTCCCTTTTTGAAAAAAGCAAAGTTATTACTCGCTGTATCTGGTGGAGTGGATAGTGTGGTTTTAGTGCATTTATGTTCTAATGCAAAATTGAATATTGCATTAGCACATTGTAATTTTGGTTTAAGAGGAGAGGAGAGCGAAGCCGATGAGGAATTCGTTTTGGAACTGGGGGAATCTTTAAACGTAGAAGTGTTCACTCAATTGTTCGATACTCAAGCGTATGCTAAGGAGAATAAGTTGTCAATACAAATGGCAGCACGTCAATTACGATATGATTGGTTTGAGGATCTATCTAATCAATTAAAATTCGATTATATTCTTACAGCTCATCATGCAGATGATAATCTGGAAACCTTTTTAATCAACCTAAGTCGTGGTACTGGATTGGAAGGGCTTACTGGTATACCGTTAGTACATGGTAAAGTTGTTAGACCATTGCTTTCATTTTCACGAGATGATATCAAAGGTTTTGCGAAAGAAAATAGTTTGCAATGGCGTGAGGATAGCAGTAATGCATTGACAAAATATTTGAGAAATAAGTTGAGGCATGATGTTGTTCCGGTTTTAAAGGAAATTAATCCTCAATTTTTGGAAAGTTTCCAAAAAACACAACAGCATTTACAGCAGTCTTCGAGAATTATAGAGGACGGGATAGATGCTGTAAAAAGTCGATTGATTATTCACGAAGATCAAAATCAAATTGTCTTTAGCGTAAATGAGCTAAAAAAGTTAAAGCATTTCAAAGCCTATCTCTATCAGTTGTTAAACGAATATGGTTTTACAGCTTGGGATGATGTTTACGATTTGGTTGATTCTCAATCTGGCAAGCAGGTTTTTTCTTCAACTCATAGGTTGCTTAAAAATAGAGAAGAACTCATTTTGACAATAAACAGTGAACAGGAAGGTAGTTTAGAGTTTTCTGTTGATGAGTCATTAAAGGAGATTCATATCCCTATAGGTGTTTTAACAATAGAAAATATAGACATTGTAGGAATTCATGAAAATAACAATATTTTTCTTGATAAAGATATGTTAAAGTTTCCGCTGCATGTTAGACAATGGCAAAAAGGAGACTATTTTTACCCTTTCGGGATGAAAGGCAAGAAAAAGCTGAGTAAGTTCTTTAAAGATGAGAAGTTTTCGCTCATAGAAAAAGAACAGACGTGGCTTTTATGTTCTGAAAACGAAATAGTTTGGGTAATCAACCATCGTGCCGACGACCGATTCAAAATAACAGAGAAAACAACTAATATTTTAAAAATTACAGTAAAACAATGACCTCTAAGTTAACCGCACTGATTGCTTTATTTTTTATAAGTATATCTGGATTTTCACAGGTTTTTGACCCAGTAGATTGGACTACTAGCGTAGAGAAAATTTCCGATTCTGAGTTTGAACTTACCTATACAGCAACCATAGAAGATGGATGGCACTTATATTCTCAAAATACTTATGACAGTGATTTATCTCCTATTCCTACGGAGTTTAGTTTTATGGATCAGGAAGGAAATTTTGAGTTGATAGGAAAAACTACAGAACCAGATGTTAAGCCTGTTTTTGATGAAATCTTCCAGATGGAGGTTAAATATTTTAGTAAAAAGGCAGTATTTAGTCAGAAGATTAAACTGCTTAATCCAGAATTGAAGTCGGTTGCAGCCGAAGTATATTTTTCGGTTTGTGATGATGAAAAGTGTTTGCCACCAGATGCTGAAACTCTAACAGTAGCTTTAGAGGAAGGTGCCCAGGTAGCAACTACGGTAATAACTGAAGTTGATGATCATAGTAAAGAACAGTCGGCTAAGTTGAATTTAGGTGTGACTGGATGGGATAAGTATGAAGTAGAAGAAGTTAAGGAAAAAAGTAACTTCACTATCTTCATTTTAGGTTTTTTAGGTGGACTTATCGCTTTGTTAACACCTTGTGTTTTCCCAATGATCCCATTGACTGTATCGTTCTTCACCAAGAGTGCAACTAATACTCAAAAAGGACTTGCAAACTCAATACTCTATGGGTTCTTTATTTTCTTGATTTATCTATTATTGAGTTTACCATTTCACGTTTTGGATACTTTAGATCCAGAAATTCTTAATAGTATTTCTACAAACGTTACCCTAAATATTATCTTCTTTGTGATCTTCTTGGTGTTTGCTTTTTCATTCTTCGGATACTACGAATTAACGTTACCAGCGTCTTGGAGTAATGCTTTGGATAGTAAGGCAAATGCAATTGGAGGTATTATTGGAGTGTTCTTTATGGCGCTTACTTTGTCAATTGTTTCTTTCTCTTGTACCGGTCCAATTTTAGGAACATTATTGGGAAGTTCATTATCTTCTGATGGGGGAGCAACTCAGTTGACTATGGGGATGAGTGGTTTTGGATTGGCTTTGGCTTTGCCATTTACATTATTCGCTATGTTCCCAAAGTGGTTAAACTCACTTCCAAAATCAGGAGGTTGGTTAAACACTGTAAAGGTTGTTCTTGGTTTTATAGAATTGGCTTTAGCGCTTAAGTTCCTTTCTAATGCTGATTTAGTAGAGCACTGGGGATTGGTTAAAAGAGAGTTGTTTATCGGAATATGGATTGTTATCGCAATTGGATTGGCCTTGTATTTATTCGGTAAGATTAAATTCCCTCACGATGGTCCATTGAACAAATTAAGTAAAGGTCGAATTGTAATCGGGTTAGTCACTACCGCCTTTATTTTTTACTTAATTCCAGGATTAACCAATACAAGTGCAGCAAACTTACGCTTATTGAGCGGTTTCCCGCCACCAATGTTCTATAGCTATTATGAAAAGACGTCAGATTGTCCTTTAGACCTAAACTGTTACAAAGACTTAGATGAAGGTATTGCTGCTGCTAAAGAGCAAAACAAGCCAATTATGCTGGATTTTACAGGTTGGGCTTGTGTAAACTGTAGAAAAATGGAAGAGCAGGTTTGGAGTAAACCTGACGTATACGATATTTTAAATGATGAGTATGTTGTGATTTCATTATATGTTGATGATAAGCGACAGCTGGCAGAAGATCAACAATTCCAGTTCTTAAAACCTAGTGGTGGTGTAAAAAACATTAAGACTATAGGTGATAAGTGGGCAACCCTTCAAACCATTAACTTTAAGAATAACTCGCAACCATTTTATGTGTTGTTAGACCACAATATGGAGTTGTTAAACCATACAACTGCTTACACTCCAGATGCAGACGATTATTTGGATTGGCTGAAAAAAGGTGTAGAGAACTTCAAGAAATAATAACATCTTATTACTTTGTTATGAAAATCGAGTCCATTTTAATGGGCTCGATTTTTTTTTAAAGTAAAAAAAAAAAGACCAGTTTTCTGTCATATTATAATATGGAAATGAATAAAGGTTTATTGGGTGTTATCTTGTTGGTTTAGTGTAACTTTCTTAATTTTAATGTGTTAACCAATACTTAAATACGATGAAGACTTTTAAAATCACAAAAATTCTTATTGCCCTATTTCTTTTTGCAAGTTGTGGAGATGGTATTACAAAGGAAGGTGTATCTAGCGCCTTTTCAGATGCTCAAAAATGCCATGAAGAATGTCGAGAAAAATCAATTCAATATGAGACTGAGTTATACCGATGCTTGGAATTGAGTGATTTTGATGAAAGTGATTGTAGAGGAGAAGATGGCACCCTTGATTATGAGTGTATAGTAGAAGGAATTAAAGCCAGTAAGACAAAGGAGCAATCTTGTTGGGATGAATACCATAGTAAAATGGAAAGTATTAAAACTTGCATGGATGAGTGCGATAATCAATTTAAAGCTACTTTGGAGCTATAAATTAGTTTTTATATTTAATTTTTAGGAGGGTTATTTACCCTCTTTTTTTGAGATCAAATTTTTCTAAAGCTCTTTATATGGCTTGTGCGCAGGAAAAATTTTTAATCAATTTATTGTGAAAATTTTGAAGCGCATTTCGGATGGGAAAAATAAAACTGATTCCCTACTTGTTTATAATTTTCTTACATTTAAGTAGTTAAATCTATATTATGCTCAACAAGGTTTATGGTAGCGCTGTTTTTGGAGTCGAGGCAACCACGATTACAATCGAGGTTAACATCGATAAGGGAATAGGCTATCATTTAGTTGGTTTGCCAGATAATGCCATAAGGGAAAGTAACTACCGTATAGCAGCAGCTTTAAAGAATAATGGCTATAAAATTCCTGGCAAGAAAATAACCTTGAATATGGCACCAGCCGACTTGCGAAAAGAGGGGAGTGCCTATGACCTTACACTCGCTATGGGAATTTTGGCTGCTTCCGGTCAAATTAAAGCTGGAAGTATAGAAGAATATGTAATTATGGGCGAATTGTCTTTAGATGGCAGTTTACAGCCTATAAAAGGAGCTTTGCCAATTGCTATTAAGGCAAGAGAAGAAGGTTTTAAGGGATTTATTCTACCTGCTCAAAATGCTAAAGAGGCTGCAATTGTTGACCAACTTGAGGTTTATGGTATAGAGAATATTAGTCAGGTTATCGACTATTTTGATAATGGAGTTCCATTGAATCAAATTATCATTGATACTAGAGATGAATTTCAAAAACATTTGGATACACCTGAATTTGATTTTGCTGATGTAAAAGGACAGGAAAGTATTAAGCGTTGTATGGAAATTGCAGCAGCAGGTGGGCATAACATTATTCTTATTGGTCCGCCTGGTGCGGGAAAGACCATGTTGGCAAAGCGGCTTCCCAGTATTTTACCACCAATGACTTTGCATGAGGCATTAGAGACTACTAAAATACATTCTGTAGTTGGCAGGGTTAAGGAACATGGTGGTTTATTGGCTCAACGGCCTTTTAGGTCTCCTCATCATACAATTTCGGATGTTGCCTTGGTTGGAGGCGGAACGTATCCGCAGCCAGGTGAAATTTCATTGGCACATAATGGGGTATTGTTCTTGGATGAACTCCCGGAATTTAAACGAACGGTACTGGAAGTAATGCGCCAACCGTTGGAGGATAGAGATGTAACAATTTCCAGAGCAAAATTTACGGTTACTTATCCTTCCTCATTTATGCTAGTAGCTAGTATGAATCCCAGTCCTAGTGGGTATTTTAATGATGGTGATTCTCCAGTGACATCATCACCGGCAGAAATGCAAAGGTATCTGAGTAGGGTTTCTGGGCCTTTGCTGGATCGTATTGATATACATATTGAAGTAACACCAGTGCCTTTTGAAAAACTTTCAGACGATAGAAGAGGAGAACCTTCAAATGAAATAAGAAAACGGGTTACAGAAGCACGTAAACGTCAAACTAGACGTTTTGAAGTTTTTGAAACTGTACATTATAACGCTCAAATGAGCACAAAACAAATTAGGGAATACTGTAAGTTGGATGAAGCATCGAAAGAACTGCTAAAAACCGCTATGGAACGTTTGAATCTTTCAGCACGGGCTTACGATAGAATTCTAAAAGTAGCCAGAACGATAGCTGATTTGGAAGCTACAGAGCAAATTAATGGTGCTCACATAAGTGAGGCTATTCAGTATAGAAGTTTAGATAGGGAAGGATGGTTAGGGTAATTTCTCTTTTAGTTTTTTTTAATTACCTGTTTGTCAGTTTTTTACTAAATTCAATATTTATTAACCATAAAATACATATTATGAAAACGATTCAATTGTTTGTTATTCTCTTGTTTTTTGTTTCAGGGAGTACTTTTTCCCAGTCAAATTCTAAGTCCGAAAACTCAGCTCCCGAAATGAAAACTTATGTTATAGAAAGAAGTATTCCAGGTGCAGGGGACTTAACAGAGGAGGAGTTAAAAAATATTTCCAAAACTTCCTGTGCTGTTTTGGATAAAATGGGCCCGAAAATAGTTTGGATGCACAGCTATGTTACTAATGATAAAGTATACTGTGTATATCAGGCAGAAAGCAAGGAATTGGTTTTAGAGCATGCTAAAAAAGGGGGATTCCCGGCTAACTCGGTAGAAGAAGTTGCTGTTGTAATTAGTCCTGAGACTGCTAAAGATTAAAAGTTTCTCCCCAAAATGTTAAGGCCAGCCATATAGGTTGGCTTTATTTTTCACGATGTTATAAATTTCTACTAGCCGGCTTAAGTAGATTTATTAACTAAGATTATTTGTCAATTGACCCTAAAACACGTTGCATGAAATTGTTTAGGGCTTCTTTTTTTGGAGTACCTTCTTTTACCATTTTGTTTACCTCTAAAGCACCATACATATTGGAAATAAGTTCTCCTATAACATCCAATTCTTCATATTTAAGGGAAGGAACTTCAGTTAATGCTTCAAGGGTTTCTATGGTTTCAATAACGAAATCTTCGTCATTGTCTTCAATAAATTGAGTAAGGTGCTTAATTACTGGTAACTTCATTGACTAAGTCTTTTAAAGAATCAAACTTATTGGTCTGAACCTGATTTACAAAACTTCCGTTTTTGAAGATTGCGAAAGTAGGCAGATTATCTACTGTAGCTAATTGTCTAGAATCTGGAAACTTTTCTGCATCGACAATTACGAACTTCATGTTTTCGTTTTCTGTTGCTAGCTTCTTGAACTTAGGCTTCATGATTCGGCAATTACCACACCAAGTAGCAGAATATTGTACTACAACTGTATCGTTTCCAGATACGATTTCCTGTAAGTTATCTTGTTCTAATTCTTGTATCATGTTTTTTGATTAAAATGAAGATTAAAAAAACACTTTCGGGAGTTAGGCTCCCGAAAGTGAAATATAATTTTAGTGAGAAGCTAAATAGTTCGCTACACCATCACGGTTAGCGTTCATAGCGTCTTTACCTTCTTCCCAGTTTGCTGGACAAACCTCACCGTGGTTTTGAACGTGAGAATAAGCGTCGATTAAACGTAAAAACTCATTCACGTTACGACCTACTGGCATGTGGTTGATTCCTTCGTGGAATACAGTTCCTTCTTCATCGATAAGGTAAGTCGCTCTATAAGTTACGTTATCTCCTTCTACAGTTACAACTCCAGTTTCTTCGTTGTATGTTTCGTTAGTAATATCTAGGATACCAAGTGTAGAAGCTAAGTTTCTGTTAGAGTCTGCAAGTAATGGATAAGTTACACCTTCAATACCACCATTATCTTTAGCAGTGTTTAACCAAGCAAAGTGTACTTCTGGAGTATCACAAGACGCACCGATTACTATAGTGTTTCTTTTTTCGAATTCTTTTAAGGCTTCTTGAAATGCGTGCAATTCAGTTGGGCAAACAAAAGTAAAGTCTTTTGGATACCAAAATAAAAGTACTTTTTTCTTGTTGTTGATTGCTTCTTCAAGAACGTTTAATTTAAAAGTGTCGCCCATTTCGTTCATGGCGTCAACATTTAAACTTGGAAATTTTTTTCCTACAAATGCCATAAGATTTATGTTTTATCAGTTAATAATTTTTAACGGCACAAATATAAAACACAGCTTTGGGCTGGCACAGTAAATGAATTTTAATTTCTTATTTCACGATAAGAATTCGTTATGGTAACTTTTTCAAAGGATAAGCAAAGTCTATTTTGAAGCGAGTTGCTTTATTTTAATTGAAAAAGCAGCAAACAATAAAGTCATAAACGGACTTAACCAGTTGAAAACAGCATAGAAGAAATAATCTGCAACCGGTACTCCTAAAACACCGCTTTGGTAAGCACCACATGTATTCCAAGGTACTAAAACCGAGGTTACCGTACCCGAATCTTCTAAGGTTCTACTCAGGTTTTCTGGAGCAAGTCCTTTATCCTCGTAAGCTTGTTTAAACATTTTACCAGGAACAACAATTGCCAAATATTGGTCAGATGCAGTAACATTCAGTGCTAAACAGCTTGCAACGGTACTTGAAAACAGGCCGAAAGTAGATGACGCTAGACTTAGCAAGGCCTTGCTGATACGTGATAATGCACCAATAGCATCCATAACACCACCAAAAACCATAGCACAGATAATAAGCCAAATGGTACCTAACATGCCGCTCATTCCTCCAGAAGAAAATAGGTCATTGAGCTCTTTGCTGGTCGTTTCTACAGAAGTATCAACGGTAATAGCATTCATTACACCAACATAAGCAGAGCGGAAGTTTAATTTGCTAGCTTCTGCTATGTTCATGACAATCTCTGGTTGTGCGATTATTGCAGCTACACCTCCAAGGAGTGTTCCTATTAAAAGAGCGATTAGAGGAGACGTCTTTTTCACAATCATTGCTATAACAACAACAGGAACCAAAAACAGCCAAGGTGAAATATTAAAAGCCTGATCAATGGCTTGCAGTTTGTCTGTAATGTCTGGAGTTCCATGAGTTTCAATAGTGAATCCCATTATTATAAAGAATATAAGTGTTATGGTGATTGTAGGGATGGTAGTGAATGCCATATAACGAATATGACTGAACAAGTCCCCACCAGCCATGGCAGGAGCTAAGTTTGTAGTATCACTAAGAGGGGACATCTTATCTCCAAAATAGGCTCCTGATATAACTGCACCAGCAGCCATCCCTGAAGAAATCCCCAGTGTGTTTCCAATACCGATTAATGCGATACCAACAGTTGCAGATGTGGTCCAGCTACTTCCAGTTGCAATAGAGATGATGGCACAAATTACTACACAAGCGGCAAGGAATATGGTAGGATTTAATAATTGTAGCCCATAATAGATCATTGTTGGTATGATACCACTTATAAGCCAAGTTCCAGCCAATGCACCAACCATAAGAAGAATTAATAAAGCGCCTGAGGTTGATTTTATATTCTCAGCAACTTCATCGAGCATGTCGCTGTAGGATACTTTATTGAAAAAACCAACTATGGCTGCAACTGCAGCACCTAATAAAAGAATAAATTGATTACTTCCACTTAATGCGTCATCACCAAAAACATAAACATTGTAAAATAACATTGTTACCAAAGCGATCACCGGAACAAGTGCCTCCCAAATATTCAATTCCTTGTTTTCTGAGATGTGTGGTATATTAAGATCATCGGAAGAGCTATTTTGGTTTTTCATTGGTAGAGAAATGTTTGTTTCGGTCTTATGATATTGGCAATTCCACTAAAGCTATTTAAGACAATAAGCTATAATGCTATTTTTCATAGACGAAAACGTTAGTTATAAATAAGCCGTAATGTTACAACATTATCCAAAGCTATGCAAATAGTGATACCGAAAGCATTTGATGTGATTTATCGATGATATATTCCATTGGTCTAAAGCGAATTGTATGTGATTTTAAACTCTAATCTATAACTGTCTTACATGTTTTGTTGTTTGTCGATTTTAAAACAGGGTTCATCAAAAACTGTTGTAATAAGGAATATTATAAAATACTATTGTACGTAGGATTAACTGATAATTAAATTAACGCTAAATGATAAAAAGAGCTCTAAGATGCATCTTAACTGTAGGTGCCTTTTTTTGTTTAACCCAACTATATGCACAAGTTGGAATTGGTACAACAGCCCCAGACGCTTCGGCAATGTTAGATATTGAAAGTAGCAATTCAGGATTATTGATTCCTAGGGTTACTTTAACGGGAACGGACGATGTGTCTACGATAACATCTCCATCAACAGGACTTATGGTTTATAATACCGCTACCGTATCAGATGTTGTTGCTGGTTTTTATTTTTTTAATGGAACAGAATGGGAGAAAATGTTGTCGCCTTCAGATGAAGTTTTGAGTTATTGTGAAGTTTACCAGTCAGGTAGTCCCGCTCTAGATAGTGATGGCTTTATTAATTTTAATCAAACAGAAGTATCCCTTAATACAACTGTGGGAGGTAATTATATACAAGTAAGTATTGATGGTGTTTACAGAATAACCTATAATATTTCGGTTGAAAACATAGGAAGTGATGTTGAGAGTGTAGAGTTTTTTTTGAAAAAGAAAAATCCTGGTAATAGTGTTTTAGCTGGTAGTAGGGCTTTTATTGAGCTTACCCCAGATGGAAGTGGCCCCCCTGTTGAAGAATTAAGTATAGGGACTGTATCTGTATCAAAAATAGTGCATTTGGATGCAGATAATCAAATTTATTTAGAGGCTGATATTTCTAATGGTGCTGAATTTGATATTTTCAGCGACTCTGCAAGACTATCAATCGAACTTATAGATGCCGACTAGTACAATAAGCATCATTTTATCTATAGAACCCTGGGATGATACTCCTAGGTTTTTTTGTTTCGATGTATCGAATAGTTTTTAAATGAACTTCAATCTTTTAAGTGTTACTGTTTTTTATCGGTAATTTTTGGCGTATATCTAAGGAGGTAATATTAAATATGTTGTTTGTCGTTTATTGATATAATTACATCCAAAACAATTGTAGGAGAGTTCGCTTTAAAATAATTTAGCCATGCTAATAACCGTTAACTAAATACAAAATGTTCAAAAGAGCCTTAGGGATTGCCCTTACTTTAGGTGCTTCGTCATGCCTAAACCCGATCTACGCCCAAGTTGGAATCGGTACAACAGATCCAGACGCATCTGCAATGCTGGATATTCAAAGTAGTAACTCTGGTTTTTTAATGCCAAGAGTTTCTTTAGCTGGTACAAATGATATTTCTACTATTTCATCACCGGCAACAGGATTAATGGTATATAATACAGAATCTGTTTCAGATGTTACACCCGGATTTTATTTTTATGATGGAAGTGATTGGGAAAGATTAAACTCAACTTCAGAAGAATTCAAAAGTTATGGTGAAATATATTCTTCTGCTAATCAGGTGTTATCGACCGGAATAAATACTGTAATATTGAATGAAATTAATGCTAGTCAAGGTGTTACTGTAACTGGTAACAGTTTTAGTATTACAACAAGTGGTACTTACAGATTGGTATACTGTGCTTCGGTAAGCCATTCATCTGATGGAAATAGTAGTACTGGTAGTGAGCTTAGTTTTTATCTTACAACTTCCTCAGGTCCAATAGCAGGTAGTCATTCTTATCTAATGTTGGAAAGGGGAAATATTAATAAAGGAAGTGTATCAATGTCAAAAATAATGCACTTAGATGCTGGAGAAACATTGAGTTTGGGTGCAAATGCAGGAAATGGATATATTTCAATTATTGGCTCTTCCGCTGTACTTTCAGTTGAATATATAAATGCCAATTAAACCATATAAATAATTACATTAAGTAACAGAGCTCCAATAATTCATTGGAGCTTTTTTATTTTTCTGGTTTAGATTATATGATTTTTTATAAGATAAAACGAAACAAGTGAAATAAAAATACTACAAATAATTTGTTTCGTTTGTAGGTTTTTTCTAAGTTAGTAATCCCCTAACTTATTAATCTACTATTAACCATGAAAACATATTTTAAGCATATGCTTTCCCTAGGTGCTTTGTTATGGTGCCCTTTTATTTTTTCTCAAGTAGGAATAGGTACAACCTCTCCAGATGCTTCTTCTATTTTAGATATTCAAAGTGATTCTACTGGTATTTTGATTCCAAGGATGGCTCTTTCTTTTCTGGATCAAAGTACTCCAGTTACGGACCCTGCCAATGGTTTGTTGGTATATAATACCGTTAATAATACCGAGCTAAACGAGGGATTCTATTTTTGGAAGGATAATCAATGGAATGCCTTGGGAGAAACATCTAATGAAGATCCCAGACCTTATGGGGAAGTTAGTTTTGATGAAGATGAAACACTAACATTAGACCAATATACCGATGTTTTATTGCCTATTCCAGCTGAAGGTTATTATAGTTCAACAGTTAATCTAATTACTATAGGCTCAAATTATGGTATCCAACCCACAGAAACCGGAGTGTATAAAGTAACCTTTACCATCACTTATACTAAAAATTCAAATTCGGGGCCTGGTCAAGTGGAGTTTTATCTCTCTAAGAACACAAATAAAATTACAGGAACCCAAGTAAAAGGAAAATTGGAACATAACGAATTGTCTAGTGTTCATGTATCGAAAATCATTCAGTTAGAGGCTAACCAAACTTATTATTTAGGCGCTAGTAAAACTAATACCACTCCTTCTGGTGGACCAGATTTAATATTATATTCCAATATGACCAATTTGACTATTGAAAAGATGAATTAAAAAAAGCTTTCCGTTTTTTTAGAAAGCTTTTTTATTGTAGCGTGTTAAACTTGGGTGAGCTCACCAATTATTCTAACTTCATTTTTAATAGTGTTGAAGTTAGGAGAGTGTTTGGTAACGCGCTCCATGAGTTTTTGGTATTGTTCTTCAGTTCCGTTTCCTTTTACATGGAAAATGAACTTTAGTTCAGGGAAACCGGGATTGGCTTCTTCGTTAAGACCTAAAAAGCCATGAAGATCCAGTTCACCATCAATTTCTAATTGAAGTTTATCTATTTGAATGTTCATAGCTGTTGCGCCAGCCATAAAAGTTACAGCCATACAGCCAGCCATACCACCAAGCATGTATTCCGCTGGGTTTGGGGCGCAGTTAATGCCCAGCAATTGAGAAGGTTCATCAATGGTGAATTGAAAATCCCTTACCAGTTTATGGTTACCCAATACCATATTTTTGGTATTTACGGTAGTTTTGGTACCACTTTCCCAGTGTAACACAACACCATAAGAGGCACGTGCTTCTGTAGGACATTCTTTTACTTCGTTAGCGTATTCGCTCAATCCAGCAATATTAATATTGTTCAGCATAGGTAAATTCTTTATAAACGGTTGTAAAGGCTTGTTCAAAATCGGAAATTAAATCATCGATATCTTCAACGCCAACGGACAATCGTATCAATCCGTCGTTAATACCAATGGCTTTTTGTTGTTCTTTTGTCAACGATGCTTGAGAAGTATTGTATGGCAGCGAAACCAAACTTTCTACACCTCCAAGGCTAGTAGCTTCTTTAGGAAGTTTTAAGTATTCTAGAAGTGCGTGGGCATTTTTATCACCGCCTTCAACCTCAAAACTAATCATCCCAGAATATCTTCCTTTAAGTAGATGATGTGCCAATTCATGCTGGTCGTGAGATTCCAATCCTGGGTAGTATACACGGACAACATTTGGATGATTTTCAAAGTAAGTGGCCAAAGTCAGGGCATTGTGGTTATGAGCACGCATGCGAAGAGCAAATGTCTTTAAGCTTCGCTCCAAAAGGAAACAGGCATGCGGATCCATAGAGCCACCGTTTTTAAGCATTTGCGGCCAAATTCGATCAACTAGTTTTCGTGATCCAGATACTGTTCCTCCGATTAAATCTGAGTGACCGTTTAGATATTTTGTTGCTGAGTTAACAACCAAATCCACACCTAAATCCAAAGGCTTTAAATTGTATGGAGTTAAGAAAGTGTTGTCTATTATTACCCTTAGATTGTATTTTTTACCTAAAGCAACTAACTCTTCAATAGGAGCTAATTTTAATAGTGGATTGGTAAGAGCTTCAAAATAAAGGATTTTTGTGTTCTCCTGAATTGCGGCTTCAATTTCCTTTAAATCTGTAGGTGAGGTAAAAGTTACTGACATGCCGTAACGTGTTAAATCCTCATACAGAAAATTATATGTTCCTCCGTAGATATCTCTTGAAGACACAATGTGACTTCCTTTTTCAAGAATTGCCAAAAGGGTAGATGAGATGGCAGCCATTCCCGATGAGAATACAATTGAACTTTCTGCATTTTCCAATGCCGATAGTTTCTCCTGAACGCTCCATTGTGAAGGGTTACCGTATCGGGTGTAGATCATCTCGTCACGACCACGCCCTTCTTCAATGGCCTCATATGTCTCGGCATTTAGGTAAAAGGTTGAACATTGAAATATTGGGGTACCAACAGCTCCTGTGTTGGGGTCATCGTACTGTCCGGCATGGACAGATTTGGTAGACTCGCTATACTCCTGATAGCGATCTGAACCCAGAGAGGGGCCAATACTGCGTTTACGTTGCAAATCGTTAAACCAGATATCGCCCTGAGCTCTCTTGTGCCCGAGGTTTTGATAACTCTTTTTCATCTTATGTTAAGCGTATAATTACATCACCATTTCTAATTGTTTTTCTTTATGTGTACGTTCTCTTTTATGTGTTTTTATATAATTCGATAAGTATTGAGCGTCTATTTTAACTCCACCCAATGTAGCAGATCCTCTTGTATACAGCCATGGCAAGCCTATGAAGTAAAGGCCTTGCATGTTGCTTACTCCTCTGAAGTTTTTTGGATATTGGTCTTGATCCAACTCAATGCCTTCTATCCAATTGAAGTTGGGTTTAAATCCTGTCGCCCAAACAATATTTTTTATTGAATTAATTGTGGTTTTTTCGAATGTAATATGTTCTTGGTTGGCGTCAATTGTTCTGCCTACACAAACCACATTGTCCTTTTTAAGAAGTGATTTAACATCCGTGCCGATAATAGGTTGGATCCCCTTACTTAGTTTCTTACCTATCCAAGAGTATTTATTAACGCGAAGAACTCCAATTTTATCAAACCACCACCAAAGTGTTTTTCCCAAAAACTCTTGAGGGATTGTAGATAGATTGGTGTTTCCTGAAAAATATACCTTTCTGCCTGTATTGGCTATTTCTTCCAAAATCTGTACCCCAGAATCTCCAGCTCCAACAACTAAAGTTTCACCATCCTGTAATTGGTTTGGGTTTTTGTAGTTCTCACTGTGAATCTGATATATTTTTTTAGAGATTTTTGTATGGCATGCTGGTGTAAAAGGAGTGTGGAAAGGTCCGGTAGCAATAACCACGTTCATGGCTTTATATGTCTTTGTTTCGCTTTCCAAAACAAAATAATCCTCAATTTTTTTCATAGAGGTTATTTTCTGGTTGAAATCAATTGGGATTTCAAACTTATCTACATAAGATTTCAAATAATTGGCTACTTCATATTTATTGGCGTAATATCCCTTTGGTAGTGGGCAGTCCATTCCTGGAAGGTTGTTGAATTCCGATGGAGTAAACAGCTTTAGGGAATCCCATCGTTTAAGCCAAGGTGCTCCTGTTTCGGAATTAGCGTCAACAATTAGGTAGTTAACATTCAATTGCTTTAGGTAATAAGCCATTGAAAGTCCAGCCTGACCGGCTCCAATAATTATAAAATCCTTCATATATAGGTGTTATACATGCAAATATGAAGTATTATAGTAATATAATCAATGGGTAGGTGTTTTATTGGGCAATATTTCCTAATAAAGTAAATTTTGTAGATGAATTATCTATTTATGACTTAAAGTAAAGGTATAAACAGAAAAATATTCAAAATGATTATATTCTTGGATGAGACCTGATCAGTAAATAAATCGAAAGCGTGTATATATTGAATTAGATATGTCAAAGGTTGTAGCATAAGAAGTTTCACTGGCGTACGGATGGTTGTTTTTTAAAGAATAATAGACAAAGGTTTACAGGCGTTGAATATTAGTTTTTAAGATTAATTATCGGTATATGATGGTATCTATATTTTAATAAAACCGTTAATATTTCTATGAAGTTCAAAACGTAATCCTAGTGTTAGTACATTAAAATCCGATATACCGAATTGATCAACTGAATCAGAAAGTCTGAACTCCCCATAAATTGTGGTAAGGCCAATGGGTTTGTATTCAGCTCCAAGAATAAAGTATTTGATGTTATACTCTGAATCAATGGGAAGGTCTGATACCTTCGGATCATAGTAATTATAACCCGCTAGGATGGAGTATTTTGGTTTTTTGAATTTAGCATAAAATTCAATGCCTTCTGCATCGAAAACGGCACTCACCAGTTCAGATTGAACAACGGTTTCTGTGTAGTCGCCATTCTTTTGATTTGCGTATACAAAACCTAGTTCCAACTTGTCATTCATAAAAGAGGCTCCAACTGTCCAATACTGGGAATCACCATTTAGCCCCAGTACTAATTCTTCGGCAGGGTCTGCTAAGTTTCGTTTTATAAATGCAGATCCAATACTTAGTCCTTCAATTGGTTTGAATTGAAGGCTAAATCCAAAGCCGTCAATTAAATTATTGTTGATGGTGTTATTGAAGATTAGTTGAGAGCCAAAAGCTAGTTTCCACCATGAAAAACGGTGTATAATGGCTTGGTTGGCACGACCTGTACCTGAATCTCCACCATCAGATTGAGCTACATAGGTGGCGCTACCCTGCCCTCCAAAAACGTTAAACCAATCCGTATACCCACTAACATCATAATAAACACTCCATTGTTTTCCTATGCTAAGAATACCATATTTTTCAAACTCTATGCCTAAATATCCTAATCTACTGGTAAATACTTGCCTACTTTGTTCGTCTCGTACAGTTAAAAAACCACTATTGGTATTTGCATCAACGTTAAATTGAACGGGGCCTTTAAAGAGGTTAACGCCTAGATTTACCCTAACAAAAAATCTGGTTTTTTCCTTTAAAACAGCTAAATCAAAACCAATTCGTGATGCATTTTCCTGTATTTCTATTTCATCATTGTAATAAGCCAAGTGGCCTCTAAAACTTGAATAAGGCTTGAATTCAATTTTGATGGAGTCTGTTTGTTTTTGTTGAGAATATAATTTGTTGCTAAAGGATATCACCGTAATTATGGTGATTACCGATAATCTCAAGAAGAAAAGTAAACTATATTTTTTTAAGATTTGATACATCTATTAATCAAGAGATTACTAATTATACACTTAAAGAAAGTAAGTTTAAATTATGAGATGGGGAGGTTTTCTTTAGGTTGATAAAGTCAGAGGAATATAATGGGGCAATTAGAAGATATAGAGGCTTAATAAAGATAGTAAAATTAGACGAAGTGTTAAACATCTCGAATTTAAAAACTTACTATGACTATATTGAGTGTAACTTAAAGCCTTGTGTAATATTAGTTGCTTTTGTATGATTTTTTTAACGAAAAAAGATAGAGAAGAATAATAATCCGTTTTAGTGATTTTTTTTAGAGTTATATTTGTAATATATGAAAAAATTTAGATAATGATAAAGTTAGATGAAATAGATAAGAAAATTCTAAAGCTATTACAGGAGGACTCTAAACAGACGACAAAAGAGTTGGCTTTAAAAATAGATATGTCAGTTACGGCAGTTTACGAGCGTATCAAAAGATTGGAAAAACAAGGTGTAATCAATAAGTATGTGGCTTTAGTTAATAACAAGGCAGTAGATAAGGGGTTTGTTGTGCTTTGTCATATTAAATTGGTGCAACACACTAAGGAATACCTAACCACTTTCGAAGCAGAGGTGGTAAAATTAGATGAAGTGCTAGAGTGTTATCATGTTTCGGGTGACTACGATTATATTCTAAAGTTATATCTAAAGGATATAGATGCTTACCGAGAGTTTATGGTAACCAAACTTACTACTATAAGTCACATAGGTAGTACACACAGTATGTTTGTTATTAACGATGTAAAGCATACTACCGCAATTACTATCTAAAAGCTAAGTGTCTTATTCGTAGCGTAATGATTCAATGGGGTCAAGTTTTGCTGCCTTAACGGCAGGAAATAATCCTGAAACAATGGCTACAGCAAAGGCAGTTGTAAAGGCACTGAACATGGCTAGCCAAGGAATGGCAAATTTAAAATCTAAAGCCGATGATACTCCTAGGCCAATAAGTACTCCCAAAAGGATACCTAATATTCCACCAAATTGTCCAATGATAATAGTTTCCATAAAAAACTGAAATGCAATGGTTCGGCGTTTGGCACCCAAAGCTTTTCTTACTCCAATTTCACGGGTGCGTTCTGTTACCGATACCATCATAATATTCATAAGAGCTATTGATGATCCAAAAATGGTAATAATGCTTATGACCCATGCGGCAATATATAAATATTGCGTAATGTTACCTATGCGGTTAATCAAATCGTCACTGCGCTCCAATCCAAAGTTGTTTTCTTCTACAGGATTAAGTTTTCGAATATTTCTAAACAATGCTGTAGCTTCATCTTGAGCGCCTTCCAGCATGTCTTTTTTGTCTACTTTAATACTAAGGCTATAGTTTATATTTGGACTTGTAAAAATAGAACGTGCAATACCAATGGGTACTATCATTCGTAAATCTTGATTATTCCCGAATGTAGAGCCTTTTTCTTCTAGAGTTCCTATAACTTTAAACTTAACACCGCGAACACTAATAGTTTTATCAATTGGATTAAGATCAGAGAAAAATACATTTTTTAGATCACTACCAATTACACAAACATTATTATTGTTAATGATGTCAAAGTAGTTTAGACCACGGCCATTGTCTAAATTAAGACCAGAGTTGGCAATAAAATGTTCATTAGCACCAATAACAGTTACTTCAGGATCTGTCTTTTCACTTTCGTATTTTACTTCGGCCATTGAAGTTCCGGTAAACGAAACAGCTGTTTTGGTAAATGGAAAATCATAGCCTTCCTCAAATTCCTTAACCTGTCGATAGCTAATTATGGGATTTATTTTTTGGCGTTCTCCACCACCATGTCGTTGTGTTCTAAATTCGTATCGTTGAATATTAAATGTGTTAGCCCCCATTGATGAGAAATCACTGGAAATGGTGTTTTCTAAAGCAGATACCGCACTCAGAATTCCTACAAGGGCTGTTATTCCAATTGCAATTATCAGAACGGTTAAAATGGTTCTCAACAGTTGACTTTTAATAGCTCCAAAAGCAATTTTGATATTTTCCCGAACAAGTGAAAACATAAATAGGATTTAGAAGATTACTACAGGTTTTATATAGGACTTAAAAATGGAACTAAAGTTACTATAAAATTGAAATAACTTTTATCAAGCCACCAAAAATTAAGATATTTGTGCCTAAATACAGAGCACTTATGGCACAAAAACCAAGTATACCAAAAGGAACCAGAGATTTTTCACCAGAGCAGGTAGCTAAACGCAACTACATATTTAATGTTATTCAACATACGTTCGAAATCTATGGATTTCAGCCTATTGAAACGCCCAGTTTTGAAAACTACGAAACTCTTATGGGGAAATATGGAGAAGAAGGTGATCGCTTGATTTTTAAAATTTTGAATTCTGGGGATTTTTTAAAGAAGGTAAAGGATGATGTTTATGCTAATAGAGATGCTGCAAAAATGACTCCTTCAATTTCTGAAAAAGCATTGCGTTATGATTTAACTGTTCCGTTTGCTCGTTATGTAGTGCAACATCAAAATGAAATTGAGTTTCCTTTCAAGCGTTATCAAATGCAACCTGTATGGCGTGCCGATCGACCTCAAAAAGGGCGTTTTCGGGAGTTTTACCAATGTGATGCCGATGTGGTTGGTTCAACTTCATTGTGGCAGGAAGTAGAGTTTGTTCAGTTATACGATGCTGTATTTACAGCCCTAAATTTGAAAGGCACAACCATAAAAATAAACAACCGTAAAATACTTTCTGGTATTGCCGAGGTTATTGGTGCTCAGGATAAATTAATTGACTTTACGGTGGCCTTGGATAAATTGGACAAGATTGGTGAGGAGAAGGTTAAAGAAGAAATGTTGTCCAAAGGTATTACTCAAGAGGGGATTGATAAATTGCAACCTCTGTTTGAATTAAAAGGAAGTTTTGAGTCTCAAATAGAGGGTTTAAAATCTATTTTGGAAAATTCAGAAGAAGGGAATAAGGGAATTGAAGAACTTTCTTTTATTGATAAAGCCATATCAGAACTTGGCCTTGAAACATCTACTCTTCAGTTGGACGTCACGTTAGCTAGAGGGTTGAATTATTATACTGGAGCTATTTTTGAAGTTGCTGCACCAGATTCAGTTCAGATGGGATCTATTGGTGGAGGTGGTCGTTATGACGACCTTACAGGTATTTTTGGCCTTAAGAACATGAGTGGGGTAGGCATTAGTTTTGGATTGGATCGTATTTATTTGGTTTTGGAAGAGTTGAACCTTTTCCCTGAAACAGTTGCTAAAAGTATTGATGTACTTTTTATCAATTTTGGCGATGTCGAAGGTCTATATAGTTTAAAAGCTGTCAAGCAATTAAGGGCTCAGGGAATTCAAGCGGAATTATATCCAGATGCTACTAAAATGAAAAAGCAAATGAACCATGCTAACAAACGTAATATCCCTTATGTGGTATTGGTAGGTGAGCAAGAAATGGTTAATGGTCAATATACTTTGAAGGATATGGAGAACGGAGAGCAGTTTACATTGAATTTGGATGAGTTATTGGAAAGAATCAAATAGAATATAGTTTCTTGTTACTCGAAAGCACCCTTTTAGGGTGCTTTTTGGTTTCTATTAAGAATGATTTTGTAATTTGAAAGTAAAATTTTCAGGATGGATACATTGACTTTTTCAACACAAATCAAAGCAATTCCAGAAACAATATGGAATATCCTTTGGAATAAGCACAGCTACAAGAAGTGGACTTCGGTTTTCATGGAAGGATCTTATTATCTAGCAGAGGACTTGTTAAAAGGTAGTAAGATTCATTTTTTAGGGCCTAAAGGAGGTGGTATGTACAGTGTGATTGATGAAGTGGAGGTAAATAAGAAAATGGTATTTAAGCATTTGGGGGAAGTTAAGAACTTTAAGGATTTGCCAGAAACATAAAAAACACAGCAATGGAGTGGGGCCAAAGAAACCTATTTACTAAAGGAGCTAGGGAACACTAAGCTTACAGTTAAAGTAGATGTTGTGGATGATTTTATGGGTTACATGGAGAAAACATTTCCCAAGGCTTTAAGTATAATTAAAAATCTTTTCGAAAATTCTTAAATGAAAAATATAAAAAAAAGAAAAGCGCTATTAAGAATACAAGGCTTTCATCAATATTCAGTAAAGGTTTAAGGCACTTACCTAATTTACTATTACTTTTTTAGTTGTAGTACCTTTATTGGTTGCTATTTGTAAAATAATAGGTGATGAAAGTATTGAATTAAGATGGATAGTAGCTTCACATTTCTCGTTCAATTGTTTCGATATTAATTTCTTACCAGATAGATTAAATACCGTAACGGACTGAATTTTATGTTCATGTGAATTGGTGTTCAGAATTAATTGTTTGGTTATTGAATTATATTTTAGTTCCAATTGTTTATTTTGATATGTATCATCAACACCTAGAGTATTATCGTTTGGCGATGATGAATTTGAATCGTTAATAAAAGTTAGATAGAAACGATTGGTGAAGTCACCATTAGCAATATTTGTTATAAAATCTGTATCGTTTATTTGGGTGTAAATATCTAATTCAGAGTCATAAATATATAGATCTATGGGGGTGTCAAAGTTTTCCAGACTATTTAATGAAATAGAAATATTTCCAGAGTTAGTGAGAAATAGGCCCAATGGATATTGTTTTGTACTATTAAAATTTCCAACACCTTGAATGACATAGCGATCTTCACCAATCATCCAATTAATATCATCAGGGAAGTCATCCATGTTTAGAGCATCATATCCATAATCAAAACCATCAGTAGCACCATTATTAGGGATGAATGCCAAAAGGAGTTGTCTTACGTAACCTTGTGGTGTAGTACAGTTAATACGTATTCTCTGTATAACGTTTGAGGAAGTTTGAGCTTGAATAGGGGCTAGACATGCCATAAGATTGATAAATAATATTGAAAACAATCCGAGGCTAAGACTAGTTATTCGCTTCATAGTTAAATAGTTAATTTAATATTATTCGATTTCGATATGCGGCGAAAATAGGTGAAAAATTTTAAAAATAAACCATGAAATGTGCTAAAAATCAGATGACTTACGAATTTATTGTAATAAAAAAGCGACCATTTGGTCGCTTTGTCGATAGAGGATGTGGGCTCTTAGCGCGTAATTACCACTTTTTTGTTGATAGTTTGGCCTACATCTGTTTGAACTTTAATGATGTAGCTACCCTCAGAGATATGAGTTATAGGAATTTTAAGTTCGTTTGACATCTTTATGTTGTTGGCGTTCCAGATCTTTATCTGTTGTCCGAGACTATTAATTAGAGATATTTGTTTGACTTTAGTATCAGAAGGTGTTTTAATGTAAACCTCACCACTTCCTCTTAGATAATTGATAATTGTATTCTCAATTTGTTTTTCCATAATGGCGAGCCTAGCGCTTGAAGTGTTTTCAAAGGCAATATAGAACCTATTCTTATATTCTCCGGCCTCAAAACTATTTCGGTAGGGTGTATCATTGATTAATGTATAGTTGTCTAGAAGTGAATCATATACATACACATTAATAGTCTCGTTGAAATTCTCAAGTTCTGTTAAACTGATTTCAACAGCTCCATCTTGTCCTAGCGTTATATGTAGAGGGTATTGTTTAGATCTATTAAATGTGCTTACACCTTGAATATTAAAATCCTCATCAGAAATATTCCATAAAACATCTGATTTGTAAGTGTCAATATTTTTGGCATCATAACCAAAATTGATACCATCGGTTGCGTTTTTATTATCAACAAACGCTAACATAAGATGTCGAACCATTTTACTGGGAGTTGTAGCACTTAATCGTATTCTTTTTATTAAATCTTGTGATGTATCCTGTTTTGAATCTTCTTCAGTATTGGCAGTTCTTAAGAACTCTGAATTTTCTGTATCATTTTCTCTTTTAAATATCCTTTGGTCGTTTTCAAATTTAATCTGCCCTCCAGTTCCAGCTTCTAAGGCTCCTACAAAAAATCCTTGTCCAACGGGTATATAACGCCCAGGCATTAAGTCAGAAGAGCCTAACCCGCTAATTTCAAAACCATCTTCGGTAATAGACGGTACGGTTGGTGGGAGTGCTCCGCTTAAATTATAAGTTGCATATCCGCCTTCATATTGATTTAATATATGGGAGTTGTTAGAGGTAAAATGTACCCAGAAATAAAGGGTTCCGTCTATTGCATTGGTGGAACCTGGATTTGCATCTGTTCCAGAGATATTGTCCTTTATGAATTCGTTTGCATCCATAGCACATGGGTAAGGATTACCTATCAAGAATTCCTCGCCATTGGCCAATGCTGAAGAACTGTTCTGAATTGTTCCGTTATGTGGTTTTCCCTTAAATACATAATTTTGGTAGTCACCACTAGCTCCACTACCTTTCATGGTATAGCCATTGCCCACGGGAATGGTTCCGCTACTGCCTACTTGGTTCCATTGAAGGTAAGTATTGGCGATAGCATTATAACTCCAAATCCAATAATTGGGTATTGATAAAGGTGATGCAGTTGCATTATAGCCTCCAATCCAGTTAATAGTTTGAGGATTGGCAGAGTTGGTACCGTCCATTAAAACTCCACCTACGGTATAGTTTGTGTTAATATTAGATGGGTTTTGAGGGCTTACAGGACTACTCCAGTAGTTGTAGTTATAAAGATTGGATGTTCCCTGCTGGTCACGTTCAATATATCCACTACTACTAGCATCTAAAGTACTCTCGTTGAATTGGGATGATATATAACGTTTTTGAACTAACTGCGATTCTCCAACCAAATCAATAATACCGTTTAATTTTAAGTAATGGGTAACCCAAAGTCCAATACCGCTATTTGTTTCGTTTTGCGTATCATTAGGATTTGATACAGTAATTTTACCACTGTTGTTAATAAGTCCCAATACTGTGATATTAGAATTATGTGTGGTCAAATTGTGAGAAGTTTTTACAATGTTCCAGTCAATTGGATCTCCATTGATACCGGTAGAATTAGGATAGTTCCACACACTATAATGTAACCAAGGTGAAGCAGTAGTTGTGTCGTTCCCCCAATTACCGGCTTTTGAGGTCAAATAGGGTAGAGGTGCTGTTTGTTGCTGACTTGTGGTTATGTTTCTTAATCTTCCGCTTACACCCTTATAGGCGGAAATATCGCCACAGTATAGGTTCATTTTGTAATAACCTTCTAAGTTGCTCCATTGCAGCACATCATCTTCTATGCCGTCATTATTATAATCAGGACCGTAAATTTTATCTGTGATAACAACGCCTCCAACATCGGCTCCCATGGCTTGAATTTCTTGGTTCATCATTTGATGAATATGTTCTGCCGTTAAGGCTTTATTCCAAATTCTCAGTTCATCAATCCAACCGTGATAAAAATTTGTAGGGTCATTTGGACTAGCTTGATCCATGGCTCCGATAAGAGCTTCAATGCTGTCATTGGTCATATCTGGTGCAGTTCCATTTGAATTTCCTAATACAATCCCGTCAACATAAAGAGTATATGAAGCACCATCGAATGTCATTGCAAGATGATACCATCTATCTGTGCCAATGGAATAGCTACCTGAAGTTACCGACCCTGATCCGCTCGAATTGTTCCATCCAAATCGCACTTGACCATTCACAATACCCAAATCATAACCCGTTGTGTTATTTCCAGCATCTTTTCTTGAGAAAACCGTTCTGGTACCATTTATGGAATTTGGTTTTACCCATATTTCTATACTGAATTCAGAATTGATATTGTAGTTGTTCTTAAAAGTGACATAATCATTTACACCATCAAAGTCGATAGTTGGGCAATCCTTAATAACAACATTTACGTCATCATAGCATCCGTTATCTAAGGTCCATCTAAGGGTATAGGTACCTGGATCGGCAGTAAATATGGCTCTTGGATCTGTGTTGCTTGAGAATACTGCGGTATTACCACAGGATTCGAAAGTAGAACTCATAATACTCCATGTCCCTCCTATACCAGTTCCAAGATAATTGGTATCCCCGGCAGCTACATTTGGAACCACATAAAGATTATTCTCCCAAGCACCATCATCATAATTTTCAACTGCAGTTTTTGTATTGTCATAGGCCATTAACTGTAGGGTATTTTCTCCACATTCACTGTTCAAAGGGGTGTAATCTTTACCGGCATAGGCTAAACTGGTTTCAACATCTATAAAGTTGGTACCATCATCATTGTCCGTTCTACAGCCGTTTACCAAATTCGTTACTCCGTAAGTTCTAATTCCTGGGGTAACAGGAGTTACGCTGGCAGTGGTTCCAATGGCAATCACATTGTTATCTTCGTCCGTCCATTCCAGTTCATCATTTACTTGAGCATAGGCAAAGCCTACTTTATCAACCGCCCATCCACTGGAAAGGATATTGGCATTACCATTTGACGAGCAGCTAATACCATTAGGATTACTGAAAGTTGAGCTGGTAACTGTTCCGCAATCCGTATCGCTTCCATGGAATTGAAACATAATTCTTAACCCAGATAGTCCAACATAGGCACCTAAATCTATGGATGCAGACATCATTCTGGGATCTGTTTGTCCCATACATTTGTTGCCAGAACCTGAGGCTAAAATAACCCCGGAAGTGGTTGTTCCTCCAACCGAGGAATCAAAATCATAATTCTCCACTGTGTTTAACTCAGTAGGGTAGGTGTTTCCAGAATCAAAGGAAAGCAATATTTTACCATAGCCACCATTACAAAAATACCAACTTGTTTGAAAGGTCATGATGGCTTCGCTTGAAGTCATACCAATGGTACTGAAAACAGGAGTTTCTAAGGTTGTATCGTTGCCCTCCCCATTTGCCATTGCAAATTTAGTGTTGTCGGTTGTGTCGTAATTAATACCACTAAATTCTTGGTTATTGTTTGAGTTTGTTTCTTTCCATGTAGGTTGGGTAGTGGTATTTCCACTGGCAGGGAAAAAACCATCTATGCCATCTACTCTCCAGCCTTCAGGCTGAGCATGGTTAAATTCTCCTCCTTCTCCAAATTGACCGCTAGGTTGATCGAAAAAGCTTTCGGCTATCACTGTTACAGACTCACCCAAACAAATAAGTGTATTGCTAATATTTGTAATTATAGGTGGTTCATCAGGAGGTAAAAATCTTACGTAAACTTCTGCTGTTGTTTTTGTGAGTCCTGTATCGGGATCGGTAATAACGGCTCTTACAAAGGTATCGTTAATTAACCCGACAAGGGTATAGGTTAAGGTGTTCGATGAACTGCTTAAATCGGTCCAAGTCTCTCCATAATCATAGGATGCTTCCCATTTAATCACATCAGAAGCTTGCAGGTTATAAGGAGCGATACCCTGTAAATTAAACAAAACAGTTACGCCATCCAATAATTCTCCGGGACAGGCTGTAACTTCAACCAAAGGTCCAGGTGGCTGGGGATTGTCTGGAGTTGGGTCAGTAATAACTCCGGTCATATAGGTTAGTAGGTTTTTTGGAGGTTCAACGGTGATGGTTGAGGTACAGGTGCTCACATTTCCGTTGGCATCTACTGCTGTTAAAGTGGTAGTTGTTGTATATAACAAGCCGTCTTCGGCTTCGGGAAATACACTAGGACTTACAGTTAATGAAGCAATACCACAGGCATCGTAGCTACCATTATCTACATCGGCAGCCACTATAGTGGCCTCTCTGGTAATGGCATCAATAACCGCTACAAAGTTATTGCACTGCATGGTTGGAGGCGTGTTGTCAATCACAGTTACTGTGGCCGTACAGCTATCACTGTTTCCTGCGTTGTCGTAAGCTGTAAAGGTTACTGTGTTTAATCCTACATCGTCGCAATTAAAAGAACTTGGATTTACGGTCATGTTTGCTACGCCACAATTATCGGAAGAGCCATTATTAATGTTAGCAGCAAAAATGTTCACCGTTCCAGTAGAACTCAATACAGCTGTATAGTTTTGGCAAACAGCAGTAGGTGCTTCATTGTCTGAAGGGATAACGTTAAAGGTACAAGTGCTGGAATTGTTTACATCGTCGGTAGCGGTAATCGTTACTACGACTGCTCCAGAAAGAACAGAACCTGGTAAAGGACTTTGTGTTACCGTTACATTACTATCGCAATTGTCCGAGGTTGATGCCGTAGAGGTATAATCGAGTAGTGTATATTCACAATCAGCTTCAAAGTTTACATTTTGATCTGGAGGACAGTTTACACTTGGATCTTCATCATCTTCAATAGTTATGGTTTGTGTACATTGTGATGAATTTCCACTCCCATCTGTAGCAATCCAAGTAATCGTTGTTGTGCCTAATGGATAAACATATGATGAGGTGTTAACGGTTGTTCCTCCAATTTTGGCAATCACGGTATTTACTCCACAATTATCAGAAGTTGATGGAGGGGTAATATTTGCGGTGGTAGAACAATTTCCCATACCATCATTACTAGTTCCAAATGTTATATCTGTAGGACAGCTTATTGTCGGTGGCGTTGTATCCTCCACGGTCACGGTCTGTGTACAGGTTGCGGTTAGTCCAGCATTGTCGGTCACGGTCCATGTTACGGTAGTGTTCCCAAGTGGGAAGGTGGCCGGTGCATTGTTTGTCACAGTGTCCACCCCACAGTTGTCCGAAGTGTTCGGCGTTCCAAGGGCCACACTGGTTGCTGTACAGGATGCGTTGGCGCTTACGGTAACATTGGCGGGGCAGCTTATTGTCGGTGGCGTTGTGTCCTCAACGGTTACAGTTTGCGTACAGGTGTTGGTCAGTCCAGTATCATCTGTTACGGTCCATGTTACGGTCGTGTTCCCAAGTGGGAAGGTTGCCGGTGCATTGTTTGTCACGGTGTCCACCCCACAGTTGTCGGAAGTGGTCGGTGTTCCAAGGGCCACACCGGTAGCTGAACAGAAGGCGTTGGCACTAACTATAATATCCGCAAGGCAGCTTATTGTCGGTGGTGTTGTGTCCTGAACGGTAACGGTAGAAGTACAGGTTGAGGTATTTCCGTTAACGTCGGTAACGGTCAGTGTCACCGTGTTTGCCCCAACATCGGAACAGTCAAATGAGTTAGGCGACACGCTTATGGACGCAATGCCACAGTTGTCGGAAGAGCCGTTGTCAATGTCCGCAACGGATATGGAGGCATTCCCAGAAGCATCCAGTTGTACCGTATGGTTTTGGCAATTGGCAATTGGAGCAACATTGTCCTGAACGGTAACGGTAGAAGTACAGGTTGAAGAGTTTCCGTTAACGTCGGTAACGGTCAGTGTCACCGTGTTTGCCCCAACATCGGAACAGTCAAATGAGTTAGGCGACACGCTTATGGACGCAATGCCACAGTTGTCGGAAGAACCGTTGTCAATGTCCGCAGCGGATATGGAGGCATTCCCAGAAGCGTCCAGTTGTACCGTATGGTTTTGGCAATTGGCAATTGGAGCAACATTGTCCTGAACGGTAACGGTAGAAGTACAGGTTGAGGTATTTCCGTTAACGTCGGTAACGGTCAGTGTCACCGTGTTTGCCCCAACATCGGAACAATCGAATGAGTTAGGCGACACGCTTATGGAAGCAATGCCACAGTTGTCGGAAGAGCCGTTGTCAATGTCCGCAGCGGATATGGAGGCATTCCCAGAAGCGTCCAGTTGTACCGTATGGTTTTGGCAATTGGCAATTGGAGCAACATTGTCCTGAACGGTAACGGTAGAAGTACAGGTTGAAGAGTTTCCGTTAACGTCGGTAACGGTCAGTGTCACCGTGTTTGCCCCAACATCGGAACAGTCAAATGAGTTAGGCGACACGCTTATGGACGCAATGCCACAGTTGTCGGAAGAACCGTTGTCAATGTCCGCAGCGGATATGGAGGCATTCCCAGAAGCGTCCAGTTGTACCGTATGGTTTTGGCAATTGGCAATTGGAGCAACATTGTCCTGAACGGTAACGGTAGAAGTACAGGTTGAGGTATTTCCGTTAACGTCGGTAACGGTCAGTGTCACCGTGTTTGCCCCAACATCGGAACAATCGAATGAGTTAGGCGACACGCTTATGGAAGCAATGCCACAGTTGTCGGAAGAGCCGTTGTCAATGTCCGCAGCGGATATGGAGGCATTCCCAGAAGCGTCCAGTTGTACCGTATGGTTTTGGCAATTGGCAATTGGAGCAACATTGTCCTGAACGGTAACGGTAGAAGTACAGGTTGAAGTGTTTCCGTTAACGTCGGTAACGGTCAGTGTCACCGTGTTTGCCCCAACATCGGAACAGTCAAATGAGTTAGGCGACACGCTCATGGACGTAATGTCACAGTTGTCGGAAGAGCCGTTGTCAATGTCCGCAGCGGATATGGAGGCATTCCCAGAAGCGTCCAGTTGTACCGTATGGTTTTGGCAATTGGCAATTGGAGCAACATTGTCCTGAACGGTAATGGTAGAAGTACAGGTTGAAGAGTTTCCGTTAACGTCGGTAACGGTCAGTGTCACCGTGTTTGCCCCAACATCGGAACAATCGAATGAGTTAGGCGACACGCTTATGGACGCAATGCCACAGTTGTCGGAAGAGTTGTTGTCAATGTCCGCAGCGGATATGGAGGCATTCCCAAAAGCGTCCAGTTGTACCGTATGGTTTTGGCAATTGGCAATTGGAGCAACATTGTCCTGAACGGTCACGGTAGAAGTACAGGTTGAAGAGTTTCCGTTAACGTCGGTAACGGAAAGTGTCACCGTGTTTGCCCCAACATCGGAACAGTCAAATGAGTTAGGCGACACGCTTATGGACGCAATGTCACAGTTGTCGGAAGAGCCGTTGTCAATGTCCTCAGCGGATATGGAGGCATTCCCAGAAGCGTCCAGTTGTACCGTATGGTTTTGGCAATTGGCAATTGGAGCAACATTGTCCTGAACGGTAACGGTAGAAGTACAGGTCGAAGAGTTTCCGTTAACGTCGGTAACGGTCAGTGTCACCGTGTTTGCCCCAACATCGGAACAGTCAAATGAGTTAGGCGACACGCTTATGGACGCAATGTCACAGTTGTCGGAAGAGCCGTTGTCAATGTCCGCAGCGGATATGGAGGCATTCCCAGAAGCGTCCAGTTGTACCGTATGGTTTTGGCAACTGGCAATTGGAGCAACATTGTCCTGAACGGTAACGGTAGAAGTACAGGTTGAGGTATTTCCGTTAACGTCGGTAACGGTCAGTGTCACCGTATTTGCCCCAACATCGGAACAATCGAATGAGTTAGGCGACACGCTCATGGAAGCAATGCCACAGTTGTCGGAAGAGCCGTTGTCAATGTCCTCAGCGGATATGGAGGCATTCCCAGAAGCATCCAGTTGTACCGTATGGTTATGACATGCTGCTATTGGTGACTCATTATCGTTTACAGTTACTGTAAAACTACAAGTGCTAACTACATTATCACCTGAATCACGTTCTTCAAATGTATTTGTTGTTATGCCAACTGGAAAGGAGCTACCTGATAACATCCCTTCAGTTTGAACTATTGTATTGAATACTGACGGTAAAGGAGTAATATAATTTACTATTGCTGAACACACCCCTGAATCTGTATTGAGTGTTGTATCCGATGGACAACTTATTGCAGGTTCAATAAGAATGAAATTTGAGAAGGGAACAAGAGTGTATAGACCACGTTTACGAGGGCGCTTATAGGGGAAATTTTGAAAACCAGAGATTAGAGGTTCGGAAAAACTTTCTTCAGTAACAATGGGTGTTAATTTGTCCTCAACGGTTACACTAAAACTACAGCTATCAATCACATTATTTCTAGTGTCACGTTCTTCAAAGGTATTTAATGTTGTGCCAATGGGAAAGTTGCTGCCTGAAGGCAATCCTGTTGTTAGAACAATAATACTATTTCGGTGAGAAGGTATAGGAGTATTATAGGTTACTACTGCTGAGGATTTACCTGGATCTGTATTTTGAATTATATCCTTTGGACAATCAACACCTATAATCGGGCTTATCAATAGATAATTCTTTAAAATGTCTACATCGTCTTTATAATTATAAACGAGAGTCGCATACTGATAATTGAGTGAAGTATTGTCAGGTAAATCTTCTAATTCAGAAAAATCATTGCCATAAATGCTCAATCCAATAAACAATGTTACCATTAAAGTTAAGACAGAAGATTTTGGGAAAGTATAATTTCTCATAGTATCCGGTTAATAGTTAACGCGTACAAAATCCTTCTAACAGTATACTGTAATGAAGATGTTTTGTCCGAAATAATAAGGGTTATTGCTATTAACCGTCTTCTAATGAAGATGTTATAAAAGTATTACGGGGTGTAGGGGATTTCAAATAAATTCGTCGAATTACGGAAATTTCAGTATGTTTTGATTTTCAGTCGATTAAGTGTTTATTTAGTAGGTCGAAGGAAATCTAATAGGGAAGTATTCTTAATATAAAATGCTCGCTTATTGGGTTGTTTAGTCTTTTGTATTTATGGTTTTATGATTCTAAAAAAAATTTTACTTACAAATTACAGAAATCCTATTTTTGAAATACTATGGGAATAGTTTATAAAGTAATTGTAACTAAAGTTTTGGGTTATGAGGTATGGATGAGGATGGAACATATAACTGAAAAAAAATTATTGATAACAGAAACCCCTCAACAAAACAAATTGTTGAGGGGTTTCTGTAGAAGGAGGAAACAATAATCCTTTATAAAGTACAGCGACAGTTACTGACTCCTTGGAATATATCCATTCCTATGGTAATCATATGGGTTCCACTATCGTAACCAAACAGTTCGTTAGTGATGATTTGGTAAGAATAGGCGAAATAGAATTTGTTCCACTTAATTCCAGCCATAGGTCCAATGTTGAGTGGATCCATAATTTGATCGTTCAGAAAGCGATAGCTTATTCCTGCAAAGTAATAATCGTTGTTTCTGTTGTATGCTTTACGAACCTTGAAGTTTAGGTCAGTTGAAGAACGGCGATCGCTCTCAAAATATTGAATGAAAACCGATGGTTCGTATTCTAAAGTACTGCTCTTTGGTTTTATGTTGTAACCAATATAGGTTTGATAGTTACGTAATTTAGTAGGCTCATTTTGATTGAATACCTTTACTTCTTTATCCAATATGTTGTTTGCATTAAAGCTAATGTAGAAGTTGTTTAAACGGTACAAAAGAGCTACATCGAAATTATGGTTAATAATCTTTCTGTCCTCAATGGAATAACTGCCCGCAGTACTAGGATTGCTATTAACGGCATCCATGATGGCTTCATTATCATGACGGAATTGATTCATGTTATAGGAAAGACCAAAAGAAAGAAATTCATCATCAGTTTTATCCAAAATTAAATGGTGGGCATACGATAGTTTTCCTCCGCTTTGGTGGGTAAATCCATTTCTATCATTATAAATAAAAATACCTACACCGTCCTTTTCAGTAAAACGTCCATCGGCTGCAACCGATTGCATGTCAGGGGCATTTTTAATTCCAACCCATTGGGTTAAACCATTGGCACGTATTTTAATATAGTCTCCAATACCCGCATAGGCAGGGGAGATAACAAAAGAGTTATCTGCCAAGTACTGGGTATAAGTAGGAATTGTTAATTCCTGACAATGTACTCTAACCATTGTCAGAAGCATTACTGTAAGTAGACCTAATTTTTTCATATCACTCTGTTTTAAGGGGCGGTTAATAAATCCCCTATGTCCAATAAAATCCATAGGGGAGCTCTATTCATTATCTATACAATGTAAAGTGTCCAACATATTCTCTATTACTTTCAGGGCTTCCAAGTTCAATAACATACCAGTAATCTCCACTTGGCAAGTGCTTACCATTGTAAGTACCGTCCCATGCTTGACCAACTCTTAAGATAGCCACTACACGACCATATCTATCGAAAATCTTAGTGGTAATCTTAGGATAATTATGGGTGTTTATTGGTGACCAAGTATCGTTATTCGTATCGTCATCTGGAGTAAATACTGGAGGGATTTGAATGTCTACAAATTGAACTTCAATTTGAGCTTGAGCAGGACAATCAGTTCCATCATATACAACAACCGTGATTACTTGAGATTGGTAATAGTTGTAAACATTATTGGTGCCGTAATCTTCACCATTGAATTCATAAGTATACTGACCAGTACCACCTGTTGCAATAGCTGTAACTTGGTTCATATCACTTTCTTGAAGTGTTACCGATACTGGTTCAAATTCAGTTATTGTGAAGTCTGCATCATCATCAATACAGCCGTCATCATGAATCACTTGAACATCGTAATCACCTACAGCTAAGTCATAATATGGTGGAGCAGGATACTCTTCTCCGTTTAAGTAGTAAGATACTTGACCAATTACGCTAGAGTTTACAATAATGTTTACGGTACTATTTCCAGTAATACAATCATACATTACTGTCGAAGAAGCATTAATAGCTACTGCAGAGTTAATATTGATATCTATAGATTCAACTACACACCCATTAGAATCCTTTATGTAGATTGTATGCGAACCAGTAGCTAATCCTTCAAATACATATTGTTCCAATGTATAGTTGTTAGGGTTATCAATTCCCATATAATAAGGAGGGGTACCGCCTGTTACATTTTCAATAATGATTGCCCCGTCATTTTCTCCTTCACAAGTTTCATCAAGGGTAGTGAAAGTGGCAACAATTTCATCAGGTTGGTTGATGGTTATTGTAAGTTCATCATTGTAACAGCCTGAGATAGCATCTTCAACTTTAATTGTGTAATCACCTGCAGGAAGGTTTTCAAATACGTTTGAATTAGACATTACATAATCTGGACTAATCCCGTATAAGAAAGTATTGTTGCCTCCTCCAGCATATACTGTAATGGATCCAGTGTTATCTCCATAACAAAGAATATCTGTTGTAGAGGCATTTACATAAATTTCAGGTGTTTCGGTTACTGTGAATGCTACAGATTCTAAACATCCGTTAATATGTAAAACATAAGCTACATAGTTTCCTGGTTCTAAATCGGTAAATACATTAGAGTCTGTAAATGTTATGCCATCCAAACTATATTGTACCTCGTCAATAACATCATCACTTACTGAAATGGTAACAACATTTCCAGCAACATTATCATTACAGCTAATCTGTACGCTAACTCCAGCACGGATATCAACACCATTTTCTACATAATGGGTTAGTGGTGCTGCAATTTGACATCCATTTTGATCCATAACATAAAAGGTGTATGTCCAATCTCCCAATAAGTTATCATAAGTTACTGTTGTACCATTAACAGGAGTCCAGTTTACCCCACCATTACTACTAGTGTAATATGGAGGTGTACCACCTGAAATATTAATTGTTGCAGTACCATTATCATTTCCTAAACAGGTTTCTCCAGTACCATCTATTGTAGCTGATATAGCTTCCGTAGGACCGTTGATAATCACATTATTTAGTGTTAATTCACAACCGAGTCCATCCATGACCTTAATAGAGTATGTCCCAGCTGTAAGGTTATTGAAAATGTTGCTGTTTCCGTAAACAAAGTTAGGGGAAATAGCATATAGGTAACTACCATCACCTCCTGATGCGGATACTTCAATGCTACCATTGGAATCTCCATAACAATCAATATCGGATATAACATTGGCAGATGCTGAAATTGGTTGCACGTCATTAACCGTAAAGTCAACTGTTGCATTACAACCATAGGCACTATGCAGTACATAAGCTGTGTAGTTACCTGGTGTCAAATCTGTAAAGTCGTTTACAGATGAATAGTTTACTCCATCCAAACTATATTGAACTTGACCAACTAAAGCCTGGTTAACATTAATAGTAACAATATTTCCAGGTGTATTAGCAGTACAGTTATAAATAACCTCTACAGATGGTTGAACATTGGCTCCTGGAGCAACAATAACTGTTTGCTGTGCTACTTGACATCCGTTGGCATCTACTACGTCGATCGTATGAGAGCCAGAAGCTAAACCTGAGTAGGTAAACTGATCTTGAACAAATGGAGCACCATTTAAACTCGTTGAATATGGAGCGGTTCCACCATTAACAGAGATATCAATTTGACCATCAACTGCATTTAAACACGTTTCATTTGAAACAGATACCATAGCAGTAAGTGGTTGAGATGGCTCGTTAACAACCAAGTTGTTAATGACAAGAGAACAACCTAGATCATCTGTAACAGTTACAGTGTAAGTGCTAGCTGGTAGGTTAATGTATGTATTACCAACCAACTGACCTGCTGAAGGAGATATAGAGTAATAAAGTGTTCCTGTTCCTCCTGAAGCAGTAATTTCTAAACTACCATCCGTTCCTTCGTAACAAAGAACATCTTGAGTTACTATTACACTAGCTGAAATTGGTTGCAGTGTATTAATAGTAAAGTCTACTGTTTGAATACATCCGTTAGTATGCTGTACATAAGCAGTGTAGTTGCCTGGAGCTAAATCAACAAAGTCGTTTACAGATGAATATGTTACTCCATCTAAGCTATATTGAACTTGTCCAATTAATGCTGGATTTATTTCAATGGTAACGATGTTTCCTGGTACATTGTTACTACAGTTATTAACAATTTGAACGGTAGGTTCACTATCTACTCCAGAAATGATGATAATAGATTGCTGAGCTACTTGACATCCGTTTGCATCTATAACGTCGATGGTGTGCGACCCTGCTGCAATACCAGTATAGGTAAATTGATCTTGTATAAATGATGCACCATCTAAGCTAGTAGAGTAAGGTGCTGTACCTCCTGTTACGGTAATATCAATTTGACCATCCTCAACATTTATACACGTTTCAGGTGTTGCCGAAATTAAAGCAGAAAGAGCTTCTGATGGTTCAGTAATAATCAGGTCTGTTATTATTACTTGACATCCAAGATCGTCAGTTACTGTTACTGTGTAAGTATTTGCAGGTAGGTTGATAAAAGTATTTCCATCTAACTGGCCTGCCATAGGTGATACTGTATAGTATAATGTTCCAGTACCACCAGTTGCGATTATCTCAATACTACCTGTAGCTTCACCGTGACAAAGCACGTCTTGAGTTACCGTAGCCGAAGCTGAAACAGGCTGCAGGGCATTGATGGTAAAGTCGGCCGTTTGTATACATCCGTTAGTATGTTGTACGTAAGCGGTGTAGGTATTAGGGGCAAGATCTGTAAAGATGTTACTTGCTCCATAGGTCACCCCATCGATACTATACTGTAAGTCTCCTGCAAGGGCAGGGTTGGCCTCAATGGTAACGATGTTTCCAGGTACGTTGCTGCTACAGTTTTCTACGATGTCCACAGAAGGTTGGATATCCACACCAACAGGAACGTTGAACGTTAATGGAGTAATTTGACAGCCATTGTCGTCCTGTACGTAGAAGGTATAGGTCTGTCCACCCACAAGTCCATTGTACACGAATTGATCCTGGTTGAAGGTCACTCCGTCAGTACCTGTATAGTAAGGAGGTGTTCCACCAGAGATGGTCAAGGTTACCTCACCGTCGTTTGCAGCAAGACAGGTCTCGCCGATACCATTTAAAGAAGCAGTAAGGGCAGTAGCAGGCTCACTCACTGTTACATCTGTAATTGTCACCTCACATCCAATGGTATCCATAACCATGATGGTATAGGTACCAGCAGGCAGGTTGTTGAATGTATTGGCGGTTCCGTAAACAAAGTTAGGAGAGATGGCATACTGTAGCGTTCCTGTACCACCAGTTGCGGTCACTTCAATGCTACCTGTAGCTTCACCGTGACAAAGCACGTCCTGGGTTACCGAAGCCGAAGCCGAAACAGGCTGCAGGGCATTGATGGTAAAGTCGGCCGTTTGTATACATCCGTTAGTATGTTGTACGTAAGCGGTGTAGGTATTAGGGGCAAGATCTGTAAAGATATTACTTGCACCATAGGTCACTCCGTCAATACTATATTGAAGGTCTGGTAAAAGCGCAGGGTTTGCATTTACCACCACTACATTCCCAGGTATATTGTTGGTACAGTTGTCAATAACATCTACCGAAGGTTGGATGTCCACCCCAACAGGAACGTCGAACGTTAATGGAGTAATTTGACAGCCATTGTCGTCCTGTACGTAGAAGGTATAGG
>NZ_JARACK010000003.1 GCF_028767185.1 Mangrovimonas aestuarii
CCAAGAATGGCTGCATTCTGTGATGTTAGGTCGAAGGTCTCAAAACCATCGTTGCTCACGTCGTCACAAACTACCATATTATCAGGTTGTGTTGCTTCAGCACGTGGGTGAACAATTAAGTTAAATACTGGAGTATCTGGAACGGTTGGACAACCGTTAACTGTATGCACCAATCTGATATAGATAGGTTGTGGTCCTCCAGGAATATTATTATATGGACTTACCAATGCATCAACTCCTGCATCTGCATCTGCGAAAGAATCGTGGTAAGTAACTGTATAGTTGGCAACTTCAATTGGACCAAGAATTGCCAACGTTTGGGCATCTAAATCAAAAGCCTCTGTACCGTCATTACTAACATCGTCACAAGTTTCCAAATCCGCTACAGGATTCAAAATTGGTGAGAATAGAATATCTAAAGTAAATGTAGCAGTAGCATAACAATCTGCTCCAGGATAGTCAATTCTAACATAAATCACCTCATCATCTGTACCTGAGTAAGTCTCTGGTGTTGGAATTGGGTTTACATCGGCATCAGCGTCGGCTTGAGAATTATGAAAAGTAATCTCAAATTCATCAGCGTTATCCTGAGTTCCCAGTATAAGAGATTCGTTATAGGTTAAATCAAACATATAAGGTGGAGCACCAGGATCACACATTGCCATATCCTCTACTTCAACAATTTCCGGGCTTGGATAAAATTCCACATAAACAGAATCTGAAGTAAAACAATCATCAGAAAGAATAATCTCTACAGCATAAGTACCAGACTCGTATACCGTAATTGTGTGGTTTACTTCTCCTGTCATCACAATTCCGTCATGGTACCAAATATGGTCACCATCTCCAGCAGGAACATTTGTGCTTAAAGTAACACCCTCATCTTCACAATAAGTGTTATTAGCAGCAATGGTAAGATCGTCTCCTAATTCACCACCTAAATTAAAACTACCTCCGTTTAGAAAAACAACTGAATCTAAAATCGAGTCATTATCGTCGGCAACTACCAGTTTAATCGTATAAAGCGTATATGGCGTTACGTTACCTATTGCGGTCATAGGCACTGTAGTTCCCTTAATATTAGTTGGGGCATTAGCAGCCGGCAACCCTCCAAAGCCATAATACTCGCCGAAATATTGTTCGTTAGCAGAAGCACACCCCCCATTCCATTGATTATCTCTTACTGAGAACACAGATATAGGTGTAGTGGTTCCTGGAACAACGGCTAAATTGGTTTGAACTCCAGTAGCCTCTTCTGTTAACAAGAATGCAAAAGCATCTGAATATCCACATTGGTAGGTTCCATATTCTTCTGATCCAAAAATAAAATCAAAACTAATTTGATTTGCCAGTGGAATGAAGCTAAATTCTATATAAGAAGCATTATTGGTAGTTCCAGGATCTACCCATGGCATTAAGCCTTCTAAATCTGCATCCCCAGGCCAAGCACCACTTCCGCTACTAGCATTTCCTGTTTCAGGACCAGCAGCGTCCTCACATTTACCAGATGATAAAATCACCCCGTAATCGAAAGGAAAATTAGAGCCACTTTTCCAGAAATATCCAATACCGTCAAAAGAAGTTCCAAAATTGGTACCTGTAACCCCCACAATATTATCGGTATCGGCACAGCCACTATCAATAAGTACATCTTGTACAAGTTCAATATCTGTAAACATGTCTGCGTCAACCTGTACATAAGGCGCTAGCACTTCTACTTGTATGGTATCTGTACCACTACACCCTGTTGGATTGTTATCTGAAGCTGTGAACGTAACAGTATAAACACCTGGTGTTGACGGATAAACGTAAGTTACGGTTTGCCCCGTTAGTGAATTTCCATTTCCAAATGACCAGGTATAAGTAGCAGAAGAATCGTCGTCTGAAAAGGTACCACTACCAGAAAAAGTAATGCTATCTCCTGGACTAACAACTACTACACCATCTGCATTAGCAGGAGGGTTTGTACTATCAATAGAAGCAGTAATGTCTTGACAAGCCATACCACAAAGTATGTCGGCACTCCAACCTTGGCCAGAAGCTGCCGCATCACTGATAAACTCTAAAGTTAAACACCCGCTTGTGTTGGATGGTGAGGCTGTTACAGTGCCAGGACTGTTTGCCGATCCACCCCCAGACCAAGTTCCTAATTGTGGAGCAGCTGTACTATCACCATCGTAAATTGTTAACGAGTCTGCGTTAATCTGCGTGCTGAAAGTCTGAAAAACCAATTGAACAAAGTCTCCTGAAGCATCAGGACAAATGGTCATTACAGTAGTTTCATTGTTTCCGTAGTTACCAAATTCCCCACCACTATCGAACAGGGTACCGGAGCAGGCGTTAAACGTTCCATCTGCCATTGAGAGGTCTTGAGAAAAGACATTCAGGCACATTAGAAATAAAGTAGATACAAGTAAAATTCTCTTCATTGGATGTTACTTTTTTGGGGCCAAAAAAAATTAACAATGAAAACACCTCATTCTCAAAAAAATAAACCTTTTGGAAATGTCAACAATGCTTAAATAGTTTCAACCCAATTTTAAAGGAGGCGAAATTTAGTAAATTTTAAGGAAATTGTTAAATAATTTTTAATTAATCCTTCAAGGAAGCGACGTCTTACAAATATTTAACGTTAATAACATACTTGATATTGTATTTATTGTTTTTAATATCCTCTCAAAAAACCCAAAATCATTGATAAAATAAAAAAATAAGGTGCTTTAAAAATTTATAAAGCACCTTATGACAATTAGTTAATAAAATATTTTCACACCTATAATTACTTACTTAGTTTATAGGAAATTACCTATTTACATACACCCAAGATGTATATACTTCATTATTGCCATAGTTCATAGTGAAGAAATAGGTCCCAACTGGCAACTCATCTCCTCCATCAGACTGGCCAAACCACTCGTTTGTATAGTCTGATTTAGAATACACTAGAGTACCATATCGGTTGTATATATTAATTTCTGTAACGTTCAAACCGCTTAGGTCGAAATTATCATTGAACCCGTCATTGTTTGGCGTAATAACTTGAGGAATTATACAGTTTTCAACTTGCTCCACCAAAACGTCTGCAGAGCTGACACAACCAGAATCAATGAATTCTACTTGAACAGTATAAGTCCCCGCTTGTGAAACTGGAAGTGACAACTCATTTTCACCAGGAATTTCAACAGTTCCTTTAAACCACGTAATAATAACTTCATCTTCAGAGAAATTATCAGCATCTGCCGTTACCGTTACCGGTGAAATTGCTGTTGCACAAATCTGGTAGTCTCTATCGAAACTAACTTCTGGCACCTCATCTGCAAAGGTCTCAAATGTAGTTATAGCGGTACATGAAGTTGTATTACCTTCCACTAGAACATAGACAGTTTCACCTGCTGTTTCATAAGATGTTGGGTCTGAAATTGCATTGGCATTATTTTCAGCATCTTCCTGAGAAGTAAAATACGATACCGTTACGTCACTAATACCTTGAATAATATCGGCTTCGTTTTGAGTTAAATCAACAATAGTTGTACCATCGCTTGATGCACAATCAGACAAATCATTAGCCTGACCTAGCTCCAGACCAGGGATAACCTCTAAATCAAAACTTGTTGTACCAAAACAGTCTGAGGTTGTTCCACTTGTATCCTCAACCCTTACATAAACAGTTTCACCAGTTGAAGTATAATCATCTGGATTAGCAATAGGATTCGATCCCGCATCTGCATCTGCCTGAGATGTATAATAAGTTACTGTCATTCCAGTATAACCTGCTAAAATATCTTCTTCATTGAATGTTAAATTAAATGAAGCACTACCATTATCATCATCACAACCTTGTAAGGTTTGCGGAGCACCTAAAGGCAACCCATCACCAACAGTCAATTCGAAAGTAGCCACTTCATAACAGTCTGAAAATGGAAAATCTATTCTGGCGTAAATAATTTCACCATTAGCACCCGGGTAAGCTTCTGGGTTTGTAATAAGACCTTCGTCATCATCTGCATCTTCCTGAGAGATATGGTAAGTTACCACAAAATCTGCAGCATTATCTTGTGTTCCGGTAATTATAGCATCGTTTACTGTTAAATCAAAAAGGTAAGGCTGCGGTTCTGAATCACAAATAAACAAGTTTGAAATATCCTGAACTTCCGGGTTTGGATAAAACTCCACAATAATAGAGTCTGTAGCATCACACGATCCATTTAAATCTAAACTGAAAGAATAGGTTCCCGATTCTGAAACTACTAACGAAGAACTTGCTTCTCCGGCAATTTCCACACCATCTTTATACCAAACATGGTTTCCATCACCAATAAAAATATTGGTATTTAAGGTTATAGAATTCCCTTCACAAGTAGTATTTTGATTTGCAATAGTAATATCTGGACCGAGGTCTCCACCTAAATCGAAACTTCCTCCCTCAATAAATACAGCAGAATCATAAGCATGATCATTATCATCAGCCACAACCAATTTTATCTTATATAGATTATTTGGAGTTACTGCAGATGAAGCCGTTAATGGCACGGTGTGCCCCTTAAAGTCAATTGGAGCATTATCTGTTGGAAAACCTCCTGTACCAAAGTAGGCAGCAAAATATTCTGGATTAACAGACTCACAACTAGAATTATATGCTTGATCACGAACTGTAAACACAGACACAGGCTCTGTAGTTCCAGGGATAACAGCTAAGTTAGTAGTTACTCCAGTTGTCATATCTGTCAACAAAAACGCAAATGCATCAGAGAAACCACATTGATATGTACCGTACTCCTCTGCAGCGAAAATATAATTAAAACTGATGAAATCGGTTAATGGCACAAAATCGAACTCCATATATGTTGCATCGTTTGTTGTACCTGGATCAACCCAAGGCATCAAAGCCTCTAAATCAGCATCTCCTTGCCAATTTCCAGTACTAATGATACCTGATTCAGGTCCCTCAGCTTGCTCACAGTCTCCAGACTGTAAAATTATTCCATACTCAAATGGGAAATTGGCACCACTTCTTTCAAAGTACCCTATTCCATCAACATCACCAAAATTAGTTCCAGTTTGAGTTACTAAATTATCCATACCTGCACAAGCGCCTCCCAAAAGGATATCGGAAATCAATTCCTCATCTGTATATTGATCGGCGTCAACAGAAACATACCCCTGAAGCACATTTACAGTAATAGTGTCTTGATTGAAACAACCTGTTGGATTTGGATCACTAACAGTAAAAGTAACCGTATATGTTCCCGCAAAAGAATAAGCGTGATTTACTTCTGTACCAGACATAGCTCCACCATCTCCAAAAATCCAGTTATAAGAGGCTCCGGCTCCCGATTCTGAGAACGTTGCACTACCAAAAAAATCTATGTTTTGTCCGATTTCAACTTCTATGACACCACTCCCATCTGCTGGAGGGTCTGTAGAATCGATACTAGCAACGATGTCTTGACACTCTACCAAACAGTTAATACTGGCCTCCCAACCTGGAGCTCCTAATGACCCAAAACTAGAAAACTCAAAAGTCAGGCAGCTCGAAACATTAGTATCACTTGGAGTAATTTCACCAGGGCTATTGGTGCCTTGGTATGACCCGATTACAGGAGCTGAAGTATCTGCTCCATCATAGATAGTAAGAGTACCAAAACCTGGCTGTAAACTAAACACAGAAAAATCTATTGTTAGTGTACCTGTACCGGAGTCTGGGCAAATAGTTGTTATTATTGTTCCTCCAGGAGTATAATTGGAGTTAGGTCCTCCCGGATCGAAAAAGGAACCTGTACATTGGTTGAAGGTTCCATCTTGCATAATAATATCCTGAGCAAATACTCCAAAGGATAAAAAAGGCATCATTAAAAAAAGTAGAATCTTTTTCATTTGGTTGAGATTAATTTTAGGCTTTATCTATAATGTTAAATTTTACTTAACATCACTTAACTTGCGAATATATAAATTTTCAACATAACACTAAACTTTCGTTAAAATAAATAATGTTTAACTGAAATTAACGCAGTGATTCTATTCTTTGTTTCGTAATACAGAAAGCATAAAGACAATCTATATCTCTAAACATCAACGAAATTCTAATTATTTCGACTTCAATTTACTAATTTTGCCAAAAATTAAGCTATGAGCAATTACACAATACAAATAAAAGAGACCAACACACCCACTATAATAAAATTTGAGTGCAATCAATTTATTACCAAGCACCAAAGTTTTGAATTCAATAATATTGATGAAGCGAAACCTTCACCATTAGCACAACAGTTATTTTATTTACCATTTGTAAAAAAGGTTTACATCTCGGGGAACTTTATTGCTGTAGAGCGTTATAATATTGTTGAATGGAGTGATGTTCAAGATGAGGTAGCAACTCAAATTCAAGAGTATTTAAATAATGGAGGTATTGTGGTTCAGGAAACGGCGCAGCCTAAAAAAGTACCAGTAACGGTTTATGCAGAAAGCACACCTAACCCGAGCGTAATGAAATTTGTAGCCAACAAAAAATTGGTTACGGCATCATTTGAATTCACTTCAATAGACGAGGCTAAACTATCACCTTTAGCTACAGAGTTATTTCATTTGCCATTTGTTAAAAGTGTGTTTTTAGATGAGAATTACGTATCAATCACCAAATTTGATGTTGCCGAGTGGAATGATATCACTTTGGAAATTCGTGAATTTATTCGTTCGTTCATTGAAAACGGGAAAGATGTTGTTTTGCCAGAGGCTAAGGAAATATTAAACAAAACCCCCGAACAACTTGATGCTAGTTTTGAAAACCTCGACGAAACTTCAAAACAAATCATAAACATATTAGAGGAATATGTAAAACCAGCTGTAGCCAGTGATGGAGGAAACATACAATTTGAGTCGTACGACGCTGAAAATAAATCCGTAAAGGTTATTTTGCAAGGCGCCTGTAGTGGTTGTCCATCGTCTACATTTACCTTAAAGAACGGTATAGAAAACATGCTTAAGGAAATGCTTAAGGACAAGGTAAACACTGTGGAGGCTATAAACGGATAATACAATTTGTCCATAATAAAGTGTCTTTTAACTAAAAGAAAAGCCACTCGCACAGAATGAAATAAAACGCTTCTTGATAGGAAGCGTTTTTTTATTAGTTTTGGGTAAATAAACACGTACATTATGGAAAGTTATTTATCACAACTTAAGAATTGGATTGTTGAATATTCTCCAAAAGTCCTTTCGGCTTTTGTTATTCTTCTTGCTGGTTTGTTTATCATCAACATCTTGATGAATCTTGCCAAGCGAATTATGAAGAAGCGAGATGTAGACATTACACTTCAGAAATTTCTAACCAACCTTTTGAGTTGGACTTTAAAAATTCTTTTGTTTGTTGTTGTTGCTTCCAACTTAGGAGTTGAGACCACCTCTTTTGCAGCCATAATTGGTGCAGCTGGTTTGGCAATTGGTTTGGCTCTTCAAGGATCGTTGGCAAATTTTGCTGGCGGTGTATTAATCATGCTTTTCAAACCTTTCAAAGTAGGTGATTTTATTGAAGCGCAAGGTGAAATGGGTACTGTAAAGGAGATTCAAATATTCACGACTCTAATAAACACCCCACAAAATCGTTTGGTAATTGTACCTAACGGCGCTCTATCAAATGGAAATATAAGAAACTATTCTGCAGAAGAAAATATACGCGTAGATCTTACTATCGGTGTGAGCTATGATGACGACATAAAAAAGACCAAAGAAGTTTTAATGCAAACTATTACTGCAAACCCTAAGGTACTTAAAAACCCTGCGCCTATGGTAGCTGTGAGTGAATTAGCGGACAGCTCGGTTAATTTTGCCGTACGCTCTTGGGTAAAAGGAACTGATTACTGGGATGTTTACTTTCAGCATACCGAAAACATTAAATTAGCTCTCGATACTGCTGGCATTGAAATTCCTTACCCACATTCTGTTGAAATTCAAAAACAAGGCTAACCTTTAGACTTAGGCTTTAGAGCTATAAAATCTTTTAAGTAATAAGGCTCAAAATAAGCAACGTCTTCAATATTGTTTATTTTGAGCTTTTTATAGGCAAGTGATCCTATCTCTTTGGCTGAAGGCAATTTGCCCTGATGAAAAACAGCATTTTTATGAGAAAGTAATGCTTTTGTTTTTTCGACTCCGTTTCCAATAAAATGAACCTTACCTTGATTTAGGTACTCTTCAAATGAGTTTTCGTCAAGAATTCTAGCCTCCGTATCCTTGAGACTGTTGTATTCAGAATCGAAAACAGAACAGTAAACTTCCATCCTCCTAGCATCGAGCATTGGAACGATAAAACCATCTTCTGTTTTAACTTGACGGGACAAAGCTTCGAGTGTAGGAACAGATATTAATGGTTTGTCTAGGGAAAAACATAAACCTTTTGCTGCCGAAACACCAATTCGTAAACCTGTATAAGAACCTGGTCCTTTACTAACAGCAACCGCATCTAAATCTCCCGTTGACAACTTATTCTCTTTTAGAATTCTATCTATATAAACATGGAGGCGTTCTGCATGAGAATAATTATTATCATAATCTTCTAATAGAGCAAAAGTGTCTCCATACCTCGATAAAGCAACGGAGCAATTTGTTGTCGCAGTTTCAATACTTAAAATGATTCCCACTATTTACGATTCTGTTTCATTAATATCCTCAGTAGAAAAATCCTTATTCTTTTTATCCTCTACCTTATCGCCAGTTTTCAATGTTTTGGATACAGTGTTATATGGCCCTATTATCACCTCTTCACCTTCGCTTAGCCCAGAAACCACCTCTATATTACTATCGTCTTGAATACCTGTTTTTACCACGCGCAATTTTGCCTCATCACCTTTCTTAATAAAAACACATTCAAACTTCTCTTCTTCTCCATTATTATCCGTTTTCGGCATTTCTGTTTTTTTAGCTGATGTTGTATCTGTTTTTATAACAATGGCACTAATAGGTACCCCAACTGTTTTGTTTCGCTTGTCTGTTATAATATCAACCGTTGCGGTCATTCCCGGTCTAAATGGTGAATAGGCATCTGGCTTACCTTCCAAAAGGTTTTTATATGATTCTTCAAGAATACGAACCTTAACCTTAAAGTTGGTTACTTGGTCTGCTGTAAGTGCTTCGTCAGCTGAATTTGCGATTTCTGTTACAAGCCCTTTAAACTCTTTTTTAAGATAAGCGTCCACTTCAACAATAGCCGTATCTCCAATGTTAACCTTAACAATATCATTTTCGTTAACATCAACTTCAACTTCCATATTGTTCAAATTTGCAACTCTCATAATTTCAGTCCCAGCCATTTGTTGAGTTCCTACAACACGCTCCCCTAATTCCACATCCAATTTGGAGATAGTTCCGCTCATCGGTGCATAAATAGTTGTTCTATCTAAATTATCTTTGGCCTCAGTAACAGTAGCATTTGCACTCTGTATATTGTAATAGGCTGATTGACGGTTGGCCTCTGCTATTTCGTAAGCCGAAATGATTTTATCCCAATCTGCCTTTGAAATAATCCCCTTTTCGAACAACTGCTGATTTCTTTTATAATTGGCTTTGGCTTCCTTAAGCGATGCCTCTGCTTGATTTAATCCTGCTCTGGAGTTTTGCAAAGTGGCCTGAGAACGCTGAAGGTTTGACTGATAAATATCTGGGTTGATTCTAACCAACAAATCACCCCTCTTTACCTGTTGCCCCTCCATTACGGGTAACTCAATAATTTCACCAGATACCTCGCTGGACAACTTAACCTCTACCTCTGGTTGGATTTTTCCAGTTGCAGAAACAGTTTCAATGATATCGATGGCCTCGATAACTTTGGTGTCAACCACTTTAAAGTTCCCCTGTTTTCCAAACCAACCTGCTTTTTTCCCTACTACTAGTAGTGTTAATAACGCAACAATGGTAATGATAATAATGGTTAGTGTTTTTCTGCTCATATTGGCTAATAAATATCGGTTATTGGAATTCCAAAATAATATTCCAATACTTTCAGTTTAAATATATAATCGTATTTGGTTCTTACTACTTCCGATTGTGCTACCTCCAGTTGATTTTGGGACTGACTGTAATCAAATGAATTCAGTAATCCAACATTATACCTTTCTTGCGAATAATTAAACGCTTGCTCTCTGGCTGCCAATGTTTTCTGAGCTGCCTCATAAGCTTTAGAAGCTCCTTTACAGTCGTTATAAGCCTGGTACACTGTTGACTCTAAATCCAATTTTGATTGCTCCAGCTGATATTTAAATCGCTCCAAATTTACTTTATTTCTTTTTATGTTATTACGAAAAGAAAGCCCATTAAATATAGGGACACTTAACTGAAGCCCAAAATTATGCCCGTCGTTTAAACTAAACTGGTCAAACACATTTGCTGGACCATCAATGATTCCAGAATAGTTTGGAGCTACCACGACCTCACCGGTTCCTTGAACCACCCCAATTTGGGACAAAGGGTTATTGGCATCGATTTCATACCCAACAATTCTGTCACTATAAGATGCTCTTGTTGAATAATTATAAAAACCTCTCAATGTAGGCCATAAAGTTCCTCTAGCAATTTGCAGGTCGCGTTCTGCTATTTCCGTATTTGTTTCTGCAATTTTAATATCATAACGGGTATCCTTGGCTTTTTCAATAATAGCCTCAGGCCCTTTTTGTAAAACATCGCTTAAAGGCACATCGTAATCAGCATCAACAATATCAAATGTTTGGTAATCTTCAAGGAGCAGCAGCTGAGCTAAATTTACTCTTGATATTATTACAGCATTTTCAGCATTTACAAGCTGCAGTTCTTGAGTGGCTATTGTAGCCTGTATTTCCAAAATATCACCTTTTGGCAAAGCTCCTGCATTTACAAGCTCTTGCGTTCTATTAAGCTCTTGTAAACTTATATTATTTTGTGTTTGCAGCACCTTTAACTGCTCTTTATTAAAGAGAATTTGTAAAAAAGCATTGGCTACCATAATGGAAATATCATCTTTCATATTGTCCAGCTGATATTGACTAGCCAATATAGAAAGATTCTCTCTATGTAAACGATTAAGATTTTGTAAGCCTTTGAAAATATCTACTCCAGAAGTAAGACCGACAGATGTAAATTGAGTAGTTTGATTCTCTAAAAGACCGGTAGTAATATTTTGGTTTAAACCAATGTTCCATGAATGCGATCCTGAACCATTGAGTGTTGGGAAAAAATTTCCTATTGCATCCTTTTTATTGATTTCGGCTTGTTTAACATCCAATTCGCTTTGCTTAATGGATATGTTGTTTTCCAAGGCATAATCCACACATTCCTGAAGGGTCCATTTTTTAGTTTGTCCAAATGAGGAAAAACCTATTAATGCACAAATGATGATGGTTAGTTTTCTCATAATGTAAGATATGTCGATGACTTTGTAAAAGTGTTACAAATCTACTTAGTTAAGGTAAAATATTACTTATTAATTGGAAGCAGTTTCTTTTTTAATAGGTTCGGTTTCGTTCCAAACTTTAATCTTATCTTCTTTGTTTATTCCGTCCAGAATTTCAACGTTGATGCCATCAGAAAGACCAATTTTCACATCTTTACGTTCAAACTGCTGATCTCCTGTTTCAATCTCTACATATGGCTCTTCAGTTTCTCTGTCAAATTGTAATAAAGCTTCTTTTATAGCAAGAACGTCTTTCTTTTCTTCTAATGTAATAGAAGCGTTAGCGCTATATCCTGCTCTGATAAAATATTTGTCATCTAAATAAACATCTCCCTCTATTTTAAACTGTACTGCACCTTGTTCCTCATTACCTTTTGGAGCAACAAACTTTAATTTGGCATCAAAATCCTTATCTTGAATTGCACCCAAACTCACGATTAAAGGCATTCCAATTTCGAGTTTCCCTACTTCTGATTCGTCTACTTTCCCTTCAAAAATCATCTTAGACAAATCAGCTATTGTTGCAATACTAGTTCCTTCGTTGAAGTTATTACTTTCTATAACCTGGTCGCCTTCCTTCACAGGGATTTCCAAGATGGTTCCACTTACAGTTGCACGGATATTTGTATTCGCCATAGAAGATCCTCCTGCCGATCCCAATTTGATAATTTGGTAATCGTTTTTAGCATTTGCTAAATCTTGCTTAGCTTGATTATAGCGTAGTGAAACATTGTCGAAGTCTTGTTTGGAAATAACTCCCTTCTCAAAAAGTGCTTTATTTCTACTGTATTCAATCTCGGCATTGTTTAACACAATCTGAGAGTTTTTAACCCGACCATTAGCACTGTTTAATGATTGCTCGTTGGGAACCACCTTTACTTTTGCAATAAGATCACCTGCTTTGATTTTATCACCTTCTTCTACATGTATAGACTGAATAATTCCTGAAATTTGAGGCTTAATTTCTACTTCGTCCTCTGGAATTACTTTCCCTGTTGCTACAGCCTTTTCCTCAATATCTGTATTAAAGGCTTGTTCGGTTTTATAGATAATTGGTGACTTACTATTAGATTGAATCAGGTTAAAACCTGAAAACCCCAATAGAGCCAAAAACACTATTAAAATTATGATTTTAAAAATCTTTTTCATTTTCTGATTGATCTATTTAATTAATGGTTATTCTTCCCTTAAAGCATCTATGGGCTTTACACTCACTGCTCTTTGTGCTGGAATCAAGCCTATAAGCGTTCCCAAAAGTACAATTGCCAATAAAGCACCTACTACAGCCATTATATCTACAGAAGCATTTACAATGGGGGCGTCATCATTTCCTTCAATGGCTTTATTAACCCCCCAAAGTACTAACGACCCAAAAATAAAACCTAGTAATCCAGCAATAAAAGTTAGCACAATGGACTCTAACATAATCTGCCCTCTAACTTCACCAGGAGTTGCTCCCAGAGCTCTTCTAACCCCTATTTCCTTAGTACGCTCCTTCACTGTAATTAGCAATACATTCCCAATTGCTATAACCCCTGCAATAAGAGTTGCTATTCCAACGATATAAGTAATGAGTTTCATCCCACTTAAAAACCCATTAACCTTAGCTACTTGCTTACCTAGATTAAAACTCCCAAAAGCCTGTGTGTCATCGGGATGCACATTATGGGTTTGTTTTAAAACAGCTTTTATGTTTTTCTCAACATCAACTATATTCCTATTGGCATAGGCGGTAATCACCATCCATGAAATCCTATTGCCTTGATTAAATACAGTTTGAAAAGTTGTAAAGGGCATATAAATGGAATCGTCTCCTTCAAACCCTTGCTGACTGGGCTTGTAAACACCTATCACTTTGAAATAAATGCCATTGATTCTCACATAATCTCCTACAGCCTCTTCACCTTTATTATAGAATTGTTTGTAGATATCTTCACCAATAACACATACTTTACGTTGATACTTTATATCTTCTTCATTGATAAATCGGCCACCATCAAATATTTTCTTTTTAGAAACCTTATCAATTGTAGGATAGTCCCCAAATACTCTAAAAGCTCCAGATTTAGATCCTCTTAGAAATTGTCCAGGTGGCGATCCCCACTGTCCGGTGACATTTCTTGGGGCAATTAATTCGATATCCTTTACTTTCGCCTTAAGCAACTCTACATCTTCTAGTGTTAATTGCATATTGCGCCCCCGCTCGAAACCTTTATGAGGAATACTGGTGCGTTGTCCCCAAAGAAACATGGTGTTTGTTGCAAAGTCGTTAAACTGACTTTTAAATCCATTATCCAGCCCTTTAGCTAACCCTAATAGTATAATAAACAAAAAGACACCCCACAATACGCCAATAACTGTAATCACAGTACGGATTTTGTTCTTTCGGATAGCTCCGTAAATCTCTTGCCAAGTATCTCTTTGGAATATAAATCGCATCATATTTTTCTAATCGTCCCTCAAAGCTATAATCGGTTTAATCTTTGCCGCACGCTTTGCTGGAATATAACCTGCCAAAGCCCCAAAAAACACCAATGTTAATGTTGCTCCCAAAATAATAGATGTATCTACCGAAGGGTTAAGAATAAAATAATCTTCCAATTTATTCCCTATAGTTTTAAGAGTGAGTATACCTACAATTAATCCTATATAACCAGCTATGGCGGTAATTAAAATAGATTCTTGAAGAATCATACCTACGATAGACTTAGGTGATGCTCCTAAAGCTTTTCTTATTCCGAGCTCTTTTGTCCGCTCTTTTACAGTAAATGCCATGATATTACTAATACCAACCACACCCGAAATGAGTGTGCCAATACCAATAATAAAAATCACCATATATATCCCTCCTAAAATGACCATAGTTTCCTTAACATCTTCAGAAAAACTATGAACCCTCACCGCACTTTGATCGTCTGGTGCTACATGATATTTAGTTTTCAGATCCTTTTCCAACAGTTCCGCAAATGCAATTGACTCATCTATACTCATCATAATATTATAGGACACATTAATTTGGTCGATATAATCATTATTACCAAATAGCAATTGAACAGTGGTATAGGGCATGTAAACTATACGCTCTTCATTATCACCACCATCATCCTGAAATACTCCTACTATTTTGTAGGCAATACCATCTGCTTCCAAATATTTATTTAACGCAGACTCGTTTTTAAATAAATCCTTTTCAACCAAACGACCAATAACAACATTTTTCTCACGTTTATTGATATCTGATTCATTTAAGTAACGGCCTTTCATCATAATGGTTTTCTCCAAGTACTGATGATCAGGATTTACAGCTCTCACGGAATATGAGCCCGATTCCCGTTTATATCGTGCATTTATGTTTCTGTAGATTCGAGGAGTTACATACTCAACCTTTCCCAAATAATTACTCTTGATGAATTCTAAATCTTCATTTTTAAATTGAATCTGTCTATTCTGTTGAAAACCTTTGTAAGGCTTTGAGGTTCGCCCTGCTCGAATAAAAATCACATTTTGGGCATCGTCTACAAATGAGGTAAGAAAACTATTAAAAAGCCCATTTCCCATACCCAAGAGCACTGTAAAAATAAGTATCCCCAAAGCCACAGTAAATCCCGAAAGAAAAGTGCGGAGCTTGTTCTTTCCCATTGCCTCGAAAATCTCACGCCAACGGTCTCTATTAAACATACTTCGCCGCTCTTACTTGTTCTATCTTTTCATCTTGAACAATAACACCATCTTTTAAATGCACAATACGCTTGCACATATGAGCAATATCTTCTTCATGTGTCACGACAAGAATCGTTTTTCCTTCATCGTTTATAGATTGAATAATATCCATTACCTCATATGAGGTTTTACTATCAAGTGCTCCTGTTGGCTCATCTGCAAGAAGCACTTTAGGTTCTGCAGCCAATGCTCTAGCTATTGCAACCCTTTGTTTTTGACCTCCAGACAATTCACTTGGAAGATGTGTTGCCCAAGGCTTTAACCCTACTTTATCAAGATACTTTAATGCTATTTCTTCACGCTCTTTTCTTTTTTTACGCTGGTAATATAGCGGCAGAGCAACATTTTCAACAGCACTTTTATAATTGATTAAATTGAAAGATTGAAACACAAAACCAAGGAACTTATTCCTGTATTTCGCAGCTTTGGTTTCGTTAAGGTTTTTTATGGGAACACCATCTAAATTATACTCACCAGAATCGGCTTCGTCGAGCATACCCAAAATATTGAGCAAGGTAGATTTACCTGACCCTGAAGAGCCCATAATGGCTACCAACTCTCCTTCTTCAACTGAAAAATTGATGCCTTTTAAAACATGAAGAGCACTGTTACCTACCTGATAGGATTTATGTAAGTCTTTAATCTGTATCATGAGCAGTAGTTAGTTCCAACAAGTTTACGCAAAATCACACGGGATCTATACTAACAAACTGTTAAGAATAATATTCTTGCTGACACTATTAAGACTGTAGTAATCAGAAATTGTTACATACAAAGAAGGAAAAACAAAAAGAATTTAGGACTTACTTCTAAAATACTTATAATAAACTATGTAACCAATACCTGCAACAAGTATGTATGGAATGGCCATTAGGTATACAATGCCATTGTTTATACCCTCGGCAGCACTCTGATCCTGATCACTTTCTAAAACAGCTCTACACATAGCACATTGGGCTTCTGCTGGCACAATAACCAACAGCAATAGAACAACTACAAATGATAAAGTCTGTTTCATAAAAATTAGTAGTAGGGAGAAATCATAATATAAACAATTACGCCTGTAACTGCCACATAAAGCCATAAGGGGAAAGTAATTTTAGCAATTTTACGATGGCGCTCAACGTCATTAGTAATCCCTCTCACATACGTAATCAATACAAAAGGAATTACTGCAACCGACATAATTATGTGCGTAACGAGAATAAAATAGTACATATATTTAATAGCTCCTTCTCCTCCATAAGGAGTTGAATCACTTGTCATATGATAAGCTACATACATTACAAGAAAACTAACAGAAAGAGCTATAGCTGTCTTAACCAGTCTCTCGTGTAATTTAATTTTTTTGTTTTGTACTGCAATAAATGCCAAAATAAGAACAAAGGCAGTTAATGCATTTACAGACGCATAAATTGGCGGTAAAAACTTTAAAGGTTCAACATTTGGGATTTTAATCCCAAATAAAGCTGCAACAGCCACAGGAACAGCAATAGATAAGCCTGTAATCCATTTATTGTACTTTTTCTGATCTGTAATAATATCTTGTGGCTTATTCATTTAATAGCTTTTTAATATCTTCTTTCAATAAACTAATCTCTTCTTTAGCTCCATCCTCATCAAATCGTTCTTTTTCTGAGATAGTTCCTTTGTAATATATCATTGGATTTCCATAGGCATCTGTTCTAGAACGAATAAAACCTTCCTTATCAATAAGTGCAAAATTTCCAGAATGCTCAAAACCACCGGCTGCTTCAGGCTCTTCAGAAGTATAGAGATTAAAACCGGTATTTGCCAACTCATAAATCATATCCTTATCGCCAGTCATTAGATGCCAATTTGGGTTTGTTATACCATATTTTTCGGCATACTCATTTAATACCTCTTGGGTATCGTAGTCTGGATTGATGGTGAATGAGGCTATACCAAAGTCTTCAACACCCTTAAATGCGCTTTGAACATCAACTAAATTGTTGTTCATTTTTGGACAAATAGTTGGGCATGTAGAAAAGAAGAATTCAACCACATACACTTTACCTAAATAATCATTGTTAGTGATGATCTTTCCATTTTGATCAACAAATTTGAAAGCAGGTACTTTTTTGCGTTCCCCATTAACATTCAAATACACCAGCCTATTATCATGGCTATAATTGTTATCTAACCCAGAACTCATTCTATCGTTACGGGAAATATCATTGTTCTTTACCCTATCAACTATTTTTGGAATAAAAATGATTCCAAAAATCAAAATAATAAATGCAAAACCAATGTAAGTATAGTTACTTTTAGCCATTATTGTCTACAGCTTTTAGTTCGTTATCACGTCTTATTGATGAATTGAAGTCCCCTTTTCGCTTTTGCCTATATTCAGTAAAAAGAATTCTAATATCTTCACTCATTTTATTTTTTATCTCAGCAACTTCAATACTATTGTAAGATGGCAACCCGAAGACAGGCTTATGTTTTTCAACTTCATTATCGGTACGGTCATCAATACGTCCTCTTTGGTTTAGTTCTTTATCTACAATAAATATTTCGGAAGTTGACAATTTACCATCCAAAGGTGTTTTATATTTCAAACTATTAAAAAGCCCTTTAATATTATTCTGTGTCCCAAAAACAAAGTGCCAAAACCTAAGGTCGTCATAAGCGTTTATTTCAGCCTCTAATGTCTTGGCTGCCTCTTGATAACCTTCTGGCATTACGACAATAATTTGAAAACGCTTAAACCCCTTAAATTTATCGTATACCAGTTCCTTTAAATTAGAAGCTGCTATAAAATGATCTTCAGGTTTATTTCCAAAAAAAGCTAAAACGGTAATATGGCCTTGTAAATTGATCTCTTCCTCAGAATCGGAATTAAAGCCATGAAGTTCCTCTACCTGCCCTCCTACTATGTCAAGTGGTGTATAATTGTGCTTGGCAGGGTATAAAAAAAGGAGAAATGTTACTGGCAGAAAGAATAATATTCCCAAAACCACATTTCTTTTTACTTGCTTCATTTTCATGGTGCAAAAATAAAAAAAGACGGTTGAAAAACCGTCTTTTTATTATCTGTTTAACGCTTTTTAAAAATCGCGTTTAATGAATCCTTTATCGTATACATCAAAAACATACCCACCTTCTTGCAATAGGATGAAAACAAGGTAGCATATAAGGAAAATACTTGTCCACACTACAGCACGTCTAAGCGCTGGTTTTTCATCACGCATGTGCATGAAATCCCAAGTAATGTAGTAAGCTTTCACTACTGTTAGGATGATGAATATCCAGTTAAGACCTTTCATCCCCAAAACGTGCGCCATCAAAACTTCAGGCTTATAAATACCCAAAACAACTTCAACAGCGGTGATGATGGAAAGAAGGATTAATACACCCCAAATTTTCTGGGTATTACTTTTAAACTTAACAGTTCCTCTTAATATTTCTAATTTATGTCCGTGTGCCATTTCTTAAATGCTTTTTCTGATTAAACTAGGTAGAAGAATGTAAATACAAATACCCAAACTAAATCTACAAAGTGCCAGTAAAGTCCAACTTTCTCTACCATTTCGTAACTCTTTCTTCTTTCGTAAGTTCCTAAGATTACGTTGAAGAAAATAATGATGTTAATCACCACTCCAGAGAACACGTGAAATCCGTGGAAACCAGTAATAAAGAAGAAGAAATCTGCAAACAAAGGTGAACCGTATTCGTTTACGTGAAGGTTAGCTCCTTCTACAACGGCTTTACCGTTCTTCTTGATAACAGCAAGAGACTCTTCTCTTGAAAGGACCGTTTTGTGACGGTTGTTATCAGTCAATTGTTGTGTTCTAACAAGTATGTTATCGTGAGATTCTAAACCTTTTATAACGTCCTCCATAGTGTACGAAGGCAAAGCATCTTCACTAGTAAACCAAATACCAGTTTTATTTTCGTGCTGAGTTCTAGTATTGTGCTCTGCCGTTACAAAATCACGTAAAGCAACTCTATGTCCATCTGTATCCACAAACTGAAGAATGTTCCCTCCTTTAGTTTGAACAGCACCGTAATCACCTTTAATGAAGGTTGCCCATTCCCAAGCCTGAGAACCAACGAATATTAAACCTCCAATAATAGTTAAGAACATATACCAAGTAACCTTAGCTTTGTTCAGTTTATGCCCAGCGTCTACAGCTAACACCATAGTTACAGACGACATAATAAGAATGAAGGTCATGAAGGCCACATAAATCATAGGTAACTCTTGCCCGTGTAAGAACGGTACGTGAGTAAAGACCTCATCGGCAATTGGCCATTCATTAATAAATTTGAATCTTGAAAATCCGTAAGCTGCTAAAAATCCGGAAAATGTTAATGCATCAGAAACGATGAAAAACCACATCATCATTTTACCGTAACTTGCACCAAGAGGTTGGTTGTCGCCGCCTCCCCAAGTTTTGCCTTCTGTTTCAGCATTTACTACTGTAGTACTCATACTTAAGGTTTAGTTAATAAAGTTGCACAAAAATAATCAATTTATTTATTTAAAGAAGTATAAAAACAAAAACAGATACAGCCACAATAAGTCAACAAAGTGCCAAAATGTTGCTGCAAGTTCAAAACCAAGCATTTTCGTTGCACTGTACTTCTGTTTAAAATGATTATAAATTACCACTAACAAGCAGATTAGTCCCGCTACCACGTGCAATATATGCATCATAGCAATCAGGTAAATGTAAGACATCGTTACATTACTTGTAGGTCCGGTAAAATTATAACCTGCATCGATAATCTCTTGAAAGCCCATAAACTGGTTATAGACAAAGGCTATCCCTAAGCCCAATGTAGCCAAAAGCATGATAGAAGTTAAACTCCTATTATTAACTTTTAGAGCTCTAGCAGCAACCACGAATGTAATGCTACTAATAATTATCAATACAGTACTTATGATAAACGCATTTGGTAATTGAAAATCCTTTAACCAATCTGGACGACTACTACTTACTACATAGGCACTAGTCCATCCCGCAAACGACATAATTAGCGAAGCGATACCAAACCAGAGCATCATCTTCTTGGCTCTATTATTCTTTTCTTCTACCGTACCTTGGGTTAAATCCATAACTATCTTAAAAATTTATCTACTACATAAACAATTTGAAGCAGGGTGATATACGATACACTTGCCAACATAAGCTGCTTTGCTGCCAAAACAGTCATTTTCTTAAATAACTGTATAGCGTAATACAACATCCCCATTCCCAATAAAAATACAATCACTGCTGCGACTATACTTAATTGAAGTCTTCCTGTAAATCCAAATACAGGAATTATTGAAACCAACACAGTCCAAATGGTGTACATAATGGTCTGCACTGCGGTTCCTCTATCCTGTTTGCCTGTTGGCAACATAAAGAAGCCTCCTTTTTTATAATCTTCATACAAAAACCATCCAATAGCCCAAAAATGAGGAAACTGCCAAAAGAACTGAACCATGAACAATGTTCCCGGCTCAATACCGAAGTCGTTTGTTGCAGCAACCCATCCCAACATAAATGGAATAGCTCCTGGAATGGCACCAACAAATACAGCTAAAGGCGTTTTTGTTTTTAAGGGTGTATAAACACAAGTGTAAAGGAAAATAGAAATCGCACCGAACATTGCGGTTTGCTGATTAATATTATAAAGTATTGCTATTCCTAAAACAGTAAATATACTAGCTATGATAAAGGCAGTGTTAACAGACATACGCCCGGCAGGAATTGGACGGTTTTTGGTACGATCCATCAAAGCATCCAAATCTTTTTCTATGATTTGGTTGTAAGCATTTGATGCGCCTACCATAAAATACCCTCCAAGGGCTAAAAGAATCAATGTTTTAATCTCAACAACTTCAACTCCCAAAAGATATCCCGCAATTGATGAGAATACCACGCTTAATGCCAAACGCATTTTTGTGATCTCTTTAAAGTCTGAAATTATAGAAGCTGTTGCTAATGACGTTTTTGTATCGCTCAATGTACTTTACTTTGACGCCTTAAAGGCGGGTGCAAAGATACTTTAATAATTCCTATTCAACAATGGCATTTCTATGTTAATTTTGAAGCTCTTAGAAAGTCAAACCAACAGCTGGATTAGGGTTAAGGCAACAGACAAGAACACAAAGAACGCCATCAGAATTAAACGCTGCCCAAGAATAGCTCCTCTTCCAATCAAAGCCCAAATTGCTATTGAAGCAATAACCAAAGAAGCTAATGAAACATAAAACCTATTATCTTGTTCTATAAAACTTAAACTTGGTGCAAACAAAATGTTTATGAATACTGATGCAAATATTAGCAATCTTAAATTCTTTGTAGAAATTATTTCGAGCTTCATCATAAATTAAAAATCAAAATACCAATTAAAAAGGTCGGTTCGCAATCCTAGGTTGAACCAGAACGTATTGTTTTGATAAACATCCATTGTTTGAGCATTAGGATCAAAATTCCTTACAATGGTACTTGCAAACAATTTTAAATTGGTTGCTGGGTTTACCAAATAGCCGAATTGAAGCTCTCCATTAAAAATATTGGTTTTTATCCCTTGACCTATTTTCACATTGTTATCATAAGGACGTTCATTATAATTACGGTAAATATCTCCACCGTAACTAAAATTATCCTCTTCAGTATTATAATCAAATCCCTTTGTCCCAATAATAATTTTGGCATCGGCATACCAGCGCTGGTAGTTATAGCGCCCAATCAATATGAATTCCCTAAAGTTAGACCCCCATAAATGCGCCATAGATTGATTTGCATGACCATAATTCAATACAATAGTATTATGGCTGTAGGTATAAGGCCTCACCTGGTTGTATTCTAACTGAAGCATTAGATTATCCACATTAAGGGCATTAAAATATTTTAGTCCAAATTGATACCCCCACTTATTCTTCCAACTTTTTTCAGCGGCCTTTACATCGCTTAAAGAAAATTCATCAAGTACAAACTGTCCGTATGCATACACATTATCTGAGAGTTTATATTTAATGGAAAGGCCTAATATTGCATTTCCAGCACCTTGACCACTTTCAAACTCCAAAGCTCGGAATAGAATTATTGGATTGACATAATTAATATCGAAACCTCGTCCATTTACATCGGTCCACATCACCGATTCAAACAACCCAACATTCAATCGTTTGGATACATTTAAACTCAAATAATGATTTGCCATGTATTTGGTTAAAAAGGCATCCTCAACAACCACTTCAGGGCGCACATCACGCAACCACATCCAAGTGCTGGTATATTTAATTTTCCAAAACTTTGTATTAAGCTTTAAATAGGTATGAGGACTTGCTGCATCACTCAAAAACAAAGAGCGATAACCATCTCCTATAAAGTTTTTACCATGTCCAAATTGAACATTAATGAAATCTGCTGGAGTATAGGACAAATAAGCTTCGGCTACCGGATAGTCGTATGCATCATCCTTAAACCCTTTACCAATACCACGCCCAGGAATAATAGCCGGATCTGGTCCAAAGGCTTTTAAACTCTCAGCGTATTGATTGAAATATTGTGCAAAACGCCCTTGACTTTCATAAACTGATGTAAAGAAATTAAACTTCTTCCCCAATCCTCCTTGAAAATAAAGTCCTCGTGTATTGTTAAACGTAGAGTTAAAATCGGCATCAAAATCCTTCCCTACTTCAAAATCGAAAATAAGGTCTACGGTAAACCAATAATCTTTTCCCTGTAACTGCACAAAATGTTCATTCCAAAGTTTTCTTCCAAACCAAGTAGATCTATCTTGCTTTAACGCCTCTTGATCGGCTTTTAAATCCTGATATACTGAAACATCCTCATACATGTAAGGCTTGCTTGCTGTATGACTATTTGTTCCAACCAAGTTCATGCTTCGCTCAAACCTAGCATAATAACTATGCACAAATGGAATATTCAATTGGCTTGTCAAGGCCTTATCTTCAAAAGGCACTTTACCTTCACTTACCTTATCATATTCCTGCTTAGCCTCTTGTTCTAGTTGAACTACTCCTCTTGCTTTAGCATCGATAATATTTCGACCACTTCCATCCAACGGAATAGGAATGGCTATAGTGTATTGCTTAAATGTGGGCTTGCCATTATAACTAGCTGGTTCAACTTTGGGCAAATCTCTAAAAAACCTTTGAGTCTCACTTTTTAGAGACTCGTACATGGCATCGACATAAATCACTTGGAATCCCCCCTTTGCATTTATCTCAAACAGTACAACAACATCTCCTTGATAATTAGAATTGACTAAATCTTCAGGCACCTGAAAATCGGCTTTTATTCTAGCAAAAAGTGATTTATTAAAACAGCTTTCTAAATCGATTACGGCCAAACTATCACAACCTGGGAAAACAGGCGGTTTTTCGGGAAGCAATTTTTCTTGGGCATCAACAGACCACTGTACACAAATAAAAAGAAAAATGTAAAGGTATCTCATACAGAAACCGTGGGGATTAAAGCGGAAAGATACTACTTTTTGAAGAATGAATATTAAAAAACCGCTACACAAAATAGAGTAGCGGCTTTATTAACACATGATTAATAAATCAATCTCTAACAACAAAGACAATTGGCAAACTATACATAACGTCAACAGCCTTGTTGCTTTGTAAGCCAGGTGTCATTTCAGGTATTTTATTAATTACGCGCTCGGCTTCATTTTCTAAAGCTGGATGTGGCGCCCTTACTTTTACATCCTTAACATTACCATCTTTTCCAATCTTAAACTGGGTATAGATAACTTGTTTACCTTGCAATCCTAAATCATTAGCTAAATCAGTATTAAACTTTCTTTGAATGAGTCGAGTTAATTTCTCCGACATACAACTTCTTCTAGCGTTATTATCTTTTAAGTCTTCGCATCCTGGATAAATGGGTACGCGCTCAACACCTAGAATTCCATACGCAACTTCATCGGGCTTGTCAACTAAATGAATATCCTTTAATTCAACTGGAGGGTCATCTGTTACTTCAGGACCAGTAATAAACTCTTTAGTGTCAAGAACTGGATCATCGTCTTTGCGTAAGTCTATTACATCAATTAATTGGGTTTTGACTTTCTTTTTTTGAGATACTGGTTTCTCTTCAACATAAATTTTTAATTTCTCATTAAAACTATAGGTTTCATCTTCCATAACCGTGGCATGATAATCACTGAGATTAATAGTTTTTTGTTCAAAATCCATTTCAAGAAGACCATAAGTTGCCAATAAGCACAGGATAAGTCCAATCTGAAAGTACAGGGTTGAGTTTTTTTGTAAATTTACATCGCGTTTATGCGTTGTTTGTTTAGCCCCTCCGTTTTGCCGAACGGATTTGCTAGAATTGTTTTGTGAATTCATAATATTAAATTTAAACTGTTAATATTTTCACAAAATGCAATAAGCGTACCAAAAAAAATCCCACTACATCTGTAGCGGGATTTTTTATATAGTCATTTTACTTATTTAGTCCTGAACTTGGAACAAGATTGGTAGAGAGTATGGTACTATTACCGGTTTACCACGTTGCTTACCAGGTTGCATTTTAGGAAGCATCTCAATTACACGCTTAGCTTCATCCTCTAGTCTTGGGTGTGGTGCTCTAGCACGCACATTGGTTACATTACCATTTTTATCAATCTTAAATATAACACTAATACGTTGTCTTCCACTTAACCCTAAATCACTCGCTAGGTCTTTATTAAACTTACGGTTAACAAACTGAGCAATCTTTTCAGACATACATGCTCTTTTCTCATTATTCGACCCTTTTTCACAACCAGGATAAACAGGTACATTCTCGATAACAGCAAACGGAACCTCAACAACTTCCTCTATGCCTTCATCAACCTCAATATCTTCAACCTCTACAATCTCTTCTTCCTGATCTGTTTCAGTTGATTCTATAATAGTTTCCTCAACCTCTACCTCGTCCTCAACAACTTCAATTACTTCAGAAGGTGCTGGTGGCGGTGGTGGCGGTGGCGGTGGTGCTTGAAGAGTTTGAGTGATTGGAATTTCTTCGTCCAATTCCTCATCAACACTCAACTGACCTATGTCAATCGCTTCCTTTTCGTAGGTTTTGTAATTGATGGCGTAGTTTGTAATGAACAACATTAACGCCAATCCAATCGCAAAATAAAGCCCGCTGTTACGTCCAACATTTGCTTTAGGATTTTTCTTAGGTTCCATAATTTGTTCTGTTTTTCAAGACTGCTAAAATAACCAATTATTTGGCAAAAAAGCAAGTGATTACTATTTTTTCATGTTAAGTCTTTTCCTCAAAATGATAAAAAGCCCCCCTACAACGACACCGATAAAATTGGCCACAAAATCTAAAATGTCAGCCTGTCTAACATCTGTCGCCGTGTCCTGTAACACCTCAATAATTATACCAAAGACAATAGAGATAATTGCAGCAAACAAAAGTGCTTTCCCCCTTTTTAAACCAATTCGATAAAACAAGGCATTAAACCATAGTACCATTAAAATAGCGTAAGCTACCAAATGATATATTTTATCACTATTGTTCTCGGTTATTTTTGGAAGATTGCTTATGTTTAAAAGGCTAACGGTGGCCAAGGCCACCGTATAGCAAGCAACTATAAAAATTGATAGTTTTTTAAGCGCCGATAAGCTCTTTATAATCATCTGCAGAAAGTAGATTGTCAAGTTCACTCACATCAGAGCATTTTACCTTTACCATCCAACCTTCTCCATAAGGATCGTTGTTAACTTTCTCTGGCTCGTCCTCTAAAGACTCGTTAAATTCAATAATTTCACCCGATACAGGCAAAAACAAGTCTGACACAGTCTTAACTGCTTCAACAGTTCCAAATACTTCTTCGGCATCTAAGGTTTCATCTAAGGTGTCTACCTCAACGTAAACAATATCTCCTAGCTCGCTTTGAGCAAAATCTGTAATCCCTACGGTTACAATATCGCCTTCCACCTTGATCCATTCGTGGTCTTTAGTGTACTTTAACTCTGATGGAATATTCATTTTTTTAGTTTAAAGTTTATTATCGCAAAAGTATTTATTCGCTGCTTAATTTTCAAACCTTATCGGTTAATTACCGAAATTATATCTCAAGGTGAACCCAGAACGTATTGTAGTTTGCGGAAAAGCAGTTGATATGGCATATTCTGAGAAGGAATAATCAAAATAGAAAATACCGGTTAAGTACTTACTAAATGCATATTCTGCCGTGTACTTTGCTCCCCAAATAGTCTGCCCTGAGGTAATTTGGTTGTTTTCTACATCCAAATATCTAATAATAGTCTTATTATCCCGGATTGCAATATCGGCCTGCATAATCAAATCACTCATTATAGTTTGTCTCGGACCTGCTAATTTGGATTTTAGTCTAACGTCTTTAAAACGATACCCCAATCCAACCCGATACTCATTACCTTGTATCTCGGTTAGTAAGTTATTATCAAAGCTTAATGAAAGGGAACGATCCCTTCTAATTTCCGTTAGAATTTTAATCGAGTTTTTCATTTCGAAATCAACACGAATTAAGGGAGTAAACATTTCCGACAAGTTCACGTTGCTATAAATCTGCTTACTTTTATAATCTCCCGATTGATTTAAAACATCGTCAGGTTGATTATTGTAAGATATACCATAATCAATATCCTGATAATCCAAATTACTTCTAAACTGATTGATCGTATAAGTGGAGCGATAACCATGAGTTAAAGAAAAACGTTTAAACTTCTCTTTAAACCATTTAAATTTCATTAATCCCGTGTACTTAACATCCCAGTTTGGAAGAGGTGTGTCCCTGAATGAACTCAAACTAATACTACTAGCACTTTTACCTGTATAAGCAGCCAAAAATGAAGGCAATAACACCTGCTGACTTGTTTTACCATACCCTAATGGGAATCCGTTAACATCTCCATTCTCAAAATTATCCGGATTGGACATATCTACCCCTTTACTGGCAGCTACTCGTCTGGCTATCTCTAATCGATTGTTTCTAAGGTCATCGAATGCATCAGATCCGAATTCATCACTTTTTCCAAACGCAGTACCAAGCATTATTGTGGATATATTAAAATTACCATACTCATTTGGAGTTAAGGAGTTGTAATCTGGAATACCGTCTGGAACACCGTCTGGCCCAGTATAATCTTCTACCCTATAGTTTTCTGTATAATTATCCGAATATAGACGGTTCATTACCAAGTCAATCTTCAAATCTCTTACTGGTTCTATATTAGCCGCAATATCCAATTGACGGTTGTGGACCTCGGTATACTGCTGATTGAATTCCGGATATGTAGTCAACCAACCGTTACGCGCAGCAAGACTTCTCACATCACTTTGGCTACCAAAAGTATATCCGAAGGTAGGCTTGAATGTTCCAATAAATCCAGGAGTTTGCAAATAACCAGGAAGGAAATTCCCGTTATTTTCACTGTAGTTAACTTGTATACGTTTTACACTTGTTAATAAATCAATCCCTGCATTTAATAACTTAGTCCCTCCATTACTTTTCGTTTTAGCTTGCTGATCGTCTTTTGCATCATCTGGCGCATTCGCTCTGTCTCTACTTCTGGTATCACGACTCCCTCTTACTGGCTTTTTCACTAAGCCAATATATCGGTAAAGCTTGTTCATGTCCAAAGTAGAGTTAATGTTATGGGTATTCGCATTCTGTATGCTGTGTCCTAGATTATAACTCTGGGTCGTTTCTCCCGGATCTACCGGTGGTGTCCACGGGTTAATCTCGTCAGACCCTTTTTGCCACTGAAAATCTCCTGTATAAGAATAGGTAGCTCTTAGGAAACTTAATGCGGGTATTTTATACAGTGGGATATCATAGTTAATCCCTAATTGCTGATACTGACGATTGGGATCTCCAAAATCAAAGAAACCATCCCACACACCTAAAGTAGGGTCTTGCTCTCCCCGACGTATATCGTTATCTACAAAATAGTTTCTAACGATGTTATTATTAGATGCCGTAAAGTTAAGCTGCAAACTTTGAGTTAAATTATAATTGATGGTGTATTGGAAATCAAATGTATAATTTCGCTTATAAAGTGTTTCAAGCTGAAGGTTATCGCCAGTCAAATCAACCTCTCTGAATTTCTGTTGGTTAAATCGCCTGTTGATATCTGTATTAACAGAAAAAGTTGCTGGAAGCAAGCTAAGGTTAAAATCCTTAAGCAGTTTCCAATTCTTTCCTGTAAATAGTGAATCATTCTTTTTGAAAGGTTCTACAACAACAGGATTAAAATTATAAGAATAATTTACCCCCGCTCGAACCGTTTTATCCACCGAATTCTCAATCTCGAAATCACGATGCTCAACTTTATTATAAGAATAGTTCAACGTAAGGTTTTCAACATCGTAAAAATGAGGACGCTTTTCTGTTGTACGATTCTTTCGGACTCCAATAAAGTTGATACTCTTTCGCTTGGTATAATTTTCATTAGCATTCAATATCTCTTCTCGCTCTTCATCGCTTTCGGCATTGTCCAATCGCGTATCGAGTTCTATATCTCCATAAAACTGATCGTACTTAGGGGTTATTATTTCTTCTCCAACTCCATAATTAAACGGAATTTGTATCCCCCAATCTTTAGGCAATAATTGGCCTATATTTACATTGGTTACAACATCATACTGTTTTACATCTTCTCGGCTTCGCTCATTTGGAGTTTGCTCAATACTTCCAAAACCAGAAGTACTTGTTCTCCCAGTAGCACTAATGTTAGCAAAGTCGGCAATATTTGAATCCATACTTAAAACAGCGGCCCAACCTCCTTCGTTATCCATATCGGACAAACGTAACTCGTTAAACCAAAATGTTCCACAGGCATCATCATTTAAACCTGGATCCGCCGGATTCTTTATACCAATCATTAAGGTACGGATACTTCCAAAGTTAGGATTACCCTTAATTGCTACCCGCTGTTGGCCAGGAGTGTGTTCTGAAAATTCAGGAACTGAGTTTTCTGTTAAACCACCATCAACCACATCGTAGAAAATAGCTTCACCACTGGTAATTCCATCAGCAGAAATAGACTTAGCTTTTATTTCCTGTAATAACTTGAGCGGTAAATCTATTTCATTATCTGCCGGCCACACTTCATTAGGATCCGTACTGTTTGGTATACTTACCTGCAACGGAATTTCTACTTGGTAATAGTTTTCGTTAAGGTCATTACCCATTCTAATAAATCCTACCATTTCATTAGATTCCAACCCATCAACAACTTGCCCCTCTGCATGCATAAACATGCGAATCTTTTTGTACTGGCGCATGTCTAGATTTATATTCTTGTACACAGCTCGGGAATCCTCTCCGTGAAGGTCACAAACATTAAGCACCATAGATTGCTCATTTTGATCAACAACGGTATTATTGTTAAAAAGCTGCTCTTCGTAAACCCCTGGTGGGCTTACATAGTTACCTTCATTCTCTTGAGTGCTTATTACTCCGATAGTAAAATCGGTGTCTTCATACTCTTGATTATCATTGTTAAGTATTTGCGTATATCTTCTCCAATCACTACGAACCAAATCCAAAGCACCAAAACGCATTACTGTTGGCTGGGTAAACTCGTTTAAATAGATACGGGCAAAACGTACCGATCGGAAATCTGATATCCCATTATATCGCTTAAATTGAGGATACTGTACATTATCGTCAAACACTTCTATTGGCTGGTTTACCGGCACCCTAAACTGATACCATCTTACAGGAACATCAGTATCTCCGTTAGGCATGTCTCGAGTTTTGTTCTTTACATCAACAATAAATTCTCTTAGTGGGTTAGTATCTGGTAAATCATCAATTTCGTCTGCAAATTCAGGAAGATATTCTGGTTTAATATCTAAAATATATTCAAAATAACTATCAATGGTATTCATTGTGTTATCTCGGTTAATATCCTCTACATCAGGCTGTGTAGTACTCCCTCGATTTGTATCTGTAAATGTTTCGGGAGAGTTTCCTTGTACTCCATTATACTTTCTATAACGTTCAAATAAATCTCCATCAGTATTTAAGAAATATGTATAGTTATCTAAAGCAGGGTCTTCACCAAAAGCAGCCCCAAACTGAGCAGCTTCTTCCTGATCATCATAACCATCATAACCGACGTCTTGATTTGTTCGCTCCTGACCAGTAGTGTCGAATGTATAGACCAAAGATTGGTTTTGAGGCACAACGGTTCCCCAAACCGTTTGGGGCAACATACTAACGTTACCGTCTGATGGCAATCCATTTTCATATTGTTTACGACCATCCTTTATAACATCTTCTGAAACGTTTCCTAAGTTAAACACTAACTTACCTCCAGGATTGTTAGAGTTTTCCTGAAAAGGATCCTGTAACCAAAATTCAATGTACTCTACATTTGCTTGTTCAAAATCTGTAGATGTTAACTGCCTTGTAATTCCTGCCCAACTATCCGTTGGATTGTCCAATTGACCATCCTGAGCATTTGGATCGAAATTATAAATACCACGTTCATCAGGGTAATAAGCCAAGTCTAAAGTGTTTAAAACCGTAGTTTGGCCCTGAACAAGATCCTGGTCTGGGAATAGCTCCTGAATAAACACCCTTGAAGTAAACAGACTTGATAAATCGTCGTCTGTAATACCTCCTGGACGTTGACTGCTATAAAAAACAGGATCAATCATATACCAGTTTAATCGCGCTCTTCCAAATCCGTTTTCTATACCGTTAGCGTCGAAAACATCTGTTCCATTCAGATTTAATGGCCTACTGGAATGAAACCAAGATTGAGGGGACCTTAAATCTATTGAATTTTGAGACCCTTCAAAATCATCAATATATGCCGTAGCCTCTCCGTTAAAATCAGTTCCTTTCGGCGCTCCTGCTTTTAAATATGCAAAATCACCACGAACGGAAAGATTGGATGGCACATCGGTATCAATATTTGGAAGCTTATTCACCATTCGGGTTAAAAACGGAACCTCTGTAGAGTAGTTCCCATTAAAACCTAACATAGTATTGTTGATAGGCTCTGTACTATAATTGGCCTTTTGGGTAATAGGTCGCTCCCTTAAATTAATAACCGTACCATTCAGAACAAAGTTCTCATTAAAACGATGTTCTACATTTAAGCCCATATAACGTTTGGTTTGCTGACCAAAAACGGCATTGTTTTCTGTAGAGACCTCAATAGGCGTATTCGATGCTTTAAGTGCTTCGTCCAAAATTTGCACACGTCCCAACTGATAGTTCACAGTATAATCAATCCCCTCAACAAGAACACGACCTCCTGCTGTTACTCTAACCGATCCTCTAGGCACGTTAAACGCCCCTATGGGAATACCTTCTCCTCCTGCTGATTTATAGCGGCCTTTTAATTGGAATTTATTTTTTTCTACAGCCTCAAGAGCAGCCGTTTTAGTGCTCTTATAAAGCACATCGTAAACATATTTGTTCTGATTGGGGTTAAAGACACCATCTTCATAATCTTGATTATTGTTACCCGTTCCATCATCATCAAGTATATCGAACAGATAACGTCCAAAAGGCTCTACCTTAGTGAAAACAATTTTTCCGTTTTGAGGGATTACCGTAATACCTGGAACATAATCAAAGAATCCGTCACCGCCAGCCTGTGGATCATTGTTATAATTCAATCGATCTAAATTGAATAAACGAATTAAGGGCGTTTCGGTTATTAAGTATCCATCATCTGGATCTGGAGTATTGTCTGGATCGAAGGGAGGGAAAACCGTACCCTCAACTGGTTTAATATAGTTTAGAGCAGAAGCTTCATTATAGAAAATATTAAGCCTAAATTCTTCCTGCTCCAACTGATAAGCCCCAGTGTCGTAAATATTTTTCATCATCAAATCCCAAATAGGTTGTTGCACATTAGTAATGCTACTTTTAAGCATTTTAAGCAACAAGGTTTGGGTTCCATTTTGTGCAACAACAACAGCGTCATCAATACCATTACCGTCATTATCATTACCTCCAGTTTGATCAACGTCAGAATTATCGTTTATACCATCACCATCAGAGTCGGTTCCATTATCTGGAGTTCCATCGCCATTTATGTCGACATCGGCAATATTGGGGATTCCGTCACCATCATCATCGGTATTGGGAACCCCGTCATTAGCAAACTCTCCAACTTGATATACTTGTCCTCCAACCGTAAACTGGTAAGCCACAGCAAGGGTTTCATCGTTATTGAGTCTTTGGTTCAAAGAAATATACCCCAATTGAGGATGAAGCGTATATTCCGAACCTTGAGTTAATTTTCTGGCATTTTCCAACTTCCCATAATCTGAACCTTCATTGGTTCCTGGAATTAATATTCCTGATTGGACCGTAGCAATGTCACGAACAGCATCATTAAGTTGAGATCCTGCTCCACCAACATTAGTTGGGTCGAACCCGTTATTTCCATTGTCTGGATAGGAACCACCTGGATTGAAAATGTTTAACTGATCATTAAAAATCTTATCTGTTTCCCCAATATCCTGAAATGCCACAACGTTTCTTACGTTGTCTGTGGAATTATTTCTATTTGTCACCCAAACTTCTATTCGGGTAATCTGTATATTGTTTGCTATATATGGATATTTAGAAAGTGATTTATCATAGTTATCCCTAAAATACTGAGAAAGGAAAAAGTGGCGGTTTTCATCATAATCCCTAGCAAAAAACTCAAACTCTTCAAGAGTCCCTCCTCCTTGAGCAACTACTGTTCTTGTATCTGACTTTTGTTCAGAAAATACTGCAGTTACCGTAGTTCTCCCAAATTGTAATTGAGTTTTCACTCCAAATAAACTTTGAGCTCCAGTAATCAAGGAATTGGTCAAGGGCATGCTTACATTACCCACTTCTATTTTTTGGATAATATCGTCTTCTGTAGGAGTGTATTCCAACTTGACAACATTTTGAAAATCGAAGGTAGATTGGGTATCGTAATTTGCATTTACTTGTAAACGCGTCCCGACTTTACCTAACAAGCTCAAACTGATACGTTGATCGAAATCGAAAGTAAAATTACTTCTATTTCTGGGAGAAAAAGCAGGATTATCCTGTTTAGAGAATAATACACCCAAATCCATTTCTACCGAACCTTGAGGGATAACCTCTACTGTGTCGCCTCCAAAAATAGTTTCAAAAAAACTGGAATTTACATAAAAAGCAGGTAATAGGTTTTTTTGCTCTTCTTCGGCCCCTTCCTTTATACCATCATAGGCATCAATTTTCTCCTTATAATAGGCCTTAAGACTTTCTTGAGCGACCAACGCTTCAAACTCCTCTGGGGTTAGTATGACCGGATAATTAATATTGAATTCACCTACTGTTTCTGTATAGATATATCTATCTGTTATAGGGTCGTAGGTATACTTACTAGAAATACTAGGAGGGTTTGGAATATCTATTTTCCCTAAACTATATCCTGTTTTGGTAGAGTCTTGTTCTGTTACAGGATCATCTTGGGCCATTGCTATGGTAGATACCATAAAAGCCAAGAAAGTTAGAATGTAGTTTAATGAATAATATGAATTATGGTTGGTCTTATCCAAAATCTATTATAAGTTTTTAAGCGCTTGTTTAATGATGGTTTCAACTGTTGCTTCTGGTTCTGCCGCCAATATCTTATCAACAACGCGTTCGGACTGCTTTTTAGTATATCCCAGCACTTCTAAGGCAGATAACGCTTCTTCTTTGCTGGTATTGCCCTGAGCAATAGAAACTTCGTCAATATCATATATTTTAAGGATTTTATCCTTCAAGTCCAGTATGACACGCTGGGCAGTTTTAGCTCCTATCCCTTTAACAGACTGAATTAAAGCAACATCGTTTGCAACAATACCCTCACGGACTTGCTTAGGGGACAATGAAGAAAGCATTGTTCTTGCAGTACTAGCACCAATACCATTAACTGAGATAAGTAATCGAAAAATCTCGCGCTCTGCAAGAGACGAAAACCCATAAAGCGTATGGGCATCCTCTTTAACTTGAAGATGCGTAAACAGTTTAATGTTCTCTTGATTGGGAATCTTGGAAAATGTATGCAATGAAATGTTTAACAAATATCCTACCCCATTACAATCGACGACAACATCTGTCGGATTTTTCTCTACAAGTTTACCTTGGATATGTGTGATCATTAATTTCTATTTGTCAAACCTCAAATGTAATAAAATTATCGGCATACCAAAGTGCTTTATTTTGAGCTCATTTGCTGCTCTCGCTTCTCTTTTTGCTGAGCATCGATAACTGCAATGGCCGTCATGTTAACAATTTCATCTACGCTTGCATCCAACTGAAGAATGTGCACTGGTTTGCGCATTCCCATCATTATTGGCCCGATAGACTCCGATTTATTTAATTCCTTAAGTAATTTATAGGTAATATTGGCCGCGTCAAGGTTTGGAAAAATCAATGTATTTACTTTACGTCCCGCCAATTTAGAAAACGGAAAGATATCCTGAAGCATCTCACTATTAAGTGCAAAATCGGTCTGTAATTCCCCATCAACAATCATATCAGGGAAATACCTATGTAAATAAGCCACAGCTTCTCTTACCTTTGAGGCCCTTTCATTGTTTGACGATCCAAAGTTTGAATACGAAGTCATTGCAACAACAGGCTCTAGACCAAACATTTTTACCACTTGTGAGGTCATATGGGTTATCTTAGCTAAATCTTTAGCTGACGGATCGATATTTATGGAGGTATCACTCAAGAAAAGTGGACCGCGTTCAGTCATCATCAAGTTTGTGGTTGCTACTCTTGTAGTCCCCTTTGCCATGCCAATTAATTCCAACATAGGTTTAACCACCGATGGATAATTCCTTGAGTAACCAGTTAAAACAGCATCGGCATCACCTTGATTTACCATCATGGCTGAGAAGTAATTACGCTCACGCATTAACTTCCTTGCTGAATAATAAGTCACTCCTCGGCGCTTTCTTTGCTCCCAATACACCTTTGCATATTCGTCTTTTTTTGGTCGCTCTTCATCTGACTTAGGATCAATAATTTGAACATCGGCATCGAACTCGATTTCTTCCATCAAATCCTTAATAATATCCTTGCGTCCTAATAAAATTGGAAAAGCGATTCCTTCATCATGAACGATTTGAGCTGCCTTTAACACATCTAGCTGATCAGCTTCTGCAAATACTACACGCTTAGGGTTGGTTTTGGCACGGTTCAAGAGCAATCTAACCATTTTATTATCTGCCCCAATTCTCTCTAGTAAAGAATTTTTATACTTTTCCCAATCTTCAATAGGTTCTTGGGCAACGCCAGTTTCCATTGCTGCCTTAGCTACAGCAGGCGGCACTTCTCCAATCAATCTTGGATCAAATGGCTTGGGAATGATATAGTCTCTTCCAAAAGCCATTCTAGTTTCCCCATATGCTATATTTACTTGCTCTGGAACAGGTTCTTTAGCTAGGTTAGCTAAGGCTTTTACAGCGGCCATTTTCATTTCCTCATTAATCTTTGTTGACCTAACATCGAGCGCTCCACGGAAAATAAATGGGAATCCAAGTACATTATTCACCTGATTCGGGTGATCACTACGACCAGTTGCCATAATAATATCTTCTCTTGTAGCTACAGCAACATCATAGGCGACCTCAGGATCTGGATTAGCCATGGCAAATACAATAGGATCGGTTGCCATGCTCTTCAACATCTCGGGACTAACAATATTTGCAGTAGACAGACCTATAAACACATCAGCATCTGCCATAGCTTCTTCAAGTGTATCAATTTTTCTATGGGTAGCAAATTCAGCCTTTTGATCGGTTAAATTATCACGATCTTGGCGAATAACCCCCTTGCTATCTAACATAACAATATTCTCTCGCTTAGCTCCAAAAGCTTGATATAATCTTGTACACGAAATAGCTGCCGCACCAGCACCGCTCACTACAATTCTAACATCTTCAATATTCTTTTCGGCAAGCTCTAGTGCATTTAATAAAGCAGCAGCAGAAATAATTGCCGTTCCGTGTTGGTCATCATGCATCACAGGAATATCTAGCTCTTCTTTCAAACGACGTTCAATTTCAAACGCTTCCGGAGCCTTGATGTCCTCTAGGTTAATACCTCCAAAAGTCGGCGAAATTTGTTTTACAGTTTGGATGAATTCTTCTATATTTTCGGTATCCACTTCAATGTCGAATACATCGATGTCTGCGAAAATCTTAAATAACAATCCCTTACCTTCCATCACAGGCTTTGAAGCTTCCGGACCAATATTACCCAACCCCAAAACAGCAGTCCCGTTAGAGATTACAGCCACCAAATTCCCTTTGGTGGTATATTTATAAACATTGTTTTTATCTTTTTCTATTTCAAGACAAGGCTCGGCTACACCGGGCGAATAAGCCAACGACAGATCTCTTTGGGTAGCATACCTTTTAGTAGGTACTACTTTAATTTTACCGGGCGTAGGCTTAGCATGATATACCAATGCTTCTCTACGTCTTCTCTGTTTACTCATAGCTTTTTAGTTAATTAGTGAACTCACAAAGGTAATAATCCTACTTAGGAAACGCCTAATCTTTTATGAAATTGATGTTTCTATTGAGGCCTGAAAATTTAGTGCGCTTAACTGCAGATTTTTTAAACACCTTTCTAAAGACCTCTTCGGTCAATTCCTCCCAATCTCTTTTATCCATATCCAATAAACCAGGTTGTGGATTGAACAAGGGCTCATTATGAGACTTTGAAAAGCGATTCCACGGACAAACATCCTGACACACATCACAACCAAACATCCAACCATCCATTTGCTCGTTAAACTCAGAGGGAATATTATCACGGAGTTCAATGGTTAAATATGAAATACACTTACTGCCATCAACCACATAAGGTTCTACTATAGCTTGTGTGGGACAAGCATCAATGCACGCGGTACAAGTACCACAGTGATCGGTAACAGGAGTATCGTACTCCAATTCGAGATCAACAATCAATTCAGCGATAAAATAAAAAGAACCTACTTTTTGAGTTAGGAGATTACTATTTTTACCTATCCATCCTAAACCACTTTTTGCCGCCCAAGCCTTATCCAGCACTGGCGCAGAATCAACAAAAGCCCGACCATAGACTTCTCCGATTTCCTCTTCAATAAAGTGCAATAACTGCTTAAGTTTATCCTTTATCACGAAATGATAATCGGTACCATAAGCATATTTACTCAACTTATAGCTTTCTTTGTTTTGTTGTTCTTCGGGGTAGTAATTAAGCAGTAATGAAATAATGGACTTAGCTCCTTCGACAAGTCTGGTAGGATCAAGGCGCTTGTCAAAATGGTTCTCCATATAACGCATTTCCCCATGCATATTTTTATTGAGCCACTTTTCCAATCGCGGCGCCTCTTCTTCCAAAAAACCAGCCTTACTAATTCCACAAGACAAAAACCCCAAACGTTTGGCTTCGGATTTTATGAGCTGGGTATGTTTTTCTTGAGAGAGCATATTTGTTTTAATTAATGCGAAATTACGATTATGTTTTTACACTTATCCCTAATTTACCCTTGCGACCACAATCATTTAAAATAAAAAGACCCCCTACTAATAATAGACGGTCTTTTTACTATGCTTTAATTAGTTTTAAAATATTTCTCCTGTGGCACTTATTTTAAGATTCTTTTTTTTCTTTCCATTTTTAATTCTCACTAAAAACTTTTTGTCGGCTTTTTTTTCATTGTAGTAAGAAACCACATAAGCTGTGTCACTTAATGCCCATCCCGGATAAGTATTAAACACTGCATTTCTAATTACTTCGGGCAGAACAATGCCTTTAAACTTTTCCAAAGTTTGAATTATAACACCTCCATTATCATAGGTTGCAATCACCTTGCTATCTTCAGAACCAACACCTCGGAAAACAACTTCATATAAATCATAATCTTTGCTAAACTCACCAGATTCCTTGATATCGTAAGAGGCAACCTTAAATGCCATAGTTCTGGCACGATTAGGGGTATTATCATCCAAAACATTATTTAAGTATGTAGCATTATGCGATGTAACAATAACATCAGATAAAACTACTCCTTCAGTCTCATCATACATAAGACCATCCTTCTCTTCGCCATTTTTATTCTGGCTAAAACCTAGGGCGGTAAACCCCAATAACAACATACCTACTAAAAAAACTCTCATAACTGTTCAGTTTAAAATTAAACATTCCGTTACTGCTACCAATTAGTCTTATAGTAGACATAATAATACATATACCTAACTCCATTCACCAATCTAAATATTGTTTCATACAACATTTATATAATTAACCGATTTACTTTATTTACAGTATTGCACAAAAATTCAACCACATCAACAAAGTTACAAACAACACTTGTACTAATAATTAATAAAGGGAAAACGGACAATTAGGGAAGAATACTCATTAAATATAGCCATATAATCTTGTTTACCTTATTACAAAACAACCAAATCAAGAAACAAAATGACCAAAAACCTACTGTAAATAATCTTGGGGTTTGATACCAAATGTATCCTTAAAACACTTTGAAAAATAAGAGGGTGTAGAAAAGCCAACCTCAAATGCTATTTGCGAAATATTATTCGATTTATCCCTCAAAAGATTAAGCGCCCTATTTAAGCGGTAATTTCTAAGCAACCTATTTGGTGACTTTCCGGCTACATTAACACACTTTCTATAGAGCCCAGACTTACTCGTTGACATTTCCTTACTGAAGTCTCCACCATTGAAATCTGTGTTTTGCCAATTCCTCAAAAAAACACTCCATAATAGCTTTAAAAAAAGTTCGTCTTCAGAGGATAATACTCGCAAATAGGAAGGGCTAGTTTTACAAGCTCCAATTGCTCCATCTGAAAGTTTACAAAATGACGATGTAACAACAATTTCTCCGAAGTCTAGCAAAGAGCTAAAAAACATCAACAGATTTCTTAAGGATTTAGCTTCTCCTTCTGCTAAATCAATTGCATGTAGCACAATTCGCAATCCGAGTTCTTTATTTTCAACGCCTAAATTCTCCCTAACGTTAGTCGCACAAAGCAAAGAGTCATTTTCAGTTGTGAACGAACCGATTATATTCCAAAAGGAATTTGTTTCTAAAAACTGACCTTTATTAGCCAAAATTGACCTTTTTACACTCTCATGGACGTAATATTTCAGCTCAAGAGCTTTAACTTCCCCAACTCTATGCGCCAATACGTTTTGATCGTCTGTCTGTATACTCAACAAAAAAACAGTATTGCATTGAGCATCTAAAAGTGATTTTTTATCATCTGAAAAGAATAATTCTTTATGACCTGGACTTTTCTCAAAAAGAACTTTTACCTGGGGAAGATTTATTTCTAAAATTTTTACTGGAAGACGGTAATTGTAAAAATTATGCAATTTTATAATTGCTGATTTATCAGGAGCTTCAATCAAACTATAAGTCCTTTTACTCTCCTTATCCTCCCACAACCCAATATGCTTGCAAGACTCTCCATTAAGCACTAAACCTTTACTAGGGACACAACCTACCTCAACCTCAAAATACAACCCCAAATAAAGCGACATAATCCATCACATTTAAACAGCCATACGAGATCTTAGGAAGACTTTACAAAGATACTACAAAGTATTATATCATTCTCTTCGAGGATGATATAATGACAAAATTGAACTAATTGTGCTAGTTCAACAAACATATAGTTTTGTAAGAATTTTATTATAAACATAAAATCCATAAACTAATGGTAAACAAAAAACCCCGAGGCTTGCCTCGGGGTTTAAATATTATATAAAAGGATGAATATAAATTATCCTTTAAAAGTTGCTTTTAAGAACTCACGGTTCATTCGAGCGATGTTCTCTAATGAAATTCCTTTAGGACATTCAACCTCACAAGCACCTGTGTTGGTGCAATTACCAAATCCTTCTTCGTCCATTTGTTTTACCATATTTAGAACACGTTCAGTAGCCTCAACTTTTCCTTGTGGCAACAAGGCGTATTGAGATACTTTAGCTCCAACGAAAAGCATTGCTGATGAGTTTTTACAACTTGCCACACATGCCCCACAACCAATACACGTTGCAGCATCCATAGCCTCATCGGCTGCTTCCTTAGAAATTGGAATAGCATTGGCGTCTTGAGTATTACCAGATGTATTTACAGAGATAAATCCACCAGCTTGTTGAATACGCTCGAAAGAACTTCTATCAACAACTAAGTCTTTAATAACTGGGAAAGCACTAGCTCTAAACGGCTCTATGGTAATGGTATCACCATCGTTGAACATACGCATATGCAACTGACAAGTAGTTACCCCACGGTCTGGACCATGAGCTTCACCGTTTATGTACATAGAACACATTCCACAGATTCCCTCACGACAATCGTGATCGAACGCTACAGGCTCCTCACCTTTGTTCACCAATTGTTCGTTCAAAACATCCATCATTTCCAAGAAAGACATATGCTCTGAAATATCTGTTACCTTATACTCCACCATTTGACCCTTTGCATTCGAGTCTTTTTGTCTCCAGATTTTAAGTGTTAAATTCATAATGTCTTCTTATTTATATGAACGTTGTTTTAATTCGATGTCTTTAAATTCAAGCATTTCTTTGTGCAGTACAGCATTTGAAGGCTCTCCTTTGTATTCCCAAGCCGCTACATAAGCAAACTCATCGTCCTTACGCTTAGCTTCACCTTTTTGCTCTCCATCAAGCTCAACAGACTCCTCACGGAAATGACCTCCACAAGACTCCTCACGTACAAGGGCATCTTTAGCGAACAACTCCCCTAACTCTAGGAAGTCTGCTACACGACCTGCTTTTTCAAGCTCAGGGTTCATTTCGTTCATACCTCCAGGAACTTTTACATTCTTCCAGAAATCTTCACGTAATTCCTTAATTTCCTTAATAGCTTCGTTTAATCCTTTTTCGTTACGAGCCATACCTACTTTATCCCACATGATCTTACCTAGTTTCTTGTGGTAGTAGTCTACAGAATGCTCACCGTTATTATTTACGAAGAACTCTAAACGCTCTTTAACTTCTTTTTCGGCTGCATCAAATTCTGGTGAATTTGTTGGTATTTTTCCTGTACGGATATCATCAGCCAAATAATCACCAATTGTATAAGGCAATACGAAGTATCCATCAGCAAGACCTTGCATTAAAGCAGATGCCCCAAGACGGTTTGCACCGTGATCTGAGAAGTTTGCCTCACCAATAGCATAACAACCAGGGATAGTAGTCATCAAGTTATAATCTACCCAAATACCTCCCATTGTATAGTGAGTTGCAGGGTAAATCATCATAGGCGTTTTGTATGGATCTTCATCAACAATCTTCTCATACATTTGGAAAAGGTTTCCGTATTTCGCCTCAACGATTTTCTCTCCTAGTTCAGTAATTTGTTGTTTTGAAGCATTTTCAATCCCCTTCAACTTGGCTTGTTCCTTACCGTAACGCTCAATAGCAGAAGCAAAGTCTAAATAAACAGCTTCTCCAGTTGCGTTAACACCGTAACCAGCATCACAACGCTCCTTAGCAGCACGCGAAGCTACGTCACGAGGCACCAAGTTACCGAATGCAGGGTAACGTCTTTCCAAGTAATAATCTCTATCTTCTTCAGCGATTTGAGTAGGCTTTAAGCGACCTTCACGAATTGCCATAACATCGTCCATCTTTTTAGGCACCCAAATTCTACCGTCGTTACGTAACGACTCAGACATCAAAGTCAATTTAGACTGATAGTCCCCAGAACGAGGAATACAAGTTGGGTGAATTTGCGTGTAACATGGGTTAGCAAAATATGCTCCACGTTTATGTGTTTTCCAAGCAGCAGTAGCGTTACTTCCCATTGCATTTGTAGAAAGGAAGTAAACGTTTCCGTAACCACCAGAAGCGATTACTACAGCATGCGCTGAATGTCTTTCTATTTCTCCAGTCACAAGGTTTCTTGCGATAATCCCTCTAGCTTTTCCGTTAACGATTACCACATCCAACATTTCATGACGGTTGAACATTTCAATCTTACCACGGGCAATCTGACGGTTCATTGCAGAATAAGCACCTAGTAATAACTGCTGACCCGTTTGTCCTTTAGCGTAGAACGTACGCGATACCAATACCCCACCAAAAGAACGGTTATCTAACAATCCACCATAATCACGTGCAAAAGGAACTCCTTGTGCAACACATTGGTCTATGATGTTTGCAGAAACCTCAGCCAAACGATATACGTTAGCCTCTCTAGAACGGTAATCTCCACCTTTTACAGTATCGTAAAACAAACGGTAAGTAGAGTCACCATCCCCTTGATAGTTTTTAGCAGCGTTAATCCCTCCTTGTGCCGCAATAGAGTGTGCACGGCGAGGTGAATCTTGGTAAGCGAAAGCTTTTACGTTGTACCCTAACTCTGCTAATGTTGCAGAAGCAGAACCTCCTGCTAAACCTGTTCCCACAACGATTACGTCAATATGACGCTTATTTGCTGGGTTTACAAGGTTAATTTTATCTTTATAAGTAGTCCACTTATCCTTAATTGGACCTTTTGGTATTTTAGAATCTAAAGCCATATTAGATGTGTTTTAGTGAGCGTTAAAATGATGGAATAAAGCAATTACAATAAATCCTAATGGGATAACAATAGAGTAAGCTTTCCCAAATCCTTTTAATGCTTTAGTGTATTTATTGTTAGCTCCAACCGATTGAAAAGCAGAATCGAACCCGTGCAATAAGTGCAATGCCAAGAACACAAATCCTAGACAATAGAGCGCTACTCTCCACATTGGAACAAACTTGTGGGTTAGTTCCTCATAGTAACGGAATCCTTCACCATCTGATAATAAACCACTCATGTCTCCTTGGATAAACTTGGTGTTGATTTCTGGGATCCAAAAATCAATAAAGTGAATCACTAAGAAAATTAGGATGAATAACCCGCTGTAAATCATGTTACGGCTCATCCATGTAGAGTTTGCCGACCCCATATTTTTAGCATACTTAATTACTCTTGCCTTTTTGTTTTGGATTTCTAATACAAATCCCATGATGAAATGAAAAACCACACCAAAAATCAATACTGGCTGCATTACAAATTGAATAAGCCAATTGGTTCCCATAAAGTGAGACGCCTCGTTAAAAGTGTCTGGACTGAAAACCGATAAGATATTGATTGCAAAATGTTGTAGTAAAAAAATCATTAGGAAGAGTGCCGAAAGAGCCATGGCAAACTTTCTTCCTATCGAAGAACTTAAAATTCCGCTCATTGTTTTGAAGTTATTTTTTAATCAAGCAAAAATAACCCACATTCACTATACAGACAAAAAGATAGACCTCTAATTCTATATTTAGAATGATTTTAAACAGATCTCTTAAAATACACCTAAAACAAAAACTATTGATAACCAATCACAGGAATTAGTCCACGAACTCCCATATCTACAACTTGCTCTCCTGCACTTGGCTCATATTTTCCATCGAAATTCACTTCTTCCCACTCAAAACTATTGTTTACAGAAAAAGACAGCGTAACCACTACATCTTCAGTTTCGCTACCAGTTATTGTAAATCCGTTTTCAAATTGTCCGGTTACCACACAAGAGCCTTGCGGAATGGGAGATGTTTCAAACAACGGATTAGGTACTGTAGTGGCACCCTCTGGAGCTTGCCCTTCAAAGGTGTAGCCCATAGTTTCGAAAGCCCAGTAGCCCTGTAACTTATTATCGTTTACTTCAATAATATTTCCGTTGAGATCGAACGAAGTGATATACGTATTAAACCCAACAAAACTAGCTAAAGTTCCATTTAAGTCCATATCGTTAGCGCGAACATCTATTGCTCCTTCTTGATAAGCCAATGAAACACGTACCCAATTGTAATTCCCTGACGCAACCTGATTAAGTGGAACCTCAAAAAAGACTTCATTATTTCCAGCAAATTGCGAATTCTGAAAATCGATGGCCATTGCTCCACCCTCCTCTGTCTTAAGACCATTAAAAATTACCTCACCATCTCCCAAGCCTACATATGCTGTTGGAGACAACTCTATATAATTTGCACTCATTTTAGTAAAAACAGGAGACTGTGCAGCATGGCCTTGAGGAAGTTCAGCAGGCTGACCTAGATTATCCAAACGTTGTTGATTTGGGTCGAATTTAAACTTCACTATCAATTTGGGGTCATTCGAATCATTACAACAATTGTTTTCATCAGAACTACATGATAAAGACAACAAAATAGAGCATAACAAAAGGACTTTTAAAATTCTCATGGCCTTAGGATTTTTAAAATATTTATGCAATTAAAGAAATTTATTTAAACCTATATATTCATTTTTTATTGTAACTCCTATTGCACAAACGGATATTCCCTAAAATAAGTTAAACCAATATGAGGTTCCTTATCTTTTCATACCTTTATCCTTCAAAAAACATTTACTATGAAATACGATCAAATAGACAGCTCATTGTTTATCAAGAATAGAAAGAATTTTGCTACTCAAATGAAAGCTAACAGTCTGGCTATTTTCAATTCAAATGACATATACCCTATTAGCGCAGACAGCACCATGCCCTTTCAGCAAAGTCGCGATATTTTTTATTTAAGCGGTGTTGACCAAGAAGAAAGTGTATTGGTAATCTTCCCTAACTGCCCCAATCCAAAACACAGGGAAATCTTATTCTTAAAAGAAACAAACGATCATATTGCGGTTTGGGAAGGTGAAAAGCTCACAAAAGAAAAAGCTTTTGAAGTAAGTGGAATTAAAACCGTTTACTGGCTTAAGGACATGGAAAAAGTCCTTTTCGAAATCATGACCCAATGTGATACTGTCTACATCAACACCAACGAACATTATCGTGCCAATGTTGAGACCGAAACCCGTGAAGCTCGTTTTTCAAAATGGCTTAAGAACAGATTCCCTGCTCACAATGTAGCAAAGAGCAACCCAATCCTTCAACGTCTTCGTTCTATAAAAGATCAAATTGAGATCGACTTAATGCAACAGGCTTGTAATATTACCGAAAAAGGATTTAGAAGAATTCTGAATTTTGTTAAACCTGGAGTTTGGGAATACAATCTAGAAGCGGAATTCATGCACGAATTTCTAAACAACAGATCACGTGGCTTTGCTTACACCCCAATTGTTGCTTCAGGAAACAATGCAAACGTACTACACTATATACAAAACAACCAACAATGTAAAGCTGGTGATTTAATCTTATTGGATGTTGGTGCAGAATACGCTAATTACTCTTCTGATATGTCTAGAACAATTCCTGTATCAGGACGTTTTACAGACCGCCAAAAAGAAGTTTACAATGCTGTAAATCGCGTGAAGAATGATGCAACCAAAATGTTAGTTCCTGGGACAATTTGGGCTGACTACCATGTGGAAGTTGGAAAACTAATGACTTCTGAATTATTAGGACTTGGCTTGCTTGACAAAGCCGATATTCAAAACGAAAACCCAGATTGGCCAGCATATAAAAAATACTTCATGCACGGAACATCACACCATATTGGATTAGACACCCATGACTATGGCTTATTACATGAACCAATGCAAGCAAACAATGTTTTTACTGTAGAGCCAGGCATCTATATTCCTGACGAAGGTTTTGGAATTCGACTTGAAGACGATGTAGTGATTCAGGAAAAGGGAGAACCATTTAATTTAATGAAAAACATCCCGATTGAAGCAGATGAGATTGAAGAAATCATGAATTCTTAATCTTCCAGAATTTTAACTAATAAAAAAGCGACCCTTTCAGGTCGCTTTTTTTTTCATCAACTAACTAGACTAACGTTTGTTCAAAAACGTAATCGTGAAGTTTTTGCAAGGTCTCCACCTTATCGCTTGTATTTATAAGCAATGAAATATTGTTATTACTGCCTCCGTATGAAATCATCCTTATATTAACATCTTGTAAAATATGGAAAAGCTTATGGGTATCCGGATGATAAACTATTGCACTACCTACAAGACAAACAATAGTCCTGTGGGTATCAACTTCTACTTTAGAGAATTTTTCAAGCTCATCAACAATCTCTACAAGATGAGCGTCATCATCAATCGTTAATGAAACTGCAATCTCTGAAGTAGTAATCATATCGATTGGTGTTTCGTATTTATCGAAAATGTCGAATACTTTTTTCAGGAAACCGTGCGCCAAAAGCATTCTAGCCGACTTTATTTTAATCGCTGTAATCCCATCTTTTGCAGCAATAGCTTTTACTCCTTCACCTTCTGCGTTTTCGGTAATCAAAGTCCCGTAAGCTTCTGGTTCCATGGTGTTTTTAAGTCTTACCGGAATATTCTGACCTATAACAGGCATTACAGTTTGAGGGTGCAATATTTTAGCTCCAAAATAAGCCAACTCTGCTGCCTCGTCAAATGACAAATTGGAAATTGCATTGGTATCACTTACATATCGTGGATCGTTATTATGGAATCCATCGATGTCTGTCCAAATTTGAACTTCTTCAGCTTCAATAGCAGCTCCAATAATTGAGGCCGTATAATCACTCCCTCCCCTTTTTAAGTTCGAAACTTGGCCTTGGGCATCCAAACAAATAAATCCTTGAGTAATGAATATATCAATATTATCATCTCCATTCATCCAGCGCTCCAAATTCTGCTTGATGTAAAATTCATCTGGTTCAGCGTTAACATCAGTTCGCATAAAGCCCAAAGCAGGAATCAATTTAGCCTTTAACCCTTCTTGCTGCAAAAACCTTGTAAAGATAAATGTTGACAACAACTCACCTTTTGCTACGATGTTATTATAAAGCAAAACAGAATGAGATTGCTCAACGTAACCCTGTAAATCCGCAAAAACAGCATTTACATAATCTAAGACCTCCTCCGTTAAATCTGTATCAACTATCAATTGTGAAATCACATCTTGATAATTATCATATAAGGCTTTAATTTTTTCCAAGGCTAGATATTTCTCCCTAAATTTAATAAGATTAGAAATCTCTACAAGAGCATTGGTTGTTCCAGACATGGCAGACAAAACAACAATTTTTCTCCCACCCTGCTCAACAATTCGCTTCACACGAGTCATATTCTCTACAGACCCAACAGATGTTCCTCCAAACTTTAAAACAAACATAGATTATTGATTTTGAGAGCACAAAGGTAAAACCAATACGTGAACCTCAAATAATATTGCAATTTATGTTCTATATTTGCATAACGTGTTAAATAATTAACAAAATGAAGACTATCGCATCATGCGTTGAAGAAATACTTTTAGCTCAACCCTACCTAGAAGAAGCCCTCTCTAAAGACATCATCAATTACTCTGCCTTAGCCAAGGAACTTCAGGAACCTGTTAGCGAAATGCTCAAAAAAGCTGTTAAGAGCGGAGCAATAATGATGGCCTTGCGACGATACAATCCTCCGAAGGATTTAGGCAACTCACCACGATTAAAGCGCATGCTTAAAAACCTTGGAGACATCACGGTAAGATCAAACTTGAGTGATTTCACTTTTCTAAACTCTGAAACTTTAATTGAAAGCCACTCAAAAGTATTAAAACTCTTAAGCACGAAACCCAATACCTTCTATGCTTTTACCAGAGGTATAAGAGAAAGTAACATTATCATTTCCTCTTCCGAAAAGGAAAATATCTTGGAGAGTTTCGCATTGGAAAAACTTATTGGACAACAAGAAGAACTCTCTGCTATTAGCATTAGCCTGCCTGAAGATAACTCTAGAATTGCCGGACTATATTATCAAATTTTTAAACGCTTGGCATGGGAAGGCGTTTCTATATATGAAGTCGTATCTACTACAAATGAATTTACTGTTTTAGTTGAAGATTATCTGGTAGACAAGGCCTTTTCTATAATAAAACGCCTGAACAACTAGGTAATTTGTTAAACCTTTAGATTTCCAAATAACAAGTATCTTTGCCTCATAGATTTCCAAAATGGTATTAAAATACAAAGGCATAAATATTTCCTACAATATAGAAGGGCAAGGCAAACCCATAGTATTACTGCACGGATTTTTAGAAAGTAAAACCATGTGGCAGTACACTTCACAAGTCCTCAAAACTAAACACCAAGTTATCACAATAGACTTACCTGGCCACGGAAAAACAGGGTGTTTAGGCTATATTCACACTATGGAAACTATGGCTGATGCCACATTAGCTGTTTTAGGTCACCACAATATCAAAGAAGCCTCCTTTATAGGCCACTCTATGGGTGGCTATGTATCTCTGGCTGTTTTAGAAAACACCCCCAACCTTGTTTCCTCTCTATGCTTAATGAACTCTACAGCAAGTGAAGATAGCCTAGAACGGAAGATCAATCGAGATAGAGCCATTGAAGCCGTTAAGCAAAACCACAAAGCTTTTATAAGTATGGCAATAGCAAATTTGTTTTCACCGGATAATCGATACAGATTGGAAAACAAAATAAATAATATTAAAAAAGAAGCTTTAAATATGCCCCTACAAGGTATTGTCGCAGCTCTTGAAGGGATGAAAATAAGAAAAGATAGAGTAGATCTTTTTGCTAAATCTTCAATAAACAAATTAATTATTGCTGGTCAAAAAGACCCTGTAATAGACTACAAACTTCTTTTAGAACAAGCAAAATCAACAAATTCTAAATTCATTGAATTCCCTGATGGCCACATGAGTCACATCGAAAATGAGAGCGAATTCCTGCAGTCAATAATGCATTTCATCGAAAATTAATAACGCTTTAACTATTTTAACAATATTTTTCTTAGGTTAGTATTTCCTAACTACTTAACCTATGGAAACTAACAACCCAAAAAAACCAACTGTATCCAGGCTCATTTGTCAGATGTTCGGCCATAAGTATGTTGTATCAAAACGGGTGACCGAGCACGTAAAGGAATACACCTGTAAATGTTGCAAAAAAGAATTAACCACAAATGGCAACGGTACACTTACTGAATTGACACCTCAGTTCAGAGAAATCAATGAAATACTAGAAGAGTTCCACTCCAAAAGAATATTGCGTATAAAAAGCACTACTCTGATTTCCCACTAAAGTTCTTCCAACCTTGTGCTTTCATAGGTATTTTGGTTTCTGCACGAGTCACCAAATAAATACCAGCACTAGCTTCTGTCATATAACCAATGACGGTTAAATTTGGGTTTCCTTTAATTTTAGGATAGTCTTCTTGAGAAACTGAGAATAGTAATTCGTAATCCTCACCACCGTTTAAAGCTACCGTAGTACTATCTATATCGAATTCCTCACAGGTAGAGATCACTTGTTGATCCAAAGGAATTTTATTTTCGTAAAGCTCACAACCTACCCCACTGTTTTTACATAAGTGAAGAATTTCAGATGATAATCCGTCACTAATATCAATCATAGAAGTTGGCTTCACCTCAAGATCTGTTAATAATTGAATAATGTCTTTTCTTGCTTCAGGCTTAAGCTGTCGCTCTATTATATAAGTATAACCTTCAAGATCTGGCTGGCTTTGAGGATTTACTTTAAACACCTCCTTTTCACGTTCCAAAACCTGAAGCCCCATATAAGCACCTCCTAAATCCCCGGTAACAACCAATAAATCATTTGGCTTTGCCCCGCTTCTCTTCACGACTTTATCTTCATCGACTTCACCTATAGCCGTAACCGAAATAAGCAAACCTGTTGTGGAACTTGTGGTATCTCCCCCAACTAAATCTATATTGTAAAAATTACACGCAGTTTTAATTCCTGCATACAACTCTTCAACAGCCTCTAAAGGAAATCTGTTAGAAACGGCAATAGATACGGTAATCTGCTTAGCCTCAGCATTCATTGCATAAACATCAGATAAATTCACCACAACCGATTTATATCCCAAATGTTTTAGTGGCATATAGCTCAAATCGAAATGCACACCTTCAACAAGTAAATCTGTTGTAACAACTATTTGCCTGTCGCCATGATCTAAAATAGCGGCATCATCACCCACTCCTTTTACGGTAGATTTGTGCTTAATTTCAAAACTTTCGGTCAAATGGTTTATCAGCGCAAACTCCCCTAGAGTACTAAGCGGAGTACGCTCTTGGTTTTTATCTTCAATCATAGTGCAAATCTAAGGATTATTCCAATAATAAGACCTTGAAAAACCCCTCTGAAAATCATATCAAAAAATCCTATCAACCTATTTACTAATATAATGTTAGGTTATATGGTAAAACACTACTTAAATTGTATATTTGCAACCTATTTAGAAATAATCACTTAGAATTATGATTAAAGTTTCTGAAACAGCTAAAAATAAAGTCGTTGAGCTGATGAGTCATGACGGCTTTAACCCAGCAACCGACTTCATCCGCGTAGGTGTGAAAAGTGGAGGATGCTCTGGTTTGTCTTATGATTTGAAATTTGACAAACAACAAGCTGAAGACGACAAAGTTTTTGAAGATAACGGCATAAAAATTATAGTAGATAAAAAGAGTTTTTTATATCTAGTTGGTACTACACTTGAATATTCTGGCGGACTTAACGGTACCGGATTTGTATTCAACAACCCTAATGCCAACAGAACATGTGGATGTGGAGAAAGCTTTTCATTGTAAAAGCTTCAAATGACAATTGATTATTAAAAGAAAGATTGACACAATTAGTAATGACTAAGTACACCGAAGACGATTTAAGAGAAGAGTTAAAAACCAAGGAATATGAATACGGATTTTATACTGATATAGAATCTGAAACATTTCCTGTTGGTTTAAATGAAGATATTGTTCGTGCTATTTCAAAGAAAAAAAACGAGCCAGAATGGATGACCGAATGGCGTTTGGAAGCTTTTAAAATATGGCAATCTATGGAAGAGCCTAATTGGGCTAACGTAACTTACAAAAAGCCAGACTTCCAAGCAATCTCTTATTACTCGGCTCCAAATAAAAAACCAAAGTACGATAGCCTTGATGAAGTAGACCCACAATTATTGGAAACCTTCACCAAACTTGGAATTTCTTTGGATGAACAAAAGAAATTAGCTGGTGTGGCAATGGATGTGGTTGTAGACTCTGTTTCTGTAGCAACTACTTTTAAAAAGACATTAGCCGAGAAAGGAATTATTTTCTGTTCAATAAGCGAAGCTATTCAAGAGCACCCTGAATTAGTAAAGAAATACATTGGAACCGTTGTTCCCAAAACCGACAATTTCTACGCAGCCCTTAACAGTGCTGTATTTAGTGATGGTTCTTTCTGCTACATACCTAAAGGGGTTAGATGTCCAATGGAATTATCTACCTACTTCCGTATTAACCAAGCTGGAACGGGTCAGTTTGAGCGCACTTTAGTTGTTGCCGACGAAGGAAGTTATGTTAGCTACCTTGAAGGTTGTACTGCCCCTAGCCGTGACGAAAACCAATTGCACGCCGCTGTAGTAGAATTGATCGCTTTGGACGACGCAGAAATTAAATATTCTACCGTTCAAAACTGGTTCCCTGGAGACAGCGAAGGTAAAGGTGGGGTTTACAACTTTGTTACAAAACGTGGACTTTGCGAAACCAATGCAAAAATCTCTTGGACTCAGGTAGAAACAGGTAGTGCCATTACTTGGAAATACCCTTCATGTGTATTGAAAGGTGATAATTCGGTTGGAGAGTTTTACTCTATCGCTGTTACCAATAACTATCAGCAAGCCGATACTGGAACAAAAATGATCCACTTGGGTAAGAACACTAAGTCTACTATCATCTCTAAAGGTATTTCTGCTGGTAAATCTCAGAACAGTTACCGAGGATTGGTACAGGTAAGTTCTCGTGCAGAAAACGCTCGTAATTTCTCTCAATGTGACAGTTTACTTATGGGTAATGAATGTGGTGCACACACCTTCCCTTATATAGAAGCTAAAAACAAATCGGCTCAAATTGAGCATGAGGCCACAACAAGCAAGATTGGAGAAGACCAGATTTTTTACTGCAACCAACGTGGTATAGATACCGAAAAGGCAATTGCCCTAATCGTAAACGGTTTCAGTAAGGATGTATTGAATAAACTACCAATGGAATTTGCCGTTGAGGCGCAAAAACTCCTTGAAATAAGCCTTGAAGGTTCTGTTGGATAATAAACAAACTACTTATGAGAAAAACGCTTTTACTATTAACAATTATGGCGATAACTTTCGCTTGTAAAAACGACTCAAAAACAAAAGAAACCCCTCTCAACGAAAACGAGAAAACAGAAAAGCAGAACGATGGGCTTACCCTATTGAGAGGTGAGTTTGTTTACTACGAAGATGCTGCTGTTTTACAAACGCACCGTGAAATCTATGGTGTAGTTCAAGACGAAATGATGCAAGAGCTTAACAAAAGGGCTCAGGCATTTAAAATTGAACCAACAGATTTTGTTACAGTAGAAGTAAGAGGAAAAATCACTCCAAAACCAGAAGGAACTGATGGCTGGGAGCACCGAGTGGAAATCAAGGAAATATTAAACGTTAAAGAAACAAGCCCGAATACTCACGAGGCTATCAAATTAGGAAAATAAAGACCATGTTAAAGATTAACAATTTACACGCTAAAGTAGAAGACAAAGGCATTCTTAAGGGAATCAACCTAGAGGTAAAAGCTGGTGAGGTACATGCTATCATGGGACCTAACGGTTCTGGTAAAAGTACATTAGCGTCTGTTATCGCCGGAAAGGAAGAATATGAAGTAAGTGAAGGCGAAATCTTATTGGAGAACGAAAATATCGATGAACTGGCTGCCGAAGAACGCGCTCATAAAGGTGTGTTCCTTTCGTTCCAGTATCCAGTGGAAATCCCTGGCGTATCGGTTACAAACTTTATGAAAACGGCTATCAACGAGACTAGAAAAGCTAAAGGTCTTGAAGAAATGCCTGCCAACGAAATGCTTAAAACTATTCGTGATAAAGCAGAACTATTGGAAATCGACAGAAAGTTCTTGTCACGCTCATTAAACGAAGGTTTCTCTGGTGGTGAAAAGAAACGTAACGAAATCTTCCAAATGGCAATGTTAGAGCCTAAATTGGCAATTCTTGATGAAACCGATTCTGGTCTGGATATCGACGCCCTTCGTATTGTTGCCAATGGAGTTAACAAATTGAAGAGTAAGGATAACGCTGTAATTGTTATTACTCACTACCAACGTCTTTTAGATTATATCGTTCCAGATTATGTACACGTACTTTACAATGGTAAAATTGTAAAATCGGGTACCAAGGAATTAGCTCTTGAATTAGAAGAGAAAGGATACGATTGGATTAAAGAAGAAGCTAATACCCTATAGTTTTCTAATCAAGTACCACTTGATTTATAAGACTAAAATTGATTATAATGGATTTGAAAGATAAATTAGTGTCTTCCTTCCTAGCATTCGAAAACCATGTTGATATTGACAACCCGGTTCACGAAATAAGAAGCGAAGCAATAAAAATATTTGAAGAACAAGGTTTCCCAACTAAAAAACAGGAAGCTTGGAAGTACACATCTCTAAACAATGTGCTTAAGCATAATTACAGTGTGTTCCCTAAGCAGGAAGATGCCTTGGATTATAAGGAAGTAAAGAAGTATTTTATCCATGATATAGACACTTATAATATTGTTTTTATCGACGGAAAGTACTCTTCTCAACTTTCACAAACTACCCACGACGGAATGGATGTTTGCCTAATGTCGGCTGCTTTGTCCAAACCAAAATATCGCTTGATAATTGAAAATTATTTCAATAAAGCTGCAACAAACGATAGCTTATCGGCTTTGAATACAGCTTTCTCTCAAGAAGGGGCTTTTATTCATATCCCTAAGAATAAAATGGTGGAAAAACCTATCCAGATTATCCACTTTTCAACTGGGCATGAAGCGGCATTGATGTTGCAACCAAGAAACCTTATTGTTGTTGATGAGAATTCGTATGTTCAAATAATTGAACGTCACCAGAGCTTAACAAACAATCCGGTATTGACCAACAGTGTTACAGAGGTTTTCACCAACAAACGCGCTATTGTGGATTATTACAAAATCCAGAATGACAATGAAAATGCTTCGTTAATTGATAACACTTTCATCAAGCAAAAACAGGAAAGCCATGCTTCTGTACATACTTTTGCTTTTGGCGGTAAGTTAACTAGAAACAACCTTAATTTCTTCCAGAACGGTGAACGTATCGATTCTACGTTAAAAGGCATTACCATTATTGAAGGTAAACAACACGTAGACCACAACACATTGGTACATCATATAGAACCTAACTGTGAAAGTCACCAAGACTACAAAGGTATTTTCGATGAGAGCGCTACAGGTGTTTTTAACGGTAAGGTAGTTGTTGAAAAAGAAGCACAAAAAACAAACGCTTTCCAAGCTAACAACAACATTTTGGTTAGCGATAAAGCGACGATAAACACCAAGCCACAATTGGAGATTTTTGCAGACGATGTGAAATGTTCTCACGGTTGTACGATTGGTCAGTTGGACGAAAGTGCAATGTTCTACCTACGCTCTAGAGGTATTCCAGAAAAAGAAGCTAAGGCTCTTTTAATGTATGCTTTCGCCAACAACGTTTTGGAAAGTGTTAAGATTCCTGAACTTAAGCTACGTATCAATAAATTAATCGCCAATAAACTTGGTGTTAACCTTGGATTTAACCTATAATTCAAACAAACTGGCTGATTAAGTAATGAAAACTATGTTAAACATCGCAAGCATCAGAAAAGATTTTCCAATTCTCAATCGAGAAGTAAACGGAAAACCTTTAGTGTATTTTGATAATGCGGCCACATCGCAAACCCCGAAAGTGGTTATCGATGCCATTACGCATTACTATACACATTACAATGCTAATATACATCGCGGTGTACATAGTTTGAGTCAAGAAGCTACCGATGCCTATGAACAGGCTAGATTGAAGCTTAAAAACCATTTCAACGCCAAACATGCTCACGAAATCATTTTCACATCTGGCACAACCCACGGAACCAATTTGGTTGCCAATGGGTTTACTCCTTTTTTGAATCAAAATGATGAAATTATAGTTTCGGCATTAGAACATCATAGCAATATCGTTCCTTGGCAAATGCTATGCGAACGCACAGGAGCAAGTCTTAAGGTGATTCCAATGACCGATGCGGGAGAGTTGGATATGGAAGCTTACGATCAGCTACTTTCAGAAAAATCGAAACTGGTATTTGTAAACCATATTTCGAATGCCTTGGGTACCATTAACCCTATAGAAACTATTATTAAGAAAGCACATGCCGTAGGAGCTGCCGTTCTTATTGACGGCGCTCAGGCCTGTCCTCATATAAAGCCGGACGTTCAAGCTTTGGACGTTGATTTTTATGTCGCTTCTGCCCACAAAATGTGCGGACCAACTGGCGTAGGAGTTCTTTACGGGAAAGAAGAGTGGCTTAACAAAATGCCTCCTTACCAAGGTGGAGGTGAAATGATTTCGGAAGTAACTTTCGAAAAAACTACTTATGCTGATTTACCACATAAGTTCGAAGCTGGTACCCCAGATATCTGTGGCGGTATTGCCTTTGGTGTTGCCATTGACTATATGAACAACATTGGCTTTGATGCCATTGCCGAATATGAACATGAACTATTGGAATACGCGACACAGGAGCTTCTAAAAATTGACGGCCTCAAAATCTACGGAACATCAAAACATAAGACTTCAGTTATTTCTTTTAACCTAGAGGGCATTCATCCTTACGATGTAGGTACATTACTGGACAAAATGGGAATCGCTGTCCGCACTGGCCACCATTGTGCACAACCTATAATGGCTTACTACAATATCCCTGGAACAGTTCGCGCTTCATTTGCATTCTATAATACTATGGAAGAAATTGACAACTTGGTAAAAGGTGTGAAAAAAGCACAGATGATGTTGGGTTAATTTCCTTAAAATATTCTTTTTATTAGCACCCTCTTTTTGTTTATATTAATAATACTTCAGTTTTAGTGAATATCATTAATTAATAAATGCATTAAGGTCACAAATTCATAACCATCTAAAAATGAATAGCGACCATTTAAGCTACATATCTCACACCTGACACATTTTTTCTTAATCTCTTGTTAATTATTCATATTTTTAACAGTAATTAATCAAAAACCTAATGCATTATGAAAAAAATGATTCTGGGGATGGCAGCCTTAGCGCTTCTGTTCTCATCGTGTAACAGCGACCAAAATGAAGCAAACTATGAGCAATCTCAAATAGACATGAGCGATTTTTATGTTTACACTGATGCCGACATAGACGAAACTGAAAGAATTACCCAAGGTCTTGGTAAATCTTGTCATTCTATGGTAAACCTTAATAGGCTTTTAAACGAAAACCCAACTTTAGAGCAGAACATGTATAATATAGAATACAATTCGCGCTCATGGATGGCTGGTAAAAAGCCTGATGGAGTAGGTAACGGAAATGGAGGAAATAATGGAGGTGATAACGGTGGAGATAATGGAGGTGGAGACAACCTCGGCCCAATAACCATTCCAGTTTACGTTCATGTCGTTTACAGTAACTCTCAACAAAACATTAGCGAAGCTCAAGTCAATTCACAAATTGCAATACTAAATGATGATTTTAGCGCTAGTAATAATGACCTAAGCCAAGTGCCCACTGAATTCTCTTCGGTTGTTACAGACACTGAAATACAATTCAATTTAGCAGGAATTTACCGTTATTCAAATTCCACGAGCTCTTGGGGAACCAATGATGCCGTAAAAGCAGCTTATCCACCAATAACCCCAGATACTCACTTGAACATATGGGTTTGTAATATTGGAGGTGGAATTTTAGGGTATGCTCAGTTCCCTGGGGGACCATCAGCTACAGACGGTATTGTAGTAGGTCCGCAATTCTTTGGGGATACAGGCTATGTGGCTGCGCCATTTGATGAAGGACGCACTACAACGCATGAAGTTGGGCACTATTTAAACCTTCGTCATATTTGGGGCGATGGTAGATGTAATCAGGATGATTTTGTTAGTGACACACCTACATCAGACCGTCCAAATTATGGCTGTCCTAACTACCCAACGCAGCATTGTCGATCTAATGATATGACCATGAATTACATGGATTATGTAGACGACGCCTGCATGTATATGTTTACTGAAGGACAAAAAACTAGAATGCGCTCAATATTTGCAGATGGTGGACCACGAAACTCGATGCTTAATGTAAATTAGAAAATAAGCACTCCATAAAAACATCAAAAAGACGCTACTTTGGCGTCTTTTTTGTATTTTAAAATACAAAAAACCACAACTATGAAACTTTCTACACTCCTTTTATTTTTCACAATTGTTATTGGCGGTTGTTCATCTACATCTAAAACTGCTATAAAAGAAGTAAAACATCAAAAAAATATTGTGATAGACTATTCTGCAGAAAGCCGAGGATTTTACAATCATATAGAGGTGAAAAATCAGACGATGTATGTTCAAAACGAAAGAAATAGCAAACCTACCACAATAACATGTTCTAATCAGGAATGGGAATCAATTCAAGAAAAGATTAATGCTTTAAATCTAAATGAGCTAATGAATCTTGAGGCTCCATCAGAAGCGAGGTTTTATGATGGTGCTCCAATAGGAAAATTCAAAATAATTGTCGATGGCACTGAATATACTACTCCAGAATTTGACGCAGGTAATCCTAACGAAGAAATTGCACCACTAATTAACCAAGTACTAACACTTTCACAAAAGGTTGATTAGCAGATTTACTATTTGTACTTTTGCATAAAATTGAAGCCGTGACTATACAAGAGATACAAAACGACATTATAGACGAATTTTCCATGTTCGACGACTGGGAAGAGCGTTATCAATATATGATAGATTTAGGAAAATCCCTTCCACTAATTGCACCTCAATACAAAGTTGATGACAACTTGATAAAAGGCTGCCAAAGTAAAGTTTGGGTACACGCCAATATGGAAGATGAAAAAGTGATTTTTACTGCAGATAGCGATGCTATTATCACTAAGGGCATTATTGCAATATTAATTCGCGTATTTTCAAATCAGCATCCTAAAGACATTATTGATGCCGATACAGAATTCATTGACCAAATTGGACTTAAAGAGCATTTATCACCGACCCGTGCTAATGGATTGGTCAGTATGATAAAACAACTTAAAATGTATGCAATTGCATACCAAACTCAATTGAACTAAAATGAGCGATACCACAATAGACACAAAAGAACTGGGCGAAAAAATTGTAAAGGTCCTAAAGACTATTTTCGATCCTGAAATCCCTGTTGACATTTACGAACTAGGACTAATATATGACGTTTTTGTCAATGAAGACCATGAAGTTAAAATCCTTATGACTTTAACAACACCTAACTGTCCAGTTGCAGAAACCCTCCCTTTAGAAGTTGAAGAAAAAGTTAAATCTCTAGATATGGTTAAGGATGCCGAAGTGGAAATTACTTTTGATCCACCTTGGAGCCAAGATCTCATGAGTGAAGAAGCCAAACTAGAACTTGGAATGTTATAATGGCAGACGAAATTATAAATAGAGTGGCCAACAGCAAGTTGGTCACTTTTGATCTTGAAGAATATTACCCTAAAGGGCAACGCATTCTCTTTGATATTAAAGATTGGCTATTCGAGGGGTTTGTACTTAGGGAAAAGGACTTTAGAACTAAGGTTAAAGAGCATGATTGGTCTCAATATCAAGATTGCTATGTAGCAATAACATGCTCAACTGACGCTATCGTACCTGCATGGGCTTTTATGCTTATTAGCCTAAACTTATCTGATTACGCCAAAAACAACGTGTTTGGAACCCTAGAAGACCTAGAAACATCCCTTTATCATGACATTATTGATACTCTCGACATAGAAGAGTTTAAAGACAGGCCCGTTATCATAAAAGGATGCTCAAAAAAGCCTGTTCCTGTAAGCGCTTACATTATGGCCTGTAATAAACTTAAAACTGTTGCTAAATCTATAATGTTTGGAGAAGCCTGTTCATCCGTTCCTCTTTTTAGGCAATAATCCCTTTTTCCCTATATTAAACCTGACCCTTTTTTAGTATATTGGTGTTGTAAAACCCTCACAAACAACGCTAAAACGTATACACATGAAAAATCCATTACTACTATTAGCATTTCTTTTTACTTGCTTTATCTCTAATGCCCAGAATGATGTCCCTCAAGATTCAGTACCGCCTAAACAAGGATGGACAAAAGGTGGAACATTTACATTTCTTTTAAATCAATCGGCTTATAGCAATTGGATAGCAGGTGGAGAAAACAACTTTGCAGGAAACCTTGGCATTAATTATGACTTCAATTATTTGAAAGATGATATTAGCTGGGACAACAAAGTAATCATTGCTTATGGTAGGACAAAAATAAAAGGAGAAGAATCCAGAAAAACTGATGACCGACTTGAAATAAATTCACTATTTGGAAAACAAGCCAAAGGTTACTGGTACTACTCCTTTTTTGTCAATTTCAAAACACAAATGGATGTGGGTAACTATATTGATGAAGACGGAAACATTGACGAGTCTATTGTTTACAGTCACTTCTTTTCTCCTGCTTATCTACAAGCTGGGCCAGGTATGCTTTGGAAAAAAAATGAAAACCTAAAGGTTAACATTGCTCCAGCCACTTCTAAATTCATTTTTGTTCACAGTGAATTTACAGACGCTAACAACCCAGAAAACCAATTAGACAGTGATCGGCAATATTTTGGTGTAGACGCTAACAAAACTTTAAGATATGAGTTGGGGGCTGCTATAAACACCTATTATAAGTTTAAGGTAATGGATAACGTTACAATTGAAAACATCCTAAACTTATACTCTAATTACCTTGAAGACCCTCAAAACGTAGATGTTGACTATACTATGAATTTAGTAATGAAAATCAACAAATACCTAACGACTAACTTGGCCTTCCAGGCTATTTATGATGATAACGCCTATAGAGGCTTTCAGATTCGTGAAGTTTTTGGCTTAGGTGTTAATTTTGGTTTTTAAGCCGATAAACCACTATATAATAAAAACGCCTGTTTCATTAAATGAAACAGGCGTTTTTATTAACACTTAAAACAATAATATTAAGAGCCACACATTAGGCAATCATCCCCTTCAGCTTCTTTGGCTTGTGCAATTAAAGTTTTCATTTCTTCTGCGGTCATTGGCTCTACATCTACAGAAGTTTGCTCCGCAAACTTCTGAGCATTTTGAGCAGCCTTTTCCTTTTGTTGGGTAACTATATTTTGATCTAGAGCAACCTCTGGCTCATGTTTCTTCTTACTATTATCTAAAGTAAATTTAATAGCGTCTACAGCACTCTTAGTACGTAAATAGTACATACCTGTTTTTAAGCCGCTCTTCCAAGCGTAGAAATGCATAGAAGTAAGCTTGGCCATAGTAGCACCTTCCATAAACAGGTTAAGAGATTGAGACTGATCGATAAAATAACCACGTTGACGTGACATATCGATAATATCTTTCATGCTCAACTCCCAAACTGTTTTATAAAGATCTTTGATATCCTGAGGAATAATATCGATGTGCTGGATAGATCCATTAGCTCTCATAATTTCCTGCTTCAATCCTTCACTCCATAACCCTAGTTCCACAAGGTCTTCCAATAAGTGTTTGTTAACTACAATAAACTCACCAGACAATACTCTTCGCGTATAGATGTTTGAAGTATACGGCTCAAAACATTCGTTATTCCCAAGGATTTGAGACGTAGAAGCTGTTGGCATCGGCGCCACTAACAGTGAGTTACGTACACCATACTCCATGACTTGCTTACGCAATTCTTCCCAGTTCCAACGACCACTCAATTCATCATCCTTAATTCCCCAAAGATTATGCTGAAATTCTCCTTTACTCATTGGTGATCCCTCATAAGTTTGGTAAGGCCCTTCTACTTTAGCCATTTCCACACTTGCAGTTACAGCTGCATAGTACAAGGTTTCAAAGATGTCTTGGTTTAACGCTTTTGCTTCGTCACTAGTGAACGGCATACGTAATTTAATAAATGTATCTGCTAGTCCTTGAACACCCAATCCGATAGGACGGTGACGGAAGTTAGAATTCTCTGCTTCCTTAACTGGATAATAGTTTCTGTCAATTACCTTGTTAAGGTTTTTGGTTACACGTTTTGTAACCTTGAACAATTCTTTATGGTCAAAGCTTCCATCCTTAACAAACATTGGCAACGCAATAGATGCCAAATTACAAACCGCAACTTCGTCTGGAGAAGTATATTCCAAAATCTCAGTACAAAGGTTTGAAGAACGGATAGTCCCTAAATTCTTTTGGTTTGATTTACGGTTAGCTGCATCCTTATACAACATATAAGGAGTTCCTGTTTCAATTTGAGATTCTAAAATCTTTTCCCAAAGCTCTCTAGCTTTAATGGTTTTTCTTCCTTTGCCTTCAGCCTCGTATTTAGTGTACAACGCCTCGAATTCCTCACTGTGAATATCGTATAATCCAGGACATTCGTTAGGGCACATCAAGGTCCAATCTGCATTTTCCTCTACACGTTTCATAAATAAATCTGAAATCCACATTGCGTAGAATAAATCACGAGCACGCATTTCTTCTTTTCCGTGGTTTTTCTTCAAATCAAGGAAATCCATGATGTCAGCATGCCAAGGCTCAACATAAATCGCAAAACTTCCTTTACGCTTTCCTCCTCCTTGATCTACATAACGAGCAGTATCGTTAAACACACGTAACATTGGCACTACACCATTACTTGTCCCGTTAGTCCCTGCAATATAACTACCGGTTGCGCGTATATTATGAATAGACAAGCCTATACCTCCGGCAGATTGAGATATTTTAGCTGTTTGTTTTAATGTATCGTAAATCCCATCAATACTATCATCTTTCATGGTCAACAAGAAACATGAAGACATTTGTGGTTTTGGAGTACCTGAATTAAACAATGTAGGTGTCGCATGAGTAAAATACTTTTTTGACATTAACTCATACGTTTCTATTGCAGCTTCCAAATCATCCATATGAATACCAATTGCAACCCTCATTAGCATATGCTGAGGACGTTCTGCAATCATTCCGTTCAATTTTAGCAAGTATGAGCGCTCAAGTGTTTTGAAACCGAAATAATCGTAACCAAAATCACGGTTATATATAATTCTAGAATCAAGTTCCTCCTTATTGGCCATGATTACTTCATAAACATCGTCTGCCAATAAAGGTGCTTTTTTCCCTGTTCTTGGATTAACGTATGTATAAAGATCGGTCATTACTTCACTAAATGTCTTTTTTGTGTTTTTGTGAAGGTTAGACACCGATATCCTTGCCGCCAATCTAGCGTAATCAGGATGAGCAGTAGTCATAGTCGCTGCGGTTTCTGCAGCCAAATTGTCCAATTCACTAGTTGTCACACCATCATATAGTCCTTCAATAACTCGCATGGCCACCTTTACAGGGTCTACCAGTTCATTAAAGCCATAGCATAGTTTTCTGACTCTAGAGGTGATCTTGTCGAACATCACCGGTTCTTTTCTACCGTCTCTTTTAATTACATACATAGTATACAGGTTTTTTTAGTTTTGTCAGGCAATTTCCCTTCAAAAAAAGGGTCGTTCGCCTTGCTAAGTTTCGCCTCACTTTTAAGCTGAGGAAAAACCAGGGATTTATCAATTAATGTTTTCGCTGGTATTACACACCATTTTTTTAATGGTGTGTAATATTAGGGATCGGGTATTAGTCGTTAACGCAGATTTAAATTCCCAAATCTAAAAATCGGCATCAAAGCTAAATTTATCATCTTCTTCTTCCTTATTAAGCACACCTGCCTTTTGATATTCAGACACACGCTTTTCGAAGAAGTTTGTTTTACCTTGTAATGAAATCATATCCATGAAATCAAATGGATTTGTGGAGTTGTAAACCTTTTCACAGTCTAATTCGGTAAGCAATCTATCGGTTACAAACTCCAAATATTGAGTCATTAACTTCGAGTTCATTCCTATCAAGCTTACAGGAAGTGATTCGGTAATAAATTCACGCTCAATATTCAAAGCATCAACAATAATCTCTTTGATTCTTTCTTTCGGCACTTTATTAACCAAGTGATTATTATGTAGATGTACTGCAAAATCACAGTGCATTCCCTCGTCTCTCGAAATTAGTTCATTAGAAAATGTCAACCCAGGCATTAAACCTCTTTTCTTCAACCAAAAAATCGAGCAAAAAGCCCCAGAGAAAAAGATACCTTCAACCGCTGCAAAAGCTATAAGACGTTCTGCAAAACTTGGAGACTCAATCCATTTTAAAGCCCAATCAGCTTTTTTCTTAATAGCTGGGAAATTTTCAATGGCATTAAAAAGAACATCTTTTTCTTTTTCGTCCTTTACATAAGTATCTATCAAAAGTGAATAGGTCTCACTATGAATATTCTCCATCATGATTTGAAACCCATAGAAGAACTTTGCCTCACTATATTGAACTTCGTTTACAAAATTTTCAGCTAAGTTTTCATTCACAATACCATCACTAGCTGCAAAAAAAGCTAAAATATGCTTAATAAAGTAACGTTCGTCATCGGTCAATTTATTACTCCAATCTGTTAGGTCCTGGTGTAAATCAATTTCTTCCGCAGTCCAAAAGCTTGCTTCAGACTTCTTATACCACTCCCAAATATCATGATGTTGTATAGGGAATATTACGAATCTATCTTTATTTTCCTGCAAAATGGGTTCTATAGTTTGAGACATTTTGATGATTTTGTTTGATAATTTATACCTCTTTTAAGTACGACTTGGGATTAACAAAGATTGAAAAATGACACTTAAAAAGAAAACTAAAACAATAAAGATTGTTAAAAAGTTTTTAACAGTAATTGTGAATTAAAAACCAAAAACAAAGACAGAAAAGTGTCACATACGAGCTTTGTTTTCAGCCTATTGAAACACCAAAAAAACCTTAACAGGCTTTACAACAAACCGTTAAAGCAACTTTCAAAAAAACAACAAAAAAAACACTTTTTTACCCCCTAAAAACAGTTGTTAAAAACATAAAAAAAAGGACTGAAAACTCAGCCCTTTTTTTTCACCCAATAATTAACTAAACTAACAAAAAAGCCAGTTGACACCGACTAAATTAGATTGACTAATAACAATTACTAAATAATAAGTCTTATTAGCTCTTTAGTTGATGTAAATATACACCAAATCTTTTTTAACTAAAAAATTACTTTGTATAAATGGACAGCTATACTGTATAATTGGTAATGTTACTTTACTCACACAAAAACAACATCCCTCCCTTGTTACGGAACAGCAAACCACCAATACTGATTACAAATTGTTCTAAATTTATCACTACTTTTACAACTATGATACACGCTATAATTATAGATGATGAACCCAAGGCAATCCAAGGACTAACTTGGGAACTTAAACGTTTCAAGCAAGACATCGTAATATTGGATACCTTTACAAACCCAGAGGACGCAGTTGAATATCTAAAAAATCCAAAAAGTCAGATTGACTGTTTATTTTTAGACATCCAGATGCCTACAATGGATGGTTTTCAACTTCTATCAAAAATAGACACCACCAATGTTTCTGTTATTTTCACAACTGCCTATGATGAGTATGCCATAAAGGCCATAAAACAACAAGCTCTAGATTATCTTTTAAAACCAATAGATAGTGACGACCTACAAAGCACTATTGAAAAACTTAAGCAAAACAACTCCCAATACATAGAAATTCAAAAATTTGAAAAATTACTCGACAAATACAATCGAGAATCAAAAAAGAAAAGAATTACAGTTAATACAGATGGCAAACTAATTTTTTTAGAAGAGACAGATATCCTATTTGTAGAATCAGACGGAAATTACAGCACACTGCACTTGGTCAATAACCAAAAGTTAGTATTAACAAAAAAACTAAAAGAAGTAAATGCCCTGCTACCAGAAAACACCTTTTTCAGAATACACAATTCTTTCATAATCAACATTGACCAAGTAAAAGAGTTTTTAAAATCTGAAGGCTATGTAATTATGTCTTCCAACCATAAAATACCTGTTGCAAGACAGCGAAAAGTAGATTTTCTGGAAAAACTTTAACACATGCAAAACCTAAATCCCATAACGGCTAAGTTTTCTGTCTCTACATTTAATTTCTGGACCTGCTTGTCCTTGATTTTCTTTTCAACATATAACACATATTCACAAGAGAACTTTAAAGACATTGAATTTAAAAGCCTATCAAAACGAATCATCTGGGAGGGAAAAAAGAACCTTTTCTCAAATCTGGACTCAATATTTGAAAGACACGCTGAAGACACTGTTAAAATGAAATATCTTGCCGAGCATAGCAAGAAGAAAGGATTTGCAGAAGGGGAAGCTTACGCACTTGAACAATTAGGAAACCATTACAAAAATAACGGCAACTACAAAAAGGCTATAGACTTTTTTTTACAAGCCAATATAAGATCCAAACATACAAACAACAAACAACTCCGCGCCAACATATTGATGAACCTAGGGGTATGCTACCACAAATTGGACCTTATTCAAAACTCCATCGATTACTTAAAACAAGCTTTGGATATTGCAGAATCCGTTCAAAAACAACCTGAGCACCTAAAACATTTAATAGCAACCTGCCAAAATAACCTCGGAACACTTTATATAAAACTAAAACAATTTGATTTAGCCTTGGAATTGTTCAAAGAAGCTCTTGTAACTGCCCGTGAACTTAATGACAAAAATTTTCTTGCAACTTGTTACCATAACATAGGTATATATTTAGAAGAGAAAGGCCTTTACAACGAAGCTCTTAAAAACTACAAAACTTCTTTGAGCTTTAACAATGAAATAGATTGCGAGAATGGCAAATCCATATTATACAATAGCCTTGGAAGAATCCACATCCTAATGGAAGAGCCCGAAAAAGCTTTGGAGTACATTATTATAGCCCAAAGAATGTCAATTGAACTTAACAACGAACATTTAACAACAAAAACTTACATTAACCTAGGCCAAGCCTACACAAAAATCAACAAATACAGCTTAGCCAAATCTAACCTAATGCAAGGGTTGAAAATTGCTGAAAGATTAGGAAAAAAGGACCTCTTAAGCAAGTGTTACCTTAGATTATCAGAACTGTACGAACTTAACCACAATTCTCAAAAAGCACTTTCCTTTTACAAAAAACATATCGATCTTGAGAACACTATCACAAATGAAAGAGACCAACAGTACCTTACCGACCTAATCGTAAAGCATGAGAGTCAGAAAAAAAACAATCAAATAAAAGCCTTGGCCAGTGAAAACGAAATTGTAAAACTAAAGTTAGAACAAAATAAAAAAACCTTAATTCTTGGAATTTGCGGACTAATTCTTGCCGCCTGTGTTCTCCTTATTCTTTACCGACAAAGACAACTACATAGTGACAAAAAAATATTGAGGCTTGAACAAGACATGTTGAGAAATCAAATGAATCCCCATTTCATATTTAACTCCCTTAATTCAATTAAACTTTACATTATTAACAACGAAAGGGAAAATGCTGTTTACTACCTAAACAAGTTTTCAAAATTGATCAGGAAAATACTTTTATCATCAAAAGAGAAAGACATATCACTAGAAGACGAACTGGACACCATGGCATTATACATGAACATTGAAAACATTCGCTTCTCCAATGAAATAAAATACCAAGTACATATTTCTCCTGAAGTAAATCCTTCATCCATACGAGTACCATCAATGATATTACAGCCATTTTTGGAAAATGCACTATGGCATGGCTTATCATCAAAAAAAGGAATCAAAAAAATCAGTTTGAGAGTAGAAAAATTAAAACCTGAATTTGTCACTATAACCATAATAGATAACGGTGTAGGGCGAAAAGCCTCTGAAAGCATTCAAAAGCAAAAAACCTTAAACAGAAAATCAGTAGGAATTGCTATTACTCAAGAACGACTGACCAATTTCTCTAAACGCTACTCTAACATGTATCACTTAAAAATTGAAGATCTTTACAACATTGATAATTCCCCTGCAGGAACAAAGGTAGTAATCAATATACCTATAAACGCATCGGCTTTAAGGACTGCATAAAAGCTATTTGTAGTTCGCTGCCACTTTTTCAAGCTCACTATACCAATCCTCTCCAAATTTTCGGATTAAAGCCTCCTTTACGAATTTATAAATAGGTACCTGAAGCTCTTTACCCAAAGAACAGGCATCATCACAAATATTCCACTTGTTATAATTTACAGCTGAAAACTCACTGTAATCATTGACCCTAACGGGATAGAGATGACATGATACTGGTTTTTTCCAATCAATCAACCCTTCATTATATGCTTGCTCTATTGCACAAAGCGCTGTTCCTTTTTCATCAAAAATAACATATGCACATTCTGCTCCATCGACAAGTGGAGTTTCTAAATCACCATCTTTTGTTTCAATATGAGTTCCTTGCTCCTCAATAGCAGCAATCCCTTCTTTTCTTAAAAAAGGTCTTACCTTAGGATAAACCTCCTTCAATATTTTTACTTCCACATCATCTAGAGGCGCTCCAGCATCCCCTTCAACACAACAAGCCCCTTTACATGCAGACAAATTACAAACAAAGTCTTTGCTTAAAATGTCTTCCGATACTATTGTCTTACCTAATTGAAACATGCCGCAAAGATAGTCCTATTACTCTAAAAACTGATACACATTAAGACATCATAAGGAAAGTTTATTATTTTTAACAATTCAATAAAATATTTAACGACCTTTGTCAGCCAATTACTAAAAAGTTACCGTATGCATTTTAGCATTAAAGAAATTTTTACCGCATTTATGGTTTTATTTGCAGTAATAGACATTATTGGCAATATACCTATTGTTATTGACCTCAGAAAAAAAGCAGGACACATTCAAAGTGAGAAAGCCTCTATAATAGCAGGTGTTATCATGATTATTTTCTTGTTTTTGGGTCAAAATATTCTCTCTCTTATTGGAATTGGCGTTAACAGTTTTGCCGTAGCAGGCTCATTTATCTTGTTCTTTATTGCATTAGAAATGATTTTAGGGATCACCTTGTACAAAGAAGATGAAAGCTCGGCTATTACTGCCAGCGTGTTCCCTCTGGCATTTCCACTAATCGCAGGACCTGGAAGCTTAACCACTTTATTATCATTACGAGCAGAATATCAAATAGAAAACATTATAGTAGCTGTTATATTTAACGTTGTTATCATCTATATTGTTTTAAAAACATCCGCAAAAATTGAACGTCTTATTGGGCCAAACGGGATAAATATTATCCGTAAGATATTTGGCGTAATCTTATTAGCTATTGCAGTTAAACTATTTGCCCACAACATAAAGGCATTATTTGTTTAAAGATGAAGATATTTACACACATACTTACCGCTATTGCTATTGGACTTATTATTTTCAATGCAACAAAACTGGATTTCAACGCACTATTGGAAGGCGACAGCATAGTAGCCCTAATAACGATTATAGCTGCTCTTTGCGCCATTATTTTACTTCAGATACTTCGCATTTCTAAAAAAATTGAAAGCCACCACAAAAAAAAGTAACTTATGTTCGATGCATTGATAATTGGAGGTGGAGCGGCAGGCCTATCTTGCGCTTTGGTTTTAGGCTCAGCTGAGGGTCGCCCCTATACCGAAAACAAAAAAACAGGCATTTTTACAAACCAAAAAAGTTCTCACTTGCAAAGTGCTTTACTTAACAATGCACTCGGTATTGCTCCTGGAACTTTAGGAGCAACAATCTTATCGGAAGGCAAAAAACAATTATCTCAACTTTATCCGCATATTGATCAACTAGATAATGAAAAAGTCAAAGCTATTGAACCTTTTAATGGTGGACATAAAGTTATCACCAATAAAAATTCATATGAAAGCAAAATTGTTGTTGTTGCTGTAGGCTATACTAATCTAATCTCAATTAAAGGCTTAGAACCCTATATTGAACCTCACCCAAAAGACAATATCGAAAAAGAAAGAATATGGTTAAAGAACCGAGACCATTTGGTTACTGAAGGATTGTATGTTGCAGGAACTCTTGCCGGATGGCGAAGCCAATTTGCAATCGCAGCTGGGAGTGGTGCTCAGGTAGCAACCGATATCCTTACGCTCTGGAACAATGGTAAACACACCAAAGTTCACGATAAAGCAAAGTCATAGTTATATAAGAAGTGAGCAGGCTAAAACGGGATTATTTTGAATCGAATCTCCCCTTTCTAGAATTTATTTAACTGTAAAACCTCATCAACCATACTATCACTTTGGTTTAAAACCTCTTCAAAAGCACCATCACCAAAAAGTTGATCGGCTAAAGTAGCCTTTATATATTGTTTTACAGCATCGTTGTATGCTACAAAAGTAAGATTGACTTCCATACGACGATTTAAATAATCCTGAAAGGTAACAACCATATCATCAGTAACCTTGAAATTATCAATAAAGTTACTTCGAGTATAACTGGCATAAGCTTCACGATCTTTTTCAAGCTGCTCAAACACAAAATAACTCATAAATCCACGACGCTGTAAAAAACTAAGGGTTTCATTTTGCATACTGGTATCTAATGGCACAAATACATCTGGAATAATACCTCCACCTCCATAAACCACCTTCCCTTTAGGAGTAGTAAACTTGAGCGAATCTGCTACTTGAATGTTATCCGGATCAATCAATTCGCCACTATCCAGCCTTTCCTGTAAATCATCAAAATAATCTTTGTTATGGCCATTTTCGTAGTAACGCTGAATTGAACGCCCTGTAGGCGTATAATAACGAGATACAGTTAAGCGTACTGCACTTCCGTCCCCAAGATCCATTTCACGTTGCACCAATCCTTTTCCATAAGACCTGCGCCCTACAATAACACCCTTATCATTATCCTGAAGCGCACCGGCAATCACTTCACTGGCAGATGCCGAATTTTCGTTTATTAAAACGTACACCTGTCCATTTTCGAAATCTCCCTTTTTTGTAGCAAACGTCTTCTCTACCTGACCTCTCTTGTTCTTAGTAAATAAGATTAATTTATCGTCTTCTAAAAATTCATCGACTATTTGCTCAGCAACTCCTAAAAAACCTCCAGGATTATCCCTTAAATCCATTACAAGGGCTTTCATTTTTTCCTTTTTCAGTTTTTTTAGGGCCTTTTTAAATTCCTTAAAGGTAGATTCTGCAAACCTATTAATCTTGATATAACCCAAAGTATCATTAATCATATAGGCCGCATCTACACTCTTTATCGGAACGTGATCTCTCTTTATTGTAAAATCCAAAAGTTTAGCCTCTCCTTTTCGGAATACTTTTAAATTAACTTTAGAATCAATTGGCCCCTTTAAAGCATCAACTATCTCCTTATTGGTAAGATCTTTTCCATAAATGGTATCCCCATCTGCCATAATTATTCGATCACCACCCTTTATGCCTGCCTTATCACTTGGCCCGTCCTTAATAGGCCTAATTACAGTAATAGTATCTCTGTAGGTGTAAAAACTAACCCCAATTCCAACAAAATCTCCCTTCATATTTTCAGCAACTCGTTGCATATCCTCTTTGGGAATATATACTGAATGGGGATCAAGATTATCCAATATGCCGTTAACAGTTACGTCAACAATACTATCAGTATTTACATCGTCTACATATTCGAATTCAATGTAATCTATAAGTCTATTAAGTTTATCTTTCTTGCTATTAGTTGTAAAAAGTCTATCGGGAGCATCTTGAAAATTAAGCTTACCACCAATAAAAATACCAGCTGCAATAGCAGCTCCCACTATTAAAGGCAAGTATTTTTTTTGGATACGCATCAGTTTTTGAGATCTTCTATTAAAGTTAATTCAATTCCTGCCTTTTTCAAAAATTGAAGACCAGAATCGTCTTTATAAGGCTGACTGTAAACTACTCTAACAATACCGGCTTGATGAATTAATTTACTACACTCTTTACAAGGAGAGAGGGTAATGTATAATGTTGCACCAACACAGGATTGGGTCGATGCAGCGACTTTCAAAATAGCATTCGCTTCGGCATGAAGCACATACCATTTTGTATAACCTTCATCATCTTCACAGTAATTTTCAAACCCTGTAGGAGTACCATTATAACCATCAGAAATAATCATTCTGTCCTTAACAATAATTGCCCCTACCTGCTTTCGTTCACAATATGATAACTTTCCCCATTCTCGGGCAATCCTCAAATACGCCCTATCGTATTTAAGCTGTTTATGTTCAGTCATAGGCATTTAAATAGTACAACGAAGATACTTGGTTAGTATTTTAATTACAACCAAGCTCTTAAAGTTTATGAAAAATTTAGACTATAACGCTGAAATTAAGCTAAAAAATCGCTGTGAAGAATCATAGGGATTACCAACCCCACAACAACAGCAGATATAACCATAACCCAATCGCGTTTTGAAAACCTAAAAACAGTTTGCATTAAAAATCCTAAAAAGAGTACAACAAAAACGATGATTACCTGTGCAAGTTCAATTCCTAATGCAAACTCGGCAAGTGTAAGAAATTTATTCTCGGATTTCCCTACCAATATTTTAAATTCCCTAGCAAAACCCAATCCATGAACCAAACCAAAGAAAAGAGTTGAGAAAAATAGCACACCAACTTTCTCATTTTGAGAATTTTTCCCTGCAGTAAACACATTGAACAGCGCCACAACAAATATGGTAACAGGGATTAAAAACTCCACCAACTGACCATTTACCCTTACGATGTCGTAAGCCGCCAAAATAAGGGAAACAGTATGCCCAATTGTAAACAAAGTCACTAAGAACAAAACACGCTTCCAGTTTCGAAATAAATAAGGTACCGTTAATGCAATTAAAAATAATACATGGTCGTAGGCATTGACATCTAACACATGGTTAATACCATACTGTACATTAAACCAGAAGTTTTCCATTAAAGTGATTTTAAGGCATTAGAAAAAGTCTACAAATTATGATGAAACATCGTCATACAGCTTTTGCAACTGAGTCAACATTTCCTTGGTTATTCCATCTAAATCGTAAGTATGCTTCCACCCCCAATCTTCACGAGCACAAGTATCATCTATACTCTGAGGCCAACTTTCAGCAATTTTCTGACGAAAATCAGGCTTAAAACTTATATTAAAATCTTCCATATGTTTTTTAATGGACTCTTCTACTTCTTCTGGAGTGAAACTTATAGCCGCTAAGTTATATGACGAACGTACTTTTACATCTACTTCAACTGCCGTCATCAATTTGATGGTAGCCTCAATGGCATCGTCCATAAACATCATAGGCAAAGCCGTACCTTTATCAAGGAAACACTCATAATGTCCATCAGTCAGTGCTTTGTGGTAAATATCGATAGCGTAATCTGTTGTTCCTCCACCTGGTTGTGTTTTCCAGCTAATGATTCCTGGGTAACGAATACTTCTAACATCTACGCCATAGTTGTTATAATAGTATTCACACCAGCGCTCACCAACTTGCTTGGTAATTCCATATACTGTAGTGGGTTCCATAACTGTACGTTGTGGTGTATTTTGTTTTGGAGTAGTTGGCCCAAAAACAGCAATACTTGATGGCCAGAAAACCTTATCGATAACCTTAGCCTTAGCAAGATTTAACACGTGGAATAATGAGCTCATGTTCAAATCCCAAGCTTTCATAGGATATTTTTCTCCTGTGGCACTCAACATAGCAGCCATAAGGTAAACAGTATTAATACCGTGTTTTTCCACACAAACTTTCACAGCTGTATAATCCTGAGCATCTACTATTTCAAATGGTCCTGAATTTACAACATCCAAATTACCATAATTAATATCTGCTGCTACAACATTATCAGTTCCGTGAATCCCTCTTAGCTTCTGGGTTAGCTCTGAGCCTATTTGCCCACATGCTCCTATAATTAAAATCTTGGGTGCCATTTACATCAAATTTTAAAGTTGTCAAAAATAACAAGATTTATTGATGAAATAACCATTTAACACAAAAAACCTAAGGCAATTGATAATAGGAAATTCCGCTAAAGGGATATATTTGTAACCAAACTAAAAATCAATATGAAACGATTTCTTTTTCTTGGACTCTTCTCTACCGTTTTATTGTTTTCCTGTAAAGATGAAACTAATCAAAGCCAAATAGATATCGAACAAAATATCGTAACCGTATCGATTACAGCTAAGGATATTGATAGCATAAGCTACAATGAGTATATATTAGATGCACCTACCCTAATAACTTTGAAAGGATGGGACAGATATTTTGAACTCAAAACCAATATCGACCAACTTAAAACCGGCGATGTTTCTTTTTTTTACGATAATTCAGATGCCATCAAAACTCTAATTGAGGGACTAAAATCTGGATTACCAAAACAAGGGGATACTCCAGCAGTACGAGCAAGACTTACCGCTCTAGAAAATATGATACTTAAACTCGAGAGCAGCATTAATCAACATAACAGTACCAAAATAGAACGCATAAACAACATTAAGGAAGTGCTAGTTGCATTTTCTAATCTAAACCTACAAATCAATAAAAAGTTTGAAAAAGAATCTCAAAACATTCAAAAACCACAATAAAACGGTTTTAACAGTTATTTTTATTTGTTTTACTACTTTTTTTCAAGGGTGCAAATCCTCTTCAACTGCTTATGATGAGTCGGTTTCCGATAACATCATCAAAGAACTAACCAACACACTTTTGGACAATTGGCATAAGGCTGCTGCAAATGCGAGTTTTGAATCTTATTTTTCGCTAATGGACCAAAACGCCATTTTTATTGGAACTGATGCAGCTGAACATTGGACAAAAGAGGAATTCAAAACTTATTCTAAACCGTATTTTGATAAAGGAAAGGCTTGGAGCTTTACTACTATTGATCGTCATATTTTTATAAGTAAAGACAAAAAAATTGTTTGGTTTGACGAGCTGTTAAACACACAAATGGGTATTTGCAGAGGCTCCGGAGTACTAACTCTAGGAAATGATACATGGAAAATAACCCACTATACCTTATCTATGACTATTCCAAACAAATTGGTTGAAGATGTCGTTTCACTCAAAAAAGAAAAAGACACTATTTTGCTAAAACAAATTTTATCTGATTAGTGAATAATTCACAATGAAAGATTAAGTGCTTTGAAAATCAAACTCGAAGCGCTTTTTTATTAATTTTTTGTTAAGATGTAACATATTCCCAACTCGAGCATCGAATAAATATTAATTTGTGTGATTAAAACAAAATAACTCATGAAAACCGATTTTAAAAAGCACGTCGTTTTAGGCTCCATAGCCCTTTTAAGCTTGGCAGCATGTAAAAAGGACGTAAAAAAAGAAGAGATTGCAGAAGTAAAACCCGCTCCCGGTCTTGTTCTTGAAAACATGGATACATTAGTAAATCCTAAAGACAACTTTTATAATTATGTAAATGGAAGTTGGATGAAAACAGCTACCATTCCTAGTGATAGATCACGCTGGGGAAGCTTTGATGAGCTGCGTCAAAAAACCGATGAAGATGCTCTTTCTATTCTTCAAGCAGCAATGTCTGAAGACAAGGACCTAAACCACATCAAGGTTATGGCCGGCTCTGATCAAGAAAAAGCCGTTTTCCTTTTCGAAACCATTATGGATACTTCTTCGAGAAACGAGCAAGGTATAAAACCTCTTTTACCTTATCTTGAAAAAATTAACAGCATAAACAATATAAAAGATCTTGAAGCCTTCTTAATTGAAATGGAACCAAAAGGAGGCGCTGGATTTTTCGGGTTTGGCGTAGGTGCCGACCTTAAAAACAGTAACATTAACGCAGGATACATAGGAACAGGTTCTTTGGGACTTCCTGACAGGGACTATTATGTAAAGGATGATGAAGATTCTAAAAAAGTCCGTGAAAAGTATGTCAACCATGTTGCGAGAATGCTTCAGTTCTTAGGCGACTCTGAAGCTGATGCAATAAGTCAAGCGGAACAAATTTTAGCCTTCGAAACCAAAATGGCTGAGCCTAGAATGGACAAAGTAGAGCGTAGAGATGCTCGTAAACGATACAATCCTAAATCTATCGGAGAGCTAGAAAGCATGGTTCCTGCTATCAACTGGAAAGAGTACTTTAATGGTATTGGTGCCAAGGATATCGACACTGTAATTGTTTCCGACCTTAACTATATGAAAGCATTACAAGGTATTCTAGCTGAAAACAACCCATCTGACTGGAAAGCATATCTACGTTGGACAGCTTTAAACACTTCTGCAGGAATGCTAAGCGACGAACTTGAGCGTGCAAACTGGGAATTTTACAGCAAAGAATTACGCGGTACTAAAGAACAACGCCCGAGAGACGAAAGAGCGCTTCAAACCCTTAACTGGACCATTGGTGAAGCTTTAGGAAAACTTTATGTGGATGAAAAATTCCCTCCAGAAGCAAAAGCAAAAGCTGAAAGAATGATTCGCAATGTAATCTCAGCTTTCGAAAACCGTATAAGTCAACTAGAATGGATGAGTCCTGAAACCAAGAAAAAGGCAATTGAAAAACTTCAAGCTACTCAAATAAAAATTGCATATCCGGACAAATGGAAGGATTATTCAGAGTTAGAAATAAAAAGTCCAGCTGAAGGCGGAACATATCTTCAAAACATGGTGAACGCTAGCGAGTGGAACTTTAAAGAGGATATGGCCAAACTTGGAAACCCTGTAGACAAAACAGAGTGGGGAATGGCACCACAAGTAGTAAATGCTTACTTTAATCCTGTATTTAACGAAATTGTATTCCCTGCGGCAATTTTACAACCTCCTTTCTACAATTACCAAGCAGATGACGCTGTAAATTACGGCGGTATTGGAGCTGTTATTGGGCATGAAATCTCTCATAGCTTTGATGATTCTGGCGCTCGTTTTGACAAAGATGGAAATCTTAATAATTGGTGGACAGATGAGGATTTAAAACAATTTGAGGAATTGGGCGCTAAATTGGCCTCTCAATTTGACGATTTGGAAGCCTTACCAGAAGTTCACGTAAACGGGAAATTTACTCTTGGTGAAAATATCGGTGATCTTGGCGGTTTAAATGCTGCTTATGATGCTCTTCAAATGGACTTTAAAGATAATGGAAGACCAGAAAACATCGACGGATTTACACCAGAACAGCGTTTCTTTATGAGTTGGGCTACAGTTTGGAGAACATTGAGCACAGACGAAGCTCTTAAAAACCAAATAAAAACAGACCCACACTCTCCAGGAGTTTTTAGAGCGATGCAACCTTTAAGAAACATCGATGCGTTTTATAATGCATTTGATATTACTGAAGAAGACGAAATGTATCTTGCACCAGAAGATCGCGTAAAAATCTGGTAGAAAAACCTTATTTGAATTAGTATTAAAATGAAAGGCAGCGTTTAAGCTGCCTTTTTTATTCTATTGTAATTCCTTTTTTCACAATTACTGCATCATTAAGAACAAAAGGCTTTGGAATCATTGATGGCTCTCGTTTAGAAACCGAAAACATTGGATTACTCAACAAATCAAAAGAAGCTTCATAAAACAAGAACTTTGTTTGTTGTTTATTTGGTACGGTAACATTCAACTTAAGCGTGTCTCCATCAGAAACAAAATAACTCAATATTCTTTCATTGCTTTCAAATAACCTCCCATTACCTTCTCCCAATTCCCTCTTTACGCCATTCGCTTCAATATCATAAACTCGTTGTTTTAATCCCGATAATAGCTCTATTCTGTTCACAGGCCTATTTGGAACCAACAATATACTTAAACGTCTATTCCCCTTTATTAGAGTATCTTTTTCTATCAAAATGGTTGGCTCTGCTATTGGCTTTATCTCTGCAGGATTGGTATGGGTAAATCCTGTTCCATACTTACTTCCAAATGCAATTGATGACAGCTCCCCTGCTTCTTCCGGACTATCGCCTAATTTAGCTTTGGTCCAAGAATCTAACTGCCCATCATAAGATGCCCAAAGTGCTGAGTTGTTATCAGCATTCAACAGATAAACCAGACTATTCGGTTTAGGTTGCTCCTCATTAAACCCTGAATTGACCTGTGCTATTATTAAGTATAAAAAACAAAGTCCCATAAAGAAATGTCCTAACAAGTTCTTTCGGATGTAGAAACCAAAAACAGCTATCATCAGTCCAAAAATAAGAACCGTAAAAACCGCTGATAGCAACAAGGCTTTTAATCCGAGACCTACGGGAAACATTTTCACAAATGGTGCCATGATAAAAATTAAAGGCACATTTAATAAAACCACTAAAAAGATGTTAGGCTCCTTTTGACGAATCAAAACAAACAATGTCACTAAACTGAAAAATACCGGAACAATAAAAAAACTAGCTCCTTTTAAAGTAAATGCTACTAAAGTGCTTAAAAGCAACCAAAAGAACAACGGCACAACTAATAACCCAACAGTATTTCTGGGTCTAAAAACTTTGTGATAGGAATAAAAACAAATGGATAAACTCAAACAAATTATGGCAGCAATATAACTATGGCCATTATAGGTAAACCCTTGGAGGATCTCGCCATAGCTTGGATAAACAAACGTCAAAGTTCCCCAAAAAACAAACCCTATTAGACCTGACAATAAAAACGACATAAAAAAGCCCTTAGCGCCTTGAAGGATTTCAGCTCCTGTAAAACGACGATGATGAATTCCATAAAACACCAAAAAAACAAAGACGATATATGCCAATAATAACAATGGTACAACCCAAGAAAAAGGATATGTCACCATTCCCCATAGTGGAACATTAAAATAAACATCATCCGATTGGGATTTCAGCATTGTCAAGTCTGCCTCGGAAAAATAATGCAATAACGGCATTAAATAAGAGCCTTGATGCTCCAACGAGTTCCTGTCTAGCCTTGTATAATTATCCAGAACCGTATGATAATCATAATGGTCATCTATAAACGCGAAATTAAACCCATCTATGTCCCCATCTGTTCTAAAAACAGTCAAGTCGGTATCGTTCGGAAGCATTTTATAAATACTATATGCTAATGAATTTGCCACAGGGAAATCTGGATTAGCCTCTACAAAGGCTTGCATTAACTTTTCATTCCCTTGATTGGTTTCAATTAACATATAACTCGGACCACCGCTGCCTCGAGCCTCAAAATTCAGCACCAAACCAACATTTTTTGCCCAAGGATGCTTATTTACAAAAATATCTGCTCCATTTAAACCCAGCTCTTCACTATCAGTAAAAAGAATAACAATATCGTTTTTCGGTGTTCGACCTTCACTTAAATAAGCCCTGATCCCTTCTAAAATAGTTACAACTCCCGAACCTGCATCACTAGCACCCAACGAAGAATGCGGATTACTATCGTAGTGGGACATTAGCAACAAGCCTTTTTCGGTATCATCCCTACCGGGTATGCGAGTGATAACATTTTTTGGTTTCGACAAATTACCATCTTTACTCATGGAAAACCCTTCCTGAACTTGCACTTCCAAACCTAATTTGGTCAACTCATCAACTATATAGCTTCTGACATATTCATGGTTTCGACTCCCTACAAAGTGTGGTTTTTCTGAAATAGGTTTAAGAATTGCCAGTGCTCTTTGGGTAGAAAAAGTCTCTTCCGTTTGAGATTTCGAAACAGCATATTGAGGCATTAAAAAGTAAAAGCTAGCATAAACTGCAAGAGCAATTAAGATAAAAGCTACGGCTTTTCTGAGCATAAGCTAGGGTTGTTAAAAGGTTGGTTAGTATAAAAATAGCAAATTATTGCGGGAAAACTATTTTTAGGTTAAACCAATAAAAATCTGTAACTTTAGTAGGACCACCTAAAAACCGAATTACCATGGGAATTAAGAGCTTTCAAGGCCCCAGAAATCCAAAAGAAAAACACATTGATGATACTCCCTTTAAAGTAAAGGACTATATGAGTACAACACTTACTACGTTTTCCCCCAATCAATCCATTGAAGAGGTAATAGAGATTCTAATACACAAAAGAATTTCTGGTGGACCAGTAGTAAACGACAAAAACGAACTTGTAGGTATTATTTCTGAAGGCGACTGTATTAAACAGATTTCTGAAAGTCGATATTACAATATGCCTATGGGACACAGTCCTATTGAAAAACATATGATTAAAGAGGTGCAGACTATTGATGGCAATATGAACATTTTTGATGCCGCAAAACAGTTTTTGGAAGCCAGAAGACGACGATTTCCGATAGTTGAGAATGGAAAACTAATTGGATTAATTAGTCAGAAAGACATTCTTAAAGCAGCTATGAAGCTTAAGGGAGAACAGTGGAGCAAGTAATTCTAAAAGGATTTTAAAACACCTAAAGCAATTGCCAATGAGTCATAGGCATTAAATCGAAAATCATAGCCAATTGAAGCAGCAAACTCAAACTCATTTGGGAGTTCCAAACTATATTCTACTTCCGCACGCAATAGAAAAAGATCTTCTTCTTTGGCAAATTCTCCTCCTGCTCCCAACATATAGGTAAAATGCTCTCTTGGCTTATAACCAACCATTATCGCAGGCGCTATTGGTCTTTCACGTTCCAATATTTTTTCTTCTCCAGAACCCAAATGTTCTTCAACCTCAAAGGTTTCGTTGACAAAATCGGTATGTAACCCCAAACTCCAACTTTCAGTAACCCTATAATTGTAGTTTATACTGAACATAGGTAGGGCGTCCCACTTTTTCCCATCTGGCTTTACTCCATTGCTTATGTGAACATGACCGATCATAACACCAATTTGATGCCTGTTCATTTCTTCCTCCGTTTCTACCTCTTTCTCTTCCATTTCTTCCTGAGCAAATACGTAATTCATGCTGCAAAAAAAGCTTAAAACAACAAGAATTGTTAATTTGTTAAACTTCATAATCTTATAAATTTAGTTTTTTTACAAAATCAATTAGTCCGTTTTACTAATGCGAAGAAGTCATGATCCAACGGCAAATAACCTTGGTCGTAGACGAAATAGTAAACATTGCCTGCTTTGGTAGTGTAAATGTTAGTGAAAAATTTAAAATCGAAACCTCTCTCTTCTAACTTGGTTTTAGTTGTTTTTGTCTTTTCTTTTGGATTAAGACTCTCTAAAATTCTCCAATTTTTTCGCAACCTATTATTTATATTTCTAATGAAATTCTTATCGTCTTTATTAACGCGATTATTATGGGTATTTCTACAGTAATCATTACAAAATTTTTTATCGATTCGACCAATAACCTCAGAACCACACTCTAAACAATGCCTTTTCATGATACAAAACTTAAAAATCGGTCACACTGCTCCAGTTTTCACCTGATTTAATTCTGTAAAGCTGCATTTCTGAAATACCAAACTGCTTAGCGATTAACCTCAATCTGGTCTTTCTATTGGGATCGAATATTTTTCTCTTAATTAATTTCACTTTTCCTTCGGAAAGCTTGGTATATGGTCTTTTTACCTTTCGCTTAGCTTTTGCTTCAACTACTAAGGGATTGGAACTATTGTGAGCCGTTAATTCCTTTTGGTTGGCCCAAGCCAAGTTATCCACTCCATTATTAGACTTATCAAAATCTTTATGAATAACAAATTTTTTACCCTCTTCATTTTCAAGAAAAAGTGAAGCGACAGCCCTGTGTACATATACCAAATGGTTCTTCTTATTTTTCTTGATAGCCGTAAAGGCCTTATACCCCCCAATGTTTGAAAGGCTAATTAGCTCACCTTCTTCTTTATACTTATAGCTAATTACTCTACCATGAGAAGAAATATCATAAACTTCATTATCCCTCCATTGAGGTAAAATGTAACGTTTCCATTTTTCGTTTTTTAGGTTAATAATCATAACATTTACAATCTGAATTAAAAAATAAAACACAAAAATCAATCACTCTTAACAAACCGGGTTGTTAAGTTAATTTCTTCAAACAAGGAATATTCTGAGTAGAATTTCCCCATCAGCAACTAATAAAAGGCTATTAGAAAGCTCTTTTATAAAACATTCTCACGGCAATTTTCAGAACATTTTTGACTCAAACAACTCTCTTGAAGGATAAAGCCATTTGAAAAAGAATCGATTCAGGGTCTTAATCTACATTCAATTGACCATAACTGGACGAATCCACGGAAATGATTTGCTTAATGCAGTCTAGGTCAGTATTTGTGCTATAGGTTTTAACAATAGGGACATCAAACTTAACTCATTTTAAACCAAGGCAATATTTTAATCGATAAAACGACAAATATTTTGTTAAAACACCAGTAACACCAGACATACAACTAACTGTTTATCAAGCAAAAAACAACTAACAAACCTACTACCACAACCCGAATAATCAGGAGAAAAGCTTCTTTCGTTGCTTTGTCGTAATATGCTAGGCGTTGTCGACAAAAGGAAACTCCTTACAAAGCTCCTAGACTCTGTTAGCTCCTTTCATTTACAACCGATTACAAACGGTTACAATCGATTACAAACACATAAAATCGCATGTAAACAGTTAATAACCGACTATACATCATTCGATTACAAAACTTTGCCCTGTTGAGTTTTAAGCTCAATAGTTTTAACTGTTAAACCGATCTGTTAATCAGATCATAAAATTAAAAATCATGAATACACTTAAAAACAAAGTACAGTTGATTGGACATTTAGGAAAAGACCCTGAAATTGTGAATTTAGAAAGTGGTAAGTTATTGGCAAAGTTTTCTTTAGCTACAAATGAAAGCTACAAGGATGCCAATGGAGAAAAAATAACCGACACCCAATGGCACAATATTGTTGCTTGGGGAAAAACCGCATCTATTGTTGAAAAATATCTGAGTAAAGGAAAGGAAGTTGCTGTTGAAGGAAAGTTGACCAGCAGAACTTACGAAACAAAAAATGGTGAAAAACGTTATTATACGGAAGTAGTTTGCAACGAATTACTTATGATTACCAAATAATTAAAAACAGCCTAAATCCAAAAGCAATTGGGTTTAGGCTACCTTTTTTAACAAATCGAAGCAAGGACATTTTTTACAACGCTTGGCTTCAGACTTTTTATATTTTTTACAACACTTGGTTTTGCATTTAATTGGCCCACCAGTGTCTTGTATTTGCTTGATAGCTTTTTCCTTTAGCTTTTTCTCTTTCTTCTCTTTATCCTTCTTCTTGCCCAAAGTAATTCGGTTAAAAATTCGGGCAAAAATAATTATTTGTATTTATTCTAAATAAAAAATAGCAAATTTTAACACATTACATTCCATTACCTGCCGAGCTATTTACTGTAAGCTGTTGTATGTCACGATCGAAAAGATACAACCCTCCTTTGTCATCACCTATCATGTTAATTTTATCAAGGATGGTTCTCGCCATTGCTTCTTCTTCAATCTGCTCTGCAACATACCACTGTAAAAAGTTGTGCGTTGAATAATCCTTTTCCTCCAAAGCTTCATGAACAAGATTGTTAATACTTCCCGAAACAAACTGTTCATGTTCAAAGAGCATTTCAAACATTTCCTTAAAAGACTTAAATGTTACGTTTGGAGCATTCAACTCTGAAACATGGGCATGTCCTCCTCTCTCGTTCACATATTTCACCAACTTAAGCATGTGTTCACGCTCTTCATCCGATTGACGATACATGAAATTAGCTACTCCTTCTAGACCCTTAATCTCTGCCCAGCAAGCCATGGCCAAATAAATCTGTGATGACTCAGCCTCTATACGAATTTGCTTATTGAGCGCTTTCTCTATATTTTTTGACAACATAATTCCAAAATTTTAATCTTGTAATAAATTTTCCATATAAAATTACAGTTTTTTAAGCTATCACTTCAGCTCTTTAAGTAATTTAAAACCCTTTTAAACAAGCTTGTTTGTTTACTAGAAAGACAACAAATAATTAAATGGTTTTACTATTTTGCACCCCAATTAAATAACCAATACCACCAACAAACTATGAGAAAACACTTTTGTTCTTTACTATTATTCCTATCACTCATTTTTAGCTCATTTGCACAAATAACTTACGATAAGGGATACTTTATTGATAATACAGGACAAAGAACTGAATGTTATATAAAAAACACCGACTGGAAGAGTAATCCAATTGATTTTGAATACCAAATACAAACGGGGGGCACCAGAGAAACACAGGATATCAAAACCATAAAAGAGTTTGGCGTTTATAATCACTCTTCATTTATTAAAGCCACAGTCCTAATAGACCGCTCTAGTTCTAACGTTAACAATATTAGCTCTAAAAAAGCACCTGAGTTCAAAGAGGAAACACTTTTCCTAAAAGTTCTTGTAACAGGAGATGCATCACTATATTCTTATACTGACAAAAATCTTTACCGCTATTTTTTTAAAACCAAAGATTCAGACATCAAGCAATTAGTCTATAAAAAATATAATCCAACCTATAGTGAAGGTCGTCAAATCAATACAAGTAGAAAAATAGCAGAAAACAACCATTTTAGACAACAACTTTGGAACCGCTTAAAGTGTGATGACATTACACTTTATAAAATTGAAAATACTGACTACAACAAAAAAGATTTAGTAAAGTTTTTTAACCAATATAACACCTGTGTTAACCCCAATTACATTACTGAAAAGAAAAAAGAAAAGAGGGATTACCTTAATATTTCTATAAAAGGAGGGGTATATCAGGCAGGGTTCTCAATGGATTTCGGCATAAACCCTTATGAAAAGAATACAGAATTTGAAAGCCAAACTAATTTTAAAATTGGTTTGGGAATAGAATATATCCTCCCTCTGAACCGAAATAAATGGGCACTAGCATTCGACCCTGCCTTCCAATATTATGAAAGTGAGCAAGAACTTGTATTCCAAGAGACTTCTATTGGACCAAAAACAACAAATGTATATATCGATTATAGATCGATAGAACTCCCTGTAGGTATTCGATATTACAGTTTTTTAAACTCAGATTCCAAATTGTTTTTTAATGTGTTTTATGTTTATGATGCTCCACTTAATAGCTCGGTTCGGACCGATAGAGAAGATATTCAAAATTCAAAAATCCGAATGAGCGATAACTTTTTGTTTGGATTAGGGTATCAATTTAAGAATAAATACAGTGCTGAAATTAATTTTACAACACCCAGAGACCTTTCTCACGATGTTGAAAATTTTAATTACCAAAGTGCATCTATAGTCTTTGGCTATACAATATTTTAACCATAAATTTCTCTTAATCATTTAAAAGAAAACAACTATGCAATATAAAGCCAATTCTCCAGAAAACTATATAGATCAATTGCCGGGAGAGCGCAAAGACGCAATGCAAAAGTTAAGACAGGTTATTAACGACAATTTACCTGACGGGTATAAGGAAGGCATTAGTTATGGTATGATTGGCTATATTGTTCCTCATAATATCTACCCCAATGGTTATCATTGTGACCCAAAGCTCCCTTTACCATTTATGAGCATCGCCTCACAAAAGAATTTTATTGCAGTTTATCATATGGGAATTTATGCCAGCCTCAAATTAATGGAATGGTTTACCAATGAATACCCTAAACACTGTTCAAGAAAGCTGGATATGGGCAAAAGTTGTATCCGATTTAAGAAAATTGAAGAGATTCCCTATGAATTAATAGGTGAATTAGCCTCAAAAATGACAGTAGAAGAGTGGATAAACATCTATGAAACCAACTTAAAAAAATCTAAAGCATAATCACTAGCAAAAAACTTCTCATGAAAAAACGTGTTACAGGATTAGGTGGGTTCTTTTTTAAAACAGAGAACCCCGACAGAATAAAAGCTTGGTATGGAAAACATTTAGGCCTACCAGTAGACGATTACGGTTGCTCCTTTTGGTGGAGGGATAAGGATGGCAATGATTGCTCTACACAATGGTCGCCTTTTAAAGAAGACACTCAATATTTTAAACCCAGCGAAAAACAGTTTATGATGAACTTTAGGGTTGAGAACCTTGTAGAACTTTTAGAAACCCTAAAAAAAGAAGGGGTAACTATCGTTGGTGAAATAGAAGAGTACGATTATGGAAAATTTGGTTGGATTCTCGATCCTGAAGGCAACAAAATAGAGCTTTGGGAGCCCAAGGACAGCGCCTTCCAATAATCAATTGTTAATTAAATCAAGCCTTATACCCAATAAAAAAAAGCCCTTACTTTAAGGGCTTTTTATGTTAAAATATATTTGACTCGTTAGTGTTCACTAGACTACTCCTCTTCCCCGTTATCGGAAAACTTACGTTCAAGTTCTGCTTGGAATTCTTCCATTACTGGACGCACGGTGCTTTCTGGTAAATCGGCAATTTTAATGTACATCAAACCATCAACTGCATTATTAAAAAGTGGATCTACATTAAATGCTACGAGCTTGGCATTTTGCTTAATGTATTTTTTCAATAGTACAGGCAATCGTAAGTTCCCTGGTTCTACTTCATCAATAATTTTATCAAACTTGATCAAATCTGCTTCTGTTTCATCAAATACAAAATCCTTATCGGCATCCTTAAGCTTCACCTTAAACTCCTTTTTAGGTCGCACATATTGCGCTACATAAGGATCGTAATAATGTGATTTCATAAACTCTATCATCAACGACTTTGAGAAATTTGAAAATTGGTTGCTTATGCTCACCCCGCCAATAAGGTATTTATGTTCTGGATAACGCAATGTAGTATGAACAATCCCCTTCCAAAGCAAAAATAACGGCATAGGTTTTTGCTGATAGTCCTTAACAATAAATGCACGTCCCATTTCTATAGACTGGCTCATCATTGAATATAATTCAGGCTCAAATCTAAATAGGTCCTGAAGATAGAACCCATCGATACCAAACTGTTTATAAATCTGCGCCCCAAGGCCCATACGGTAGGCACCAGCTATGCATTTTTGTTCATTATCCCAAAGAAACATATGATGATAGTAGGTATCAAATTTATCCAGATCTATCGCTTCATTGGTACCTTCTCCCACTGCTCTGAAGGTAATCTCCCGCAAACGACCTATCTCCCTCAAGATGTTAGGTATTGAATCAGGTTTTGCTAAAAACACCTCATAATTTTTACTTATTAACAGACGGGCGTCATTAGCTCTTAAAGACTCAACCTCGGTATTCATTACCTCTGGCTCTATTGGAGTAACTATACGCTTTGGCGGTTTAGACACCTTTAAAGTAGACGATAAATTACTCAACAATTTACCAGAACTATCAAAGGAATTAGAAAGCATATAGGTTTTGCGTCTTAAGTATTCCGAAAAATCATCTAAGTTTTGATGGTCACGTTGGTCGGCAACAGGTATTGGCCTACCAATTCTTACCTTGATTACTCGTCGTTTTTGAGTTAATAATTCTGACGGCAATTTAGCTGTGCGGAATGTGTCACTTATTTTTGATAACTGATAGAACATTCTACTATTCTTGGCATGGAAATAAATAGGTACAACAGGCACTTCTGCCTTTTGTATTAGTTTTATTGCCGCCGGCTCCCAAGGTTTATCAACCATGAGTTTTCCGTCACGGTAGGTGGATACTTCACCAGCTGGAAATATCCCAAGAGGGTGTCCCTCACGTAAATGTTGTATGGCACTTTTAAAACCACCTACACTCGATTTTATGTCTTTGCGATCTTCAAACGGATTCACAGGCATGATGTAGGGTTTTAAAGGCTCAATTCTATGCAAAAGAAAGTTCGCTATAATCTTAAAATCCTCTCGCTGTTCAAGCATAAGCTTCAACAAAAGAATACCATCAATTCCGCCAAGTGGATGATTGGAAACGGTAATATAAGGGCCTTCCTTTGGCAAACGCTTTAGGTCCTCTTCAGGAATCTCAAACTTAATTTGAAATTCATCCAGAATACCATCTAAAAACTCAAGCTGACTTAAATGCTTATTACGATTATAAATTTTATTTAGTGTTGATATTTTAAGGGCTTTCATAAGTAGCCATCCGGAAAATGTACCTAAAACCCCATACTTGTCAGCATGGATTGCTTTGGCTACTTCCTTGGCGGTAACTAATCCCATAGTTTTTTAAGTTTAAATTGGAGCAATAACAAATGTAACAAAATGTTTATTCTGTTACTATTTGTACAGTTTCCTGAGTTAATTGTTTTAATAATACCACTTTGTCTTTTTCCAATTGCTCTATTGCTTCTTGATTATAATGCCTGATTGTATATAAAGACACCTCCTTACGGCAATCTACCATAAACTTAGCCTTTAAATGATGTAATAATTTTTCTAGATTTTTATAGTTGTCGTCTACACATACAGAAAAACTAATGGCAGAATTCTGTATAACATCTACTTTCATCTTATACAAATGCAGCAGATTAAATATATCACTAATATTTTCCTCTACGATATATGAAAAGTCCAATGACGACAGTGAAATAAGAATTTGTCCTTTTTTCACAATGAAACAAGGCACTTGAGGATCTAATTCAGGATCCTTACTCACCATAGTTCCATGCTCTTTTGGATTGACAAACGATTTAACATGTAAAGGAATTTCTTTTCGCTGCATAGGCTGCAAGGTTTTAGGGTGAATTACTGAAGCTCCATAAAATGCCAACTCTATAGCTTCGGTATAAGATATTTTGTTGAGCAATTGGGTTTTATTAAAATATCTCGGATCGGCATTAAGCACTCCTGGTACATCTTTCCAAATAGTAACACTTTGAGCATTAAGACAGTAAGCAAATATAGCTGCAGTATAATCACTCCCTTCACGACCTAGAGTTGTTGTAAAGTTATTTTCGTCACTACCCAAAAAACCTTGAGTAACATTCAAAGTATTTTGGTCGAGATTAGCTAAAACATTAACTTGGGTTTCCTCCCATTTTACGTTTGCGCGACGATAATAATTATCTGTTTTTATACAATCACGTACATCAATCCATTTACTCACTATTCCAATTTCATTTAAATAGGCACTAACAATCGTCGTTGAAATCAGTTCACCATAACAAATTGTTTGATCGTAAACGAAATTGTAATCTGGAGATTTGTTCCTATCAAAAAATCCAGTCAATTCATCAAATAACAATGAAACCTGAGTATAAATGGAATGCTTTTTATCTTTAAAAAGATCCAAAAGAATTGCATTATGGAATTTTTTCACCTCCTGCAGTGCACTTTCTAGCTGTTCTGGTCTTTGAAAATAAGTGTCGATTACCCATTCCAAATCATTAGTGGTTTTACCCATAGCCGACACTACTACCAATGTGTTTTTATATCCCACTTCCTTCAGAACAGAAGCAAGATTTCGCACCCCTTCTGCATCTTTTACGGAGGCTCCTCCAAATTTAAATACAAACATCTTATAAATTGGAAATATAATTACGGATGCCCTGTTCATCCAGCTGCACAACATCCCATTCACGCTTCACTTTAGCTCCGCGCTGTTTGTAAAATGCTATTGCCGATTCGTTCCAGTCCAGTACCTCCCAACAAATACGTTTAACACCAAGCTTGTGCCCGTGTTTTACAACCTCATCCAAAAGTAATCCTCCAATACCCTCACCTCGCAAATCTTTTTTTACAATTAAGTCTTCTAAATGAAGTGCCGGTCCTTTCCAAGTAGAATATCGCATATATACTAACGCCATAGCAATTATCTGGTCTTGATTTTCCGCTACAAAGCATGTAAACGCAGGGGTTTCCCCAAACCCATCACGTTCTAAGTCTGTTACGGTGAGTTCAACCGCATCGGGCTCTTTTTCAAAATGTGCCAACTCCTTAATAAGCTGTAACACATCGGCCATATCTGTTTTTTGGGCCAATCGTACTGAACAAGTCATCTCTAATAAATTCTTCCAAATATAGTTTAATCTTTAATATAAAAGCCGATCAAACTATTTCTAAAACGTTATAGTTTTACATAAAAATACGATATTTGCAGCAAATTAAACAAAGCACTTCATGTCTCGTAAAAATCAAACCCTTGGAGAATTCATCATTGAAAACCAAGCTGCATTCAAATATACTTCAGGAGAACTTTCACGACTTATAAACGGAATTCGTTTAGCTGCAAAAGTGGTTAATCACGAAGTTAACAAAGCTGGTTTGGTTGATATTATTGGTGCCGCTGGAGAAACAAACGTTCAGGGTGAAGATCAACAAAAGCTTGATGTTTATGCCAACGATAAATTTATCCAAACATTAACCAATAGAAACATTGTTTGCGGTATTGCCAGCGAAGAGGAAGACAATTACATTACCATTAACAGCCAGGACGAAAACAATCAAAATAAATATGTTGTTTTAATTGACCCCTTAGATGGTTCTTCAAATATTGACGTAAACGTATCGGTTGGAACTATTTTCTCAATCTACCGCAGGGTTACCCCTGTAGGAACTCCGGTAACCATGGAAGACTTTTTGCAAAAGGGAAGTAACCAGGTTGCAGCTGGCTATGTAATCTACGGAACCTCAACCATGCTGGTTTATACAACAGGCGCAGGTGTTAACGGATTCACATTAAATCCAGCCATAGGAACATTTTACCTATCGCACCCAAATATGCAATTCCCTGAAGACGGAAAGATTTACTCAATCAACGAAGGGAATTATATCCATTTTCCTCAAGGCGTAAAAGATTATATTAAATATTGCCAAAAAGAAGAAGGCGACCGTCCTTACACTTCTAGATACATAGGATCTTTGGTTTCAGATTTCCACAGAAATATGATTAAGGGAGGAATTTATATTTATCCAAAAAGCTCTAAAAATTCCAATGGGAAGTTACGCTTATTATACGAATGTAACCCAATGGCGTTTTTGGCAGAACAAGCCAATGGAAAAGCAAGTGATGGTTTCCAGCGTATTTTGGATATCGAGCCAACAGAACTTCACCAACGCGTACCTCTTTTCTGCGGAAGCAAGAATATGGTCAAAAAAGCTGAAGAGTTCATGCAAAACGGACAAAAATAAAAATAAGAAACTACACAAAAAAAAAAAGAGGCTGCCTAGTATGATAGAACAGCCTCTTTTCCATTTTATTAGCATAAAGATTTTCACCCTAGATCACTTAACTTTTCGTAAACCAAAGAACTTTCCCACCCCCTATATAACATATAGTCGGCTACTTTTTTCTTCTTTTTATAGACATCTGACTCCATAACGGATTCCCATCGCTTTTCAATCAAAGTATTAAAAACCTCTAAATATTCACCATCTTCTATTTCTCTGATTGCCAGATTTATATTAAATTTGGATATCTCCCTTTTTTTAAGTTCTTGAATTAATCGTCTTTTGCCCCACTTTTTAATTCTAAACTTTCCTCGCACAAATGTTTTGGAAAACCGCTCCTCATTAAGGAAGTTGTTTTGCAGTAGATGACCAACAATCATATCCATTGCTTCTGGTATCATTCGCATTTCAACAAGTTTCTGTCGAACTTCCTGATGACAACGTTCCTGATAGGCACAAAAATGCTCCATTTTAGATATTGCCTCATCAACCGTAAATGTTTTGTATTTGTTGAACATATTAATTAAATAAACTAACAGTCTCCCTGCATCAGTAATAGCATTCTCCCCCTAAGAATAAGCTAAAACAAATGTACTGATGAAAACACAACATACTCTAAGCATTCTTCTTTTTCTTTGGATAAGCAGTTTTTGCAATGCACAAGAAATAGCTTCTTTTAACTCTGATTCTGATTCTACATGCAGCGGAACAGTATATACCAACCCCAATATTACCGCTTCAGGAATTTGTAGAGGACCTGGTATTCTTGAAGCCAATGGAATCACTTATAATTCCAAAAACTGGACAACCTCATCTACAATTGACCCTACAGATTACCTGGAATGGACATTAACCCCTGATCCTGGCTATCAAATTAGCTTACACAGTATGGATATTCGCTACGATAGAAGTGGAACAGGACCAACCCAATTGGAAATCCAAATAAACACTGGTAGTGGATTTTCTTCAATTTTTACCGACAACACTATTAATGAGAGCGGAGAAAATAACGATGGTATCAATCTATATTCATTTCAGAACATTACAAGCACCATTACTTTTAGACTACATGCCTATAATGCCTCAGGAAACACTGGCACGTTTGATATTGAGGAACGCCACCCTTCAAACAAAGGCATTATAGTTTACGGGTCTGTAAATACGACAACATCCCATCCTGAATTACAGTTAATAGATGACAATTCCAATTATCAGTATTGTGGCTATAACATTGATTTTGGATACCAACAAGCAAATTTGGCGACCACTTCGAATTTTAATATTTTTAATGAAGGAACAGCCAATCTTAACATTTCTACATTTACCCTATCAGGCACTAATTCAGATGAGTTTAGTATAATTTCCCCGACTGCTCCATTTTCCATTCCACCCGGAAACACAGAAGAAGTCACCATTCAATTCACGCCCTCCTCAGCAGAAATGAAATCAGCACTATTAACCATAAACAACAACGATAATACTGAAGGGAGTTGCACTATTAACTTAGAAGGAGAGGGCTATACTCCGGCTCCAGAAATTGATGTTGAACGCAATACCTTTGCATCAATTCCATCGGGAGCAATGGCCACAACAGGCTATAATACTATATTCGCCTCAACAAACATTGGTAATATCACTGCACCTAAGACTTATTACATTAGAAATGAAGGCACAGCAAATCTAGATGTAACAAGTATCTCCTCTTCAAACCCTTCGGAATTTACCATTACAACAAATCCAAGCCCATCAACGCTTCTGTCAAGCGAATACATTTCCTTTGATGTTCAATTTAACCCATCAAATACAGGTACTCGAACAACCACAATAAATATTTCAAGCAGCGATAATGATGAATCTAACTATACTTTTCAAATTCAAGGTAACGGCCAATGTTATGCAAATGCACTAACGATTTACCCTCAAAGCGGACCTATTGGCACTGTAGTAACAGCTTTAGGGAACAATTTTAGCGAAACCTCCTCGGCAACCATCAATGGCAACAGTGCATCTGTTAATTATATTGATTCAAACACTTTGGAAGTCACCATTCCTGAAAATGCAACTACGGGAAACCTAATAATAAGCGACCTCTACAATTGCCTTAACGATGCCTTTTTTACTGTAATAAACAGTTACATATCTGGATGCGAAGGTGACAATGGCAGCTCTCCATCAAATCTTTTTATAAGTGAAGTTAACGATAAAAACACTGGATCTCATAATTTCATAGAGCTGTACAATGGCACTGGCAGCGCTGTTAATCTAGATAATTACACTTTAGGAGTTTACCACAATGGCTCTAATTCTGCTACAGAAACAATTATACTTTCAGGAAACTTAGCTAACAACGACACGTATTTAATTGCGATTGGATTTCCTGAAGCAGACAGTGCTGTTGGCGGTCACTTACCGGACATTTACTTAAATCAACTTGGAATTGGACTTAATGAGGATGATAATGTTAGATTATTTCATAACAATAATTGTATAGACATCTGGGGTGATACTAGCGGAAATCCTTTTACGCCATCGTCAAATAACTACACTTATAGGCGAAAAAATCAGGAAATATCAGCTCCAAGCATTATTTGGAACCCAAATGACTGGCACATATTTTCTCCAGCGGATTATAGCGATATCAACAGTTATGATTTTTCTACTGGAATTCCTCCTGAAATAATCCTGCAACCAAGTTTATCTCCTAGCAATTGCTCATTAACATACAGTCTTACTACCTTGGCTACTGAAGGCTATATTGGAGGAAACTCATTAACCTATCAATGGTATTATTCTGCACCAAATGAAACGGGGTGGTCTGCCATTACGGATAATGAGATTTATTCAGGTTTTGCCTCAAATGAGTTGACTATATTAGACACGTCCAATCTGGATGGCTACAATTTTTATTGTGAAATTCGAGAAGACGACCAATTATGCTCCAGCTCTAGTGAAGCAATACATTTACAAGTTGAAACCACATTTTGGAATGGCAACTCTTGGACCAACGGAATACCAAACAACAATACAATAGCTGTATTAAATGGAGACTATAACACAGAAACCGATGCTTCATTTTCAGCATGTAATTTATTGATAAATGAAGGGCATACACTAAACATTGCCAACAACACCTATTTGGAAATAGATAAAGACATTTGGGTTTATGGTAACCTAATTGTAGAAACACAGGGTGCATTGGTTCAAAATAACGACTCCTCTGATTTTTTGATTTTAGACAACGGTGTTGCTTCCGTCACAAAAGAAACACCTATAAAACAAGCTTGGTATTATTATACCTATTGGAGTTCTCCTGTGTCTGACCTCACAATTGAAGAAGCTTTCCCCAACACCCCTCCTAATCGCCGCTTTTATTTTGATGCCAGCAGCTTTGAGGACAGTAATGGCGATGATATTGATGATGATGACAACGATTGGCAAATAGCTTCTGGAAGCTCAATTTTGCAAGCCGGAACCGGTTATGCCGCTACAGCATCACCTCAATACAGCTATCCCACTTCTGAAACCATAACATTTACAGGCTCCTTTAATAATGGCTTAATAACAACTCCAATTATCGCTAATCCAAACCCCGGTAACAATTGGAACTTTATAGGAAACCCCTACCCTTCAGCTATTGATTTTGATTCACTACACTCTATCAACACCTTAATTATTGATGGGGCTGCCTACCTTTGGTCTCAGTCATTACCGCCAAACGCTAATAATCCTGGGAATGAAACTTTAAACTTCAATCAAAGTGATTATGCTATTATAACTTCTGGTAGTGGAAATGTTGCAGGATCTAGCGGCATAATTCCAAACAACTTTATTCCATCTGGACAAGGTTTTTTTGTCAATGGACTAAGCAATGGCAATTTAGAGTTCAATAATAGTATGAGAATGGCAGACAACACAAGTAACCAACAGTTTTTTAAAGTAACTATAGATGATGAGGAACCTCACAATAAACTTTGGCTTAACCTAACTACCGAAGGCGGACTCTTTAGTCAAATCCTTATTGCTTATGTATCTGGTGCAACCGATGGCCTTGACGCTATGGCTTTTGATGCGCCTAGAAGCACATCTAGCGGAAACACGATTTGTTTTTATAGCCAAATCCCGGACAACCCAATAAAACTGGCCATTCAAGGAAAATCCAGCTCCAGTCTAACGCTTCAGGAAACCATTCCCCTAGGATTCATTTCAAACGCTGAATCACCCATCAGCTACAATTTAAATATCGCCCAGTACTCAGGATCATTTATGGAAAACACTCCAGTTTACATAAAAGACAATTTACTAGGGGTATTATGGAATCTGAAGGAAAGTGAATACAATTTCACTTCAGGAACAGGGACATTTAACAACAGGTTCGAAATAGTATTTTCTGAGGAAACTCTTAACTCGAATTCCAATAATAATTTAAATAATGATGTGTTGGTCATTTCAAATGGGGACAATCAAATAGCATTTAAAAGCCTAAACAGTATACCTATTATTCATATCAAAATATATGACAACCTGGGCAGGCTACTTTTTAATAAAAAGACAAATCAAAATTATTACCAACTTACCCATCCCTTTGCATACCCACACATCTACTTTGCCGATATTAGATTGGAAAACGGAGCTAAAATTACCAAGAAGTTTATAATACGCGCTCCATGAAGACATGAAAATTACAACTAAAGACTTAATGAAAAACCTGGTTGAAAACTTCAAGCGATTTAGGTTTTTTAAAATGCCCCAAATGCAATTCATAATATAGCAACATCATTTCAAGAAAACTTTGACGCTGCTTGGCATTCAGCTTAATATTAGAAAGGTTATCAAAAGCTGTACTCAACAGTTTTTTTAACAATTGAAGGTTCTCTCCTGAAACAACATAAGCTTCATTAGATTCTCTTTCAAATTGACCTGACACCAAACAAAATATTTGTGATTCCGTTTGATTTAAATCAGGATAAAACCCCAAGTGTTTAGTTAGTCCCAAAAGAAACAATAAATGAAAATTTGAAAACGATTCATGTGTATCCAGCCATTGCAACGATGCTTCTAAATACTGAAATAGTGTATTATTGGGTTCTTCTTCATTTAATGCTTCAGTTAGCACTTCTGACAAAAACATAGCAATCGCACTTTTTTGAACCTGAGTATGAAGACTACTATACATATAGGCCGTCTTAACCTCTTTAACAAACTGCAATGACCTACTCTCTTTATAATCGGTTACCAATTGCAATTGAGATAATGGCTGGAAATAAGCTACTTTTACATGCCCCTTCCTCCCTTTTAAAACTCCTCTTAACAAATAGCTTACTACACCACTGGTTTCAGAATAACATTTTACTATAAGATCATTGTCCCTATATCTAAACTTTGATAAAACTATAACCTTAGTTGCAACTAACATTACCTTATCACCATTAGTTTAAGGACTTTACTTTCGAAAGTATCCAAATCGGAAATCATTATCAAATAAACGCCTGATCTCACTTCATTATTAGCTAGATTTCTTCCATTCCAATATGCCGTACCTCCGTCAATTTCCAAATTGTATCCCTTATACCTCAAGTTGGTTCCCGATTGGGCTTCTGCCACAATGTTCCCTTCTATATCTGTAATTTTTATATTTACATTCTCTGAAAGATCTTTAATCTTTACCTTATCTAAATTCAGATTAAAAGTTGGTCTTACAGGATTAGGATATACGAAAGCATCCTCCAACCCGCTCTTTGGTTCTGAACTACCTGAAAAAAATGCCACCAAGCCTTTGTCTGTAGCAAAATACACTTTACCAGTTGATGCGTCTATTGAAACATCCCTAACACTATTGTATGGCAAAGGGGAGTTATCTTTTGTGAAATGAAATATGGTTTCTTGCCCATCTGAAGACAAATAGAACACCCCTGAATCATTAGTACTAATCCACTTATTGTTTGCCCCATCAACTTCTATATCTGTTATGTATTGTTGATACAAAAGCTCAGCAGGCTCACCTTCATCCAATATGACGATTTCATTCACTTGAACATTAGGATTACTAAAAAAGTTTGAAGTATTATACAACACTCTCAGACCTTTTGCTGTCCCTATCCAAACTTGGTTGTTTTCATCTAAGGCAACAGCTTTAACAGCCCAAGAAGGCATGTTAGACTCTTCAGACCTTAAGTATTTAAGATTAGTCCCACTGATGTTTTCGTTATAACCAATAATTCCAAAATTATTCCCTCCAATCCACTTTGTACCATTATTATCAACGGCCAAATCATTAAAGCCAAGTTCAGAATCTGAATCAGGAAAAATATCAGAAAAATCAAATGATTGCCATTGACCACTGCTAGGATCATAAGATTTAAGAGGTGCTAGAACCCTTGAGTTCATCATCCATAACTTGCCTGAGGAATCAAATGCAGATGCTCCAACTCTTACATCAACATAATCCGGATTCCCTGGGACTGATAATGACTCAAGACTACTATTGGTTTGATTATATAAAATTTCAGCAGAGTTTGAATCAAGCTCCAACAATCCACTAAAGAATGAACTAATATAAACTTTATTATAATTAAAAGGGTTCACACTTACCCAGTTGAGATCGGTTGCCCCCAAAAGACTATCGTAAGGAATGTTAACCCATTCCTCATTTATCAAGTGGCTAACACCCTGCCTGGTTAATGGGTAAGGGTCAAAATATTCTGTATAATCCCCAAAAGTCACCCATAACTGATTAGGTAAAGCAGTAATTGAAAACGCACTATTTAACAAGGGACCTTCAGGGTGGATTTCCTCTAATGCTTCTGAAGAAAACAAATTTGTTGACAGCACACCAAAATCTTCTGAACCTATGTAAATGTTATCCTCAAAAATCAATGCAGATGTGTATTTAGTATTAAAATCGGATAACATCGGAATTGATGATACTAACGTAAAATCACTTTCGTAAATGAATACTTTTTGCGCAGTCGTCACAATAAGATAGTCCATCACATTTCTCACATCTCTAGGCTCTTGGCTATATTGATTTTTCAACAACAAATTGGCGCCGTTAACTTCAAACAAACTATTATCATTCCTCACAACGTAAAGTTCATTCTGAACTCCTTGAACAGCTAAAAAATTCCCTGATGAAATAGTACTCCAATTCTGATAATTAATTAAGTCAACGCCATTAAACAAAGCACGCTTAAACCCATTATTATCTCGGCAAGCAGCATAAATGAAGTCTCCAAAAATTTCGGTCTGCTCAACAGCTACCTGAGAACCGAAATCACCAATATAATAGGTGTCTCCAAATTCCAATCCCTCTAAATCATAAACAGATATTCCAAAACCAGATGATATGTATACCTTACCATTATGCTCATTAAAATGGTTTATAAATTTCCTATCGGGTTGGATCGTATTTTTTTCCACAATATCAACAATACTCAATATATCATCATTATTATCGAAAGCAATTTCTATAAGTCCATTTTCATACCCTATCATCAAAAGTCCAAATTCTGTGCTATAATGAATGGTTGATATTGTTTCCCCAGAAAGCCCATTAATAGTAGTTAGCTCCTCCATTTGATGCGTTTGACCATCATAACTGAACACTGCATTTTCTGATGCCGCATAAATTTTTGATGAACTTTGGGTAATATCTTTAATGTTGTAGTAGGAAAAAAAGCCCTCCCAAGATTGGGAATAATCCTGCCCCTTACATACAATAGACCATACACATATTAGGGTGATTAATATTCTTTTAATCATATTTTTATTTTAAACGCTCAAATATATCCATATCTAACGGTTTTTAAATTAAAATAATATACATAAAAACAAAAAGCCCTCCTTGTTCAAGGAGGGCTTTTTGTTTTTATTGTGAATAATGATTTACACTACTCCTTGAGCTAACATAGCATCTGCCACTTTTACGAAACCAGCAATGTTTGCACCTTTTACATAGTCTACATAACCACTCTCTTGCTTACCATAAGTAACGCAAGCTTCATGGATATCGTCCATAATTTGGTTCAATTTAGCATCAACCTCATCACGTGTCCAATTCAGACGTAGTGAGTTTTGGCTCATTTCCAATCCAGATGTTGCTACTCCTCCAGCATTTGATGCTTTACCTGGAGCAAACAATATTTCTGCTTTTTGGAATACCTCAATAGCCTCTGGAGTTGTTGGCATATTAGCACCTTCTGCTACAGCAATAACTTTATTAGCTACCAATGCCTTAGCTTCCTCTCCGTTCAATTCGTTTTGGGTAGCACATGGTAAAGCCACATCACAAGCTACACTCCAAGGACGCTCTCCTTGGTGGAAAGTAGCTGATGGGTAAACCTCACAGTATTCATTAATTCTTCCTCTCTTCACGTTCTTAAGTTCCATGATAAACGCCAATTTCTCAGCATCTATACCGTCTGCGTCATGGATAAATCCTGATGAATCAGACATAGTAACTACTTTTCCACCCAATTCCGTGGCTTTTTCGCAAGCGTATTGCGCTACATTACCAGAACCAGAGATAGCAACCATTTTACCTTCGAAAGTGTGCCCGATAGTAGCCAACATATTCTTAGCAAAGTACACACATCCGTAACCAGTAGCTTCAGGACGGATTAAAGAACCACCGTAAGTCATTCCTTTTCCAGTCAATACACCAGTAAACTCATTTCTAAGTCTTTTGTATTGCCCAAACATATATCCTATTTCACGACCACCTACTCCAATGTCTCCTGCAGGAACATCTGTATTTGGCCCTATATGACGGAACAACTCAGTCATAAATGATTGACAAAAACGCATAACCTCATTATCACTCTTTCCTTTTGGATCAAAGTCACTTCCTCCTTTTCCTCCACCCATAGGCAAAGTAGTCAAAGAATTTTTAAACACCTGCTCGAACCCTAAAAACTTTAGGATGCTCAAGTTCACAGAAGGATGAAATCTTAACCCTCCTTTATATGGCCCTATAGCCGAGTTAAACTCAACACGGAAACCACGGTTAACCTGTGTATTACCTTGGTCGTCTACCCATGGTACTCTAAAGATAATTGTGCGCTCTGGCTCAACCATACGTTCAAGTAACATTTTACCTTGATACTGTGGGTTCTCTTCAATAAACGGAATTACAGTTTCTGCCACTTCGTGTACAGCCTGTAAGAACTCAGGTTCGCTACCATTAGTCTTTTTAACAAGATCTAAAAATGCATCAATTTTATTTTTCATTTATGTAAAAAATTGTAGTACTACTATACTTAGGTTGTTAATTCCCCGCAAATATACAGTATCTTAAATGATTAAGTTCATTTTTTTTCAATTTCACAAATAATTATAGTTAGGCTTATTTATTGCTCAGTTTAGGCATTGATAAAATTTGTAGGATAAATTCCTTTTCCTATATTTGTTAAGCTAAGCCGTTTTAACCCAACTGCATATTCTCATGCCTAAACTACCCCTAATTGGAGCACTATTTTGCTTACTCTTTTTCACGGTTTCTGCTTATCCTCAATTGGGTTTTTCCCATGAAATTGGTGCGATAATAGGACCCGTGCAATTCAGAGCCGATTTTGGAAGTCGTAATGACGAGGAAACCAACTTTGGCAACTCAGGTATTGGCATTGGAATTATACACTACATAAACTTTGCTTATCGGGCAGACTGTAACTGTTATTCTACTGAAACTTATTTCAACGATCATTTTAAAATTAGAAACGAAATTTCCTGGAACTATACCGTACTTGACCACCATGGCACTTGGATAAAACCTCACCGCACCAGTGATAATGCGGATAGACTTAGAGGACATCACGGTGTTGCTGAGAATTTTGACATTGGTACGCAGCTGGAATACTTCCCAAGAAGCATTCGCTCATTTCAGGCATTTAGTTATAGATTCGCTCCTTTCTTCAGTTTAGGTGTTCACTATACAGCTTTCAAACCCCAAGCTAGCACAGATTATGTGCGCCGCCCTGAATTTATCGATACAATGGGACCAAACGATGTAGGCAACATTAATGACCCCAGTAATTTTTATTCCTATTGGGAACCGGGCTCAATCAATCCTGAACACGGCACCACATGGTCTATGGTTACCAGTGTTGGAGTAAGGTATAAGCTTACTACCTTATCTGATTTAATGTTAGACTTACGATGGCAATTGTATTTTGATGATTGGGTTGATGGATTAAACCACCAACTTAGCTACAACAAATTTAACGATTGGTTGGTCTGGCTTAATTTTGGGTATATTTATTATCTGGACTAACTTCCTATTTCCCATATTTTACTTCATATATTATGGATACTCTATCCATACAGTATCCATTAAGTATCCGTTAAGTAAACTACCAGAATAATCTTGCTTTTTTAGGGTTACCAAAAACATTAACAGCCCTTACCAGAGCAACCCATTACTTTTACACCTAAAAAACTACAAGCCACCCCATTAAACCCTGTTTTTTTTTAACTTTACGGTTAGCACAACTTTACTTTCCCTTTCTACCCCACAACTTAATTTCTAAATTCTATCTATTATGAAAAATTTGTCATTGCTTTTTGGGGTTCTATTTCTATTCATCACTTTAAGTTGCAAAAAAAACACCAACTCTAGCAATGAGACGGTTGTAGATCAAGAGCAACCTGCAACAACTTCAGATGAAACCATTCCTGAGTCCAACCCCTTAAAAAATGTGTATTGGGGAGAAACCCACAACCACACAGGGAATTCGTTTGACGTTTATTTATTTGGCACGCCAAACTCAACACCAGATACAGCTTACCGCTTTGCAAAAGGAGAGGAAGTTACCAGCCCAACTACTGGGAAAACCATGCAAATAAGTAAACCTTTAGATTTTCTTGTAGTTGCAGACCATGCGGAATTGCTAGGCTCTATATCCTTAATGTATGAAAATACCGCAGGAATAAGCGACACAAAAACAGGAAAGGCCTTTTTAGGAATTGCCCCAAATAAATCGGAAGAAAACATGCAAAAAATCTACGATATCCTAAATTATGCAGCTTTCGACCAACCTAACGAGGCTAATCTAACGAGTAAAGATCTTGTTGGTGATTTTGGTGGCACAAAGGTTTCTGAAGCCTGGTCGCGATATATTGAAACTGCCGAAGCTCATAATGACCCCGGAACCTTTACCTCTCTCATAGGATGGGAATGGTCCTCAAACAATGGTGGTGCCAATTTACACCGCGTGGTATTTATGCCTCAAGGAGGTGACGTTGCAAATCAGTTCATTCCTTATAGCGCACTTGACAGTGACGACCCTGAAAATCTATGGGCTTGGCTAGACGAAACAAGTGCGCGTACTGGAGCAGAATTCGTTGCGATACCCCATAACCCGAATATTAGTTTGGGACTCATGTTTCCCGAAACCCGTTTGAATGGTAAACCTGTGGATAAGGCTTATGCTGAAACCCGAATGAAGTGGGAGCGTTCTGTAGAGATTACCCAAATTAAAGGAGACTCTGAAACCCACCCAGCTCTATCGCCCAACGATGAGTTTGCCGATTTTGAAACCTATGATTTTGCTCTAACCCCAGATGGGACACGACCTGCTCCAACCAAAGCAGATTATGTACGCTCTGGTTTGATGACTGGATTAGAACTTGAAAAGAAAATTGGCAAAAACCCTTATAAAATTGGATTTGTTGGAAGCTCCGATTCCCATACCGGAATGTCTGCCATTGAAGAAACCAACTTTGCAGGGAAAGGTCAACATGATTCCGAACCTAAAAAACGTGCACACCCCACAGGCATTGGTTCCTCCAAAGGATGGGATATGGGTGCTGCCGGATGGGTGGGCGTTTGGGCCGAAAGTAATACCCGCCAGAGTATTGTAGATGCCTTTCAACGTAAAGAAGTCTATGCTACCACCGGGCCACGCATCACCTTACGTGTGTTTGGCGGCTATAATTTTACCGAAAGTGACCTGAATGCTGAAATGGTAAAAACAGGCTATGGCAAAGGCGTTCCTATGGGTGGCGATTTAAATAAAACTGCAAATGACACGGCCCCTGGTTTTTTGATATCCGCAGTAAAAGATCCTGATGGTGCCAATCTAGATAGAATTCAAGTGGTAAAGGGTTGGTTGAATGCAGATGGCACTTCCGATGAGAAAATATATGATGTTGCCTTATCTGATGGCAGAACAGATGGAAACGTAAAAGTAGGAAACACCGTAGACATTAAAACCGGTAAATATACCAATACCATTGGCGAGGCCGAATTAAAAGTGTATTGGACAGATCCAGACTTTAACCCTAGTCAAAGCGCTTTTTATTATGTAAGAGTCTTGGAGATTCCAACACCCAGATATTCTTTGTATGACGCTATTGAACTGGATATTGATGTCAAAGAAACTAATCATCCAGCCACTATTCAAGAAAGGATTTATAGTTCTCCCATTTGGTATACGCCGTAATACACTACAAACTAAAAAAAGAAAGATTTTTTCATTTGATGACAATTGTAAGAATAGTTTAAAGGCTGCTCTTACAATTGTTTTTTTAGACCCTTCACCACCTATAAACAAAACACTCATTAACAAACCTTTATATGTTTTTTTTTGAAATATTTTATGTACATTTAAAAGGCACCATTTCTATTGCACAAAACCAGTTAATCAACAAAATATAGTGATCCCTCCTTAACCCTTATAAAAAAATTAAAACCATGAAAAACGTATTTGTTTTAATTATCTTTTTTGCTCTACTCATTTTTAACAGCTGCAAACAAGAAGGAAGCTCCAACAATCAAAATGAAGGCATCGCTACCGATACCACCGCTACAACTACCAATGAGGTAAAGGAAAACCCCAACCGTGATGTATATTGGGGTGATCAACATGTACATACGGCTTGGTCTGCCGATGCAGGAGCCGCAGGAACGCGGGTAGGCCCGGAAGAAGCCTTACGCTTTGCCAGAGGGGAGGAAATTACCAGTAATACGAATAAAAAAGCCAAACTAAATAGGGCATTAGATTGGGTTGCCATTACCGACCATTCCGATGGTGCGGGAGTGATCAACGCTGTAATTGAAGGAGACCCGAAAGTAATGGGCGACCCTATAGTTGCTCAATATCATGAGGACATTAATGCAGGGGGCGAAAAAGCTGCTGCAGTCATGATGGATCTAATCAATAGACAATCTAACAATAATCTTCCTGAGGTATTTACCGACCCTGAGTTTGCCAAAACTACTTGGAACAGAAACATCGACATTGTTGAAAAATACAACGATCCCGGAAAATTTACCGCATTTATCTCTTACGAATGGACTTCTAATTACGGAGGTGGAAATAATTTACACAGAAACGTAATTTATAGAGATGGCCCCAGTAAAGGGAAACAGGCTAGCCCAATGACCACATTCGATTCTGAAAACCCTGAAGAACTTTGGAAATGGATGGCCAATTTTGAAGAAACAACAGGAGGGCAGGTTTTAGCCATCCCACATAACGGAAATTTATCCAATGGATTAATGTTCCAAGAAACCGCTTTCGACGGCAGCCCATTAACACCTGAGCTAGCGGCTTTACGAAACAAATATGAAGTGTTATATGAAACAACTCAAGGTAAGGGAACCAGTGAATCCCACCCACTTTTATCGCCTAATGATGAATTTGCGGACTTTGAATTATGGGACAAAGGTAATTTGGTAATGGTTCCTAAAAAGCAAAGCATGATAAAAACCGAATATATCCGGGAGGCCTTAAAAAATGGGTTAAAACTTGAAGAAAAAGTAGGCGTTAATCCCTTTAAATATGGCTTAGTAGGTGGCACCGACACCCATACCGGTATGAGTGCCGCTGAAGAAGATAATTTTTGGGGAAAATACGCAAATGAAGAGCCCAGTCCGGAACGTACAGAAGAAAAAGCATTAGACTTTCCATCGGGATTTATTATGGCCTGGAAGTTAGGCGCATCAGGGTATACGGGCGTTTGGGCAACATCCAACACTCGCGAAGCATTATGGGATGCCATGAAGCGAAGAGAAACCTATGCTTCTACCGGTCCTCGCATGACTGTAAGATTCTTTGCAGGCTATGGCTATAGCGAAGACGATTTAAACGCCAATAATATGGCAGAAATAGGATATCAAAAAGGTGTACCCATGGGAGGTGACCTTAAAGCAAATCAAGAAGCGACTCCAAACTTTATGATTTATGCACGAAAAGATGCCGAAGGTGCCAATTTAGACAGAGTACAGGTTGTAAAAGGCTGGCTGGACGCCGATGGTAAAACCCATGAAAAAATATATAATGTGGTTTGGGGAGATCAGGATAAGCGCCAAATCTCTGCTGATGGCAAACTACCGGATGTAGGTAATACTGTAAATCTGGAAGATGCAACCTGGAGCAATACAATTGGTGCAGAAGAACTGAAAACAGTTTGGACAGACCCCGATTTTGACCCTTCCTTAAAGGCGTTTTATTATTTACGCGTTCTGGAAATACCCACTCCCAGATGGACGGCCTATGATGCTGTGCGATTCAACCTTGAACTGGAAGAAGAAGTAACCACAACACTTCAGGAAAGAGCATACACTTCCCCTATATGGTATATTCCTCAATAAAACAAAACACCTACAATATGAAAAAAATATTTAAAGAGCCCCTTTTCCACTTTATGCTTTTGGGCGCTACAATTTTTGCAGTGTATTTTCTTTTTTCTCCAAACGAGAATAATGAAAACCAGATTGTTATAGACGATAATAAGTTGGAGCACATAAACGCCCTCTGGGAACTTCAATGGAAACGTCAACCCACAGATGAAGAAATGCAACATTTGGTAGAGAACTACATTAAACAGGAAGTTCTTTACAGGGAAGCGCTTAGAATGAATCTGGACCACAACGACGAAATAGTGAAGCGCCGTCTGTCTCAGAAAATGGAATTCATGACCAGCGATTTAACAAAAATGATGGCCCCTGTTACCGACGAAAACCTGCAAAAATACTATACTGAAAACAAGGAAAAGTTCCGGGTAAATTGTCAGTATAGTTTTAACCATGAACTTTTCACTTCTTCCTTTCATGAAGCCCCGTTTAACAAGGCGCAAGAAGTGTTAAACAAAAATGAAAAAAGCGCTGTGAAAAACATAAAGGGAAAAGGCGACAACGTTTCGATTCCATTAAATTTTACAAACGCCTCTGAACATGACATAATCAGAAATTTAGGCACCGATTTTTATAATAGCTTAGAAGACCTCCCAACAAATGAATGGGCCGGCCCCATTACCTCAGGTTTTGGTGAGCATTTGGTTTTTATTAGTGCTAAAACCCCAGCATACATTCCTGCTCTTAAGGAAATTCGTGACGTCGTTAAAAGAGACTATGAATACGCCATAGAATCCAAGAACAAGGAACTTATCTATAAGGAACTGAAAAAGAATTATGACATCATTATCAAGTCTGAAAATTTTAAGGACTTTGATAAAGGGAAACTATTTGCCACCTTAAACCAAAACAATGAAAGCAAATAAACCACACCATTACCTAATACTTTTGTTCCTTTTATTTTTTGGAGTTAACAGCATGGCTCACGAAGTACGGCCTGCCTCTTTACACTTGAACCAAATAGACGAAAATACATTTCAGGTCTATTGGAAAGTGCCCAGAAAAGGAGAAATGGTAATTAGGCTGCAGCCGGTTTTTCCGGAGGCGACTGATTTGATTCAAACCGAACTCCCCAAGATAATGGATGGTGCTATGGTTTATACATTCGAACTGAAAACAGACAAACCTTTGTATGGCCAGAAGGTTTTTATAAATGGTCTTGAAAAAACTTTGGTGGATGTATTGGTTACCGGGACATACCTGAATGGAGAAAAAATTTCACTTATGCTCAAACCCAGTTCCAATAGCGGCAATTTCCCCAAGGCAGAGGACAAACTATCCGTAATAAAAAACTACTTGGTATTGGGAGTAGAACATATTTGGTTTGGTATTGACCATCTGTTATTTGTATTGGCCCTAATCATTATTACCGTAGGATTTAAAAAAATTGTAAAAACCATTACAGCCTTTACTATTGCACATAGCATCACTTTAAGTATGGCTGTTTTAGGAATTGCTAATTTACCCGCCCCCCCGGTGGAGGCAGTCATTGCGTTAAGTATTGTCTTTTTGGCTTCAGAGATAATAAAAAACATTCAAGGAAAAGAAACACTTACCAGCAAAAAGCCTTGGTTGGTAGCCTTTACTTTTGGACTACTTCATGGTTTTGGCTTTGCTGGAGCATTGGCTGAAGTAGGCTTACCTCCAACGGAAATTCCATTAGCATTGGCTTTTTTTAATGTAGGAGTAGAATTGGGACAAATTGTTTTTGTAGTGGTTGTTTTGGGCCTTCTTAAAATTCTATCACTTAAAAAAGATTGGTCTCCAACTTTAAAACAAATTCCCGCTTATGCCATAGGATCGATTGCCGCCTTTTGGACTTTAGAACGTATAATCGGATTTTGGATTTAAAAAAGCTAGACCCTTTTCTTTCACTCTATTAATAATTGAGTAATGAATATCAATTTCTAAAAACATGAACCTATTTGAATTATTTATTTTCCCGGATAATTAAGTACAAAACCGTCACTAACAAAAAGAAACTTATGAGATGGTCATTCTTTGTTAACGGTTATCCCTGATCTAATAACTCTTAACCAATTAACACAATCAGTTAATTGGATTCATGGGTATTACATAAACAACCACAAAACCAGCTTCATAAACAATTTTTCCAAATTTCCTTTTATCACTACTAATGTTTAGTTCGCTTTAATTATTTTTAGGGTGTTTTGATTTTATATAACATAATGTTTATTTCCTATTGAATTATTCCAAATTAATAGCCGGAACCATGACTTGGGGCAGTTGGGGTAAAAATCTATCAACATCCCAAATGAACACCCTTATTCATCATTGCTTGGATAATGGTATTACTTCTTTTGACCATGCCGATATCTATGGCGGTTATACCACTGAAGCGGATTTTGGCAAAGCTTATAAACAAAGCAACATAAAACGGGAAGACGTACAGTTCATTTCCAAATGCGGCATACAATATCTTACTGAAAACCGAAACAATAAGGTTAAGCATTACGATTATAGAGCTGAATACATTATTTGGTCTGTTGAAAACTCACTCAAAAACCTCCAAACAGATTACCTTGATTTGCTTTTATTACACAGGCCCAGCCCGTTAATGCAGCCTGTGGAAATATCTAAAGCTATTACACTCTTAATGGAATCTGGAAAAATCAAGGATTTTGGCGTTTCTAATTTTACACCTTCACAAACCGAACTTATTGCTTCGACTGTAACTATTTCGGTTAACCAAATTGAGTTCTCTATCACACAACATGAAGCAATGCACAATGGAAGCTTAGATCAGATGACTTTAAATAACATTACCCCTATGGCTTGGTCACCTTTGGGAAGTGTTTTTAAAACTAAAGGCGAACAAAGCGAAAGAATTTTAAATCAGCTCGAACCTTTAACCGAAAAGTACAATGCCTCCATAAGCCAACTTTTACTGGCTTGGATTTTAAAACACCCTGCTGGCATACATCCAGTTTTTGGAACAACAGATAACACAAGAATAACCAATGCTGCCAGAGCAGCAAACATCACCTTGGATTTGGAGGACTGGTTTTTAATACTAGTAGCCAGCCAAGGCCATAAAGTACCTTAAAACAAATGAATAAAACAGCACTGATAACTGGAGCAACCAGTGGCATAGGGAAAGCTACGGCTTACGAATTTGCAAAACACGGCATCAACCTTATTCTATGCGGTCGCCGTAAGGACCGATTAGAAAATTTAAAAAATGAACTCAAAACACAAACCAATGTTTACATACTCACTTTTGATGTAAGAGATAAAGAAGCAGTGAGTAAAGCGATAGCGTCGCTGCCCAATGAGTTTAAAACCATCGACATATTAATCAATAATGCTGGAAATGCGCATGGTTTAGATCCAATACATGAAGGCGCTATTGAAGATTGGGATGCAATGATGGATATTAATGTAAAAGGACTTCTTTATGTGAGCAAAGCTATTATTCCACAAATGACAGAAAGGGAATCGGGCCACATAATAAATATAGGTTCTTCTGCTGGCAAGGAGGTTTACCCTAAAGGCAATGTATATTGCGGAAGCAAACACGCTGTTTTGGCTATTACCGAAGGTATGCGCATAGACCTTAATCCTTATAACATTAAAGTATCAGCAATTAATCCTGGACTTGTAGAAACCGAATTCTCTAAAGTAAGGTTCAAAGGCGACGCAAAAGCCGACGATGTTTATAAAGGTTACGAAGCACTTCAACCAGAAGACATAGCCGACATCATCTACTTTACCGTATCGCGTCCTGCACACGTTAATCTTGCCGATATTTTGGTATTTCCCACAGCACAGGCCAACAGTACAACGGTAAAGAAAAACCTATAAAAATGATTAACAAACGCCTTTTGATAAAAAACCTTTTGGCCCATAATGACGAGAACAGCTTTTACGACAAAAAGCTCCGTATTGATATTGGTGAAAAGGAAGGAAAGGCTAAATTTCTCAAACATATCTGTGCGCTCTCCAACAGCAACCCCAACAACAATTCATATATCGTTATTGGGGTTCAGGATGACGACAACAAAATAATTGGTGTTGATTTTTTTGACGATAGTAAAATCCAAAACCTAATTAATGCCTATCTAACCAACCCCCCTATTGTTCAATACGAAAACATACCATTCCCCCATCTCCCCGATGACAAAGTTGTAGGGTTGGTAACCATAAGACCTAAAGGAAACAATGAGGTTACTTCCCTGCGTAAAAACATATGGAAGTATTATGGAGGTTCCGTTTTTTTTAGAGATGGTAGCATGAGCATGCCTAAAGTTTTTGACATTGAGATAAAGGACACAAATTCTCCTATTGTAAAATCTATTGAAGATCACGCACAAAACAACATTGAACATACTCTGGATGGTGTTTTCCTATTCATGAACAAACGCCAAGATTACAACCCTCAATATAAGGTTTTCAAAGAGTACTTCGTAGTTTGTTGGGCCGGCCAGAAAAAAGCAGTCAAGGATAAAGTTTATTTTTCACGTGTAGACATTGAATTGGTAAACGAGCAGGTTAGACTTTTTTTCTCAAATCAAGACGAAGTTACCATTACCTATGACAACGATTATTTCAAAATTGTAGAATATGTTCATCTTGGGCTCCAAAACTCTTACAAATATTACGAACTTGAAGAAACACTAATAAAATTTAACAACAACGCTTCCTACTCAATAGAAACTCAGCTACTATTTCAACCCCCGCAATACGACAAAAAAGTTCTTCATCACATATACAATAGCAACAATGCCTTACTCTCAAAATTAAAAAAAGGAATTACACTTACTTCAAATGAGGAAAAAGACCTTAAAAACCTACCCGCCACATATTTAATATGCTACTTAAACCTGTTTCATGAAGCTATTGACAAGCTTACTGAAGCCAAACCCTACATTAGAGCCCATAGTAAAGAAGTCTACATTCTTTATAAAGATGTGATGCGAATTCTACGTAAAATGAAATACAACTAAGTCAAAATATACACTAAAACTGACCAACAATATAGTTTTACCAACCAACAATACCTACCTACCCTAGCTGATTATATAATAAAACATACTTTTACTCCAGCTAATAATCAGTACAAAACAATCTTGTCTCTGCAAGGCTAGCGCTAAAAGGAACAAGGTTTTTGAAAAACCAACTCTTATTTAAAAATACCGCTCATGACCTGGGCGGTTTTTTTTATATCAAAAAGTCAAATCCATACCTGCCAATTCCCTATTTAGAATCCCTGGAGTCGCTCAGTTCCTGTTCTAATTTTTTCACCCTATTTTTCCAAACATCTATACCAACTTTATTTCCATCTTTAGATATTGTTATACCTAACAAATAACCAAAAAAAGCTCCGAAGAGTCCAGTAAACAAAGGGATTATAATACACCAATTCATATTAATCTTTAACTTATTTATCGACTGTTATAACCACACGGCTCTTTAAATTATATTCTTCAGCCTTATTTCCATTAGCTTCTGGTTCGTCCCATCCTCTTCTGCCTCCCACATTTACACTACTTTTTGGCAAACCGTGAGCCACCAAAAATGTCTTAGCAAAATTGGCCAAGCTTCTTCCCAAAACCATATTATCTTCGTGATTTTCTATATCATATGAATATCCCACAATATTACAACTAGCTTCTACATTCATACTCAAATACTTAAACAAACCCGAAATTTTCTCACGCTGTTCTACCGTAAGTTCAATAGTGCTCCCATCAGCTTTAAAGTACAAGATCAAAGGCTTAGCTTTAACCTTATCAAAGGTAGCTTTTAACTGTTCCTCCAAAACAGCATCCCTTTCAAAAACAACTAAAGACAAAGGACCTATACAAATCTTATTATACATTTGTAACGAATCCCGCTGCTCTTCTGCAACATCTATTTGGTTAGACGGCACCCCGTAGGAAACCAAAAAGTTTCTCACCTGAAAGGCTCTTGCAAGCCCAAGACTTGATAAAGCAGAAGTATTTGTTTCATTTTTACCGTAAAAACCTGTTACCTTGACCATTCTAGAAGGCGATCTCTTCAAATAAGCCCCTAAGGAATCAACTCCAATAATTACACTCTTTTCCAAAGGTTTCATAATTTTATAATCGGAGACATAAAACATGAGATTGTCTTTACAATGGTATTCAAACAGGTCATCCTGATCGGTAATTGAAAAGGGATAAACTGGAAGTTCGCCTATTTTATTGTTCTTTTGGTTCTCGAAAGCAGAAAGATTATTCTTACAGCAGATTGACCAATTTAAGGCCACACCAATCCCCGTAACGACAACAATACAGAAAAGATAAAACAACTTAACCTTCATAACAAACCAAAAAATAGACATTTAATATATTAAATATCAATAGAATAACCCCAAAAAGCAGATAATAATCGACAAAACACATGATTTCAAAATCATTGTCTTTCAGTCAACAAAGGCCTTACCCACAATCAACGTAAAACTCAATAAAAACAAAAAGCACTTTGAGGTGTTTCAAAGTGCTTTTTAAAGACTAACTCGTTATTACTATTTATTTTATTTAAAATCAATAAAAGGTAAAACGAGTTAGCCGCCATCGGCTTTACAGCCACTACTTACGACAGCCAGTTTTAATGGGCCGCAAGAATTCACAAGCAAGGTTCTTCTTAAAAATTTCATCATTGAATAATTTTCAATTATCAAATCCTCAAAACCAGAAGGGTTAGGTTCTTTCACAAACTATAAATAATTACACACAACCTGTTCACGACACCTTCATAACCCTACAGTTACAAAATAGATGCGTTGTAGTAAAAAAGGTTGCGTGTTAAAAATTGTGTGCTCATAAAAGAAGTATTATTTTAGCGTGAAATCTATTAAGATAACAATGGAAATGAGCAAAGAAAAAGAAGCAAAACTAAAAGCACTCCAACTTACACTGGACAAGCTAGATAAAGCCTACGGAAAAGGAACAGTAATGAAAATGAGCGACGCTGCCATTCAAGATGTGGAAGCGATTTCCTCTGGGTCACTAGGCCTTGATTTGGCTTTAGGTGTAGGCGGGTATCCACGCGGTCGTGTCATCGAAATATATGGACCTGAATCTTCAGGTAAAACAACACTAACCCTTCACGCTATTGCTGAAGCACAAAAATCTGGTGGTATTGCTGCCTTTATAGATGCAGAGCACGCCTTCGACAGGTTTTATGCTAAAAAATTGGGCGTTGACATAGACAACTTAATTATTTCACAACCAGATCATGGAGAACAGGCCTTAGAAATTGCCGATAACTTGGTTCGCTCTGGAGCAATAGATATAATTGTAGTTGATTCTGTTGCTGCATTGACCCCAAAAAGTGAAATAGAAGGAGAAATGGGGGATTCTAAAATGGGACTTCAAGCCCGTTTAATGTCTCAAGCCCTACGTAAACTTACAGCCTCAATAAGCAAGACTAACTGTACGATGATTTTCATTAACCAATTACGTGAAAAAATCGGTGTGATGTTTGGAAATCCAGAAACTACAACTGGTGGAAACGCACTTAAGTTCTATGCCTCTGTGAGACTGGATATAAGACGTTCTACCCAGATTAAAGACAGTGCTGGTGAGGTTGCCGGAAACAAAACAAGAGTTAAGGTTGTTAAGAACAAAGTAGCACCACCATTTAAAACCGCTGAGTTTGATATCATGTATGGCGAGGGTGTTTCAAAAGTAGGAGAAGTTCTCGATATTGCCGTAGAAAGCGATATCATCAAGAAAAGTGGCTCTTGGTTTAGTTATCAAGACACTAAACTAGGCCAAGGTAGAGATGCTGTAAAAGCCATTATTAAAGACAATCCAGAGTTGATGGAGGAATTGGAGGTTAAAATAAAAGAAGTTATTGCCGCTGCCTCAGAGTCTTAATTCCCTTCTTATAATTATATAATAAAATCCCGGACATTTTCCGGGATTTTTTTTTGGCCAACGCAACCATTTCCGCAAACAAACATCTAACTACTAAACAATAAAATTATTAATTTAGTAATGAAGCAATTACTGTTTTTAAGTGTATTGGCATTAATGATTTCATCCTGCAGTCTTGACGATGATAATAATTACAATGATTATTACTACGAATTCATCCCAATAGAAAATGCAGAAGTTCCTGAGTCGTTCCAGTTAGGTGAAACCTACACGATTACGGTAGAGTATTTCAGACCAACAACCTGCCACTATTTTAGTGAATTCTATTTTGAAAAATCTGAAAACGAACGCACTATTGCAGTAGTGAATTGGGTTGAAGTTCGGGATAACTGTCAAAATCTGGAAAACGACCTAGAGGAAAAATCTTTTAATTTTATAGTCACTCAAACGGGAACGTATATTTTTAAATTCTGGCAGGGTGTAGATGAAAATGATGTTGACCAATATTTAACTTATGAAATACCGGTAACAGAATAGATTTTTAACAAACAAAACAACCATTTGACCTTAGAACAACTGATAAAGCAATGCCAGCGTAATAACACTAATGCGCAAAGCGAACTTTACAAGCTCTTTTCGGGCAAGTTGTTTTCTGTTTGTCTAAAATACTCACGCAATTACTCAGAGGCTGAAGACAACCTCCAGGATGCTTTTTTAACTATTTTCAATAAAATATCTCAATATAAACATAAAGGTTCCTTTGAAGGCTGGATGAAAAAAATCGTCATCAACACAGCATTACAGCGCTACAGAGAAAAAGGAGTGTTTAGTTTGGTTCATGAAGAAATAGAAGATACAGAAGTTACACTCTCCATTGAGGAAGAAAGCTTATCCTTAGATTACTTACTGGGGCTAATCCAACAGCTTCCCGACCGTTACAGGCTAGTATTCAACCTCTATGTACTTGACGACTATTCACATAAGGAAATATCAAGAATGCTAGAAATAAGTACAGGTACTTCAAAATCCAATTTGGCAAGAGCAAGATATATACTTAAGGAAAAAATAGAGCAGGATAAGGTAAAACGATTAAGCAAGCTATATAATGAATGACAAGAAACATATAGATCGCCTGTTTAAGGAACAATTTAAAAACTTTGAAGCTAAACCAAGTGACAAAGTTTGGGACAACATCCAAAAAGAACTAGGCAACGATAAAAGAAAAAAACGTATTGTCCCAATTTGGTGGCGCTATGCAGGTGTAGCAGCTTTATTGCTCTTATCCCTCATTATTGGGAGCAGATTCTCCTTTAACAGTGTTGAAAACAATCCCACTATAGTTAATTCGCAGGAAGAGCAAATTAATCCATCTATAAAACAAAAAGAAGATTCAAAGATTGATTTTAAAGAGAGACAAACTCATTCACAACCCGAACCTATAAACTCGGTGCTAAACCAAATAAAATCAGACCCTCATAAAAACTCAGGTTTTAACCAAAATAATGCTCTTGCATCAACAAAAATCAATAAAAGCGAAAAAAACACAGCAGAAAACCAACTACCAAATTTAATCTCAACATCATATTTAACCACACATCCTTTTTCATTTAACAGTCCGCTTCCTAACTCAAATTTAACCATAGAAAATACTGAAACAGAAGAATTGACAATCGAGGAAGCTATTGCCCAAACTGATAATACAATAAAAGAGTCCAAAGATTATCTCCGCTGGCAAGTATCGCCAAATGTAGCTCCTGTTTACTTCAACACCTTAGGTAAAGGGTCTTCAATCGACCCTCAGTTCAATGAAAATAAAAAACAAGGCGATGTTAACATGAGCTATGGTTTTAAAGCAAGCTACTCCATAACTGATAAATTGAGCATTCGCTCAGGAATAAACAATGTAGCTCTAGGCTACAATACTACAAACGTTTATGTGTACGATGCACTAAGTCGATCCCCTCAAAGTCAAGAATTACAAAATGTTTCAACAAGCAGAGATCAGGTATCAGTGACAAGCTCTAGTTCGTTTGCTTCGAATGAAGCTACAGCCTTTAAGGAAGAGGTTCAAGGAAGTATTGACCAGCAAATGGGCTTTTTGGAAATACCTTTAGAATTGGAGTATAAGTTAAGTGAAAGAAGATTAGGGGTAAATCTTATAGGTGGATTTAGCTCATTATTCTTAAACAAAAACTCCATTTATACAGAAGTTAGTGGTTCTCGTGACTATTTGGGGGAAGCTAATAATATTAACCAAACTAGTTATAGTGCAAATTTAGGTTTAGGATTGGATTACAAGTTCAGCAAACGATTTAAATTAAATCTAGAACCTACTTTTAAATATCAATTAAACACTTTTAAAAACACCTCTGGAGATTTTAAACCTTACTTTTTAGGGGTGTATACAGGCTTTAGTTTTAAGTTTTAGTTAGATGGTTTCCCCATTTACTGTGCCTTGGGGAGCAATGATGATTAAGGCCGCTCTAATTGAGCGGCTTTAGTTTTACCATTAAATACAATCAATTGATCATAAATAACTTCCCAAGCCTGCACATTAAGTGCTTTGGTATCAGCAACGGTTAATGTATTGGTCTGAAGAAAACGATGTATTTTAACCCGCATGAGCCCAGGACTTCCACTAAAAAAGTTATATGAAAAACGCTTTTTATTGTCTGCAAAGGTTAAAGGAGCAACCGGTATTTTATGATTAATGGCTAACCTAAATGCACCATCTTTGAAATCATCTAAGAATATTTCTTCATCTGGAACACCTCCCTCTGGAAAAATACAAACACTTAAACCTTGTTTTAATCGTCGTTGTGCTCTTAAAAAAACGGCTTTTCTACTTTCGGTACTGGATCTATCCACTAAAATACAGGTGCGCTTATAGAAAAAACCAAACAAAGGAATTTTAGCCAATTCCTTCTTACCTACAAAAACAAAAGGATTTTTTACACTTACCAACATCAGCATAATATCGGTCATAGAAGTATGGTTTGCGATAAACATATAGCTGCTATCTTTTTCGGGGGATTCTTCCTTTTCAATCTTCCAAACAAATCCCATACCTAAAAGCACTGTTTTCGCCCAAAGCCTAGCCAATCTAAAAAAGAGAGAATACCATTCATCCCGCATTATAGATACAAGTAAGAAAGGAAACAATACGATTATGGTAATACCCATTAATAGATAAAACCATATGCGCCATAATATGTAAAAAACTTTCTTGAACGGATTACTCATGTGAGCAAATGTATCAAAAAATACTTAACGCATTTTATCTAATCCCCCCTTATAAATGGTAAAAACCATTAGAAGGCAACCTAATAAATCTTGTCGTAATTAAAAAAAGGAGATTTTTCTTAATGGAAACTCCCGTCTAGAAATAATTTTAGCTCAATAAATGATTTAACATTCTATCTCTATTAATCACAAACAAGAAACGGAAAAAGATATCGTTTGTAAATAGCCCATACTGCTATACTATAAACAATTAAAATCACATTAGCGAACACTTACTTGTCCAATAAACTAAGGCTTAGACCGACTCTAAGCGGGTCACTTCAGAGAGTTACCAGTATATAATTTTATCATTTTAGTGTTAAATAGAATAAGCTGCAAGACTTTACTTTCCCATTTGTTTAAGAAACATAAATAATTTCCGTTTTTTTGTAAAAAATTAATATTATGGCAAGGATACTAACAGGAATCCAGAGTACCGGCACCCCTCATTTAGGGAATATTCTAGGAGCCATTATGCCGGCTATCGAGCTCTCTAAAACTTCGGAAAACGAATCGTTTTTGTTCATTGCAGACATGCACTCTTTAACACAGATTAAAGATGCTGCCACACTGCGCCAAAACACCTATAGCGTTGCCGCAACATGGCTTGCCTTTGGACTGGATATTGACAAAGTGGTATTCTACAGACAAAGCGACGTTCCCCAAACCACAGAGCTTACCTGGTACCTAAGCTGTTTTTTTCCATACCAAAGACTTACACTGGCACACAGTTTTAAAGACAAAGCCGACAGATTAAGTGATGTTAATGCAGGATTGTTTACCTACCCAATGCTAATGGCTGCAGACATTTTAATGTACGACGCAGAAATTATCCCTGTAGGTAAAGACCAATTACAACATATTGAAATGACAAGAGATGTCGCCTCTCGTTTTCACAATTTAATGGGTGAAGCTTTTGTTATTCCTGAAGGACGTGTTCAAGAAAACACTATGCTTATTCCCGGTACTGACGGTGAAAAAATGAGTAAGAGCAAGGGCAACATTATAGACATTTTCTTACCAGACAAAAAACTGCGCAAGCAAATAATGTCTATCCAAACAGATAGTACACCTTTAGAGGACCCAAAAGACTGGAGCACCTGCAATCTGTTTGCTATCTATAAGCTCTTAGCATCAGATGAACAAACTCAAACAATGAAAGCCAATTACGAAAATGGTGGCTACGGTTACGGACATGCAAAGCAAGCTCTTTATGAATTGATCTTAGAACAATTTGCCGATCAACGTGAAAAGTACCATTATTACATGGAAAATCTAGAAGAGCTTGATAAATCTCTAGCTATAGGTGCTAAAAAAGCTCATAATGTAGCTGATTCTGTTTTAAAACGTGTTAGGGAAAAAGTGGGATATTAAATTATTTCGAACCATTTTCCCGGAAGAGGTCTCACAACTCCTTTTAACTCCATATTCAGCAATATGCCTGCAACCTTAAATGTGGGCATATTGCAGTTTAGGGCTATTCCATCCAACAATTCCCTTCCGTTACTTTTCAAAAAATGATAAACGGTTTTCTCTTCGTTTTCCAATTCAACAAAGAGTTGTTTTTGTATTGGTTTACCTTCTGTTTCCAACTCCCAATTCAACATATAAGGAATATCTAAAGGAGTGGTCAACATATGCGCCTGTTGGTGCTTTATAAGGTTGTTGCACCCTGAGCTTTGGCTATCGGTCACCCTACCAGGAACTGCAAACACTTCACGGTTATAAGAGTTAGCAATATCTGCGGTCACCAAACTACCTCCTTTCTCCGCCGACTCTATTACAATAGTCGCTTGGCTCAATCCTGCAATAATTCTGTTTCGTTTTAAAAAATTCTCCCGATCCGGATTGGCTGTACTCCAAAAATCGGTCATAAAACCACCGTTTTCTTCAACTCTGGAAACATAGCGTTTATGCGGTTTTGGATATATCTGATTAAGTCCATGGGCTAAGCAACCAATGGTTTGCAGCCCATTATCAATAGCTGCTTTTTGGGCCGTAATATCGGTACCATAAGCAAAACCAGAAACAACAATAGGATTGTAGGGGGCTAAAGTTTCAACCAACTCCTCACAAAAAGACTTACCATTCACAGTAATCTGACGTGTACCTACTATACTGATTATTGGTTTGTGCTTGATATCGATATTCCCTGTTCCAAACAATAACACCGGACCATCAATACAATGTTTTAAATTTTCGGGATAGTCGTTATCGGTAAAATACCAGTATTGAATATTATTATCTTTTATAAATCGTAATTCATCTTCAGCCGAAGAAAAATCAACATGCTTAAGGTATTGGGCTATCACTGTTCCTACGCCATCAATTTTGGCCAAAGTATGAGGTTTTTCATCTAACACAGACTTTGCACTTCCGCAGGCAGCAATGAGTTTTTTGGCTGTTGTGTCACCAATTTTTCGTACTTGCTGCAAGGCTAAAATTGCGATTAAATCGCTATCGTTGATCATATAACTCTGTTTTTCAGATACAATTAAGTAAATTTTACGCTGTTAATAAATAGTTAACAAGATATTTTATCCCAATTCAAAAATTTCTAAATTTGTTTTTATGCAATTAGAAACTTACATCAGCGATTTACTGTACCGATATGACTGTGTTATTGTTCCAAACTTTGGAGCGTTTTTAACACAACGCGTGTCAGCAAAGGTGCACGACACAACACATGCCTTTTATCCACCAAAAAAAGTACTGTCGTTTAATGAGCAAATAAAAAACAACGACGGCCTTTTGGCACACTACATAGCCGATGTGGAAAAGATTCCTTTTGAAGTAGCTGTTCAAAAGATTGAAAAACAAGTAACCTATCTAAAGTCAGAACTAGCAGCAGGCAAGCTCTTATCTTTTAAAAACATAGGAAATCTTAAGAACAATGGTGAAGGAAAAATGGTTTTTGAACCATCATACCATCTTAACTATTTAACCGATGCCTTTGGGTTATCGCAGTTTGTTTCACCTTGTGTATCACGCGCTGAAGATGTATTTACATTGCATCAGGAAAGTACAGAAATTGAAAAAACTGTCGAGCCGGCTATCTCTACAATTCAAGAAAAAGTTACTGAAACAAAAAAATCCAGACCTTATTTACGATATGCTGCCATCGTAACCATAGGCTTAACCGTAGCTGGGTTTACAAGTTCTAATTATTATAAAAACCAAATTGAATCACAAAACCAATTGGCTCAAAAGGAAGCTACAAAACAATTGGAAAGCAAGATTCAAGAGGCTACATTTATTATAGACAACCCACTACCTGCAGCTACACTTACCATTGAAAAACAAAATGGCAATTACCATATTATAGCAGGTGCATTTAGAGTCAAAGAAAACTCAGATAAAAAAGTTGAAGAACTTCGTGCATTAGGGTATCGCGCTCATGACATAGGTGTTAATAAATATGGACTACACCAAGTAGTGTACCAAAGCTACAACACAAGGGAAGAAGCCGTAGAAGCCTTAGAAGGGATTCGAAAATCCAGCAATCGTGATGCTTGGCTATTGGTAAAAGCTTTAGACTAAAACTCTTTATCCAACAATATAAAAATCCCGAAAGCAAAAACTTTCGGGATTTTCATTTATTGTTATAAAATTCTAAATGAATAAGCTAAAATAATAATTCATAGTACCTTTGTACTAGATTAAAAATCTTACAAATGAAGGCCAAGACACCAGAAGCATCTAAAACAACTATGACAGATTTGGTTTTACCAAGTGAAACCAACCCACTTAACAACTTATTCGGAGGAGAATTATTGGCAAGAATGGATCGAGCAGCCAGTATTGCAGCCAGACGCCACTCAAGACGAATTGTGGTAACGGCATCGGTAAACCATGTGGCGTTTAATCGTTCTATTCCATTAGGCAGCGTAGTAACCGTAGAAGCCAAAGTATCCCGTGCTTTCAAGACATCTATGGAGGTTTTTATAGACGTATGGATTGAAGATCGAGAATCGGGCATGAGAACCAAGGCCAACGAAGCCATTTACACCTTTGTAGCTGTAGATGAAACCGAAAGACCTGTGGAGATACCTGAAATCGTTCCGGAAACAGATCTGGAAAAAGAACGCTTTAATGCCGCTTTACGTCGTCGTCAATTAAGTTTGGTACTTGCAGGAAAAATGAAACCTCATGACGCAACCGAACTAAAGGCCATTTTTGAATAAACACTACATTTTATAAATCCAAAGGGCTGGATTTTGAAATTCTGTTTGATTCTTACTACTTACTTGAATTACACTAAAGGTTAGTTCACTTTTACTATCTGAAGGGTCTGTAAACACCTCGCCTATTGGCTGCTTGGTGTTTACTTTATCACCTTTTTTAACATATACCTTACCTAGATTCTTGTAGGCGGTTATATAATTTCCGTGTTGAATTAATACGGTTGGATTCCCACGCTTTAAGGCTTGTACTGCCAATACTTCACCTTGAAAAACAGTACGTACTTGCTCGCCTTTATTTGTAGCAATGCGAACACCACTACTTTGTATAATTGCAGTCTTCACCACAGGATGAGGTTGTTTACCAAATCGCAAGGTGACAATCCCCCTTTCAACAGGCCACGGCAACTTACCTTTGTTATTAACAAAATTGGCCGCAAGAGCTTTTGCCTCAGCAGTGATTGTGAATGCCGAGGTCGAGCTACTGGCCTTTCCTGCCTTTTTATTGGCATTGGCTATTGCCTCGCGGATCAACCTTTCAATCTCATTATCTATTTTATCGGCTTCTTTTTGTTTTTCCTTAATTTGTGAGGCATACTTATTCAAATCCTTTTGTATGGAAGCCATTAAACTTTGATGTTGCTTACGCTCTCCCTCCAATTGATTTTGAACCTTTTTGTTCTCGACAATAAGCTGTTGTTTTTCTTCTTTTTGGTCTGACAGTTTCTGGTTTATTTGCTGAAGCTCTTCTGTTTTTAGCTTAATTGTCTCGCCTTGTTGTTTTTGGTAATCGGCATACTGCTTAATATACTGAGCTCTTTTGTAGGCCTGCTTAAAATTTGATGATGATAGCAAAAACATAATTCGACTCTGCTCACTCTTACTTTTGTAAGAATGAACGATCATCTCTGCATAACTTTCTTTAAGGGAATTGAGCTCTTCCCTTAGCTTGGTAATTTGCTTTTGATTAGTATTGATTTCTCGAGTAAGCAAATTTGCCTGTTCATTGGTTACTGCTATAAGATTAGACTGAACGTTTATTTTATAGTTCAAATCCTCTATCAACGACAATTGCGATTTTTGCTTGCCCTTGTTCTCAAATAAAAGCTTATTAATTTGAGCAATCTCACTGCGTAAAGCTTGTCTGCGATCTTCTAACTCCTGTTTTTTTCGGCTTTGAGACCAAACCACAGAAGACAACAACATAAAACATACTATAAGGGATGTTTTGAAAGCTATAGGTAACTTCATTTATTTGAGCACTAATTCATTAAACCCAGAGGGTATTTTAAATGGGAATCTTACTTCATCGTTCAAAGATACTGTTTTAAACTCCAAATCAATGATAGTTTCTTCGGTTACATTTAAGGCAATAACCTTGATTCGCTCTGGCAAAATCTGGTCTCCAATGTCTTGATATTTTAAATAGTCTATCTGCAATAATTTAGACTGGGAATTCTGTGCCAATTGCTGAGAACTAATCTTAAAATTTTTTGGACTAAGAATATAAAACAACTCATATAACAAAGGTTGCTGTTTTGGCTGCAGTAAATACTCATTTTCATGAACAGACAACTCACAATCATTACCTTTAAGTTCAAATAGTGCTTCACCCATCAACAAATTCTGAACTTTCTGAAAATCAACTTCAGTCCCTAATAAGTTGGTCAACAATTCAAAATCACCTTCAAAAAAGGTGTTATCCAATTTATTATAAAACCTAACTTCCAAAGGAGTTATCATCAATTTAGCCATAGAAAAGGGAGCACTCATCCAGATGGCCTTATCCTTTTCCATCCTCAAGTTTATTGTAGTTCCCTTACTATCATCTACAGTAGTGTAGTTAGCTTTTACTTTTGCCGTTAATGTTTTAAACTTAGCTGTTCTTCGGTTATTTTCCTTAACCACCTGTTTTGCCGTAAGTGTTAAATCAGGAGTATCAGATGTCGCAATACGGGCTGATTTACATCCTACACCTAAAACAACCATCATAGCCCCTAAGAGTATGCTTAAAAAACGATTATTTCGCATTAATTTGATATTTGTAACTGTTTGGCCTTATCATTAAACTGCTTTGCTTTGTCAATGTTGTTAAGCAGCGTATGAGCCTCACTTAATTGTTGATAGAAATCGGCCTCCATTGCAGCATCATCGATTATATAATCTAAGCCCATTTCCAGAGTGGTAATAGCCTTTTGAGGTTCGTTAAGGTTATTAAGTGCAACACCATTTATAAGGTACAGCACAGGCTGCGAAGGATACTTAATAATTGCTCTTCCGCTTCCTTTATGCGCTTCTTCAAATTGTTTAAGATCGATTTGAAGCAATAGAATATTTCGGATGACACCAAAATTATCACTTTCTAAATTCAAGGCTTCTTGATAATACTTCAAGGCCTTATTTTTATCACCCTTAGACAAGAAATATTGGGCCACTTCAACGTAGCTGGTAGCAGAGTTAACATCTCCTGATATGGTGGTCGCTTCAACCAAGTTTGGTTCGTATTGAGGATTATCTCCTACAAACTTTACAAAATCTGAAAGCACCAACATTTTTGCTTCTGGCTTAATCTGTGGACTTTTCATTACTATTTTCATTGACTCGACAGCTTGATCTGGCTTATTGTCATCCAGATAAAACTTGTATAAAGCTAAGTGAACCATTTGGGAATTAGGCTTAATTTCCAGCAACTTTTTAGCTGTTTCGTAAGCCTTCTCCTTTTCATTATTTTCACTGTAACGATAAATTAACGCCAAATAATTCGACTCCTGATCCGGATGGTCTTCCACACGTTCTTCCAGATTTTCAATCTGGTCTTTTTTACGGCCAGTTATATCGTAAATCTGATTTCTCAATTGATCCCTTCTAAAGGAAATTCCCAAATCCTCATCCAGCTCATCAAGTATTTCCAATGCATCATTATAACGTTCGGTTTTCACATAAAGTGCAGCAAGGTCTTCTTTGTAATCTGGATGATACTTAACCAACTGTTTTACGGTTTTTATGGCTTTATCGTAGTCATCTTGCTGAGCATATACATCATAAAGTTCATCTAGATACCACTCATTGTCAGGTTCTTTTCTAACAGCTTTTTTTAGAGCATCTTCTGCAGCCCCAAAATTTTTAAGCTGATTATAATTTTTCCCTAACTCATAGTATACAACAGATTCTGAATCGTCTATTTCAAGACATTTTAAAAGCTCACTAACTGCACGATCGTAGTTTTCAATACCCTTTTGTTTTAACGCTTCAAAAAAATGCTCCTGAAAAGCATCAGAAACATTTCCTAAATCATCATCAGGAGTCTTGTTAAAGTCAATTTGTGCAATAAGTATCCCTGAGCCCATAATAAGGCTGAATACGATAGTAAATATGTATTTTTTAACTAGCATTGTTCAGTTAGCACTGCCAAAAGCGGATATATTCTATTCCAAAACAGAATAGTCCCCAATACTGATAGATTTGAAATTGCCGTCGTACTTAACGTGATTTCCTATCATGGCTTCGTCTAAATTAGCATTTTTAATGCTTGTATTGGTCTGTATTAAACTATTTTTAACGGTTGCGTTTTCAATGACACAGTTGTTTCCAATAGAAACGTTAGGACCAACAGTACTATTGTTCAGCACTACATTTTTACCAATGTAACAAGGCTCTATAACTTGCGAATTGTTTAATTGCACAGAACTATGCACCAATTGCTCATCTCCATCTACGCTTAAAAAATGTAGCATTTTACTGTTTGTCTCTACAGTAACCGCCTTATTCCCACAATCCATCCATTCGCTTACAGTTCCTGTTTTAAACACTTTTCCTTCGGCCATCATGCGCTTAATACCGTCGTTGATTTGGTATTCGCCACCGTTCATTATATTCTCATCTAAAACCTCTTGAAGCTTTTGCTTTAAAACAGCAACATCTTTAAAGTAATAAATGCCTATTACAGCTTGATCGCTAACAAATGTTTCCGGTTTTTCTACCAGCTCCACAATGTGGTTCTGAGCATTTAGTTTTACAACTCCATAAGCCTCAGGATTAGCAACCTTTTTGGTCCAGATTACGCTATCAGCATCCTCATCTAAATCAAAATTGGCACGGATCAAAGTATCGGCATATGCAATTACTACTGGCCCGGACAAAGAATCCTTAGCACACATTATGGCATGACCAGTCCCAAGTGGATTATCTTGTCGGTATATCGATGCTTTAGCTCCAAGACTTTCGGCCAATTGGGTCAGACTTTCTACTACATCGTCACCAAAAAACGCTGGGTCCCCCAAAACAAATGCAACCTCATCAATTGGTTGATTAAGAACTTTAGCAATATCCCTTACCAATCTATGTACAATAGGCTGTCCTGCAACCGGAATTAAAGGTTTTGGAACAGTTAGGGTATGTGGTCGCAGGCGAGATCCTCTACCTGCCATAGGTACTATAATTTTCATATATGTTTTCCCGTGTAAACGGAGTTCTTATTAAGTTAAACTTTTAAGATTTTATTTGTCATTTTAGGCATTTGGCCTTACTTACTTTACACCAGTACTACCAAACCCTCCTTCGCCACGAACTGTTTCAGTAAGTGCCTCTACCTCTAGCCACTCGGCACGTTCATGCTTGGCTATAACCATTTGGGCAATGCGCTCACCATTTTCAATTGTAAAGGCTTCATTTGAGAGATTAACCAAAATCACTCCTATTTCACCCCGGTAATCAGCATCTACTGTTCCAGGAGCATTCAAAACAGTTATTCCCTTTTTGGCCGCAAGCCCGCTTCGAGGACGCACCTGAGCTTCGTAACCAATGGGAAGTTCAATAAACAAACCTGTTTTTACAATGCTTCGTTCCAAAGGCTGTAAGGTTATTGGCTCAGCTATACAGGCTCTCAAATCCATTCCAGCCGAAGCTATGGTTTCATAACTTGGCAACTCATGCCCAGAAGTATTTATAATTTTTATTTGCATAATTATATCGTATCTGAAAGACGTAGTCTTCCATATTTTTTAATTCCGTTTAATCAATCGGTTTATATCTTGTCGTTCTAGAGCATAAACCATTCCAGAAAACGCTAACAGTAACCCAACACCCACCAGAAGGTTATATCTAAACCCATAAAAGGATATGGCCGAAAACAAAACAGACACCACCAGGTAAGCTCCTATTTTCTTTAGGTTATACGGAATGGGATAATATTTTCTTCCTAACCAATACGAGATTACCATCATACTGGTATAAGCTGCTAACGTAGCGATGGCAGAACCACGATAGCTCATTATTGGAATCAACCAAAAATTAAGCCCTAAAGTAATGATTGCTCCAAAGATAGAAATATATGCCCCAAACTTGGTACGATCCGTAATTTTATACCAAACCGACAGGTTATGGTATATGCCCAGACAAAAATTGGCCAACAAAATAACTGGCACAACCCACATTGCTTCCCAATACGAGGAACGTGTTACAATAAAAGGCTTCAATACATCGGCGAATACCACAATCCCTAAAAACAACAACGCCCCCAAAGCGACAAAAAACTCCAGGATTTTAGCATAGTTTTTTTGCGGGTTTTCACTTTGTGCCTGACTGAAGAAAAAGGGTTCTATTCCCAGTTTATAAGCCGTCACAAAAAGGGTCATAAATACCGCTATTTTGTAACATGCAGAATACATCCCTATTTCTGTCATCGCTATATTTTTAGGCAATAGTTTCTCTAAAAGAATGCGGTCGAAGGTCTCGTTAATAGAAAATGCCACTCCAGCCAAAAGCACAGGAAACGCATAACGCATCATCTGTTTCCATAAATTGGCATTAAACTGATATTTGGCTTTTATATAAAAAGGCAATAAAAGCAATAATGTAACAGCACTTGCCGCCACATTTGCAATGAAAATATAACTAATCTCAAAATTATCTTTGCAGATACTGTAGAACAAACCACTACCAAAAGAGAGGTCTTTTAACCATAATAGAAAAAAAAGGTTGAGACTTATATTAACAACAACATTTACAATCTTTATTACAGCATACTGCACAGGTCTTCCTATAGCCCTTAACCAAGCAAAGGGAATGATTGCCATAGCATCCAGTAACAATATCCAAATCACCAGTTTTATATAATCAACCCTAATATCTGTAAGATTGGCTATGGTATTTTGGAATAAATAACCCAGAATAAAAAATCCAAGTGAACTAATCACTAACGACATCACCGATGTACCAACTACCTTTTCCTTATCTGCTTCTTTATTGTAAAACCTAAAAAAAGCCGTCTCCATCCCATAAGCAAGGATAACATTAAATAAGACAAAATAGGAAAAGATAAACGACACCTCTCCATAATCGGCACGTGAGGGAAGTACCCACACATAAAGGGGCACCAATAAAAAGCTAAGCATTCTTGGCAAAACCGTTGCCAAGCCGTAGATAAAGGTTTGCTTAAAAAGAGTTTTAAGTGCGCTCAATAGGAATTGAAATATGGGGCTAAAAATATTGAATTACACTAAGGTATAAAAGCATTTAACTCATTATTCCCCAAAAAGGGCATTGCAAATATTAATCTTTCGAAGGCATCTCTATAACATTATCATATTTATGAAAAAATGCTTTTTTGCCTATACTGTAACGAATAAAACAAGTATTTGGATTAATACTATCTGATACCGCCAAAATACCGTCTGGAAATTGGTTACCATATTCTGCCGTAGGATCATTACTCATAATGAAATCATTCTTTTCCTTAGCCACAAAAACAGCTCGATATTCCATTGGAGCATAGCCTCGATTTAAAGGAGAGGTTTCCCCTCTAAAATAAAGCGAATCTAATGAAACATCCTGCCGCAACGAATCTAAAGTTAATACAACAACATCTCTAAGATCTTTAGTGGAGGTTTCCATCGTTACAGATTTTATCTTAAAAGGCGATTGTTCTTGAACGACTTTTGTTGATGAACAAGCCGCCATAATCAACACAATTAAAGTAATAATAAATAATCTGTACATCGTTAATTTTAAAGTTATATCAAGTTAAATTTCCTTCAATAAGGACAAACACTATTCCACCTTAAAAACCAACATCAAGTTCTTTTTGGAAGGCTCAGGAACCTCAGAAATAAAAGCATACTTACCAGGTTTCAAATCCACATCAAAATACCCCTTGTTACCAGCCTGCATTTCCTGCACACCCCCCATAAAGGTTGACCCTGCCGGCCCCGGACTCATCATACCTTTAGGCTGAGTCCAATCCATCCAATGCTCTAAATCTTCAAGATTAGCCCCTTCTTCCAAAGCCACTAAATGCACATCATGACCTACAAAATTGGCATGTGGTTCTTGATCTCCATATAGGACTTCGATTGTCTGAGCACCCTTTGTCATAGGAATGTTCAAGCTCATTCCCTCTGCCTTCGAAACCGTAACTACTCGAGTCGCGCTAGGTTCTTGCTTTTCACTAGCTGTTTCCGAGACCACTAAAGACTTTAACATGCCCATATCTGAATGAAACTGGCCATTACTCATTTTAACATAGCACTCCATTAAATAATATCCAGGCTCAAGCTTAAGCGTTGTAACACTTGTTACTTTAGGCGAAATCAAGCCAGATCCTCCACAAATTACCACTTGACCAAACCATTCTGGCAAAGCTCCAAAAGACTCAAATCCCTCATTAGTCTTACCGGCACTCAACAAATCCATACCATTTTGAAAAACAGGGATCACTTCATTTTTGTAATCGTCAATACGTTTTCCTTCCGGCAATTTTTCAAGAATAAAAAAATGAGGTTCAAACGAAAGGTTTTCGTATGTAAATGTCACCCAACCCGAAGGAATGCTGTCTGGAGCTTTAAACTCCATATGCTCTGTTTCCACATGCACGTCAGATGACAATGTAACCTTTGGTTCTTCCACAACAGGTTCTTCAACCGGGAGCTCTTGCTTTTTTTCAGACTTACAGCCTACTACAGCAAGCATTACCATGAAACCAATTATTTTTGCACTATTTTTCAAAATATTCATAACAAACTGTTTTACTGTTTCTTAACCACTATCAAGTTACGCATTGTCCTACATTTTTCAAATTTTAGAATGAAAAATCATTCCATTGAAAAGCCTTTGAAACGTTATAACAAGGAGAGGTTGCGACATGGTTATGTTTCCTAGTGCAAGCGGGAACTGAATACATAATGCTCCTAACCCCTCTGGAAACAGACTGCTACGTTGCGCTCCAAAAACCCAATTGGCAATGACACATAATTTTCTGTTCAGAAACAAAAAAAAGAAAAGTTTCGTCAACCTGAATTTGTTTCAGGTTCCCTTAGCACTTTTACACATAGCTATAAATTCTGAAAAAAATCACCATGTTTTAATTAATCGAAAATCAGAGCTAGAACACTCAAATAATAATCCATATAGCGTTAAGAGATATCTCGGCATTCTATATAATTCCTTTACATTTGCCCTAAAACTCGCAATAGCATGTTAAAAGTCGATCAACTGAGTTTTGGCTACAACAACTCCCGTCAACTACACAACATTTCATTCACGCTAAAAGAAGGCGAGAACTTAGCTGTTATTGGCGAAAGCGGATCGGGAAAATCTACCTTATTAAAACTTCTTTACGGCACCTACGATCTGCACCATGGAGAAGTGTTCTGGAAAGACACCCAAGTATTGGGTCCTGCATTCAACCTCGTTATAGGCTATGACTTTATGAAATATGTATCACAAGAGTTCGACTTAATGCCTTTTACAACGGTAGCCGAAAACATAGGGCAATTCCTCTCTAACTTTTACCCAGAAGAGAAAAAGGAACGCATAGAAGAGCTGCTCAAAGTTGTTGAACTTTCTGAATTTTCCTCGACCAAAGTAAAATTCTTGAGCGGTGGACAAAAACAACGGGTAGCTTTAGCACGAGCCATGGCAAAGCGTCCAGAAATTTTACTTTTGGATGAACCCTTTAGCAATATTGATAACTTTAAAAAACAATCGTTAAGACGAAGTTTATTTCATTACCTGAAAGAAAACAATATCGCTTGTATTGTTGCTACTCACGATAAAGATGACGTTCTTGGTTTTGCAGACTCAATGATGGTTTTGAGCAAGGGAGAGTGTTTGGCTAAAGATCATCCGGAGCAACTATACCGTCGCCCCCAAAACGAATTGACTGCTGCTTTTTTTGGAGAGCACAATAGATTTACCACTAAAGAACTAGATCTGAAAGATAGTCCTAACCATGACATTTTCATTTACGCTAATCAATTAGAGGTTAAGGAAAATACACCGTTACAGGCTACAGTAATTGATAGTTATTTTAAAGGAAGTCATTACACGATAGAAGCGAGCTTCAACAACAAAACCATTTGGATTAATCACAAAGAGAATTTGGAGAAAGGTAAAACGTTTTGCTTCAGAATTAAAGCAGGAGTACTATAACAACGAAAGCACTTCCATAGACTCTCCCCGAAAAGCGACACTATCTCCAACACTTTTGGAAAGCAACAACTGTCCTATTGGACTATTGGGAGAAATGGCATAAAATGTTTTACCACCAACATACAACTCCCCAGAGCTAACTGCCACGAAATAATTGGCCTTATTGGTAACTACCACACTTCCCAAACAAATGGCTTGAGTTGTTTTGGAAGTATCTATTTTACTCAAGACCTCTTGAAGCTTCTGTATTTCTGACAATTGCACCCCAGCTTTTTCGCGCTCTAACTGCACCATGGCCCGACCCGTTTCGTGTTTATCGCCCGCGCTGCTTTTTGTTTCACTTTGCAATGATTCTTCCAAGCCCGAAATAGTACGCAGAACACTATTCAAACGCTCTTGGACCTTGTTCTTGCACTGATCGTACAACTCTTGTTTTACAGATATATCCATTTAAACTAATTCTGCCAATTCCCTACCTATTTCACTACCAATAGCAATACCCATACCTCCCAATCGAACACCACAAAACACGTGATTGGAAAGTTGCTTTACTACAGCTTTCTTTTGAGCCCCCATCCCCATAATACCACTCCAACGATAATCAACTTCAAAATCATATTCGGGAAGAATACAGCTTTTAAGTATTTCTTCTAATCGATTTTGAATCAAATCAGTTGTTCCTAATTCTGAAGTCTCTTCTCCCTTGAAGTCCAAATTTCTACCGCCCCCAAATAAAATCCTCTTGTCTATATTTCTGAAATAATAATACCCTCTATCCATGTGGAACGTTCCCTTTATTTTGAGGTTCTCAATCGGTTTTGTGATGAGCACTTGCGACCTTGCCGGAACAACAGCTTCATCAATTAATTGAGACGCAAAACCATTTGTAGTGATTAAAAGTCGGGATGTTTTAAAATCAGCAACATTAGTGTTTACAAACACAACTTCATTCGCTTCCAAAAATCCTTTCACTTCAACGCTGTTCAATATTTTCACACCTTTACTTTGCACCAATTTCAATAATTCCGACATCATTTTACCGGTATTCAACTGTCCTTCAAAAGGGGTATACAAACACTTGCCCTGAACTTGACCAAACCCGAAAGGAACATCCTTATCATAATACACTTGCGAATTAAAAACGGATTTCAACAATTCATTTACGTCATCAAGCTTTCTTAAGCATCGATCTAAAAGTTCAGTATCCTTTAAACCAAACAATTCATATCCACCATGCTGTTGATAACCTATAGCATCATCACCTAATGTTTCCCTTAAAAGCTGGAGACCTCGAGCTCGCTTTTCAACCAAAGCTACCACCTCTGCTTCACTATGTTTATTTAAATCTTCCAAAAGCTCACTGACACTACCAAAGCAAGCAAAGCCAGCATTCTTGGTGCTCGCTCCAGAAGGAAGCACACCTCGTTCTAAAACCAACACCTTCGCTTTCGGGCGCTTTAATTTTAAGTGCAACGCAGCACTAAGACCTACAATACCACTCCCAACTATAGTGAAATCTACGTTGCTAAACCATGAATCGAATTCCCAATATGAAAGTTCCATAGGTATAAAAATACAGTTTTATAGTATTGGTTCATCACTTAGAATAATGGACAAAAAAAATTCCGCGATTGCGGAATTTTTAAATGTATCTGTAATCGGTTGTTATTTCGATTTTTGTCTCGCCAACTCGTTACGCTCAATTTTGTGCTCCGGGCGTGACCATTTTGGTTTTTCTCCCAAAGCTTGGAATTGTGAATCCTCGGCTTCTACCGTTTCAGGCTGCATCTTTTTAATAAAAGGCTTTTGAGGGTTTAAGCCCAACATCTTGAACATTTCCATATCCTCATTTACGTCTGGATTTGGAGTTGTAAGTAACTTATCACCAGCAAAAATAGAGTTCGCTCCTGCAAAGAAACACATAGCTTGCCCTTCACGGCTCATTTGAGTACGCCCAGCACTTAAACGTACTTGGGTTTCTGGCATCACAATTCGGGTTGTAGCCACCATTCTGATCATTTCCCAGATTTCAACCGGTTTTTGATCTTCCATTGGTGTTCCATCAACTGCTACCAACGCATTAATTGGCACTGATTCTGGCTGTGGATTCAAAGTTGATAAAGCTACCAGCATTCCTGCACGATCTTCAATGCTTTCTCCCATCCCGATAATTCCACCACTACATACAGTTACATTGGTTTTACGAACGTTATCGATAGTTTGCAAACGATCTTCGTAACCTCTTGTAGAAATAACCTCTTTGTAATATTCTTCAGATGAATCCAAGTTATGGTTGTAAGCATACAATCCAGCTTCTGCCAAACGCTGCGCTTGGTTTTCGGTAAGCATCCCAAGTGTACAACAAACCTCCATATCCAGTTTGTTGATAGTACGTACCATTTCCAATACTTGATCAAACTCCTCACCGTCTTTTACGTTTCTCCAAGCCGCTCCCATACATACACGAGAACTTCCCGAAGCCTTAGCACGCAACGCCTGAGCTTTTACATGGTTAACAGTCATCAAGTCGTTCCCCTCAACATCGGTATGGTAACGTGCCGCTTGCGGACAGTAACCACAGTCTTCCGGGCATCCTCCAGTTTTTATTGAAAGTAAGGTTGAAACTTGTACAGTATTCGGATCGTGGTGCTCACGGTGAAGGGTTGCTGCTTCGTAAAGCAGGTCCATCATTGGCTTATTGTATATCTCTAGAATTTCTTCTTTCGTCCAGTTGTGTCTTATCTCACTCATAGAATCGTTTCTAAAATTTGGTCAAAAATAACCTATTTTATTTTCATAAACTCCTCAAAAAGGGCATAAAATTTCTCAGGCTCCTCTAAATAAGGATTGTGCGCGCTGTTCTCGAACATTTCAAATTGTGCTTGCGGCATAAATGTTTTATACTGAACAGCAAACTCTGGTGTGCTTACACCATCGTAACGCCCTGCAATAATAAGGGTTTTAGCAGTAACAGCCTTGAGCTTTCTGCGATAATCCTGATTGATCATGCTTCCGCCTACATAAAAATCGCCATCTCGTCCAATGATTTGCGTGTACACATCATCAGACCACCCTCTGTATTTATAACCCGGTTGCTTTTGTTTCAGACTAGTATTATGATAGTAAATATACTTCGTAGGGAAATCGGCATACACACTTTTAAGAGGTTCTTCACTGGAAACATAGCCCAACGCTCTTAATGAATCGACTTGTTTCCATTTTTCCGGAAAATGGGTCTTAGCGTAATGATTATAACTATCGCAGTTAGCCTGCCACATTTCACCACTATGAAACCCACTTATCAACACCATCTTATTTACACTATGGGGATATTTTATGGCATAGGCTTGAGCAGGAACCGTTCCATAGGAATGCCCTACTAAAGATATTTTTTTAAATCCTAATTGCTTTCTAAGCTTCTCAATAAGCTCAACATCACTCTCTACAGAATATTCGGAAACATCTTTGGCATTGTCACTTTTCCCTCGACCCAAAAAATCGAAAAACACTACCGTATTGGTTTTATAATATTGGCCGAAATTCCCCTGTAGGTAGTCATGGGAATTACCGGGGCCTCCTGGAAGGAAGAAAACAGGATCTCCTTTTCCTTTCATTTCCACATTAATTTTATACCCGTCTATGGTATAAAACTTAGACTCAAATTGGTCGTAAATACTGTTGTTTTTCTGAGCTGAAAGCACTGTCGTAAAGAAACACAGCAACGCTAACATTTTAATGTTGAGGGATGTCATAAAATGAATTTAGGTGATAAATATAATTATTTTGACAAAAGAACCGACACGGCATTTCCTCCAAATCCTACAGCATTAACTAAAATGGTTTTAACTCTTTCTGGAAAAACACTTTCAACATAAGGCACCGGAATAAATTCCTGATGCTGCAACATGAGTATTGCCATTTCTATATTTAACATTCCCGAAGCCCCAAAACTATGTCCAACTTTCCATTTATTTGTTGTCAACGCTGGAAGGTTCTCTCCAAAAACAGCCTCAATGGCATTCATTTCGGCTAGGTCTCCCTTAACTGTTCCAGGGGTATGTGTAACTATAACGTCTACTTCTGTTGGAGAGATCCCTCCCAATGCCATACGCATAGACCTTTGAAAACAATCGGCATTAGTGGATAATGAAGCATTGTGCTCTAATACTTCAGTAGCATAACCTATACCTTTAATAATTGCCAAAGCATTTTCCTTCTCTCCTGGTTCAAGACAAGCCATAGAAGCGGCCTCCCCCAAGATCATCCCATTTTTGTTTTTTGTAAAGTCCAATGCCTTACAAGGGTACTCCCCATTTTGCTTGGCGTAAATTTTTAACGCCTTCATTTGCGCTACGGTAAACGGCGTTAATGGCGCTTCGCTACCTCCCACCATAAACCTTTTGCTCATTCCTGAAGTTATCCATGCTACACCATTAAGCAGAGCATGTAAAGCCGTAGAACAAGTAATTGAATGGCTAATTTCAGGTCCTTTCGTTTGAAGATCGTGAGCCACCCAAGAAGAAATGTTCCCTAAAGTTGTAGTTGGCGAACTTAACACCTGAGCTTTGTTATTCTTAATAAAATCGGAATGATATTGTTCGAACAAGGCTGTTGCCCCGCGAGACGAGCCAATATTTATCCCAAAATCATCGTTTGGTTTCCACCCCGCTTGCTTCATAGCCTTTCTGCCTGTATAAATAGCAAATAGAACCGAATCATCAAGCGAACGGTATTTTAAATCAGATTGTCGTAAATCATCTATTTCATTTCGAACCGCTTCTGGCAATTCTGCGACCAGCGCTTCAATAAAGCCTACCGGCCTTTCTGAAAAACAATGGGAATCTTCCTTATATCTACCCCATGTCTCCTCAAGTGATTCTCCTAAAGGGGAAATAGACGCCAAGGCTGTAATGGAAATGGGCTGTTGCACCATAAAAAAAGCTTTTGGCAAAAATAAGGTTTCTATCAGTGAATATTAAATCTAAAGCGGCTTAATCCTAAACAATTAGATTATAAAGTATCCAACACCATTTCTATGGCACCATAGATTTTATCCAGTTCTTCGCTTGTAACCACATAAGGTGCTTGAATATAAATGGTGCTGCCCAACGGTCTTAAAAACACACCGCTATCCATAAACAATTTAAACAGTTTGTCGCGCAAATTACCATAGCGCTCCATTTCAATATTTAAATCCAAAGCATAGATTACACCTGTTTGCCTTGTACTCTTCACTTTTGGATGCGATTTAATCCTAATATCGAATTCCTTATGAGACGCTATAATTCTCTGAATATTAGCCTGCATCTCTTCCGATTGCAATAGCTCAATACCAGCAATAGCTGCCGTACATGCTAATGGATTGGCAGAATAAGTATGCCCGTGAAACAAGCCCTTACCGATATCATCACAATAAAAAGCATCATAAATTTCTTGGGAGCACGTGGTTAATGACATTGGAAGTAGTCCTCCAGTAAGTGCTTTACTCAAACACATTACGTCTGGTTGGTTCTCCATATGCAATGAAGCAAAGTACTGTCCCGTTTTACCAAAACCAGTCATCACCTCATCGGCAACGGTTACAATATTGTTTTCTTTACAGAACGATAAAATAGCATCGAGCCCTTCAGCATCATGCATTTTCATCGCTGCCGCTCCCTGAACCAAGGGCTCATAAACAAAACCTGCTACTTTATTATTGGCAACTATATCAGTTAAAATCATTAATATTTCGTCGTGGTTTGAACCATCAGGTGTAGGAATGCGTTTTACATCCAAAAAGAATTCTTCAAAAGGCCCATTGTAAACCGAAAGTCCGGAAACACTCATAGCCCCAAAAGTATCACCATGAAAACCATCTTCAAAAGCAATCAGCGTATTGCGCTTTTCTCCTTTATTGAAATGGTATTGTAGCGCCATTTTTATCCCAATCTCTACACTTGTAGAACCATTATCCCCGAAGAATATTTTACTCTGGTTATCAGGTAGGATTTCCATCAATGCTTCGGAAAGCTTAACAGCTGGCTCATGCGTAAACCCACTAAATACAACATGATCCAGTTTCTGCATTTGCTCGCTCACCTTTTGGGTGATATACGAATTGCAATGCCCGTACATACAGGTGTACCAAGAAGCAATCCCGTCTATATATTCATATCCGTTTTCATCCCATAGTTTACATCCTTGAGCTTTTGTTATTGCTATAGCTTCTGGATGTAATTTATGCTGTGTTAATGGGTGCCAAAGGTGTTTTTTATCGCGTTCCTGTAAAGTCATAATATCGTTATGCTGAACTTGTTTCAGCATCGCATTTTAGTTAGTATTGTAATGTTTTTAAACGTGGATTGATTGACTTAATTAAATTCAATTTCCATTCTCTGTGCCAGTTCTTCAATTGCTTTTCTCTTGCAATGGCTTGATTGATATCTGAAAACACTTCAAAGTATACCAAATCTTTAACGTTGTACTTTTTTGTAAACCTTGAACCAATACCATTTCTGTGATCTTCCAACCGCTTATCAAGATTAGCAGTAACCCCTATATAAAATGTAGTCCGGTATTTATTGGTCAGTATATAAATATAGCTTGTTTGCATATCTAAATAAGAAAGCTAAAGAACTAATACTACATTTTCTGGTTTTATTTCAGAATACCAAACAGCAAACACAGCCATAATGAGACCCTGAAACAAGTTCAGGGTGACGTTATTCGCTCTCTAAATTCTCTCTAAATCTATCAGCGTATTCTTTGATAACGTTAGCATCAAAATACGGTTCTTCTTCTATACGCCCTATGACAGAAACTCCTGTCATGTTTTTTATGATTGCTTCCGTTGAAGGATGCTCATCCCCACTGTAAATAATTGAGACATCAAACCCTTTTTCTTGAAGAAGCTTAACCGTTAATAAGGTATGGTTAATGCTACCCAAATAATGACGGGATACCACAATTACTTTATATTCAGGTTTAATGATATCTAAAACGGTTTCCTTATCATTCAACGGAACAAGCAATCCACCTGCTCCTTCTACCACTAAATGATTTTTTGTTTTGGGCTCTTTTATATTCTTAACATCTATGGTCACTCCATCAATATGCGCTGCAGCATGCGGACTCATAGGTGTTTCAAGCGCATAACTGTTATCGTGAATAACCGTTTTCTCGTTAGATATGTATTTCTTGATTTTATGCGAATCGGAGTTATCCAATTCCCCTGCTTGAACAGGTTTCCAGTAATCGGCCTCAAGCGCTTCAGTTACAATTGCAGCAGCAACAGTCTTCCCTACGTCGGTAGAAATACCTGTTATGAAATATTTTTTTTGCGCCATGGCAATGTGTCTTTGGATTTTAGGCTACAAAAGTAGCCAACACCTTTAAGACTTCGGCAATTTCTTCTTGGGAATTATAACTATGTAAACAAAAACGCAATCGTTCCTGACCTTGCGGAACCGTTGGAGAAAGAATAGGCTTTACATCAAAACCTTTTTTTTGAAGATTGGAAGCGATTTCTTTTACCCTTGTGTTTCCGGAAATGATGCATCCTTGAATAGCTGAATCGCTTTCTATAAACACATCGGCTAATCCCAACTCAATATACTTTTGTTTAAAAAAGCCGATGTTTTCATGCAATTTTAGAATCGGATGATTTCCTTCATCCAAAGCACTCTTTAAAAGACTATAAGCAGTTTTGATTGTTGCCAAGGCATGTGGTGGCAAAGCCGTGGTATAAATAAAGCTTCGAGAGAAATTAACTAAGTATTGCTTGAGCTTTTCCGATCCCAAAATAGCTGAGCCATGACACCCAAGCGCTTTACCAAAAGTCACCAATCGCGCAAATATCTTGTCTTCCAAACCGAGTTGCTGCACCAATCCCTCTCCATGTTCTCCAAACACACCAAGAGCATGAGCTTCGTCAACAATAAAATGGAAATCATTCTCATCACAAAATGACACAAAAGCCTTTAAGTCGGGACTATCGCCATCCATAGAATACACCGATTCGGCTACAATGTAAACCTCAGCATCAGATGCACTCTCGACTAGCCGTTCAAGTTTACTCTTTACATCATCCAGATTGTTATGTTTAAACTTATACGATTTCGCATGACTCATGGAAATACCATCACGAATGGAAGCATGGATATACTCATCATAAAAGATAATATCTCCCTTTTGAGGTACCGAAGAAAAAAATCCAATATTGGCATCATAACCCGAATTACATACCAAAGCCGCCTGACTTTGGTGAAACTGACATAATAATGCCTCCACTTCGGTATACAACTGATGATTTCCACTTAACAATCGAGAACCAGTTGCCCCATTGGCAATTGCTTCAGAATCCAACAACAGCTTATGGGATTCCTCAAAAATCTTGGAAGAACGGGCAAACCCCAAATAGTCATTCGATGCAAAATCGACAAGCCTGTTGGGCTCGCCAAGTTTACGCAATGTGTTCTGAACTTTTCGCTGCTCTAGTTTTTTATTGAGCTTGTTTGGGAATTGTACCATAAGTAAAATTAACTGAAATAAGTCAGTTCTCCTGTCAACTTGAAACTTTCCTTATCTACCCATTTTCTATTATGGGGATCTGTCGCATCCAAAAGATCAATCTTTAATTGTTCAGATATCTCATAACCTATTTCAAAAGCCTCTGACGAATATGGTTTTTCATAAAGCTGCCAATGTTTATTCCTATCATACCATAAATTCACCTCAAAAATGTGTTCTCCAGTAACTAAAGGCTGCCTAAACACTGATATGTATTCCGGATTATTTATAGTTTTCCAAGTTCCAAATTTCAATGGACCAATTGCAATAGTCTCTCGAAACTTATGTTCCTTTAAATCTATAAAAACACATCTAGTATGACCAAAAAATGCACCTAACCCAAGTGCCCCTATAACCACCCGAATAACAGAAGCATCTACACGATAATCATTATGCACCCAATTAGTATAAATGAAATAATAAATTAAAAGTCCAAAACCAATAGTAAAAAGCAGAGCAGAGATTACTCTATAAAGAAGAGGCTTTCTTCGTTCTGAAACTATGACATCTCTTTTTTCCATGGCTCAAAGATATACAAAGAAAAGCTAACCAAAACAGCTAAACAATTATCATTAAAAATAAATTAATTATCGTTTTTCAATAATTAATTGTTATGTTTGCCCGAGTTAACCAAATCAAACACTATGAAAAAACTGAATGTTTTGAGAGCTTTTGTCAAGTACATGTGGATTAGCTGGGGGATAGCACTCTTTATACTAACCTGTGTGTATATTTATACACTATTTACTGGAAAGGATATATTTAACCTGAGATTAAACGGTGACGAAATAGCAAAAGGCAAAACAACAATTGAATTTCAAATTTTAAATGCAGTTATTATTTTTTCAGCGGCTCTATTTATTTATGGCATTTACTTATTTGACGAAGTATTAGGTTACTTTAAAAAACGAGAACCATTTGATGATTATGTAATCAAATCCTTTACCAAAATAGGACGTCTGATTATTATCGGCTCATTATCTAGTAGCTTATCCTTAATTCTATATTCTGTTCATTTCCCAAACCATCTAAAACCAAATATTTCATTCACCATTGTTCCCTTTATTCCTATTGTATGCCTAGGTTTATTTTTTATGATTCTCAGTGAAATATTCAAAATCGCCAAAGCCGCCAAAGAAGAAAACGAATTAACTGTATAACTATGGCTATTACTGTAAACCTAGATGTAATGCTCGCCAAGCGCAAGATGAAAAGCAACGAACTAGCCGAAGCTATAGGCATCACTACCGCCAACCTCTCCATTTTAAAAACGGGAAAGGCGAAAGCCATTCGATTTTCAACTCTCGAAGCTATTTGCAAAGTCTTGGAATGCCAACCAGGAGATATTTTGGAATTTACAGAGGATTAGCACCCTAACATTTCCGATCTCCAAAAGGTATTTTTCCCAACTCATTTTTTTACAATCAACCTTATCAAATTGCCGTATCTTTACAGATATGTTTGCACTTGTTGACTGTAATAACTTTTATGCATCTTGCGAGCGAGTGTTTAATCCCAACTTGCAAGGAAAACCTATAGCCATTCTATCCAATAATGATGGCTGTGTTATTGCCCGAAGCGATGAAGCTAAAGCTATTGGGTTGCCTATGGGAGCTCCTGCTTTTAAGTACGAAGCTTTTTTCAAGAAGCATGGCATACAAGTGTTTTCATCAAATTACCCCCTTTATGGTGACATGAGCAGTCGGGTGATGTCTATTCTCCATCAATTTACTCCAGATGTGGAGGTGTACAGCATAGATGAAGCGTTTTTGCAGTTTAAAGGCTTTGACACGTTTAACCTTAACGATTATGGCGCCGATATTCGATCACGTATTTTACAATGGACAGGGATACCCACCTGCGTAGGTATTGCCCCCACTAAGGCACTTAGCAAAGTAGCCAATAAAGTTGCACGAAAATTTCCAAAGGAAACAGGAGGTGTTTACGTTATTGACTCAGAAGTTAAACGTATAAAAGCCCTGAAGTGGTTGGAGCTTGAAAAAACCTGGGGCATAGGCAGACGTTTATCCAAACGCTTACGAGTGAAAGGCTGTATGACCACCTATGATTTCACCATGTTGCCAGACGATTGGGTTCGCAAGGAATTCTCTATTACAGAATACAAGCTAAAAAAAGATCTTGAAGGCATTACTACATTGCAGTTAGATGAACACGTTGAAAAACGTGCCATTGCAACAACCAGAAGCTTTGAGTACACCTATTCTGACATTGACAATATTCAAGAGCGTATTTCCACTTTTGCCGTAAGTTGCGCCGAAAAATTGCGCGCACAAAAATCGGGCTGCTACATGATCATGGTAACCTTGAGTAGCGATCGCCATAAACAGGATGCTCCGCAACATCATGTTAAAAAAATGGTTCATCTGTCCTATCCAACAGACTCCTCACTAGTAATTGGCAAGGAAGCTGCAAAAGCGGCAAGTTCCATTTTTAAGCCCGGAATAAAATATAAACGTGCAGGTGTAATTGTTATGGGATTGGTTCCCAATGACAATTATCAATTGGATATGTTTTCAACAGAAGACCCGAGACACAAACCTTTAATGAAAGCCATTGACCAACTGAATAAAAAATATCATGGCGACAAGATAAAGTTGGGCAGCCAAGATTTAAAAAAGACCTGGAAGATGCGCCAAGAACGACTATCTCCCAAATACACCACTAACATTAACGACATTATAAAAGTAAAATGACAGCTAAGGAAACAAAAGGATTGACATTTTTTTTACCAGGCGATTCCAATGGGGGAGCCGTAATGGTCGACGCCGGTATTTCTGCAGGTTTTCCTTCTCCAGCAGAAGACTTTAAAGAACAACGTATAAGTCTCGACGAAGAACTTGTAAGAAACAAGGAAGCTACATTCTTTGCTCGCGTTAATGGTCAATCGATGATTGGCGCCGGATTGGACAACAATGACCTCCTAGTGATAGACCGTAGCTTAGCCCCTGAAAACAATAAAATTGCCGTTTGTTTTTTAGACGGAGAATTTACCGTAAAACGCTTGAAGGTGGAAGATGGAAAAGTATGGCTACAACCCGAAAACCCAGATTACCCAATAATTCCAGTAACACGGGATAATGAGTTCGTTATTTGGGGGATTGTTACCAATGTCATTAAGAGGGTATAACCTCTCAAAACATTCAACTTTTTTAACACAAAATTGTTATTATCAGGAATAACAACCTGTTGCACAATTTACTAGATTTGCTGTTTTCTATAACAGCGCTATGACAAAGCCACGTATTGCATTGGCGATTGGGGTATTATGTATTTCTATATTCCCAATATTGGTAAAACTGAGCTTAACCCCTGGTTTGATCTCTGCATTCTATAGAATGGCCATTGCCTTGGCTCTTCTACTGCCATATGTTATTTTAAAAAAACAGTTCAAGCTCAAATCTCTCAAAACAACATTGTTGGCCTTGCTTTGTGGTGTTTTGTTTGGAAGCGATGTAGCAGTATGGAATATTGCCATTCAAGAATCTACAGCTACACAAGCATCTTTACTTACTAATCTTTCTCCTGTTTGGGTTGGCTTTTTAGCCTTTCTCTTTTTAAAAGATAAACCTTCTAAAAACTTTTGGATAGGCACTATCGTTGCCATTTTTGGAATGATTCTCTTAGTTGGGCTTGATGTATTTCTATCCTTTAGTTTTGATAGGGCTTTTGTTTTTGGTGTGCTTTCCGGCGTACTCTATGCCTTTTATATGCTAATAAGCAAAAGAGTTCTCGAAACCATGAACGTTATGACCTTCATGAGTTTAAGTTTAATGGCATCGGTGATTCATTTGGCCGGTGTAAGCTACGCTCTTAACGAACCTTTTAACGGATTTTCCTCATCCGGATGGCTCGTGCTGTTTGCTCAAGGTATAGTTTGCCAGCTATTAGCTTGGCTACTTATCAGCTATGCTACTAAACAAATGAGAGCTACAAGAGTTTCGGTAAGCTTATTGGGTCAAGCCATATTAGCTTCATTTTTAGCATGGTTGTTTTTAGATGAAGCTATAAGCTTGCAAATGATAATTGGTGGTCTGTTTTTACTTTTAGGAATACGTATTACCTTTTACAATCGACCTATTCTTTTCAAACCTAAATTTTACTCGAATAACAAAAGGCAGATCAAAGAAGTTGAAACTGTTCGATAATCCCAAGTTAGAACTTATGATGTAAGCTTAGCTGTAACTGGTCTTTTGACCAACTATTAGTTACTTGACGCATTACACCGAATTGCACTCTTAGATTATCTTTTATTCCACAGCCTAAAGCAACGTAGGTTCTGTTTCTATCAAAAAGCTCCACACTTCTGCCATCACCAATTTGACGCTGACCATTAATGAAAAGCTCATTATACAACGCTAAATAAATGGAATTCTTTTCGATAATCTTTTTGTTTAACGGCACATTTACGAATAAATTATAGCGATAGCGTGTTCTGAAATCCTGATCTTCAACAAAGCGTTGCTCAAAACGAAAACGGTGTGTTAAGTAAAAACATCCCCCTACCTTTTGAGGCAACAACGCTTCTTGGTAAATACGGCTTTCTGAAGTAGTATCATCATTATCCGTCCCGTAGTCACCAGTGGTTATATGGGCATACCCTAAAGTGAACTTAACATTAGCATTTTCTGGCTTATAAGTTACACCTCCTCTTAACAACAACTGCTCCAAATCACCCATAAGGTTCCAGTTACGATATTGCACATCTCCCTGGAATCCCCAAGAACTCTCTTTAAGTGTTGTATTCCAAAAATACATATACCACGCACCAAGCTTATCTTCGTCAATTTGACTAGATGCTGAATACGAACAAAAAAGAAATGAAATAACTGCAAAAAAGAATGTTGTTCTTTTTTTCATAAAAGATTTTTTTGGGAATTGAATTGTAGTTTTTAATAGCTTATAGCAAAAATATAGGATTCGATATAGGATTCAAAATCTCTTAACACCATATAAAGAACCTCAATAAAGCACTAGCTAAATGAAAGGACCATTTTAACAGCTAACAAAAAGCTGCTATTACTTTATCAACGATAGTTTGTGCTAATTTTTCTTTACTCTCTACAGTCCAGCCTGCGATATGAGGCGTCAATAAAACATTATCTGCTTGTATTAAATACTGAAAAGCTTCAGGCATTTCGTTGGAAAACAAACTTTCGAAAGACGCCTTTTCATACTCAAGAACATCCAATCCGGCTCCGAGAACCTTTCCACTTTTAAGAGCATCGACTAAATCAGCTGTAACAACACTTTTCCCCCTAGCAGTATTGATAAACCAAAATGGCTTTTTAAAGACGCTGATAAAATTCTTATCAATCATTGCCGTGGTTTGTAAAGTTTGTGGTGTATGCAAACTAACTACATCAACTTTTTCAATAAACTCTTCCAAGCTTACTTGCTTAGCATTGGTATCACTTACACCTTCAACGATGTCGTAACACAGCACCTCAACATCGAACCCTTTAAGCTTTTTAGCAAAAGCCTTCCCCATGTTTCCATAGCCAATAATACCAACAGTTTTCCCATCGAGTTCCACTCCTCTGTTTTCCTCGCGCAACCACTTCCCCTGTCGCACTTCCCTATCGGATTTATTCAGCTTATTAAATAACGACAACAACATTCCCAGCGCTTGTTCGCCTACAGCATTTCGATTTCCTTCTGGAGCTGATATCAGTTTTACACCTTTTGATTCAGCATAATCGCAATCTATATTTTCCAAACCTGCACCAACACGGCCAATAAATTTCAAATTGGTCGCCTTATCCAAAAACGCTTTATCGATAGTAAAACGACTGCGAATAATGATTCCATCATATTCTGCTATTTTAGCTTCTACAGCTTCTTTATTGGATGTGTAGTCTTCGTGATTGGTAAACCCTGCGTCTTTTAATTGTTGAATAAGTAAAGGGTGATTGGTATCTAGGTGAAGGATTTTCATGGGAATTTATTTTCAGAAATAGTCAACTTAACTATCCTCCCAAAATTAAAAAGATTTGCAGTAAGAATTGTATTAAAACCCAAGAATCACCTTAGCCATAAAGAAGAAAAGGAAAATCCCAAAAATATCATTACTAGTAGTGATAAATGGGCCCGTAGCAATAGCGGGATCAATACCACGTTTGTCTAGAATAATTGGAACAAAAGTTCCGATTAGCGCCGCAACTATAATCACGCATAACATGGAAATGGCTATAGTTAAGCTAAATAAAAGTTGTAGCCCCATAAAATAACCGAAAAAAATCACTAAAAGCCCAAGCACCAAACCATTGATAATACTCAGCCCAACCTCTTTCAGCAAGCGGCTGAACAAACTTCCTTTTACCACATCGTTAGCAAGTCCTTGCACAATAATCGCACTGGATTGTACCCCAACATTTCCTGCCATGGCCGCAATTAGTGGAGTAAAGAAAAAGAGCTCTTTGTATTTAGCCAAAGCCCCTTCGAAACCTTCCATGATAAATACCGAACCCAAACCTCCAAACAAACCAAGCACCAACCAAGGTAATCTTGCTTTTGTAAGATCTAAAATACTATCGTCAGCCTCTACATCTTGAGAGATACCTGCAGCCAACTGATAATCTTTATCGGCTTCTTCACGAATTACATCAACGATATCGTCAATGGTAATACGCCCTAATAATACCTTGTTATCATCAACCACAGGAATAGCTTCCAAATCATACTTCTGCATGATTTTGGCAACTTCCTCAATATCCTCATCAACGGTAACATAATCAACCTTGGGAATATATACACTAGCGATATTGGCTCTTGATGGTGCAATAAGCAAATCTTTCAGCGATAAACGTCCAATTAGTTTACCATCGTTATCAACCACATAAATGGAGTGTACTCTGGTTACATTTTCGGCCTGAGAACGCATTTCACGCACACAACGGGTCACAGTCCAGTTTACATTTACCTTAACAAGCTCCTTAGCCATTAATCCCCCAGCTACATCATCGTCATACCTCAAGAGATCCTTAATATCCTGAGCATGTTCGTGATCTTCTATCTGTGAGATTACATGCTCCTGGCGCTCTTGTGGAAGTTCGGCAATAATATCAGCAGCATCATCAGTATCGAGCTCTTCAATCTCCTCTGCAATCTCCTTGGCTGAAAGATTTGATAAGATTTTCTCCCGATTATCCTCATCCATTTCCATAAGAATTTCAGAGGTCTTCTCACTGTCGAGAAGCTTTATAATATAAGTGGCCCGTTCTAGATTAAGCTCATCTAAAATATCGGCAATATCTGCATGGTGGACTTCGTGAAGTAATTCCAACGTTTGATCATCCTCACGCTCATCGATAAGGTTTTCCACCTTAGCTATAAGCTCTTTGGTAATCTCAAATTTGCTATGTGTATTGTTCTCTTCCACCAAACCCCTTATTTTTTTAGATCTTCTTCAACCCAAGAAGTCAATTCTATAAACTGGTCTACGGATATTTGTTCCGGACGGCGGTCAAAGATAGCGTTTGCTTTTAAATTATCGCTTAGTTGAAATGTTTTTAAACTGTTACGAAGTGTTTTTCTACGTTGGTTAAAAGCTGCTTTTACAACCTTAAACAACAGCGCCTCATCACATGGTAATTTATAATTAGCTTTTCGTTTAAGTCGCAACACTCCAGAATCAACCTTTGGCGGCGGATTAAACACCGATGGTGGAACAGTGAAAAGATATTCGGCATCGTAAAAAGCCTGAGTCAACACCGATAGTATGCCATAGGTCTTACTCCCTTCCTTTTCACAGATACGTTGAGCTACTTCTTTTTGAAACATCCCTGAAAATTCAGGAATCTGCTCACGCATTTCCAAAGTTTTAAAAACGATTTGTGATGAGATGTTGTAAGGAAAGTTCCCAATAATAGCAAACGGTTCTTCGCCAAACACTTGCGTTAAGTCGTATTTTAAAAAGTCTTGTTCTATAATTCTTCCTGAAAGGCCAAGATATTTTGCCTGTAAATATTCTACCGATTCGGTGTCGATTTCCACTACATATGTGGTAATATCTTTTTCCAAAAGATATTTTGTAAGCACTCCCATTCCCGGACCAATCTCCAACACTTTAGAATACCCTTCTAAGGTTAGGGTATCTGCAATTTTCTTGGCAATATTTTCATCCGTAAGGAAATGTTGTCCTAAGTGTTTTTTAGCTCGTACTTGTTGTTCTTTAGCCATAGAAATGTTGGGATTCAAATTGTGGACTATTAAGCCACAGAATACATCTAAAAATTAATCCTTGAAGGTAACCGAATATTCGTCTACTATCTCCAATTCTGTTCTAAAAGCCAACATCTTGTCGGCAAACCTAGCCAAACCATCTTGGCGCAGTCTATCGGCATGCTCAGTATAATAAGCCTCAAGATCTTCACGAGACTTAGCACGGTACTGAACCGAATAGGTTGTTCCGCCCATTTCCTCCTCCACTAATACCTTGGTAAGTTTTGCTTCGGTGAATTTTCCCGTTGCCAACACCTGTGGAATGTGTTCTTTTATCCAAGTCAACCACTCATCGTGAACCGAATCGTCTACGTTTATTGTAACGTTATAAATAATCATGGTGAAAATATTTTTGCAAATAACAGAAGTTATTGGCTGTCTTCAAAATAAGGACAAGGTGTTTTTCCCAATATCGCCCAATAATCCCTTAAATTACAGGTTTTAGTTGATAGTATCGCCACGTAGCGCCCTAAATCGCTTTCTTGCCTCGACAAAGTAGATACTGTCTTCGTAATTAAAAATGATTTCTTCGTAAAGAGGCTTGGCTTTCTCAGGCTGTTTTAACTGATCTTCATAAAGTCTGGCCAAATAGTAAAATGCATCGTCTGCAAGAATTTCATCTTTGTAGTTATCAATAATGCTTTGGTAATTATCTGCTGCCCTCTGATACTGCTCAGTATCTTTAAACAACTGCGCTTGCTTAAAGAGAGCTTGATCCATAATTGTTTCGGTCTTATGATTTTCCAAAACAGAATTCAATATTCTAATCGCTTCTTCAGGCTTGTTTTGATAAGCCATTAAATCTGCTTTTGCATAAAGCTTCAATGCCGTTTGTGTAGAATCTTCAAACTTGTTGTCCGATATCAATAGCATCAAATCCAGAGCATCGTTTGCGATAAGTTGGGATGTTGATGACTTCAGTATTTTAAGTTGGGATTCCGCCCATTTAAAATCCCCTTTGTAATAACTTGTTTTCGCCACTCGATAACGCGCCTCTTGAGCAAGTGTACTATTTTTAAGGTTTCTTTGAATTTGAGTGTAATAAATCAACGCTTCATTAAACCTTTCTTCGAAAACCAAAATATCTCCCAACTCTAATTTAACCTGGGCCTGTTGATATTCTGATAGTGGCAACTCTAAACTTTCTTTTAAAAAAGTAATCGCCTCGGAAGTTTTATGCATTTTAAATGCCAAAAAATGTCCATAAGCCACCTGTAACTTTATAGTTTGAGGGTATTTACCATAGGTATTAAACAAGCCCAAATAGGTCTTATTCACAATTTGGAGCTTTTCATCTTCCATTTCCTGAATTTGAAGCAGTTGATACTGGGCCTCAAGCTGTGTATCCATATCTTGGGCCGTTTCAACTAAAAATGTGAAAATATCTTCGGCGATGTCGAACGATTTATCATTAACTGCAATTAGTCCCAGCTCCTCAACTCTACTCAAACTCTCTGGTTGACGATTAAAAATAGCCTGTTCCTGAATAAATGCCTTATAATACTCTTTCTGCTGAACAAACAACCAGCTCAACATTTCATTCCACATTAAATTTGGAGTATCCTGAATTTTCTTAAGCAGCGCCCTTTTCAACATAACATTGTTTGACGCTGAACCATCTTCACTAATAAAATCTGTAATGGCTCGCTTAATGTTGTTAAGGTATTTTGGATTCTTTTCAACGAAATCTATATAGCTTGTAAACATACTCTCAACATCCCCTTGTTCACCGTAGATTCTCGCTAATTGCATATTAAAGTTCATACTTGGCTTAATCGCCATGGCTTTTTTATAAACGGTTGCAGCTTCCTCAAGAAGCGAATGATCTTCGAAAGCTTTTCCCACTGAATAGGAATAATTAACATTCTCGTCGATTGCAGCAATGGCCTTAGCATAATTATCATTAGCTAAACTAAAATTTTCTTTTAGCTGATAGTTATATCCCAGTTCCACCCATAAAGAAGCATATTTAATTCGTTCTAATGTTTGAAGAAGAAAAATTTCGGCTTCGTCGTATTGTTCCAACTGTTGATAAATACTAACCAATTGGGCAATGTAATTCACATTGTTGGGCTGTTTATTGAGAAGTGATTGATAAGCCAAGAGCGCCTTATTGAATTCTCCATTATTAAAATACTCCTTCGCAATAATATCGTCTTGCGACCACATATTGACAGTAAATAATAACAGACAAACAATAAGAATCCTCCTCATGGTAGTACTTTGGGTAAATATAATAAATAGAAGCTGGAGGCGCTGCAAAAGTTTTTATAAAAAAATGCCCGAAAGAGGACTTCCGGGCATTATACCAACCAAAATAAATGTGCTATTAATCTTCTCAATTACGAGAAGGATTTAGTTGATTGGACTAAAAAAACCATAAATAAAAGAACTACATTCAATTATTTACAACAACAGTTGTTACATTGCTTTCAGGCTTGAGTAATTCCTCCCCTGAAAACAGAATTTTGCTTGCTACAAGAATTAATGTTATTAGTAATAGTATGCGCTTCACATTTTTCATAACAAGCAGGTTAAATAGATTTGGGATTACTAACTTCCTCATTATTTTTTAAAACGCAAAACATTTGTAAAAAAAATCGACGAATAGCAGCTGTTATTTGCAGTTCGTCGATTATATGCGCTAAATACCGCATCAAAAAGTAGTCTTAAACTTTCTTCTTGACTTAATCTATAATGTTAAATCCTGTATACGGACGTAATACTTCTGGCACTAAAATCCCCTCCTTAGTTTGATAATTTTCCAAAATTCCCGCTAACACTCTTGGTAAGGCCAAAGAGCTACCATTTAATGTGTGCGCCAATTGATTCTTACCTTCTTCATTCTTAAACCTAAGTTTTAAACGATTAGCTTGAAAAGTTTCGAAGTTTGAAACAGAAGAAATCTCCAGCCATCTGTCCTGAGCCGTTGAGAACACCTCAAAGTCATAAGTTAAAGCAGAAGTAAACCCTAAATCTCCTCCACACAACCTTAAAATACGGTATGGTAGTTTAAGATCCCTCAGAAGTTCTTTTACGTGATCTACCATTTCATCAAGAGCTTGGTAAGAACGGTCTGGATGCTCTACCCTTAAAATTTCAACCTTATCGAATTGATGCAAGCGGTTCAAGCCTCTTACATGAGCTCCATAACTTCCTGCTTCACGGCGAAAACAAGGCGTGTAACCAGTAATTCCAATAGGTAAATCTGATTCGTTCAACACTACATCACGGAAAATATTTGTTCCAGGAACTTCTGCTGTAGGCAGTAAATACAGGTTATCTCCTGTAACATGATACATCTGCCCTTCCTTATCTGGTAATTGCCCGGTACCAAAACCTGACGCTTCATTAACCAAAAGAGGCAATTGATATTCAGTATACCCTGCTTCAGTATTCTTATCTAGAAAATAAGCAATCAATGCACGTTGCAATCGAGCCCCTTTACCTTTATAAACAGGAAATCCTGCACCTGTGATTTTATTTCCCAACTCGAAATCGATGATATCGTATTTCTTTGCCAGCTCCCAGTGCGGTAACGCCCCTTCTTCCAATTGTGGTATATCCCCCTCACGAAACACCTCTTCATTATCCTCATCTGTGTTTCCGGCTGGCACGATATCATTTGGAACATTAGGGATAGTGTACAACAATCCGTTAAGCTCTTCCATTTTATTGTTTAAAGACTCATTTAAAGTCTTTGAGTCTTCTTTTAACTGACCTGTTCTCTCCTTAAGAAGATTAGCTTTCTGAATCTCGCCCGATTTAAACAAGTTACCTATTTCTTTGGACAAGCTATTGGATTCTGCCAGTGTATTATCTAATTGGGTTTGCAATTGTCTGCGCTCCTCATCGAGTGCAATTACTTTTTCAACCAATTCTGTAGCGTCTATATTACGCTTGGCCAAACCTGCAATAACATCAGCTTTGTTCTCTCTGATAAATGGTACTTGTAACATGGTTTAATAAATTAAAAAACATTAGCGTTTATGCGATTTTATCGCTGATAAAGGGCAAAAATAAGAAGTTTTTATGTTGGAGTAAATAAATTACTGCTATTTTGATGGGTAAAGCCATTCACTATGTTTGAATGGATCCCACTTTACAGCAGCCAAATCAATATCAGGGTTAACAAATGGCTTTTTGTCCTTACCATTAACAACCACTTTATTTCGTTTGAGATATACAGATATGGAGTCGCCTTTGGCTTGGTATTCGCTTTTTAAACGTTGAGAAAATTGCCAAATCACATCAGGTTTAGTGAACAACATCTTCCTCTGCTTCACACTCACATAATCATGAAGCTTTACATAAAACGCACTGTCCTTTGTATGGTTTACAATTTGATAGGAGCCAAAACCGTTTTTTGTACGCAACATCATTCGCCAAGACATTCTGTGCCCTTCTTCGGTCCATAACACATCATCTTCTATAAAATGATGCCTTAACGGCAAGGCCAATTGCACCACAAAATGAACTGCCAAAACCAAAACAAAAGCATTAGCTAATTTGGGCACAATCACTTCATCGCTATTGTAAAATGGCTTACTTTTTAAGAATATGGAGTGGATGGTTTTAGGCTCAAAGAAAAAGAGACAAAACGCCAGTGATAAGTAAGGGAATATACCAACTTGAAACACTATAGAATTAAACACATGAAAAAATATCGAAGCGAAAAACGCCCATTTTCTTGTTTTCCTAATTAACAATAAAGGGATTACCAATCCATCAAATAAAATGCCTCCATAAGCCAAGAAATAATGCACCCATTTTTGCTGAAGCAAATCACCCACCAACCAATAATTCGCTTTGGATTTCATTAAAATCTCCATAACCGAAGTATCTAACCAATCTGGATAAATCTTAGCTATAGAGCCGTAAGTGTAAACAATAAACATTTGCAAAATAAACACCCAAGCACTCCATTGTGGCATTGAAATGTTCTGTATGGAAGGATTTCGCTTAACATCAAGTGACAAATACCTATTGGCTGGTTGAATCGCCATTATTACGCCCAACACCACCAATAAATAATAATGGTTATTATAAGATGCCTTTTGCATGAAATAGACACCCGCCCACATTACAGTGAACATAAAAGCACTAAACCTGTAACGATAGCCCAACATAATACCCAAACCGAAAACCCCCATTATAACATAGTAGAAATACATACCACTTCCTGGTAAAGGCTGTAACCAGTCAAGTCCAATAAAAGAAAATGTAAACTCTGGATCTACCAGTGTACGTTTAATCCAGCCCGTGAATATTGCTCCAACGGACTCCAAAAAACATAACAATCCAAAAATAATTCTAAAGACAATCAGGGCAGAATTGTCTATACGACGAAAAAGCAGGTTATTCATTTAAGTGTTCTGAAATATAAGCCAAGGTGGTTTCTCTATCTATTCTCAATTGATTTTGAAGCGCCTCTACTGAGTCGAACTTCTCTTCATCCCTTATACGCTCAAGCAATTCAACAGTAACTGTACTAGAGTACAAATCTTTATTAAGATTCAAATAATTTACTTCAATGGTTTGGTTAGCCCCATTGACAGTAGGATTCACTCCAATATTCATCATCCCGTAAACTACTTTATCATCAATAATAGATTTAACGATGTAAACCCCATTTTTAGGCACAAGTTTATACTCTTCTTTTAAGGCAATATTAGCTGTTGGAAATTCAAGGGTTCTGCCAAGCCCTTTTCCTTTTACAACCTCACCAGTTATACTGAAAGGGTGGCCTAAATAGGATTTAGCTTTTGAAACGTCACCTTCAGCCAAAGCTGCTCTAATCTTTGTAGAGCTGACTGCAACTTCATTTACATCCTGAGCAGAAATCTCCTCAACCTCGAATCCATATTCCTCTCCAAACTCTCTTAAATCATCAATATTGGCGGTACGGTTACGTCCAAAATGGTGATCGTACCCTATAATAATCTTTTTTACCTTCAGCTCATTAACCAATACATTTCCCACAAACTCTTCTGCTGTTAACCTTGAAAATTCCTTGGTAAACTTTTTAACATAAAGACAATCTAGCCCCAAGCCCTCCATTATGGCTGCTCGCTCTTCTAAAGTATTAATCAATTTTATGTTCGCATCTTTCTGAAGCACCATACGAGGGTGCGGAAAAAACGTAAGCACCACCGACTTCAGCCCCATACGATTAGCTTCAGCAACTAATCGTTTTACAATTTTCTGATGCCCTATATGAACGCCATCAAAAGTCCCTATAGTAAGTACTGTGGGCGAATGGTAAGCACCATCTGTTTCGTGTAATATTTTCAAACGTCTTAAGTTTCTACAAAAATAAAAAAGAGGATTGAAACTCATTTCAATCCTCTTTGAAAGTTTATAAAACCTATGTCATTACTCCTTTATAAAAGGAATAGACATATTTGCGTTTTGTTTGCTCAATTTCACAAAGTACATACCATTACTCAATTCACTTGTATTGATTGATAAATCAGATACAGATGAAATTGTTTTAGTAGCGACACGCTGCCCCAATACATTGTAAACCACATACGAATCTGGCAAATCGTTATTGTTTACTTTAATATTAAGAACATCCTTTGCAGGATTAGGATACACTTTTACTTCATTATCAACAAAATAATCTTCTGTCCCTAAAGTTGACGTTGTAATTTGAATTGATTCTATACTTCCAAAATCACCTCCACTATAAATTAAAGAACCATCACCAGTGGAAAGCTCATACGATCCGTCTCCATAATCACAACAGATACCATCCCCATATTCGTCATTAATTGTAAAAATGTAGCACTGGTTTCCACTTACAGTAAAGGATTCATTATATGTAGAATTGTTATCGTAAGTATTGGCTGGCGATGAATACAGCACAGCTCCACTGCTATCTTTAAATTCCCAGCTGGTTTCATCTCCATAGTTATCTGTAACTATAGTCAAATTAATCTGGGTTGTGCTAGACTCTACAGAAAAGCCTTCATTAGTCAAAGAAGATCTCTCATTTGCCAAAACCGCCAACATTCTTGCCTTTTGGTCATTAGTAAACACATTCATACAAGAATCGTCTGTATAGTCCATATAGTTTTGAACCATATCAGGCGTTCCACAAGACGAATGCCAAGTTGGGCAACCGTAGTTCGCATCATCAACTGAAGGAGTGTCGGCACAACCATCACCACTTCCATTACATCCGCCTTGAAAAGTATGGTACAACCCTAAGTAATGCCCAACTTCGTGTGTAGTTGTTCTACCTAAATTATAAGCCCCACCTAAAGTAACGTTGGGGTCATCATTAGAACCGAAATATTGATACCCCATAACAACACCATCTGTCATTGCGTTTCCGCCAGGAAATTGACCAAATCCTAACAAACCGGCACTACTCCATTGTACAGTCCACATATTTAAATACCTAGATGAATCCCAAATGGTCTGAGGTTTTAAAATCGTATTAGTGTTACTGCTCGCACCACTTCCTCCCCATGAGGTAGCATAAGCAGACATATCTACTCTATCGATTCCGTTTGTAGGATTACAGTTCGGGTCGGTTTCTGCTAAATAAAATTCAATTTCTGTATCAGCACCATCTGGGTGGGTATTGTATCCATTAGTTCCCATTGCTCTACGGTAATCGTCGTTTAATACCTGAATTTGCGACAACACCTGAGCATCAGAGATATTTGGCCCAACTCCTACGGCTTGACCATTATGAATTACGTGTACCACAACAGGAATTCTAATAACAGTCCCATCTACTTCCGAAGATCGAGATACCTCTTTATCTTTAATATATTGAGAAAGCCTTGATTCAAACTCGTTACTACCCATCATATTAGGATAGCTCTTAAGCATCTCTTTATTGTATTGGTCCGACGAACATCTAATATATCCGTCCGGAGACACATGCATATCATCAGCGGATATTTGCTTTTGCTGAGCAAGCCCTATTGCAGACCATAACCCACACCCAAAAGCAAATGCTTTAATGGTAATTTTTTTCATATTCTTATCAATTTTTTCTGGAAAATTGCGCTAATATAATGATAACATGCAAAAAAAACCTCATTTTATTCACAAAAAACACATTTTAGAGTCATTTTAACACTACAGATCATTAACGCAAATTAACATCAATGCAGTAATAGCAACATCTTGAGAGCCTGACCTCTAAAAAAAAAAAAATCTAATAACGACTCTTAATATATTAATTGAAAAAACAAGTTGCTTCGATTTTTATATTAACTTTATAAAACACCTCAACTCGCTAATTACCTGCATTTTAAAACCAGACTTATCATGAAAGAAAAATCAACGCTCATTTTGAGTTTAGCTTTTATGTTATTCTCACTTTCAACATTAGCTCAAAATGAAATCTTCAACAAAATTGACTCCCCAACATCTTCTTTATCTTTTCAAATCAATCAAAACAAATTAAGCGAACAGTTAGCCTCGGCGCCAATAAGGGACCTGTCTTTAAATAGATCACTAACTATGGAATTCCCAAACTTCAATGGAATGCTTGAGAAATTCAACATTGTAGAAGCCCCAGTAATGCACCCTGATTTACAGATGCAATATCCTGAAATTCGTTCTTATGCTGGTTACGGAATAGATGAACCTACAGCATACTTGAGATTTAGCTATTCACCATACAATGGGCTTAATGGAATTATTTTAGGAAGTGAACAAGCTACAATATTTAAATCTTCCTCAGACAACCCAAACAAAGTAATAGTCAACAAGTATTCATCAGGAAAACTACACAGAGATTTCATTTGTGAAACAATCGATGAAAACATGACCGAAATCGTTAATAGCACTGAAGCCACAGACCGTGACGCAGACGATAGCATACTTAGAAAATACCGACTGGCTATGTCTGTATCAGGAGAATATTCAGTTTATCACGGAGGAACATTAGCCTCTGTAAACGCAGCAATTAATGCTACCATAACTACTGTAAATGGCGTATTTGAAAATGACTTTAATGTTACATTGGAATTAATCGCTACCAACGACCAAGTTGTTTATCTAAATCCGACTACTGATCCATACAGCGGATTCAGTGACAACAACTACAACAGCGTTTTACAAAGCACTCTCAATAGCGCTATAGGCGCAGCAAATTATGATATTGGACACTTAATGGCTGGAATAGGAAACAATGGTAATGCTGGCTGTATTGGATGTGTTTGCAACGACAGCTCAAAAGGAAGCGGGTATACAACTAGCACTGTTCCTGAAGGCCCAAATTTTGACATTGATTATGTTGCCCATGAGATGGGACATCAGTTTGGCGCAAACCACACTTTTACATTTAGCCAAGAAGGAGGCATTGCACAAATGGAACCCGGAAGTGGCTCCACTATTATGGGTTATGCAGGAATTACCGGACCAAATACAGATTTACAGCCCAATAGCGACCCATATTTTCATGCCGTTTCCATTCAACAAGTCACCAATTACATTAAGATATTTGGAACCTGCTCGGTTAACACAAATACCGGAAACGCTACACCTGTTGTAAATGCAGGAAACAACCTTACCCTCCCCATAGGAACAGCCTTTAAGCTAATAGGCACTGCCACCGATTTAGACGGAGATACACTCACCTATTGTTGGGAACAATTTGACGAAAATAATGCAGCATCAACCTACCCAAATCCTAATTCTACTGACTCGAATTCAGTTTTGTTCCGCTCATATAATCCTAGTTTAAGTCCAGAGCGAATTTTTCCCAGAATGGAAGACTTATTGGAAAACGGAGTTAACGGTAATACTTGGGAAAAAGTACCAAATGTGTTAAGAACGGCCGACTTCAGATTAACAGTAAGAGACAATGTAGAAGGAGGTGCAAACAATAATCATGATGACGTGACAATAACATTTAACCCAGTCTATGGACCACTTGAAATTACCTCACAAAACTCATCAGATATTATCTGGGCATCCAACACTTCAGAAACCATAACATGGAATGTAAACAACACAAACACCCTTGCAGGATCGTCCAATGTAAACATCTTACTTTCTACCGATGGAGGCCTTACATTTTCAACAGCCTTAGCGACAAACACCCCTAACGATGGCTCAGAAACCATAACTGTTCCAGACACACCTGCCCCTTATTGCAGAATCTTGATTGAACCAACAAACAACCAGTTTTTTGCTGTAAACACAACATCTTTTTCAATTGACTACACTATTGACACAACCTGTGAACAATATGCATCTGCCAGCAACTTAGATCTAGCTATACCTGACGGATTAAGCCCTAATCAACAAGGCCCAATTTTAACTAATGTCATTAATGTCCCTACTGCTTTAAATAACTTTACAAGCTTGAAGGTAAACGTAGACATTACCCATACATGGGTAGGAGATTTAGTTATACAACTAAACCACCCCGATACCGAAACCTTCAATATCCTTTGGGGAAGAAACTGCGACAATGGCAGCAACAGTGGGTTGGATGTTATTTTTGAAGATGGCGCCACTTCAATCGTATGCGCCAACCCGGTTTCAGGAACCTATTCTCCTGCAACTCCCTTAAGCGTATTCAACTCACTTGAAACGATGGGAGATTGGACCATTGCGATTGCTGACTTTTGGAATGGGGATACTGGAACTCTAAATGACTGGTATATTGAGTTCTGCACAACTACAGAGACCCCTTTAGCAATAGAAGACATTGAAAACCAGACAAACCTCACCATCTACCCCAATCCAAATAATGGAGTATTTGCTATTAAACTAGACACAGCTTCTTCTGAAACTATAGATGTGCAAGTACTTGATGTAAGAGGCCGCGTTATTTTCAAAGAGAACTACGCCAACTCTTCGAGCTTTCACCAAACCATTAACTTAAATCACATTCAATCTGGAATGTACATTGTTAAAGTAAGCGATGGCCATAGAGATCTCACTAAACGAATTATAGTTAATTAATAACACCCATTCTTTAAAAAACAATAAAGCGGCCAAATGTAAAGCCGCTTTTGTTTCTCAGATAAGCACAGTTTATTTACCATTAAAGGCATTCATAGTTCTGGCGCTTCCCGCAGTACCAAAAGACCTAATCAATTCAACCGATTTATCCAATCTATCTTTAAGCTTAGACGTTTCCTCTTCATTCCATTCCCCTAGCACATAATCAACCTGTCTTCCTTTACTGAATGAATCACTAATCCCGAACCTAAACCTATGGTATTTAGCTGTATTTAACTTGTCCTGTATGTCTTTAAGCCCATTATGCCCACCATCACTTCCTTTGGCTTTTAAACGTAACGTTCCGAATGGCAAATTAAGATCGTCCGTTATTACCAAAAGGTTTTCCAACGGGATATTCTCCTTTTCCATCCAATATCTTACGGCTTTTCCACTTAAGTTCATATAAGTGCTTGGCTTAAGCAGTATAAAAGTTCTTCCCTTAAATTTATAAGTAGCTACATCACCAAGCTTTTGAGTTTCAAAAACAACATTTTCCTCTGTTGAAGCTAAATGATCTAATACCTTAAACCCTATATTATGTCTCGTATTGTGGTATTTCTCCCCAATATTTCCTAGCCCAACTACCAAGTACTTTTTCATATCCTTAATATTATCCTGAGACGCTTTATTGCCTTTTACAAACCAACCGAATAACCACTTCATGTGTACATTCTTTTGGAATAAAAATAAAAAAGCATCCTGAATAATCAGAATGCTTCTTTATATAAACTATTGTGAAATTTATGCTTCAGCTGTAGCTTCTGGAGTTCCAGCTTCTTCAGTTGACTCATCTTCATCTAAATCGTCATCAGACACGTTCATAGAAGCTCTAGAACGTCTTACTTGACAAACCACAGTGTTATCTGGGTGCATGAACTTGTAAGCATCATTCTCCAATGTAGTGATGTAAAGTTTACCTCCAATTCTTAATGGAGTGATATCTGCCTCGATAAAGTCTGGTAAGTTACCTGGTAAAGCTTTAACACGTAGGCTACGCTTGTTCTTACGTAACACACCACCAGCTCTAACACCTCTAGAGTTACCAACAAACTGTACTGGAATATCCATAGTTACAGCTCTGTCTTCGAACAACTGATAGAAGTCGATGTGAAGGATTTTGTCTGTTACAGGGTGGAACTGGATATCCTGAAGGATAGCGTTGAAAGTCTCACCGTTGTCTAAAGCAATCACAACTGTATGCGCGTTAGGCGTATAAACCAGTTTAGAAAATGCTAATTCTTCTGCAGAGAAATGCACTGGCTTATCCCCTCCGTATAGTACGCAAGGAACCTGTCCAGCATTACGTAAGGCTTTTGTTGACTTCTTGCCTACGCTTTCTCTTTGAGATCCATTGATTGTAATTGATTTCATTGTAAGTATATTAATTAAATTATGAAATTCGAACTTATCGATTTATTACTGTTTACACTTTGCATTACTGTTCCAAACAAATCTGCACAGCTTAAAACCTTTATTTTATCACTCTTTTGCTTTAAAGGAATAGAGTCTGTAACGATCAATTCCTGAAGCTTTGAGTTTTCAATACGCTCGTATGCGCTACCAGAAAGAATAGCATGGGTACAAATAGCTCTAACACTTAATGCTCCACGCTCCATCATAACATCGGCTGCTTTGGTAAGTGTTCCGGCAGTATCTACCATATCATCTACTAAAACCACGTTCTTGCCTGTTACATCACCAATCAATTCCATGTGTGAAATCACATTGGCTTTAGCTCGTTGTTTATAACAGATTACCACATCGCTCTCCAAAGCTTTAGCATAAGCATAAGCACGCTTAGACCCTCCCATGTCTGGAGATGCAATAGTTAGGTTATCTAGATTTAAAGCTTTTAAATGTGGCAAGAAAATAGTTGATGCAAATAAATGATCAACAGGTTTTTCAAAGAACCCTTGAATTTGATCAGCATGCAAGTCCATAGTAATGATACGCGTAGCACCAGCTTCTTCAAGCATTTTAGCTATTAGTTTTGCAGCGATTGGCACTCTTGGTTTGTCTTTTCTGTCCTGTCTAGCCCAACCAAAATAAGGGATTACCGCAGTAATGTGTCTTGCAGAAGCACGTTTGGCAGCATCAAGCATCAACAACATTTCCATTAAGTTTTCCGGCCCAGGATTGGTAGAACCAATTATAAAAACACGGGTTCCACGTATCGACTCCTCATAAGAAGGTTGAAATTCCCCATCACTATAAGTAGACGTAATAACATTACCTAGGTCTGCACCATAGGCCTTCGCAATTTTTTCTGCTAGTTCTCTACTTTGAGTACAAGTAAAAATCTTAGCTTCGGTAACTACGTTTGGCATATTAACTCAATGTTTTTTAGCGGTTTATATAAGGTCTCCACAAATGAGGTGCAAAGTTAGAAATTTATTTTTACCTGAAAAGGATAATATCTTCTATTTTTTGTTGAAAATTAAATAAAAACAATTATTTTTGCCCTCGCAAATAACACCTATTACACTTGCTCGAGTGGCGGAATTGGTAGACGCGCTGGATTCAAAATCCAGTTCTTTCGGGAGTGTGGGTTCGATTCCCACCTCGAGTACGACAAACCCTTGTTAAACAATTGTTTAACAAGGGTTTTACTTTTCAAGTAATTACTCAACAAACAAACCACACCCCCAATCGCAAATATTCTTCAAAAAGTAAATACTAACATTTTTTCTGAGGATAGATTAAACAACTATCTTCTTCAATCATAGCATTGTTAATTTTTGTTCTTGAAAAAAAATTAACAATGCTATGATTAGGATACTATACTGGGTTGTAGTTGAATTACAAATAGTCGATTCTAGAAAACTAAAAAACAATTTGAACTAGGAACTCGGCCACAGTCTGATTAGCCCCCTGGTCTAAATCAATTGACCCTACTGCTGCTTGCATTTTTAAATTATGACCTAAAAAATATTTGGTAAAACCAAAGGTATAACTACTAGCCTCAGGTAATAATGAAGCTTCGTTGTCTTTAAATTCTGGCTCCATGCCCTCATACCTCAAATCAAAACTAAATCCTGATTTAGTGACGTAGCCCAACTGAAAACAATAACTATCTCCCAAAACAAGATATTCACTAATTTGCTGGGGAGCCAACAACTCTGTAGCATCAATATCTAAAAAAGGAACACCCAAGTCACTGGCACCGCTACTAGCATATTCTCCCAAAAAAGAGAATCCTTTATATTTTAGAAGTACATCTGCAAAAAATTGTGAATAATCTGGTAAAAGGTTTTGACCATTACCATCATAGAATAAAAATGCACCATGATCCTCACCGTTTGAACCACTCGCTCCATTATTTTCACTTACTGCAGCTCCCACTAAAATTTTAAGAGACTCTTCATGAATGATATCTGCAGTATACTCATTATTACCTTCAGAAAAATACCCTAAAGGATAAACATCCAACCGAGCACCAATTTTCAAGCCTCCCAAATCAGCATCACGAGAATCTTGCCCAAAAGAATTTCTTCCATCACCAGAAGTAACTGCAAAGCTAGGAGCAATACCAATTTTACTACCAAACTTACCTTCCACAAACAGTCCAAATTCACGCCCTGTATTACTGTATAACCTACTGAGGTAACTTCTATCAGTAAATTGAAGTTTATCTTCTCTGTACAACATTTCTCGATTATTAAGGAATGTTTGCTTTTGCCCTCCTGTAATGGTTAACCATTGAAAAGGGTGATACGCTATCCAGGCATCCAAAAGGGATTGGCTTAAACTAAAATCTGTTTGAATTAAAAAACTTACTTTCTCCTTAACAGCTTTACCCCCAACAATTAAATAGGTTCGCTTTGAGTTGAATTCATATTCCGCATCCATATCCTCTATCTTTTCATAATTTACAGCTGGCTGAATGAATCCTCCTAAATTAAACTGATAGGCCCCTTCATTAAAAGAAAAATTTAATCCTTCACCTAGTTTAAAGTTTGCTTGGTTTTTAAGGGTATACTGGACTTCTTGATATTCCTGACCTTCTTCAAGCTCTTGGGGTTCTTGAGCACTTAAAACGTTTATGCCGAATAATATGAATAGGAAAATTGATTTTTTAATAATTGATTGCATATTAATTCTTTTTAGATAATCTGTATATAGGTAATTCTTGATTATATTTTACTTTTAAAACTCCAAAGCTTACAAAGCCGTTTAAAGCCTCTGGCTCTAATAGTTCTGTTAGTAATGGGGCATTTTTTTGATCTGTTGAAATAAAATATGTTCCTACTGGAAAAACCAATGATTTTTTAACAAGTTTAGTCTTTACAGATTGACGAATCATTTTCTCATAAGGCTTATCTTCCTTATCAAAATCTATCACTTTATAACAATCAACATTAAACTCCGTTTCTTCACCTAACACATTAGTTTTTATCCCTAAGGTGTTTAATTTTTCAATTAGATTTTCGTACTTTTTGTCAATTATATAAGCTTGAGGCTTATCCCTAACCAATTCAGGACTAGACTCTAAAGCATTTCTTATCATCACATTCATATCAATAATCTCTTTAGTATCTAAATCTAGAACCTCTATACTACCTTCTTGAACTTTTCGTTTACTAGTTACCGTACTTTTTATTTCGGTGGTTATTGCCTTATCTATTTCAGATTTAACTAGCGTTACATTTTCATAAGCTGACTTTAAATAAGATATTCCTACTAGATAGGTAGTCGCTATTCGGCGCTGAAATGAGGTTCTTCCTAGATTTACGCCTCTCACTTCTATTAAAGTAGAAACGGCATTTGTTAATGCATAAGAAGTCGCACTTGATCTGGCGTTTATTGAGCCAAGGTTAAAGTGAATATCTCCATAGTAATCTGTAGTGGACATATAATCATGATACCTAAGGTTATTTTCATCAAGAATCTCTCTTGCATTTTTCACAAACACAGACTTCGTTAAATCTTTCATGTTTTCAGGAACATTAAGGTTTCCTGAATATAAAAACATAATATCATACACTGAGGCTATACCAAAAGACCCCATCTTAGAAAAGTCACGACGAAAGGCATTATACTCATGAAAATCAACAACCACTTCTGGATTAAATGCAGAAGCAGCTTCTTTTAGAACAATAGTTTCCGGCGCCATTAGTTTAGTTTGGTCACGGTTTAAATCCAACCCATTAGCCGCATAACGACTGTGCTTGAGATAGCCATCAATATTTGCCATAGGAATCACTGCTAGCTCAATCCTATCCAACAAGTACCTACAATCGTTTTTGTTTAATAAACTGTGTAACAGATATAGCAACCCTTCTGTGCTTGCAGGTTCGTTACCGTGAAGCCCTCCCTGCATCCAAACCTTTATTTTTTCCTTGTCTGAATCTGGATTTGTGAGCTTAACTAAAGGAATTTTATACCCTTTCTGACTCTCACCAATAAAAGTCATTTCGACCTTATCTGGGTAAGTTTCTTTAAGCGAACTTATAAACTGAATTAGCTCATCATAATTGGTAAATCCTCTTTTTTTCTTTAGTGCTGGCGTTACTAGACCCAAGGTATCCGCATCCTTAAAATATCGCTCGGTAATCTTCTTAGATTGAGGATTAAGTTGTGAAACAGCAGGTATTACATATAAAAAACAGAGAAATACTAGACTAATTTTTTTCATCTTAAAAGGAAAAGGTTAACATTAATCGTGCAATCCACTCATTACCATCAATAGGGTTGCTATTAAAATCATTGATAGTATCCCCTTCAATGTATGTAAATGAAGTTTGTATTTTAGCACCATAGTTCCTGGCTAAGTATTTAGTTACTCCAATGGTGTAATAATTAGGCCTACTATAGAAGGTTCCATTATTTAAAAAAGAATGTTCATCTGCCTCCAAATGGGTGAATCTTGCATCAACAGAGTATCCACTTTTAAACAAATAACCCATTTGTATATTATACCCTTCCCCAAGCATCATTCTACCTTTCACGTAGTTTTCAACATCCTGAATACCATTAACCTCAAACGTAGTGGAAACCGTCCCATCATTTCTCACACGTTGAGTAATATCTGAAGGAACAGACGCAGTTGTTTTCACAAATTCTCCTAAAGCAGAAAACCCGAGATATTTGAAAAGGAAATCAACTCCAAATTTGGTATAATCAGGCAGAGATTCCTCATCAGAATCATTAAGATAAATTATAGCGCCACTTTCCCGCCCACGCCTACTGCTCATACCATTATTAAGACTATAGTTAACCCCAACCACTAATTTAGGCGACCGCTCCCTGACAACATCTACTTGTCTAAACTGCCCGAAATTTGTAAACAAACCAAATGGCAAAAAGTCTACCCTACCACCTACTTTTAAACCTCCATGATCTTTGCCAAACACATTTCGACCATCACCATTTGTTAACACAAAATAGGGTTTTAGAAAAGTTCCTCCCCCTGTTCTAAATCGGCCTTGCATGAATAAACCAAATTCACGAATAGATGCAAAAGCCGAAGTTACTCTGCTACGCTCAATCAATTGTAAAGCATAAGAATTCATAAATAACTCTCTATTATCTGTATAGGTTGAGCGTTGCCCAAAAGAAACATTGATTCTATTTGTAATACTATACGAAACATAAGCATCCATCAAGTAACTATCTGCCGCATCATCAACTTCAGAAGACCCACTTAAATCAGCTTGAAACCTGTAAGAAAACCTTTTGTTACTAGAATTCCCCTCAATTCTCAATCGAGCTCGACGCATCCTAAACCTGTTTTGATTATCTAGCTCCTCTACATCCGTATAACTCTTGGTTTCTGCATAAGGTTGTAAATAGCCACTAATTTTAAGTTCTTTACCATCTTCTGTACTAAACTGCAGACCTTCACCAAACGAATAGGTATTCAAGCGAATATTTTGCCCTTGTATTTGATGAATCAAAAACAAAAAACCAATTAATGGCAATAATTTATATTGTTTCATATTAATGCTGTTATTTCTTGGTTTCAAAATTTCCTTTTACCAATATTTTGGAGTCACTCATCATTTGTTGACCTCTTGCAAAAACATCCTTTAGTTCAAACTCAGTATTAAATGCGCATAAATCAGCATCACAGCCAACAGCAATCCTACCCTTATTTTTTAGACCTAAATTTGTTGCTGGATTAGTAGTTATTAACCTAAAAGCATCACCTATTTTTACCCCACCCAGTTTAATCAAATGTATAACCTGTTCTAAATTTTGATCAATGGGAGCCTTTTTTACACCAATCTGCCTTCCCTTATTATCAAAAACCGATAAACCAGCATGTCCATCTGAACTAAAGCTCATTTTATCAATAGACACCCCTCGCTCAAGAGCATATTGTACAGATTTATATGGATCAGTGTATTTTGAAGCACCTGTAGTTATATCAATTATTCCTCCAAGCTTGGCAAATTCAATTGCCTGATCAAAGAGTTCTTTTGTTCTCCCCACATGTGTGGGAGAAATGTGCTCAATGGGAAACTGATACGTTTCAACTAAATCAAACAGTATATCCATTTTGGTATTTAAGTTACCCAAATGGATATGTAAGATTCCTTTTTTATTTCCTATGAATCCTCCAACCCTGACTTCCCTAAGCTTTCTCAACAACTCCCTAGAAGTAGGATACGATGAACGCACATCGCTAATTGCTATTTTGCACCCAAGAACATTGTCAACAAATATCATATCCCCTTGAATACTGTCTGTGATAGTTACTGAATCTACTCCATAATAACCACAAAACATATAGGCAGAAATCCCCTCCTGCTCTAAGGCCTTGGCTTTACTAAATAAACTTCGAATATTTCTAGCTGTTCCATCGGTACCCAATAAGCCTACCACTGTTGTTGTACCACATGAAATTAACTCACTTAATGTTACCTCAGGAGTCATGGATGAGAATCCATTTTTACCTCCAGCACCTGTAATATGAATATGCTGGTCAATAAGCCCAGGAGTCACAATTTTCCCACTGAAATCCAAAACTTTAGCAAACTCTCGACAGCCATCTAAATTATCTGAAACAGCTATTATTTTTTCACCAGATATTAAAATATCCTGATTACCCAAGGACTCAGGAGTATATAAATCTGCGTTTTTTATTAATGTTAGCATAGAATTATAAAAAATGAAAACAAAGCATTACTATCAACGCTACTGTTAAAGGAATTAAGTTTCGTTTTACTATTGCGAGAGTTGAAACACCTGCAATTTCAGAAACAGCTATAATAACCCCTGCAACAGGAGAAACCGTTCTCCCCATAGAAGCCGATAATTGCATTGGTAAAATAATTGAAGTGCTTTTCACACCTAGTTTAGTTGCAATCTTTGGAACCAAAGGGCCAAAAGCAAAAAATGATGCATTACCACTCCCCATAAGCATTGAGGCTAGAAAGATCATAACGGTCATTACAATACCTATTCCAATAGCCCCTAAGCCCATACTAGTAGAAATATTGATTAGCCCATCTATAAACCCTAGACTAATCAAACCCTTTGCAAAAATATCTGCAGCAATAATAAGAGTTACAACGGTTTTAAAAATATCTCCCATACCTCCCCAAAATATTTTGAAGGATCCCAATACCACCTTTACACTTTTTGTCCTTATAAGCTCAAAAAGCATAGCTATAAACAAACTAATAAACATGGCTGTAGTAGTATCCAGCGTTATAGGCCTAGAAAAAAAGTTAAACAACTCAGAAAATACAATGAGTAAGATTATCGGAAGTACTGGTATTACGGCATAAATAAGCGGTACAGCCAATGGCTTCTCCTCTACTTTTTTATGTACTGTATTATTTGTCTCCACATCTTTTGCGTCAAAATAACGATTGACGAAGAAATAAGTAATCATCATAGAAACACTTAAGGGTAAGACTAATAAGATCTGATGATCTAAAAAGTATGTGATAACATCTATTTTTGCAATACTAGTGGCACTGACAGTAATAGCCGATGCCGGCCCCATACCAAACGCCGTACTTGCAGTAATTACAGATACTGCAGACAACCTACTTACTCCAATATTAATTAGTATAGGAAAAAGTGAAGCCATAAGCAACAGCCCTAAGCCGGCAGCAGAGGGTATTGCCACAAACAAAATTTGACCAATAGGAATCACCAACGATGCCGCCACGTAGGGATGAGACTTAAACCATTTCAGTGGTTTCATAGAAACATGTACAAGAGCATTAGAAGCATCTATTTTACCAATATAAGCAACGAATCCGCCAATAGCCATAATCATAAGCCCTACTCCGGCATTGGTCTTGGAAAACGACTCCTTAATGTATCTAAACAAATCAAATATTGAAAACCCTGTAGGTTTTTGCAGTGCTGGCATTTTTTGCTCTAAAACCATAGAAACACCCAGCATTAACAAACCCGAAATAATAAGCACAGCATGAGGGTGGTACTTTTTTAGTAGCAACCATGCAGCAGCAGCGATAAAAACTAACGATATTATTGGCCCGAATCCATCCATAATACCAACTTAAAATGAAGTACCATCTACCTTAGTTCCTGGTGAAAACAATGCTCCATTAGCCTCGTCTATCCCTGCATGTTGGACAAATTCTCCGGTAATATCTGGATTTCGCGTATAAGATTCATTCGGATTATCAGATAGAACTTCTACATCAAATGTTACAACAACATTACCATCTGCATCCTGAACGGTTACAAAATCACCTGCATTATTCATGTTCAGCAACCCCTCTGAAGCGGTTTGAACTAATGCTCCTCCAAACGTTCCTGTTGGTGTGCCTCCACCAAAAACAACAATAGCACTATTTGACGGAACAATTGTCCCTGTAGGGAAAGTATGTCTTAAAGTCTCTGCATCTGAAATTGTATAACCACTTATATCTAAATCTGGTCCTGAATTAAAAAACTCTATAAATTCATCTTCATTAGGTTCCCTAACACCATCACCGTTGGCATCTCCATCTAATTCTGGAGCTGGGTCATAATTTACCTCATTAATGATAAAGCCAAGAAATGGACACCCATTATTATCTGCTGGACCAGGAGTATCCGGACATTCATCCTCTGAGTCAACAACACCATCATTATCTGAGTCAGAATCTGCATCCAAAACATCAATATTGATTTCGAAACTTGTTAATGAAACAAAATTTTCATTCTCTCCAACTATAATTATTATGGTTTCAATTTCCTCTACCATATTATCTTGGACGCCCATTATTAGAATTTGCCCAGAACTATCACCTGAATCTATTTCGATAGAATTTGCAGATGATTCATAATCTTCATTCAATGTGGCAGACCCTTCAAAGGTTAAAGGAATGGATATATTTTTTGGAGCTGGAGCGTTTAAGGTTGCCGTTAAAATAACAACACCATCAGTTTCACTCAAACTTGTATCACTTACACCTACCTCTACAAGAGAGGGATCGACATCATCTGTTGAACATGACAAGAATACAGACAAAACAAAAAATATCGCAGGTATTTTAAACTTAAAACTGATGGTGCTCATCTGTTAAAGGTATTTTTGGGAATATTATTTAATAATTAACTTAGTTGTTTGAAATTGATTATCCACCTCAATTTTCAACAAATAAACTCCAGAATTCAAATGACTTACATTTAACACAGAACCACCTTTAGTCTCTTCATAAACAACTCGACCATTAAGATCATAAATGACATATAGTTTTGGCCCTTGAAAAGAGGTCTCTATATTTAATTGACCATCTGTTACAGGATTTGGAAAAACAGAAAATGAAGAGTTTTTAAATTCTAGAACAGAAAGACTAGGATCCGAAAAAGGATAAGGACAAGATGATGATGCAGACGTTGTAGTGCCATCATCTGTACAAAAGGCCTCAGCAAAAACCCAGGTTGACCCATTTTTATAAGCCCAGGCATTCTCATAATAATCAAAGTTCGGACAAGTTGTTGTCACTCCATCCTCTGACGGCTGACAGTCAACATCCCCAAATGTTTCAATTACAGCTCCGTTAAAAAACAACTCTATCGCATCATCACCATTCTGAGTTGCTACATCGGCTTCTATAACAATATCAAACTGGTTTAAGCTTTCCATATAACTTGTCATAGCAGCAGTATCTCTAGGCAATAAAATATGGTCACCTGCATTTGCAGCCATCACGGGAAAGGTGTATTCCTCTCCATCTGTTCCTCCTCCATTATTTGCAACCCCTATTCCATACAGACTTAAATCAGTAATATTGTTTATCACATATAGATGTATAGCTTTTCCTGAGCTTCCTCCTTCAGGAACTGTAAAATCTATAACACCCTTAAGCTCAAGGTCCTGCCCAAACAAGTTAGCAGAAACAAAGGTCATCGCACTCAATAATAAGAGTAAAAAGTAGTTTTTTTTCATAATTAGTGGTTTTAGAAGTAATAATTAATCAAACTACAATTTAACGAGAAGCTCAGACTACAAAAGATACCAATTGACAAAAAAAAATAATACCAATAAAATCAACCTAACAACTCACAATCAACTAATTCAGTCATTTTTTTTATTTTTCGTTTCATAATAGATGATCGAACTGAGGAATAACCAATAATTAATCCAAACTTTTCAGGAATACCGATATAACATTTACTCAATGAAAAAGCCGTTATCTTGTTTTGATTAAGTTTGACAATTATTTTTGATTCCTGACCAGGTGTAATCTCTTTCTTAAAATAGGCAACTAGATGAAAACTTGAAAATGGCAGTTTTTCCACATACATGGTTTTGCAACAGGCGTTAAACTCTAAACAAAATAACTCGTATCTCTCTTTCGCAACTTGAACACTACTTTTAATGTGTTGGAACAAGTAATTCTTTTCAATAAACTGGTTCATAACCACCTGGATGGAAGGGGAAACAAAACGATGAGAGTGCTCCTGAAGCGCCTGAACCGTCTCGACTAAATAGGAAGGAACAACCATATAAGCTAAACGAATAGAAGGATGCAATAAACGATTGAAAGTACCCATATAAATAGTTCTATCCTCAGTATCTATGCTATATATAGAAGGAGTTTGATCAGTTGTGTTTGCAATTTCATTTTCGTAATCATTTTCAATTATTAAAGCTTTATGTTTCGATGCCCAACTTAAAATTTCCTTACGTCTTTCTAGACTCATTTTTATCCCTAAAGGATAATGGTTAGAAGGTGTCACATGAATTAACTTAGGTTTCTTATTATTGATACTCTTTAAGGAACGCAACGAAACTCCCTCTCGATCAACACCTACAGGTACAATATCTGCTCCAATACTTTTAAAGACCGAATGAACATTTGGGAAAACGGGATTTTCTAAGACAACACAATCTCCTTCATCTATTAGGGTATTAGATATTAGATATAAGGATTGTAAAGATCCAGAAACAATTATAATCTGATCTGGACTGCATTTTATTTTTCTACTGATGTTCAAATAATTGCAAACACTATTTTTTAGTTCATTTAGACCAGTAGTCTGTGAATAAGAAAGTGAAGAAGACTTTACATGTCTCCAATAAGTGTTTAGAAGATTTTTCCATTTATTCACGGGAAAAACGTCTAGTGGAGGCAAACCTGGTCTAAATGCGATATTTTCATTTGGCAATCTATTTATTAACGAGATATTATTAAGATAGGATAACCCTTTTCTCGATATTTTAGGATAATCATTACAGTTTATTTTTGAAGCAATATTTTTTTTGCCATTTTTTCTTACCCAAGATTCACTTGATATTCTATTTCCAGAACCAACTTTTGAGACGATTAACTTCTCCAAGCTAAGCAATTCATAAGCTTTTATTATTGTAGTCCTTGACAAATCAAGCTCTTCGGAAAGAATTCTAGTAGAAGGCAAAACCCAGTCATTGGGCAGCTCTGTGTTTAGGATACATTGTTTTATAGACCTATACAACATAACATATTTGTTATTTGGATATTGCTTAACTTGGTATAAGTATTCATTTTGTATCCGTTCGACAGCAAACTTATTTTTGGTATTCATTATTTTAGATGATTGGTATTTTAAAAATAATTCTTTTTAAGATTATTTTATTTTTTTAAACGAAAACTTACAGATTAGTAAATGAAATCAATAAAAAACAATAATATTCTCTTGTTTGTCCTTTTGACAATTCTCTTCATTTCATGCAATAGTGATGATGACTCAAATGACTCTAACTCAAACCCCACGGAAAATATCAATGTAGGGCCTGGCACAACTTCTTTTAACTATTCTACCTCTAATGGAAGCAAATCTTTGAATGTATTTTATTACGTTCCAGAAAACACAACGCAAACAGCCCCTCTAGTTTTTGTACTTCATGGAGCGGGGCGAAATGCAGAAGATTATAGAAATAGTATGATTACTAAAGCTAACGAATACGGCTTTATAGCAATTGCTCCAGAATTTTCACAAACAAACTACCCTGGAGGTGACGGATATAATTTAGGAAATGTTTTCGAAGACGGCGATAACCCCTCCCCAGACACCCTAAACCAGGAAATGGACTGGGCGTTTTCAATTATTGAACCTTTGTTTGATTATATGAAAAATGAAATTAACAACACCAATAACTCATATTATATGTATGGCCATTCTGCAGGAGGGCAATTCGTCCATAGATTTCTTATGTTCAAGCCTAACGCCAGAGTCTATAGGGCCGTAGCATCAGCCTCTGGTTGGTACACCTTTCCAGATTCAAGCATTACTTTTCCCTATGGATTCAATGAAAGCCTTCTACAATCATCCTCCCTCGATAACCTTTTCTCAAAAAACCTAATAATTCAAGTAGGAGAAAACGACAACGATCCAAACTCACCTGGTTTAAGACACAATCAATTTGCAGATGCACAGGGACTAAACCGACTTGAAAGGGCTGTGAATTTTTTTGAATTCAGTCAAAACTTAGCCCAAGAGCAAACAATTTCATTTAATTGGGAACTTTACATTAACAATGATGCGGATCATAATTACATAACTGCATCACAAAGCGCCGCAGATTTATTATTCAACTAACTTTAAAATGAATTTCACAAAAAAACGGCTTGGCCTAATTTTAGGCCCGATACTATTTATTTTAATTAAATTATGGATTCATCCGGAGGGCTTAAGCCCTCAAGGCAATGCTGTTTTGGCTTCTACAGCTTGGATTGCTGTTTGGTGGATTACCGAAGCAGTAGCTATCCCCGTAACCGCCTTACTGCCTATTGTTTTATTCCCCTTGTCTGGAGGGCTTTCCCTAGGGGACACCACAGCATCCTATGGCCATAAATATATTTTTCTTTTTCTAGGTGGCTTTATTTTAGCAATTACAATTGAAAAGTGGAACTTACATAAACGTATCGCCTTAAACATTATTAGAATTGTAGGCACCAATGTAAATAAGATCATTCTGGGTTTTATGGTTGCCACTGCCCTATTATCCATGTGGATCTCTAACACTGCAACAGCAGTCATGATTCTTCCAGTAGGTATAGCAATAGTTCTCCAATTGGAGGACAACCCCAACACTATACAAAATGAAAATCTAATTTTTGGAAAGGCACTCATGCTTGCCATTGCTTATAGCGCCTCAATAGGTGGAATTGCGACTCTTATAGGCACTCCACCAAATTTAGTCTTGGCAGGGGTGATTGAAAGAACTTATAATAGTGAAATTACTTTTGCCCAGTGGTTTTTGTTTGGCTTCCCAATAAGCGTAATCCTGCTTATAGGATGCTGGATCTACCTTACTAAAATTGCTTTTAAGTTTAAACAAAAAGAATTTCCAGGAGGCAAGTTAGAAATTCAAAGACAGTTATTAAGTTTAGGTAAGATATCCTATGAAGAAAAAGCCGTTTTACTAATATTTTCACTCACTGCAGCATCTTGGATTTGTAGATCATTTTTACTTTCAAAGTGGCTTCCTCAAATTGACGATACTATTATAGCTATTCTAGCCTCAATAATTTTATTTTTAGTACCAAGGAAAAATGGAGAAGAAGCATTAATATCCTGGGAAGATGCAACTAAGTTACCCTGGGGGATATTAATTCTTTTTGGCGGAGGAATGGCATTAGCTCTAGGCTTTGAGTCAAGTGGACTAGCCACTTGGATTGGGGAACAGTTAACATCATTTACTGGATTTTCAGTTTTTATTTTAATTTTAATTATAATTACTGCCGTTAATTTCCTAACCGAAATAACCTCAAACATGGCTACTACAGCTATGTTATTACCTGTTCTAGTTCCTTTGGCCAAAATTGTAAACATTCATCCCTATTTACTTTTGGTAAGCGCAACTCTAGCCGCTTCTTGTGCATTTATGCTCCCTGTTGCTACACCTCCAAATGCAGTGGTTTTTGGTTCTGGGTATCTAAAAATTGAGGATATGGTAAAAAAGGGGATTTGGATGAACATTATTTCCATTATCCTTATGACCTTTACTGTTTATTATATTCTACCGTTAATATGGGGTTTAATCTAAAAAGTATACTTAACATGAATAGCTCCAAATTAAAAACACTCAATGAACCATAAAAAGTACTGGATTTTTAATTCCTTATCTCCCAAATCTCTATGAGTAAAAAATCAACATTCTAAATAAAGGATCTACAAAAATGTAACGTTTAATTATTTCATAGAATACGAATCCTTAAAGTACTTCCTAATAAATTTGAACAATTTTTCACGAGACACAGGCTTAATAAGATAAGCATTCATCCCCACTTCTTTCGATTTATCCTTAGCCTCTTTGGTTACATTTGCAGAATAACCAAAAATAATTACATCCTTGAGATTTTCCCTAATCTGTTTGGTCGCCTGAAAACCATCCATTTCCGGCATATGGACATCCATAATAATGAGTTGGTATTGTTTTCTTTTAATTTTCTCTAAAGCCTCTTTACCATCACTTGCGGTATCAGCATAAATATCAAACTGTTCCAATAGTTTTTTAAGCACTAGTTTGTTAATTTTATTATCATCTACAACCAGCACATTTAGGTTATCAAAATGAGCATGATCAAGCGTTTCTTGCTTCACTTTTACCAATTGTGTTTTATGGACTTTAAACGGCAAGGATACCGTAAATTCTGACCCTACTCCTTCCTCGCTTTTTGCCGATATTTTACCCCCTAATAATTGCGTTAAGTGTTTGCTTATTGCCAACCCCAATCCACTTCCCTCATGCTTTTTAGCATAGCCAGTATCCAACTGCGTGAAACGAGAAAAGATTTTTTTCACTTTATCTTTAGGCATTCCTATTCCAGTATCTCTCACAATCACATCTATTTGAAGAATACCGCCCTCCTCTCTAGCATTGTAAAAAATATCCACCCCTCCTTTATTAGTAAACTTGAGGGCATTTTTAATGAAATTAGTGATAATTTGAATATATTTTATTTTATCACCATAAACCATCAAAACATCACTTCCTTCAATATGAGCTTTTAGGTAAAGCCCTTTATTAGAGTAGTCTGGCCCATATATTGTTACTAATCTTTGAATCTCTCTAGCCGGATTAAAACTGGTATTGTGAATTTTTAATTTTCTGGACTCGATTCTATTAAAATCCAAAATATCGTCCACTAGAGCTAAAAGGTTGCTCGAGGCGCTGTCCATAAGCTCGATATATTCCCTGCTAACCTCTTCGGGATGCCTACTGTTTTTTAGTATCTCTATAAAACCTATAATAGCATTCAACGGAGTTCGTATTTCGTGACTCATATTAGAGATAAACTCGGTTTTTGCATTCGAAGCTTTTTCTGCTCTTGTACGCTCATGGCTCAACCTAAGATTAGTACGTTTTAAGTTTATATTCGCCAACCTAACCTTATGAGATTCCTTTTTAGCCTTAATATAATAATACACCAATAAGCTTACCAGAAAAGACAATAAACTTCCCAATAACAAGGTGTACTTTTCGGTTTCATCCTTACTTTTATCTAGATAAGATTTATTAGGATACATGGTTAACAAAAAAGGAGGTTCATTTGGTTGATTACGCAATATTTCATAACTCAAAACAAGATCCTCATCTGGCACAACTTCATTATTGGGATTGTAAACAAAGAATTCTCTTCCCCTATCTGTCAACCGGATATTGTAGTCGTTTAGAGCTATTGCGTATTGCCTAAAGCCCTCAGAAAAATCTAATGCTCCAGTAATTGTTCCTTGAAAGCTCCCCTTAAAAAACACTGGAATATCTACCAAAAAAGCCTGCCCTCCTTCTGCTAAATCTGTCCATCCCGATAAATTTGGGGTACTATCTAAAACATGCCGCTTCCATCCTTCACTCCTTCTCCCTAAACTCAGAAGGTTAGTACCTACTATTTCAAATGATTCATTTGGTGGTACAATTTTTCGAATAACCATATTGTTGTCAATCCACTCAATAAACCTGAAGGACACATTTTCATCAATAATCAACTTCGCATCATCTTCCCAATATTCATAAAACAAACCATCGGTAAACTCCATCCTTTCACCTAATCGTCTCAAATCTCCGATATCATTTTGAGCCATCGAACTAAAAGTAGAGGCCGTATTTATAGTAGCTATCTGTAACCTTTTTTTTATGTCAATGCGATCAAAGTAGCTATTGTAATACCACAGTCCAGCCACCATAACCATTAGAACAAAAAAGACTATTAATGGTAAATACAGCTCGGCATTTTTTATTTTGTAGCGCATTGACGGATAAGCTCTAAGATAATAGACAACGATTCCTCTTACACAAAAAAGGGTATTAAAGATAAGGAAAAATAAACGTTAAAAAACTGATTTTCAGATTACTTAAACATTAACACTCTCCAATCAAAACTATTCTGTCAAATTTACCCATTCATAACACCCCAAAAAAAAGCCTTCCAAATTTGGAAGGCTTTTTTTTGTATAATAATTTAATTTTATAAATCGAACTTTATCCCTTGAGCCAATGGCAAATCGGCTGTATAATTAATAGTGTTGGTTTGACGCCTCATATAAACCTTCCAGGCGTCGGATCCCGACTCGCGTCCTCCCCCAGTTTCTTTCTCTCCTCCAAAAGCACCTCCAATTTCGGCACCAGAAGTTCCAATATTTACATTGGCAATACCGCAATCACTACCAGCATGCGACAGAAAACGCTCTGCTTCTCGTAAATTATTGGTCATAATTGCAGATGACAGCCCTTGTGCTACACCATTCTGTATATCGATGGCATTTTCAACCTCTCCAGAATATTTCAACAAGTACAGTACAGGAGCAAAGGTTTCATGCTGAACAATCTCAAAGTTGTTTTTAGCTTCGGCAATAGCCGGTTTCACATAACAACCGCTTTCATAACCTTCTCCATCAAGAACACCGCCTTCAACAACAATATTACCTCCTTCTTCAACGACTTTCTTCAAAGCTTCCTTGTACATTTCTACAGCATCAGTATCGATAAGCGGCCCAACATGATTGTTCTCATCCAAAGGATTACCAATACGTAATTGCTTATAAGCATCAACAACAGCATCTTTAACTTTATCGTAAATACTCTCGTGTATGATTAATCGTCTCGTTGAAGTACAACGTTGTCCGCAAGTACCAACAGCACCAAATACAGCTCCAATAACCGTCATTTTAATATCAGCGTCTGGAGTAACAATAATGGCGTTGTTCCCTCCAAGTTCCAGCAACGATTTGCCTAAGCGCCCCGCTACTGTTTGTGCAACGATTTTACCCATTCTGGTCGATCCAGTTGCAGACACTAAAGGAATACGCTTATCATTGGTCATAAGCTCTCCTACTTTATAATCACCGTTAATTAAACATGAAATTCCCTCAGGAAGGTTATTGGCTTTCAGTACTTCGGCTATAATATTTTGACAAGCCACACCACACAATGGTGTTTTTTCACTCGGTTTCCACACACAAACATCTCCACAAATCCAAGCCAAGGCTGTATTCCATGACCATACTGCAACCGGAAAGTTAAACGCAGAAACAATCCCCACAACTCCTAAGGGGTGGTATTGCTCGTACATACGATGTCCTGGACGTTCACTATGCATTGTCAATCCGTGTAACTGACGAGATAATCCCACTGCGAAATCACAGATATCAATCATTTCCTGAACTTCACCAAGTCCCTCTTGGTAACTTTTACCCATTTCGTAGGATACCAGCTTCCCTAATGGCTCTTTTAGCTCTCTAAGCTTGTCCCCAAACTGACGTACAATTTCCCCGCGTTGTGGAGCCGGCATTGTTCTCCAAGTTTTAAAAGCAGAAGTTGCTGCTTCCATTACCTTATCGTAATCGGCTTTTGTAGTTGTTTTTACTTTGGCAATTAATTGCCCATCAACGGGAGATTTACTCTCAATAAGGTCTCCACTAGAAAACCAATTCGACCCCGTAGAGCTCCCCTCGTTTATATCGTTTACCCCTAATTTCTTAAGGGCTTCCTTAATTCCAAAATCGGTTGCTACTGCTTCCATTTTAATGATTTTTTTTATGAATTTATTGATTAATATTGCGAATATACTAATAAAATACCTCACCCTTTTAGTGCGTTAGCTTAAAACACATATCTTTATTCTCTCAAAAAATCACTAATCCAATCCATGAAAAAATTAGCGCTGCTACTGCTTAGCAGTTTTACCATTATGGCTTGCAAAAACCATTCCGACTCTAAGGCAAAAAACACCTCTTTTGAAGTTAAAAACAACTTCGCCATAGTCATTCATGGTGGTGCCGGGACCATTTTAAAAGAAAATATGTCCTCCGAAATGGAAACTGCTTACAAAGGTAAACTTGAAGAGGCCATACGTAAAGGCTATTCTATTTTAGAACAGGGTGGCAGTAGTCTTGATGCTGTTGAACAAACCATTAAAATACTTGAAGACTCCCCGCTGTTCAATGCCGGAAAAGGAGCCGTTTTTACCCATTCGGGCATTAATGAACTCGATGCCTCAATTATGGACGGAAGCACTCTTAATGCAGGCGCTTCAGCAGGAACCACTACGGTAAAAAACCCAATTGCTTTGGCTCGAGCTGTAATGGAGAAATCCGCTCACGTTATGCTTTTAGGCTCTGGAGCAGAAACATTTGCACAAGAACAAGGATTGGAAATTGTTGACAAAAGCTACTTCTTCACAGAAAATCGTTTAAAATCTTTAGAGCGAATTAAGGATTCCCAAAAAACACAATTGGACCACGACGACAAAACCGCCTTTTTTGATAATTCTATCAATGATTCAAAATTCGGAACCGTTGGCTGTGTAGCATTGGACAAAAATGGTAATATTTCCGCCGGAACTTCAACAGGCGGCATGACCAACAAACGCTGGGGACGCATTGGGGACTCTCCAATTATAGGTGCAGGCACTTACGCTAACAACACTACCTGCGGCGTATCTTGCACGGGATGGGGAGAGTTTTTCATCCGTTCTGTAGCAGCTCACGACATTTCGGCACTAATGGAATACAAAGGACTAACCTTAGAAGAAGCAGCCAAAGAAGTCATTCAAAATAAAATTCCAAAACTTGGTGGTGATGGCGGTATTGTTGCCATCGACAAACTTGGAAATATTGCCATGGAATTTAACACCCAAGGTATGTTCAGGGCATCTATGAACGACAAAGGCGAACTACATATCGCCATGTATAAAGACTAAGTAAAGCTATTATTATGAATTCCTATTATGCTGTAATTTTCACATCTAAACAGTCTGATACCCTTCAGGATTACAATGAAACAGCCCAAAAGATGGAACTCCTGGCAAGTAAGCAGGAAGGATTCTTAGGGTTTGAAACCGCCAGAGAACAAAAATTCGGTATAAGCATTAGCTACTGGGAAACACTTGAATCCATTGAAAACTGGAAATATAATAGTGAACATCTCATTGCCCAACACCTTGGTAAAGTTAAATGGTATGACCAATATCACATTAGGATTTGTAAAGTTGAACGTGAATATCAACATCAAAAACAATAAACTTTTCAGAGAGCTAATCACTCTATAATTTCAACCAGCTCAACTATTTCCGTAAGCTCACCATCTTCATATTTTTCCTCTTTTATAAGTCCTATTCCCGGAGCATAGTATTTATACTCATACTCATCAGGTTCCAAATCGGTAAAATCCATGGTTTTTAAGCAATCTGTATAGGTACCCAATCCTATTTCAACTGTTTGCCCCACAGCTACAACTTCACCTTCATCCTCTGCCTCATCTTCGTAATACTCTTGATAATATTCCATTCCCACCATTGGGTTTGCTGGCAACCAATATCCTGGCCAAGCATCATCAACTCCCGCTTCCCAGGAACCATCATTATCAAGATAATTACCTTCGTCATCATAATTAAGGGATTCCTCTCCAAAATACCAAATGTTACCATCATCATCTTGGGCCAACCAATCATCTGTATCCTCTATTAAAATACCATCCAAATAAACTTTATCAATTTGGACAATACAGGTTACCCCTCTAACAAGCTTAGTAGATGTACCACGCTCTAAAACTATTTCCTCCTCAGGTTCTAGGCCAACTTCACCACCTTCATAAATATAAGTTTGTCCTGCCGGGGGACCGTAATAAGTATTAGTAATTGTTGTTGGATTGGTGAAAACCGCTGCTTCTATATCAGGAAGATTATCGGGGAGAGAACCACCATTATCACTTCCATTGCCATTGCCATTGTCGTCACTACTGCAATTTACACATAAGGTTATTGCAAGACCTACTGAAACAAAATACCTTCTCATCTCTTAAAATTTAAATTAAACATTAGACCGTTACCTGAAAACGAAATGCAATCTTTACATTTCTGTTTTTGGCTGATCCCTTAACTTGTTAATTGCCCTTATTAAGAGAATGGAAATCGAAAAAGACCTTGCTTGAAGTTACATAAAGGTACAAAAAGAAAGAGCCTAATCCTAAAACGTTAAAAAACAGAGAAGATTGCTTTTTATTTGTTTCTCCAATAAATATTGGAGTACATATCTCTAATGGTAAGCTTTGGATTACTTTGAAAAATATACTTTGTTGGCAGACACTTATTTTGTATTTTGCTTATCCCAAACCAACTATCTACCATGAAAAGTTTAACTAAGTTCTACGCTGCAATTGCCATCCCTTTAGCATTACTAATCATCCTAGCTGAAATAGGCATTATCAATTCCCTGATATTTTCAATTTCCCTTCTGGTTTACGTTTTTGTTTATCGCACATGGACCGATAGCACCCGACTTATTGAAAAGGGGGTTTTAAAGAGCGAAGACAAATGGAAATTAGCTATTCCAGGATATCGTTTTGATTACCTTAAAGAGTTATATCTAAACTAGAATAGTTTTTTTAAAAGCCTCGTTCTTTCTGAATATGCTCATAAGCTTCTTGAACACGGCGGAATTTTTCTTCGGCCCCCTTTTGATGTTCAGGACCTAAGTGCGTCACCTTATCTGGATGGTATTTCTTAACCATTTTTCGGTAAGCAGCTTTAACCTCCTCGTTTGTTGCATTCTTGTCTATTTCCAAAATAGTATAAGAAGCCTCACCATTACCATAAAACATGGCCTTTATACTATCAAAATCCCTTGGATTAATACCCAAATAGTGTGAGATGGTCTGGATTACACTTACCTCTGCTTCAGAAACTGAACCATCTGCTTTAGCAATTCCAAACAAAAAATGAAGCAGTTGCAATCTGGATGGATGATCCATCCTTTGCCTGATTTGCACACATACCTGACGCGTAGAAATATTGTTCTGCTGACTAATGGACTTAAAAAGCTTAAAGGCATGGTTGGCTCGCTCTTTACCATACATCCCAACAAACTGCTGACGAACAAAATCCAATTCCCTCTGATCCTGCTTTCCATCTGCTTTTATAACAATAGCAGATAAAATAAGTAAACTCACTTCAAAGTCTCCAGAACCAGTCTGTACATGCTCTCGATAAGTTCGCTTAAATTCTTTAGCATTTTCTTTAGTCATCCCATCGACCACACTCCCCAATGCAAATCCTAAAATTGCTCCAATAGGCCCTCCAAAAGACCAGCCCAATGTTGCTCCCAACCATTTTGAGATACTCATTTCCAGTATAGATTTTGTTTATCGCCAAATATAATATTTGTTGGTGGAACCTCGCCGGATAATGTTCTACAAATGTGTATCTTTGTGGCCGATTTAGAATAAAAACAAAAAATACAAATTATATGTATCCAGCAGAATTAGTAAAACCAATGCGCGAAGACCTAACAGCAGTTGGGTTTGAAGAATTACACACCACTGAGGCCGTAAAAAATGCACTAGCAAAATCGGGAACTACTTTGGTTGTTGTAAATTCGGTTTGTGGATGTGCTGCTGCCAATGCCCGTCCAGGCGCTAAAATGAGCTTAGCCAACACAAAACGTCCAGACCACTTGGTAACGGTATTTGCAGGGGTTGATAAAGACGCTACAGACGAAGCTCGTGCACACATGGTGCCTTTCCCTCCTAGCTCACCAAGCATGGCCTTGTTTAAAGACGGTGAATTAGTACACATGTTAGAGCGCCACCATATTGAAGGTCGTCCAGCGGATATGATTGCGGAAAACCTTATGGATGCTTACAACGAGCATTGTTAAAACTCATAATCGCTTTAACAAAACCTTAGAGCGAAATATATCAAACCACGCTTTTTGCGTGGTTTTTTTATATGTACTTTTGCATTGTAATTCAATATTTACACCTTAAGCATTCATGAAGAAATTGTTATCATATCCATTATCCATACTCTTTTACCTATGTTTTGGGTTGACTTTGGTGATATTTCATCCCATTCAATGGATATGCCTCAACCTCTTTGGGTATAAAGCCCATAAAACGAGTGTTGATACCCTACAATTTTTACTATTAAGATGCACCAATATTTTAGGAACTCGTTTTACCTACACCAACCCATACGAGATCCCTACAGATAGACCGCTGATTATCGTATCTAACCACCAAAGTATGTACGATATTCCGCCACTTATCTGGTTTTTGCGAAAGCACCACCCTAAATTCATCAGTAAGATTGAATTGGGAAAAGGTATTCCTAGCGTATCATACAACTTGCGTCATGGCGGTTCGGTATTGATCGACAGAAGAAATCCTAGACAAGCTGTTCCTGCAATTAAAAAGTTTGCAGACTACATTGAGACCAATAAACGCTCTGCAGTTATTTTTCCAGAAGGAACAAGAAGCCGTAACGGTGTGCCAAAAGTTTTCCAACGTAAAGGATTGATAACTTTATTCAAAGGTATACCAAGTGCCATGGTGGTTCCGGTAACCATTAACAACTCTTGGAAAACACAACGCTATGGGCAATTCCCTATGGGGTTAGGCGCCCACGTTAAAATTCAAGTACATCGCCCCGTTTCACTTGAAAGGTTTCCCGATCAAGAGGCACTAATAGACCATATAGAAGAAACAATAAAAAAAGATATACACCCTTAAAAACATAACGTTATGTCATTAAAGAATGTAAGACTGGAGGTGATGAAGTTTTTAGAAAAAGACGTAGACGCCCTTATAGATAAATACTTAATTCCAATTGAAACCATTTGGCAACCAACAGATTTCCTTCCTAATTCAGAATCGGATAATTTCTTTGAGGAAGTGCGTGAAATACGTGAGCTTGCCAAAGAATTACCATACGATTTTTGGGTAGTATTGGTAGGCGATATGATTACCGAAGAAGCTTTACCAACCTACGAAAGCTGGCTGATGGAAGTTGAAGGTGTAAAGCAAATGGAACGCGGTAATGGATGGGCCAAATGGGTACGCCACTGGACAGCAGAAGAGAACCGTCACGGAGATGTCCTTAACAAGTACCTTTACCTTTCTGGTCGGGTGAACATGAAAGAAATTGAGCGTACCACGCAATATCTTATTGCAGATGGTTTTGATATAGGCACCGATCAAGATCCTTACAAGAATTTCGTATATACTAGCTTCCAGGAGCTAGCCACTTATATTTCTCATAATAGAGTTGCTAAATTGGCTAAGGAAAAAGGGAATAAGCAACTAGCAAAAATGTGTCGCATTATCTCAGGAGACGAAATGCGCCACCACAATGCCTACAGCGATTTTGTAGAGCGTATTTTTGAGGTCGATCCGAACCAAATGATGATGGCCTTCCACTATATGATGAAGAAGAAAATCACCATGCCAGCACATTTTTTGCGTGAGTCTGGAGAAAAAATCAGTACGGCATTTGAAGAATTCTCAAATACGGCACAACGTATTGGTGTTTACACCTCAACCGATTATGTAGATATCCTACAAAAGCTAATTGACCGTTGGAAAATCGATTCGATTACCAACCTTAATGACGAAGCTGAAAAAGCCCGAGACTACCTAATGAAACTCCCTGAGCGGATGTACCGCTTGGCAGATCGTATGAAAATACCGGAAAACTCTTTTGAGTTTAAATGGGTAGAACCTGCAAGAGTTTACTAAAAAAACACTATACATAAAAACCGCTTTGTTATACGAGGCGGTTTTTTTATTCTGAAAAGAATCTTATCTATTTTTGAGAACCAACATCAACAAGTCTTAATACATGAGTAGCATCCAACTTAATCAAGCATACGACTTTACAAAAAAAACGTTATCCCATGCCGAAGGTGGTCACGACTGGTTCCATACACAGCGTGTGGCGAACAATGCTTTAACGATTGCAAAAAAAGAGAATGTAGATGTTTTTGTCGTGGAGCTTGCCGCTCTTTTACACGATATTGCCGATAGCAAATTCCACAACGGCGATGAAACCATCGGCCCTAATGTAGCTCGGGATTTTTTGGAAAGCATTGAAGTAGATTCAAGAACTATTGACCATGTTGTAAAAATCATTGAGAATATATCTTTTAAAGGAGGACATAAAACTTCTGATTTCCATTCTACGGAATTAGCCGTAGTTCAAGATGCCGACAGACTAGATGCCTTAGGAGCCATTGGTATTGCCCGTTGTTTTAATTATGGAGGATTTAAAAACCGAGCCATTTACAACCCAGATATTCCACCAAACCTTAATATGACTAAAGAGGAATACAAAAATTCTTCCGCGCCAAGCATCAATCACTTTTACGAAAAATTATTACTTTTAAAAGACCAAATGCTCACCCAAACCGGCCGTGAACTCGCTGAACAGCGCCACCAGTTTATGGAACTTTATCTTAAACAATTTTACGCTGAATGGGATGGCATACAATAGTTCACATATTAGCTCGATTACATACTCTTCAACAGAAGGTCACCCTGATGAAGAGACACTAAAAGCTATGATTGCTTTGAGCAACATAATTTTTGAAACCAATCACACCAGCCCTTTTATAAAACGTTTATCGGATAAGCAGGATGTGTTTTCCGTATTGGCTTATGAAGGAAACACTCCTATAGGCTTTAAAATAGGCTACCGCATAAACCAAAAGACTTTTTACAGTTGGATGGGCGGCATATTAGAAGCTTATCGCAGAAAAGGCATCGCAAAACAATTGGCATTGCATCAGGAAGAATGGGTTAAAAGTAGAGGCTATTCTGTACTGAGAACAAAATCGATGAACCGATTTAAGCCCATGATGATATTCAATCTAAAAAACGGTTTCGATATTGTGGATTCAGTTACCGATGATGATGGATTTAAAGTAATTTTCGAAAAGCGTTTGGACTGAACACTATTGCCCAACAAACACTTTCACTTCTTTCCTATATTGCGAAGCACTTTTTCCCGTGAACTCTTTAAACAGTTTATTAAAATGGGAAAAGTTGTTAAATCCGCTTTCATAACAAATACTGGTTATGCTGCTCTTACTCTCTGAAAGAAGTTTAGTGGCGTGCACTACACGATATTCATTCACCAATCTAGTAAAAGTCTTTCCCGTGGCTTTTTTAAAATACCTACAAAAAGAGGGCACTGTCATATTCACCAAATCTGCAATTTCCTCTAACTGAATAGGACTTTGGAAATTAGCGTTGATATGCTTAAATATCACATCAATTTTATTGTTGTCCTGCAATTCAGCTTCGAAGGCAAAGCCGTCCACGTTTAGTAAAGTATAATCTTTGGCTTGCGCCAAATCATGTAATATTTCCAATACTTTAATTACACGACTGAAACCACTATAATTCAGTAATGCTTCAATTTTTGGGCCTACTACCTTTTTGGTTTCGGGTTTATACAAAATCCCTTTTTTGGCACGCTCTAACAACTGTTGAATTGGAGCCATTTCGGGTAACGTTAAAAATTCATAACCCAAAACCTCTGGCCGAAACTGAACAATAGTTTCCATTCCACTCGTTGTAAGTCTATCTACAAAACCATTATGAGGAAGATTAGCCCCCAACAACACCAACTGACTGTTATAAAAATAAGAAAGGTGGTTTCCTATATGACGCTTACCTTGACCCTTATTAACATACACCAACTCTATCTCCGGATGAAAATGCCATGATGCCGCCCTGGCCTCTTTTTTATCCACATGTTGCTTAACCAAAATAGAGTTTCCAAATCCCGGGCTAACCTTCTCATATGCGGGTCGCTTTTGCATAGCCATACCTATTTGTTGCTTAAAATTACTGCATACACATTTTTCTGAACTACACTAAGTTAACAACTTTATATACATTTTTAACTCACAAGCCTTTCAAAAACAATATATGGGTTAATATTCCACACATATTGAACAATCCTATCGTTTTTACTTGGTTTTTTACAAGCTACTTTTGATTTGTTATTAATCTTAAATATATAAGCCATGAAAAAATTCATCACAAAAAAACTGACCTTCTTTGCCTTTCTGAGCAGCCTTATTGGTTTTGCGCACTCTGGTTTGGAAACTAATGCAGCCACTAACAAAAAAAAGGAAACCGACATCACTTTTTCCAATGTTGAAAAGGGAACCACCCTCACCCTCAAAGGCCCTAAAGACACCATGCTTTATTCTGAAGTTATCGATTCTAGCGGGCAGTACACAAAATCATTTGACTTCACCCTGGTTCCTGAAGGCGACTATTATTTTGAATTAGATAAGGATTTGGAAATAACTATCATTCCTTTAAAAGTTTCTACAGACGAAGTTGAAATTCACGATGCTGATGAAACCAAGTTCTACAAACCCATAGTAACAGTTAAAGATGGAAACAAAGTACTCATCTCACAATTGTCGTTAAACCAAAAACCATTAAAGATTGAGGTATATTATGAAGGGAGCTACGGCAAAGAGCTAATTTTTCAGGAAACACTGAAAAACCAACAAGTTTTAGACCGTATTTACCAACTTAAACAGGAAGACAATAACAGTGGTCACTTTAAAGTTGTACTGAGCAGCGAAGGCCGTGTATTCACCAAAGACATTAGCCTATGAACTTGACCCATTTACTTTTTTAGCCATTGAGGAGAACTATAAGGCTCTCCTCAATACGCTTACATTAACTTTCAAAGTTAGTCTTTGGAATCGGAATCTCCTTAAAACAGCCGCAACTGCCCATCCTTATATTGCTCGTGCAACTCCATATTTAGCTTTGGCATGCCCTTATCCTTAAAGTACTTTTGTTTGGCCAATCGAATCATCATATTGATTTGCTCTGCAATTTTACCCTCACCTCGCATCCGCGTTCCATAACGGCTATCGTTTAAATGTCCTCCGTGGCAATCTTCAATTTGATGTAAAACCTTGTCGGCGCGATCCGGCATGGTTTTTCTGATCCAATCAGAAAAAATCTCTGCTATAGCTCCATTTAACCGGACGATGGTATGGCCAATGTACACTGCTCCATGTTCTGCAACAGCCTTTGCCAACGGTAAAATCTCGTGACTGTTAATCGCCGGGATTATTGGCGCCAACATCGCATTGACCGGAATTCCGTTTTCGGAAAGAGCTTTAATAGTCTCCAATCGTTTTTTAATGGTTGCCGTACGTGGCTCTAGTAATCGTCTGGTATCTTCCGAAAGTGAGGTCACCGAAATATTAACTCCTATCAGATTATCTTTTGCCAGTTCCTTAAGAATATCCAGATCCCGAAGTATTAGGGCATTTTTGGTAATAATACCTACTGGGTGCTTATACTTTAAAAATACCTCTAAACATTTACGGGTGATTTCATAGTGTTTTTCTGCAGGTTGGTAACAATCTGTGTTTCCCGACAGCACAATGGTCTGAGCCTTCCAGCTTTTACTTTTTAGTTTTTGCTCCAACAATTTGGGCGCTTCCTTTTTTACTAGAATTTTCCGTTCAAAATCCAAACCGGCACTATACCCCCAAAACTCATGACTATTTCGGGCATAACAGTAAATACAGCCATGCTCACAACCTTGGTAAGGATTCATGGAATAGGTCATCCCCACATCTGGACTTGCCACATTGTTAACAATAGTCTTGGGATAAATTTCTAGGTAGCTGGTTTTGTTATCATCCGGCGTTTCTCCTTCTTTATGACAATATTCCAAAAACGAATCCTCAACCTCATGCTTAAGTTCAAAAAACTTGTTAGGCGTATTAAGTTGAGCTCCTCGTCCTTTTATGATTTTAGAGTCTTTCATATTGTTATAAAGGTAATTATAATGCATGCCAAAAGCTGTTAAAAACAATCAGAGTTTTGAACTGACTCCTTTATAATAGACAATAAAAAATGCTGCTACGAAACTTCTTCATAGCAGCATTTTAATATGTATTTAACGAAATTTATTTTCCTGGGAAATCGGCTTTGCGTTTTTCCAAAAAGGCTGTTGTTCCTTCTTTAAAATCTGCTGTTCCAAAACTTTCACCAAAGGCTTTTATTTCAGCTTCAAAACCATTTACGCCATCAACAAAATTAGCATTGATAGCAGAAATAGCCGCAGCAATTGCAACAGAAGAGTTCTTGATAATCTTTCCAGCAATCTTCTCTGCGTGTGGCAATAATTCTTCTTGGCTTGTTACATGGTTTACCAATCCGTAGCTTAAAGCCTGCTGAGCATCTATCATTCCAGCAGTCATCACCATTTCCATGGCTCTACCCTTACCTACTAATTGAGGCAAACGTTGTGTTCCTCCATAACCTGGAATTACTCCCAACGACACTTCTGGCAACCCCATACGAGCATTATCGCTTGCGATTCTGAAATGACAAGCCATTGCCAATTCCAATCCTCCTCCTAATGCAAATCCGTTAACGGCAGCAATAACCGGAGTAGAAAGGTTTTCAACAAAATCGAACAATAACTCTTGTCCTTTAGCAGCCAATTCAGTTCCTTTTTCAACACTAAAATCGGCGAACTCACTAATGTCAGCACCAGCAACAAACGCTTTTTCTCCACTTCCGGTTACAATAATCACTTTAGTAGCTAAATCTTTATCGGCAGCATCGAAAGCGTCGTGTAACTCCTGAATGGTTTCCTTGTTTAAGGCGTTAAGTTTTGATGGTCTGTTAATCGTAATGGTAGTTATCCCTTCGGTTGTAGTAGAGACAATATTGTTATAACTCATGATATTATGCTTTTGGTATTTTTACGGTAAACACCGTTCCTTTTCCTTTTTCAGACGTAAAGGTAATACTTCCGTGGTAAGTCTCCACAATATTTTTCACCATCGCCAACCCAAGCCCCATACCACTGGTTTTTGTGGTGAACTTAGGCTCGAAAATCTTATCTCGGTTTTCCATATCTATCCCCATTCCATTATCAGAAATGACGATTTTCACTTTTGAATTATCATGGTTTACTGTAACTACAATTTTCGGATTTATATCTTCGGGAATAGATTGAATGGCATTTTTCACCAAATTGGTCACCACACGAATAAGTTGTGTACGGTCAAATTTGGCAATGATTTCTTCTTGCTCCGGAATAAAAACAATGTAATCCTCACTAAATATATCCAATGCCAGCTTAACTACTTGCGTTACATTGAGAGTTTCCTTTTTCTGCGCTGGCATTTGTGCAAAATTGGAAAAGGCCGAAGCTATGGACCCCATTGTATCAATCTGTTGAATCAAGGTCTGACTAAAATCATCTACCTTATCTTGAATATCCGGATCGTTCGCATCAAACTTACGTTGAAAGCTCTGTACGCTCAATCGCATTGGAGTCAATGGATTTTTAATCTCATGCGCTACCTGTTTTGCCATCTCTCGCCATGCCTGTTCTCGTTCACTTCTTGCCAGTTTTACCGCACTATCTTCCAATTCATCAATCATGGCGTTATACGAATCGATAACTGATGCAATCTCCTCACTCACATTATCCAATTGGATTTTCTCATTACGTCGCTCAAAGCGCGTAGCCATCATTTTCTCACTAATGGCCTGAAGGGATTGAGTAATGTATTTTGATAACCAGTAGGCTAGACTTATAGCTATAAGTAACATAAATACATAAGCAAAGGCCAAACGCACCAAAAACTCTTTAAGTTCTTTGTTGATGAATGTATCATCCTCCAAATATGGTAAATTAAGAATCGCTAACGGTTTGTGCCGATTGTCTGTTAAGTAGGAATATGACGATTGGTACATTTTACCATTTTCCAAATTAGACGTCACAAAATGATGTGTTGCCGAATTGGCAATAACGTTAAGTACATCGGCCTTCAAACAAGAAGGAATGGAATCGTTTCTAAAACTCGCCTTTGAGGTTTTAAGCAATCCTCCTTCAAGATCATAAAGGTTTATTTGAAGCTTATGAATGGCTGCAATCTCATAGATTTTATCCTTGAAAATTAGCGGAATTTTTTCGGTGGTAAGCTCATAAGTGGTTTCCCTAAGCACATAATTGATTTGAGCCCTAATGTTTTCTTCCTTTCGTTCCAACCTATCCTTATGGTAGTCCTTGGCTTCATCATTATATTGATATACCGTAACTGCGGCAATCAAAATAGAAGCCAACAACACTAAAAGAATCATTGCAACAAAAATGCGTAAACGTAAGGAAGTTTTTTTCAGTCTCACCAAAAAGGGATATTGTTACGGATTAAATATAGCAATAATCACACCAACCCCATTAAGCCTCTGGATTTTTAGTTCGTATACGTTTGTAGAGTTTGAATCCAAACATCAGCAAAATCCCCAAAACGAAAATTCCAATAACCCCAAACACCCAATTGATTGCATTTTTTAGAATCACCAAAAACACTACTGCAAAGAGTATGAATGTTGCTCCTTCATTCCACATACGCATATAATTTGACGTATGCTTAACCTCTCCTTTTTGTAATTGCTTAAAATATTGATGGGTTTTCAGGTGATATACTACAAGCAATAAAACAAAAGCTAGCTTAACATGCATCCAACCCTGCTGCAACCAAACCGGCTGAAGCACCAACAAAATAAAAGCAAAAAGAATAGCCAATATTGCCGACGGCCAAGTAATAATAGTCCATAAACGTTTGGCCATGAGCGCTAACTGTTTCCCTAAAATCTCTCTTTCTGGCGAAGGTTTCTCTGAAGCTTCAATTTGATAAACGAACAATCGCGGAATGTAAAACAGCCCCGCAAACCACGTAATCACAAAAATGAGGTGCAATGCTTTTATGTAGTTATAGTACTCCATGGGTTTCGTTTGCAGGTTATGGACGAATAAGGTCCTTTTTTATCTCTCGATTTAAAAAATATGCTGTTACTATTGTTGAAAGCACATCGGCTATTGGGAAGGAAATCCATACGCCCAATTCTCCCATAAAAGGTGGCAGAATAAAAAGTAATGGAATAAAGAAAAATCCTTGCCTTGAGAGTGTAAGCAATAACGCCGGCTTTGCTTTTCCTATCGCTTGAAAATATGCAGCACCAATTAACTGAATGGCAATAATCGGCGTTGCCGCAAATACCCAACGGATAGCCATTGGTGTTTCCTTCAAAACCTCACTATCGGTGGTAAACATTTTGGTAATCGCACTCGGAAATGCCATTAATAGAATAAAAATTACTGTAGCTAAAATCACTGCATACTTAATCGCTGTATTGATAGACTGCCTAACTCTTTCATATTTTTCCGCTCCATAGTTAAAACCTGCGATAGGCAAAAACCCCTGCGTAATACCAAATACAGGAAATAAGGCAAACATAAGCATGCGGCCAACAATAGCGTAAGCCGTGACCAAAGTTTCGCCTCCTAAGTTGAAAAGAATATTGTTCAACAATAAATACGTAACACTTACTACTGCTTGACGAGCAAGAGTCACTCCTCCCAAAGCACCAATCTCCCTCACTAAAGATAGGTTGGGTATTAGATGATTAAAATTTATTTTAAGCTCTGAATATCTTGAGAAGAAAAACCACACTATAAACACAAAACACAGCAGATAAGACCCCGTTGTAGCCCAAGCTGCTCCCAACATGCCCATATCTAATAGATTGATCAGAATATAGTCCAAAATTAAATTTCCAATAGAAGGAATCATCATGGCGTACATGGCAAATTTAGGCTTGCCTTCGGCACGAATAACATTGTTTCCCATCATACAAAGCGCCAAGAAAGGCACCCCATAAAGAACAACTCTATAGTATATTTTAGCGGGATCGAAAATTGCACCTTTACCTCCAAAAGCAGGGATGATACCATCTATATAGTACAACCCCAAAGCCACCATTGTTATGGTAAACAACAAAGTCAATATCAATTGGTTACCAAAAGTAGCCAAGGCTTTATCCTTGTTCCCTGACCCTAGAGCTCTAGAGATTATTGAAGACCCTCCTACACCAATGGCCATTCCCAAAGCCGCAATAAAAAATGACACTGGCAACACTACATTAATAGCGGCAATAGCCACCGATCCAATCCAATGCCCAACAAAAATGGTGTCGACCAAAATATTGAGCGACATCACCAAAATCCCTATCGATGCGGGAACAGCTTGTTTTATAAGAAGCTTTCCAATAGGGAAGTTCCCTAAATCCTGAGAACTTACATTAGCCATTAACCTTTACTGTTTTTACGTTTGCCCAGACGTCAATCCACTTAGCCAACAATTTAGCCCAAGCGTCATCATCGTTCAAGCAAGGAACGGTAGTAAACTCATTGCCGCCCACTTCATGGAATATCTCCTGGCCTTCCATGGCAATCTCTTCAAGGGTTTCCAAACAGTCACTAACAAAAGCAGGCGTTACAATAGCCATATTTTTAACGCCTTGTTTTCCTAAACGCTCAATTGTTCTATCCGTGTATGGTTGCAACCACGGATCGAATCCTAGCCGTGATTGGAAAGACGTTGAATAAGTTCCTGACTCAAGTCCTAACTTTTCAGCAACCAATCTGGTAACCTCTAAGCATTGGTGCCTATAGCAAAATTCATGAGCCTTTGACGGCGTTGCACAACAACTTCCATCAATTTTACAATGCGACTTAGTCACATCACTTTTCTTAATATGGCGCTCTGGAACACCATGGTATGAGAACAACAAATGGTCGTAATCCATTCCTTCCAAATGCTTCGCAATACTACCTGAAAGCACCTGAATATAATCTGGTTTATTATAAAATGCTGGAAGCGATTCAATCTTTAGATCTGGAAAGTGCATTTGCCTTAACTTTTCTGCCAAAACCAAAATGGTTTCCGTTGTTGCCATGGCAAACTGTGGATACAATGGAATTAAATACACTTGCTCCACACCTTGTTCTACCAAACGCTGTAATCCTTTTTCTATGGTCATACTACCATAACGCATGGCCAATTCCACAGGGAAATCGACTTCTTGTTGAACTTTCTTTTGCAAACGTTCTGAAATAACAATAAGCGGAGACCCTTCGTCCCACCATATTTTTTTGTAAGCCGCGGCAGAAGCCTTAGGGCGTGTTTTTAAAATAATTCCTCTTACCAGTAATGCGCGCGCCACGTAAGGAATATCGATAACGCGTTCATCCATTAAAAACTCATTCAAATAACGCTTCACATCTTTAGGCTCCGGACTGTCCGGCGATCCTAAATTAACGAGCAAAACTCCTTTTTTCATCTATGTATGTTGGTCGTCACTAAGATAACGACATTATGTATTTCTTTGGGGTAGTCCCATATTTCTTTTTAAATGCAGCAATAAAGTGGCTTGCTGTACTATAGCCTACTTTCAAGCCTACTTCATTAACATTATGCTCTCCAGATTCTAATAGTTTTCGGGCTACTTCCATTTTATAGTCGAATAGAAAACTGTACACCGAGTCACCATAAATCTGCTTAAACCCTTCTTTTAACTTCTTCAGATTAAGCCCTATTTCATCAGCCAATTCCTGAAGCGTTGGTGGCTCTGCCATTCTGGAAATCACAATATCTTTGGCCTTTCTTATCTTAATTACATTGGTCTCATCAACCAAAAACGGACATTGCTCCACATCTGCATCTTCACTGCGGTGAAAGTACAAACTCAACAGCTCATAAGCCTTACCTTTAAAATAGAGATTTTTTATAGAGGCATTGAGGTTATAGTTCATCAACTGATTCAACACGATAGCCATTGATGGTGAAATATCGCCTTCCTTGTAGTATTTTTTATCCCGATTGTCTTCGCTCAAAAAAGTAATGTAATCTGCTTCTTGGGAAAATAACCCGTGGAATTTTTTTATTGATACAAGGATAGTAACTAACCAAGAATTAGGATCGACCTCTAAATTTATGGGTAAATCCCGTTGCGGATTATAAAGCAATAAAGAGTGTTCTTCCCTAATATTTAGCGTATATCTTCCATTGTTGAAATGAAACTTAGCACTTCCTTTCAAACAGAAATGAAACTGAATAAAGTTACTATCAATATCCTTAACCAAACGTTCAACTGTAGCTGTTTCGTTCTGATGAGTCAATACAAAAAAATGATCATCGATAGCGGTTTCCTGAAACGGCCTTTGAGCGATATTTTTTTCTGCTTGCAATTCGTTTGACATACTCCATTTATTTAGATTGATTCTAAACTAAAACCTTCTAAAGCTTTGATTTTACTGCAAAAATATGATATTTGTCACACAATCATAAAAATAGAAGACAAAAAACCACTTTCGACACTATTTGTTCTTTCAGCGTTATTTTTTTAAATTAATGCTATCTATTTTTGTTTCCGAATTTCCAAGACACATCATGGAGCAATCTCAAATGCATAAAAGTGCCACGTTCTACGCCATTGGATTGAGCTATAAGAAAGCGGATGCAGACGTTCGGGGACACTTTAGTTTAAACGACAATGCTAAGGAAAACCTTTTAGACCAAGCCAAAAGTAATGGTATTGGCAGCCTTATTGTCATTTCTACATGTAACAGAACCGAAATTTACGGTTTTGCCCAACACCCTTTTCAACTTATTCAACTGCTTTGCGAAAACACCAAAGGAACAGTAGAAGAATTTCAAAGAGTAGCTTACATCTATAAAAACAAAGAAGCTGTTTCCCACATGTTTAAAGTCGGATCTGGTTTGGATAGCCAGATTTTGGGAGACTTCGAAATCATTAGCCAACTTAAGGCTGGTGCTGTCACTTCAAAAAGCAAAGGCTTACTGAATAATTATTTAGAACGCCTGGTCAATGCTGTTATCCAAGCTAGCAAACGTATTAAGAATGAAACCGACATCTCTTCTGGAGCTACTTCGGTATCGTTTGCATCGGTACATTACATCTTCAATAATATTGAGGATGTTTCCAATAAGAACATTTTGTTGTTCGGTACCGGTAAGATAGGTCGTAACACCTGCGAAAACCTTGTTAAACATACCCAAAACGAACATATCACTCTTATTAACCGGACTAAGGACAAAGCCGAAAAAGTAGCTGGAAAGTTCAATGTACTGGTTAAGGATTATGCTAACTTACAAGAAGAAATTAATGCATCAGACATTGTAATTGTAGCAACGGGAGCGCAAAACCCTACGGTTGACAAACAATTGATTCAAAGCAAAAAACCTTTGCTAATCTTGGATCTTTCTATTCCTAAAAACGTGAATCCTAACGTAACCGAATTGGACAATGTTACTTTGATCCATTTAGACCATTTATCTCAGATTACCGATGAGACCCTAGAAAAGCGTAAGGCACACATACCAATGGCTGAGGAGATCATAGAGGAAATTAAACAAGAATTCAACGAGTGGTTAGCAACAAGAAAGTTTGCCCCTACAATCAAGGCTTTAAAGCATAAGCTAATGGACTTAAAGGATTCGGAAATGAGCAACCAACGAAAAAAACTGGACAACTTCAACGAAGAGCACGCCGAATTGATAAGCAACAATATCATCCAAAAAATCACTAATCACTTTGCATACCATTTAAGAGAAAACAACATGTCTACAGATGACAGTTTAGATCTTATTCAAAAGGTATTTCAATTAGAACCAGAAAGCGATGTCTAAAAGCATAAGAATTGGTACTCGCGATAGCCAGCTGGCTATGTGGCAAGCCAAAACGGTTCAGCAGCAATTAGAAGATTTAGGATATAAAACAGAATTGGTCCCTGTAAAATCTACAGGCGACTTAGTTCTCGATAAGCCCCTATACGAACTGGGCATAACTGGTATTTTTACTAAAACCCTTGATGTAGCCATGCTAAATGGCACAGTGGACATTGCGGTTCACAGCATGAAAGACGTACCTACGGCATTACCTCAGGGTATACGTCAAACAGCAGTACTTCAACGTGCCGACAATCGTGATATCTTAGTTTATAAAGGGCTTGACTTCTTAAACGGACATGGCACAATTGCTACTGGTAGTTTAAGACGAAAAGCACAATGGCTCAACAAATACCCAAGCCATAAAGTAGAGGATCTTAGAGGAAACGTAATCACAAGACTTCAAAAATTAGAGGACTCCAATTGGAATGCAGCAATTTTTGCCAAAGCCGGATTGGAACGCATTGAAGTTCTTCCTGAAAACCATGCGGTTTTAGACTGGATGACCCCAGCTCCTGCCCAAGGCGCCATGGTTGTGGTCACCTTGGAAAAAGATGACTTTTCTACCGAGGCAGTCGCCAAATTAAACCATAAGCCAACCGATATCTGCACCCATATAGAGCGTGAGTTTTTACGTGTGCTTGAAGGTGGTTGTACAGCTCCTATTGGCGCTTTGGCAACTTTGGAAAACGATACTATTTCATTCACCGGAAACTTACTTTCAATTGATGGCCGCAAGAAACTTGAAATTGATCGCAAAATAGATTTAGCTAAATATCAAGGCTTTGGTCGCGCTTGTGCAGAAGTATTGCTTAATGACGGTGGAAAAGAATTAATGCAAGAGATTAAAGCGGCCTTATAATGCGAGTACTTTCCACGAAAATATTAACCCCTGAGCAACAACAAATATTGACGCAGGCAAATATTCAAGTGGAAGCATATAATGCCATTACTACTAATCCCGTTTCTTTTGAAACAACCGAATTAATAGAAAATGCTATTATCGCCAGCCAAAGGGCAGCGAAAATAATTTTAGACAAAAACATTGCCATCAACAATTGTTTTTGTGTGGGCGGAAAAACGGCAGCTTTTCTTAAAGAAAATGGCATCAATGTAGTTGAACACTACAATTATGGCGAGCAACTAGCGAACACTATTATCGAGAAGCACAAAGGAAAAGCATTTCATTTTTTCTGCAGCAATATCAGAAGAGATGAATTGCCGGACATTCTTTTCGGCAATAACATTGACCTTAAAGAAATTACAGTTTATAACACTGAACTGAACACACAAGCCATAGAAGAAAAGTTCGATGGTATTTTATTTTTCAGCCCAAGTGGCATTGAAGCCTATACCACTAATAATATTATAAAAACTGAAACTGCTTATTGTATTGGCAACACTACAGCAAAAGCAGTTGAACCATATACTAAGAACATAATCATTGCTTCGTCTCCAACGGTTGAACACCTTTTGGAAACCGTAGTTAAACACACTGTACAAATATGATTAAGAACGATTTATTTTTAAGAGCATTAAAAGGTGAAACTGTTGACAGACCTCCAGTTTGGATGATGCGTCAAGCAGGTCGCTATTTACCAGAATTCATCGCTATTCGTGAAAAGTACGACTTCTTTACACGTTGTCGCACTCCAGAATTGGCGAGCGAAATCACGGTACAACCTATTCGCCGTTATGGCATGGATGCTGCCATTTTGTTTTCCGACATTTTGGTAATTCCTCAAGCCATGAACATAGAAGTACAGATGAAACCTAACTTCGGTCCTTACCTACCAAATCCGGTACGCGATCAAAAAGGAGTAGACGAGGTTATCGTTCCAGATGTAAATGTTGAATTGGACTATGTGATGGAAGCCATCAAAGCTACCAAAGCACTTCTTGACAACGAAGTGCCTTTAATCGGTTTTGCTGGTTCACCGTGGACTATCCTTTGCTACGTTGTACAAGGTCAAGGAAGCAAGACTTTTGATAAAGCCAAGGAATTCTGCTTTACCAATCCGGTAGCAGCCCACCAGTTATTACAAAAGATTACCGATACGACCATCGCTTACCTTAAGGCTAAAGTTGAGGCTGGTGTAGACGCTGTACAGATATTCGATTCTTGGGGAGGCATGCTTTCTCCTAACGACTATCAAGAATTCTCTTGGAAATACATTAATCAGATTATTGAGGCATTAAAAGATGATGCTCCTGTAATTGCCTTTGGTAAAGGTTGTTGGTTTGCACTTCAGGAAATGGCTAAATCGGGCGCTTCCGCATTGGGTGTAGATTGGACATGTTCTCCTCAAAACGCAAGATACCTTACCGGTGGAAATATAACGCTTCAAGGAAACTTCGATCCGTCTAGATTGTTGAGTCCCCCTGCGACCATTAAAAAAATGGTTCACGAGATGATCGATGCTTTTGGTAAAGATAAATATATCGTAAATTTAGGTCATGGCATTTTACCTAACATACCTCTAGACCATGCCAAAGCCTTTATAGACGCTGTTAAAGAATACAACGCATAAACAATGAACACCAAGGATACCTTTTTCAAATACATTCACGAATTACAAGACCGCATTACCTCTAAACTAGAAGCAATTGACGGTAAAGCCAAATTCCATGAAGACCTTTGGGATCGCCCAGAAGGCGGTGGTGGCCGTACTCGCGTAATTGAAAACGGCAATGTATTTGAAAAAGGTGGTGTGAACATTTCTGGTGTTCACGGAAAGTTGCCCAAATCTATGCAAGCCTACTTCAATGTAGGTGATGTAGATTTCTTTGCCTGTGGATTGAGCTTGGTGATTCACCCAAAAAACCCAATGGTTCCTACTGTACATGCCAACTGGCGTTATTTTGAAATGTACGATAAGGACGGAAATATTGTAGACCAATGGTTTGGTGGCGGACAGGATTTAACCCCTTATTATCTTTTTGAAGAAGACGCCAAGCACTTCCATACAGTATGCAAAACAGCTTGCGATAAGCACAATCCGGACTTTTACCAAAACTATAAAGGACGCTGTGACGAATATTTTTGGAATGCCCACAGAAACGAAGCTCGCGGTGTAGGGGGTCTGTTTTTCGATTACTGCAAAGCTACTGATGATATGAGCATGGACGATTGGTACAATTTCGTTACTGAAGTTGGCAATAGCTTCCTTGATGCATATACCCCAATTGTTGAAAAGCGAAAGGGCTTACCTTTTACGGATGAACAACGCAACTGGCAGGAAATCCGTCGCGGTCGTTATGTAGAGTTCAATCTGGTTCACGACAAAGGCACACTATTTGGTTTGAAAACCAACGGTCGTATAGAAAGTATATTAATGAGCTTACCACCGCACGTACAATGGGTTTACGACCATCAACCGGAAAGTGGTAGCGAAGAGGAAAAACTAATCAAGGTATTACAGGAACCAGTTCCATGGGTGTAAAACGAATCGTAATAGGGCTATGCTTGTTGTTGTACTGCACTATAAACGCACAACAGGATAGCATTTTGCCCAACGATTATATTGAAACCTACCCTAACAAAATTTCCACCAGCCTAGCATACGTCAATACATCAAATAGCTTTTTGGTGCGCGACCATAATTTTGGCATCAATTATAGGCTTACCCCCAACAGAAGAGACCACATTAAGGTTTCCGCATTGTTTCGAGCCATAGACGCCTCATTCAGTTTTACCCCAAGATTTCTTTCTGAAAACAAGGACAACGAGGACACTAGACTCTTCAACCTCAATCTAAGGTTTTATTACAAACAGTGGATGCAGTCCATTGATATTTTTGACCAAAAAGGTTTTGTTGCAGACTTTCAGGGAACAGAAGTACCATTCCCTGGCATTAGTTCCTTTAAGTTAGGAGGCTCAACAGCCTATATATTTAATCCCAATTTCTCTTTTAGATCCATTACCGGCCATAAGGAGTGGCAAACAAAAAGCGCAGGGAGCTTTATCCCTAGAGCCTACTTCTATTACTCAAAATTCAAGTTAAAACAAGACGGCTTTAATAGCGATAGCTACTCCTACGATTTTGCACTTTCCCCCTCTTATTATTACAACTGGGTCATTAACAGGAAATTCTTATTATCAGGGGGTGTAGCACCCGGCTTCGGGTTTGACCACACCATCGACGAGGATACCACCATTACCTCTGCTTTATACGAGCTCAATTTAAGAGGCGCCCTTGCCTACAACTCCAACAACTATTTTGGCGGCATAAGTTCCAATTACATCTATTTAGACCACAAAGCAGCTGGCAACACAAGGTTTAATGACAATATTTTTTATTTCCAAGCCTATTTTGGCTATCGTTTCAATGCCCCAAAAAAACTAATTAAAACCGCCGATGATGTGAATGAGAAACTTCAAGGGAATTAAACATCAGATTAGACATAAAGCTTTAATTTTACATCAAAATTTCTAAAAATACATTAGCACCGAAATATGTACCCACTAAAACGTAATCGCAGACTACGCACCAACGAGGCCATTCGCTCTTTGGTACGTGAAACCATAATTTCTCCTAACGATTTTCTTGTACCTCTTTTTGTTGTAGAGGGCAAAAACGTTAAGGAAGAAATTGCCTCCATGCCAAACTACTTCCGCTATAGCCTTGACATTTTGGAAACAGAAGTAAAATCGCTTTGGAACTTGGGATTAAAGTCTGTTTTACTTTTTGTGAAAGTACCAGACAACCTAAAGGACAATAAAGGCACTGAAGCCTTAAATCCTAATGGGTTAATGCAGCGTGCCGTCAAAACCGTTAAAAATGCATGTCCAGACATGTTGGTTATGACCGATGTGGCGTTAGACCCTTATTCATCTTATGGTCACGACGGTATTGTTGAAGACGGTCAAATCCTTAATGACGAGACGGTTGATGTATTGGCAGAGATGAGTGTATCGCATGCCGAAGCTGGCGCCGATTTTGTAGCCCCGAGCGATATGATGGACGGTCGCATTCTTTCCATTCGGGAGGCTTTGGAAGATGAAGGTTTTACCAATACAGGTATTATGAGCTACAGCGCCAAATATGCCTCTGCTTTTTATGGTCCGTTTCGCGATGCGTTAGATTCCGCTCCAGTGGATATGCAAAATGTTCCAAAAGACAAAAAGACCTACCAAATGGATCCCGCCAACCGTTTTGAGGCCATCCGTGAAACGGAAATGGACATCGATGAAGGTGCCGATATTGTTATGGTAAAACCAGGACTATGTTATTTGGATATTGTTCGCGAAATAAAGAATGAAGTTGACGTTCCTGTAGCTGTTTACCAAGTAAGTGGAGAGTACGCCATGGTAAAAGCCGCTGCCGAAAAAGGCTGGTTGGACCACGATGCAGTAATGCTAGAGCAAATTACCGCTATAAAGCGTGCCGGTGCAGATATCACAGCTTCTTATTTTGCCAAAGACATTGTGAAATTGATTTCGTAACTTAGTAAAACTAATCACTTAAAAGTTTTAATGGGCCTACTCATATTTTATGCGCTAATTTCCATCTCTTTCTCTTTCCTTTGCTCCATTTTGGAAGCTGTGTTTTTAAGTGTTACTCCTACGTTTATCAACTTAAAGAAGAAAGAAGGCAAGGCATACGCAACCACCTTGGAAAACCTTAAAAAGGATGTCGACAAACCACTTATTGCCATTCTTACTTTAAACACTGTTGCCCATACCGTTGGTGCTATTCTTGTCGGGGTGCAGGCTAAGGTTGCCTATGCCGAACTCTATGGCGCAACCCCTCATAAAATTTTTGGCGTTACCCTTACCGAAGACCTCATGGTGGGAATTGTATCTACTATCATGACCGTTTTAATACTTGTGGCCTCAGAGATTATACCTAAAACCATTGGCGCAAGCAACTGGAGGCAATTGGCCAACTTCACCTCTAAAGCATTAAACGTGCTTATCTTTCCTTTAAAATGGACAGGACTATTATGGCTCTTACAACTTACTACAAAACTCATCGGAGGTAAAGGCCATGTAAGCAACATTAGTCGTGAAGGGTTTATTGCCATGACCGATATTGCTCATGAAGAAGGTGTTTTCCAAGAGTCGGAAAGTAAGGTAATCAAAAACCTGTTAACCTTTAAAGAAGTGCAAGCTAAGGATATCATGACCCCTAGAACGGTTATGAAAACCGAAAATGAAACGACCACTATTGAAAGTTTTTTCAAAGAAAACGTCAACCTTCGCTTTTCCAGAATACCAATTTACACTGATAGTCCTGACAACATCACCGGACTAGTATTGAAGGACGATGTGTTTAAGGAAATGGCCTTTGGCAATGGCAAGAAACCCCTGAGTGATGTTAAACGAAATATCATTATAGTAAATCGTAAACTAGCCATTCCTGAACTTTTTGAAAAACTCGTTGAAAGCAAAAACCATATGGCGTTGGTCGTTGACGAATTCGGAACACCAAGTGGATTGGTTACCATGGAAGACGTAATTGAAACTCTTTTAGGTATGGAAATTATGGACGAAAGTGACAACGTTGCTGACTTACAATTGCTGGCTCGAAGAAGCTGGGAAGCCCGAGCTAAAAGATTGGGGCTTATTGAAGACAACAACAATAAAAAGTAATGAATCATTGCTTTGTAAAAACACCTTTAGGTGTCGCCAAAATAACAGGAGATAGTCATGGCATTGAATCAATAAAAGTGTTTAACGACAACGAAGCCTCACCATGCAATAATATACCGACTTCGCTACAAGAAGCGGTCGGACAACTTGAAAAATACTTTAACGGCGACTTACAATCCTTCAACCTAAAACTTAACCCACAGGGCACCACCTTCCAAAAAAAGGTTTGGGATGCTCTTCAAAATATTCCTTTTGGCAAAACCACTTCTTATGCCGAATTAGCAACTAAGCTTGGAGATATTAAGGCAATAAGAGCAGTCGCCGCAGCAAATGGCAAAAACCCTATTTGGATAGTTATTCCCTGTCATCGTGTAATTGGCAGCGATGGCAGTTTGACAGGGTATGCCGGTGGCCTTCAACTTAAAGAGTGGTTATTGAACCATGAAAGCATAGCTAAACAACTTAGATTATTTTAATATTACTTTACAACCTTCCTTTACAGCTCATTTCTACATCACATAAAAGTTGCATTAGTTTAATATTTGTAAACACACTCAAAAGCCTCCATCATTTCACTTAACGGAGTAAATAACCTCAACCCTTCCTATTAACTAAATATATCCAACACATTCAATTAACAATCATAATGTTTAGATTACAATTCTGGTGCCTTTTGTTAAAACTATCTTAACACCTTAATATTTACAAATAGTAAAAATTGGCATTTATTTGCGATGCAATTTTTAATATTTGTAAAACCAAAATTATGAACACTAAAACATTATTCGCATTATTGTGTTTGGGTATAGCATACGTAAATACCCTATCTGCCCAAAATGGAGTCATCACAGGGACTGTAAGCGACTCAAGCTTCCCTTTACCTGGAGCTTCAGTTATTGTAGAAGGATCTACAAAAGGAACAACCACCGATTTTGACGGTAACTTTGCACTCAACCAACTCCCTTCCGGAACTGTTATACTTAACATTTCATATATAGGTTTTAAGACTAAAAGCGTACAAGTCACTCTTGCGCCCGATGAAAAGAAAAACCTAGGTATGATTAGCTTGGAAGCATCATCAGAAGAACTTAATGAAATTCTTGTTCAGGGAGGCACACGAAGAAATAGTGAGGCTCGCGCCTTGAACATTCAGAAGAAATCCATGAGCATTATGAACGTAATTGCTGCAGATGGAATTGGTAAATTACCGGACAGAAACGCTGCAGAAACAGTACAACGCATCCAAGGGTTGTCGATAGAACGTGATCAAGGAGAGGGTCGTTATGTATCCATGCGTGGATTACCTCCTTTCTGGGCATCTACTACCATCAACGGAAACAGATTGCCTACCTCTGGAGACGAAACGACTTCCAGAGCTACCCAATTCGACTTCTTCCCTTCTGAATTAATTAGCTATGTTCAAGCAGCTAAAGCCTTTACTCCTGATATGGAAGCAGACGGAATTGCCGGTGGTGTGAACTTTATCACCCAAACATCTCCCGCCAAGAAAACTTTGAACGTAAACGTAGGTGGAGGTTACAACGATAAATCCGGCAAGGAAATCTATGATGCCTCTATTACTTATGGAGACCGTACCAAAGACGGAAAATTTGGGTTCATTGTAAATGCTTCCCACTGGAACAGAAATTGGGCATCAGACAACTTTGAAGCAAGAAGAGCTGGTGATGAAGGGGTTTATCGCATGGAAATAAGAGACTATACTGGAAAGAGAAAAACTACAGGCGTGAATGCAGCAGTAGAATTTAACCCTTCTAGCACAGATAAACTATTTGCTAGAGGTGTGTATGGAACTTTGAATGATGAGGAAATACATTATAAGCACCGAGTACGTTTTGATAAATACAACCCAAACACTCAAAATGGGCGTGTTGAATTACAGAATATCTACAACATATTGATCACTGATTTTTATCAGGCAGAACTGGGAGGTAAACATGACTTTAAGAACAGTACTTTAGACTGGGCACTTTCAACCAACAGAAACGAATTTAAGTATGGTGATGTCCCTAATGAAGACAACAACTCCTATTTCGTTGTTAAATACAAACAGGACGGCATTGGTTTTAATCCTGCATATGTTGATGACAAAGGAAATGGATACAGAGCTTACTGGAAAGCAGACGGAGGTGTTTTAGACTTTAATGATTCTGACGCTCTATTCAATTACTTTAGTGATCCAAACTTCCAAATGGATCCTACACAAATGCAGTTTGCAGACATGGAATACTATCAAGTAGGTGTAATGGAGCGCGACAATATCATCGCTTCTGTAAACTATGAACACAACATAAACGATGACCTTACCCTTAAGTTTGGCGGTAAGTTTAGGGATAAGGACAGAAGAGCATTATTCTCAGACGACTTCTATGAGTGGGGCTCCAACTCGTCAGTACCTTATTTATCGGATATGTCGAATTACGTTGTGAATCAACCTGGGGGATCAGAATATATGCAAGAAATCAACGCCCCTATTTCAAATATATTTGGCGGTGTATTATCAACCGATGGAATGACTGCTTTCATGGACCAAAACCAAAATAACCTAGTGCTTCAAGACTACTCAGAAGGTCTACAATTTGGATCTGGTTTAGGAAGAAATTTTGATACCGATGAAACACACGCCTCTGCTTTCGGTATGGGTACTTACAACGCTTCCGACAAACTAACCCTTTTAGGCGGGCTTAGAGCTACACACACTAGCACCACCGTATCTGGCTATGCTAATGTTGACGATGAATTGGAAAAAGTAAAAAGCACTAAAAACTACTGGGCAATTCTTCCTATGTTACACCTTAAGTATACCCCTAAGGAAGACATGAACATTCGTTTTGCAGCAACCAGAAGTTTCTCAAGACCAAACTTTGGAGATATTACGCCAGGCGGTACTTACTTAGCCGCCGATAACGAATATAAAGGAGGCAACCCAGATTTGAACCCTACTTTTTCTTGGAACTTGGACCTTTTAGGTGAATACTACTTTAAGAACGTAGGCGTGGTTAATGCCGGAGTATTCTACAAATCAATCACAGACCCAATTTTCGAGAACAGTTTTACTGGAACTTATAATGGACATGAAAATGTACAAATGTCCACATCTCAAAATGGTCAGGATGCATGGATTGCCGGTGTAGAGCTAGGATTGAACAAACGCTTTGATTTCTTACCAGGGTTCCTTAAGCATTTCGGAACGCAACTTAATGCTACTTTCATGGATTCGGAAATGACTATGCCAGGAGGTAGAAAAGTGACCACACCTTACCAAGCTAATCAAATAATGAACGCTCAGTTATTCTACGACAACGACAAGTTCAGTGCTAGAATTGCCTTCAACCATAAAGGAAAATATGCTATGGAGTTTGGTGATAAAGACATTAACGATTTTTACTACGGAAAGTACAACACTATGGATTTCTCAGCGTCTTACCGTATTGGAAAGCATCTAATGTTCTATACAGATCTTAACAACATCTTAAACCAGCCGCTAGTTTATCATTATGGAAGTAGTGAAGACAGACCTGCTCAAGTAGAACTTTACGGGCTTAAAGGAAGCTTTGGAGTTAAATTCACCTTATAAGCCAATAACAACCTCATAATAGATTTAAGTGTAACTGTTATTGACACTAAATGCTCCTCATAATTCCATGGGGAGCATCTTAATATAATGTAAAATCAAAAAATACAATGGACCATACTTTTGACTTAATAATCGTAGGAGGAGGCGTTTTAGGAACTTTTCATGCTTACCACGCTTTAAAACAAGGCTATTCGGTAGCACTTCTTGAAAAGGACAACCAGCCACATGGAGCAACTGTCCGTAATTTTGGCCAGGTAGTTCCCTCTGGAATGAATGTAAAATGGCAAAACTACGGAAGGAAAAGCCTTGATATCTATAAACAAATTCAAGAACAATTTGATATCAGCTTAAAACAAAACGGCACTATATATATAGCTTCAAATGAGGAGGAAGTTCAATTGATTGAGGAGCTAAACCAAATCAATCGCTCAAACGACTATCAATCCGTTATATTAACAAAGCAACAATGCTTAAACAAATACCCTGGATTAAAACAGGAATACATTAAAGCCGGCCTTTTTTTCCCCGAAGAAGTTACCATAGAACCTAGAACAATGATTCATAAACTTAGAACATTTATGATCAAAGAACTTGGACTGAAATATTTCCCAAATACTACAGCAATAAACACCCAAGAGAATGGTGAATCTGTGGTAGTCACTTCAGCTGATGGCTCTGAATTTAAAGCATCTAAAGTTATTATCTGTAACGGAAGTGATTTTAAGACACTCTACCCAGACACTTACTACAATAGTGATTTAGTTGTTTCCAAGCTTCAAATGCTCCAAACAAAACCCCAAACCAACTATTCTTTAAAGGGATCTATTTTAACCGGTTTGACAATTAGGAGATATGAAGCCTTCGAAGAATGCCCTTCCTATGCCGAAATTAAAAGCTACGAAGACGCTAAAAGCTTTGGGAAAAAATATGGCATTCACATCCTGTTCAAACAAGCTGCTGATGGCTCGGTAATCATTGGCGACTCTCATGAATATGCCAATGCCTCAGAAGCAGACAGCTTAGGATTCGACCTAAATATGGACATAGATAATTTTATGATTGAAGAGGCTAAAAAAATTATTGATTTACCGAACTACAACATCCAAAACCGTTGGGCTGGATTTTATTCCCAATGTAAATCAAAAGACATTTTCGAGCATCGCATAAGCGATAATGTCCATATTGTAACTGGTATTGGAGGAAAAGGAATGACGGGAAGCGCAGGGTATTCCAAGGAAAGTATACACAAAATTTTTAATGATTAATATATTATAAGCAAATGACAAAGATAAAAATGGTGGTTTTTGATATGGCGGGAACCACAGTAAACGAGAACAACGTGGTTTACAAAACCCTTCATAAAGCCATCAACGAACATGGCACGAAGGTTTCACTTGAAACGGTACTGGAGAATGGTGCCGGCAAGGAAAAACTTCAAGCCATCAAGGACGTGCTTACATCATTAAACGGAGACGCTAAGACAGATGCTCATCCCATTTTCCAGACCTTTAAAATGATGTTGGAAGACGCCTATAAACACCTTAACGTGACACCGATTGATGGTGTAGAAAACCAAATGCTCCAGCTACGAGCCAATGGTGTAAAGGTTGTCCTAAACACGGGCTACAACAGTGTGGTAGCCAATAATCTATTAGAAAAATTAAGATGGAACAAAGAAGAGCATTACGACCTTTTAATAACTGCCGACGATGTAGTTAACGGTCGCCCGCATCCGGATATGATTGAAATGGCCATGAAAACTTTTGACATAACAGATTCCGCAGAGGTTTTAAAAGCTGGAGACTCTGCCATAGATATCGAAGAGGGAAAAAACGCAAACTGTGGCATAACCGTTGGTGTTTTATCCGGTGCACAAACCAAAGAACAACTTGAAAATGCAAGCCCCGATTATATCATAGATTCCTTAGCTACTATAGATAAGATTATAGTTGGTTAATCTCGATTACATTGTGTTTAGATTAAGCCTGGCCAATTTATTGGTTCGGGCTTAATCATTTTCTGAATAAAAATATAAAACAAGCATTGTGCAGTCTTCTGTACTTCTATTTACTGGTACATGTGGCAGTCTCCCATTAAAATACAGAGAATCTCCGGCATTTACCTCAACCTCTTCCTCTTCAATTTGATAAACGCAAGTTCCGCTTAACACATATTTAAATTCCCATGCGTCTGTTGTAACCATATCTCTCTTAGAGTTGGGAGATACCGTTAGCATGACAGCTTCAAAACCTACAGCATTTAAACTCTTGCTAAAGATATGATGATAGGTAAACCCTTCTGCCTCTATCTCTTTCTCCAAATATTGCTGATCTTCTTTTTTTAGAAGAATATACTTTGCCCCCGCTTTATTCTCAACGCCTTCAAAAAAGGTACTGGCATCGACCTCCAAGGCTCTTATTAACTCTAACAAAACCGGTAAAGACGGAATAGTTCGTCCATTTTCAATCCTAGAAATCAAACCATTACTCACGCCGGCATTAGCTGCTAGTGCACTAATGGTTATCTGTTGTTTATTACGGATCGCTTTTATGCGCTTCCCAATTCCAATTAAGAAGTCGTCCATATTGTTCTTTTGAGCAAAAGAACGAAAAAAATGTCAATCTTGAATTACACCTACCCTGTAATGCTTACCACTATGAGCACAATTAAAGGCTTGGCCTAACATACCCAACGCAAAGTCCTCACCAACCAATTCGCTAAAAGGGTATTTGTCTCTAGATTTGGCTAAAAAATCTATAGCATACCCCAAATCTTGAGGGATATAATTATGAAGCCCTTTTATTGTAATTAAGTTCCTTACAATCATCTCGGCATTGACTTGTGTATGGCGTTCGCTATAAACGGCTCCAACCCAAACAGCAATCCCCCCAATGTTCAATACTTCTAATCCTTTTTCCATAGCAGATGCCACTCCTGTAGTGTCAATCACCACATCAATACCACCATAGAAATTAAGATCATTTTTAATTTCTTGAGAACTAGATTCTCCGGAGATAGATTTGTTTATCCCAAATAGATAGGCTCTCTGTAAACGATCGCTTACAATATCCATGGCAAATACCTCTTTTGTCCCAGCCTCTCTACTCATAGCACAAGCAGATATTCCCAACATACCGGCCCCAATTACCAATACATTTTTACCTTCTAAATTACCCGCCAATCTTAAAGCACCTGCAATAGTGGCATGCGTGCAGTTTAAAGGAGCCAATTCACTATAACTCAAATGTTCTGGCAGCTTGAAAATAGCAGTTCCTTTTTTCAGTAAACAATGTGATGCAAATCCGCCGTTTAGAACATCGTCATCCTCCATTTTACGATGACCGTATTTGTACAATCCTTGTGATTTTTGAGGTATCCCTTTAATTGCCATATCATCCTCCTCATCAAAAGCGTATACTGACCAAGTCACCAAATCCCCTTGTTTCAAAGTATCACCATAGTAATCGTTTACCCCCCCCTTACCGGTAACTACTACTTCCCCTATAATTTCATGTCCCAAAACCGAAGGTTGAGGAGATACTCGTCTACCGTAATAAGTATGTAAGTCACTGGTACAAATGGTCGTATATTTTATTTTAACCAATACTTCCCCAATTTCTATTTCTGGCAAATTCAGCATAACACGCTTAAATGGCTGCTGAACTTGTTCAAAAACCATCGCCTCTGCTTTAATGTTTTTATTTTCCATGGTTATATATTAAGAATGTGCAATTAAATAAATGACTAAAATAACCGCTTCTTTATCAGACTTGCTGTAGGGAACATGGGGTATTCTACCATCAAAAAACAAAGAGTCCCCTTGTCGTAATTCTAAAAGCTTATCATCCAAACCAAATGAAATATCACCTTGTAACATGTAAATAAATTCATATCCCTCTGTAGTTACCATCTCTCTATGAGAATCTGTACTCAATGTAAGTATAGAAACCTCCAACGAAACATCTCTAAGGTTATGTGACAGTACATTTTTATATTGAAAGCCTTTGGATTCCTCTTTCTCGGTTTCGCAATAATCCTCTTTCCTCACCACCATATATCCCGGGAATGCCTGTGTGCTTTTAACACCCTCAAAAAAATCGTTTAAATCCACCTCAAGGGTTTTAAGTATTTTCAAAAGCGTTGGAAACGTTGGAAACACTCTACCGTTCTCTATTTTAGAGAGCATAGCACTACTCACATCCGACAATTCTGCTAAATCCGCCAGTTTCCAATTTTTATATTGTCTTAGTTCTCGAATTTTTGCCCCTATCCAAATAATCAAATAATTGTTTTCCGTCATAATTTTTAAATATCAGCCACAAAAATATTTCTTTAAAAGAAATTTTATTGCCTGTTAAGAAATATTTAATCGTTATTTCACATTATAGTAATCTTACTCCTTGTCCCGGGATATACATTTGCCAAAACCATAATTCATTTCATTTTGAACAAAGTAACCCTCTCTGGTGTCATAGAAAAAAACAAAAACTTATCTGCAATTTGGATTATGACCGCAGCCTTTTTGTGCTATACAGGCATGTATGCTGTTAGAAAAGCATTTTTGGCAGGACAATACCTCGACCTCGATCTAGGTTTTAATCTTGATACTAAAACAGTTTTAGTGATAAGTCAAGTACTAGGTTATATGGTATCAAAATTTATGGGGATAAAGGTCATTTCGGAAATGTCTCATAATAGAAGGAGTAAATGGCTTATTAGTTTAGTAAGTTTTGCCTTGGCCATGCTTTTACTTTTTTCATTTGTCCCCCCAGAACTTAAAATAATCACTCTTTTTTTTAACGGACTGCCATTAGGAATGGTCTTTGGAGTAGTCCTTTCATATATTGAAGGAAGAAAAAACACCGAACTTTTAGCCGCCGCCCTTAGTGCAACCTTTATATTTTCCACAGGTCTTGTAAAAACCTCGGGGCTTTTTTTGATGCAGAATTTTAATATATCAGAACCTCTTATGCCCTTTACTACTGGACTATTGTTCTTCCCTCTTTTTCTACTTGCTGTCTGGATGTTGAACAAGGCAGGAACTCCAACTCAAGAAGACATAAAAGCTAGATTTGAAAGAGTACCTATGACAAAAACAACAAGAAAGAAGTTTCTTAAAAAACATGGCGTAGGTTTTTCAGGTTTAGTTGTAATCTATATTGTTTTAACTATTGTTAGGGATTTTAGGGATAATTTTGTAGTTGAATTTTGGAGCGAACTTGGTTACACTCAACAGCCAGGACTTATTACCTTCACCGAAATCCCAGTCGCGATAATAGTATTAATTATTGCGGCTATAGGGGTACTAATAAGAAATAACCAGAAAGCATTTAACCTAGGAATGTGGCTCACTGCACTTGGGGCTGCTACAATTTTAATAGCAACTTTACTTTTCAAAGAAAATATGGTTTCTCCAGTGTTTTGGATGGTGAGCACCGGCATTGGAATTTACCTTCCTTATATTTTGTTCCACTGCCTAATGTTTGAACGACTAATCGCTATGCTTAAGTTTAAAGGCAATGTTGGTTTTCTTTTTTATACGGCAGATGCTTTGGGCTATCTAGGCAGTGTTCTTATTTTGGTTTTAAAAGAAAGTATTGATTATAAAGGAGCATGGACTACATTTTTCATTAAACTTAATCTAAATGCTTCTATAGCCATTATTATCTTCGTTATTTTTTCCGTGATCTATTTCATAAAGCGAACCAAAAAAAACCCTCAAATACTGTTGAGTTCTAATTGCGACGTAACGGCTTAATCCACCTAAAACATTAACTCTTGAATCATGAAAACTCTATTAGACAATATTAGAGAGTTTTAAAAAAACAAAAAAACCGACTTCTCAGTCGGTTTTTTTGTTTTATAGTTCTAATTGTATTCTGCTATGGGCAACAATTAAAAAGATTACTCCTGAACAACTTTCTGAGGCTTGCTCACAAAATATTTTTCTCTAAGCCAAAACGAAACACGCACCAATAAAATAAGTGCTGGCACCTCAACCAGTGGCCCTATTACCCCAGCGAAAGCCTGACCTGAATTCAATCCAAAAACAGCAATGGCAACAGCAATGGCCAACTCAAAATTATTTCCAGCAGCCGTAAAGGCTACAGCTGTGGTTTTGTTATAATCTGCTCCCGTGGACTTGGTAACAAAGAATCCAACAACAAACATCACTGCAAAGTAAATCAACAATGGTACGGCAATAATCAATACATCCATTGGTATCTCAACGATCAATTCCCCTTTTAATGAGAACATAACAACAATGGTAAATAATAACGCTATTAAGGTTAATGGAGACACTTTAGGAATAAAGGTTTTGGTATACCAGGCTTCTCCTTTCAGTTTCACTAATACCACGCGGCTTATAATACCCATAAGGAAAGGAATCCCCAAATAAATGACTACGCTTTCTGCAATAGTAGCAATAGAAATGTCAATTATAGCTCCTTCAAAACCTAATAAAGGCGGTAGCTTAGTAATGAATAACCACGCGTAAAAACTATAGGCAAACACTTGGAAAATACTGTTCAGCGCTACCAATCCGGCGCCATACTCCGAGCTTCCTTCGGCTAGGTCATTCCAAACCAATACCATAGCAATACAACGCGCCAATCCAATCAATATCAAACCAACCATATACTCCGGATAATCCTGTAAAAACAGCAACGCAAGCACAAACATCAACACAGGGCCGATTACCCAATTAAGCAGCAACGACACAGATAATATCTTTACGTTTTTAAACACTTTGGGCAACAAAGCATAATTTACCTTAGCCAAAGGAGGATACATCATAACAATAAGCCCAATGGCTATTGGAATATTGGTCGTCCCACTGCTCATAGAATCGATAACACTAGGGAACGATGGAAAAAAATATCCGATACCAACGCCGATTGCCATGGCTAAAAATATCCATAAGGTTAAATTACTGTCTAAAAAACTGAGTTTCTTTTTTCCTTTGTTTTCCATTACTTGATGTTTGAGAAAATGTATTTCATTTCACTTGCTATCTGGACACTGCGTTCCAAATATTTTTCTTCCTGCTGAGGCGTATTATCAAATGCCTTTGGATCCTCAAAGGTTATAGGCACACGTTTTTCTGCTCCTGCAATAAACGGACAACCGCCATCGGCTTGCGAACAGGTCATGATTGCTGCAAATCCACTTTGTGGGTTAAAACCATCATCATAGGTTTTGGAAAACCCAATAACAGGCAGCTCATTAACAGAATATTTAATACTGTATACAGGATTGTTACCCTCAGATAGTGTTTCAATTAAAAATCCCTGCTTAGCCAAAGTTTGGGCAACCATAGGGTACAATGCCGTAGCTTCGGTACCTCCTGAATAACTACTAACGTTATTCATATTGTAATAATGTGCCATTGCTTGTGCCCAAATCTGCGATAAGTGACTTCTTCTAGAGTTGTGAGTACAGATGAAGTTAAGCCGTATGGCCTTGTTATTATCCTTTTTCTGCTGGATATAATCCATTAAAGGCTGCAATATTGCTTTTCGGTCTTCTGAAATGTTTTCCAACTCTATGCCTTCAATAGCCTCAATGACTCTTGGCAGCATTGTGGTTTTAGTGGTAACCATATTAGTTTATACGTTTAATAAAAATTAACAACAACCTGAATCCGGAGAACAACAAGAAGCCGAACTAGCTTGTAAATCGGATAGTCTTACTTTAGGCTTTTCTTGTGGAATACCACAGTTATCCTTGGCCAAACAGTCGGTTTGCTTTGAAGTGAGAACAAAGTCCTTACCATCAAGATCTAAGTTGAACTTCTCGATGGTCTGCCCTTGGTATTCTACTTCAATTTCCAAATCCCCTATACCCAAAGTTTTTTCAGAAAGCTCAATAATATGAAGCAATTTTTCTGGATGTAGTCTATGGTCATAATCATTGGCTTCCCAAAGCTGAAAATTCACGGTTTCTTCATGTCTTACTACACCTCCGCAGTCAATGAAGTCCTTAGTGATCTTTCCCACCTCGGTAACATGAAAATGAGCTGGCACGTAGTTTCCATTTGGCAATCTAAAGGCAATGGTATTCATTCCCTTTAAGTATAATTTGATTTCTGATAAAGTCATAACTATGTTTTTTATTGCTAATTAGCATTTAGTAATAATAATTTAACAACATTCTGTTTTAGGGATATCTTGATCTAAAAACAGCTTCATGGTGTTTTTCATGGACAACCAATTTTCTGTATCTATACAGTAGCAAACACTGGTACCTTCTACATTACCTTTAATTAAACCTAGATTTTTAAGTTCCTTAAGATGCTGTGAGATGGTAGGCTGAGCCAATCCTATTTCATTAACCAAGTCACCACACACACAAGTATCGATTTTAAAAAGATGTTGTAAAATAGCCACTCGTGCCGGGTGCCCAAGTACTTTTGCTATTAAAGCAATCTCATTTTGTTCTTTGCTAAATATTTCTGTTTTAGATAAGCCCATGACATTAAATTGTTACATTGCAATATTACGATTAAAAAGAGTTTCAGCAAGTTATCTTAGTGTTAAGATTGAATAAAAATAAAATAGCCTAATAATAGGCAATAGAATGATAGCATTCATTCAGACGATAAAACGAAGTAAAATTTCTTCCTGCACTAGCACTTTTAATCAGATTTCCAAGGCTTTGAAACTTCAATACCGAACAAAAATAATTTTATGGAGCGACTAAACATCATTACAGCTGCTTACTTCCTAAGATTTTAGAAATAAACTAAAAACACCGCATCCTGAAAGATATTCAGGATGCGGTGTTTTTTCAGGGTCATGGAAACCTGAAACAAGTTCAGGTTGACGAAGAACGACATATTAAGCAGCCCTTTCTGTGCCTTACCCTCTTTTTATAAGCGTTTTAATTACATTCTCTTGAGTTCTTCCATTTGTCACCTTTATAAAATAAGGGGCTTCCTCCACGCTTTCCATGCCTTTGAGCTCAAAGAATCCTTGATCGTAAAACGTTTGCTTTGATTTCAATAATCTCCCATGAAGATCAAAAATCTCAATGGTAATTATCGTGCCTAAATAGGTTTCCGGAAATCTAAAGTTTATGGCATTGTTAAACGGATTGGGATAGATCATAACCTCATCCAAACCACCAACAACACCTCCTCCAAGCTCAACTTTAGCAATGGCATAACAGGTTGAACTGTTACCGCTGCTATCAACTACTGTTAAACTAATCACGTTGCTCCCTACATCCTCAGAACCAAACTCTGAGGGCTCAACACTCATTTCTACAATACCACAGTTATCTGTCGATCCAACATCCAAATCCTCTGGATTTACCATTGCATATCCATTAGCATCTAGAACTACTGTGATATCGTCTATCATACACACCGGCTGATTAATATCCATATCATCACCAAAACCATTACAGTTATCGTCAATACCATTACATGGTGATTCCTCCATGCCTGGGTTAACCATAGCATTGCTATCATTACAATCTGTGTTATTGCCCACATAACCTTCTGGCTGACCACAACTAATTACCACTGTACTAGCATCCCCATAACCATCGCCATCAACGTCGGCATACCACTCCATCTCTCCAATAACGACTGCATCCTCATCATCCAACAACCCATCACAGTTATTATCTACTCCATCACAAACCTCTACTGCATCAGGGTTGATCTCCGCATCATTATCATTACAATCCAAAGCATTGTCCACGTATCCCAATGGTTGGTTACAAGCTTCAATACTGCTAGTTATATCACCATAACCATCACCGTCAACATCGGCATACCACAATCCACCGCCTACAACATCTAAATCCTGATCGTCAATCAAGCCATCGCAATCATTGTCTACACCATCACAAATTTCTGGAGCACCAGGATAAATAGAAGCATTTCCATCGTTGCAATCCAGATTATCGTACACATAACCATCTGGCTGATTACATGACCATTGGCTAATTGCAATATCTCCGTAACCATCGCCGTCATTATCCAAATACCAAAGCAACTGACCTAATAGCGAATCATCGGCATCATCGACCAAGCCGTCACAATCGTTGTCTATGCCATCACAAACTTCCTGGGCATCGGGGTGGACATTCCAATTGTTATCGTCACAGTCTAAGGCATTGTCTACGTAGCCTATTGGCTGACCACAAACAACTACACTTGAATTTGCATCACCGTAACCATCGCCATCAACATCGGCGTACCAGCTAACACCTCCTAAAAGTGAGTCATCGGAATCATCCACTAGACCATCACAATCGTTATCTATACCGTCACAGATTTCCTGAGAACCTGGATTAATTAATCCATTGTTATCATCACAATCAAAAGCATTATCGACATAGCCCATTGGTTGGTTACATGAAATCACTGTTGAAGCAATGTCTCCATAACCATCGCCATCTGTATCGGCATACCAGACCGATTGTCCAACAATTGAAACGTCGGCATCGTCTACCAAACCATCACAGTCGTTGTCTATACCGTCGCAGATTTCCTGGGCAGATGGGTTAATGGCATTATTGCTATCGTCGCAATCCAAGGCATTGTCTACATAACCTGTTGGTTGTCCACACGACAGAACGCTATCACTTGAATCACCATAACCATCACCATCTGCATCTAGATACCAAACCAATTGACCAATAATTGAATCATCGGCATCGTCCACCAAACCATCACAGTCGTTATCAATACCGTCACAGATTTCCTGAGCATCTGGGTTAATGGCATTATCGCCATCATTACAATCCAGAGCATTATCCACATAACCTGTTGTTTGCCCACACGACAAGATACTGTTGTTTGAATCCCCATAACCATCACCATCAATATCGGCATACCAAGTAGATAGACCAATTATAGAATCATCGACATCGTCAATCAGACCATCACAATCATTGTCTATGCCATCGCAGATCTCTTGTGCATCAGGATTAATGGCATTATCGCCATCATTACAATCCAAGGCATTGTCTACATAACCTGTTGGTTGTCCACACGACAAAGCACTGTTGTTTGAATCTCCATAACCATCACCGTCAGTATCTGCATACCAAGTCGTTTGACCTATTACAGAATCGTCTGCATCGTCAACCAAACCGTCGCAGTTATTGTCAACCCCATCGCATATCTCCTGAGCAACTGGGTTGATAGAATTGTCATTATCATCGCAGTCCAAAGCATTATCAACATAGCCTATGGGCTGACTACAAACCACTAGACTTGTATCTGGATCACCGTAACCATCACCGTCTAAATCTGAATAGTATGTCTGATACCCTATTAATGTAACATTAAAACTAATTGATGCAATATTTCCACTAGGGTCTTCCGCTGTTAACGTTATTAAGGTTGGTTGCGTAAAATCAGTAATGGTTGTTCCAACTAAAGGCGTTTGACTCATTGTAACTCCGCAATTATCAGTTACCATTGTAAAACTGGAATAATCTGGAATAACAAACTCACAATTACTATTTAAATCTTCAATTTGGTCATCAACAGATGTTAAGGAAGGAGCCGTTATATCCTCTAAAAACACATTTTGTGTTTGAGTTGCAGTATTTCCATTCTCATCACTATAAGTCCAAGTAATAACAGTATTACCCATAGTAATTATCGGAAAGTCAATATCTGAAACCGCCAAAATTTCGCCTTCATTGGCTGTAGGAACAGCAGGATTCAATTCACAATCTGCAGATAGGTCTGGTAAAATTTCCACATCTGGAATAGGAATTCCTTCATTAACCACCTTTATCAAAGAATTTCTAGTTGGTAATGCGCCATTTTCACTATTAAAAACTGAAGGAAATGTTCTTGTTCCTGTTCCAATGTCGTATGAAAAAATAGTACCACCAGTTGATGTACTATTGGAATATTTTTGGGTTATCCCCAGCAACTTATTTTCGTGTTCAACAAAAACTGGAGAAATCTGCCTATTATTATAACTGAAACTTGGAAGAAAACTAATTGAATTAGCATTAACATCATACTCAAAAAAATCAGCTCCATACTTATAATAACTTCCAAAAAACGAAAAAGAGAATGCAGCTGTAGCCCCATATAGCTTACCTTCACTAGATAACGCAACACCCTGAGGACCACGATTAACAAAATCAAATTCATATTTTTTAGCTAGGGTATTTGTATTAAAATCGTATTCAAAAAGGACTCCATAATTATTTACACCTCCAGAACTAGTAACACCAAATAATTTATTGTTTAGAGCCTCAACTAGGTTGCCATTTGGATACTGACCTAAATTCACTCCATCAAAATCCAACTTTTTTATATAAGTGTTTGTTGCAGTATTAAATTCGAACAATACGCCAAAACTATTGACACCTCCAGACTGTGTTAAGCCATACAATTTGCCATTAGAAGCCTCTATTAAACTACCGTTTGGATATTGGCCAGTATTCACCCCGTCAAAATCCAAATGCTTTATAAAGCTATTTGAATCAAAATCATATTCAAAGAAAACACCAAAACCATATATACCACCAGATTTGGTCATTCCATAAAGTTTACCATTTGAGGCTTCAATTAAACTGTTGCCATCTGGGAACTTTCCCATATAATTACCATCAAAATCTACTTTTTTAACATAATCATGGGTTACGGGATCTATCTCAAAGAGAACACCATTCCCATAATTTCCGCCATACTTTGTCAGACCATATAATTTTCCGTTGGAAGCCTGTAACAAATCACCTGAAGGCATCCCTCCAAAATTATCTGGTGCATTAAAATCTATCCTTTTAATCAATTCCTCTGCAAATAAATCATATTCAAAAAGCACTCCTGAACTACCTTCTCCCCATCCTAAATATGTTACAGCAACCCCTCCTTGTTGTGCCATTCCATATAATTTTCCATTTGTAGCCTGCATTAAGCTTCCATAAGGATTTGCACCTGTTTCAATTAATTCAAAATACTCCTTAACGTTCAATTCACTATTTGTAATATCAAATTCAAAAAGAGTTCCATAACCGCTACCCCCTGTTCCACCTTGAGCAGTAACACCATAGAGATTTCCATTGTTAGCCTCTAATAAATCTCCATAAGGTGACCTCCCATTGGTTCCAACAAAATCTACTTTTTTAGCAAAGATGTCGTCAACATGGTTGTATTCAAACAAAACACCATAATTACTTGTCCCGCCTTGATAAGTCATACCATATAACTTTCCGTTGGAAGATTGTATTAAACTACCCATAGGCATTCTACCCAGATTAGCACCATCAAAATCTAATTCTACATTGTAATTCCCTGTATTAATTTCAAATTCAAATAAAACTCCAAAGCCATTACTCCCTCCAGAAGACGTCATCCCATAAAGTATTCCATCAACAGCTTCTAACAAGTTTCCTCTTGGGTAAATTCCATCAACATCATTAAAGTCATATTTTTTTATATAAATGTTATTAATTAGATCATATTCAAAAATAACTCCTTGATAGTTTTCACCTCCTCCATAAGTCATTCCATAAAACTTACCATTAGAAGCTTCAATCAAACTTCCAAATGGACCACCCCCATTTATGTAATCGAAATCCCATTTTTTAGATAGCGTGTTAGAAACCGGGTCATATTCAAAAATCACCCCTGCATTGTGCACCCCTCCATTATGGGTCATCCCATATAATTTTCCATTAGAAGCCTCTATTAAACTACCATATGGATTACCCCCTGAGACATCGCTTTCGTCATCAAAATCCCATCTTTTTATATAGCTTCCTAAAACTGCGTCGTATTCAAATAAAACGCCATCATCATGTTCGCCACCATTGACCGTCAAACCATATAACTTCCCATTACTAGCCTCCAATAATTTGGTATACATAGGCCCCCCACCTTGATTCCTTCCAAATTCATGTCTTAACATTTGGTTGCCTCCTTCTAAATCTGCTCTAAAAATAACACCTGCATCATCTACCCCTCCTCTATGAGTCATTCCCCATAATTCTTCATTTTGGGCATTAAGATTTAAACAACTAAACGTAATAATGAGGGCAATAAAAAAACTAATACGGTTAAATAAGGATAATGGATGCAGCATAAGCATTGGTTTAATAAATTGAGAAAGGAATTAGATTAAGAATCACGCAGTTGCCAAGTGCCAACATAGCGCTAGCACCGAAAACAGAAAGTATTAAATTGGTAATTAATTTTTGACAGTAGCACACACGTCTTGACTATAAAGGGTCAAAATTAAGAAATTGAAGCACCCATGAAAAAACCTTGTTAAATACTCTACAAAACACTCATTATTTTCGTTAAAACGTAATTTATCTACGCTTTATATCTAAATTTGACCATAGTTCCGTAAGCAATTACTTTTTATCTTTTTTAAGAATCATTCCAAAAATAAAAAGGCTAACAATAAAGCATTAACAATATTACCAAAGGCATTCCCACAAAGCACAACCTCTTCTATACAAAGAGAATCATTGCTAAAGAAACCTACAATACCCAAAAAGCGGTATTTTTAAAACATCCAACTTTTTAAAATTCATATTGTTGAAATTATCTGTTAGGTAGAATCTGTATCCTGATCCGGAGAAGTATAACCGTTTACTATATGCATTTATTTGCTATTGCTAGCACCAGTATTTGAGTGAATCCAATTTATCTGTATTCAAAAGTCTAAACGGTTAAAAAAAAAAAAAAAAACGGAAGCTTTTACACTCCCGTTTTTTTCAATACTTGTTTTACTGCCAGATAATTGATTACTCCTTTACAGGTGAGTTTAGCTGAGTTTCAGAACTTGCTATACCACTAAGGATTGCCACATTCGACTTTTCTAACGATTGCACATCAATCTGAATATTCAGTGTTAAGCTCTGGTTTGAACTTAAAGTTTCAATACCGGTAATTTTATATTCAAAATTTTTAACCTGTAATGGAGTTACCAAGTTAGAGGCATCGTAAACCTCAACCTTACCAACAGCATTTAAAATAAGGTTTGCAACAGACGTTAAGTTAAAAGAGAAATACACACCCAATAGTTTTACCCTAATTTGGAGCTTATCAAATGATGGCTTAACATAAACTTTCAGGGCATCAGTATCTAGCTGGTATTTTCCTGAGCTTAATAGATCTACTTGGTTGTTGAACATAAATACTATTGTTCTCCACTTACCTCCAAATACGCTGTAAGGGATAACAACTTGTATAGTAGCTACCTTTACCTTTAGGTTTTCAACAATAAAAGGGTTGCCTACAGTAATTCTTGGTCTTTCTGTGATTTGCAGTTCAAGCTTATTAATTGTTGGATTTTTAAAATCGATGATTTTTCTGATATTTCTACCAAACCATCTCCCTATGTTTCTAACGGCTCTACCTATACTTCCAATGGCATTTCCGATACTTCTGAAGAATCTTCCGAACCCTAAAAACTCCTCAGACAATAAAGTGTCTGGGTTTAAAATCTTCTCGGCAGATGCTACAACTTCAGTTGTAAACGATTCTTTGTGGCTCAACACATAGCTTGCAGAAATCTGAACGCCCAATTCCATGGTCTCTTTTACTTGTACCATGTTATTTAAGTCACTCAATTCATCTTTGTCTTCACTTGTTAAGCTGTCGTATTCCGAAGACAATAGCTCATTATGGCGATTAAGATCGTAATTTTGAATATACTGATAGTGGATTCCATATTGAGGGGCATCCATATCGGTTAACAGCTCTGCTTCTTCTTTTAAAAGCTCAAGGGCTTGTTTACCCAATGCTTCAAAATCGGAATGGTAATTTGGTAAAAGTGCATCGATTTCAACTTGTTGTTCAAATGTGCCTTCGGCAAGCTTTTCACTTGGAAATTGAATTACAGGATAAGGGTACTTTTTGATTTGATCCAAGGTCTTGTCTACAAGACTCTGTCCTACGTTAATAGAGAATTCAGCCATAATAATAAATGTTTAAGGATTAATAATTAAAAATTGATTTCAATGATTCTTAAAACTGTATTAAAAGGAGCAATCCATTACGCCTAAACTTTAAATTCCGTTGACAGCATTAAAAGTCCGGATCTGGGAATTTTTAAAAACAAAACTCAAAAAACGCAATAGCTCTTTTTCTTAGGGCTGATTAAAGATATTTATTAAACTTCTGGCCTTTAATTCCTTACGGTAAACCTTAGGTTAAATAACTGTTACCTCGTAAGTTGGGGTACTAGCTGAGTTAAAACAATCTGGCTTTTACAAAAAAGCTCAATCTCTATCACTTTCATTTCAAAAAAACATACTAATTGGCTATATTTAAAATACCTTTAATACCTACTCAAATGAAACTTCTCAAACGCATTTTATCTGGGACTATAATCCTTATAGCACTTCTTATTATATCCCTTTATGTTTTTGGTTACGATTACCTTCTCAAAGCCGTGATGACCGTTTATGCCCAAGGACATACTACTGCTTATTTGGAAGATTATAAAGCTTTCGATAATCGTTTGATAGAGGTTGGTGAACCGCAACCATGGGCCATTCACAAAAACTACAACACAGCCACAACTAGCCAAGAACTGGAAGATTGGAATACTAAGTATGGTACGGTAGCGTACCTAATAATTAAAAACGACAGTATCTGGTTTGAGAAATACTATGAAGATTTTGATAAAAACTCTAGGAGCAACTCCTTCTCCATGGCCAAAAGTGTTGTTACCACGCTGCTGGGAAAAGCTATTATGGATGGCTACATTAAAGGACTAGACCAGCCAGTGGGGGATTTTTACCCTGAATTTTCACAAGGGCTGGCAGCCCAAATGACTGTTGGCGACTTGTCTTCAATGGCCTCAGGAACCAATTGGGATGAAGCCTATTATTCTCCCTTTTCAATTACTACCCGGGCTTATTTTGACAACCATTTAAAAGATATTATACTCGGATTAAAGGTTGTAGAACAACCAGGCCAAGCTTTTAAATACGCAAGTGGCGATACCCAATTGTTAGCTATGGTACTTGAAAAAGCTACCGGTAAGTCCCTTAGTGATTATATGAGCACAAATTTCTGGAAACCTATGGGTGCAGAAAACCCAGCCTTTTGGCAACTTGACAGTGAAGATGGCGGACTCGAAAAGGCCTATTGCTGTATCGCCAGCAATGCCCGTGATTTTGCTCGATTTGGCAAACTCTATAAGGATCATGGCAAGTGGAACAACCAACAGCTATTAGACTCTGCTTTCATAAAAACAGCGATTACCCCCCGGTTTGAAGCTAGTCCGCAGTATGGATACGGTTGGTGGCTTATGCAAGATTACCATGGTAAGGATTTCTTTATGATGCGGGGGCATCTAGGGCAATATGTAATTGTACAGCCCGAAGACAACCTTATCATCGTTCGATTGGGCCATCAAACCTCCAAAAGAGAGCCAGGTGATATTTTTACTAAGGATATTTTTACATATATTGACGAAGCATACAATATGTTAACTCCATGATAAAGCGCCTCAACCTGGAAAACATTCTGTTTCTCGATATTGAAACCGTACCCGAAACCAATCATTTTACCGATCTCGATTCCGTAAAACAGGAACTATGGGAAACCAAATCCCTATACCAACGCAAAGAAGATTATACTGCTGAAGAGTTTTACGAAAGAGCTGGTATCTGGGCAGAATTTGGTAAAATTGTTTGTATATCGGTTGGCTTTTTCACCCATAATGGAAATGAGCGAACATTCAGGGCAACATCTTTCCACGGAGAGGAAAAGGAGCTCCTTCAGGAATTCAAAAACTTGCTTACATCACATTACAATCATCCACAACAATTGCTTTGTGCACATAACGGCAAGGAATTCGACTTTCCATATATTGCCCGTCGTATGATTATAAACGGCATGGAACTTCCAGAAAAACTAAACTTATTTGGTAAAAAACCATGGGAAGTCCCACATCTCGACACTTTGGAATTATGGAAATTTGGTGATTACAAAAACTACACTTCCCTAAAACTATTAACTAATGTACTGGGAATTCCTTCACCTAAAGACGATATCGATGGGAGTCAAGTGGCAGAGGTCTATTACAATGAAGGTATAGATAGAATTGTAACTTATTGCGAAAAGGATACCATTGCAGTTGCTCAAATTGTATTACGTTTGCGTGGTGAAGCCATTTTGGAGCCTCATGAAATTAAACACGTGTAATGAACACCTCCCCCATTCTTAAAATTGAAAATCTGGCCGTAGCCTTTAACAAGCATACGGTTTTACACAATATAAGCTATACCCTTAATTCCAATGAAATACTTGGAATAGTAGGTGAGTCTGGTTCTGGAAAATCTGTTTCATCCCTTGCCGTATTGGGATTGCTTCCCAACAAGGTATCATCAATAGAATCAGGCAGTATCCAGTTTCACGATAGCGATTTGACTTCGCTTACTAACAAGGATTTCCAAAACATCAGAGGAAATAAAATCAGCATGATCTTTCAGGAGCCCATGAGCTCACTCAACCCTTCCATGCGCTGCGGAAAACAGGTTGAGGAAATTCTAAAACAACATACAAAACTCAATAAACAAGAAAGAAAAGAAGAAACACTTTCCCTTTTTGAAAAAGTAAAGCTGCCTGATCCAAAACGCGTTTACAAATCGTATCCTCATGAAATATCTGGCGGGCAAAAGCAACGTGTAATGATTGCTATGGCGATTGCCTGTAAACCAGAGATTCTTATTGCGGACGAGCCCACAACAGCATTGGATGTTACAGTACAGAAAGAAATTATTAGCTTATTAAAAAGCCTGCAGCAAGAAACCAAAATGAGCATTATTTTCATTTCCCACGATTTATCACTGATAAGTGATATTGCAGATAATGTTGCAGTTATGTATCAAGGCAATATTGTTGAACAAGGCAGTGTAACCGAAATATTCAGGAACCCAAAACACACTTATACAAAGGCCTTAATCCACTCACGCCCAACATTGGGTAAACGCTTAAAAAAACTCCCTACTATTCAGGATTATCTTGAAAATAACATTTTAGAGGAGGAAGTTACATCAGAGCAAAGACAAGAGTTTCACAAAAAACTTTATAGTAAAGAACCTCTTTTAGAAATCAAAAACCTTGAGAAGGAGTATTTCTCACGATCCGGTTGGTTCTCAAAACCAGAATCATTTAAAGCCGTAAACCAAGTAAGCTTTAAACTGTACGAAGGGGAAACTTTAGGATTGGTTGGTGAGTCCGGCTGCGGAAAATCTACACTTAGCAACACTATTTTACAATTAGACAAAGCTACAGCTGGAAAAATATACTATAAAGGAAAAGATATTACCCATATTAGCCCAAAAGCTCTAAAAGCACTCCGAAAGGATATTCAGATCATTTTTCAGGATCCTTTTGCATCCTTAAACCCAAGATTAACAGTTGGTCAAGCAATCATGGAGCCTATGCTTGTACATAATCTGTATAACTCTAAAAAAGAGCGAGAGAAAAAAACTATAGAACTATTAAAACAAGTGGGATTATCTGAGGAACATTTTAACCGCTATCCCCACGAGTTTTCCGGTGGACAAAGACAGCGTATAGGAATTGCAAGAACTATTGCCCTACAACCAAAATTAATAGTTTGTGATGAATCGGTATCTGCATTGGATATATCAGTACAGGCACAAGTACTAAACCTTTTAAACACACTAAAAGAAGACTTTGGTTTTACATACATCTTCATCTCCCATGATCTCGCAGTGGTTAAATACATGGCAGACCAACTCATAGTTATGCATGATGGCAAAATTGCGGAAAAGGGAGATGCAGATGAGGTATATGATAGCCCTAAGACAGACTATACTAAGACCCTTATTGAAGCCATCCCAAAAGGTCTATAACATAAACACTTTTTTTGTCAGATAAAATAAGCTTCTAAAAAAGGTTAATTGATTACGAAAAGCTTTAAGAAATTTACTTGAGAATGTAGGTTGTTCAGGTAGATTTGGATCCATAAGCCTAAGTTTTTGGGTTATGTTGTTTTCATTGGGGATTATAAATATCTCACATTTTTTGAAAACATTAGATAAAAAACAAAAAAAATCGATGAAGTGTTATTTTTTTTAACATCTCATCGATTTGATTCGTATTTAGAGAAATTTGATTAAATATCCATTTCTGGGATATCTCCTTCAACAATTAAAGTTCCTTCTGTTGCCTTTTGAATCTCTTCGACAGACACTCCAGGAGCGCGTTCCAATAGCTTGAATCCTTTATCTGTTATTTCTAAAACAGCTAGGTTAGTCACCACTTTTTTAACACAACCTACACCAGTTAGAGGCAATGAACACCTTTTAAGCAATTTTGATTCTCCAGCCTTATTGGTATGCATCATGGCAACAATAATATTTTCAGCACTTGCCACTAGGTCCATGGCGCCTCCCATGCCTTTTACCATTTTTCCTGGTATTTTCCAGTTTGCGATATCACCATTTTCAGCGACTTCCATAGCTCCTAAAATAGTTAAGTGAACATGTTGCCCGCGAATCATCCCAAAACTCATTGCAGAGTCAAAAAAGCTAGCACCTGGCAAAGTGGTAATGGTTTGCTTCCCTGCATTAATGATATCGGCATCCTCTTCACCTTCAAAAGGGAAAGGCCCCATACCCAATACACCATTCTCGCTTTGGAACTCTACCTGTATGTCTTCTCTAACATAATTGGCTACTAAAGTTGGAATTCCAATTCCTAGATTCACATAATAACCATCCTGAACTTCCTTGGCAATACGTTTTGCTATTCCGTTTTTATCTAGAGCCATAATTATTGTCTTTGTCTTACTGTTCGTTGTTCAATTCTCTTTTCGTAATCCTTTCCTTGGAAAATGCGCTGTACAAAAATACCTGGAATATGGATTTGGTTAGGATCAAGCTCTCCAACTGGAACCAATTCTTCAACCTCTGCCACAGTAATGGCAGCAGCACCACACATACAAGGGTTAAAGTTTCTTGCTGTACCTTTAAAGATCAAGTTACCAGCTGCATCACCTTTCCAAGCTTTTACAAAAGCGAAATCTGCTTTAAACGCATGTTCCAAAACATACATTTTGCCATCAAACTCTCTAGTTTCCTTTCCTTCTGCAACTTCGGTACCATAACCTGCTGGTGTATAAATTGCAGGAAATCCAGATTGAGCAGCTTTACAACGCTCTGCCAAAGTACCTTGAGGGATAAGCTCCACATCTAACTCTCCGCTTAGCATTTGGCGCTCAAACTCATCGTTTTCACCTACATAAGAGGAAATCATTTTCTTAATCTGTTTCTGTTGAAGCAAAAGCCCCAAACCAAAATCATCTACTCCTGCATTGTTAGAGATACAGGTCAATCCTTTTACTCCCTTTTTAACAAGTTCTGTAATAGCATTCTCAGGGATTCCACACAATCCGAAACCACCTAACATCAGGGTCATATCATCCTGAACCCCTTCTAATGCTTCCTGAACCGTGTTTACTTTCTTTATAATCATAGTCTAGGTTCTAATTTTAAACGGCTAAAAATACAAAATAAAAAAGCCATTCTAAAAACAGAATGGCTTGTGATATTAAAAGTCTAAATCATCTGGGACTTCCTCTTCGATTATCTTTTCGTCTTGAACTTCATCATTGGCTTGAAGATTACAATCTACACGAATACTAAGTTCTGTAGGTTGTTCAAAATCTGTTTCGGAAATATTAAGCTCCTTATCGGCATAACAACTCTTCATATATAATCCCCATAGCGGAAGCGCCATAGAGGCTCCCTGCCCATAAGTAATAGTTCTAAAATGAGCCGCTCGATCTTCTGCTCCTACCCAAACTCCAGTTACAAGGTTTGGCACCATGCCCATAAACCATCCGTCACTTTGATTTTGAGTTGTTCCTGTTTTCCCCGCAATTGGATTAGTAAATCCATATGGGTAACCCGTTATAATTTCCTTATACACAGCCGTACTTGCTCCTTTATGTCTTAAACGCTGTCCTGAACCAGATTCAGTAACCCCTTCCATTAACTTAACAGTTACATAAGCGGCTTCCTCACTTAATACGTCGTGAGTTTCTGGAGTAAACTGATATAATATAGTACCGTTTTTATCTTCAATAGCTGTAATCATAACCGGCTTGGTATAGACTCCTTTATTTGCAAATGTGGCATAGGCCGCTACCATTTCATAAACGCTTAAGTCAACCGATCCCAATGCAATTGAAGGCACTTCAGGTATTTCAGTTTCAACCCCTAGTTTCTTAGCCATATCTCCAACATTCTTTGGCCCCACCTTATCCATCAATCTGGCAGTAACGGTATTTACAGAGTTAGCCAAGGCATCTTTAAGGGTACGGCTCCCTCCATACTGGCCTCCTGAGTTTTTAGGACACCATTCTTCGATGTTACCCCATTTATCTTTTTCTATACAAAACGGCGTATCTGGAAGTTCATCACAAGGTGACAAATGCAACTGATCAATAGCCGTAGCATACACAAACGGCTTGAAAGTGGACCCCACCTGACGCTTACCACGCTTTACATGATCGTATTGAAAATGGCGGTAATCCATCCCTCCTACCCAAGCTTTTATATGCCCTGTATTAGGATCCATAGACATCATTCCTGGCTGAAGGAAAGACTTATAGTATCTCATAGAGTCGATAGGCTTCATTACGGTATCTATTTCCCCATTCCAAGAGAAAATCTCCATTGACGTTGGCTCATAAAACGATGCTTCTATCTCTTCATTGGATTTCTTTAGATCGTATTTCATCTTACGCCAGCGTTCTGAACGCTTCATTGCGTGTTTAAGCAAACCGTCTACTTCGGATGATGTTAATCCTAAAAACGGTGCCGTTGGATTCCTGTCCGGTGTGTTTTGATGATCAAACTCTGCTTGCAGTCTAGGCATGTGTTCTGCAACTGCATTTTCGGCATAACGCTGCATGCGGGAATCTATCGTAGTATAAACTTTTAGTCCATCTTTGTAAATATTCCAGTTCTCACCATTTGCCTTTGGGTTTTCCTTAACCCAATCTTTTAAAAAACCACGAACATATTCCCTAAAATACGTAGCCAAGCCTTCATTGTGAGACTGTGGCGTATATTTTAAGCCTAAATCAAGCTCCTGCAGAGAATCCTTAACTTCTTCCGAAATGTATTCATATTTCTCCATTTGGGCCAAAACCACATCTCTACGGTTTTTTGTGCCTACAGGGTTTCTTTTTTCTCTTGGATTATACAATGAAGAATTCTTAAACATTCCTACTAGCATTGCCGATTCCTTAATATCCAAATCGCGGGGTTCTTTATCAAAATAGATACTGGCCGCAGAACGAATACCATCCGCATTATTACCAAAATCGTAAATGTTGAAATATTGAGCTATTATCTCTTCTTTGGTATATTGGCGCTCCAAACGAATAGCGATAATCCACTCTTTTATTTTTTGGGTAATACGCTCGAAAATGTTTTTAGACCCCTCACCATGAAACAACTGTTTTGCCAACTGTTGTGAGATCGTACTGGCTCCACCTCCGCTTCCCATTTTTACTAAAGCACGTAGTGTACCACGACCATCGACTCCTGAATGTTCACGAAAGCGAGCATCTTCAGTAGCTATAAGGGCATCGACCAAATGCTTGGGCAATTCATCATAACCTACAGGAGTTCTGTTATCGTTTAAATAAAATTTACCAAGAGTTTTTCCGTCTGAGGAAATAATCTCGGTGGCCAAATTGGTTTTTGGATTTTCAAGTACAGTGTGATCTGGCATTTCACCAAATGCACCCCATGAAGCCAAAGCAAATACCAAAACAACGGCTCCTACACCGCCCAGAAAAAGTATCCAAAACCATCTTACGTACTTATCGAATGACTTATTTGCTACTTCTTGTTGTTTTTTCTTTGCCATAGTAATTTAGTTTGGGGTTTTTGTTTTTTCAATTCTAAAGCCTACATCCGTTATGCCTTCCAAATTGGCAACGCCATTTACTTCACCTGCCTCCCTCATCGCTTGTTGAATGTTTACAGTATATTCTCCTTTTTCACTGAACACAAATGGATATTCGTAGCCCTTGTACCAGAGTTTGTTTTCCTTAATATCTGCAAATCCAGTTCCTAAAAGCTCACCATTGGGTTTTGCCATTTTATATTCCAATGTATCTTTAATTGTTTTGCCATGGGGATACACCATTTCAACTATTAAAAACAGATTACTGTATTTGTAACCATTATTATTTCTAAGATTAACAAAAAGATTATATCCATTTATCGAATCTGGCGGATTAACCTTAAAACTAACTACTGAATCTTTATTCCACACATTGGGCAGAGATTTGTAGTTATCGTATACTTGGTTGGAATCACATGATACCAACACAAAAGCAAAAATAAAAAGTATAGCTAGTATCCTATTTTGCATTTCTAGGGCGTCTTCTTTTTTTGTTCTTTGGTGAATTGTTGTTTTTGTTATTGGTGTTGCCTTTGTTATTGTTATTGGCGGTACCCCTATCGCTCCTCTGTTTATAGTTACGTTTTTTCTTTCGCTTTGGTTTATCAAAACGTGTTAAACTATCTTGGCCGACAACATTTTCGAAATCAGCTTTATCCTCTTCTACTAAGTCTAAAGCGAATTCCTCTAAACTGGCAACTTTCTCATTTTTCTTATTCAGCTCGATAATTTCCATAGCTTGCTCCTTGGTAATCTTATGCCAATTGGTCCATTCTCCTTCGTAAGCATACCATAAATGCCCTTTAAAAATATCCGTTTTCTGGCAAACAGCAGTCCCCTTTTCAGTTTCCAGTTTAACTTCTGTTTTAGGAAAATCCTTTAAAGCATCTAGATAGGTATCTAACTCATAGTTTAAACAGCATTTAAGTTTACCACATTGCCCCGCCAACTTTTGTGGGTTTAATGATAACTGTTGATATCTTGCTGCAGAGGTACTCACAGATCGGAAATCTGTTAACCATGTTGAACAACAAAGTTCTCTCCCACATGAACCAATACCTCCCAATCTGGCAGCTTCCTGACGGAACCCGACTTGCTTCATTTCTATTCGTGTACGGAATTCCCTAGCAAACAGTTTAATCAGTTCACGGAAGTCTACACGGTCTTCGGCAGTATAATAAAATGTTGCCTTGCTTGCATCCCCCTGATATTCAATGTCTGAAATTTTCATTTGAAGATTAAGGTCTATCGCAAACTGTCTTGCTTTAACCTTCATGGCTTCTTCCTTATCCCTGGCTTCCTGCCAAATATCTATATCTTTTTGGGAGGCCTTACGGTATACCTTAAATACATCTTTGTCAGCAGGAACTTTTTTGCGTTTCATTTGAACACGTACCAACTCGCCTGTTAGGGTAACCATACCTACGTCATGTCCCGATTGGGCTTGAGTAGCTACAACATCACCTATAGAAAGTGAAAGGTTTTCTGTGTTTTTATAATAGTGCTTTCTTCCGTTTTTAAAGCGCACCTCTATCCAGTCAAATGGTTTTTCTCCACTGGGTAAAGACATATTGGAAAGCCAATCGAATACTGTTAATTTATTGCAACTATCCGTTCCGCAAGTCCCATTGTTTTTACAGCCTTTGGGTAAGCCATCTTTTCCACTTGAACAACTGTTACAAGCCATATGTGATATATATTGATTCTGAAACACAAGGTGTTCCGGAAGACGATTAATAAATAGGTTTAAGACGTAAAGATAAGATTATTCTAAGACTTAAAAAGCCACAGAATTAAGTTTCTGTGGCTTCAGCTTTTTATTGATGAAATAAACAATCTTGTTTAGTTCGCGTTACTTTCTTTTAAAACTTCGAAAATATTTCTCAAATCTTTTTTAAACGGTAAGTGATCGGCTCTACCTTTCTTGAAAATATCATTGCTATTACCCTGCCCCTTACGAAGTGCTTTTTGATCTTCAACCGGTAATGCATGAATGTCCTTACAACTTGTAGAGCAACAATTATTCATTTCCTCTTTACATTCATCACATTGAATGAATAACAAGTGACATGCATCGTTAGCACAATTGGTATGGGTATCGCATGGCTTTCCACATTGGTGACAATTGGCAATCACATCCTCAGATATCCGTTCAGACCTTCTGTCATCAAACACAAAGTTTTTCCCGATAAATTTGTTGTCAAGTCCTTTTTGGTTTACCTGACGTGTATATTCAATAATCCCTCCTTCAAGCTGGAAAACGTTTTTAAAGCCTTTGTGTTTAAAATAGGCACTGGCTTTTTCACAACGAATCCCTCCTGTACAATACATTACAAGATTTTTCTCTTCTTTGAATTCACTTAGGTCGCTTTCTATAATAGGTAAAGACTCTCTAAACGTATCGACATCTGGTTTAATCGCATTTTTAAAATGACCTATTTCACTTTCGTAATGATTACGCATGTCCACCAAAACAGTATTTTGGTCCTCGATAAGTTCATTAAACTTCTCTGCATTTACATGAACACCTTTGTTTGTAACATCAAAAGTCTCATCATTAAGACCATCAGCTACAATTTTATCCTTAACTTTTATTTTTAACTTAAGAAAGGACATGTTATCCTGCTCGACTGCTACGTTTAAACGAACATTTTTTAAGAAGGATATTCCATCTAAATGACGTTTAAAAGCTTCAAAGTTATCTGCTGGCAGAGAAATTTGAGCATTGATTCCCTCTTTGGCGACATATGTTCTACCAAGTACATCCAGCACGTCCCAAGCTATAAAAAGTTGGTCTCTAAAAAGTTGAGGGTCTTTAATTTTTGCGTATTTGTAAAAGGAAAGCGTTAAGCGGTCTTTTCCCGCCTTTTCAATAAGATCTGCTCTTTCCTTAGCACTTAATTTATTGTACAGTTGCATGCTATACGAATGATTTTAAGGTTAAAGAATAATTTTGTGCAAAGTTATACTTTTTGTTTTGTTAAGCAAATTTCAACTATAAAAACAATGCAGAACGCATTGTTTAACAGCAACTTAAAACAATAAAAGCAACAACCAAATAAAATCCTCTTTCAATAAATTTAAGCATAAAAAAACCCCGAATTAACGGGGTTTCAGAAGTTTATTTATTTTCTTTATTCTTCGACTTGTGGGGCCATTTCGAAGTCTTCCATGAACTTAGTGGTGTAATTACCCGACAAATAATCTGGGTTGTCCATAAGCTGTCTATGGAAAGGAATAGTAGTCTTAATACCTTCAATTACGAACTCATCTAAAGCACGCTTCATTTTATTAATTGCTTCTTCACGGGTTTGAGCCGTAGTAATAAGCTTAGCAATCATTGAGTCATAGTTAGGCGGAATGATGTACCCTGCATATACGTGAGTATCCAATCTTACTCCATGCCCTCCTGGAGCATGTAAAGTTGTAATTCTACCTGGAGAAGGACGGAAATCGTTATAAGGATCTTCCGCGTTAATTCTACACTCAATAGAATGTAGGTTTGGCGTATAGTTTTTACCAGAGATTGGCACACCTGCAGCGACTAAAATTTGCTCCCGAATCAAATCATAATCAATTACCTGTTCAGTAATTGGGTGCTCTACCTGAATACGTGTATTCATCTCCATGAAGTAGAAGTTGCGGTGCTTGTCTACCAGGAACTCAACGGTTCCAGCCCCTTCATACTTGATAAATTCTGCAGCTCTTACAGCTGCATCTCCCATTTTCTCACGCAATTCGTCAGTCATGAAAGGAGAAGGCACTTCCTCAGTAAGCTTTTGGTGACGACGCTGCACAGAACAATCACGTTCTGACAAGTGACACGCTCTACCTGAAGAATCTCCAACAACCTGGATCTCGATATGGCGAGGCTCCTCAATAAGCTTCTCCATATACATTCCGTCATTTCCGAAGGCCGCTTTAGCTTCTTGTCTTGCAGAATCCCAAGCCGGTTTTAAATCTTCTTTTTTCCAAACAGCACGCATACCTTTACCACCACCACCGGCAGTAGCTTTAAGCATTACAGGATACCCAACTTCTTCTGCTAATTTTTCACATTGCTCATAATTGGCAATAATACCATCACTTCCTGGAACACAAGGTACACCAGCAGCTTTCATAGTTGCTTTTGCAGTAGCTTTATCTCCCATTTTCTCGATCATCTCAGCAGATGCCCCGATGAACTTGATATTGTGCTCTTCACAAATCTTAGAGAACTTAGCATTTTCTGAAAGGAAACCATATCCTGGGTGAATCGCATCTGCATTGGTAATTTCGGCAGCAGCGATTATGTTTGACATTTTAAGGTATGATTCCGAACTAGGTGCCGGGCCAATACAAACGGCTTCGTCGGCAAACTTCACGTGAAGACTTTCGGCATCGGCTTTACTGTAAACAGCAACAGTCTTAATACCCATCTCCTTACAAGTTCTAATAACTCGTAAAGCGATTTCTCCGCGGTTAGCTATCAATATTTTTTTAAACATATCTGTCTTGATTTAAAAATTTCAAAATTCCTCATACCCAATTATCCTAAATTATGGTAGGTCTTGGGGGGTTTATATTGGAATTTTTAAAGACTTATGATGGATCTACCAAGAATAAAGGTTGATCGAATTCTACTGGAGATGAATCATCTACCAATACTTTAACGATTTTACCTGATACTTCAGATTCAATTTCGTTAAACAATTTCATAGCTTCGATAATACACAACACATCTCCTTCTTTGATTGTTTGCCCTACTTCTACAAATAAAGGCTTGTCTGGAGAAGGCTTACGATAAAAAGTTCCGATTATTGGAGACTTAATGGTAATGTATTTAGAATCTTCATTAGCTGTCGCTGGAGCAGCAGGAGCATCTGCAGCAGGAGCTGCTGCCTGTGGTGCTGCAACTGGAGCTTGTGCCATTGGCGCACCCATTGGAATTTGTTGTACGTATGTAGTAGTTTCAGATTTTTCGTCACCACCTGTCTTGATGGTAATTTTTACGTCATCTGTTTCAAGTTTAACCTCACTTGCACCTGACTTGGCTACAAATTTGATTAAGTTTTGAATATCCTTTAAATCCATAATTAAGTTATTTAGATTATTCTTAGTCAGTTAGTTCTTTGAGTCGTAGGCCCACTTCAAGTAAGCAGAACCCCAAGTAAATCCACCGCCAAAGGCAGCAAATATTAAATTATCTCCTTTTTTGAATTGTGATTCGAAATCGCTTAAAAGTAACGGAAGTGTAGCAGATGTAGTATTTCCGTAACGGTGAATGTTCTTCAACACCTTAGAATCGTCTAGATTCATTCTATTGGCAGTAGCATCAATAATACGCAAATTAGCTTGGTGTGGAACCAACCAAGACACATCATTATGAGTTAGGTTGTTTCTTTCCATTATTTTTTCACATACATCGGCCATATTGGAAACAGCAAATTTAAAAACCGTACGCCCATCTTGGTGAACAAAATGCTGTCTATTTTTAACAGTTTCCTCGTCAGCTGGTAAAATTGATCCACCAGCATCGATCTTTAAAAATTCACGCCCTTGACCATCACTTCTTAAATATTCATCTTGAAGCCCTAGACCTTCTGTGTTAGGCTCAAGAAGCACAGCTCCAGCCCCATCACCAAAAATGATACATGTAGCCCTATCTGTATAATCGATAATAGAAGACATTTTATCAGCACCTATTAAAAGTACTTTTTTATATCTTCCAGACTCTATATAACTGGCCGCCGTAGAAAGTCCATAGAGAAAGCTAGAACATGCTGCCTGCAAGTCGTAAGCAAAAGCATTAACAGCTCCTATCTGCGTAGCAGTATAAACCGCTGTAGATGCCACTGGCATATCTGGTGTTGCAGTAGCAACAATAACCAAATCTATTTCTTTAGGGTCTAAGTTTCTTTTTTCTAGAAGTTGTTGAGCGGCTTTTATTGCCATAAAAGAGGTTCCTTTACCTTCCTCTTTTAAAATGCGGCGCTCTTTGATTCCTGTTCTAGAGGTAATCCATTCATCATTGGTGTCCACCATCGTCTCAAGAATCTGATTGGACAACACATACTCTGGCACATATGCGCCAACAGCTGTAATGGCTGCTGAGATTTTACTCATAACATTTAAATTAAATCCATCAAAACAATTCGCTTTTTTGCCTTAAACAGATAAAAAACAGGCTGTTTTGACTTAAATAATGTGCAAATTAAGTGGTTTTTGAGGATTAGAAAAATATATCATAAAAAAAACGCTCACAAGTGAGCGCTTTATGTATGCATGCATAGCAATTATGCTAAATTTTCTTCGGCCTCAGAGTTGTCAATCAATACTTGACCTCTGTAATACAGCTTTCCTTCATGCCAGTGAGCTCTATGGTAAAGGTGAGCCTCTCCTGTTGTAGGACACGTAGCAATTTGTGGCGCAGTTGCTTTATAGTGTGTTCTTCTCTTATCTCTTCTAGTTTTAGAGATTTTTCTCTTAGGATGTGCCATTTTTTAGTTATTTATCCGTTAATAGTTGCTTTAATGTATTCCAACGAGGATCTGTTTCCTCTTCTTCTTCTTTTTTATTTTCTTCTACAGCCTTAGGGCTAAGTTCTTCTAATTTATCAAGTATATCACTTTTAAGGCTTCCGTCTTTAATACCTGGATGCATACGCTTTGTTGGCAATGACAAAACAATAAACTCATAGAGATATTGTTGTATGTTAATCTGATACTCTCCATGTGGGATGATAAGCATATCTATATCCTCATCATTATACTCTTCCCCAAACTTTACAACCAAATCAAATGCATTGGCAATCTTTTGATCATAAGGTTCATTAGTAATATCACAATTTACATTTACCGTTCCTTTAATATCGAAGTGTAATTCCAATAAAGTTTCTTTCTTAATTAAAGTCACATCTGCCTTTACATTAGCCGCATTAAAATCGTCATACTCAAAATGGTCAAAGAACTCCTTTTCAATTTGATAATCAAAATGATGTGTTCCTACTTTTAACCCTACAAACTGAATGTTAAATTCTTTCAACAGCTTCATTTTCACATCTATTTTGAGCCTGCAAATATATAAATTTTTATTTACCCAACGTACTTATTAACAATTTTTTGTTCATATCATCGGGCAGATTTTTTCAACTGATTTTTTGTAAGTCGATGATATTCTTTTCTATTGCGAAATATCTGTATTGCCTCAAAAAGCGCTTCCTTAAAAGAACTAGCATCTGCTATTCCCTTTCCAGCAATTTCATACGCAGTACCATGGTCTGGAGATGTTCTAACTCTATCTAATCCTGCAGTATAATTTACACCTTTACCAAAAGTCAATGTTTTAAACGGGATTAAACCTTGATCATGATATGATGCAATTATAGCATCAAACTGTCTGTAATTATCCGATCCAAAAAAGCTATCAGCTGCGTAAGGACCAAATACCAGCATACCTTTATCTTTCAGTTTAGCAATTGCTGGCCTTAAAACAGTATCGTCTTCTTTCCCTATCACACCTTGATCGCCTGTATGGGGATTAATTCCCAAAACAGCAATTTTTGGTTTGCTAACCCAGAAATCCTGCTTAAGCGAATTATGAATAGCTTCTATTTTTTTAAAAATCAACTCCTCTGTAATAGTTGCAGGCACATCTTTTACAGGAACATGGTCTGTAAGCAAACCAACTTTTAAATCATCGGTTACCATAAACATAAGACTATCCCCTCCCAGCTCCTTTGCCAAATAATCAGTATGACCAGGAAACTTAAATGATTCCGACTGTATATTACGCTTATTAATTGGAGCTGTAACCAATACATCTACACCGCCTTCCTTTAAAGCCTTAGTCGCAGCTTGCAACGATCTAATAGCATACTTTCCCATTTTCACATCCTCTGCTCCAAACGAAACATTTACATGTTCATTCCAAACATTGAACACATTAATCTTTCCATGAAGTATTTGATCAATAGCATTAATACCGTTAAACTTAATATCGAAGTTAAAGTGTTTTTTAAGGAAAGTAATAGTTTTTACCGAGGCAAAAATCACTGGCGTGCAAAACTCCAGCATTCTGGGGTCTTCAAAAGTTTTTAAAATAACTTCGCCTCCTATTCCGTTTAAATCGCCTATAGAAATGCCTACAATAATGTTCTCGTCTTTCTTCATTAAAAAGGTTGTATTTTTGCTGATGCAAATTTAACCAAATTAATTAGACCATATGTTTACGGGGATCATAGAAAGTATTGGAACAGTCAAACAAATTGTAAAGGACAAGGAAAACCTACATATAACCGTAGAAAGCAATATCACACCCGAACTAAAAATCGACCAGAGCGTGGCACATAATGGAGTTTGTTTAACCGTGGTTGAGATCAACAATAACGAATACACCGTTACAGCAATACAGGAAACCCTAAACAAAACCAATCTTAACACTTTAAAAGTTGACGATTCCGTAAACCTTGAGCGCGCCATGAAGCTTGGCGATCGATTGGATGGACATATTGTTCAAGGCCATGTGGATCAAATTGCCACTTGTACTAATATTAAAAACGCAGAAGGCAGTTGGATTTTCACTTTTGAATACGACAACGTTCTAAACAATGTTACCATAGAAAAAGGTTCCATAACGATTAACGGGGTAAGCTTAACGGTGGTTGATTCGAAATTAGACTCCTTTAGCGTTGCAATTATTCCCTACACTTTTGAACACACAAACTTTAAAACCTTTGAAACAGGAACCGTTGTGAATTTAGAATTTGATGTTTTGGGAAAGTATGTAAAACGATTACTCGAAGCCAACAAATAAATATTATTTTTTTTTCACAAGTTTAACCACACCATAAATCACCCCTGCAAAAACTGTTATTAACACCCCTCCATCAATAGGCAGCCCTGGAGGCGGAGGTATTGGCACGGGCGGATCTTGAAGTAAACTTGAAGCAGCAAAACCATTATTGCCACTGCAAATCATCGCTAGTGCAAAAAGAAAGTAAATAATAATTTTATACCTGCTCGTCATTCAGTGTAAAAATATAAAAAAAAACCTACAAAAGTTAGAGAGCCCAATGAGAACATCTGCAAAAAAAACTTTTAATCGACAAAATGCATGTCGGTGTTATTCTCCTATTCACAAATAAAAACAGCTAATTATTCTGAGTAGAGAAATCAAAAAACTCCAATTCTAAAGTAAAAATAATGCACTAATTGAAATAGACAAGTTTTAAAAGACAATATCTAAATGAAATTATAGCAAAAGCAACAAACAACTGAAGAACACTATAAGCAGAAAGGTAAATACTACATTATTACTGAGATCAATATTTCAAAACAAAAAAAACCCGAAGCTTTCACTTCGGGTTTTAAATTCTGTGGGCGCGAAGGGATTCGAACCCCTGACCCCTTGGGTGTAAACCAAGTGCTCTGAACCAACTGAGCTACGCGCCCTGCGTAATTGGACTGCAAATATAAACGAGTTTTTTAATTTGAAAAAACTTTTTGAAAAAAAAATCAAATTATTTCTGCCACCACAAATGTACTTCCTCCAACAAAAACCAAATCATTTTCCGCAGCCCCTTCTAAAGCAGCACGATAAGCTTCACCTACTGAGGCGTATACTTCTCCCAAAAAACCATTATCAACAAAAAATTCCTTTAAATGAAAAGCATCCAGTCCTCTTGGAATATCAGGTTTGGCAAAATAATAAGTGGCATCTTTTGGAAAAAGAGGAATGATGCTCATTAAATCTTTATCATTGACAACCCCAATAACAATATGTAACCTATCGTAACTCTCTTCATTTAATTGACTCATCACATAGGTTAGCCCTTCCTTGTTATGGGCGGTATCACAAATTACTTTAGGCTTTTTCTGTAAAACTTGCCACCTACCCATAAGCCCAGTATTTTTTACAACATTTAACAATCCATTTGAAACAGCTTTATCTTCTAATTGAAAACCTAGACTTTTAAGTACCTGAATTGATTGAAGTACTGCCTTAATATTATGCTTTTGATAAACTCCTTTTAGATCTGATTTTAAAACCACCTCATTTATTTCATCGGCAAACTTTATGTCTGCTTTTCTTTCTTTAGCGATTTGTTGGAAAACGGGTTTAGTTTTTAAATTGGTTTCCCCAATCACTACGGGAACACCTTCTTTTATTATTCCTCCTTTTTCAGCAGCTATTTCCTCTAGAGTATCACCTAAAAACTGAGTATGGTCCAAACCTATATTTGTAATAATTGATAACTCTGGAATAATAATATTCGTGGAATCCAATCGACCACCCATACCTACTTCAATCACAGCAATATCAACCTTCTCTTTGGCAAAATAATCGAAAGCCATACCTACTGTCATTTCAAAAAACGAAAGTTTATTAGCCTCGAAAAACGCCTTATTATCTTGAATAAAATCTACAACGAAAGATTCACTTACTGGTTCGCCATTAATTTTAATCCGCTCACGAAAATCCTTTAAATGAGGTGACGTATAAAGCCCTACCTTATAACCAGCTTCCTGAAGAATAGAGGCCAACATATGGCTTGTAGACCCCTTACCATTGGTTCCTGCCACATGAATGGATTTGAACTTCGTCTCGGGATTCCCAAGATGACTTGCCAGCTTAATTGTATTCGATAGATCTTTCTTAAAGGCTGTTTTACCCTGACGCTGATACATAGGAAGTTGCTCAAACATCCAATGCAAGGTTTCTTGATAAGTCATAATATTATTGACCTAAGTTGAAGTTTACTTTAACAAAACCAATTTGTTTGGCTGGCGCTTTAGGATCTGGGCGCCATTTATGGGATTTGGCAATTTTAGTAGCTGGATCTAGCAAACAAGGATCTGTATTGGTTGTTCCTTTCACCCCAGGAACAGCTTCTATAACATCTCCATTTCGATTTACAACAATCTTTACAATTACCAACCCAGACTCATTACAATCCTGTTTAATTTTATCATAGGTTGCGTTTCCTCTTCCGTTAAGCCCGTAACCAACTCCTCCGCTTCCCGATCCTCCTTGACCAAAATAACTTGGAGCATACGGGTCTCCATCTAACTGACCTTTATCTCCTCCTAGATTATCATCTCCTTCTCCCCCTGTTTCAGTTCCCTCAGATTTTGCGACTCCACCAATTAAAGCATCAAGATTTTTCTTTTTAGCTTCTTGCTCTTTACGTTCTTTTTCTTTTCTCTCGGCCTCTACTTTTGCCTTAGCCTCAGCTTCAGCTTTTGCCTTAGCTTCAGCCTCTTTTTGTTTTTTAATGGCTATACTCTCTTCTGAATCCTGAGTAATAACATCTTCTGATTTGGTTTCCTGAGGAGAAGATGGTTCAGGTTCTGAGACATCTGGTTGTGGAGGCTTTTCTATTTCCTGAGGCTCTGATTTTACAGGAGCTTTAGGTTGAATATCACCACTCCCAACATTACTTGTTCCAAAATTAACGGATACACCATATTCCAATGGAGGGTCCATAAAAGGCATACCTGCCACAAACATGAGTAGCAATAAGATTACAGCAATTAAGGCCGTAATCTTTGCAGAATCACGCTCATATTTGGTTTCAAGATATTTCATTTAGTTATTTGGCTTTACAGCCAATATCACTTTGAACTTATTTCTATTGGCGATATCCATAACCTTTACTACATTTTCTACAGGCACAGACTTTTCTGCCCTCAAAACAATAGTAGGTTTTTCGTCTCCAGCAAGCGCTTCAATCAGCTTAGTTTCAAGAGTACTTTCTCCCACCTGATTCTGGTCAATGTAGTAGGTTAAATCCTTTTTAATACTTACGGCTACAGATTTTTTGTTTTCCGTTTTCCCACTAGCTTTGGGTAACAAAATATCTATCGCATTAGTAGTAACCAAAGTCGATGCAAGCATAAAAAAGATAAGCAACAGGAATACAATATCCGTCATAGACGACATATTGAATTCCGGTGTTACTTTATTTCTTCCTCTAATGTTCATATTAGGTAGGTTCGTTTAAGTGATCTAAAAACTCTAGCGAATTAGCTTCCATTTGATACACAACCTTATCGGTACGTACAACCAAGTGATTGTAGGCAATATAGCCTACAATACCAACTATTAGCCCGGCAACAGTAGTTGTCATAGCCGTATAAAGGCCATCGGCTAAAAGTTTAATATCAATCTGACCGCCAGAATTGGCAATCTCGAAAATAGAAAGGATCATCCCAATAACGGTCCCCAAGAAGCCAATCATAGGTGCAGCACCAGAAATGGTTGCCAAAATACTAACATTTTTTTCAAGCCCGTAAACTTCTAAACGACCAGCGTTTTCAATGGCAGTATTGATATCCTCCAACGGTTTTCCAATTCTACTAATACCTTTACTTATCAAACGAGACACTGGAGTATTAACCTGTGCACATAATACTTGAGCAGAATCTATCTTGCCATTACTGACATGATCCTTTATTTGATTCATAAAATTCGCATCCACCTTTGACGCCGCCTTAATAGCAAACAGGCGCTCAAAATAAATATAAGAGGCCAGAATAAGCAGAACAAAAAGTAATAGTATGATTACTTGTCCTGCTATGCCTCCACTCATAATCAATTCGACTATCGAGAGGGTTTTTTCAACAGACTCTCCATCTGTTACAACTTCTGCCCCTTCTTGGGCATCTTGTATCAATGCACTTAACATATATTAATCGATTTTGCTATTGTGATAACGTTAGATTTGATGCGAAATTATATTCTTAATACAAAGTTCTGGTGAACATGAATGTTGCCGCTCCTACCAGAAAACCTATCAAAGCCAACCAAGCTATTTTCTTTAGATACCAGAAAAAATCTATTTTTTCCATTCCCATTGCAACTACTCCTGCAGCAGAACCTATAATCAACATGCTTCCTCCTGTCCCAGCAGAATAAGCAATAAAATGCCATAGCTCATTATCTATCGGCTCAGAGAACATTCCTAAACTGGCAGCAACCAGAGGCACGTTGTCGATTACCGCAGAGCCAACTCCTAGAAGCAACACTACTAAATCGGACACACCTTCATGATGGAATTCTGTCCCCAACATTGGCATGTTATCTTGTAACAATGTCGCAAACCCAAACAAAGTCCCTAAAGATTCTAATGCAGCAACCGCCATTAAAATCCCCAAGAAGAACAGTATACTTGGCAACTCAATCTTGGATAAAGAATAATGCACAGGACTATGATGCGCGTTTGCATCGCTCTCTTCTGCACTAAACTCAGTCATACTGAACTTAGAACTACTATAAAGCTCTGCAAAAACGGCAACAACCCCTAAGGCAAACATCATTCCTACATAAGGCGGTAAATGTGTTATTCCTTTAAAAACCGGAACAGAAACAATTGCCCCAAGACCTAAGTAAAACATTTTACTGCTGTGTTTACTTTTAGGTTTATCATCGTCATCTTCCTGTTGTAAACTCCCACTAAATACCGGTAGAAAAGATGCAATTAAAAACGGCACAATCATACAAAGCAAAGACGGCACAAAAAGATAAACAAACAAATGCCCTGCAGTTACTTTTTTACCAATCCATAACATTGTAGTTGTTACATCTCCGATAGGAGACCATGCACCACCGGCATTTGCAGCAATAATAATTAAGCCCGCATAAAACATTCTAACCTCTTTCTCTCTTACAAGCTTTTGCAAAATTGAAATAAGCACAATAGTAGCAGTAAGGTTGTCGATTATTGCAGAAAGGAAAAAAGCCAAAAAGCCAAAAATCCAAAGAATTCTCTTCTTACTTTTGGTTTTTATAAACGACTTAATGGTAGAAAACCCATCGAAATAATCAATGATTTCAACTATGGTCATCGCCCCTAAAAGGAAAATTAAAATCTCTGCTGTTTTCCCTAAGTGGTGAAGCAAGGTTTCTTCCATAAGGTGCACTTTTTTCTCATGCTCCAATGCCCCAAAATTCTCCAGCAAATGATGCTGCGCGGAATCGAACCAATTAGGAAAATGCTCAAGACCCAATGCAATAAGCGCCCACGAAACAGCCATCATGATTAAAGCCGGGATAAGTTTGTCAATTTTTATACTATGCTCCAATGTTATGGCCAAATAGCCAAGAGCAAACACACAAATGATTATTGATTCCATTTTGTTTAATTTTAATTACACAAGCTGCTTTAAGGCAATCTCAAATGCAGTTTTGCTGATTTCTGTTTTTGATTGGTTTTGGTTATGCACGTTTTGGATAGCTTGCTTTATGATGTTTGAAGTGTCATTAAAGATTTCTTCATCTGTCATCTGTACACGACCTTCCATAAAGTAAGCAAACACTCGAGCCATACCACAGTTTGAAATGAAATCTGGAATTAGGCTCACTTTTCTGTCTGTATATTCCATTATAGGTCCAAAGAAAATTTCCTTGTCAGCAAAAGGTACATTTGCTCCACAAGAAATCACTTCCAAACCACTATCTATCATTTGGTCAATCTGATCTTGAGTAATCAATCTAGACGCTGCACATGGCGCAAAAATCTCTGTTTGCAAGCTCCAGATTTTATCGTTGATTTCTGAGAAAGGAATCAAGTTATCTGCACTTAGGTTGTTTCCTTTCTTAGCCAAATAAAGCTCTGTAATTTCTTCAAAAGAGAAGCCCTCTTCCTTAATCAATCCACCTACAACATCAATGATTCCAACAACTTTTGCTCCCATTTTTGCTAAATAGAAAGCCGCAGCAGCACCTACATTTCCAAATCCTTGAACTACCGCACGCTTACCTTCCACAGAGCCTCCATAGATATCATAAAAATGTTTTACGGCTTCAGCTACACCAAACCCGGTAATCATGTCTGCTACTGTATATTTTCTGTCTACTCTAGGAGAGTAGTTAGGGTTTTCCAAGACTTTGATTACTCCTTGGCGTAACTGCCCTATTCTATTAATTTTATCTGCTTCTGTAGGCTTGAAGTGTCCTGTAAACACCCCTTCTTGTGGATGCCATACCCCGCTTTCTTCTGTGATAGGAATTACTTCATGAATTTCATCTACGTTCAAATCTCCACCTGTACCGTAATAGCTTTTCAATAATGGAGAAACAGCTTTGTACCAACGCTCTAACACTCCTTTTTTTCTAGGATCGCTGGGGTCAAAGTTAATTCCAGACTTAGCACCACCAATTGCAGGTCCTGAAACGGTAAACTTCACTTCCATAGTTTTTGCCAAAGACAAAACCTCATTCATGTCCAACCCTTTACGCATACGTGTTCCTCCTCCAGCTGCGCCACCGCGCAAAGAGTTTATAACGGTCCACCCTTCTGCTTCTGTTTCCGGATCTTTCCAATTAAAAACTATTTCAGGAGACTTCTCTTCGTATTTCTTTAGTAATTCTTTCATTTTGATTAATTAGTTCTTTTGAAATGCCAACAAATATAAAAAACAATACAGGGTTTCTTATCTATTTGTGTATTTTTTAAAGCATATAGATCTTGCCTGAACTGTGATTTTTATTAGCCCCTGTTACACTGCTTAAACAATTAATCTCATTTCTCAACCTCAATAACCCCAAAAACGCAAAGATCAAGGCCTCTTTAAACTCAACTATTTTTGATGAGGGGACAACTACCTCAACCTCTGTTAACTCCTGAATTAACCCTATTAAAAAAGCATTGTAAGCACCTCCCCCCGTAACTAGCATCTTAGCTTGATTATTTTTTTTCAATTGATTGCTAATCTGAACAGCAATGTGCATAGTAAATGTTGCCAAAACTTCTTCTGCAGATAGATTGAATTCATCAATAAGCGGAAATATCATTTCCTGTACCCATTCAAATCCCAGCGATTTTGGTGGACTTAGATTGTAAAAACCCAAAGCATTAAGGGACTTAAGCAGTTCTTCATTAACTTGATTTTTTGAGGCTATAGCTCCACTTTCATCGTATGGTAATCCAAGCAGATTAGCATAATGATTCAAAACAATATTTACCGGACAGATATCGAAGGCTGTCCTATCCCCTTCTTTTTCCAAAGAAATATTTGCAAAACCACCTAAATTAAGGCAATAATCATATTCAGAAAACAGCAACCTGTCTCCAATAGGTACCAAAGGCGCACCCTGACCACCCATAGCAACGTCTTGAACTCTAAAATCACAAACTACTATTTGATTAATAAGTTTAGACAAAATGGGTAAGTTTCCTATTTGGTAGGTCAACCCATTTTCAGGTCTATGCAAAGCTGTATGACCATGCGAACAAACCCCATCTAACTTTTTTATACCATGCTCATTAATAAATGTATTAATTATGGTAGCTAAGTATTCTGTGTAATCACGGTCTGTTTCAACTAATTTTTCTTTAGTGTACTTGGTAAGCTTCGATAACCGTTCTTTCCATTCTTTTGGATAAGGAATGGTTTCGGCCTCTAAAATAGTAAAGCTCCAAGCCGTTTGCTTTTTAAAAGCTACATGTGCCAGATCAATACCGTCTAAGGAAGTCCCTGACATTACGCCAATAAGGTTATAATGGGTTTTCAACATAAGGGGTAAAATTAGCCATCCTAATTTAAAAAAGTGCCAATAAAGGGTTATCTTTGGGCGCATTTTTATCATTTTTTTTAAAACTATTAAACTGTAGACATGGATTTTAATCTAACAGAAGAGCATATTATGATTCGTGATGCGGCACGTGATTTTGCCCAAAACGAATTACTACCAGGCGTAATTGAGCGCGACGAGAAACAAGAGTTCCCACATGAACAAATCAAGAAAATGGGTGAACTAGGATTTTTAGGAATGATGGTTGACCCTAAGTACGGAGGGAGTGGCCTTGATACCGTATCGTACGTGTTGGCTATGGAAGAAATCTCGAAGGTAGATGCTTCTGCATCTGTTGTAATGTCTGTAAACAACTCTTTGGTATGTTGGGGGCTTGAGACTTTTGGGTCTGAAGAGCAAAAACAAAAATATTTAACCAAGTTAGCTACAGGAGAATCAATCGGTGCTTTCTGTTTAAGTGAGCCAGAAGCGGGAAGTGATGCAACTTCTCAGAAAACAACTGCTATCGACAAAGGTGACCACTACCTATTAAACGGTACTAAAAACTGGATCACCAATGGTAGTACTGCTGATTTTTACCTGGTAATTGCCCAAACCGATGTAGAGAAAAAGCACAAAGGAATCAACGCTTTTATTGTTGAAAAAGGTTGGGAAGGTTTTGAAATTGGAGCTAAAGAACAAAAGTTGGGTATTAGAGGTAGCGATACACACTCTTTAATGTTTACCGATGTTAAGGTTCCTAAAGAAAACCGTATTGGTGAAGATGGTTTTGGATTCAAATTTGCTATGAAAACCCTTTCAGGTGGACGTATTGGTATCGCCTCTCAAGCATTGGGTATTGCATCTGGAGCTTACGAATTAGCAAAAGAGTACTCTAAAGTACGTAAGGCTTTCGGAACTGAAATTTGCAACCATCAAGCCATCGCCTTTAAATTGGCTGATATGGCAACTGAAATTGAAGCTGCCAGAATGCTATGCTTAAAAGCTGCTTGGGACAAAGACAACAAAAACAACTACGATATGAGTGGTGCTATGGCAAAACTATATGCTTCACAAGTAGCAATGGACACTACTGTTGAGGCCGTTCAAATTCACGGTGGAAACGGATACGTAAAAGAATATCATGTAGAGCGTTTAATGCGTGACGCTAAAATTACTCAGATTTATGAAGGAACTTCTGAAATTCAAAAAATCGTAATTTCAAGAGGCGTTCTTAGAGACTAAATTACTGAGTTATAAATCAACTTTACATTACCCGGAGCAATGCGTTGCTTCGGGTTTTTTTATTGGAAATTTTCAGGAAGGAAATTGCATAAACTACCCTTCAAAATACATATAAAACAGAATACCTATGACGAAAAACAACAATCCAAACACCAATAGTACGAGTCGTGCTTTTCTTTGGGTTGGCGATAGCTGAGACCAAGATTGATTCTCCTTTTTACTAATTATGAAAACAACTAGAAAAATGGTTACTATGGCAATAATAACGGGAAAAAAAGTTTTCATCGACTTTAATTTTAAAAATCGGTTAAGTCGGCTGGGGAATAAATGTCGTGTAATCTCATATAAAGTTAACACTTATTTTCCTATGTATTGGTCATTTTTAAAAATGCCCGCATAGGCTTGCCCATCGTATGTAACAAACTTTCCTCTTCCACTACATTTGCCATTCACAAAAGAGCCTTCATACCTGTTACCATTTGGCCAAATATAGGTTCCTCTACCATTAAAATTCCCTTCAATAAACTGACCTTCATACTTCTCATCATTAAAATACTGCAGTCGGCCCAACCCATGGTATTCTCCATTTTTAAACTCACCTACATATATGTTTCCATTTGAGAAAATTAAAACACCTTTACCATTAAACTCATCGTCTTTAAACTGACCAGCGTATTGCATATCCGAACCAAAGTACTGTTTGCCATTTCCGTAACGCATACCGTTCTCAAACTCACCTTCGTATGTACTCCCATCGGAATAAACAAACTTACCACTACCATTTACACAGTCGCCCCAAACACAGCCGTATTCTTTTACATTGTCATTGTGGCTGTTTAATATTGTGAGTTTACCTTTGTCATAGTCAAATTGAAAAGACCCAAGTTTGCTCAATGCCGATTGCCCCAAAAGCAACGGTGCATTTGGGCTATGAATTATACTAGCCTTAACATTATAAAGGTGATACCCTGCAATCTCAATATGCCTCAGAATTGCGAGCGTTCCTTCTTGAAATTTTCCATTTGCGATCTGATATTTGGTAGATCCAAAAATATCGTCAAGGGATAAATATCCGTTTTTGATCATAAATACCGCTTCAGTTGTTGAAAGTGTAACGTCTGATGCTCCCGTATCGAAAACAAAGGACATATTCAGTCCGTTTACATTACACGGTATTTTATAGGTTCCATTATTTTTTTCCAAGACAATAGAAGTCTGGGAAAAAGCTAATTGGGAAAGACCAAACCACAAAAGAAGCAGGGAGACCTTTTTCATGATTTAAAATTTTCTAGAGTTATACTCTATTTTTGATGGTTTAACTTTATATTGTTAAAGCCTCTTTTTTAGATTGTTACAAACCCAATATATAACTTTCTAAAGGCAACTATTATAAAAATCGATGAATATACTTACAATTTCGGTAAACGTAAAAAGCCACACTTTCAGTTGGCATTTTTTGCTTTTCAAAGAGGTTAATTTACCCTTTAATATCTTCCTTGGTTTTTCCAGGCAATACTTTAAATCCCATATTGTAAAGTGTAAAACCAAATATATCAGCATATTGCTCAATGGTTTTACTAATAGGTGTACCTGCACCGTGCCCTGCATCAGTTTCTATTCTAATCAATGTTGGGTTATCTCCCATCTGCTTACTCTGTAATTCTGCAGCAAACTTAAAACTATGGGCTGGCACTACACGGTCGTCATGATCACCAGTGGTAACCAAAGTAGCGGGGTACTCTACACCTGCCTTTACATTATGTACAGGTGAATATCCTTTAAGGTACTCAAACATCTCTTTGCTGTCTTCCGCTGTTCCATAGTCGTATGCCCATCCTGCACCAGCAGTAAAGGTATGATAACGCAACATATCCATAACGCCTACTGCAGGTAAAGCCACACTCATAAGGTCTGGACGCTGTGTCATTGTAGCTCCGACCAAAAGTCCTCCATTGGACCCTCCTCTAATCGCCAAATATTCAGAAGAGGTATACTTGCTTTCTATCAAGTATTCTGCAGCAGCGATAAAATCATCAAATACATTTTGCTTTTGGGTTTTAGTTCCTGCATCGTGCCATTCTTTTCCATACTCTCCCCCTCCACGAAGGTTTGGCACAGCATATACACCTCCGTGTTCCATCCAAACGGCATTGGCAACACTAAAAGATGGCGTCAAGGAAACATTGAAACCTCCGTATCCATATAAAATGGTCGGATTCTTTCCGTCAAGCTCCAATCCCTTTTTGTAAGTTATCATCATAGGAACCTTTGTCCCGTCTTTTGAATTGTAAAACACCTGTTTGCTTTCATAGTCATCAGGATTGAAATTCACTTTTGGTTTTTTATAAACAGAAGAAACACCACTTTCCGGGTTAAAACTGTAAATCGTTGAAGGTGTCTTATAATTTGTAAATGAGAAATAAAGCTCCTTATCTTCTTTCTTTCCTGAAAATCCCGAAGCAGATCCCTGACCAGGAAGTGAAATCTCACGAACCTTGTTTCCTTCGTAATCATACTGATTAACCTGCGATAGAGCATCTACCATATATAATGCGAAAATGTAACCAGCTCCTTTTGTTACATTAAGCACATGATCTGTTTCTGGAATAAAGTCAACCCAATTATCTGGGGTTGGGTCTTTAGCATCTACAATAACAACTCTATTGTTGGCTGCATTTAAATTAGTAACTAAGTAAAGCTTATCTCCAACATTGTCAAGCAAACTAGTATTGCTATCCGTATGCTCCAAAATAGAAACCAAAGGACTATTCTCTTTTGTCAAGTCTTTTATGAATAGTTTATTCCCAGAGGTAGAAACTCTTGGTGATAGCAGAAGGTAATGATTGTCCTCGGTTACATGCGCATAGATATAACGGTGTTTTTCGTCCTCAGTCCCTCCATAAATCAAAGTATCTTCACTTTGAGGTGTTCCTAATTTATGATAGTACACTTTATGCTGGTCTGTTTTTGCCGAAAGTTCACTCCCCTCTGGCTTGTCGTAACTGGAATAGAAAAACCCTTCGTTAGCTTTCCAGGCAATTTGGGTAAACTTAATATCTACCAAGGTGTCTTCTACTATGGTTTTATTTTCTGTATCCATCACCAGCAACTTTCTCCAATCACTACCTCCTTCTGAAATAGTATAGGCGGCAAGTTTCCCGTTTTCAGAAAACTGAATCTGCCCTAGAGAAGTCGTCCCGTCTTGACTAAACGTGTTAGGATCTAAGAACACTTCCTCTGCACCATCCTTACCTTTTTTACGGTAAAGCACAGATTGATTTTGCAGTCCATTATTTTTGTAGAAGTAGGTATAATCACCTTCATTAAAAGGAGCACCTATACGCTCATAATTCCACATTTCCTTTAATTCTTTTTCAAGCTCTTTTCTGTATGGAATCTTATCTAAATAAGCGTAAGTCGCTTGGTTTTGTCGTTTAACCCAATCTTCGGTTTCTGAACTACGGTCGTCTTCCAACCATCTATATGGATCTTTTACCTGTTCCCCAAAATAAGTGTCTGTTGTATCTACTGTTTTAGTGTCGGGATACTGCGATGTCATTGTTTTTTGTTCAGTGTTTTCCTGTTTGCACGCCACTAAGGCCAATGCCAAAAAAACGTTGGTTGCTAATAGTTTCATAAGGTTATTTTATGTAAGGCTATCAAAATTAACCAAAAAAGCCCCAACAGTATCATGCCAGGGCTCTTTTATCATTTATTTAGTAATTATTGTTTTACAAATTTTTGGATGTGTGATTTTCCCTTTTCTTCCAATCGCAACAAATAAATACCGGACTGTAAATTGGAAACATCTAATTTATTATCGCTCAACTTTAAGTTTAAAACACGTTTCCCTCTAATATCAAAAACCGAAGCGACCTTACCCGAAAGATTTTTTGTCGAATTAATAAAAAGCGTCTCACTAGCAGGGTTTGGATATACAGTAACCTGACTCAATTCTCGATCTTCAACCGACAATGTTTGTCCTTCGGTGATAGTAAGTACAGAATTGATTGATGGATTAAGAATGTTATCTACTGTTCCAGAAGGCCAGTATACCACTATATTGGTAATGGCTGTTTGAGAACCCAAGCCAAAATGGGTGTTAAGGGTGCTCATATACCTAAATCCATCGCCACTTCTTACATCTCTAATTTGGGTTCCACCAGCAGTATAAAGCTCTATTCTTGCTCCAATTCCATTTTTATTACTCAATGTTCCAATAGTATTAATAGTAATCCAATTGTTATCATTACCATTATTCATATAAATCGTGTTAGAAGAAAAACAATCTATAAAGCCATCGTTATTAAGGTCTCCAAAAGCTCCATTATTAGAATTCAAAACATTTTCATAAACATTAAATGTCAAATCCCCATTCCCAACAAGAATATTTCCATTAGAATAAATATCAAGATTACCATCATTATCAAAATCGTAAGTTACGTTTTCTATACCTGTTGCTGTTAAAGTTTCTATTCCAGAACCGGCAGTAACCTCAATAAAATTCCCATTTCCATCATTCTCCATGAGTTTGTGCGTCCCAGAACTTGCTCCCACAAACACATCCATGTCCCCGTCATTATCGAAATCTCCCCAGGCTGACGACCAGGTCTGCATAGGGTCAGCCAAACCTATATCAGCACCTACTTCTGTAAAATTCCCATCCCCTTCGTTACGATGCATCTGATTTGTTCTTCGGGCAACTTCACCACCACATTTAGCAATAAACATGTCCAAATCATGATCATTATCATAATCTACCCAAATAGATCCATAATTTCCTCCTGAAGGATAAATCCCCAAACCATTGGGAACCCCATTTACATCTTCCCCTTGATGAAAAACTAAATTGCCACTCCCATCGTTGATATAATAGACATTAGGTGCTACATCATGACAAACAAACGCATCTAAATGTCCATCGTTATTAATGTCAATAAAATTAGAGCGCTGTGAAAACACATAATTGCTACTAGAAATCTCCGTAAAGGAAGTTCCATCTTCATTTGCCTTCATAAAAGTCACGCCACTACCACTACCGTAAAGCAGGTCGTTATAACCATTCCCATCAAAATCACCAGCAGCCATACTCCAGCCTGGTGTATAATCGGCTTGTGTAGTAGTTATGTTCGTTGAAGTAAATCCGCCTCCAACGTTTTGATGGTGAATATTAATATTGGTCGCAGTTACAGAAACAATATCATCGAGAAAATCGGCATTCATATCCACTACTGCCCTAAAGGTACCGTTAGTACTTAATGCCTGATTTTCAAATGTAATAGGGGCAGTTCCTTGTGGTTCTGATTCCGTTAGCTGGAAATCAAAACCGACATTGCTCCAATAATCATCAAAGGCAATATAATAAGTTTGTCCTGCATAAGCCTCAAATGTAACCTCGGAAAGGAAACCATCTCCAGAGTCATCATCACCAGCTATACAACTTAAGCTTCCACATGTTCCAGAGTAAACATGTATTCGTGTATCTCCTCCTGAGTTTTGAGACAAACTTGTTGACACAATCACAGAATGGTCTTGGTTTGCTGTATAGGTATACCATTCTCCTGCAGTTACTTGGTTTGATCCACTTGTCATGCATACAGGACCCGGAACTTGGCTTCCATTTACTTGAGCAACCGTATATGTTCCTGCTGTTATAATTAAAGCATTACTACATGTGTCTTGTGCATTACACACCCAAGCCAAACAGCTCAGTAATAATGGTAAAGTAATTTTTTTCATTGGTTAGTTGGTTTTTTGTTGATTAATCACAGGAAGTTGTTAAGCTATTTATCCATGATTCTATAAGGGAAACACCCTCTTCATGAACCATGGTGCGCCCCATTAACGGCATGCGGTATTCTTCATCATTTGTAGACATCCTAAAATGAAGCACACTACGGCCAATGTTGGCTGGTTGAACAATATGTGTATATGGCTCTATAGTCGTATCTGGATCGACACAAACACCAAGATTAACTTCATCATCACTTTCATTAAAAGCAAATCGAATTGGTCTGTAATCGCAATGCCTTAAATCGGAATGACAATGAGCACAATTGATATCAAGATAAGAACGCGCCCTTAAATCCAATGGTTGGGATTGGTCTTCCCAGTTTACAAGACTTTCAATTGTTTGAGGCAGATTGTTTTCCAGATACCCGAAAGCAACCAATTTTTCCAATTGATTCAAACTACCATCCGAATAAGGATAATCCCAATTAATGTTTTGAGGCTTTATCCCAATAGGTATACTATTCGCGCCTGATTTATGGCAAGTAAAACACTCCTCTTCTGGTGGTATACGATAGTTAGTGTTTTTAGTCACACCGATTTCCACCCATTCAACAGACGTAAAACCTCCGCTAAGGTCGAGAACAGCTTCTGTTTGGCTATCGTTCCATATATAATTGGCAAATACCCAGGCTCCTTCCTTTTTAATCATCAGTCGGGTTTCTATAATTCGTTTAGTGTTTGATGGTTGCACATTTTCGTAATAAAAATTCTTAATGAGTACAGCGCCATCAGGAAAATCCAAAATACTATGATCGTTGGTATATGTTGCCATACTTCCGCTAGGCATCCAAACAAACCGTTTTTTATGTGCATAATCCGTAAACAACATACTTATTGGCTGATAAGGCAACACTCCATAAGCAGGTTCCATATCTGCCAAATCACCTTCATAGAAATTATAATCTGAAAGATTAGGGAATGGCCATGATTCCAAATCAAATACAACGGGAGAAACAGGGTTTACACTTATGCTCACATTCTCTGTAGCACATTGATTATTAGAAGAACAAATAGTATACTGAAAAGTATCTTCGCCATAATATCCTTGATTAGGAGTATAAACTACTTTATCATCGGATGGATTATCTGGTGTATTATTGGGATCGGAAATTAGTGCTTCTCCATGAGTTGGCATACTAACTGAAAGTATCCCCGAACTTGGCAAATTACTGTCATTAGATAAAACAGAAATCTCTATTGAATTTCCTTGGCTGGTAACAGCAAGGTCTGGCTGGGTTTCAATGTTAAGAGGAGTATAATGGCTTTCATCATCAGAACAGGAGGAAAACAACACCACAGCCATAAAAAAAACAGCTAAGTAATTTTTCTTCATATATGGGAATTAATAGCAAATTAACTCCTAAGATAGAAAAATTCTTAGCTGTCAGGAAATTATGGTATTATATTATTGTTTCTTAATTAAAAAACCAAAGATTAAACAAGATTGTTCTGCACCAAATATTCAGCTATCTGAATAGTATTTGTTGCCGCACCCTTACGTAGGTTATCACTAACAATCCACATATTTACCGTTTTTGGTTGTGATTCATCGCGACGAATTCTTCCAACAAAAACCTCATCTTTACCATTAGCATAAATTGGCATCGGATATGTATTTACATCAATATTATCCTGGACCACAACACCCGGTGTTTCATGAAGCATTTGGCGAACTTGGGAAAGGTCGAAATCATTTTCAAACTCGATATTTACAGATTCGCTATGCCCACCAGCAGTAGGTATTCTTACGGCAGTAGCAGTTACAGCTATAGTATTATCGTCAAGGATTTTTTGGGTCTCGCGAACCAATTTCATCTCTTCTTTAGTATATCCGTTTTCCTCGAACACATCACAATGAGGCAATGCGTTTTGGTGAATTGGATAAGGGTACGCCATTTCTCCCTGTACTCCAGCCATTTCATTTTCCAACTGTTTAACAGCTTTAACACCCGTTCCTGTAATAGACTGATAAGTTGAAACTACAATTCGTTTAATGCCATAGGCTTTATGTAGTGGTGCCAAAGCCATTACCATTTGAATAGTAGAACAGTTTGGGTTGGCAATGATCTTATCTTCTTTTGTTAGCTTATCGGCGTTGATTTCAGGAACAATCAATGGTTTGGTTGGGTCCATTCGCCAAGCTGAAGAATTATCGATTACCGTAGTTCCTGCTTCAGCAAATTTTGGAGCCCATTCCAAAGATGTGCTACCTCCCGCCGAGAACAAAGCAATATCTGGCTGCATAGCTACTGCATCGCTTAATCTTACAACTGTATAGTCTTTACCGTTAAATGAAATGGTCTTTCCTACCGAACGCTCTGATGCAACCGGAATTAAAGTAGTTATAGGAAAATTACGCTCCTTTAAAACCTTTAACATGACCTCGCCAACCATACCAGTGGCGCCAACAACTGCTACTTTCATAGTCTGTAATTAATATTTAGACCACAAAAGTAACTATTAATCAAATCACGAACACAAAAAAAGCCGCTAAAGCATTGCTTAAGCGGCGGTTATTTACATATTTTAACAAGAGTGTTATTTTTTTAACAAATCGCGTATTTCTGTTAAAAGCTCTTCTTGAGTTGGCCCAGATGGCGGGGCCGGTGCTTCCTCTTCTTTTTTCTTGGATTTCTCATAAGCCTTAAGTACCATAAAGATACAGAACCCTATAATTATGAAATCTATGATAACCTGAACAAAACTCCCATAATTTATCGTAACTGCAGGAACAGCTTCTCCAGCAGCATTGGTAGTTGCTTCTTTAAGTACCAGCTTTAAATCCGTAAAATTGACATCACCCAACAATACACCTATTGGAGGCATTAAAATGTCCTTAGTGAATGAGGTTACAATTTTCCCAAAGGCACCACCAATAATTACGGCTGTCGCTAGGTTAATAATGTCCCCCTTCATCAAAAAGGACTTGAAGTCTTTAAAGAATCCCATTATTTTAGTGTTTAGTAAGTTAGTACATTATTAAATGTAGCTAAAAAAGCATTACAACACTATATAGGTTAAGAATTATTTTATAAAAACCCGGTTCACTCTTTGGGATATGGAAGTGATAATTTCATAGGAAATTGTTCCAGCCGATTCGGCTAAATCACTAGCTGTAGGGTGCTCTCCAAATACAACAACCTCATCACCGGCCTTACATGGAATATCTGTAATATCTACCATTACCATATCCATACAAACATTTCCTATAATTGGCGCCTTATGTCCATGAATCGTAACATACCCTTTTCCCAATCCATATTGGCGTCCAAGCCCATCGGCGTGCCCAATGGGAAGAGTAGCCGTGAGTCGTTTACCATCACTTTTAAAGACTCTGTTATAGCCAACAGTATCTCCTTCGCTTAGCTCGTGTACCTGTGAGATTATGGTTTTTAGGGTAGCTATTGGTTTTAATTGAGCATCTGCTTGTGCACTATTTCCAAACCCATATAAACCAATACCTGTACGTATCATCTCGAAATGTGCATCTGGGTAATTTAAAATCCCAGAAGTATTGCACAGATGTCTTAAAGGCTGATATCCCAATTGTGAAGTAATTTTTTCACTAATTACCTTAAAGGTATTTATCTGATTTAAAGTAAAGGCTTTTTCTTTTTCATCTTCACTAGCTGCCAAATGGGAAAATATTGAAACTGCTTTTACAGCTTTTGTTTTCTGTAATGTTTCAACAACAAATTCAACTTCACTTTCATTAAACCCCAATCGGTTCAGCCCCGTATTGAACTTAATGTGCACAGGATAATTGACCTGATTGTTTTCTGTTGCCACTTCGATAAATTTATCCATTACCCATGGGCTATATAAACTGGGCTCCAAGCAGCGATCGATAATAGTTTTAAAATTCACCGATTGCGGATGCAATACCAAAATAGGTTTAGTAATGCCGGCATCACGCAAAGCAACACCTTCATTAGTATAGGCCACAGCAAAATAATCGATATCCAAATCCTGAAGGTGACCCGTGATTACATTGGCATCACTTCCGTAAGCAAAAGCCTTGACCACAGCCATAACTTTTGTTTCCTTATTCAATCGTGATTTTAAGTACTTAAAATTATGAGTCAGATTATTTAGATTGATTTCTAGAACGGTTTCCTGTGCTTGAGCCATACTATTCCTCTTCTTGTTTGGGTTTAATTTCCTCAGCATTTACATCCATTGCATTCACCTTGTCCTTCAGCAAAGCCTTGAAATAGGCAGCCCGACTCAAAGGTTCGTATTCTTCGGTTTCACCCAAAAGCACCAAATCTTCATTCTTTGATTTTCTATAGCTATAGTTAGCCAAATTACCCGTGTGGGTACAAATAGCGTGTACTTTAGTAACGTATTCCGCAGTAGCCATAAGATTGGGCATCGGCCCAAATGGGTTTCCTTTAAAATCCATATCCAAACCCGCAACAATCACACGAACACCCTTATTGGCCAAGTCATTACAAACACGTACAATTTCATCATCAAAAAACTGTGCCTCGTCAATACCAACCACATCACAGCCATCGGCTAAGATAGGAATATTAGCAGCGGCAGGAACAGGTGTGGAGCGAATTTCGTTATCATCATGGGATATGACCATTTCGTCGTCGTAACGAATATCGATAGCCGGTTTGAAGATTTCCACCCGTTGTCTAGCAAATTTGGCCCGTTTTAATCTTCTGATCAACTCCTCTGTTTTACCAGAGAACATCGACCCACAAATGACCTCAATCCAGCCAAATTGTTCTTTATGGTTTACTGTATTTTCGAGAAACATTTTGTAAATTTAGCACTAAAAGTCCAACCTTTAAAGGCTGGTATAAAAGTTGCGTAAAGTTATTAAAAAACAAAAGCATATATTTAGATAAATTTAAAAGTTATGAAGAAGAAATTGGAAGCCGAACTTACCAGTATCGCTCATAGAATACTTAAGCTTAGTGGTAAGGAAGATGTTGATAAAATGTATGAGGAAGTAAGAGCTTTATATGAAAAAATTACTGTTTTAAAGTTTGCAAAAGACCATTTTGATGAAGACCTCCCAACCATTGGCAGTGATACATCTTTCTTTAGCATGCTTGATAAAGCATTTAACAACGATATAAGTGACAATATTGAAATAGAAGACAAAGTTTATGTGAACATGGACGATAATGACGAGGACGATATCATGGAACCTGTTATGGAAAAAATAAAGGATATCGTAGCTCAAATGCCTCAAGAAACGCAACAAATTGACGATTTGTTTGAACGTGTTACAGGTAACAGTCCCTATGAAAAGAATGACTTTGAAGACATCTCTGCCGATTACGACAATATGCCTGTCTTCGAACCAATATCGAAAAGCGAAAAACTCTCCAATGAGAAAAAGTCCCTTAATGATAAGCTAAAAATTGGAGGGCTTCATATTGGGCTAAACGATAAAATCGCATTTATAAAACATCTTTTTGACGGTAACAATGGTGAATACGAACGCGTTATTTCCCAAATTAATACTACAAGTTCACTTGAAGAAGCCCAAAACCTAATTCAGGCAATGGTAAAACCTGAATACGATTGGAGCGACAAAGAAGATTACGAAGCCCGCTTAATGGAAATAATTGAAAGTAGGTTTGAATAAACTTAATAATTCAAATAAACCCAACCAACTACAGGGGACGATATTCCATTAATTACTAGTTCGTAAAAGTATGTTCCTACTGGAAGGAAATTGTCCTTTTTAGGAAACCCTTGGTTAGGTTTTCCATTCCAATTATTGGCATAATCAAAGGTTTCGTAAACTAGATTTCCATAGCGGTTATATACTCTTAGAGTCGTTTCCGGGTATTCTGTAATACAAGGAATTACCAACACATCGTTAAAACCATCGTTGTTAGGGGTTATAGCCTGTGGTACTTGCAAGCAATTGTTCAACTCCACTTCTGCAGAATCACTATTGTTCTCAGGGTCCCTATCCACTTCATTTAATCCATCAAGAATTGCGATATTCAATAAATCCGTTGATGAAATCACCTGTGCTGTTAAGATAAGTGTTTCCGATTGTCCAGCCATGAGTTCATCTATAGCCCAAATGCCAATACCTTCATTATAAACTCCAGAACTAGCTTCGTGATTTACAATTTGGTAGCCTTCAGGCATTTGCTCCAATATTTCAATTGAAGTACCAGAAGTTGTTCCATTGTTTGTAGCTATTATAGTAAAAACAACTTCTTCACCCAATGCTACTTCCTGCGGCGAAACGGTTTTCAAAACTGCTATATCTACATTACTATTGTCAGCCAATATTTCCAATGTGGCATATGCCTGGGAGCTATCTATGTTATTTAAACTAGAAAAATTGTTAACATCATTAATATACAATCCTTCAACAGATGCCGAGACAGGCACTGCAAACGAACAAGAGGAAATCCCATTTGGAATGCTCAGATTAGACACACCTACAAAACCATCACCCGCATTTCCAACAAATTCACACGTACAACCATTGGACTCGGTCCAAAAAGGCTGACCAGTCAACACAATCCCTTCAGGCAAATTATCAGTAAAATTAATATTTGATTGTGCTTCATTTGAATCCACATTAGTAATCGTAAATGTCAGCACGCTTTCTGTATTGGCAGAAATAATATCTGGAGTAAACACTTTCTCAACCTTAGCAGAAATAACCTGAAGATTACTTATGGATAAGTTTGTAATTGGGGACACTTCTTCATTAATCAGCGGGTTTGGAATGGCTTCAACCATATTTGTAAATGCACCACCAAAAGCAGGCGCTATCACAGGTATTTTAATCTGAATAGCAGCACCAGCATCCATTTCTGCAATATTGGCTGTTACAACATTTCCGTTTACCTCAATATTATTTAAACAACTGGCGTTGCCTGAAATAACAGTACAAATGGGCGATCCGTTAATTACAAAAACATCGGCCAAAGTGTCCGTAAAAGTAATATCGAAGGCATTAGAGCTAGTTTCACTATTTGCAATATCGATTACCCAGTTAAGGGTTTCACCAACATTTACTGGATTCACCTCTGGGTAAGTTTGCACCACCAAATCTACACAAGGTGCAAAATAAGATTTCTCTTCAGTATAGCCCGAAGTAAAGTCTCCTGTATAATTAGGGTCTACAATTTCAAAACTAGCAGCATTAACCACATCAATGGGTTCAAACGAACATTCGGGAAACCACTCTATTGTAACCAGAAAAGTCACAGAACTTTGAGCGGAAAGCATCCAATTATCTTCTTCACCAATCTGCCAAAAGTAATCCTCTTCATCATCTTCGGGCTCCCCATCTTGAACTACCCCTATATTCATATCTATTATGGTAGGGCAAGTTGCCGTACCTGTTACATCACTACATTCAACAGAAACCAAACTTGCAGAAGCCAGTTCGTTCTCTCCTGAAGGCATAAAGTCCCTTAAACTTAATTGTAGGTCATCGTCAGAAGTATTTTGAACGTTAATCTCATAAACAATCTCACCCCAATCGGTTGTATTATCCTCTGAGGACCCCTCCGGTAACATTGGGCTTATTTGAGTCTTGCTAATAGTTACTTCTGGTGTTTCTAATTCGCAAGGCGAGCTTATAGGAGGTAATAATAAAAAATCGTCTTCAAAATTATTTGCTGGATTATCATCAACCAATTGAGTATCTAATAAGTTGGTGTTACTCCTTAACTGAACAACTACGGGACTAACATTGTCCGAAGAGCATTCGGGTTCATAAAATTTTACTGTCCAATCAACAGTTACAGTTGAATTTGCTGGCATAACAAAATCAGTGCTTTTCCAAAAATACCCTTCATCCGAAAGCAAGAAGTCATCACACGTTACTGTTCCAGTAGTTGAAGAGCACTGTAACGAAATAATCTCCCAAGTATTTCCAGCTGTATAGTTTTGAACATAAAACCGTGATAGAGCATCAGAAGAACCGGCATTACAATAGGTTGTTTGAAACGATACTACTTCCTCCCAATCTATTGGAGTGTCAACTTCAGGATTAATCTGAATGGTTTCTATACATAAATCCGTAGTATCGCACAATTCAGACTCCAATAACTGAGTCATAACACTATTACTGGAGTTTGAAGACTCGTTTTCATGATCTAAATCCAACTCAATGTAACTATCAACACTTAGGGGAGTTAGCTCTTCTGCACAGGAGGCTTGTAAAAACTGATAGTCTACTTGATAGGTTAAAGAACCACCAGAAACAAACTCCGTGGTTGCATTAAAATTATAAGTAAAGGTAGTTTCGGTACCGTTAACAATCGTAAAACCAAAATCCATAGGGTCTACAATGTTACAATCCATTCCATTACTACCTGACACACAAGTTAAATTCAAGGCTTGCACCACTGGTTTACCATAATAAGAAAGCTGAAGTGATTCCATTTTACCCTCAAATGAATTCAGAGGAAAATCTATAATACTGTTGTTTGTTATGGTAAACTCATAGGTAATAATATCGCCCCAATTAACAATACCTGTTCCTTCTGAAGGTAAAATCTGTGAGTAAGTAACTGAAAAATCAATTAAAGCATCAATAACACCCATTGATATTACAGAAATATTATTTGAAGGATTCGTATCGGTCAGGCCTTCAGGAGTAAAAACCTCAACACTGGTGCCAATAGCACCAACTTCCAACGGTGCTTTTCCTATTAATTTTACCTGTACGGAAGATCCTTGAGGCATATTATCTACACTACCACTCAAAACACCAGTAGTAGACTCAAAATTTGTGACATCACTTGCTCCCGCCAGATTGTTTTGTGATTGGTATGAAATTACCTGAACATCTGTGTCAAAGCTTTGGGAAAATGTTACTCCAGTAACCGCATTACCTGAATTTATTATGGTAATTATATATTGAAACTCCTGATTAATATGAACTTGAGATACTGCTGTTCCACTAATATCCTGAGCTTCCACTAAAATGGAAAGATCGCATGTTTGAGCAGATATCTTAGAAATTAGAAAGCAAGCAAAGAACGTACTCAGAAAAGTGATTTTTTTTAACATATATGGCTGGTTGGTAGATACAAAAGACTAAAGATAAAATAAAAGTTGGTATTTTTGACAGATAATACTTAAGCATATGAAACTGTACTTGGTACCTACCCCAATAGGAAACCTCAACGATATGACCTTTAGGGCAATTGAAGTCCTTAAATCAGTCGATCTTATTCTTGCTGAAGACACACGTACTTCGGGAAAACTACTGAAACATTTCGACATTGCTACCCCTAGCCAATCCCACCATATGCACAATGAGCATAAAACGGTTGCAAGTTTGGTAAACAAACTTAAAAGTGGAATGACCATAGCCTTGATTAGCGATGCTGGAACTCCAGCGATTTCAGATCCTGGCTTTCTTCTTACCAGAGCATGCCTTGAGGAAGGTATAGATGTTGAATGTCTTCCTGGCGCCACCGCTTTTGTTCCGGCTTTAGTAAACTCTGGTTTACCCAATGACAAGTTTGTATTTGAAGGGTTTTTACCGGTTAAGAAAGGACGCCAAACACGGTTAACCCTTTTGGCCGAGGAACCCCGAACCATGATTTTCTACGAAAGCCCACATAAACTTGTAAAAACGCTCACTAATTTCTGTGAATATTTTGGAGAAGACCGTCCGGTATCGGTATCACGGGAACTCACCAAACTCTATGAGGAAACCGTTAGAGGGACTGCCAAAGAAGTCCTTGAGCACTATACGTCCAACCCTCCAAAAGGGGAAATTGTGATAATTGTCGGTGGTAAAAAATAAATTTTTCCAAATAGCAACACACTAACACACCTGTCTTTTTCTCTGATTTACAATCATTTACACAAAATACTGTAACTTTGTTACACATAGTTGTAAATCAAATAATTATGAAACAGGTACTGGTTTATTTTGGGATTATATTTTTCTTCATAGCGTCACTTCAGGCTCAAGAAAGTGAAACAACTTATACGGGTAATCCTGCCCCAGATTTCAGCCTTAATGACCTAAACGGAAACGTTGTTGACATGGCATCCTACCAAGGCCAGTATTTAGTTATCCATATTGCTACAACTTGGTGCCCTTTTTGTAATGCTGAAGCCCCTTATCTCGAAAAATTGGCCAACGAGTATAGGGATAAAAATGTAAAAGTCCTGATTATTGACGTTAAAGAACCTCAATCGCTTGTTAAAGAGAAATTACAGGATCGTTTTAATTTTTCGTTCCCTGTTCTATTGGATGAAGATGGTACTGTAGCTGCAAGTTTTGCTCCTGAGGGAGTGTTGCCCGATTTAGCTAGAGATGAAGTTATGCTGGCATCAAACCTCTTAATCGATCCCGAAGGTAACATCCAATTTCTATCCCTATTGGATTCCAAAAACTTTGATGCCAAATTAGTTTCCTTAAGATCTAAACTTGATGAACTCCTTTCAAAACATTAAACTACTTTTCATAGTCTTTTTTATAAGCATTTCTGCGGTGGCTCAAAACCAGTGGGTCCGTTTAGATGAAACCAATTTCAAACTAGAAGAAGGAAATAACCAGATTGAACTCAAATTTATCATTGACAAGGGATACCACATTCAAGCTAATAAGGAGGTTTTGGAATGGGTAATTCCTACCGTTTTGGAAATGGGAAGAACAAATACCTTTCAAGAGATTTTTATTCAGTTTCCCGAGCCCCACAATTTTTCAATGATGGACATTCCAGAACCTTTAAAGGTATTCTCAAATGAATTGATTATTAAGTTAGACTTTATAAATGCCTCCAACTTAACTACACCAATAAAGTGGAAGGGCTCATTAATGTATCAAGCTTGTAATGATAAACAATGTTTTTATCCTAGGACTTTAGAGTTTATTCTGATTTTAAACCCTGAATAATTTCAACTCTAATATTTCATGTAATTAGTTTCTATTTATATCTACTCTAGTTAATCCCTGCACAAAACTAATATTCAATTTCTATTGTCAAGTCATAAATAAACTCTTTCTCCATTTTCCAATGTTCATCAATATTTACACTTGCTTTATCTGATATACTTTGTTTTAAAGTAAATGAGAAAACACTAGTGGTATCCATAGATATTGGGATATTTTTTACCGCTGCCCCATAACGGTTATAATTATCAACTTCAATCGACTTCATTCTTTTACTAAACTTATACAATGTATCATTAGGATAAAATTCCTCAGACAAAGTTTCAAACGAAACATATATACCTTTTTTATTTAGTTTAAGGTTTTCGTTTGCTATATCAATAATTACAAGCGAAGGACGACCCTCCTTCCGACGGCTGACAATTCCTTTCATTAGGGAATCCTTAAGTCGAGGCGGATTATATTGTTTACTGACCTCATACAGATTAACTCTAAAAGGATAATAACGTCGCTTTTTTGAGCCTAAGCCAGTAGTATTAACCAGAATTTTTTTTATTAATATCTCCTTCTCTAAAGACACACCCTCTGGAAAAGGAATATATGTAAGACACACCTCATTATATGTAAAATCTTTAGGAACAAAAGTATTTGAAAGCATACTTTTCAATTGGCTCCCATTTTTATGCGCCAAAACCCTTACCAATTTCTTTCTAATCAATACCTCATCAAGAGCAGTAATATCTTGTTCCATAAATACAGGAGAATCTAATCTTAAGTCTTTAAAGGAAATGGTTTTGTTTTTATAACCGATACAAGATATTTTTAAAGAGTCAATTGTTCTGGAAGGAAGATCAAAAACTCCTTTCTCATCTGCATTAACCCCTGTTCCATCCATAAAATCAATAGTAGCAAAAGGTATGGGCTCTTTTGTTTTTTCATTTAAGACTTTCAATTGTTGAGCCATTGAAATAGCACTGATAAAAAACATCAAACAGTTAAAGGAAAATTGCTTCATGGTCGTCTAAGGGCGTTCTCGTTTTTAAAGTACTTCTAAAGTCTATTTTCTAACAGCGCAGTGATCTAACGTCTATCATCTAAAATCTCATATCTAAACATGCTTCCCTTTGTTCCACCCATGTTTTCCAAGATACTGTTCACCGCTTTCAACAGCACCATCTTCAATAGAAGTTCCCATACTATCGTTCCAGCGGTTTAAATAGCCAAATAATGAGATTACACCAAGCATCTCCACAATTTCACCTTCGTTCCAATATTGGTACAAGCGTTCCTTAATCTCGGCATCGACCGCATTGGGCACGTGGCTGGCTGCAAGTGAAAAATCGAGTGCTGCACGTTCGGCTTCACTAAAAGCGGGATGGGTACGGTACTCCCAAATGTTGTCCAACTGTTCCTGTTCTGCACCATATCGTTCTGCTGCACGAATAGCATGCGCCTGACAATAGCGACATCCGGTAGCATTACTGCTTACCCAAGCAATCATGCGCTTTAGGGCAGAAGTCACTCGTCCTTCGTTTGCCATAACGGCCTTATTCAAATTGATAAACGCCTTACTAATAGCTGGACGGTGCTGCATGGTCAACACCGAATTGGGACAAAACCCCAAAGTTTCGTTGAAAAATTCTGCTAAGGTTTTGGTTTCAACATCATGGTCAGGCGAAAGAGGATTCACTAATGGCATAGTTTTTATTTTTTTAATGGTATTTTTATAAGATAATTAAGACAGCAAGAAACAAAAAAATATCGATATGGAACATTTAGTAACAACACAGTGGAAAGGCGGTATGCTTTTCGAATCGGACAACCCTAACGGCCACAGCGTAATGATTGATACCCGAGAGGAATTTGGCGGAACCAATAGCGGTCTAAGCCCTAAAGCAATGATGCTTTCATCTTTGGCGGGTTGTACAGGATTGGACGTAGTTTCCGTTCTCAATAAAATGAAAGTGGAATTGGAAAACTTCAAAATAGTTGTAAAAGGAGAGCTTACCGAAGAACACCCGAAATACTACCATACCGTTACGGTAGATTACCATTTTTACGGAAAGGATTTAAGTGAGGAAAAAATCAACAAAGCCGTGAACTTATCCATAGAAAAATATTGCGGTGTAATGGTTATGTTCAGTAAGTTTGCCATGGTGAACACATACGTTCATTTTCACAACAAATAAACTCGTCTCGACTACACCCGACTTGACAATTTAAATGTCAACCTAAGCGCCGTCGAAGGGTTAATTAATTCCCATAAAACATAGAAAGCCTCCATGCGTTGGACCATAAAGCCAAAACCCGATTCTGAAAAAGTAAAACATCTCCAAGACACCCTTCAGGTACCCTCTGTGGTTGCATCCCTTTTAATGCAACGCGGCATAGATAACTTTGAAAGTGCACGGGATTTTTTCAGACCAAGTTTGGATCACCTCCACGATCCGTTTTTAATGAAGGATATGGATAAAGCCGTGGCTCGAATTGAACAGGCTTTAGAAAAAGGAGAACGTATCTTGGTTTATGGTGATTATGATGTTGACGGAACTACTTCGGTATCTTTAATGTCTACCTACCTTAAAACACTTTCGGATGAAGTGGCATCCTATATTCCAGATCGTTATGCTGAAGGTTATGGTATTTCTTATCAAGGAATTGATTTCGCTTACGACAATGAGTTTACACTAATCGTTGCATTGGACTGTGGTATCAAGGCTATTGATAAAATAGCCTATGCCAAAGAAAAAGGCATTGATTTTATTATATGCGATCACCACCGTCCGGGAGATACCATTCCTGATGCGGTAGCCGTACTTGACCCAAAACGGGAAGATTGTAACTATCCTTTTGATGAACTTTGTGGTTGTGGTGTAGGATTCAAACTCATTCAGGCATTGGCTTCTCAAAGAGGGAATTCTGTGGAAACCCTTATACCTTACCTCGATTTGGTTGCTACAGCCATTGGTGCCGATATTGTTCCCATTACGGGGGAAAACAGAATATTGGCCTATCATGGGTTAAAAGTAATTAACAGTAATCCCCGTCCGGGAATACGAGCCATTATAGAGCAAACCAAAAAGGACAAACTCACCATTACCGATGTGGTGTTTATTATTGCTCCTCGTATCAATGCTGCCGGTCGTATGGAACATGCCAATCGCGCTGTAACCCTGCTCACCGAAACCGATTATAATTTGGCCGCGAGCTATGCGGTGGATATAGATTCGTTTAATTCAGACCGCCGTGAAGCCGACCAACAAATTACTGTTGAAGCTTTAGAACAAATTGAAGAGCTCAACGAACAGGAGCGCTATACTACTGTGGTTTATAACGAAAACTGGCATAAAGGCGTTATAGGAATTGTGGCCTCGCGCCTTACCGAAACCTACTACCGCCCTACTCTAGTATTTACCAAGAGTGGTGATAAATTAGCTGCTTCGGCACGATCGGTAAAGGGGTTCGATGTTTATAATGCTTTGGAAGCCTGTAGCGAACACATCGAACAGTTTGGAGGTCATAAATATGCGGCTGGCCTTACCCTACTTCCAGAAAATTACGATGCCTTTAAACAGGCATTTGAGGAGGTTGTAAAAAATACCATTGACGAGCAGTTGCTTACCCCAGAAATAACTGTTGATACCGAAATAAATATTGAAGATATCACGCCTAAATTCTATCGTATTTTAAAGCAGTTTGCACCATTTGGCCCCGGGAATATGTCTCCTGTTTTTATGACGGACGATTTGATTGATACCGGTTATGGCAAATGTGTGGGCGAAGACGATAAACACCTTCGTATTACGGTTACCCAACCCCCAGAATACAATAACCCGTTGGTATGCATTGGTTTTGGATTGGGTGAAAAAGTAAATCTAATAGAAAACAAAGCCCCTTTTAAAGCTGTGTATTCGATTGACGAAAACCATTGGAACGGGAGTGTGAGCTTGCAACTCAAGCTTAAGGATATTAAATAATATTCTTACAAGTCGTGCGTTATCAAAGCATGAACAAAATCACAACCGTTTCGTTTTTATTTTATTGTCAACTGTTCTTCTCTCAAAATTTGGTTCTTAACCCCAGTTTTGAGGACCATAAATTCTGCCCTGAACTGATAGGCAGTTTTCAGCATGGCGTTAAAAATTGGACTACACCGCAATCAGGTTCTTCAGATTATTTTAACACCTGTAGCAAAGAAATTGGAAGTGATAATTTTAACGGAGAACAATCTCCAAGATCAGGAAACGGTTATGCCGGATTTTATGCTTACTCTCCAAATAACTACAGAGAATACATTCAAGGAACATTATCCGATACATTAGAAAATGGTACTCACTATGAAATTACCTTTTATGTTAGTTTAGCTGAACTCTCCAATACTGCCATAAAAAATTTCGGTATTTATTTCACAGAGAATAAACCTCAATATATAACCTCTGAAAGGCCCATAAACGCTTCAAGGATTTCTGAGAAAGTCCATAATGTTTCCTTTATACCTTTTTTCAGCGAGCATTATTTTAATGACAAATCTAATTGGATAAAAGTAAGCTGCACCTATGTTGCGAAGGGATTTGAAACACATTTTATAATTGGAAACTTTGAAAGTAACTATAGCACATCAATCCAAAAGCTTGAAAAAAACGGCTATAAACAAGCAGCCTATTATTATATAGACGACGTTTCAATAACCCCGAAAAATATTAATGAAACAAAAGAAACGTCGATAAAAAAACCTGTTTCAAATTTTCAAGAAGGTGAATTATATACTCTTAAAAATGTACAGTTTGAGTTTGACAAAGCCCAAATAATGAAAGGCACAGAAATAGAACTTAACAATTTGTATAACCACCTTAGCGCAAATAAAAACCTTCAATTGGAAATATTTGGCCATACAGACAACAAAGGTTCCGATGCCTACAATCAAGAACTATCAACAAATCGAGCCAAAGCTATTGCCGATTACTTGATCGAAAAAGGAATAGAACCAAGCAAAATAAAGTATATTGGTTATGGTAGTTCAAAGCCAATAGCCAATAATAAAACGGAAGAAGGAAGAACAAAAAATAGACGGGTAGAATTTAAAATAAACAATTATAAATCAAGCAACTAAAAACAACACTGCAACAATTAACCCTATTTATTTAGATTCATTTTAAATAAGTTTTATATTTGGATTTCAAAACCGACAGCTATGCAAAATGAAATCCATAAAATCTATCACAATAACTTTGGAATAGCCTTTAAGTGGAAATACGAAAAAACCTCAACTGAGAGGGTGCAGATTGTGTTTCGGGACATGGGCTTTTATCTTACCCCAAAAGAGATTAAACAATTCCATCTTAACATATTCTAAGCTAAGGAAACCCAACCTTGCCAAGGTTGTAAACAGGATATTAATTCTAGGTTTATCCTGTTAAAAACTCTCAGCAAAAAAGTAGATTTAGCTCTTAATAAAAAAGAACTCAATCAAGTTGAAGATCTGATAAGAGGAACACTGTTCAACCTTGGATTAGATAATGTTTTAAATAACCTTAGCATTAACTAATTTTAAGAGTATTGCTTTTATAGGCTTACTGCTTATCGTACTTTTGTTCTCTGAATTCATTACAGTTGTATGAAACAAAACGATCCCTACGCCGCCCTCCGGTTTAAAGAATTCAACATTTTTCTTTTGGTGCGCTTTGCACTTGTATTTGCCTGGAGCATGCAATTTATCGTAATCGAATGGCAGGTATATAGCATTACTAAAGATCCGCTTTCCCTAGGTGTTATAGGATTGATGGAAGTTATTCCAGCTGTGTCTATGGCTTTGTTTGCAGGTCACTTTGTCGATCAAAATGAAAAGCGCAACCTATTGATTAAATGTATTATTGCATTTTCGGTTATTAGCCTCGGCTTGTTTTTATTAACCTGGCCAAGAATTATTGCCGGCTGGTCTGAAAACGTAATTCTTTACAGCATTTACTTCTTGGTGTTTTTGGGAGGGTTTGTCCGATCATTTATTGGACCTACCGTATTCTCGTTAGTTGCTTTAATAGTTCCTAAAAAGATATACCCCAACGCGGCAACCTGGAGCAGTTCTACCTGGCAGATGGCGGCTGTTTTAGGTCCTGCCCTAGCTGGATTCTCTATTCATTGGATAGGCGTTCACTGGTCTATGTGCCTTATTTTTGGGTTTACATTAATTGCCTTGGTCAATCTGTTACGAATTCCTAAAAAGCCAATTTTAAACCCTAAAATTGGTGAACCGGTAATGAAAAGCTTAAAAGAAGGGTTAAAGTTCGTATTCAATACCAAAGCGGTTTTTGGAGCCCTTACTTTAGATATGATTGCCGTATTATTTGGAGGTGCTGTAGCGCTATTACCAGTATTTGCGCAAGATATTTTAAAGGTTGGTTCTCAAGGTTTTGGAATTCTTCGTGCCGCACCGGCAGTAGGAGCCTTTATTACGATGTTGATTACGGCTTATATTCCAGTAAGTAAGGATGCTGGTAAAAAACTGTTAGCAGCGGTTTTCGGGTTCGGTATATGTATTATCGTCTTCGGTTTATCTAAAATATTCTGGGTATCGCTTTTAGCTCTGTTCTTTAGCGGGGTGACTGATGGGGTTTCGATGGTAATCCGTCAAACTATTTTACAACTGAAAACTCCAGACCATATGCGCGGTCGCGTAGCATCGGTAAACTCTATGTTTGTTGGATCATCTAACGAATTGGGGGCATTTGAGAGCGGACTTACCGCAAAACTAATGGGTACGGTTACCGCAGTGGTTTTTGGTGGAAGCATGACACTAATAACTGTTCTAACAACCGCTTGGGCCTCACCTACCTTTCGTCAATTGGATTTAAGTAAGGATCTTGAACGCCATGAAAATGAAGAAGAATAGTTAGATTGAAAATCGAAGTTTTTGATTGTTGACTTTTTGAATAGCTAACAAGGAATAGTAAATACAGAAATCTAAAGCAAATCGACCGAATCAATCTTTATAAAAAAAAGTGAGTCTACTTCAGCTTGTCAGGCATGCATTGAAGTGCGACAAAAAATATCGAATTAACTAATCGGTGATAAAATCATAGATCCAAAAATACCTAAATAATCTAAGCCTACCGTCTAAAGCATATAGCATTTATGAATAAGTCTCCAATGTCATCGTCTCACCATCAAATACAGCATAGGTATAATAATTAATCCAGTCACCCAGATTAATATATTTTGATTGGTTTTTTAAATCGATTTCCATTGGCAAATGCCTGTGTCCAAACACGAAATAGTTGGTGTGTTTTTGTTCTAGTTTACGCTTACAGTACTGAACCAGCCATTCATTATCCTCTCCAAGAAAAGTAACGTCTTCATCTCCTGAAATTAGTTTGTTTTTCACAGAAAGATATTGTGCCAAACGCACACCAATATCGGGGTGCAACCATCTAAACAACCATTTTGAAAACGGGTTTATGAAAACCTTTTTCATTCGTTTATAGCCCTTATCGCCAGGCCCTAAACCATCACCATGACCAATCAGAAAAGTTTTGTCGTTAATGATAAACTCATGGGGTTTGTGATATACAGGAATATTCAATTCTTTTTCAAAGTAATCGTCCATCCACAGGTCGTGGTTTCCAACGAAAAAATAAACAGGAATTCCCGAATCGCTTATTTCAGCCAACTTTCCTAGTGTTCTGGTAAACCCTTTTGGCACTACTGTTTTATATTCAAACCAAAAATCAAACAAATCACCCAACAGGAATATAGCTTCGGCATCTTGCTTAATCATGTCTAACCAAGCCACAAACTGTTTTTCACGTTTTAATGAAGCCTCTTGAGTGGGAGCACCTAAGTGATTATCTGATGCGAAATATACTTTTTTACCTTTAGGGATATGCATGGTGTAAATATAGCTAATGATAAGAGATGTTCACTAGGTCATTATTGATTATCGCTAGCATACCACTCAGCATAAGAGGTGTCTGTTTCCTGAAGCTTAAGTGAATGTAATATTATGTTGTAAGGCAGGCGTGCTTGGATTTTCTTAGCAAAATCGATTACCATCATTTCGCTGGTAGGCTGATAATCTACCAACATAACACTGTGTCCCCGATCCTGAAGTTCTTTTGCTAATTCAATATGAGGTGTGTTTTTATTGAAAACGGTTGCATGATCGAACACATCTACTATCTCTTCCTTTACAATCTTTTTTAAATCACCAAAATCAATCACCATCCCAAATTTAACATGGGCCATATCGTCAATGGGTGTACCAATAACCGTAACCGATAGCTTATAGCTATGACCGTGTACGTTTTTACACTTTCCATCATAACCATAAAGTGCATGACCCGTTTCGAAAGAGAACTGTTTTGTAATCCTAATGTGCTGCATTAAAAAAAGTTTCTGCAAAGGTATTGATTTTGTAAAAGCAATTGGATTTTAAATTACATTTACGGGCTTTTTTAAATCAGCATACAAAGCTGAAAATGAAAGGCCTGAACGTTTTACGATCTGTCACTTAATTATAGGTTTTGATTTGAAAGGCTATGGATGCAATTTTTGAGCATTTGGAGTTTACCGAAAATCCGCTCTACGAGGGAATTATTTCGGATTTATCCGATAAACAATATAGTATTGTTGAGGATTTTTTTACTGCTGAAGAGGTGGTTTTGTTGCGAAATTCGCTACTCAATAAATTTGAGGAGGACGCCTTTAAAAAAGCGGCTATTGGAAACCATTTCAATGAGAACATTATGCGTTCTATTCGTGGTGACTTTATTCTATGGATTAATGAGGTTGAGGCAAATCCTGCCGAACAATTGTTTTTTGAGAAGATCAATAGCATGAAAGATTATCTTAACAAAACCTGTTTTATGGGAATTCTTCACAAGGAGTTTCATTATGCTCTTTACCCTGAAGGAACGTTTTATAAACGTCATTTGGATACGTTTCAAAACGATGACAGGCGAAAACTATCTTTTGTGTGTTACCTAAACGAAGAAGACTGGAAACCTGAATACGGCGGTGAACTAGTAATTTATACAACCGAAAACGAAATGGAACATGAAAAGGTTATTTATCCTTTTCCTGGTCGTGTGGTAATTTTTGAAAGTCAGATTTTAGAGCATGAAGTAAAACCAGTTTCTGTTGAACGCATGAGCATTACGGGATGGTTGAAAACGAGATAAAAAAAACCGAAGTTTTTAGCTTCGGTTTTATTATCATTTTAATATGGTTCAACTTTAAGCCTACACCCTTTCAACATCAATAGCTTTTCCTAAATACACCAGCTGAAAACCTTGCTTTATTTGGTCTATATTAGTATTGTCCGATGGAATAATTTCTAGTTCACCGTTAAGATCTTTTATAAACAATGGAATGATGTCGTCATTCTCATCTGTAATCTTGATTAGACTTTCAAAGTGTTTTCTGTTCTTAATGTCGATTTCATGTATAGCAGGGTATCTTCTTGTAACTTCACTAATCGATACGTAATCATCGGTATGAGAAAACAAACCTTCCTTAGGCTGATGCCCATTAACTGTAATTTCATCTGGGGTTAATAATCTAAAGGATCCGTTTTCACCAAATTGCTTTCCAAACTTTTCAATGGTATATTTATTAATATCTGTACTCCCTGTCATTGCCATTAAATATCCCACATCACTAAGTTCAAGGTTATCAAAAATCGCATCGGAATAGATGTCGGCAGAAATAGCTTCCAGCCCTAATTCTTCTGCCGTTTGAATATTGGTTTGGTTGCTGTCAACAAGAACAACACGACGCCCGTTCGTATCCAGATAATGACCAATTAACCTTGAAAACTTAGATGCCCCAACAATTAAAATACCCTCACTTTTAGTTAGGAAAACACCTACTAATTTAGCAAATAATCTAGCCGTTGTTGCGTTAAGTAACACCGTCCCTAATACAATCATGAACACTAAAGGTGTAATATATTTAGCATCTTCAACGCCCTGTAAAACTAAAGTGTTACCAAATAGGGAAGCTATCCCTGCCGCCACAATTCCTCGAGGTCCCACCCAACTAATAAACAGTTTTTCCCTGAACTTTAGCTTAGATCCAGTAGTACTTAAAAATACCGCCAATGGGCGAATTACTAATATTATTAAACCAAAAAGGATTGCTGTATTCCAATTATAGAGCAACATTAAATCCTCAACATTCATATTGGCTGCCAAGAGGATAAACAATATTGAAATAAGCAATACACTTAAAGACTCCTTAAAATAAAGTAGTTCCTTGAGGTTTTGAACTTTACTGTTCCCAAGCACCATTCCCATAACAACAACCGATAAAAGTCCAGACTCATGAGCAAAAATATCAGACTCAACAAAAACCAAAAGCACTACAGACAACGAAACTACATTTAACAAATAGTGAGGTATATAATTTCTGTTAATCAAAAAAGCCAAAGCATGGGCAAAAGTGAATCCGAAGGTTACCCCGAAAAGTAATATCTTACCAAATTCGATTAAAGCGGTTTTTGTATAACCACTTCCCCCACCAACACTAATGAATTCAAATACCAATACAGCTACCAAAGCACCAATTGGATCAATGAGGATTCCCTCCCATTTTAAAACAGCAGAAACGTCTTTCTTTAATGGAATATTTCTTAGAATAGGTGTTATTACAGTTGGGCCTGTTACTATAATCAATGAAGCAAATAAAAAGGATAACTCCCAGCTAAGGTTAAAAACAAAATGCGCCGTAATCCCACCTGCAAAAAAAGTGATGACAGAACCTAAAGTAATTAATTTTGTAATATCGGGGCCAACATTACGTATTTCCTCCCGTTTAAGAGTTAACCCACCTTCAAACAGAATAATACTAATAGCCAGGGATACGAAGTAGTAAAGACCCTTACCGGGAAACAACCCTTTAGTCCCATTCCAAATGGGCTCTATGAGCTTATGACCATCTTCAGTAAATAGGGTTGATATGGGGCCCACGGCCAACCCAATTAATATAAGGGGCAAAATGGCAGGCAGTTTAAGGCGCCATGCTACCCATTGCGCCAAGATCCCCAAAATAACTATTCCCGCAAGTTCTAACATATTGTGGTTGTTTAAATCCGTTTAAAAATATAAAAATGTTAAAATACATCTAATAAAATTAGCTTTAATAATATATTTTTAGCTGCTTTTGTTAATTTGCAGCGTATTAAAAACTTATTGTCTCCTTTATGAACTTATATCCTGTTGAGGCCGGAAATTTTAGGCTTGATGGCGGTGCCATGTTTGGCGTAGTACCTAAAACCCTTTGGCAAAAAACTAATCCTGCCGATCAAAATAACATGATAGATATTGCCGCTCGATGCTTATTGATTGAAAAAGGGAATCGTCTTGTATTAATTGATACAGGTATGGGAGACAAGCAGAGTGATAAGTTTTTTGGGTATTACCATTTATGGGGAGATGATAGTATCGACAAATCATTGAAAAAACACGGATTTCACCGAGATGATATCACAGATGTATTCATGACCCATCTTCATTTTGATCATTGCGGCGGAAGTGTACAATGGAATAAAGACCGTACTGGCTACGAACCGGCATTTAAAAACGCTCACTTTTGGAGTAATAAAGACCATTGGGAATGGGCTACAAAACCCAACCGTCGCGAAAAAGCATCTTTTTTAAAGGAAAACATTTTGCCTATGGAGGAAAGCGGTCAATTAATGTTTACTTCCCTTCCTAAAGAAAAGATTCTGAAAGATTCTGAACTTGGCTTCGATATTTTCTTTGCCGATGGCCATACAGACAAGCAAATGATTCCTTTAATCAACTATAAAGGTAAAACCATTGCGTTTATGGCCGATTTATTACCTACAGCTGGCCACTTGCCGCTACCTTATGTAATGGGTTATGACACAAGACCTTTATTGACGTTAGATGAAAAAGAAGCGTTCTTGAACATGGCTGCCGACCAAGAGTTTTATCTGTTTTTAGAACATGATGCACACAACCAGATTATAACAGTTGAACATACAGACAGAGGTGTAAGGTTGAAAAATGTTTACACCTGTAATGATATTTTTATTTAAACAATTAATACTAAATACAAACTAATAACAATGAAACTAATAAAACCAATCGCTCTTACTGCAGTAGCAGCGGCTATTTTAACAGGATGTGGTAGTGTAAAAATCGATTCCACACCAATAGGCAATGTTGATAGTGTTCAAGTTAAAAAAGCTGAAATCACAGAAACAGAACAACATAAATGGGGACACCTAGACTTGGTGATAGATACTATTCCAGGAATGAGTGTAGAAAAGGCTTATGCTGAAATAATAAACAATCTTGACGCTCCAAAATCTGATGTTATTGTTGCGGTAATCGATTCTGGTATTGATATTGAACACGAAGACCTTAATGATGTTTTATGGACAAACGAAGATGAAATTCCTAACAACGGAATTGACGATGATAAAAATGGGTTTGTTGACGATATCCACGGATGGAACTTCTTAGGTGACGGATATGATGAGCAATTGGAGTATGTTCGTATTGTTGCCAGTGGAGACACAAGTCATCCTGCTTATGAAGAAGCTAAAGCAGAATATGAAAAAGAAATTCAGGAAACAACCGCAAGAAAAATGCAATATGAGCAAATTTACCAAGCTCTTATCCAAGCCGATGCTAAAGTTTCAGAACACTTAGGTAAAGAAAACTATACAAAAGAAGACATAGCTGGTATAACTACAGAAGACGCAGAATTACAGCAATCTATAGCCGTTATTTCACAGATATACGGTTTTGGTTTTGATAATATTTCTGATGCCAAAAAAGACCTTAAAGGTGGGCTTGAGTATTTCTCCGACAAACTTAATTATAATATTAACAAGGATTTCAACGGAAGAAAAACTGGTGACAATGTAAACGATCTTACAGATGTTGGTTATGGTAACGGAAATGTAATGCCAACCGAAAAAGGAGAAAGCCACGGAACTCACGTTGCAGGTATTATTGCTGCAGAGCGAGGAAATGGTCTAGGTGCCGATGGTGTTGCCAACCATGTTAAAATTATGTCAGTTCGTGCTGTACCAAACGGAGATGAGTATGATAAAGATATTGCCTTGGCTATTCGTTATGCGGTAGACAACGGTGCTAAAATCATTAACGGTAGTTTTGGAAAATATTACTCTACCCATAGTGATTGGGTAAGAGATGCCATTACCTATGCTGGTGAACACGATGTTTTGTTCGTAAATGCAGCTGGTAATGAAGGAGACGACCTTGACAAAAAAGCGTGTTACCCTAACGACCAGGTAAACAACGGAGCTGAGGTTTCTGAAACTTTCATTACTGTTGGTGCACTTGCTCCTAAATACGGTAAGGAAATGGTTGCAGGATTCTCTAACTATGGAAAAATCAACGTAGATGTATTTGCTCCTGGTGCAAGTATTTATTCAACTACTCCAGAAAACGAATACGATACTAAAGGAGGTACCTCTATGGCTGCTCCAGCAGTTGCTGGTGTTGCGGCTTTAATTCGTACATACTTCCCTAAATTATCTGCTGCTCAGGTAAAACAAATCCTAATGGATTCTGGTTTAGCTGTTCACCAAGATGTAATAGTTGGAGGAGATGCAAGCAATGTTCAGCCTTTTGGTGACCTTGTAAAGTCTGGTAAAATGGTTAATGCTTACAACGCATTGATCATGGCATCACAAATGAAATAATCATTAATACCATATATTAAGCCTCATCTATACCTAGATGGGGTTTTTTGTTTAAGGAGGTTTGAAAAAGACTAACATCAAGCATGTTAATTTTCAATTCCCTCAAAAAAAGAAATAAAAATTAACAGATGAAAAAGCTAATTTTCCCACTACTAAGCATCGGTTTAGTGATGTCCTGTAGTACTGCTAAACAAACTGCACAGACAGATGCTGTAGCCCAAGCCCCTGAGGTTAAGCTCGTAAATACATCAGAACCTTGTGGATATTGGCAACAGCATGTTGACTACCAAATGGAAATTGACATGAATGTTGAAACTTATCAATACAACGGTAAGCAACACCTTGTTTATACCAACAATTCTCCAGACGTTTTGAATAAGGTGTACTACCACCTTTTCTTAAACGCGTTTCAGCCAGGCAGCGAAATGGATGCCCGTTTACAGAGTATTGCCGATCCAGACGATAGAATGATGGCCAATGGTAAAAGCAGGATTGCTTCATTAAAGCCTAATGAAATTGGTTATATAAAAGTAAATGACCTCAAACAAAATGGTAAAAGTATTTCATACAAAACCATTGGAACAATTTTAGAAGTTAAACTAGATAAACCTATTCAACCTGGTGAGAAGGTAACTTTCGACATGAATTTCAATGCCCAAGTACCTTTGCAAATTCGTCGTTCGGGAAGAAATAATGCAGAAGGTGTGGCCTTATCAATGACACAATGGTATCCTAAACTTGCTGAATACGATTTTGAAGGCTGGCATGCCGATCCGTATATTGGACGTGAATTCCATGGTGTTTGGGGTAATTTCGATGTAAAACTTACCATCGATAAAGATTATGTAGTGGGAGGTACGGGCTACTTACAAAACCCTAATGAAATTGGCCATGGTTACGAAACAGGTAAAATAGCTAAACCAAAAGGAGATAAGTTAACTTGGCATTTTGTTGCTCCAAATGTACATGATTTCACCTGGGCAGCCGATCCTGATTTTGCTCACGATACAGCACAGGTTCCTGGCGGTCCAACACTTCACTTTTTATACAAAAACAAACCAGAATTAAAGGATAACTGGAAAGCACTTCAGCCTAAAACAGTTGAAATGATGCAGTATTATAGTAAAAACATAGGCAAATATCCATACCAACAATATTCAGTTATCCAAGGAGGTGATGGTGGTATGGAATACGCTATGTGTACCCTAATCACTGGTGAACGTAAACTAGGTAGCCTTATTGGTGTTACAGCACACGAACTGGCACACACTTGGTTCCAATTCCTATTAGCAACCAATGAAAGTAAACACGAATGGATGGACGAAGGCTTTACAAGCTATATTAGTGATTGGGCCATGAACGACATCATGAAAGAAAACAAGCAAAATCCAACGCAAGCAGCTTATCAAGGATATAATTACCTGGCAAAGTCAGGTAAACAACAACCGTTAACAACGCATGCCGATCGTTATGCCTATAACTTGGTTTACGGTATTTCGGCATACAGTAAAGGTGAAGTATTCTTATCACAATTGGGATATGTAATAGGAGAGGACAACCTTAAACAAACCCTTAAAAGATACTTTGAAGATTGGGCGTTTAAACACCCAACGCCTAACGATTTTATTCGTTGTGCTGAAAAAGTATCCGGTTTAGAATTGGATTGGTACCTTACAGACTGGACAAAAACTACAAACACTATTGACTATGGTATTACTTCTGTTGAAGAAAATAACAACATAACTAATGTTACACTGGAACGCATTGGTTTAATGCCAATGCCTATAGATTTAGAAGTAGTTTATACAGATGGTAGTAGCGAGATTTTCTATATTCCTTTACGCATGATGTATGGCGAAAAACCTAGCACTTCTGCAAGAACTATATTAAAGGACTGGGCTTGGGCATATCCTAAATATACCTTCAATATAGAAAAACCTAAAACTGCTATTAAATCAATTACCATAGACCCTAAAGGACTGATGGCCGATGTAAACAGAGATAACAATGAGTTATAAATAGCATTATATCTTTTTTATGCTTAATTTTAAGACGCATATCCAAGTTTGGATATGCGTCTTTTCGTTGATAACTGTGCCATGAATTTCAATACGGCTTTATATACGGATTTGTACCAACTCTCTATGGGGCAATCCTATTTCATGCACAATCGACATAATACCACAGCTACTTTCGATTACTTCTTCAGAAAATCGCCTTTTAATGGTGGATATGTTATTTTCTGTGGATTGGAGATTGTATTGGATTGGCTGGAACAACTTCATTTTTCTGAAGAAGATCTGAACTATCTAAAAGAACAAGGCTTTAAAACAGAATACTTGAACTTTTTAAAGGATTTTAAGTTTAGCGGTCAACTAAAAAGTGTTGAGGAAGGAAATGTTGTGTTTCCTTTTGCACCCATTGTTTCCGTTTCTGGAACTATTTTAGAATGCCAAATCGTGGAAACTTATCTTTTAAACACCCTAAATTTTCAATCGCTTATAGCTACAAAAGCAAGTAGAATGCGGTATGTTGCAGGGTCAGAGGCTATTCTTTCCGAATTTGGTTTACGACGCGCACAAAGCTATGCAGGTTTAATGGCTTCAAGAGCATCTATTGTAGGTGGTTTTAACTCTACATCAAACGTCATAGCTGGAAAAACTTTTAATATTCCTATTTCAGGAACCATGTCGCATGCCTTTGTTCAGAGTTACGGTGATGAACTAAAAGCCTTTAGAGCCTATGCGGAAACCTATCCTGAAAATTGTATTCTATTGGTCGATACATACAATACTTTAGACAGCGGAATACCAAATGCCATTTTGGTTGCTAAAGAGTTAGAGGAAAAAGGGCATCAATTGGTTGCTATCCGTCTCGATAGCGGTGATTTAAATTACCTATCCAATAAAACCAGACAATTACTGGACAATGCGAATTTACACTATGTAAAGATTGCAGCTTCCAATCAGTTGGATGAAAATGTTATTAGAAGTTTAAAGGAACAACAAGCTGTTATCGATATATACGGAATAGGAACCAATCTAGTTGTAGGTCGTGACAATGCTGCCTTAGATGGTGTTTTTAAACTTTGCAGTTTTGATGATGAACCAAGAATAAAAATTTCTGAAAACCTCAAGAAAATGAATTTTCCTGGAAGCAAACAAGTATTCCGTTATGTTAATTCGCAAGGACAATATTCCGCCGATGTTATAACTTTAGATAATTTAGAAGCTCCTACCAGAATGACACATCCGTTTGAACCTCATAAATCCATATCTTTGAAGCCTGTAAATGCACTGCCTTTGTTACATGTTGTTATGCAAAACGGTAAACGTACCATAAGCAAACAACCAACAATGACAATCGCGGAAAAAGCCAAAAGTTTTTTAAGCAAGCTTCCGCCTGAACATAAGCGGTTTGATTTTCCCCATGAATATAAAGTGGGACTTAGCTTAGAAGTAAGCGCATTACGGGAATTACTTAAAAACAAACAAGGATGACTCCTTTTAACTTAGAACAAATAATCTTCATAGGTCTTCAGAAATAATATAATGTCCCATACTTTTAGAAAAAACGAGAAACTTAAAAGCGAAAAACTCATTGGTAAAATGTTTAAAGAGGGAAAATCTGTATCGGCCTATCCATTGCGTTTGGTATATATGCCCACCTCTTTTGATGAAGACAATATAAAGGCAAAAACAGCTGTTTCTGTTAGTAAACGACAATTTAAAAAGGCTGTGGATAGAAACAGAATTAAACGTTTGATGCGTGAGGCCTACAGACTCAATAAGCCAGAGTTTTTTAACAACATGCCAACATCTTATGCGTTTATGATTTTGTACATTAGCAAAGATGAGCCCGATTTTAAGAGCTTGAATCACAAAATGAAACGCTTGTTTAGCAAGTTTTCAAATAAAATTTCAGAGGAATAAAGCCCTACAATAATGAAAAAATTACTGCGTAAAAAAATACTAATTCCCATAACGGCATTGACCATTTTTATTACGGGATCGGCCTTTCAGAGTGACTTCTTTGAAATAGCCAAACAAATAGAGATTTTCACAACCTTATTCAAGGAGCTCAATATGAATTATGTTGATGAAACCAACCCGGCCGAACTTATGGATACTGCCATAAAAGGTATGTTGGATGACTTAGACCCTTATACACGTTACATGAATGAGCAGGATGTTGAAGCAGCCAGAATAAACAATACCGGAGACTACATAGGGATAGGTGCCAAGGTAAGAACCATGAAGGATAAATTGGTTATTGTAGAACCTTATAAGGATTATCCGGCAGATAAAGCCGGTATTAAAGCTGGAGATGAAATCATCAAAGTGGGCAATACCCTTGTAGAAAGCTATAAGGACGATGCAGGTGAATTACTTAAAGGATCGCCGGGAACTAAGGTTGAAGTAACCTATAAACGTCAAGGCAAAACACTTGCTGCTACAATAGAACGTGCTTCAGTGGAAATTAATGCTGTTCCTTATTTTAAAATGGTAGATAATAAAACTGGATATATCGTACTAACTCAGTTTAACAATAAAGCGTCATCCCAAACCAGTTATGCCCTTAGGGATTTAAAAGCTCAGGGTGCAGAACGCATAATACTAGATCTTAGAAGTAATCCTGGTGGATTATTGCACGAAGCAGTGAACGTAGTTAACTTATTCATCCCAAAAGGACAATTGGTAGTAACAACAAAATCGAAAGTTAAAAAGTTCAACAGAACTTATTATACTCAAAAAGATCCAATTGATACAGAAATCCCGTTAGTAGTGCTCATTAATGGTATGAGTGCCTCTGCCAGTGAAATTGTTTCTGGGTCTTTACAAGACTTAGACCGTGCCGTAATTGTGGGATCACAAAGCTATGGAAAAGGATTGGTACAACGCCCTAAAAAATTAACTTATGGTACACAATTAAAAGTGACCATTTCACGCTATTATACTCCTTCTGGACGTTGTATTCAAGCTTTGGATTATTGGCACAGAGATGATAACGGAGAAGCCGTTAAAATAGCCAAAGAAGACTATAACGAATTTAAAACCAAGAACGGTAGAAAGGTATTTGATGGCGGTGGAATTTTTCCAGATGAAGCTATGGAAGTCACAAAAAACTCAGCCATTACCAATGCCATTATAAACGACAATCTTATTTTCGATTTCGCTACCAATTATTATTATCAACATCCATCGATAGATATTACTAATTTTAAACTAACCGATGCCGATTTTAATGCCTTTAAATCGTTTGTTGATAAAAGTGATTTCAGCTTTGAAACAGATACCGAAAAAGCTTTGGTTAAAGCCTTTGAAAATGCAAAAAAAGAAGATTTGGATGATATTATAGATAAAGATTACAATACGCTTATAAACAGTTTAAATCAATACAAAACCAAGGGAATTGACAAAAATAAAGAACAGATAACAAATGAGTTAACAGATGAAATAGTGAAACGATATGTATATCGTGAAGGACTATATGATTATTATTTAACCCATAATCCGGAAATAAAAAAAGCTACCGAAATCCTCTCCAAACAATCAAAATACAACAGTTACCTCAGAAATTGATAAAGTGTAGAACCATTTAATAAACGGTAAATAAAAACATTAAGCCACTCAAATTTGAGTGGCTTCATTTTTATAAAAATTTAAAAAAACATATCTTTAACTACTATATTTTTTTGAAAATGAGATTAAATTTAATAATTCTATTATTTTTTTGTCATATTTCATTCGCACAGAACGAGTTAACACACGTTGTTTATTTTGATACCGATAAGTATGAAGTCCCTCCAACAGAGGAAAGTAGACTTTTGTTATTCATGTCGACAATAGACACTTTGGATATTGAAAAAATATCCATCTACGGTTTTTGTGACGATAGAGGTACCGAAAACTATAATATGGTACTTTCTCAAAATAGGGCCGATGCTATAAAAACCCTTTTTGCTAATAGCGAATTTGACGAATCCGTTATTACCAATGTAAATGGTAAAGGAGAGATTCTACTTAAAATAGTTAAGGAAAATAATGTATCTAAAATAAGAGGTCTTAACAGAAAAGTTGAAATTATTGTAAAACCAAAGCCTGAACCCCAACCAGAACCAGTAAAAGAAAAAGCCAAAAAGAGTCCAACCGATCAATTAAAAGGCAATCTTAAGGCAGGTGACAAAATTGTTTTCGATAATCTATTGTTTAAAACGGGTTATAGTTACCTTACTCCAGAATCTAAAAAAACACTAGCTAAAATCGCTGATATCCTTGTTGAACGGGATAATGTATACTTCACTATTGAAGGCCATGTGTGCTGTACACAAAACTCTAGGGATGCTGTAGATCGTAAGACAAAAAAGAGAAATCTATCGGTTGCCAGAGCCAAGTATATATACGATTATTTGGCTAAAAAAGGTGTGAGCGAACGTCGTATGAAATATGTTGGGATGCGTAGAAAATTTCCTTTGGGAGGTGATCCTAAGTTCGATCGAAGGGTTGAAATACACATTACTTATGTTGGGGAGAAAAGCTAGAATTTAACCATTCTTATATGTGGAATACCATCTTCCAAATAAGATTCACCAACTTCCTTAAACCCTAAATTGTTATAAAAAGTCTTTAAATAACACTGTGCAGAAATAGTAATTTGAGTTGTATTAAAATAATTTTCTACCGCCTTTATGGAAGCTTTCATAATCTCATAGCCATAACCGTATTTCCTTTCTCTTTCCTTGACAACAACTCTTCCTATACTAGCTTGTTCAAAATAATCACCAGAACTAAAAATACGTGTGTACGATACCAAATTTCTGTTTTTATAACCTAAAATGTGCAGTGCCTTTTGATCTTTACCATCTACATCTTGATACACACAATCCTGTTCAACAACAAAAACCTCAGAGCGCAATTGAAGTAAATCGTATAACTCCGAAGTATTTAACTCGTTAAAAGGTTTTATGTGAATATCTAATGCCATTTATATACTAATCCTGAACTATAAAATCTTTTGAATCTTCATCCTTTTCAAACTCAGGTTGAATGTTTATATGATTAATATTAAATTTTTCATGAAGCAATTCTTCAACTTTTACAAGGATTTCATTGAATTCTGATAAAGTGATATTCTCTGTAAAATCCAAATGTGCTTCTAAATGAAGTTCCTCATCATTTAAACACCAAATATGAATATGATGAAGTTTTTTGACCTTGTTTATAGTATGTACTTCACGGGCAACATCCTTAACATTAATATGAGAGGGTGTAAACAACATCAACATTCTTGTAGATTGCTTTAGAAGATCGAATCCAACCCAAATCAAATAGATTGCAATTAACAATGTTAATAAACTATCTACCCAATACATTTGGTAAAATTTCATAAGCAAACCACCTATTAACACTGCAACGCTTGCCATCATATCTGTCAACAAATGGACATAGGCTGAACGTATGTTGATATTGTTCTCAGACTCTTTGTAAAGCAAAAACACACTTATTCCATTCGCTATAATTCCTAATAGCGACAACCATATAACCAAATTAGACTCAATAGGTTCTGGTGAATGAAACCGCTTAACAGCTTCAATAATTAGAATTATAGCAATAATAACAAGTGTAGAGGCGTTAACAAAAGCAGCAAGAATTTCTGCTCGTTTATAACCGAATGTTTTTTGGATAGATGCTTTTTGTTTGGAAAGAACAGACGCAATATAGCTTATTATTAAAGATATAACATCCGTAAAGTTATGAAGCGCATCACTTAATAACGCGAGACTACCCGAAATAAGACCTCCCACAACTTGGGCTAGGGTAATCGCCATATTTAATAGAATGGAAATTAACAAACGGCGACCCTTAAGGTCGCCATGTTGATGATGTGTATGATCGTGATGCCGAGACACAGTTATTAACAGCTTACCGGAATCTTCTCAACTCTATTAGAGTGGCGTCCTCCTTCAAATGCTGTGTTTAAAAAAGTGTCCACCATTTCCAAAGCTTGTGGCAAAGCAGTAAAACGAGCTGGAATACTCAATACGTTAGCATCGTTATGCTGTCTTGATAAAGCCACAATCTCTTTGTTCCAACATAATGCAGAACGTACACCTTGATGTTTATTGGCTGTCATATTGGCACCGTTTCCGCTACCGCATATTATAATACCAAAATCGGCTTTCTTATTTTCAACATCGGCGGCAACTGGATGTACAAAATCTGGATAATCCACACTGTCATTACTATCTGTACCGTAGTTATTTACAGTAAAACCTTTACTCTCCAAGTGCTTGATAACCTCAAATTTATACTCGGTTCCAGCGTGGTCGTTTCCTATTGAAATAGTCATATTTTAATTGTGTTGAAATTAGGTTGTAAAGTTAATAAATATGCCCCACTATTTGGGTTGTGAAAACTATATTAATAAACTGTTAATATCTATTTATCATTTTCTAAAACTTAAATTTTCAGAATCCATATTTTTTTACAAAGCAGAAGTAAATTCATTTAACAAAAAAATAACTCCACTTTTTTTGGTCATCTTATCAAGGTCAAAATCGAACGAAATAAACAACGATTTTTAAATATTTTATTAAAATTTCATTGTCAACATTACCTATCAACGGTTGTTAATAACATTTACATTCTCCTTAAAAAATAAGAAGTTAACGAATTTTTAATTGTTAATTACCTTGTAATGGCTCGTAAAAAATGTAAATTCAAAATAAACTTCAAAAAAGTTATACCAGTTATTAACAGACTATAATAACATACATTTAAGTTTTAAAAAAAATAAAAAGAAATTTACTAATAGTGTATACTGTGAATAACGTTAATATTTGAAAATTTAAAATTCAATTAAAAGGTATTATTCATAAGTATTGATATTATTACTGTAGCTTTGTTATGTCAGATTAAACAGAATGGGAAGAAAGAAGAGAAAAAGCAAATCGAATAAGATTCCTAATCTTACCAATACGATTTTCAGTATCCTTAAGAAGGAACGTAATAAAACCTTTAACTATAAACAGATAGCTGCTAAAATTGGAGTAAACGATGCCAGTAGCAGAAATCAGATAATTAAGAAACTTCACCAGTTAAAGGCTAAAGGACAGATAGAAGAAGTAGAAAGAGGAAAGTTCAAAGCTGTTGTAACTACAGAATATTACACTGGTACTCTTGATCTTACTGCTAAAGGCTCTGGTTATGTAATATGTGATGCTTTTGAAGAGGATGTTTATATTGCTTCAAACAATGTTAATAGAGCTCTTAATGGTGATAAAGTTGAACTCTATGTTTACAAACGTCCTAAGCGTGGTAGGATAGAAGGTGAAATTACTCAAGTTTTAGAGCGTTCCAAAAACGAATATGTAGGTGTAATTCAAGTACATAAAAACTACGCTTTTGTAGTTGCTGATAGTAATAAAATGTATAAAGACATTTTTGTCCCTATTAGTAAAATACACGATGCCGAAGATGGTGATAAGGTGCTGGTACGTCTTGAAGATTGGCCTGAGAATGCCGATTCTCCTTACGGTAGAGTACTTAAGGTGCTTGGTAAACCTGGTGATCACAATACTGAAATCCACGCGATTTTAGCCGAATACGGGTTGCCTTATGAGTTTCCTTATGAAGTTGAAGAGTATGCCAATAAAATAGATACCTCAATTACTGCAGACGAAATTAGTAAACGTCGTGATATGCGCGACATTTTGACCTTTACTATCGACCCTAAAGATGCTAAGGATTTTGATGATGCTTTGTCATTTAGGGTTTTGGATAACGGTCATTACGAAATTGGTATTCATATTGCAGATGTATCGCACTACGTTAAGGAAGGAACAATTTTGGATGAAGAAGCTTATCAACGTGCTACTTCTGTGTATTTGGTAGATCGTGTGGTACCTATGTTACCTGAAATTCTATCTAACCAAGCTTGTTCGTTACGTCCTCATGAAGAGAAATATACCTTTTCTGCAGTTTTTCATTTAAATGATAAAGCGGAAGTTACCGACCAATGGTTTGGACGTACTGTGACTTATAGCGATGCACGATTTGCTTATGAAGAAGCGCAAGCTATCATAGAGTCCAATTCAGAATTAAAACTACCTAATTCTGAAGGTATTAATGAGGTTATCAACAATATTGATACTACCATTCCAGAAGAGGTATCGCTTACCGGAACTAGCTATAGCACAGATCTTAACATAGCGTTTGCCATTCTAAAATTGGATGAATTGGCTAAATTAATGCGTGTAAAACGTATGAAACACGGTGCTATTTCATTCGATAAGGTAGAGGTGAAATTTAATCTCGATAAAGACAATAATCCAATAGGTGTTTTCTTTAAAACCAGTAAAGATGCTAATAAGCTCATTGAAGAGTTTATGCTATTGGCCAATAAAAAGGTTGCCGAGTTTATTGGTAAACAAAAGCCAAAAAAGACATTTGTGTATCGTGTGCACGATGAACCTGATGAAACTAAATTAGCGGCTTTACAGGGTGTTGTTTCTAAGTTTGGGTACAAACTCAACTTTAAGGACAAAAAGAGCACTACGGCCTCTTTAAACAATCTTTTAAGTGACGTGGTTGGTAAAAAGGAACAGAACCTTGTGGATACCTTGACCATTCGCAGTATGAGCAAAGCTGAGTATACGACTCATAATATTGGACATTATGGATTGGCTTTTGATTATTACAGCCATTTTACATCTCCTATCCGTCGTTATCCAGATGTTATGGCACACCGCTTGTTACAACATTATCTAGACAATGGGCAGTCGGTTAATGAAGTTGTTTATGAAGAGAAATGCAACCATTCTAGCAATATGGAAACTTTGGCCACGAAAGCCGAAAGGGATTCCATTAAATACATGCAGATAAAGTTTATGCAAGATCATCAGGATGAAGAATTTGTAGGTGTGATTTCTGGAGTAACCGATTGGGGAATTTATGTGGAAATCATTGATAATAAATGTGAAGGAATGGTACGTATCCGCGATATCAATGATGATGTGTATTTCTTTGATGAAGCCCAATATGCATTGGTAGGAAAAACAACCCATAATATTTACCAGTTGGGAGACGAAGTGGTTGTAAAAGTTAAGGAAACCGATTTGGTAAAAAAACACCTTGATTTCCACTTGATAGGAAAAAACGAAGATTAATGTTTTTTAGTCTAATTGTCACATCGAGTAGTTCTGGATTTTTTAAAACAGAATTGTATCGAGCTATATTTAGTAGTTAATTATCTTAAATAATATTTTATAATATGAAAAAAGCTATTGCTATTGTAGCCTTGTTAGTAAGCAGTTTAGGAATATCCCAAAACACTATAGAAAAAACAATAGGTGAGTTTAGTGAACTAAAGGTCTTCGATCTTCTTGAAGTAGAACTTATACAATCAACTGAGAACAAAATCAAGATTGTGGGTGAAAATGCTGAAGATGTAGTAGTTGTCAACAAGAACGGAAAACTGAAAATCCGTATGAAAATTGATGACAAGTTTAAAGGTGAAAATACCCAGGTGACTTTGTATTATACAAAAATTGATATCATTGATGTAAATGAAGGTGCCATTGTAGGATCTCAGGATACCATCAAGCAATTTGAAATTGATTTAAGAGCTCAGGAAGGTGGGGAAATAAAAGTAAATGTTGATGTTAGTTATGTTCTGGTAAATTCAGCAACCGGAGGTAAAGTTGAAGTAAGCGGAACCACTAAAAAACAACAGGTTCAGATTTATACAGGAGGCGAGTTAGAAGCCAAAGCACTTAAATCTGAAGATGTTGAAGTAACGGTTAATGCGGGTGGTAAGGCTTATGTTAATGCTTCAAATGATGTGAAGGCCAAGGTAAGGGCAGGAGGAGATGTTTATATCTATGGTAACCCTAAAACCATTTCCGAAGATAAAGTTCTAGGAGGACGTGTTGAAAAGGTGGAAGAATAATTCCACAATTCATATTTTTGTGAAAATGTCCATAAACTATGTATGAAGTAATCTTAAAGGCTATACCATTCGGGATTATTTTGGCTTTTACAATAGGGCCTGTTTTTTTTGTATTACTGGAAACAAGTGCTACAAAAGGCTTTAGAAGTGCTCTAACCTTTGATAGTGGTGTTATTCTAGCAGATATCTTCTTCATCATTGTAGCGTTTTACAGTACCAATAAACTAGTAGAAAAAATTGAAGACGATCCTAATTTTGTCATTTTGGGTGGAATTCTATTGGTTGCTTACGGTATTATTACGTTTGTTAAAACCTCAAAATCCTTTAGATCGATTGTTAGGGAGTATCACAAAGTGGAAATTCAGCGTAATTATGGAAAACTTTTTATTAAAGGATTTTTACTCAACTTTATTAACATAGGCGTATTATTGGGTTGGGTTGGGTTTATTGTATTGGCTAATTCCCTAACAGAAACACAAAATGAAATTTATGTGTTTTTAGGAACTATTCTGGCAACCTATTTTATCATAGATATTTTTAAAATACTTGTTGCCAAAACCTTACGAAACAAACTCACACCACGGCTTATTTTTAAAACAAAAAAGATAGTAGCTCTGGTTATTCTTGGGTTTGGCGTATTACTTCTTATGCAAGGATTCTTCCCTAAAGAAAAGGAATTGCTAAAGGAAAAGATTGAAAAGATCAGCCCGATTAAAGAACCTTAGTAATTTTTAAATAATAGAAAAAGCCATGACAATGGTCATGGCTTTTTTGTTATATAATTTTCATTATGCATCAGAAAAAGAAAAAACCTCCAAGTAAATACTTGGAGGTTTTTTTGAGGCGTCGAGCGGATTCGAACCGCTGTACGAGGTTTTGCAGACCTATGCCTAGCCACTCGGCCACGACGCCTTACATAGCGTGCGACAAATGTATAAAAAATATAGTTTTTACCACAAGTTAGTTTCTATTTTTTCTGCGGTCGGTTAATTTTATGGTTACCATTGCCACATCGCCACCAATGGGAGGATTTAATTTACTGACACTTACGCTAACCTTCTTCACTTTTTCTGCTTCATCAAAAATTCTGTTCAATATGCGTTGAGCCACGTGTTCCAAAAGTTTGGACGGAACAGACATCTCTTCCTTAACAATACGGTTAAGAAAAACATAGTCTACCGTATCGTTGAGATTATCACTATTTGAAGACTTGTTCAAATCGGCTCTAACTTCAAGGTCAACACGGTAATCGCATCCTATGGCTGTTTCTTCTTTTAAGCAACCATGATGGGCGTAAACACGTATGTTTTCAACTTTAATAACTCCCATAACATTATTTTTTCCAAATATAGATTATTCTCTGTTCTTATCGTTATTTCCTTTAAATTTGTAGCCTTATTTTGAATAGTATATGAGCGAAAGATCACTGAACTTTTTAGAGCATATTGTAGAAGAGGATTTAAGGGAAGGGTTACCTACCGATAAACTGCGTTTTCGTTTTCCACCAGAACCTAACGGTTACCTGCATATTGGGCATACCAAGGCAATAGGTATCAGTTTCGGATTGGGAGAGCGATACAATGCGCCGGTAAACTTAAGGTTTGACGATACCAACCCTGCAAAGGAAGAACAAGAATACGTAGATGCCATTAAGCGCGATATAAGCTGGTTGGGTTACGAATGGGCGGATGAATTGTATTCATCAGACTATTTCCAGCAGTTGTACGATTGGGCTGTGCAAATGATAAAAGAGAACAAAGCTTATGTTGATTCACAGTCATCAGAAGCTATGGCTGAACAAAAGGGAACACCTACTCAACCAGGTGTTGATGGACCTTACCGAAATAGAACGGTAGAGGAGAACCTTGATTTGTTCGAGCGTATGAAGAATGGCGAGTTTAATGAAGGAGAACATGTATTGCGTGCTAAAATAGACATGAAGCACACTAACATGTTAATGCGTGATCCTATCATGTACCGTATTCTTAAAAAGGCGCACCACCGTACTGGAAACGATTGGTGTATTTATCCTATGTACGATTGGACACATGGCGAGAGCGATTATATTGAACAGATTTCACACTCTCTGTGTTCGTTGGAATTTAAGCCCCATAGAGAACTTTACGATTGGTTTTTGGACCAAGTGGTAGTTTCTGAAAGATTACGCCCTAAACAACGTGAATTTGCCCGTTTAAACCTAAGTTATACCATTATGAGTAAGCGCAAGCTTCTTAAATTGGTAGAAGACGGTATTGTGGCCGGTTGGGACGATCCACGTATGCCAACCATTTCAGGATTGAGAAGACGCGGTTATACTCCAGCAGCTATTAGAAAGTTTGTAGAAACGGTTGGTGTTGCCAAGCGTGATAACGTAATTGATGTATCGTTATTGGAATTCTGTATCCGTGAGGATTTGAATAAAACAGCACCACGTGTTATGGCTGTTTTAGATCCTATAAAACTGGTAATTACCAATTATCCAGAAGGGAAAGAAGAGTGGCTTGAAGCAGAAAACAATCCTGAAGATGATAATGCTGGTTCTAGACAAGTGCCGTTCTCTGGTGAATTATACATTGAACGTGATGACTTTAAAGAGCAAGCTAATAGCAAATATTTCCGTTTGTCACTTGGTAAGGAAGTACGTTTAAAAAACGCCTATATCATCAAAGGAGAGAGTGTTGTCAAGGATGCTGATGGTAACATTACTGAAATACATTGTACGTACGATGCAGACAGTTTGAGTGGTAGTGGTACAGAAGCCAGTTTGCGTAAGGTTAAAGGAACATTGCATTGGGTTTCAATTAATCATGCTGTAAAAGCTGAAGTTAGAGAATACGACCGTTTGTTTATGGACGAAGCTCCAGATGCACATGCCGATAAAGATTTTATGGAGTTTTTGAATCCTAATTCTTTGAATGTAGTAGAAGCTTTTGTTGAGCCTAGTTTGAAAGAAGCTAAAGTAGGGGAAAGGTTCCAGTTCCAAAGATTGGGATACTTTAATGTTGACGATAATTCAACTTCAGAACACCTAGTGTTTAACAAAACAGTTGGATTACGTGATGCTTGGGCTAAGCAAGAACCTAAGGAAGAAAATCAAGCGTCAAAACCGCAGCCTAAGCCACAACAGCAATCGTCTAGACCAGCTATTGAGGAGATTAAAAAGTTAGGTAAGAAGTATACAAATTTACCGGAAGCCAAACAGCAAGCTACAAAGGAGAAAATCCAAGAATTGGCTAAAGATGTACCTTACGAAGATTTAGAACCTTTGTTCGATACAGCTGCAAAAAAAGTAGGTACCCGCATTGCCGCTATGTTAACCTTAGGTGTTTTATTGGAAAGCGGATTGGAACGAAACGATGCAATTAATGATTTTATAAACAAAGCGTTGGAAGATAAGGACGAGCTTTTGGTAGCAGAAGCGAAGGCACTATAGATTCCAAAAACATATTAAAAATAAAAGCCCTGTAAATTAATAGTTTACAGGGCTTTTTTGTTTTTATAATCATCAAAAAATCAGTAACTTAATAACATTGTTAATCAAAAAATGAAAGCTATGGTACCTACACAAGAGTTGTTAAGTAAAATATCCGCACTAACGTTAGATATAGAGACCAATTACCCTGATTTATATAAATACCTAGATGAAAATCCCGTAACCATCCCAAGCAAGTTAAATCCCGCTGTAGATGAAGGTTCTCTAGAGCGGTATTTACAAAGTCTTGAGGATTTGTTGATGAAATATAAAAAAGATCATAATGCATAAAAGAAAAACCCTCTTGAATTTACAAGAGGGTTTTTTAGTTTCTATAAAAGTATGGTTTTAAAATTTCACAGCCGTTCCTGAAGCCGTAACCATAAGCATACCGCCATTTGAACCTACTGTTTCATAATCTAAATCAACAGCAACAACTGCATCGGCACCCATTTGTCTGGCTCTATCTGTCATTTCCTTGAGAGCTATATCTTTGGCTTCACGTAATACACTCTCGTAAGAACCGGAACGGCCACCAACGATATCTCTAATGCCTGCAAAGAAATCTTTGAATATGTTTGCACCAATAATGGTTTCGCCAGTAACGATACCTAAATACTGCTGAATTTTATGCGTTTCTAATGTGTTTGTTGTAGTAACTAACATCTTATTTGTCGTTTTCGTTATCAGAATTTTTCTTTTTCTCTCTAGCTTCTTTCATAGCTTCTCCAATTTGGTTACTTGCTGTAAAGCTAGCTACCATATTGTTTAACATATCACTTCCTGCTTGGGGTGAATTTGGTAGCAAGATTAAGTTACTGTTGGTTTCTTCACCTATGGCTTGTAAAGTATCGTAGTGTTGGGTTACAACAATTAATGCGGATGCTTCTTGGGAGTTAATACCCACTTTGTTCAGTACTTCTACAGATTCTTCCAATCCTCGTGCAATTTCACGTCTTTGGTCGGCAATACCCTGTCCTTGTAAACGCTTGCTCTCAGCCTCTGCTTTAGCCTTTTCTACAATTAAAATACGTTGGGCATCCCCTTCGTACTGAGCGGCTATTTTTTCACGCTCAGAGGCGTTAATACGGTTCATTGCAGCTTTTACTTGGGCATCTGGATCAATATCGGTAACCAAGGTTTTAATAATATCAAATCCATAATCCAACATAGCATCGTTTAATTCTGATTTAACTGCAATTGCTATATCATCCTTTTTAACGAATACATCATCCAATTTCATTTTAGGAACTTCAGCACGAACAACATCAAATACATAACTAGTTATCTGGTCATGAGGATAATCCAATTTATAAAAGGCATCGTAAACCTTATCCTTGATTACGACAAATTGTACGGAAACTTTTAGTTTTACAAATACATCATCTAATGTTTTGGTTTCCACCAAAACATCCAGCTGTTGAATTTTAAGGCTTAAGCGTCCAGCCACTCTATCTATCAAAGGAATTTTAAGATGTAAACCTGATTGACGAATGCTATGGAATTTACCAAAGCGCTCAATTACGGCAGCAGATTGTTGCTTAACAATGAAAAACGATGAAATAAGGACTAGTAGTCCAATGACAAATACTGGGATTAAAAAAATGTCCATAATGGTTATTAAATGGTTAGAGGTTATAAAAGTTTAAATATAGTATATTTGATTACAGTACTTTAAAGAAAAGTCATGCGAAAAAAATATCTTCTCACCCTATTAGTAGTAACTAGTACCCTTTTTGTTACAGAATCGTATTCACAGCACAAAACCTATCCGATTACCAATGGAGTTGGAATTATGGGCGGATTAACCCAGTTTGATTTACAAACCGATAATTTCAATACTTCACCTGGTAATGGTTGGATTTTAGGGCTTTCAGCAACTGGCGATTTGCCACATAAATGGTATAACATTAGTTACGGCATGCAGATATCGGAGAATAAATTCTCCATTGAAGCTAGTCCAACTAGTTTGTTATCAAATAGAGAAGAAATAGAATACAAAGTGTTCATGGCACAATTGGCGATGCTCATGCATATAAAGATTGTGCAGACCTACATTACTCTAGATATTGGCCCAATGTTGCAGTACAACGGAGAAATGCAACTTACAGACGATAATCAAGAGAATTATTTAATTACTAACTATCAAGGTATCACTGCAGATGAAATAACCGATATAAGCCCTTTTAACTTTAATGGAGCCGTTGGGATGACATTTGGGATGGGGCATTTTAAACTCCGAGGACAGTATATTTATGGGTTTACTAATATGCTGAATAAATTAAACGATGCCAATTTGAATACATCGGGTGGAGATGGTCGTTTCAAAGGTCTTCAAAGTATGTTTGTTTTTTCTGGAATAATATCTTTCTAAAAACAAAAAAGCGGGTCATTGAAGCCCGCTTTTTTTTATAGTAATTCAGCTTTTGCTTTCTCCAATCGTTTTATAGTTTCGTTTTTACCAATCAGGAAAATAATATCGAAAACATCAGGTCCCTGTAAAGCACCAACCAACGATAATCGTAACGGTTGCATTACCTTACCAAAGCCTATACCTTGATCAGTAATCCAACTTTTAATAGCTGTTTGTAGGTTTTCTACAGAGAAATCTTCAACCGAAGTGATAATCTCTACCAATTTGTCAATAACCTCTCCTGTATCTTCTTTAAAAGCTTTTTTAGAAGCTTTTTCATCATAGCTTTCAGGAGTAACAAAGAAGTAGTTTGTTAAATCCCAAAAATCACTGATGAATGTGGCACGTTCCTTTACCAAGCCAACAACCATTGAAATGAAGTTAACATCAATATCAGCAAGTTCTTTGTGTTTAGCTTTAAAAGCTTCGGCCAAATCATCGTTGTGTTGTTCTTGCATGTAATGGTGATTGAACCATTTAGTTTTATCTGGATCAAAACGAGCACCAGCCTTGTTTACTTTAGCTAAATCGAAGGCTTGGATTAACTCATCCATACTGAACAGTTCTTGCTCTGTTCCAGGGTTCCACCCTAAGAATGCCAAGAAGTTTGTTACAGCTTCTGGGAAATAGCCATCTTCTTTATATCCTCTGGAAACATCGCCACTAGCAGGGTCTTTCCATTCCAATGGGAAAACAGGGAATCCCATTTTATCACCATCACGCTTGCTTAATTTCCCTTTTCCTTTAGGTTTTAAAATCAATGGTAGGTGAGCAAATTCAGGAGCTTCCCATCCAAAGGCATCGTATAATTGTTGGTGCAAAGCCAATGAAGGCAACCATTCTTCACCACGGATAACATGGGTAATTTCCATTAAATGGTCGTCAACAATATTTGCCAAGTGATAGGTTGGCATACCATCAGCTTTGAACAAAACCTTATCATCCAAAGTATTGGTATCAATCTTGATATCACCACGAATAATATCCTTTAAATGAAGGGTTTCATCCTGTGGCGATTTAAAACGAATTACATAATCTTCACCAGCATCCAATTTAGCTTTAACCTCTTCTTCAGTAAGTGCCAAGGAATTTTGAAGCTTCATTCTGTTGTGCCAGTTATAGATGAAAGTCTTTCCTTCAGCTTCATGAGACTTTCTATGGTTGTCTAAGTCTTCAGCTGTATCAAATGCATAATAAGCTTTCCCTTCAGCAACTAATTGATCAGCATACTGACGATACATCTCTCTACGTTCACTTTGCCTGTAAGGACCAAAATTACCTTCTTTACCAGGACCTTCATCAAAAGGCATTTCGCACCAATTCAATGCATTTATAATGTAATTCTCGGCACCTTCAACATAACGGTTTTGATCGGTGTCTTCTATACGAAGCACAAACGTTCCATTGTGTTTTTTGGCAAATAAATAGTTAAAAAGGGCAGTACGAACACCACCAATATGTAAAGGCCCTGTAGGACTGGGCGCAAAGCGTACACGTACGGGTTTACTCATTATTCTTAATTTTGTTTGCAAAGATACAATTAACAGTCTATTATAAACGGCAAGGAAAATAAAATTGTAGCTTTATAAGTTAACTAAACATTTGCACTTTGAATCACTTTACCACCATTCAGCAAAAGCTTGAGGCATTTATAAAAAAATACTATATAAACGAATTGTTGAGAGGAAGTATTTTATTCTTTTCTATAGGAATGCTGTATTTTTTATTCACGCTTTTTGTGGAGTATGTACTTTGGTTAAATCCTAAAGCAAGAACCATTTTGTTCTGGTTGTTTGTTACGGTAGAAGTGGTGCTATTTGCAAGATTTATAGTGTTGCCCTTTTCTAAACTGTTCAAACTCCAAAAAGGACTCGATTACGAATCGGCCTCAAAGATCATTGGGAACCATTTTCCAGAAGTGAGTGATAAATTACTGAATGTTCTACAACTTAAATCAAGTAACTCACAATCCGAATTGTTACTTGCTAGTATTGATCAAAAATCGATTGAACTTAGTCCTGTGCCTTTCAAAATGGCTATTAATTTTAAGAGTAACATTAAATACCTAAAATATGCTATTGTACCGTTATTAATAATTCTTATTTCATTAATCAGTGGGAAATATCAATGGTTTAGCGATAGTTATAAAAGGGTTATTAACCATAGTACAGCTTACGAACCACCAGCACCATTTCAGTTTTTTGTGGTAAATGAATCCTTGAAGGGAGAAGAAAATAAAGATTTCAAGTTGGTGGTTAAAACGGCCGGTAAATTGATGCCAGAATCTGCCAAGATCCATTTTAATGATGAAGAATATTATCTACAGAATAAAGGAACAGGAAGTTTTGAGTACGTATTCACCAAACCAACGACTGATATAGAATTTTTCTTATCTGCCAATGATGTCAATTCAAGAGATTACATTCTGAAAGTTTCAGAAGTACCATCTATTGTTGGTTTCAGTATGTATTTAGACTATCCTGCATATACCGGAAAGAAAGATGCAGTAATTAAAAGTACAGGAAATGCTGTTGTTCCTGAAGGAACAAATATACGTTGGGAGCTTTCTACTAATGCAACCGATCAAGTTGTGTTTTTTGCTAATGATACTACCCAGTTTGCTAAGATCAATGATATATTCAGCATTGAAAAAATGGTAGTCAATCCGTTTGATTACAATCTTCACACCTCCAACAAAAATTTCAATGACTATGAAGAATTGAGTTTCAGAATAGATGTTCTGAAGGATTTAAATCCGGAAATTAAAGTACAGATGAAACTGGATTCTTTGGATATGGAAACCATGTATTTCCATGGACAATTAAGTGATGATTATGGATTACGTGGCCTTAAAGTACATTTCAATCCTTCAGATAATCCTGAAAAAACTATCAATCGTAATATAACAATAAAACAGGATAACTTTGATGAGTTCCTATATACATTCCCTGGACAGCTTGAGATAGAACCAGGGGTTCCTTACGATGTGTATTTTGAGGTAACCGACAACGATGCTGTTAATGGATTTAAGAGTAGTAAAAGTCCTGTTTTCCGATTTAGAAAGCGGACAGTTGATGAAGAGAAAGATAGACAACTACAACAGCAAAGTGAAACTATTGATGACCTGAAACAATCTCTTAAGAATTTTGAAGAACAAGAGGATGAATTGAAAGAGATTTCTAAAACTCAAAAGGAAAAGAATCAACTCAATTTTAGCGACAAGAAGAAACTTGAGGAATTTTTAAAGCGTCAGAAACAACAAGACGAGCTTATGAAGCAATTCAATAAGCAGGAACAAGAACACCTTGAAAAGTTTGATGAAACACAACCAGATGCTTTTAAGGAATCTTTAAAAGAACGCTTAAGGGAGAATGAGGAGCAATTGGAGCGTGATGAGAAGTTATTGGAAGAACTCGAAAAGCTTCAGGAGAAAATCGATAAAGAGAATTTAAACGACAAACTTGAACAACTTGCTAAACAGAATAAAAACAAAAAGCGTAGTATGGAGCAGTTGCTTGAGTTGACTAAACACTATTACGTAGGCAAGAAATATGAAAGACTGCAACAGGAACTTGATCAATTAGCAAAGGAGCAAGAAGAGTTGTCCAACAAAACGGAGAAAGAAAATTCTTCTAAAGAACAAGATAGTCTAAACAAAAAGTTCGATGATTTTAAGAAGGAAATGGATTCTCTGCAAAAGGATAATAAGGGTCTTAAACGACCAATGGATTTAAAACGTGATAAAAAATCAGAAGAAGAAATTGATAAAGATCAGCAGGATGCTCAGGAGTCTTTAGAGCAACAAGAACAATCAAACAACCCTCAAGAGCAGCAAAAAAATGCTGGAAATGCACAAAAGAAACAAAAGCAAGCTGCTCAAAAAATGAAGCAAATGTCGGAACAAATGATGATGCAAATGTCAGGAGGAGGCGGAGGCGCTGAGCAAATGTCGGAGGATATGGATATGATTAGACAGATTCTTGATAACCTTATTTTATTTTCTTTTAATCAGGAAAATGTCATGAACCAATTTAGCAGCATTGAGGTTAATCACAATGAATATGCTAACTACTTAAGGAAGCAAAGTGACTTAAGAGAGCATTTCCAGCATGTTGATGACAGTCTATTTGCTCTGTCGCTTAGACAGCCTATGATTTCAGAATTTGTAAATAAGGAAATAAACGAAGTGTATTTCAATATAGACAAATCTTTGGGTCAATTTTCTGAAAACATGTTGTACCAAGGTATCGCCAGTCAGCAATACACTATTACTGCTGCGAACAACTTGGCAGACTTTCTAAGTGAAACGCTCAACAGTATGCAGATGCAAATGCAGATGATGATGAGCAGTGGTTCAGGACAAGGAAAGCAAGGTCAAGGACAAAATGGACAACAACTACAAGATATTATAATTAGCCAAGAAGAGCTTAATAAGAAGATGGAGGAGATGATGGGTAAGCAAGGTAAGAGTGAAGGCGGCCAAGAAGGCGAAGGTAAAGATGGAGAGAATGGTGATAAAGAAGGTGAACAAAAAGGTGACAAAGGTAAACAGGGTAAAGGTGAAGGTAAAGGCGGCCAAGATGGAGAAGGGGAAATGAACGGTGAGGAAATGAATGGTGAATTGTTTGAAATTTACCAGCAACAACAACAATTGCGAGAATCACTTTTTCAATTAATGGACAAGGAAGGTTTACGAAATAAAGCTGGAGAGAAGCTGCTAAAGGATATGGAAAATGTAGAGTTGGATTTATTAAACAACGGAATCACCCAGCGCACGATGAGTAAAATGATTGAACTTAAACATCAATTATTAAAATTAGAGAATGCTACTTTTCAACAAGGGCGTGATACTAAAAGAGAATCACAAACCAATTATCAAGACTTCAATAACTCTGTTAATGACAATACACCTGATATCAAACAATATTTTAACACCACAGAAATTTTAAATAGACAAAGCTTACCTTTGCGCCATAATTACAAAAAGAAAGTACAACAGTATTTTAAGGACAATAATGATCAGCTTTAATTACGAAACAGAATTTAATTTATCGGATGAGAATGGTATCGGTTCATGGATATCTGATGTTATAGAACAAGAAGGTTGTAGCGAAGGAGAAATCAATTACATTTTTTGTGATGATGAATATCTTCATAAACTTAACGTAGAGTTTTTAGACCATGATACATTAACCGACATCATAAGCTTTGACTATACGATGGGCAAGTTGATTTCAGGAGATATATTCATTTCAGTTGAACGTGTAGAAGATAATGCAAAGGATTTCGAAGTTGACTTTGAAACGGAATTAAAGCGCGTTATCGTTCACGGTGTTCTTCATTATTGTGGTTATAAAGATAAGACTGACGAAGAAGCGAAGGTAATGCGCTCAAAGGAAGACTACTACCTGAATATAATAGCTTAGTATTCAGTAATTAAGTGTATATTTGTACGATTTTTTAGGAACAATTGTTTCACGTGGAACATTTATGAGTTTATTTCAAGATACATACGACGTAATTGTTGTTGGTGCTGGGCACGCAGGTAGCGAGGCAGCGGCAGCTGCAGCTAACATGGGAAGTAAAACCCTTTTGGTGACAATGAATCTTCAGAACATTGCACAGATGTCATGCAACCCAGCCATGGGTGGAATTGCAAAAGGACAAATAATAAGGGAGATTGACGCCTTGGGTGGATACAGTGGAATTGTGAGCGACCGCTCGGCAATTCAGTTTAAGATGTTGAACAAATCTAAAGGACCTGCAATGTGGAGTCCAAGGGTACAGAGTGACCGCATGCGTTTTGCAGAAGAGTGGAGAAATATGCTCGAGCAGACTCCGAATCTTGATTTCTACCAGGATATGGTTTCTGGGCTGCTGATGGAAGGTGATAAGCTTGTTGGTGTAAGAACGTCGCTTGGTATTGAAATTAAATCCAATACCGTTGTGCTGACAAACGGAACGTTTTTGAATGGATTGATCCATATTGGAGATAAAAATTTCGGAGGTGGTCGAGCCGGTGAAAGAGCTGCTACAGGAATAACTGAGCAACTAGTTGAACTTGGTTTTGAAGCTGGCCGCATGAAAACGGGAACGCCTCCACGTGTTGATGGTCGTTCTTTGGATTATTCTAAAATGGAAGAGGAGCCAGGTGATGATAATCCTGATAAGTTCTCTTATTTGGACGTGACAAAGCCGTTAACGGAACAGCGTTCGTGTTATAAAACATACACTAGTACGTTAGTTCATGATTTACTTCGTGAAGGATTCGATCGCTCACCAATGTTTAATGGAAGAATCCAAAGTTTAGGACCGCGTTATTGTCCATCTATTGAGGATAAGATTAATCGTTTTGCTGATAAAGATCGTCATCAAATTTTCGTAGAACCAGAAGGATGGAATACGGTAGAAGTATATGTTAATGGTTTTTCTACTTCCTTGCCGGAGGATGTTCAATTTAAAGCATTGAAATCTGTGTCAGGTTTTGAAAACGTAAAATTCTTTAGACCTGGTTATGCTATAGAATACGATTATTTCCCGCCAACACAATTAAAGCATACGTTGGAAACAAAGCTTGTGGAAGGGTTGTATTTCGCTGGTCAGATAAATGGAACTACGGGTTATGAAGAAGCGGGTTCTCAAGGTTTGATTGCTGGTATAAATGCTAGTTTGAAAGTTCAGGAACAAGATCCGTTTATATTGAAACGTAACGAAGCGTATATAGGTGTTCTTATTGACGATTTGATCACAAAAGGAACGGAAGAGCCTTATAGGATGTTTACCTCTCGTGCTGAATATAGGACTTTGTTGCGTCAGGATAATGCTGATTTCCGTTTAACGCCGCGATCGTTTGAAATAGGATTGGCTACTGAAGACCGTATGAAACGTATGGAGGAAAAGGAGAGAAAATCATCAGGTTTGGTTGAGTTTTTTAAAAATACGAGTGTTAAACCAGAAGAGGCTAACCCTGTCTTAGAGGAGAAAGGTTCTTCGTTGATGAAGCAATCCGACAAAATATTTAAGGTGTTTTCAAGACCTCAGATTACGATTGCCGATATTAGAAAGTTTAATGATGTTGATGTGTATATCAACGAAAATGAATTGGATTCTGAGGTGATTGAGCAAGCAGAAATCCAGGTTAAATATTCTGGATATATCGAAAAGGAAAAGCAAAATGCCGACAAGTTAAATAGATTGGAGGATGTGAAAATCCCATCTAATTATAATTATTCAAATATTAAGTCCATGAGTTATGAAGCTCGTGAGAAATTAAATAAAATACAGCCAACAACAGTATCTCAAGCATCCAGAATCAGTGGTGTTTCACCAAGCGATATTTCAGTGTTATTGGTTTACATGGGAAGATAATTTCATTCGTTCCACGTGGAACAATTATATGGATTAAGTGAAAAAGGGTGTTGAATAACACCCTTTTTTTTGTGTAGTTTAATGAGTTTTTTGGCGAAAACAAACTGTTTCTCAATTTATATAATGTTTGCCTTTTAATAGTTCTTTAGAAATTAATCGCAGGGAATAGGAGAGTTGTTGAATGAAATGAAGACCCTTTCAGCTGTGTTTGTTTTTATAAAATTGACAAACGTTTTTAAAAATGTTCTTAGATGAAGTGAATAATTCTGTTTTGATTCTTCAGTTTTGTGAGTTGTTCAAAGCTGAAATTTCCCTTTTCAAAATGTAATTTTATTTCTGTTTCTTGATACATATTCCGATTCAAAATCTCCATGTTTATTTTATTGTGTGTTTTGTTTTTAGTTTTTCCATGTTACAAATAAGGTTTGCTTTTATTCTATTTTTTGAAGTTGAAGGTTTCTAATTTTGTCGATTCTTGTAATACAATTTGATCTTAGTTGGAGTAATGAAATACGAATTACAAAATTCAATAGACTGTAAATTATTCTGTAATTTACTTTTCGAAACTTATTGAATTTACATAATATTGCTTTCGGAAAACATCACAGTTTTCAATCTTCAATTTATTCTGATTATTCATAAATCATGTCCGATAAAAATTCACAACCGTACTTAAAGTGTAAAGATTATTCCGTTTCTGGTGAAACATTTGAATTGCGTTATAATGAAACTTATGATATGTTGGAAACATATCCTGTTCCAGATGTATTAGAACTGGGTAGTTATTACGAAAGCGATAATTATATTTCACATACCGATACGAAGCGAAACCTTTTTGAAAAAGTATATCACATGGTGCGTTCATATGCTTTGCTGAATAAATTGAAATTGATATACAAATATTCAAAAAATGGAAAACGACTTTTGGATATTGGTTGTGGAACAGGAGATTTTTTGAATACAGCAAAACAAGCAGACTGGGAGGTAACGGGAATAGAACCGAACGAATCTGCTAGAACTATTGCTAAGGAAAAAGTAGGTGATGTTGTTTTTGATGTTGATGAATTGGAAAGACTTGAAGAAGGATCGTTTGATGTCATTACACTTTGGCACGTTTTGGAGCACTTGCCAAATCTCAACGAACAGATTCAAATTTTAAATCGTTTGTTGAAACCAACGGGAACTTTAATTATAGCTGTTCCCAACTACAAAAGTTTCGATGCGAAACACTATAAAGAGTTTTGGGCGGCTTATGATGTTCCACGTCATCTTTGGCATTTTTCCCAAACGTCTATAAAAAGATTGTTTATGGGAGTCGGTATGAGAGTTGAAAAAATATTACCCATGACTTTCGATTCTTTTTATGTGAGTTTACTTTCCGAAAAACACAAAACTGGAAAAATGCATTTAGTAATCGGATTTTTGAATGGCTTGCGTTCAAATTTTAAAGCTTTGCGGACTGGAGAGTATTCTTCCTTGATTTATGTGATCAAAAATGAGTAAAAAACGAAAATAAGACTTAATAAGGACTTGTTTTAAGTTTAAGTGTGTCTTCGGTTTTGTTTTTGAAGAAATGTGCTTAAAACGCTTAATTTTAATCGGTTTTTAATAGTTTTGTTTTATGTTGTGTGTAGCTTGTTATAGTTTTTATTTATAATATGTTTTCTTTACTATTTTCCTGCTACAAATGATTAGCTTCGTTAAAATTTCACAAATGAAAAAAATTCTATTGAGTCTTTCAGGACTTTTGCTTTTGGTATCATGTAACCAACAAAAAATAGCTTACGTAGATAATTCGGTTTTGATAAATGACTATTTAGAAAAGCAAGATCTGGAAAATCGATATAATTCAGAATTGGAAAAATCCAAAAAGAAAGCGGATAGCTTATCTCGAATCCTCAAGATTAAATTTGACATGCTTCAGGAAGAAGCTAAAAATTTATCAAAAGAAGACGCTCAAGCTGCTTATGATGCGTTTGTTGTCACACAGCGCGATACACGTACAGGAATACAAATGGAAGCTCAACAAATAGCGGAAAATAGTCAAAACGATATTGATTCGCTATTGGTAAAGGTGAAGGGCTTTGTTAATAGCTATGGAAAAGAGCATGGATATACTTATATCTTAGGGAGCAATGAGGCTGGAAGTGTACTATACGGTGATGAGAAGCTCGATATAACCCAAGAGGTGTTAACCGCTTTGAATGAAAATTATAAGGATTCAAAATAGTTTTCTTAACCCTCCTTCTTTGTAATAAACTGTAAAGGGTAAAACTTGATGTTGATTTTTTTCCTCTATTGTTTATTCTATTGAGTAGAAATATGTTTTCTTAAACCTCCTTTTTATGCAACAACCTTGTTAATTGTATGGATAAATCGGTAAGGATAATTTTAGAGTTTCCGTTACGCTCTATGTGGTATATGGCATCCTGAAGAGCTTCACTGATTTCCATAATGTTACCATTGTGTACAAACGGTGCAAATTTGTCTAAAGTAAACCCTTTTGTTTGTGGTTCTAAATACACCAAACCTTCTGCATTGTAGCTTAAAAGCATGGCTTGACGGAACATATTCATGCAAAAATCCAAAAACTGTTTTTGGGTTTCACGACCTGTTTTTGCAATGTCCTCGCTCCAGGAAATCAAATCGTGAATGGCTCCCTTGTTGCCTTTTGCTTTAAAAGCAGAGCGTACCCAGAATACAAACCATTCTTCAAATTGAAGGTCTTCACTATCCTGTTCTACTAAATCACAAGCCTTATTAAAATTGCCGTTTGCTTGATGAGCAAAACGTGTTGCGGTTGCTTCGTCTAAATCAAACTTGGCAATCAAGGCGTCTTTTATAACGGTTTCGGCTAAAGGCGGGAAATGAAGTACTTGGCAGCGCGAGCGAATGGTATTGATAATTTGTTCTTCATCTTCTGCTATCAGGATAAAAACAGTTTGGCTAGGTGGCTCTTCAATCAGTTTAAGTAATTTATTGGCGGCGGCAGTATTCATCTTGTCGGCCATCCAAATAATCATGATTTTATAACCGCCTTCATAAGCTTTTAAGGAGAGTGCTTTTACAATATCCTGAGCTTCATCAACCCCTATTTGACCCTGTTTATTATCAACCCCTAAAATCTTGTACCAATCAAACAGATTGCCGTAAGGTTCTTCCTTTAGCATTTGTCGCCATTCTTCCATAAAATGGGCTGAAACAGGATGGCTTTTTACTGAATTTGTGGTAGTTACAGGAAATGCAAAATGTAAGTCGGGATGTGATAGGTGATCGAACTTAATATTACAGGCTTCAACACCATTGCCGTTTTCACCATTTACATTCTTACATACCACGTATTGCGCATAGGCTAAGGCCATAGGCAAAGTTCCTGATCCTTCGGGACCTACAAATAATTGCGCGTGGGGGATGCGTCCGTGGTCGGCACTTTGTGTTAAATGTTTCTTAATGTGCTCCTGTCCAAGTATCTCTGAAAATTGCATGAAGCAAAGATAACGGAAATCCAATCTTAATTGTATTGAGAATAAACTATATTTGCAACTTTAAAATTTAAACTATGAAGACCCTAAACGATTTTAACTTTAAGGATAAGAAAGCTTTAATTCGAGTAGATTTTAACGTGCCATTGAATGCTGATTTTCAGGTAACCGATGATACACGTATTCAGTCTGCTAAGCCAACGATCATTAAAGTTTTAGAAGATGGGGGTAGTTGTATTTTAATGTCGCACCTAGGGCGTCCAAAAGGTGTTCAGGATGAATTCTCTTTACGTCATATTGTGAGTACAGTATCTGATGTGATTGGTGTGGAGGTAAAATTTGTTGATGCTTGTGTTGGTGAAAAGGCGGAAGAGGCTGCAAAGAACCTTAAGCCAGGGGAGATTTTACTATTGGAAAACTTGCGCTTTCACAGTGAGGAAACTATTGGAGACGAAGCGTTTGCTGAGCAATTGTCTAAACTTGGCGACATTTATGTAAACGATGCTTTTGGTACGGCACACCGTGCCCATGCCTCAACAACCATAGTGGCGCAATACTTTGCTGAAAACAAATGTTTTGGAGAGTTGTTGGCAAAGGAAATTGAAAGCATCGATAAAGTTTTAAAAACTGGTGAAAAGCCAGTGACGGCTATTTTGGGAGGGGCGAAAGTGTCTTCTAAAATCACCATTATAGAGAATATTTTAGACAAGGTAGACCACTTGATCATTGGTGGTGGAATGACCTTTACGTTTATAAAAGCACAAGGTGGGGCTATTGGAAGCTCTCTTGTAGAGGACGACAAATTGGAATTGGCAAATTCTATTTTGGAACAGGCTAAAGCTAAAGGGGTAGAAGTACATTTACCTGTAGATGCTGTTGCTGCCGATGCTTTTAAAAGCGATGCCAATACACAAATCGTTCCTGTTAACACTATCCCTGATGGATGGATGGGACTTGATGTCGGGCCGGAAACCGAAAAGCAGTTCGCCGATGTTATTGCTAAGTCTAAAACAATTTTATGGAACGGACCATTGGGTGTTTTTGAAATGGAAGCTTTTGCCAAAGGAACCATTGCCCTTGGCCATGCCATTGCCGATGCTACTAAGAATGGTGCTTTCTCGCTTGTAGGGGGAGGTGATTCTGTAGCGGCAGTGAAGCAATTTGATTTTCAGGATAAAGTGAGTTATGTGAGTACGGGAGGTGGTGCAATGCTTGAAAGTTTAGAAGGAAAAACACTACCGGGTATCGCTGCGATACTGAAATAAATCCGTATATTTATTAATAATCAGGACTTTATAATAACAAGTCCGGTACAGCGTTGTATTAAAATAACATAGTAGAGTATGCATTTTAAAACATCGGTATTGGCTCTTGCACTCTTTAGTGTAGGTGCCGTAGTTGCGCAAGATAGTTTGCAAAACAATACCAAAACCCAAAAAATTGTAGAGCTTACGGAGAACGATAGTGTTTTAGATGGAAATTCACTGGCCGTAAAGCCTATTAAAGCACACCAAGACAGCTTGGACATCAAAAATCTTAAAGATCATGTTATAGCTTCTGACTTGGATAACAAATGGTTGAAAGAATTGTACAGTATTACCCAATACGATACGCTTAATCCAACCATTGTAGATCTTCCCGAAGCGGAAATAGAATACCCAGAATTAAGTACAGATACACTTAAACATCGTTTAGAGCTTTTAAACGCTAAAACGCCTTTTAACGTAAGTTATAATCCGGTTTTGGAGAGCGTTATTAAGTCGTATCTAAAAAACCGAAGAAAGTCTCTGCAGCGTTTAATGACGCTGAGTGAGTTCTATTTCCCAATGTTTGAAAAGGAAATGGATAATTACAATATTCCTTTGGAGATGAAGTATCTTGCTATTGTAGAGTCGGCGCTAAACCCAAAAGCAAAATCTAGGGTTGGAGCTACCGGGCTTTGGCAGTTTATGTTCTCCACCGGAAAGATGTATGGATTGGAAGTGAGTAGTTATGTAGATGAGCGTAGCGACCCTATTATGTCTACAGAAGCAGCTGCTAAGTACCTTTCAAAATTATATGAAATTTTCGGGGATTGGGATTTGGCTTTGGCGGCTTATAACTCCGGACCTGGAAATGTAACCAAGGCAATCCGTCGTTCTGGAGGATACCAAAATTATTGGAACTTAAGAGGGTTTCTGCCTCGTGAAACAGCAGGTTATGTGCCAGCGTTTTTGGCTACAATGTACATTTTTGAGTATGCTGAAGAACATGGGTTTGAAAGAGACCTTAAACCTGAGTTTGCTTATTTTGAAACGGATACGGTTCGTGTTAAGCAGATGATCACACTAGATCAGGTTTCTGAAGTTACAGGTGTTAATATTGAAGCACTACAGTTTTTGAATCCATCTTATAAATTGGATATCATTCCATATATCAAGGATGAAGACTATGTGTTGCGCTTACCTAAAACCGTTGTAGGGCCATTTGTTGCTAACGAAAAAGCGATTTATTCTTATGCCAAAGCTGAATTTGATAAACGTGAAAAACCGCTACCTCAGTTTTTTGAAGCGGAAAGCAGAATACGATACCGTGTAAGATCTGGCGATTACCTTGGGTTGATTGCAAGAAAGTATGGGGTTCGAGTGAGCCAAATTAAACAGTGGAATGGTTTAAGAAGTAATAATATTAGAGTAGGGCAAAGGTTAACTATTTACCCTAGAAAACCGGTTGCTAGTGTTGCATCTGTTTCAAAATCAAGTAACAGTTCTAATAGTGAAAAAAACTATACTGTGAAGAAAGGAGATACCTTATGGAGCATTGCACAAAAATTTCCTGGAATTTCCATTCAGAATTTAAAAGATTGGAACGATATTAGTGGTAGTAACCTTAAACCGGGAATGACGCTAAAATTATCTAAAGCTTAAATAGAAAGTTCCCAATAAACCTAACCATTATGCGACACATTTTTTTGTTGGGGTTGATGCTTATTACAGTTTTTGGCTGTAAAGATGGAAAGTCAGCTTCAAGAAGAATTATTCCAGAGTCATCAGGAAACATTAATAGTCTATCTGTAGTTGTAGATAATGATCTATGGCAAGGAGAAGTAGGAGAGGCCATAAGAAGTATTCTCGCTGCTCCAGTTGATGGATTACCACAAGATGAGCCTTTGTTTACAATCAATCAAATGCCTCCATCTGTGTTTTCCGATTTTGCAACAAAAAACAGAACGATACTTAAACTGGAGAAAAGTGATAGTGCCAGTGTAAAAATTATTAACGATGTATTTGCACGACCACAAAAGGTAGTTGTTGTTAGTGGGAGCACTAATCAACAGTTTATTGAGTTACTTACTAAGAACGCAACCAAAATTGTGGAGGCGTTCAAGAATGAAGAAATTAAAGAAAAACAACGTCGAATCTCCCTATCATTACATGATTTAGGAGACATTAAAAAGGACTTGGGTGTTAATCTTAAATTTCCAACCGCTTACAGGATAGCTAAAAATGAAAATGGTTTCTTTTGGATAAGAAAGGATATTACAACAGGAACCCAGAATATTATGCTCTTTGAGTTGCCTAGGCATGCCATTACTCGTAATGATAGTGTTGTGAACCAAATTATAAAACTTAGGGATTCCATTGGTAAAGTACATATTCCTGGACCAACAGATGGAAGTTACATGATTACCGAAAAAGCCTATGCTCCTTATGTTTTTGATGGTATTATAGACAACAAACCCACTATAGAAACCAAAGGACTATGGGACGTTAAAAATGCTTTCATGTCTGGTCCATTTGTTAACTATATAATAGATGATGAAGCTAATAACCGTTTATTGGTTATAGAAGGATTTACTTTTGCTCCTTCGGTAGAAAAGCGGGATTATATGTTTGAATTGGAAGCTATAATGAAGTCTATACAATTGAATTAATAGAACCTTTAAGATATAAAAAAACCCGACAAATATTTGTCGGGTTTTTTTATATCTTAAACTGGTAAGTAATTAATCCTTTTTGTTTGAAGCTGTATCGTCTTCATCTTTGCTTGCATCCTTGAATTCCTTGATGCCGCTTCCTAGACCGCGCATTAGTTCTGGGATTTTTTTCCCGCCAAATAACAATAATACCAATACAGCAATCATTACATATTGCCAAGGACCTATAACCAAAAATGTTCCTAATAAACTCATTGTGATGTTTGTTTAGGCTACAAAGTTAATAATATAAACTCAAATAATGTTCTTTTAAGTTAACTTTAGTATTAGCGAAATCGGAGGATGCTGTTATTTTTAACTAATTTTGTGTTCGCATGAACCAGAAAAAGAATAAGACAAAGAAGATTACAAAAAAGTTACTGCATAAGTATCGTTTGGTAATTTTAAACGAAGATACTTTTGAAGAACGATTATCGTTGAAATTAACGCGCTTGAATGTGTTTGTTTTGGTGTCGCTGTCTTCTATTTTACTAATCGCATTGACAACCGTGCTAATAGCGTTTACACCTCTTAGGGAGTATATTCCAGGCTATTCGTCGACTTCATTAAGAAAAAAAGCAACGACATTACTCTATAAAACCGATTCATTACAGCAGGTAGTTAATATGAACGAGCGCTACTATGCTTCCATAAAAAAAGTACTAACTGGTGACGTGAGTTCAAAAGGATTCAACAGGGACTCGCTAACAGAGGCCATTAAGTTAGAGGTTAGTGAAGTTGATTTAAAACCAAGTAAAGAGGATTCTTTATTAAGGGAAAAAGTAGACAAAGAGGATAAGTACAACTTTTTTGAAACCGCTACATCTTCGGCAAATTTTGTGTTGTTTCCCCCTGTTAGCGGAACTATATCAGATATATACAATCCTAAGGATAAACATTTCGCTGTAGATATAGTTGTTGCTAAAGACACTCCAATAAAGGCCGTAGGAGACGGAACCGTTATTTTTGCAGAATGGACAACCGATACAGGTTATGTAATTATATTAGAACACAGTCATGGATTAATTTCGGTATACAAACACAATGCTTCATTAACAAAAAATCAAGGCGATTTGGTTAAAGCTGGAGAGGTTATTGCCATTGCTGGTAATACTGGAGAACTAACAACCGGACCGCACTTACATTTTGAGCTATGGAGTGATGGCTATCCGGTAAATCCAACTAATTTCATTGATTTTAAATAAATGATATCATTAAAATCGGCATTGGCAAAACCCTTTGCAAAACGGGTATATAAATCCATAAAGAAATGGAGCAAGAATCCTGTGGAAACTCAGGAGAAGGTGTTCCAAGAGTTAATTTCTACAGGTGCGGGCACTGTATTTGGAAAGGATCATGATTTTGTGAGCATTAATTCGCATTACGATTTTACAAAACGTGTACCCGTTCGTGATTACGAAGCGTTACGACCCTATGTGGATAGAGTTGTTGCAGGTGAGAAAGATATTCTCTGGAAAGGGAAGCCTATTTATTTTGCTAAGACTTCTGGAACCACCTCTGGTGCGAAGTATATTCCAATAACCAGAGACTCTATGCCGAGTCATATTGAGGCGGCAAGAAACGCAATTCTGATGTATGTTCATGAAACGGGAAATTCAAGTTTTGTAGATGGTAAAATGATATTTCTTCAGGGAAGTCCTGTTTTAGAAGAGAAAAATGGAATACAGCTAGGGCGTCTTTCAGGTATTGTGGCTCATTATGTGCCAAAATATCTACAAAGAAACCGAATGCCTAGTTGGGAAACCAACTGTATTGAAGATTGGGAATCTAAAGTAGATGCCATTGTTGAGGAAACTTTAGTTGAAGATATGACCATTATTTCTGGGATTCCTCCATGGGTTCAAATGTATTTCGAAAGAATAATTGAAAAAACAGGAAAACCTGTTGGCGAAGTTTTCCAGAATTTTGAATTGTTCATATATGGGGGCGTAAATTTTGAACCTTATCGAGCAAAATTCGAAAGTTTGATTGGGAGAAGAGTTGATAGCATAGAGTTATATCCTGCTAGTGAAGGATTTTTTGCATTTCAAGATTCACAAACTGAAAAGGGAATGTTGTTACAACTTAATTCAGGTATTTTCTATGAATTTATTAAGGCTGAAGATTTTTTTGACGATAACCCAACTAGAATTACCATTAAAGATGTAGAGCTTGAAGTAAACTATGTTATGATTGTGTCGACTAATGCCGGACTATGGGCTTATAATGTAGGAGATACAGTTGCTTTTACATCTCTTAAACCATTTAGAGTTGTTGTTACTGGGCGCATAAAGCATTTTATTTCTGCTTTTGGTGAGCATGTTATAGGTAAAGAAGTTGAGCAGGCTCTACAGGATGCATTAGCCAACACCAATATACAGGTTTCTGAGTTTACTGTAGCGCCACAGATAACTCCAAAGGAAGGTTTACCCTATCACGAATGGTTCATCGAATTTGAAGAGACACCAGCTGATTTAAATGAATTTTCATCAATAGTTGACCAATGTTTGAGAAAGCAGAATAGCTATTACGATGATTTGATTGTGGGCAAAGTGCTAAAACCTTTGAAAGTCAAAGTTGTTCAACCAGAAGGCTTCCAAAAATATATGAAATCCATTGGAAAATTGGGGGGACAAAACAAATTACCTCGATTAGCTAATGATAGAAAGATCGCAGATGCTCTGGAAGAAATAGGCGTCTTGATTAACAAATAAAAAGGCAAAATAAAACTTTAGTGCAAAACCAACGCTTATTATCCAATAATGGAAAAAATAAACTTTTTAGTGGGCTTAATAGCTTTCTACTTATCTCGTTTGTTTTTTTTACGGGCGTTTTACAATCTCAAACGGAGCAACTTTTAAACAAGGCTGAGGAATTTATATACTATAATCCAGACGAATCTATTAAAATTGGAGAACATTTACTTTCCTCATCATCCAACGATTCATTTAAGGCTTCATTTTTCAATATACTATCAGAGGCATATTACGTTAAAGGAAATTGGAATGCAGCAATACAGAAGGCTTTCTATAATGGAGATCATTTAATCACACAGAATCCAATAACGGAAGTAGAGAACAATCTTTTAAGAGCAAAGTTATTTAGGTTTCTTTACCTTGATAAGCAATCTGAGGAATGTCTTTATAAAGCCAAATTAGCATCAGAATTAATAAATTCAGAGCGAAAAAAAGATTCATTAAAGGTGCTTTTCGTATTTGAAGAGGCTGCAAAATATATTGAAAGACAAGAAGCCCAAAAGGCTTTCGACATTTTGGTTGACTTGAAGAAAAGCAATAAAACTTTCTTGGAAAACAGTCTTTTATTAGCTCAAAAGTTTGATATCCTTAAGGGAAGAGCTCTAAAGAATATTTTTGAGCTGGACTTCGCAGAAACTGCTTTTAACTCTGCATTATCTCGTTTGGAGGCTCAAAACAATCTTAATTTTTTTGATGCAGGTGAAATTTTGAACGAGTTAGGTTATCTCTACTTACAGCAAAAGCGTTACTTAGAGGCAGAAGCTGCTTTCCTTAAAGCCTTAGAGTTTGGAGAGAAACTTAATAATATCCCATTGTTGGAAAAGATTAACTTAGGCTTGGCACGAACTTATTTAGCTGTAAACGATAAGGAGAAACACGGAGAATTTAATGCAAAAGTTTTACTTATATCTAGTGAGTTAGAGCAATTGGAACAAGAGGCTATTAATACATCATATAGTTTGTTAACAGCTGAATATCAATATAGTTTTAAGCAAGTTAAAGATAAACATAGCTATTACTTTTATGTTACATTAGCTTTGTTGTTTGTTGTATTGTTATTTGCTGTTGTTGTATTTTACAAAGGTATTTCGCAAAAAAGGAAATTAAGTGAGATAATCAATTATCTTGAAGTTAGCAGAAAACAGTTGCTTAGTAGTACTTCAAAAAAGAAAAAAGTAGTTAAAAAACTATCTATTCCCGATGAAACAGAACAACTGCTAATCGCTAAATTAAAAAGATTTGAAAAGTCAACTAAATATCTAAATAAAGAAATGTCTTTAGCGTTACTTGCTGGCAACTTTGAAACTAATACAAAGTACCTTTCAGAGGTGATAAACAGGCATTATGGAGACAATTTCAATACATACATAAATAAACTCCGTATTAATTATATTATTGATAGATTAAAGAACGATCCTAATTACATTCATTATAAAATTAGTTTCCTTGCCGAAAAAGGGGGATTCTCATCTCATAGTACATTTGCTACGGTTTTTAAAACTATTGTAGGGATGACTCCAGTTACCTTTATTAATCTGTTAAGGGAAGAAAAGGAGCAAAATAGCGATACGAATTAATGAACGTAACTCAAACATATGCTATAATCATTGTTTTTTTCCTAAGCTTTTGGCAGGGAAATACAAGAACCCACATACACCAGAAGGATATAGATAGCATTCTTAACAGGGCCATTAATGAAATTTATGAAGACCCCAATAAAGCTATAGAAATGGGCTTGGAGGTCTACAATAATCAAAATTACGAAATCAATACCCGTATAAGGGGGTTGGTGCTAGTGGCCACAGCATATGGAGCTAAAAGAGATTACCAAAAGGCTTTGAGTTTAATGGTTGAGTCCAATGAACTTATTCAAGGGGTTGACGATGTAGAGCTCAAAGTGGACGTACTTTGGAGAACAGCTACTTTTTATCAACAATTGCGGGTTTTCGATAAGGCTATACAGTTTCTGGATGAAGCTGAGCGTTTAGCTTTAGATAAAAATAATCGACAAAAATTAGGATCTTATCTGCCAAGTATATATGCTGTGAAAGGCCTTGTTTATAAGGACAAGTTGAGCTGTGATATAGCTCTGGAGTTTTTTGAAAAAAGCCTGAAAGAGTATTGGAAGACAAGTGGAAACACTGATAATTTTCGGAACAGAAGTGTTGTGCAATACAATAGAGGTAACTGCTTTATCCTTTTGGGAGACTACAAATCTGCAATTGAAAGTTATAATGCAGCCATAGAATTGGCAGAAACAAGAGGGGCTAATAGCCTTGTAGCTTTTGGATTGAAAGGGTTGGCGGAAGTTTACACATTAGAAGGAAACTACCAAGAGGCAATAGGGTTTTTAAACACGGCGCTACAACTTTCTGCTACAGTGGGAGACCTTGTATTGAATAGGGAAATTTATGAAGGACTTTATGAAAACTATCTGGCATTAAACGATAAAGAAAAATATCAAAAATACTCCGAGCTGTTTTATAAAACTCAACTTAAGGTAAAAGAGTTAGAAAGAGCATCAATAAGTAATTCAATTACCGATTTTTCTAAGGCAATACAAAAACAAAAACAACAGGCAAAAAGAGACATTAAATTCAATTTGTTAGTTGTGCTAATTGCTATACTTATTGTCATTTTTACGGTTATTATTATTAAAAGAAAAAATGACAAAATTGTTAAATCACTCAAAATAGCCATTGAAAACCTTCAAAAAACAAAGCTTTCAAAAGGCTAACCAATTTTACTGCTTTTAATCTTTAATAGATTGTATTTTAGGATTTTATGTTTAAATTTAGTTTTTCGATTTTCAGGAAATACTAAATACCCCTATATATATTAAGGTTAATGAATAGTTAACTTTCACGCCATTTAAAGTTTAAACCGAAAAGGGAAAAGCATGAGAAACAATCAACAACTAATCTTGGTAATAAGTCGTTTATTGCCATTTAGATTACGGTGGAACTTCACCAGATCCTTACAGGGTCAATTTAAAAATCAACCAATTCGCCTTTTAACCTCTCTAGCATTTTTTATGTTGGTTAGCTTACAAGGCTTTGCACAATTACCGACAGAATCTTTCGAAAGCGGTGTGCCTGCAGATTGGACTATTATTAATAATAGTATAGGTACTTCTGACTGGGGTGCAACCACAGATGGTTATTTGGGGACAAACGCTGTTACAGTAGATCCTTCTGCAGATAATATTGGAGACCAGAATACAGCAGAGTATTTTTTGGTTACTCCACAAATTACCATACCGGCAAATGGTGAGATTCACTTCTTTACCAAACAAGGTGATGCTGCTGATAATGGTACCATTTACGAATTGCGTTTATCTACGGCAAACCAACCAGATGTAAATGGTTTTAGTGTGCTTTTGGATTCATGGACTGAAGCAGACTTAAACTCTGGTTCGCAAACAGCTTACGAAGAAAAGGTTGTTGAATTCCCTGATCTTCCTGCAATTCCGGTTTATGTTGCTTTTGTAGCCATCAATACTCAAAATGGCGCAACACCAACTGGTGATGCTTGGTTTGTTGACGATGTAAGTGTTATAGAGGGGTGTTCAGCTGTTGTTGAAGATACTTTTGTTATTGAAAACATTACTCCTGAAGGAGCCGACTTATCCTGGTCGCATCCTACGGCTACTAATTTTGAAGTTCAAGTGATTCCTGCTGGAGGCGTTCCTGCAGATACAGGAGGCGTTCCTGTATCAGGAAGCTCTTTGACAGTTGACGGATTGGATAGTAGTACTGCCTTCGATGTTTACATCCAAGCAGTTTGTCCTAACGGGTCAGTTAGTGATTTGAGCGGACCTTTTAACTTTACAACACTAAATTTAGGAACCTCTTGTGATTTTCCTATAGTTGTTCCAGATGTTTTATCAGGAACACCTTATGTTTTAGCAGATAACTTGGCTAATTATGGCAACCCTGATGTTGTGTATGATGATGCAGGAACAGGTTGTGTTGCAAACCCGGGAGGTGCTAACGGATTAAACGGAGACAAGATATTTTTAAGTTACACGGCAACTCAAGATGCCTTGATAACTATAACACAAGATGTTTCAGTTACATTGCCAGAAGGAAACTGTTGGAATGATAATACAACTGTTTACATCTATGATGGCTGTTCAAATGTTGGAGTAAGCTGTCTTGATGGTACTTATACAACAGGAGGTATACAACAAAATCAGATAGAGAACTTTTTGGTTCAGGCGGGACAAACCTATATTATCGTAGTATCGGCACCTTATGCTCCAGGAGCAGGCATTTGTTTTGAGTTGGAGATTGAAGGCTCTTCTTGTGCTGCGCCTTCAGGAATCACTTATGATGATTTAACCGAAAATAGTGTCCTTTTTTCTTGGGATAATGTTGGAGGTTTTGCAGATTCATGGGAGTATACTACTGTACCAACCGGAAATCCAGAACCAACTGGTGCTGGAACTGCTACTGCAACAAATGTTGACAACTTAATCAATACCGGTTTGGTTGCAGGAACAACTTACGATTTTTATGTAAGATCTGTTTGTGGTGGTACGTCAAGTGAATGGAGTGCTCCATTTACATTTACTACACAATGTACAACTTTCGATACGCCTTACTCTACAGAATTTGCTAGTGTAAATTCAACAACTCCTGAACCATGTTGGAACATTATTGATGTCAACATGGATTTGTCAACATGGAAATACTCTTTTGGATATGCATCTATATCTACAGGAACTAACCAAGGAAATAACAATGATATTTTCGTGTCTCCAAGAATAAACTTCACTGGACCACAAAAGAGATTGCGTTTTAAACAACGTAACGCTTCAGGTGTTTCTACCTATTCTATTTGGGTGTCAACTACAGGTGTTGGTGCAGATAACTTTACGACTCAAATTTATCCGGAAACAGAGATATCTACTGGTTTTAACTGGGAGGAAGTAATTGTTAACATACCTACTTCGGTTACAGGAGAAGTTAATATTGGATGGGTTGTTTCACCTAATGCCAATGAAACTGCAAACAGTTTAAACATTGACGATGTTGTTGTAGAAGATATTCCGGCTTGTCCTAATCCTTTAGACATTACGGTTGACAATATTACTGGAACTAGTGCCGATATTTCTTGGACTCAAGGCTTTGAAGAAACCCAATGGGAAATAGCTATTCAAGATGCTGGAACTGGAGAGCCTACAGGTTCTGGAACCTTGGTAACTGAAAACGATCCTTATCAAGCTATAGATTTATTACCTGCGCATCAATATGAGGTTTATGTAAGAGCGTATTGTAATTCTACCGAACAGAGTGAATGGATTGGTCCAGTAAGCTTTGAAACACTTTGTACTGTTTTTGATACGCCATTCTTTGAAAGTTTTGATGATGGTGACCCAAATACACATAAATTCTGTTGGAGTACCAACAATGCTAATATGGATAATGGTCAATGGGCTATTGCTCCAAATTTTGCAACTACGCAAGCGCCATTCTTTTTCCCTCCAACTAGTTTTGATGATTGGTTAATTTCTCCTGCTATAAACGTAGATGGTGTTAAGGAATTGAAGTTCGACTACCGTTCGGCATTTTCATTTTTCTTCCCAACCACTAGGTTTGGTCTTGAGGTATTAATATCAACTACGGATACAGACCCATCAAGTTTTACCGTAATAGAGCCATACTTCGAGTTTACGAATACGGTCTTCCAAGAAAAATCTGTATTATTTGAGGCGACAGGTACTGTTTATATTGCCTTTAGAATACCTCCAGAATTTTCTACAGCAGAAGGTTATTCTGTTTTGGATATAGATAACGTGAGCATTAACGATGCTCCTAACTGCCCGATGCCTTCAGATATTCAGGTGAGTGGAATAACCCAAAACGCAGCAGATATTACCTGGACAGCAGGATTTAATGAATCAAGTTGGAACATCGCTTTACAGCCTGCTGGAACAGGAGTTCCTCCTGTATCTTCAGAAAACACTTTAGCAACAGGTTATTCTGTATCAGACTTAGAGCCGGCAACAACTTACGAAGTATATGTTCAAGCGGTTTGTGATTCGGAAAATAGTGAATGGGTTGGGCCTGTAACTTTCACAACCCTATGTGAAGCCTTTACAACACCGTTCATAGAAACCTTTGACTCAGACTCTATGACTGAGGATTGCTGGAGAATTGTTGATGATAACGATGATAACCAAAGTTGGCAAATGGACAGCGCTGTATACCCTTATGAAGGAGACCAATCTGCAGCTATGTTTACTGGACAAAATGGTGCTAATGAGGACTGGTTAATTTCTCCTACAATTACTGTTACTGCTAACCAAAGGCTACGTTACTATTACAGAGTTAATGATAGTTTCTTTACTGAGGATTTAGAGGTATTGTTGTCTACCAACGGAATCAATATCGAAGATTTTACAACGGTACTTTACGATTCTGATAATGATCCTGTTATCATTAATAACATGGTGTATTTGGAAAAGATTATTAACCTTCCTGATGGTATCACCGGAGATATTAATATTGCCTTCCATGTGCCTTATTTTGAAAGTACAGGGCCTTACAGAGGACAGTTGCTGTTTATTGATAACGTAGTTATTGAAGATATTCCAGAATGTCCAGAGCCATCAAACATAATGGTAAACAACATTACCGATACCACAATTGATGTAAGTTGGGACGCTAACGGTTCTGAAACCAGTTGGGAAATTGCAGTATTGCCTTATCAAGAAGATGCACCTGTTGGAGACGTAGATCCACAATATCTTTATACTGCAACAGCGTCGCCTTATACCGTAACGGGTTTAGATGCTGCTACTAAATATGAAGTTTATGTTCGTGCCGTTTGTGATGATGACACCAATAGTGAATGGATAGGCCCAGTTGAGGTAAATACCAAATGTAGCTTTGATAATTTATGTCAATATACCTTTACTTTAACAAGTGATGTAAACCTTTCCGCTTCAATAGATGTTTATCAAAATGAAGAATTAGTGCAATCATTACCTTTTGATGGTAACCCAGCCGGTGAGTTTACTGTATTCCTATGTACAGGTGTAGAATTTTCTCTATACTTTGAAACCTTGGGTACAGCACAGTCTCAATACGACAATTTCCAAGTCTCTATAGAAGATTACTTAGGAAATAATGTATATACAAGTCCAATGGGTGTTGGCCCTTTAAAAACATTCATTTATACTGATGTGGCTGAATGTGGTCCAGTGTCTTGTCCACAGCCGACAGACTTAACAGCTAGTGCTACTTCAGTTTTATCTTGGACTGCCGGTGGTAGTGAAACGCAATGGGAGGTAGCCATTCAGCCTATTGATAATGGAACACTTCCTCAGTCTGGTACTATTGTTAGCACCAATTCATATTCTCCAACTGCAGATGATTTCTTCTATGATAATGCTGCAACTTATGAATTTTACGTAAGAGCAATTTGTGGTGATGATGATAATAGCTACTGGTCAGGACCTTATGATTTTGTCAGAAATGATGATGCTTCAACGGCATTAGCCCTTCCAATTAATGAGGACCTAAACTGTGTAGAATCTGCTTTCGATGTTTCGTTTAGAAATGCATCTGTATCCTCAGAAGCTATAACTTGCCCTGTGACAAATCAAGCTGATGTATGGTTCCAGTTTACAGCAACTTCTAGAATACATATTATAGAAGCCAATGATTTTCCGGGAAGTTTCTATGTTTCATCTGGGGAAGAGCCTTTCCCTTTCATTACAATGACATTGTATCATGAATTAGGAGATGGAACATTGGAAGAATTGAGCTGTAGCGATGATAATGTAATTGTTGCTAGCTATTCATCAGAACTTGTGGTTGGTGATTCATACAAGGTTAGAATTACACTAAATGATCCAGCTGTAAGCACTAAGAAATTTAAGGTTTGTCTTACAACTCCTGAAGATCTGTGTGCTTTTAATGCAGTTAACTACGATTTTGAAAGACAACCTTACAACGGACCTAGTGGTATTTATAGTATTAGTTCATCATTAGTTGTTCCGGGATGGAGAAAGAACATGGAAACAGAACATGGGCAATCCATCTTTATTTGGGAATCGTTAAACGCTCCAGGATTTACACCATATTCGGGAGGGCAGTGTATCCAATTAATTTCTGATGATCAGGAGTTTTACGATGAAAATGATCCTATTATAAGAGGTCTTTACAGAGAGTTCGATACTTCTGAAATTACTTTGATGGATTATAGTTTTGCTACTCAAGCAAGATTCGATGGAAATACAATCCAACTATATGCAGGACCGCCTCAAGGACCATTTACTTTGTTAGCTGAACAGGTTGGAGTTGTTGGTTCTTGGACATTAGTTAATGGTTCATATGAAGTGCCTGATGGGCAGGATGTAACAAGATTTATTTTTAGGGCTAAAAATTATGATATTGGTGTCCTATTGGACGCAGCTAATTTCATCCCTAACAATGATATAGAGCTTCTTTCTCAGGACCAGGTGGTAGATTGTAATAACCCTACGGCAGAACTAAATGCTGAGGGAACAGGAACTTGGACTGCAGATGAGAACAACCCAGGAGAGGTAATTATTTCAGACCCTAATTCAAAGGATATTACTGTTAGTGGGTTTACAGCTTCAGGAACTTATGTGTTTACTTGGGGAACGCGTTATTGTCAGGAACAAGTGTCTTTAGAATACAATGGTATTCCAGATGTTCCAACAGTAACATCACCAACAGAATATTGTTTGGGAGACGAGGCTGAGCCTTTAACAGCTACGCCTTCAGAAAACTACACTTTGTTATGGTATACTGAGCCAACTGGAGGTACAGGAGTTGAGGTTGCGCCTACGCCAGATACTTCTGTTACTGGTACAACAACCTATTATGTAGCCAATACAGATGCATCAACAGGATGTACAGGAGAGCGCATTGAGATTGTTGTAAACGTAAACCAGACTATTGTACCAGAAGTAGCCTTTAGTTACGAGACTGTTTGTGACAATGATTCAGACAATCCATTCCCGCAAACGGGAACAGATTTTACAACTGGAGGTATATTTAGCTCATTCGATTTAACAGTAGATTCAGACACAGGGGAAGTTGACTTGACAAATGTTGCTCCAGGTGTTTACGAAGTAACTTACACTTTTGATGGCGATTCTGTTAATTGTACTTTATCAGATAGTTATACAACAACAATTGAGATTACAGCTTGTAATATACCTCGAGGTATTTCTCCAAATGGTGATGGGGCAAACGACAGTTTTGTATTGAACGGTGTTCGTGAAGTACACATCTTTAACCGCTATGGAACAGAAGTTTACAAGTTTGTTGGAGCCTATACAGACCAATGGCATGGACAGTCTAATAAAGGAGACGATCTGCCAGATGGAACCTATTTCTATAGCATCACTAAGAATGATGGAAGTTCGGTAACTGGATGGGTATATATTATTAAATAACACAAATCATAATAGACAAAGGCAGTCTGCAGTAATACTGCTGCAGACTGTTAAAAATCAATAATTAAAAGACAGAATAGAGATGAAAAGAATATATTTTACACTCGCCTTTGCACTTGTTATGGTTATGAGTGTTAATGCCCAGCAAGATCCTCAGTTTACTCAATACATGTACAACATGAACGTAGTAAACCCGGCTTATGCAGGGTCTAAAGAAAGTGTTTCTGGAGGGGTGCTTTACCGTTCTCAATGGGTAGGTATTGACGATGCTCCAAGAACAGCTACTTTAAACCTGCACAGCCCTGTGGGTAAAAATGTAGGACTTGGGTTTTCGGTAATTTCAGATCAAGTAGGTCCTGTAGAGGAAACAAATACCTATGCAGACTTCTCATACACCATTAAACTTGGTGGTGAGCACAAACTGGCATTGGGGTTGAAGGCTGGAGCAACATTCAATAAAATTGGATTGTACAGTGATATAGGTAATGGTTATGTGCCAGATCAAGATGATGCGTTTGGACAGGATACCAATAACACTTTTTTAAATGTTGGTGCAGGACTCTTTTACTATACCAACAAGTATTATGTGGCATTTTCTGTGCCTAATATGTTAGATGGTACTTATTTAGACCTTACTGATAATGGTGAAAATTATGAGTTCGGTACAGAAACCCAACACTATTTCCTTACTGCTGGTTATGTTTTTGATATAGGAACGAATACCAAGTTTAAGCCTTCATTTTTGATGAAGTCGGCGTTTAATGCACCTCTTTCATTAGATGTGTCTGCAAATGTCTTATTTAACAATAAATTGGAATTTGGAGCAACCTATCGTTTAGATGATTCTGTTGGAGCTTTGGTTAATTTTGCCATAAACCCATCTTTGAGAATTGGTTATGCTTACGATTATGTGACTTCTGCATTAGATGTATCAACATCTTCTTCGCATGAAATTATGTTATTGTTCGATTTGAACTTGTACAAAAAAGTAACTATTTCACCTAGATTTTTCTAACCGTAAAAAGGAATTAAAGAATGAAAAAAATATATATAACAGCTGGTATGCTTCTAGCAATGACAGCAAGTTTCGGTCAAAGTAAAATCACTGAAAAAGCTGATAAGCTCTATGAGGGGTATCAATACACAGATGCTATAGACGCCTATTTGGAAGTTGTTGATAAAGACCAAGCAGATAGCTATACCTATAAACAATTAGCCGATAGTTATTACCATGTGTTCAATACACAGGAAGCCGCCAAATGGTATGCAAAGGCTGTAGAAACACCTCAGGATGCTGAAACATATTATAGATATGCAGAATGCTTGAAGGCTCAAGGTAAGTATGAGGAAGCTAATCAGCAAATGGACAAGTTTGCGCAATTAAGCCCTAACGATCAAAGAGCAGCATCTTATCTAGCCAACCCTAATTACATTCCTAGTTTGGCCAGTAAAAGTGAAATGTTCGAGGTTGAAGGGTTAGACATAAACAGTGAAGGCCAAAGCGATTTTGGTGCTGTTCTCGCTAACGATGGGAATGTTTATTTTGTTAGCTCTAGGGATGGTTCTAATAAAACAGATAAGTGGACTAACGAACCGTATTTAGATGTTTACAAATCCACTAGAAATACCGATGGTTCTTTATCAGAGCCAAAGGCTGTTAAAGAATTGAATACAGCTTATCACGATGGTCCTATTTCTATTAGTTCTGATGGGAATACAATATTTTTTGCCAGAGGAGGACAGAATGATGAGCTATCCAAAAAAGACAAAAAAAATAAAGTAAAAGTTGCACAACTTGGTTTGTATATGGCAAAAAAGGTGGACGGTAAATGGACTAACGTTCAACCTTTACCAATTAATAGCCCAGATTATTCTGTTACACACCCAAGCTTAAGTGCCGACGGAACTACACTTTATTTCGCTTCGAATATGCCAGGAGGTCATGGAGGAACCGATATTTGGAAGATGAGTGTTAATGGTAACACTTTTGGTATTCCTGAAAACCTTGGGGACATGGTAAATACCCCAGGAAAAGAAGCTTTCCCAAATATCACAGAAGATAATGTGCTTTACTTTGCTTCTAACGGAAAACCTGGGCTTGGTGGATATGATGTTTTTATGGCAGATTTGTCAGCAGATAAAGATGCTGTTAATGTTGGAAAACCAGTTAACTCCAATAAGGATGACTTCTCTTTCAGTTTGAATGTTAGCCAAGGTATAGGATATTTTTCGTCAAACAGAAACGGTGTAGACAATATCTACATGGCTGTTCCCGTTTGTAAAGTTCAGGCAATTGCTGCTGTGACAGACCAAAAAACAAATTCAATATTGACCGATGTTCAAGTTGCTATTTTAGACTCACAAAGTAATGTAATAGCTAGTAAGCAAACAGATGTGAATGGTAAGGTTACATTTGATGTAGAATGTGATACCGAATATTCATTTAAAGTATCTCAGGATGGCTACGATACGGCTATGTTTACTGTTCCAGCAACTCATGGTGGAGAAGTTGTAATTGATGCTGCTATTGAACCAATGGAAGTTATTATTACTGATACAGAAGTTAAGCTTAAGGATATTTATTTCGAATTCAATAAAAGTAATATTACAGCTCAAGGAGCAGAGGAATTAGATAAACTGGTTAGGGCAATGAACAAGTATCCGGAATTGAAAATACTTGTTAAAGCTCACACAGATACCAAAGGTAGTGCTGCATACAATATGAAGCTGTCAGAAAAAAGAGCTCAATCTACAGTACAATATGTTATTTCCAAAGGCATAAGTAAAGACAGAATTACAGGAAAAGGTTTTGGTAGTTCGGAACCTAAAATTGATTGTGCTTCTAACTGTACTAAAGATCAGGATGCTCAAAATAGAAGATCTGAGTTCATGATTGTTAAAAAATAGTAAAGTTGTAGAGCGACTTTTAAATTATTTATAGATTTGCACTTTCTTGGTAGTCAGCCTTTTATTACATAAATAAATGGTTGACTATCAACTTTTATAAAATCACCTAAGGAGAAGAAGATGTTGAAAAAGATTATTGCACTAGGATTATTACTAACTGGAAGTTTAACGGCTAACGCTCAAGAACCAAACGATTGTGTCAATGCAATTACAGTTTGTGGTAACGGTACGTTCAGTTCTAACGCAAGTGGAATTGGAAATATCCAAGAAGTTTCTGGATGTGGAGGATTTGAACACAATTCTATTTGGTTACAAATTAATGTTGTTCAAGATGGAACTTTGGGTTTTGATCTCATCCCTACCAATACAGACATTAACGTAGATTATGATTTTTGGGTATATGGTCCAGATGATCCGTGTAATAATTTAGGGAGTCCCATACGTTGTGCAACAACAAATCCAGCATTGGCAGGCTTACCTAACAACCATACAGGGATGTATTCAGGTACTGTTTTAACACAAACAGGCCCTGGAGCCAATGGGAATGGTTATGTGAGATGGCTAGATGTATTAGCAGGTCAGTCTTACTATATAGCTATAGATAGACCAGTAGGAGATGGAGGTTTTGAATTAACTTGGACAGGTACTGCCACAGAAGGTGATGGTGCTTTCCCTGAGCCTCCGAGTGCAAACGAAATAGATGATTTAAAAACCTGTAGCACTACACCTAATGTTGGTGTGTTCGATCTTAACTCAGTTAAGGCAGATATTAACCCAGATGCGGCAAACAACACTATTGTGTTTTACCCGTCATTGGGAGATGCTGTAGATGGTACTAATGCCTTATCAGGGATTATGGCCAACACGTCCAATCCTCAAACGGTTTATGCTAAGGTTGTAGATAATGTTTCGGGATGCTTTAGTTTAACCGAATTTGATTTAATAGTTTATCCTATCCCTACAGCGACAATTTCCGCTTCTGATTCTGCAGTATGTGAGGGAGAAGATGTTACCTTTACTTTTTCTGGTACCCCCGATGCAACCATCGTTTATACTATAAACAATGGACCTGATCAGGAAATAATTTTGGATGATGCAGGTAATGCTCAAATTACACAAAGCTTAACTGGCGACATAACTTTTGCATTAACAAATGCTAAGGTTGTAAATGCTGATGGTACAGTAGCATGTTCAGAGGTTTTGACAGATCAAGTTGTTGTGACCGTCAACGATGTGAATGTGCCAACATTGGTTTGGAGTACCTTGGAAATATGTGAAGGAGAAAACGTAGATCTATCATTTACAGGAGGTGAGCCAGATGCAATAATAACTTATACAATTAATGGAGGTGTTGAACAAACCCTTGTTTTGGATGCTTTTGGAAATTATGTATTGAACTTTCCTAACCTTGCAGTTTCAACAACTATAGAGCTCGTGTCAATTGAACAACCAACTACACCATTTTGTTTGGTTGACTTGGATATTTCCCAGACAATAATTGTGAACCCGGTTCCAGTAATCACAGATCCAGATCCAATGTTTACTTGTAGTGACGGTGTTAACCCAAATACGGGAGAGTTTGATATTTATAGCCAAAACAATATTATTACCGGTGGAGATGCAACCTTAACTGTGTCCTATTATTTAACTCAGTTATTGGCTGAAAATGGTAATCCGGCAGATGCATTACCTTCTCCTTACACTACCACGACGGCTACTCAAACTTTATATGTTAAAGTAGAAGCTCCGGGTGGATGTACTGAGTATACTACTTTAGATTTGAATGTGACCGATGCTCCTACGGTATATATACCAACTCCTCTTGAGTATTGTGATCCAGACGGTGACGGATTCGGCGTTTTTACCTTAAGTGATGCAGAAAATGAAATAACAGGAGGTGTCGCAGGTTTACAAGTGACCTATCACCTGAGTCAATCTGATGCAGAAAATAATTTAAACCCAATTTTTGACGATCCATATGTCAACGTTGCTTCATTCTCTCAGACGATTTATGTAAGGGTTGAGAATTTAAATGCTACTACAGAATGTGCTTCATATGTAGAGTTAGAGCTTATAGTAAATGAGTCTCCTCAAATTGTTCAACCAACACCTTTGAGTAATTGTGATGATAATGGAGATGGCTTGTCCCAATTTAATCTGCAGGACGCAGAAACGGAATTATTAAACGGCTTAGACCCAACACAATTTTCAATTACATATTTTGAAACCCAAGCTGATGCACAAACTGGAACAAACCCTATTTTAAATCCAACGGCATTTGTTAATTCAGCACCTAATTATCAGATTATTTGGGTTAGTGTAATAGCTAATTCATCAGGATGTTTGTCCATTACTACGCTTGATTTAGTTGTAAATTCTCTTCCACAAATAGGAAATCCAGCACCGGCTCTTTCTGTTTGTGATGACAACATTGCTGATGGTTATACTTCAATAGACTTGACCCTTGCAAATAATGATATTTCAGGAAGTGTGCCAGGTTATGCGGTAAGTTACCACCTAACCCAGGCCGATGCCGATAACAATTTAAATCCATTAACAATACCTTACACTAATATATCGAATCCACAGACTATCTATGCTAGGTTGGTTAATACGGCTACAGGCTGTCAATCTACTACAGCTTTGGAACTGTCTGTGCAAGGCGCTCCTGCAGCAATAATACCTCAACCTTATGAGGTATGTGACCCTGATGCAGACTGCTTTGCGGAATTCGATTTAACGACTTTGGATCAAGAGATTACAGCTGGAGATGTAACTCTAGGGGTAACCTACTACGAGACTATGGCTGATGCCCAGTTTGGTGCCAATGCTATAGATACATCTATATCTTATAGTAATATAGTTCCATGTCAACAAACGCTTTACGCCAATGTGGAGAGTACGACCATTGCTACAAATTGTCCTACAATCGTTGAGGTACAGCTTGTAGTTCATTCCGATCCACAAATTATAGATCCAACGCCGCTTTGGGCTTGTCAACAAGAGGTTGAGGGCTATGCGCCATTCAACCTTAATTTGAAAGAGGAAGAAATGCTAAATGGTCTGGATCCTTCCCAGTACTTATTTGGATATTATGAGACTCTAGCTGATGCTCAAAATGGTACAAATCCAATCGCACTTCCAGGCAATTACACAAATATTGTTCCCAATACTCAAACTATTTGGATCAATGTAGTGGATATCAGCTCCGGATGTACAACTATTACAACACTGGAGATAGTTGCCAATCCAGCACCAGAATTAGTACAGCCCACACCGATTAGCTTGTGTGATGTTAATAACCCTGGAGATGAGGTTGAGATATTTAATCTTCAGGACAGCGAGGAGGAGATCCTTAATGGGCAGACGGGTATTGCAATAAGCTACCATTTAACTTCGGAAGACGCTAATAATGGCATTAATCCACTTCCATTATTATATGAGAATATTTCCGGACAAAACCCTCAGACTATATATGTACTAGGGAAGAATCAAGATACGGAGTGTTACAGTATTGTAAGCCTGGACATCAGGGTAGAGCCATTGCCATCGCCGTCGGCGCCAATGCCAATGGAGTCGTGTGACGGTGACAACGACGGTTATGCGTTCTTTGACCTGTCCAGCCAGACGGACTACATCGAGAACAATGAGGCCAACGTGGTGATTACCTACCACGAGACCC
>NZ_JARACK010000004.1 GCF_028767185.1 Mangrovimonas aestuarii
CTACGGTGGTTGTGGTGAGCAGCCCACCGGTTGTGAGCGCCCAGGTGACCAGTGGTGCCTTTGCCGATGACAACACAATCGAGGTGACGGCCATGGGCACTGGCGACCTTCAGGAGTTCGAGTACAGTCTTGACTATGGGCCGTACCAGGACAGCAACGTGTTCCACAACGTATCGGCCGGAGAGCACACGGTAACGGTGCGCGACAAGAACGGCTGTGGAGAGGCCAGTGTGACGGTAGCGGTGATGGACTACATGAAGTTCTTTACCCCGAACGGCGACGGCTACAACGACACCTGGACAATTTCTGCCATGGAGGGACAACTTGACGCAAAAATTTATATATTTGACCGCTACGGAAAACTGCTGAAGCAGCTAAGCCCGAATGGCGACGGTTGGGACGGAACCTTCAACGGGGTTGCCATGCCTACCAGCGACTATTGGTTTACCGTAGAGTACAACGAACCGACAACGGGAGAAAGAAAGACCTTTAGGTCGCACTTTACCCTAAAAAGATAAAAATTGCATATGAGAATGAAAAAAATCTGCTTGGCCGCTATGACCATGCTAGTGGCATTGTTTAGTCAGGCACAGGAGGGACTTCCTGTGTATACAGACTACTTAACCGATAATTACTACTTATTGTTCCCATCTATGGCTGGTGCTGCCAACTGTGCTAAAATTAGAGCTACAGGAAGACAACAGTGGTTTGGGGATGAGGATGCTCCAAAATTGCTAACAATAAGTGGAAATGGTCGAATTGGAGAGTCGCAGTCTGGGATAGGGGCTCAGTTTTTTGCAGACAAAAATGGATATCATTCTCAAACGGGAGGGTATTTAACATATGCACACCATATTTTGTTTTCAAGAAGTGAAGTGGATTTAAATATGTTATCGTTTGGTTTGAGTGTTGGATTTATTCAATATAAATTGGATGAAACAGCTTTTGAAGAATTTGACCCTATTCTTGGTTATATTGAACAAAGCAACACAAACCTAAATTTAGACTTTGGTATGTCTTACCAACTGTACAATTTTTATGTTCACGGAGCTGTTAAAAACATGCTTGATAACGATGGTATAAATAATGATATTCAAGTTACAAGTAATTTAAGACGTTTCTTGTTTGCTATGGGTAATGTCTTTCCAGGTAAAAATGGATGGAGCTTTGAACCTTCTGCAATGTTCCAATATAAAGATGCCACAGAAGAATCTTCATTCGACTTGAATTTTAAGGCGTATAAAGAGATGGACTTCGGTAATATATGGGGAGGATTATCTTATAGAAGAAGCTTAGATGGTGCTGAGTATTTTGACGGAAGCACTAGTAACCAAAAGCTACAATATATTTCTCCCTTAATTGGTATAGATTATAAAGACTTTATGTTTGCTTATACATATTCATACCAAAGTAATTCAATTGTTTTTAACGATGGTGGATTCCATCAAATTACATTAGGATATAACTTTAATTGTAGGAGTTCAAGATATAGTTGTAATTGTCCAGCAGTTAACTAAAATATTTGAACGTCCCGATTTATCGGGACGTTTTTGTTTAACTCATATTCTAGAACGTTATGTTGATTAAAACCGTTAATGGTAAGACTCCAATTATACCTGAAGACTGTTATGTTGCTGAGAATGCGACAATAGTAGGAGATGTTGAAATGGGAACCCAATGTAGTGTGTGGTTTAATGCCGTAATACGTGGAGATGTTCATTATATTAAGATGGGGGAGAGAGTAAATGTACAAGATGGCGCCGTAATTCATGCTACTTACCAAAAAGCGCCTACTACTATTGGCAATAATGTATCAATTGGTCACAACGCCATAGTACATGGCTGCACTATTCACGATAATGTATTGATAGGCATGGGCAGTATTGTCATGGATGATTGTGTTATTGAAAGCAATAGTATAATTGCTGCTGGTGCTGTCGTAACACAGAACACTACTGTTGAGTCTGGTAGTATTTATGCTGGAGTGCCAGCAAAAAAGGTTAAAGATATTAGTAAAGAACTCATATCTGGAGAAATTAATCGAATTGCTAAAAACTACGTTAAGTATTCTTCCTGGTTCAAAGTTGAAGATACAGATAGCGAAATCCAGTAGGTCAATAGAAAATGTTATTTGGGCTTTAAAAAAGCAAACAGTCTACTTTGTCATCGGATTCGAGAAGTCCTCTTAAAACAGATTTATTTCCATTTGTGTAAAACTGATGTGTTGCTTTTTCCAAGGAAGGGTTTAGTAACTGGTTTTTTTCTAAGAGATATTTTGTCTGTTTGGCTACTGCTTCGCCCGAGTCAATTATTTTTACTTGTTTAGGCAATAATTCCAATAATAAAGGCAATAGATAGGGGTAATGGGTACATCCTAGCACCAGATAATCTATTTTGGCAGCAATCATTGGTTTCAAGTACGTCTTCAATAGAGAGCGCATTTCGGAGGAAAGAGTTTTGCCTGATTCAATTAGAGGTACGATGCCTTCGCCTTCTTGTTCAATGACTTTAATACCGTTTGCGTAAAGATCTGATGTTTGATGAAATAACTCGCTCGAGAGCGTGCCCTTTGTTGCTAATATCCCTATAGCTTTGGTTTCGGTTTTTAATGCTGCAGGTTTTATAGCTGGTTCTATTCCAACAAACGGAATATTGTACTTGCCCCGGAGAACTTTTATTGCATTTGTAGTTGCTGTATTGCAAGCAACCACAATAAGTTTACACTTTTTTTGCAATAGTAATTCTGTGTTCTTAATACTCAATTCGATAATGGCTTCTTTACCTTTTGGACCATAAGGAGCATTGGCACTATCGGCAAGATATATGGTGTTTTCATGAGGCAATAAGGCTTTAATTTCCTTGTAGATGGAAGTGCCTCCTATACCTGAGTCGAATATGCCAATTGGGTTTCTGTTCATTTTATACAAAAATAAAAAGCTGTTCCAATATAAGAACAGCTTTTAAAAATATTGTCGGGGTAGTTAAGATTTAAATACCTAATTCTTTTTTAACATCATCTAGAAGGTTTTTACCGTCAGCCATTATAACGCCACCACCTTGTGTAGAATCAAGAACATAATCAAAACCTTGAGCACGAGCTACTTTTAAAATGGCAGTTTTTGCTTTTTCTGTAATAGGTTTTAATAAATCAAGTTCTTTTTGTTGCATATCGCGTTGTGCTTGAGCTTGGAATTGACGAATATTAGCCTCCTTTGTTTGTACTTCTTGTGCACGTCTAGCATTTTCCTCATCTGTTTTGGTTGCTGCTTCTGCTTCATACTGCTTCATTTGGTTTTGAAGCTCAGTTACCATGGCTTGAATATCTGCTTCGTATGTCTTACCAAGTTGCTCCAATTGGCCTTGAGCAGCTTTCATATCTGGCATTGCAGAAATTAAATCAGTGGTATTAATATGGGCAACTTTACTTTGTGCTTGTGTAAAACTAATTGCTCCTATACATAATACTGCAGCAATAAATAAGGTCTTTAATTGTTTCATCGTGTTAATTGTTATTAAGTATTTATAGGTTATTAATTGTTGTTATCGTCTTGCGGTGTTTGTTCTTCGTTTTGTTGAGGATCGTCTGGGTTAGTATTGTTTCCGGAACTGTCGTCTGTATTACTTGAATTCTCTTGCGTTTCGCGTTGATCCAATCTTTCCTGGCGTGCTTTTTCTCTTTCTTCTAAAATCTGCTGTCTTCTTTCTTCAGCTTCTCTTTTTTTAGCTTCTCTGGCTTCGAGAATTTGTTGTCTTCTTTCCTCGGCAGCTTTAGCACGAGCAGCTTTTTTCTCTTCCAAGGCCTTTTGACGTTCTTCTAATTCTGTATTTTCTTCTACTGGAACAACGTCTTCTTCCTCGGCGGCTTTTCTTTCTTGGCGATTTTGTGCTTGTTGGCGTTTGGAAGATCTAGTAATACTTCGCAATACTTGTTCACTAAGATCGAAGCGTTCAGCAGAGTAAAGCATTACAACATCTGCAGATTTGTCGAATATAAAATCGTATTGTTTTGTAGAGGCAATATCTTGTACAGCTGTGAAAATTTGATCTTGAATGGGTTGCATTAATTGCTTTTTTTGAAGCATTAAATCACCATTAGGGCCAAACCTTTTCTGCTGGTATTCCTGGATTTCATTTTCCTCGAATTCAATATCTTCTTCCCGTTCTTCTATTAGCTCTTTGGTTAATAGAGCTTTTTCGTTATTAAGAGCTTCACGTTTTTTTTTGATTTCACTTAAACGTGACTCTATTTCTGCTTTCCATTGTTGTGCTTTGGTATCTAACTGAGCAGATGCTTGCTTGTATTCGGAAATGTTCTCCAAAATATATTCGGTATCTATATAACCAATACGAACACTACGCTGTGCCTGTAAATTCAAGCTGAGCATAAGTAACGTACTTAGTAAAAAAAGAACTCTAAAACTCATCTGTTTCATAATTAAATGTGTTGGGCTATTTAGTCACCAATCAGAAACACTTGAAACATTATTTCTGTTTGTCTCCAAAAGTAACGAATATAAGTGTTATAAATTTTATATCCCAAACCAAATCATTGAAAATACCGTGCCAAATTAGAATTGTTGACCAATAATGAAGTGTGTTTCCCAACCGTTAGCACCAGTCCTTTGACCTGGAAGAGGATCGAAACCATAACCAAAGTCTATTCCAAGCAATCCAAAGGCAGGCATAAAGATTCTAACCCCAAGTCCTGCAGACCTTTTTAGGTTAAATGGATCGTAATCTCTAAAACTATTAAAAGCATTTCCTGCTTCTAGGAAACCTAAAGCATAGATTTTAGCCGCTGGTTTTAGGGTAATAGGGTATCGTAATTCAAGGGAATATCTGTTGTATATAGTTCCCCCGTCAGTAGTAACAATATTATTGTCGTCAACCGGTTGAATGGATTGATTTGGATATCCTCTTAGCATAATGGTTTCTCTACCATCTACATTATAACCTGTAAGTCCATCTCCTCCAAGAAAGAATCGCTCGAAAGGTATTACTCCCCGATCTTGATTATAAGCTCCTAAAAACCCGAATTGAAGTTGTGGACGCAATACCAATTTGTCTACAATACGGTTATACCAAGCGACATCGAATTTTATTTTGTAAAACTCCAACCAATTAAAACGTTGTTGGTCAATTTCAGAAATACGTTCGTTAGCTTCATTTCGTTGAGGAACGGTTGGATTATTAGCCAAAATATCTTCTTGATCTGCTCTTTCTTCTTGTAAAGCTGCGTAATCTACGTTATTAAATAGTGAATAGGGTAAAGTCAACTTAGCACTAACACTAAAACTAGACCCCCCCATTGGGAAAATTGGATCGTTGTAAGTGTTATTTCTACTTAATCCAATGGTATAGGATAAGTTATTAGAATACCCATCACCAAAAGTAAACAGACTTGTATTATAATTTTGAAGATTGTAATGCTGATAACTTATCGCTTGAGATAAAGTAAAATAGTTATCAGGTTTAGAAAGGCGTTTTGCTAGACCTAATGTTATACCTGTAATATTAAAGCGTTTACTTTTATCGGCATCTCTAGTTTCGTAATTGTATAAGAACTGTTTTGTGTGAGATAGAGATGTAGAAAATTGAACTGGTTTTTTACCTCCAAGCCAAGGTTCAGTAAACGAAAAGCTATAGGTTTGGTAGAAACGGCTAGCTTGAAGCCTTAAAGCCAATCTTTGGCCATCTCCCATTGGTATTGGAGTATAAGCTTCCTTATTGAATAGGTTTTTAATAGAAAAGTTGCTAAAAGATAGGCCTAAGGTACCAATGAACCCACCGCCACCGTAACCTCCCTGAAGTTCAATTTGACTGGAGCCGGTCTCTACAACAGAATACTCTATATCCACAGTACCTTCGTTTGGATTAACATTTTTAAACTGTGGCTCTAATTGTGCAGCATCGAAAAAGCCTAATTGACTTAATTCACGAATGGTTCTCATTACATCAGCTTTGCTGTAAAGGTTTCCTGGTCGGGTAAACATTTCTCTATAAATAACCCTGTCGTTGGTTTTTTCGTTGCCTGTTACAGTAATACTATTAAAATAGGCAGGCTTCCCTTCAGATATCCTTATTTCAAGGTCAATAACATTACCTTCTGCATTAACTTCAACAGCATTAATTGATGAAAACAAATAACCACTGTTTTGGTAAAGATTGGTTAAATCGTTTGCGTCTGGTTTAGTATTATCTGCAATTCTCTTATCTAATAGTACACCATTATAGGTGTCTCCTTCATTAATTAAAAGGATACTTTTTAAAACTTCATCAGAGTATACCGTATTTCCGATAAAATTTATTTTACCGAATTTGTATTGTTCACCTTCTTCTAAGTCAATCTTAAGACTTACAGTTTTGTTATCGTTAACCACTAAAGTGTCCGATAAAATACGTGCATCACGATAACCGTTCTCTTTATATTTATCGATAAGACTTACAAGGTCTTCTTTGTAATCTCCTTCTACGTATTTGGAACGCTTATAAACCCTTAAAAAGTTTTTTTGCTTAGTATTTTTCATACTAGCACGAAGTTTTCCGTCAGAAAGGGCTTCGTTGCCATTAAAGACAATGTTATCTACCTTAACTTTTTCACCCTTGTCAATATTGATAACCATATTAACCCGTGATTTTTGAACAGAGTCTTCTACTTGTATGGTATTTATATGGACTTTAGTATTTAAAAAACCTTCTTTTTGATACTTTCTAGTTAAATAGTTTTTAGTAGTTGTAACAAGATTTTCGGTAACTTTTACTCCACTTTGAAGCTTGTTCTCTTCAATTAACTTGTCTATTTTACCTTTTTTTACACCATTTATCTTTAGGTCCTTTAGCTCTGGGAGATCAAAAAGCTTAATTTCTAAATCGGCGTGAGTTCCCTTGATATCAGTTACATAAATATCTATATCACTAAATAAGTTAGAGTTCCACAGTTTTTTTATGGCATTACTAACGGCTTCACCTGGGAGTTGAACTTCCTGACCCTTTCTCAACCCGGAATAGGTGATTATGGTTTGTGCACTAAAGTGACTATTACCAGCCACGGTAATGGTATCGATTGTATATGATCGTCCTTGATTGTATGTTATATCTTGAGCGTTTGCCCCAATGCCGATAACAGTAAGTAGTAGGGTGGTAAAAAGGCGGTTAATGTATGTTCTCAATGGTGTTAAATTAGCTAAGTTGATCACTAGTTTTCCCAAATCGTCTTTCTCTGGTTTGATAGTTTATAATTGCTTCGTACAAATGTTCTCTTGTAAAATCGGGCCAAAGTATTTCAGTGAAATACAATTCGGCATAAGCTATTTGCCATAACAAAAAGTTGCTGATACGTTTTTCTCCACTGGTACGTATCAATAAATCTACGTCTGGCAAATTTTGCGTATAAAGATGCTTATTTATAACCGATTCGTCAATTTTTTCTGGGGAAATTATATTATTTTTAACTTTAATGCTAATTGCCTTTATAGCAGTTGTTAACTCTTCTCTTGAGCCATAACTCAAAGCTAGAGTGAGCGTCATTCTATTATTATCCTCTGTTTTTTCGATGACCTCTAGAAGCTCTTTGTGAACCTTATTTGGCAATAAATCTAAATTCCCAATGGCGTTAAGCTTAATGTTGTTATCAAGAAGGGTCTTGATTTCTTTTTTTAGGGAAGAAACCAATAATTTCATGAGGGTTTGCACCTCTAGCTTAGGGCGGTTCCAGTTTTCAGTAGAAAAAGCGTAAAGTGTAAGGTTCTTTACACCTAGCTCAGCGCAACTCTCCACTGTTTCCCGTACTGATTTAGTACCTCTCTCATGCCCGGCTGCTCGAAGCAGGCCTTGTTTTTTTGCCCACCTACCATTACCGTCCATTATTATGGCGATGTGTTCTGGTAGTCGGTTTATGTCAATGTTTTCTTTTAAACTCACTATTTGTAAATGCAATAACACGGGTTTCTACCAAATGTGTATGTTAGTGTTACGCCTGTAAAGACGTACCAATCATTATTGTTGGTATTCCCAAAGTTAAACTGTTCTCTGTCTTTAGAATCGGCAACGCTGCCATCAAGTTCATCGGTAAAGGTATAGCGGGCTGCTATTTCAAAGCCTAGAATGAAATGATCTAAAAATGTAGTTTTCACACCTATGGCCATAGGAATACCAAATGCCCAACTAGAAGTATCCTCAGAAATTCGAATACCATTATTGTTAAAATAGTAGTTGTCAAAATGAGCTGCTGTAAGTCCGGTAAAAAGGTAAGGTGTAGCCATGCTTTTATCGCGGTGTAGATCAAATTCCCAAAAGGTGTATTCTATACCGCCACCGATTTCCACGATGTTATTACTAAATTCGTAATTACGTTGCTTTCGCCTAGGGTCGTCAGAATCACTGTCTTTTCCCTGCAAATCTGTGAAAGTGAGCGTTATTCGGTAGGCATGGCGGGGGCTTCTATTCCATCTGTACATACCTCCTATAGCCAACTGTTTTGGTGCTATAAAATTTGTAGCACCAACATCTCCAATAAAATTGCTTCCTCCTATAAATCCACCTAATTCATAGATTTGGGAGTAAGAAAACTGGAAGCTTAGTATGCTGATTAGTAAAATGGTTAAAGACCTCATAAATGTTCAAAAGTTTGCAAATATAATAAATAAGATGAGCCTGTAACAATTTGAATTAAATTGTATTAGTTAGTCCTAAAACAGTTTTTATCTTAAAATATTGTTTTAATTGCGTTTGTCTTCCCCCCAAAGCAGTTTTTTTCTCAAAGTGTCCAAAAAGCGTTCATTAGTCAATTCGATCATATTTATACTAAAAGAGGCTTTTTTTATTGTAAGTATCGTGTCGTTGTGCAGGGTTGCGATTCTTGAATCCAAGGATACCAAAAAATGATCTTCCCGACCATTTACCTTTAGTTCAATTTTAGTTGAATCTGTTATTACTAATGGTCGAGCGTTAAGGTTGTGTGGGGCAATAGGAGTAATCACAAAACTGTTTGTATCGGGTGTAATTACCGGGCCGCCACAACTTAGGGAATATCCTGTAGATCCTGTCGGGGTAGAAATAATTAAGCCGTCACTCCAGTAGGAGGTAAGGTGTTCGCCGTTAAGTTTGGTGTCCACTGTGATCATAGCAGTCGTATCCTTTCGGCTAACTGCTATTTCATTAAGTGCGAAATTTAATTCATCAAATGTTTCTGTTGGCGGGTTAGTTTCTATGGCAAGCAAGCTGCGTTTTGATAAACGGTATTGCCCAGCAAGAATAGCATCCAATGCGGTATCTATTTCTTCATGCTGTATGGTGGCCAAAAAACCCAAACGTCCAGTATTTATTCCAACTATTGGAATTTCCAGGTCTTTTACATGTGTTATGGCTCTTAGTATGGTGCCATCTCCACCAATGCTGATAAGAAGGCTGAAGGAGGCATCTAAACTATCAAACACACCGAATTCGCAAAATGCGGCATTTGAGTTTAGTTCAGCATGTATAAGCTTCGAAAACGTTCGTTCAATATAAACGTCGATCTTTTTTTTAAGGAGGTACTTGAGTAACGACTCGATGGAAGCACCAGAGTTTTTATGGTAAAACTGACCGTATATGGCTACCTTCATGTTCACAATTAGATGTCTAAATATTTGTTCAGGTAGTCCGAACGTTTCTTAAGATTTTCCAAATAGGTGTCTTCTTCGTGTCCTGAAATGATGTTATAGCTATAGCGCCTGAATGTTTGGATAATATCGTTTAGCCCAGATTGCCCAATTTTAATGGTTACTTGGACTGTGTCTTGATTCATGCTAGAAATGAAAGTGCCCAACAAGCGACCGTTGTTCGATTCTATAATTTGGCTTATTTCGCTAAAAGAATAATCGTTCACTCCTTTCTCAACAACAAGAATACCTCCTGGTTCGGAGAAAAAGGGGGTTTTATTGAATAAACCTATTATGTCGTTGAGTTCATAATACCCCAAATAATTGTTTTTAATGTCTAGAACCGGCATGACATTGGTGTGGTTTTGGGCAAAGATTTCAAGAACATCCAACCAGTTAGATGTGTCACGAACGTAAAAGCCACTTAAGGTATAAGCGTATTCAGAAATAAATTTATTACTATCAAAGCAGTAAACATCGGCTTCGGAAATAGATCCCAAATAAACCCCTTCCTCATTGATAATAGGGAAGTGTGAATATGTAAGCTGATTGAACAGAAGTTGTAAATCACTTATTTTACTGCTCATTTTAACAGGTTCAATATCGTTGACTATGTAGTCCTGAAGGTTCATACGTTGTAAATTTCCAAGTACGCAAATTAATTAAAAAATAGTACAATAAGCCTGTTGTACTTTGTATTTTTGTGGTTTAAAAGCAGCATTATGACAAAGTTAAGCGTAAACATCAATAAGATAGCAACCTTGAGGAATTCAAGAGGAGGAGATGTTCCTAATGTGGTGCGATTTGCAAAAGATGCCCAAAGCTTTGGAGCAGAGGGCATAACCATACACCCAAGACCAGACGAACGTCATATTCGCTATCAAGATGCTTACGACCTGAAGCCTGAAGTGTATACTGAGTATAACATAGAAGGTAACCCTATTTCTAAATTCATCGACATGGTTTTAGAGGTTAAACCCACTCAAGTAACCCTTGTGCCAGATGCAGATGATGCCATTACTTCAAATGCGGGATGGGATACTATTAAACATCAAAAGTTTTTGGCGGAAGTGATTCAGGAGTTTAAAAATGCTGGAATCCGTACTTCTATTTTTGTTGATCCTGTTTTGGCTCAGATTGAAGGAGCAAAACTTACAGGGACTGATAGAATTGAACTATACACCGAGGCTTTTGCACACGAATATGGGTTAGGGAATACTTCGGCTATAAAACCTTATTCAGACTGTGCCGAACTGGCCAATAGTTTAGGGCTAGGTGTAAATGCAGGGCACGATTTGTCATTGGATAACATCCAGTTCTTTAAAGAGAATATTCCGGGGCTTTTGGAAGTCTCAATTGGTCATGCTCTTATTTCAGAGAGTCTTTATCTGGGAGCTGAAAATGTAATTCAGATGTATCTTAATAAATTGAAATAATCAAAGCAAAGGAAGTGACATTACATTCAAATATTCTTGGAGACGGAAAGCCTTTTGTAATCCTACACGGATTTTTGGGAATGAGTGATAATTGGAAAACCTTAGGAGGGAAATTTAGTGATCAAGGTTATCAAGTTCACCTAGTAGACCAGAGAAATCATGGAAGAAGTTTTCATAGTGATGATTTTGATTATGAACTTTTGGTTGATGATTTAAGAGAATATTGTGAAGTTAATAAGTTGGAGGGTATTGTGCTTTTAGGGCATTCTATGGGTGGTAAAACAGCGATGTTATTTGCGACACAATATCCTGAGTTGGTTTCAAAATTGATTGTTGCTGATATTTCCCCGAGATATTACCCTGTTCACCACGATACTATTTTGGCCGGATTGAGTGCTTTGGATTTCGATGAAGTAAAATCCAGAGGCCAGGCCGATAAGGTTATGCAACAATATGTGTCTGATTTTGGTACTCGCCAGTTTTTATTGAAAAACCTGTATTGGAAGGAAAAAGGACAGCTTGCATTGCGAATGAATTTGGACTCTCTGAGTAGTAATGTTTCTGAAGTTGGAGAGGCTTTACCTATGCATGCAAGGTTTGATGGTGACACCTTGTTTTTGCGTGGTGATCGTTCGGAATATATTATGCCAGACGATGAAAGTTTGATACATGCCCATTTCCCAAATGCTAAAATTGAAACCATAGCTAATGCAGGGCATTGGTTGCATGCCGAAAACCCTACTGATTTTTATAACGCAGTAATTGCGTTTTTATAATCTCTATAGATATTTTTTCTTTTTATAATTAACTCCAAATAATATATCGTGAGGTTTAATTCTGATAGGGGTACTATTACTGTACTTCTAACTTTAAAAATTCTGTTTTTTTTTAGAATTTTTAAAGTTGCCATTTACCGATTTTTGGAAATCTCATAATCCAAGTCTATGGATAATTTCGTACATTTAAAGCAACGAGTTCTAAAAACCAACTAGAGTATGAAGCTTATAATCAAATTATTGCTAACTGCATTGGCTGTTGTGGTCTTGGCAAGGATTCTTCCAGGTGTTCAAGTAGAAGCGTATTCAACAGCTATTATTGTTGCTGTTGTTTTGGCTTTATTAAATGTTATTGTTAAGCCACTTTTGGTGTTGTTTACGCTACCCGCAACCATACTTACTCTCGGTTTGTTTTTGTTTGTTATTAACGCCGTGATTATTCTTTTGGCAGATAAACTGGTTGATGGTTTTGGAGTGGCTAGTTTTTGGTGGGCGTTGCTGTTTAGTGTTCTTCTTTCCGTATTACAGTCGATACTTTACTCTTTACTGGAAGACGAAAAACAAAACTAACTTTTATTAATCTCATCACCAAACAACCATCTCATGACAACTAACCTAAAAATTGCTCAAATAGCCATTGTGATCTTGCCTTTGGCTTTAATGGGGTTTTCTTTACCTCTATCGAATACTGAAAAAGAAAATATTGAAGGAACATGGCAGTGGGAAAACCAAAAAGGAGAGCATACTTCTGTTTTATCGATAAAAGCTATAGATGGAAATAGTTATCAAGGGAGGTACTGCAGTGTGTTTTTTGAAGGGGAGAAAATTGATTGCAATAAAAGGATGGATGATTTTAACGTAGAAATCAAAATGATTAGTCCCAATAGGTTTGAAGGCACCTTCAAAAGCAATTATTCCCAAAAGAAAGGAACTCTAGAATTGACACATTACCCCAAAAAAGGTCAACTCAAATTGGAAATTATCGACCAGCCAAAAGGGGAGTATTATCTTCCGGATGATGCTGTTTTTGTAGGCTTTTAGCAAAAAAATGGTGTAGATAGGTTGTTTTTAGTATCCTTCGCAATCTGGCAACTTTTCTGATTTTATTATTAAAAACTTATTCTTGGGCAATATACCTTCGCTCAAATATTAAATTTCTTTTTAAGGTTGAATGCAATTAACTGATTAGGTGTTTTTTGTATGTGATTTCCTGTGTGTTTATGTCGTAGTAAAAATCATCTTGTTAATTAATTTAACTATCATAAGCACAATGCGTTAAAAACTTTGCTGGCCAAAAAAATTGTTATACTTTTGCACCTCGTTTTTAGGATGGTCTATTTAGAGTTTGACATTAAAAAACGATTAAACAGTTAACAACTATTTATCATTAAATGCCCGTTAGGGCCTTTATAACATTCAAGTATGAATATTACAAGAGAAAACATCGATGCATTAAATGCTGTAGTAAAGGTGGATATCGCTAAGGAAGATTACAGCGGTAAAGTTGAGAAAATCTTATCTGATTACCGTAAAACGGCTAACATACCAGGTTTCCGTAAGGGGCATGTACCTATGCAGATGGTAAAAAAACAATACGGGAAAGCTGTATTGGTTGACGAGGTTAACAAACTATTGCAAGACGCATTGAATAAATATTTAACTGAGGAGAAGCTAGATGTGTTGGGTCAGCCGCTTCCAAAGCCACAAGATAACTTGGATTGGGATGCTGAGACTTTATCATTTGAGTTTGAACTTGGTTTAGCTCCTGAGTTTGACGTTGAATTGAAAGGTAAGGAGACTATCACTCAGTACAATATTGTTGCTGATGACAAAATGATCGACGAGCAAGTTGAGCGTATCCAAAAGCAGTTTGGTAAATTGGTTTCTCAAGATACAATTGCAGAAGATAGCGAAGTAACTGGTACTTACAAGAACGAAGAAAAGGAAATTGAAAATACTGTTACCTTAACTTTAGATAAGTTTGCTGACGATGCTACTCGTAAGCAGTTTGTTGGAGCTAAGATTGGTGATGTAATTACTTTAAACACTAAAGGTCTTTATAGTGATGCTCACGAATTGATGAACGCTCTTAAAGTGTCTCATGACGAGGCTCACGATTTGGATATTGAGGTGACTTTCGAAGTGATTGAAATCAACAAGCGTGAATTAGCAGATTTAGATCAAGAATTATTCGATAAAGTATTTGGTAAGGATGTTGTTAAGTCGGCTACAGAATTGAGAGATAAAATCAAGGAAGATGCTGAAAAGCAATTTGTACAACAAGCTGACCAAAAGTTATTGAACGATGTAACTGAGTATTTGGTTGCTAATACTAAGTTCGATCTTCCTGCTGAATTCCTTCAAAAGTGGATCCAAACTGCTGGAGAAAAAGAATTGGATGAAGCAGAAGCAAAAGAAGAATATGAAAAGTCTGAAAAAAGCTTGCGTTACCAACTGATTGAAGGTAAGTTGATCACCAATAACGATATTCAAGTAACTTTAGAGGATATTAAAGGTCACGCTAAAGATATGATCAAAATGCAAATGGCTCAGTTTGGTCAGATGAATCCATCAGATGAAGAGCTTGAAGGTATTGCTGCTCGTGTATTGTCAAACCAAGACGAAGCACGTCGTATTTCTGAGCAAATCATCAGCCAAAGACTATTGGAAGTGTATAAAGAAAAGGCAAACATCGAGATTAAAGAGGTAACTTACGAAGCGTTTGTAAAAGAAGTATACGGCGACAAATAAGCAGATTCTTTTAAAGAATAAATCATTATATTTAGGCGTTGAATACTCTTGTTCAACGCCTATTTATTATCAATCAATTGTATTAAAGACGCTTATGAATTACGCTAAGGAATTTGAGAAATTCGCTATAAAAGACCAAGGGATCAGTAGTACTTATTATGGAAAGATAATGAGCCATATGTATCCAGTAGGGTTAACTCCAAATATTATTGAAGAACGTCAAATGAATGCTGTTGCTATGGACGTGTTTTCACGTTTAATGATGGATCGCATTATTTTTCTTGGTACCGGAATCAATGACCAAGTAGCTAATATTGTTCAGGCTCAGTTATTGTTCTTGGAAAGTACCGATGCTTCAAAAGATATCCAAATTTACATCAATTCACCAGGAGGGGGAGTTTATGCAGGATTGGGAATCTACGATACCATGCAGTTCATTAAGCCAGATGTAGCAACCATTTGTACAGGTATGGCAGCCTCTATGGGGGCCGTGCTGTTATGCGCAGGTACCAAGGGGAAACGTAGTGCTTTACCTCATTCAAGGGTAATGATCCACCAACCGCTTGGAGGTGCTCAAGGACAAGCTAGTGATATAGAAATTACAGCTCGTGAAATCTTGACATTAAAAGAAGAATTGTATAAGATTATCAGTAAGCACTCTGGTCAGGAATACGACAAAGTTTACGACGACAGTGACCGTGATTACTGGATGAAGGCTGATAAAGCTAAAGAATATGGAATGATTGACGAGGTGTTGCAACGCAGCTAATCAAATCATTAAAAAATAGAAGGAGAAAAAGAGTTATGGCAAAGGAAGAATTAGAATGTTCATTTTGTGGAAGGAAAAAACCTGAGACCAACTTACTTATTGCAGGTCTTGATGCCCATATCTGCGACAGATGTATAGAGCAAGCCCACGGTATTGTTTTGGAAGAATCAAGACAATCTGAGAACAGTGAACTTTCTGCAGAGTTAATGTTGCGAAAGCCTCAGCAGATAAAGTCATTTTTAGATGAGTATATCATAGGGCAGGAGACTACCAAGAAAGTGATGTCGGTAGCGGTTTATAACCACTATAAGCGTTTATTACAACCAGTTTCTAATGATGATATAGAGATTCAAAAGAGTAACATTATCATGGTTGGGCAAACAGGTACTGGTAAAACATTAGTGGCCAAAACCATTGCAAGAATGCTTAACGTTCCGTTAGCTATAGTAGATGCTACTGTCTTGACAGAAGCTGGTTATGTTGGTGAGGATGTAGAAAGTATTCTTACTCGTTTACTTCAAGCTGCCGATTACAACTTGGAAAAGGCAGAGAAAGGAATCGTTTTCATTGATGAGATTGATAAGATTGCTCGTAAAAGTGATAACCCATCCATTACCAGAGATGTATCAGGTGAAGGAGTTCAACAGGCGTTATTAAAACTTTTGGAAGGGACAGTTGTAAATGTTCCACCAAAAGGAGGTCGTAAGCATCCAGATCAAAAGTTTATTGAGGTAAATACTGAAAATATCTTATTCATAGCAGGAGGAGCCTTCGATGGTATCGATAAGATTATTTCCAAACGTTTGAATATGCAGGCTGTTGGATATAGCGCTTCAAAAGCAGAAGATGTAATTGATCAGGATAATCTGTTGCAGTACATTATTCCTAAAGACTTAAAGGATTTTGGTTTGATTCCTGAAATTATTGGTCGTCTACCGGTATTAACGCACATGAATCCGTTAGATGCCAAAACCCTTAGAGCCATTTTGACAGAGCCTAAAAATGCAATTATCAAGCAGTATAAGAAATTGTTTGAGATGGATGATATCGATTTCAGTATTACTGAAGGAGCTCTGGACTTTATTGTTGAAAAGGCAATTGAATACAAACTTGGTGCTCGTGGATTACGATCGTTGTGCGAGGAAATCCTAACCGATGCTATGTTTGAATTACCGGGTACCGATGAAGATTCTTTAAAGGTAACCAAGGCTTACGCCGAGGATAAGCTCACCAAAACGACTTTGAAAAAGTTGAAAGCGGTATCATAGGCATATTAAAGAGATATAAAAAGAAACCCCATTGCAAATTGTAATGGGGTTTTGTTTTTGTTTAATTATTTAGTTCAATCAGCTCGTCTAAGTAGTCTCTGGTGTTGGATAGTCGAGGTATTTTATGTTGCCCTCCTAATTTGTCGTGCTTCTTAAGCCAATCGTAGAATAGATTATGTCTAGCTATGTGTATCGTCGGGCGATTTAGGGTAATGTTGTTGTACCGTTTTGCTTCATAGTCTGAGTTTAAGGCTTTTAGAGCGTTATCCATCAGCTCTATAAAATAATCCATGTTTTTTGGAGGTGTTTTAAATTCTATCATCCATTCATGGGCACCTTTATCCTTTCCGCTCATAAAAATAGGCGCAACGGTATAGTCTATGATTTCAGCTCCGGTTTTTTTACAAACTTTTTTTAAGGCTTCTTCCGTGTTTTCAATGATGAGTTCTTCTCCAAAAACATTTATATGATGCTTGGTTCTTCCGGTTACCTTTACTCGGTAAGGAGAAATGGATGTAAATCGTATTGTGTCTCCAATTTTATAGCGCCAAAGCCCAGCGTTGGTGGTAATGATAACCGCATAGTTTTTCCCCAATTCCACCTCGCTTAGCGGAATTACTTTTTCATTTGGTGTTCCGTAAGTATCCATCGGTATAAATTCATAGAATATACCGTAGTCCAGCATTAACAATAACTCACTTGAATTGTTTCTGTCCTGGATGGCAAAAAAACCTTCTGAAGCATTATAGATTTCGTAATACCTAAAATCCTTTCTAGGTAATATGGACTTATACTGATCCTTATAAGGAATAAAGCTCACGCCACCATGAAAGTATACTTCAAGATTAGGCCACACATCAAATAAAGAGGATTTCCCTGTTGTTTCAAGTACATTGTTAAGGAGTACTAACATCCATGAAGGCACACCTGCTAAACTCGTAACGTTTTCTTCTATGGTTTCATCAACGATGGCCTGCATTTTATATTCCCAATCGCTCATTAGCGATACCTTGCTACTTGGCGTGCTACTGAATTCGGCCCAGAATGGCATATTGTCTATCAATATCGCTGAAAGGTCACCGAAGACAGTTCCGTTTTCTTTGTAAAGCTCTTTGCTGCCACCAAGACGAAGACTTTTTCCTGTAAAAAGTTGTGAATTTTCGTTGTTGTTAAGGTACATACAAAGCAAATCTTTACTGGCTGCGTAATGACAATCTTCCAAGGATTCCATAGATACAGGGATGAACTTACTTTTTGCTCCAGTAGTTCCACTCGACTTAGCAAACCATTTAATTGGTCTTGGCCAGTAAATATTGGATTCACCATGGCGAGAGCGTTCAATAATATCTTGATAGTCCTCATAGGACGAGATGGGAACCCTTTCGGCAAATGTTTTGTAGTTATTAATTGAAGTGAATTCGTATTGCTTCCCAATTTCTGTGTCCTTGGCAATATCAACGAGTTTCAATAGGAGTTCGTTTTGAACTTCGTTTGGGTATTTTAAGAACAACTCTATTTGATGAAATCGTTTTTTTAAAAACCAGGCAGCAATAGAATTTACAATTGGAATTGGCATATTTGCATTATCTTTAAAAAATTAAAAATAAGTTTTTTTTTGTGCACATACCTATATTAAGTGCACTTTTGAACTTCTCTTAAAATGGATTGTTTTTAAGAGTTTACACTGAATTGTATATCAATAAAAAGCGAAGATAAATTATGCTATATCAAGGGGTTCTTACAAAGATGGAAACAGAGTTAGCTAATCCTATCCAATATTATTTGGTTTTTGATAACGACTTCATCAACATGAACCAGATGTTAGGAAAGACCATTAGCATTGATTTTGTGAAGTACCAATGTCTTAACTGTGGTTTGGATAAGAAAATTTATCGTCAAGGATTTTGTAAATCTTGTTTTTATGATGTGCCCCAAGCTGCTGATTGGGTGATGAGACCAGAACTGAGTAAGGCTCATCTCGATGAAGAGGAACGTGACCTTGAGTTTGAAAAGCGAGTGCAGTTACAGCCTCATATTGTGTACTTGGCTAATTCGAGCAATGTAAAAGTTGGAGTGACAAGAAAAAGTCAGGTGCCAACTAGGTGGATTGACCAAGGAGCTCACGAAGCGATTGAAATCGTTGAGGTGCCGAATCGATATTTGGCCGGGATAACTGAAGTTGCGCTTAAAGAGCATGTAAGTGATAAAACCAATTGGCGTAACATGCTTAAAAATGAGATTAAGGATGAAAACTTAGTGGAATGGCGCGAAAACCTAAAGCAGTTTATTCCTGATGAGGTTTTGGATTACTATATAGCCTCGAATCAGGAAACCCAATTGGAGTTTCCTGTAGAGCAATACCCTAAAAAGCCTAAAAGCTTAAATTTAGATAAAACACCAAAATATCAAGGTGTGCTTAAAGGGGTAAAGGGGCAATATCTAATATTTGAAGATGAAACCGTATTCAATATAAGAGCAAACGAAGGCTATGTTGTAGCAATCGGGGTGGTAGTGCCCTAAGGTTAGGGCAAAACTATTATATTTCTTCTTGGTTTTTTAGGGCTTGAATGTATTGAGCCTTTTGAATTTCCTTTCTTCGGCGTACAGACTTTTTTGTAAAGTGTTGCTTGTCCCTTAGGTTTTGTAATACTTTGGTATCTCTGTATTTACGCTTAAAGCGTTTAAGGGCGCGTTCTATTTTTTCTCCTTCTTTTACTTCTACTATAAGCATATAATTATTTTAGTTTTTGTGGTTATTAATTGATTTATCCTAAATAGGTTTTTAGAATTTTATTTTTGGAGCTATGTCTTAATCGGCGAAGGCCTTTTTCCTTAATTTGTCTTACACGTTCACGGGTAAGATCGAAGGTTTCCCCTATCTCTTCTAGGCTCATTGGGTGGTGGTTTCCAATACCATAATATAGACGAATAACGTCTCCTTCTCTTGGAGACAAAGTATCTAAGGCTCTATTTATTTCGAGGTTTAATGAGTCGTTGATAAGGTCTCTGTCGGGATTTGGTGATTCTCCGGAACTTACAACATCGTAAAGGTTTGAGTCTTCACCTTCTTTCAGTGGGGCATCCATGGAAACATGTCGACCTGAGTTTTTAATGGATTGTTTTACGTCATTCACGCTCATGTCTAGTTCCTTAGCGATTTCTTCTGCACTCGGTGGGCGTTGATGGGCTTGTTCTAGATGGGAAAAGGCTTTGTTTATTTTGTTGATGGATCCAATTTTATTCAAAGGTAACCTTACAATTCTTGATTGTTCTGCCAAAGCTTGAAGAATAGATTGTCTAATCCACCAAACAGCATAAGATATGAATTTAAACCCTCGGGTTTCATCAAAGCGTTTGGCTGCTTTAACTAAACCTGCATTTCCCTCGTTGATCAAATCCGGAAGTTTTAAGCCTTGATTTTGATATTGTTTGGCAACTGAAACTACAAATCTTAGGTTGGCCGTGACCAACTTGTCCAAAGCTATCTGGTCGCCTTCTTTAATACGCTGAGCCAGTTCTACTTCCTCTTCTGCAGTAATTAAAGGCATTTTACTAATGTCCTGAAGGTATTTGTCCAGTGATTTGGATTCACGGTTTGTAACTTGCTTGGTAATTTTTAATTGCCTCATGGGATTTTTCTCTTTTGTTAGTAATACTCCAATTGTATAACATAACTTTTTTTTGTTAAAAACCAAATAATAAGGTGGTTTTTTGCTGAAAATCCAAAAAAATCAATTAAAAAGACCTTGAAACTACAAATAATGGTCTTTTTTATTCTTTTTTACTGTTCTTGAATAAACTGTTTACAGCGTTTTTTACGCCTTCTTCAACTGCATTTTGTGTGCTGTTATTGCTGGTTCCTGTAGTGTCAGAATTATTGTTGCTAGATTGGCTGTTTGCGCCTAATAAATTGTTTATGATGTCCTTGGCTTTTTCTTCTCCCTTGTTCATCATTTTTTGTTTCTGAATTTCAACAAGTTGTTTGGTTAGATTTGAAACGCTTGAAGATAAATCTGTTTTCACTTTTGGGGCCGTATAGGTGCCTGTGATATTTGCTGTTACAGGAACCGTCATATTGTTAACCTTAGGGTCGTCAATTTTACCAATTAAGCGATTAATATCACTTCCTAGGTATTTGGCAGGGACATCCAATACTGCGTTATAACTCAATTTGGTATTAAACCCATGAGAACCAGAAACAGTGATGTCGATGTCTTCGTATTTAATAGTAAACGGTTTAACTGCCACTTCGCCATTTTCAAATGTTAAATATGTTTTTAGGTCTTTTAAGTCAAGTTTGCTAACATCTAAAAACTTAAGATTTTGCCCAAGTGAGCTAACCAGTTTGTTGTTTTCTAATGTTTCCTTACTCGTTAATAGTTCAATAGCTGCCTTACCATTAACTGAGTTAAGGTCTGGAGTCATTTCTGGACTTAGTTTTCCACTTAATTTGATTCCTGAGTTAAAGCTTCCCTGAAGCGTTTGAGCAATTGGTGCAAGAGCTTTAAGTAAATCTAAATCACGAAATGATTGTGCTATATCAATGCCTTTCATGTCAAAATCAAAACTGAAATCTGGAACATCATTTTTAGTGTCAACAGAACCGTTCATAGCCATTTTTCCATTGAATATCTCTGAAGTGATATTGTTTAGGGTCGCTTTTTGGTCTTTAATAATTAATGTACCTGCAACCTGTTTAAGAGTTAGGTTGTCGTATAAAACGGTATTGGCATTAGCATTTACGGTACAGTCTAAAAAGGCTGGGATTTTTAAAGGTTCGGTAGTTTGTGAGGCCTGTTTTGTTTCAGATGTTTTTTGAGGCGATTTCTCTGATGATTCTTCAACCATAAAATCACTTACTGCAAAAGTGTTGGAATAAAGCGTGAAATTCCCTTTTAGAGGTTTGTTGCTCATTACAAATCCCATTAGGTTTTCAATATTACCCTTGGCTTGAATGTCACTTTTTCCTGTTCTGGCCTTAAATTGGTTTAAGGTTACACTTTGAGTGTTAAAAGAAAGGTTGGCATCGTTTATGTATACAGGGTTAAGTAAGTCTTCAGAAGCGAAATGAAACCCAGTTAAGCTAAGCTGTCCGGTTGTTTTTATTCTCTCGTAAGCATTGGTGTCTATGGCGTCCATGTCGAAGTTTGTATAAATATCTCCTTTTAAGATTCCGTTTAACTCCTGATCCATTTGAATAGGATATGCTTGACTGATGTTAGCAAGATTTATTATGCCGTTAAGTTTTGCTTTTACCAACATGTTTTTTGTCAGGTTGCTGATTTTTGCAGATGAGGCAAAGCGGTCTTTGTCAATGTTGAAATTAAGTGCTTTTAGATCTACGTATGTATCATCAGGATTACCACTTTCATTTTTTATTACAGTATTGATAACAATATTGTTTATGCCTTTTGGTAAATCAGGGTATTTAAATGATGCATTTTCAGATGTAATAGTTATATCCAAGGTAGGTATTGTAGTTTCGGAAACCAATCCCTTTACCAGTCCTTTTACTTTGAAGTCTCCTGATGTTTGTACATTGTTTAAATCTTTGGAATAAGCTTCTGGTAAGAGTGCTAAGAAATCTTTAAAGCTAGTTCCTGGGTTTTCAAACGTTAAGTCTATTTGCTGTCCACTATCTATTAAGCCAAAAGACCCATCAAACTTTAATGGCATTTTATTGATTTGGGCAGCGTTGTCCTTGAATGTGTATATGTTGTTCTCAAGATCGGCACCGATGATAGCATCCAAAGTGAAAGCAACATTGTTGAGGTATTGTGTGCTGTCCATTTCTAAGGTTACGTGTAGGGATGTATTGGTGTCGATTTCAGATCTGTCAGCTGAAAAAGTTCCTTTTCCCGAGTGGTTAAGCTCGGTAACGTAAGCGTTCATATTTGCAGTTTCGTCAATATAGGTTACAGCGCTATTTTTTAAGCTGTAGTCGTCTATGCTGAAAGTGAAATTTTTTGAACCAGATGATTTGTTTTCTTCTGTTTTTGATGTCGATTCAGAGCCGTCTTTTTTAGCGATATCATAATTTGCGATACCATTTTTATTTGTTTTAAGTGTTAGAAGCGCTTCATCAATGGCAATAGAACTAATTGTCATTGGTGTCTCTCCAGAAGTATTTAGTAGTTCGCCAAGAGGCATGGTGAACTCAATCGACTTTACTGATACAAGTGTTTCGTCTTCAAATGGGGCGAAGTTGGTTATGTTGAGGTTTTCTATGCTTACACTTGCTTTTGGGAAACTGCTCAGCAGACTTAAGTTGACATCACTGAACTCAACTTTAGCATTTACATTATCGTTTATCGCTTTTTTTATCATGTCTTTGATTTGCGATTCAAATAAAATTGGCACAAAAGCCAAAATAATGATAAGGGCAAGAAGAGTAATCCCAGTGATTTTAAGTATTTTTTTCATAGTAAAAGTCTTACGTGGGTATTTACGGATAAAGTAAGCAAATAGTTTATAAACCAACTAATTTTTATGGAAAGTTTAGCGATTCCTTAAAGCAAATCTATTTCCTGGTTTGTCTTAAGATTGAAGCGTTTTTTAAAAACATAAACGCCAAGATAAAGAAACGGAGTGTCCAAAACGGCAATCATAACCTTGAACAAAAAGCCGCTGATAAGCAGTCCTATGAATCTACTCCATTCTATTTTCCCAAAAGAGCAAAGGAGTAAAAGGACTGTGAACGTGTCGACAAATTGCGATAGGAAAGTAGAAAAATTGTTGCGTATCCAAAGGTGTTTGCCTTGGGTTAATCGTTTCCAAAAATGATAAATCTGTATGTCGATAAATTGGGCAAAAAGGTATGCCATCATACTCGCTAAAACAGCAATGGCTGTGCTGCCAAAAACAGTGGTGAACAATTTGTTTCCCACGGGCGACCATGACGTAGCAGGAACAGCATTGGAAACATATACGATAAGCATGGAAAATACCGAAGCAAAAATACCGGCAACAACAATTTGGTTGGCTCGTTTCTTACCGTAAATCTCACTGATGAGATCGGTAATTAAGAAGGTTAATGGGTATGGAAGTATGCCTACCGAAATTTCGAAAAGGTTAGCGCCGAAGATCGTTACATTTCCGAATGGATACCAGTAAAAGAACTTTTGAAAGATAAGGTTCGATACCACTAGTGAAGTAATGAACAGTGCTCCCAACAGTAGGTAAATGCGTTGTGCTGCAAGTTTGTCTTTTAGGGTCATGAACGGTTAATAGTTTGAACAAATATAAGTGAAAGTGCTTTTCTTTTACTTATTTTGCTTTTGATTATGCGAGAGTACAAGCTAGTTTACATATCGTTGGGAAGCAATATTGGAGAGAGGTTAAACTATCTTCAAAATGCGGTTAATACCATTTTTGACAGAATAGGAGCAGTAAGGGCTATATCTAAAGTTTACAGTACACCTGCTTTAGGGTTTGAAGGCGACGATTTCCTGAATGCTTGTGTTTTGGTAGAAACCTCAATCGCTCCTGAAGATGTGATGACAGAACTCTTGAATATTGAAAAGGAGTTGGGACGTGTTCGTTCGGAAGGTTCAGGCTATCAATCCAGAACCGTTGATCTCGATATGGTTTTTTACGAAGATGAGATTCATAATACCGAACATTTGGTTTTGCCACATCCACAGATGCAGCACCGAAAATTTGTTCTTCAACCGTTAAAAGATATTGCGGCAGAGTGTATTCATCCTGTTTTAAAGAAATCGGTAACGGAGCTTTTAAGGTCTTGTGATGACGATAGTGTTTTAGTGGAGACAGACTTTAGTTTGATTAACCCCCAAGAGCAATTTGGTTTTTCAAAATATAACTACATTGCTATAGAAGGGAATATAGGAGCTGGGAAAACTAGTTTGGCAACCCAATTGGCAAATGATTTTAATGCAAAACTGATCTTGGAGCGTTTTGCTGATAACCCATTTTTGCCAAAGTTTTATAGTGATATAGAACGTTATGCATTCCCTTTGGAAATGTCTTTTTTAGCCGATAGGTATCAACAAATAAGTGATGATCTATCCCAGTTGGATTTGTTCAAGGATTTTGTTATAAGTGATTATGATGTGTTTAAATCCCTGATTTTTTCAAAAATCACTTTGCCGGAAGAAGAGTTTAAGCTTTATAGGAAACTGTTTTACCTAATGTACAAGGATATCCCTAAACCGGATTTATATATCTACTTGCATCAAGAAACAGAGCAATTGCAGCATAATATAAAAAAGAGAGGCAGAGGGTATGAGCAAAATATATCCCACAGTTATTTGGATAAGATTACTTCAGGCTATTTGGAATTCCTTAGGAATAATACCAAAATGAATGTGAAAATTATCAATTTGTCCAATCGGGATTTTGTTAAGGATAGGCAGGTTTATATGGGTGTTTTAAAGGAAATATCTGCAGAATAATTTAAACGGTTTTTCTTTATTCTTCTACTATTTGAAAACTCCCATTTTCGAGAAAATATCCCAGATAACAACTCCTGCACTTACGGAGATATTCAGAGAATGTTTAGTGCCGTATTGGGGGATTTCGATAACCATATCACTCTCAGATACGACATTCTGAGCAACACCTTTAACTTCATTTCCAAAAACAAGAGCGTAAGTCGCACCAGGTTCAGGACTGAAGTCATTTAACATGATAGCGTTTTCGGCTTGTTCTATCGAAATGACTTTTACGCCATTGGCTTTAAGTTTCGTGATAACATCTATGGTGTTTTCTGAGTATTCCCAAGTTACACTTTCGGTGCTTCCTAAAGCTGTTTTGTGAATATCCTTATTTGGTGGAGTAGCGGTAATGCCGCACAAGTAGATTTTTTCAACAAGAAAGGCATCGCTGGTACGGAACACAGAACCTATGTTGTTTAGACTTCTAATGTTATCCAAAACAACAATAATTGGAGTTTTATCGGTTTGTTTAAACTCCTCTAAATTTAGTCTGTTTAACTCGCTGTTCTTTAACTTTCTCATGAATTCTTACTGTGAATAATTATAAATAACTTGTAAAGTAACCGTTTTACAAACCAGCTAAATTTAGTTACTTTAGCAACCTTACTTATTGGGCAAAAATACTATTAAAAAATCACTTACCCTTGGCTAAAAAAACAAAAAAAGAGACCCCGTTGATGAAGCAGTACAACAGCATTAAGGCTAAATATCCTGATGCATTATTGTTGTTTAGAGTAGGGGATTTTTACGAGACCTTTGGAGAAGATGCGGTAAGAACCGCCAAGATTTTAGATATTATCTTAACAAAAAGAGGTGCAGGTTCTGAAAGTGAAACTGAGTTGGCAGGATTCCCCCATCACTCATTGAATACTTATTTACCTAAATTGGTGAAAGCGGGCGAGCGTGTGGCAATATGTGATCAGTTGGAAGATCCTAAACAAACCAAAACGATTGTAAAGCGAGGAGTAACCGAATTGGTAACACCTGGTGTTGCGTTAAATGATGAGGTTTTACGCTCTAAGTCGAACAACTTTTTGTGTTCGGTGTATTTTGGAAAGCATAACATTGGAGTGGCATTTTTAGATATCTCCACAGGGGAATTTTTGACCTCTCAAGGAAGTGCAGAGTATATCGATAAGTTACTTCAAAACTTTAGCCCCAGTGAAGTATTGGTTTCGAAGCCTAAACGCAGTAAGTTTAATGAAACTTTTGGAGAAGACTATCATACATTTTACCTTGAAGATTGGGTGTTCCAATCGGACTATGCAGAGGAAACCCTTTTAAAACATTTCGATACCAAATCGTTAAAAGGATTTGGAGTTGAAGAACTTCAAGAGGGAATAGTTGCTTCCGGTGCGGCACTACATTATTTGGCAGAAACCCAGCATAACAAACTAGAGCATATTACTTCGATTAGCAGAATAGCAGAGGATGAATATGTTTGGATGGATAAGTTTACTATCAGAAACTTAGAGCTTTACCATTCCACCAACAATATGGCGGTAACTTTAATCAATGTTATAGACAAGACAATTTCGCCAATGGGTGGACGTATGTTGAAACGTTGGTTGGCACTTCCGCTTAAAAACCTCAATAAGATTAAGAAACGCCATGATGTTGTTGAGTATTTTAGTAAGGAACATGCCATTCATCAAAGAATACAAAACCAAATCAAGCATATTGGGGATTTAGAGCGATTAATATCTAAGGTGGCTACAGGGAAGGTGAATCCTCGCGAAGTGGTTCAGCTTAAAAACTCTTTGGAGGCTATCGTACCAATAAAAGCCTTGGCTGAAAACAGCGATAATGAATCGCTTCAGGTTATTGGAGAAAAACTTCAAGCCTGTGATGGATTACGAAATAAGATTAAGGCAACTTTAAACGAAGAAGCTCCTGTTAATATTCTAAAAGGAAATACAGTGGCTGAAGGGTTTTCTTCTGAACTTGATGAATTACGTGGCTTATCAACTTCAGGGAAACAGTATCTGGATAATATGCTGCAACGCGAAAGTGAGCGTACTGGAATCCCTTCACTAAAGATTGCCTCAAACAATGTATTTGGGTATTATATAGAAGTTCGAAATACCCATAAGGACAAAGTGCCTCAGGAATGGATTAGAAAACAAACCCTTGTTAGTGCTGAGCGTTATATTACTGAAGAGTTAAAGGAGTACGAAGCTAAGATTCTTGGTGCAGAAGAGCGTATCCTTGAAATTGAACAGCAACTTTTTACAGAGTTGATTGAATGGATGGGTGAGTACATTAAGCCTGTACAACAAAATGCTTTTCTAATAGGTCAATTAGACTGTTTGTGTGGGTTTGCTCAATTGGCTAAGGATAATAATTATATCCGTCCTGAAGTTTTGGAACATCATGTACTAGATATTAAAGATGGGCGCCACCCAGTAATAGAAAAGCAATTGCCAATAGGAGAAGCCTATATCGCTAATGATGTTTTTCTAGATAGAGATGCGCAACAAATCATAATGATTACGGGGCCAAACATGTCCGGTAAGTCGGCGATATTAAGGCAAACGGCTCTTATTGTGCTTATGGCACAGATAGGAAGTTTTGTTCCGGCAAAATCGGCTAATATTGGATTGGTGGATAAAATATTTACTCGTGTCGGGGCTAGCGACAATATTTCGATGGGAGAGTCGACGTTTATGGTGGAGATGAATGAAACGGCATCTATCCTAAATAATATTTCTGATAGAAGTTTGGTGCTATTGGATGAAATTGGTCGTGGTACCAGTACTTACGATGGTATTTCCATTGCATGGGCCATTAGCGAATATTTGCACGAACATCCGGCAAAACCTAAAACATTGTTCGCAACACACTATCATGAATTGAATGAAATGTCCGAAACTTTCTCGAGAATCAAAAATTATAATGTTTCGGTTAAAGAGTTAAAGGATAATGTTTTGTTTTTACGTAAACTGGTTGAGGGAGGTAGCGAACACAGTTTTGGAATCCATGTTGCGAAAATGGCTGGAATGCCTCAACAGGTATTACATCGTGCAAATATGATATTAAAGAAACTTGAAAAATCACATTCTAGTGAGGAGTTGACCAATGGTGTAAAATCTATTAAAGATGATATGCAATTAAGCTTCTTTAAACTGGATGATCCTTTGTTAGAGGAGATTAAGGAAGAAATTATGCTTACTGATATAGACACATTAACCCCTGTTGAGGCTTTAATGAAGCTTAATGGAATTAAGCGTATGTTGTTGAAACAAGCCGAGCCTCAAAAATAATTTCATTATTTTTTCGAAAATGCTTTGCAGTTATAATAATTGTTTTAAATTTGCATCCGCAATAACGAAGTAATTGCAGCCTGTTGAGCAGGCATGTTCTTAAAAAAGAATACTAATGCGAAAGTAGCTCAGGGGTAGAGCATCACCTTGCCAAGGTGAGGGTCGCGGGTTCAAATCCCGTCTTTCGCTCTACGCACTGTCAAAAATACCAATGCAGAAGTGGTGGAATTGGTAGACACGTTGGACTTAAAATCCAATGGACAGTAATGTCCGTGCGGGTTCAAGTCCCGCCTTCTGTACAAAGCCTTTATGAAAATTCATAAAGGCTTTTTTATTTATATTAATCACATTATAAAGAAGTGAGCTTTATCTAGCTAAAGAACCCATTTGGCAAGTTTGTATTTACGCTTAAATGGTTTAATTTCTTTGTTGATTTTCTTTTTATACGATTTTAATAAGTCGTCATCCTTAAAGGCGTTTTCGATGAAACCATCCCTTTGTTTCTTAAGGTCCGTGAGCTTGGAGATTTTGGTCTCATCATCGTCATCCCCACTGGCAATGTTCATAATGTCTTCAACATAGCGTTTGTTTTCACTTTCAATATTACTTCTAATGTCGGTCGGAATGTTCAAGTCTTTACTAGGGTTTAAAGCAGAAAGCATATCTGCAGAAAATTCAGGAGAGGGTTTGGTTATTGTTTGGGCCTGAATGTTAAACGATACAAGGACTAGTAGTATCAAACTGAAGTATTTTAATGCAGAACTCATAATAGTGAATTTTAAAGTTTATTAAATGTAATCATTTCATTATCAGTATGCAATATGAAATTAGGGTGTATTATTAAAATGATATTATCTAGGAAAATAATGATGAAAACAATGTGGTTAAAAAGCAGGCTTTTTATATATGAAAACCTAAAAAAATTAAAATATGGTTCCCATTTTTCTTTAAAGGCTATTTATTAATAGGGACATACCTTTTACCTAAATTAATAAACGGATACGGTTTTCTATATCCACCCGATTTTCCCAGTAATCTACCATCTTTGTCAATAAACAAAAAAGAGGGATAACTCCTTACTCCATATTTTCTTGCAAGCATTGCTCCTTCTTTCTTTTCTCCATTATAGCTAACGTTGATGAAGTTTTTATTGTAGAACTCTCCAACGTCCTTATCTGAAAAGGTTTTTCTTTTCATTAATTTACATGGGCCACACCAAGTAGCGTAAATATCCAGGAAAATAAGTTTATCTTCTTTTTTTGCCAACTCTAAGGCTTCATCCCAAGAGCCCTTATGGAAATCTATTCCTCTTTTGTATAGGGTGTCTGTTTCTGACTTTGATGATGTAAAGCTATAGAAGGTTAGCAATAGAGCAACTGCACATGTAAAGAAAATTATATTTTTCATTAGGTCTTGGTTTTATCTGTGTTATTTAAATGTCAATTTTCCTATCCTCGCTTATAGTTCCTTCCATGGTATAATACGAGCATATTTCATCAATTAAACTGTCTTTGGTAAAGAACCATTCGCTGACTTCTAAAGAGAAATTACCTTGAATCGCTGTATAGCGTATACAGGCTTTGTTGTCTCCGAATATCTCATCGTGGATTTCAAAACGATGGTTTAAGAATTTATCCTGATTAGCTTTGACAAGATTAAGGTAATATTCTTTGCCCATAATAGTGCCATAGGGGCTCGTGTGTTTAAATTGATCTGTTAACGGAAGATTTAAAAAGTCACCAGTTTCCCATTTTTTAAACCAAGTGTGGACGAGTTCTTCAGTGGACATGATGGAGTATCTTGAGATTCAAAATTAAAGATAGTAATCTCAAAATAAAAAGAGGCTACCTTCACATAGGCAGCCCTCTTTCACAATAATAAAACAAATAAAACTTACAATTTAACTAGTTTAGTAGTATGTTGTTTTCCATCTAAGCCTTGAATTTGGATAATATACATTCCAGGCTCGTAGTTACCTAATTGGAAAAGGTGATTTATGCTGTATGGCTTTTCATTGAACTTTTTAATCATTTTTCCAGTAATGTCGTAAACCTTAACAGAGCTAACATCTGTGTTGATGTAAAAACCATCTGAGGTTGGGTTAGGATAAAGGATTATATTGGTTTCGCTGATGTCTTTGATGCTTAAAGATTGAACTGATTGGTTTCCGTAAATTTTGAACTCACCAGGGGCTAATGAAATCGTAGCGGTTGTACTGCTAACGTTTATCGAAGTAGCGCCTGTATCGTCCATTAAATCATACCACGTTCCGGTATAAGGAAAATTTGGATTGATGTTTTGGGTAGTAACATCGAAATTGGAAATTATTACCACGTTCTTCAATTCGCTGCTCGGCAAAGTGTCGTCGAACACATAAATTTTAGGGGTTAGTGTGCCCGAAACAATGGTGTAGTCCCCCTTAAATACATCACGATTGGTTTTTAGTGCAATCATTCTGCTCCAATCGTTATAAATCTGATTACGGTTAGTGTTGGTTAGCCAATTTTCCGTCCATTGAGGTTGGGGTTTAGTAGATAGTTTGCAGTCGCCATTAGAACCATTTTGGTCGTTAACAGTGCCATCTGTACAAGTAAAGATTGAGTTATCCATACCCAAATCACCAAAGTGCCAAATCATTTTAGGGCCGGGAATGGTAAGCGAAACAGCTCCCAAAGCAGACATTCTTGATAGAGCAGTATTAAGGTCTTGAACGTCATAGCCACCCGATGAATTTCCATATTGTATATTTTTGTACATCAAACGTTCTTCATCATGACTTTCGGCATAACCTATCAATCGTTTTTCGGTAAATCCATGGCTTTCATGACCCATATGGTTTATGTTCGATCCTGAGGAATACCCCATAGTTAATTGGTTGTAAGGGTCAGTCATTTTTCCCCACATCATTATTCCTTTATCTTCGTTTAAACGATAATTTGCCCATTGCTGTTCTTCTGTATCCGTCCCTAAATGTTCAAAGATGATGTAAGAATCGGTATCTAAACTCCATTGGTAATCAGCGTACTGTTTTAATATATCTACACGATCTTGTTGATAGCTATTGGTGCAACTTTCATTTGAAGCCGTGCAGTTTTGGGTGAATCCTTTAGTAAGATCCCAGCGGAAGCCATCTACTTTAAATTCTTCGATCCAATGCTGTAATACACGTTCTACGTAATATTGTGTTCTTTCCTGTTGATGGTTAAAATCTGATCCAACATTATAAGAATGTCTTGCGAATTGGTTGAAATATGGGTTTTCAAGACTGGGATCTCCCCATCCGTCATTGTCGGGGTCACTCATCCACATACGAACCATAGGGTTTCTTCCAAAGGCGTGGTTGAGAGCAATATCTAAAATCACGGCAATACCATTTTGGTGACATAGGTCTATAAATTCTTTAAGCTTGTTCTCGGTGCCATAAAATTTATCCAAAGCCATGTGAAAGGCGGTGTTATATCCCCAACTCTCATTTCCTTCAAACTCCATTATGGGCATAAGTTCAATCGCATTGATGTTTAGATTTTTAAAATAGTCGATACGATCTATCAAATCTTGAAAGTTCCTGTTTTCATCAAAATCTCTAATCAATAATTCGTATACTACTAGGTCTTCTTTGTCTGGTTTTACAAAGTCTGTCACTTGCCAATTGTATGGTGTTTGGTTGGTTTGTAAAACAGTTACTTCACGCTCTTGTCCATTAGGGTAAGTAGGTAGGTTTGGATAGGCTGATGCTGAAATATACGGATCATCGAATGGCGACAAAACTAAAGTGGAAAATGGATCGGCCGTTTTTACCAGAACAGGAGAGTTGCTGATAGGTGTTTGGTCTGCAACCCAGTACTGATACGTGTAAACCTCGCCAGGAGTAAGGCCTGTTAATTCCAGCCAAAACATTCCATTTGAGCTGTCTTTTTTCATAGCGTATGCAGACGTTGGCTCATAATTGTTGAAGCTCCCAGCAACATAAACAAAATCCTTAAATGGTGCATCCAATACCAAAGTGGCTTTAGTGGCGTCAGTTTCATCATAATTGATTCCATTTACCATGTTTGTAGGTAGTGTTTGGGAAATTGTTCCCGGATTTATTAATACCGAAAAGGATTTGGTTAAGGTTTCTCCATTTTGAGTGACCTCCAGTTCATAGTTTTGATTGGATGTAATGTTGGTGTGGGTGAAAGAAAAGGAGCTTGTGTTGTTTTGAGTGTTTAGACTGCTGCCATTAGCTTTCAAGTTGTAATTGGCAGTCCCGTTTGTGTTTGTTGCAGAGATAGATAGACTGCCACCAGAGCTTAAAATAGTAGTGCTGTTTTCTTCTGGACTTGATAAAGATACCTGAAAAGAACCAACGTTGAAAAAGAAATCTGAGCAGCCATTATCTTTTAATTCTTGACTTCCGTCTCCATTTCTAAAGACCATACCTATTTTTGTAGCAGAAGAAGCTTGAGACGCATTTAAGCTATAGTATGTTTCAGGAACAAGCGTTATGCTCCAAGTGCCGTCTCCATTATTTGTCATTTCGCCAACACCATTGTCCTGTCCCCAGTTTCCAACTACACTAAACCCCCATGGGTTCGAGTCATCGCCAATGCCCGAGTGCATATATACTTCCGTTGGGTTGTTTAAGCCGTTGCAGTTGGTTGCTGTGCTATTGATATCTACTGTTATTGTGATAGATTGGTCTACGCTAAATGTAGAAGGTACAATTGTTACCTGAGACCAAGTTGCATGAGCGCTAAGTAGGATTAAAAATAAGAGTAATGTTTTTTTCATAATGCTCTTGTTTTAAATGTTAGGAGGTTATGAATTTTGTTCATAACCTCCAATTTTAAACTTTGATTTATTTGAAATCATTCTAAGGAAATAACCTTATTCACCGTATCAATAGTAAATAAATAAATACCAGAAACTCCTATAAACTTAAAATTGTTGTCCCCATCCGCAGCATCTATTAAATTTTCGTCTATGGTATATCCTTCACCTGTAAAATAAGGATAGTTTAACCCAGAGCCCCAGTTTTCATATTCAGTGAAGAATCTGAAATTTGCATCACCATCACTAGTAAACTCTACATAATTGGAGTAAACGCCGTCGCCAGAACAAATAACTTGAACAGGTGTAGACCATCCCCATCCAGCCGTAGGTAAGCCAGCACCAACTCCATAGAGGGTTTCATATTCACACTCTCCAGTTGGGACAGGGTCACTTAAGGTAATAGTTTTTGCATTAGTATCTATTTGTAGATAATACAGGCCTGTAGCTCCAATAAAGGCAAAATTGTTATCGCCATCCATGGCATCTACAAAGTTTTCATCTATTGTATAGCCTTCACCTGTAAAGTACGGATAGTTTAACCCAGATCCCCAGTTTTCTTCTTCGGTAAAGAATCTAAAGTTGTTGTCTGCTCCTCCATTGTTTTGTAATACTACATTACCACCATAAATACCGTCTCCTGAACAAGGTATGTTTACGGGAGTAGACCAACCCCATCCTGCGTCAGGTAATCCTGCTCCAACTCCCCAGAGTTGATCGTACTCACAATTGAAGGTTTCTTCACCAGTACTTTCAAATAATACAACCGTTAGAGTTTGTGGGTCCGTATAAGTTTCACTAGCCACTGTCCCAGATCCAGGTGCCGCTTTAGCTCTAAAATATATATCGCCGGTATTTGGAAGGCCGGTATCAGGATCTTCGCTTAGGCCTGCTGCGATTCCTATATCCCACATGTCTCCAATAGAGACAACAGCTTCATTACCTGAAGTTGAAGTAAAGTCTAACTCAATAGCATCGGAAAAATCGCCTAAAATGGAATATTCTATGGTGTAATTCACATTGGTAGGGGCTTCAAATTCAGCATTGTTCCATGTAAATCGTTCTCCTATGTTTGAGCTGGTTTCTTGAGTTAGTATATATTCTTCGAGTGTTGAATTAGTAAGCATAAACCCTTCTTGCGGGGCTGCTACAAAATCTAGGGTATCATCATCCTCACAAGACCAAAGGCTAGCAAAGGCGATAAGTATTAGTCCTAATAGTTTTATATTTTTCATGTTTTTGGTGGTTTTTTGGTTAGTATCCGTCGTTTTGAGTTAGGTTAGAGTTTCCTTCCAGGGCAGATTGTGGTATTGGAAATAAGTTATAGGTTGATGGGATTGCAGCTCCATTGAGAGCATTTCCTTTCCAGGGCCACAAATAGCTTCCGCCTGTAAACTTGCCGAAACGGATTAGGTCGGTTCGTCTGTGTCCTTCAAGGTTTAATTCCCTGGCACGCTCATCTAAAATGAAATCCAATGTTAAATCTCCCATAGAAATAGTAGAGGCATTGGCTCTTGAGCGCACTTGGTTTACATAGTCGAGTGCTTGCCCCATATCACCAGCGCCCCTAAGAGCACATTCGGCATACATCAGGTAGGCATCGGCCAGTCTAAACAATGGAAAATCTGTACTGGAAAATGATGTAGGTGTGGTTGGTCCGTTGAAATTTGAATTTCTAAACTTAGTTGAAGGGTAACCATCGGTCCACTCTTTATAATCGGTCATTTCGTAATTATGCCCTTCGGTCCAAAAGTAGCTGGCTCTCACATCTGGAGTGGTTTCCAAATCTCCATAAAGGCCATACCATGCTTTTGTTGCTCGGTGACCTGTCCAGCCATCTGTAGCTCCAAAATCTGATAAAGTCATTGTTTCTGTGCTTAAATTACCATTAATTATGTACGTTGTATTCCCATAACTTTGGCTAGTTTGAGCATCTGCCAATAGGGGAAAGATGATTTCTGGAGAGGTATCGTTATCTCCAGAAAAATTCAAGATAAAATCGTTTGCTAATTGATATCCTCCCTCGTTAATGACTTGAGATATATAGGTTGACGCATCACTATATCTTGCTGTACCTTTGTAAACCTCTGCGTTCATATATAACTTGGCTAAAAGCATTTGAGCAGTAGCCTTGTTAGCTTGACCATAGTTATTAGAGGCAGGTAAAACATCAATAATCTCCAAGAGTTCGTTTTCAGTAAACTCGAATAAATCTTGTCGAGATGACTCTGGCAATTGTTCTGTACTATTTAAATTTTCTTCGGTAGCCAAAGGCCCTTTTCCAAAACAGTCAATCATGTAATAATAGGCCAGAGCTCTTAAGAATCTAACTTCTGCAGCTACTTGCTCTTCATTTTCAACATCTACATTTTCAAGAATAAAAAGTAGATTGTTACACTGTGGAATGGTGTAATAAATCCTGTTGAACAAATATCTGAAGAACTTGTTGTTTTCATCCCAGTCTGAGGCGGTTGTTAATTGATCTAACCCATCGTCTCCCCATCTATTTTTCATAGCATCTGTTGTAAAGTCCTGGAGATTGATTATTCCTCTTAAGAATGGAGATTCTCCAGGATCGTCACTAATGTCTGATTCTGCAGGTCCTTCAACACTTGATAAGGCATAAGTAGCATATAATCTGGATAGGATTCCATCAATTGCACTTGGGTCTTGAGCAAGAAGTTGATCTAATGGTAGTTCAACTTTAGGTTCAGTATCTAAATCACTTGTGCAACCGCTAAGAATGGTTGCTAAGCTGAATAATGTTATAGCTATCTTTTTCATAATCTTAAAAGTCTAGGTTGATGCCAAAAGAATAAATTCTTGGTCTTGGGTAAAAATTGTTGTCAATGGCATTGAAGTTCTCAGGGTCCTGTCCACTATAGTTATCAATTAAAAAGGCATTGGTTACAGATCCGTAAAGCCTTAAAGAGGCTCCTTTTGTGAAATCAGGAATGTTCACGCCCAAAACAATGTTCTCGCATCTTAAAAATGCAGCAGATTCAAGATAGTAATCAGAATATATCATATTACCTTGAACTTCCTGAATACTAGGGTTGGCTGTACCATCATAAAAATTTAAAACATTGGTTAAACTGTTATTGTTGTTTGGCAATGCCTGATCGATTGAACCAGAGGCTATTCTTCTGGTGTTGTAAACTTGACCATCTAATTGTCCTCTAAAACTTGACGTTAAATCCCAGTTTTTATATGTAAAATTAAATCCAAATCCATATATCCAATTTGGTCGTAAAGGGGTATAATACCTATCGGCATTGGTGATGCGGTTGTCTCCATTAAGGTCAACAAAAGCGTCTTGGATAGGATTTCCGTCGGTGTCATAAACTTGTTTAAAAACCCATGCAGAATAAGGTTCTTCTCCTTCTGCGTTAACGGCACCATATACCCCTGTTCCCAAAGGAAGGTCCGATTCATCGTCAACCACTTGAGATTGACCTATATTGACCACCTCTGCTTTGGTATAACCTAAATTTCCATTTACACTAAAATTAACCTGGTCTTTTTGAACGAGGTTCAAGTTAAGGGTGGCTTCAAATCCTTCTGCTTTGGTTTCACCAATGTTCTTTAAAAAGCGATCTGATAAACCTTGTCCAGGAGGTACATTAACCTCAGATAAAAGATCTTTTGTGAATTTTCTGTAAACATCAAAAGATCCCGAGGCTATACCATTCTTAAATATATTAAAATCGACACCTAGGTTGTATGTTACCGTTTTTTCCCATGTCAAATCTGGATTGTATGGTTCAGCTGAATAAATGGGTAGACCAGGTAGGTAATTACTATTAGGGTCACCAGGAATAAACAGTGGTCTTGAAGGATAGTTGCCATATAGGCTAACAATATCCTGTTGACCGGTTTTCCCTATTCCTATTCTAAACTTAAGGTCGTTTACAAAAGAAGAGTCCATTAGGAATGATTCGTTAGAAACCCTCCAGGCTAAGGCGCCCGCAGGGAAAAAGCCCCAACGATTGTCTTTGGTAAATAATGAGGAACCATCATAACGTGCTGAAACCGTTAATAAGTATTTGTTATCAAAATCTATAATTGAACGTCCCAAAAAGGCTTGAAGATTTAAAACATCGTAATATCTATTGTTTAGGTTGTAAGGGTCAATTTTAGTTTGACGTAAACCAGATTCTAGATCATATTCATATTCTCGTTTATTTCCATCGTTTTTAAAATTTTGATAGGTGTACCCACCCTGAACTTCAAATCTGCGAAGGAATCCCTCGTAATCCTTGGCATAACGTAGAAAGGCATCCATGGTAACGTTGGTTACATGTTGTTCTTCAAAATAATTCTCGCCAGGGTTGAATACATAGTTTGTATTTATATCGTCGTTATTAGCGTCAAACTTGTAAGTTGCAATGGAGTTGTCTGAATAGGTTTCTTTGATCCATGCACGTGAAGACTCAGTTCCCAAATTTAAAATGGCACTTAATTCCGGTAGGAAGTGCATTTTATAGTCGAACTTTACGTTCCCAATGAATCGTAACAGTTCTTCTGGGCGTTTCCTTTGCTCTAATAATGCAAGAGGGTTGCTGGCACCGTCAAGAATTAATCGGTTTCCATCAACAGTAGTATTTTGATAGTATTTGCCAAATCGGTTATCAGGAGAATTGTCGTAAATCGGTTTTGTAGGGTCCATGGAAATTGCACCTCCTAATGCACCTTCTTCATCTATGGCGTTTTTGTTGGAATACAGTCCCTTTGCGTTAAGGTCAATTCTTAAATGATCGTCTAATAAGCTCGGGGTAAGTTTTATGGAGGCTGTTATCCTTTCATAATCACTGGTTTTTACAATTCCTTCGGTGTTGTTATATCCAACTGACGCTCTAAAGGGAGTTGTATTTGCAATACTTCCTCTGGCACTAAAATCATAGTTTGAAGAGAATGCTGTTCTGTAAATGGCATCCTGCCAGTCTGAATCGTAAATAGTACGTCCTTCAATTTGAGGGGTGCTAAGGTCGTCTGTTAAACCTGAACCGTCCTCTACACCCAGATAATTTGTAAAGTTGGGGTGGTATTCTTGAATAAATCGAACGAACTCATCTGAAGTCATCATGTCGATTTTCTGAGACACCTCACTTACGGTGGCGTTCGCAGAGAAGTTAAATTTTATTTCACCAGAAGTACCACTTTTAGTTGTGATAATAATAACCCCATTAGATGCTCTGTTACCGTAAATGGCACTGGCAGAAGCATCTTTTAGAACAGTTACGCTTTCAATGTCATTTGGGTTAATCATATTAAAAGGATTGCTTACCCCTGCAGGATTTTCTGTGTTCAGAGGAACGCCATCGATAACAATCAGCGGTGAGTTGTTAGCGTTTAAGGAAGAGCCTCCACGAATTCTAATGTTAGGAGCAGCGTCTGGTTGTCCGCCATTGGAGGTTATTCTAACACCAGGAAGTTTCCCTGTTATTAATTGATCTGCAGAAACTACAGGTCCTTTGTTGAAATCTTCATCAGAGATAACATCAATTGAACCCGTTAGGTCTTTTTTCTTCATGCTACCATACCCCACTATAACGATTTCGTCTAAGGCCGCAGTGTCTTCTGCGAGTTGTACGTTTAAAGGTGATTGCCCGGAGTAGGTAATCTCCAGGGTTTTGTAGCCTACATAAGAGAAGACAATAACATCGCCATTGTTTGCAGATAGTTGGTATTGTCCATCAAAATCGGTGACCGTACCAGAGGATGTCCCTTTAACAAGCACATTAACACCTGGTAAAGGGAGTTCTGAGGCTTGCTCGGTAACGGTACCCGTTACTGTGGTTTGAGCCCACATTAATGTAGGCGCCAAAAACAGTATAAACAGTATACTATTTAAAAGTGTTTTCATAAAAACGCTAGTTGGTTGATTCTTAGTTTAGTTAGTTTATATTTTCACTTCTCGATGTTAAATCTATGTAAAATTTGCCTACTTGTTTTGCGAAATTCGTAACGAAAACGTTTTCGTGTTGACAACTTATTGCTGTTTTTTCACAATCCTTATAAATTTAAGGAATTTGAGTCGATTTTAACAGAGTGTTTGTATTTTGCATGCAAATAACCCTTTCGCCTATGAAAAGAAAAGTGACTTTAAAGCAAATAGCTAGGGAGTTGGATGTGTCCATTTCAACGGTATCCAAAGCATTACGTAATTCAAAGGAAATTAGTGAGGATACGCGTCAAAAGGTGCAGGCTTTTGCGAAACTTTATAATTACCGCCCCAATAACATTGCTTTGAGTTTAAAGAATAGAAAGACCAGAACAATTGGCATTATTATTCCGGAAATTGTGCATCACTTTTTTTCTAAGGTTATCAGGGGCATAGAGTTGGTTGCCAACAAAAGAGGTTACAATGTAATTATTGGGTTGTCTAATGAATCTTTTGATAAAGAAGTGATTAACATGGAAATGTTGGCCAATGGGAGTATTGATGGTTTTATACTGTCTATATCCAAAGAGACACAATTGCAGCAAGATTACCATCACTTTAATGAAACTATTAGCCAAGGGATGCCCATTGTAATGTTCGATAGGGTGGTTAACGAGATTCGGTGTGATAAGGTTATTGTTGATGATTTGGAAGGGTCTAAAAAAGCCGTCAATAAACTTATAAATGATGGATGCAATCACATTGCAATTATTACAACTAAAGATTATGTAAGCGTTGGGAAGCTCAGGACTCAGGGATATTTAGAGGCTTTAGAGGAAAATGAAAGAGTGGCAGAGGCGAATTTAATTCTTAAAATAGATGATGAGTTGGATGCCGAAGATCATTTAGGGGAATTGGAAGCAGAGGTAGAACAACTGTTCAAACACAACAATAAGATTGATGGTGTCTTTGCTGTTAATGAACTATACGCTTTAACAGCAATGAAAGTAGCTAGAAAAATGGGATTGGCCATCCCAGAAGATATTCAGGTTATCGGTTTTACAGATGGTGTGTTGTCCAAACACGCAACGCCAAGTTTAACTACCGTAAGTCAACATGCCCAGCAAATGGGGGAGAAAGCTGCAGAAATGCTTATTGCAAAATTAGAGAGCGAAAGTCAGGAAGAAAGTTTTCAAACCGTTGTTATTGAGACCGAAATCATAGAACGGGAATCAACAAAATAAAAATTAAGGGTAGGAAACTAAAATCTTTTATATCTTTACCAACGATCAAAACTTATATTTTCACTTCTCACCTATAAGTTTTGATAAGTATCGCGCTTATCAAAATAGTATTAATTTAAACGTACTATAATGAAGAAGCGTACCCTTGGTTTTTGGGAAATCTGGAACATGAGTTTCGGTTTTTTGGGAATTCAATTCGGTTTTGCCTTACAGGGAGGCTTTATGTCTCGCATTTTCCAAACCTTAGGAGCAGAAAAAGATGCCATCCCACTGTTGTGGATTGCAGCACCTTTAACGGGATTAATTGTTCAGCCTATTATTGGATATTTGAGTGACAAAACTTGGAGTCCAAAATGGGGACGACGTCGCCCTTATTTCTTAATTGGAGCAATTTTAAGTTCCCTGGCATTGCTTTTTGTCCCGCATTCACCAGCTCTTTGGGTGGCAGTAGGATTTCTATGGATTCTCGATGCATCCATAAATGTATCTATGGAACCCTTTAGAGCACTTGTAGCCGATAAGCTTCCAAATTCCCAGCGGTCTTACGGATTTGTGGTGCAAACCCTTATTATTGGTATAGGAACCTGGATTGCCAGTAATTTACCTTGGCTTGTTTCCAAGCTTGGTGTTAGCGATTCGGCGCCTTCGGGTGTTGTGCCCATGTCTGTAAAAGTAGCTTTCGGAATAGGAGCAGTTGTATTTTTACTCAGTATCCTTTATACGGTATTTACCACTACTGAGTATCCACCGGAGGATATGGAGGAATTTGAAAGGGAGCGCCAAAAAAAGAACCAATTCATTCCAGACATACTTAACAATATTGGGAATATGCCACTAACCATGAAAAAGCTTGGTGTGGTCCAATTCTTCAGTTGGTTTGCCTTTTTTACCATGTGGAGTATGGCAAATCCGGCACTTACCGAGCATGTGTTTCATACACCAGCACCCATGGAGTCGGTTTACGATATGACCAATCCTTCCGATTTAGAAGCTTTTAATACTGCTAATACGGCTTTTCAAAAATCTTCAAATTTAGTAGGTTCGGCAATGGGGGTTTATGGGTTGTCCTCAATGGCTTTTGCCCTTATTCTTTCTTTTTATACTTCAAAACGAAGAATAAACAGAAAGTATGTGCATATGATATCTTTAATATTAGGGGGGCTTGGCTTCTTATTGATGTACTTAATTCCAACTCCTGGATTTTTAAAGGTATCGTTTATTCTTGTTGGAGTCGCTTGGGGGAGCATTCTTTCTATGCCTTATGCCATGTTGTCGAGTTCTGTAGATCCTAAACGAATGGGGGTTTTTATGGGTATCTTCAACATGTTTATTGTTATCCCTCAAATTATAGCAGCGATAGGAGGTATTAATTTTATTTCCAATTTAATAGGCGATAAGGCTATCAATGCAATGATTGTTGCTGGTATGAGTTTGATTATTGCAGGAATGTGTAACTTGTTGATAACGAATAAGGACGCAATTAGTTATCAACCAGAAATAGAAGGGTAGGATGAAAACAAAAGGATTCATATTTGACTTAGATGGGGTAATCGTCGACACAGCGAAATACCATTTTTTAGCGTGGAGAAAGTTGGCCAATAGTATTGGAGTGGATTTTACCGAAGTCCAGAATGAACAACTTAAAGGTGTGAGCCGCATTAAGTCACTTGAAAAAATATTGGCTTGGGGAGATGTTTCGGTTTCCGATGATCATTTTATGGAACTCATGGCTAGAAAGAATGACGATTACCTGAAATACATAAACAACATGGACGAGCAGGAAATCCTTCCTGATGTTAATCGTGTACTCAAGTTTTTAATTGAAAGTAAACAACCTATTGCCTTGGGATCGGCAAGCAAGAATGCTAGGGCAATTCTTAAAAAAGTAGGGCTATTTGAAAGGTTTGATGCTATTGTAGATGGAAATGATGTTACAAAAGCCAAACCAAGTCCTGAAGTGTTTTTAAAAGCTGCGGAGCAATTGAATATCGATCCAAAGGACTGCATTGTATTTGAAGACTCAGTCGCGGGAATTCAAGCCGCTAATACCGGAGGAATGGTATCTATTGGTATTGGTGATAAAGATGTTTTAGGTAAAGCCAATATGGTCTTTACCAATTTTACGGAAATGGCGACTGAAGTGTTAGCCAATCTTATAAAAAAATAAAGTGTGCACTTGGGAAAGTCTGTTTGCTTTTCCTCTTATTTTAAAGAACAATGAATCAAGATTATATTAAACCGGATAGTTGGTCGATTATTGAAGAGGGTTTTGATGCCCAACGTGTTAAATCGACAGAGAGTTTAATGAGTATAGGTAATGGCGCCATGGGGCAACGTGCCAATTTTGAAGAACACTATTCTGGGTCAACTTTTCAAGGAAGCTATATCGGTGGGGTCTATTACCCCGATAAAACCAGAGTTGGTTGGTGGAAAAATGGCTACCCAGAATACTTTGCTAAAGTCCTCAATGCACCTAATTGGATAGGCATAAATGTGAGCATTGATGGTGAATATTTGGATTTGAATGCATGCAAGGCAGTAGAAAGCTTCCGCAGGGAATTGAATATGAAAGAAGGCTGGTTGGGAAGAAGCTTTCATGCTACTCTTAAAAACGGTGTTGAGCTAAAAGTGGAAGCCAAACGCTTTTTAAGTTTGGAACTGGATGAGCTTGGCGCTATTCAGTTTAGTGTAACACCATTGAATAAAGACGTAAGCATTACATATTCGACATATATTGATGGCGGTATTAAAAATGAGGATAGCAACTGGGATGACCAGTTTTGGAATGTTACCAAAGCTTCTACCGATGGAGAACAAGCTTTCTTAGAAGCCCATACTATGAAAACAGAGTTTCATACCTGTACCTTTATGCAGTCCCAGTGTTTTCTTGATAGCAAGCAATTAAGTCTAAAGCCTGAAATTACTCAAGACCCTTTCAAAGTGAGTATGGCTTATAGCCAAAACATTCCCAAAAACCAGTCGTTCGCTATTCATAAGTATGGAGGGTACACAGTAGATCGAAATCACGATAAAAATCAATTGGTTGCTGCAGCAAAAAGTGTTTTGGAAAAAGCAATTGAATTAGGTTTTGATGAGTTGCTGAAAAAGCAAAAAGAAGATTGGAAGGCAATTTGGGATATGGCGGATATTACCATTACAGGAGATGTAAAAGCGCAACAGGCTATACGGTTCAATATCTTCCAGTTAAACCAGACCTATTCAGGTAAAGATCCAGGGCTTAATATTGGTCCAAAAGGGTTCACTGGAGAAAAATATGGAGGGAGTACCTATTGGGATACCGAAGCCTATTGTATTCCATTTTACATGGCTACCAAAGATCAGCAGGTGGCGAGAAACCTTTTGACCTATCGTTACAATCAGTTAGGAAAAGCCATAGAAAACGCGGAAAAATTAGGGTTTTCAAATGGTGCGGCATTGTATCCTATGGTGACAATGAATGGTGAGGAATGCCATAACGAATGGGAGATTACTTTTGAGGAAATCCATCGTAACGGAGCCATTGCATTCGCAATTTATAACTATCATCGTTTTACCAACGATTACAGTTACATTCCAGAAAAAGGTTTGGAAGTATTAATTGGTATTGCCCGTTTTTGGCATCAACGTGCTACCTATTCCACAGTAAAAAATAAGTATGTTATTCTTGGAGTAACTGGACCTAATGAATACGAAAACAATATAAACAATAACTGGTATACCAATTATATAGCACAATGGTCTATTAACTATGCCATTGAAAATATAGACCTTATTGAGAAAGATTATGAGTCGGATTATACCAGAATCATGAATAAGGCAAAGCTTTCTAAGGCAGAAATTGCAAAATGGAAAGAAGTTGCAGATAATATGTATTTTCCATATTCTGAAAAACATAATGTTTACTTACAGCAAGATGGCTTTTTGGATAAGGAGTTGATAACAGTCAAGGATTTAGATCAATCACAGCGTCCTATCAATCAATATTGGTCTTGGGACAGAATCCTTAGGTCACCTTACATAAAACAAGCCGATACGCTTCAAGGCTTCTATTTCTTTGAAGACCGTTTTACAACGGACGAACTGGAACGTCATTTTGATTTTTATGAACCATTTACGGTTCACGAAAGTTCATTGTCTCCTTGTGTGCATAGTATACAAGCGGCAAAACTTGAACGCATGGAACAGGCCTATCAGTTTTATTTAAGGACATCACGATTGGATCTGGACGATTACAATAAAGAGGTAGAGGAAGGGCTGCATATTACTTCTATGGCAGGAACTTGGATGAGTATTGTTGAAGGTTTTGGAGGTATGCGTGTTAAGGGAGGTAAATTGTCTTTTGAACCTAAAATACCTAAACAATGGGAGGCTTATTCATTTAAGGTAAACTTTAGAAACCAAATTTTAAAGGTTAATGTTTCTCAAAACGAAACCGAATTTGAATTAGATGGAGATACGAATTTAAACATTAAGGTCAATGGGGATGAGGTAAAGGTATCTCCTCACACTTCGGTTAAAATATAAAGGAATGAATCGATTTTTGGCTTTAATGATACTGTTTTTGTCCGCAGAAACTTTTTCTCAAGTAGAACGGTTTGAACCGCCTAATTGGTGGGTGGGGTTTAAGGAATCTCACTTGCAGTTATTAGTGAAGGTTGATGGTATTTCAGCATACGAGCCGCATATTGATTACAAAGGTGTTTCAATTGAAAAGGTACACAAAGCCAAAAGTCCCAATTATCTTTTTATTGATTTGAATATCGAAAAGGATGCAAGACCGGGAAGTTTTGATATTGTTTTTAAGTCTAAAAAGGGAAAGACTAAAACTCATACATATCAATTAAAAGCTAGAGCCAAAGCCGCTGACGATTTTGAAGGCTTCAACAGTTCTGATGTTATTTACTTGATTACTCCAGATCGTTTTGTAAACGGAGATCCTTCTAATGATGTGGATACGTCTCTTCGTGAAAAGTCTATAAACAGGCAAGACGATTATGCACGTCATGGTGGGGATATAAAAGGAATAATAGATCACTTGGATTATATCGAGCAGATGGGATTTACCACCATTTGGCCAACGCCCTTGTTGACTAACGACATGCCCGAAGCATCCTATCACGGCTATGCCATTACCGATTATTATCAGGTTGATTCTCGATTTGGAACATTGGATGACTACAAAGAATTAGCTGATAAAATCCATCGAAAAGACATGAAATTAATCATGGATATGGTAGCCAATCATTGTGGTAGTTACCATTGGTGGATGAACGATTTACCTTTTGACGATTGGGTTAATCAACAGCAGGCTTATGAAAATGGTAAAGCTGTAAAAAACTCCAATCATCGCCGTACCGTAAATCAGGATTTGTACGCTGCTCAATATGATGAGGAGGAGATGAACCAAGGGTGGTTTGTGTCAACCATGCCAGATCTTAATCAGAGAAATCCGTTTATGGCCAAGTACATCATTCAAAACAATATTTGGTGGATTGAAACATTACAATTGGATGGTATTCGACAGGATACTTACCCTTATCCAGATAAGGAATTTATGAGTGAATGGGCTGGAACGATTATGAAGGAATACCCAAATTTCAATATCGTTGGGGAAGAGTGGAGTTTAAATCCTCTTTTGGTGAGATATTGGCAAGAGGGTACGCCTAACAAGGAAGAGTATGTGTCTAACTTAAAATCTACTATGGATTTCCCAATGCAAAGAGCCATTGTTGAGGCATTAAACGAAGAAGGAGTGTGGGGTAAAGGGTTGGTGAAAATGTACGAGGGATTGGCAAACGATTTCGCTTATACTTCACCGGAAAACATTATGCTGTTTCCAGATAATCACGATATGGATCGCATTTTTACTCAGTTAAATGAAGATGTGACCAATACTAAAATGGCATTGGCTTATATAATGACATTGCCTCGAATTCCTCAAATATATTATGGTACAGAGGTGCTGATTGATAATTCGGAAAAACCTAATGACCATGGTTTGATTCGAACTGATTTCCCTGGAGGTTGGAACGGAGATACCATAAATGGATTTACTGGAAAAGGATTGTCGGGTAATCAGAAAGAGTTTCAGGAATTTCTCAAGTCTTTATTGAGCTTCAGAAAGAACAGTAAAGCTATTCATAAAGGTAAAACAGTTCATTTTTCACCACTTAATGGAACATACATTTTGTTTCGAATTTTGGATGATGAAGTGGTTGTTTTAATTCTGAATAAAAATAAAGAGCCTATAACTTTAGACCTTAACCGATACGAGGAAATAGGCTTAAAAGGAAAGACTTTGAAAAATATTATCTCAGGAGATGATTTCCAGTGGAGTGATAAAATCACTCTAAAAGAAAGAGGTGTAACGCTAATGACAACAAAATTATGATAAGGGTTATCACATTCTGTTTGTTTTCTGCTCTTATGCTTTCTTGTAAAAACGACAAGAAAGCAATTGGACTATCACAAGAAAAAGTAGTGGATATCATTACTGAAACTGTCAATGCACACCTTTCCCATGGAACTCTAAATCGCATAGAAAAATTTCCATCAAAGTATGTCCAGCCAAGACATGTTGATGTTTGGTTGCCCGATAATTATTCCGAGACAAAAAAATATGCGGTACTCTATATGCACGATGGTCAAATGTTGTTTGACAGTACCTCGACCTGGAACCATCAGGAATGGAAGATCGACGAGATAGCTTCACGATTAATGAAAGAGCAAAAAGTAAAAAACTTTATCGTAGTGGGGATTTGGAACATTTCCGAAATCCGTTGGCAGGATTATTTCCCAGAGAAAGCCTTTAGTTATCTTTCTGAAAAAGATAAGGACTCCATTAAAAAGTCAGGCAATGATAAGTTTAAAGTAGCGTTTCATGCCGATAATTACCTGAAGTTTCTTGTTGAAGAACTGAAGCCTTTTGTTGATTCTCACTATGCTACCATAGCCGATGAGCAGAATACTTTTGTTGCCGGTTCTAGTATGGGTGGGCTTATTTCTATGTATGCCATATCAGAATATCCAAAGGTGTTTGGTGGTGCAGCTTGCATTTCTACCCATTGGCCAGGCATAATGCCAAAAGATGATAATCCTGTGCCTCAAGCGATATTCGATTATATGCGAGCAAATTTACCGTCTCCTAAAAACCACAAGTTCTATTTTGATTATGGAACCCAAACGCTCGATGCATATTATCCACAATATGCGGATGAGGTTGATAGTATCTTCAAGGAAAAGGGATACACTCAAGAAAATTTTAGAAATCTAAAGTTTGAAGGTCAGGACCATTCGGAGAACTCATGGAACAAACGATTGGATGTTCCGTTTACTTTTTTACTGAGCAAAGAATAAATGAAAAAACTAATAGTATTAATATTATGTCTTAGCAGTCAACTGTTGTTGGCTCAAAACCCTTCAAGAATCTTTAAGGAGGCAAAAGTAACAGGTGATGGTGTGCTGTCTGTAACGGTGAATGATGGTGAGTATCGTATTAATTTCTACACTTCAGAGATAATAGAAACCTCATTTATTCCCAAGGAAGAGTCCTTTAACCCCAATTCGCATGCGGTGGTTTTAAAAGAAACTGTTTCGAATGCAAAATTGTCAAAGCATGATGACAACATTATTTACGGTACTGAAGACTTGTATGTAAAAATTCAAAAGCAGCCTTTTCAGATTTCCTATTACCGTAATGATGATTTAGTGATTTCCGAAAAGGGAGGGTATATCAAAAACGACAGCTTGGAGACCATTCAGTTTAACCTAACTAAGGATGAAGTTTTGTATGGTGGGGGAGCAAGAGCTTTGGGAATGAACAGAAGAGGATACCGATTACAACTGTACAATAGAGCACATTATGGTTATGAAACCCATAGTGAACTGATGAATTATACCATGCCGATTATGGTGTCGTCAAATCAGTATTTGGTTCATTTTGATAATGCGCCAATAGGATTTTTGGATTTAGATAGCCGTAAAGATAATACCTTAACATACGAAACCATTTCAGGTCGTAAAACCTATCAAATTGTGGTAGGTGATTCTTGGATGGATATCATGGATAACTATACAGATTTGACCGGAAAGCAGCCCATGTTGCCACGTTGGGCTATGGGGAATTTTTCAAGTCGATTTGGCTACCATTCACAACAGGAAACCCTTGGGACTATCGCCAACTTTAAAAAGGACAGTATTCCCGTGGATGCCATTATTTTGGATTTGTATTGGTTTGGAAAAGAAGTGAAGGGAACTATGGGCAACTTAAAGTTTTTTAAGGACTCTTTTCCGTCACCTAACAAAATGATCAAGGAGCTTCGTGATAACAATGTAGAAACCATTTTAATTACTGAACCTTTTGTCTTAAAAACATCCAACAGATGGGGTGAAGTGGTAGAAAAGGATGTGATAGCAAAAGATTCAATAGGCAATCCCTTTACTTACGATTTCTATTTTGGAAATACGGGGCTTATAGATATTTATAGCAAAAAGGGCAATGCTTGGTTTAAGGATGTTTACACAGATTTATACCAAAAGGGAGTAACTGGCATTTGGGGAGACTTGGGGGAGCCCGAAGTACATCCATCGAAATTAATTCATGCCACAGGTACTGCAGATGAGGTTCATAATATTTATGGGCATGATTGGGCAAAGTTGGTTTACGAGTCTTTTCATGAGATAAGCCCCAATCAACGTCCATTTATCCTTATGCGTGCCGGCTATTCAGGGTCACAGCGATATGGAATGGTGCCTTGGTCGGGTGATGTAAACCGAACTTGGGGTGGATTGCAAAGCCAACCTGAAATAGCGTTGCAAATGGGAATGCAGGGCATAGGGTTTATGCATTCCGATTTGGGAGGGTTTGCAGGAGCCAATCTAGATGATGAACTTTACGTGCGTTGGTTGCAATATGGGGTGTTTCAACCCATATACAGACCGCATGCTCAAGAGGAAGTTGCAAGTGAGCCGGTATTCCGAAGTAATTGGGCAAAATCTTTAGCGAAACAGGCTATTGAATTGCGTTATCAGTTGCTGCCATATAATTACAATTTGAGCTTTCAGAATAACAAAAAAGGAAAGCCTTTGATGCGTCCGTTGTTTTTTGATGAACCAAGCAATGAAAATTTGTTGACGTATTCTGCGGCTTATTTGTGGGGAGATGATATCCTTGTTGCACCAATTTTAAAGTCTGGGGTTAAAGAGAAAGAAGTGTATTTCCCTAAGCCTTCAAATTGGTTCGATTTTTATTCGGGAGAGCAATATCGTGCAGGAAGCACTCATAGTGTAAAGGTTAATGAAAACCACATTCCAACTTTTGTAAGAGGAGGAAGCTTTGTTCCTATGGCTAAACCAATGCAGTCGACCAAAGAATACAACGGAAAAGATTTGGTACTCCACTATTATTTAGACGATCAAGTAAGTTCATCTGAGTACGAGTTGTATAACGATGATGGGATTACCAATAATGCTTATGAAAATAGACAATATGAACTGTTGCAGTTTACTGCCAATCTTGATAAAAACAAATTACAGATTGAATATAATGCTGAGTTAGGCAAAGCGTATTCGGTAGAGACGAAGACGATTACATTGGTCGTTCATAACCTTGAAAAGGAACCGAAAAATATAAAAGTAGACGGAAAGTCGGTTGATGCTGTTTGGAATAGTGCAGACAAAACCGTTACAGCGAAAACAACATGGAAAACCAATAACCAAAAAAATATATTATTTAAGTTAAAAAAGTAATACATGAGAAAATCAATTATAAGCTGTTTGGCGCTAGCTGCAATTTTATCGGGGTGTAAAGACCAAAAACAGGAAGCTGTTGTGGCTTCTCCTGTTGAGCAAGCTCCTAAAGAAACTATAGCCCCCGTGAGCGATGCTATCATGGAATCCGGAATTATTTACGAGGCAAACATCAGGCAGTATTCCCAAGAAGGAACATTCGATGCGTTTACCAAAGATATTCCGCAGCTAAAAGAATTAGGTGTAAAAATCATTTGGCTAATGCCGGTATTCCCGATTTCAGAAACCAAACGTAAGGCAACAGGAGGAGACGACAGTAAGTATGTTTCTGAAATGCCAGAAAGTGAACAAAGCAAGTACTTGGGCAGTTATTATGCTGTTTCGGATTATACTAAAATCAATCCAGAGTACGGAACTATTGAGGATTTTCGTGAATTGGTGAAAACCGCTCATGATAACGGGATGTACGTGATTTTAGATTGGGTGCCTAACCATACAGGTTGGGATCATCATTGGTTAACCGAGCATCCAGATTATTTTGTAAAAAATAATGACGGGGAGATTACAGATCCGTTGAATGAAGATGGGACATCAAAAGGTTGGGGTGATGTGGCTCAGTTGGATTATTCCAATCCGGAATTGAGAAAGGCAATGATAAACGATATGATGTATTGGGTAGCCGAGGAGGATGTTGATGGATTTAGATGTGACCATGTCGATCCTACTCCAATCGAGTTTTGGGAAGAAGCCATCGGTACTTTAGAACAGAAAAAAGAGCTGTTTATGTTGGCAGAGTCTGATAAGCCAAGATTTTTAAAGGATGATTTATTCGATATGGTTTACGGATGGCGAAGCCATCATATGATGAACCATATGGCTCAAGGAAAAAATACGGTTGCAGATTGGAACAAATTAATGGTTGAATTAGATAGCATGTATCCCGGTCATGCCATTATTATGAACTTTGTGACCAACCATGACGAGAATTCTTGGGCAGGTACTGTTGATGAGCGTTTGGGTGATGCTTCCGAATTGATGACAGCGCTTGCTTATATGACTCCGGGTATGCCATTAATTTATTCTGGACAGGAATACGGTTTAGATCACCGTTTAAAGTTCTTTGAAAAGGACAGTATTCCAAAAACCAAAGGAGAGGAATGGGAGTTGTTGATGAAATTGGCAGAACTTAAGTTGGAGAATGTTGCCCTAAATGGAGGAAAGCAGGCCGCCGATTATAAAACTGTTGAATTTGATAACCCTAATGTATTAGTGTTTAAAAGAAATAAGAACGGGCAAACCGTAACTTTTGTTGGGAATATTTCGGCAGAAGAACAAAGTTTTACAAATGTGCTTCCCGGAAAGTTCAAGGACTTCTTGGTTGATAAAAAAATAGAGTTTAAGGAAGATAGTATCACCCTGAAACCTTGGGAGTTTAAAATACTAGTTGATTAATTAGTTGTTTTGTACTGTGCTCATGTAAGTTAAAGTACTACTATACGACCACTTTCGTGAGTTCAATGAAAAGATGTCTTTTATCGTTAAGGCATCTTTTTTAATTTTACAAAGAAAGGAAACAGACTATGTTAAGCTGGAAAGACGTCATTAATTTTAGTGTGAATGGAAACCCTGAACCAGATCGTAGGGTAGAAAAAACCGAAGCCGAATGGCAGGCGCAACTGACTCCTGATCAATTCAGGATAACCCGTTTAAAGGGGACGGAAGCACCTCATTCGGGAGCCTTGTGTTCTACTCACGATGCTGGGAAGTATAAATGTGTTTGTTGCAATAGTTTGCTGTTCGACTCAACCATTAAGTTTGAATCGGGTTCTGGTTGGCCCAGCTTTACGCAGCCCATTCAACTAAATGCTATAAAGTATAAAAAAGACACCTCCTATGGTATGATAAGGGTTGAGGTGATGTGCAATGTGTGCGATGCGCATTTGGGGCATGTGTTTCCCGATGGTCCTCCACCAAGTGGGTTGAGGTATTGCGTGAATTCAGAGTCGATTACCATTGAAAAGGAAGGGGGCGATGATGAGTGATTTTCAAAAAGCAACTTTTGGGGGAGGATGCTTTTGGTGTACCGAAGCCATTTTTCAGCAGCTAAAGGGTGTTCATAAAGTGGTTTCCGGTTATTCTGGGGGAACTGTTCCTGGTAAACCTACCTATAGGGAGATCTGTTCTGGTTTAACCGGGCATGCCGAGGTGGTGCAGATAGAGTTCGATCCCGAAGTGATTTCCTATCAGGATTTGTTGGTGATTTTTATGACGAGCCATAATCCAACCACATTAAACTCCCAAGGTGCGGATTTTGGTACCCAGTACCGATCGGTGATTTTTTACCATGACGAGCAGCAAAAAGAGATTGCAGAAGGCGTTATTAAAGCTTTGCAGCCCTATTTTGAAAAAACTATAGTTACGGAGATTAGTCCGATAAGGGAGTTTTTTGAGGCAGAAGATTACCATCAGGATTATTATTTGAAAGACCCAAACAAGCCCTATTGCATGGCGGTAATCGATCCTAAATTGAGAAAACTGCGAAACATGTATGCCGATAAGTTAAAAACATCAAATGTCTGACAAAGACACATACATCAAACTGTCATCCTGAGGAGGGCAACAGCCCGAAGTGAGGATCTTTCACTAGCGTAAGCGGGAGAAAATAGAAGTACGTACTAAACTCCTTTGAACATATGCTCACGGCACTGCGTGCCTCAGCATGACATGTCATTGAGAGTTCTGGAAACAAAAAAGGCACCTCGAACAGAGTGCTCTCCTTATTGCTAATTCCTTTTTATCCATAGTAAAGCCCCATCTTTGCAAAAGAATGCCTAAATTAAAGAATACGCGTTTCAACAACCGAAAGACTATGAAACTCAATATAAACGATACATTTAACACAGAACTTCCTGCAGATCCAATTGAAGAAAATACCAGGCGGCAGGTGGACGAGGCTTGTTTTTCGTATGCAACACCGAAGCAAACCTCTAATCCGGAATTGCTTCATGTTTCAAGCGCTATGGCTGCTAATTTGGGAATCGATGAAGATAAATTGAAGTCGCAAGAGTTTTTGAATGTATTTAGCGGAAACCAAGTAATTGAAGGGACAAAGCCTTATGCCATGTGCTATGGTGGACATCAGTTTGGTCATTGGGCAGGGCAGTTGGGTGACGGTCGAGCCATTAACTTAGCTGAAGTTTTGCATGAGGGAAAACGATGGGCGCTTCAGCTAAAAGGCGCTGGCGAGACACCTTATTCTCGTCAAGGAGATGGTTTTGCTGTTTTACGTTCATCCATTCGAGAGTACTTATGCAGTGAGGCAATGTACTATCTCGGTGTGCCTACTACACGAGCCTTGTCTTTGGCATTGACGGGAGATAAAGTACTAAGGGACGTTATGTACGATGGTAATCCCGCTTACGAGAAAGGTGCTGTTGTATGTCGCGTATCACCAACTTTTTTACGCTTTGGTAATTACGAGATTTTTGCAGCCCGAAACGATGTGAAAAATCTTAAAATACTTGTCGATTATACACTTAAACATTTCTATCCCCATTTGGGGGCGCCTTCAAAAGAAGCCTATGCTGCATTCTTTAAGGAAGTGGTAGATCGTACATTGGAAATGATTGTTCATTGGCAACGGGTTGGTTTTGTTCATGGGGTGATGAATACAGATAATATGTCCATTTTAGGGTTGACGATAGATTATGGGCCATATGGTTGGTTGGAAGGTTTCGATTTTAGCTGGACACCCAATACTACGGATAGTCAGCACAAGCGTTACAGATATGGGAATCAGCCCAACATCGGTTTGTGGAATTTATACCAGTTGGCAAATGCACTGTATCCGCTTATCGAAGATGCGAAACCTTTGGAAGCCGCTTTGGATTCCTATAAGAACGATTTTGAAAAGCACTCTTTGAAAATGATGCGTTCTAAATTGGGATTGGAACAGGAATTGAGTGACGATGGTAAATTGATAAGGGATTTAGAAGATGTGCTTCACCTATCTGAAACCGATATGACCATTTTCTTTAGAAAACTTAGTGAGTTCAAAAAAGTTGATACAATTCTAGAGGACGAAAGTGATTCCTCATTTTTAAATATCATAAAGGATCCTTTTTATAAACCAGATGAACTGAAAGGTGGTGTGCTTGAAAAATGGAGAGATTGGTTCATTAATTATAAACAGCGGCTGAACGAAGAAATTATAAGTGATGAGCAGCGCATGGAAAGAATGAATCTGGTGAATCCTAAGTATGTGTTGCGAAACTATATGGCGCAAATGGCTATTGATAAAGCAGATGAAGGTGATTACAGTTTGATTGGTGAGTTGTTCGAGTTGCTCAAAAAACCTTATGATGAGCAGCCAGAACAGGAAAAGTGGTTTGCCAAACGTCCCGAATGGGCAAGACATAAAGTGGGATGTTCTATGTTGTCTTGCAGTTCGTAGTTTAATCTTGGTCAATTATTTTTAGGATATTTGCATTTAAAAGCCATTTGTATGACTAGTGTAAACGAGCTCTTAGAGCATTTAGATCTTCAATCAATAGAGAAAAATCTGTTTAAAGGAGCAAACCAACCTGTTGGAAGTCCAAATGTTTTTGGCGGACAGGTCTTGGCGCAAGCTTTGAATGCTGCTTATAAAACCATTGACAATGGGCGTACGTTGCACTCAACACATGCTTATTTTTTGGAAGCAGGTCATCTAAACGAGCCAATAAATTATCAGGTTGACGATGTACGTGACGGGGGTAGCTTTTCAACCCGTAGGGTGTTGGCAAGCCAAAATGGGAAGTCCATTTTTATCTTGGCAGCATCGTTCCATAAAGATGAACCCGGCTATAATCATCAAATACAAATGGATGCTTCGGTGAAGAAACCCGAAGAATTATTGAGTTGGACAGATTTGTTAAATCAATATGGTAAGATGTTACCAGATGTAACTAAATCGTTTTTAGAGATTAATCGTCCAATAGAATTCAAGCCAACTACAATTGTGAATCCGTTGGAGAAAAAGGATTTGCCGCCGTTTACAAATGTTTGGTTTAAGTTAAAGGGAGATGTTTCAGAATTAACTTTGCCTTTAAAGCAACAAATCCTTACCTATATTTCCGATTATAATATTCTAACCACTGCTTTACAGCCTCATGCTTCCAAAGCGCATTACGGTAATACACAAATGGCCAGCTTAGATCATTCCATGTGGTATTTCAGAGATTTCGATTTCGATGATTGGCTGTTGTTTTCAATAGAAACCCCAAATGCTTCAAACGCAAGAGGTTTTGCCAAAGGAAACATTTTTACTCGTGATGGAGTGCTGGTAGCATCTGTAGCCCAAGAAGGATTAATGCGTCCACTTTCAAAACAACCCTAAATGCAACATTACGATGTTATAGTTATAGGAGGTGGTGCAGCGGGTTTCTTTGGTGCAATAAATATTTGCGAAAACAATCCTAAGCTTAAGATTGCTGTTTTGGAAAAGAGCAAAGAGGTACTCACCAAAGTAAAGGTCTCCGGTGGCGGACGCTGTAATGTTACGCATGCAGAATTTATTCCACAGGAATTGGTGAGATATTATCCTAGAGGTGAAAAGGAATTATTGGGGCCTTTCCATAGTTTTATGACAGGCGATACCATTGCTTGGTTTGAAGAACGAGGCGTTACTCTTAAAATAGAAGAGGATGGTAGAATGTTTCCGGTTTCTGACTCTTCCCAAACCATTATAGATTGTTTTATAAACGAAACCAAACGATTGGAAATTGATGTGCTTACAAGTCATGCAGTAAAGTCGGTTGCGAAAGAAAATGAAGCATGGTTGATCAATTCAAGTCAAGGTGATTTTATGTGCAATAAGTTGATGATAGCTACGGGGAGTAGCCCGAAAGTTTGGAAGCTTTTGGAAAAACTAGGGCATTCCATTGTTCCTCCAGTACCATCGCTGTTTACGTTTAACATTAAGGATGATAGGTTAAAGGATATTCCTGGTGTTGTTGTGCAGCAGGTAGAGGTGAAAGTGTTGGGAACAGACTTGGAGTCTACTGGACCATTATTGGTCACCCATTGGGGATTGAGTGCGCCATCCATTTTAAAATTATCAGCATTTGGAGCATTGGAATTAGCAAAGCTTAATTATGAGTTTCATATAGAAATCAACTTTATAGGAATGTCCAATGAAGTGTGCTTGGAAAGCTTGAAATCACTTAAACAGGACTTGGCAAAGAAGACTGTTCTTAAGTCGCATCAGTTTAATTTACCTAAACGCTTGTGGTGGCAACTTATAAAAGCTGCAGATATACCAGAGGGTAGACGTTGGGCAGATTTAACCAAAACTGAACTTCAGGCATTGACTAATCAGTTGACACAGGCTGTTTTTAATGTTGATGGGAAAAGTACGTTCAAGGAAGAGTTTGTTACAGCAGGGGGAGTTGATTTACGGGAAATCAATTTTAAAACCTTCCAAAGTAAACTTCATGATAGTCTCTATTTAGCGGGCGAGGTGTTGAATATCGATGCAGTAACAGGAGGCTTTAACTTCCAAAACGCATGGACAGGAGCTTTTATGGCTGCTAAGCATATTGCAGGTTAAGATGATCATAACTAAGTAACAAACAAAACTTCTAAGCATGCCAAATTACATCGCTTTAATCCGAGGAATAAATGTGGGAGGTCAAAAGAAACTTCCAATGGCAGAATTAAGAGAGGCACTCACCAAATCGGGATTAGAACAAGTGAAAACCTATATCCAAACGGGGAATGTTATTTTCAAGCACTTTAAAGTTGAGGTAAGCAAATTGGAAAATCATATTGTTTCTGTAATTAAGGAACGTTTTGGATATGATGTGGAGGTAATTGTTAAGCAGCCTGAGGAGATACAAACCGTAATCGATAACTGTCCTTTTCCTCAAGAAAAAATGGAGAAAAGTTATTTTACAATATTGCATAAACAGCCAGAAGAAACTCGGATTCAAAATCTACAAGAAATAGAATTCCCAGAAGAAGAGTTTGTAGTAACACTACAATGTGTGTATTTGTTTTCGGCAGCAGGGTATGGCAGGGCTAAGGCAAATAACAATTTCTTCGAGAAAAAATTGAAGGTAAATGCAACCTCAAGAAATTATAAAACCATGACGAAGTTGTTATCTTTGTGCCAAGATTTATAGCAAGTTCATGATTGTTCAAGAGTTTATCTCAAAGCCTTATTCCAAAACCATTGAGAGCGCACAGTTTGGATGGGCTTCACCAAGTAATATAGCCTTAGTAAAATACTGGGGAAAGAAAGACCACCAGATACCGGCAAATCCTTCTATTAGCTTTACGTTGGATTCCTGTAGAACGGAAACCATTATAAAAGCCGAAAAGAGAAATGAATCAGGTGAAGAGTTTTCATTCGATGTAATTTTCGAGGGAAAATCGAATGAAGCTTTTAAACCGAAAATTGAAGCTTTTTTTGGTCGAATAGAAGCGTATTTGCCTTTTCTTAAGGATTATCATTTTACCATAGAGACAAACAATACTTTTCCTCATAGCTCAGGGATTGCCTCATCGGCCAGTGGTATGAGTGCTTTGGCACTTTGCCTAATGAGCTTGGAAAAGCAAATGGCGAACGATATGTCGCAAGAACACTTTATTCAAAAAGCGTCTTTTTTAGCGAGATTGGGGTCTGGTAGTGCTTGTCGTAGTTTGGAAGGTGATTTAATAGTTTGGGGGACGCATCAGCAGATTGAAGGTAGTAGTGATCTTTATGGTATAAAATACCCTTATCAGGTAGATGAGGTGTTTAAAGAATATCAGGACACTATTTTGTTGGTTGATAAAGGTGAAAAACAAGTGAGCAGTAGTGTTGGGCACAATTTAATGCATAACCATCCGTTTGCAGAGCAACGTTTTGAACAAGCACATGCTAATCTGAATAAATTAATAACTGCTTTTAAAGAAGGAGATTTAGATACTTTCATTGAAATTGTGGAAAGTGAGGCGTTAACCCTTCACGCTATGATGATGACCAGTATGCCGTATTTCATTTTGATGAAGCCAAATACATTGGAGATAATCAATAAAATCTGGTCATTTAGAAGAGAGACGGGCTCAAAGGTGTGCTTTACTTTAGATGCTGGTGCCAATGTGCATGTACTTTATCCGAAAGCTGAAAAAGATGAAGTGCTGAAGTTTATTGAAAGTGAATTAGTTGCCTATTGTCAAAATGGACAATATATTTGCGATCAAATTGGATTTGGAGCGAATCCTCTGGTTTAAAAGGTTATATTTGCTGATGATTGGCAGTTTTTAGATTATTCTGACTATCTTAGTATATAGAAAGACATTAGTTTTGCAATATTAATTTTCATTCAAAATGAAAGGACCTCTTTTCTACTCAAAAATTCTACTCTTCGGGGAATATGGTATCATTAAAGACTCGAAAGGGTTGTCTATTCCTTATAATTTTTACAATGGAGCGTTGAAGATGAACGGTAATTCCGGTAAGGAAGCCGTGGCGTCCAACAATGCATTAAAAGGATTTGTAGATCATTTAAGAACCTTGAGTACTGATTTGGTTACTTTTGATTTTGATCAATTGCAAGGTGATGTTGATGCTGGAATGTATTTCGACTCATCTATCCCTCAGGGATATGGTGTTGGAAGTAGTGGCGCCTTGGTTGCTGCTATTTACGACAAATACGCCCAGAATAAAATAACCGTTCTTGAAAACTTGACCCGTGAAAAACTATTGACCTTAAAGGCGATTTTCTCCGAAATGGAGTCGTTTTTCCATGGGAAATCTTCAGGTTTGGATCCTTTGAACAGTTATTTGAGTTTACCAATCTTAATCAACTCCAAAGACAATATTGAGGCAACTGGTATCCCTTCACAAAAAACAGATGGGAAAGGAGCTGTGTTTTTACTGGACAGTGGTATAATTGGAGAAACTGCTCCAATGGTAAGCATCTTTATGGAGAACATGAAGCAGGAAGGGTTTAGAAATATGATTAAAGATCAGTTTATAAAACATACCGATGCCTGTGTAGATGCTTTCTTAAAGGGTGATGTGAAAAACTTGTTCTCTAATACCAAGCAACTTTCCAAAGTGGTGCTGAACCACTTTAAGCCTATGATTCCTAAACAGTTTCACGAACTGTGGAAAAAGGGTCTTGAAACTAACGACTACTACCTAAAACTGTGTGGTTCTGGTGGTGGTGGTTACATTCTTGGTTTTACCGAGGATTTTGAAAAAGCCAAAGAAGCTCTTAAAGACCATAAATTGGAAGTGGTTTACAATTTCTAGTTAAACCAACTTTAAAGGGCAATTCCCGAAAATTCTTTTTAATTGATTTATATGCTCGATAGAAAACAGAAACTTGTCTTACTGAAGTTTTTTAGTATGTTTTCTGTAATTCGGGGGTATAATATTCTTGTGCTTGTTTTGGCGCAATATGTTACAGCTGTTTTTATATTAGCTCACGATAAGCCTTGGCGAAAAGTGGTGCTCGATCTAAATCTGTTTATGTTGGTCATGGCATCGGCAGCAACCATTGCTGGGGGCTATATTATCAATAACTTTTACGATTCCGAAAAGGATTTGATTAACCGTCCACGAAAGTCAATGCTCGATAGGTTGGTGAGTCAGAACACTAAGCTCTCGTTCTATTTCGTGCTCAACTTTCTGGCGGTAATCTTTGCTAGTTATGTGTCGTTTCGCGCAGTGGTTTTCTTTTCGGTGTACATCTTCGCTATTTGGTTTTATTCGCATAAGCTAAAAAAACTTCCTATTATAGGTAATCTTACTTCAGCTGTTTTAACGATAGCGCCTTTCTTTGCCCTCTTTGTGTATTACAAAAACTTTGAGAGTGTCATTTTTGTACATGCTACCTTTCTGTTTTTAATCATTGCTATGCGTGAGCTTACCAAGGATTTGGAGAATATTAAGGGAGATTTGGCATTAAACTATAAAACCATACCTATTGTATATGGTGAACGAACATCAAAAGTAATGCTGACAGTACTAACACTACTAACCTTGATTCCAACTTACCTACTTATGTTTAGGTATAATGTTGGGGATATGGTTTATTTTTTCTATTTGAGTGTGGTTTTGCTACTTGTCTTTTTAGCGATGCTTTGGCGTTCGTCAACTAAAATGCAGTTTTTAATCCTTCATAACATCCTTAAGTTTATTATTGTTACAGGAGTTTGCAGTATCGTATTGATAGATATGGATTTGTTGCTTCAGAAACTATTGTAGTCTGTCCTCGAATCGATTTTGTTTATTCTAGTAACTACGGCCGTGAAATCAATCAACATTACAGATGGTCGATTCGATTTATATTATACGAACTAATTCACCCTGCAAATTATTTAGATTTTAAATAGTGCGTAGTGTTAAAGAGTTATGGATTTGTATACCACGCCGTCTTTCATGACAAAAATCACTTTGGTCATTGCTGTTATATCATTGATAGGGTCTCCATCTACAGCTATTATATCAGCTAGCATACCAACTTCAATACTTCCTATTTGATCATTTTTCAAAACCGTAGCATTGGTGATTGTTGCGGATTGAATTATTTCCATTTCAGGCATTCCAGCTTCTGCCATGTAGTTGAATTCTTTTCCATTGTCGCCATGGGGAAAAACACCAGCATCCGTTCCAAAAGCAATCTTTACCCCTTTTTTATAGGCCTTGCCAAATGTACCTTGAATTCTAGGACCTACTTCCAAAGCCTTAGGAACTACCACATCGGGGTAAAAGCCTTTAATTTTTGCATTCTTGGTTACTTCTTTTCCAGCGCATATGGTTGGAACGAGGTAAACATTGTGCTTTTTCATCAGCTCCATAGTTTCTTCACTCATCATGGTACCATGCTCTATGGTGGTAACCCCTCCCAGAATAGCTCTTTGCATTCCTTCGTCTCCATGGGCGTGGGCTGCTACAATCATATCATAGTCATGAGCTGTATTGCAAATGGCTTTTATTTCTTCGAGAGTAAACTGTGGATTGGATCCGTTTTTGGCAACACTTAACACGCCACCTGTAGCCGTAATTTTAATACAGTCGGCTCCATTTTTATATTGTTGTCTTACGGCTTCTTGGCATTCGTCAACCCCGTTTACAACACCTTTTTCAGGTCCTGGGTTTTCAAGAACGTCGTGTTTCCATCCATTGGTAGGGTCTGCATGACCGCCAGTTGTAGCAATGGCCTTGCCTGCAGAATAAATTCGAGGCCCAATAATCGATCCTTGGTTTATTGCGTTTCTAATGGAGTTGTTTACTCCAGACCCTCCCAAATCCCTCACGGTTGTAAATCCAGCCATTAGTGTTGCCTTAGCGTGATTTACACTTTTAAAAGCGATATCCGCTTCGTTTAATGTAAATCTTTCTGTATAGCTATTAACATTGTATTCTGTTTCTATATGAACGTGCATATCAATCAGTCCAGGCATCACAGTTTTGTCTTTAAGGTCTACAATTTTATCGTTTTCATTTTTAGGGATGAGATATCCTGAGCTTACTTGGGTAATTGTGTTTCCACTGACAACAATGGTCATTTCATTTAGTACTTTACCCTTTTTTACGTCTATTAATTTTCCGCAATGCAAATAGGTGTCTTGACCAAAAAGAAGAGTTGTGGTTAGGAATAGGAGGGTGATTAACAGCGATTTCATTTTGATTAGTTTGTTTCTCTAATATCTTATTAATAGAAGGTTATATGGATAAAGGTAATTAAAGTTTTTTAAGTTATAATTTAGATTAATGTCATAAAAAAAGCCAAGGCTATTGGCCTTGGCTTTTTTTATTTTAATAAAAGAAAAAGACTTAGTGGTTGTTTTCCATTTCAGTCATGTTCTTTTTTGCAGCTTCTTTAGCGTCCTTTGTCATTTCTTCAGTTGTTTCTACGGCTTTATCAGCAGCATCCTCTACAGCTTCACCTGCATCTTCCATAGCTTCACCTGCATCTTCCATAGCTTCGTCTGCAGTTTCTTCAACAGCATTAGCAGCGTCTTCCATAGCTTCTCCGGTAGCATCGGCAGCATGGTCTACAGCATCAGCTGCATCGTCCATAGCTTCACCTGCAGCATCTTGAGCATTTTCTACAGCGTCTTCGGCTTTTTTAGTGTCTCTACAAGATGTGATTGATGCGCCAAGAGCTAATAATAAAGCAGCGCTCATTACGAATTTTTTCATTGGTTCAAGTTTTAGTGTTAATTTTTAATGAACACGAATGTAATAACTAATTTTATAATTTAACAAGAATTTCGTTAAAAAAATTAACAAATTATTTACTACATAGCGGTTTACTTTTATTTACGAATAAAGTCTAGTATTTGGATTACGGCGCCACGATTTTCTTTTATGTAGAGGTTGTTTTTTTTGCCTGATTTATCTCTAAGTATCTTATTATCTATAAGTTGGTTTAAAGTGTTTTTGGCTTCTATTTTGTTTGAAATAGAAGTCATTCCTCCTTTGGAAATCATTTGAGCTGCTTCAGGAAATTTGGTGTAATGTTGGCCAATAATAATTGGTACGCCAAATACAGCTGCCTCAAGGGTGTTGTGTAGCCCTGTACTGCCCATTGCACCCCCAACATAAGCTATATCGGCATAATTATATACTTTGGTAAGTAATCCGATAGTGTTTAAAATGAGAACTTGGTATTCAGAAATGTTTTTGCCGTCAAGTTCTGAATAACAAACTACAGGCATTGTAATACTTTGCTTTAGTTTATCTATTTGATTAGTCTTTATATTATGAGGAGCAATAATGTATTTCACGTTTTTATGTGAAGACTCATTAATGTACGGCACTAAAACTTCTTCGTCTTCTGGCCACGAACTCCCTACGACCACACACAGAGAATCCTGTTTGAATTGTTCTATAAATTCTAAAGTGTTATTTTGAAGCAATTGATTTGATACGCGATCAAACCTTGTATCGCCGCTAAGCGTTACTTGGTTATATTCAATGGTTTTTAATAATTTTACCGAGGCTTCGTCCTGGGTAAATATATGTTCAAATGCAAATAAAGCTTTGCGGAACTGGTCGCCATACCATTTAAAAAAGATCTGATCCTTTCTAAATAATGCAGAAATCAAAATAGCCTTACGATTCTGCTTTTTAAGTTCATTGAGCACATTAGGCCAAATTTCATATTTTACAAAAATGGTGAGTTCCGGTTTAATGAGATCTAAAAAGCGTTTGGCATTTTTTTGTGTATCTAATGGCAGATAGACCACTACATCAGCAATGGGACTGTTTTTTCTCACTTCATAACCCGAGGGAGAGAAAAACGAAATGATTACTTTATGGTTAGGATAATCTTTTCTTAATTCCTCGAAAACGGGAAGTCCTTGTTCATATTCTCCCAAAGAAGCACAGTGAAACCAAAGTGTTTTGTCATTAGCTTGAATTGTAGCCTTGAGTTTACTAAATGTCTCTTTCCTGCCTTTAACGCCTAAGCGGATTTTATGATTAAATAACCCAATGATTTTCAGGGTTAATTGAGTAAGCTGAATGCCTATATTATAAATAATATTCAAACCAGTTTCTTTGTTGCTAAAGTACGGTTCTTTCGTAAAATTCATTGGCTGTAGTCGCCGAATTTTGTAATTTCGTGGCTTATGAGAAAAATACAAATGGTTGACCTTAACGGTCAGTATCAAGAGATAAAAGAAGCTGTAAACAATTCCATCCAAGAAGTGTTGGAATCTTCAGCATATATTAATGGTCCCGAAGTGCATAAGCTTCAAAAGGGACTGGAAGATTATTTAGGAGTAAAACATGTTATTCCATGTGCCAACGGAACAGATGCCCTACAGATTGCCATGATGGGATTAGGGCTTCAACCAGGTGATGAAGTAATCACTGCCGACTTTACCTTCGCGGCAACTGTTGAGGTGATTGCGTTATTGCAGTTAACGCCTGTTTTGGTCGATGTTGAACCAGATACATTCAACATAGATTTAGAAGCTGTAAAACGTGCCATTACACCAAAAACAAAAGCGATAGTTCCTGTGCATTTATTTGGACAGTGTGCCAATATGGAAGCCATTATGGAAATTGCTAAAGAGCATAATCTTTATGTGATTGAAGATAATGCCCAGGCAATTGGTGCTAATTATACTTATAGTAACGGAACAAAAGCTAAAGCAGGAACTATTGGTCATGTGGGAGCTACTTCATTTTTTCCGTCCAAAAATTTAGGATGTTATGGAGATGGTGGTGCCATTTTTACGAACGATGATGATTTGGCTCACACTATTCGTGGAATAGTTAACCATGGAATGTATGAGCGCTACCATCATGATGTGGTGGGAGTGAATTCCAGATTGGATTCTGTTCAGGCTGCTGTGCTAAATGCAAAATTGCCAAAACTTGATGGTTATAACCAAAAACGTATTGAGGCGGCAAATAAATACGATGCTGCTTTTAAAGATGAAGCAAAAATCACTACTCCCTACCGTAATGGAGCTGAAGATAATCATGTGTTCCATCAATATACTTTAACGTTGGACGCTAGTGTAGATCGTGACGGTTTGGTAAAACACTTAAACGACAACGGTATTCCTTGTGGTGTTTATTATCCCATACCGTTACATGCTCAAAAGGCATATAAAGATGAACGTTACAATGAAGCTGATTTTACTGTAACCAATCAAATTGTTAAACAAGTGATCTCTCTGCCAATGCACACTGAATTGGATGATGAGCAGATTGATTTTATTGCAACACACGTAAAAGCGTTTGTGAATGTTAAGTAAATTAGCTTTAGGTCTATTTTTTTTAACTCTTAATTTGTCGGCGCAAACAGATTCCTTGGATTTGAGATTTGTTTCTAATCTTGAGAAAGAGTTTTTCCTTAATAGTGTCAGGGATTCAATTAATATAGATTACATAGCAGGGTTGACTGTAATTGATAGTTCCTGTACATTGAAAAGAATTGAAAAGTATTCTAGCAGAATTAATTCAGTTATTAATATCCTACCATTAGAAAAGCAAAAAAAAGGGAAAAAAGAGAAAAAGAGAATCAAGGAGATTTACGATATTATTCACGAAACCTTCTTTAAAAAATACACTCTCGAAGCTTACTTTACAGATATCTTCGAATTAGGTCACTATAACTGTGTGACAGCCTCGGCTTTATATGCTTATGTTTTTGAAAAGATAAATATCCCATATACAATAAAAGAGGAACCAGGTCATGTCTATATCATTGCTTATCCAAATGTCTACGATATCTATTTGGAAACAACAGTTCCGGGAGAATATGGTTTTTATATTCCTGAAGAAGATACTATTAGGGAAATTGTTGATGAGCTTGTGGCAATGAAACTTGTTTCTATTGATGAACTATCTGCAAAAGGGTATTCTCAAACCTATCAGGAGTATTATTTTGATGAAAATTACTTGAGTCTAAAAAATTTGATAGGTGCCCAATATTATAATAGAGCTGTTTTTGCAATTGCAGAAGAAGATTATGAAGAAGGATATTTTAACCTTGAAAAGGCCAAGTTTTTTTACACAACTGAGTTGAGTGAATATTTGACAAAGGAAGTGCTTTATTTGTTAGTTGTTCAAAAAGAATATGATAACATAGAGGATGTTGCTTTTTTAATCAAGTCACTGGATGTTCTAGAGTTCAAAAAAGATTATACCGAAGATAATTTAAAGGGGCTTTTATATAAAATAGCTAATAACGATAGTAATGATGTTGAATTTTTAGATGGGGTTTTACAGCGCTTTTCAAGCATAAAAGAAAGTCGAGTTAAGAATATTGCCTTAGAGTACATTAATTTATTTGTAAGTCAACATTATGCTAGAAATAATAATTTAGATAAGGCTATAAAGTATGCTAATGGTGTTTTGAAAATCGATGATGATAATAAAAATGCAAGAGAACTTATAGTGTGGAGTGTGCAAAAAAAGGTTGCACTTTTACCGCTTTCTGAAAGTTCTTTGGGAAAAGTGGATGAGTATTTTAAAGTATACCCCTTTTTAGAAGGCAATGTTGTTATGAACACAATGAAAATATTGATTTATGCAAGATGGGCTCAGTTCAATTTTAAAAAGCATAATATCACCAAGGCTAATGATTATTTGAAAAAAATGGAGGGGGTTTATAAAGTAAATCCTAATGTTCAGGTTTCACCTGAGATGTTTTGTGAAGTTTATCTTTCAGCTGGTAGATATTATTATGGTAAGTTGAATTTAGAAATGTCTGAAAAATTGCTTCGTAAAGGTTTGGTCTTTAATCCGGACCATATTGATTTAAATAGAGTTCTTAATTACGTATTAGAAGATATTCAATGAAAGTATTAGTAACAGGAGGTCTCGGCTTTATCGGGTCGCATACAGTTGTAGAATTGCAAAATGAAGGGTTTGAAGTCGTAATCATCGATAATCTTTCAAATTCATCAATTCAGGTATTGGAAGGCATCACTTCAATCACTGGAAAGGAACCTGTGTTTGAAAAACTTGATCTTAGAGATAAGTTTGCAGTTCAATCTTTTTTCAGGGAGCATAATGATTTAGAAGGAGTAATACACTTTGCGGCTAGTAAGGCAGTTGGGGAAAGTGTTGAGAATCCACTACTGTATTATGAGAACAATATCAATACATTAGTTTACGTGCTTCAGGAGCTAAAACAGTTGAAGCGCGCTAATTTCATTTTTAGCTCATCTTGTACTGTTTATGGGCAAGCTGATGTATTGCCAATTAAAGAAGATGCCCCTGTAAAACCAGCTGAGTCGCCTTATGGAAACACCAAACAAATAGGGGAGGAGATTATAAAGGATAGTTGTAACGTTATTGATCATTTAAATGCAATTTCTTTGCGTTATTTCAATCCGGTTGGAGCGCATGAGACAGCGAATATTGGAGAGCTTCCTATTGGAGTTCCTCAAAACCTTGTACCATTTATAACCCAAACTGCCATAGGTATTCGTGAGCAATTGGCTGTGTTTGGAAATGATTACCCTACAGAAGATGGTACTTGTATTCGTGATTACATTCATGTGGTTGATTTAGCTAAAGCACATGTTGTTGCCCTTCAGCGTTTGTTGAAGGAAGATAACAAGGCAAATTATGAAGTGTTTAATTTGGGGACTGGAAAAGGTAGTTCTGTATTGGAAGTAATAGAATCTTTTGAACGTGTTACTGGAGAAAAACTAAATTATAGAATAGCTGATAGACGACCTGGAGATGTTGTGGCTGCTTATGCTGATACAACTTACGCAAATGAAGAATTGGGGTGGAAGTCCAAGTTTACATTGGATGACGCTATGTTCTCCGCTTGGAAGTGGGAACAGAAAATACGTAAGAAACAGGCTTCATAATGTGTTAGTGATATTCAGGTTCTATTGGGGGATTCTGAATGAAAAGGTTATTTTGTTTGGTTTTTCGTACTTAACAAGGATTTAATATTTCTAATTTTGTTAAAAAAGATTACTTTCCTTACTTTGTAAAAAATGATAAGAGAAAACATGAAATTGATTACAATCCAAAGGGAAACCAAACAAGAAAAACGATTTACACCCAAAATGGGTGAATTGTTAACCAAAGTAACGTATATCAAGAAAACTTTTTTGAGTATACCTTACAAAACATTACACAAGTATCGCGAAACCTATTATGGTGAAGTTAAAGATTGCGAGAACTGTAACTTGGCAACTTAGAAATTAAACATAAATCAAAAAAGAGGTCTTTTAAAGACCTCTTTTTTATGTTGTTTCTTCTGTTTTGCAATCGGGTTTACTCTTAAAATGGGATAGTAATAGAAACCCCATTCCCGTCATTACCGATACATCGGCTATATTAAATATTCCAGTTCTAAAAATACCTCCTAAATCTATATGTAGAAAGTCGGTTACCGATCCGAAAACAATTCTATCGAATACATTGGCGATACCTCCGCCAATTATGCAGGAGAATCCTATCAAAGACCATTTGTCCAATTGTTTATTTTTAAAAATGTAATAGGTAACATATCCTAAAACAACAATTGGTAAAATAAGTAGAAGCAATAACCTTAATGTTGGATGAAAATCACTTCCCAAACTTAAAAAGGCGCCTGTGTTTTCAACATTAGTTAGCTTAAAGTACTTGCCAATGATAGGGCTTTGTGAGTGTGGTTGAACAGAACCTCTAACAATAACCTTAGAAATCTGATCGATTGCTATATTGAAAATTATAAGTCCTGCTATCGCGATATTGCGAGATAATTTCATACTTAAGCTTCGGTATTAAATTCAGCCGAAGCTACTGCTGAAGCGCGATCAATTTTCTTAACTAATCCTTGTAATACTTTGCCAGGACCAACTTCTGTAAACAAAGTAGCTCCGTCTGTAATCATTTGCTGAACAGACTGTGTCCATCTTACAGGAGCAGTAAGTTGAGAAATCAAATTCGTTTTGATAGCGTTTTCGTCAATTACTGCATTAGCTGTAACGTTTTGGTAAATAGGGCAGTTTGGTGTGTTGAAAGCGGTAGCCTCTATAGCAGCAGCCAATTCTTCACGAGCTGGTTCCATTAAAGGTGAGTGGAATGCTCCTCCTACAGGAAGTACCAATGCACGTTTTGCACCTTCTGCTTTTAAAGTTTCACATGCTGCGTTGATGGCTTCAACTTCTCCCGAAATTACCAATTGACCAGGGCAGTTGTAATTTGCTGCAACTACTATACCTTCGGTAGAAGTACAAACTCTTTCTACGATATCGTCTGCCAATCCAAGTACAGCAGCCATGGTGCTAGGTTTAATTTCACAAGCTTTTTGCATTGCCATAGCGCGCTGGGCAACTAATCTTAATCCATCTTCAAAATTTAAAGTACCATTAGCTACTAATGCAGAGAACTCTCCTAAAGAGTGACCAGCAACCATGTCTGGTTTAAAACTATCACCTAAAGTTTTTGCTAAAATCACAGAATGCAAAAAGATAGCTGGTTGGGTAACTTTAGTTTGCTTTAAGTCCTCAGCAGACCCTTCGAACATAATGTCAGTGATTGAAAATCCAAGAATTTCATTGGCTTTTTCAAATAATTCTTGTGCTAAAGGTGAGTTTTCGTAAAGGTCTAAACCCATTCCAGTGAATTGGGCTCCTTGACCAGGGAATATATATGCGTTCATAATGTTGTTTTAAAATTAGTCCTGCAAAAATAGGAATATTTTATTTAGCTCCTTTTTTAATGCATTCTAATCTAAACTATGTGAGTTAAATCATCTAAATCTGTATTTGAGTGCTAAACCATACGACCGCTTATAGCTAAGAAAACCGACTTGAATTTGTTCTTTCTGATAGGGTTTTGTAAATAAATATGTGCTCCCGATACCTATAGCCTCTCCGTCAATTACATCCCAATAATCGTGATAGCCATCAGGTCCTTCTACTCGGCTTATTCCTACAATTGTTGCGAGTATATATCCCGGCCATCCATACTTCCAGCCATAGCGGCGCTGTATGAAAGATGCGCCTGAAAATGCCGCTGCAGTATGTCCTGAAGGAAAAGAGTCGTATAATTCTCGTCCTTCAGGTCTTTTTTTGTGTACAGTATATTTGAGGGCATAAGTTAAGGCCGTGGTGGTGCCTTAGGAGAGAGCCAATTTCTTTGTGTCGGTGTAGTCTTTTTTTATTAGGGTTATGACACCTGCGCAACAGGAAGTGCAATCTGTAAAACATCGCCAATATCTTCTAAAACAAATTCCCACTTTTCATGATCACCATCTGTTGAATTTTGTGATTGACACAATGGACTTGCGAATAGATGAAAACTAAAAGTAATGGCAATATGTTCTCATAATGAGTTACGTTTAATTCAATACTGTAGGCTTTTTAGAGAGTACTGATTATATTATGAGGTGATAATAATGTTTTGAGTTAAAAGGGGGGAATACGTTAAATTACCATCTTTCGTATGTGATAAAACTAAAGGGATATTTGTGAACTTCATCTTTATCGTGATATTTGTTTAGAGTTTCCTTCCAAATATTATGGTCTATTTCAGGGAAATAAGTGTCTCCTTCAAATCCAGTATGTACACGCGTTAGTTCAATTTTATCAGCATAGTCCATAGCCTGTCTGTAAATTTCACCACCACCAATAATAAAAGGTTGTTTGTCGTGTTTTGCAGCATCGATGGCGGCTTTAATATTGTTTACAACAATTACGCCTTCAGGAACCTTATAGTCAGCTTGGCGACTAATAACAATGTGGGTGCGGTTTGGTAATGGTTTGGGAAAGCTCTCAAAGGTTTTTCGCCCCATAATTATGCAGTGCCCTGACGTAAGACTTTTAAATCTTTTAAGATCGTCACTTAAATGCCAAATGAGTTGGTTGTCCTTTCCAATAACATTGTTCTCTGCAGCGGCTACAATAATCGTCAATTCACTATTTGTTTCTGGGGATAAGGAAGTTTTTGAAGTTGCTATTGGGTTGGTTTTGTTCTCGGTTTCTGTTTTCTCCACTTTGTTTTTTATTTTTTCTATTTTTTTTTGTTGTTTGGATACTAGAGATTCCATTTGAGACTCTTCCCAGGATTTCCCCATAAAACGATTAGTAATAAATACATTGAAGGTGTGGTAAAGTAAAAGCACTAACCAAAGTAATATGGCAATGGCAAACCAGTCTATTCCAAAAATCTTGACATCTTGTCCAACCTTAAAAATTAGTTGGGCAACTAAAAAGCCTATAGATCCAATTAAAAACAGAATAAAATGAATGTAAAGACGTTTTTTCTGTTTTACACGTTGTTGTGCATCTTGAATCAACTTAAGTTGCTCAGGATCTATCTTACTGGTTTGTTTTTTTTTGCCAAACATAAAATAAGGTAAGGGTTAATAACATCTTAAAGTTAAGATTTTTGATGGTTATTTACCTTATTGATGGCATTAAACAGCAACAGCTCCTTTAATATGAGGGTGAGGGTTATAGTCTACAAGTGTAAAGTCGTCAAAAGTGAAGTCGAAAATATCTTTCACCTCTGGATTTAAAATCATTTTTGGTAAAGGCCTTGGGTCTCTGGATAATTGAAGTTCCAATTGCTCCACATGATTGTTGTAAATATGAGCGTCACCAAATGTATGAATAAATTCACCGGCCTCATATCCACAAACCTGTGCTACCATCATTGTTAATAATGCATAGGATGCAATATTAAATGGAACTCCTAAAAAGATGTCGGCAGAACGTTGGTACAATTGACAGGACAATTTACCATTTGCAACATAAAATTGGAAAAAAGCATGGCATGGAGGAAGAGCAGCTTTACCATTTGCAACGTTTTCAGAAAACGATACCGAAGTGTCTGGTAAAACACTAGGATTCCAAGCCGACACCAACATACGACGGCTATTAGGATTGTGCTTTAAAGTTTCGATAACTTCCTTAATCTGGTCTATTTCGTCACTGTTCCAATTGCGCCATTGGTGGCCGTAAACTGGACCCAAATCGCCATTGTCATCAGCCCATTCATTCCAGATGCGTACTCCGTTTTCCTGAAGATAAGCAATGTTGGTATCACCCTTTAAAAACCATAGTAGTTCATGGACAATGGATTTAAGATGCAATTTTTTGGTGGTTACCATAGGGAAGCCTTCACTTAAATCAAAACGCATTTGGTAACCAAATACACTTTTTGTTCCAGTTCCTGTACGGTCTCCTTTTTCGTTTCCGTTTTCCAATACGTGTTTTACAAGGTCTAAATACTGTTTCATCTTATCTGCTTTTCTCAGGAAATAAAAGTAACAAAAAGGCAAAAAATCAAATGATTATTGCCAAAAATATATCCAATAGTTATTAACGGATTTTCAAGTTTGAATTATGGATATTTCAGAGGGTTAAAGCATTACTCTATTGCTATAGCAGGCCTTTTCCATATCAATAATATTAACCGAAATGCAGCTAACATCAGGGAGCATTGATATAAGTTCGGTTGCTATTTTTTTGGAAAGCCCTTTTTTTTGGTCGACAGTCCTACCTTCCATAATGTTTGCGAAAACATGTATGAAATCTTCGCCTTCACTTTCTGAATGGTAATGTTTGTAAGGGTTGAGTCTTACTTTTACAGCACCTTTTCCAAAAAGCCCAGTAGATTCTGTTGTTTCAAAAACTTTTTGAATGATGGTTTGTGGGGCAACGTCGCTTATTACGTTTTCTGAACACTCAATGACAATATGTGGCATAAATCAAATATTAAATGAAAAATATGGCAAATATAACTATTTGTCAATGTGTTTGTGAGGAGAAGAAAAAGCTAATACTTATTACCCAATAATCATTCCTGCAATAGTGGCTGAAATTAGCGAAGCTATGGTTCCTCCAATAAGTGCTTTTATTCCAAATTCTGAGAGTGTTTTTCGTTGGCCAGGGGCCAATGAGCCAATACCTCCAATTTGTATACCAATAGAGGCGAAATTGGCAAAACCACAAAGCATATACGTTGCCATTATCACCGATTTGTTGTAGTGTAGATGTGTTAAACTAGTAACATCTTTAAGGTCTGCAAGTTGTATGTATCCAATAAATTCACTGGCAGCAAGTTTGATGCCTAATAGTTGCCCCATTAGCATCATGTCTTCCTGAGCAACACCTATTAACCACATTAGTGGAGCAAAGAGGTAGCCTAGTAAAAATTCCAGGGAAAGCCCATCATAAGGAGTGTTATTTGCAATCAGTTGATTTAAAGAAGTAAACTGCCAATCTATATTAAGTGCAGCAATTGTAAAGCCGTCAAAATCTGCAGCCCATCCCAATATGCCATTAACCATTGCAATAAAGGCTACAAAAACCAAAAGCATCGCACCAACATTAACAGCTAAACGCAAACCTTCCGTAGTTCCGTTAGCGATGGCATCCAATAAATTTGCACCTATTTTTTCACTGGAAACCTCCACTTGAGTTGTTACGGCATCAGTTTGAGGATACAGTATTTTAGAAATAACCACTGCTCCAGGTGCGGCCATAACAGAGGCCGCCAAAAGGTGCTTGGCAAAATACAGGCGCAATTCAGGATCGTCTCCACCCAAAAAACCTATATAAGCTGCAAGTACAGCTCCTGCTACTGTTGCCATTCCTCCAATCATAACCAATAAGATTTCTGATCGACTCATTTTTTCCAAATAGGCTTTAATTAATAAAGGCGCTTCGGTTTGCCCCAAAAATATATTGCCAGCTACACTTAAACTTTCCGCTCCTGATATTTTTAAGCTTTTAGTAAGTAACCATGCTAGTCCTTTTACCACTTTCTGTATAATCCCCAAATAGAAAAGAACAGAGGTTAATGCTGAGAAAAAGATTATTGTTGGCAGAACTTGAAAAGCAAAAATAAATCCAAAAGTATCCATGTCTACTACTAAGCCTTCAAACAGGAACTTACTCCCTGCTCGTGTAAAATCAAGGATGCTGACAAAAACACTGCCAACTGTTTCAAATACTCCCTTTATTAATGGAATTTTTAAAACTCCAATGGCAATAAGTAATTGAAGAGAAAGTCCTATTCCAACAGTTCGCCAGTTTATAGCTCGCCGATTGTTACTAAATAGAAAGGCGATAAAAACAAGAGAAATCATTCCTAAAACACCACGCCATAAACCATTAAATGTAAATCCTTTACTTGGGGATATTCCATTTGTATTGTTGAGTAAAATTTGTTTTTTTTTCTTTAGGCTGAAATTATAATGAATATTGTTTTCGGTAAGTGTGAGGGTGGAATCGGTTAAGGTGCTTATCTTATAGCGTCTTATCGTGTCTTGAGGTTTGCTGTAGTAAAACACCAGTAAGTTGTTCTGGTGCATATAGTCACCAAAAGCCATTAGTTGGTCTTTGGCTTCTAATGTATAATGGAATTCTCCATCTACTAGAACTAGAGAATCTACCTGTTTGTTAATTTCAATGAGTTCTTCCCCTTGTTGGTTCTTTATGCTTTCAAATTGCCAAATGTTTTCTATGTTTTGGGCAAATGATGAGAAACACATAAAAAAAATAGCCAGTATAGCTAAAGGAAAGTGTTTCATGGAAGATGTATTAGTTAGCGCTTAGAAATCTCGTCTCTTATTTTTGCTGCAGCCTCGTAATCTTCATTGGCCACTGCTTGGGCAAGCATTTGGTTGAGTTCTTCCAAGGTTTTTCCCTTGTATAGTTCTTGGTCACTTCCAGAGCCTTTGCTTTCTGCAATGTAGTCTTCGGAAACAACTTCATCTCCAGCATCTTTAGAGCTTACCTTTAAATAAATACCCGCCTTGTCAAGTATGTTTTTATAGGTAAAAATAGGAGCATTGAATCGTAAAGCCAAAGCTATGGCATCACTAGTTCGGGCATCGATAATTTCTTCAATTTTATCGTGCTCACAAATTAAGCTGGAATAAAACACTCCATCGACTAATTTGTGGATTATAACCTGCTTAACTACAATATTAAATCGGGAAGCAAAATTCTTGAAAAGGTCGTGGGTTAAAGGTCTAGGAGGACGTATTTCTTTTTCTAATGCAATAGCAATGGATTGGGCCTCGAAAGCTCCTATAACTATAGGTAATTTACGATCGCCTTCAACTTCGTTCAATATCAAGGCGTAAGCACCGTTTTGCGTTTGACTGTACGAAATTCCTTTTATGTTAAGTCTTACTAAACTCATAATTCTATACGCAAAAGACTGTTTAAATTAGGACTTTACCAAATTTAAACAGCCCTTTTATAACTACAAGTTAAAAAAAAATTAAGCGTTCTGAGCTTTAAATTCCTTTAATTTTTCAATCAATGTGGGCACAATCTCAAAGGCATCTCCTACAACTCCGTAATCAGCAGCCTTAAAGAAAGGGGCCTCAGGGTCGTTGTTTATTACTACTTTCACTTTAGAAGCATTGATTCCTGCTAAGTGCTGTATAGCTCCTGAGATTCCAACTGCAATATAAAGGTTCGATGCTACTGGTTTACCAGTTTGCCCTACGTGTTCACTGTGCGGTCTCCATCCTAAATCAGAAACTGGTTTAGAACAAGCTGTAGCGGCACCTAAAACTTCCGCCAACTCTTCGATCATTCCCCAATTTTCAGGTCCTTTAAGTCCGCGACCTCCAGATACAACTATTTCCGCATCGGCGATAGTCACTTTATCTGTTGCTTTGTCGACAGATTCTACAGTAACACCTGCTGCAGGTACATTTGCAGCGAAATCTTCTGCAGTTGCACTAGCTGAAGCTTCTTTTAAACCAAATGCATTTTTAGCTAAAGCAACAACTTTGACATCTGTATTAACTGTCGTATGATTAAAGGCTTTATTAGAGAAAGCAGTGCGCTTAACTGTAAATGGAGCAGTACTGCTAGGAGTTTCCACAACGTTTGATGCATATCCGGCATTTAAACCAACAGCCAATAGCGGAGCCATATATTTGCTGTCTGCACTAGAGCTTACTACAACAACTTTAGAGCCTTCTTTTTCGGCAGCTTGTTTAATTACTTCAGCATAAGATTTAGCATTGAAGGTATTCAAGCTGTCGTTGTTTATTTTTAATACTTTATCTACTCCGTAATTACCTAAAACAGAAGTGTCATCTGCATTTATGGCTACGGCAGTAACAGTGGTTCCCATTTGGTCGGCAACGGCTTTTGCATAAGAAGCTACCTCTAGGGCTACCTTTTTAAATGTTCCTTGTTCTGATTCTGTATATACTAAAACTGACATATTCTTTTCTTTTGAATGATGAACTGATTAAATTACTTTAGCTTCGTTGTGTAAAAGGTTTACCAACTCATCTAAGTTATCTGGAGATACAAGTTTTACATCTCCTTTAGGTGCAGGCTTTTCAAATTTAACAGATGAAGTTTCTGTATTTGCGTTTACAGGGTCCAATACTGTTAAAGGCTTTTTACGAGCCATCATAATTCCTCTCATGTTAGGAATGCGAAGATCACTTTCTTCTACTAATCCTTTTTGTCCACCAATAACTAAAGGAAGTGCGGTAGTTACAGTCTCCTTACCACCATCAATTTCTCTCATGGCTTTAGCGCTAGTACCGTCAACTTCTAAGCTAATACAGTTATTTACAAAATTTGCATCAGTTAAACCTGCCAACATACCAGGGACCATTCCTCCGTTATAGTCTATCGATTCACGTCCTGCAATAACTAAGTCGTATCCTCCATCTTTAACCACTTTAGCCAATTGTTCTGCAACAGCAAAGCCATCAGTTGCTTCGGTGTTTACACGAATGGCTGTATCGGCACCAATAGCTAAAGCTTTACGTAAGGTAGGTTCTGTTTCTGGACCTCCTACATTAACGACATCTACACTGGCCCCTTGTTTTTCTTTGAACCACATGGCACGGGTAAGTCCAAACTCATCATTAGGATTGATTACAAACTGTACACCGTTAGTGTCAAACTTCGAGTCGTTATCTGTAAAATTAATCTTTGATGTAGTGTCTGGAACATGACTGATACACACTAAAATTTTCATAGATCTATTTTTTTATAAATACGTAATTTTTTTGAGGTTACGAAGTTAGTTATTTTATCGGAATTAATATTATGCGTGCATAGTAAATTTTAAGCGCTTAAGGTTGCCTTAGTTTTTTCATTAATTGTTATTTTTGCTCTTCGTATTAACAAGCAGATAGATGAAAACAATACAATTTAGAGAAGCTATTGCCGAAGCCATGAGTGAGGAGATGCGTCGTGACGAGAGCATCTACTTAATGGGGGAAGAAGTAGCAGAATATAATGGTGCTTATAAGGCATCGAAAGGGATGTTGGACGAGTTTGGTCCTAAGCGTGTTATCGACACACCTATTGCAGAACTTGGTTTTGCTGGTGTAGCTGTAGGTTCTACCATGACTGGTAACCGTCCTATTGTAGAGTTTATGACGTTTAATTTCTCTTTGGTAGGAATTGACCAAATTATAAACAATGCTGCCAAAATAAGACAAATGTCTGGTGGACAGTTTAAGTGTCCAATCGTTTTTCGTGGGCCTACTGCTTCTGCAGGACAGTTGGCAGCAACTCACTCTCAGGCATTTGAAAGCTGGTATGCTAACACTCCAGGATTGAAAGTGGTTGTGCCTTCAAACCCATACGATGCTAAAGGATTATTAAAGTCAGCTATTCGTGATGATGATCCAGTTATTTTTATGGAGAGTGAGCAAATGTATGGAGATAAAGGAGAAGTACCAGAAGGGGAATATACAATTCCATTAGGGGTTGCCGATATTAAGCGTGAAGGTACCGATGTTACTATTGTTTCGTTTGGTAAGATTATTAAAGAAGCATACAAAGCTGCCGACGAATTACAAAAAGAAGGTATCTCATGTGAGATTATTGATTTGCGTACCATTCGTCCAATGGATCATGAAGCTATTCTAAAATCTGTAAAGAAAACCAATCGTTTGGTAATTCTAGAAGAAGCTTGGCCATTTGGTAATGTTGCTACCGAAATCACTTATCAAGTACAGTCTAATGCCTTCGATTATCTTGATGCACCTATTGTAAAGATCAATACAGCAGATACTCCAGCGCCGTATTCACCTGTTTTACTGGAAGAATGGTTGCCTAATAGCAGCGACGTTGTTAAAGCTGTAAAGAAAGTGATGTATAAGTAAGATAGTACAGACCTATTTTATATATTTAAAACTTCATTGACGCCCCCATGTTGATGAAGTTTTTTTTTATTTCTATATGAATTTAAAACTACTTACGCTTTTCCTTTTTTTTAGCATAGCATCTGCTTTGGGTCAAACCAAGGTTAGTGGTTATATAATTGATCAAGACGATCAACCAGTTTCTTTTGCGAATGTCGTTTTTAAAGGCTCAACCATTGGAACCATTACTGATGAGAATGGTAGATTTTATTTAGAGTCTGATGAGACCTGGAATACACTTGCAGTTTCCTTTTTAGGTTTTGAAACCTTGATTCTTCCACTTGATAAAAAAGTAAATTACGATTTAAAACTAGTACTTAAGGAAGCACAAGATCAGCTCGATGAGGTTGTTATTGTAGCTGGAAAACAACCAAAGAAGAATAACCCAGCTATTGATTTACTCCGAAAGATTTGGGAGCACAGACGAAGAAATGGTGTCAAACAGTTCAAGCAATATGAGTACGATAAATACGAGAAGATAGAATTTGACTTAAATACTATTGATAGTAACCTTATTAAAAGTAAACTATTCAAAGGGATGGAGTTTGTGTTTGATCAAGTAGATACATCAAAGGTTACGGGAAAAACCTATCTGCCCATATTTATCAATGAATCTGCAAGTAGAGTGTATGGAGATAATGCTTTAAAAAAGGAGAAAGAAATATTAAATGGGAATAAAAACTCTGGGTTTAGTAACAATCAAACCATTATTGATTTTATTCAGGACCTTTATTCTGACTATGATGTGTACGATAACTATATAAAAGTTTTTGAGAAAAGTTTTGTGAGTCCTTTATCCAGAACAGGAATCAATGTTTACAACTATGTTTTGTCCGATAGTGCTTTTATCGACAATAAATGGTGTTATAACATTATTTATTATCCCAGACGAAAAAACGAGCTTACTTTCAAAGGAGATTTTTGGGTTAACGACACCACTTATGCCATAAAGGAAATTAATCTTAAAGCTTCAAAAAGTGCTAATATTAACTGGGTGAAGGATATTTATATCGAACAGGAATTCGAAGTGTTAAACGATTCTACCCTTTTAATGACTCGCGATTACTTTATGTCCGATTTTTCATTTCAGAAAAAGGAAAAGGCAAAAGGAATTTACGGTAAAAGAACCACGTTGTACGACAATTATGAGTTTAATAAGGCTAAAGGGGAAGACTTTTATAAGCAGGAAGTATACAATTACAATGAGAGTGTATATAATCGCAATGATGAATTTTGGGAGCAAAACCGCATGGAGAGCCTTAATAAGGATGAGGTTGGGGTTTATAAAATGCTCGATACCTTAAAGACAGTTAAGAAATTTAAACGGCTTTATAATATTGGAACTGTACTTGTTTCAGGATATGTAGAAATAGATCGATGGAATATGGATTATGGGCCTATTTATTCAACGTTTGGGTATAACGAAGTTGAGGGAGTGCGCATTCGCGGGGGAGGACGTACTTATTTTGGGCCTAATGATAGTTGGCGTTTGGAGGGATTTGCTGCCTATGGGTTAAAAGATGATAAGGTAAAATATGGTATTTCAGGTAAAATCTTGCTTGATAAGAAAAATAGGATTATTATTTCTGGAGGAAACAGAAGAGATGTGGAACAGATAGGAGCTAGCTTGACCACTTCTAATGATGTACTTGGTCGTAGTTTAGCCTCATCAGCCCTATTTGCCAAGGGAACTAACGATAAGCTTACCAATATTAACCTGACAAGTTTGGCGTTTGAGATTGAACCAGCGAAAAATCTGGTATTTCGATTGGGAGGGGACTATCGTACCTTGGAATCTGCTTCTCCAACATTTAGTTTGGATTATTATGATCCTGCTTCGCCAACGGGTATTTCTTCAAAGGTTAAACAATATGAAACCACTTTGTCATTATTCTATTATCCTGGTCGAAAAATGACAGGTCATGGTGTGGAACGCCAAGTTGTAAATGATGATTTTCCTAGTTTTTTTGCTCGCCTTAGTTTGGCAGATAAAGGATTGTTGGAAAGTGATTTTACCTATAAAAAAGTTCAGTTTTCCTATACGCACCCATGGCAATTAGGAGGCTTTGGTCGTTTACAGTCTACGATGGAGATGGGTAAGACATTTGGCGAGGTACCATTAGGTTTGCTTAGTGTTGTGCCTGGTAACCAGGCATATTTCTCAATTTATAATACTTTTTCTCAACTAGATTTTTATGAGTTTGTTACGGATACTTATGCCTCATTGCATTTAGAACATAATTTTAATGGACGATTGTTTTCAAGAATACCTGCGTTGAGAAAACTTAATTGGAGGGAGATAGTAGGTTTGCGAGGTGTATGGGGGCAGATATCTGATGAAAACGTCTCGCTAAATGCATCTGATCTTATTTATAGGGCACCTTCTGATAAGGTTTATTACGAATACAGTTTTGGCATAGGGAATATTTTCAAAGTGTTTCGGATTGATTTCAATTTTAGGGGTAATTACAAGGAAGTGCCAGATGTACGAAAGTTTGGTATAACAGGAAGTTTTGGGTTCTATTTCTAATATTTAAGCAGGGTTCTCAATTAGTGGGTTTTTCTTATTATAGAGATAACAGAAGGTCTTATCGCAGCTATACTGTTAATAAAGTACGAGGAGATTACGAATGAAGTCATGAATGGGGTTTTGAAACAAATTCTAAGTCAATTGAAAGTCTTACTTGTATATTCTAAAGGTTTATTAACCATTTTTTTATTGTCTAAAAAGGAAAGCTTCAGTACCTTTGCGCCCGTAAAAAAACAAGAACTATGAGTCCAAAAGGAAAAAAGACCTTTGATGTTTTAATAGAAATTCCAAAGGGAAGCCGTAATAAATACGAATACGATTTTGAATTAAAGAAAATCCGTTTCGACAGAATGTTGTTTTCATCTATGATGTACCCTGCTGATTACGGATTTATTCCAGAAACTTTGGCTTTAGATGGAGATCCTTTAGATGTATTGGTATTGGGTAGCGAGCCTACTTTTCCAAATTGTGTTATGGAGGTAAAACCTATTGGAGTATTCCATATGGCCGATGAAAAAGGTCCAGATGAAAAATTAGTATGTGTTCCTGTTTCAGACCCAATATGGAACAAGCTTAACGACCTATCTGATATGAACCCTCACCTTAAAGAAGAGATTACACACTTCTTCCAGGTTTACAAAGATCTTGAAAAGAAAAAAGTAGATGTAGGTGGATGGGGAGATGCAAAAGAAGCATATGAGATCTTAAATAATTGTGTGGATCGTTACGAAGAAAGTGAACACAAAACTAAAGGTGATTTCACTATCTAGTCGATTTATTAAAATATCTTAACAGAAAAACCTTCCAAGCTATGTTTGGAAGGTTTTTTTTTCTACTTGATTTTGTTACATTTATAGTTAACATAACCAATTCAAACTATAAAATATATGAAATCTAACATGATTTTTGTGCCCATGGCCTTGGCCATACTGGGCTTGCTCTTTATGTTCGTAAAGATGGTATGGGTAAAGAAGCAGGACCCAGGTAGCGATAAGATGCAGAGCATCTCAAAAAGTATCAAAGAAGGGGCCTTGGCATTTTTGCAAGCCGAATATAGGCTCCTTCTTGTTTTTGTAATTATCGCAGCCATAGCCTTAGGAGTTATATCATATTTAGTACCTACAACCCATTGGGTAATTATTGTGGCTTTTGTTTTTGGAGCAGTCTTCTCAGCGCTTGCTGGTAATATTGGTATGCGTGTTGCTACAGAGGCCAATGCTCGCACTGCAGAAGCGGCTAAAACCAGTTTGCCACAGGCGCTTAAGGTGTCGTTTGGAGGGGGAACAGTAATGGGGCTTGGTGTAGCTGGTCTTGCTGTATTAGGTTTGAGTATTTTCCTGTTTATTTTTATAAAGATGTTTATTGTAGGGAATCAGCCCTTTTATGAGGAAATGACTATTGCCTTAGAGGCTCTTGCAGGTTTCTCTTTGGGAGCAGAATCCATTGCGTTATTTGCTCGTGTAGGTGGAGGAATCTACACTAAAGCTGCTGATGTAGGTGCCGATTTGGTCGGCAAGGTTGAAGCCGGAATTCCTGAAGACGATCCTCGTAATCCTGCGACTATTGCCGATAATGTTGGAGATAACGTTGGGGATGTAGCCGGTATGGGGGCTGATTTATTTGGGTCGTATGTGGCTACAGTATTGGCAGCCATGGTTCTTGGGAATTATGTAATAAAAGACATGTCGGTTAATAGTCCATTTACTGATGGGTTTAATAATATGGGGCCTGTTTTGCTTCCAATAGTTATTGCGGGAGTTGGTATTTTGGCTTCTATACTAGGAACTTTTATGGTGAAGATTACTAGCAATAGTGCAAAGGAAGCACAGGTGCAAAAAGCGCTGGATACAGGTAATTGGGTAGCTATACTATTAACCTTAGGTGCTAGTTATTTTTTGATTGACTGGATGTTACCAGCTGTTATTGATATGAAGTTTTTTGGAGTGGGTTACAAACCAGTAGCCTCCATTAACGTGTTCTGGTCAGCTTGCATAGGACTGGCCGTAGGAGCCCTTATTTCGGCGGTTACATCCTATTATACAAGTCTGGGAAAAAAACCTGTTCTTGACATTGTTAAAAATAGTTCAACAGGGGCAGCTACAAATATAATTGCGGGATTAGCAGTAGGGATGAAGTCTACTTTCTTGTCTGTTTTACTTTTTGCTGGCGCTATTTATGGTGCGTATGCTTTGGCTGGATTCTATGGTGTGGCATTATCAGCATCAGCCATGATGGCTACAACTGCAATGCAGTTAGCTATAGATGCTTTTGGACCAATTGCAGATAATGCAGGTGGTGTTGCAGAAATGAGTGAGCTGGAACCAGAAGTTCGTGAACGTACTGACATTTTGGATTCTGTTGGTAATACTACAGCCGCGGTTGGAAAAGGATTTGCGATTGCTTCGGCAGCGCTTACAGCTCTGGCATTGTTTGCGGCCTATGTAACGTTTACTGGAATCCATGGGATTAATATTTTTAAGGCAGATGTTTTAGCGGCTCTTTTTGTAGGAGGTATGATTCCCGTGATATTTTCGGCACTTGCCATGCAGAGTGTTGGTAAAGCAGCGATGGAAATGGTACAGGAAGTACGTCGTCAATTTAAGGAGATCCCTGGTATTATGGAAGGTACAGGGACGCCGGAATATGGGAAATGTGTTGATATTTCTACCCGTGCAGCCCTAAGGGAAATGCTTCTTCCGGGATTGATTACGATTATTACACCAATCATTATTGGAACCATATTTGGAGCAGAACCACTAGGAGGATATATGGCAGGTGTTTGTGTTAGTGGGGTAATGTGGGCTATTTTTCAAAATAATGCTGGGGGAGCTTGGGATAATGCTAAAAAATCGTTTGAAGCAGGTGTGGAGATAGATGGAAAAATGGAGTTTAAAGGGAGTGATGCCCATAAGGCTGCTGTAACAGGAGACACTGTTGGTGATCCCTTTAAAGATACTTCTGGGCCATCAATGAATATCTTAATTAAATTAACCTGTTTGGTGGGGCTGGTGATAGCTCCAATTTTGGGAGGTCATGTGGAAGAAGGTTATGCTGAAAAACCAGCAAAGGATGATGTGAAAAAAGAAGTGAAACATGAAACTTCTACAGATACAGATAAGATGGACTCTATTGTTCTTAAGGAGTAAGAGAATGTGTGACAAAAAACAAGAAGCGCCCATTTCGGGCGCTTTTTGTTTTAATGTCTTATGAACTTTTTTGTAATTTGTTTTCCATCAGTATCAACTAGAGTAATAAAGTATAACCCTCTGCCTAAATGATCTAATTTAATCGAATTTGGGCTATGGCTGTATTCATTTTGATAAACCTTCTTTCCGCTGAGTGAAGTAATTAATATTTCCTTAATGATGATTTGGGATTTAAAGTTTAAGACATCTGTGACTGGGTTAGGAAATAGACTAATTATAGAATTGCTAACTTGTTCATTTGATAAAGTACCTAAACGAAATGCACAAATATTATAGGTGTCTTGCGGGTTTTTAGTACTTAAAGAAATATAAAGTTTAGTGCCAGCTGTTATCTCTCCAGTATAGGCGACTCCAGTATAAGCGCAAGTAAACCAGTCAGTAACAAGATTTCCTGGTACACCTTCCAGAAAAACCATTTTCAAGTCAGGAGAGTTTCCTCCATGTTCGATTTGGTATTCTCCCGATTCATTAAATTCAATTAAAAACCAAACTTCATAATCATTAGCTAAAGTCAAAGAGCAGTCGTTTTCACCTGAGATGGGAAATCGATTTGAGAAATTCCCAGATATACTGTTTTCGCATATAGAGCTTTCAGATATGTTTAGGGGTATTGCATTTTCTGGGATATCGCCTTGGGCATATAAATTGGCAAAAATGAGCCAAATTAAAGCCACTGAAATCATAACTGTTTTCATGATATATAAGTGTTGTGGCTTTAAGAAGAATTGCTAATATAAATTTACGAAAATATGAAACTATTTACTGTAAGTTAAATCATGCTTTACACGTGTTCTTTGCTTACGCTTACAAAAAAAAAGCACCAGTAGGTGCTTTTTTTTTTTTTTTTGAATAGTATTCTTAAAACAATCCATTTATTTCGGCATCAATACGGTTGATAACCTCTCCTAAATCCTCTGGTTTGTCCACAAAGTTTACTCTGTCAACATCTATAATAAGTAATTTTCCGTTGTCATAACCATGTATCCAAGCTTCGTAACGCTCGTTAAGCCTACTTAAATAATCAATACTTATTGAGTTTTCGTATTCTCGCCCTCGTTTATGAATCTGTCCTACCAAATTTGGAATAGAACTCCTTAAGTAGATTAACAAGTCTGGTCCTTGTACGAGCGATTCCATTAAATCGAAAAGTGTGCGGTAGTTTTCAAAGTCCCTATTGGTCATGAGTCCCATGGCATGAAGGTTAGGTGCGAAAATATGAGCGTCCTCGTAAATGGTTCTATCCTGAATAATTTGCTTGCCGCTCTCTCGAATTTGTAAAACTTGACGAAAACGACTATTTAAAAAGTAAACCTGTAGGTTAAAACTCCAGCGTTCCATTTGGTTGTAAAAGTCGTCCAGATATGGGTTGTCAACCACATCTTCTAGTTGGGCTTCCCAATTATAATGTTTGGCGAGTAATTTGGTAAGTGATGTCTTACCGGCACCTATGTTTCCCGCAACGGCAATATGCATAATTTATTGTAATTTAAGTTGGTAGATCTTGAGTGTGTCCTCTTGATAAATATACAAGGTTTCCTCGATTACAAAAAACTGTTTTATTGATAAATCTGGGAGTGTTATTGGGCGAATTTCATCTTCATTTTTTTTTATTGCAAATAACCTGTTTCCTTTTTTCAAAAAAATATTGCCCATAGATTGACAAAGTGTGTCGAAACCGTCATTTTTAGTTTTGTTTACAATGCTGCCGGTATAATGAAATTGATAAATGTAGTCCTGAGTAAGTAGCCAGCAATCATTGTAATTGCTGTCTATATCTAATGCTTGACCTTGAAGAGGAATTGTTGTTAACCTTGATTTATTGGTTTTATAATCAAAAAGCTCCAATTGCTGAGTGTTTTGGTTGTAAATCCAAACCGTATTGTCAATGCAGGAAGACACAAGAGTAATAGATCTATATGGGGGTAAGTTGTTAAAGTCTACTTTAAAGATTTCTGCAAGTCGGTTATCTAATATTATTAACGTATTAAATTGACTGTAAAATAAAGGTATTTTCAAAGGGTTGAAAATATCGATTTGGCTTATGTTTCCCAACTGAAAATTATTATAATTCAGGCTTGAGCCGTCAAAGTATTTTTTTAAAGTACCTCCATTTAAAGTATACTTAGCTCCAAACTTATCTACATGAATTAAAGCCTCCTTTGTTAAGGGCTTGGTTGCAATTAGGTTTGTGTTTATTGCGTTTTGAGCCAATAATTCAAAAGATAGATTTAGGATTATTACAAGTGATAGAAGGATTCTCATTAAGGCAATGTACAAAAAAAGCATATAGAAGATGGAAGTGGACTAAGTTTTTGTTTTTAAGATTATATAACTCAAATTGGAAGTTATATATCTACTTGAAAGCCTTTAATGATTATTAAGTAAGCGAACTGTAATCTTTGGTTTGCTTAGGTGTTCTTATTTTTATGTGTTGTTTTTAAGGTTTTTGTAGTCTATTTCGGTGGAAAAACAGAATGGATAAATATATAAGTGGATGGTTTTGATAGATTTCATTTACGGGCCGAGCCCTTTCCTGATAAGGTCTTTTTTATGTTTGATGATTCTTTGATAAAAAAAAATTAAAATTCATTCAAAAATTATTTGTCAGATAGACAAACTGTAATATATTTGCGCTCGCATTGGGGGAGATACTCAAGCGGCCAACGAGGGCAGACTGTAAATCTGCTGACTATGTCTTCGCAGGTTCGAATCCTGCTCTCCCCACTAATGAATTAGAAAAATTAACAAAGGCAAGCTTATTTTTGAGCTTGCCTTTGTTTTTATACTGTTTTGTGATCAGATCGTTTTTTCTTAATTTTCGTCTGGATTTACCCTAAAAAATATTTATGCTGATTTCAAAACGTGTTAGACTACATACAATTGTTTCCGGAACATGGAAGTTATTGATATTAGATCTTATAAGCTGTTCGGGTACCTATTGGATCTATTCCTTTTTTATTTCCCCACATTATGAAATGCCTGGATTGATTCCCAGTGTATTGGGTACAGCTTTAGCATTTTTTATTGGTTTTAATAATAACCAAGCTTATGATAGGTGGTGGGAAGCCAGAAAAATTTGGGGCGCACTAGTGAATGATTCCAGGACTTGGGCTAGGCAAATTATTTATTTTCACCATAAAGAAGCTTTAAACAAATCAGAAATATCCATGGAATCCCGAAAGATGATTCATAGGCATATTTCATTTTTATATGCCTTAAAGCAAGCTTTAAGAAAAACATCTGATAATGAATACAAAAAATATCTTTCAGAAAATGATATAGCCTATGTTGAGCAAGAATCAAATAAACCAAATGCAATTCTAACAATACAAACCAAAGAACTCAATCAATTGTATGGGGAAAACCGTTTTGATGGGTTTAAGTTTATTGAGTTAAATAAAATGTTGGTTAATTTTTGTGATCATATGGGAAAATCAGAGCGAATTTTAAATACGATTTTTCCAACTACTTATAACTATTACACGCGCATATTTATTTGGGTGTTCATTGTTTTTGTTACAATGGAAGTTTCCGAAAGTGTGGGCGCCTTTGCTATTCCAATTGGGACCTTGATTGGGTATGTGTTTTTAACGACACATTCTATAGGTCAAACATTGTTAAATCCTTTTGAAGACTTGCCTACGGGTATCCCTTTAAATCAAATAACACGTACCATAGAAATTAATCTATTGGAGACGCTTGGAGATAGTGAAATTCCAGAGCCTGTTCAGCCAATTGATGATGAGTATGTTATGTAGAGAGAGGGCTTATTGTTTATTCTTCTTCCTTTTTGGTTTCATTTTTGTAAATGAAAACAGCAAGAACAAGATTAATAATGTATGGTAAAAAAAAAGTCCCGATTGTTTTCGAGACTTATAATGTGATAATGGTTAGATCTTACTGTTACTCTAGCCCAAAAGTTGCTTTTACTTTATCTACATAATCCAGCTTTTCCCAAGTGAAAAGTTCAACATCCATGGTTTTTGATTCTCCATTTGGCTGCTCAAAGGTTTTTGTAACCGTTTTGTTTTCACGTCCCATATGCCCATAAGCGGCAGTTTCGCTATACATAGGTTGACGTAATTTTAAGCGTTCTTCTATTGCTGCAGGACGCATATCAAATAATTCTGAAACTTTAGCAGCGATCTCCCCATCAGTCATATTGAACGGGCAAGTGCCATAAGTGTTAACATAGATTCCCATTGGTTCTACAACACCAATAGCGTAGCTCACCTGTACTAAAACTTCTTCACAAACTCCCGCCGCTACAAGGTTTTTTGCAATATGCCTAGTGGCATAAGCAGCACTTCGGTCTACCTTACTCGGGTCTTTTCCAGAAAAAGCACCACCTCCGTGTGCACCTTTACCTCCATAAGTGTCTACAATAATTTTTCTTCCTGTAAGTCCGGTATCCCCATGTGGCCCGCCAATAACGAACTTTCCGGTAGGGTTGATGTGGTATTTTATATTGTCATTAAATAACTCCTGCAAATGCTCTGGGAGTTTTGCGACTACTCTTGGGATAAGGATTTCTACAATATCCTTGCGGATTTTTTCAAGCATTACCTCATCAGTTCCAAAGTTGTCGTGTTGGGTTGAAACGACAATAGCATCGATGCGCTGTGGAATGTTGTCGTCACTGTATTCGATAGTAACCTGACTTTTAGAGTCTGGTCTTAAATAAGTGATATCTTTATTTTCTTTGCGAAGCTCAGCAAGTTCTTTAAGGATAATGTGCGCCAAATCTAAAGCCAATGGCATATAGTGATTGGTTTCACTTGTAGCGTAACCAAACATCATCCCTTGGTCTCCAGCGCCTTGTTCTTCTTTTGTAGCGCGGTCAACACCTCTATTAATGTCGTCCGATTGTTCATGGATAGCTGAAAGTACCCCACATGAATTACCGTCAAACATATACTCCCCTTTGGTATATCCTATTTTGTTGATGGTATCTCTGGCAATTTTTTGAACGTCCAGATAAGTGTTTGATCTCACTTCACCAGCCAAGACTACCTGGCCAGTTGTAACTAGGGTTTCGCAAGCAACCTTAGAATCTGGGTCGAAAGCTAAAAAATGGTCGATTAGGGCATCACTGATTTGATCTGCCACTTTATCGGGGTGCCCCTCAGAAACACTTTCCGAAGTGAATAAGTATGACATACGTACTGTTTTTTGTTGTTAAAATACGGAAAAAAAGGATTGCAGCGTATGCTAAAACGAAGTGTAAAACTGCTTTAGCATTTTTTTACGAGGTTGCAATCAGATCAAATTTTTCCTCCTTATTGAGGGCAAAAGTAAGCATTAAATTAAAACTAAAAAACTATTATAGGGGATTATGATTGAGTAAGTGCGTTTTACGTTTAATGCTCATTTATTCTAAAGTCTGAATATGCGTCCATACCATGTTCATGAGGGTCAAGACCTTCAAGCTCCTCGCGTTCGCTAACTCGTAATCCTACGGTCTTTTTTAATGTATAGATAATTAGAGTTGCTGAAGCTATACAAAATAAAGCGTAGCAGGCTACTCCAGTGAGTTGGCTTGTAAACTGTTGCCATCCAGCTAATTTCCCGAAAATGCCAACAGCCAAAGTGCCCCAAATTCCACAGATAAGATGAACTGTTATGGCTCCAACGGGGTCATCAAGTTTAATTTTATCTATTAAAGAAACACCAAAAACTATAATTGCACCTGCCAGGCCTCCAATAACTATTGCGTTTATTGGAGACATAATATCCGCTCCAGCCGTTATGGCTACTAATCCGCCTAAAATGCCATTTAAAAACATGGTGAGATCGAAGTTTTTAAAAATGAGTGAAGAGCATAGTAAAGCAAACAATCCGCCTGAGGCAGCAGCAAGTGATGTTGTAACAAGAGTAATAGAGGTTAATTCTGGATTTGCAGAAAGGACAGAGCCTCCATTAAAACCAAACCATCCCAGCCAAAGAATAAGAACCCCAGCTGTTGCCAAGGGGATGTTATGTCCTTTAATGGGCATAGCCTTTCCGTTTCTGAATTTTCCAATCCTAGCTCCCAATAGCCAAACTGCAACCAAAGCAGCCCATCCTCCCACAGAGTGAACCAGAGTAGAGCCTGCAAAGTCATAGAAAGGAACTTCTAACTGTTGAAGAAATCCGCCGCCCCATTTCCATGACCCAGCAATAGGATAGACAATGCCAATGTATAGTACAACAAAAATCATAAACGATTCCACTTTTATGCGTTCTGCGACTGCGCCAGAAACAATTGTTGCTGCTGTAGCAGCAAACATCCCCTGGAACAAAAACTCTGTCCAGTAGGTATAACCCGTATTGTAATCTAGGTTTAAGGTCCCGGCAGTTGTGAGCGGTTCGTGGAGCCCCATGCTCTTTAAGCCAATAAAACCGTTGAAAGTTCCTGGGTACATTAATCCAAAACCAATAAAATAATATAGCAATATTCCGCTGGTAATTATAAAAATGTTCTTAAAGAGTACGTTGATGGTGTTTTTTTGTCGTGTAAGTCCAATCTCCAAAAAAGCAAAGCCTAAGTGCATGAAAAATACCAAAGCTGTGCAAATCATCATCCAAACGTTGTTGATAGTTAGTGTGTCCATGATTTTTTAGTTTAATGATGTTTCTCCTTGTTCGTTTGTTCTTATTCGGTAGCATTCGTTGACATCTGATACGAAAAGCTTTCCGTCTCCTACTTCTCCAGTTTGAGACGTGTTCAAAATAGTTTGTATGGTAATATTGGCAATGTCATCGTTAACAACAATGACAAGGTAGCGTCTTTGAATATCTGTTGTGCTATAGGGGACTCCTCGATAAACTGATCCTTTTTTTTCATTTCCCACTCCAGTAACATCCCAGTAAGTGAAAAAAATGATTCCAATGTTGTGTAATGCGTGTTTTACATCGTAGAATTTTGATTTTCTAATTACAGCTTCAATTTTTTTCATAAAGTCTTAGTTTTCAGTTAATTTAGTGAAATTTGTCAAAACAACCCTCTTGATTTTGGGGTTGGTTTGTTGAAAATCGACGTAAAAACATTTTTAGCCCATGAAAATTACGGGGCGCTTATATTTTTATTGTGTTTTTTTTGGTGTTTTATGGTTGTTAAAATAGACTTTGGGGAGTGTCCTCAAAAATTTTATATACATAGTATATAAGAGTGGTTACCAAAAAAAAACAGCGTTAAAAATTTGGAAATTAATTTTTTGTGATTGAATATTTGTGCTCACGAAGTTCAAAACACTTAATGAGATGTTATCAAGAAAGGTGGAGGGACTAGACCCTTTGAAGCCTTAGCAACCCTTTGTTCTATACAAAGAAGGTGCTACATTCTACCAAGTTTGCTTGGATAGATAACTAAAAACAGCTTTTGCATCCTGCAAAGGTCTGTGCAATTTCTTTATAACATTTTTCTTTAAGTACGCCTGAAAGGGCTTGGGCATAATTTTTATTAACTCAAAAAACAAAGAAAAATGAGCGCAACAAAAATCATTCACGCTGTACCTAGCGATCCGTTAACAGGAGCTATTTCTGTACCAGTCTACCAAACATCAACCTTTGTTCAGGATGCGCCAGGAGTGAACAAGGGATTTGACTACGCAAGAACAAACAATCCAACCCGAAAAGTATTGGAAGACTTGGTGGCTTTCTTAGAAGGGGGGCATAGTGGCTTTGCCTTTTCCACGGGTTTAGCAGCTATTGATGCTGTTTTAAAACTCTTATCTTCAGGTGATGAAATTATCGCCGTAGATGACATCTACGGAGGGGCGTACCGATTGTTTACCCATGTTTATGAAAAATTAGGCGTTAAGGTCAATTATGTCGATACAACCGATGCCGATAATGTTGCTCATGCCATAAGCAGCAAAACGAAATTGATTTGGATAGAGTCGCCAACAAATCCAACACTGAAGGTTTCTAATATTGAAAAAATATCAAAGATTGCAAAAAGTGTAGGGGCATTGCTGGTGGTCGATAACACTTTTGCAAGTCCTATAGCTCAACAACCGTTAAAGCTTGGAGCCGATATTCTTATTCACAGTGGAACAAAATATATTGCCGGGCACTCCGATTTAGTTGCAGGACTGGTAGTGACCAAGACGAAAGAACTTTCGGAAAAAATCAAGTTTGTTCATAATGCAAGTGGAGCTGTATTGGGGCCTTGGGATTGCTTCTTGACCATTCGTGGAATAGAAACTCTGGACTTGAGATATAAAAAACAATGCGAAAATGCCTTTTCCGTTGCGGCTTTCTTAAGTCAACAGGAATTTGTCGATGAAGTACATTATCCGGGGTTGGTAACCCATAAAAACCATGAGATTGCTAAAAAGCAACAAAATGGATTGTTCGGAGGTATTGTTTCTTTTTCCCTAAAATTGGATACCCAAGAAGCAGCAAACGCTTTCGTAACAAATACTAAATACTTCAAATTGGCAGAGAGTTTAGGTGGGATTAAGAGCTTGCTTTGCCACCCCGCTCAAATGACCCATGCGTCAATTCCAAGAGAACGTCGATTAACATCTGGTATTAAAGATTCTTTAATCAGATTGTCATGTGGAATAGAAGAAGCCGATGACCTAATCGGTGATTTAAGAAAAGCATTCGAAGTAGTTAAACACTTAAACCAATTGAAAGATGTCAAAAAATAAGCAAATAACCATTGTTGTTTTCGGGATAGGCAATGTAGGGAGTACATTGATAAATCAAATTTTAGAGGCAAAAGGAGTACTTCTTGAAAAGCAAAATCTAGAAGTTAAGATTCCCGTTATAGCGAATTCAAAGTATGTGTTTTTCGACAGGGCAGGAATGGGCAAAAATTGGGAGTTGGATTTTGAAGCGAGTTCTGTGCCGTATTCTATAGAAGATGTAATCAACCATGTAAATGATTGGGGCTATAAAAACTTAATCGCTATAGATGCGACGGCCAGTAAAGAATTTGTAGAGCATTATATTCCGTTAGTGGAAAATGGATTTAATATCGTTTCGGCCAATAAAGTGGCAAATACCTTGGATTATGCCTATTACAAAGCATTAAGAGAGACTCTAAAAATTAATAATAAGACATTCTTGTATGAAACCAATGTAGGAGCTGGTTTGCCAGTGATTGAAACCATAAAAAAACTCCATGAGTCAGGTGAGAAGATCGAAAAAGTACGAGGCGTATTTTCGGGATCGTTAAGCTATATTTTTAATACATTTTCCAAATGCGATAAGCTATTTTCTACTGTTTTGACAGAAGCTTCATCTTTGGGGCTTACCGAACCCGATGCCCGTGAAGATTTATCGGGCAACGATGTGGCGAGAAAGCTTTTGATCTTAGCTCGGGAACTCGATATAAATAAGGAGTTAATAGATGTTAAAGTAGAGGGCTTGGTACCAAAAAACTTGAAAGGAAAAACTACTGTACATCAGTTCAATAAGCGACTCAAGGAATTGGATAATACTTTTAAGCATAAAAAGCAGGATCTTCAAGAAGGACAGGTTTTGAGGTATGTGGGGGAATTGGATGTGGTTTCCCAAAATTTGGAAGTAAAGCTAGTGCAAGAAATAAAAAGTTCTCCTTTGGGACAGTTGCAGGGCGCAGATACGGTATTTGAAATTTTTACTGAATCTTATAAAGAAACGCCTTTGGTAATTCAGGGTGCTGGAGCAGGAAAATCAGTTACAGCCAGGGGAGTGTTTTCAGATGTTATAAAAATAGCACAACATTTAAATTAAGGTCATGGCAAATATTTGGGAAGAACTGGAGAAAAGAATTTTGGTGCTTGATGGTGCTATGGGAACTATGCTTCAGAGGTATAAATTTTCTGAAGAGGATTTTCGAGGAGAGCGGTTTAAGGATTTCCATCTACCATTAAAGGGTAATAATGATTTATTGTCTTTAACGCAACCTCGAGCTATTGCGGAAATCCATCGTCAGTATTTTGAGGTAGGAGCAGATATTGTTGAAACGAATACCTTTTCATCGACAACTATTGCAATGGCAGATTATGGTTTGGAGGATATGGTTTATGAACTGAATTACCAATCAGCAAAAATCGCCAAGGAAGTTGCTTTGGAATTTACAAAAGCCAATCCTCAAAAACCTCGATTTGTTGCCGGAAGTATTGGACCTACTAATAGAACGGCCAGTTTATCCCCAGATGTCAATAGGCCCGAGTTTAGAGCAGTAACTTTTGATGAATTAAGAATAGCATATCAACAGCAAGTTGAAGCTTTGCTGGATGGAGGTGTAGATGTGTTATTGGTAGAAACCGTATTCGATACTTTAAACGCCAAAGCAGCTTTATTTGCTATCGAAGATGTTAAAGAAGCCAGAGGTGTTGATGTTCCTATTATGGTGTCGGGAACCATAACCGATGCTTCTGGTAGAACATTATCGGGGCAAACCGTTGAAGCGTTTTTAATTTCGATACAACATATTCCTTTGCTTAGTGTAGGTTTCAATTGCGCCCTAGGTGCGGCGCAGTTGAAACCTTATTTACAACGATTGTCCCAAGAAACTGGTTTTTTTACTTCTGCACACCCCAATGCTGGTTTGCCCAACGCCTTTGGGGAGTACGATCAAAGCCCTAAGCAAATGCAGGAATTGATTAAGGAGTATTTAGAGCATGGGCTTGTTAATATCATAGGAGGTTGCTGTGGAACAACGCCAGACCATATAAAAGCCATTTCCGAAGTGTTAGCGTTTTATACACCAAGAGAAGCTGTGGCAAATTAATAAAGAAGAAGACTTATGGGACTTAACAATAAATATCTTAGTTTGTCAGGGTTGGAGCCTTTGGTAGTAACTCCAGGAAGCAACTTTATCAATATAGGTGAACGAACCAATGTTACTGGTTCGCGTAAGTTTTTAAGGTTGATAAAAGAAGAAAATTATGCCGAAGCTTTAAATGTAGCTAGAGAACAGGTTGAAAACGGAGCTCAAATTCTTGACGTCAATATGGATGAAGGAATGCTTGACGGTGTTGGGGCTATGACTACTTTTCTTAATTTGATTGCTTCCGAACCTGATATCGCTCGAATTCCAATAATGATTGATAGTTCTAAGTGGGAAATCTTAGAAGCAGGGCTAAAAGTCGTTCAGGGTAAATGTGTGGTGAACTCTATAAGTTTAAAGGAAGGGGAAGGCGAGTTTGTACGTCAAGCTAGATTGGTAAAACGTTACGGAGCAGCTGTAGTTGTTATGGCTTTTGATGAATTGGGGCAAGCAGATACGTATCAACGTAGGATAGATATTTGCAAGCGATCGTATCATATTTTGGTGGATGAGATAGGTTTTCATCCCCAGGATATTATTTTCGATCCGAACATCTTTCCTGTCGCAACAGGTTTGGAGGAACACAGGACCTATGCAATCGATTTTTTTAAAGCCACCCAATGGATTAAGGGAAATCTTCCACATGTTAATGTTTCTGGCGGCGTGAGTAATGTGTCTTTTTCATTTCGAGGAAACGATACGGTTAGGGAGGCTATGCATTCGGCCTTTCTATATCATGCTATAAAGTATGGGATGACTCTCGGGATTGTTAACCCAACCTTGTTGACGGTTTACGATGATATACCAAAAGATCTTTTGGAGCATGTTGAGGATGTTCTTTTTGATAAGCGAGAGGATGCAACCGAGCGACTATTGGAGTTTGCTCAAACCGTTAAGTCTAAAGCCAAAATAGATGAAACTAAGGTTTTAGAGTGGCGAAATCTACCGTTACAGGATAGAATTATTCATGGTTTAGTCAAGGGGATTGATGCTTTTGTGATTGAAGATGTAGAGGAAGCAAGGTTACAAGCGGATAAACCTTTGGCTGTGATTGAGGGACCTTTAATGGAGGGGATGAATGTTGTTGGAGATTTATTTGGTAGTGGGAAAATGTTCTTGCCCCAGGTAGTGAAGTCGGCCAGGGTAATGAAAAAAGCAGTGGCTTATCTAAAGCCATTTATCGAAACCGATAAAAACGGGAAAGTTGAGTCTTCTGGAAAGGTGTTGATGGCTACCGTTAAAGGTGATGTTCACGATATTGGGAAGAATATTGTGAGTGTTGTTTTGGGGTGCAATAATTATGAGGTAATTGATTTGGGGGTGATGGTACCACCGGAAACTATTATAGAAACTGCTAAAAAAGAAAAGGTTGATGTAATTGGTTTGAGCGGTTTGATTACGCCGTCATTAGATGAAATGGTCTATGTTTCTAAACAAATGGAATCTCATAACTTTAAGGTGCCATTATTGATTGGAGGAGCAACAACGTCTCGCGCGCACACTGCAGTAAAGATTGCACCTAATTATCAAAATACAGTGGTGCATATTAACGACGCCTCGCGGGCGGTAACAGTAGTTGGGAAGTTATTGCAGCAAAACAATAGGGATTATAAAAAAGAAATTAGAGAGGAATACGATACGTTCAGAAACCGGTTTTTAAAGCGTAATAAACAAAAAGCTTATTTAAGTTTAGAAGAGGCGAGAGCTAATAAGTTTAAAATAAACTGGGATGAAGCGGATTTGATTTCACCAAATCGATTAGGAGTTGAAGTTTGGGATGAATTCGATCTGAAAAAATTAGAGCCTTATATAGATTGGTCACCGTTTTTTAGAAGTTGGGATTTACATGGTAAGTTCCCTGAAATCCTTTCAGATGATATTGTTGGAGGGCAAGCAACAGAACTTTTTAATGATTCTCAAATCCTTTTGAAAAGAGTTGTAAATGAAAAGTTGCTGAAGGCAAAAGCTGTTTTTGGATTGTTCAAAGCAAATACTGTAAACAATGATGATATTGAAGTTTATGATGGACAAGGATATCTTCAAGCGACTTTTTTAACACTTCGCCAGCAATTGAGAAAAAAAGAAGGTGTTCCCAATTTTGCATTGGCTGATTTTATAGCACCAAAATCAATTGGCAAGAAAGATTATATAGGAGGATTTTGTGTAACTGCAGGTTTCGGAACGAAAGAGCTTGCTGAAGAATTTGAAGCCAATCATGATGATTACAATGCTATAATGATTAAAGCTTTGGCCGATAGATTTGCTGAAGCATTTGCTGAGTATCTTCATGAATATATCCGCAGGGAGGCTTGGGGCTATGCAAAAGAAGAGCTCTTGTCAAATGAAGAATTGATAAGAGAGAAGTATAAGGGAATCAGACCGGCGCCAGGATACCCCGCTTGTCCTGACCATTTGGAAAAACAAACGTTATGGGAGTTGTTGAAAGTCAAGGAGCATATAGGGGTTCAACTGACCGAGCATTTGGCTATGTGGCCTGCAGCAAGTGTTAGTGGTTACTATTTTGGTAATACGGAAGCAAAGTATTTTGGATTGGGGAAAATAGAACAAGACCAGCTTAAGGATTATGCCAAACGCAGGAGCATTAGTTTAAATGAAGCCGAAAAATGGTTGGATCCAAACTTGAATGGAAATTGAAATGTTCAAAAATGCAATATTCAGATATAAGTAAATGAAAGTAAACGAACATATCGCATCGGCAAATGGAAACACTTTGTTTTCGTTTGAAATATTGCCTCCTTTAAAAGGACAGCATATTCAGTCTATTTTTGATCACATAGATCCTTTGATGGATTTTAATCCTCCGTTTATTGATGTAACCTACCATCGAGAGGAATTTGTTTATAAGGATATGAACAATGGGTATTTAAAAAAACAGATTGTTAGAAAACGACCGGGGACTGTGGGGATTTGTGCTGCGATTCAAAATAAATATCAGGTAGATGCTATTCCTCATATATTGTGTGGTGGATTCACTAAAGAGGATACTGAAAACTTTTTGATTGACCTTGATTTTTTGGGAATTGAAAACGTTATGGCGCTGAGAGGAGATGCTGTAAAAAGTGAAACGTATTTTAAACCGGAAAAAGAAGGGCATAGTTTTTCAGGTGAACTGGTGACCCAAATCAAGAATCTGAATTCAGGTGTGTATTTGGATGATGAACTAGAAAATAGTTCGGCAACTGATTTCTGCATAGGGGTGGCTGGTTATCCTGAAAAGCATATGGAAGCTCCTAGCTTGGATACAGATGTTCAATATTTGAAGCATAAGGTCGATCGAGGGGCAACATATATAGTAACTCAAATGTTTTTTGATAACAGTAAGTATTTTGCTTTTGTTAAAAAGTGTAGAGAAGCTGGTATTACAGTGCCTATTATTCCAGGTCTCAAACCCTTCGCGACCAAAAAGCAACTTAATTTAATACCACATAGATTTCATGTTGATCTACCTGATGATCTTGTGAAAGAAGTATTGAAATGCAAAGATAATGTCGAGGTGAGGCAGGTCGGGATTGAGTGGTGTATACAGCAGTCAAAAGATTTACAGAAAGCAGGCGTACCCGTGCTACACTATTATTCTATGGGAAAAAGTGATAATATAAAGGCGGTGGCGTCTCAGGTATTTTAAATATTGCCTTACATTTGCGGCAAACCCCGCTAAATTGATGAGGCTAAAACTCCTTTTCTTTTTTCTTTTCGTTACACTGTTTTCAAAGGGTCAAAATAACCTTAAATCCTTTGTTGATGTGAATTACTTTAAAGGTAATATTGCCTTGCACAATAACAGTATTCTTCATTTGATTAAAGGACATCCTGAAGGAGTTGTTATAGCTTGGAATAAAAAGACCTTTGGAGAAAAAGAATGGGAACAACGTTACAACTACCCCGATTACGGTTTTTCATTTTCTTATCAGAATTTAAAAAATGATGTGCTGGGAAATAATTATGCCTTTTTTGGTCATTATAATTTTTACTTTTTCAATAGAAATTTAATTTTTCGTATTGCTCAGGGGATAGGTTTTAACACTAATCCTTACGATAAGGAAAGCAATCATAAAAATGTTGCGTTTGGATCCACTTTTTTGAGTAGTACCTATGTTATGCTTAACTATAAAAAAGAGCATGTGTACGATAAATTTGGAATTCAAGCAGGGTTAACAATGACCCATTATTCCAATGGAAATTTTAAAGCACCGAACACAAGTGTTAATTCCATAGCATTAAATGTTGGTATAAATTACAATCTGGATGCAGAATTACCCTCTTACATAAAAGCGATTAATAATGATTCGTTTTCACAGCCTGTAAAATTTAATTTTGTGCTTAGAGGAGGAATAAATGAAAGTGATGTTATTGGTAGCGGTCAATATCCATTTGCAGTGGTTTCGGCTTATGCCGATAAACGTTTGAGTTATAAAAGTGCATTGCAGTTGGGGGTAGATGCTTTTTTCTCTAAGTTTTTGGAGGAATTAATATATTATAAATCGGTTGCTTTTCCTGAGGAAGATGTATCTGGTGATGAAGATTACAGAAGGGTTGGAGCTTTTATTGGGCATGAGTTGTTTGTAAATAAATTATCGGTGTTGACTCAGGTAGGGTATTATGTGTATTGTCCTTTCGATTTTGAGGGCAGAACCTATTTTCGGGCAGGACTGAAATATTATATGACCAATAAATTGTTTGCTGCCTTGACATTGAAGTCGCATGGTGCGAAAGCTGAAGCAATAGAGTTTGGTATAGGTGTAAGGATGTAAAGCGTTATGAGAAACTACATAAATTTTTTAGCACTAGTTCTTTTTTTGATGTTTTCATGTAGTACTGAAAATGCTTACGATTGCTTTCAGGCATCAGGTAAGACCATTCAAAAGAAATTTGAGGTTGCCCCTTTCAATAAAATATTAGTAAACCGTAATGTGGCTCTTATTTTAAAGCAAGGTGATGAGTTTTTGGTAACGGCAGAAGCTGGAGAATATCTTATGAGTGATATTGAGGCTGCTGTAGTTGATGGTGAACTTAGACTGACAGATAAAAACAGCTGTAATTTTGTTCGTGATTATGAGGCGACTAAAGTTTATGTGACAGCACCAAATATTACTGCTATTAGGAGTTCAACCCAATTCGATATAGTTTCGATAGGCGTTTTACAATACGATGATCTAATCTTATTTTCTGAAGATTATGGCATGCCGGGCAGTTTTACCATAGCTGATTTTAGACTACAAGTAATTTCGTCTAGCCTAAAAATAACTGCCAATAACCTTTCTTCTTTCTATATTTCAGGAGAGGTAGACAATCTTACCGTAGGCTTTTATTCTGGTGCCGGTCGTTTTGAGGGGGGGAATCTCATAGCACAGAATGTGAGTGTGTATCATCGAGGTAGCAATGATATGATTGTTAACCCCCAACAGTCGTTAAATGGGCAGCTTTTAGGGACTGGTGATTTAATTTCGGTAAACACTCCTACAAGTGTAAGTGTTGAGCAGGGCTATACTGGTGAGTTAATAATGGATTAATTTTTTGTAAGCTCCCTGAACAAGTTTTCCAAGCTTTCATTTTTCTGGTTCAATTGCAGTATTTTTAACTTATTGTCATGAGCAAAATCAAAAACATGACTACGCATATCTTCAGTAGTGTCAAAAGTTAATTCGTAAACAAAACCATAAGTGTTAACAACTTCTTTTACCTTTGGAAGTCTCCTTAAAAAAGCTTCTTCAACACGGTAATCGAACTCTACGATTACAACTTGAGCCTTTCCTTCGTGAAGATCCTTCAGTTTTTTATCTGCTACAATTTCACCTTTATTAATGATGATTACACGGTCGCACATGGCCTCAACCTCTTGCATAATGTGGGTGGAAAGGAAGACGGTTTTCTCTTTTCCAATGTCACGGATCAGATTACGTATGTCTACTAATTGATTGGGATCTAGTCCTGTAGTTGGTTCGTCGAGAATTAAAACATCGGGGTTATGAAGAAGAGCGTTTGCCAAACCAACTCTTTGTCTATATCCTTTCGATAATTGTCCAATAGTTTTATGGGCTTCTGGGGTAAGCCCAGTAAGTTTTACGACTTCTTCAATTCGTTCTTTATTAACGCCATATACATTGGCGTTAAATTGCAAATATTCTCTAACATACATGTCTAAATACAAAGGGTTGTGTTCAGGTAGATAACCTACACTTTGTTGTACCTGTTTTGCTTCAGAAGCAATATCGTATCCATTTACTTTTGCTGAGCCTGAGGTGGCTTCAATATAAGTGGTCAATATTTTCATCATTGTTGATTTTCCAGCGCCATTAGGACCAAGAAATCCAACAATTTCAGGTTTGTCAACTTTTATAGAAATGTTGTTCAAGGCTTTTTGCGAGCCATAAACTTTAGTGATTCCTGAAACCTCAATAGACATACTTGCAATTATTTTTGGTAAAAATACATATTTCGATAACGAATGCCATTAAATTTTAATTTTAACCATAATGAAAATGTGTGGTAGTAATCATAAAGAGACCTATAAACCAAGGGTAATGATAAAAAGGCTATTTTTGTGTGATGAAAATGGCATAGGTAAATATGGCAATGAAGAACAATAAAGCGTTAAGAAACTGGTTGAATACTTTTGGACTTAATCATCCCTTATTGATAGCGGGTCCGTGTAGTGCTGAGACTGAATTTCAGTTACTACAGGTGGCTAATGAGATAAAGGATAGTGATGCTACAGTTTTTCGTGCAGGGTTGTGGAAACCAAGAACCCGACCGGGAAACTTCGAGGGAGTTGGTGCTTTAGGCTTACCCTGGTTGCAAAAGGTAAAACAGGAAACTGGACTACTAATTGCTACAGAAGTAGCCAATGCCCACCACGTTGATTTAGCATTGAAGCATGATTTGGATATGTTGTGGATTGGAGCAAGGACAACAGTAAATCCTTTTATTGTTCAGGAAATTGCAGAGGCATTAAAAGGATCGGATAAAATTGTTTTGGTGAAAAATCCAGTTAATCCAGATATGTCTCTATGGCTAGGTGCTGTAGAGCGATTGCATACCGTAAATGTAGAGAAGTTAGGAGTAGTACATAGGGGGTTTTCCACATACGAAAAGTCTCGTTATAGAAATAATCCTGAATGGCAAATTCCAATTGATCTTCAAAACGAATTTCCAGATTTACCATTAATACTTGATCCCTCACATATTGCAGGTAGACGTGATATTATTTTTGACCTTTGTCAAACAGCGCTCGACTTAAATTATGATGGGTTAATGGTAGAGACCCATCACGATCCCGATAACGCTTGGAGTGACGCTTCGCAACAAATCACTCCAGAAATACTAAAGCAAATCACAGAAAATCTTAAGGTTAGAAAACAAACAGAAAGTGCACCAGATTTTAAGGATACCATAAAAACTTTAAGAGCTCATATAGATGTTATAGATCATCAGCTTATTGAGATGTTTGGTAAGCGAATGAAAATAGCTGAAGAAATTGGAGCTCTAAAAAAAGAGCATAATGTAGCAGTGTTACAGGCAAAGCGTTGGAAGGAGATTTTAGATAGAATGATAGTCCAAGGGACGGGTAAGGAACTTAGTGAGGACTTTATTTTGCGAGTTTACAAAGCAATACACTTAGAGTCTATCCATCATCAGGAAAAGGTTATTAACAAAGAATGATAAAAAAAAAAGCCAAATGTTAACATTTGGCTTTTTTATGAAAAATAGTCTTTACGATTGACTGTCTGATTTCAATCTTTTAAAGATATAACGAGTAATAAAAATACCTTTTCCATCACCTTTTCCACTATCACTTTCTACGGCACTAGTTACAAAAGCTAGTTCCCAACCCTCTTCAATCATAGAGTTGATTTTAGAAGAAATAACAGCGTCGTTTGCTGCAATGTTTTGGAACCGTATCCCTCCTATGTTAAAGAAGTTTAAAAGCTTTGTTTCTTCAAAGTTTTCAACTCTAATCTCATCACGTTTAGATTTGTTTCTTGAATCCTTGTCTTTGTCCTCAGAGCGTTCAGATGTGAATTCTGAATAGTCTCTGTCTTCATTAGATGAAATCAATCTTGACCTCCCAAGTCCATTAGGTACAATTGACTCTACACTGGTAATTACCTTGAATTCAACTTGAGCAGATAATTCTGCAACAGATACAAGAATGAATGCAGATAACAGTAATAATTTTTTCATAAAAAAGTGTTTTGGTTTGTGAATTAAGCAGCGAATATAGGTTTTTCTTAAAATTAAAAATCGTTATTTTGTGTCCTTAATAGTTAGTTGGGTTTTATGGTATTGAATGTTAATGTGTTAAAATTTTACATTTTTTTTGTAAAAACTAATTAAAGAGTGTATTAATGCAAGTGTATGACAGGAACCGTTTATAAATCTACAGGAAGTTGGTATACCGTGAAAACGATGAACGGTAAAGCCTATCAATGCCGCATTAAGGGGAAATTTCGTTTAAAGGGAATTAAGAGTACCAACCCTATTGCAGTAGGTGACCATGTGGACTTTGAATTAGAGACAAAAAACGATGAGATTACTGGAGTAATCAATAAAATCCATGAACGTGAAAACTATATCGTTCGTAAATCGGTGAACCTTTCAAAGCAAACTCATGTTATTGCCGCTAATATCGATCAGGTTTTCCTTCTAATAACCATAAACAACCCACCAACGTTTACTAGTTTTATTGATCGGTTTTTGGCAACAGCTGAAGCATATTCTGTAAAAACCGTTTTGCTATTTAATAAGATTGATGCCTATGATGACGATACATTGGTTGAAGTAAAATATCTAGCAGCTCTTTACCGGAAGATAGGGTATGAGTGTATTGGGATTTCTGCCTCCACGGGTAAAAATATCGATAAGGTAAAACAGTTGATGGAAGGAAAGGTAAGTATGTTTGCAGGACACTCTGGAGTAGGTAAATCGACTTTGGTAAATGCTATAGAACCGGGATTGCAACTTAAGACCCAAGAAATATCTGAGCAGCACCAACAAGGTCAGCATACTACAACTTTTGCGGAAATGTTCGATCTGAGTTTCGATGCCAAAATTATAGATACCCCAGGGATAAAAGGTTTCGGAATTGTTGATATGGATCGTGAAGAAATAGGTGATTATTTTCCTGAGTTTTTTGAGCTAAAGGAACACTGTAAGTTTAATAACTGCTTGCATTTGGAGGAGCCTAAATGTGCTGTGAAAGAAGCGCTGGAAAACGACGAAGTAGCCTATTCGCGATATAGAAGTTATCTTCAGATGATGGAAGGTGAAGATGAACATTACCGAACTGATTTTTGGAGTAAAGAGTAGTAGCTCCAAAAAAGAATTCATTATATATGAGAGTAGTTATTCAACGAGTGTCAAAAGCTAATGTTACCACTGAAGGGGAGAAAGTAGCAAATATTAAACAAGGTCTGCTGCTATTGCTCGGAATTGTTGGTGATGACACTCTAGAGGATATTGAATGGCTAACAAAGAAAGTTTCTAACCTAAGGATATTCAATGATGAAGATGGGATTATGAACAAATCTCTTAACGACATAGATGGAGAAGTCATTGTTGTAAGTCAGTTTACTTTGCATGCCAGTACCAAAAAGGGAAATAGGCCAAGTTATATTAAGGCCGCAAAACCTGAAATAGCTATCCCTCTTTACGAAAAGTTTGTAGATGTACTTGAAAGGGCTTTAAATAAACCTGTGCATACAGGTAAGTTCGGTGCCGACATGAAAGTCGAGCTTCTTAATGATGGGCCAGTTACAATAATAATAGACTCTAAAAACAGGGAGTAATCTTACGTTTTGTTTTTTTGACTAAAAAGTATAGTTTTACCGCCTCAACCACTAACCAAACCAATGCCCAAATACCTATTTACGGGAGCGATAAGTCTGCTCCTTTCTGTCCACGTTTTTTCTCAAAACAGTAAACTAAGCGCATTTACACTTTCTTCGGAACTCACTCAAAACGCCAATGCAGTTGTTAGACAAAATGACCTGGAAATTGAAATTCAAGCCTATGACAAAATGGTTGTCAAGGAACATAGAATTGTAACAGTATTAAATGAAAAGGGTAATTCGGATATCCATGCCATGGTGTGGTATGATGATACTAGGGATATTAAGGTCCTTGAAGCAAGGATTTATAATAGTTTGGGTAGCGAATTAAGAAAGCTCAATAAAAAGGATTTTAAGGATGTTGCAGCTGTAGATGGGGTTTCACTATTTCAAGATAATCGAATAAAATATCTAGACTATACTGCTGTTGGATATCCTTATACAGTAGATTTTGTTGTGGAGTATGTGGAGACTTCAACTGCCTTTATCCCTGGCTGGAATCCTCTTGATGATTATTATGTAAGTATTGAAAAGGCCTCTTATAAAATCATAAACAACACAGACGTTGAAATACTTGAAAAAGTATCCAATTTTGAGGGGTTCAACATCGAAAAGAAATACAATTTTCATTACCAAGCCAAAGACTTGTCTGCAGTAAGATATGAAGCATATAGTCCAACATTGTCTTCTATAGTTCCAAATGTGAAAGTGGCGCTAAATGAATTTAAAATGAAAGGGGTTAAAGGTGTTAATAACAATTGGGGAAGTTTTGGAAAATGGATGTATGAAGAGTTGTTGTCTGGTACAAGGGAGTTGCCTCAAGAAACGATAAATGAAGTGAGGGGTTTGGTGAAGGATGCTAAAACTGATATAGAAAAGGCAAGGCTCGTTTATGAATATATGCAGAATAGAACTAGATATATAAGTGTACAGGTAGGCATTGGTGGATGGAAACCCATGTTGGCAGAGGATGTTGACCGTTTGGGGTATGGTGACTGTAAAGGTTTAACAAATTATACCAAGGCGTTATTGGATGCCGTAGGTGTAAAATCATTTTATACGATTGTTCATGGTGGAAGAGAACCTAAAAATATCGATAGGGATTTTTCTTCAACCCAAGGGAATCATGCTTTTTTATGTATTCCTCATGAAAATGACTATGTCTGGTTGGAATGTACCAGTCAAACAGATCCGTTTGGTTTTATAGCTAAGTTTACAGATGATAGAGATGTATTGGTTGTAACTCCAGATGAAGGTAGGATAGAAAGAACAAAGGCTTATAAGGAAGAAGAGAATTTTCAAGATATGCAAGCAGTTGTTAACTTGAATGGAGATGGTTCGGCATCGGCTAAAGTAAACATTTCAAGTGGAGGTTCTCAATATTATGATCATCATAAAATCCAATTTAAAGATTCAAAAGATCAAACACTTTATTACAAGGATTTTTGGGGAGATATTAATAAGCTGGAATTGACTTCGATACATCTTCAAAACGACAAATCCAAAGCTGTGTTTTATGAAGAGGTTACGTTGAAAACAGGAAATTTGGTTTCTAAAGCCGGAACACGAGTGTTGTTAGCACCAAATTTTTTTAATAAAATAACCTCCGCTCCTCCTCGATATGAAAACCGAAAACTTCCTTTTGAGATGGATAGAGGGTTTGTTGATACCGATAGAATTGAAGTTGTATTGCCTCAGGATTTGGTTGTAGAGGCTCTTCAAGATGATGTGACTATAAAAAACAAGTTTGGAGAGTATCGTTATACTATTACCCAGATTTCGGATAATAAATTATTGTTTGAGCGCTTCTTCAAAATGAACAAAGGCAATTACGAAAAAGGAGATTATAAAGCTTTTCGTGAATTCTGGTTGCAAGTGGTAAAACAAGACAAATCAAAAATTGTATTAATTCAAAAAGTATAAGTGTGAGAATTTTATCAACTATTTTATTGTTTTTTTTGGTGGCAAACTTAGGTGTCGCCCAAAACTACAAATTCGGAAAAGTTTCAAAAGAAGAAGTGGAAGAAACTCAGGATCCTTCCTATCCTGAAGTTAATGCAGCAGTATTTTACAGAGATTTTAAAGTGTATTTTGAGTATAGACAGAATGAAGGGTTTATTCAAAATATTGAAGTTCACGAAAGAGTTAAAATTTACAATAAGGAAGGGTTTGATTGGGCTACCAAAGAAATTAAACTTTACGATGCAGATAATGGATTAAAGGAAAAAATAAAAAATATTAAAGGTGTTACATATAACCTTAACGGCAAAAAAGTTGTAGAGACAAAACTTGAAAAAGACAATATTTTTGAGGAGAAGAACAATGAGTTTTGGGAAACTACAAAATTCACATTGCCTAATGTTAATGCAGGGTCGGTAATTGAATATCAATATACCATTGAAACTCCTAGGTTTACTATTGAAGATGTTGATCTTCAGTATATCATTCCAATCAGGAAGTACAATCTTGAGGTGCGTACACCAGAGTATTTTAATTTTAACAAACATTTCAATCCCAAAGCCAAATTTTTTCCAGAGCTGTTGGAAAGCAGAGAATCTAAGTCTGAGGTGATTACTACAAAAAATAGAACAAAGACAAGTAGTGGTTTTCATTCGGTAAAAACAAACTTTGAAACTTCAAGTTTAGATTATATGGAGAATATTGTCAGTGCAGACTTAAACAATGTGCCTCCATTGAAAAATGAAAATTACGTGAGAAACTTGGATGGGTACCGTGCTAAGTTGTTTTTCGAGTATGCATTCTTTAGAGGTCCTAATGGGGAAATAAAAAGCTATTCTACAACATGGGATAAAGTTACCAAGCACATATACGATAGTCAATACTTCGGAGCAGAACTTGAAAAGACGGCTTATTTTAAAGAAGCTATAGATCTATTGATTGCTAATGCAGAAAGTGAATCGGAAAAAGCAGTTTTGATTTATAATTATGTTAAATCCCATGTCAAGTGGAATGATTATAATGGATACACGGTTCATAATGGAGTGAAGAAGGCATTTAAAGAACGAACGGGTAATGTAGCAGATATTAATTTAATGTTAACAGCCATGCTGCGCTATGCTGGTTTAAATGCTAACCCTGTTTTAATTAGTACTGTCAAAAATGGAATCCCTCTATATCCTACAACAGAGGGTTTTAATTATGTAATTGCAGCTATAGAAGTTCCTGGTGATTTAATACTTTTAGATGCTACAGATGAGTACGCTGCACCAAATGTTTTGCCTAATAGAGCTGTTAATTGGCAAGGACGCATTATTCGTGAAAGTGGAAGTTCTACTTGGGTTGCTTTAAATCCCAAAAAGGAGTCTAAAGAAAGTATTTCTCTAAACGTAAAAATTAATAATGACCTGACAGTTGATGGTAAGGTGAGAGCTCAGCTTTCAGATTACTTTGCTAAATATCACAGAGATAAATTCAATAAGGTAAGTATGGATCAAAAGTTGTCGTATTTAGAAAAGGATAACTTTGGTATTGAAGCGTCAAATTATGAAGGGAAAGGAGAGTTGCAATTATCTGAGCCTATGGTTTACTCATACGATTACAGTTTGAGTGATGCTATTGAGGAAATAGGCGGTAAACTATATTTTTCTCCATTATTGTTCATGATGCCTGATGAAAACCCGTTCAAACAGGAGACACGAGAATATCCTGTAGATTATGTCTTTCCTTTCGTAGATCAATATATGGTTAATATTATGTTGCCTGAGGGCTATGTAGTTGAGTCATTGCCTGAAAGTTCTAAAATTCAGTTTAATGGAAATGAGTGTGTGTTTACTTTTTTAGGTGGTCAAAACGGGAAAATGTTGCAGTTCTCAATGAGTTATAAAATGAATAAACCGTTAATTTTACCAGGGGAATATGAGCAGTTTCGTGATTTTTACAGCAAAATGATAGCTAAAAAACAAGAACAGATAGTGCTTAAACAGGAAAGTTAGATTATTATTGTAAAAGCCAGCATTTGTGCTGGCTTTTTTATTTAAGGTATAAAATTGCAGAGTTAAGAGAATTGAGCAAAACATTGGTTTGCTTTTTGGGGTTTTTCAAAACTAATCCTTAAGCAACTTATATTCAACGAAAGTGAGTGTGAATTTAGTTTTCTGTGTAATCAAAAAGGAGAATGTTGCAGTTTTCAATAACTTACAATAGAAATAAAACTTTAATTTTGCCAAACGAATATGAGTAGTTTCGTGACTTTTACGTAAAGATGATAGCTAAAAAGGCGGAACAAATTATACTCAGAAAAGAAGGTTAAAATGGATATTAAGAACGCACAACTTATAGTTGATAATTGGATAAAAAATCACGGTGTTCGATACTTTAACGAACTTACCAATATGGCACAGCTTACAGAGGAGGTGGGAGAAGTTGCTAGAATTATTGCCAGACGCTATGGGGAGCAGAGCGAAAAAGAAAGTGATAAAGATAAAGACTTGGGTGAAGAATTGGCCGATGTGGTTTTTGTGGTACTTTGCTTAGCTAACCAAACGGGGATAGATCTACAAGAAGCTTTTGATAAGAAGATGGATAAGAAAACCAAGCGTGATCACGATCGTCATCACAACAACGAAAAACTTAAATAAGAAAACCTTACCATTTTTAAGGCAAGATCTGTGGATGTTTTAATTAATAAATCAAAACTTAAATCAGGGCAAAGTATAGTCTTGTCGGGTTCTAAAAGTGAATCTAATAGGTTGCTTGTCTTGCAAGCCTTATATCCACAAATCAAAATTGAACACCTTTCTTCTTCTGAAGATACACAAGTCATGTTAAAAGCTTTGGGAACGGATTTCAATAAGATTGATGTTCGCCATGCAGGTACAGCAATGCGTTTTTTAACTGCTTACTTTGCAGTTCAAAATGGTAGAGAAGTTGTGTTGACAGGCTCTGAAAGAATGCAGGAACGCCCAATAGGGATTTTAATAGATGCCCTTAGAAAATTGGGAGCTCAAATTGAATATCTTAGGGAAGAAGGCTATCCACCTTTGAAAATAAAAGGCAGTGAACTGTCAAAATATAAAGTAACATTAAATGCCGAAGTTAGTAGTCAGTTTATTTCGGCATTAATGCTTATTGCTCCTAAACTTAAAAATGGACTGGAGATAATATTGGAGGGTGAAGTTACTTCTAGGCCCTATTTGGATATGACCATACGGTTACTAGGTTCAATTGGTGTTGAAACGTCTTTTAAAGATAATACGATTGAGATAAGTCCGATGAAAGAAATAAAAGGTTCTGTTTCTGTCACAGTAGAATCTGATTGGTCATCGGCATCTTATTTTTACAGCTTTATAGCATTAAGTTCTGTTGGAACATTTCTCAATTTAAGAAGCTTCAAAGAAGATAGTTTGCAAGGCGATTCAGCTTTGGTTGATATCTATAGTCAATTTGGGGTAAAAACAACTTTTCAGAAAGGTACTATCAGAATTGAAAAGGTGAGCAATTCAGTTAAACACTTTAGTTTAAACCTTAATAAAACACCAGATATTGCTCAAACTATAGCAGTTACTTGTTTAGGGCTTGGTGTAGGTTGTGAACTTTATGGGTTACAAACCCTAAAGATTAAGGAGACTAATAGGTTGACAGCACTAAAAGCGGAAATGGAGAAGTTTGGCGCAATTGTAGAGATCTATGATTCATCATTAACATTGAAACCAAGCGAACAATTGGTTGATAATGTTTCAGTTTCCACCTATAACGATCACAGAATGGCCATGGCTTTTGCGCCATTGGCACTTAGAGTTCCTATTGTTGTTGAAGATGCAACTGTGGTTGTAAAATCATATCCTAATTTTTGGGAGCATATTCAATCGTTGGGTATTGATTGCGAAACCATATAATTGACATCAAAAAAAATTGCAATAGCTTGTAAAATAGGTGAATCTATTTTGAATTAATCCCTTAAATACTTGACAACCCCTATCTCGAGGTCGTATATTTGCAGCTCCAAAAATAAAATCACTTGGATGTTTAAAGTTGAGGAGTTTTTTTAAAACTCTGAGAAACAATTCGAAACATTTTAAGTGACTATCGAAAAAATAATACATTAAACACATGAAATTATCTCACTTTAACTTTAAATTACCTGAAGATCTGTTGGCAGAGTACCCATCTGAACATAGAGATGAGGCACGTCTTATGGTCTTGAACAGGGAAAAACAAACAATAGAACACAAGCTGTTTAAGGATCTTGTGGACTATTTCGATGAGGACGATGTAATGATCCTTAACGATACAAAAGTTTTTCCAGCAAGACTTTACGGTAATAAGGAAAAAACTGGAGCGAGAATTGAGGTATTCTTGTTGAGAGAGTTAAATGAAGAGCAACGCCTTTGGGATGTTTTAGTAGATCCAGCAAGAAAGATAAGAATAGGAAATAAGCTTTACTTCGGTGATGATGAGACGTTAGTAGCAGAGGTAATTGATAACACTACTTCTAGAGGTAGAACGTTACGTTTTCTTTATGACGGTTCATATAAAGAATTTAGAAACAAACTTAAGGAATTGGGAGAAACACCACTTCCTAAGTATATTAAGCGTGAGGTGGAACCTGAAGACGAAGAGCGTTACCAAACTATTTTTGCTAAAACAGAAGGTGCTGTAGCAGCGCCAACTGCTGGATTACACTTCTCTAAGCATTTATTGAAGCGTTTGGAAATTAAAGGAATTAACTTTGCAAACATTACTCTGCATGTTGGTTTGGGGACTTTTAACCCTGTCGAGGTTGAAGATCTGTCAAAGCATAAAATGGACAGTGAAGAAATTCATATTGCCTCAGATGCTGTTGAAACAATTAATAAGGGAATTAAAGATAAAAGACGTGTATGCGCCGTTGGTACTACCGTTATGCGTGCTGTTGAAAGTTCTGTGTCTTCAAGCGGAACCTTGAATGAATTTGATGGATGGACGAATAAATTTATTTTTCCTCCATACGATTTCAGTATTGCAAACTGTATGATTACCAATTTTCATACACCAAAATCTACTTTATTGATGATGGTGTCTGCTTTTGCTGGGCATGACTTTATGAAGAAAGCCTACGAAGAAGCTGTTAAAGAAAAATATAAGTTCTACAGTTACGGTGATGCAATGTTGATTATATAAAATCACATTTACAGAATAATTGAAAAGCCTTGTTTGTCAAGGCTTTTTTATTTAACTCTTTTTTAAGTAGATAGGTTAAGAGTATTAAATCTAGTCCTAACTATTTTAATTACTTTTGCAGAGATTATGGCAGTGACAAAAAAAGATATACGGGCATTAACCAAGGAGCAACTTCGTGACTTCTTTGTTGATAGAGGAGATAAGGCGTTTAGAGGGAATCAGGTCTATGAATGGCTATGGAATAAATCGGCTCATACTTTTGAGGATATGACCAATATTTCGATCTCTACCCGTCAAATGCTTGAAGACAACTTTGTGATTAACAATGTTGAGGTTGATTCAATGCAACGTAGTTCTGATGGGACTATTAAAAATGCCATTCGTTTACATGATAGTTTGGTAGTTGAGTCCGTTCTTATTCCAACAGATACAAGAACAACGGCATGTGTGTCAAGTCAGGTAGGATGTAGTTTAGATTGTAGATTTTGTGCTACTGCTCGCTTGAAGAGAATGCGTAACCTTAACCCTGATGAAATATTCGATCAGGTAGTGGCTATCGATAAGCAAAGTAGATTATATCACGATCGTCCATTGAGCAATATTGTGTTCATGGGGATGGGAGAGCCATTAATGAACTACAACAATGTACTCAAGGCTATTGATAAAATAACATCTCCCGAAGGTTTGGGGATGTCCCCTAGACGTATTACTGTTTCTACTTCTGGAGTACCTAAAATGATTAGGAAAATGGCCGACGAGGAAGTTCGTTTCAAACTGGCTGTCTCTCTGCACTCGGCAATTGATGAGGTAAGAACATCTATAATGCCTTTTAATGAGCATTTCCCGTTAAAAGATTTACGTGAAGCACTTCAGTATTGGTATAGTAAGACCAAGAATAGGATTACGTATGAATATGTGGTATGGAAAGGTATTAATGATTCAAAAAAGGATGCTGAGGCATTAGTGCAGTTCTGTAAATTTGCTCCTAGTAAAGTCAATCTTATTGAATACAATCCTATTGACGATGGGGAATTTCAGCAAGCCAACAATGCAGCGATAAATATGTATGTAGACTTACTGGAAGCCAATAATATTACTGTTACTATACGACGTTCTCGAGGTAAAGATATAGATGCTGCTTGTGGGCAGTTAGCAAATAAGAGTTAGTATTATAATATCAACTTCTTTTTAATAGAATAACCTGTGTTAGGATTGCTTAATTCGATAATATAGATGCCTTTGGAGAGCCTATTGGTGCTTATTTGGTTGTTCTGTTCTGAAACAACCCCCTCCAATACTTTATTGCCTGTAATTGTATATAAACTATAATTGCTGAGAGTTTTTAGGTTGTGAATGGTGATGAGATTGTTAGAGGTTGCGATTTTCAACTTGTACGCTAAGGTGTTGTCCTCAATGCTTAAAGTTGATTGTCCAGCAAGGATGCAATCGCCAGGAATACTATTGTAGGCGTAATCTTTAATTGTCCAATTGGTTTCATTTGTGATGTCTAATCTAGCCCACCCATAATGGGTTTCATTTCCTATTTTAAAGCGAAGGCCAAGAAATTTGTTATTTGTATTCTGCCAACTATAATCACACCATTCTTCAAATGTTGGGCATACCATTGCGAATCCATATACCCCAGAATCTAACGCAGGAGAATACCAATCTGCATATCCATTGTAGATGTCTATAGAGCAGATTAGATCGCCACTATTTAATGGCCTTGTATTTATATACCAGGGACTAACACCAATAAAAGCATTAATAAAATTTGCAGAATCTATTTGGAGCCAATCGAAAGAAATGTCCCAATCGGTTGAACTTATTGTGAAATCAGTAATGTTATCATTATTTAAATCCAAATAGTATATGTCTCCTAGATTTTCGCTCACAAAATCTGGTTCAATGTCTGTATAAACAATTTGACCATAAGTGTTGGTCAGACCAATAGTAAAACAAACCAAAACCAATAACAGTCTGTTATTTAATTTTGAAAGGAATTTTGTTTTCATAAAATAACTTTTAAAAATTATAAAAAATGACTTACGTGTATATGTTATCCGTTTTATCGTATAAACTTCTTTTTAATGGAATAGCCATTATCTAGGCTTTCTATTTCAAGAATGTAAATTCCATTTGCTAGTTTATTAATATCGATTTGGTTGTTTTGATTCGAAACAATGCCATCCAGAACCTTATTTCCTGAAATGGAATATAAATTGAAATTTGCGGGAGATTGTAGGTTGTAGATCGTAACCAAGTTATTATAATTGGTAATTTTAATATTGTTTTTTAAGTCGTAATCTCCATTGCTAAGAGTATTTTGTCCAGCAAAGATGCCTTCCCCTGCAGAACTGTTATAGGCGTAGTCCTTAATGGTCCAGTTGGTGACATCCGTTACATCCATTCTGGCCCATCCATAATGGGTTTCTCCATTTATTTCAAACCTTAATCCTAGATATTTGTCCGAGGAGTTGCTCCAGTTATAATTACAATCAAGTTGTTGGCATATCATTGCAAGGTATCCACCATTTTGTACAGACCAACCATAAGAAGAATAGCCTGATGATATAAAGTCCCCTTCTTCCATGGATATGGGAAAGGCCCAAAAACCTGTCTCATCATACCCAATGTAAACATTTTCTGTTGTTGAATTACCTGTAATTGTTAAATACCAATAGCCATCATCCCAATAATCTTCAGAAGTTATTTCAAAGTCGATGGTACCATCATTGTTTAAATCTAAATCGTAATAATCACCAAAGCTTGTACTGGTAAAATCTGGTTCAATGTCGGTATAGACAATTTGACCATAAGAGTTTATTCCATCAAGGGCAAAGCAAACCAAAACCAATAACAGTCTGTTATTTAATTTTGAATAGAATTTTGTTTTCATGATATAACTTTTAAAAATTGTCAAAATCACTTTTCATGATCATGATATGTTTTTGCTGTTAATCAGATTTAGAATCAAGTTGGGAGAAAAATAATTTCTGGTTTGTGGGGTACTATTTTTTATTAAATTCATTATGGATATATCAGCAGTATAATTGTATTTACAAAACCAACTTTATAATAATGGAGTCACCTCTATCAGGATATCTTAATTCAAGAACATAAATGCCCTTGGCTAAGGTAATGGTGCTTATCTGGTTGTTCTTTTTCGAAATGGTACCATCCAATACTTTATTGCCAGTAATTGTATATAAATTATAATTGCTTAGAGCTGTTAGGTTGTGAATAGTAATGAGATTGTTTGAGGTTGTGATCTTAACCTTGTCTGCTAAGGTGTTGTCTTCAATGGTCAAGGTTGTTTGTCCAGCAATAATCCCTTCCCCTGCAACACTATTATAAGCATAGTCTTTAATCGTCCATTGTGCAGAATTTGTCAGATCCATTCTGGCCCATCCATAATGAATGTTTCCCATAATATTAAATCGTAATCCTAGATATTTATCAGGGGAATCGGTCCAAAAATACCCGATATCTGGCCAGTCCTGAATTAAACCTATTCCACCCGTAAATTCACACCAATAAGCCAATGGGGTATTTGATCCTAAATTATTTATTAAATCACCATTATTCATGGGTTTGGCCGTGCAGTACCATGGGGCTAGACCATAAAATGCATTTACCAGAGGAGATGATGTTGAAACAGTTAGAGCCTGGCTGCTTTCATACGAACTGAATGTAAAATCAACAGTTCCATCATTATTAAGATCTAAATCATAATTATTGTTTAAATTATCACCAACAAAATCTGGTTCAATATCGGTATAAACAATTTGACCATAAGAGTTCATTCCGTCTAGGGCAAAGTATGCCAAAACTAAAAACAGACTGTAATTTAGTTTTGAAATAAATTTCGTTTTCATTACAAGAATATTTTAAAGAACCTGATATAAAGATAGGATAGTCGAGGAAAATAAGTCGGTTGTTAATCGGTTAGTATCAATGTAATATTCAAGTTTTAAGTCGGATTAATAACATGTGGGTAGTTCATTGAAAGGGGTGAGATATAGTCCTTGTCACTATTAGATGTTTTTGGACAATAAGAGTTAGAAAAGAAAGTCTTTTCAGGCGACTTTTATTTATTCTTTTTACTTCTTCATTTAACAGTGAAAAACAATGTAGTTGTCTAAAATACAGCATGATAAAGTTTGTTTTGCTTAGGTTTGTGTATTTTTAATGTAGAAAAAAATCAAATAACAACAACTTAAAAACTTACACTTATGAAATCTGCTCTTTTTGTTGCAATTACAGCAATTGCTTTATTAATGGGAGGTTTGGGTTTTAGCCAAACTTCAGATGAGTTGCAGTTAATCCAAGATGTTTGGGGGGCTGAGAAAAAAGATCTAATAAAAGATTATATGAATCTTTCTCCTAGCGATGCCGAAAAGTTCTGGCCTGTTTATGATGAATATACAACAGCTAGACAGTCGCTGGGTAAAGAGCGAATTAAAATTCTACAGGATTATGCCAATTCTTATGAAAACCTTACTGATGAACAAGCTGACAATCTAGTTGAAAGGCTTTACAAAAACAATATGGATTTGGAAAAATTAGACTACAAATATTATAAGAAAATGAAAAAGGTGATTTCTCCATTGCAAGCTAGTAAGTTCATTCAAGTTGAAAAATATATTGAGACCGTTTTAAAGGTAGAATTGCAAAGTAGTATTCCTTTTATTGGAGAGATGGATGCTAAAATGAAATAATTTTCTTGGGGTTAAATATTATTTTAAAATAAAATAACCGCAGTTTGGTAAAATGTCAAAGAGTACTATTATGTAATTGTAGTTTCAATATTGAAAATGAGTTATAAAAATTAATGCGACATAGTATTTAATCAGCTTTTTTAGTACGTTTGTGGTACAATTACTCCTTAGCTTCTTTTGAAGATTGTAGAACAAATAAAACAGCCCATTGCTTTTGAAATGGAACTTTTTGAACAAAAGTTTCAACTTTCAATGTCTTCAAAAGTGGCTCTCCTTAATAGAATCACTCATTATATTGTGAACAGAAAAGGGAAGCAAATGCGTCCTATGTTTGTTTTTTTGGTGGCCAAAATGGTGTCCAACGGAGAGATAAGCGAACGCACTTATCGAGGGGCTTCAGTTATTGAGCTTATTCATACGGCTACCTTAGTTCATGATGATGTAGTAGACGATAGTAATCGGCGAAGAGGTTTTTTCTCAATTAACGCTCTATGGAAAAATAAGATTGCAGTTCTCGTTGGTGATTATTTGCTGTCTAAGGGATTACTGCTTTCAATAGATAATAATGATTTTGATCTATTAAAGATCATTTCCATAGCTGTTCGTGAAATGAGTGAAGGGGAGCTTCTTCAAATTGAAAAAGCCAGAAAGCTGGATATTACAGAAGAAGTGTATTACGAAATCATTCGTCAAAAAACGGCAACACTTATTGCCGCCTGTTGCAGTATTGGATCAGCATCTGTAAAGCCAGGATCACCAGAAACCGAAACCATGAGAAAGTTTGGGGAGTTGATAGGGATGGCTTTTCAAATTAAGGATGATCTTTTCGACTATGGTGAAGATAGAATAGGCAAGCCTACAGGTATTGATATCAAGGAGCAAAAAATGACTTTACCACTTATTCACGTGCTTAATAATGCTTCGCCCAAGGATCGCAAATGGCTAATTAATTCCATCAAAAATCACAACAAGGACAAAAAGCGTGTTAAGGAAGTGATTAACTTTGTTAAAACGAATGGTGGTTTGGATTATGCCGTAAATAAAATGAAGGCATTTCAAGAGGAGGCCTTGCAGATGTTACAATCTTACCCTGAATCTGCTTATAAAAGTTCACTGGAATTGATGGTGAACTATGTGATCGACAGAAAAAAATAATACTTCAGGCAACCATTTGTTAAAAATAGTCGTCTTTATTAATAGAAGACCGCAAAACCGTATCGCGATTTGAAAGTTATACCATTGCATAACAATATAGAACAGCTTATTAAACGAGCTGTGAAAAATGACAGGGAGGCCCAACATCGGCTTTTTGGTCTGATGTCCCCTAAAATGTTAAGTGTGTGCAGGTATTACATAAGCGATCTTCAGTATGCAGAAGAAGTTATGCTCAATGGTTTTTTTAAGGTATTTACCAGTTTAAAATCGTTTCAAGGTAAGGGGAGTTTTGAAGGTTGGGTGAGAACCATTATGGTAAGGGAAGCGATTTCTTTTATCCGACAGCAAAAAAAGATTGAATACCCTACCGAAACAGGGCAAATTCCAAATTCGGAAACCGTAACGATTGAAGCCGATTTAAATTTGGTGGATTTGCAAAAACTGATTGATAATTTACCCGAAGGTTATAAAATGGTGTTTGTAATGTATGCCATTGAAGGTTATAAGCATCACGAAATAGCCAAGATTTTGGAGATATCTGAGGGAACATCAAAATCGCAGCTTTTTAAGGCTAGAAAAATGCTGCAAGAACAATTAAAAACAATTAATAATGTAGGCCATGGCACCAATTAAGTTTGACGAGGATATTAGAGAGGGAATGGAGCAAAGACAGTTGTCGCCTTCAGAAGGTGCATGGGAGTCTTTAGAAAAGCGTTTGGATGATGCTCAAGTTCAGAAGAAGCCTAAAACCAAAATTTGGTGGGTTGGTGCAGCTGCGGCAGTTGTTTTAGGGGCGCTCCTGTCTATTGGGGTGCTATTTAAGTCGGTAGATAAGGTTGAAACGTTGCCAACGGTCGTTGAAGAATCAATTCAAAATCCGGTTATTGAATCCAATATAAATTCTAGTGAAGACATCAATAAAAGTGTGGTTTTGGAAGGTGTTGTTAAAAATAATGAACAAGGGAAAGTAGCTATTATAGAAGAGCCTAAGACAAAAGAGGTTAAAAAATCTAATCCTATATCAGTAGAAAGGAAAGAAGAACAGGAGGTGAGAATAGCTAATAATGAGAAGCAACCAGACGCGGTTCAAGAAAAGGAAAAATCCCAGATAGGCTTACTAGAGTCTAACCAAGATGCAGAATTAGTAGCTAATGAAACGGCCATTGACGAGGTTGAATTTTTATTGGCTCAAGCGCGAGAACGTGTTCAGAAAAGTGACGAAGTGTATCTTGCCCAAAAAGAAGTCAATGCTTCATCCTTACTTGAAACCGTTGAAGGTGATATTGAAGAGTCGTTTAGGGATAAAGTATTTCAAGCTATAGAATTCGGCTATAAATCTGTGAAAACGGCAGTAGTCGAACGCAACAAATAAGTAATCATCAATTAAAATCGAACTATTATGACCACTATTACCAAGTATGTAGTGCTGCTAGCGCTTAGCCTAATCGGGACGCAAATACTAGCGCAAGACACTATTCAAGATTCAGCAAAGGCTGAAAAAATCAAACTTCTAGAAGAGTTAAAAGTAGATGTTGTAGAAGAGGAAAAGGAATTGTTAAAAGTCGAGGTTGAAAATATCAACAACAGACTTGATGCAGGTGATATTTCATCTGCAGAAGCAGATCGACTTAAACAGCAAGCAGCTGATCATCATGCTAAAAATATTGAAAACCGTTTGGCAATTATTGATAATAAAATTGAATTAGTAAAAAGAAATCAAGTCGACCCTGATGTTAGAATCACCGAAAAAGAAGGTGTTATAATACAGATTGGCAAAAATGAGGAATCGTATGAATTGGATAAAGGAGGAATTTATATAGGTCCTAAATCATGTGATAAGCCCAAAAAATATGACAAACGGACAACAAGTGATCTTGTATTTGCTATTGGCTTCAACAATTCCATTATTGAGGGGCAATCTATAGACGATTCGCCTTATAAATTGGGAGGTTCAGGTTTTGTCGAGTTGGGCTGGGCATGGAAAACCCGGGTATTGGATAATTCCAATGCGATTAGAATCAAGTATGGTGTGTCCTTGCAGTGGAATAAACTCAACATTAAAGATAATCAGTATTTTGTTGAGGAGAACGATATAGTAACATTACAACCTTTCGAGTATGATCTGGATAAGGCAAAATTTAGAATGACCAATCTTGTGTTTCCTGTACATTTTGAGTTTGGACCCTCAAAGAAAATTGAAAAGGAAAATTATTTTAGATATAGTACTCATAAAAAATTCAAAATAGGAATTGGTGGTTATGCTGGTTTTAATGTTGAAACTTTACAAAAACTAAAATATGAAAAGGATGGTGATAAAACCAAGGATAAAATCCATCGCAATTATAATACTACCGATTTTGTTTATGGGTTAAGTGGCTATTTGGCCTTTGGAAGTGTAGGGGTGTATGTTAAGTACGATCTGTCTCCAATTTTTAGAGATCAGCCAATTGAGCAAAATAATATTTCTGTCGGTCTTCGTTTTGATATGGACTAGAAGATTTAAATACAATAAAACAAAGCCTGAAAACATAGCCGTTTTCAGGCTTTGTTTTTATGGGATGATTACATAAGTTTATTACTTTTACAGCCTAAAACTTCCAAAGCAATTGATTTCAAAACAATCCATAGATCAAGTATTCGAAACCGCCAGAGTTGAGGAGGTAATTGGTGATTTTGTACAATTGAAAAAATCGGGAAGTAGTTATAAAGGGTTGAGTCCTTTTAGCGATGAGCGTTCTCCTAGTTTTATGGTGTCTCCCGTAAAGCAGATTTGGAAAGATTTTTCTAGTGGTAAAGGAGGGAACGTTGTAGCGTTCTTGATGGAACACGAACACTTTACCTATCCAGAGGCTATTAAATACCTGGCCAAAAAGTATAATATCGACATTGAGGAAACCGAGCAGACCGACAAACAAAAAGAACAAGCCGATTTAAGGGAAAGCCTTTATTTGGTCAATGAGTTTGCTAATGAATATTTTCAAAAGGTTCTTCATAAAACCGATCAAGGTCAAGCCATAGGGTTGAGTTATTTTAAAGAACGGGGATTCACTACCGATACGATTAAAACCTTTGGATTGGGGTATTCTCCAGATGAATGGCAAGCCTTTACTGATGAAGCTTTAAAAAAAGGATACAGTATAGAATATCTGGAAAAAACAGGTTTAACCATTGTAAAAGAAGAAAAACGATTCGACCGATTTAAAGGACGTGTGATGTTTCCCATACAAAGTATGAGTGGTCGCGTGCTTGGTTTTGGTGGCCGTATTTTAGTTACCGATAAAAAATCTGCAAAGTACCTCAATTCTCCAGAGAGTGATATTTACCATAAAAGCAAAGTGCTTTATGGTATTTATCATGCCAAGCAAAGTATAGCCAAAGAAGATAACTGTTATTTGGTTGAAGGTTATACCGATGTAATCCAGTTTTATCAAGCGGGGATTACTAATGTTGTTGCTTCCTCGGGAACGGCACTTACACCAGATCAAATCCGATTGATAAACAGGTTAACCAATAATATCACTGTTTTGTTTGACGGTGATGCAGCGGGATTACGGGCTTCAATTCGTGGTATAGATCTAATTTTGGAACAAGGCATGAACGTCAAGGTGTGCACCTTCCCAGAGGGAGAGGATCCCGATAGCTTTGCCAAGAAAAATACTTTTGAAGAAATAAGTGCCTACTTAGAGGAAAATGCTAAGGATTTTATCCAGTTCAAAGCGTCTGTGCTCGTAAGTGAAGCGAAAGGAGATCCTATTAAAAAGGCAGAAACCATTAGGGATATTGTTCAAAGTATAGCTAAAATTCCCGATAGGATAAAACAGGAAGTATACTTGCAGGAATGTTCCCGAATTATGGATATTGGAGAAGATGTTCTGTTTAGTACGCTTTTACAAATTGACAATAAAGATCAAGGAACAACTACTGGTGCGCCTCAAAAGCAACAAAAAGCTTTTCAGGTAATAAAACCAGAACCTGAAACCAAAAAAGTAGATGTACAATACGTACTTGAGCAAAAAATTATTGAACTGCTTTTATTGTATGGAAACTTAACCGAAGATTTTGAGGATTTAGTTTTAAAGGAAAACGATAAAGGAGAATTGGGCTTGGAACCTGTAGTGCACAGAGCTAAGGTTTTTGAAAAGATTTATCTTGATCTTCAGGATGATGAAATGGAATTTTTGAATCCTCAGTTTAAAGCATTATACAGTACATTGATAGAGGACCTCAATCAAAACCCGGATTTTACCATAGAGTATTTTGTAAATGCAGTAGATCCAGCCCTAGCAAATACCGTAACAACTATACTAATGGAAGATGAGCGCCATGCCTTATCTGATTGGAATAGAAAAGAGATTTTTCCGAAGGATAAATTAAGTGGTGTAGCACAACTTGTTAATGAAACAATATTAACTCTTAGATGTTTCTTGATTGATAAAAAAGTAGGTGAGTTTATGCAGGAAACACTAAACAACAAAACCGGAGATAACCGTAACCTTTTGGAGGAGGTTAAGGATTATTCCGGTTTGAAAATGTTACTTTCAAGAAAGCTTAACCGCGTGCTATGATTCCAAAAGCTTAGCTTGATTAATCAACTCTACAATATTGTTTACACGTAGCTTTTTCATTAAACGCGCTTTGTAGGTACTAACGGTTTTTTCGTTAATTTCGAGTTCTTGAGCTATTTCCTTATTCTTTTTACCAGACGACAACAACTTTAACACCTCAAGTTCTCTTGTTGAGAGTTTTTTGTACAGTGAACCGGTTCTTCCTGAGCGGTCACCAAAAGCCAAACGATGTGCAATATCATTGTTTAGGTAAATACCGCCTTGATCTACTTTAGAAATAGCCTCTTTAATAGTAATTACATTAGATGTCTTCGATACGTAACCGGCTGCCCCAGCTTTTATGGCGCTAATCGCATAAACTTCCTCTGGTTGGGCGCTAAACATCACCACCTTAACATTAGGATATTCTTTTTTTAGACGGCGCAATGCGGTAATTCCGTTGAGTTTGGGCAGGTCAATTTCGGTTAGGATAATGTCAACATTATCGTTCTTTTTCAGAAAATCGAAAATGGCCTCACCATTATCAATACTTCCAACTACTTTAACATCGTGAGATGTTGAAAAAAATAGCTCGAGTCCTTTTCTGATTATGGGGTGATGATCAACAACCAACAGCTTTATCATAGTATTAAAATTTTTAAGTTTTATAACTGCTGGGGCAAGAAATTACATAAGTAGTAATGATAGTACAAAGATATAAAATTGTGAGGGAATTTCTTTACCTATTTTAATTTTTTTGGAATTTTACAAATTGGTATGGGGTTCATCTTGTGTTGGTTAATAGTATTTAGTCTAGAATAGATATTAAAAACCTCTAAATCTCTGCCTTGAAAAGTGTTTGCTGTTTTGCCTTCCTCTTGCATTTTCATAGCCCATTCGAGTTCTGGATAAGACGCCCCGATTTGGTCTTCATCACTTCGTGTGTCTCCAAATAATCCATCACTAGGTACAGCATCTAATATTGACTGTGGAACTTTTAAATGTTTCCCCAATTCATACACTTCAGTTTTAACCAAATCGGCAATGGGAGAGAGGTCTACACCTCCATCACCGTATTTAGTAAAAAAACCTATGCCAAAATCTTCAACTTTGTTTCCTGTGCCGGCAACCAATAAACCTTTTAATCCTGCATAGTAATACAATGTAGTCATTCTTAGTCTGGCACGAGTGTTAGCCAAGGCTAAGTCTACTGTGTGTTGATTGCCTTCCAGGGAAACTTCTTCCTTGAATGTTTCGAATAGAGGTGTTAAATCGGTCCTTATATCCTTTACGTTGTTATATCTGGACTTTAACAAGGCAATATGCTCTTGAGCCCTTGTCACGTGGCTGTCATGTTGGTGAATTGGCATTTCAATACAAAGTACATCTAAACCTGTTTCAGCACATAGCGTCGAAGTAACAGCCGAATCAATTCCTCCAGAGATACCTATTACAAATCCATTCACTTTGGCCTGTAGGGCATATGTTTTTAACCAATCTACTATATGGGATACAATCTTTTCTGTTTGCATTAGTAAGGAATTTAATGGGTAGAAATGCTACCTTTGCCAAACAAAAGTAAAGCAATTACTATAATTTTTAAAAATTGAATTCGTTAATGTTTCCCATGAAACAGTATTTTTTATTTCTCATAGCACTTTTTATGATTGTTGCCTGTAGACAAGAATCAGAAACAGAAAAAGCCATTGCTAAAATAGATGTTGATGTGCACATAGAGCGTTTTGATCGTTTGTTTGCAGCTGCAGATGAAGGAACTTTACAAGATTTAAAAATAAAGTATCCGTTTATGTTTTCAGAAAAGTATCCTGACTCGTTTTGGATTGCCAAAATGAGAGATACTTTACAACAGCAGCTATCCTATGCAACGGATAGTGTTTTTGCTGAAATGAAAACCGAGCAACAGGAGTTAGAAGATCTTTTTCGTCATATTAAATATTACTTTCCATCTTTCAGAGCTCCAAGAGTAATCACGGCAACCTCTTACGTAGATTATAGAAACAAGGTAATTGTTACCGATAGTATTGCTTTAATTTCGTTAGATACCTATTTGGGAAGTGACCACCCTTTTTATCAAGGGATACAGCAATATTTGAGACAAAACTTTACCCGATCGCAAATGGTAGTCGATTTTGCCCAGGCATATGCAAATTCTAGAATTCATCAGCCAGAGAGAAAAACGCTGTTGGATGAAATGGTGTATTGGGGGAAAGTGCTTTACCTTGAAGATAAGTTCATACCTTTTAAATCTGATGCAGAAAAAATAGGGTATACCCAAAACCAGCTAGATTGGTCTCAAACTAACGAGAACTACATTTGGCGTTATTTTATAGAGCGCGAGCTTTTATATAGTACGGACTCAAAATTACCAGGGCGTTTTATTAACCCTGCACCCTTTTCCAAATTTTATCTGGAAGATATTGATAAAAATTCCCCAGGGGAAATAGGTCGCTATATTGGTTGGCAAATTGTTAGGGCCTATATGGAAAATAATGATGTAGGTATCAACGATATGTTATCGACTTCACCAAAAGAAATTTTCAGTAAATCTAAATTTAAACCACGTAAATAAAATGTCAAATCATAAATCAAAAATAGAGTTACAGGTAGAGCTTGACGAAAACAGAATACCAGAAAAATTGTACTGGACTGCAAAAGACGGGGGTATTTCCAATGAAGAGGCAAAAGCTATGCTGCTTTCGGTATGGGATAGCAAAGCTCAAGAAACTTTACGAATTGATCTTTGGACCAAAGATATGCCAGTAGATGAAATGAAAGTATTCTTTCATCAAACTTTAGTTGCAATGAGCGATACTTTCCATAGAGCTACACAGGACGAAAAGATGACGGCGACAATGAAAGATTTCTGTGATTATTTTGCGGAGAAACTTGAATTGAAAAAAGAATAAAAAAAAGGCGGTTTAACCGCCTTTTTTTATTTTAACCTTCTGTTGGGTTAGGAGCAAGTATTTTGTAAACAATTCCAGCTAAAAGCGCTCCTACAATAGGCGCTAACCAAAATAACCAAAGTTGCTCAATGGCCCAGCCTCCAACAAATAAAGCTTGGCTAGTGCTTCTGGCAGGGTTTACCGAGGTATTTGTTACAGGAATACTTATTAGGTGAATAAGTGTAAGTGCTAAGCCAATTGCCAGTCCTGCGAAACCAGGTGAGGCATTTTTATGGGTAGCTCCCAAAATGATGATTAGGAACATAAATGTCATAACAACTTCGGTGAGCAATGCTGAGGTTAAATTATACCCCAATGGTGAATGTTCACCATAGCCATTGGCGGCAAAACCGGCTGAAAGACTAAAGTTTTCAGTGCCTGAAGCGATGCCATATAAAATGGCAGCGGCACATATTCCGCCAAGAACTTGAGCAACAATGTAACCAGGAAGTTCTTTAGTGTTAAATCGGCCACCCATCCATAAACCTAGTGATACAGCTGGGTTAAAGTGAGCGCCAGAAATATGTCCTAGGGCATAGACTCCTGTTAGAACCGTTAGTCCAAAGGCCAAGGCAACCCCAGCAAAACCGATTCCTAAATCCGGAACGCCTGCAGCGAGTACAGCACTACCACAACCTCCTAGCACAAGCCAAAAGGTGCCAATAAATTCTGCAAATAGTTTTTTCATAATGTATTGTTTTAGAGTGATTTTTTTGAGGGATGACTTCTCTTATATAAAGAAAAGCTAAACAGTAGGTGTTTCTGTCCAGCTTTTCCCTGACTAACTAAATAATTGATTTTGTTAACTATTCTTGTCTATCATCAACGATCTCATATATGTTTTTACCATCCAATTGTTTAGGTTGGTAACATGTTTCGCCGATTATTACATAGCTTTAATCTACAATTTTAATTTCTTCCCCACCTTCCGGAAGAATGGGAACTATTGTTTCTGTAGTTGTCGGGACTACAGTGTCACTTTCCTTATATTATATAATAGGAGTAATGGATGACCATTTCTCTATTATACCAAAATCCTAAATGATCTTTTTATTTCTCTGTTGCTAACAACCATTATAAGATGAAATTTCATGAGTTAGATGAAAATGGTTTGAATGCCAGCTTTCTAAAGTTAGTGTTTTTATTCATATAATAATATTAATAGAACAAAAATCGGTGAGCGGTTGATTGCGATTGGTAATAGATTTTTAGATGCTTGCTTATAGATTCATAAGAATGTGGAATAATTATGAGATACATTTTAAGCTTTGAATAACAATGGTTGGTGAGAGTTTATAAGATTAGAGGAATAATATGTGAGAGTATAATTTTCAACGAAAAAGAAAGTAAAAAGCTACTTTATTGTTAGCTTCGTTAACATAGCTAAGTCTCAAATTTGATTATATGATAAAACTACTTAATGAAAAATTGCTAACAACGTTTAACTTTGGAATTGTGGGGTATTTTGTATGGATTTATTTTATAAATCTTTACCAAATCACCAATGTTTTTGTAGGGGTGATAAGGGAGTTGCTTACCCTCCCTTTTTTACTGGCTCAACTAATTTTTTTAATTGTTGGAGTTATCTATTTTGTGAAGGAAAAAAGAAAACGCCCTCTGGCTGTTTTTAGTCTTATTTGCTTGTTAATATGTAGCATTATAACAATTTGGAGTTTCTTTAGGTAATTTTCAATAAAAAAGGCTACCATATTGGTAGCCTTTTACTTTTTATAGTTTAAACAATGTTTATTGTTTAATTACACGGATGGTCTCCAAATTTCCATCAATACTAACTTTTACAAAATAAGCTCCTGTTTGAAGGTTCGACATGTCTAAGTCTACTTTCATAGTATTTGGAGTAGCATTAATGATTTGCTGACCTAACATGTTGTAAACAGCAACATTTTGAATGTTCTTCTGAGCTGTTAACACCAAGTTAGAGCTAACCGGGTTTGGATAATATGAGAATTGATACAATTGCTCAAAATCCTCAACTCCCAATGTACATTCAAGTGTAACCGCATCACTCGTAAACTCACAGCTCGCATCATTGTCGTCAGTTATAGTAAAGGAAACAGAAGTTCCTGATGTATATGGTCCAAATTGAACCACTCCTGTAGCTGTAGCAGTTTCTACAAAACCAAAGAAGTCATCAGCAATTGTTAAACTACTGGCACTTCCCATATCGGTAATATCAACATCTACAAAAAACTCTCCAGTAGTATCACAATTATCTACAACGGTATACGTTGCCGTTGCATTGGAACAGGTATTATCAGTTAACTCAAAAGTATATCCTGTACTTTGTGGAGATGGCCAAGTTGAGATAACGAAATAATAAGTCGTTCCGGCAACCACATCCATGTCAAAAACTCTTTCATTTGTTGAGCTTTCTGCCATTCCAGCTACACAGTTTGTTCCGATATCTGCACAATCTGTGTAGACAAAAATCCCAGACCAACTAGCTGTAGGGGTCATGGACACTTCAATTGACGTATCAGCAGTTGCAGTATAAGTATAGATTACATCGTCACCGCCAAGGTAGCTCGATGTTGTTCCACAGCCAGAAGCGCCTGGTGTTCCACTGTAATCATCAAAGTAGTTTGCAGTGTCGTCAGTTGTGCTGTATGGTAAAGCATCAACAGTCAATGCTGTTTCACAAAGCTGTCCTGGAATTGGGCAGGCATAACTTAAAGTATCACTGTTTAATACACAGTTTGCGTCATTATCATCACTAACAGTGAAAACCACTTCCGCTCCAGAGGTATATGGGCCAAATTGTGCAATACCAGTAGTCATAACTGTCTGTGAAACACTGCCAAGGTCATCGGCAATGGTTAAGCTTGTTGCAGACCCCATATCGGTAACATCAACATCAATAAAGAAGCCTTCACTATCGTCACAGTCACTAACAATGGTGTAAGCTACCGTAGCGTCTGTACATGTGTTTTCAGTTAGTTCGAAAGTGTATCCTGTGCTTTGAGGTGAAGCGTAGGTGGAGATAACGAAGTAGTAGGTAGTTCCAGTGGTTACGTCCATGTCAAAAACTCTTTCACTGGTAGAGCTATTCCCCATACCAGCTACACAGTTTGTTCCAATATCTGCGCAATCGGTGTAAACAAAAATCCCAGACCAACTAGCTGTTGGTGTCATGGATACCTCAATAGAGGTGTCTGCAGTTGCTGTATAGGCATAGATTACATCATCCCCGTTAAGATAGTTTGATGTTGTTCCACAGCCAGAAGATCCTGGGGTTCCACTATAATCATCAAAGTAGTTTGCAGTGTCGTCAGTTGTGCTGTATGGTAAAGCATCAACAGTCAATGCTGTTTCACAAAGCTGTCCTGGAATTGGGCAGGCATAACTTAAAGTATCACTGTTTAATACACAGTTTGCGTCATTATCATCACTAACAGTGAAAACCACTTCCGCTCCAGAGGTATATGGGCCAAATTGAGCAATACCAGTAGTCATAACTGTCTGTGAAACACTGCCAAGGTCATCTGATATTGTTAAGCTTGTTGCAGATCCCATATCGGTAACGTCTACATCAACAAAGAAGCCTTCACTGTCGTCACAGTCACTAACAATGGTGTAAGCTACTGTAGCGTCTGTACATGTGTTTTCAGTTAGTTCGAAAGTGTATCCTGTGCTTTGAGGTGAAGCGTAGGTGGAGATAACGAAGTAATAGGTAGTTCCAGTGGTTACGTCCATGTCAAAAATTCTTTCACTGGTAGAGCTATTCCCCATACCAGCTACACAGCTTGTTCCTATATCTGCGCAATCTGTGTAAACAAAAATTCCAGACCAAGTAGCAGTAGGTGTCATAGCTACTTCAATAGAAGTATCTGTAGTTGCTGTATAAGCATAGATAACATCATCTCCGTTAAGATAGTTTGATGTTGTTCCACAACCAGAAGCACCAGGTGTTCCACTGTAATCATCAAAGTAGTTTGCAGTATCGTCTGTTGTACTGTATGGTAATGCATCAACTGTCAAAGCCGATTCACAAAGTTGTCCTGGAATTGGACAAGTGTAAGTGAAAGTATCAATATCGTAATCGCAGGTGTCGTCAGTATGTTCTGCTGAAAGGGTTACTGTGGTTCCGCTAGAATAAGGCCCAACTTGAATAAGGCCCGTTGTAGTGATAGCGTAGGTATTCGTTCCATCGTTTATTTGTGTGGCATCACCAACCACCGTAACATTCACATCAACAAAGAATTGGTCATTATCACAATCTGTTGATAATTCTGCAGTCATCGAAGATGGTGAACAAGAGGCTTCAATAATATTTAGTGTAAAATCAGCTGTTACTCCCCATGAGCCATTGTAACAAGGGTTTGGTGTAGCTTGGCCAGAATCGGCCGTTCCTATACGCATGCGGTGCTGCCCTAAAGTAGCATCAGCTGGCATTAAAAATGAAGCGTCAAGAGTAGTAGGGTTTGTACCCGCTGAAACACCATCAAACACTTGCTCGGAAGCTTCAAACGTTAAGTTGTCATTAAAGTCGATCCAAATATTAGTGTCATAAGTATATCCTGTTTGGAAGACAATCATAACATTGGTTGTTATACCTGCAGGTAAATCAACTGGAGTTGCTGTAAAGTCTTCGTAAGTTAGGTCTCCTCCACTTGTAAAGTCTTCAGATCCTAATTGAACACTGCCTATTCCAGTGCCATCATTACTAGATGGTTGAGAAGTACAGTAACCAGTGTAGACACCCATAGTGGACCAAGAACTTAATCCGTTAACATCTCCACAATCAGCTCTTACAAAGAAATCGTAATTGGTGTTTGCTGTTAATCCGGTAGCGGAAGCAGTGTTGTTTCCTGCGGCAACTATTCCTGAATCTATTGGTGTATCTGTCTCAGGGTCGCCACCATCAGCCAAAATCATCCATTCGTATCCATCTGTAGCTCCATTATCAGTCCAGGAAAAGTCTGCTGTTGTTTCTGTAGTAGCAGTGTTTGTTATGTCTTCTGGTGCAAAACAGCTTACTTCAGTAGTAAATGTAAAAGGTCCAGCCCAAAAACTATATCCTCCTGCAGAACAAACTGTTCTTACGTAAACATCATAAGTTGTTTCAGGGGTTAAGTCGTTAAATGTGTATGATGTAGTTGCACTAACATTTCCAGAAGCCGGAATATCTTCCCCTGTTTCTACAATAGCAACTTCATAAGATGCCGTTGCGTCTGCAGTATCCCATGAAACAGAAGCGTCAAATGCATTTATTGCAGTACTGGCAATATTAGTAGGATCTTCACAATCCCCTATTAATTTTGCACTCACAGCAAAAAGGTTGAAAATGTTACCAGTTTTTTGAATTGTCATTCCTGAAACAATTTTGCTTTGATTTGCTGCTTCAATTGGTATGTCCAAACGATAGATTCTAGGGTTGTTGCTAGAGCTTTCAAGACCATCGTTGGAAATATTCCCTCTACCAATTCCAGAGATCACCACAGGTAAAGCGGTTGAGTTATACCAGTCTGGTACGAAAAGATCTGTAAAAGTTTGTGAGCTGCCATCAGAGAAGTCAACGGTTCCCGAAATAGTACTTGTACCACTTCCAGAGGTAACAGCCAAATAAAGTGTTTCGTAAGAGTTAACCTCGGTAAATGTAATAATAGATTCACCGGAAACACCATCAGTGGCTATTCTTAAGGAGTTATTTGCGTCATATGAGGCAAGTTGGAAATTTAATCCTAGTAAATTGGAGCTTTCAATCAACCCTCCCGTTGGTAAGCCGTAAGCCGTAGGGGTAGAGGTTTCACTAATTTGTGTGCCAATTTCTAAAAAGCAGTAGTTTACACCGTCAACATCATTGGTAGTAGATGAGCTAAGTGCTCCTAGTCCATTGGCAATAACATCATCACTATAACCACTAACGGTTAAGGGAGTGAAGCTTGCAGGATCGAGCATTGGTGCTACTGCGTTGTCTGCTTGTTTTGTTTTTGGAGAGTCCCCGTCAATAGGGGTAAATGCCGTAAATAAGCAAAATGCACTTGCGATAGCGAGGTATCTGGTTTTGATACTCGCTACCCTAAGGTAGATTTTTTTCATAAACTTTTTTTTAATTAATAGAGGGGCTAAATGTATTAAAAAAATGTTACTAAGTTGAATTAATGTTACTTATTTGGTTTTTTTAACATAAATACATTTGCCTTTTAAGAAATAGAGTGTTTATAACTAGATTTTTTGTGTTTAGGTTCGACTGTAGGCTCTCTCTTGTTTTTTTGGCTTTAGTTTGAAGCGCAATAAAAGATTAGATAGATATAGGGTGAAGTTTACAAAACCAAAAAACCCAAGCATTTCTGCTTGGGTTTTGGTGGTGGTGCCTCCAGGAATCGAACCAGGGACACAAGGATTTTCAGTCCTTTGCTCTACCAACTGAGCTAAGGCACCAGTTGTTTGCTTGTTTGCGGTTGCAAATATATACCCATTTTTAATATTCGCAAAGAAATTGAGATAAAAAATGGTTTTGTAATTTTACATTTTCAATAACTGTAGATGAATTTAATTGTAGATATAGGAAATACGTTGGTGAAACTTGCTGTTTTTAAAGGGGATAAGCTTCTTGTTAAGTTTAGTGTTCCTGAAGAAGCTGCTTTAAAAATAATTAAAGAAATTTTTTTTGAGTATACTCAAATACGCAGAAGCATTGTGTCTTCTGTAAGAAAATTAGATAATCACTGTCTAGAATATCTTAAAATTAAGAGCAAGCTTTTGGTTTTGGATGCTAACACTCCAGTACCTTTTACAAATCTCTATAAGACCCCCCGTACTTTAGGTTTGGATAGAGTTGCATTAATAAGTGCATCGGTAAGGCATTATTTTGGCAAACCAACTTTAGTAATAGATGCAGGTACTTGTGTAACCTTTGATTTCAAAGATGATAAAAATGCTTATTTAGGAGGGGGTATTTCCCCTGGGTTACAGATGAGGTATAAGGCTCTGAATCAATTTACAGCCAATCTGCCTGTGCTTGAGCCTACAGAAGTTGAAAGTATTATCGGTAGATCAACAGAAGAAAGTATGCACTCTGGTGTTGTTTATGGTTTAGTGAAAGAGATTGATGGAGTTATCGCTGAATATCAAAATAAATATGGAGATTTAACAGTTATTTTAACAGGTGGAGACGCTAATTTTTTGTCTAAACAATTAAAAAGTAGCATATTTGCGAACCCTAATTTCCTCATGGAGGGATTAAATAATATATTACAATTCAACGCAATCGAATGATAAAAAAACTGTTAGTAGTTTTTATTGCCCTAATCGCAATTAAAAGTTATGCCCAAGATGGGAATGCTTCACCGTATTCGTTTTATGGAATCGGGAGTTTGAAATTCAAAGGAACTGTAGAGAACACCAGTATGGGAGGTTTGAGTATTTATACTGATAGTATCCATGTAAATCTAAGAAATCCAGCGTCGTATGCGTCTGAGAACCTTAAAAGTTTTGCAAACGAAAGTAGGCCGGTTAAGTTTGCTGTAGCCGGAAGCCACTCAACTACCAAACTGGAAAGTAATGGGGGAACCGATAAATCGGCTTCTTCAACATTCGATTATATTGCTGTTTCGATTCCAATGAACCGATTTGGCTTAGGGTTTGGTTTGATGCCTTACACATCGGTAGGTTATCAGTTAAAAGACAGTAATTCAGAAGGGGATCTTTCAAATAAATATTCAGGAGAAGGAGGGTTGAACAAAGCTTATTTTTCCCTTGCTTACAGAATAACGAATGGATTGAGTATTGGTGTTGATACCCAGTATAACTTCGGAAATGTGAAAAATAATACTTTAGCCTATTTATACGACAACAATGGCGATTTGCTTACTTACCAAACAGCCGAATACAATCGATCTGATTTGAGTGGTGTCAATTTTAATTTTGGTTTGAGCTATAAAACCATGATTAAGAATAAGTTTGAATTCGTCTCGGGTTTAACCTATACACCGCAAAGTAAAATAGGGTCAGAAAATGAGCGTTCTATAGCGACTGTCACTGTGAGTCCAACAACTGGACAGGAGTTTATTGTGGAAAACATAGATGTTGAGGATGAATTGATAGCGGCTGGATTAGATAAAACGGATCTAACACTACCTTCGCGCTACTCAATAGGAGTAGGGATAGGCCAACCTAGAATTTGGTTTGTAGGAGTAGAGTATTTTGGGCAACAAACCAGTAAGTTTAATAATGATTTGTACACCTCAAGTAGTACAAGTTATTCTTTTGAAAATGCTTCAGGAATGTCTTTGGGGGGATTTTGGATTCCAAAATACAACTCATACACGGGCTATTATAAACGAATGGTTTACAGGGCAGGAGTGCGTTATGAAAATGTTGGATTAAAGGTGAACGATGAGAGTATAAATGAGTTTGGCATATCTTTTGGAGTAGGACTTCCTGTAGGGGCTATCTTCTCTAATGCCAATCTCGGATTTGAATTTGGAAAAAGAGGGACAACTAATAATGGTCTTATTCAGGAAAATTTTGCTAATTTTCAGTTGAGTTTTTCGTTGAATGACCGCTGGTTCCAAAAACCAAAGTATGACTAACAGCAACAGTATAAAATTAAGAACTATGAAAACGAAACTTACATTTGCATTTGCAATATTCTTCATGGGGCTGAGCTTAGGATATGCGCAGCAAGATGAAGAGTGTATGACTAAGCTATCTATATTCCATGAGTATGTAAAAGCTAAAAATTACGATGCCGCATACGGACCATGGAAAGATGTTAGGGAAAAATGCCCTAAACTAAATATTGCAACATATTCTGATGGAGAGAAAATCCTTGAGCATAAAATTGAAAACTCTTCTGGAGCAGAGCAAGTAGCAAACATTAATGATTTGTTGAAGCTTTACGATCAGCGTTTGGAAAACTTCCCAGACAAAACAAAAAAAGGAGAGTTGTTGGGAGATAAAGCCCAATTAATGTACGATTATAAGAAGGAACTTGGTTTGAGCGATATGGATGTTTATAATGCATTCGATAAAGCATTTACAGTAGACAAGGCTACTTTTAACAACCCTAAAGGGCTATACACATATTTTTCTTTAATGGTAGATCTTTACGATGCTAAAGAAAAGTCCGCTCAGGATTTGTTTGACAAATATGATGATGTTACAGAGAAGGTAGAGTCTGAAGTTGGTAATTACTCTGAAGATTTAAATAAACTTATAGCTAAAGAAGAAGCGAACACTCCTTTAAGTTCTAAAGAGGAAAAGTATAAGCGTTATTACGAAAGTTACTTGACAAATTATGATAAGATTTCGGCTGGTATTGATAAAAAATTAGGAGACCGTGCTAATTGCGAAAACTTAATTCCTTTGTATACTAAAAACTTTGAGGCTAATAAAACCAATGCGCAATGGTTACAGCGTGCTGCTGGAAAAATGTCTGAGAAGGATTGTACTAGTGATCCGTTGTTCTTTAAGTTAGTACATGCTTACCACGAATTGAGTCCTTCTGCAAATTCGGCTTACTATTTAGGGATTTTAAAGGATAAGGAAGGTGATTCGAATGGAGCGCTTAAGTATTACGAGCAAGCTTTAAGTTTAGAAAAGGATAATTTCAAAAAAGCGAAGCTTAACGAAAAAATCGGAAACAAGTTAAAGGCAAAAGGAAGCTATGCAAAAGCAAGAGAGTATTACAGACAATCATTGAAGTTAAATCCTTCAAATGGACGTCCTCACTTGAATATTGCAGCTATGTATGCTAGTAGTGCCAACAATTGTGGCGATACTACCTTCAACAAACGTGCAGTATATTGGTTGGCTGCAGATGAAGCTAAAAAAGCAGGAAAAGTAGATCCTACTCTAAAAAGTGCCGCTCAACAAAGTGTTGCAAGCTATATGGCTAAGGCGCCTCAAAAAGGAGATATTTTCAGCCAAGGTAATCAAGGACAATCTATAAAAATAAATTGTTGGATTGGTACTACGATCACAGTTCCTAATCTATAATGAAAACAAGTTTACATACATTACAATTCATGGTCATAGCAATAGCTGTGACCATGTTTTTTTCTTGTGAAAGTAACTTTGAGAACGTAAAGAAAATTGGGGTTTCCGAAAATGCACCCATTGGAGTTGCAAAAGAGATTGACCTCAAGTATACCGATTCCGGTAAAGTCAAAGCCAATTTGATTAGTCCTAAGATGCTGGACTTCAGCAATAGGGATTTTGCATTTACAGAATTTCCGGAAGGTGTTCATTTGGACCTGTTCGATGATAACAATAATAAAAGTACGGTTGTTTCAGATTATGCTGTAGTTTACGATGCAACTGGATTAATAGATCTTCAGGGACATGTGGTGCTTGCCACTCACGAAAAAGATACTTTACACGCTAAACAATTGTTTTACGACCAAAATAGAGAGTGGTTGTTTACCAATGAAGACGTAACCTTTAGAAAAGGATCTGACCTAATTAACGGAAAGGGTTTCGATTCTGATACTAAATTCAGTCAGGCAGAAGTACTGGAGATTGATGGGGTGATTACTCTCGAAGAATAAATTACTATCTTTAACATAAAATTTTACCTTAAGAAAGAATAAACATGAGATTCTTTAAGTTTTTTCAATACGCTTATATTGTTTTTGCAGCCTTATTTACCTGGGATGCCATTTCTAACTGGAACGATCAGAGAAATAGAGCGTATATGTCGTTGTTATTAGCTGCTACAGCTGTATTTATGTTCTTCTTCAGGAAGAAATTCAATAAACGTTTCGATAAGGATCGTTAATCTGCATGAGTGGAGAAGGAATTATTATAATTACATCATTATTACTGTCCGCTTTTTTTTCAGGGATGGAAATAGCCTACGTTTCGGCTAATAAAATCCATATCGAAATTGAAAAAAAACAGCAAGGCATTCTTGCCAAAGTATTAGGTAGTCTTACAGCAAAACCATCTAAATTTATTGCAACCATGCTAATTGGGAATAATATTGCCTTGGTTGTTTATGGATTTTATATGGGTGATGTGCTTATGGAATGGTTTCAGGGACTATTGCCAACTTCAAGCGGTTTCATTAACTACCTGCTTACAGATTTAAGCCTACTGTCGCAAACTGTTATTTCTACATTGGTTATTTTAATTACAGCAGAGTTCCTTCCAAAAGTATTTTTTCAGATATACTCAAATTATCTTTTAAAGCTATTGGCAATTCCAGCATATATATTTTATGTGCTGTTCACCTTTATTTCTGATTTCGTTATTTGGATCTCTGATGTGGTTTTGAAACGTTTCTTTAAAACCGAAGGCGACCAAGTTCAATTAGCGTTTACAAAAGTAGAGTTGGGAAACTATATTAGTGAGCAGATGGAATCTGTTGAAGATCATGAAGAAGTGGATTCTGAGATTCAAATATTTCAAAATGCATTGGAGTTTTCGGAAGTTAAGGCAAGGGAGGTGATGGTGCCTCGCACCGAGATTATTGCCGTAGAGCTTAACGATAGTATTAAGGCTATTAACACACTATTTACAGATACAGGTTGCTCTAAAATATTGGTGTATAATGATACAGTTGATGATATTTTGGGTTATGTGCATTCTTTCGAGTTATTCAAAAAACCAAAAACGATTAAGTCAATTTTAATGCCTGTTGAGTTTGTTCCAGAAACCATGCTTATAAAAGACATTCTTAATGTACTGATAAAAAAACGCAAGAGTATGGCTGTGGTTTTGGATGAATACGGAGGAACTTCGGGTATAATGACAGTAGAAGATATCGTAGAGGAACTTTTTGGTGAAATAGAGGATGAACATGACACGGTAGTTAAGATCGAGGAGCAATTAATCGATGGAACGTATAAATTTTCAGCTAGACTGGAAGTAGATTATCTCAACGAAACCTATAAACTAAACCTGCCCGAAAGTGAAAACTACGAAACTTTGGGGGGGTTAATTGTTAACCATACAGAAGAGATTCCTCAACAAAATGAAATAGTGCGTATAGGTACGTTTCAGTTCACTATTTTAGAGGTTTCTAATACCAAAATAGATTTGGTTGCATTAAAACTATTACAGGAAGATTAAATTGTTTTCTTCACCTTCGAATTAAGCGTATATCTGCTTTTATTATTAAATAGAAAATGCTATTTTCGCGCACTATGTTTCATAAAATTTAACAAGAAATGGCAGTTTTAAATAAGATTAGACAGCGTTCGGTGTTTTTGATTGCGATTATCGCTTTAGCGTTATTCTCATTCATTTTGATGGATTTATTCAAGAATACTGATGCTTTTGCAGCAAAGTCGCATAACATTGTTGCTACAATCAACGGGAAAGATATTTCTCGTGAGGATTTTTTGCGTAAGGTAGAGGCTATGCAGCGTCAATTGGGGCCTAGTGCAACAAGTACTCAGGCAATGAATCGTGTTTGGGATCAAGAGGTTCGCGAAGCTGTAATGCAAACGCAATATGATGAATTAGGTTTTAGTGTAGAAAAAGACCAAATGCGCGATATTCTTAAGAACGCACTTTCAAATAACCCAGATTTCCAAAACGAAGCAGGTTTGTTCGATGAGAACAAAATGAATGAATACATCGCTAATCTAAAAGAAACTTCGGCTATTTCTTATCAGCAATGGATCGATTACGAAAACAGGTTGGCTGTAAATGGTCTTCAGCAAGATTATTACAATATGGTTAAAGCCGGTATGACTGGAACTTTAGCAGAAGGTGAGTTAGAGCATAAACTTGAGGGCGATAAAGTAGATATTCGCTATGTACAAGTTCCTTATGCTACTATTGCCGATACAACTGTAGAAGTGAGCAAAGCTGAGATTACAAACTATATCAATGCACACGCAAAGCAATTTGAAGTAGAAGAGTCGAGAGATATACAATTTGTGGAGTTTAAGGAAACGCCTTCTGTTGAGGATGAGAACGCCATTAAAGATGAATTGGCTGCAATGTTGAAGGATCGTGTTGAATTTAACGAAACAACTAAAACAAACGATACTATTTCTGCTTTTGGAAAGGTGACCGATAATGCTGAATTCATAAATACAAATTCAGATATTAAATTTAACGATGCGTTCGTATTCAAATCGGACTTACCTACTGCCGTAGCCGATGATATCTATAACCTTAATGAAGGAGAGGTTTTTGGTCCTTATAAAGATGCCGGATACTTTAAGATCACGAAAATGATTGCTGTTAAGCAATTGCCAGATTCTGTAAAGGCAAGACACATTTTAATACCATTTGCTGGTGCTAATGGTGCTGGGCCGGATGTTATACAAACAGAAGCTGAAGCTCAAAAAACAGCAGACAGTGTTTTAGCTGTTGTTAAAGCCGATAGCTCTAAGTTTGAAGGGTTGGTTAAAGAATTATCTTCAGATCAGGGTAGTGTTGAAAACGGAGGTCGTTACGATTGGTTTACATATAATACTATGGTGCCTGAATTTAGAGATTTCTGTTTTGAAGGAAAAACAGGAGATATGGGTGTTGTAAAAACTGTGTTTGGATTCCATATTATTGAAATCGAAGGACAAAAAGATACTCAGAAAGCTGTTAAAGTTGGTACTATAGCTAGAGAGATTGAAGCATCAGAAGCGACTATCGATAAGGTATTTAGAGACGCTTCTAAATTTGAGGTTGCTATTGCAGACAAAAACTTCGAAGAAGTTGCTAAGGAAGGTAACTATACTGTGCGTCCAGTGAAAGGGATTGAGGTTTTACAAGAGAACATTCCTGGATTGAACAGTCAGCGTCAAATTGTACGTTGGGCATTCAACGAAGAAACAACTGTAGGAGACAACAAGCGCTTTAATATTCCTGGAGGATATGTTATCGCTCAGCTTACAGCTAAAAACGAAGCAGGGTTAATGTCAGTAGAGGAGGCTTCTGCTGCAGCAATTCCAGCTATCCGTAAAGAGAAAAAAGCAGACATAATCAAAAATAGAATTTCTGCTACTACTTTAGATGCATTGGCAAGTGCCGAAGGGCAAAATGTGAGAAGTGCATCTGCTATCAATATGAAAAACCCAACTATTTCTGGAGCAGGTAAAGAACCTTTAGTTGTTGGAACTGCGTTTGGATTGAAAGAAGGACAAACTTCAGGGTTGATTGCTGGAGAGAAAGGTGTTTATATGGTAGAGACTATTAAGATTACACCAGCAGTTAAGTTAGAGAACTATCAATCTTTCGCTAACCAAGTTGGTCAACGTAAGATGAACTCAGTAAATACAAAGCTTTACAATGCTTTAAAAGATGCTGCTGAAATCGACGACAACAGAGCTAAGACAGTTCAGTAGTCTAAAGAGTAAATAAATTGAAAAGAAAGCCCCATTCGAAAGAAAGGGGCTTTCTTTTTTTGTGTGTATGTGGTTATTGAATTATTAGCTTACATTTTTTTTGATTTAATATTTATTTGTAATTCCTTGATAATCTATAATATTCGATTAACTGCGTAGGAATATATTTCTAAAAAACGTACATTTAAAGAAAGCAATTTTCTGCTTCTTTATCAGTCTGTTGCAATAGCTCTAGAGCAACAGTGTATTTATGCCTCCTTAATGGTTTTCTATTGTCAATTAATAGCCGAATGAGTTAACCACATAACCTAAAATACACGAATTATGAAACTTTTTACTTTAATTGCCCTTTTCTTTTGTACCTCTCTCTTTGCTCAAGAAACAAGCAAAGACGATGTGTTTTTGCGCATGTACGATTTGGATGGAAATAAAATTGCTAAAGGCTATTTAGTGTCCGTTCACGATACTATAGTTGCTTTAGAATACAAAAAGGAATTAATAAAGATTCCTATATCTAAAATAGATATGATTAAAACCAGACGCTCTCCAGGGCACAGTGCTTTAATAGGGGCAGCTATGGGGGGTATTGGGTTTGGTGTTTTTGGGGCCGCCCAAGCTGATGAAACACTAGGTAAAGGGAACAGTTCTCTGGAAGGTGCTGGGATTGGCTTATTAGCAGGGGCTGCTGGAGGAGCGTTGGTAGGAGGTGCTACAGGGCTCTTTTCTAAAGCAAAAACATATGAGGTAAATGGGAATATGGAAAAGTTTCAGGATTTCCTGTTTAACATTAAACCTGTAACAGGTGATTTAAATGTAGCAGAGGTGGACAACACTGATAAGTAAATTGGGCACTTGTTTTCTATTTCAGAATCATTTCCTTAAAAGGTAAAACTGTGTGGAAGCCTTTTGCTTCAAAGTATGCTTTTGGATTGCTTTCAGATGCTGCTAAGATAAAATCGCCACCCCAAGCCCCAAGACTTTTAATACTGCCGTTAAAGTCAGGGAAAAGACTTTCTTTAACTGGTGTTTGTTTGGTAATGCTGCCAATAATGTTCTCGTGTTCTTCCATTAGCATTTGAAACTCAGGTAAAGTTTTGCATGATAGCATGTCCAAAGTAATGGTGTTGATTACTTTAATAAAGTTGTCAATCTTTCCTTTTGCTTCTTTATAATGGCTTATTCCTTCCCTGCTATTTTGTTTCTGGTTAAGGTGGACAAAATAGAGCTTGTCTTTAAATTCAGGGTTAAAACCTACTTCTTTAACAATGGGGGTTTTGTCTAATTGGTAGGTAATTCCCTTATTGTGACTGGCGCAAGCAATGTCGTAACCGCTACCACCGAAAGTCAAAGCCAATAATTTATAGGGGTCTATATTTGCCCATTGAGCCAAATTGTTAATTAGGGTAGACGACGACCCAAGCCCCCAGTCTCTAGGAAAATCCAAAGTAGTTGTTATTTCAGATCCTTTTCCAGTTTTGAATAGTTCAGAGTTAAGTTTGGAAATAGTATGCAGTATGGAAACAAGCCTTCTGTCTGTTTCATTTTTTAGTTGCTTGTCATCTTTTTCAAGGATAGTTTTAAATGGAAATTCTACTTCTATCCAAGGATTGCCTTCGTGGTCTAAACTTTTCCAGATAATACATTCGGAGTCATTTGAAGTAACTTCCATAGTCTGCCCAAACGATGTGGGAAGTGCCAATGACAAAGCGCCATCAAGCACTACATATTCTCCGCTGATTAAAAGTTTACCGTTACTGTAGAACTTCTGCATGCCTTTATTTTTGAGTGCGAAGTTCATCAATAGCTTTTACTACTGCACTATGCGTTACTGGGTGGGTTTTAAAGTGGGTAACAAGCTTTTCTTTTTCATCTTCGTTGGCTTCAAACTGATTGAGAATATTCATCAAGTGCATTTTCATGTGCCCTTTCTGAATACCTGTGGTCGTTAGTGAGCGTAGTGCTGCAAAGTTTTGAGCTAATCCGGCTACTGCAACGATTTGCATTAATTCTTTGGCACTTGGTTTGTGGAGCATTTCCAGTGCTAATTTCACCAGTGGGTGAAGACTGGTAAGCCCTCCTACGGTTCCCAATGCAAGAGGGATTTCTATCCAAAACTTGAAAATACCATTTTCAACAGAGGCATGCGTAAGACTGCTGTAGCGACCGTTTCTGGCAGCATAGGCATGAACTCCAGCTTCTACAGCTCTAAAGTCATTACCTGTTGCTAGTACAACCGCATCAATACCGTTCATGATTCCTTTGTTATGGGTCACGGCGCGATAGGGTTCTACTTCTGCTATTTTAACAGCTTGAACAAATTTATTGGCAAACTCTTCAGGGGAAATGCCTTGGTCTTCGTTCAGATCTTCTACTTTACAACTTACTTCGGCACGAACTAAACAGTCAGGAACATAATTGGAAAGGATGCTCATCACTACATTAATGTCCTTTTCAGTTTCAGAAAAATCAGAATGAAAAGCAGCTTCATCTTTAAGCGTTTTGGCAAATTGTTCTAAACATGAGTTGATGAAGTTGGCGCCCATGGCATCCAAAGTCTCAAATGTGGCATGGAGCTGGTAGTAATTCTGGATGTCATCTGTCTTATCGCGTAATTCAATATCCAAAATACCACCACCACGTTTTTCCATGTTCGTGGTTATTGATTTGGCATCTTCGAAAAACTTGGGCTTAACTTGTGTGAAAAATGATTTCAGTTTATTGGCATCACCATTATATTTAAAATGCACCTGACCTATTTTGGTAGTGGAGATCACTTCAGTTTTAAATCCACCACGATCCAACCAAAACTTTGCCGCTTTACTCGCTGCAGCTACTACCGAACTTTCTTCGATAGCCATTGGGATAGTGTAAAGAGTATCGTTGATCAAGAAGTTTGGAGCAACACCCAAAGGCAAATAGTAATTGGTGATGGTGTTCTCTATAAACTCATCGTGTAGCTGCTGTAATTTTTCGTTGGTATTCCAATACTGTTTGAGTACCTGTTTTGCATCTTCGCTATGTGAAAAATATGTGTCTACAATCCAATCTATTTTTTTTGATTTGGATAGTTTTGAAAAGCCCGAAATAGTCTTGCTCATTACCTTATTTTGTTATTGACTACAAAGATAATATTCCTATATTTATTTTTAAGGTAGTCTTAACAGTTATGCTTATTTCTGTGTTAATAGTTAGGCTTATGTCCATATTTTTTAGTAAACTTGACATCGTTTTGCCAAAAGGTAAGTATTAACTTATTTTTAAATCTTTATACGTGAGAATAATACAACAGTTTTTATTGGTTTTCTGCATTTTTTCAACCTTCACTTACGCACAAAATCAATCCATTACATTACAAGATATTTGGGGAGGAACATTCCGTACTGAGCGAATGGATGCATTACACTCCATGGACAATGGAAAACAGTATTCTGTTTTGAATTTTAATCGAGTAAGCGGTTCTACTAGCATAGACATTTATGACTATAAGACCTTGAAAAAAGTAAGGACCCTTGTAAACTCTGCAGATATTGCAGAAATCAAGTATTTTACCGATTATATATTTAGTGCAGATGAGGCCAAGGTTTTGTTGGCTACCAATGTGAGTTCGATTTATCGTCGTTCAACATTGGGGACTTATTTTCTATATAATACCGAAAACAATTCTGTTGTTAAAGTTGCCAATCACCCGATTCAAGAGCCTACTTTTTCTCCAGATGGAACAAAAGTGGCTTATGGATATGAAAACAATTTATATATCAAGGATTTGATCAGTGGAGAAACTACCCAGGTAACTTTTGATGGTGAAAAAAATAGAACTATAAACGGAATCACTGACTGGGTTTATGAAGAAGAGTTTTCTTTTGTGCGCGCTTTCGAATGGAATGCCAATAGCGACAGAATAGCCTACGTTAAGTTCGATGAAACCAATGTCCCTGAATTCTCAATGGACGTTTATGGAAAAACGCTTTATCCAGACCAGCAAGTGTTTAAGTATCCAAAAGCTGGTGAGGCTAATTCTGTAGTGTCTCTTCACGTTTACAATTTGAAAAAAGATAAAAGTACAGAAGTGACTCTTTCAAAATCTTATAAAGACTTCTATATTCCTCGAATTAAGTGGACCAATGATGCTGATATATTGAGTGCACAGTACATGAACAGACATCAAAATGAACTAGATTTATGGTTTATTGACACTAAGAAAGATAAAACTGATTTGGTGTTGGCTGAAAAGGACAACGCTTACATTGATGTAACCTTCAACTTAACCTTTTTAAAGGATAACAGCTTTATCTGGACTAGCGAAAAGGATGGCTATAATCACATTTACCATTATGACAGCGATGGAGACTTAATTAATCAGGTAACAAAAGGAAAGTGGGAAGTAACAGAATATTATGGTTATGACGAGAAAAATGATCGCGTATATTACCAATCGGTAGAGAACGGATCTATTAACCGTGACGTATATGCCATAGCCTTAAATGGTAGAAAAAAGGAGCGATTAACTAAAAGAGATGGTACTAACGATGCTGCTTTTAGTGCTGACTTCACTTATTTTATTAATACGTTTTCAAGTGCAACAACGCCAACTGAGTATACTTTAAACAGTGCAAAAACTGGTGATGTAATCAAAAGTATCTTGGATAATGATAAGGTAGCTGATAAGCTGTTAAACTATAAAACTTCGGAAAAAGACTTTACTACAATTACAGTTAACGGTAATGAACTAAATATGTGGATGATGAAACCAGCTGATTTCGATCCTTCTAAGCAATATCCTCTTTTAATGTATCAATATTCAGGGCCTGGTTCGCAAGAAGTAGCCAACCATTGGAATGGAGCTAATGATTACTGGTACCAAATGTTGGCGCAAAAAGGATACATCATAGCTTGTGTAGATGGTAGGGGAACAGGATTTAAAGGGGCCAAATTTAAAAAAGCGACCCAAAAACAATTAGGGATACTTGAAGTAGAAGACCAAATTGCTGCTGCTAAGCAATTGGGAGAACGTCACTATATTGATGCTTCAAGAATAGGAATTTGGGGTTGGAGCTTCGGAGGCTTTATGAGTACCAGTGCTATTTTAAAAGGACACGATGTGTTTAAAATGGCGATTGCCGTAGCACCCGTAACCGACTGGAGATTTTACGATTCTGTCTATACGGAGCGTTATATGACGACTCCTCAGGAAAATGCAGAAGGGTACAATAAGACTTCTCCATTAAAGCATGCCGATATGCTCGAGGGTGATTATCTTTTAATCCATGGTTCTGCAGACGATAACGTGCATGTACAGAATACAATGCAAATGGTAGAGGCTTTAATCCAGGCCAACAAAGATTTCGATTGGGCTGTTTATCCAGATAAAAACCACGGTATTTACGGAGGTAATACCCGCTTACACCTTTACAGAAAAATGACAAGCTTTATTGATGATAAGCTAGGGGATAAAATTCAGAATCCTAACGAAGAAGAAGTGGAGCAGCAGTCATTGATTAAAGGATAAAAACAAAACTAACTAAATACTATTAAAAGTTTATGGCAGATTCAACAACAATGCCGATGAAGCAAAAAGAGCTGTTCGGTCATCCAGTAGGATTATATGTTTTGTTCCTAACGGAAATGTGGGAGCGCTTCTCTTATTATGGAATGCGTGCACTTTTAGTGCTTTATATGACAACGTCTGCATTAGGAGATGATCCAAGAGGTGCTGGTTTAGGATGGACAGATGAAAAGGCTTTAGCTTTATACGGATGGTATACTATGTTAGTATACGTAATGTCCATTCCTGGAGGGATGATCGCAGATAAATTATTAGGGCAAAAAAAATCAGTTCTTTTAGGAGCTATTGTTTTATGTCTTGGTCACGGTGTTTTGGTAATGACCGATTTATGGGCTTTTTATACCGGATTAGGATTGGTTATTCTAGGTGTAGGATTGTTGAAGCCTAATATTTCCACAATGGTTGGTGGTTTGTATAAAGAAGGAGACATAAGAAGAGATAAAGGGTTTAGTATCTTCTATATAGGTATTAATATAGGCTCTCTTTTAGCAACATTAATCGTTGGATTGGTTGTGGCAAAATGGGGCTGGCACGCTGGTTTTGGATTAGCTGGAATTGTTATGGTCTTCGGGCTTATTAACTATCTTTTTGGGCAGAAGTACCTTGGGGATGTTGGTAATTTAAACAAAGCAAAAAATCATGAAGATGAAATATCGTATGCTAAGTTGTTTTCTAAACTATTTAGTTCTCAAAAACAACTTATTATAGCATTGGTATTATTAGTAGTTTCTATGTATGGTTGGGTAAAGCTAGGTTGGGGCTATGGTTTACTATTCATTTTCTTGACCGTTATAACTTCCTTACTGATGATGATTTATAAAGAACTTGAATCACAGGTTTTTAAAGACAGATTTGTGGTTTTGTTACTGTCTTTTATAATGGTAATCATATTCTGGGGAGCCTTTGAGCAGGCGGGAGGATTAATGAATCTTTATACAGATGCTAAAACAGATCGTGTTCTTTTTGGATGGACTATTCCTACCGTGATGTTTCAGAGTTTGAATGCAGGTTTTATAACCATTTTTGCCACAATAGTTGCAGGCTATTGGGCTAAAAGAAAGCTGAAAGGTAAGGAAGCATCATCATTGTTTAAGATGGCATTAGGTATTATAATAATGGGCTTCGGTTTTTTGTTTATGGTGTTTGCTGCAATGGAATTTGAAAAATCAGGTACTTCAAGTATGATTTGGTTGGTACTAGCTTATTTCTTCCATACTATAGGGGAGCTTTGTTTATCTCCTGTAGCACTTTCATTTATAACCAAGTTAGCACCAGTAAAGTATGCCTCGTTAATGATGGGGGTTTATTTTGCAGCTACAGGTCTTGGAAGTAAAGTTGCGGGAATCGTTGGAGAATCGGCTAGTGATTTTGGTGAATACACAGTTTTTCTTGGAATATTACTATTTACAGTGGTCATAGGAACTTTGTTTATTTTAATATTAAAGCCTTTGAAAAGATTAACTCACGGAGCTGAAGAAGACGAGCACAAGATATAATCACTTCAATAAAATATTACTGACTAAATTATAACTGACTAAATAATTTGTATGAACACGGATATTCAAAACCTGTTTAAAGATAAAGTATTAGGGCACCCTGGGGGGTTGTTTGTATTGTTTTTTACCGAGATGTGGGAGCGCTTTTCATTCTATGGAATGCGTGTGTTATTGGTGAACTTTTTAACCATGGCCGTTATAGGTTACAATCCTGGATGGGAATGGACGGCTGAAAACGCAGGTGCATTATTCGGTACTTATGCTATGCTTCTTTATATCACCCCAATTCTTGGAGGGGTTATTGCAGATAGAATAACTGGTTACCGTTGGGCCGTAATTATAGGAGCAATTATTATGACCCTTGGACATGCTTCTATGGCCCTGGAAACTGAGTTTTCACTTTATTTAGGACTTGGGTTACTTGTGCTAGGAACAGGGTTCTTTAAGCCTAATATCACATCAATCATTTCTGAAATGTATAAAGAGAATCCAGAAAAGAAGGATGGGGCTTATACCATTTTCTATATGGGCGTAAATGCAGGAGCCTTCTTTGGTATGATGTTATGTGGTTATTTGGCAGAACGTATTGGTTGGTCATGGGGATTCGGTTTGGCAGGTATTTTTATGTTATTGGGAACCCTTCAGTTTTGGTTGTCTAAGCCTTTATTTGGAAAGATTGGTGGTGTGCCGGAAAAAGATGAAATAGCAGCAACACAACAAAAAGAAGTTGGTTCTGATGATGAAGATACTGAGAAACGTAATCCGTTTACGTCTTTAGATAAAATATTGATAGCATTAAGTGCTATTATTGGTTTAGGGTATGCTATTAACGACCCGATGTCTAAAATTGCAAACATCGATATGTTCGCATGGTTGAAGATGGGGAATCTAGACGGTCAATATGTAGCAGTTATTTTCGGATTGGTATTGTTCCTGTTTTTGGTGATTAGTCGTATATCGCGTTATACCAAAGTTATTCGAGACAGGATGATTGCCTTTATCATATTTGCTTTCTTTACAGTATTCTTCTGGATGAGTTTTGAGCAAGGAGCTTCTTCTTTGATTCTTTTTGCACGTGATAATGTAGATCGTTTATTAAGTGGTAATGCTGCGATAACCTATAATATTGTTAATGCATTACTTACTGTAATTCCATTGGCAATAATTTCATGGGTATTGTACCTGTTATGGAAAAAGACTTACAACAAAATTCCTGGTTCTAATATAGTATTAGTGGTATGTTTTGCTTTTATGTGGGGAATTGTTGGTTGGATGTTAAACCGAGATTTTATTACTAAGGCATATAATGTTACTTATAGTGCAGTTCAAACCCCGAGTTTAGACGAACAGGGTAATCCTATGGTAGATGAAGCCGGAAATGCTCTTTTTGACTATTTTCCTGTAACAGAAAACATGGAGCTAACTGGTATTGAAACAATAGTGGAACGCACCGCTCGTATAGCAGAACCTAAGAACTTTGAAGTAGGGCAGGAAATAAATATAACCAATACAGATAACGATAAGACATCCTTCGGATATCTTACACCAAATAGATTAGAGAAGGCTAGGGAATATGGTCAATCTTTAAATCGTGATAATGGAGTGGTAAAAGCAAAGGTTTCCGAAATAAAGAGTAACGAAGTTGAAATCACGGTTTCGTGGTTCAGTATACTAAACTCGTTTTTTATTATTGTATTTGCTTCTTTCTTCTCTAAATGGTGGGAGAGTAAGTATAATCCAAGTGCCGCAACTAAGTATGCTCTTGGATTAATTATTATGGCTGTAGGTTTTGGGTTATTGGCCTTTGGTTCGCATGGTATTCAAGATGGTATGAAAGTGAGTATGGTATGGCTTATTTTAGCTTATTTGTTCCATACCCTAGGGGAACTTTGTTTATCTCCAGTAGGATTATCATACGTTAGTAAGTTAGTGCCGGCCAGAATGATTGCGTTAATGTTTGGTATGTGGTATTTGGCTATTGCTATTGGTAATAAATTGGCTGCTGTAATTGGTGGACAAATTGAGAATATTACAAAAGAATATAACCTATCTACGTTTTTCCTTATTTTTACTATTGTGCCTGTTATTGCTGGTTTAATAGTGTTAGCACTTAATCCAGTGTTAAAAAAATTAATGCACGGAGTAAAATAGTTTTTAGGAAAACTTTTGTAACTTTTAAGGGCATAAAACAAATTGAAGCAGAACGCGTTATTTTGTTTTATGCCCTTCTAAATTAAAAGATGTATGAAACAGTTGTTGAGTGTTTTTTTCTTGTTTTGTTTTGTCCAGTTTAGTGTTGCCCAGGAGATTAATTGGGTGTCTCTTGACAAGGCCATGGAATTACAGGAAAAAGAGCCTAGAAAGATTATGATAGATATGTACACCAGTTGGTGTGGGCCATGTAAAATGTTGGACAAAAACACGTTTCATAATAAAGATGTAGTAGAGTATGTAAATAATAACTACTATGCCGTGAAGTTTAATGCCGAGGGAGATGATACAGTTACTTTTAAAGGGAATACTTATACAAACCCTGAATATGACCCAGCGAGAGCCAGAACGAGAAATTCGGCCCATCAGTTGGCTCGTTATTTCCAAATAACGGCTTACCCAACGATTGTCTTTCTAGATGAAGAAGGGACTTTGTTAGTGCCCTTAAGAGGTTATAAAACTCCACAACAATTGGAGTTATATCTTAAAATGTTCAAGAACAATGATCATAAGGGTATGACATCCCAAGAGGAATTTAATGAATATTACAAGTCGTTTAAAAACGAGTTTACAAATTAGTGTTAATTGTTATTAGGCCTTTTAGGTCTATTCAATGATGAAAGCTCCCTTTTTTCCAGTATGGTGGAAAGGGAGTTTTTGCTTTTTACAAGTATTGTGCCAACGACTTACATAGTTTGTATAATTGCTCCCATCTGCAATAATCACTTTTGGCTTTAGTGCTTCAATAAGACGGTTTAAATTGATTTTTGGGGAGTAGCTAAGCAGAATATAGTCAGGATGAAATTGCTTTACTTGATAGGCTCCAAGGCTATCTATAACCATAAGTGTTTTTCCATTAATAGTATAAATGTTTTTCATAGGTTCAGATTCCTCCTCTTTAATTTTTTCTGATGTTTTATAGTTGTTTAGTGTTGTGTTAATACAGGTTGTTTCCAGTCTGGTGTTATATGCAATATTTAATTTATGTCCTTGCTGAATCCCTATTAATGTTTGTTTGGATCTATGGAAAATAATTAGCTTGTTGTTGGAAGTGTTATACTCAGAAGCGATTAAACTCGTTTGAAAAATCAGAAGTACTGATAATAAAACCAAAACACTGCTTGAGCGTTTCTTTTTAATTAGATTATAAATGCTGAGAAGTATTAAATACCCAATGAAAACCTGAAACAGGTTTATTGAAATCTCTGAAATTACAAAGGTGTTATGACTAGCAATCCATGCTACGGACTTATTCATGGTGTCAATGAAGAACCCTAAAATGTCAGCCATAAATTGAGGTAACAAGTTGAGTGAGGCAAGGGTGAGTACCAGTATTCCAAATCCCAAAATGAAAGTGATAAAAGGGATAATTATCAAATTAGATAACCAGAACAAACCTGCTACTTTATGAAAATAGAATAAACTCAAGGGCAGCACTCCTAGTTGAGCGGAAATACTAACGGAGAGTATGTCCAAAAGTTTTCTGATTAAAAAATGGGCTGATGAATATAGATTACTAAAAAGCTTATGGAAACCCACTATGGAGAACACAGCGCAATAGCTCAGTTGAAAACCTACATCAAATAAAATCATGGGATGAGCCAATAAGATTATAAAGGCAGAAAGTACTAGCGTATTGAAAATGTTTGTTGGGTGCTTCAGTCCCATTCCAATAGTCACCAAAGTAAACATTGTAGTGGCACGACATACCGATGCAGACAGGCCGGTTATTACAGCAAATACCCAAATTAAAATAATAACTACAATCGACTTGATTGTTTTCCCATTTTTTAAGTGTTCTAAAGGTTTAAATATAAATAGTAGCAACATGGTGACAATCCCTATATGTAGTCCTGATATGGCTAGTATATGAACAGCTCCAGCGTTAACATAGCTTTTGTAAATGTCATCATTTAAATCTTGCCGTTGCCCAAGTAACAGCGCATTAATTACAGACCCTTCATCTGTTGAAAAGTTATAATTGTCCAGACTTTCATTAATATGAGATCTTAATTTGTCGGCATAACCCAGCAAAGTATTTGATTGATTTTTTAAGGGAATTAATTCATTCCTGTTTGAATAGATTTGGTGGTAGAGATACTGTCGTTCTAAATACGCTTTATAATTAAACTGACCAGGGTTTAGTGGGGGGCGTATCTCATGTAGTTTTGCTTTGGTGATAAATAGATCATCAACTCTTATAATTTTGTATAAAGAATCTTTTTTGAAGTTGAGAAGAGCATTTCCTGATACTACAGTGTTATTTAGTTTTAGAATGTCGACAACATATTTGTTGTAGTACGAACTGCTCTTTAATATTTTTCTAACTCTTAATTGAATGTAACCCTCTTGGTTTTCAATGTTATGGTGGGTATAATGAGAGTTTTTTAGTTTGGGAGAGTGAAGTTGATAGCTTAATATGCCAATGGTAAAGGCTGTGATCAGCATTGTAATGCTAAAATATGGCTGGGGCTTAAATCGTTGTCTAAAAATGTGAAGTAGTAAAGCGCTAAGTCCCAAAAAAAGAATACAGCAGCTAATGATTACCTTAATATCGATACTAAGGTAATGGGCTGTTAAAATACCACCAATAGTTCCGGTAGTGAGAAATATTATGGGGGTGTTGAGGGATTTCACCCCTTTAAGTTAATGAAATTTTACAAAACTCTGCGTGCTTCAACAAAAGCGTAATGCCAATATTGTTCAGCTAAAGAGGAAATTATAACACCTTTACTTGTTGTGGAGTGGATAAACTCCACGCGACCTGTTCTAGAAGTAACAACTAGTCCAACATGGTTAATGCTGCCGCGTTTCTTTTTGCTGGTTTTAAAAAAAAGTAAATCACCCTCTCGGACGTCAGTTATGCTGATTTTAGAGCCTCTTGTGGCCATATCCCTTGAAACTCTTGGAAGACTAATGTTTGCTTCTAAAAAAGAAGTGTAAACTAATCCAGAACAGTCCATCCCTTTTTTTGTTGTTCCTCCCGTTTTGTATTTAACACCTTCATAGGCTTTGGCATTGGTAACTACTTTTTGGGAAATATTATTTGAGCTTGATTTTTTGTTTTTACTGTGCTCTGCCCTTGACGTTGTTTGGTGTTTTGATGAACTACAGCTAGAAAGGCCAATTGCAATAAGTAGGATGAGGGGTAGAATTCGCTTCATGTGTTTAGGTTAGGTTATAGATTTGAAAATTAGTTTAGCGGTATTTTCACTGGCGCCTTTTCCTCCTAGCTTTTTTTCCAATTCATAGTAGGCTAAAAATAATTTGTAACGCTCTTGGGGTTCGAGAATTTTATCGAGTTCTTTTCTTAATTGTTTTGTGGTAAAATCATTTTGGATGAGTTCCTTAACAACTTCCTTGTCCATAATTAAGTTGACTAAGGAAATGTATTTTATGTGTTTAACCAATCGTTTGCCTATTTGGTAGGACAACCAACTTCCTTTATAGCAAACCACTTCTGGAACTTTAAACAAAGCAGTCTCTAGTGTAGCTGTTCCTGACGTTACCAATGCCGCAACAGATACACTTAACAGGTCGTAAGTTCTGTTGGTAACAAAATGCATGTTAGGGTTTGTGATAAACTGTTGGTAGAAATTGTATTCTTGACTTGGTGCTCCTGCGATGACAAACTGGTAATCTGGGTAGTGGTCAACGACACTTAGCATGACTGAGAGCATTTTTTTTATTTCTTGTTTTCGACTCCCTGGAAGAATAGCGATAATAGGTTTTTCACTAAGCTCGTGTTGAGCTCTGAATTCGTATTCGTCAATTTGAGTTCTATTAGAAATGGCATCTATCAATGGATGGCCAACAAAGTGAACGGGGTAGTTGTGTTTACTTTCGTAAAAGTCCTTCTCAAATGGTAGGATAACATACATCTGGTCAACATCGCGTTTAATGGCATTGATGCGTCCTTCTTTCCAAGCCCAAATTTGTGGTGAAATGTAATAGTGGGTGGGAATTCCTTTCTCCTTGGCCCATTTTGCAATGCGAAGGTTAAAGCCAGGGTAGTCAATAAAAATAATGACGTCTGGATTGTATTCCTCAATATCTTTTTTACAGAAATTTAGGTTTCCGGCAATGGTTCTGATGTTCATCAAGACCTCTGCAAATCCCATAAAGGCCAAATCCCTGTAATGTTTTACTAAAGTGCCGCCTACTGATTGCATTAAATCCCCTCCCCAAAAACGGAATTCAGCATTAACATCTTCTTGTTGTAATGCTTTCATGAGGTTTGACCCGTGTAGATCGCCCGATGCTTCTCCTGCTATAATGTAATATTTCATATAAGACTTTAGAAAAACTTATATATAAAGGTGAACACGGCAACCATAACTGTAGCCAATAAAACACCTCGTGCTCGATAGTCCTGTCGTTTTCTTATAAAGATAAAAAAGGCGATTAGGTTGAGTATAGCGCCTAAGCTTATCAGTTTAGTCAAAAAACCTTCGGCCTTGGCCTGCTGTAATGTTACATCTATACTTTCGCCTGATCCAAGGATTAGTGCTGCTAAAATCAGTCCTAAAATGTTAGCAATAAGCCCAACGAATATTCCAATGGCTACCTCTTTCTTAATCATTTAAATTCCAAGTGTTAATATGTTGCATGGCATGATGTGCCGTAAAATCAAAATGAACAGGAACTATAGAGACATAATTGTGTTCTAATGCCCATTCGTCTGTGTCCTCTCCTTTGTCCAAATTGACAAACTTTCCCGTTAGCCAATAATAGTCCCTGCCTTGAGGGTTTTTGCGTTTGTCGAACTCCTCTTGCCAATTTGCTTTGGCTTGTCGGCATACTTTTATGCCTTTCAGGTTTTCTGCTTTACAGTTAGGGATGTTTACATTTAAAACCACTTCTTTGGGAATGCCATGTTTAAGGGCGTTCAAAGTTATGGTTTTAACAATATCTCTTGATGTTTCAAAATTGGCATGCCAGTTGTAATCCAATAGGGAAAAACCTATGGCAGGTATGCCTTCAATGCCAGCTTCCAAAGCGGCACTCATGGTTCCTGAGTATATGACATTGATTGATGAATTTGATCCGTGGTTTATACCCGAAACACATAAATCGGGTTTTCGGTTTAAGATTTCTTTTACAGCCAGTTTTACACAATCTGCAGGAGTACCAGAACAACTGTATTCTTTTTGAGGGCCATTATTTATGGTTACTTGTTCAACATATAACGTTGAGTTGATGGTTATGGCATGCCCCATAGCACTTTGAGGACTATCAGGAGCAACAACTACAACATCTCCAATCTCATTCATCACGTCAATTAGATTTCGTAATCCTGGAGCTGTAATGCCGTCATCGTTTGTAACTAATATCAATGGGCGTTTTTTCATAGGAAACATCATATTTTCCTTGCTAAAATACATATTTTCCGATGGATTTAATCAATTTGTGTCGGACAAGGTGCATAATTCTCATAAAAAAGAAAATTTAAAAATCTGACTTAAATTTTCAACAGAGTTGAAGAAGCATGTGAATTTATAAATAGAAGTATTTTTTTGAGCTAAAAAATATTTTTACCTAGAAATCATCGCATTACTTTCAAGGTGTTAGAGATGATTGGGGTTTAACAAAAAATTAGTTTGCAATCGCTTCAATGGCACAGTTTTTTCCCTTAAATTAGTAAAAATTAATAATGCCTAAAGAGTTATGAAAAGGAAGTATAATATTTTTCTCCTAATGCTATTATTGGCGTTCGCCTCTTGTAGCTTTACAACGAAGACATTTGACAATCCAGATAAAGATAAATTACTTGTTCAAGTTATAACTTATGTTCTGGAACGAGGTCATTTTAATCCGAGAGATATGGATGATGAATTTTCAAAGGAAGTTTACGATCATTACCTAGAACAGATTGATCCTTTGAAGCGTTATTTTTATGAGTCGGATATCAAGGAATTTGAAAAGTACAAAACCCTGTTGGACGATCAGTTAAAGGAAACTGATATTACCTTTTTCAATATAACCCATGAACGTTTAATGGAGCGTATTGATGAAAGTAAGATAATCTACAAGGAAATATTAGATCAGCCATTCGACTTCACTAAGGACGAAACTTTTAATGCAGATTATGATAATCTAAGTTTTCCAAAGAGTAAAAAGGAAATGAAAGAGCGTTGGAGACAGCAATTAAAGTTTAATACTATTTCCAATTACGATAATGTCGTTTCACAAGAAGAACAAATACTTGACGAGGATGCTTCTTATGTAATGAAAACTTCTGAAGAAATTGAAAAGGAAGCAAGGGCTGAAACCTTGAAGTCCATAGATATGTATTACAATGACTATGTTGATGATTTACAGCGTAAGGACTGGTTTGCTATTTATATTAATTCAGTGGTTGAAGAGTTCGATCCTCACACCTTCTATTTTGCTCCAGAAGATAAAGATCGTTTCGATCAGCAAATGTCGGGAAAATTGGAAGGAATTGGAGCTAGATTACAGAAACGAAATGATAATACTAAAATAGTTGAGTTAATTTCAGGAGGACCTGCATGGAGAGGTCAAGAACTTGAAGTAGGAGATATCATTATGAAAGTACGTCAGGAAGACGAGAAAGAGTCTGTGAACATAGTTGGTATGCGATTGGATGATGCCATTAAATTGATAAAAGGTCCTAAAGGAACAACTGTTATACTAACTGTTAAAAAAGTTGACGGATCTGTAGAGGACATTAGTATTACTAGGGATATAGTAGAGCTTGAAGAAACCTACGCTAAATCATCAATTGTTGATAAAAATAACAAACATTATGGCGTTATTAACTTGCCTAGGTTTTATATAGATTTTGATGATTATAAGAATCGTAATGCTGCTTCTGATATTAAACAAGAGATAGAGCGTTTGAAGAAACAAGGCATGGAAGGGTTGGTTCTTGATCTTAGAAACAACGGAGGAGGATCTCTGCAAACTGTTGTGGATATTGCAGGCTTGTTCATTAAAGATGGACCAGTTGTTCAGGTACGCACTACTGGAGAGCCAAAGGAAGTGCTTGAAGATAAGGATAAAGCAATTGTTTGGGATGGGCCATTAGTGATTTTGGTTAATGAGTTGTCTGCTTCGGCTTCAGAGATATTGGCTGCTGCGATGCAGGATTATAAGCGTGCTATTATTATTGGTAGTAAACAAACTTATGGAAAAGGAACTGTTCAAAATGTTTTGGATCTAAACCGTATGGTGAGAAACAATACCAATGGTGACCTTGGAGCATTAAAGCTTACCACTCAAAAGTTCTATAGAATCAATGGTGGTTCTACGCAGCTTGAGGGTGTTAAAAGTGATGTAATTGTGCCGGACAGATATAGTTTTATCGATATTGGAGAAAAAGATCAAGATAATCCTCTACCTTGGGATAGTATCGAATCTGTGGATTATGCTATTTGGGATAGCTATTTTGATTATGATGCTACTATTAAAAAAAGTATTGATCGTATGAATAATAACAGTCAGCTAAAGTTAATTGAAGAGAATGCGAAATGGATTAAGACTAAAATGGATGAAAAGCAATACTCGCTAAATTATAGCGTCTATAAAGCAGAGCTTGATCAAAATGAAGAAGAGGCAAAGCGTTTCGATAAAATTGAAGACTATCAAACCGATTTAACCTTTGATTCTTTGCCTTATGAAAAAGAACTATTTGCTCAAGATAGTGTGCTTCAGGAAAAACGTGATCGTTGGCATAAGAGTTTAAGTCAGGATGTGTATATGGAGGAGGCTTTAAATGTTTTGGATGACTTACGCATGACTTATTCAATAAAAAAAGTAGCCACAGTAAAAGAGTAACAGATATAGATGAGTGAAACATCACATTCATTATGGTATGTTGCGCTCCAAAAATTCAAAAAGAATTTTTGGGGCGTTTTTAGTTTGTGTTTTATCGTATTGGTAGGGTTTATATCATTGTTTGCGTATGTTTTGGCGCCAGACAATTCTCAATATGCCAATCAAATGCATTTATCCATTCATTCAAAACCACCAGGGTTTGAGGTGCAGATGTTAACTATTCCTTCGGGAGTGGAAGATAGTCAGTCTTTGTTGGGAAGGTTGTTTTTTGGGGAGCGATTTGTTGGTACTGAAACCCCTATTGCCGGTTATCAAATTTTAGGAGACAATTTAGAGTATACCGAATATGCTTCAGATGGTATTGAAGGGTTGAAAAAGTCTCTAAGTCTTTCGGTGTTTTCAGGTGATCCAATCAATAATATAAAGTTAAAAACTTTTCTTCTCGGCACAGATAAGTATGGCCGTGATTTGTTGAGTAGAATTCTAATAGGTTCCCGTATTTCCTTTTCCATTGGTTTTATAGCGGTGTTTATCTCACTGTTAATTGGGGTTTTTTTAGGTAGTCTAGCGGGGTATTATGGGGGGAAGGTTGATGTTTTAATTATGTGGATTATCAATGTAACTTGGTCTATTCCTACGTTGCTTTTGGTGATTGCTATAACACTTGCTTTAGGAAAAGGATTTTGGCAAGTGTTTGTTGCGGTTGGTTTAACGATGTGGGTAGAAGTAGCGCGTGTTGTTCGTGGTCAAATTATGGGGGTTAAGGAAATGCAGTATGTGACTGCTGCCAGAGCACTTGGCTATAATGACTTCAGAATTGTGGCAAAGCATATCTTGCCAAATATAATGGCTCCGGTAATCGTAATTTCGGCGGCAAATTTTGCTGCTGCAATTTTAATTGAGAGTGGATTAAGTTTCTTGGGGATCGGAGCGCAGCCACCAATGGCGAGTTGGGGAGCAATGATTAAGGATCACTACAATTATATTATACTCGGCAAACCTTATTTGGCCTTAATTCCCGGTGTGTGCATTATGAGTTTGGTAATGGCTTTTATGCTAATAGGAAATGCATTAAGGGATGCTTTAGATGTGAAAGGTTAGAATTTTAAGAGCGGTAGTATTTTTTTATAACCTATTTTTTTTGGTTGAGTTCAATATTTATACCGTTAATAAACTCTAGTACTTCGTCACGTCCAATGCCTTTGCTTGAAGATGTAATAAAGTAATGTGGGCATTCTTCCCAGAACTCAAGTAGTGTATTTTTATAAGCCTCTACATTGCGCTCAATGGCATTTGGTTTTAACTTGTCTGCTTTGGTGAAAATTATGGAAAAAGGAATCATGTTTTCTCCTAGCCATTGCATAAATTCTAAATCTATAGTTTGGGGCTCGTGACGAATATCAACCAAAACAAAAGCAGATACTAGTTGCTTACGCTTACTGAAATACGACGTGATAAACTTCTGAAAGGTCTTTTTTGCAGATTTAGATACACGTGCATAGCCATAACCGGGTAAATCAACCAGATACCAATTCTTGTTAATGATGAAATGGTTTATTAATTGAGTTTTTCCAGGTCTTCCAGAGGTTTTTGCAAGACTTCTTCTCTGGGTCAACATGTTTATCAATGATGATTTCCCGACGTTACTGCGTCCAATAAATGCATATTCTGGTAAGAAATCCTTTGGGCATTTCGCTACATCGGAATTACTCATTACAAAATCAGCTGATTTAATCTGCATAGGGTTTTGTTTATAGGCCGCGCTCATTTAGCCAGCGTTCTAAAATACTGTTAAACTCTTCAGGGTGCTCCATCATCGCAGCGTGCCCACACTTATCAATCCAAAATAACTTGGAATCGGGCAGCAGTGTGTTAAATTCTTCTGCTACCTCTGGAGGGGTAACTTTATCATTTTTACCCCAAATAATACAAGTTGGAGTGTGCATTTTTGGCAGATCCTTGGCCATATTGTGACGGATTGCACTTTTGGCAATAGCTAGGGTTTTTACCAATTTGTTTCTGTCATTTACTGTAGCGTAAACTTCATCTACAATTTCCTTGGTAGCAACTTCTGGATCGTAAAAAACATCCTGAGCTTTTTTCTTAATAACCTCGTAGTCGCTTCTTTTTGTGTAGCCGCTTCCCATGGCGCTTTCGTATAGGCCGGAGCTTCCCGTAATGATAAGAGCTTTTACTTTTTTGGGATACAGTTTTGTGTGGTAAAGTCCAATATGTCCACCTAGTGAATTACCTAAAAGAATAACTTCGTCAAACCCTTTAAACTCAATAAAGTCATGAAGGTACTTTGCAAAGCTCTTCACATTGGTTTTTAAAAGTGACATTGTGTAGATGGGTAATTCCGGTATAATAACACTGTAGCCATTTTTGCTGAAGTGCTGGGTTACAGCATCGAAATTGCTTAAACCGCCCATTAAGCCATGAAGTACAATTATTGGGGTGCCTTTACCAACTTCTAAATAACTGAACTCTTTTTCTTTTATTAAACGATGCGTCATCAATGTTGATTAGTCAGTTTCACTAAAAAACAAATATAGTCAAATCATTTGTATTACAACCATAGATGAGGAAAAGGTAATATAAGCTTGACCTTTGGGATATTAACAATAATGCGCTTTTAGCGGGTTTTGTGTATAAGTGTTTGATACTGAATTGTAATCTGCTTTCCTGGTAGTGTTGGTCTTGTAAGTGGTGGATTGCAGTGGGGAATTTATCAACAAAGTGGTAAAAAGTGGTAAAATGTGGAGTAATTTTTAATATATTTGAAAATCAAACCATTTGTAATAAAACAATTTTTTGTGACCTCATTAATAGGAGTATACGAATGCAAAGTAGACGCTAAAGGGCGGATGATGATGCCTGCTGCGCTCAAAAAGCAGATGACTCCTATGTTGCAAAATGGTTTTGTGATAAAGCGCTCGGTTTTTCAATCTTGTTTGGAATTGTATCCAATGGAGGAGTGGGAGCGCCTTATGCAAAAAATGAACAAACTTAATAGGTTTAACAAAAAGAACAACGACTTTATTCGTCGGTTTACTGCTGGAGTTAAAGTAGTGGAAGTTGATGGGAATGGACGTTTGTTGATTCCTAAAGACTTAGTTGTTTTTGCGGGTATATCAAAAGATATTGTGGTGTCGTCGGCAATCAACATTGTTGAGATTTGGGATAAAGATGGTTATGAAAAGCAAATCGCTGGCGATGACGACGATTTTGCTGCTTTAGCTGAAGAAGTAATGGGATTTGATAATGAAGACTATGGAATATCATAAGCCGGTATTGTTAATGGAGACTGTTGATGGTTTGAATATCAAGCCTGATGGTGTGTATGTGGATGTGACCTTTGGAGGTGGTGGGCATAGTCGTGAGATATTGAGCAGGCTTGGTGAAAAGGGTAAGTTGTTTGCTTTTGATCAAGATAAAGACGCATTGGAAAATGCAATAGATGATAAGCGTTTTACATTGATTAATGAGAATTTTAGATACCTAAAAAGGTTTTTAAGGTTCTATGGTGTTCGTGAAGTTGATGGTGTTTTGGGTGATTTTGGTGTGTCTTCTCATCAGTTTGATGTTGCGGAGCGTGGATTCTCAACACGATTTGAATCTGAATTGGATATGCGCATGAATCAAGATAGTGCGCTTTCGGCGTATCATGTGGTGAATGAATATGAGCAAGAGCAGCTGCGTCAAGTGTTTTGGCAGTATGGGGAGTTGCGTCAGGGTCCTGCTATGGCTCGCGCCATAATAGAGGCGAGGCAGAATGGTGAAATATTAACATCTATTCAATTAAAAGAGGTTTTGAAGCGGTTCTTGCCGCCTAGAAAAGAGAATAAGGTGCTGGCTCAGATTTATCAGGCGATACGCATTGAGGTGAATCAGGAGATAGAGGTTCTTAAAGAGTTTTTGATGCAGGTTCCTGAAGTGTTAAAAAAAGGAGGTCGCTTGAGTGTGATTTCCTATCATTCCTTAGAAGATCGCTTGGTGAAGCGTTTTATTAGAAACGGAATGTTTGAGGGTGAACCTGAGCGTGATATGTTCGGTAATTTTGAGGTGCCATTAAAAAAAGTAGGCGGGTTGATTGTTCCGACTAAAGAGGAGATTGAAGAAAACAGTAGGGCGCGTAGTGCAAAGTTGAGAATAGCTGAAAAACTATGAAACAAGGAGTTTACGGTTTATTAAAAGGGAAGTTCTTGGTTAATGATGATGCCTTTAAAAACTGGCGCATCATTTTCTTTGTGTCCTTTTTGGCTATTGTAATGATTGCTAGTTCACATAGTGTGGATAGGAAAGTACATGAAATTGCGCGTTTAGGGAATGAAGTTAAAGAGCTGCGATCGTCTTTTATGGATGGGCGTTCAAGGCTTATGAGAATAAAAATGGAATCGAATATAGTGGCGAAGCTCGAATTAAAAGGGGTGAAGCCGTCTGAGATTCCCCCAAAGAAGATTAAAGTTAAATCCCAACAATAGGTTTTGTCTTGGCAGTAAACGAGAAGAACATATTAAATCGAGTGTATTTTTTAGCAGGGTGTATGTTTATCTTCGCGCTTGCTGTGGTGTTCAAGCTGCTCACTATTCAGTTTGTTCATGGTGAAAAGTATCGTGATTTGGCTGAAAAGCGTACGCTTAAGAATGTGGTGATACCTGCAAATCGCGGAAATGTATATGCGGTTGATGGGAGTCTCTTGGCTGCTTCTGTGCCAAAGTATGACATTCGTTTTGATGCCTTGACCCCCAGTGATAAAACGTTTGAAAAATATTTAAAAGGGTTTAGCGATTCATTGTCTGTGTATTTCGGTAAATCTTCAAGTTATTATCAAAAAACATTAAGAAAAGCACGTGCTAACAAAAACCGATATTTTCTTTTGGCGAGAAATCTCGGTTATTCCGATTATATCCGCTTTAGAAGTTTTCCAATGTTAGAGTTAGGGGCTTACAAAGGTGGTTTAATTGTAGAGCAAACTACCAAAAGAGAACACCCGATGGGAGGGATAGCTGAACGCACAATAGGTTATGAACGTGTGGATGAGTCAGGGAACGTAACACGACCAGGAATTGATGGTGCATTTGGGGTTCAGTATTTGCGAGGAAAAGACGGTAAGCGTTTAAAGCAAAAAATAGGTAAGGGTCAATGGAAGCCTGTTATGGACTATAATCAGGTTGAGCCGCAGGATGGATATGATGTTTACACTACTATCGATGTGAATATTCAGGATATAGCTCATCATGCTTTGCTGGAACAATTGGAAAAATATAAAGCTGATCACGGGTGTGTGGTGGTTATGGAAGTTGAAACTGGTGAAATAAGAGCAATCTCAAACTTGGGACGTAGTACGAATGGGAGTTATTACGAGCGCCTGAATTATGCTGTAGGGGAAACTCATGAGCCTGGATCAACTTTTAAACTGATGGCGCTTACTGCGGCTATTGAGGATAAGGTAGTCGATACTAGTGATGTTGTTGACACCGAGAAAGGGGTTATTTCTTTTTACGGGAAAAAAGTGCGTGATTCTAAGCGTGGTGGGTACGGAAAAATTTCTGTAGCTAAAGCTTTTGAAGTGTCGTCGAATACCGGTATCGTTAAGGTGATTGATAAGGCTTACGGGAAGAACCCCAAAAAGTTTGTTGAGCACTTATATGCGATGAATCTTAATCAGCAGCTTGATTTACCAATAATTGGGGAGGGAGAGCCCGTAATTCCTCATCCAGATGATAAAAAACGTTGGAGTGGTATTGCATTGCAGTGGATGGCGTATGGGTATGGAGTGTCGTTTACGCCACTACAAACTTTGACATTCTATAATGCCATTGCAAATGAAGGCGAGATGGTGAAGCCTCAGTTTTTAAAGGAGGTAAGGGAGTTTGATAAAGTGGTGGTGCCGTTTAAAAAAGAAGTGATTAATCCGCAGATATGTTCTAGGGAGACTGTTGTGAAGGTTAAGCAGCTGCTTAAGAACGTGGTGGAGAAAGATCATGGTACCGGGCATAGATTATATTCGTCTAATTTTTCTATGGCGGGGAAAACGGGAACGTGTCAAAAAAACTATTCCAAAAAAGATAAGTTGAGCTATATCTCATCTTTTGCGGGATTCTTCCCTGCAGACGAACCAAAGTACTCTTGTATTGTAGTTATTCATGAGCCAGATAAAAGTGTCGGGTACTATGGAGCTGATGTGTCTGGGCCTGTATTTAAGAAGATTGCTCAAAAAATCCATACAGATACTCCAATTGTAGATGAGTTGGAGTCTTTAGAGGTTGTTGATGCAAATACAGAAAAAGGGTATCAGGAGTACTATGAGGTATCTCAAAAGTATAAAACCATTATGCCTAGTGTAGTTGGGATGCCAGTAATGGATGCTGTTGCGATTCTTGAAAATCTCGGATTGAAGGTGAAGTGTGAAGGGGTTGGGGTTGTGAAAAAGCAATCGGTAGAAAAAGGTCAAAAAGTAAAAACAAATCAAACTGTAGTATTACAAATATCTTGAGTGAGCTAAAAGACATATTATATAAAGTCAATATAGATGCTGTTGTTGGAAACACAAACGTGCATGTAAACAACATTGAGTTCGATTCTCGAAAAGTGTCGCTTAATGATGTTTTTGTGGCAATTAAAGGGTATTCTGTAGACGGTCATGAATATATTGATAAAGCTGTTGCACAGGGGGCATTGGTGGTTATTTGTGAAGCCATGCCAGAGAGTAAGGTGAATGGAGTGACTTATGTTCAAGTGGAAGATTCTTCTCGAGCTTTGGCAATCATGGCTTCTAACTATTATGGTTCGCCATCGGATAACCTTAAGCTAATAGGTGTAACAGGTACTAACGGAAAAACAACAATTGCTAGTTTACTGTATAACTTATTTAAAAAAGCTGGTTATAAAGTAGGGTTGCTATCTACCGTAAAGATTATGGTGGATAATGAAGAGTACAAGGCAACACATACAACACCAGATTCACTGTCTATTAATAAATACTTACACTTAATGAATGACGCAGGGGTGGAGTATTGTTTTATGGAGGTGAGTTCGCATGGTATTCATCAAAACAGAACAGAAGGGCTGCATTTTGGAGGGGGGATTTTCACTAACCTATCCCATGATCATTTGGATTATCACGAAACCTTTGCGGAATACCGTGATGTTAAAAAGCGATTTTTTGATCAGTTGCCAAAGTCGGCTTTTGCTTTGGTTAACATCGATGATAAGAATGGAGCAGTAATGCTTCAGAATACTAAGGCCAAGAAGGTGACCTATGCTTTAAAAGCTTATGCAGATTATAAGGCGGCAATCTTAGAGAATCAATTCAGTGGTTTGTTACTTAAAGTAAATGATCATGAAGTATGGACTAAACTTATCGGAAACTTTAATGCTTATAATATTTTGGCAATTTACGCTACAGCGGAATTGTTGGGGCTGGAATCTGTTGAGGTGCTTCGACTGATTAGTGAGTTGGAAAGCGTGAGTGGACGTTTTCAGTATTTGGTTTCCGGTAATCAGATTACAGCTATAGTAGACTATGCGCATACACCAGATGCTCTTAAGAATGTTTTAGAAACCATTAATGCTATCAGAACCAAAAACGAAAGTTTGATTACGGTTGTTGGTTGTGGTGGTGATCGAGATAAAACCAAGCGCCCTAAAATGGGACATATTGCATCAGCCTTAAGTACGAAAGTGATTTTTACAAGTGATAATCCGAGAAGTGAAGACCCTGATACGATTATTGCGGAAGTTGAAGCTGGTGTAGAGCCTCAAAATACAAGTAAAATACTGTCGATAACGGATAGGAGGCAGGCAATTAAAACTGCTTGTCAATTGGCGCAGTCAAAGGATATTATTTTGATCGCCGGAAAAGGGCATGAAACCTATCAGGAAATCAAAGGAGAACGATTCGATTTTGATGATTTTAAAATTGTTCAGGAATTTTTAAAGCAATTACAGAAATAATATGCTGTATTATTTATTTGAATACTTAGAAAAACACTATCAGTTTCCAGGGGCTTCGCTTTTTGGGTTTATAACCTTTCGAGCAGCTGTGGCGTTAATATTGTCTTTGCTTATCTCTACTATTTACGGTAAGCGTATTATTAGATTTTTACAACGTCAACAAGTTGGGGAGACTATCCGTGATTTAGGTCTGGAAGGTCAGGTTGAAAAAGCTGGAACCCCAACTATGGGTGGAGTAATTATTATTCTTGCAACCTTAATTCCTGTGCTCTTATTTTCTAAGCTGGATAATATTTATATCATACTATTAATTGTGACGACTATTTGGATGGGAGTTATCGGTTTTGTTGACGACTACATCAAAAAGTTTAAGAACGATAAAGAAGGATTAAAAGGAAAATTCAAAGTGATGGGTCAGGTTGGTTTGGGGATAATAGTGGGGACTACATTGTATTTCCATCCTGAAGTAACTATCAAAGAAGAATTGCCGGTGGCTCAACAAGAGCAAGTAATGATGACCGACGGGGCTCAGCATATGAAGCAGTTTAAGCCTGAGGAGAAATCTACTAAAACAACAATACCTTTTGTTAAGGCTAACGAATTTGACTATGCCAAGTTGGTGTCCTGGATACATCCGGATTTAGCAAATTACGCTTGGATTATTTTTATTCCAATTGTGATTTTCATAATTACGGCTGTATCCAATGGAGCCAACCTTACGGATGGTATAGATGGACTTGCATCTGGAACTTCTGCTATAATAGTATTGACGCTTGGGATTTTTGCATGGGTGTCCGGTAACATTATTTTTTCCGATTACCTGAATATTATGTACATCCCAAGGGTTGAAGAGATAACCATTTACATAGCTGCTTTTGTTGGGGCCTTGGTTGGGTTTTTATGGTATAATACTTATCCGGCTCAAGTGTTCATGGGTGATACCGGTAGTTTGACAATTGGTGGAATTATAGCTGTGATAGCAATCGCTGTTAGAAAGGAGTGGTTAATCCCTGTGTTATGCGGAATATTCTTAGCTGAGAATTTATCTGTGGTATTACAGGTGAGCTACTTTAAGTATACAAAAAAGAAATATGGTGAAGGACGGCGCATTTTTAAGATGTCGCCTTTGCATCATCATTATCAGAAGTTGGGATATCACGAAAGTAAGATTGTAACCCGTTTTTGGATTGTTGGAATCTTGCTGGCGGTGATTTCAATAGTAACCTTAAAGATTCGATAGGGTTGATATGAAATCAAAGCGATTGGTCATTCTTGGCGGTGGTGAAAGTGGTGTAGGAACAGCGCTTTTGGGAAAAGCTAAAGGTTATGATGTTTTTGTTTCCGATAAGGGAGCGATAAAACAAAAATATAAAGACGTTCTTATTCAGAATAACATTGATTGGGAAGAAGGTTCTCATACAGAATCCAAAATTTTCAATACCGACGAGGTGATGAAAAGTCCGGGCATTCCAGATAAAGCACCGTTGATTAAGGTGCTTGTTGAAAGAGGGATTCCTGTAATCAGTGAGTTGGAGTTTACAGCTCGATTTACTGAGGCTGCCTTGGTTGGGATCACCGGAAGTAACGGTAAAACAACTACAGCATCGTGGACGTATCACCTACTGAAACAGGAGTTTAGTGTAGGGTTAGCTGGGAATATTGGAGAGAGTTTTGCAAAGCAGGTTTTGGAACATAACTATCCCAACTACGTTTTGGAGATCAGTAGTTTTCAGTTGGACGGAATAATCGAATTTAAGCCTCATATCGCTGTGATTACTAACATCACGCCAGATCATCTAGATCGCTATGAGTATAAGTTTGAGAATTACATTGCTTCTAAATTTAGGATAGCAATGAATCAAACATCAGACGATTATTTAATCTATGATGGAGATGATCCTGTGGTAACAGATTGGCTTGAAAAGCATCCTGTGAAATCTAAGCTTTTACCTTTTTCTCTGGAAAGAAAAGTGAGTGAAGGCACATATTTAAATGAAAATAAAGAAATAGTAATAACAATTGATAATAGCAAAATATCTATGCCAACAACAAATCTAGCTTTAGAAGGTAAGCATAATGTAAAGAATGCAATGGCTGCCTCAACTGTAGCGCATTTGCTACGTATAAGAAAACAAACCATAAGAGAAAGTTTGGAAAATTTCCAAGGTGTGGAACACCGTTTGGAAAACGTTCTTAAGATAAACAAGGTGCAGTATATCAACGATTCTAAAGCAACTAATGTAAATGCAACATATTATGCTTTAGAAAGTATGGATGCGCCAACAGTTTGGATTGTTGGTGGACAGGATAAAGGGAATAACTATCAGGAGTTGTTTCGTTTTGTAAACGAAAAGGTAAAAGCAATCATTTGTTTGGGAGTAGAGAACAAAAAGTTGTTGGATACTTTTTCAGGTATGGTTGAGGTTATTGTTGAGACTCAAGATATGAATGAGGCTGTGAAAATGGCTTATAAGTTAGCTGAAGCTGGAGATAATGTGTTGTTGTCACCTGCTTGTGCAAGTTTCGATTTGTTTGAGAATTACGAGGAACGCGGTAGGCTTTTTAAAGAAGCCGTAAGGAATCTGTAAAACTTATTTAAGTGAAAGAGTTGTTTAAGAACATAAAAGGCGATCGAATGATTTGGGCTATAGCGGCATTACTTGCTATATTCTCATTTCTTCCGGTGTACAGTGCGTCTAGTAACCTAGTGAATGTTCGTGGTGGGGGAAGTGCATTTACCTTTTTTGTCAAACACTTTTTTCATTTATCGATGGGATTCGGGATTATGTACGGGATCCATAAAATTCCATATCGATATTTTCGTGGTCTTTCTATGTTAATGTTGCCCTTTGTGTTGGTGTTGTTGGTGGTTACTATTTTGCAAGGGACAACTATTGATGGGGCAAATGCCAGTAGATGGATTCAAATACCAATTGTAGGTATGTCGTTTCAGACCTCTACATTGGCTTCGGTGGTGTTGATGGTGTATGTGGCTAGGTATATGTCGAAGGTAAAAGATAAGGTTGTTACTTTTAAAGAAACCATTTTGCCGCTATGGGCACCTGTGTTTTTAGTTCTGGCATTGATTCTTCCGGCAAACTTTTCAACAGCGGCTATCATGTTTGTTATGGTGTTGACGTTGGTGTTTCTTGGAGGGTATCCAATCCGTTATTTAGGGGCTATTGTTGGTGCGGGATTATTGACGTTAACCCTGTTTGTTTTGGTGGCAAAAGCCTTTCCGAATGCGATGCCTAACCGTGTTGATACCTGGATTAGCAGGGTTGAAAGTTTTACTGATGAGGAAACAAGTGAGGAAGATTATCAGATAGAGAAGGCTAAAATAGCAATTGCATCAGGAGGTATTCAGGGCGTGGGGCCGGGTAAAAGTGTTCAGAAAAATTTCTTGCCACAATCAGCTTCTGATTTTATTTTTGCCATCATTATTGAAGAGTATGGTTTGATCGGGGGAATGGTTCTTATGTTCCTCTATCTTCTGTTGCTATTTAGAATTGTAATTGCTGCCCAAAAGGCCGATGAGGTTTTTGGTAAGCTGTTAGTGCTTGGTGTTGGCTTGCCAATAGTATTTCAGGCGCTTATAAATATGGCTGTTGCTGTGGAGTTGTTCCCAGTAACAGGGCAAACCCTTCCTTTGATTAGTAGTGGAGGAACGTCTATTTGGATGACATGTTTGGCGCTGGGTATTATTCTAAGTGTAAGCGCAAAGCGTGAAGAGGTGAAAGAACAGGAAGAGAGCAAAAGTGTAGAAGATAACCCGTTGGAGATACTCTCGGAAACTATATAAATGAAAAAGTATAAAGTCATATTATCTGGAGGTGGTACAGGTGGGCATATTTATCCAGCCATAGCTATTGCCAATGAGCTTAAAAACCGCTATCCAAATGCGGAGTTCTTGTTTGTTGGTGCCAAGGATAAAATGGAGATGGATAAAGTGCCGCAAGCTGGGTATAATATTGAGGGATTGTGGATTTCGGGTATCCAAAGGGAATTGACGTTGAAAAATTTGATGTTTCCGTTTAAGTTGATGAGCAGTTTGACTCGGTCAGCTAAAATCCTTAAAAAGTTCAAACCTGATCTGGTTATAGGTACGGGAGGTTTTGCAAGTGGGCCGTTGCTATATATGGCAGAACGCAAAGGAATTCCTAGTGTTATTCAGGAACAGAATTCCTTTCCTGGGATTACTAACAAGCTATTGGCTAAGAAGGCTAACAAAGTTTGTGTAGCCTATGATGGGTTGGAGCGCTTTTTTCCTGAGGATAAAATCGTGAAGACAGGAAATCCTGTAAGACAGGATTTGTTGGATATTGATAAAAAAAGAGAACAAGCTATTAAGAAGTTTGGTCTTGATACAGATAAAAAGACATTACTGGTTCTTGGAGGAAGCTTGGGAGCGAAAAGGATTAATCAGCTCCTGAAAAAGGAAATGGATTATATCCTATCCAGAAATATTCAGATTATCTGGCAATGTGGTAAGCTGTATTACGATAGTTATAAAATTCACGGGCATACAAAGAATGTACAAGTCCATGCTTTTATAAACGATATGGATTTAGCCTATGCTGCTGCGGATTTTATTATCTCAAGAGCAGGTGCTAGTTCGGTATCGGAATTATGTATTGTTGGGAAACCTGTAATATTCATTCCTTCTCCAAATGTGGCCGAAGATCATCAAACCAAAAATGCCATGGCTATAGTAGATCATCAGGCGGCTTTGTTGATCAAAGAAGAGGATTTGGAAGTGGATTTTGAAAATAAGTTTTCCCAGCTTTCGGCTTCGCCTGAAAAACAAAAACAGTTAAGCGAGAATATTAGAGCGTTAGCGATGGTCAATGCGACCAATCATATTGTTGATGAGGTAGAGAAATTAATGATTAAATGAATTTAAACACTATACATAGCGTTTACTTTATTGGTATTGGCGGTATCGGGATGAGTGCCTTGGCACGTTATTTTCTTGCTGATGGCAAGCAAGTGGCTGGTTACGATAAAACCAAAACAGAGATTACCGATGCGTTGGAGGCTCTTGGTGTGCAAATTCATTTTGAAGATAATATTGAATTAATTCCTGCTGAATTTTTAAATGAGGAGGATACTTTAGTGGTTTATACACCTGCTATAGCGGCTTCTCATTCGGAATTAAATTATTTCAAAGCTAAGAGGTTTCAAGTAATTAAAAGGTCGCAAGCATTAGGTGTGATTACGGAAAATTCCTTTTGTCTAGGGGTTGCCGGAACACATGGTAAAACAACAACTACGAGTATATTGGGGCATCTTATGTATTCGTGCGATGTTCCTGTAACTGCTTTCTTGGGTGGAATTAGTGAAAACTATCAATCCAATTTTTTGATGAAAGGTTCTGATGTTACTGTTGTGGAGGCTGATGAGTTTGATAGGTCCTTTTTAACTCTGTCTCCTGATATGGCGTGCATAACGTCTATGGATGCGGATCATTTAGATATTTATGGTGAGGCATCGGCACTAGAGGAGTCGTTTGTTGCATTTACAAAACGCCTTAAACCTGAAGGAAAACTGTTTGTGAAAAACGGTTTGCCAATGGTAGGGATTACTTATGGTATAGAAGATGATTCGGATTACTCCAGTCAAAATATAAGAATAGAAAATGGGGCTTATGTGTTCGATTTAAAAACCCCGTACACAACCCTTAACAATTTACAATTTAACCTACCTGGTAGACATAATTTGTCGAATGCTATTGTAGCCTTGGCGATGGCTGTAGAATATGGGTGCCCTCAACCACAGCTCGCCAAAGCTCTAGCATCTTACAAAGGGGTTAAAAGACGGTTTACTTATCATCTAAAAACAGACGCTATCGCGTATATAGATGATTATGCCCATCATCCGGAAGAAATTAATGCCGTCCATCAGGCGGTTAGGGAAATGTATCCAGGGAAAAAAGTCCTTGCGATATTCCAGCCCCACCTTTTCAGTAGAACAAGGGATTTTGCCGATGATTTTGCTATTAGCCTATCGAAGTTTGATCAGGTGGTGTTAATGGATATTTACCCAGCTCGAGAGGAGCCTATTGAAGGTGTGACCTCTAGTTGGTTATTGGGTAAAATAGATAACCCGAATAAAGAACTAATTTCTAAATCAGATTTAGAAAATATCCTATTGAGTAATGATGCAGATGTAGTGCTTAGCATCGGTGCGGGTGATATAGGGATGGAAGTGCAACGTATTAAAAATATATTGTTGAGTCGTGCGAATTAATTGGAATTACATAAAAATGATATTGGTTTTTGGGTTGCTTATCTTTTTGTATGTTTTTGCTTCGGTAAGAAGTGTCGCTCGGCCTATATCGAAACCTCAGGTTTCTTTTGTGGGAAATAACAACTTATTCATTACGCCTGAGACTGTTAGTAAGTTGTTAATACAAAATCAAAGAGGGCTTACGGGTGCGTCTAAAGATGTTTTAGATTTGAATATACTGGAAAGTGCCCTAAACTCCAATTCTACCATAAAAGACGCGCAAGTGTATCTTACTGTTAATGGTACGCTTAATGTAGATGTCGAGCAAAAACAACCTATTGCAAGGGTGAGTACAAATGCATCGTATTACATAGACAGTCAGGGTACATTCATGCCTTTGTCCAGTAATTACACCGCAAGAGTGCCAATGGTTACGGGTTATGTTGAAAAAAATAAACTGCAAACCATTTTTAAAATAGCAGATAAAGTTTATAATGACGACTTTTTGCGAAAACATGTAGTTGAGATTCATCAGAATCAAGATTGGACCATCGGTCTCAAATTGAGACAATGTCCGTTCTCAGTGCAATTAGGAACACTCAATCAATTGGATAAAAAAATAAATAACCTAAAAGCGTTTTATCAAAAAGCGTATAAGGAGCAAACCTTAAAAACATACAGCAAAATTAATTTGCAGTTTGATAATCAAGTGGTGTGCACCAAAAGATAAACTATGGAAAACAATAATAATATCGCTATTGGGCTTGACATAGGAACCACAAAAATTGTGGCCATGATTGGTCGTAAAAACGAATACGGCAAGGTGGAGATATTGGGTATTGGCCGATCTAAAAGTTTAGGCGTACACCGAGGTGTGGTTAATAACATCACCCAGACTATCCAATCTATTCAACAGGCGATACAGGAGGCTGAGGCTTCATCGAGTATAAAAATTGAAGGAGTAACCGTTGGTATCGCAGGACAGCACATACGTAGTTTGCAGCATAGTGATTACATTACTCGTCCTAATTCTGAGGTGGTAATCGATGATGAGGATATTGACCGATTGATCAATCAAGTGCACAAACTGGTGATGTTACCGGGGGAAGAGATTATTCATGTATTGCCTCAGGAGTACAAGGTTGATGGACAGGCCGAAATTAAGGAGCCTATTGGAATGTATGGAGGACGCTTGGAGGCGAATTTCCATGTTGTAGTGGGACAGGTAAGCTCTATTAGAAATATTGGTCGTTGTGTTAAAAGTTCAGGTTTGAATTTGGAAGGAATCACTTTAGAGCCTTTAGCATCGGCAAACGCGGTATTAAGCCAAGAAGAAAAAGAGGCTGGTGTAGCCTTGATTGATATAGGGGGGGGTACTACCGATTTAGCGGTGTTTAAAGATGGTATTATCCGTCATACTGCAGTTATTCCATTTGGAGGTAATGTGATTACCGAAGATATAAAAGAGGGTTGTTCAATCATTGAGAAACAAGCCGAGTTATTGAAGATAAAGTTTGGTTCTGCTTGGCCTGGAGAGAATAAGGATAACGAAATAGTTTCAATTCCAGGGCTTAGAGGTCGTGAACCTAAGGAGATCACTTTAAAGAACTTGTCGAGAATCATTCATGCTCGTGTGGTAGAGATTATCGAGCAGGTTTATGTAGAAATCAAAAACTACGGACACGAAGAGCAAAAGAAAAAGCTAATTGCTGGAATTGTTTTAACAGGTGGAGGAAGCCAGTTAAAACATTTAAAGCAATTGGTTGAATATATTACAGGAATGGATACACGTATAGGATATCCTAATGAGCATTTGGCAGGCGATAGTGATGAAGATGTTACCAGTCCGCTTTATGCTACAGCGGTAGGTTTAGTTCTTGACGGACTAAAGCGTCAGGAGCGCCAAAGAGCGATGGCTGCAGAAGCAGAAATGGAGGAAGAACAAGCCGAAGAGAAACCAGAGAGTGCTGCTACAGCCGAGGAAGAAGTTCAGGAAGAGCAGCCTCAAACACCACCTGTTAAGGAGCGTAGAACATTCCTTGACAAACTGACCGAAAGAGTCAAAGATTTTTTAGACAACGCAGAATAGATTTGGAAACCAGAATAGACGACAAAATAAACCAGTAAAACAGGAATTTATGAGCAGCAACAACGAATTCACAAGCATTGCATTTGATTTGCCCAAAAACCAATCGAATGTTATTAAGGTTATTGGTATTGGAGGAGGTGGTAGTAATGCCATCAACCACATGTTTCAACAAGGGATTAAAGGGGTAGACTTTGTAATTTGTAACACCGATGCGCAGGCGTTACAAAACAGTGGTGTGCCTAATAAAATCCAGTTAGGGGTTAACCTAACGGAAGGATTGGGTGCGGGTGCTAACCCTGAAATCGGGGAGCAATCGGCTGTAGAAAGTTATGAGGACATTAAAGTGATGTTGGATACCAACACCAAAATGATTTTCATTACAGCAGGAATGGGTGGTGGTACCGGTACCGGAGCTGCACCTATCATTGCAAAAATGGCTAAGGATCTTGATATTCTTACTGTTGGTATTGTAACGATGCCTTTCCAGTTTGAAGGTAAAATGCGTAACGAACAAGCTCAAAAGGGTATTGAGAAGTTACGTTCTGTTGTCGATTCGTTGATTGTTATTAATAACAATAAGCTTCGTGAGGTTTATGGTAACCTTGGTTTTAAAGCTGGGTTCTCTAAAGCTGATGAGGTATTGGCAACGGCTGCTCGCGGTATTGCGGAAGTAATTACCCATCACTATACACAAAACATTGACTTGCGTGATGCTAAAACGGTGTTGAGTAATAGTGGAACGGCTATCATGGGGTCATCAACGTCATCAGGTCAAAACCGTGCTCAGGATGCCATTATGAAAGCTTTGGATTCTCCATTGCTTAACGATAATAAGATTTCTGGGGCCAAAAATGTATTGTTGCTTATCGTTTCTGGGACTCAGGAAATCACTATTGATGAGATTGGGGAAATCAATGATCATATTCAAAATGAGGCTGGTCATGGTGCTAACATCATCATGGGGGTAGGTGAAGATGATTCATTAGAAGAGTCTATCGCTGTAACCATTATAGCTACAGGTTTTAATATCGAGCAACAGGACGAGATATCGAATACAGAAGCTAAGAAGGTGGTTCATAGCTTGGAAGACGAGCAGAGTATGGAGCAGGATTTGAGCGAAGAGAGAACTCCAGCAGTCATTGAACCTGTTATTGAGATGAAAAAACAACCAGAACCAAAACCGATTATCAGACACACTTTGGATTTGGATGAGGTAGATGATAATGATTTTGAAATTACATCAAAATCAACGCCACAACCTCAGGCGAAACAGGAGTCGAAAATGCCTGAAATGGATCTCATTCCAACTACAGAAATGATCAGAAACATGAACGTAGTTTATGAAGAGGTTTTGGATACTAACGATACTGAGGATTTTGTGATTACTCCTGTTGGGGAGGCTACTGAGCCTATAGTAGAGGAGAGGGAGATTGAAGGAGAACAACAGTTTACATTAACCTTTGATATACCTGCTGCTCCTGTTTCAAAACAAGAGCCAGTGCAGCCAAAGCAGCCACAGCCTGTTATTAAGCACGAGCTTAACGAGGAAATCAAAAAGATGCCTGTTAAGGACCCTATAGAGGTGATTCCAGAGAAGAAAGTTGCTTCTGTAAATAAGGAAGTTCGTTATGCTTTGGAAGATTATGAATTGGAAGAGTCAAAGCCAAAGGCAAAACAAGAGCCGAAGGTTATGGAGGAAATTCCAGATCAGGATATTGTGTTCGAACGTAAAGTAGTTGAGCCGGAAACTAATCAGGCAGATAAGGAAGATTTCGATCCTATGAACAGCCCAATTTCGTCTTTGTTGAAAGAGCGTGCTGAAGAGCGCAGAAGAAAAATGAAGGACTTTAATTATAAGTTCAACAATGCCAAAATAGACGATATTGAAAAGGTTCCAGCTTACAAACGTCATGGTGTACATTTAGATGAAGTTCAGCACTCATCTGAAGTAAACAGCATGTCTAAAACCAGTGTGAGCATAGATGATAATGATGATATTCAGCTTAGAAGTAATAATTCGTTTTTACACGATAACGTAGATTAGTAGCATAATAAGTTTAGTGTTTGCTTCTTTTTAAAACTCGGAAACTTTTATTGGTTTTCGAGTTTTCTTTTTATCTTCGCTCAATTAAAAAAAGAAAGAGATTATGGGCTTACAGCAAGATGTTATGACGGCCATGAAAGAGGCTATGAAGGCTAAAGATCAAGCAGCATTAATAGCGTTGCGTGCTGTGAAATCGGCTATACTTTTAGCACAAACTGAAAGTGGTGCGAGTGAAGAATTGACTGAAGATCAAGAGCTGAAGTTGTTGCAAAAATTGGTGAAACAACGTAAAGATAGTGCTGCTATTTATACTGAACAAGGTCGTGAGGATTTAGCCGCTCCTGAATTGGCTGAAGCAGAAGTAATTTCTCAATTCCTTCCTGAAGCAATGAGTGAAGAAGAGATAGAAAAAGTGGTAGAGGCAACAATTCAACAAACAGGTGCTGAAGGAATGAAGGATATGGGTAAGGTTATGGGGCTTGTAAGCAAGGAATTGGCTGGTAGAGCTGATGGAAAAACCATATCGGCTATTGTCAAGCAGAAATTATCTTAATTAAAGATAAAGGCCGCGTAGTTCAACTGGATAGAATATCAGATTTCGGCTCTGAGGGTTGAGGGTTCGAATCCTTCCGCGGTCACAAATAAATCAACAAAAAGTTGAAAACGAAGCAAGCTAAAAAACATAGCTTGCTTTTGTTTTTTGCGGCTGAGTTTTATTTTGTTGATTTTCAGCGTGGAGCGCTTAAGGATGTCCGCAGGACAATACTATTCTAGGTAAAAGGTTAAAGAAGGGCAGGTTAAAAACATAGCTTGCTTTTGTTTTTATAATGGTTTTTCTTAGATAGATTGTATTCTATTTTGAGTTGTCAATGTGATTTGAGCTGTTTTGGAGATGTTTACTTTGGATTGTGATATTTGTTTTCATTTGGTGTTGTTTCACATTTACTATACACTATCTATACTTTATGTATACAGTATCCATACTTTATTTATGAAGTTTCTAGGTAGAGTTTAATTGAATTTGATGTTTTTTAGTGTTTTGGTTTTCTGGGATTCCCCTGGTTTTTAGTTTATAACACATTTGAACGGCTTTGATACGGTCTAGTCGTGGAGTAAATGTTTAGTTCGCTGGTAGTGAATTGCTTCGTTTGTAGTTTGTCGAAATGGTTTTAAAAATTTAAGAGAAGCCTATCTTTTTTGTATATTCATTGTCTTGAATCTTTTTAAAACCGACTTACATTTTATGTGGCAGCTGAACGTTATGGGCCAATACTCTTTTGCGAGTAAGATTATTTTAGGGGTGTTTTTCGCTGCGCTTGCATTGATGTTTATCTACTACAGCTTTAAAATGTATGAGATGGTGTATGTGCTCAAGCGGAGAAAGCCTTTGTATACACATTTTTATCCTGTATTAAAACGGTTAAAGCGCCCTCAAAGAGATATTTTAAAACAGCGTTTTTCCTTTTATGGTAAGCTGAATAAAAAGCAACAGCTTTTTTTTGAGCACAGGGTTGCTTCTTTTATTAGTGACAAACAGTTTATAGGTAGAAAGGATTTTGATGTTACCGATGAGATGAAGGTGCTTATATCGGCTACGGCAGTCATGTTGACTTTTGGGTTTCGTGATTTTTATATTGGATTGATTGATAGGATTATCATTTATCCAAGTGAGTTTTATTCTAAAACAAACGCTAATTACCACAAGGGCGAATTTAACCCAAGATTAAAGGCGCTGGTAATGTCGTGGGAGCATTTTTTAATGGGGTATGAGATTACAAACGATAATCTTAACCTAGGGATCCATGAGTTTGCCCATGCCATACATCTCAACAGTTTAAAGGAGCGAGATGTGAGTTCTACCATTTTTTCGGATACATTCAACGAACTGACTGATTTATTGGCAGACAACAAAAATTTACGTGATGAGTTGTTAAAATCTGAGTATTTTAGAAACTATGCCTATACCAACCAATATGAATTTTTGGCTGTTATTATCGAAAACTTTATTGAAACCCCTAATGAGTTTTATCAACAGTTTCCCGAAGTGTATGGTAAGACCAAGCAGATGCTTAACTTCAATTTTGCGGGGTATTAGTTGGGGGCTGTAAGCGGTATGCTTTAGGCAGTAAGCTTTAAGCTCTATGCTTTAAGTTTTTGTGACGTTGTAAGGGCGTTAAGTTGTAATAATTTTAAAGCTGTTAATTTTTGATTTGTTAATTCGGGATGCTTTGGCTTCAAGATCTAGGCTATAAGCTTCAGGCCTTAGGCTTTTTTGTGAAGTTGTAAGGTTATTAAGTTGTGGTTTGATAATTTGGAGGGTGGTTTCTTTATTAGGTATAGTACATAGTGGTGGTCAGTTTATTCTGTTTAAGTCAGTTTAAGATTTCCTTAAAATTATTAATTGACTTACATATTTCTTCAAAAATTGCTTCATGGTTTTTATAGTAGGTGGAAGGCTTTCATAGTTCCAAGATATTTCTATTTTTGTATGCTGTTAAAAAATTGCAAAAATTATTTCAATGTTAATAATCCAATGTGAAAAGGGTTATGAATTGTTACTTGATTGGTGAATGTTAAGTTAATGCATTACTGTTCAGGTGACTAAATGTAGTGAGATTATGCCGTGGTACGTTTTACATACAAAACCCAGAAACGAAAAGAAGGTCGCTCTCCGGTTACAGGAGTTGGGGATAACTGCCTATTGTCCTACTCGAGTAGAGATGAGGCAATGGAGTGACAGAAAGAAAAAAGTGGAAGTGCCTTTGTTGCCCTCAATGGTTTTAGTGAATTTGGATGACAAACTACGCGCTAAGGTTTTTGATGTGCCCGGAGCAGTTCGTTATATGTTTTGGATGGGTAAACCAGCCGTTGTCACGGATGTTGAAGTTACGGCCTTAAAGGAGGTTGAACTTGATAAAAAAGCAGGAACTGTAAAAGTTGATGTACTTGAAGTAGGCGAAGAAATTGACATGGATGCCATAGGTTTTAAAGCTCAAAAGGGAACCGTAAAATACGTTTCTGGAAATCAATGTTGGGTGATGTTGAAGAGCCTTGGGTTTGTGGTGAAAATTGAGCTGTAAAGGAATAGGACAATAGTTAACGAAATAATTACAATTAAGTCTGAGGTGTTAAATAAATAACCCTTAGTTTTGGGAGCTAAATTTTAAAATAACCTGATTAGTTGTGTTGAATTTTCAGGTGTTGTAAATCAAACCGTTAGCGCAATAACTGTGGCTAACAATGGCGAAGCCGTGCCGATAACTAACCAACGAATATATATATTGAAAGACCAATCGCATAAACGACATATTGCCAAAACCCTTACTTGGAGGCTAGTTGGGACCCTGGATACCATTGTTCTTTCCTGGTTTATTACTGGAGATCCTCTTACTGGTTTGAAAATAGGTGGGATAGAGGTGTTTTCTAAAATGTTACTGTACTATTTTCATGAGCGTATTTGGTTTAATTCCAAGTGGCTAGAGGATAGTCAGAAGCGTCATTTAGTCAAGACTGTTGTGTGGCGCTGTATAGGAACGCTAGATACTATGGTAATCGCTTATATAATTTCAGGGAATGCTCTCACTGGCTTAAAAATAGGGCTTACTGAGGTGATTACCAAAATGGTGCTTTATTATTTGCATGAGAGGGCATGGTATAAAATTAACTTCGGACTTATAAAACGATAAGAGTATGAGTAAATCATTGCATATAGTTGAACACGATTATCAAATTAGTAAAATAGATCGTTTGAAAGCAAATGGTCATAAATCGTTTTTGATATGGTTTACTGGTTTGTCTGGTTCTGGAAAATCGACCATAGCTAATGTTGTAGAACAAAAGTTGCATGAGCAGGGTGTAAAAACATATACGCTTGATGGCGATAATATTAGGAAAGGAATTAATGGTGATTTAACCTTTTCTTCCGAGGATAGAACGGAAAATATTCGTAGAATTGCAGAAGTATCGAATTTAATGGTCGATGCGGGCTTAGTGGTATTGGCTGCTTTTGTGTCACCTTACAAAAAAGATAGAGAAAACATTCGTACTATAGTTGGAGAGGAGAACTTTGTAGAGGTATTTGTTAATACCAGTGTGGAAGAATGCGAGCGTCGTGATGTGAAAGGGCTTTACAAAAAAGCTCGAGCAGGAGAGATTAAAAACATGACGGGGATTTCGGCGCCTTATGAGGCTCCTGAAAACCCCAATATAGAAATACTAACAGAAAAAGAATCTATCAATAGTGCATCACAACGCATTATTGACTATATAACACCAAAATTGAAGCTTAACGATGAGTAAGTATTATTTAAATTATCTGGATGAATTGGAGAGCGAAGCTATTTATGTGCTTCGCGAAGTATGGGCACAGTTTGATAATCCCGTGATCCTCTTTTCAGGAGGGAAGGATTCGATTGTTGTAACCCATTTAGCCAAAAAAGCATTTTATCCATCTAAAATTCCATTTGCATTGATGCATGTGGATACAGGACACAATTTCCCAGAGACTATTAAGTTTAGGGATGATTTGATTAATGAGCTTGGGGTGAACCTTATTGTAGGTTCTGTTCAGGAGTCTATCGATCAAGGTCGTGTAGCCGAAGAAAAAGGAAAGAATGCCACTCGTAATGCGCTTCAGATTACTACTTTATTAGATGCCATTGAAGAAAATAAAATTGACTGTGCTATAGGTGGTGGACGTCGTGATGAGGAAAAGGCCAGAGCTAAAGAGCGTTTCTTCTCTCACCGTGACGATTTTGGGCAGTGGGATCCTAAAAACCAACGTCCGGAGTTGTGGAACTTATTCAACGGAAAGCATTTTGAAGGTGAGCATTTTAGAGCGTTTCCGATAAGTAACTGGACAGAAATGGATGTTTGGAACTACATCAAACGAGAGAACATAGCTATTCCATCACTGTACTTTGCACACGAGCGTGAAGTAGTATGGCGTAACAACTCTTGGATTCCGAACTCTGAGTTCTTGATTTTGGAAGATGAAGAAGAAGTGTTGACCAAGAAAATCCGATTTAGAACTCTAGGAGATATCACTATTACAGGTGGTATAGAGTCCGATGCTGATACCCTTGAGAAAATAGCTCATGAAGTTTCAGCTATGCGTCAAACCGAGCGTGGAAACCGTAGTGACGATAAGCGTTCGGAGACAGCGATGGAGGATCGCAAGAGGCAAGGGTATTTCTAAATTGAAGTAAAGTCGTGAAGTTGATTTGGGATTTGTCATTGAATGCTTTAGGCTATAAGCTATAGGCGTTAGGCTTATTTAGGAAATAATTTGATTGGATGAGAAACTTTAGGAAATATGATGTTTGGGAGTTAAGTCATGATTTGGTTCTTGAAGTTTATAGATTAACCAAAGCATTTCCAGATAGTGAAAAATACCAATTGATTTCGCAAATGCAACGCGCTGCATATTCCATTCCTTCAAATTTTAGTGAGGGGTGTGGGAGAGCAAGTGATAAAGACTTTAACAGATTTGTTCAAATATGTTTAGGGTCTGCACACGAGTTAGAATACTTCACTATTTTGAGTAAAGATTTGGATTATATTACTGAAACTAATTATATAAATCTTAACTCTAAAGTAAACGATATAAAGAAAAAACTATACAGTTTAGGGCTAAAGTTGAAAGACTAGTCCGTAATAGAGCCTATAGCTTACTGCTTAAGGCTTACAGCTTAAAAGAAAAAAATATGTTAGAAAATAATCAACTTTTAAGATTCACAACGGCAGGAAGTGTGGACGATGGAAAGAGTACGTTGATAGGCCGTTTGTTATACGATTCAAAATCAATTTTTGAAGACCAACTGGAGGCGATTGAAACTACCAGTAAAAAGAAAGGACACGAAGGTGTTGACTTAGCACTTTTCACTGATGGATTACGCGATGAACGTGAACAAGGTATTACCATCGATGTTGCTTATCGCTATTTCACTACGCCAAAACGTAAGTTTATCATTGCGGATACTCCTGGACATATCCAATATACCAGAAACATGGTTACTGGAGCGTCAACGGCAAATGCTGCTATTATATTGGTGGATGCACGTCATGGGGTTATAGAGCAAACTCGCCGTCATGCGTTTATCGCATCCTTATTGCAGATTCCGCACATTATTGTATGTGTCAATAAAATGGATTTGGTAGACTTTTCTGAAGAAGCTTATAACAATGTTATTGAGCAGTTCGAAGAGTTCTCATCAAAGCTATTGGTGAAGGATGTACGCTTTATTCCAATTTCTGCTTTATTAGGAGACAACGTTGTAAACCGCTCGACCAACATGGATTGGTATCAAGGTGCGCCGTTGTTACATACCTTGGAGACCATGCACATTAGCAGTGACATCAATAAAGTAGATGCCCGTTTCCCAGTGCAAACCGTGTTGCGTCCACAAAGCGAGCAACACAGAGACTATCGTGGTTATGCGGGTCGTATTTCTAGTGGTGTATTCCGTGTAGGAGATGAGGTTACAGTATTACCTTCAGGATTTACGTCAAAAATTAAGTCACTTGATACCTTGAATGAAAGCTTGGAAGAAGCATATGCTACGATGTCAATTTCAATGACTTTGGAAGATGATATTGACATCAGTAGAGGCGATATGATTGTTCGCAGTAATAACCAACCAGAAGCTGTTCAGGACTTGGATGTGATGTTGTGTTGGTTGCACAATAATGTGGCTAAGCCAAGAGCTAAATATACCATCCGCCATACATCGAATGAGCAAAAGGCGATGATAAAAGAAGTAGTTTACAATATCGACATCAACACTTTGGAGCGTAATAGTGAAGACAAGGATTTGAAGATGAATGCTATAGCCAAAGTGAAAATCAGAACCACTAAACCTCTTATGGTAGATTCATACCGTGAAAACCGCACTACTGGTAGTATCATTTTAGTTGATGACGCGACCAATGAGACGGTTGCTGCGGGGATGATAGTTTAAATAGTGTGAAGATTTTTTCTGTTTTTCCCCGACCCTAAAGGGATCCAAAAGCGGTTTAGAAATATATTTGAAAATCAATTTCTTTTCCCCCTGAAACCCTAAAGGGGAGAAATGGCATTTTGTTTTAATAAGCGGACTTTATTTCACTATTTTTTGTATTGAAGTGAATAGATAATACAAACTGTTTTTTATTTCCCCTCCCTAAAGGGTGAAAAAACAGTTTGCTAAAAAATAATTAATTGAAGTCAAGTCAACCATACCATGACGAAAGTATGTTTAAGGGTGCTCCAGCAGAGAATTTTAGGAAAGCTGAGTTGCTACGACAAAATACGACTGAGTCTGAGAATAAACTTTGGTTGATTCTCAAGGATGGACAGTTTGAAGGATATAAATTCAGAAGGCAGCATCCGATTCATTTGTTTATAGTTGATTTTTATTGTCATGAGTTACGATTGGTTATTGAGGTTGATGGAGGATACCATAATTCGCAAGAGCAGCATGAGGCAGATAATAAAAGAGAAGAATTGCTTAAGTTCCAAGATTTGAGAATCCTTAGGTTTAAGAATGAAGATGTTTTAGACAATTTAGATGAAGTTGTTTTTGAATTGAAGCAAAAAATTGAAGAAATAAAAGCATAAGTTGTGAAACTCTTTTTCACTTCTCCCCTCCCTAAAGGGTGGTGAAAAAGAATTTCTGAGACAGAAGAAAAACAAACTGTTCTATTTAGAGTGTCTAAATGATTATGAAAATTGACTACTATTTGAGGATTTTTACCCTTTAGGGTTAGGGCAGGAAAATCCGAAATATAATGGACACTGTTTTCCTTTTATCATTTGATCTAGGGAAAAAATACTAACCAAGAAAATGAAAAACTTACTAAACATAGCCATCAAGGCAGCCCTAAGTGCTGGGGAGAAAATCATGCACATATACGAGAACGAGGATTTTGAAGTGGATTTCAAATCTGATGACTCGCCTTTGACAAAAGCTGATTTAGCGTCCCATAAGATTATCATGGAATATTTGGAAGAAACGGCTATTCCTGTGTTATCGGAAGAAGGGAAACATTTACCTTATGATGAGCGTAAAGTTTGGGAGCGTTTATGGATTGTTGATCCTATAGATGGCACTAAGGAATTTATCAAGCGTAATGGTGAGTTTACCGTAAACATTGCCTTGGTAGATAATCAAAAGCCTGTTTTAGGAGTGATTTATGTGCCGGCCAAGAATGAGTTGTATTATTCAACAAAAGAGGAAGGAGCGTTTAAGGTAAATAATGTTTCACAGATTGATGATTTAGATGTTTTGCTGTCTAAGGCTCAGATACTACCATTAAATATTGCCAAAAATAGTTTTACGGTAGTAGCTAGTAAATCCCATTTATCTCCGGAAACGGAAGATTATATCAATACGTTGAAAGAAGAGCATGGTGAGATAGAAACCATGTCTAAGGGAAGCTCTTTAAAATTATGTATGGTAGCCGAAGGCGTAGCAGATTGTTATCCGCGATTTGCACCAACCATGGAATGGGACACAGCTGCTGGACAAGCGATTTGTGAACATTCTGGTGCAACTGTAATTGATTGGCAAACTAAGCAACCAATGTTATATAACAGGGAAGAGCTGTTGAATAATTGGTTTTTGGTTTCGAGGCTGTAAGCTTTAAGCAGTAGGCTATAGGCGCTAAGCTATAAATACCAAGTCTTGTTTAATGATAAATTTTCACCTTTTGTGAGGTAGATAACTATTGAACACTCTCGTTGGCAGATATCTTTTAAAAATCATACTTTTAGAAAAATATTTAAAAGGATATTTCAAAGAACACGACATCGTCTTCCATTAATTAATAAATTAAATAGTCCACCAACGCCTTTCCTTTCATTAAAAAGGACTGTCCAAAAGCAATAGCAATATGACATATATTGAAAAAGAGGAACGCCCGTGGGGGCGTTATTTTGTACTCCATGATGAACCCAACTATAAATTAAAGCGTATAGAAGTTGAACCTGGTCAGCGTTTAAGTTATCAGTACCACTATAAACGCTCTGAAGCTTGGACTATAGTGCAAGGTGAAGCGACCATCACTTTGGATGGAGAAATGGTGAACTATAAACCTGGTGAGACCATTTTAATTCCTGTGGGTACCAAACATCGCATAGAAAACCAAACTGATGAACTAGTGGTTTTTGTTGAAGTACAGACCGGAACTTATTTCGGAGAGGATGATATTGTACGTTTGGAAGATGATTATAATCGTGTGCAATTTTAGAATCTACTTAATGTAATTGAATTTAAATATACATTCCCAAAGGTTTTTTAAACTAAATATCCATTACTATTTAATATTGGTTTTATGGTTGGGAAATAATCATAGTAATAGGACAAGAAGTATATAACTATAGTCTAAACTGTTTTCTAACCTAAATCGTTGAATAAAAAGAAAAATTTAATAATGAGCAAAGTCAAAAATATATGCTGTATCGGAGCAGGCTACGTAGGAGGTCCTACTATGGCAGTAATAGCCCAAAAAAATCCAGAGGTTAAGGTACATGTGGTAGACTTAAATGCTCAACGTATTACAGATTGGAATGATGCCGATTTAAGTAAGCTTCCTATTTATGAGCCAGGTTTGGATCAAGTGGTATCTGAAGCCCGTGGTAGAAATTTGTTTTTTTCTACCAACGTGGATGAAGCTATTGCAGAAGCCGATATGATCTTTATTTCTGTAAATACACCTACTAAGACCTATGGAACTGGTAAAGGGATGGCTGCTGATTTAAAGTATGTTGAACTTTGTGCCAGACAGATTGCCAAGGTTGCTACATCAGATAAAATTGTAGTAGAGAAATCTACTTTACCCGTAAAAACAGCTCAGGCCATAAAAAGTATTTTGGAGAATACAGGGAATGGAGTGAATTTTCAGATTCTTTCCAATCCAGAGTTTTTAGCTGAAGGAACCGCAATAGATGATTTACTGAGTCCTGATCGCGTTTTAATTGGAGGAAATAGTAAGACAGCTATTGATGCTTTAGCGGCTATTTATGGTTCATGGGTGCCTAAGGAAAATATTTTAACCACGAACCTTTGGTCTTCTGAATTGTCGAAACTTACGGCCAATGCCTTTTTGGCACAACGTGTGTCTTCTATTAATGCAATATCTGAGCTGTGTGAAGCTACGGGAGCCAATGTGGATGAGGTAGCTAAGGCCATAGGAACAGACAGCAGGATTGGCCCTAAATTTTTAAAGGCCTCAGTTGGTTTTGGAGGTTCTTGTTTTCAAAAGGATATTTTAAATCTTGTATATATAGCCAGATCCCTTGGCTTGGATGTTGTAGCTCATTATTGGGAGCAAGTGGTTATCATGAACGACCATCAAAAGCGTCGTTTTGCACACAAAATTGTAAAGACGCTATATAATACTGTATCTGGTAAGAAGATTGCCTTCTTGGGCTGGGCCTTTAAAAAGGACACCAACGATACCAGAGAATCTGCCGCTATTTATGTGGCTGACAATTTACTGGAAGAACAAGCCCAAATTGCGGTTTATGACCCTAAAGTTACTAGGCAGCAAATGCTCAATGATTTAAACTATTTGAATACCCGTAGTGAGCAAACTAATGCAGAATTACTTACACCGCTAACAGATCCTTATGAGGTCTGTAAAGAAGCTCATGCAATTGCTATACTTACCGAATGGGATGAATTTAAAACTTACGACTGGCAACGTATTTACAATAGTATGAGTAAACCAGCAGTGGTTTTTGATGGGAGAAACCTCTTGGACAAGAAAACATTGGAAGCTATAGGCTTTGTGTATTATGGAATAGGGCAGTAGGCTATAAGCTGTGAGTCTGGTTAAATACAATTATATATCCGCTCGCATCTAGCGAACAAAAAAGAATACGTACAGTCTTACTACGAGCATTAATAAAATGTGTTTTTATTTGAAGATACCTTGTGAAGCAAGTCGAGAATTTTATTGCCTTAGAGCGGCTTAAACTAAATCCCTGTTAGAGAAAAATATAGAGGGAGACCAAGAGGAATATATTTGGAAATAAAAACAATAAATAATTGATGGATTTTACATCATCTAAAAATAAAACAATATTAGTAACTGGAGCAGCGGGTTTCATTGGCTTCCACTTATGTAATAAACTAATTGAGTTGGGGCATAATGTCGTAGGTCTGGATAATATAAACGACTATTACGATATTAATTTAAAGTTTGCCAGGCTTAACGAATTGGGAATCAATCGGCATGACGCTGAGATTTTTGATAAACTTTGTAATAGTTCTCTTTACGGTGATCAATTACAGTTCATAAGAATGAATCTTGAAGACCGTGAGAAGCTGCCTAGACTATTTCAGAATTTTAATTTTGATATGGTTTGCAATTTAGCTGCTCAAGCAGGGGTTCGTTATTCATTGGAAAATCCAGAGGCTTATGTGGATAGTAATATTGTAGGCTTTTTAAATGTTTTGGAGTGTTGCAGACATAATAATGTCAAAAAACTGGTATATGCAAGTAGTTCTAGTGTATATGGTAATAATGAATCAGTTCCGTTTAAGGAAAGTGAGCATGTAGATTATCCAATAAGCTTGTATGCAGCTAGTAAAAAGTCCAATGAGTTAATGGCTCATACCTACAGCCATCTTTATAATATTGAAACTATAGGGCTTCGATTCTTTACTGTTTATGGACCTTGGGGGAGACCCGATATGGCTATGTTTTTGTTCACAGATGCAATACTTAATAATAGGCCTATTAAAGTATTTAATGAAGGGAATTTATCTCGTGATTTTACTTATATAGATGATATTATTGAAGGAGTAGTTGCTACTTTATTAGGGCCATCAAATAACGCCAATACATATAAACTTTATAATATAGGCAATAATCAACCTGTCAAGTTGTTGGATTTTATTGAAGCTATTGAAAAAGAAACGGGTATTGCAGCTGAAAAACTAATGATGCCTATGCAACCTGGTGATGTTGAAAAGACTTGGGCTGATGGAACAGCATTAACTGTCGATTTCAACTATACTCCAAAAGTACCACTTATAGTTGGAGTTTATAAATTTATATCATGGTATAGGACTTATTTTAAAATAGCTCTTGAATTACAAAACAGTGAAAACACAAAATAAGAACTTAAAACAAAAGTCAAAAGCTGGTTTAATCTGGGACTTGTCAGGTACTTTTGTTCGACAAATTGCAACCTTTGTCGTTTCCATAATACTTGCAAGAATTCTTATACCCGAAGATTTTGGGGTAGTTGGTTTGGCGCTAGCTTTTATTACCATCAGTAGTGTTTTTATTGATGTGGGATTTACGGATGGTTTAATACAAAAAAAAGAAGTTGACGATATAACCTATTCCTCTATTTTTTACACCAATTTAGTATTGAGCTTATTACTAGGCTTATCAATTTTTTTATTGTCACCAGTACTTGGAAGGTTTTTTGGCAGCCAAGAAGTAGTGAGCATATTGAAATATTTGGCTATAATACCTCCGATAGGGGCTTTGGGTAAGGTTCATGCTGCAATGTTAACAAGAGGCTTGCGCTTTAAATCTTTAACTCTAAGAGATATTTTTGCAACTCTTTTTGGTGGTGTGGTTGGAATTGTTTGTGCGCTTAATGGTTTTGGTGTATTTAGTTTGGTTTGGCAACAAATAACAGCTGCTTTAATTGGGGCTATTATGCTATGGTTTGGAACAGGGTGGATTCCAAAGGCACAATTTTCATGGAAAAGTGTAAGGGGGTTGTTATCCTTTTCGAGTTTTGTTTTTTTTGATCAAGCACTTAGACAGGTTTTTCTGAAAATAGATACCTTATTCATTGGTAAGGTTTTTTCACCTGTAACACTAGGTTTTTATTCAAGGGCTGAATCATTAAATTCACAGATTACCAATTACTCTTCAAGTAGTTTAAGAAAGGTTATGTTTCCTATACTAAGCTCTATTCAAGAAGATGATGAACAATTTCAAAGAGTCTATTATAAGGTATTTGATTTTGCGACATTTCTTTCTTCTACACTTTTAGGAGTACTATTTTTTCTAAGCGATCAGATAATTGTCTTCCTTTTAGGGAGTAAATGGATCCCAAGTATTGTTTTGTTCCAAATATTAATATTTAGAACTCTCTTCGCACCTCACGGAGCATTAATGGGAAAGTCTCTATTAAGTAAAGGGTATTCCAGGGTTAAGTTTAACCTAAGTTTAATTCAAAGGCTTGTTTTATTGTTACCAATGTTAGTGGGTTTGTTTTTTGGAATTAAGATTTTTGCTTCTGCCGTTGTTTTTGGTTCTTTTTTAGGTTTTATACTTTATTCATGGGCGGTAGATAAATATTTGAATCTCAGTTTCAAAAGGCAGATTTTAGGGTTTTTATACCCAATGTTACCATTCTTTATTTTAATATTATTTAAGGCATTTGTTTTTAATGGTTTAAATTCTATTTATTATGCCCTAATTTTCATAGGTTTTCATTTTACATTTTTGTTATTAACCAAACACAACGGATTTTTATTTGGTAGACAAGAATTAACAAAACTGATTAAAAAACGAATTTAATTTATGATAGTATCCCATAAACATAAATTTATCTTTATTAAACCTCAAAAAACAGCAGGGACTTCGGTAGAATTATTGTTGTCACGGATTTGTGGTCCAGACGATATTATTACACCTTTAGGTTATGATCCAGACCCTAATGTAAGGGAGAAAAACAACGCTAAGCAACCTCAAAACTTCAAGAGAGCTAAGGCTTTTAAGGAATGGGAAATGCGAGATGTATACTATATGGTTAAAAAACTTAAAAGTCCAAATCAAAATTACATAGAGCATTTAACAGCGCAACAAATAAAGGATTACGTAGGCGACGATATATGGAATTCTTATTATAAAATTTCTATAGTTAGAAATCCATGGGATCATGCTATTTCTATGTATGAATGGATGGCGAAATATAATTATGAAAAAGTATCAAGTATTTCATTTGAAGTATTTCTTCGCGAAAAATATAGGTTATTATGGCCTTTTTATAGTGTTAATAATATCTTTGATATCGATTTTATGTTGAGATTCGAAAATTTGCAAGATGGAATAAATAGTTTAGAAGAAAAATTTCCATTGGAAAATCTACAGCTACCTGTCACAAAAAATAAAGTTAGAAAGCAGAAAAATTTTTCTGATTATTTTGATACAGGAACTAAGGATTTAGTTAGAGAACAAAACTTAAATATAATTGAAAGATTCAGTTATAGTTTTCCATAATGAGTTTATTGCTTACAGTTTATAGGTTTATTTTTTCAAGGATTGAAAAAAGTCTAGAAAAGGATATTAAAAAAAGGTATAATCTAGATAGTTCCGTAAGGTTATATAATCCATTAATCACAAAATTAACGGGAAATATTTTTATCAATAAAAATAGTTATATAAATAGTGGAAGGTTGCTTACAGGCAAGCAATCAAAAATTATAATTGGATATAATTGCGCTATAGGCCACAATGTAACTATATCTAGTATTACTCATGATTTATTACAACCCACAGGCCCAGATTTAAAGCATTTGGAGGCAGATATTAAAATAGGAAATAATGTTTGGATTGGGAGTAATGTATTTATTAAAGAAGGGATAACTATAGGTGATAATTGTATTGTTGGCGCTAATTCAGTAGTAACCAAAAGTTTCCCAAGTGATTCTATAATTGGGGGAATACCTGCTTCTTTGATTCGAAAGACAAGCCTCTTATAATTATCAAATTTTTATATCCCTCAATAAAAGTAATTTTAATCAATAATGAACTTTTCTAGGATGGGACATTTTGAAACTCTCCCTAAAATCATTTGGACTTATTGGCATCAAGGTTTTGAAAATGCTCCTTGGGTTGTGCAGCGTTGTATTGAGCAATTAAAGCTATTGCATTCCGATTGGGAGATTCATTTATTGGATGCCAAAAACATTCATGAATATGCGAAGCCCCTTCCTATTAGGGAGGAAGTTGTAGATAATATGCTTCTCCAACATCGTTCAGATTTATTAAGAACACAACTTCTTATTACTTATGGAGGAGTTTGGATAGACCCAACAGTATACTGTAAAGTACCACTAAGCGACTGGTTATATAATCATATGGCGTCTGGTTTGTTTTTATATAAAAACCCAGGCAGGGATCGTATTATTTCAAATTGGTTTATAGCATCAAAGTCTAATAATATTCTGTTAAAACAGCTTTATAAAAAGTTGTGTGATTATTGGAATGAAAACAATTTTAGAAATATTAGTGACAAAAAACCTTCCAAATTTGAAAAAAATATTTACCGCATAGTAAATAGACGCCCAGCTTGGACTAGGATTTGGTTTACCCGTTTAATGCTTAAAGTTATTAAGTTCAGGCCATATATGGTTTATCACTATGCGTTTTATGAGTTGATAAAAACAGATAAGGTGTGCAATGAAATTTGGAGTAACACGAATTCTTTACCTGCTTCAAAACCCCATAAATTACAACGTTTGGGCTTATTAAGTCCAATGAATGAAGAAGCAAAAAAATGGATTGAAGGTAAAGATCCTGAGCTATTTAAATTAACATGGAGGCTTAAGGAAGAGGCTGCTTTTTCTGGTTCAACTATTGAATATTTGTTCAACCATTCACAAGCATAACAGTGCTAGGATTTAACTAAAAAGATGTATGACGATTAAAACACAACCAAAAATAATCTGCATAGGATGGCATAAAACAGGAACAACAACAATGGGCGCAGCTCTCTTAAAGTTGGGATACTCAGTAGTAGGTGCACGTTTGGATTTGGCTGAATCCTTGTTAAGAGGAAATGTTTCAAATTCTATACTAGTAGCCCAGGAGTATAACGCCCTGCAGGATGTGCCATGGATGGCTATGTACAAGGAGTTGGATAAAGCTTATCCTAACAGTAAATTCATATTAACGGTTAGGGATGAAGATAAGTGGTTATATAGTGCAAAAAAACATTTTGGTAAAGATTATACAGCAATGAGAGAATGGCTGTATGGCAAGGGTGTTCTAGACGGGAATGAAGCATTATATCTGGACAGGTATAGAAAACATTATGAGGATGTTTATGATTATTTTAAGGATAGACCTGATGACTTGTTGATTATGGATTTTAAGGCGGGAGATGGTTGGGAAAAGCTATGCGGTTTTTTAAACTGTGCTGTTCCACAAAGTAATTTTCCACATTCAAATAAAGGAAAGCACAATTATAATTTTTACGATAAGTGCCTTGCGTTTATTAGGTTTAATACCCCAAAGAGGTTAAGGGATTTAAGGGTTAAACTATTAATTTATTTAAGAGGAAGTGATTATAGGGACAAATTCAACAATAAGAAATACAATAAAAATAAGGGTTAATTTTATTTTAGTATGAAATTATATTTGCACATTGGTACTGAAAAAACAGGGAGCTCTTATGTACAGACCTTATTGTCGAAGAATAGAACCCAATTAGAGTCTCATGGTTATTACTTTCCTGGAGCAGGAAAACACGAACAGCAAATGTTGGCAGGAAAGATATCAGCAGGAAATGGAGTGGAGCTTAAAAATACGTTGTGTAAGCCTAAAGAGAATCTTGAAAAGTTATTATTAGACTATATTAAAAAGGCTAAAGAAAAGTCATGTGATAAAATCGTAATATCAAATGAAAATCTGATAGAATCCCTTTCAGATGCTAAAGTTTTAAAACAACTTGTGAATAGCTGTAAGGTTTTAAATCTTGAAATTGGAGAGGTACTGTTAGTATTGAGAGACCCAATAGATCAAGCCCTATCACTTTATAAACATCGAGCCAAAAACGGTAATATAGCAATCATTGACAAATGGTTAAAAACGGGATATGATCTCCCTATTTATTTAAAAGGATTTTTAGAGAATATTTCACGAGAGTCACTTAAAATTACCGTTAGAAAGTTTAAAAAAGAAAAGCTTTTTCTCGAAAACGTTTTTTTTAATGATTGGTTAAAAGTAGGTAATCCAGTAGTTAGTCACATAAAACCTGTAAACCCTTCGCTTACTCTGAGTGAACTTTATTTTTTAAAAGAGTTGAGAAAAGCAGACCCTTATTTGGTAAAAAAGGCTTACCAAGCTTTTTTAAGCATGGAGATTACTGAGAAGAAGAAGGATAAGCAATTGGAAAAAGCATACAGAATGGTTATTTCGAACCATCTAGAAGGCTATAATAGGGTATGGCTCAATATGAACGACTTTTTACAAGAGAATGAAAAAATTGATATACCTATTAGCTTTAATAAAGGTCAAGATAATTTTGAAGACGCACTTGAGTATACCCCAAAACAGGTTCAGGTAATGACATCTTTAATTGCAGATTCAAAAAAGATAAAAGTAAAAGTAGATAGAATGCTATACAGTATTAAGCAATTTATTATAGGAGTTACACCAAGACCTTTTCTAGACTTTTACATAAAGATAAAGTATTCAGCTTAAATAGATACTATACTTACAGATAAAGTGATAAAACAGAAAAAAATTACACGAAGAAATTTTTCTGTTTTATTAAAAAGTAAGTAGAGTCTTAGTGAGCAAAAAAAATCATTTGATGAAATTGAGAGTACTTTTCGTCACTCCTACTGCATTTGTATTGAATGCAGGAGAAGTTCAACGAACAATATTTAATAATTGTAAATATTTTTCTGAAACAGAAGGTAGTGTGTATAACTATTCAGCCAATAGTTTAAGGCATGTAAAGGTTGGATATGGAACTTTACACTATCCAAATCTAGTGGATAACTTTCGAAAACAATTGAAGCATTATGAATAGAGCTCTTTTCTATAATTCCTTAATGATGCTTTTTTCTCCGGTTGTAGGTTTAGTCTATGGGCTGAAACGCAGTTTCGACTCTTCTTATAAGAGGAAATTGTTGACCTTGTTTATAACAATTTTTGGTTCAGTAATTACAATTTCCGAAAGTAATGATGGGTATCGACATTGGCAAAATGTATATTTTCATTATATGGATTTATCATTAGGTAAGTTCATTTCTGAATGTTGGGAAATTATCTCGTTCAAATCGAATATTAATATCCAAGAAGATTTATATATTCACTTTTTGTCGTATATAACAGGGGCAGTTTTGGGTGTTCCTTGGTTGTTTTTTGTTTTTGTAGCTTTTATTTATGGTTATTTTTTTTCTGGATCAGTTTTTCGTTTAATCCAATTATCTAAAGGAAGAAACTACGGTCGAATATTTTATTTTTTTTTAATTGTTTTTTTATTGTGGAAAGGTCTAGAGGGCATTAATTCCATAAGAACCTGGACAGGCGGATGGGTACTTTTTTATGCATGTTTGAGTTATTACCAAACTAAAAAGAAAAAGTATCTTTTATTAATGTTTGTACCACCTTATATCCACATTGGGTACTTTGCTATGACCATTCCTGCATGGATTGTTTTGTTTCTAGGTGTTAGGCATAAGCTATACGTTATTTTATTTTGCTTATCTTTTGTAACAACAATATTTGACCATGGATCAGTAATTAAACAGCTTCAAACGACTGAAGTAGGGGCAGATAAGGTAAGGAGTTACCAAGTAGAAGAACAAAGAACCTCTGATTATTATCTAGATCAATATTCGGGCAGTACTTGGTACTTGAAACTATTTGCATTGGGCGTTCAAAACTGGGGTGTGAATATCTTGGCTTTTTCCCTGATTTTTTTTGGTGTATACAAAAGAATGAACTTGCTTGAGAGCCATTTGTTTTCCATTGGTTTACTTACCAAAGTGCTCTCCAATGCATCATGGTTTTTATTTGCTTTACAGAACAGGACAGCCATTATTACAGGACTTTTTATTTTGGCAAGTTTTTTACTGGTTTGGCAAAGAGGGGGATTTACTTCTATAGCAAAACATAAAGCCAAATTATTGAGATTTTCTTTTATTTTGTCTTTTATACTGCTTATTCCATTTGTGATATATAAAATAGCGGGAATGATTTATTTTTTAAGTATCAATTTGTTTTTATTGCCATTCATACCTTGGTTTGACTCTTCCCTAAACTATTCAGTTAGGGAGTTTTTATCTTTCCTGTTATGATAGAATACTTCAAAAAGTATCCAAAAGTGTGTCATTGTTTAAAAGAAGTAAAAGCCTGAATTGAAAATGACAATTCGATTGTAATATCCAATTAACCTAATTATTGACAAAGGAAAACTCATGTTTGAGGTCGAAATGTTACATGAGGCCTAACATTTTATAGGTTTACATTATTAGATAGCAAACATTTAAATTATGACCAATATACTATTTATAGCTTCTTTTCCCATTGAACCTAAAAAAGGAGGTGTCCAGAGAGTAACCCATATTTTAACAGAGGAATTTCTTAAAAGAGGGGCAAAGGTATTTTATCTTTCTCTTGGGAAAATGGATGCAGATTTTAAATTTAATACAGAGCAATTTGTATTACCTAATACAAATCAACTATGGTCTGGAGAGAATATAAGCTTTTCAAAAAATCTCATTAAAGAAAAAAAAATAGAGGTTATTATAAACCAAACAGGGGTTTATAAAGCTAAAATGAATTTTGTGTATGAGATTAAGCCTAAAGGGGTGAGATTAATAACAGTACACCATAATTGCTTAATAGGTTTAAATAAAAATTACAGAAATATAAGATTAGGAAACACCAATACAAAATCTATTTTTAATGCTATTGATTTTCGATTGGTTTGGGAGGTATTAAAGTTTTTAAATAAAAAAAAGCAAGCTAAATTGCTTAAAAATGCAATTGATAAATCAGATAAACTTGCATTGTTATCTGAAAGCTATATTAAAGAATTGGAATATTATTTGACTTATTTTGATGAGAGTAAAATAGTGGCAATGCCAAACCCTGCTTCATTTGAAACAAATGAAAATATATCATTTGATGAAAAAGAGAATAGAATTGTTTATGTTGGCCGTTTAAGTATAACTCAAAAAAGAGTTGAAAAATTACTTCTTTTATGGGAGGGAATTTATCAGAAATATCCAAGTTGGCAATTTGATATTTTAGGAGATGGACCGGCAAAACAATTTTTATTAGACGAAATAAAGAAAAGAGGCCTAAAGAGAATAACCATACATGGTACTCAAGACCCGAAACTATTTTTGGCAAAGGCTAAATTATTTGTGATGACCTCTGATTTTGAAGGGTTCCCTATGGTATTGCCAGAAGCCCAATCTTACGGAGTAGTACCTGTTGCTTTTAATACTTTTGGAGCTATAAGTGATGTAATACAACATCAAGAAACGGGCTTAGTAATTAAAGAAGAAGACATACAATCATACATTATGAGTTTACAGGAATTAATGAGTGATCAGGAAAAGCTCAAAGCAATGAGTGCTAAGGTTCAAAAGATGCCTTCAAAATATAAAGTAAGACATATAGCAGATAATTGGATTAAATTAATTAATGATTTAAACTGATTAAAGTAAGGTTCTGTTTCTTTAGTCTAAGAAATAGACTTATTTAACAGGATTTGATTCCCATAACAAAGAGAAGAAAAAGTGAGTGTTATAATATTAGGGATATAGTCATTATAATTTTTTATTTGAAACTTAGGAAGTATCTCTTTTTTAGAATAATTACATATAAATTTATTTTAATTGACATTGATGAAACTCAAATCTAAAATTAGGCAAAATCTTATAAATATGCCTGGTTGGAGAACTAAACGCAAAATAGTAGTTATTGAAAGTGACGATTGGGGGAGTATAAGAATGCCAAATAGGGATGCGTATAATAATTTATATAAGCAGTCTGATTTTATTAAAAACAATCCTTACTGCAGGTTTGACACTTTGGCTTCATCAACAGATTTAGAGGCTTTGTTTGAAGTGCTTTTAAAGCACAAAGATAAAAATAACAGACCAGGTGTAATAACTGCTAATACAGTTGTTGCCAATCCGAATTTTCAAAGAATTGCCAAATCAAATTATGAGAAGTATAATTATGAGCCTTTTACAGAAACTCTAAAGAGTTATTACCCTAATGAGGATACATGGGGTATTTGGAAGCAGGGTATTAGTCATAATGTTTTTCACCCCCAATTTCATGGCAGGGAACATGTAAATGTACTGTTATGGTTTAAGTTATTAAAGGATAAAGATCCTATAGCAATGAAATCCTTTATTCAATTATGTTGGATTATACCTCCAATGCAGACAAAACCAACAAGGGATATTCAAGCATCATATGATATTGATTCAGATCAGGGGAGAGTATTTATTACACAGGCAGTTAAGGAAGGGTTGGAATTGTTTGAGAGACTATTTGGATATAAATCTGAATCCTTTATTGCCAATAATTTTATATGGGATAAAGAGGTTGAAAATGTTTTAAATAAAGGAGGAGTGCGGTTTATACAGGGTATGAAATACCAGAAACTTCCAGTGGTCTATAATCATGAGAAAAGAAAAATGGTTCGACATTATTTAGGAGCAACAAACGAACACAAGCAAACTTACCTTGTAAGGAATTGTGTGTTTGAACCTTCGCAATACCCAGCCTCGTTCAATTCATTAAAATCTTGTTTGGCTGATATTGAGAATGCTTTTTTTTGGAATAAACCAGCAATAATAACGACACATCGTCTTAATTTTATTGGTGGTTTGGAAGAAAATAATAGGAGAAACAATTTAAGAACATTTAATACTCTTCTAAAAGAAATGTTGAAAAGATGGCCCGATATTGAGTTTATGACCTCTGATGAACTGGGGCGATATATTGAAATATCAAAAAGTAAAGAATTACAAAGTTAGATTCGTCTTGTATTATGAATTCCAACAAAGAATTACAAGTTATATATATTGCTGGCAATGGTCATTCAGGTTCAACGCTGTTAGATATCATGCTCGGAAATGCTTCAAACGACATTTTTAGTGCCGGTGAACTAAGTTTTATTGTCAGGGATTCCATAATGGAAGAATACTGTTCCTGTAAAACTTTAATTCCTAAATGTGATATTTGGGCAGCCATTTTTGCAGAATGGGAGAGAAAAAGAAAAGTTAGCTACAAAGAGTATCAATCACTACGACATAAATTTGAGAGAAATAAGACCTTACTTCGATTATTAAAGAATATTTATTTTCCGGGAGAGGATTTTAAGGCATATTTATTAGCAACAAAAGCCTTGTTTTATGCCATTCATAAGGTAACAGGAGCAAATATTATAATAGATTCTTCTAAAAATGCAGGAAGAATTCCCATACTAAAGAGAATAGTCGACACTCAGGTAATTCATATTTGTAGAGATTTTAAAGGGGTCTTGAATTCGGCAAAAAAAGCTTCAAAAAAAGATATTGAAGCAGGTGTTGAGGAGGACTTTCCTGTACGAGGGTCAAAAAAAACATTAATCGACTGGATTTTAAATAATACGTTATGTGAATTTTTTTGTCGTGGAGTAAAGCACTATAAACTCAAGTACGCTGTTTACATAAAACATCCTGATGAGTTAATCAAAATCAATCCAATTTTTGAGGGTTTACAAAGCAAAGCTCCATACAGTGCACCACATATGCTTGCGGGAAATAAGATGAGGTTAAATCAACAAATAAAGGTAGATTCTAATTTAGGCTTTTCTTGTAGTAGATTAAGTAGTAGGCAGTTGGCTGTGTCTAGGATTGTGGATAAAGTGTTTTGGTTTTGGAGTTAATAACCTCATGATAATGATTTATTTAAAATATGAAAAAGTCTGAAAATGAATCTTCTCTCAAAAGAAGAAAATTATTGATCGTTATGCCGTCTTTAGTAGGAGGTGGTGCAGAGCGGGTACTCATTAATCTTTTAAAGCTTATTGACATAAATAAATATGAAGTTGACTTATTTGTTGTTGAACACAAAGGAGAACTTTGGCCACAAGTTCCAAAAGAAGTTAATAAGTATTTGATTTTTCCTTCTGTTATATTATCGAAACTCTCTTCGTATTTATATCGTCGTTTTGGAGTGAATTTATTAATTAAACTACACGGAAAAAAAATTAAAGGAAATTATGATGTAGGGATTTCTTTTCTAGACAGTATCCACACTGAATTTTTATTTCATAACGATGCAAAAATAAACAAAAGAGTTACTGTTATACATAGCAGCTATAAATCCTACTCGAATAAGTCGAGGTTTATAAAAGGAAAATACAAGAAAGTAATAAAAAAAAGACTAAAACAATTAGATACAATTATTTCTGTTTCCCATGAGGGGTTATTGGAGTTTAAGGAAATGCTAGGAGAATATAAAGACATGAGGGTTATTTACAATCCAATCAATGCTCGAGATATAATAAAAAAATCTAGTAGCAACATTCCTATAAAAGTTGAGGGGGAAATTTTGAATTTTATAGCAATAGGCAGTTTAATTCCTGTTAAAGGTTTTGATATGTTGATTAGTGCTGCAAAAATATTAAAAGATAAAGGGTTTAAGTTTAGGATAAATATACTGGGAGAGGGTTTTTTAAGGAAGGAATTAGAATCTCAAATACAATTATCTGAATTAAATGATTGTGTGTTTTTAAAAGGTTTTATTCCAAATCCTTACCCATGGTTACTCCATTCAGATGTTTTAGTGATGTCATCAGAATCGGAAGGATTACCTACTGTTCTGTGCGAAGCTTTAATTTTAGGAAAACCGACTATTACACCAAATGTACCAGGTTGTAGAGAGGTAGTTGACTACGGGAATTCAGGATTAATGTTTGATCGTAATGCTAGTCAATTGGCTAGTGCCATGCAAGTATTTATTGAAGATAAAAGTAAAATGGCGTATTATGCAGAGAAATCCAAAGAACGTTCAATCATATTTAATGACAAATCTGCAGTAGAGCAGTATATGCAAGTTTTTGATCAAGACTGAGGTTTAAATTTTAAGGGAACCTTTAGCCTTTTATAGTCATCTGCATAAGAAATATTTTATAAGGCATTTTAAATTAAACAATCAAATTATTAATACAGTTAAAGTATGCTCTTTTCGAAAACAGGGAATTTTATTTTTATAGCAAACCCAAAAACAGGGACCACTTCTTTTCAAAAAAGCATAAAAAAAATAGACCATAGTGCAATTATTAACTCATACTATTTAGATGATAGGGCTATTAAAATACCAGAACACGCAACAGCTGACAAAATAAAGCAAAAGCTTGGGGACCAATGCTACAATAAGCATAAAAAAATATGTTTTGTAAGGCATCCTTATGAAAAAGTGGTTTCAGCCTATTTTTTTCTTAACAATGGGGATCCTCTTACAAAAGGGACTATATGGAGCTATAACTCAAATTTAAGAATATTTTTAAAGGCACTAAAAACACAAGTGGCTATTTATTTTGCAAAGCTAACACCGTTCCAATTATGGTCTTTAGTCTATAACTATAAAAAGAATATTGATTATATCGCAGACGATAATGGTACCATCATAGTTAATCATATATGCAGGCTTGAGAACCTTTCAGAAGATTTAAATCAGGTATTTAATGATATTTCATATTCGTTAAAGTCTGAATTTAACCTGAATAGGATTAATACATCAAAGCATAAGTCTGTTGATTTATATTTTCAAAATAGTGGCATAAGTTACTGTTTGATAAAAAGTACAGAATAGAAATGCAGTTTTATAAATTTCTTCAATCCAGTGAAATGAGTTTGAATGATCTATATGGAAAGTCAATAAATTCATTAATTAATTTATGAAACTACTTATTAATACAGCGACAACCCATAAAGGAGGTGGCGTGCAAGTAGCTCTGTCTTTTATACAGTCGTGTAAAGCCTATCATTCACACGAATTTATAGTAGTTTTGGGTGTTACAATAGGAGGATTGATTGATCAATCGACATTCCCCGATAATTTTAGGTTTTACCAATTGTCTTATAGGCCAGCTGAAAAGGTGTTGTCTTTTGAGGATCAGGCAAAGGTTTTAAAAGAGATAGAATTAAACGAAAATCCAGATGTGGTTTTTACAACTTCAGGACCTTCATATTGGCGCCCCAAAAGGCCTCATTTAATGGGGTATAATTTACCTCATTATATATATCAGGACTCTCCTTATTTTTCTAAAATAGGGGTGTCAAATAGACTGAAGTGGAAATTTAAAGGTAAATTGATAAAATATTTTACCAAACGGGATGCAGATGCTTATGTGGTCCAAACAGAAGATGTTAACTCTAGATTGCAGAATTGGCTAAAAACAAATAAACCAGTTTATACTGTAAGTAACACTTACAGCAATAATTACAATAACTCAGAATTTACATCTGATCAATTGCTTCTCCCTCAATTAAAGAACAACGAATTTCGTTTTTTAATTTTAAGTGCGTATTATGCTCATAAAAATATAGAGGTATTAAATGAGGTTATTCCGTTACTAGAGGCTTATGGTGGAGATATAAAGTTTGTTACAACATTAACTGAAAATCAATTCGAAAATGTTTTTAATGAAAGCATAAGGTCATCAATAATCAATATAGGGCCACAAAGGCCCGAAGATTGTCCGCAACTATATAAAGAATGTCATGCCATTTTCTTACCTACTCTGTTAGAATGCTTTTCTGCATCCTATGCTGAAGCCATGAAAATGAAGCGACCTATTGTTACTACTAATCTTGGCTTTGCAAAATCTATATGTGGTAGCGCAGCACTTTACTATAATCCATTAAGTGCAGAGGATGCTGCCAATCAGATAATAAGTTTAATGACTAATAATGAACTAAAAGAGGGGCTGCTTAAAGCGGCAGATTTGGAAATAACCAAATTCAGTTCTGCGGAAGAACGCGCAAGAAAATACATTAATATTTGTTTGGAATTATTAAATAATGGATAAGAGAAAAATTGTCATTTTAAACCAAGCAGCTAACTATCTGACTGTCGGTTTTGCAAATGCTTTTTTAAAGGAGTTTGATGAAGTTGTTTTAATAACGGGTTCAATACATATTCAGGGAGAGGAACTTGATTCTGGGGTAAAAGTTCATAAGATTAATCCTTGGAGAGAAAATCCATCATGGAAAAAAGCATCCTCATATATATTAGCTTTATTTAGGATGTGGTGGTTACTAATGACCTGTTATAGAAAACATGAAGTATTTTTTGTGTCAGTACCTCCGATGGGGTATCTACTAAATTTGATAGTACCTCATCGCTTTAGTATGGTTATTTGGGATGTTTATCCCGATGTTTTTAAAATTACAGGTATGCAAGAGAGCCATTTTGTCTATAAAGCTTGGACATGGCTAAATAGAAGGTCTTTTAGAAAAGCCTATAAACTATTTACTATTAGTGAAAAAATGGCCGAGTTGCTTGTACAGTATGTGAATAAAAATAAAATAGTCATTCAACCCATATGGTCAATATTTCAAGAAAATACTAAGATTGAAAAGTCGGTCAATAAGTTTATAGCTTTGCATGATTTGGAAAATAAATTCGTCGTTCAGTATTCTGGAAATATTGGGCTAACTCATAATGTTGAAGCTTTAATAGATATTGCCGAAGCATTAAAGGATGAGTCTGAAATTATGTTTCAAATCATTGGCCGAGGTCCTAGAAAAAAGTATTTGGAAGAATTGGTAAAGGAACGACAATTGCCCAATTGTACATTTCTGCCATTTCAATCTGATGAAATGTTTCCATACTCCTTATCTGCAGCAGATTTAGGGGTGGTTATATTGGATGAAAAAACAAGTAAGGGAAGTGTGCCCAGTAAATCGTATAATTTAATGAGTTATGGCATCCCTTCATTATATATAGCGTCAAAAGATAGTCAATTAGGTGTTTATTCTAAGAATTATAATCACGCAAAGCTTTTTACTAAGGCAGAATTGAAAGATGCTGCGAATTTCGTCAAAGAGCTTTCTGTTAATTCAAATTTACATCAAACTCTAAGTGCAAATGCAGTTAAGGCATCAATGGACTTTAAAAGGAATAATGCTGATATATTTGTTGAAGAATATTTAAATGAGAATGAGGCAATTTTTAACTAATAATATTAAAAATGTTTATGGTTGGAGAACCAACCGTAAAATAGTAGTAATATCTGTGGATGATTATGGGAATGTCAGGTTAAATTCAAAGATAGCCCGTGAAAAAATGGATAAAGCAGGTCTTAAAGTGCACACGAGGTTTGATGCATTAGATGCATTAGAAACTCGAGAAGATTTAGAAGCTTTGTTTGAAGTCCTGTCTTCTGTAAGAGATAAAAATGATAGGCATGCGGTTTTTACTCCTTTTGCCATGCCATGTAATATAAATTTCGATGCTATGGCAGAAAACAATTATGAAGAATATGAATATGAGCTTTTACCTGTTACATATCAAAAATTAAGTGTTCAAGACCCAAAAGCTTACGAAGATACTTGGAATCTTTGGTTACAAGGAATAAAAGAAGGTTTTTTGAAACCTCAGTTTCATGGGCGTGAACATTTTAATCTGAAAGTGTTTGAAGAGAAATTACAAAAACGAGATATTGAACTATTAACCTCTTTAAAAAATCATTCTTATACAAGTATTTCTAATACAGGATATTCTACTATAGGTTATACGGCTGCCTTTGAATTTTGGGAATTTGACGAAAATATAAGGTTCAAAAAAATAATAGAAGAAGGTCTTAATGCTTTTGAGCAAGTATATGGTTATAGAGCAATTCACTTTAACCCGCCAGGCGGTAGAGAACACCCTATTATTCATCAATATTTAAAAGATAATGGTATTGAATATATGGATACTCCTTTTATAAAACAAGAACATCAAGGAAAAGGAAAGTTTAAAAAAATATTTAACTATACTGGGAAATCAAATCATATAAATATGATTTATCAGGTACGTAATGTAGTATTTGAGCCAACGAATAATCGAGGATTTGACTGGGTAGAATATTCATTTAAGCAGATTGAAAGTGCTTTCAGGTTTGGGCGTCCGGCAATTGTAAGTACTCATCGTATAAATTTTAGTGGTCATATAGTAGAGGAGAATAGAAAAATTGGATTAAACGCTTTGGGGAAGTTACTAACTAAAATAGTAAATAAATGGCCTGAGGTTGAATTTATGACAGCAGATCAATTAGGAGATGTTATAGCTGCAAATAAAAGTAATTAGAATTTATGAGTTTTTTTGAGAGCCTTAGGCAAGGGACATTTTCATTCATTGATACTTTTAAGGGGAAGCCTTTAAAAAAACATTTAGAGGATATTAAAAAGGGATTTGGTCATGTCACATCTAATGATCACTTATTGCATATCTTAAAACATGCCAAGGATACAACAGATTTTTATAAAAGTGAAAATCCACAAAGTGGAATAGAATCATTTCCTGTTATAAATAAATCCATTTTAAAAGATCATACCTCTGGGTTTTTATCTGATAGATTTAAATTGGATGAGTTAATACCTACGATTACGAGTGGATCTACGGGAACACCTTTTAAAAGTTATCAAAATAAAAACAAAAAACTAAGGAATACAGCCGATACAATTTTTTTTGCTCATTTAACAGGATATGATGTTGGCAATAAATTATATTATTTTAAAATATGGAGCAGAAATAATAGAAAAACGAAGTTCTTGCAAAAAGTACAGAATGTAGTTCCAATAGATGTTTTAGACTTAAAGAAAAATGCAGGTCAAATAATTAAAAAGCTTAATAGAAATACAAACAGCATAAGTCTTTTAGGTTATGTATCAGCTTTTGAAACACTGTATAAATGGTTAATGGAAAATCCAAATATTTCCATTAATGCTAAAATAAATTCGGCAATAACAATGTCTGAAGGTTTGGATCTAGAAACGAAGAGATTGCTGCAGAAAAAGTTTAATTGTGATATTTATTCAAGATATTCTAATGTAGAAAATGGAATTTTGGCACAGCAAATTCCTGGAAGTGGAGAATGTTTTCTGATTAATACAATGAGTTATTATTTTGAAATTTTAGACATTGAAACAGACAAAGTATTACCTTATGGTTCGTTAGGTAGGATTGTTGTTACTGATTTGTATAATGAAGCTATGCCGTTTATACGATATGACACTGGAGACATAGGTGAAATTGAAATAAAGAAGATAGAAGGGAAAGACTATCATGTATTAAGCAAAATAGAGGGAAGAAAGCTAGATCAAATTTTCAACACCAAGGGAGAATTAATATCATCTTATATAGTTTATAAAAACATGTGGCAATATACAGAAATTGAACAGTACCAATTTGTGCAGGAAGATATTAATAAATATTCTTTGAAAATTAGTTTGAAAGGTGAATTTAGAAGACAAGATCAATTGATTAATGAATTTAAGTCTTATTTAGGAGAGGATGCAAAACTTTCAATAAAATATGTTGATGAAATTCCCTTGTTGGATTCTGGGAAAAGAAAAAAAGTAGTTAACCTAATGAAGCTAAAACAAGGTAATTAAAGTCAATATTTTTAATTGAAAATCAATTATTAAAACTCAGATTTATGGAAATTAACTATTGGAGTAAAATATATATAGCAGGTCACTGTGGTATGGTAGGTAGTGCCATTTGGCGTAGTCTGGAAAAGAAAGGATATACCAATTTAATTGGTCGGACGAGTAAAGAACTTGATTTAAGAAACCAGTTGGCAGTAGAAACGTTTTTTAGAAGCGAACAGCCTGATGTTATTATTGATGCTGCTGCACGTGTGGGAGGTATTTTGGCTAATAATGATTATCCTTATCAGTTTTTAATGGAGAACATGCAAATCCAGAATAATTTAATTGACAGCTCTCTAAAAAGTGATGTCAACAAGTTTATTTTTTTAGGATCATCCTGTATATATCCGAAATTTGCACCCCAGCCACTAAAAGAATCCTATTTACTTACTGATAGTCTGGAACCAACTAATGAGTGGTATGCCATCGCAAAGATTTCAGGTGTTAAGGCTTGTCAGGCTATAAGAAAACAATACGGCAAAGACTATGTCAGTTTAATGCCAACAAATTTGTATGGCCCATACGATAACTTCGATTTAAAAACATCACATGTTTTACCGGCCATGATTAGAAAGTTTCATGAAGCCAAGGAAAATGGTCATCAAGCTGTGGAATTATGGGGGAGTGGTTCTCCAATGCGTGAATTTTTACATGTTGAGGATTTAGCCGAAGCGGTTGTATTTGCTTTGGAGAATACCTTGGAAGACTACCTTTATAATGTGGGTACAGGAGTGGATTTAAGCATTAAATCCTTGGCAGAGAAAATACAAAAGGCTGTTGATCACCAAGGCGAAATTATTTGGGATAGTTCAAAACCTGATGGGACTCCAAGAAAGTTATTGGATGTATCAAAGTTAGAGGAACAGGGGTGGAGAAGTTCTATTGTATTGGATGAAGGCATTAAACAAACCTACAAGTGGTTTTTGGCGCATCAGGATAGTTTTAAGGAAGTAAAGTTGTAATGTCGTTTATTTGTTATTCTGGCTATAAGCTGTAGGCTTTAGGCGATAGGCTGTGTGCTTAAGGTTGTGTTAGATACATTATGAGGTTTCCGCTTTCGGGGGAATTGAAATATTTGATAGGTTAATTTTGAGTTGGCCTTGTTCTCGATACTATTTTTACACTTCATTTCATTTCGTGAAAAATCACTCCTTTAGACTTGCAATGTTATTTTGTGAATTTAAAAACAAGGCAGAACACTCATTTTTTAGGATAAACGTCAATAAAAACTGTTGCTATACATCTATATAAAACAAAACACTTTTATAACAATTCAATTATGATAGTTTGTTATACATTTGGGATGTTGTTTGGAATAGTAAGTGAATTTAACGAGTATTGGGTAAAGAAAATAGATCGCTTTGCTTCTAGAGTTTAGAAGATAGACACTTTTTAGGTTTTGTTGATGTTGTATTTTACAAAACCAATTGATGAACAGTGGATAGAGAACAATGATTATAAGCATCGAAATAGTACAGATGCATTAAAATAAATAAGTAAAATAAAAATGTTGCCAAGCAAGGGTAACAAAAACATATTGATGAGATGAAAACTGCTCTAATAACAGGAATAACAGGACAAGATGGTGCCTATTTAGCAGAATTATTATTGGAAAAAGGCTATATGGTTCATGGAATAAAGCGACGCTCTTCTTTATTCAACACTGATAGAATAGACCATTTATACCAAGATCCACATGCTGATAATGTTCGCTTGAAACTGCATTATGGGGATTTGACTGATTCTATGAACCTGACAAGAATCATTCAAGAAACCCAACCTGATGAGATCTATAATTTGGCGGCGATGAGCCATGTTAAGGTGTCTTTTGATACGCCTGAATATACTGCTAATGCCGATGGGATTGGTACTTTAAGGATATTGGAAGCTGTACGCCTTTTGGGCTTGGAAAAAAAGACCAAGATTTATCAAGCCTCGACTTCTGAACTTTATGGTTTGGTGCAAGCTGTTCCACAAAGTGAGACGACACCATTTTACCCACGCTCTCCCTATGCTGTTGCTAAGCTTTATGCGTATTGGATTACTGTTAACTATAGGGAAGCTTACGATATGTTTGCCTGTAATGGGATATTATTTAACCATGAGTCGCCATTACGAGGAGAAACGTTTGTGACTCGTAAAATCACAAGGGCAGTAGCTAAGATTGCCTTGGGGTTACAGGAAGAATTCTTTATGGGGAATCTAGACGCCAAGCGTGATTGGGGTCATGCCAAAGATTATGTGGAAGCGATGTGGCGTATGCTACAACAAGATACTCCCGAAGATTTTGTGATTGCTACAGGCCAAACTACCAAAGTTAGAGACTTTATCATTATGGCATTTGCAGAGCTTGGTATCGGATTGAGGTTTGAAGGAAGTGGTGTTGATGAGCAAGCATTTGTTGATTCAATTGATTTTGAATTATTTACTTCCAAAACGGGTGTTGAAAAATCTGAGTGTCAATTAAGTCTTGGTAAAAGGGTGCTGAGTATTGATCCTAAATATTTCAGGCCTACAGAAGTTGAGTTGTTAATTGGTGATGCTACAAAGGCTCAAAATAAGTTGGGATGGAAACCTAAATACGATTTACCAGCTTTAGTTAGTGAAATGATAGCTTCTGATGTATTGTTGTTTAAAAAGGACTTACAGCTTAAGAAAAGTGGATATTCTATTTTAAATCAAGCGGAATAACAATATTCATTGTAAAGTAGTAGTAACTTATAATGGTTTAGGGGGAATGATTACGATTAAGATAGACATAAGGTAGTTTAACAGCCTCTAATTGATCAAGGTGTCGAACCTTTATATTTATGAATATAAGAAGGCTTAATTTTAGCCTTTTAAAATTTACTTTATAGGTCTCTTAAAGTATTAATATGAAGAAAAAATTAAATATACTTATTACAGGAGTTGGTGGACCAACCCCGAGAAGTTTTGCCAGATCTTTGAAGGAATTAGGAAATTATGCTGAGTATAACTTAATCGGTACAGATATAACACCATATGCCGTTGGGCATTATCAATCATCCATTTTTGATAAATCCTTTTTAACAAAGCCATCATCAGATAGAGGTTATTGGGAGGAGATGGAGCGATTGATAAAGGATGAAAATATTGATATAGCTGTAATTCTACCAGAACAAGAAGTGTTTACTTGGAGTAAGAGGCAGGCGGAAGGGACTTTGCCGTGTAAAGCATTGATACCACCTTTAGAAGCTGCTTCTAATCTGATAGATAAAGGTATTTTATCTGAAGCATTAAAAGATACAGGGTTGGTTCCTAATTACGTTTTGATTGATGCTACAAGTCCAAGCCTTAAAGAAGATACTGAAGCTAATTTAAATTATCCTTATTGGATAAGATCTGCTACTGGTTCGTCTGGATTGGGATCTTTTAAAATCAACAATTTTTCTGATCTGGAACGTTGGATTGCAATAAATCAAGATATTGATAATTTTATAGCCAGTGATTATTTGCCTGGTAGAAATTTAGCATGTAAAATGCTCTATTATGAAGGTGAATTAATTCGTTCTGCTTGTGCCGAACGTGTTAATTATATCATGGCTAAAGTTAGTCCATCTGGAATAACCGGTAACACATCATTCGGTAGGCTAATAAATGACTCCAGAGCTTTTGAGGTGTCAAAAAAAGCTATGGACATTATTTTTGGGCTTACAAACACTAAAAAACATGGTTTTTATACAGTAGATCTGAAAGAGGATATAAATGGTAATCCATTAATTACTGAAATAAATGTGCGTCATGTAGCATTTACACAATGTTTTTCTGCAGGAGGGGCTAATTTCTGTGAGGATACAATCAGACTTTTGGATCAAGATTCATCATTAGATAAGACTTTTATGTCATATAAGTTTGAAGAGGGGTTAATCTTTCTGAGAGATGTAGATGAGCGTCCAATTGTTATGAAAGAGTCGTTATTATTAGAGCCTTTTTCTAAATAGTCATAAATTTCAAAATTCATCTTTGATGTTATGAAAAGGATATTGGATATAGTCATTCCACTTGTAATTCTAATTGTCATTTCCCCCCTTCTTTTAATTATCATTTTACTGCTCAAGTTTACAGGAGAAGGAGAGGTGTTTTACCTTCAGGAACGTATGGGTAAAGATAATAACCCATTTTACATTTATAAGTTTGCAACCATGCTTAAAAATAGCCCTAATATGGGCGGCAAAACTATTACGGTGCGTAATGATCCTAGAATAACACCAATAGGGAAATGGTTGCGCATATCTAAATTTAACGAGCTACCACAATTGTTTAATGTTGTTAAAGGTGATATGTCTTTGGTAGGACCTCGTCCGCTTTTAAAAACAAGTTTTTTAAAATACACACCAGATGTGCAAAATATTATTTATAAAAATACTCCTGGTGTAACAGGAATAGGCTCATTGGTATTTCGTGATGAGGAGAAGTTGGTTTCTATGTATAAGGATTTAGGAAAGGATCCAATGGATTATTACCGCCAACACATTTACCCGTATAAAGGGCAGCTTGAAACATGGTACTATAAAAATAATTCCATTTTGGTTGATTTAAAAATTATTATGTTAACAACATGGTCATTAATTAATTCAGATTCAGATTTGGTTTTTAAGATTTTTAAGGATTTGCCTCCTAAGCCATACGAGTTGACAGTTTCTGGGATTGAACAAATAGCCTCATAAATTGAAAATAGTTTAAATACTTTTTATAGCATGTTATTTAACTCATTAGATTTTGCCCTGTTTTTACCAATAGTATTTGTACTCTATTGGTTTGTAGCAAACAAAAATTTAAAACTTCAAAATTTTTTAATAGTAGTCGCGAGTTACTATTTTTATGGTTGTTGGGACTGGCGGTTTTTGTCACTTATTGTGTTCAGCACATTAGTGGATTATAGTATAGGTGTAAGGCTTTCCAAAGAAAATAATTTGGTTAGACGAAAGGTCTTATTATGGACTAGTATTTTAGTGAATTTAGGTTTTTTGGGCTTTTTTAAATATTATAATTTCTTTCTAGAAAACTTTATAGCTAGTTTTTCACTTTTTGGGCTAGATTTCCACGCCAATACTCTTAACATTATTTTACCAGTTGGGATAAGCTTTTACACATTTCAGACTTTGAGTTATACCATTGATGTCTATAGACGAAAACTGGAGCCTACAAAGGATGTTATTGCTTTTGCGGCTTTTGTTAGCTTTTTTCCTCAATTGGTGGCTGGACCAATTGAGCGCGCAACACATTTATTGCCTCAAATACTTAACAAACGAAAATTTAATAGCCTAAAAGCTATTGAAGGAATAAAGTTTATTATTTATGGGTTTTTCTTGAAAATATTTATAGCTGATACCTTGGCTCCTGTAGTTGATGAAATATTTTCTAATTATGAATCTGTATCAGGAGGCACTTTGATGTTAGGGGCTATTTTCTTTTCTATTCAGATTTATGGTGATTTTAGTGGGTATTCAAAAATAGCGAGAGGGGTTTCAAAGCTTTTTGGTTTTGAGCTCATGGAAAATTTCGATTTTCCATATTTCTCAAGGAGTATTGGAGAGTTTTGGAGAAAGTGGCATATTTCTCTAAATACATGGTTTCGTGATTATTTGTACATTCCATTAGGTGGCTCTCGTCTTAGTAAATATAGGAGTGTTCTAAATGTGTTTATTATTTTCTTGGTTTCTGGTTTTTGGCATGGTGCGAATTGGACTTTTATTGCTTGGGGATTCATTCACGCAAGTTTGTTTATTCCTTCATTTATTCTAGGAACCAATAGAAAGCATGTAGATTCATTGGAATTAAAGAGTATGGGTTTTATTGAGTTGAGTAGCATATTCCAAATAATGATTACTTATTTAGTTGTCACATTTGCATGGATTTTTTTCCGTTCAGAAAACATTACTCAAGCTTTATACATTGTTAAGCATATCAATTTCGAATTCGACAGTTTTCACAATTTTTTGTGGGTAATTTTTATTTGTATTTTGTTTGACTTTTTATTAATGCAAAGGAAATATGAAAAGTTTATTTACCCATTGATGGTAGGGGCAATAATCGCAGCTAGTTTTTCGAGTTCAAAGTCTGAGTTTATTTACTTTCAATTTTAGAGCGTATGTTTAAAAAAATCAAGTATTTCGTTTTAGTTTGCCTTTCTTTTACTCTATCAATGGAGTTTTTAGGCTATCTTAAAGTTAATGATAATAAATTGAGAGTGAATGATAAGAGTCATTCGTACTTTAATGAAAAGAATACGAAAGATGTTTATTTTGTTGGAGACAGTTATGCGAGTACCAATTATGTGAAGGAAAGTTACCCTGTTATTTTCAAAAATTATTTTAAATCAATAGGGTGGAATTTCACTGACTTATCGAGAGCAGGTACAGAACTAAATTATCACAAGCCCATACTTGATTCACTAAGTGACATTAAACCTGAGCTTATTATTTACTATTATAATATAAGCGATGTGGTATCGCTAAATGATAGTATTCTTCTATTAAACGATAAAAATGTGTCACTTCAGAATAAAGTTGTTGATAAGAAAGAAAGAGGTAATAGCTTAAAGAGAATAATGAATAGAGCTTATAATGATTCAGAAACTATATTACTGCTTAAAAAGATTGCACAATATTCTTCTTTAATTCTTACAGATAGGCATTTAGCAGGGACACCTGCAAATAAATTCCCAATGGAGAATAAAAGACAGGAAAAGAAATTAAAAGATTTTTTCTCTTCAATTACAGCTGAGAACGTTATCATATTGATAAATACACCCTTTTATGCAGGTGAAAAAGTTAAAATGTGGGAACAATACAATATGTTCAATAATATGGAAACAAGCGATAATTGTTTTCTAGTTCAGGCTGTTGATATAATAGATGATTCAAAGTATGCCGTTTCTTGGAGAAATGGACATCCTAATCAAGAGGCTATTAAGGTTATTGCTGATAGCTTGATAAATAAAATAGAAGAATTGAGAATAAAAAAACAGAATTGATGGTTTTTCTTTTTTTCTATAAATAATTTATTATTATGATACCATTATCAATACCACAACTCGAAGGTAACGAATGGACCTATGTAAAGGAATGTTTGGACACTGGTTGGATTTCCTCTGCAGGTAACTATGTGAACCAATTTGAACAAATGGTAGCCGATTATGCTGGAGCCAAGCATGGTGTAGCCTGTATGAACGGTACTGTAGGATTGCACATTGCTTTACAATTGGTAGGTGTTACAGCTAACGACCATGTTATTGCACCCAATATTACGTTTATTGCTACCCTAAACGCCATAAAATATACTGGAGCTAGTCCGATTTTGATGGATGTGAATACTGGGAATTGGCAGATGGATTTAGATTTGTTAGAACAGTTTTTGGCTAGTTCAACATATACTAAGGAAGTCGATGGAAAACCTTATACTTTTAATGCATCAACCAATAAACGAATTGCAGCTATTATGCCGGTTCATGTTCTTGGGAATATAGGAGATATGGAGCGATTGACAGTAGTTGCCAAACATTACCACATAGAAGTAGTAGAGGACAGTACTGAAGCCCTTGGATCTTTATTTAAAAAGAAACATGCCGGTACGTTTGGTAAGTTTGGCGTATTCAGTTTTAATGGGAATAAGATTATTTCTACTGGCGGTGGCGGTGTGATTGTGACCGATGATGAAGCATTGGCAAAAAAAGCGAAGCACTTGACCACTCAAGCAAAATCCTCTGCAATGGATTATATTCATGATGAAATTGGTTATAACTACCGTTTGGTAAATGTGTTAGCAGCCATAGGGGTGGCGCAGATGGAGACTTTTCCTAAGTTGTTGGGAAATAAACAACGCATGGATGCTTTTTACCGTAAAGCGTTAACCGGGGTTGGAGATATTCAGTTTCAGCAGGTGTCAGTTGATGTGAATCCAAACTGTTGGTTGTTTACCTTTAGTACGTCTCGTATGCGAGAGTTACTGGCTTATTTGAATGAAAAAGGGGTACAGTCGCGTCCGTTTTGGATGCCGATGAATCAGTTGGAGATGTTTAAAAAGGATATTTATATCAGTGATTCAGATGTGTCTTCTACCATATATGATACCTGTATTAGTATACCGAGTTCGGCGGGGATAAGTCAGGAGGAGATGGAGACGGTTGTGATGACGATCAAGAGTTTCTATTAATAATGTATGTTTTTTACATCGTTAATTTTTTAGATGCAAATATGCTTATTTACTGATGTCATATTTCATGAAAATATTTCTATGGAGCGCGTGATAAAATAAAAAATCAAATACTTTTAATTTTAACTAGCTCTAAAACAATTAATTTTTTTAGATTTTAATAAAAATTGTGAATGGATAAAAATAATAGTAGTTCTTGGCGTTTAAATTTGAAAAAAAAAGGAAAGAAAAATTATGATCTTTTTGTTATTGCACCTCTTCTAAAAACAAAAAAGTTCAATTCTACAGAGAGTATTGTAATTTTTAGTGAAGCCAGAGGCGGAAGTACTTGGTTAATGGAAATGTTGAGGGACAGTTTGGATTTATGCATTAATTGGGAGCCATTGCATCCTGAACTTGGAGCGGTACCCAAAGATTACAGTTTGGGGAACAGACCATTTATAATAGAAAATGATCCAAATTTTCGGTATAAAGAACTTTTTAAGGACATATTTGAATTTAAAACACATGCATTTTGGAATAGGAAGTATTTAACTTTGACGCAATTAATAAGAGGAAAACAAGTCTTAGTCAAGTTTGTTAGAGCTAATTTATTGGTGCCTTATATATTAAAAAATTTCAATTTTAAATACCCACCTATTTTTTTATTGCGCCACCCAATAGATGTATGCTTATCAAAAATTAGAGTAAATCACAAATCTCTTGTAAATACCCATGAAATGGAAATACCAAATTGGTTAAACAATGATAGGTTTGTTAAACATAAAGATTATGTTGATAAATTAGAAACAAGATTAGAAAAGGAAATAGCTGTTTGGTGCATAAACAATGCTCCAGTATTAAATAAGTTAGCATATTACAACCTTCATACTATTTTTTACTCAGACATATTGATAGATCCTAAAAAGGAGATGGAAAAATTATTTATTAACTATCAGATAGATAATTATGAAGAGAAACTAAGTAAAATCAATTTTAGAAAGGCAAGTTCTACCAACAATAGGAAGGGGTTTGGTTATCAAAGTGACGTTACGGGGCAATTGTATAAAAATTTTGAAGCACTTGATCTAGAGATGAAAAATAGGATTCAAGAAATTTTTGATTATTTCGATTTAAAGGTATTTACAGCTTATTCTCCTCTACCAGAAAAAGAGTTTTTAAAGTTACATCAAGGTTAATTTGTAATCTGGCATTAATAGGGTTTGGCGATTGTCTTAATTTATCTGCTCAATATAAAAAAGAATTAAAATTGATTGTTAAACCAAAACAATTGTAAAACAATTACAAGGGAGCTTAGTATACTCAAAACGATAAGTAATAACTAATGAACTTAATAGACATACCAAATTTTATAAATACCTATATCACCAAGAGACAAGAGAGTTTGTTTGCTAAGGATATAGAAGCAAATAGAGAACTGTTAACAGACCGTATTCAAGGAAAATCGGTGCTGGTGATTGGTGGCGCTGGAACTATTGGTTCTTCGTATATACGAGCGATTCTTCAGTTCAAGCCCTCAAAGTTATACGTTGTGGATACCAACGAGAATGGATTAACGGAATTGACTCGTCAGTTACGCTCGGATGCCAATATGTATATGCCCGAGGATTATAAAACCTATCCGATGAATTTTGGGGATGCGGTGTTCGAAAAAATGTTCAAGGCTGAAGGCCCTTTCCATATTGTAGCCAATTTTGCAGCCCATAAACATGTGCGCAGTGAGAAAGATAAGTACTCCATAGAGGCGATGATTGATAATAATGTGTTTAAAGCTAAAGCATTTTTGGATTTGTTGGTGGAGCACAAACCAGAACGCTTCTTTTGTGTGTCGACCGATAAGGCGGCGAACCCAGTAAACGTTATGGGAGCCAGTAAGAAGTTGATGGAGGAAACTATCATGGCATATTCTGATACATTACAGATTACAACCGCTCGATTTGCCAATGTGGCTTTTTCCAATGGATCACTATTGGCTGGGTATATAGAGCGCTTGTTTAAAAATCAACCGATATCCTGCCCTGCCGATGTAAAGCGTTTTTTTGTGTCGCCAGAAGAAAGTGGACAGATATGCATGTTGGCTTGTATGTTGGGGGAGTCTTCAGATATTTATTTCCCTAAACTAGAGGAGGAAGAAATGGCATACTTTAAGGAGATTACTTTGGATTTCTTTAAAGCCTCTAACCGCCAGATATTAGAGTGCAGTACTGAAGTTGAGGCTAAGCAAATGGCTTTAAAACTGACGGATCAGGATCCTTATCCAGTTTTCTTTTTTAAATCGGATACCTCTGGTGAAAAGCTTTATGAAGAGTTTTATACTGACAGTGATGTTGTAGATATGTTAACTCACGACTCCTTGGGGGTTGTTAAAAATGCAAGAAAGTTAGCATTAGGAGATATTGAATCGACCATTGAAGAGTTAAAAACATTGATGGATTCAGGGGATTATGATAAGGCTAAGATTGTAAGTGCATTAAAAAAGCACCTTCCAGATTTTGAGCATATAGAGACGGGGAAGAGTTTGGATCAGAAAATGTAATTATTTTCGCGAATTCGGGTATTTGCAAAATCGCGAATCTGCGAAATAAAATAAACTATCCAATTCTACTTTGAAAGAATGGATGTTTGGCATTCCGCTTCTTCTCGATACATCCAGACAGCGGCTGGACACTCGAAGTGACGCTTGGGGGAGTTTTGAAGTTAGTTCGTTATTTCAATTTATACGGTTTCTCAAATATTATTTCTCACTAAAACAAAATGAAAAACAATTATAATCTATAACGGTTATTCAAAAATTTAATTCAAACTATGTATAAAGCCTTTAAACGACTATGTGATATTCTGATTTCAGGAATATTGCTAATTATTTTATCTCCATTGTTAATTCCGATAATTATTGGGTTATTGTTAACTGGAGAGGGGTATGTTTGGTATAAACAAAAACGAATTGGATTTAAAAATAAGCCATTTCTAATATGGAAGTTTGCTACCATGCTCAAGGACAGTCCGAATATGAAGGGAGGGGTTATCACAACAAAGAGAGACCCAAGAATTACGCCAATGGGCGGTTTTTTACGACATAGCAAAATTAATGAGTTACCACAACTGATCAATATTTTTAAAGGCGATATGAGTATTGTGGGGCCTAGACCTCTGATGCCCGTTAGTTTTGAAACTTATCCGGAAGAGGTGCAAAGAGTAATATACAATGTAAAACCAGGATTGACCGGTATAGGATCCATCATTTTTCGTGATGAGGAAGAGTTGATCACACAGGCTAAGGAACGGGGAGAGGACACTTGGGATTTTTATGCCAATAAAATTTACCCGTTTAAAGGTATTGTAGAGCAGTGGTATCAAGCTAATGTTTCTATGTTAACAGACATAAAGATAATTTTTATAACCGCCTGGGTGATTTTGTTCCCCAGTAGCGATATTGTCTACAAATGGTTTAGAGATTTGCCTGAACGGCAGTTTTAAAAAAAAAGCACCTTTATAGGTGCTTTTTTTGCTTTAGGCGGTAGGCTGTAAGCTTTGTATGAAGTTGTGAAGACGTTAAATCGTTGACCATTGTGATTCTGACTTGACAGCTGTCAAATGTGTCTGCCTATTAAAAGTGTATATTCTTTTACTTATTCTTAGGGGTAGGAATCAAAATGTCATTTACCCCGCCCCTAAAGGGAGAGACATTTTGTTTGTTTCAATCTGTGCAATCGGTCAGGTGTTTGAACTTTAAAGTACATTAATATAAGTAACCAGTATTTATTTTAATTTATAACAGCTAGTTATTTGAGCTTTTGACACCCTTTAGGGTTAGGGGAAATCAAAAGCGAAAAAAACTAAAGCTAAATGGTCTTTTCAAAGTTTATAAATAGGCTGGTAGAGCAGAACAAATCTTTGAATGGAGAAGAGACTGCTTCGGCTTCCTAGCGTTGCAGTGACATTACTTTTTTGTGGTAGCGTTTCTCCGTAGTACTCCATAGACACTTAATGGATACTTCATGGTTAGTATATGGAAGAGTTTATTATTCTTTGAAGAAACCATGAGAAGCAAGTTGTGATTTATTTCTTTTGAAAATTAATGATTTCGACTGCGCTCAATCTGACAGGGGGTACTTTTAAGAAGGTCTCTATTTTCTTTAAGCAATAGGCTCTAGTTCCTTGTTATAATATTGGTTACATTATGAGATATCTACTTTCGTGAGTATTATTTAGTAAGTTGATATCAAAATGTCAATTCCCCCGACCCTAAATGGAGGTACATTTTGGTTAGTTGTTATAGAGGTATTCGATTTTTCATTAAATGATAGTGTGTTTAATAGCATTAAGAATTAAGATATTGTTATTTCTAGGAAGTTTAGCGTTAGGAAGGTTTATATGTTAAAAATTATGTTAATTTAGCAACCTCAAGAGTTGTTATAGCGGTCAGTATAATGTGACATAGTGTGACACAGTGTTACTTAAGAACTATTGCTCAGCTATATAATTAAAGAGAAACATATGGGTGAGAACCAGATTGTGATATATGCATTGTTATTGGGTGTTGGCGCATTTGCTCTTACCTATATGATGCTACCACGAATTATACATTTGGTATCTCATAAAAACTTAATGGATGATCCTATTGATCGTAGTTCTCATGAAAAGAAGACCCCTACATTAGGTGGCGTTGCTTTTTATATCACTTTGATTTTTGGATTGTTTGTTCTTCGGATTTTTGACACTTCCGACGAGGCTTTTTTCATGATTCCTGCTTTGACCATTTTGTTTTTAATAGGGTTGAAAGATGATTTAATTGTGTTGAAACCCAGTGTTAAATTAGGGGCTCAAATTCTTGCCAGTGGCTTTATTTTATTGAACCCTTCTTTTGCGATTAAAAGTCTTAATGGGTTTCTAGGGGTATATGAAATACCCTATTCTGTATATCTACTAATGGGACTATTTATTATGATAGTCATTATCAATGCCTACAATTTAATTGATGGTATAGATGGATTAGCAGGCCTGGTAGGGATTGTTGTTCTCTCTTCGTTTTCTTGTATTTTCTTTTTGGCTAACGCCATGTTTTATGCGCTTTTATGTTTTACACTTATAGGTGCATTAGTAGCCTTTTTAAGATTTAATTTTTCTAAGGACAGGAAAATATTTATGGGAGATACAGGGTCTTTAATTGTGGGGTTTGTTATTAGCGTGTTGACCATGAAGTTTTTAGAGTTAAAACCGATGGCCTATTCTGAAATTCCATTTTTATTAAAAAATGCCCCTTTGATAGCCATTAGTATTTTAATTGTACCCTTGTTGGATACTGGTAGAGTGTTTGCTTTGAGGTTATCGAAGAAAAGGTCTCCATTTTCACCAGATAGAAACCATATTCATCATATTCTAATTGATTATACAGGAATGAGCCATAAAAAGGCCAGTTTAATAATTAGTGGATGCAATCTATTATTTATTCTATTAATGGTAGCCATTAGTTCGGAGGTTGGTGAAGAATGGGGTTTGTTGTTACTTTTGTTATTTATTGCTGCTCTGAATTATCTGTTTTTTCGTTTAAATTATAGCTTTGGTAATTTAAGGCGAAAATTACGTTGGAAACAGGTTTTAAGCTCTTTTACCAATTTAAAAGTATAACTCCAATCTAGTTTTCTGTAAATTTTTTTACTTCAGAGAGAAATTAATAAAGTACTTCTTCTTTTTACCAAACTTTATTCTTTATTAAGAATTATCTTACTTTTTCATTTTTTAGACTAGATTCCTTTAATTTAGACATAACTGAATTTTTCTAACAGAAGTGTTTTTATTTTAGGCAAGCTAAGTATCTGTTGATTTCTTCTGGTTTGTGTTGCCAAAATAAAGCTTTTCTAATGCAGAATTGCCATAATTATGTCAATTTACTCTAATAAAAGGTAGTTTTTTGTCTCAATATGTATTTATTATTTGAGAAAGTTATTTTACTATTAGATTATATTATAGTTATTTTATTTAAATAGAGATTGTTAGTTTACTGTTTAATAGTATCTTTGGTTTGCTATTAATCAGTTGGTTACATGTTTGAGCTTTACACTTTTGATCATATTGTTCCTTGGCTTGTTTTGACATTAGCCTTAGTATTGGCCTTTTCAGCAACTTATTTAGTACTTCCCAGTATAATACTCATAAGTAAGGTTAAAAATTTAATGGATGCACCGAACGGAAGAAAGATACATGTTAATAGTGTGCCTACTCTAGGCGGTGTAGGTATTTTTTTTGGAATAGCTATGGCCTTATCGATATGCGGTGCTTTTATTGAAGCAAAATCGCTTTTTCCTCTTTTAGGGGCGTTGATTATTATTTGTATGATTGGTGTTAAGGATGATTTATTGATTATTACTCCTAAAAGTAAATTTTTGGCTCAGATTGCAGCCACACTGTTAATGTTTTTTTTAGAAGAGAGCAGGGTGATTGGATTTTCGGGTATTTTTGGAATTCAAGAGCTCCCTTATCTGTTATCATTATTCTTCACGTTTTTCCTTTATCTACTTATTATAAATGCTATAAATTTAATAGATGGTATTGATGGTTTGGCTGGTAGTGTGGGCATTTGTTCGAGTGTTGTCTACGTTTTTTTGTTTATTCAAAACAAGCAATGGGAGATGGCATTAGCTTCATGTGCTGTCATTGGGGCATTGATTCCTTTTTTGATGTATAACTTTTCTAAGGACAATAAAATATTCATGGGTGATACCGGCTCTCTTGTGCTGGGGTTCATGTTGGCATTTCAGACTGTAGGCTTCTTGGGGTACAATCAACAAACGGCTGATGCTTTATATCATTCATCAGCTCCCATAGTTGCCATAGCAATCCTCTTTTTCCCCTTACTTGACACTTTAAGAATTATTTTCGTTCGTAGCTTTTTGCAAAGAAGGAATCCCTTTAAGGCCGATACCAATCACATCCATCATAGAATGCTTCGATTGGGATTAACTCACAAACAGACTACATTTTTAACGTGTTTGGCAACAGTTTTTATTATAATAGTGGCTTTTCAATGTTGTAGTTTTAGTTGGCCCTGGCATTTACTGACTGTTCTTGTGTTTGGGGGGGTATTGTTTGCTTTACCCTTTTACATTAAAGAAAATTCGCTTAAAAATTAGTTGTTTTAGAATATTTAGGATTTAACCTTTTCATGCTCGATTGCTCACTGTTTTATAGTAATATTTAGGACAGATTACTATATGCGTTAACCGTTATAAATATAACTAAAGGCTTTGCACTTCTGTCAATTGCCGTTATATTTGCCTTTGGTTAAATAGAATGGAATGAAAATACAATCCCTACTACCTCTTGTAGTTGGCTTAATGCTCACAGTATCTTGTGCTTCTAAAAAGGAAGTGCTTTATTTTCAGGATGCTAATTCTGCTCCCAGCACTGTAACAGCAACAAATACAAAAATACAAGTCAATGACATCCTTAATATTACGGTTTCTGCTTTGGTTTTAGAAACGGCTCTACCTTATAATATTCAAAATTTCGGATCTGATATAGGTGGGAATAGTCAAGAACTATTGAAACTAAAAGGGTATTTGGTTACTGAAGAACTTACAATTACTTTTCCAGTATTAGGCACGTTAGATGTAAGTAATAAAACTACAGAAGAATTAGAAGTATATATCGAAGATATTTTAGAAACAGGAGGGCATCTTAAAGACCCTGTTGTTAGTGTAAGAATTTTAAATACTAAAGTTACCATCTTGGGAGAAGTGAGGCAACCTGGAACCTATGGATTTACCGAGAAGCGTATTACATTGCCACAAGCTCTAGGTTATGCAGGGGATATGACCATTAATGGATTTCGCGAAGATGTTTTGGTAATTCGAGAAATAGATGGAATACGTACCATTGGACATGTAGATATGACCACAACTACTTGGTTTGACAGTCCTTATTATTATGTGAAACCAAATGATGTTATTGTTGTAAATCCAAATGGACCAAAGATTAAGAAGGCAGGATTTATAGGTGATGTTGCAACGGTATTAACCTTAACCTCTGTTATGTTGAGTGCCATTGTTTTAATTACAAGAATTTAGAGAATATGAGCGATACCAAAATGCAAACCTCTTTTAATATTGACGAAGACAGACTTGATATTAAGGAAGAAATCATTAAATACTCTCGACATTGGCTTTGGTTCTTGTTGAGTGCAGCTCTTTGTATTTCCTTGGCAGGACTTTATTTGCGTTATACAGCAGAGACTTATAAGACGGTTGCCAAAATAAAGATCTTAGATGAGTCAAAGGGGTTGGAGCTCCCAATGGATGCTATGGGATTATTCAAAGGATCCAAAATCAATTTAGAGAACGAAATAGAGGTGCTGAAATCGTACCGATTACTGGAGAAGGTTGTTAAAGAGTTAAATTTGAACACAAAATACTTTTCTGTAGGACGATTTAAAACTACAGAGTTGTGGGGTGCTCCATTTAAAACTGTGCTTTTAAGGGATATAGATAGTATAGGTTCAGGGCTTACTTTTGCCTTTAAATTTCAAGAGAATACTATTTCTATTTCTAATGAGGAAGGAAAGTATCCAGAGTTGTCATTCAATTCGTTTGATGAATTAAATCAATCAGATAAATTACCTTTTTTGTTTACCATTTTAGATGAAGAGGACTTTAAAAAATATGAAAATGGGGACATAATTTTAAAGTTTAGCCCAACTTACTCTTCTGTAACTTCATTGTCTGATAAGCTATCCATTTCACCTGTGGGGAAAAGTAGTGAGATTTTATCCTTATCAATTATTGGAACCAATCGCCAAAAATCTGAGGTTATTATCAATGCTATCGTTGATCAGTTTAATCTGGATGGTATAAGGGATCGTCAATTGGTTTCTCAGCGAACTATTGATTTTGTAGATGACCGGTTTGTATATCTTGCCAAGGAATTGGATTCTATTGAAATTGACAAAAAAGAATTTAAACAAAAAAATAATCTTATTTATATAGAAGCCGATGCAGCAATGAGTTTAGAGAAAGAGGCTGTTTCTGAAGAGGAGGTCTTTAAAATGGATACGCAAATTGCATTGGCTAACCTGTTAGAGCAGTCCCTCGATAATGAAGGTGAATATAGTAGTTTGTTACCAGCCAACATAGGATTAGAAAGCACTAATATTAATGGACTGATAGGCGATTATAACACGACTGTTTTAGAGCGAGACAAGTTTATCAGTAGTGGAGGAGAGAACAACCCAACCGTTTTAGTACTTAATAGGCGTCTGAAAGATCTAGACAACAATATTAGTCAGTCTGTAAAAGCATACAAAGAGCAGCTGGAGGTGTCACTTTCCAAATTGACCAAACAAAAGCGACAAGCATCGGGAGTGGTTTCCAGTATGCCTGAGAAGGAGAAGTTGTTACGTGCCATAGAGCGTCAGCAAAAAATTAAGGAAACATTATATTTATTATTACTTCAAAAACGAGAAGAAGCAGCAATAAACTTAGCTGTTACAGCTCCATCAATAAAAGTCGTGGATTATGGACTGACGGGAAGAACACCAGTGTCACCCAAACCTAAAGTTGTTTATATGGGAGCTCTTTTATTGGGGCTGTTACTCCCTTTCGGAACACTATACATCAAAAATTTATTGGATACCAAGATTCACAATAAACAGGACGTGGAAAAAGAGGTGCCAAATGTACCTGTAGTAGCAGAAATTCCATTTATTGATGATGATCGTAAATTATTCAAGGATCCTCATGATCGTTCTGTTCTCGCTGAAGCCTTTCGTATTTTAAGTACAAATATTAACTATATTGTTTCTCCAATAGTAGATAGTAAACGAGGAAAGATAATATACACGACATCAACGATAAAGGGAGAGGGAAAAACCTTTGTGTCGATGAATTTGGCACTTGCCTTTGCCAGTTTGAACAAAAAGACCTTATTAGTAGGGGCCGATTTAAGAAACCCTCAAATTCATACTTACTTAAAATCTAAACGTCAAAGAAAGGGATTGGCAGATTATTTACATAAACCCGAATTAGACTGGAAAGAGCTCATTATAGAAAACCCATTTACTCCTAATGAGGATGTGTTATTGTCTGGAACCATTCCACCTAATCCACCTGAGTTGTTGACTAATGGAAGGTTTGAGAAGTTTCTTGATGAGGTTCGCGATGTGTACGATTATATCATTATTGATACTGCACCAACAATCTTAGTTACCGATACCTTATTGATTTCTAAGCATGCCGATGCTACTTTGTTTGTTGCCAGGGCAGATTATACAGAACGTAAATTATTAGAGTTTTCGAAGGATCTCATCAGGCAGAATAAGTTAAATAATGTGGCCTATGTTGTAAATAACGTAGGAGCACAAAGTTCGTCTCAAGGCTATGGTTATAACTATGGTTATGGGTACGGTTATGGCGCAGATAGCTTTAATAGGCCTTGGTATAAGCGTTTGTTTGGGAGGGGGTAGTTGGCTTTAAGCTCTAGGCTTACTGCTTGTGAAGTTGTAAAGCTGTAAAGTTGGTTTGTGGATCCTTGCTTTAGGTTCTAAGTTATAGATTATTAGGTTTTTAGAATTGTATGTTTAATTTTGAACATGAAATCAAAAAAGATATAGACATTCCTTTTGGGATGTCTTTTTTGTTTTGTCTACAAATCATTAGTGGTTCCGTTTTTGAGAGGCTTTAAAGATTTTAAGCCGTGTCAATCTTTTAAAAAAGGGCTTAGGTGCATGCTTATATTTTACTTTCTTTAGTAAAAGATTGCCACACTCCACTTTGTTGCGTTCGCAATGACAGTTCATTGTTTGTATCTCCATACCTATGCCAGTTAAAATGGCGTTCTGTGACCTTAATTTGTGGTTACATAATGGGATACCCGATTTCACAGGTACTAAGTTGTGAATTGTGACCAAAATGTCATTTTCCCCGACCCTAAAAGGTGTGACATTTTGTTAGATAGTCTTGAGGAGTAGGTCAGCTGGTTGTATTCTAGTTAGTAAATCTGTTAATTAGAGATAGGTTATTGGTGTTAGCTTTAATAAGAAGCGTTCTCTTTTTCTTTGTAATTCAAATAGTTAGTTAGTAGGGTGACCTTGTTCTCGATACAAAATCCTAACGGATTTCACTCGAACCCTAAAAGGCCAGGCTGACGGTTATGGAGCTCTAAGCTTTAGGCTTGCTGTTTGTGAAGGCGTTAAGCTGTAAAGTTGGATTTGGCTGTAAGATGATGTTATAATTATGGTTACATCATTAGAGACCAAAATGTCATTTTCCCCGACCCTAAAGGGTGTGACATTTTGTTAAATAGTCTTGAGGGGTAGGTTAGCTGATTGTATTCTAGTAGGTAAATCTGTTAATAAGAGATTGGTTATAGGGGTTAGATATAACATGATGGGGTTCCCGCTTTCGCTGGAATTCAAATTGTTAGTTAGTAGGATAACCTTGTTCTCGATACAAAATTCTAACGAATTTCACTCGAACCCTAAAAGGGGAGGCTGACGGTTATGGAGCTCTAAGCATTAGGCTTACTGTCTATGAAGCTGTTAAGTTCTAAAATTGAAAAGTTGATTAATGACTTTAAGTTAATATCATAGAGTGCGTTCAGTTAAGTGTACCATTCTGAATGTTTTTAGAACCTCATTTAACAAAGAAAATGTACTGAGAACCTGAAAAAGTTCATATTGACGTCCTACACTCTCACAACTTTTATTGTTTATTGATGAACTAGATATTTTATAAACTTTATCTCGATGTTCTCTTACGGTTTATGATTTATTTTTATTATTTAATAAGACTATTATTTTCCATAGCCTTTTGAAGGGCATCCGTTTTTTTTAGAAGAACCGGTTTGTTGAATGCGTTAATATGGTTTAGATGATGGATATCACTACCAGTATAATCAATAAATCCTTCGTTAAGGAGTTTTTCTGCCGTTTTATAAATACTCTTTCCATAGTAGCCAACAGTAGAGAGCAAATTAACTTGAAACAAACATCCTGTTTGTTTCAGTTTTTCATATTGTTTAAAATTGTTGTGATAAAAACGATAGCGTTCTGGATGGGCTAAAATTGGTATATAGCCTTGGTGTTGTAGTTCAAATATATACTCATAGAGGCCCATAGGTGGATTTAAATAGGACATTTCTACAAGGACATAGTTATCCTTAATAGTTAATAATTTCTCGTTTTCTAGCCTATTCATTAAAGCGGGGTCCAATAAATATTCCGAAGCACAGCGTAGGTTAAGTTGTTTACTTAACAGTGGTAACCCTTGTCTTGCATTGATTAAGGCTTGTTCAATAGATTCTTTGGTACTATCCCATACATTTGGAAGTGTATGTGGGGTTCCAATAACCGTTTCAAAACCAAAACCACTCATAGCCTTTAAAAGTATTTTGGTATCTGAAATAGACTGTGCCCCGTCATCTATTTGAGGGAGAATATGTGAATGAATGTCCACATAGTTATTGGGAATAAGGTTTGCTAATTCAGGTTTTTTCTTAAAACTAAAGCGCATTTATTTTGGGAAAATTAAATTAATGAGTGTTTTAAGAGGAAAAGTAATTAGGAGGATGAGGAGCTAAGGTTTAACTAAAATGGCTGCCTATAGGCAGCCATTTTTAATTTATGAAATGATTGTTTAAATTTTGTACAAAAGACCTGCTGAATACTCAAAGTGGTTATTTGCTAACGGATAGTCATCTGGGTTCAGGGCGAATTTTCCAAGTCCTTGTAGGCGAATTCCAAATTTTGGACTTATCCAAAATCTAGCCCCACCTCCAAAAGTGAATGCTGTATTAGTTTCGTCAACGATAAAAAGGCTTACACCTCCACTAGCGTATAGATCCAACCAGTTCCAGTCTAAGAATAATTCGTCGAAGTAAAATTTAAACGCTGTGTCTGAAGCAAAATATACACGATCGTCAAATTCTCTAAATCCAGAAGCATTTGGGCGGTCTGATTTTTCCATTTTGTTTAATGAGAACATTTGTTCGATAGCAAAAAGTGACGATAGATTGTATTCAGCTGAAGCGTAGAACGGATTACCTATGGCCCAATAGTCGAGACCATCTCCAAAAGGTTCTACAAGATCACTGTTATCAATAAAGGTAACTCCTGCACTTAAAGTCCAATCTCCTTTTTCATGCTGTGCAAATGTTGCAAAGGATGCAAATATTAATGCTAAAAATAGTAAAGTCTTTTTCATTTGGTTAAGTTTAATTTTATAACTGCTAGTAGTAATTGTTAGTGATTAAATTAGATGATAAAATTATATGTTTTAAGGTACGAATAAAATTCTTACCGATGTATTGCGTATTTATACGTTAACTAACGTACTTAGGTCCTCTATAGTTTTAGTTGGTTCGTTGCTTTTGAAAACAAAACTTCCTGCTACGAGAACATCTGCTCCTGCATCCACAAGTGCTTTGGCATTGTCACTTGTTACTCCACCATCAATCTCAATTAGGGTTTTAGCCCCTTTTCTATAGATAAGTTCTTTTAGTTGTTTTACTTTATCATATGTGTTCTCAATAAACTTTTGTCCTCCAAACCCAGGATTTACACTCATTAAACACACTAAGTCTATGTCATTAATAGTGTCTTCGAGGACATTAATGTTTGTATGAGGGTTTAAAGCAACACCAGCTTTCATGCCTTCGGCCTTGATAGCTTGAAGTGTTCTGTGAAGGTGGGTGCAAGCTTCGTAGTGCACGGTTAGATTGTTACTTCCTAAATCGGCAAATGTTTTAATATAACGATCAGGATCTACAATCATTAAATGCACATCGATTGTTTTATTGGCATGTTTGGCTATGGCATCTAAAACAGGCATCCCAAATGAGATGTTGGGTACAAATACACCATCCATGATATCAATGTGGAACCAATCGGCTTTACTATCGTTGACCATTTCAACATCACGTTGCAGATTTGCAAAATCGGCTGCAAGGATGGAAGGGGCAATTAGTTTTTTGCTCATCATTTGTTGTAAAATAGTTTTTACAAAGATAGTGAAAGGATTTTTGATTTTTGAAATTGTTTTAAGGCAATAGGCTGTAGGCTTTATGCAGTAGGTTATTTATTTTTTATAGTTGTGAAGCTGTGATGAGGTAAAGGTGTTAAGTTGTAAATTAGAGGTTTTTCTTTGGTAATGCGTCTTTGCGATGCTTTAAGCTGTAAGCTTTAGGCGATAGGCTTACTGTGTGTCGAGGTGTTAAGTCGTGAAGTTGTAAAGTTGGATTACGGCTTTAAGCTTATGTAATATTTGGTTTTATACCATGAGGTACCCGCATTCGCAGCTACTAAGTTGTGAATTGAGACCAAAATGTCATTTTCCCCGACCCTAAAGGGAGTGACATTTTTGTGTTTGGTTTGGGATTGGAGAGGTTAGGTGAGGTTTCCGTTTTTGTGAGAATTGGAATTGTTAGTTGGTATGATAGCCTTGTTCTCGATACAAAATCCTAACGGATTTCACTCGAACTGACAGCGGTTATAGTAAGCTGTAAGCTTTGTGGTAGGATGTATGGTTATGAAAATGTTATAGGCGATTGGCTTAAGGTCTTATTCTAGATACATTTTCTGAACGCTGTCGATTATAGAAAACACTTGAACAGACAACTTTGAAATGGGGGATTTGAGAGGGAAGTCATTTAAGGTTATGCAAGAAAAAATAAACCCCCGGTAATCAGCCGAGGGTTCTTTCATCAATCAAAAAACGAACAGTTATGATAACTGTTTGTTACTGTTATCAAGCAGTTATCCTAAATATGTTTTTAGGATTTTACTTCTAGACGTATGTTTTAAGCGACGAATCGCTTTTTCTTTAATCTGTCTTACACGTTCACGTGTTAAGTCGAATGTTTCTCCAATTTCTTCCAAAGTCATAGGATGTTGGTTTCCCAAACCAAAATACAAGCGAATCACATCTGCTTCACGAGGTGTTAGGGTTTCCAATGCACGCTCAATTTCAGTGCGTAAAGAATCGTGTAAAAGATCCCTGTCTGGATTTGGAGATTCCCCACTGTTCAAAACATCGTATAGGTTAGAATCTTCACCTTCAACCAAAGGCGCATCCATACTTACGTGGCGGCCAGAGTTTTTCATAGACTCCTTAACGTCGTTCACGGTCATATCCAATTCCTTGGCTATTTCCTCAGCACTTGGAGGACGCTCATGAGATTGCTCTAGAAAAGCGAAAGTTTTGTTGATCTTATTGATCGATCCAATCTTATTCAGAGGCAAACGAACGATTCTAGATTGTTCTGCCAAAGCCTGAAGGATGGATTGACGGATCCACCATACAGCATATGAAATGAATTTAAATCCACGGGTTTCATCAAAACGTTGAGCGGCTTTAATAAGTCCTAAATTCCCTTCGTTGATCAAGTCCGGTAAGGTTAAACCTTGGTTCTGGTATTGTTTGGCTACAGATACCACAAAACGTAAGTTGGCTTTGGTAAGCTTTTCTAAAGCGACTTGGTCTCCAGCTTTAATACGCTGAGCCAATTCAACTTCTTCGTCTGCGGTAATTAAGTCAACTTTTCCTATTTCTTGCAAATACTTATCTAGCGAAGCCGTTTCACGATTGGTAACCTGCTTCGTAATTTTAAGTTGTCTCATTTAAGAAAGTCTGTGTTATAAAATGAATAATGGGTTGCTACATGGTTATACGTAAACCGAAAACAAAATGTTACACACCTTTGAGAAAAATTAAATTTTAATAGGTGTTTTGTCGTTCAGGTTGATGTGATTCAGCATCTCATTGGTAAATTTGTAATGTCCTCTTGTGGTTATAATTCTAAAGCTATGCGACTTTAAGCCACTAAGCGTGTTTAGGAATAACCATTTGGATTTCAGTAAATTAGGTCGAGACGATTTTAAGCTTAGGTCAAAAATATGTTTTCGACCTTCTTTTTCTGCTACAATGTCTGGTGTAATGCTAATATCACTGCCTTTTTTTAAATAGGATTTGGGAGTTTCGTACCCTTCCATATCGGCCTTGATGTTGTTGAACCCATGATTTTTCAAATATGATACACAGTCTTCCAAGAATGTTGCATATTTTTTTTTGTCCGAATAAATCATAGCTATTAAATTAATGAAAAAATTAAACAAAAGCAAATTAGGGTTTATGTTTAACATGTGTTGCAGCTTAAAAGACAGAATGTTGTGATTGAGTCATTCTCTCCTTTTTATCTTTTTTCGGTAAGCCCCCTGGTTAGCCACCCTCTTCTATTTGCTGTTGCAAGCGCATAAGGAGTAATCCAAAATAAGCCAAAGGTGTATAAAATACTATAGGTATAGGCCCAAATAGCTTCCTTTATCTCATATTTGGACGAATAGAAAATCATCGAAAATGTAGAGGTTGCCAGAATACTCACTAATGTAGACCCTAAAAACAGTAAGGGATGCGTTAAAACAAATGATAACATGAATATCATAAATGGAATGCTCATCAATATTCTTGAAGACTGGCTTAAAAAAAGTAGTCTACTTCCAAATTTATTGCCTTCCCTAAAGTTGGTAAATACATATTTAGCCATAGCGATATTTTCTCTGACGTTACTACGTCCCCATCTGATGAACATCTTATATAGGTCTTTATATTCTTCGGGTACATTGGTGTAAGCCACGGCATTTTTTTGGAACAAGACATGTTTCCCCTGCTTTAAAATCATGTTGGTCATAGCGCGGTCTTCACCTATATCTGATGGTTGCCCCATGAATGTCTGATTGATCCACTCCGGTAGGCAGTTGTGGACAGCAGTTTTTTTATAGGCAGCCAATGCTCCCGGCGTACATAGTACAGAATTTAAAGTGCTTTCTGCAGATCGCACAAACTCAAAGCTCATGACAAAGCTTACGTCTAACATTTTTGGAAGTAATTCCTTTTTGTTGTTCAAAACCCTAATGTTTCCTGCAACAGCTCCACAGTTTTCATTAGTAACAAAAGGGCTTACCAGATTTCGAAGCGTGTTTGGTTCCACTACAGAATCACTGTCTACGGTGACGAAGATGTCTCCAGTTCCCAAATTAAAACCACGGTACAAAGCATGGCGCTTTCCTTGATTTTTAGGTTGTTTGTAAATATCCAAGCGATCGTCTAATCTTTTTTTAGCATCTATCATCCAATCCCAGGTATCATCTAAGCTTCCGTCGTCTATAGCTATAATCTGCAACTTTTTTTTGGGGTAATCACTCTTCGATAAACTAATTAAAGTATCCCAAACATGCTTGCCTTCATTGTAGGCAGGCACTATCACTGTGCAGCTTGGTAGCTCTTCATCTGTTACAGATTTAATAGGTTTGTACTTGAAATATTTATAAGCAATAAAAATGAAGTAGGCTATTTTAAATATAAACAACAAGGAAGCTATTGTGAGGAAGGTAGCTATAATAATGTTTTGTCTTCCAGCTTCATTAAGCAGTTCATAATCGCTGTAGAATACCGACAATAAATATATGCCTAACAAGATGAGAATGAAGGTTCCTATTAGGTAGAGTATGTTATTTGAATTATAGTTAGTGGTCTTTAATTTATTAAGGGTAAGTTTAATGGTCTTCATCTGTCGTTCTATCATTTAGGTTAACACGTTGGTTTTGTGTTTTCTAGATATACGGTGATAGATTTTGGATGGATTTTTTTTTTGATTATTTTAAGATAAAAGTTTTTAAATCGTAGGAAAGTGAATGTTAATAATCACATATGTCCGGTAAAGAGCCTAGACCGCTTCGCTGTTAGAAAATAGAATTTAAACAAAAAATTAACTAGCGAACAAACAGTTTAATATCGCACTAAGATGTGTTTTGATGTTCGTACCTATCGCACTCTCTCATTTTAATATTATAGAAGGGTGCAGTTTAGAAACAAGAGTGAATCTATAGAGTATATGGACGTTTTTCTATCTGCAGATTTTTTTACGCAGACTAAAATGGTAAAAAAAGCCTCAAATAAAAATTTATTTGAGGCTTTTGAAATATTACGAATAGAGCATATTACTCATTCTTATCTTCTCTAGGTTTTCTGTCGTCACGACGATTGTCTCTTCGGTGTCCAACTTTTTTTCCGTCTTTGTCATTTCTTGGCGGTCTTTCCTTGAAGCCTTCAGGCTTAGGAAGGATAGCCTTTCTAGATACCTTTTCACGTTTTGTCTTCGGGTCGAATCCGAAGTATTTCACGTCTATTATATCGCCTAAGTTCAATACGTCGGTTACATTGTTAGTACGTTCCCATGCCATTTCGGAGATGTGAAGTAATTGTTCGTTACCAGGTGCATCTGTAAATTCAACTACGGCTCCAAAATCAAGAATCTTAACCACCTTAACTTCGTAAATGCTGCCAACTTCAGGTTTGAATAATAAGGAGTCGATTTTTGCTAGAACAGCATCAATGCCTTCAGACCCAACACCTAAAACTTCTACAATACCTTCTTCTGTCACAGGGTCTTCATTGATAACGATAGTAGTACCTGTTTCTTTTTGCAATTCCTGAATAACTTTTCCACCAGGACCAATTAAGGCGCCAATAAACTCATTAGGAATACGTCTTGTAACCATTTTAGGAGCGTGCGGTTTCACATCTGCATTTGGTTGAGCGATTGTGTCTGTCAGCTTCTCTAAAATATGTAGACGCCCATCGCGTGCTTGTTTTAGTGCATTCACTAAAATTTCGTATGATAAGCCTTTTACTTTAATGTCCATTTGACAGGCCGTGATACCGTCTGCAGTACCCGTTACCTTAAAGTCCATATCACCTAAATGATCTTCATCTCCTAAAATATCTGACAAGACCGCATATTTGCCAGAATCCGCATCAGAAATTAGTCCCATAGCGATTCCTGAAACAGGTTTTTTAAGCGTAACACCAGCATCCATTAAGGCCATAGTACCAGAACAAACTGTTGCCATTGAAGACGATCCGTTGGATTCCAATACTTCAGAAACGACTCTTACAGTATAAGGGAAATCGTCCGGTATCATACCTTTTAAGGCACGTTGTGCTAAGTTTCCGTGTCCTACTTCACGACGTGATGTACCACGAATTGGTCGTGCTTCACCTGTTGAAAAAGGAGGGAAGTTATAGTGTAAATAGAAACGCTCTTCTCCTTCAAAAGAAGGCATATCGATTTGATTAGCTTCACGAGAAGTTCCTAATGTTACTGTCGCCAATGCTTGGGTTTCCCCGCGGGTAAAGATAGCAGAGCCGTGTGTAGATGGCAGGTAATCTACCTCACACCAAATCGGTCTAATTTCGTCGGTCTTACGTCCGTCTAAGCGCAACCCTTCGTTTAAGGTTAAATCGCGTACCGCTGCTTTTTCGGCTTTGCTGTAATATTTAGAGATTAACCCGCCCAGGTCTTCTAGTTCTTCTTCAGAGAAGGTTGCGATAATTTCCTCTTTAATTTCAGCAAATGCAGCGCCGCGTTCGTGTTTTGAAGAGCCTGATTTTGCAACGGCATACACTTTATCGTAGGCCATATCGTGAATTTTTTGAGCTAAATCAGCATCTTCGCGTTCTGGCTCATATTCACGGGTTTCTTTTTTTCCAAAAGCTTCAGCCAATCTTAACTGAGCAGCACATTGTACTTTTATAGCTTCGTGTGCAAACTTGATGGCTTCGGTCATTTCTTCTTCAGAAATCTCATCCATTTCACCTTCTACCATCATAACCGAGTCTGCAGATGCTCCAATCATCATATCGATGTCTGATTCTTCTAATTGGGCACGAGTAGGGTTGATGATAAACTCTCCATTAATACGACCAACTCTGGCTTCAGAAATGGCACATTCAAAAGGGAAGTCTGATAGCTGAATAGCCGCAGAAGCTGCTAATCCAGCCATTGCATCTGGCATCACATCTTCGTCATGCGACATTAATTGAATCATCACCTGGGTTTCACTATGATAATCTTTTGGGAATAATGGACGCAAAACTCGGTCTACAAGACGCATCGTTAATACTTCTCCATCGCTTGGTCTTGCTTCTCTTTTGAAGAACCCACCCGGGTAACGTCCTGCGGCAGCAAATTTCTCACGGTAATCTACCGTTAATGGTAAGAAATCAACATCACTTTGTTTATAGTTGGAAACGACTGTACATAATAACATACATTTTCCTGATTGTACTACAACCGAGCCGTGTGCCTGTTTGGCCAATTTACCGGTTTCGATGGAAATTTGTCTACCATCACCAAGGTCGATGACCTCTTTAAAAACTTGTGGAATCATAAATTTTTTGTTCTAATTAAACATTGGTTTCCGTCTTACCAGACGGACAGGGTTGTGTTGTTGTGTAGTTGTTGTTTTGTACCAATGAAAAACTATGGAAAGCTCTTTTTTTTGTATAGATAGTTGTTAGTTGGTTAGTTCAGTGAAAAGTAGTGATTTTGTAGCGTTAAAACAAAAAACCACGCCAAAAGGCGTGGTTTTTCTTGAGATTATTTTCTCAATCCTAATTCTTTTACAATTGCACGGTATCTCATGATATCCTTTTTCATAAGGTAATCAAGTAAAGAACGACGCTTACCTACCAATTTTACCAATGAACGCTCAGTGTTGAAATCCTTACGGTTTTTCTTTAAGTGCCCAGTCAGGTGATTGATACGGTGAGTGAATAATGCAATTTGTCCTTCAGCAGACCCGGTATCGTTTTTTCCTTTTCCGTGTTTTGCGAAGATTTCTTCTTTAACCTCTTTAGTTAAATACATGCCAATATTGTTTTAATGATTTTTATGTATTTGAAAGTCTTTCTTTCAAGCGGCAAATATAGTGATTTTTGGTTACTTAGTATTTGGTTGTTTGATTTATTATGTTTTTTGCCATAAGCCGTTTTATTGTAAAGTTGTTAAGGTATAAAATTGTTAAGTTGAGATTAGTGAAAAGTTGAATGGTTGATTTGAGACATTATTTAATTCATCTGTTCTTTTAAAGAGGGACTGCTTTTTATTTTTGATGCTGGTTATAATATCAGCTGAAGGGATTTGTTAAGGAAGACGATTAGTTGTAAAGTTGGTAAGTTTTTATTGTTGAGTTTATGGTTTATATAAAAAATGTCATTTTCCCCAACCCTAAAGGGAGTGACATTTTTTTATTGTTGAATAGGTGGGATATTGATATATGCAATAAGCTTTTTTAATGTAAAGTTGTTAAGGTGTAAAATTTTTAAGATGTGATTGTTGGGTTGTAAATAGAATGATTAAGGGTGTATGGCTCTACAATTCAGGTGTGCAATTTTTGTCGAAAGTTTTCGTTGTATATTTGCACAAAACTTAAAACCCCCAAAGAATGAAAAAAAATCTATTTAAAGCAAGTATGGTTTCAGCTATATTCGCTTTTTCGCTAGCTTTTACTGGCTGTAGTAAGGAAGACACTTTATCCGAACAAAATCAGAATCAAGAGCAGAACATGGTCGAGGTAGTTTTGGCTGCGCAGATGGATCAAATAACTACGAGTATTGAAGACTTGATTATTGAAACCTACCAGAATCAAGAAAGTGAAACTTCCAGGCAAAACACAGAAAACCAGGTAATGAACTCAGATTGCATGTCAATTTCTGCAGTTATCCAAGCGGGGTTCAAACAGGTGACCATTGATTTTGGAAATGAAGGGTGTTCTATAAATGGATATGTTTATAAAGGAAAGATAATCATGACCTACGATCCAGACCTTGAGGCCATGGAAGACAGTATAAATTATACCCTCGAGGACTTTTACTTTGATGGGATTAACATTGATGGGAGTAGCAATATTTTAAGGCAATTATCCAATGAAAATGGTAATCCTCAATTTACACATACTGTAGATTTAACGGTAAGTTGGCCAAATGGTATGCAAGCCACACGTGATGGACAGGTTGTAAGAGAATGGGTGGAAGGTTTTGCAAGTGGTAGTTTTCAAGACAATGTATTTGAAGTTACTGGTTACTGGGATGCAAACTTCGTAAATGGAAATTCGCATACTTATGAAGTGCTTACTCCTCTTAGGAGAGAAGCTACTTGTTGGTACTTTGTGAGTGGAACACTTGATGTAGAACGCCCAAATTTTGGAGGTGTACTTGATTATGGAAGCGGAGAATGTGATAATCAAGCAGTTTTTACCTTAAACAGTGGTGTTGACGTTAATGTAACTTTGTAAAAGTTAACCTTTAAATTGAGTTGAAAACAAAAAGGGTGTTCGTATATGGAACACCCTTTTTGTTTTTAAAAATTATTTTATTCTATTACCAATCTTTTGGTTTGAATAACTTTAGATCCGTTTTTCAAACTTACTAAATAAACTCCAGCTTTTCCTGATAGATCCATTTGAATGGACGATTCACCTTGGTATACTGCCTTACTCATTATGTGTCTTCCAAGTAAATCATGGATTTCAATATTGTCTACTTTTGATTGAGGCTGAAAGTCAACAAAGAATTTTCCACCAGAAGGGTTCGGATATAAATGCATGTTGTTTGAGAATCCTATGTGCTCTTCAATGCTTAAATTATTTTCGGCAGGTAAGTTTGCATAAGAAATTAAATAGGAATTTACAATCAAGTGAGGGTTGAAGCCTTCATTGCAATTGTCGCAAGTTACTCCTGTTATACAGTCTGGGTTGTTTGGATGACAATAGTCGTTGTAGGATTCATCGAATACATAATCTAAATCGATACTGTTGCTATTAATAAAAGCAGTCATATCAAAATCGAAATACTGTGCAATGGTTCCTGGGCACCATCCAGCTCTATTGTATTGCCAAGTTCCAGCTTGTGGGCTGCAGTTATCTGGGTTAGGGTTACAAATAACCCAATTGTTTTGAGTGAAGGTTTGTTGTCCATTTACCCAAATATGGTGGGTATTATTGCTAAATTCTGCTGCGTTGCTTGTGTTCATGGCTCCCCATCCATGTCCAGTAGATACTAGTTTTATTTTTGCGGTTTGAGTGCCTTCAGAAAACGTTAGGTTGAAATCTTCTGTAGGTTGTAAGTTGGCCATATCTCCGAACTGATAGGTTTGGTTCCAAAGCTTTTTTACTGTACTGTAAGGGTAGTTAGGAGTGCCAGCTTGGTAATTTAACTGAAGCGTATATAAAAAGCCATTACCTGTAGTTCCCAGGTTTACCCTGAATTTTGTTCGTCCGCTTAACAGAGACATGAAATCGGTAAGGTCTATTTGGTGCTGGCAGCTAACACCATATGGGGTAATATATCTAATGATATTGTACCATTCACCATCTTTTCCTAAAACTTCAATTGAGGAAACTCTATCCCAAGGGTCGCACCCTCCATTGGGGCAATCAATAAATAAGGTAGCGGTAATTTGGTTAAAAGCACCAGTATAACTTGGTAAATCTGTTTCTACGGTTACAGATGGTACATCTGCATACACCCAAACATCGTCTGTAGCCAATACAGTTTGTGTTGTAGCGTTTTGGTTTAAGTTAAAAGTAGTGGTTTGATTCCCTGCAGCCCCAAAATTGTTAGTTGATGTAACAACTAAATTATGGCTTCCCCATGATGTAGGAGTCCACCAGCCTGTATAGTGGCCATTTCCATAATTTGTTAATTCAACATTTTCACCGTCAACTGAAGCAGATACACTTTCTATGGAGAATACATCTGTGTATTCAATACCTACTTTAAATGCAATTTGAATGGGAGTTAAGGAAGAGGCATATGCTGTTCCTGCTAATGGATGTAACGTTTCTGTTTGGGCTAAATTTAAGTTAGGGTCTACAACCGGAAAGGTCACAAATACATCGGGAGCTGGCAGATAATTTTCATCTCCTGATTGGCTAGCCTTAACCGTTACCTCACCAGCTAAACCAGTTAGAGTTACAATATTTCCATTAACAGTGGCAGGGCCTGAAATAATCTCGTAGCTAATGGGCAAGTTAGAGTTAACTGTTGCCTGAAGCGAAAAAGGATCATCTGTTGTAATTTTTGTTCCAACAAGAGGAAAGTCGATGGCTTGAAAATTACTATCCAAAATTCCACTGAAGTTTGAAGTGCTTCCTGTTAAGGCAAAGTTGTTTAAATCGGCATTCTTGTTAGCGGTGTTACTAAAATCCAATAATTGGGAAATACCGCTGTTGTTACCATCGGGTGTACCTTGGTTAAACTTATAATAAAGTTCTAGATTCGCTTCGTCTCCATTGAGTTCGTTGTTCATCATATTTTGGATTTCCGATTGCGTTAAAGCCTTACTCCACAATGAAACTTCGTCTGATCTTCCTTGAAGCAGAAAATTATACCCAGCTAAAATACACTTACCAATAGTGAAGGGTCTGTTTGTAGATGAAAAGGTACCAGAAGCTGTACTACTACCAATAGAAACTCCGTTAAGGAATATCTCTACTGTATTTTGGTTAAATACCCAAGCAAAATGTTGCCATTGTCCTGCCTGAATGATGCCCTCAGCGGTAGTAACTTGATGTAGCCCAGTGGTAGTTACCAATCTACATTGAAGTTTACCGTTACCTAATTGAATGAGGTACATTTCTCCACTACCCGTTCCCCCACCGCGAATACTCATCATGCCTTGACCGTAGCCTAGGACATCTGAGTAAAACCAGCCAGCCATGGAAATAGTATTATTGCCATTTACAAACTGGGCACCATTAGGTAATGAAACATAATCGTCTACACCATCGAAATGCAAATATTGATTTGATTGAGAAAACCCTAAAAGCGTTGTAAGCGATAGGGTTACTAGTATTAGTACTCTTTTTTTGATATGAATATTTTTCATATTGTTTTGGTTATGGTTTTTGTTATTAAAAAAGAGACCAAATATAGATTGTCCAATACACTCTAGGATTTTGTTAACTGTTGTTAACAACAAAAAAAGGGAGTCTTGTGGACTCCCTTTTGATAATTTTTTAAGTAATACTGCTTAAGCTCTTATCGGTTGATTCATGATCAAGTCGATGTAAAGGTTTACTTTGTTTTTAAGGTCTTTTCTATGAGTGATAAAATCAAGGAAGCCATGCTCTAGCAGGAATTCTGCTGTCTGGAAACCTTCAGGAAGTTCCTGACCTGTAGTATCTCTTACCACACGTGGTCCGGCAAAACCAATCAATGCTCCTGGTTCACTAATATTGATGTCGCCCAACATTGCAAACGAAGCGGTAGTACCTCCTGTTGTTGGATCGGTACAAAGGGAGATATAAGGTAGTTTAGCTTCTGCCAACTGAGCCAGTTTAACAGAAGTTTTAGCTAACTGCATCAACGAAAGAGCAGCCTCCATCATACGAGCACCTCCAGATTTGGAGATAATCATAAAAGGGAGTTTATTTTTTAAGGCATAGTCGGCAGCACGAGCTATTTTTTCACCAACTACGCTACCCATAGATCCTCCAATAAAGGCAAAGTCCATACAGGCAACAACTAAATCCTGACCTTTGGATTTACCAACGGCAGTACGAACAGCATCTTTAAGTTTTGTTTTTTCCTGAGCAGCTTTTAAGCGCACTGGATATTTTTTAGTGTCTTCAAACTTCAACGGGTCTTTTGAAGTAAGGTTTTCATCCAACTCGGTAAATTCGTTGTTGTCGAACAATATTTCAAAATATTCCTTACTTCCTATACGTACGTGATAACCATCTTCTGGGCTTACATAAAAATTACGTTCCAGCTCGTCGGTATCAACGATTTTTCCAGTTGGAGTTTTATACCACAATCCTTTAGGAGTGTCTTTTTTCTCCTCGGTGGTTGTGGTTATTCCTTTTGTTTTTCTTTTAAACCAAGCCATAGTCTTGTTTTTCTTTAAATAGTACTCAGTGATTTACCAAGTAATAAAGTCATGTTTTATTTGGAGGGCAAATATAGTTATAATGTGTTTACATTATTTAAATCTTCAAAAGCCTTTTTTAAGCGCTCAACAAAAGCCAATTCTCCTTTACGCAACCAAACTCTTGGGTCGTAGTGCTTTTTGTTTGGCACATCCTCACCTTCTGGGTTGCCAATTTGCGATTCTAAGTAAGGTGCCATATTCTTAAAATAATCGCGAACTCCGGTCATAAAAGCATATTGCATATCGGTATCGATATTCATTTTAATTACACCATAACCAATGGCTTCACGAATTTCTTCAACTGAAGACCCTGAACCACCATGGAATACAAAATCGATGTGATTATTACCTACGCCATATTTCTCTGAAATATACTCTTGAGAATTTTTTAGGATTTTAGGAGTCAATTTTACATTTCCTGGTTTGTATACTCCGTGTACATTTCCAAACGCTGCAGCAATTGTGAATTGGTCACTTACTTTGCTTAATTCTTCATAAGCATAAGCTACTTCTTCAGGTTGGGTGTACAATTTAGAATCGTCAACATCTGTGTTGTCTACCCCATCTTCCTCACCACCGGTGATTCCTAATTCTATTTCTAAGGTCATACCCATTTTGCTCATACGCTCAAGGTATTTTTTACAGATTTCAATGTTCTCTTCCAAGGGTTCTTCAGAAAGGTCGATCATGTGAGAACTATATAAAGGCTTACCTGTTTCTTTATAAAATTGTTCACCAGCATCTAAAAGACCGTCTATCCAAGGTAATAATTTTTTCGCACAATGGTCTGTATGAAGGATTACAGGAACACCATAAGCTTCTGCCATTAGGTGTACGTGTTTAGCTCCTGCAACACAACCAGCAATAGCTGCTTTTTGGTTTTCATTACTTAATCCTTTACCGGCATTGAAAACACCACCTCCGTTAGAAAACTGAATGATAACAGGTGCATTAAGTGCTGCTGCAGTTTCCAATACACCATTGATACTGCTAGAGCCAACAACGTTTACTGCAGGTAATGCAAATTGTTTTTCTTTAGCTAGTTTGAAAATTTCTTGGACCTCACGCCCTGTCGCCACTCCTGGTTTTATATTGTGCGCCATGTTTTTCTTTATTAGGTTGTTTAGGAGAACAAAAATAAGAAAATAATACGGCTTAGAAAGGGTAATTGATACCGATATTATAAACCGCACTTCCAAAGTTATAATCATTAAACCAGCGATCGTTTATAGGGTAGGTAGGATCGTAGGTTTTAAAACCGATATCAAAGCGGAATACAACAAACCCAAAGTCGTATCGGAGTCCAAAGCCAGATCCCAATGCAATATCTTCCAATGATTTTAAACTGGTAAATGTAGAGGCTTCGTCTGTAATGTTGTCGAGGACATTCCAAATATTGCCAGCATCAACAAAAAAAGCACCGTTGAGGTCTCCAAGCAGATTAAATCGTGTCTCAAGATTGAACGCAATTTTTAAGTTGGCTTCATTAAAGTCGTTATACGAACGGGTTCTACCGGGGCCAAGGCTATAGGCTGTCCAAGCTCTATTGTCGTTTGTCCCTCCAGCAAAGAAACTCTTTGAAAAAGGAATGTTATCTGAGTTTCCGTAGGGTATGGCAATCCCAAAAAAGGAACGAAAAGCAAGTACACGTTTACCGCCGAGATCCCAGTGTTTAATGTAGTCCAGTTCGGTTTTAACATATTGTGAGAAAGGAACATTCAATAATTCGTATTTGCCATTTTCGTTTTTTTGCTCATTCAGTAATTTAAAACCAGAGGATAACAAATTCCCTGCTAGTTCCAGCTTAAGTCGCAGATTGTAAAAGTTCTCGTCAAAAAAACTTCTACGACTATCTTTAAAGTAGGTAAAACTTGATGATACGATAAGGTTATTTTCGGTAAGGCGTTGTTCTCGTTCGTCAATGTCGTTAACCGTTTCTATTTGATCTTCAGTCATGCCCGGTGGAGGGTTATCGCTTAAAACAGTATTTATAAACTGGTTTGTTCCGTTGGGAATACCAAGATTTTCATCAGGCCCGATATATCCAATGTCCTTTGCAACATTGTTCAAGGATTGATAGGAGCTTTGATAAACATTAAAATAATTATCAGGGTTAAGGTTTCTAACATACTGGATGTTAAATAAATCCAGTCGATTGGTGATTCGTCTAGAAGGTTGCCATTTATAATTGAAAGTCCCGGTGATGGTTTGTTTGTCAAGACCAACATTGGTCTGGCTGGTTACCCCCATACTTATTCTAGTGGAGGGAAGCATGTATTTAGGTATAAGCTTGTCTGTTTTTACAGGGAATAAAAGACGAGGAATGTTTAAGGATAAATCGGCACCGAGTTCGCGTATGTCAAAAAAAGGATCTTCATCACTTTTGGTGTCTTTGGATGCACCAATAGATCCGTAAAGCGATAGTTGTAAAGTTTCTGCCCCTTTAAAAACATTCCTTGACAATACACTTGGACTAAATGAAATACCCAAAGCTTGAATGTTGCTTTGAGAGACCTCTGAGGTTAAGTTTAAGTTGAATTTTTCCAGCGGACTTAGGTAAATATTAACCGTAAGTGTGACATCTGTGTTTTCAATGTATTCAATGTTTGGGTATTTGAATGTTTTTAACTCACTTAAATGGCGATATGTTCTTGTGCGATCAATATCCCGGAATATTTTACCAGGACTAATGAAAACAGCATTGGTTATAGCTTTGGGTTTGTATTTTAATTTATCTACGGTATATATATTGTAACCATCATAATTAATCGTATCTCTAATGGTTGCGTTGCGATTTTCATGTGAGAAGTCTGGGTAAATGTTAACTTCTTTTACGGTATAAATTTTAAAGTCGACATGAGACGTTGAGTCCAGTGTTTTTATCGTGCGATCCTGAATTCTAATTTCGACATTGGCCTTTTTTGTTTTACCAATGGTATCTACACTAAAGCGTATGTATTCCTGACTGAAATGAAATACACCGTTATTTCTAAAAGAAGTGGTTAACCTTTCACGTTCTTTTTCAAAATTGGTTGAACGATATTGTTCTCCAGATTTTATGAGGGATTTCTTTATTGTTTTTTGATATAATGAGTCGATAATGGGGCTTTTAATCTGGGTTGAAATGGTATCTAGCTTGTAAGCTGCTCCCGTGTTTACATTGTATATTACGTTAGCCTTTTTATGTGCAACAGAGTCTATTGAATATTCTACTTGAGCATCGAACCATCCGTTGTTGAAAAAAAATGCTTTGAGGCGGTTGGCCGATTTTTCAGCTTTGTTATCATCAATAATAACTGGAGCCTCACCTTTTTCTTTCAGCCATTGATTGAACTTTATTTTCGATTGAATTAGCCGTTGGTGTTGTTTTTTTGACAAAAAAGCCTCTGTACGCTTTAAATGTTTAGGGTTGTGTTCCATCCTTTCTTTAAGTATGGAATCAATGTTAGGTCTTGCCGAATTATATACATGAAGTTTTATTGGTATTCCAAGTAGGGTTTTGTTGGGATGTTGTATAATAATATTATTAACACTGTCCTTTTTGTTAACGGTATTGTTTACGTAAAGCGTGTTTTTAGTTAGCAATTCTTGATCATTGCTAACCCTTTTTACAGAATTACAGGACGTGTAAAGTCCTGTAATTATCATAAATAATACTATTTTTGAGAGCTGATTTTTCAAATACGGCCTATTATTCAAATCAAAAATACATTTTTTGAATGTTATCAAAAAATCAAATAAAACATATCGTTCGGCTAAAACAAAAAAAGTACAGACAGCAGGAAGGACTGTTTGTGGCTGAAGGAGTTAAGGTAATTGAAGAGTTGCTAGAATCCTCATTGGAACTTGTTCATATCTATTCAGTTAAGCATCTTAATTATGATGAACAAAAGGAAACATTGATAAGTGAGGCTGAGCTCAAGAAAATCAGTTTTCTCACAACTCCCAATCAAGCATTAGCAGTTTTTAAGATTCCAACATTAAAAGGGGTAGATTTAAGTGAGTTGGTAGTGGCTCTTGACGATGTTAGGGATCCCGGTAATTTAGGGACAATTATAAGACTCTGCGATTGGTTTGGAATAAAGGATTTGATTTGTAGTAAGGCTACAGTAGATTGTTATAATCCTAAGGTAATACAGGCTACAATGGGGTCTATAGCGAGGGTGAACATTTCTTATTTGGATCTCGAAAGTTTTCTTAAGGATGTGAATGTGCCTGTTTTTGGTGCATTTATGGAAGGTGATAATGTTTATGGACAGTCTTTGCCCAGAAAAGGAGTGCTTGTTATGGGAAATGAAGCCAATGGTATTTCTGAGGGTGTTGAAGAAACAGTAACAAGCAAGTTGACTATTCCCAGGTTTGGACAATTACAAGCCACAGAGAGTTTAAATGTAGCTACGGCAACAGCCATTTTGTTAAGCGAGTTTAAACGGCGCTCTATTGAAATGTAAAATTGATGAAAACACCACGTGTTTTCATGCTTTCCACATTACTTGTCCAAGGGCTGTTAGCTTGGCTATCTTGAACAATTTCGTTGTTAAAAGCAAAGATTCCTCTAATGGAAGGCGTGAATTTGAAGTAGTATAAGTAAAAATCTATACCAAATCCTATTTCATAGAAGTACATGTTTTTCACAGTACGGAATTGTCCATTGAAATTGTCTTCAGGGTTCTTTTCGTTACTAGACAAGTTAATAGCAGTAGAAACACCTCCAACCACAAATGGTTTGAAGTTGTTTAATCGCTTAGTAGAGAATTTCACCAAAAAGGGGAGATGTATATAAGTAGATTTAACTTCTCGTTCTAAGTCTGAATCATTGAAATCCATTCCATCAAAATACGAAGGGTCGTAATTTAAAGTTCTGGTAGTAATGCAAAGTCCAGGTTCAATGCGAAAGTCGATATAATCATTAAGGCGCATGTCGCCAATTAGACCTACATTAAACCCCAAGGTTTTGGTTACGAGTATGTCTGGTTTGTCTGCATTGTAGTCAAAGTTAAAATCATAACTATTAAAACCAAGGTAGTATCCCCAGCTTAGGAACTTTTTGTCGAAGTTTTGGTTGTTTTGAACACGTTCTTTGCTAAACAATTGGGCAGACGCCGAATGGGAAACCAAAAGAAAGGTTATAAAAGCAATGATGTAGTGTTTCATAATTACGATTTAGATGATGTGTAAATAGTTGCAACACCAAAGGTCTGCGGCCTATCTTCAACATTTATAAACCCAATTTTACGTAAAATATTGTTTAGTTCCTCACCATAAGGAAAAACATTGGCTGATTCACTAAGGTAGTTGTAAGCGTCTCTATCTTTTGAGAACATACGCCCAATAGTTGGCAGTATGTATTTAGTATATATACCGTATCCTTGTTTAAAAGGTGTTTTGGTTGGAACGGAAGTTTCTAAAATTGAAAAAATGCCTCCTGGTTTAAGGATTCTAAGGATTTCAGTTAATCCTTTTTCAAGGTTTTCGAAATTACGCACCCCAAAGGCAACTGTTATGGCGTCGAAAGTATTGTCTTCAAACGGCATATCTTCAGAATCACCCAATACCATTTCAATACGATTCTCAAGGCCTTTCTTTTTTACTTTTTCTTTTCCCACATTAAGCATTCCAGGGCTAATATCAAGACCTGTAATTTTTTCAGCTTGAGTTGATTCTGCCAGAGTTATGGCCAAATCACCTGTTCCAGTCGCAATATCAAGAATGGTTTTTGGTTTGGTTTGTTCTACCAGTGCGACCACTTTATTACGCCATTTAATATCTATGCCAAATGAGATGACACGGTTTAGACCATCGTAGTCTGAAGAGATGGTGTCGAACATTTTGGTTACCTGTTCTTTTTTGCCTAAATCGCTGTCCTTATATGGGGTTATCTTGCTCAATGCTTAATTTTTTGGCAAATATACGCTATTGCCAGAGGATTAAGAAACTTGAAAACAAATAATTATATGGTATAAATCAGTAGGCAAAGTTTATTTTTGGAGTATATTTGTTACTCTTTTTATGATAAAACATCCATGAAAATAATTATTGCTGGTGCTGGTGAAGTGGGATTTCATCTTGCAAAATTATTGTCTTATGAATCCCAGGAAATCACATTGATTGATACCGATAAAGAAAGTTTGACATATGCCGAAAATCATTTGGATATTAAGGTGATTAAGGGGGATGCTACATCTATATCAATCTTAAAGGAGGGGCGCGTTGAAAACAGTGATTTGTTAATAGCGGTAACCTCTTCCGAGACTACGAACATTACTGTATGTGTACTCGCTAAACAATTGGGGGCTAAGCGAACTATTGCCCGCATATCCAATACAGAGTTTATCCACCATAAGGAGCAAGTTGGTTTTACTGGTTTTGGCATTGATGAATTGATTTCTCCGGAATCGTTAGCGGCTTCCGAAATAGAATTGTTGTTGGACCAATCTGCTTTTACCGACAGCTATGAATTTGAAGACGGAGCTCTTACTATGGTTGGGTTAAACCTTTCCAGAACGGCTTCCTTTGTAGGAAAAACCGTTAAAGAGGCTGCTCAGATTTTTCCTGAAATTCATTTTGTTCCTATAGCCATTCAAAGATTTGGAACACAATATACTATTATCCCCAGAGGTGATACCGAGTTTAGAGAGGGCGACAGTGTGTTTTTCATTACAAGTGAGGGTGGAGGAGAAGAGCTTTGTAAACTTACAGGGAAGATTAATGCCGAGATAAAACACGTTATGATTTTGGGAGGCAGTAAAATTGGTTATAAGTCGTCTCGTGATTTAAGCAAAAGTAGTTATAACGTAAAATTAATTGAGAGTAACAAGGACAGAGCTTTTGATTTGGCAGATGAGTTGGAGGATGTGCTTGTTATTCATGGGGACGGACGTAATGTAGATCTTTTGGAAGAAGAAAACATTAGGGATATGGATGCTTTTATTGCTGTTACCGGTAATTCGGAAACTAATATAATGTCATGTTTGGTGGCAAAATCAAAAGGTGTTCCTAAAACAATTGCTCTAGTTGAGAATATGGACTATTTTGAGCTTTCTCAATCCATAGGTATAGATACCCTTATCAATAAGAAGCTTTTGGCGGCTAACAATATTTTTAGGCATGTTAGAAAGGGGGAAGTGGTAGCCATGACCCAATTAAACAACATGAATGCAGAGCTTTTGGAGTTTATGGTGAAGGCCTCTTCTAATATCTGTAACAAGCTTATTAAAAATGTTGATTTTCCTAGGTCGGCTATTATCGGAGGGGTAATCCGCAACGATGAAGGCTTTATCGCTTTAGGAGATTTTAGAATTCAGGAAGGCGACCGAGTAGTGGTGTGTTGTTTGCCACGTTCTATAAAGCAAGTTGAGAAATTATTCCTTTAAAAGATGAAGCTTAACACTAAGATTATATTCCACTTTTTTGGACTTTTATTGGTGTTTAACGGCGGCTTTATGCTGCTCTCTGCACTTATAAGTTTGATTTATCAAGATGGGGTTACTTTGGAGATTACTATGGCAGGTTTGATGACTATTGTAATCGGTGCCATTAGTATGTATCTGACAAAGGATTACCACAAAGAACTTAATAAAAGGGACGGTTATTTGGTGGTGACCTTTGGTTGGATTATTATGGCTTTGTCTGGAACCTTGCCCTATGTTTTTACCGATGCAATACCCAGTTTTACCAATGCCTTTTTTGAAACTATGTCGGGGTATACAACTACTGGAGCAACCATTATAAATGATATTGAAGTGATGCCAGAAGGTGTGCTTTTTTGGCGTAGCTTGACGCACTGGATTGGTGGAATGGGTATTATTGTTCTGGCAATTGCGATACTTCCTTTGTTAGGGATTGGGGGCATGCAGTTATTTGCTGCCGAGGCACCAGGACCTAATGCCGATAAGCTGCATCCGAGAATTACCGACACAGCTAAGCGTTTGTGGTTAATTTATGTAGGGTATACAGCGGCAGAGACTTTGTTGCTGAAACTGGCAGGAATGTCTTTTTTTGATGCCATTAATCATGCGTTATCTACCTTGTCAACTGGAGGCTTCTCAACAAAGAATGCAAGTTTAGCCCATTGGAACCATGAGCCAATCATACAATATATCATTATTTTCTTTATGTTCTTGGCAGGCTCCAATTTTGTTTTGAGTTACTTTGCCTTTAAGGGTAGGGTGCAAAAAGTTATTAAGGATGAGGAGTTTAAGTTGTATTTTAGATTTGTAGCAATTTTCACCATAATTGCAGCACTTATTATCTATTTTAAGGCCGATGTTAGTACATCATCAATTCATCATCCAATGGTATGGGGTAGAGGTGAAAGTGCTTTCAGGCATGCCCTTTTTCAAGTGCTTACGGTTATTACTACCACAGGGTTTATTTCTGCAGATTATACTGTATGGACTCCTTTTTTAATGGTATTCTTTTTTGGGTTGATGTTTTTGGGAGGTTCTGCAGGAAGTACGTCTGGAGGTATCAAAGTGGTTCGCCATTTAATGCTTATAAAAAATGGGTTTTTAGAGTTCAAGCGGACGCTTCATCCCAATGCGATTTTGCCTGTTAGGTATAATTCTCGAGCTATTCGAGGTAAGATTGTATTTAATATCCAAGCTTTTTTTATTCTGTATATGTTGGCCTTTATTGTAGGCTCTTTGGTCTTTTCTATGCTAGGCATCGATTTTATGTCGGCTGTAGGTTTGGCGGCCTCAAGTCTTGGTAATATAGGTCCAGCATTGGGTAATTTTGGGCCAGTTGATAATTATGGGCAATTGCATAGTCTAGGTAAATGGTGGTGCAGTTTCCTTATGCTTATCGGTCGTTTGGAGTTGTTTACGGTTTTGATTCTTTTAACACCTTTCTTCTGGAGGAAGCGTTAATGATAATTGATTCGTTTAACAAACATATCAAAAAAGTCTTTTAGCGAACTAAGCTAAAATGTCCTGTTTTTTCGTGTCTTTTATTGTTCTTGTCCATTAGGATAGCTTTGAACCAGTAGTCGGTAGCGTTTAGCTTTTTTCCATTATAGATCCCATTCCAACCAATATTATTGTTCGAGTCTAGATCCATGATGAATAAAACTTTTCCATATCTGTCGTATATGCCGATGTCTACCCATAGGTATAATTCCTCAGATAGACCCTGTATATGCCAATAATCATTGTAGTTGTCACCATTTGGCGAGAGTATTTTAGGGTATTTTATTAAAGACACCTCAGTTGTGATAGTAGGCTCGCAGTTGTTTAAATCCCTAACATATACTGTATAAAGCCCAGGGTCTACATCGTTAAATGTGTAGCTGCTGCCTTGTCCCTCGTAATTATTGCCGTCAAGGGAAAATTCATAAACGCTATTTCCACTAACAGTAACCGATATTTGGTTGTTGTCACTGCTTACTCCAACAAATGAAGGTGGTGATACACTGTCTATGGTAAATGTTTTGGTTAAGCTACATTCAATGTTGTTTTCATAAGTATAAACTGTTATTGTAAAAGTTCCGGTTTGATTGACTTCAAAGAAGCGTTGGTTTGAAAGGATGTTTCCTGAAGAATCACTCCATTCCCAATAGTCGTTTGTTGAGCCTCCATCTAATACTATAGGAGGCTGAAGGCTAGGGTCGCATATAGTGTAGGAGTCTTGTAAATCCAGAAACATTTCAGGGTTAACAATAAGCTCTATTGGTTCTATCGCAAAGCAATCAAATTCATTGTTTGAAACTCTTACCCAAATAGTTGTGGATGAAGATTCGAAAAAAAGGGATATTGGATTTGATGTGGTTTGAGCATCAATGAATGATTGGTAGTAAGTAAGGTCATATGATTCTGGAATGTCAAATTCATCACGAATAGCACTGCCTTTCTCAATTAAATTGAAAAGAGCTTCATCGTTTCCATTATTATCATCAGAATTCTCACAGGAATACATGGGTGATATATCTCCTAGGTCGGTATATACAGCTTGTATAAAAAAACTACTAGACGAAGTGCAGTTCTCTGCACTTGTAATGCTAACAAAAATCTCTTGCGGATTGCTTAAGTTTAAATACTGCCCAGGGTTGCTTATTTCATTTGTTTGATTTACAAGGTCATCATAAGAGGTGTAAAAATCAAAATTATATTCGGATGACACTGGGTTCGTTAGTTTATCTTCAATATTATTAAGGTTAAAGTATGAGACTTCATCATTATCCAAATCGCATTGAGAAAGGAATTCTCCAGGTTGAAGATCTGGGATAGGGTAAACTTCCAGAGATTCATAAAGCGTTGTTAAATGATTGTTTATAGATATTGTGGCTTCGACGACATAATGACCAGGTTCTGAATATAGGTGGGAAGGTGTCATTGATGTATCTGTTGTTCCATCTCCAAAATCCCAAAAAATGGATTCGATTGGAGCATAGGTGTCTACGATAAAGTTTATTGGGGAAGAAACACAATCATTTCTTGTTATGATTCTGTTCCGTAAAAAGGAAGTAACAAAGTTAGGAAGTCCCTTTCTGGGGCCTTCGGGGCTAAGATCTATACTTAACTCTTCAAAACCACAATCAGCATCCGGAGTCTCTGGGTTATTAATTACCCCAATTTTATTGGGTGATGAGGTTGAAACATATATTTTACCATTTCTAGCCAGCTGTAATGAAGCATATCTTAATTGAGCAGTTTCCTTGACCAGGGTTGGACTTGGAACCTCATTTTCTTCAGGAATATCATCCATCGAAAATTTAAAGAGATAACTGGTTGAGCTCGTATTTGATGTATAATACAGAATTTTTGAATCCTGTGAAAATTCAACGCCATATGGATTGCGCCCATGAAAGCCCTGGCCTGCAAAGATGGTGGTGGCATGACTTATTGAGTTTTCATTTAGGTCTAAATGATATAAATGAACATAATGCTGTGGAGCGACACCATAGTCAACAACTGCAATATATTTGCCGTTCGGTGAAATTTTTAAGCTCCCTTTAGGGGAGAAGTTTACTTGTTGGGTTGCAGTTATTGTTTCAATGTACAAACCATTTTCATCTACTTTACAAATGAAAAAAGAATTAATAGGTGTGGTTTCAAGGTTGTTTAAACCTGCAAAGAACATGACTTTAATTGAGTTTGTCTCTGTATGATGGATTGCAGAGATTTTTTCTGAAGATGATTGGGTAAGGTAATTGTTTTTGGAGGTTACTTCACCCAATGAGTTTGAAGAGGAAAATTCAACAACCGAATAGTACACACCAGAATTAAATTCGCCAGAAGGGGTTACCCTTGTTGTGAACACATAGTAAACGCCTTCATGATTAGGTTTAGGGACAATAATACAAGATTGAGTATGATTTGGATCACCAGCTAGCTCTTCGCCGTTTTCCATAATTTCATGATTCCAACTCCAAACCGTTTGTCCGTTGGTGTAAAATAGTAAGTTGCCATTGTGGTCTGAAATTGACGAGCACCCTTCTGGAGTGTCCATGTTACTATCGTGCTGGGGGGTGACGGTGTGATTGGCAAAGTTCAAACTAGCATAATTTCCAAAATACCAATTATTAGTTTCGTTTTGCGAAATACATGTTAAGGAAAATAATAAGAAACTATGTAATATGTGTTTTAACATCTTTAAGATATAAAAACAGGAAAGTCATATAGTGGAATGATTTGAGGAATCAGGAGATAAAGATAGAAGGTTTTGTGGGATAAACGCTTTTTCTAGTAGAAAAGTACCGATATGCTATTTGGAATTTATACTGTCTTAATGGATAAAGTCAGCTGGATTAGGTTAGGGTTAGATTAAGAAATTCTTTATTGATTACATGTAACATTGTAAGAATAGTTCTGGACTTATAAATATGCTGTAGTTTTCAAAATCAATTTTATCTACATTAAATCTTTAAATAAAAAAGCCATCTCAAAAAGAGATGGCTTTTTTATTTATGATTATTTTCACTTTTTACTTGCTAAGTGCCTCTTTGATGCGTCTCATGGCTTCTTTAATTTGATCTTGTGAAGCAGCATAAGATATTCTCAAACAATTAGGGTTTCCAAAGGCTTCACCAGTAACGGTAGCTACATTCGCCTCTTCCAATAAGTACATTGATAAGTCTGAAGCGTTGTTTATGGTTATACCGTTAATCGTTTTTCCAAAGAAGTACGATACATTAGGGAATACATAAAAAGCACCTTCGGGCTTATTACAAATAAAGCCTTCAATACCGTTAAGAAGGTTTAAAATAAGGTCTCTACGTTCTTTGAATTCATCGATCATGTATTTAACACGATCAGGCGATTCGTTTAAAGCCGTAATAACAGCGCGTTGTGCAATACAGTTGGTTCCGCTTGTTATTTGCCCTTGAATTTTATTACAAGCTCGGGCAATCCAATCGGGAGCTCCTATATAACCAATACGCCATCCAGTCATAGCAAAAGCTTTAGATACCCCATTAACTGTAATGGTACGGTTGTACATGTCTTCAAACTGGGCAATGCTTTCATGTTTACCAACAAAGTTTATGTGCTCATAAATTTCATCGGAAACTATATAAATATCCGGGTACTTTACTAGTACATCGGCTAGAGCTCTTAATTCTTCTTTGTTGTATACAGAACCGCTAGGGTTACAAGGTGAGCTAAACCAAAGCATTTTTGTTTTTGGTGTAATGGCAGCTTCAAGTTGCTCAGCAGTCATTTTAAAATCGTTTTCAATTGAAGTTTGCACTTCTACGGGTACACCTTCGGCTAACTTAACGATTTCTGCATAGCTTACCCAATATGGACAAGGTAGGATGACTTCGTCTCCTTTGTTTAGCATTACCAAAGCGGCATTAGCAAGCGATTGTTTAGCACCTGTAGACACTACAATTTGAGGTAAAGTGTAATCTAAACCATTATCGCGCTTAAATTTTTTGATGATGGCTTCTTTGAGTTCTACATATCCGTCAACAGGAGTGTAGGAGTTGAAGTTATCATTTATTGCCTGAATGGCAGCATCTTTTATGAAATCTGGAGTATTGAAGTCTGGTTCGCCCAAACTTAATCCAATAATGTCTTTTCCTTCAGCTTTAAGTTCTCTTGCTTTGGCAGCCATCGCCAAAGTTTGTGAGGTAGACAGACTATTAATTCGATCTGATAGTTGTTTCATTAACTTTGTAAGTTGTTATGAGTTTAAAGCGGGTTTCATTCCCATTTCACGAAGATAACGGAAATGAGCAATAATGGCTTTTCGAGTTGTTGAATATTCGTTGTAAGGTAAATTGAATTCTTTTGCAGTTTCCTTGACAATTTTAGCGATTTTCCCATAGTGAATATGGCTTATATTTGGGAAAATATGGTGTTCAACCTGATGGTTTAATCCTCCTGTAAACCAGTTGATCAATCTGTTCTTAGTAGCAAAGTTTACCGTAGTTTTTAGCTGGTGAATAGCCCAAGTGTTTTTCATAGTTCCGTTTTCTTCTGGTAAAGGCATCTCTGCTTCTTCCATAACGTGAGCTAATTGAAAAATGACACTTAAGATTAGTCCTGCTGTATAATGCATGATAAAAAAGCCAAGTAAAATTTTCCACCAAGCAATATCTAAAATCAGCATAGGAATAAGAACCCAAATGCTTAGATAAATAATTTTGGAAATTACGAGCTTACTCCAGTTCCAAACTGGATTAGGTAATTTACCGTAAGCTAATCTGCGCTTCATATAGCGTTTCATTTGTAGAAAATCTGTTGTAATGGCCCAGTTTATTGTTAGAAGCCCATATAGCAAAACAGAGTAGAAATGTTGAAATTTATGGTGCCAATGCCATTTTGTATGTTCGGAAAATCGCAATACTCGACCAGCTTCCAAATCTTCATCATGGCCAGGGATATTAGTATATGTGTGGTGCAATACATTGTGTTGTACCTGCCAATTATAAACGTTTCCCGCAAGTATGTAAATGCTGCTTCCCATTAAACGATTTATCCATTCTTTATTTGAAAAAGAACCATGATTTCCATCGTGCATAACATTCATGCCAACTCCAGCCATCCCTATTCCCATGACAACGGTTAAAAGTAATTGGCTCCATCCAGGAATATCCAAGGTGAGTAGTAGGAAGTAAGGGGTAAGGAATATGGAAAACATTACAATGGTTTTTAACCAAAGTTGCCAGTTTCCCGTACGTTTAATATTGTTCTCCTTAAAGTAATTGTTAACACGCTTGTTCAGGGTTCTGAAAAACTTGGCAGAATCTGATCGTGAAAATGAAAGCGTTTGTTTTGACATAGTGTAATATTTTTCTGAAATACGCCGTGCAATGGCGTTTTATAGAGGCCAAAGATAGCTAAATCCCCAGTTTTAAGTTGAAAAGATTTTCATAAATGTGCCATTAAAATCCATACTTTTGCAGGAAAATTTGACAATATGGAGTTGATTCTAAAATACTTCCCGAATTTAACAGAAGATCAAATCGATAAATTTTCGAAACTCGAAACCTTATATCAAGACTGGAACCTTAAAATAAATGTGGTTTCAAGAAAAGATATAGATGAGTTGTATTTGAGACATGTGCTACACTCTCTAGGGATAGCTAAAGTGATGTCGTTTAATCCAGGAGCTAAAGTTATGGATGTTGGTACTGGAGGAGGTTTCCCAGGTATACCTTTGGCTATTCTATTTCCAGAAACTTCATTTCATTTGGTAGATAGTATTGGTAAAAAACTCAAGGTTGTTAATGAAGTGGTAGAAGGACTTGGGCTTACCAATGTAAAAACAAGTCATTGTAGGGTAGAGGAGATAAACGACACTTTCGATTTTATAGTAAGCCGTGCCGTAGCTGCCATGCCTACTTTTGTGCATTGGACAAAAGGTAAAATAGCGAAAAAGCAACAACACGAATTGAAAAATGGAATTTTATATCTTAAAGGAGGTGACTTAACTGAGGAGTTGCAAGATTTCCCTAATGCTACCATTTACGATTTAAAATCATTTTATGAAGAGGACTTCTATGATACCAAAAAGGTGGTTCATTTACCAATAAAGTATAAAGGTTAAAAATAAAAATCCCGCACTTAGAGAGCGGGATTTTTTATGTCGTTACAATAGTATTTGTGCCTTAGAAAGCTGTTGAAACGTTCAATGTTAGACCAGTTGTTTCGGGTACAAATCTACATACACCTCCTACACAAACCAATCCACCACGCTGTCTTCCATAGTTTAGGGCAATTCTTGTGGCTCCTTTTGTAAATCGTCCACCAACGTTGTAATAATGTATGCGGTTGTCTTCATTATCATTACCGTAGTTGTAACTGTCGGTTACGTAAATACCATATGTCGAGTTGAAGTTGTATTCTACGGTGGCAGCAGCCCAGTTCTTTTTGTCTTCTTTAGTCCAAAGATGTTGCCCTTCCAATCTTAAAGATCGGCCTTTGCCCATTTTATATGTTCCTTCTAATGTGGCAATGTCTGTTTTTATTTGTCCAGCTCTGTCCTCAATATATTTCTTGTTGTAATATTGGTTTACATATGTAGCAATAGTACTCCATGATTTAGACCATTTTTTTCTGATCTCAATGTTGATATCCGAGAAATATTTTTCGCCAAAACCTAAAAGGTCTGTACTAATGTTATATGACTGTAGATCAAACTCACCTCTTAAATTAGCCCAGTAAGATGCGTTGAAGGCTAGTTTTGTTCCATATTTCCCTCCTAGAGCAGATCCTTTTTTTATGGTGTAGTATACGTCAATTTGCCCACCTATTTCTCCATATTCAATATGGTTAGGTCCTAAGAATATAAAACCAGGCTGTGCTTGGTATACATATATGTTAGTTAAAGCGTAGTCGTGTTGTTTGGTCAAGGCAGGAAGGTAGTTCATTACGTCTTGATTGTATTCGTTTTCAATACTGTTTGCCTCTCTTTCAGAATAAAATGACATATTTTGCATACGTCTAACAGTTGTTTCTATCCCCAGACCTCTTTGTGAATACCCTGCATTTATTAAAAAAGCATTTCCGGCACTTATTAGGTCATTAGAAATCCCTTGCCCAAACAAAACTCCGTCTTCACTTTTGTTAACATATTCAATATTTGTATGGAAATTTTTATGGATGAAGTCGGCTCTTCCTGAAAACACATTGGTTAGGTCATCAAAATTAGAATCCTCGAAAGGAGACTTCTGGTCTCTGCCAACATAACTAGCGCCAAAAGCAAGTGAGCTGGTTTCCCATTTAAATAATTTCGATATATCATACCTAGAGTTTAGTCCGTAGATATCCCCTTCAGACACATCAAACCCTTCTCTCTGTCGAGCATATAGCGCCGTTAATTCAAAATTATCTGTTGGAGTGTATTTTACGCGACCTCCTCTCAAGGCATTATTAAGGCCTAACTGTCTGTTTTCCCATGAGCGAAGTGCTAATCCACTACCAAATTGTTCGTAAAAATAACCTGCCGTAACTTCAAGTTTTTCAGATCGGTACCCTCCATAATATAGACCAAGGCCCACTCCGTCAAGATCGGGAGAGTAATTAACCAGAGCATGAGGTAAATAACTTTCTGCTTGCATCCCAACGAACCAATTGTCTAAAAAATTGTAGTCAATCTTTAGGTACGTGTTAGAACGGATTTGGTCGTCCGGTCCCCAGATATCATCTGTAAAAGGCCCTGTTTTTTTGTCGTCGTTATACCATTGACCGTTCCCTTCAAACCCTACCGATAGACCATCAACAATTTGAGCAGAAGCTGTTAAAATGGGTAACCCAACCAGTAGGAGGGTTAATCCTAGTTTTTTCATAGTATTTTTCTTTTAAGCAATTTTAACAAACACAATGGATTTAGAAACCAAGGTTATTATGGTTTGCTAAATCCATTGAAAATATTGTTAGTTCAACTAACTTAGGAAAACGTTTCCCTAATGGTATTAGTTGACGTTGTTTTGTATTACTTCATAAAGCTCGTCTTCGGCTCCTGGAGAATAACCAGTATGTCTGTAGATGATTTCTCCATTTTTTACAACTACTACATGCGGTACGGTTGTAATGTTAAGGGCGCGCATTAAATCTTGGTTGTCATCCAAAACAATGGTATAATCCCAGTTTTTACCATTAACTAGAGGGCTCACACGTTTTTTTGTTCTGGCATCGTCTGTTGCAATAGCAATTATTTCTACGTTGGTTTCGTCTTGCCAGTCAGTATAAACATCGTTTATGGTATCTAGTTCATTGATACAAGGTACACACCAAGTAGCCCAAAAACTAAAAACTTTAATGGTGTCGCTATTGGCAACTTCCGATACGTTAAATGTATCTCCATCTAAAGTTGATAGAGTTATGTTTGGCATCTGACCTTGTGCAAATGTAGCAGTAAAAGCTAGTCCTAATAGGGCTGTAAATAGTTGTTTCATAAATCTTTCCTCTTTTTTTTTTTAAAATCATCCAAAAGAATAAAAAAATATTATCTTCGGCAAGATTTATTAACGATAATTTATTTTTAACGAATGAAAACAAAACAACTTTTTAAAATTTTATCGATTTGTTTAGCATTTATTGCTTTTAGTTGTAGTAGCGATGATGGAGAAAATAACAATACTCCAACTATTACTTCCATTTCAATTACAAGCTCTTCAACTTCGGTAATTGCAGGTGAAAGTTTGACTTTTACTGTTACTGCTAACACTGGTGAAGATTTAACAGGTACTTCTGAAATTACTTTCGGAGGAGACCTAGTAACAGGTGGCGTGTACGAAACAATTGTAGCTGGAGATTTTGAAGTAATGGCTACCTATGAAGGTATGGAAAGTAATGCAGTAACTGTTACGGTTGCTCCTAACGGAGAAGAGTTAACAAGCATTGTATTGGCTTCAAATTACCCTGCGGCTTCTATTGGTGATGAGGTTGTTTTCACCGTGGCTGGTAACAACGGTACCAATTTAACAGCAGATGCTACTATTACCGTTAATGGTATGGAAATTGAAGGTAATATTTATGTTGCTGAAGAATACGGAACTATCGAAGCTGTTGCAACTTATTTAGATCAAGAAAGCACAGAAACTTTTACTAGTAACTTAGTTAACGTTGAAGTAGCTCAATTGTTCACTCAAAACTCTTTGATAGAAGATTACACCGGTACATGGTGTGGATGGTGTCCTAGAATTTCTTATGCTATTGAGCAAGTAGAAGCGGCTTCAGAACAAGTTGCTATTGTTGCTATTCATAGAGGGACTACTGATTCTTCAAATCCTTATTACGATCCATTCCATTTTGAGCCAGCTACGGTTTTAGAAAACCAAATTAATTTGTCTGGATATCCTACAGCAATGATCAACAGAACTATTGATTGGGATTACCCAGAAGATACAAATATTGAACAACCTATAAGCTATACAGGAGATAATGCAACTTTAGGATTGGCAATTACTGCTAACCAAGACGGAAGCTATATGGATATTGATGTAAATGTTAAGTTTGCAATTGATTTGTCTTCTAATAACCTGAAGCTTGTAACTTATGTTGTTGAGGATGGGTTAGTAGCTTTCCAAGCTAACTATACTGACCATTACGGTGGAGTTGAATATATTGAAGAGTTTGACCATAATCACGTTTTAAGAGCTTCTTTAACTGATATATTGGGAGAAAGCATTCCTTCTGCAGATACAGAAGCTAATGATGTTTACACTAAAAATTTCTCAGTAGAAATTCCATCAAACGTAGCTAACTCTGCTAACATTGGTGTTGTTGCTTTTGTTGTTGATGGATCTGGAACTGTATTGAACGTTCGTACTGCTCACTTTGGTGATGATCAAGAATTTGAATTAGCTCAGTAAGCGAAATCAATTATATACATAAAAAAAAGCGGCCATTGGCCGCTTTTTTTTATAGGGTGTTTTTAGGGATTAACCTAAAAACGGATATCTATAATCTGTTGGGGTAACGAAGGTTTCCTTGATTAATCTAGGAGATACCCAACGCAATAAGTTTTGAGCGCTTCCTGCCTTATCATTCGTTCCAGAAGCTCTGGCGCCACCAAAAGGTTGTTGTCCTACAACAGCTCCCGTTGGCTTATCGTTGATATAGAAGTTACCTGCACAGTTTTGTAAAGCAGTTGTAGCCTCAGTAATTGCGTAACGATCTGTAGCAAGAATAGCTCCAGTTAAAGCGTACTCACTTGTACCGTCAACTAACCTTAAAGTTTCACTGTACTTGTCTTCGTCATAAACATAAATAGTAATTACAGGTCCAAAAAGTTCAGTACACATTGTTTCGTACTTTGGATTTGTAGTTACGATAACGGTTGGCTCTATGAAGTATCCTTTAGATTTATCGTAGTTTCCTCCAACAAGAATCTCTGCATCGCTATCAGCTTTTGCTTGGTCAATATATTTGGCAAGCTTATCAAAAGATCCTTCATGGATTACAGCCGTGATGAAATTGCTCATATCTTCTGGAGATCCCATTTTAAATGAGTTTACGTCTTCAACCACAAAGTTTTTAACCTCTTCCCAGATGTTAGAAGGAACATAAGCTCTGGAAGCTGCGCTACATTTTTGTCCTTGGAATTCGAATGCGCCACGAACAATTGCTGTTGCTACTTGTTTTGGAACTGCAGTTTTGTGCGCTACGATAAAGTCTTTACCTCCAGTTTCTCCAACAATTCTTGGGTAAGTTTTATAGTTGTGGATATTGTTTCCAATTTGTTTCCAAAGTTCTTTGAACACAAAAGTAGATCCTGTAAAGTGAAGACCAGAGAAATCTGAGTGAGATAATACAGTTTCAGTAATCATTACAGGGTCACCAAAAACAACATTAATTACACCAGCAGGAACACCAGCTTCCTTGAATACATCCATAATTACTTTAGCAGAGAAAATCTGACTGTCACTTGGCTTCCATACCACAACATTCCCCATTAGTGCCATACATGCTGGAAGGTTTCCTGCAATAGCTGTAAAGTTAAATGGCGTTACTGCATATGTAAACCCTTCTAATGGACGGTACTCTACACGGTTCCATGCATCAGAAGTGCTTTCAGGTTGCTCATGGTAAATGTCCGTCATGTATTGTACGTTGAAACGTAAAAAGTCGATAAGCTCACAAGCAGAGTCAATTTCAGCTTGGTGAATGGTTTTCGACTGAGCAATCATTGTTGCGGCATTAATCTTTGCGCGGTATGGTCCCGCAATTAATTCAGCGGCTTTTAGAAAGATCCCTGCACGTTGCTCCCATGGCATTAGTGCCCAAGCTTTTCTTGCTTCAAGTGCAGTGGCTATTGCATCTTCAACATGAGATTTCTCCGCTAAGTGATATTGTCCCACTACATGTTGATGGTCGTGAGGAGGAGACATTGTTCTAGTGTTTCCTGTAGTAACATCGTTACCGTTTATATATAAAGGTACATCGGTATTGCTGTTAAACATTTCTTTGTAAGCGGCCAAAACGGCTTCGCGCTCTGGAGAACCAGGAGCATAGCTCTTAACGGGCTCGTTTACAGCAATAGGCGTGTTGAAAAATCCTTTTCCCATAGTTTATTTGTTTAATAGTTTGTGAAAAATGATGCACAAAGGTACAATATTTATGTGATTTACTATGGGGAGCCGCTTCCTAAATGGGCGTTAAAGTATTTGGCAATATTTTTGTAAGTTGTTGATAATAAATTCTAAAGAACCTGTTATGTGTACTGTTACATTGGCAGCATTGCGAGCAAATGATTTCGTGCTTACTTCGAACCGAGATGAAGCACCTGGTAGATTTGCTTTTCATCCAATGGAGATAGTTTTTGACGGAGTGAAAATGCTATGTCCTATTGATGAGGAAGCTGGGGGCACCTGGATTGGAGTGAGTGAGAATAAGCGTGTTTTATGTTTGTTAAATGGAGGGTTTGTTATTCATCGTCGGGCCGATAGATATCGCAAAAGCAGGGGAGTGATGGTTAAGGATTTATTGGCTTTAGCTACTCTTGATGATTTTATTCAGTACGATTTCGATGGGATTGAGCCGTTTACATTGGTCGTAGTTGACTGGGGTTCAGGGTTACGCTTTTGTGAACTTGTGTGGGATTCAGGTCAATTGCACTTTTCAGATTTACCGCTTCTGCCTCACGTTTGGTCTTCAACAACATTATTTACCAGGGAAATGAAAGAGGAACGTAAATCTTGGTTTAATATGTTTAAAAAAGTGAGAGGGATAGATCCTGATCTATTACTGGAGTTCCATAATACGGCAGGATTTGGAAATGTAGACTATGGAGTTATCATGGATAGGGTTGTAGTTAAAACTACAAGCATTACACAGATCATTAAGTTTAGGGATAAGATTAGTATTGACTACAGTAGTTTAGTAGACAATACCAACGAAAGTAAGATATTGGTAATATAGTATGATTGTATTATGGAGAATAGCGGGTTAATGATTGTTATGAGTTATCCAGAGACTGTGGTAATGGTAGCTGACGAATGGTATTCTTCTTATTTAAAATATTTTGGTATAGGTAAAAAAGACTATGTCAGGGCTGGTCATGCAGCGCTTGTTCTTATTGATAAATCTACAGGTGAGTTAGAATATCACGATTTTGGAAGATATATTACTCCAGAGCCTTTTGGTAGGGTTAGAGGTAAGGATACAGATTGTGAGTTGGATTTTCCATTGAAAGCAGAGTTGAATGGAGATGAAATCGTAAATCTTACAAAACTATTGGTTTTCTTGGCGACTCATCCCAAATTAACTCATGGAGATGGAAGGCTCATTGCAACAGTTTGCACAGCTATAGACTATAGAGAGGCAAGGAAACATATTACAGATCAACAACACAAACACTTTATTCGCTATGCCGCCTTTATTAAAGATGCTTCTAATTGTGCTAGGTTTGTTACTCGTGCTCTTATTGCTTCAGTTACAGATGAAAAAATTAAAAGGAAATTAATTGCTTCCACAAGATTTACACCTAGTACTGTTGGAAATGTTTTGAATTCATGTACAGGCAACCCAATATATGAGGTGAGTCCATTGGGTGAGATTTCTGAATTAAATCAATCTTTATTTACGATTAATAGGCTATGTTTTTTAGATAAGTTAGAGGATTATGTCCCGGCGCTAATAGGCACAATGTATCCTAAGCGTGTTGATTCTTTACATCCTCATGCGCAATGGTTAAGTGGAATAGCTGCAGGAGCCTGGTATGAGCTTTATGAAACTGATATGGAAATGGAATATTTGTTCAGGAGAGTTTCTCCACATGGAAATGTTGATGTTCACGATAGATATTTGGTGGAAAATGATTTATTTGATTACAGTAAAAAATATGATTTTATACAATATTCAAATTGCAGTTTTTTTCATATTCTTCAGGGGGATGTTGTATATAGGTTTAATAGAAAGTAATTGGCCTAGTTAAGTGCGAAAGGAGCGCTTAGTTTAAAGGTAGGTACGGTTACTTTAAATTTCTTGGTGGTTGTGAAATTTACCATATTGTAGTGCCCCTGCATGGCTCCGAAAGGAGATGATAGTAAGCAACCTGAGTTATAGGTGTGTGACTCACCAGGCTTTAAAACGGGTTTCTTTCCAATGACACCTTCACCGGTTACAATTTCTGTATTATTAAGGGAGTCTAATATGGTCCAGTGTCTAGCATTGAGTTGGACTGAGTCCTTACTTTGGTTTTCAATGGTAATTTTATAGCCAAAGGCAAACTGTATTCTATAATTTCTATAGAATGTTCCCTCAAAACTCGTTTCAACTGAGATTTTTATGCCCTTTGTGATTTGTTGAACCATCTTAACTTACGTTGTACAAAGCAATTATAAATGCAAAAATAATAAATAATAAGATTTGTTGGGTAATTATTTAACGTTCTAAGTCGTTAAAAAATAAAATTAACCTTACACTAATTTGTAATATCTACAGAATTTCCTTCCCCAATACCTATCAATTTATCGTATCGCCCCCCTAATCTTCTGTAATAAACAAGAACTTTATAGTCGTTTTCGGTTTGGAAATAATTACCACTGATGGCGCCTTCATCGAGAACACCATCTTTTGAGAATTTAACATATTTATAATTGTAGAACCCTTGTTTTAAAAGTATTTTCTTTTCATAACGCCTTTTCGTCTCGTTGTATTCCATACGGTTTTCCTCAGTAAGCTGATAGTTGTTGTAATTTCCATAAACATAAATGTCCTCGGGCTGTTTTTCGAGTTGTAATGAAAAATGGATCCATACATAATCAGCCTCAGTACTTGGGTTGTCTCTGTCAATGGCCGTTACCAGGAAATTCCCGTTGATATCTGGGTTGTAGGTGTAAGGGGTATTGCGTCTAGGTACGTTAGTGAATAAGTAGTTATGGTATAATTCCTGTAAATCAATAAATTCAATTGTGTTTGTAGCAACCCTAACATCCTTGTTTTCAAAGAAAAGGTACTCGTTACCGCCCCAAAAACTGGATTCGTTGGTGTATTTGTAAATTAGCTCGTTACCCATGGTGTACATGGGTTTGAGGTTGCTAATTGCGGTGTTGAGGTTGTTGTTTTGAACAATTAAGGTTTTTATTGTTTGTTGTGGGTTGACAAATTGAATTGTAGCTGAATTTATCCTTATGTCTACAGATTGTTTTTCGTCTACATATTTTACATCACGCGACCGTTTTATATCCACGCCCACTTGTGCTTCAGGTTCATAAATCATAAACTTTCTTGAAAAAACAAGTTCATCATACTCATTGAATATTTTTAGCATGTAATTGCCCGAAACTCTTAGGGCTCTGGTGTACTGGTTTGGTATGGTTAGTGTGTAATGCGAATATATTTGATAGGAGTTTACAGAGTTTATGTAATTACGAAGGCGTTGATTGTCATAACCATCAATGTATTCCGATTTTACTAAAACCGAAGGGGTCCAGTCAAAGTTGTAATGTTCAATTTTATAGTAATAATCTTCCTCTAATGCATTTAGGGCATCAAACTCTAGAATAACCTGTTCGCCAAGGCGTAAAATAGGTAATTGACTTTCTTGGGTGTCTCCTTTAAACATGATTGTTTTTATGTAATCGGGTGGTGCAAGCTCTTGCTCAGCTTGTGAAAATCCAATGGTAGTGATAAATAAAAATAAGATTAGGGCTATGAATTTATTGACCATGTTTTGTGAGAATTGATGTGTAAATATAGATAATTTTTAAACCTTACTTTAACATATTATTTAGAATAGTTATAAATAGTTTAGGTCAGGGTATTTAAAATGGTTTTTAGGTATTAATTCGTAAATTTGCACGGATTTTTGAGTTGTAAAAAAATCAATCAGTATAACTGTATAACAAATAGATTCATAATATGTCAAACGACATTAAGATTAAAAAAGGTCTCGACATTAAACTCATAGGTGCTGCCGAAAAAGTTACAGAACAGGCAATAGTGAGTAATTACTACACCTTGAGGCCTGAAGACTTCCACGGGGTAACTCCTAAATTAGTTGCGAAGGTTGGAGCAAAAGTAAAGGCAGGGGAGACTGTTTTTTACGATAAGGCCAACGAGGATGTAAAATTCGTTTCTCCAGTTTCTGGAGAAGTTGTTGATGTAGTTCGCGGTGAAAAGCGACGCATTTTGGCGATTAAAATCCAGGCCGATAAGACCCAAGAGTATTTAGACCATGGTAAATTTAATATCGACGGCGCTAAAGCAGAAGACATCAAGTCGCATTTAATGGCAACAGGATGTTGGACTCTTATAAAGCAACGTCCGTACGATGTTATTGCAATTCCAAGTCGCACACCTAAAGCTATTTTTATTTCTGCTTATGCAAGTGCTCCTTTAGCTGCCGATTACGATTACGTACTTCAAGGGAAAGAGGCTGAGTTGCAAGCAGCAGTATCAGCTCTAGGTAAATTAACTGAAGGTAAAGTTCATGTGTCGGTAGAACATAATTCAAACTCGCCTATGGCTGGTTTGTCTGGTGTAACTTTGCACAAGGTTTCTGGGCCGCACCCTTCAGGGAATGTTGGAACCCAAATCAACAGAATAGATCCTGTAAACAAAGGAGAAACTGTTTGGACTATCACGCCTCAGGATTTGGTAATCATTGGTGAACTATTGCTTACCGGTAAGTTCAACGCAGAGCGTGTTGTTGCGTTAGTAGGTTCTTCTATTAAAAAGCCAAGATACTTCAAAACCAAATTAGGATGTGAAATAGCTTCTGTTATTTATGATAACGGTGTTGATAAAAACGATAATTTCCGTGTTATTTCTGGAAACGTTTTATCAGGGAAACAAATTCAGCCTGATGGTTCTTTAGACTATTACAGTAATACTATTACGGTTATTCCAGAAGGAGATGATTATGAATTCTTTGGATGGAACAAGCCTGTCTTTAATAAAGTATCTACATCAAGAGCCATGACTTTCTCATGGTTGTTCCCAAATAAAGAATTCGATCTGAATACCAATACTAATGGAGAGCATAGAGCCTTTGTAGTAACAGGAAATTATGAGGAGGTATTCCCTATGGATATATATCCGTTACAGATTTTAAAATCTTGTATGTATAAGGATCTTGATGAGATGGAAGCTTTAGGAATGTACGAAGTTGCTCCTGAAGATTTCGCTTTAACAGAATTTGTTTGTGTGTCTAAGCAACCTCACCAAAAAATTATCCGTGAAGGTTTAGACTTAATGATTAAAGAAATAGGATAGTAACCATGGGATTAAAAAGTAATTTACATAATCTGAAAGAAAAGTATAAAGGCACCAAAATGGCTCCTGCCTTTAATGCTTTACATACATTTTTATACCTACCAAACGAAACGACTCATGGCGGAACGCACATTAAGTCTGCAGACGACTTAAAGCGTACCATGAACACGGTTATCATGGCGTTGGTTCCATGTTTGATTTTTGGTATGTTCAATGCTGGATTCCAACACTTCCGTGCTTTGGGTACTCCAGTTGATTTCCTTTCTTGGGATGCATTTTGGGTTGGTATCATTAAGGTGTTGCCTCTTGTGGTAGTATCTTATGGTGTTGGTCTAGCTATTGAGTTCCTTTTTGCTGTAATTAAGGGACACGAAGTAGAGGAAGGTTACCTTGTAACAGGTATGTTGGTGCCATTAATTGTGCCAGTCGATATTCCATTATGGATGCTTGCCGTTGCTGTTGCCTTTGGTGTGGTTATCGGTAAAGAGGTTTTCGGTGGAACGGGAATGAACATTCTTAACCCAGCTTTAACTATTCGTGCGTTCTTATTCTTCGCTTATCCTACTTGGATGTCTGGAGATAAAGTATGGGTTCACGGAGCGGTTGAGCGTGCAAATGAAATTGCTGGCGGAGCTAATCTTGATGCAATTTCTGGAGAGACTATTTTAGGTAGCTTAGCTCAAGGTAATGAGGCTGGATATTCCATTGCTGATATGTTCTTCGGATTTATTCCAGGATCTGTTGGGGAGACATCTACACTTCTTATCCTATTAGGAGGTTTGTTCTTAATCTTTACTAAAATCGGTAGCTGGAGAATTATGTTATCTTCTGTTGTTGGTGCTTTAGTAATGGGATTGATTTTTAACGGTGTTGTTAACGCTGGTTGGATTGCAGAAGGTAGCAAGTTTTATGGATTGATGAGTACAGAGTACTGGCATCACCTATTAATTGGTGGTTTTGCATTCGGTACTGTATTTATGGCTACCGACCCTGTAACGGCTTCACAAACCAATAAAGGAAAATGGATTTACGGATTCTTGGTTGGATTTATTTCAATCCTTATTCGTGTATTCAACCCAGCCTACCCAGAAGGAGTAATGTTGGCCATCTTATTGATGAACGTATTCGCGCCAACAATAGACCATTATGTGGTACAAGGAAATGTTAAGAAAAGAATGAAACGTTTAAAAGCAAAAACAGCTTAAGATGAGTAATAAAACCGATAGTAACGTATACACCGTATTATTTGCCATAGGTATGGTTGTGGTTGTAGGGTCTTTATTAGCCTTCACAGCGTCATCACTTAAAGGTAAGATCAGTAATAATGTTGAGTTGGAAAAACAACAAAACATTTTATACGCCATGGGAGTTAACGAAAACGATGAGAGTAGTGCTGTTTTTGTTGATAAGACCCAGGCTCCAGATTTATTCAAAAAATACATCACCAAGCAGGTAGTGATTCAAGGTGGTGAGGTTTCTGAAGATAATGAAGCGTATTTAATAGATATTAAAAAAGCCAAGGAAGAAGCAAAAGGAGACGCCTCTAAAAGACGTTTGCCTTTGTTTATTGGTGAAAAGGATGGTAAGACATTCTATATAGCCCCTATTTATGGTAAAGGGCTTTGGGATGCCATCTGGGGATATGTATCTATGGACGAAAACATGGTAGTTCAAGGTGCGTATTTTGACCACAAAGGAGAAACTCCTGGTCTAGGTGCTAACATTAAAGAGCGTTTCTTTATGGACGACTTTATTGGTGAGCATTTATTGGATAGCAACAATAACTTTAAAGGTATTGATGTTGCCAAAGGAAATGCCGACCCTAAAAATGAAAACAAAACTGATAATGAGGTTGACGCTATTGCTGGAGCTACCATTACAGGTAATGGAGTAGCAGCCATGCTAAAAAGTGATTTACAGCTTTACAAGCCTTATTTCGATAATCTAAAAAATAATTAATCTATGGGACTATTATCTAAAAAAGACACAAAGTTAATTACAGACCCATTAGCAGACAATAACCCTATTACGATTCAGGTATTGGGGATTTGTTCGGCATTAGCGATTACGGCTCAATTAAAAGCCTCAATCGTAATGGCTGTTTCGGTATTGTTCGTATTAGGAGTAGGTAACGTAGTTATCTCATTAATGCGTAACATTATTCCATCCAAAATTAGAATTATCGTTCAGTTAACAGTAGTAGCCGCCTTGGTAATTATTGTAGACCAAGTGCTAAAAGCTTTTGCTTATGAGCTAAGTAAAACTCTATCGGTTTTCGTAGGGTTGATTATCACCAACTGTATTATTATGGGACGTTTTGAAGCTTTTGCTCTAGGAAACGGACCTTGGAAATCGTTCTTGGACGGTATTGGTAACGCATTGGGTTATGGTTTAATTCTAATTGTCGTTGGATTCTTTAGAGAGCTTTTAGGTTCTGGTACACTACTAGGATTTAAAGTATTAGGGGACCCTATCGAGAAAACAGGATTATATGCTTTAGGTTATGAAAACAACGGTTTCATGTTGTTGTCACCAATGGCTTTAATCGTAGTTGGAATCATTATTTGGGTACAACGAAGCAGAAACAAAGATTTAATAGAAGATTAAACCTAGGGTTTACTAAAAATATAGATTATGTTAGAACATATAGAATTATTTTTCAAATCAATATTTATAGACAACATGGTATTTGCCACGTTCCTTGGGATGTGTTCTTACCTAGCGGTGTCTAAAAAAGTGTCTACAGCTGTAGGTCTTGGAGCTGCTGTAATTTTTGTATTGGCTGTTACAGTACCTGTAAACTGGTTGTTAGATCAGTATATATTACAACCTGGAGCACTTAAATGGTTAGGAGCTGAGTACGCTGATTTTGATCTAAGCTTCCTGTCGTTTATTATGTTTATTGCTACCATTGCAACTATGGTACAATTGGTAGAGATTGTAGTAGAGAAGTTTTCTCCTGCTTTATATAATTCTTTGGGTATCTTCTTACCACTTATCGCAGTAAACTGTGCTATTCTAGGTGGGTCATTATTTATGCAGTCTCGTGAGATTCCTTCTTTAGGATTAGCATTAAATTATGGTTTGGCTTCAGGGATAGGATGGTTTTTAGCTATTTTGGCTATTGCTGCTATTCGTGAGAAGATTAGATATTCAAACGTTCCAGCTCCTTTAAGAGGATTGGGAATCACTTTCATTATCACTGGACTTATGGCAATTGGTTTCATGAGCTTTGGAGGTATGTTAACTGGAGGTGACGATAGCGGTAAAGAAGCTAAAGAGAAGACTGTTAAGGTTGAAGAAAAGACCAACGAGGAGCAAACTAAGGCACTAGCTAATAACACAAAAGTAAACGAGTAACATGATATTAGTCGCAAGTACAACAGGAACAATAGCAGCAACCGTAGTAGCCTTCTTGGTAATTACACTTTTATTGGTTGGATTGCTGTTATTTGTAAAGCAAAAATTGTCACCATCTGGTCCTGTAAAGATCAAGATTAACGGTGAAAAAGAAATAGAAGTTGCCTCTGGAGGTAGCTTATTGTCAACATTGGGTAACTCAAAAATCTTTTTGCCATCGGCTTGTGGTGGTGGAGGTACTTGTATCCAATGTGAGTGTCACGTATTAGAAGGAGGTGGTGAAGCGCTTCCAACTGAGACGCCTCACTTTACCCGTAAAGAGCTTCAGCACGGTGCGCGTTTAGCGTGTCAGGTTAAGGTAAAGCAGGATATGGAAATAACTATTCCTGAAGAAGTTTTCGGAATCAAGAAATGGGAAGCTGAGGTTGTACGTAACTACAACGTAGCATCTTTCATTAAGGAGTTCGTAGTACGTATTCCTGAGGATATGAACTACAAAGCTGGTGGATATATTCAAATTGAAATTCCACAATGTGAGATTAAGTATTCTGATATCGATATTACCGCTCACCCTGAAGAGCACGAAAGACCTGATAAATTTCAAGAAGAGTGGGATAAATTCAACCTTTGGCCACTAGTAATGAAGAATGATGAAACTGTAGAGCGTGCTTACTCTATGGCTTCTTACCCTGCAGAAGGACGTGATATCATGCTTAACGTTCGTATCGCTACCCCGCCATGGGATAGAGCTAAAAATGGATGGATGGATGTTAACCCTGGGGTTGCTTCATCTTACATTTTCTCTAGAAAACCAGGTGATAAAGTCGTGATTTCAGGACCTTACGGTGAATTCTTTATCAACGAATCTGATGCAGAAATGCTTTATGTTGGTGGAGGAGCTGGTATGGCGCCAATGCGTTCGCATTTGTACCACTTGTTCAAAACCTTGAAGACAGGTAGAACAGTTACTTATTGGTATGGTGGACGTTCTAAGCGTGAGTTGTTCTATATTGAGCACTTTAGAGAATTAGAGAGAAGTTTCCCTAACTTTAAATTCTTCATGGCGCTATCTGAACCAATGGAAGAAGATAACTGGAAAGTTAAGAAAGATATCCATGATACAGAAGGAGATGGTTTCGTTGGATTTATCCACAATGTGGTTATCGATAACTATTTGAACCATCATGATTCTCCGGAAGATATTGAATTGTACTTCTGTGGACCACCGCTAATGAACAAAGCGGTACAGAAAATGGGTGAGGATTTTGGTCTTCCAGATGAGAATATCCGTTTTGATGACTTTGGAGGATAATCTCAAATCAAAAAGAAAAAAAACCGACACTTTAAAGTGTCGGTTTTTTTTTTTGATGTTAAGTGAGCTTTTGCAAGCTGCTATACTAAAATGTTGCTAGGTTTATCACTTTTCAATTCATGTTCAAACAATTTTGTGTAATCCATTACATTGGTAATTCCATCCATTGCGCATAGTTGTTCAATAACTGCACAGAGACCTTTAAACAAGCGTTCTTTATCCGTTGGGTTAGCTGGTCTGTAGTTTTGGTAGTTCAATGGCAATTGATAGCCACAGGCCTTTAAAAAAGTAGACTCAATTGTTAAAAGTTCCAAAGGAGTGTATCCATTAAACCGTTTCCCTAATTTTTGGTTCACCGTGCCAACGTAATTCAATTGAGTTATGCCGTGTTGATCCGATAAATGTTTCCAAAAATCTTTATTGTCCAAAATATTCCCAACAGCACAACTCTTACAACATTCAGGATGTAAAGTGTTATTATGAAAAGCTGTGTAGAGTTTAGTTATGGCTTGCTCTAATCTATATGGTGTTTTCATGGCTTTTAACTTAGTTATCTTAATATACGAAAATTGGAGGAAACAAAAAAGGCAGCCGAATGGCTGCCTTTTTTGTTTTTTAGGGGATTATTCTTTACATTTTAGAACCAAGTCCCATAGCTTTCATTTCCTCCTTGGTCAACACTTTGTAACCTTCAGGAATGCTCATGTTAAATATGTTCTCTTCATTTTCTATAGTTTTTTCAATGCTCACTATTTTCATTGATGTCATAATTCCATTAAAAACCCCTTCCATTTCCATAGTGCATCCAGGTATCTGCTGATTCATAATTTGTTGTCCTGTTGTATCTATTATAATATCTTCTGTGTACCAGCAGTTAATAACAACTTCATTTGTTAGAGTGTCTGTTAAAATTACCTTTTTACATTCGTATCCTTGAATGTCTTTTTGTTCATCAACCAGTTCGATATTATAGGTAGGTTGATTTTTAGCAAATTCTTTTATTTCATCCGAACTCATGCTGTAAGCAATTTTCATTCCCATGCTACTTGCAAGGGCTAGAGTTTTCTTGTTTTTTATATCAACAATTGCTTCAGCTTGTGACACAATTCCCATATTCATAATAGACTTAGTATAGTGCTCATTGAAATATATTTCAACAGTAGAGCCTTTCATCGTTTCCATTGACAGTTGCATTTGTGGATTGTCTGAGCTAAACTCCATAGAGTATTTTAAATGCCCTTTTTTTAGTTGAGCTTGCATGCTGATGCCTGTAACCAAAAGCATAGCAAATAACATGAGTGTCTTTTTCATTGTGACTTAGTTTAAATAGTTATTTTTTAGGCTCTAAATTTAGAACTTATAATTTGAACTTTCTTTTTATCTAATACATCATTTTTATTTTCTCCAATAGCTTCCGCAGAATTTTTCCTACCTTCACTCGCTACAATGAAACAAGAGACAAGAAAAGAAGAGATTATAAAAACAGCTGCTAAGTTGTTCAAGGAAAAGGGGTATAGTGCTGTGACCATGCGTGATTTAGCTGGTTCCATGGGGATGAAAGCTGCAAGTTTATATAACCATATAAATTCTAAACAGCAGATTCTAAAGGAAATAATAATTGCATTAGCCGAGCAGTTTACTGCTGGTATGGAAGTTATTAAGGCGTCTGATGAAAATAGTATAGGCAAGCTTAAGCAGGTAGTAGCCTTGCATGTTGATATTGCTGGAAGCAATGTTTATGGAATGGCTGCACTGAATAATGATTGGATGCATTTGGAAGACCAACTGGAATACTACTTAAAACTGCGAGCCAATTATGAAGATGATTTTCGAGAAATTTTGTTGGAAGGAATAAAGGGAGGGGAGATTATAGACGAAAATCCTGAAGTGATGCTCTTTTCTATGCTTTCTACGTTACGTTCACTGTACGTTTGGATACCTAAAAAAGAAGACGTAACCCCAGTTGAACTCGCCAACAGTCTCAGTAAAGTGTTAATTCAAGGCATTAACATTTAGGTATTGATTTATTTCGTAAATTTGGCTGCAAACTAACGATTGTTAGTTTAAAGATTTACGAAATACAATGACAGACTTTTATAAAATAGCGGTAAAGGACATTTACAAAGAAACGAAGGATTGTTCGGTAGTGTCATTCGATATTCCGGAAGACCTTCATGAGGAGTTTGCCTTTAAGCAAGGGCAGCATTTAACCTTAAAGAAGGAAATCAACGGAGAGGAAGTACGCCGTACTTATTCTTTATGTTCGGCTCCTCAGGATAAGGCGTGGAAGGTAGCCATTAAACAAATTCCGGGCGGCGTATTTTCAACCTATGCCAATACAGAATTGAAAGTAGGGGATACTTTGGAGATAATGCACCCATCGGGACATTTTTACGTTGATGTAGATCCGTCTACGCCCAAGAATTATTTGGCTTTCGCTGCAGGTAGTGGAATCACGCCTGTTCTTTCAATGATCAAGACGCATTTGGCTATGGAGCCAAACAGTACATTCAAGTTGTTTTACTTGAATCGTAAGGTGAAATCAATTATCTTTAAAGAAGAGATTGAGCAGCTTAAAAACGAATATTTTGAGCGTTTTCATACCTTTTATTTTCTTACACAGGAGCATCGCGATATCGACTTTTTAAACGGTCGTTTCGATGAAGATAAAATGAAAGTGTTGACAGACACTTTTATTGATATCGAAGATACAGCCGATTGCTTCATATGTGGTCCCCAGGAAATGATCTTCTTGATCCGTGACGCCTTGCAGGAAGCTGGATTGCCAAAAGATAAAATTCATTACGAATTGTTCTTCTCAGGCAATACCGATGAGACCAATAAACACATAGCAGAAATACTGGACCAAAAGATTGACGGTACCGATGTTACTATAATTGACGGAGGTAAGGAATTCCATTTCATTATGGATGAAGATTATGATAATATCTTGGATGGTGCCCTGGCAGCTGGTGCAGACCTACCTTTTGCCTGTAAAGGCGGGGTGTGTAGTACCTGTAAATGTAAGGTCGTAGAAGGTTCTGTAGAAATGAAGATTAATTACGCCTTAGAAGAGGATGAAGTAGCCAACAACTACGTATTGAGTTGCCAGGCGGTACCAACCAGTGAAAAGGTGGTTGTAGATTTTGATGTATAAGAAGACAATGGGTTTTAACCCTGAGTGAATATTAAAGCTTAAAACTATGAGTGAAGAGCAAATTAAAAGTTTAGAGGAAGCGTTTGAAGCACGTATTGCACGTGATGAAAAGATAGAGCCTAAAGATTGGATGCCGGAAAAATACCGTCAAACCCACATCAGGCAAATTTCCCAGCATGCCCATTCGGAAATTGTTGGGATGCTTCCGGAAGGGAACTGGATTACACGTGCCCCTTCGTTACGTCGTAAAGTAGCCCTTTTGGCTAAGGTACAGGATGAAGCAGGACACGGATTATACTTGTATAGTGCCTGTGAAACATTGGGGATATCAAGAGACGAATTGTATGAGCAATTACATACTGGTAAGGCAAAATACTCGAGTATATTTAATTACCCGACAGTAACCTGGGCCGATATAGGTGCTATTGGTTGGTTGGTAGATGGTGCTGCGATTATCAATCAAGTGCCATTGTGTAATACGTCTTTCGGACCCTATGCCCGTGCTATGGTGCGTGTATGTAAGGAAGAGAGTTTCCACCAACGTCAGGGTTACGAAATTATGCTAACCCTATCTAGAGGAACAGAGGAGCAAAAAGCTTTGGCTCAGGATGCACTTAACCGCTGGTGGTGGCCATCATTAATGATGTTCGGTCCTACAGATGCGGAGTCTGTTCACACAGAGCAATCCATGAAATGGAAGTTGAAGCGTAAAACCAACGATGAATTACGTCAACAGTTTATTGACCAAACAATTCCACAGGCTGAAATTTTAGGATTAACAGTTCCTGATCCAGATTTAAAATGGAATGAGGAACGCGGTAGTTATGATTTCGGAGAAATTGATTGGGATGAGTTCTGGCAAGTTGTTAAAGGTTATGGACCCTGTAACAAAAAGCGTATGGATGCCAGGGTAGGTGCATGGGAGCGTGGAGAATGGGTTCGTGATGCGGCCTTGGCTTACGCAGATAAGCAAGAAGACAAAAAAGAAAAACAAGCAGTTTAATAGAGTCTGAAAGATATTCAGATTCTAAATACAATATACAGATGAAGAAAAATTGGCCACTTTGGGAAGTTTTTGTAAGAAGTAAAAACGGATTAGAACACCGCCACTTTGGTAGTCTTCACGCTGCCGATGCAGAAATGGCTTTGGAGAATGCTCGTGATGTGTATACCCGCAGAAGTGAAGGTGTGAGCATTTGGGTGGTAGAGTCTAAACATATTAAGGCTTCAAACCCAGATCACAATGGAGAAATGTTTGAGCCAGCTCAAGACAAAGTATACCGTCACCCAACTTTTTACGATCTACCAGACGAAGTAAAGCACATGTAATTCGCTTTGCCGAATTGCATTTCTCAATAAAGAGGGAACTTAAAACTTGATGTTCAATTAATGAGATACCTGCTTTGCAGGCATGAACTATGAAAAACGAAAATTTATATAACTATATTCTTGGTATTGCTGACAATTGCTTAATTCTAGGGCAGCGATTGGGAGAGCTTTGTGGTCATGGTCCTAGTTTGGAAACCGATATCGCTTGTACCAATGTGTCTTTAGACCTTTTAGGACAGGTGCGCAGTTACTATCAATATGCAGCAAAAGTAAAAGGTGACGAAACAACTGAGGATGATATCGCTTTCTTAAGAAGTGAACGTGAGTATGTAAACGTATTGCTGGTTGAACAACCTAATACAGATTTTGGATACACTATTGCACGTCAGTTTTTGTTCGATGCATTTCACCTTTTATTCCTTAAACAATTGCAAGGGAGCAAGGATATGACTTTGGCAGCAATAGCTAATAAGGGAATTAAAGAGGTGAGTTATCATTTCCGTTTCTCTTCAGATTGGATTAAGCGTCTTGGTGACGGAACTGAAGAAAGTCATGATAGAATCCAAACAGCGATTAATGATTTTTGGACATATACAGACGAATTATTCCATCAAACTGCAGCTGATAAGGCAATGATTGAAGAAGGTGTTGGTGTTGATACACTGGCCCTGAAAGAAGAGTATTACCGTATGGTTTCTGAAGTATTGGAGGAAGCTACTTTGACTGTTCCAGAATCTAAGTGGTTCCAAAAAGGAGGGAAGCAAGGAATCCATACAGAGCATATGGGGTATTTGCTATCCGATTTGCAGTATATGCAACGCACTTATCCAAATATGAAGTGGTAGTAACGTGCTAAGCGTTACGTCGAGTGATTTTCTGTCAGATTGAGCGTAGTCGAAATCAAAGAAAATTTGTATCGAGAAGTAATATAAAAACCTCCGCTTTTGCTGAGAAAAAATATGATAACAGAAGAACAACATATCGACCAAGAATTAATTCCAATTTTGGAGCAGGTTTCAGACCCTGAAATCCCTGTATTGTCCATTATGGAAATGGGAGTGGTACGTTCTGCTATTATAAAACAAGGAGAGGTATTCGTACAAATCACACCTACCTATAGCGGTTGTCCGGCTATGGATGTTATTGGAGAAGATATCACCAAAGCATTGGAAGAGGCAGGTTATAAGTGTCATGTTGAATTAGTACTCTCACCAGCTTGGACTACAGATTGGATAACCGAAAAGGGAAGAAAAGCACTAGCAGAATATGGTATTGCTCCACCCTTGGAACCTAATGCTGATAAAGAGGCTCTGTTGGGAGGGAAACGCATTGTGAAATGCACTAACTGTGGTTCCACGAATACCAGAATGGTAAGTCAGTTTGGATCTACAGCTTGTAAAGCGATGTTTCAATGTGAGGATTGTCACGAGCCTTTTGATTATTTCAAGTGTTTGAAATAATGTTTAAAATAATTGGAAGTTGACATTGGTTTGAAATCTTCCGTCTAAAAAGTGAAAATACATGAGCAACAATTCTATTGCCTTAAGTATAAAAGATGGTGTAGCCTATATTACACTAAATAGACCAGAAGTATTTAATAGCTTTAACCGAGAAATGGCCTTGGAATTACAGGATACTTTAGATACCTGTAACGAAAATGAAGAAGTTCGTGCGATGGTGATTACTGGAAGTGGTAAAGCTTTTTGTGCTGGTCAGGATTTAAAAGAAGTAACTACACCAGAGCTAAACCCAGGTTTCAAAAAAATATTGGAAGAACACTACAATCCAATAATCACAAGAATTAGAAGTATAGAAAAGCCAATAATTGCAGCAGTGAACGGTGTAGCGGCAGGAGCAGGAGCGAATATTGCTTTGTCTTGCGATGTGGTAGTTGCAAATGAGCATGCAAGCTTTATTCAAGCGTTTTCTAAAATTGGATTGGTTCCCGATAGTGCGGGGACATTTTTTTTACCACGCTTGATAGGTTTCCAAAAAGCATCGGCTTTAATGCTATTGGGCGACAAAGTATCGGCTCAAGAAGCAGAACGTATGGGGATGGTGTATAAAACAGTTTCTTCAGGCGATTTTAATGCCGAGGTTGAGAACCTTGCAGAAACTATGGCTAATATGCCTACTCAGGCGTTGGGCTTTACTAAAAGATTGCTAAACGAGTCTATGACAAACAATTTAGAGCAACAACTAGATTTGGAATCTGAGTTACAAATAACATCGGCCCAAAGTGAAGATTATGCTGAAGGTGTCGCTGCATTTATAGAAAAGAGAAAACCAATTTTTAAAGGTAAATAAATGAAAGTAGGTATTATTGGTTCGGGAACAATGGGAAGCGGAATAGCTCAGGTAGCTGCAACCGCTGGATGTACCGTAAAAATATATGATACCAATGAAGCTGCTTTGGAAAAGGCTAGGCTTTCATTGGAAAAAATATTGACCAGATTGGTCGAAAAGGGAAGAATAGAAACTAATGAAAAACTAAGAATCCAAAGTAGTATTCGTTATGTGGATACTTTAAAGGAATTAGCTGATTCGAATCTTACCATTGAAGCAATTGTAGAGAATATAGATGTTAAGAAGAAGGTGTTTTCAGAATTGGAAACTTATGTTGCCGATAACTGTATCATAGCGTCAAACACTTCCTCTTTATCCATTGCTTCCATTGCAGCATCATTGAAAAAGCCTGAGCGTTGTATCGGGATACACTTTTTCAATCCTGCACCACTGATGAAATTGGTAGAGGTAATTCCTGCTGTTCAAACTTCAAAAGAAGTTTTGGAAGCTTCTGTAAAGACTATTTCAGATTGGAAAAAAACTGTTGCAGTAGCTAAAGATACACCAGGGTTTATTGTAAACCGTGTGGCGCGTCCGTTTTATGGCGAGGCTTTGAGAATTTACGAAGAAGGCGTTGCCGATTTCGCGACAATCGACAGGAGTTTAAAAACTCTTGGAGGATTCCGTATGGGGCCATTTGAGCTAATGGATTTTATTGGAAACGATGTTAATTATACTGTTACAGAAACTGTATTCACTTCATTCTATTTCGATCCAAGATACAAGCCATCATTTACCCAAAAGCGTTTGAGTGAGGCTGGTTATTTAGGAAGAAAAACAGGTAAAGGATATTACGATTATTCCGCAGGAGTAGAAGTGCCAAAACCAAATGAGGATAAAGCATTGGCTCAACAAATATTCGATCGTGTTTTGGTAATGCTTATAAATGAGGCTGCAGATGCATTGTTCTTAAACATTGCTTCGGCAGAGGATATCGATAATGCTATGACCAAAGGTGTTAATTATCCTAAAGGGTTATTAGCATGGGCAGATGAGAAAGGTATTGATTGGTGTGTAGCAACTTTAGATGGGCTTTACAATGAGTATCACGAAGATCGTTACAGGTGTAGTCCACTGTTGCGCAAAATGGATGCTGAAGGGAAAACATTTTTTTAATGACTCCGGAAGCTATTGTAAATAAAATGTTCGAAAACGATGCTTTTAGTCAATGGCTGGGTATTGCAATCGATGATGTTAAAGAAGGGTATTGCCAATTAAGCATGACTGTTAGGGCAGAAATGCTCAATGGGTTTAAAATTGCCCATGGAGGCATTACCTATAGTTTAGCCGATAGTGCTCTGGCATTTGCTGCTAATTCAAGGGGAAAACAAGCTTTATCAATAGATACGTCTATCAACCATATGGAAAAGTTGGTTGAAGGCGATAAAATTGTGGCTATAGCATCGGAAGAGTCGGTTAAGAACAGATTCGGATTTTATAGAATAGAAATAAAAAAAGATGATGTACTGGTAGCCTTGTTTAAGGGGACTGTATATCGTACTAATAACGATTGGAAAGAGGATTAGTCCTATTTCAGTTAGGTTAAAATAATAATATGGAAGCTTATATCATAGATGGGGTTCGTACTCCAATAGGAAGTTATAAAGGCACGTTGTCAGCTGTTCGTACAGACGATTTAGCGGCTATGGTAATCGAGGAATTAGTTAAACGTAATCCAGATATTCCAAAGGGAGCTTACGACGATGTAATTTTAGGGTGCGCTAACCAAGCGGGAGAAGATAACCGTAACGTGGCACGCATGGCATCGCTTTTAGCTGGATTGCCATTTACTGTGCCGGGGGAAACGGTAAATCGTTTATGTAGCTCTGGTCTATCGGCTATTATTCATGCCAATAGAGCGATTAAAGCTGGTGATGGTGATGTTTTTATCTCTGGAGGCGTAGAGAACATGACACGTGGGCCATTAGTGATTTCAAAACCATCTTCAGGTTTTGGAACCGATTCAAAAATGTATGACTCTAGTTTTGGGTGGCGTTTTGTTAACCCAAAAATGCACGAGATGTATGGGACAGACGGAATGGGAAATACGGCTGAAAACTTAGTAGAGAAATACAATATTTCAAGAGAAGACCAAGATGCTTTTGCACATTGGAGTCAGATGAAGGCGACCAAAGCTCAAGAGAATGGAAGACTGGCAAAGGAGATCATGACTGTTGAGATTCCTCAACGCAAAAAGGATCCTATTCAGTTTTCAAAAGATGAGTTTGTGAAGCCTACAACTACACTGGATATTTTAGGGAATTTAAGACCGGCTTTTAAAAAAGACGGAAGTGTAACGGCTGGTAATTCATCCGGGTTGAATGATGGAGCAGCTGCAACCATTATTGCATCGGGTAATGCCGTAGAAAAATACAATCTTAAACCATTGGCGCGAATTGTAAGTTCGGCTGTGGTTGGTGTAGAACCCCGCATCATGGGGATTGGTCCTGTGGAGGCTTCCAATAAAGCTTTGGTAAAAGCTGGATTGACCATGGATGATATCGATATCATTGAGCTTAACGAGGCGTTCGCAGCTCAGGCATTAGCGTGTACTCGTGCTTGGGGATTAGCTGATGACGATCCAAGGATAAATCCTAACGGAGGTTCTATAGCAATAGGACACCCTCTTGGCGTTACTGGAGCAAGAATTTGTTATTCTGCAGCTTTAGAGTTGCATGAGCAACAAAAACGCTATGCTTTGGTAACCATGTGTATTGGAGTAGGACAAGGCTATGCAGCAATAATTGAGAGAGTATAATAGCTCAAACAAAAATCTTTAAAGAACTCAACTATGAAAAAAATACCACATTATGTAACTGGGCAATGGATTGAAGGGAATGATGAAGGAATGCCTATTTATGATGCTATTACAGGAGAGCATTTTGCAACTACTGCTGTTGATGGATTGGATATCCCAGAAATACTAAACTACGGTAGAACCAAAGGAGGCGAAGTACTACGTAAAATGACTTTTCAAGAGCGTGGAAATATGCTTAAGAAATTAGCCTTTTACTTAGTGAAAAGAAAAGAGGCTTTTTATGAGTTGAGCTACCGTACAGGAGCGACTCGTATTGATAGCTGGATAGATATAGAAGGAGGGTTTGGTAACTTGTTTGCAAACGCCTCATTGAGAAAATTATTCCCGAACCAACCTTACCATGTTGAGGGGGAACCAATAGATTTATCTCGTGGCGGACGTTTTATGGCACACCACATTATGGTGCCTAAGCAAGGTGTTGCCGTTCATATTAATGCATTCAACTTCCCAGTATGGGGAATGCTGGAAAAATGTGCCGTTAACTGGATGGCAGGGGTGCCTGCAGTAGTTTTACCAGCTCCGTCTTCATCATATTTGGCTGAGGCTGTAGCTCGTGAAATTATCAATTCTGGAATTCTTCCAGAAGGCGCACTTCAGATAATAAACGGAACTGTAAAAACGATCTTAGATACAGTAGAATCTCAAGATGTAGTAACCTTTACAGGGTCGGCTGCAACGGGAAGATTGTTAAAAGTTCATCCGCAAATCATTCAGGAATCAGTTCCGTTCAATATGGAAGCCGATTCATTGAACGCATCTATCCTTGGAGAAGATGCAGTTCCAGGAACTCCTGAATTCGATATTTTCATAAAAGAAGTTCGTAAGGAAATGACGGTGAAAGCAGGGCAGAAATGTACAGCTATCCGTCGAATCATTGTTCCTGAAAACTTGGTGGAAGATGTACAAATTGCCTTAGGAAAAGCGCTTGACAAGGTAACAATAGGAGACCCAAGACTTAAGGAAGTTAGAATGGGATCGCTTATCAGCAAAGAACAGGTTCAGGCAGTTCGTAACAGTGTGACCGATATTGCCAAACAAGCTCAAATCGTTTATGGCGACTTAGATAAAATAGAAACTGTTGGTGCAGATGCTTCAAAAGGGGCATTCATTAGCCCAATATTACTGCGTGCAGACAACCCGCTTGATTCGATTGCTGTTCACGAAAGAGAAGCTTTTGGTCCGGTGAGTACCATTATGCCATACAAGACTTTGGATGAAGCCATCCAGTTATCTAAAATGGGTAAAGGATCGTTGGTGTCTTCAATCATCACTAACAATGATTCTATCGCAAAAGAATATGTTGTAGGTGCGGCAAGTCACCACGGACGTATTTTGGTACTTAACCGTGAAAATGCTAAAGAAAGTACAGGACACGGATCACCACTTCCAACCTTGGTTCACGGAGGACCAGGTCGTGCCGGAGGAGGTGAAGAAATGGGAGGTGTACGCGGTGTGAAGCACTATTTACAGCGTACAGCTATTCAGGGGACTCCAACAACACTAACGGAAGTTACTGGTATTTATCAGCCAAATGCAAAATACAAGGAGGCTGAACAGCATCCGTTTAAATACCATTGGGAAGATATCCAACCAGGAATGTCGCTTAAAACACATAAGCGTACTTTAACCGATGCGGATATCATCAACTTTGCGAACCTAACTTGGGATCATTTCTACGCCCATACCGATATTACTTCTCTAGATGGAAGTATTTTCGAAAAGCGTACTGCTCACGGATATTTCATTATTTCGGCTGCAGCGGGGTTATTTGTTTATCCAAATAAAGGGCCTGTAGCGGCAAACTATGGTTTGGAAGAGTGTCGTTTCTTAAGACCGTTGTACCATAACGATACTATTTATGTTCGTTTAACGTGTAAGCAAAAAGTTGACCGTGATGTAGCGGGCGATGAGCACCCAAGCGGTATTGTAAAATGGTTCGTTGAGGTATTCGATGCAGAAGATGAATTAGTAGCTGTTGCAACTATTTTGACCATGGTTCAGAAGAAGCAAGAAACCTTTGTTGAAATGACAGATGCTAAAATTACCGAGTGTTTGAACAAACTTACAGTAGACAGCAAAGCACAATGGGGTGGATTAACACCGCAGCATATGATAGAGCATTTGGAATATACCTATAGAATTGCTTCTGGTGAAATCCAAGATTTCGAGGTGGCAACTCCAGAAAAGATTTTGGAGAAAGTTCATGCTACGCTGTATAACTATGACAAAATGCCTAGACAGTATGATTTTCCATTAGCTGAAAAATCTAAAATCACCGAGTTGGAACATGCAGATTTAGAAACGGCTAAAGAAAAGCTTAACGAAGCACGTCAGGCATATTTACAATATTTTAAAGAAAACCCAGAAGCCAAAACGAAGAATGTCGTTTTTGGTGAATTGAACCGATATGAGTGGTATTTATTAGAGCGTAAGCATCTAAACCATCATTTCGAGCAGTTCGGATTATTATAAAAAATAAATGCCACCTCATGTTTAGAAGAGAGGTGCTATCATTAGATAAAATAAAGATATAATTGTCATTCGCTTACAAAGCGAAGGGAACACTAGAAAAAGATTGCCACGCTTGCGCTCGCAATGACAAAAAGTAAAAAATATGAGTGATCCATACGTAAAACAAAGTATAGATAACGGGATAGGAACTATTGAGTTTTTCCACCCAGCACACAATTCGCTTCCAGGCGATATCTTGGCTAAGTTGGCAGAGACCATTAACGATGCAGGACAAAATGATGATATAAAAGTAATTGTTCTTAAAAGTGGAGGAGACAGAACCTTCTGTGCGGGAGCTAGCTTTAAGGAGTTAATCCACATTAACGATGCAGAAACAGGGCGTGTATTTTTTTCTGGGTTTGCTAATGTGATTAACGCTATGCGTAAGTGTCCTAAGTTTATCATTGGGCGTATACAAGGTAAAACCGTAGGAGGTGGAGTTGGATTGGCTTCGGCTACCGATTACTGTATGGCAACTAAGTTTGCATCAATTAAGTTAAGTGAGCTTAATGTAGGTATCGGACCTTTTGTGGTAGGTCCTGCAGTTGAGCGCAAATTGGGGCTAACAGGAATGTCTCAAATAGCAATCGATGCCAATACATTTTACGATGCTGAGTGGGCAAGAAATAAAGGATTGTTTGCTCAGGTATACGATACAACGGAGGAACTGGATGAAGCTGTTCAGGCGTTCGCAGAAAACTTATGCAACTATAACCCAGAGGCTATGAAAGAGATGAAGCAAGTGTTCTGGCAAGGAACCGATCATTGGGATACCTTATTGGCAGAGCGTGCAGAAATTAGTGGGCGCTTGGTGTTAAGTGATTTTACAAAAGAAACTCTTAAGAGGTTTAAGTAGAACAGCTGTGTAAAAAGTGCTCCTAATGTCAATTCGAGCGAAGTCGAGAATAATGTTACTGTTCGAAAACTACGATTTCGACTCCGCTCAATCTGACAAAGAGGAATAAAATGTTACTTTTTTACCCCCACCTTAGAGTGTGAAAACTAACTGATTGATGACTATTGGTTGTAATTCAACAATCGTCAATCAACAATCTAAAATCAGATGATTTATTCTTTTAAAGGTTATATCCCAGTAGTACACGAAAGCAGTTTTGTGCATCCATTGGCAGCAGTTACCGGTAATGTTATTATCGGTAAAAACTGTTATATAGGTCCTGGAGCTGCAATTCGAGGAGATTGGGGGCAGATTGTTTTAGAGGATGGAGTGAACGTACAGGAAAACTGCACTGTGCATATGTTTCCGGGGAAATCTATCACTTTAAAGGAGAGTGCTCACATTGGTCACGGTGCAATTATTCACGGTGCTAATATTGGTAGAAACGTATTGGTAGGTATGAATACCGTAATTATGGACGATGCCCAAATTGGAGATGAGTGTATTGTTGGAGCGATGGCATTTGTAAAGGCAGAAACCGTCATTCCTAATCGTAGTTTAGTAGTGGGTAATCCAGCGAAGGTGATTAAGGAAGTAAGCGATGAGATGATTGCCTGGAAAACCAAGGGAACTCAACTTTATCAGCAGTTACCATTAGATTGCCATGATAGCCTAAGGGAAGTAGAACCGTTAAGAGAAGTACCTAAAGATCAACAGATGCAGGAAGCATTTTATGATACTTTAAGGGATTTTATGAAGAAATAGTATTCCTGTATATAGGAATGAATAACAATATAGAATAAAGAAAGATGTCGACTTTTGAATTGAAAATGCCCAAAATGGGCGAGAGTATTACCGAAGGAACCATTATTAAGTGGATGGTGAATGAGGGTGACAGTTTTGAAGAAGGTGATGTGTTGCTTGAAGTAGCAACCGATAAAGTGGATAATGAAGTGCCAGCGCCTGCTTCTGGAACTTTGGTGAAAACCCATTTTCAACCTAAGGATGTCGTTCCTGTTGGTCAGGTTATAGCCATTTTGGAAGTATCCAATGATGTAGCTCAAAATTCCAAGCCAAAGGAAGAAGAGAAGTCTTCTGCAGCAAAAGAAGAGAAGAAGACGCCTAAACGTCCTAAAATTGCATCTGCTTCAATTGATGGGCAAGCATCGACTTTTAGCGTAAACAATAATACAAACACTTTCTTTTCTCCACTAGTCATTAGTATTGCAAAGCAACATCATATTAGTTTTGAAGAATTGGCTAGAATACCAGCTACAGGTGCCGAGGGGCGATTAAGAAAAAGCGATATTTTCAGATATCTAGAAGACGGTCGTCCGTATCAGTTTGCACAACCAGCTGCACAACCAGACCCTACGGCTTACAGAATTCCACAGTTGAAACTGGACAAGGGTACTGGTAAAGTTGTAGAGATGGACCGTATGCGCCAAATGATTGCAGATCATATGGTGTATTCCAAACATACATCGCCACACGTTACTGCTTATGTAGAAGCGGATTTAACCGATATGGTAAATTGGCGTAAAGACAATAAAGGTGCTTTTCAAGATAAGTACGGTAAGAAACTGACGTTTACTCCTTTGTTTGTTGAGGCGGTAGCAAAAGCTATTCAGGATTTTCCAAATATCAATGCATCGGTAGACGGAAACAACATTATTGTTAAGGAAAATATCAACATCGGGATGGCAACAGCATTGCCTTCAGGAAACTTGATTGTTCCAGTGGTAAAGGATGCCGATAAGAAGGACTTAAATGGGCTTGCGGGAGAAGTGAATGAATTGGCTTCTAAAGCCCGTGATAATAAATTGAACGGTGACGATATTAAAGGGAGTACTTTCACCATTTCCAATGTGGGAACATTTGGAAGCTTGATGGGAACCCCTATTATCAACCAGCCTGAAGTTGCCATTTTAGCTTTGGGGATCATTAAGAAACGCGCAGAGGTTATTGAAACTGAAAAAGGGGATGAAATCGCTATCAGAAGTATGATGTATTTATCATTGTCCTTTGACCATCGTGTAGTGGATGGTTATTTAGGAGGGTCGTTTTTACGCCGCGTAGCCGATTACTTAGAAAAATTTGATACCAATAGAACCATATAAGATTATGTCATATCAAATCAATATAACAAAAGTAGAAAAGTCAAAAGTAGATGCTTTAGACTTTAACGATATACCATTGGGAAGAACCTTTACCGATCACATGTTTATTTGTGAATATGAAAACGGAGAGTGGAATAACCCAAGAATTGAGCCATTGGCTCCCATTGCAACTCATCCTGCAGCTATGGCTATCCACTATGGGCAGGCTATATTTGAAGGAATGAAAGCTTCTGTTGATACAGATGGTTCGCCAATGTTGTTCCGTCCGGACAAGAATGCAGAGCGCATGAATTTTAGTGCAGATCGTATGGGAATGCCACATTTCCCTGAAGATCTATTTGTAGAAGGATTGAAGCAGTTAGTTGCTTTGGAGCAAAACTGGATTCCTCCTCAGCCAGGAAGTGCATTGTATTTAAGACCGTTCATGTATGCCGATGAAGCTTTTATCGGGATGCGTGCAGCAACCAATTATAAGTTTATCATCATAGCTTCACCGGCAGGACCATTCTTCACCAAGCGAATTCGTTTATATGCAGAAACACAATTTATCCGTGCTGTAGAAGGTGGAACAGGAGAGGCTAAGGCAGCTGGAAATTACGCGGCAGCTATCCGTCCAACTGAATTGGCAAAAGCAAAAGGTTTCGATCAGGTATTGTGGTTGGATGCTCACGATTTTAATTTCATTCAGGAAGTAGGTACGATGAATATCTTTTTCAAAATAGGAGATGAATTTATTACACCTAGTCTTGATGGTGCTATCCTTAATGGAATCACTAGAATGAGCGTTATTGAACTTTTACGTGATAAAGGATATGTAGTAACCGAAAGGCCAATTTCCATTGAAGAGGTTATAGCAGCATCAAAAGACGGAAGCTTAAAGGAAGCTTTCGGAACAGGGACTGCTGTTGGCATTGCCATGATCCAGGATATTGGGTTTAAAGATGAGGTAATCCACGTTTCAGATGAAAGCCCTGTTGGGCAAATGGTGTTCGATACCATCAATGGAGTGCGTGCAGGAGAATTAGAGGATACTCATAACTGGATGGTTAAAATAGAAAATGAATTAGTTTAATGAAGAAAGATATATTAAAAAAAGGGTTTTTAAACCTTTGTACGGCCAAGGCTATGGCCGAACTTTACGAAGAGAACTTTCAAACAGTATCAAAATACGTTCACGCTACCTCAAGAGGTCACGAAGCCATTCAAACAGCTTTGGGAATGCAATTGTTTCCTCAAGATTATGCCTTTCCTTATTATAGGGATGATGCAATGCTATTAGCTTTTGGAATGCAACCTTACGATTTAATGTTGCAGTTATTGGCTAAAAAGGACGATCCGTTTTCTGGAGGACGTACTTATTATTCTCATCCAAGTTTAAAGGATGATGATAAACCTAAAATTCCACATCAATCATCGGCAACGGGAATGCAGGCTATTCCTGCTACCGGAGTTGCAATGGGGATGCAGTATAAGGAAAAGGTAGGTTTACAAGATGAAGGAGAAAACCCGATAGCAGTATGTTCTTTGGGAGATGCATCGGTAACCGAAGGAGAAATAGCCGAAGCACTTCAGATGGCAGCACTAAAGCAAATGCCAATTCTTTACTTAGTTCAAGATAATGGATGGGATATTTCGGCTAACGAAGCCGAGACACGCGCTCAAAGCGCTTTCGAATATGCTCAAGGATTTAAAGGTCTTGAAGCAATTTCGATTGACGGAGCAAACTTTATTGAAAGTTATGAGGCGGTAGAAAAGGTTATTGCAACCATCCGTAAGGAGCGTCGTCCGTTTTTGGTTCACGCCAAAGTACCATTACTGAACCACCATACTTCTGGTGTTCGTATGGAATGGTACCGAGACGATTTAGAAGAAGCACGCTCTAGAGATCCCTACCCAGTAATTAAGCAACAATTGTTGGATAATGGTTTTACAGCTGATGATATAGCCGAAATAGAAGCCGAAGCTAAAGCTAAGGTACAAGCTGATTACGAAAGAGCATTAAAAGCTGAAGACCCTTCACCAGAGGATTTGTTTACTCATGATTATGCACCCACACCAGTTACGGCTGAAGTGGGAGAGCGTTCTCCTGAGGGAAGTGACAAAGTAGTCATGGTTGACTGTGCTCTGTTTGCAGTTGAAGAGCTGATGAAAAAGCATAAAGAGTGTTTGCTTTACGGTCAGGATGTTGGAGGTCGATTGGGTGGAGTATTCCGTGAAGCAGCGACATTAGCTCAAAAGTTTGGAGACGACAGAGTATTTAATACGCCTATTCAGGAAGCCTTCATTGTTGGTTCTACCGTAGGGATGAGTGCCGTTGGATTGAAACCTATTGTTGAGGTTCAGTTTGCCGATTATATCTGGCCAGGATTAAACCAATTGTTTACCGAGGTTAGCCGTAGTTGCTACTTGTCAAACGGAAAATGGCCTGTAAGCATGATTTTACGTGTTCCTATTGGAGCTTATGGTAGTGGTGGGCCTTACCACTCGTCATCTGTAGAAAGTGTTGTAACAAACATTAGAGGCGTTAAAATCGCTTACCCAAGTAACGGTGCAGATCTTAAAGGTTTGATGAAAGCCGCTTATTACGATCCTAATCCAGTAGTTATTTTTGAACACAAAGGGTTGTATTGGAGTAAAGTTCCGGGAACCAAAGGAGCTACTTCAGTAGAACCTTCAGAAGATTATATGTTACCATTTGGTCAGGCTAACGTGCTACAGGAAATATGGAAGCAGGATGATGTTGAAACCATGACAATTGTTAGTTATGGAATGGGAGTACATTGGGCTATGAATGCTTCTAAAGGGATGCGAGATCAAATTGAAGTTATCGATTTGAGAACATTGTCTCCGTTAGATGAGGAAACGATTATGAAATCGGTTAAGAAAACAGGAAAGTGTCTTGTTGTAACCGAAGAGCCTAGTAATAATAGTTTTTCCCGTGCTCTTGCGGGCAAAATTCAGGAAGAATGCTTTAAATATTTAGATGCTCCGGTAATGACTATTGGTAGTGAAAATATGCCTGCAATTCCTTTGAATAGTACTTTGGAACAAACCATGATTCCTTCAACAGAAAAGGTGAAAGCTAAAATAGAAGAAATTTTGGCGTACTAAGAAAGTATAATAGTAAAATTAAGAAAAGCACTGAACTTTTGGTTTGGTGCTTTTTCTTTTTGGTTAATATAGAAAATAAAAAAGCCCGTCTATTTATAGACGAGCTTTAGCAAAAAAGTTAAAAAGTATATATTAGATTACTTTTACGTTTACCGCGTTTAAACCTTTTTTTCCTTCTTTTAGATCGAATTCTACTTCGTCACCTTCTCTAATCTCGTCGATCAATCCAGAAATGTGTACAAAATGCTCTTTACTTGAATCGCTTTCTGTAATGAATCCAAAGCCTTTAGAGTCATTGAAAAATTTTACTGTACCTGTAATACTCATGTTGTAATATATTTAATTATGCTACAAATGTATACTAATCATTTGAATGGCAATTGTTTTTTGGGAAATAATTATTAATAAAATTTTTGTTATTTATCAGATGGAGGATATCGTTCCATTATTTTATTGACAAATTCTTTTATTCGTTCATCTTTTTTGTCCATGTTTTGAGATAAATACCCGCTTCCAACGCCCTGCCAAACGAGTTCCTTTTTATTAGCATCTATAAGGTCTACATAAAGCATACCTTCAGTAGAAGTTGATACCGATGTGTAATAATTGTTCCAGTACCAAGGACTCCAGCCCCAGCCATAACCATAAGGTCCCCATCCGTCGTTGTAAACATTAATTTGTTCACGAGACTTTGTAAAAATGCTAACCAACAAATCTGGGCTTTCAGATTTTGTAAAGCCCTTACTAGTAAGTTCAGATTCGATGGCTCTTAAGATTCTACGTTTGTCAAGATCGCTTATTTCAGCTTTGTCTATGCCAGGCTTATAAAAGGCAAAGGTTTTGAAATTGTTGAAATCAACATTCTTGTCGTAGTCAGAGGCTACTTTTACCGAACTGCAGGAGGTTACAATCACTAATACCAGTAACAGCGCAATAGTTTTTAAGAATGTTTTCATAATTGTATCAGTTTGGTTTACTACTAATTTAGCAAATTATCATCAACCAAGTTGGGCAATGTCACCTTTAAATTAGGTTCTACTTCCATAGCTCTCTTAATAGCAAAAATAGCTTCATCATTTCTGGCCCAACTACGTCTTGCAATACCGTTGTTTACATCCCAGAAAAGCATTGATTTTAAGCGTCTTTCTGCGTCAGAAGAACCATCAATAACCATACCAAATCCACCGTTCATTACTTCTCCCCAGCCTACGCCACCTCCATTATGTATACTTACCCAAGTGGCACCTCTAAAGCTGTCTCCAATAACATTGTGGATGGCCATATCTGATGTAAATCGTGATCCATCATATATGTTTGATGTTTCGCGGAATGGAGAGTCTGTTCCAGACACATCGTGGTGATCGCGACCAAGAACAACATATCCTATTTCACCTTTTGCTATAGCATCGTTGAAAGCTTTGGCAATTTTCATTCGGCCTTCTGCATCGGCGTAAAGAATTCTAGCCTGAGAGCCTACAACCAATTTGTTTTCTTGGGCTCCCTTAATCCATTGAATGTTATCGGCCATTTGTTGCTGGATTTCCTGAGGGGAATTCTCCATGATTTCCTCTAAAACCTCACAAGCAATTGTATCTGTTTTTGCTAAGTCTTCTGGATTTCCTGAGGCACACACCCAACGGAAGGGGCCAAAACCATAATCGAAACACATTGGTCCCATAATATCCTGAACGTAACTAGGGTATTTAAATTCTCTTCCTAAAGTTGGGTTTTCGGCCATAACATCGGCTCCAGCGCGTGATGCTTCTAAAAGGAAGGCGTTTCCATAGTCAAAGAAATAAGTTCCTTTGGCAGTGTGTTTGTTTATAGCTTTCGCTTGACGACGTAAGGATTCCTGAACCTTTTCTTTGAATAGTTCAGGTTGGTTAGCCATCATATCATTAGCTTCTTCAAAGTCTAGTCCTGCAGGATAGTATCCTCCAGCCCAAGGATTATGCAATGATGTTTGATCGCTTCCTAAATCGACATAAACATCAGCCTCTGCAAACTTCTCCCATACATCTACTACATTTCCTTGATAAGCGATAGAAACAGTTTCCTTATTCTCTTGAGCTTCTTTAACACGTGTTACAAGTTCGTTTAAATCTTTTATTACTTCGTCTACCCAGCCTTGTGAATGACGTGTATGAACAGCTTTAGGGTTCACTTCCGCGCAAACGGTAACACAGCCAGCAATGTTTCCTGCTTTTGGTTGTGCACCACTCATACCTCCCAATCCTGATGTTACGAATAAGTTCCCTTGAGGAGATTTATTGATCTTTCTGAATCCATTCAAAACAGTAATCGTGGTTCCGTGAACAATACCTTGAGGTCCTATATACATATAACTTCCAGCAGTCATTTGTCCGTATTGTGTAACTCCCAATGCATTGAATTTTTCCCAGTCGTCCGGTTGTGAGTAGTTAGGAATCATCATACCGTTGGTAACAACCACTCTAGGAGCATCTTTATGTGAAGGGAATAATCCCATTGGGTGGCCCGAGTACATTACCAAAGTTTGCTCGTCGTTCATTTCAGCAAGATACTTCATGGTTAATCTGTACTGTGCCCAGTTTTGAAATACAGCTCCGTTACCACCGTAAGTAATCAATTCGTGAGGGTGCTGAGCAACGGCATAATCTAGGTTGTTTTGAATCATCAACATAATTGCTGCTGCCTGTTTCGATTTTGCAGGGTACTCGTCTATTGGACGTGCATACATTTTATAATCCGGACGTAAACGATACATGTAAATACGACCATAATCTTCAAGCTCTTGCTTAAATTCTTCAACCAACTCCTCATGTTGGGATTTGTCAAAGTAGCGAAGCGCATTTTTTAAAGCAAGTTTCTTTTCTTCAGTATTTAATATTTCCTTACGCTTAGGCGCATGGTTTATTTCTGGATCGTATGCTTTTGGTTGTGGTAATGGATTTGGAATCCCTTCTAATATCTGTTCTTGAAATGTCATTTTTAATAATTTTTTTGTTGATAATTAATACGGTTTACTTCGGTGTAATTATCAACCTAAGGATAGCGGATATCCACACGATGATGCGTGAATGCCACTTTCCTTTTGTATGTCATTAAACGAATATCCAATGCTATTTTCTGTTTATGGAATTAGTTTTTTTGTTGTAACCATATGGGCAATGCCTACATCCGCTCTCGCAACAATACCCTCGTTTTAAGTGGTATTGTTCGGTAAAGCAGCGGTAGCCTTCAGGGGTTAGGTAGTAATCGCCCTCTTCAATAGGGATGATTTTCTTCATATTTGGCAAAGATAATGTAATTTGGAGTGATTTTTGAATCTGTCCTTGTATGATTTTAATTCTGAAACATTTGGTTCCTAAGGGGTATTCGGCAATGGCGATTTTTCCGTTTGTTTTTCTTCAGTATAAATCCCAAAAAGAGGATTTTGTTCTGCTTAACCATGAACGTATTCACCTTAGGCAACAATTGGAGCTTTTTGTATTACCATTTTATGTTTGGTATTTTATCGAATACTTATACCGATTGATTCAACATAAACAGCATAGGTTGGCATATAGAAATATTTCTTTTGAAAGGGAAGCTTATAGTAATGAACATGATTTGGAATATCTGAGCCAACGACCGTTTTGGCAATTTTTAAAGTATCTTCGCGGCCATGAAGTTTCCCGAAATCCATAGCGTTAATCAAGAGGTGAAATTACCCGAGAAATACGGTGTATCCCTTTATATAAAACGAGAAGATCTTATTCATGACTATATTTCCGGGAATAAATACCGAAAATTAAAGTACAATATTTTGGAAGCCGAAAGGCAAGGCAAAGATACCTTGTTAACGTTTGGCGGGGCATTTTCCAATCATATAGCTGCTGTTGCAGCTGCAGGAGAGAAATTTGGGTTTAAGACTATAGGAGTGATAAGGGGTGAGGAATTGGCAGATAAGGTTGATGATAATCCTACTTTGAGATATGCTAAATCCTGTGGAATGACGTTTTGTTTTGTGAGTAGGAGCGATTATCGTAAAAAGAATAGCGATGTCTTTTTACAATCACTAGCGGAACAGTTTGGTGACTTTTACCCCATACCGGAAGGTGGGACAAATAATTTGGCTATTAAAGGCAGTGAAGAAATATTAGCAGAAGACGATAATACCTTCGATTATATTTGCTGTGCTGTTGGTACTGGGGGGACAATTTCAGGGATTATTAATAGTACGTATAAGCACCAACAGATTATTGGGTTCCCAGCTCTTAAAGGCGATTTTTTACAAAAAGATATTAGTACATTTGTGACCAAAGAAAACTGGAGGTTACAAACTGATTATCATTTTGGTGGTTATGCCAAGGTAAATGCCGAATTGGTTGATTTTATCAATGCCTTTAAACGACAATATCAAATTCCGTTAGATCCTGTTTATACAGGAAAGATGATGTACGGAATTATGGATATGATTAAAAAAGGTCATTTTGAAAGAGGAATTAAAATTTTGGCCATTCATACGGGAGGCATCCAAGGGATAGCAGGTATGAACTCCAGATTAAAACAAAAACAATTACCCTTAATCGATTGATATAAATATGAAACGAATCCTTTTAATAGCAGTTTTAGGTATTGCCTTAACCAGTTGTGGTAGCAAAAGGCAAGTAACTACAAAACGTTACGAACCAAGAAAGAGCAATACAACGACAACAACTCAAAGTTCAACAGCATCAACAAATACAGAAACGACTTCTAATTATTCAGATCCTGTTCAAGCTTATATTGCCACATATAGTGTGATAGCTCAAGACGAGATGCGTTTATATGGTATTCCAGCAAGCATAACTTTGGCTCAGGGTATATTAGAGTCGGGAAGTGGTAAAGGACGTTTGGCAGTACAGGCCAATAATCATTTCGGAATTAAATGTCACGATTGGACAGGAGATAGAATATATCATGACGATGATGCGAAACAGGAATGTTTTAGAAAATATAACGATGCTAAATACTCCTTTAGGGACCACTCTTTGTTCTTAAAGAACAGAAATCGCTATTACAAGCTGTTTGACCTTAGAGAGGATGATTATAAAGGTTGGGCGAGAGAGCTAAGGGCAGCAGGTTATGCAACCGATAGAAAGTACCCAGATAAGTTAATAGACCTTATTCAACGCTATAATTTAGATCAATATGACGCTGAGGTGTTAGGTAAAAGATATAAGGGTATAGCAGAAGAGGCAGCGGTATCTAATAATATAGCGATATCGGAAAGACATGTTGTTAGTAAGGGAGATACATTGTATTCTATATCGAAGAAATACAACCTTACTGTTGATAAGCTAAAACAAATTAATGGATTAAAAGACAATTCTATTTCTATTGGTCAGGAATTGATTGTATCGCAATAAAACAAATTGAAACCTATGAATTATACGCGAAGTAGCGCATTATTTAAAGAAGCAGAACAAGTAATACCAGGAGGTGTTAATTCTCCAGTAAGAGCCTTTAAGGCAGTGGGAGGAACACCTGTTTTTATCAAGGAAGCTAAAGGCGCTTATCTATACGATGAAGATGGTAACCGCTATATTGATTATATCAATTCGTGGGGACCTATGATTCTTGGTCATGCCTACCAGCCTGTGGTAGATGCCGTGATAGAAAAAACTAAAAAAGGAACATCTTTTGGAACTCCAACAGCCATTGAAACTGAGATTGCTGAGTTGGCAGTATCGATGGTTCCAAATATTGATAAAATCCGTTTTGTGAATTCAGGAACTGAAGCATGTATGAGTGCTGTACGTTTAGCTAGAGGATTTACGGGAAAGGATAAGCTTATCAAATTTGCAGGTTGTTATCATGGTCATAGCGATTCCTTCCTTATTCAAGCAGGGAGTGGCGCAGTGACCTTTGGAAGTCCTAATAGCCCAGGAGTAACGCAAGGTACAGCTAAAGATACGTTGTTGGCACGTTACAATGATATTGAGCATGTAGAAGAAATTATTGCTTCTAACCAAGGAGAAATAGCTTGTATTATATTAGAGCCTGTAGCCGGTAATATGGGCTGTATTCCACCTAAGAATGATTTCCTAAAACAGTTACGTGATTTATGTGATAAGCATAATATCCTTTTGATTTTCGATGAGGTGATGACTGGTTTTAGATTGTCAAAGGGTGGTGCTCAAGAGCTTTTCGGTATCATCGCTGATATAGTTTGTTTTGGAAAAGTTATCGGAGGCGGATTGCCTGTAGGCGCTTTTGCAGCCAGAAACGAAATTATGAATCATTTGGCGCCTTTAGGGCCGGTTTATCAAGCTGGTACATTAAGTGGGAATCCTTTGGCTATGGCAGCCGGATTGGCTATGTTAACATCTTTAAATAACGATTCAGAGATGTTCAAACGTTTAGAAGAGAAAACAGCTTATCTGCACAAAGGCTGTGCTAGAGCTCTAGAGAGTCATGGTGTAGTACATACTATAAATAGAGTAGGGAGTATGATTTCAATACATTTTTCTGAAAGTGCTGTGGTTGATTTTGAAAGTGCAGCGACAGGGAACAATGATACTTTTAAGAAGTTCTTTCATGGAATGCTTGACGAAGGTGTTTACATTGCACCTAGTGCTTTTGAAACGTGGTTTGTAACAGACGCTTTAAGCTATGAGGATTTAGACTCAACAATAGCCGCAGTAGATAAAGTAGCGACGACATTATAAAAATAAAAAAGGCGGTTTTTAACCGCCTTTTTTATTTATGCTTTTAAAAAGTCTGTAATATAATCTTCGTGGAGAAGGTATAGTTCTCCCAATACTTCTTTAAGTGTGCCGATTAAGTTGCCTTCAATACGAGCTTTTTTCTCTGCATAGGTAGTAGAGTCTGCTGTATCTTCATTTAAGGCTTTAATTTGGTTTTCGTAAGCTTTAAAAGCTTGGTAAACATTTTCTCTAAGATCACTGTCGAATTTTACGGTTTTTCTTAGTTCAATAGTTTTGGCAGATGCAATGCTGTTCATTTCAGCAGTACTTTGAGCCTGACTATTTTGAACAGCAAAAAACATAGCACATCCAAAAAATGTAAGTGTAATTATTTTTTTCATAATAAGGTTAGTTATTTATGTGACAGGGCTAATATAATAATTTATATATAAAAAAATAGAAAAGTAATTCAGTAACCGAATTACTTTTCTAAAAACTTTAGTAAGTTTTTTGATCTATTTCTTAACGTATTGATAGGGCTAGGGAAGTAACCGGTTTTGGGACAAGACCCATTTGCGGGTTGAAATTTTTTGGTAGATATTTTTTAGTATCAAAACCAAGGATTACTTCTTCTTCAGGATCAAATACTTCAATCATTTCAGGTTTAAGGTATTCAAATTCTTCTGATATTTCCTCTGAAACCTCAATTGCTACAAATTCGTTTTGCTCTAATCTGATATCATTGGGAATTTCAGTGTGCATTTCCCCCATATGGGCATAAAAATTTTCTGCAGAGAAACTCTTATCTTCGTTTAAGCCATCATTAGCTTCCAGTAGTTCATATTGAATATCAGGAGTAATTAGTACTAATTGATTGTAAAACTCCCGTGTTTCCTCTTCAGCGATTTCTTTAATAAGTATCTCTTCCATTGATGGTTCATCAATGACTAAGTTATCATTGTTAGTTGGCCATTGGGCAAAAAAGATACTTGTGTTTAATAACAGGGCTGCAAAAGTGATTATCGTTTTCATGACTATCTATTTTATGGTTTAACAAAATCTCTATATCAAAGGTACTTTCTGGAGGTGTTTTTTGTAAGAGGGTAAGTTCGGGAATTAAAATCAGGGGTTTTTACGTAGGGGTTTTTATAATTGAAGAGAAACCTTTCTGAGAGATTTACTAAATTAGAGGATGTCTTTAAGTTAAGGAATATGAATTCAGGTCGCTTATCCATATTATTAGCAGATGATCATGCGTTGTTCCGCAAGGGACTAAGGTCTCTATTGGAACAACAGGAGGATTTTGTTGTGGTTTTTGAGGCTGAAAACGGAGAGGCTATAATTGATTATCTAAAACATAATGAATTACCGGATATTGTTTTGACAGACTTGAGTATGCCGCATATGAACGGTGTTGAGGCTACTAAAATAATACACGAAACCTATCCTAAATTAAAGATCATAGCTTTAACAAGTTATTTTGGAAAGTCGTTTGTGCTAAACATGATTCATGCAGGAGCATCGTCTTATCTGGACAAAAATTCGTCGCCCGAAGACATGTTGCTGGCTATCAGGGAAGTTTATAAAAACGGATTTTATTATAATGCTGAGGTATTACGGTTTATTCATGAGGATATGGCTTCGCCTAACCCCAAAGCGACTAAAAGTGCTTTTGACGATACTTTTTTGACTGATCGAGAGCAAGAGGTACTGCAATTGATTTGTGAACAGTATACCACATCAGAAATTGCCGAAAAGCTGTTTATAAGTCCGAGAACGGTTGAGGGCCATAGGAATAATCTGCTCACAAAAACGGGTTCCAAGAACTTGGCTGGATTGGTGGTAAATGCCATTAAGAATAAATTGGTAACGCTGCCTTTTTAAAAATAAAAAAGCACTCCTTATGAGGAATGCTTAGTTAAATAGGGACTAAAAGGCTAATGTTTTTGTTTTTTATGCATGGCGTGTTTTGCCCGTTTCATCTTTTCTTCTCTTAGAGACTCCCATTTGTTATACTGGTCAGGAGTAAGAATGCTTTTCATTTGTCTTTTATATTGAATCTGTTTGTCCAGTTTGTCGTTCATCATTTCATAGCGTTCTTCGTCTGTGAGTTTTTTTGGATCACCGCTTACCACTTTTTTCTCTCTTTCATCCATTTTGGATTTCAATGTTTTGGAGTGCTCTAAATTTATTTTTTGGATTTCTTTTTGCTGGGCATCTGTAAGATCTAAATCCAGAGTTAATCGCTTGGTCTGCAGTTCTGCCATTTGTTCAGGACTTAGTTTTTTTAAGGACTCCATTCTAGGGTGTCTTTTTTGTTGAGGTCTATCTTGTGCCATGGCTTGCAAACTCAATAGTGCAATAGCTACATACAAAAACTTTTTCATAATGATTCGTATTTAAGGTTATGTAGGTAAGACTTCTTGTTTTTTCAAAGGTTTATTTGTGTAGGAATAATTAACCTTATTTTAACAGCGTGAATAAAAAAAGGAACCACGTTAAAGTGATTCCTTTTAAAAATATTTTAGTCTAAAACTATGTGCTTATGCCATCTCTACAACTAGACCATCATCGGTTTTGTTAACCTTGGCAATTCCGTTCTTAGTAAGGCCTTTAATAGTTTTGTCCCATTTTTTATTGCTTAGTCCAGATTGTGTTTTAAGCTCGTTCAAATCGATAGGAGAACTCGCTTTAAGCAGATTGAAAACCGCTTTTTCGTCCTCGCTCATTTCCGGTGCTTTTTTCTCTGGTTTCATTTGCGGGAAGAACAGTACCTCCTGAATAGATTGATTGTTGGTTAGGAACATAATCAAACGGTCCATACCAATCCCCATTCCAGAGGTAGGAGGCATTCCGTATTCAAGAGCGCGAAGGAAGTCGTAATCAATAAATTGAGTGGCTTCATCGTCACCTCTATCTGCTAATTTCAACTGAGCTTCAAAACGTTCGCGTTGATCAATAGGGTCATTGAGCTCAGAATATGCGTTAGCAATTTCCTTACCACAAACCATCAGCTCAAAACGTTCTGTGAGTTCAGGGTTATCCCTGTGTTCTTTACACAATGGACTCATTTCCTTTGGGTAGTCTGTAATGAAAGTAGGTTGAATGTAATTACCCTCACACTTTTCACCGAAGATCTCATCGATAAGTTTTCCTTTACCCATGGTGTCATCAACTTCAATACCCATATCGATTGCAGCTTGGCGAATCTCATTTTCAGACTTTCCTGTGATATCAAAACCAGTGAAATGCTTAATAGAGTCAGCCATAGTTACTCTTTGGTAAGGCGCTTTAAAGTCGATTTCATGCTCCCCAAAAGTAGCTTTTGTTGTCCCGTTAACAGCAATGGCGCAATGCTCTAATAATTTTTCACAGAAATCCATCATCCAGTTGTAATCTTTGTATGACACATAGATTTCCATAGCGGTAAACTCTGGGTTATGGGTGCGATCCATTCCTTCGTTACGGAAGTTTTTGGAGAATTCGTAAACTCCGTCAAAACCCCCAACGATAAGACGTTTCAAATACAACTCGTTAGCAATTCGCATATATAAAGGAATGTCCAAGGAGTTATGGTGCGTAATAAAAGGCCTTGCGGCAGCACCACCAGGAATAGGTTGTAACACAGGGGTTTCTACTTCAAAATATCCAGCGTCGTTGAAGAACGAACGCATGGCATTGAATAACTTTGTTCTTTTTACGAATATGTCCTTGATATGAGGGTTTACTGCCAAATCAGCATAACGCTGACGGTAACGTAATTCCGGATCGTTAAATTCATCATAGGTATTCCCTTCAGCATCGGTCTTTGGTAAAGGAAGTGGTTTTAAGGCTTTACTTAATAGGGTAAAGTCTTTCACCATAACTGTTTTTTCACCTACTTGAGTAGTGAACAATTCTCCTTCAATCCCGATGAAATCACCAATGTCAAGAAGTTTTTTGTACACTTCATTGTATTTTTCCTTGTCTTCACCAGTACAGATTTCGTCTCTATTAAAGTACACTTGTACACGTCCTTCAGCATCCTGTAGTTCAGCAAAAGACGCTTTACCTTGAATACGTCTAGACATCAATCTACCAGCGATAACCACCTTCTTTCCTTCTTCAAAATCAGTTTTAATCTGTTTTGAATTGTGATCTACCGGATATAAATCGGCAGGGTAAGGGTTGATGCCTAATTCACGTAGCTTGGTAAGTTTCTCTCTTCGAACGATTTCCTGTTCTGATAATTGCGCCATTGTAAATAAAATGAAATGATAAATTTTTGAACGGGCAAAGATAAGTACTATTGCTAAGTATATCAATTTTAGGGAATAATAATTGTTGTTAGTTATAAGTTAAAAGTACTAGGTTATGAGGCTTGAAACAATAAAGCAGTTAATTGGCTCAGTTTTGTTTGTAACAAAACTGTTTATATATTGACCAATCTTTTTAGATAACAAAAATTGCTATGAGTTTTTGGAGAGTTTTACTTTCAATTTTATGTCCTCCCTTGGCTGTAATAGATAAAGGTTGTGGATCAGTACTTATTGTGTTTATTCTATGGCTTTGCGGTTGGGTGCCAGGCGTGATAGCGGCACTTATTATTTTAAATAATCCTAAACGATAATATTTTCATGAAACAACTAACTACTTTAATGTTGGCTGTAATGGCCTTGTTTTTTACTTCCTGCCAGTTTACAGAGAATATTTACATCAATCCTGATGGTTCGGGAAAAGTTTCTTTGGATTTCGATGCGTCGTCTATTATGCAAATGGCAGGCGATGAAATAAGCGAAGAAGGTGAAAAGGCTATTGATTCTGTGTTTTCCTTTAAGGAAGTATTGAAAGAGAAGCAAGATAGTATAGCTCAATTGAGTAAGGCTGAGCAGGAAAGATTGAAAAAGATGGAGAAATTTTCTATGCGGATGCAAATGGATCCTGCGGAAAAAACTATGATGTTTAATATGTTTGCCGATTTCAAAAACGTAGGGGAAATTGAGGATTTATTTTCTGCTATGAATAATGCACAGCAGTTTAGCGATAAGGCAGGTGCTAATGGTACTCCATTGTCAGATGCCTTTTCCGGTGAGACTACAGCAACCAGTTACAGCTACAAGGGAAATGTTTTTAAGAGAATATCTAAAGTGACCAATAAAGAGCTTCAAGCACAGTATTTGGACAGTTTGGGCGAGATGAAAATGATGTTGGCAAGCAGTAATTACAAATTGAACTATCATTTTCCGAAAAAGATAAAAACGGTATCACGTGAGGATGTAATGTTTAGTGAGGATAGAAAAAGTATGACGCTTACCATGAATTTCATAGAATACTTGTCCAACCCAGAAGGACTTAATGTTGAGGTAGAATTAGAAGATTAATTGTTGTTATAGCATATAGAAAAGCCAGTTATTATACCGGTTTTTTTATTTGTATTTTTGCAGTCTGTTTAGCAACGATTAAAAATTAAGACATTGAATAAGGTTATAGAAGTTCAGGATCTTGGGTACAAGGACTACAAAGAGACTTGGGATTACCAAGAAGATCTGTTTAAGGGAATATTGGACACTAAGGTTAAGAATCGCCGAGAGGAAACTAATTTGCCTACAGATAATTATTTTCTTTATGTAGAACATCCACATGTATACACTTTGGGTAAGAGTGGAGATCTCTCGAATTTACTTTTAAATGAGAATCAGTTGCGCGATAAGGGAGCTACCTTTTATAAAATTAATAGGGGAGGTGATATAACCTATCATGGTCCGGGACAGATTGTAGGTTATCCTATTTTGGATTTGGAAAATTTCTTCACAGACATTCATAAATACCTGCGATTACTTGAGGAAATGATAATCCTTACGCTAGCAGAGTACGGCATTAAATCTGAGCGAAGTGAAGGTGAGACAGGCGTTTGGCTTGATGTAGGGACGCCATTTGCAAGAAAAATTTGTGCTATGGGTGTACGTGCTAGCCGTTGGGTAACCATGCATGGTTTTGCGCTAAATGTAAATGCTAATTTGGGCTATTTTGATAATATTATTCCATGTGGTATTCGTGGAAAAGCAGTGACTTCCCTTAATGTGGAGCTAGGTGTAAAAGAAGTTAATGAAGCCGAAGTAAAAGCCAAGCTTTTAAAGCATTTTTCAAAGCTGTTTGAAGCGGAGTTGAGAAACGAAAAATAAGAAAATTGATGCTAGAAAAAAGATAATAGAAAGGGGATTAGGCTTTTAATCTATCAACAATAAGTCGCGTTTTGGAAACCAGAAACATTCAGGTTATAGTAAGCATACTTTTTCGTAAGGCTACTATAAAAGAATATTGTCATTCTGAATTTATTTCAGAATCTTTTGGGTATTGTAAGATTTTTTTAATGGGAACCTGAAACAAGTTCAGGTTGACGAAAATCGGGATTTATCCAGTTTTTTACATCCAAATTCGTAAAAAGTAATTACTTTATCCTTCTTCGTTGAAGAATACTTTATAATAGTGCATTTTCTTTTCTTCGTCGTAGCCGCGTTCCATGTATTCGCTTGAAGCATCAGGCGCATCAACATCCAGTTTAATTTGAATATGGGTGTCGAGTTTTATCTCTGTCTTTAGTTTTTGTTTTTGTTTTTTAACCACAGCTTCCGATACCTGGAAATTGTCGTGTAGAGGTATTTCCAGTTCTTCCTCGAACATTTTACGGTGGTTGTCAAAGAGTTCCTTGTGTTTTTCCTCTTCAAAAACCTCTTCCTTAAAGTGATCTAGATTTACCACTTCATTTTCCTTAAAATAATCGACAGTTTTTGCTAAAAACGTCGTGTGTTCTTGGGCGCCAAAATCTGTTTTTAGGACTTCAGTAGAGAAGTCCTTACAAAACTCCATGTAGTTTTGGGTGTGCAGGTTACTGTCGTTGGCGTACTTAATATTCAGGAAATGGTTTATCCAATATTGGGTGTCGTAAGTGTTGTTATCTACACTTAATACCACGCGACCATCCGCTTCACTAGTGTTAATAATCAAACAGCCTTTATCTACTTTCTTTGTGCTAATACCGTTTTGAACCACAACATCATAACTATTGTCGTCTAAAAAAGTCTGGAAGAAATTGATTTTACTTTCAATTTTGAAGATACCTACTGCATTGGTGAAAATTTCATTGTACTGAATGTCCTCAAACAAAACGACCAAAACATCTCCTGTTTTTATCTGTGCCGAATTCGATTGCTCGTATAAGTGAGTGACAATATGTTTTGAAGTTTCCACAAAGCCGCCGTCTTCTTGAAAAATACGTTCGCTGTAACGGTTTATCTCGTTCATGCTTATATCTGCATGATGATTAAAGCGATAGCTTTGAACCACACTGGTAAAAGGCCTTAAAAGAAAGGGTAGCATAAGGTCGTAACTTGCCTCGTCGAATTGTACTTCTTGCTCAGAAAAGGCATTTCTGGTGTCGTTGAATTTGTTTCCAACCTTATGGATGATAAATCTGGAAATGGTTGCTTTATGGCGTTTAATCATTGTAAATCGGATTCAGATTTAAAGTTGCAATAGTACTATTTTAATTGATTTGGTACAACAATAATGAATTGCTTCCTCCCTTTGTTACAATTTCTAAATTTCTATCGTTATCAATATTATCCAATTCTATTGCGGCATTACCGTAAATTGGGAAATTAGGAATAGTCTGAGCCTTACTATCGAATAAATAAACCTTATGTGCTTGTTTATCTGTAACACTAACATATATCTTGTCATAAATGTAGAAGATTTCAGGAGCTGTGTAGACACCAAAGTCCATGTCGAGTGTTTTCCCTTTTATCATTAGTTTATTGTCGTATTGTGCTGTAAGACTTTTAGAAGTTGTCATTAACCCATGACGCTCTGAAAAGCCTAGGTTTTGTGAGGCTGTGTTTCCTTTTGTGTCTATGGTTACCAGTTTTCCGTTGTTTGTAGTTGTAGTAAAACGGTTTTTGTAATAGTAAATAGCTTGATCTGAATAGCTATAGTTGTTTTTTGGCTTTATTCGAACTTCACCTCGACGGTTTAAAATTTGAAGGCTTTTATTGGTTTTAACAACGATGTAATCCTTAGAGCCTATTCTGAAGTGTTGTGGCTGGTGGTTAATAGGATCTGAAGTGCCCTTAAACTTAAACCCATCAACGCGTTTGCCAACTCCATCTAACATAATAAGTTCTTTACTTTGAGTAATCACCAGGCGGTAACTTCTGTTGTTATCATAATCGAAAACCGAAAGTGGTTGAGTGATTTTATCATTGAATTTAATAGGGAAAGGCGAAACATCTTTTCCGTTTCGATCTATTACATAAACATGGTTTGGGGTAGCAAATGCCAATTGCAATTTACCGTTCTTGTACATGTCTATTTGTTCTACATTACCTAAAATAGCACCATTCAATTGTTTTTTCCAAAGGATGTTACCATTGTTACTAATCAAATAAAGGTTGTTTTTTACGTCCTGAACAACTATCTCCTTTTGTCCGGTAACATGGTTTTTTACGAATTTCGGATTATTTAGAATGTCGCTATCCAGTTCAATATTTAGTTCTTCTGTAATGCTGTTTTCAGCTGCTTTTATTTTGCTTTTCTTGATGATACCGTTTACATGAGCAAATTCCTGATCGTAAGTAAATTGCAGAGCAGACAAGCTTTGTTTGCCAAATTCGGATTGAATTGGTTCATTGGTGTTTTTGTTAACAATAGATTTTAAGCTTTCGGGAGACAAAATCTGCATTAACGAAACCGCACTGCTTAACTGTGGCTGTATGTCTGTATAGTAACTTTTATTAGCCAAAGTGGTTTGGTTTTGGTAAGAAGCAATAACGTTTTGCAAGGTTTCCATGGAATTGGAAAAAACAAAAAAGTCATCAATAATACAGTAGAACTCTTGATTGCTGGATGTGATAATTGGCGAAAAAGTGTCCGAAAACAATGTAGGTTTTGTGAATTTTAAAATATTCACTTCGCGATAGTTATCGGCAACTTCTTGTTGATCCAGTAGCGCATCTTTTGAGGTGTATGGGTCTAATGAGTGTAAAACAATTGCTTGGTTGTCCCCTTCATAAATTACTCCAACTTCGTTAATGTTGTCGAAAAGTGTAGTGTTTAAAGCAACTGTGTTTTTTTTGTTGAATTGCTGAAGTTGACTGTAAAACACTTTAAAGTTGTTGAAGGTAAAACTCAAAAAACCATCACTGTTTGATGGCGTAATTTCCTGTAGCTTGTTTTCTTGAGGGGTTGTGTTTTTAAAGATGTTGATCAAACTTTGTGTTGAATCTGATGACTTACAAATACCGTTTAATAAAATTTGGTCTTGTGCCAATTCAACATGAAGAGAGAATTCATTAGTGAAATCTTTATTCTTTATAGCTGGTTCTATAAATAAGTTGTTTATAAAAGGTTGCTTTTTGTTGTTTATAAATAGATTTATGCCGTCTTCTGTTTCTGCTGGTTTAATGTAATTTGTTAGGGGGTTTTTTGTTTTAGGTGCAGATTGTGAGATTTGCTCAATATAATTTTGGTTTGTAGAGACTACTAAAATGCTATCTCGATGTGAAGAATAAAATATATTGTTGTTTAACTTTATTTTTTTGTAGCTCACTTTTCCGGAGTTGACGGTTTCTGTAGAAAAGTTCTTTAAGGAGCTATTTTTTGTGAAATCTGAAGAATAAGGAGAAATGAAAGTTAATTGTAAGCTGTCTTTATTGTCTTTGCTTAAGGCGAGATAAACTTCTCCCTCTGCGCTAACCTCAGGAAGTAACTCGAGTTTTTTTTGAAAGTACTTGTAAAAAGGCTCTTTCGAAAGCGACTTTAAAAAGGAGTTGTTCGTCAAATTACTTTTAAGCTGAGAAACCTGTGATGCATTTATAATTAATGTTGCATCAACAGGGAGGAGTTGTTCTGGTTTTAATTTGGCGCTTTTTTGATTGCTACAGCTAAAAAAGGTTGATAGTAAAATCAGGGGCAAAAGGTATGCTCTCATTATTTAAAAGGTATTGACAAGGTTAAGCAAATATAATGAAGTTATAATTCTAGTTGTAATTGATCGGGAAGTAACCTAAACGATTTTCTATGGTATTTAGTAATACCGTATTTTATTATGGCGTCGCGATGTTCTGTTGTAGGGTAGCCTTTGTTTTTTTTCCAATTGTACATGGGGTATTCTTCATGTATCTGCTCCATATAAAAATCGCGATACGTTTTAGCTAAAATAGAAGCGGCCGCAATACTTAAATATTTGCCATCTCCCTTAATTATCGTTTCGTGAGGTATGTCTTTAAAAGGTTTAAAACGATTTCCATCAACAATAATATATTCTGGTGTTACCTTTAAGTTATCAATAGCGTTGTGCATTGCTTTGATAGAAGCATTAAGAATATTAATTTCATCAATAACATTTGGGAAAATATGTTCCACTTTAAAACAGAGGGCCTGTTCTTCTATTATAGCCCTAAAGGTTAGTCGTCTTTTTTCGCTAAGTTGTTTAGAGTCATTAATATAGTTGTTGTTAAAGTCATTTGGAAGAATAACCGCCGCCGCAGTTACAGGACCAGCCAAGCATCCACGACCGGCTTCATCCGTACCGCATTCAAAATTAAAGTTGGAGTGCTTTAGTTGTAACATACCATTTTTATTGGTCAAAGGTATAATTTATTACATAAAAAGAATGTTGTTAATTATATACTTGACCAGTGATTTAAGAATGACTGAGGTAAGTGTTAAAACGCTAATGTTGTTAACATTTTTTTAAAGCAAAACTTTGCGTATTTAAGATATTATTATGATGTTTGCGCCTGACTAACTCAAATAATTGTTTTTATGAAATTAAAATTAAAGTGGATTTCAACGCTTTTAATGGCGTTGGTAATCCAGTTCTCGTATGCACAAGAGAAGCAAATTTCTGGGACAGTGACGTCTGAAGTAGACGGTTTACCGTTACCGGGAGTTAACGTAATTGTGGAGGGCACTAACAGAGGTGTTCAAACCGATTTTGATGGTAATTATGCCATTATGGCCAGTACTGGTGAGGTATTGGTTTTTTCTTTTATTGGTATGCAGGAAGCCAAAGTTACTGTTGGTGAAAGTGCAACCATTAATTTAGCTTTAAAGGAAGATGTTGCTGCTTTAGACGAAGTGGTTGTAGTAGGATATGGTACTGCTACTAAACAATCGTTTACTGGTACTGCAGCGGCAGTGGAAACTGAGAACATTGAAGCTAAGTCTTTCTCAAACGTTACCAAGGCTCTAGCAGGAGAGGTTGCAGGTGTATCTGTAATCAATACTTCTGGACAGCCAGGTACATCTGCAGTTGTTCGTATTCGTGGTTTTGGATCTGTTAATGGTAACAGAGCCCCACTATACGTAGTAGATGGTGTTCCTTTCCAAGGGAGTATTAACTCTATTAACCCATCAGACATCGAGAGCACTACCATTTTAAAAGATGCTACAGCAACCGCAATTTATGGTGCGCGTGGAGCGAATGGAGTTGTAATGATTACAACCAAAAGAGGTAAGTCAGGTCAGTCTAATATAGAGGTTGATTTTAAAACGGGTTACAACTTTAGTTTGTTGCCACGTCAAGACGTAATTAAGTCGCCAGAGCAATATATTGAGTTGAGCTGGGAAGGTCTGTACAACAAAGCAGTTGCTCAAGGTCAAGCAGATCCTGTAGGGTTTGCTAACTCTCAATTATTTGGAGGTGAAGGTATCAATGCTGCTTATAATATGTGGAACGTTGCTAATGGTGGTGAGCTAATCGATCCAGCAACAGGAGAAGTTAGACCAGGCGTTACCAGAAAGTACAATCCTGAAAACTGGGAAGACTATGGTTTTCAAACCTCTCTAAGACAGGAAGGTAATATTAGATTTTATGGTGGTAACGACAAAACAAGATACTTTAGTTCATTTGGTTTCTTGGAAGATGTAGGTTATGTTATTAACTCTGACTATACCAGATATTCAACTCGTTTAAATGTAACGCATAAGCCAAAGGATTGGTTAACTGCTAATGCTAACTTAGGTTACACTATTTCTGAAGTAAATAACAATGGACAAACAGCAGACTCAGGAAGTGTTTTCTGGTTTGTTGATAACATCCCATCAATTTATCCTTTGTATTTAAGAGATGCAGATGGTAACATTGTTGCAGATCCAATTTTTGGTGGAAACCAATTTGATTATGGTATTGGTAGAGGGTTTGGTGCTTTAACAAACTCAATTGCAGACGCTACTTACAATAAGTCTCGTTCTAACCGCAACGAATTAAATGGTAACTTCTCTTTCGATATTGATATTACCAATGACTTGAGATTTGAATCTAGATTTGGTTTACAGTATTCTAACAACAGAGGTATTGACCAAAGAAACCCATTTTACGGTTCAGCTGCAGATCAAAATCCTCCAGGAGCACTGTTTAGAACAGATAGTGAGGTTTTTTCAACTAACTTCTTACAATTACTTCGTTATAAAAAGGAATTTGGCGCACATAGTTTAGAAGCTTTAGCTGCTCATGAATCTACTGAATTAATTTTCAGAACTTTTTCTGCAGGAATGAGTGGTGTTGTAGATCCAAATATTCCTGAATTTGATAACTATACTGTAAACTCTGGTGTTCCAGGTTCATCTAAAACAGATTGGGCATTAGAGAGTTATTTTGGGCAAGTAAATTACGACTACGACAACAAATACTATTTATCTGGATCTGTTAGACGTGATGGATCTTCAAGATTCATTAACAGTAAGTGGGGTACTTTTGGCTCTATAGGAGCGTCTTGGATTATTACTAACGAGAACTTTATGAGTTCTGACTTATTCACTTTCTTAAAACTTAAAGCATCTTATGGTTTAGTTGGAGATCAAGGTGGAGTTGGAGAATACAATGGATTTAATGGTTTCAATGTTACCAACCTTAATGATCAGATTTCATTACCTGTAGGTCAAAATGGTACTCCTGATTTAACTTGGGAAACCTCTAAAATGTTCCAAACAGGAGTTGAGTTCTCTTTAGGTAAATATGTAGATGGTACTATTGATTACTTCATTAAAAATACTGATGATCTTATCTTCCAAAGAAGAATTGGTCCATCTGCAGGTTTAGCTATCATTACAGTTAACGATGGTCAATTACGTAACAGTGGATTAGAGTTTGATTTTACAGGTCACATCATAAACTCAGGAGATTTCAATTTAGATCTTACTGTAAATGGAGCTGTTTTTGATAACGAAATTACTAAAATGCCATTTGATCCTTCAACAGGCGCTCCAAAGGTAATTGACAACTCAAACTCGCCTTTTGGTTGGTCTGAAGGTCATTCTATCTATGACTACTATATGCCGGAGTGGGCTGGTGTAGATGCTGCAGATGGTGCGCCAATGTGGTATTCGTACTATGATGATGCCAACGGTAACGGTACTTTAGACTCTAATGAGCTTATTCAGGATATGGAGCTTTACCTTGCTGATAATCCTAATGCCAATGTAGAGAAGACAGTTACTAAACTGTATCAAAATGCTACTAATAAGTATGTAGGAAAGTCATCTATCCCTTCTGTAAGAGGTGCATTTAGATTGACTGCTAGATACAAGAAATTTGATTTCAGTACACAGTTCTTATATAGCCTTGGAGGTTATTCTTACGATGGGCAGTACTCTGGCCTAATGAGAAATGGACAAGTAGGTGGTAACAACTGGCATAAGGATATCCTTAACAGATGGCAACAGCCTGGAGATATTACAGATGTACCAAGATTATCTGATGAATTCTCTAGTTCTTACGCTACAGAAAATAATGCTAGTTCTCTATCTACTAGATTCTTAACCCGTGGAGACTACTTAAGCTTGAATAACATTAGATTAGGGTATACCTTAGAAGGAAGTCTTATGCCTAAATCAGGAATCGATAATGTTAATATATTCTTAACTGGAGATAATTTATTATTTTTAAGTGCTAGAGACGGATTTAATCCTTCTACTTCTGAGTCTGGAAATACTAGTACTTATACTTACTCACCTTTAAGTACTGTGACTTTAGGGGCTAGAGTTAAATTTTAAAACTAATTAGATGATTATGAAAAAACGACTATCAAGTATATTAATCGCTACAGCTCTACTATCGGTAGGGTGTAGTGATGACTTTCTGGAAAAAGAACCATCATCGTTCCTTTCTGCAGAACAAGTAAGTGACGCTGCTGAAAATAACCCAGCTGTTGCAGAAGGGTTTATTAGAGGGGTTTATACCTACATGTTTACTGTTGGTACTGGTGGAACTACCCAACATGATGATTTCGGGCAAAAAGGATATGATATCTATATGGATATGTTGTCTTCCGATATGGCATTGTCTGCTAGTATTTATGGATGGTACAGAGGAGTAACCGATTACCAAGCTACTCTAGATTTTACCGATATTGATAATTATAAAGCATGGAGACATTATTATAGAATAATTAGATCTTGTAATTTGATTATTGACTCATTTGGAGGTAACGAGGCAACTTTTGATTCTGATACTGCAAAATGGACTTATGCACAAGCTAAAGCAATGCGTGCGCATTCGTACTTTTACCTAACTCAGCTGTACACGGATTCTTATAATCCTTCAGCTGCTGTGTTGCCTATTTACATCACTGCAGAAGATAATGTAAATGTGCCTAAGAGCACGACACAAGAAGTGTTTGATCTTATTGTTGCCGATCTTAATGAAGCAATTGATTATTTAGGTGATTTTGATAGATCTAATAAGTATGAGGTAAACAAATATGTAGCTGAAGGAATATTGGCTTATGTTCATGCTTATATGGGGAACAATACTGCAGTATTGAACCTTACAGCTGATGTAATCAATAACGGTGGATTCACTTTAGCTACACAACAAGATGCTTTAGGAGGTTTTAATGATGTTAATACTCCAGGATGGATGTGGGGTGTTGATTTAACTCTAGAAAATGGATTAGATTTAGTTTCTTGGTGGGGACAAATGGACTTGTTTTCTTATAGCTATGCTGCTGCTGGGGATACTAAAGTAATTGATTTAGATCTTTATAACGCCATCCCTGCTGACGATGTAAGAAAGCAACAGTTCTACCCAGATGAAACATCTAGCTTTTACTTAATGCCTTACAACAAATTTTACGATCCAAATCGTGAAGTGTTCAGCCAAAGAAACATTACTACAGATTACATTTACATGCGTGTAGCAGAAATGTATTTGCTGTATGCTGAAGCTGCTGCTAAGTCTGGTAATGAAGATGCTGCAAGAAATGCTTTAACAGCGCTTTTACAGCAAAGAATTCCAGATGCTTCTTATGTTAACGGATTAAGTGGTCAAGCATTGGTTGATGAGGTTGATCTTCAAACTAGAATTGAGCTTTGGGGTGAAGGTAAATCTTACTTAGCTCTTAAGAGAAACCAAAGAACTGTTGTTCGTGGAGCGAACCACTTATCTCTTGTTGGCGAGCCAATATCTTACGACGATGATAGATTGACCTTTGAAATTCCACAAGCTGAAATTAGAGATAACCCGTTCATTAGTGATCAAAATTAATTAACGTTATAAATAGTTAAAACTATGAAATTAAATAAATTAAAAACATTCTTTTTAGCTGTATTAGCGGTAACCTGCTTAGTAAGCTGTGGGGATGATGATATAACAACAACGGCTAGTTTTGTTTCTTTTGAAAGACCTAGCTACGATGTAGATTTACTTGATGGTGAATCAATGACCATGGATGTAAATGTATACATCAATGACAAGAGTAGTTCTGATAGAACTTTTAACGTAGTGGTTAAACCAGAATCTTCTGTAGATGAAGGGTTATACAGCTTTGATGGTACTGTTACCATTCCAGCTAATTCTACTATGGGAACATTTTCTTTAACAGTTGATACTGCAGACGTAGAGGAGACATCAGATTCTCAAACCCTTATTTTAGGTTTTGGAAACGATGATGATGTTTACACTAGTGACACAACTACAGTTAACATTGGAATCACTGTCTCTTGTGAATTTACGCAAGTATACTTAGACTTGGTTTTCGATGACTACGGTAGTGAAACTTCATGGGAAATTTACACTGAGGCTAACACCGAAACACCATTGTTAAGTGGAGGTGGTTATGCTGATGGCGATGTTTCAGATTCTATTGAGCTTTGTCTAGAAGATGGTAACTACTTCTTAGTAATCTATGATGCTTACGGAGATGGTATGTGTTGTAACTATGGTCAAGGATCTTATACCCTAAGACTAGCTGATGATACAGTTTTAGTTCAAGGTGGAGAATTTGGTCAAAATGATGTTCAGGCATTCACTATTGGCGGGTAATTAACCTAACCAATCATAATTAACAAGCCGCTGTTATATGTTAAAAATATAACAGTGGCTTTTTTGTTTATTAATATCTCAAGTTTATTGTTTACTTTTGGAAATCTTAAAAAAAAACCTATGAAATATTTACTACTTTGTGCAGCTATGCTAGCAGGAGGTTCTGTGGCTTTTTCACAAACTGCAGATGAAAGAGAAGCAATAGCTAATAGTTACAATAAGGAAGTTATAGAAACACTTAAGTCTGAGCTTAAGAAAAATGAAACTGACATTAAACGGGCTATTGAAGAGTATTTAATCAATAACCCTACCGTTAAAAGAACTGTAGTTGAATCAGGAAGACTTTACCAAATTGTAAATATCATTGATGGCAAGCCAGTTTATATTGCAACAGATAACGAAGATGCTGCTGCTGCTACCAACACAGACGATTTACATCCTGGTGGTAGTTTAGGATTGAGTTTAGAGGGTGAAGGTATGATGATTGGTGTTTGGGACGGTGAGCATGCACTGCCTACTCACGTAGAGTTTCAATCCGGAGGAAGTTCTAGAGTGTCAACTCCAGATAGTGGTATTGGAAGTCCTATTGTAGCCGATCATGGAACTCACGTTACAGGTACAATTGGAGCAAGTGGTGTAAATTCTTCAGCAAAGGGAATGGCACCAAAGGCAAGTTTAATTTCTTACGATTGGGATAGTGATCAATTTGAAGTTGCTACTGAAGCTAGTAACGGATTGCTAATATCTAACCATTCATATGGAGTTCCTATTAAAAATAACCAAGGTGAGATGAATGCTCCAACTTGGTTAATGGGAGCCTATAGTAGTGCTTCTAAAAACTGGGACGATATTGCGGTAGCTGCACCTTATTACTTAACGGTGGTTTCTGCAGGAAATGATGGAACAACTACTTATGATGGTGGCTTTGCTTTTGGTTATGATAAGCTTACAGGAAATAAGAACTCAAAGAATATCTTAGTGGTTGCCAACGCTAGCCCTACATTAAATGTTATTACGGGGCAGTTAACATCCTTATCGATCAATTCAAGTAGTAGTCAAGGTCCTTCTGACGATGGTCGTATAAAACCTGATATTGCCGGAGACGGAACTGGTGTTTTCTCAACTTTGAGTACAGGAACCACTTCCTACGGGGCAATGTCTGGTACTTCCATGGCAGCTCCAAATGTTGCAGGAGCTTTATTGTTATTGCAAGAACATTATAACGACTTAAATGGAGCCTATATGAAATCGTATGCATTAAAAGGACTTGCATGTCATACTGCATTAGACGATAATAATAAAGTTGGCCCAGATCCAAATTTTGGTTGGGGATTTCTTGATACAGCCTTTGCTGCCGAAACAATTACCAACGCTAACATAGGGACTGCTATTATAGATGATCTTACTTTAAGTCAAGGTGGGACTTATTCTGTAACTGTCAATGTTGCTGATAGCTCAGAACCACTAAAGGCATCAATTTGTTGGTTAGATCCTTCTGGAGCTCCTCAAACACAGCAATTAAATAGTACTACTCCGGCGTTAGTAAATGATCTGGATATTAGAGTTACAGATGAGTCTGGCAACACCTATTATCCTTGGAAGTTGCAAATAAGCAGTGTTACTTCACCTGCTATTACAGGTGATAACATTGTTGATAATGTTGAACGTATCGATATAGAAACTCCTTCAGCTGGAACTTACACCATTACTGTTTCTCATAAGGATATACTTAGTGGTTTCAGTCAAGATTTTGCTCTAATTGTAACTGGATCAAATGTTACATTGGGAGTAGAGGATAATACAATAGAAGGTTTTGGAGTTTGGCCTAACCCAGCAGATAATATTCTTAATTTTACTATGAAATCTATGGACAGTCAAGATGTGAATGTACAGCTTGTAGATATTCATGGTAGAATAGTTTATACGAATATTGTTTCAGGGCAATCCTCGCAAATTACAAGCTCAATTAATACAAAACAATTTGCTAGTGGAATGTATTTCCTTAACATCAATCAAGGAAAGTATTCGACAGTAAAGAAAGTGATATTAAAATAATCATATTTATATCTTTTAAAAAGGCGATGCATATGCATCGCCTTTTTTAATTTATAAAAACGATGTACAAGCAATATGTTAATTCTACATTACCCTATCAATAGAAATAATTACTTTTGCTTCCAGAAAATCTATTCATGATAAAGAGAATTATTTTGATAAGCTGTTTGCTTATGCTTAGTGGTATGGTTCATGCTCAGATACCTTCTAAGAAACAATCTAAGCGTTTGCCCGAAAAAGGAGGTAAAACAATTTCAGATTCGATTGGGGGAGTAAGTAATAAAGGGGTGCTCTCTGACTTTAAAAAGGAAGAGTTAAGTATTACTGATTACAAGATAATTTCACGTGAAAGGGATACAACATTTGTTGATACTACTTTAAGTATTTATAAGGAATATAAATTCAATTATTTACGAAAAGACGATTTTGAATTACTCCCTTTTTCTAATATGGGACAAACTTACAATAGCTTAAGTTATCAGTTTCAAAACGTACAGACCGTTCCTAGTTTAGGTTCGCAGGCAAAGCATTTCAATTATATGGAGGCTAAAGACATAAATTATTATCATGTGCCTACACCACTTAGTGAGTTGATGTATAAGTCTGCTTTTGAACAAGGGCAATTGCTGGATGCTTTTTTTACCACTAATATTTCAAAACAAATTAACTTTTCGGTTGCCTATAAAGGCATGCGTTCATTGGGTAAGTACCAACACATCCTTTCGAGTACAGGAAATTTTAGAACCACTTTGGGGTACATTTCGAAAAACGGTCGCTACGATTTAAAGACTCATTTTGTTAGTCAAGATATACTCAATGAAGAAAATGGAGGTATAATAGATGAACAAATATCAGAGTTTGAAAGTGGCAATCAAGAATTTAAAGATAGAGGGGTATTTGATGTTAATTTTGAAGATGTAGAAACTATGTTGAGGGGTAAGCGTTTCTTTATTGACCATAGATATAAATTGATAGGAAAGGACATAGATAGTTTGCAAAATAATACACTCTATATTGGCCATATCTTGAACTTCGAGGATAAGTATTATGAGTTTAATCAATCTAAGGAAAATGATTATTTTGGCGATGCTTTTACTGCTGACAGAATAAATAACCGCGCAACCCTTGAAAGCTTCTATAATCAATTGAACCTTCAATACACAAATAGTATTTTAGGGGATTTACAGTTTAGCGTTCAAAACACCGATTATAACTATGGGTATGATGAAGTTGTTGTGTTAAATAATGAAACAATAACCAATCGACTAAAAGGAAACATTTTTGCAGTTGGAGGCTCTTATGCCAAAACAATTAAAGGATTTAATTTATTTGGGCAAGCCACCTTAAATCTCTCTGATGAATTTACAGGTAATTCAATACTTGCAGAAGCATCATATAATATAAACGATGATATATCACTTAGTGCCGGAATAAATAATAGTTCTCGTGCGCCAAACTTCAATACACTATTATATCATAGTGATTATAAAAACTACAATTGGCAAAACAATTTTTCAAATATCAAGACTCAACAACTTTCATTTGGGGTTCAGTCAAAGAAATGGGGAGCTATAACCGGTGATGTAAATACAATTACAGATTACGTCTATTTTAAGAAGGATGAAGCAGATGGTGTTAAGCCGTTTCAAGAGAATACAACCTTGAGTTATTTTAGGTTAAAGTTTCAAAATGAGTTTAGGCTAGGACACTTTGCTCTTAATAACACGGTAATGTATCAAAAAGAAGGATCAGGTACTCAGGTTTTGAACGTGCCGGAAATTATTACACGTAATACACTTTATTATTCGAACCACTTTTTTAAAAGAGCTTTGTTTTTACAAACAGGAGTAACCTTTAAGTATTTTTCAAGTTATTATATGGATGCCTACGATCCTTTGTTAGCAGAATTTTATGTGCAAACGGATAGGTCGTTAGGTAATTTTCCTTTAATGGATTTCTTTGTTAATGCTAAAATAAGTCAAACCAGGATTTATTTGAAGGCAGAACACTTCAATTCAGTTTGGACAGGATATAATTACTATTCTGCTCCTAGTTATCCCTATCGAGATTTTATTATTCGACTCGGTTTGGTATGGAACTTTTTCTTGTAAAACAACTAAAACATTAATATTAAAAGGGCTTACAATTTTGTAAGCCCTTTTTCTTCTGTTTTGGTTTAACATTATATGTACTGAATTAGTTGCTCAGTAGAGTTATTTCATTGCTAAGTATAGACACTTTTGTTTGTAGTGTAAAAAAAATAGTCGCAACAAGTTGAAATTCAGCTCCAATAAAAATACTTTCAAAAAAAGGAGAGGAAAAGCTTGCCTTGTTGATTAACGGTCTTATATTTGCAGCCGCTTTGAGAGGGGCACGCCCAGCGAAAAAGCGACGTTCATTGATTGGGAAGAAAAGTTTTT
>NZ_JARACK010000005.1 GCF_028767185.1 Mangrovimonas aestuarii
GAGAACATGACTCACCGTTGCAACACCGTTGCGAGAACATGACTCACCGTTGCAACACCGTTGCGAGAACATGACTCACCGTTGCAACACCGTTGCGAGAACATGACTCACCGTTGCAACACCGTTGCGAGAACATGACTCACCGTTGCAACACCGTTGATTTGACTACGTTCGTAGTCAAATCAACTAGACTACACGGCATTTTGGTTACCATTGTATCTTTTTTGATAATGTTTGGAGATATTTCCCTAAAAACTGTTTCCAGTATCCGGGATTACAATTAAATTGAGCCTGTATTTAACAAATACATACTAACTATATGATTACATATGTATTCATAAAACAATAAAAAACACTAATTATACGTAAAACGTACGTTAATTTAACGCTAAATGGATTCACCAACATATATCTGCGAATACTGTCATAAAGAATTTGAACCCAAACGCAGACGCGTTCAAAAGTACTGTTCTGATAGTTGCCGTGTAAAAGCACATCATGCAAGAAAAAATAAAGAGGATAAGAAAAAGGAAAGTACTCCTACTCTATCTCCTCAAAAACAAAAAGTAGAACAAGTTACTTTAGCAGGGGTTGGTAATTCGGCCTTTGGTACATTGGCCGCCGATGCAGCAAAACACATTTTTACAGCAGAAAAAAATAGACCTGCAACAAAAGGTGATCTTGCCGATCTAAAAAGTACAATTCTATCTAGATATCATTTAGTGAAAAACTTTCAACCTAGAAATGGCTCATACCCATATTTTGATATTGAGACAAATGAGGTTGTTTATTTGAATCCAGGTTTAATCAAATAATTGGCATGCTATGTACACCATATTAATGAAAACTTCCTTATTAGTATTTAAACTTCAATTATTGCGATTTTGACTAAAAATGTAGTTTAGTTTATATTCACTATCTACCTTATAATTAATTAAAAATACAACCATCTATTATGAGCAAATTCCTTACAGGTGAGAACTTAGATAATGCCATCTGTGATATTATTTGGAAAGCTGAGAGAACTCTATTAATTGTTTCACCATTTATTAAGTTAGACGATTATTTTAAAAAGCTATTCAATAATCACGAAAACAATCCCAAACTACATATTATTATTGTTTTTGGAAAAAACGAAAAAGCAGTTAGACGAAGTTTAAGCCGCGATGATTTTGACTTCTTTAAGAAATTTTTGAATGTCAGCATTATCTATGTACCAAATCTACATGCAAAATATTATGGTAACGAAAAACAAGGAGTAATAACTTCAATCAACCTATATGACTATTCCTTTAAGAATAATATTGAATTTGGAGTATTTTCCGAACAAAGCCTTATGGACAAGTTTAAACAATCTCCAGATAATGACGCTTGGAATGAATGCATGGAAATTGCCCATGAAAATGAAGTGGTTTTTATAAAAAGACCTGTGTTCGAAAACAAAAAAGTAATTATCAACCTTGGTAAGAATTATGTTAAATCAGATGTTTTGTTTGATTCAACAAAAAAATTCTACGGGGTATTTAAAAGCAAAGGCAAAGAAGCACAAAAATTAAGCGACTTTCCTCAGGAATTACTTTTAGGAACAACTCCTGTAGATCGACCTAAACGAGAAGTTGAAGAAAAGAAAAAGGAAAAAGCGCGCTTTTCAAAGTCAGGGTATTGTATAAGAACCGGAGTTGAGATACCATATAACCCAAATCAACCCATGACGTATGAGTCTTGGAAAGTGTGGAACCAATTTGGTGACCCGGACTATCCTGAAAGTTTTTGTCATCAGACGGGAAGAAAATCACATGGAAAAACTTCAATGAGAAGACCTATAATGTATTAATACTTTGTATTAGTCATTAAAAACAAAACCAAGAGCAAGTCTTGGTTTTGTTTTTATAATATTATACTGGAACTATAAGTTCTTTTATCTATAAATAATATGGAAGACTTAGTCCTTTTTAGATTTATCAAGGTACTTTTCAATTTCCTCGTTAAAAGCTTCTAAATCACTCCTCAACACTTCCTTATCAATCAAGTACAATTTCCTCAAATTGGTAAGATGTTTACGGTTACTGCATTTTCTTAATCTACGACCAGAACCACAATAACAGTTTTGATGAACATTTAGCTTGCTGTTTTTATGAGCCAGCACAATAGCTCTTGCTGTGTTTATAGTGTTGTCGATATCTAAAATGTCTTTGTATGCTTCTATTATACCGTTACCCCCATGAGAATATTCATCGGAAAAATACTTCTTGTTAATTTCATAATATGAGTTGTTTTCAAAATATCTTACAGCTATTTCATCAATAAATTGAAGTAACGTTTTAATAACAGTTTTCAACAATACCTGAGACTTAGCTCTTGTTGTAAAACAACAAGAGCCTGAATCAGGATAAATATGTCTATCCATTTTATGAGGTATCCTTCCATCGGTTTCATATACAGTTGGAAAAAAACTTGGATAAGGATCAAGCTCTATAAAAACATTGTAGCTATCTCCATCAGGCAATAACAACTCCCCCTCCAAAGTGTTATTTATTGATTTATATGATAACCCCTGATGCTTTTGAAGCACTTCTTCTATTTGAGCACTAATCTGCATATGGTTTAGGTGTAATTTTAGCTGCAGCCATAGAAGCACCTAAAGCATGGCTTCTTACTGACTCATCCTTATTTTCTCCTTTAGGAAATCGTTCGCCAAATTGCTTTGATCTTAAGATTTCAGAAGCCTTTTCATAGTTGTTTTCTTGGGAAGCTTTTTCGCAATCAATCTTTAAACTATTCAGAGCATTAAGAAAACCTGTCCTACGCGTATCACTATAATCTAAAAACACATCTTCGTTCTTTGGTGTTGTAGGCCTAAGGCATTTGAATCCGTTAGTTTTATTAAGTGCTGAATCTATTGCTATAACCGTTTCTCTAAAGGCTTCATCAAGATTATCTGCATCTACATAATGAACAGTAGCTAAAATTGTCAATTCAAATCCACTTGGCAGTTTAAGTCCAGTATTATTGTTTTCCCTATAATTCTTCCACGCTTTTAAACATCTTACAATGGCCTCCAATCTGGGCTTAGTTCTTTTCTCCTCATTAAACCACTCATAAAACGCCTTAGGATCACTAAGAAGCCAATCTTTAGACTTATGTGCTAGTTTTATTGTATCGTCTTGTTTATAGTAAATTGGCAGATCTATATGCCTACCATCACTAAATACAACTCTAACACAAGTGGTCTTTCTTATTGGGTTTTTATTGCTATGATTTTCAACAGCTTTATAAACCCAATTATGCCAAGTATTAATAGGTTGCTTTTTATCTTCGCCATCTTTCTCAATAAAATAAACACCATAGTCCAAGTCATATTTTCTTAGAATATTGCCATCTGCATCATGCTCAACAATTGGATTAATAGCGGTATTCATTTCATATGATCCTTGACCATGGAACTTAGGCTGAATTTCATCAGATTTATTATCCTTAAACCATTTTCTGATTTTCTTCCTAATCTCTTTCCTGCTAGTAGCCAAGGATGCTTTACGACTACTATTTAATTTAATCTCCTTATCGAATTTGATAAATTCTTTATGTAATACTGCCATTGTTAAAAGTCATGTTTTTTACTGTTACTAACCCATTTCAGATCCTTGAACTCCCCTTTGGTTTGAAAAGGAGCTCTATTCGTGTAATATCCACCAGAGAGCCGTTTTTCATCACCATCCTTAATGAACTTAACTACCTCAGTACCATAATGAGGAGGAAACCCTTGCTCATGGCTTCCTTCATTTAAATAGTTATAAATCATATTAAAATGCTGATTATCATGGGTAGCTTCAACATACATGCCTTTATTTACAGAAGGAGATGATAAGCTACCATCAGCCTTTTTGGTAAAAGAGGTGATATTTATTCTACTTCCTGTTTGAGCTACAATCTTTATATGATCCAATTCACCAGTTTGCAATAATCCATTTTCATCCAAATATTGATAGACGATCTTACCTTCGTATCGACCGGAAAAATCATCAAACCAAAACATCCAAGAAAAAGGCTTAATATTCCATAGATACTTAGTAATCACAACTATTACAAGAGTTAGAACACTAAAAACAGAAATTGATAAACCAAACGATTCTTTGGTTAAATAAATTAATACAAATGCAATTATAACCATACCTATTAACACATTAGGGTGGTAATATTTTAAGTAATCTTTCTCCATACTCTATCCTTTAGATTGTTTTGGGTCAATAGATTTCGGGTAAGTACGTTCTTCTTGAAAACCACCACTGTTTTTGTGGATTTTCAAAGAACCTCCTCCTTGGTTTAGAATAAATTCTTTTGCCGCCTTTATAGCCTCAGGCTTATTGGCGTCGATAATTTTAGAAGCGCGTTGCGCATTCTCCTGTTTGAGTTTGTACACACCATCGTCGTGTACTAAATGATAATTTTTCATTATTATAATGGTATTAATTAATTACAACAGTGATTACGGACACTATCCAATAAACCGTGAAAGAAATTCGGAATATTTTGTAGAGAAGATTCTAGTGTTATTTAACACCTACAAAATATGGAGCAGTATCCTTTACATTATACTACTCACTTTGAATATAAAAAGCCCTTTCGAGGGACTGTTGGGACTTTTTTTATGCCTAACTGTTAGTCAATCACCATTCCAAGATTGTTAAGACATTCTTAAAAGAGGCAAGATGTCATGCAGAATTATCAGAAATGGCGCAATAATAGATTAAAGGTTTTCTTACTTCGTTAAACTGTAATTTTGGGTGTTTTTTGAGGACTGTCATAATTTCACATCATTATATATTTATATCTGATGCAATATTACAACAAAACTATGCAGCGTAATTGCATAGTTTATTTTTCTACTAAAAAAGTAATAAAACGGTATTGTAGAATGGATATATACACCACTGCATAAAGGTCAATAACTCTAGTAGACTAATTAGAGAAACTATTATGATATAGCCTTGATTGTAAAAGGACCACAAAGGATACTTCTCTGTAAACTTTGAAAAGGCAATGGATTGACTGAGTCCTTAATTTGATTAGGGCTATTAATAACATCAGTATTAAAAACTATGTTGCAATGATGGTCACCTGCTATGCTTAATAATGTACTATGCTGATTAGTATAGGTAGAGCTCTTATTTAATAATTTGATTTCTTTCATTTTTCCTTGATGAAAAACGAAACAAAAAATCAAGACGGGCCAAGGAAATTGCTACGCACCGCCCGCTTTAGGGACTTCATGCGTTGTGCTGTGCACCGCACTTTCGTCCCTTCTCGGGCTATTTCTGCGCCCCGTCGGGGGATAAATCTATAGTTATGACCATATAACTACTAATCAAAACCCAGCCGTTAATTAATTTCCACTTTAGAGGGCTATCACAGAAAGGGACAGGACTATTTATTTTAACCACTACATTTAACATAGATCCCTAAATATTGGCACTATGCTTATAAGCTTATAGTAGCTTATTCTAATTAGCCTGGTTAAAATCTTCTACAATTTTAAAAATAGCATCTGCCTGTTGAGTTGTGAACACACCGTCTATGCCCATGCTGTGATAATTTTTAAAAGGTGCTTCGTATAGTTTGCTTGGCTCTATCTTACCATTAGTGGTCAAGAATTTTTTAATGGTATCTAAAAACTGAATTTGAATCGCATTTAAGTGGTAGTCGTTAATGAATTGCGCAAAAGCAGCATCCACTTTTTCGGGGCTTAATCCCATTAAGGATATTACAAATTGGACAATATTAAATTGAGTGCCCAACTCCTTTTCAATAGCTTGTTTATCTATGCCATTATCGAAAAGCATGCTTTCCAGTGCCAACAGCTCCTCTTTGGTAATGGCCTCACCCTTACGAATACGATTTATGGTTATGTGGTTTTCATTTTCTCTAATGATCTTTTCCAAACGATGAAGATTGTTTTGGAATGGAGATCCATTATTATTCATCGATCCATTCACCATGTCTCCATGCTTAATATCATCCTCAATAATATAATCCGCAAAATCGGTTGTTACGTATCTTTGGTCTACTGGATCGATATACTTTACCAACTCCCTGACTCCCTTTCTTAATTTTTCCAAGTGGGCGATTCCTTCAATCTTCCAAAAGTTTTCCTGTAAAGGCATTTTTATTAGCTCCTCTTTGGATTTAACTTCGGGCACTGAGGTTTTCTTCAATAATTTTTGAGAAGTAGTAGCCACCTTAGAAATAGGAACCATAAAACTATTTAAATAGTTTTCGGTGTTTGGGGTTTCAAGTCGTTTGGCAATTAAATTATAAAGGAGTTTATCATAATATCGTGCCATATCTGTGTCTCCTTTTTGTGGTTTGACCAAAGGTGCCAACTTATCTTCAATTCGTTTGACATCTCGTTTAGACAAATGGCTCCAAAGCTCTCTATTATCGTTACCAAACTCGTGAACGATCTGTAGATTCATTTTCACATCAAATCGTTCCAAATCCAAGGTTGCAATATCATTATGTAAACCATCCAATAATTCTGTTCTAAACAATTGCAATTGGTCGTTATCCTTAAATTGGTCACTTCTCAAGTATTCGGCAAGGCGAAGGCGTAAACCGAATATTATTTCAGTCAACCCTTTTTGAGAACTTGTTTCAATTCCCTCAGGATTTTCTTCAAAAAACTCGAAATTACCACATAGATCGAAAATCAAGAAATGTGTTTTATCCTCATCGGGGCCAAACAAATCTGGTCGTAAACGGGATCCTCTACCTATCATTTGCCAAAATTTAGTATAGGACTTCACTTGTTTATAGAATACCAGATTCACACAACTTGGAGCGTCTATACCCGTATCCATCATATCTACAGAAATCGCTATTTGTGGTAAGCGGTCTTTTTCCTCATCGCAAAAACGATTGATGAACTCTTTAGCTTTAGGTTCACTATGTGTGATAACTTTAACATAGTCGTTTCCAAACTGCTCTTTATCCAGTTCCATAAAGGTATCCTTCAAGAACTGGGCATGTTTTCTGTTTTTAGCGAAAATAATGGTTTTACCCAGTTCATCACCTCCTCGTTTTTTGATACCATGCTTTAAAATGAAACGTAAGGTTTTAATAGCTGTAGGCTTGTTGAAAAGCCAGGTATTCATTTCTGAAGAGGAAATCCATTCATTACCTGTAGCTTCCTCCCCATCTAATATCTCTTCTTCAAACTGTTCCTTTTCTTCATCTGAAAGTTCACTATACTTAATACCTTCCCTCAAGAATTTTGTTGGAACCTCAATAGATTTATAGGGTACTAGATGCTTATTAGACACAGCTTCATCAAAGGTATAGGCATCTGTAGGTGATTTATCGGCTAAGCCAAACACATGGTATGTATTTTTATCAATACTATTTTTAGGGGTAGCTGTCAACCCTAGAAAGATCGCATCGAAATACTCAAAAATGGCCTGATACTTTTTGTAAATGGAGCGGTGTGCTTCATCAACAATAACAAGATCAAAATGACCAACACCATAAAAACGAGCTTCACCATCACGGCTACCGTCTATTAACCCCATCATGGTTTTATAAGTAGAAAAGGCAATACGGGCATCGGGATTATCCTTTTCTTCCAATAAATTTACGCAAGCGTGTTCAGGCAAATGCTTTACGAAGTTTCGCTTTGCCTGATCTACCAAGCTTATTCGATCTGCCAAAAACAATATCCGTTTTGCCCAATTGCATTCCAACATTAATTTTGAAAATGCTATAGATGTTCTTGTTTTCCCTGTACCTGTAGCCAAAACCAACAAGGCCCCGCGATGGGTACCTATTAATTTCCCATTGCTTTTATCTGTTCCCGCTATATGCTCTGCAATACTTTTTATGGAACGCATTTGATAAATACGTCCAGCAATAAAGTCATCTATGGGAGCAGTTCTAATATCCTGTCGATGTGAGCGACGAAACATTAAAGTCTGTAGTTCGGCTTTTGTATAAAAGCCATGTACTGGTCTGGATTGTTTATAAAACTGGTCGTCCCAAAGATAGATTTCGTAACCATTGCTATAATACATTACTGGGCGACGACCAAACATTTTCTCCAAACAGTCTGCATACAACTGTGCTTGGTTTTCTCCTTTGGTAACACTTTCCATCGTTTTTTTAGCTTCAACCAAAGCCAAAGGCAGACCATCGTCATCCCATAGTACATAATCTACAGAACCAAGACCTGAAGGGTTTGTGGAAATTGGCATATACTTAACTCCAAATTCCTTATCATTAACTCCCTGTAAATCCCAACCAGCCTCACGTAAGTTTATATCAATAATATACTTACGGGTTTCGTATTCATTTCGAGGATGTACCACCTCATCCTGAGCATTGGCGAGCTGCTTGTTTGTTTCAAAGGCTTGCTGTTTTAATTGCAATTGGCGCTTTAACAATTCATTTTCGGCTGCCAGTGCTTGCTTCTCCTCCTCTTGTTTTTTAATTTCTTGCTGAAAAGAAGACAACTTATCATCAAGGGATTTTTCAAGCGCTTGTATTTCTTTTTTAGAAAGTGTAACGCCACCCTTTTCTGGAATAACTTCGAAGTTAAACAGACCAGGATCATCAACTGGACTTTGAGCGTATGATTTAGCAAACCATTTTGCGAAATAGAATAAATATTCTATGGTATTATGGGAATCTACATCATTAACCGATTTATTATGCGCTGCTAAATTCCCCGTTTTTTTAATAAGGTGTAGCTCATTGTACAGTTTATGATTAAACTGCTCCTTAAAGCTCGCTTGAACCATTAAGCTATTTAAAGTCTTATCATTAGGTAATTCGAGCTCATCATCATTGACATACATCCAATTTACAGCAACTTCGAGTGCCATACGGGCATAAAAGAGCGATGCTCGAGGGTCTGTAATCACTAATTTTTCTGCATTTACTGCCCTATCGAAAAAGGTTGCAAACTCGCTTTGAAGAAACTGGAAATTTGTATTCATAGCTCTAATATACTAATGTGTTCTAAAACTATTCCATTTAGCCCTAAAGATTCCTGCCAAAGCAACTTCTAAAAAATACAGGTTATAATCTTCTTCTACAGCATGTAATACAACCTTATAGTTTCTGAGTTGTTCTTTAGAGGTGTTCAAAATTTCATTTGTAACATTGGCTCTTGTTATGTTTGGATCTTCATGATTAGAAAGTAAATAAGCCAAGGAACATTCGTTATGTAATTTGCCCCAGCCGTGCTGACGCAGTCTTCTGAATATTGTACGGCTTATTCCAACATATACAGGAACAACCTTATCTCCTTGTTGTTCACCAAAAACATAAATCCCCTTTAATTCGTTCTCTGTACTAGATTTTCCCGACTTATTATTGGGAAAATAACCTAAACTTTCGAAAAGCTTTGTTTGTCTCCAAACTTTATCATTGACCACCTTATATAAATCGTTAAGTATTGGGGTAGAATCATGAGATAGTTTATCTTTTAACTCTATTGCCAATTCATGTGCTTCCAATAGCAACTGTTCTAAACTTTTTGGATAAGGTTCTTTTCTATAATTCATTTTGGTAGAAACAAATTTTTATAGCTCATTTTCATAGCTAATATAAAATCGGCCAATGGCTTTATATTATCCATTGTTGTATCTATTTGTTGCAAGTAACTTAATGGCACTGTAGTTTCTATAAAATAGCCTGCAGACATGGTTAAATAATTTCTATTGGTGTTTTCGAAATTACCCTCCCAATTCATCTTTGTTTTCCAGTCGTAACCATCGATAGTATATTCCTCCAAGAAGTCTTTTAGTTTGCCCCACTCATCCCGGTTGTATTTCCCTGTATGATGCCAATGCACATATGATGAAATTAACTCCTTACCTTCTTTAATTTCTTCATCACTAAGGAGTATATTACAGATGTATTTATTGAAATGGCAAAATTTTAATTCATAGCCAGCATCTACGTCGAATGAGTGTGAATTAACTTGAATACTGTGGGGAGGCGACCACCCCTTGTTCTTTTTTAAAAGATTTAAAAGTACAGTGCCCTGTCCTTTTGTATTACCTGGCCAAATTCCAAAAATAAGATTTAACTTGCCGTCACCACCTTTAGATAAATAGAGCAGGATTTCGCGAGCCCAACCAAAATCCAATTGCAAGCCAATTCGATCGTTATATTCGAGAATAGGATGTTCCTCTGAATCTATGAACTTTAAAGCAGCTACAAGACGTTGATATATTTTATGTTTTTCTGTAATACTGTTAGATAAGCTAGCCAAAGGAGCGATAGGAATCCAATTTGGATTATGGCTTTGCACCAAGCCAATAAAATCTTCCAGTAGCACTGAAGGTGTATTCATTAAGCTATGGAATCCATTGATACGATTCACTAACAACATTAACTTTTCCCAGTTATAATCAACAGGGAACACATTTTCCTTACTTACAGCAACAGTCCCTAAAAGTGCTGCTACCTGTTGGTGCAATTGTTTTGTACAATCTGTATTATCTCTTTTTACCTCTATACAAAATGCAATATCATTGATAGTGATAAAAATATCGGTGATATGTTTTTTATTGATGTTTGGTGAGTGATTAAAGAAACCTGCAAGGCCCATAGGTAGTCCACTCATTGCTATTGCAAAAACCTTAGAAAACTCACCTTGCACATCTGTAGTTTCTACCTGAATATCGATTTGCCAATTATCCTTATCGGTTATATCGGCAAAAAGATTATCGAAAATCTTCTCTTGACTACTTTCTTTAAAAACACTTTTCAAAAACTCATACAGTAATAAGGGATCATTTTTTAAGCAGATTACAAAAGCCCTGCTTAAATTATCTTCTATATTTTCTGCTGACAAGTTTTGGCTAAAAAACCTAAATGTATTTAAATGTCTATTCATTATACCAACTCCCCTTTAAACGCTTTTTGCAGTAAGCAGTTAAACAAATCTTCTGCTTCCTTAAGCTCTTGTTTGGCCAATTCCTTTTGTTGCTCTATCAAGGCTATTTTATCCGCAAATTGGTTTTGAAGATCAATAGGCGGAATCGGTATTTCAAAATTTTGAAGTTGTTCTTTTGTTATTGCTTCTCTAGTAGCCCCATTCCTTGTTCCAATACCCAATAATTTAACTTTAACATTTGGAGAAATAACAAGATGTAATAGAAAAACCGGGTTCAATTCTTCTCTTTTTACTCTTAAAATTGAAACGTGTTGATTTACCCTAGCTGGTAAGATTTCCTTTGGAACTATTGCACATCTAGCCACAGAAGCCCCTGTTATATTTAATAACACATCATTTTCTTCAATAATCACATTCTTTAACTTAGCCGCCTGAGCATCATCTATAAAAGCTAAATCTTTATTCTTAAAACAATTATCATGAATATTCAAACTTCTTATCAATGAAATCCCTTCCATTTTATATGCATCTTTACCTCCTTTAGGCGTTGACCCACTTCCTATTTTTGAAGTTAAAACTTTCATTTTTTGCTCTTGCCATCCCTTGGGATTGATAACCGGATCCCCAAACATATCCAAGAAAATGGACTGTGCGAGTTTATCATACTCTTCGAGCAGCTGTTTGGTTTTATCGCGCAGTGCAGCGGCATCGTCGAGGATTTGAGCGATACGTTTTTGGGTGTCGAGGTCTGGGAGTGGGATTTCTAACTTATTTATATAACGCGGTAACTGTAAATTTATAATGCCTGTTGTCTTATTTTGAAACATTCCTGTAACTCCAAAACGGTGACTGCCGTAAAGTAAATAATGTAAATATCTTGGGAATACTTTATCTTTTTTAGGTCTAAGAATAGAAGTGAAATTATTACATAAATAAACACCTTCTTCGTTGAAAAAAACGACACGACCTACAGGCTGTTTTGGACTACCTCCCGATTTTTCAATAATAATATCACCTTTCAACAACTTCTTTTGTTCAACTTTTTTACTCGAAATATTTCTTTTAACTACTTCGGACAAGTCAAGCACGCCTAAATTGGTAAAATTGGTGGTTCTTAAAACCTTCACATCTTCTCCTTCATCACCCCATTCTCCAGTAATAGGTTTTTCAATAATATCTTTTAAAAAAGTCATTAACTATAAAAGTTTAGATAATTTCTCATTTATTTCCATTCGTTCTTTATTCAGAAAATTAATCTTTCCTAATATTTCTGAAGGTGCGTCGTACTTCACTTCTTCATAAACGATTTCCTTGTAACGGTTAATTGAGAGGTCCCAGTCGTTTTCCTTAATTTCCTTAAATGGAACCAGGAAACTTTGAGAAGTACGGTCTGCAAAATTGTGGGTGCAGGTACCATCCAAAAACTTATCGAATCCTAAGTTTTGAGGCACATTGTTTACGTGAAGTAGGTTTCCTTCGTTATCGTGCATCATCCCAAAATACTCACTTTTTAAATAACGGTAGTGGTCTAACACTTGCGGTAAATTAAAATTGTTGTGCACCTTGGAAAGTTCTGCCAACTTTTCTTTTGTTAAATCTTCTGCAAAAGCAAAATCATTAAACAACTCCTCATCTACCAATAAGTTTCGTTTATCATCGAGACTTTTGCCATCGGCTTGCATATCGTAAAACCAAACATTATCTGTACCTCCACTTCCTGTTTTGGTGAATATCATTATGGCGGTACTTACCCCTGTATAAGGTTTAAACACCCCACTAGGCATAGAAATAATGGCTTCCAGTTTATTGTTCTCCACAATTTCCTGACGAATACTTTTATGGGCTTTACCGCTACCAAATAACACTCCATCTGGCACTATAACAGCTGCTCTTCCACCAATTTTTAACTGGCGTAACATAAGTGCCAAAAACAGCAGTTCGGTTTTGGTGGTGTTTGTTACGTTTACAAGACTAGGAGCAATACTAGCTTTATCAATCTTGCCTGTAAACGGGGGATTTGCCAAAATTAAAGTATGAGCATTACTTATTTCATTATCCTTGCTCACCGCATTGACATCTACAATATTAGGCTCTTCCACTCCATGTAGGTAAAGGTTCATAGAGGCAATACGTAACATCGTGGCATCGAACTCCGTACCATTAAACATGGTTTTATTGATATGATCGCTGTTTTTATCCAATTCAGTAACATCGTAATGCTTGTCGATATATTCCTTGGCCGCCACCAAAAAGCCAGCAGTACCCACCGAAGGATCACAGATTACATCCTCTAGGGTTGGCTGCATTAACTCCACCATAAGCTTAATAATGTGGCGTGGGGTTCTGAACTGTCCTGCGGTACCACCACCTTCCAATTTAGACAAAAGATATTCGTATATATCTCCTTTGGTATCTTGATTGGTCATATCGATACGCTCTAACTTTTCCATTACCTGGTCCAATACTGCGGGTTTGGAAATACCAAAGGTAGCACCACTCATGTAGGTACTGAACAAGCTTTTTTCACTCCCCAATGAACGAATAAAAGGAAATATACCATCTACAGTATTAGAAAATATCGCATGACGTGGATTAACGTCCATTTCTTTCAAGTTCTTCCAACGAAAGTCTTGTTGGTCGGGACCGAAAATTGGATTGAACTCTTTATTCAATCGTTTTGCCTTACGCTCATTACGCGTTTCGGTCTCATCTAAATCTTTTATAAAAATGAGGTAGGTTAACTGCTCAACGATGGTGATGGTGTTTGAAATACCTCCCGTCCAGAAAGTATTCCATATTTGATCTATTTGTGATTTTAATTCTCCTGTAATCATAGCTGTATTTTACGCTTAATTGTTGTTTAAGCCGTTAAATTTTTCTTTCATAGTTGGATTGTTGTAGGTAAGCTTTTTGATCGTCAGATCTTCCGCTTTGTTGTTTGCCAATCGCAAATTGTTTACCGATGAAAGCAGTGCATCCTTGGTTTTTTGTAAGTGATTCATTGTTTTATCGATCTCATCAATTGCCGTTTTAAATTGACGACTTGCCAAATCGTAGTTTCTAGCAAAACCATGTTTAAACTCGTTAATTTTTTCTTCAAAATTAGTAATGTCGATGTTCTGGTTTCTCATTACATTCAATTCTGATTTATACTGTAATGATTTCATTCCAGCATTTTTTAGCAATGTAATAATTGGAATAAAAAACTGCGGGCGGATAACATACATTTTATCATATTTATAAGACACATCTACAATACCGGTATTGTAAAACTCGTTATCTGATTCGAGTAAAGACACCAGTACAGCATATTCACATCCTTTATCCCTACGGTCTTTGTCAAGTTTTGCAAAGAAATCTTCGTTTTTCTTCTTGGTCGCCGTATGGTCATTTTCGTTTTTCATCTCGAACATGATGGATACAATTTCATTGCCTTCATGATCGGTTTCTCTGTAGATATAATCTCCTTTGGTACCACCGGAAGCATCGTTGTCTTTTTCGAAATAAGCCCCTTGAAAAGCTGTAGCCCTTAGTTTGTTAAACTCTGTTTCGCAATGCTGCTCTAGAGTTTCCCCCACCATTTTAGTAGATAGCTTTTGCTTGTAATCCTGAAGACGTTCTATTTCCTGGTCACGGAATTTGATTAATTCATCTTTAGCACTTAATTGACTGGCAAACTTCTCCTTCAAAGAGCTTTCCAACAATTGTCTTTCACTATCCTTGTTTTTTAAATCGTTAACGAGTTGGTCTCTTTCTTTTTCAATCTGGTTAACAGCCGTGGACACTTCAAGTGTTTTTACCGTTTCAGCTTTTTCCAATTTTGACTGTAAATCGCGAATAAGCTCATCTTTCTTAGACACCTCATCAACCAGCTCTTCCTTACTTTTTAACTTTAGATTACTGATCTCCTGATTTTTTTTAGCTATTAGATCCTGGTAAAAACTTTTAATTTTAGATTCGGTGAGTTCTACAGCCGATTGCTTTTCTTTTTCAGCAACCTCTAATCGGCTGTTTATTTCTGTTTGAAACTGCTGATCCCTTACTTGCTTAACGATATCATTGTAAACAGAGTCGTCAACTTTAAAAACTTCTTTACAGTTTGGGCATTTTACTTTTGTATTCTCACTCATAACTTGAATCTTTAAAAATTAATAACATTACAAATGTAGGGTTGAAGTGTGCAGGGTGATTGCATAGATTAATTGGCTCGTTTTATCAAATCAATAAAAGTTTTCGTTCCACAAGGGCTAGGTTTTGTTGTAACTTCAATATTGTCCCCCTCGCGGAATGAAAATTCATCCATTATTTTTGGCAATATTGTTAATTCAATAACGCCATCCGAAGACCGAAACGTTCCAAAGTTATTACCGGCGACTCTAATTAATTTGCCAGCAATCCATTCACCCGAAACTTCTGATTCAACTTGTTTTTTCTCCCATTTTGATAGATTTCTTTCTTTAACCAAATTACTATCAATAAATGTTTTGAAATAATCTAGTACATCAAATAAAAGAAGCACCGTACTTTGGTATAGAAACGTATTTGAGACTGAAGCCATGTATGAATCAACCCCTAATTTACTTCCATTATCGTGGGATCCATCCTGTGTAACCATCAAAATTTTATAAATATTAAAAGCAATTACAGAGTGAATTATCTCTTGGTTATGAACGTATCCACTATGACGATTTGATAAAAAGGCTCCTGATCCATTAATCCAACCTTTATCCTCGATAATTTCATCTGGTATACATCCAATTTCATTAAGCTTTCTGAAGAGTGCTTCAATAATTTTTCTTATTCCAGTTAATGAATCTTGAGCTATTTTAATCTGATTTGGGTTTTCAATATCCAAAACCAAATGATGCAACCTATCGAAATGCTTTTTGCCTAAATAAGCTTCAGTACATATTTCAAATTGATTGGAATACTTATGCTTTAATTTTGTTAATTCTCGATTCTTACAAGCCTCAACAAGCATATTAAAAAGTTTATCCTCATCTTCATCCTTTCCTTTTTCAAATACATTCGGGAAGGCATTATTAAACTCTTCTGATGCATAGGTTTTGGCTTGCCCTGTCAAAACAAAGTAGGCTAAAGTTCTATCCAAATCCCTTATCCTGTCTTTTGCCTGATGTACCCATTTAGTGTCTTCTGACCCAGGAACATCCGTTTCATTTTCAAAGAATTTAGCATCTAATAATACTGCATCATATTTTGAAAGATTAACTTCTAGTTCTTTACAACCACCATTCATTGATTTGAATGGCCAAAATTGGATATTGTAGTCTATTGCCGTTTTATGAACCGCTTCCAAAGACTCATGCTGATCATCTATCCAAAGTACATTGTATTTTTTACTCATTTAATATTGGTATTACAGGAAAATTAAACCTAAAAATCACTGGAAAAACACTGTTTTCATCTAATATTAGTTCCCAGTCTGGATTATTAAAATATTTTGCTATTCTATTTATATCATATCCCCCTAACCCTGAGCCATTATCTTCATTAGAAGTTGAAAATTTAGATATAAACTTATCTCTGTTAAAATTATTTGGAAATGGTAAACCATTATTTCGAATTTCCAGTTGCATGACCTCTTCTGTAACCTTTAATTCTACGACTAAAAGATTCAACCCACTTTTTTCTCTAAACGCATATTTGTTAGCATTAGAAAGGATGTTATCTAAGAGTATCTGGAATAAAGTAAGGTTAGCCCGAATGGCTTTATTTTTCATCTCTTCAGCTAATGCTCTTTCATAATGAAAAGTGTAATTCTCTCTTACCTTTTTTAGCTTATTTAAAAGTTGGTTTAAATCTTTTATAGAAATAGCACTGAGCTCATAGTCACTCATAACTAATCCATTTTCACCTTTTTCTAATATTGTAGAGATGTGATTAACATCATTTTTAATTTGAACTAAATCGTCAATCAGATTTGTATTATATCGCTCATTATATAAATCTTTAACTTCACTAAAAGCTGAAGAATCATTATTTTCAAAAAAACGAATTAAACTTTTCGCATTGGACAAAATGTTTTGTCTAGGCGTACCCAACGAATGCTTTAGCGAAGCGAACTCATCAAAACTGGACACTTGTTCTCCATGAGCTAATCTATTCCTTTCTTCTTGAAGTATTTTGAATTTTTCAGATAATTCGAGAATTCCTTTAACTTTTGCTCTTTGTTCCTGTATTGAAGGTAACTTAATAACAATCTTAATAAGATCATTGTTACGCAGCATAGGCTGTACAGATCCAACCCTATATTTGTTTAATTGGTCTTCCACATAATCTGCGGAAAACTCATTTATCAAGAATATTGGATCAACCTCATCTTCATCAAGTTTTAAGGCTACTATAGCTGAAGAAACAACAATTGGCTCACCGGAATACTCAAAATATGTTGGTTTTAGGGTATTCCATTTAGTAGCTAAAAGCAAACATGATTCACTTATTATTCTAAAACTATTTCTAGATACTAATGAAGACTCTAGTTCATAAGTATTCAAAACACAGTCGAAAACATCTTTTTTAAGATCTCTGATTTGGACCTGCTTCATCCTTGTACTAAGAGGCGCCTTTTCGCCTTTGATAATTCTAGAAAAAGCATGTAATTTAAAACCATCAATACTTTTCAAAAAATACCTTCCAACCGATAAGTCGAGATCATTTGCATAAATCTCCTCATCACTCACATATCTTAGAAACTCATTTTCAACATCAGTATTAATAAGGTCTTTAAGTTCCTTTTCATTTAATACTTTTTTACGACTCCCTTCTTTTCTAAAAAAAGTAGAACCATCAACTAATTTAATATACCCTGGTCTTCTGGAAGTAACCTTAAAAACCACTATACAAAGTGGTATAGCCGTATTAGAAAGCAATCCTGCGGGCAAGTTGATTATAGTGTCAATTAAGCAGTTTTCTATTAAATTATGTCTAAGTCTTTTTTGACGACCACCACCGAACAGAAAAGATAAAGAAAATACACCAATAAATTGACCGTCTGCTTTTATGGAATGAATTCCTTTATCAATTAAGAAACTTTCTACATCACCATAACTATCTCCAGTTAAATTTGAATGAAACTCCTTTGGAATAGGTAATTTTAATGGAGGCGCAGACACGATAAGATCGTACTTCTGAAAATCGTACCAATATTCAATAGAATCACCAATCACATATTCAGAAGAATGCTCTCTGTTATGAGCCTTTAACCTTAATTGACCAATAGCCCAAACGATAGAATTTATTTCTTGGCCAAAATATGTTTGCCCTTCATTAAGATTAACACCAAATGATGCTAACCCTGCAAATGGGTTATAAACAGATGCATTACTATCTAATTGAGCAAGATCAATAATTAACCTAGTTACTTCTTTAGGTAATACTGATTCACCTGAACTTTTACCCTTAATTTCTATAACCCTTTGTAGTATATTTTCAAATACCTCGGCAAAATGTGTTCTAAGTGCATGAGTATCTATATTAGTAATACATAATGACAAATCAACAATTACATAGGATGGCAACTTTGTAAAAAGAGGTGAATAAATATCAAAAATTCTCCTATCCAGCTCATTCAAATTTTGTGATTGAATGTTATTGGAATATGAATCTATTTTATCAACATATCTTAATTCTGTCCAAGATATATCCCAATTGTCCCTAAGTGCTGTAATAAGAAATAGCAAAATATCTACTCTATCCCTTAAACGTGTTTTATGTAACACGTCAGTACATTTCCAAACTTGCTCGGTAAGTTGATTAACTACTAAATCTGACTTGATTTTATCTTCCCTCATAAATATGATTAAATTCAACTCTGCAAATAAACAATAAAAATATGCAGAGTTACCGCACAGTTATTTATTGTAATATTGATGCATTGCGTTAGCATGTTCTCTCATCTGATAAATTAAATGCTCTGGCTCGAGCACTTCTAAATCCTGACCAAAAGATAATAGTTGCTGTACTAGCTCCTTATTGATAATTGTTTCGAACCACACTTGATCTTGTTTATCATCTTCAAAAAACTCCTCATAATCTGGTTGAAAAGGTTTTGTTTTGAAATAATACTCTCTCCCATTATAAAACTTTAGTACTACTTTTTCAACTTTTGCATCTCTGGGTCTCACCACCCCTACCATAGTTCTGAAGAATGCATCCCAAGCAGTATCTGATTCGATGTAATCGACATCGTCTACTAAATCAAAATCAATAAGCCTTTCATCTAACGGAATACTCCATTCTTTAACGTCTTTAGTTGCATTATATCCAAACACAAACCACCTTCTGTTATATTGCTTAAGTATATGCGGATGGAATTGATACACTACAGGCGATTCATCTTTAAACCCTTTGAAAGTAACCTGAAGAACCTGTTTTTTCTTTATTGCCAGGTATAACGGCTTTAAGTGAACTATACCCCTATACTCCTCATTGTGGTCATAAAATAAAATTCTAGAGTCGTCGTCTTGCTCTTCTTCATCTTGAAATTTAATTAAGGCTTCGGCCAGTCTGTTGTATTTAGGATGGTTCTCAAATCGCTCCAATAATTGTTGTGCAGCATCAATTAAATATTGTTCGTATTCAAGCAATGGTCGTTGAGCAATAGAGAAATTGGGGTCTGAATACTTTAAAACCCTTACCTTTTCTGGTAATGGTGCTCCAAAACCGTTGACTTTATCCCTAAAAACCTTAAGGTCGTCACGTAATGTTCTAACGGATATGCCCTCTCCACGATATTGCCTATCAATCCCTTCATTTACATATCTTAATAACTCTTCAAATCTAAACTCCCTATTACGAAAACAATAATCCAGAATATTGTATCTTAAATGAGCATGGGTGCTATTTGCCATAATTTAGGGTTTTACAAGTTATGTATTAGCTGAGTCATTAATATACAAGCTTACCGGACCTCCCACCACACAAATAACCTTTTTATTAAGTTCTCCAAAAGGATGGACTACTCTTTTAATTAGTTTATAGTTTGCAGTTGTATTATTCACTTAAAATCGTTTTTCGAGTTCGTCAATGGCCATTTTTTGCTCTCTTACATTACCAAGTCTGATAGCATCTACCAATGCCAACAGCTCATGGAGTTTTTCATCCTCCTGAACAGCTTTAGGCACATTGGGATGAAGGGGCTCTATTGAAAAACCTCTTTCATTCCCTTCTGCAAAGGGCCAAACAATGGCTTTGTTACTTTGAATATGTTGATTCAGAGGTGGTGCACTATGAGCAGTGGCCACGCCCCTATCCATAGCACTTGGTTTTTGTGGATAGACGTATTTAAGCCCTGAAGAAATAAATTCCAACAAAGCTGTTTTCATTATTCTCTTTTTGTCACTCCCAATTAAGCCAGCCATGACACTTCTATTTAGGGATTCACTCACTTCGCTGTTGGAAATAAAGAGTTCATTAGCTATATCTTTCATTAGCCAATTTTCATCTCCTTTGGATACTATTTTAAGTAAAATAACGATGTCATGGGGACGCATACCATTGTGCTTTTTCATAGCCGTTAATTTGCATTTCGCGAATCGCGAAATACGAATATACTACTTGGCTTAGACTTAACAAACCAAATGAAATCAAAATAGAAAAAAGATTATAATGAAGATTCCTTGAGGATTGATTGATTCAAATGTCAAATTTGAATATGTGTAGAATTAACAAACCATTAACACTCTAAAAAATCACAAATTTCAGTCAAAAAAAAGGTGAAAAACCACCTAAAAATGCATCGATAAAGAGTAAAAACTGTAAAAATTTGCTGTCCGTAAGAAGAGATTTTTGTGCACATTTTGTGCACATTGGCAAAAATAAAAGGGTCTCGATTTCTCGAAACCCTTGCTATTACTGTGATCGCGACAGGATTCGAACCTGTGACCGTCTGCTTAGAAGGCAGATGCTCTATCCAGCTGAGCTACGCGACCCTTCAAGGATTACTCCTGAATATAAACAAAAAAGTCGGGGTGGCAGGATTCGAACCTGCGACCTCCTGCTCCCAAAGCAGGCGCGATAACCGGGCTACGCTACACCCCGATAGAACAATATTTTGTTCTCCGGTTGCGGAGAGACAGGGATTCGAACCCTGGCAACACTTACGCGTTGACAGATTAGCAATCTGCTCCATTACCACTCTGGCACCTCTCCTTTATTCAATATTATTGTGAACGTTTCTTTGTTTTTGCGGTTGCAAATGTAGGGTATGGCGCTTAATCACGCAACTATTTTATCTAATTTTTTAAAAAAATTATTCGGGATATTCTATCCTTAAATGGTAAATATTTGCAAGCTTGTGTTTTAGCACTTTTTTAATCGCTTGAATTTCTTTGAAAGTAATATTCGCATTTAAAAACTGTCCAACATCCATCTGCTTATTAATAATATTTTCCACAAAAACATCAATTTTTGTTGATGTTGGTTCCTTTAAACTTTTAGAGGCCGCCTCCACACTATCGCACATCATTAAAATAGCCGTTTCCTTACTAAATGGTTTCGGACCTGGATAAGTATAGTCAACTTCATCAAAATCTTGATCTGTAGCCTGAGCCATTCTATAGAAATAATAAACTGTTGTGGTACCGTGATGTGTTCTAATGAAATCGATAACACGATCTGGCAACTTATGCTTTCGAGCCATTTCAATACCATTCAGAACATGATCAATGATTATCGAAGCACTTTCCTTAGGAGATAACTCATCATGAGGGTTTAAGCCCGTAGATTGGTTTTCGGTAAAGTAGGTTGGGTTCTTCATCTTCCCTATATCGTGATATAAGGCCCCTACCCTAACCAGCATCGCATTTGCCCCTATTTCATTGGCAGATGCTTCTGCTAGGTTAGCAACATTTAATGAATGGTGAAATGTTCCAGGTGCTTTATTGGCCAATTCTTTTAAAAGCTTTGAGTTAGTATCTGATAACTCCAATAACGATACATCTGACACCAAACCGAACAATTTTTCGTAGGCATAAATCAATGGTTGCACAAACAAGGTGGCCAAACCATTAAGTATAAATAATCCGAAGGTTTGCCATTTAATCGTTTCAACACTTCCTTCATGTATAACAAAAAAAGCGAAATAGGCGATAATATAAATCAATGTAATCTGTCCAACCGAAATAAAAAGATTAGCGCGCTTATAAAGCTCAGACACGGTGAGAATTGTAACTATTCCTGCAATAATCTGCAGAAACATATACTCATAACTGTTAGGAACAATAGACCCCAACAACAATACGGTAACCACATGCGAAAAGAGCCCTAGACGAGCATCGAAAAAAGCTTTCAACACCAACGGTAGGACACATATGGGAACTACATAAATGTACTTAGCATTGAAATTGACAACCAAAGTAGTAATGAGAACAATTGTTAGAATATTAAAAAATATAAATGTCACTTTGGTATTATTCTCAAAAACATCCGGTCTGTATTTTCTGAGGAACAGCAGTAACATTAATAGAGCTAAAGCTACCAGTAGAGTGTATGCAAATACTATCCAATTATAGTTGGAATCGGTCCAAACTTGTGACTCATACTCGGCTTCAAGAGATTTCAATATTTGGAATTTATCACCTTCAACAACCTCTCCCTTCGAGATTATCAGTGTTTCTTTCTCTACACTCCCTCTAGTGAAAGATATTTTACCCAAAGCTTCTTGAATCGCTTGATCTGTAAAGGTCTTGTTATACTTTAAATTAGGCTCTATAACATCAAAAAACAAAGCTGTAAGAGGGATTGTCAGAGCCTTATCCAGATTACTTACTAATGAGTTATTTATTATGGAAGTAATACTGTCTTGTACTATTAATTTTCCATAATCTATATTAACTGCCTCCTTTCTATCTTCAAGTAAAACAACATGAGTTTCAGGATTGAAATTATAATTCTCCTCCAATACACCAAACTGGTAGAGGTTATCTAAAATTGTTATGCCAGTTTTGTGAATATGATTTAACTCTCTTTTGTTTATACTATCTCCAAAAATATTTGGAAATTCATCTTCAAAAGCTTTTACTACTTTGGTTTTCACTTGAACATCCCTATCGAAATAACGTGTTGCCTGTTGTTGTATCTGTTCTTTTTCGACCTCAAGCTCTGCATCAGTTTTTTTGATTGCAAAATTAAAAGGTGCATAAAGGTTTTCGGATTGCCAAGGTTTACCTCGTTCAAAATTATATCTAAAGCGTCCACTTTTTGGGAAAAGATATACAATTAACACAGTGGTGGCGATATACAATAATACTTTATAAACCAAGGAATGGTTTCTATATATCATGTTTATGAAGTCTTTCATAAAAAACGTTAAGGTTTTCAAATGTAATAAAAATATGAGTGCCTTTAACGATTTATAAAGAAGGCGTGCTGACTCCCTTTTCTAGTAAAAATTGATTAAATTCGCGACAGTTAAAATAAAACACATTTAAAAGATGAATAAAGAAGTTGTTATTGTTTCGGCTGCTAGAACTCCAATAGGAAGCTTTATGGGGTCTCTTTCAACAATACCAGCTCCTAAGTTAGGAGCAATTGCCATTAAAGGAGCCCTTGAAAAAATCAACCTTAACCCAGAATTGGTACAAGAAGTAATTATGGGTAATGTAGTTCAGGCGGGAACAGGACAAGCTCCTGCAAGACAAGCAGCCATTTATGCTGGTCTTTCGAATACTGTACCTTGTACTACGGTTAATAAGGTTTGTGCTTCCGGGATGAAAGCCGTTATGCAGGGAGCTCAGGCTATTGCATTGGGAGACGCTGATATAGTTGTAGCCGGCGGTATGGAAAACATGAGTTTGATTCCTCATTATTACCATGCAAGAACTGCTGCTAAATTTGGCCCAGTGACCATGGAAGATGGTATGCAAAAAGATGGTCTAGTTGATGCTTACGATCAAGTTGCCATGGGGGTTTGTGCAGATGCATGTGCAACTGAATACAATTTCTCAAGAGAAGATCAAGACAACTTTGCTACACAGTCTTACCAAAGATCTGCTGCTGCTTGGAATGCTGGAAAATTTGACAATGAAGTTGTACCAGTTGAAGTTCCTCAACGTCGAGGCGAACCAATAGTTGTAAATAAAGATGAGGAGTATACCCATTTCAAAATGGAAAAGATTGGTGCTTTACGCCCAGCCTTCACAAAAGAAGGAACTGTAACTGCAGCCAATGCATCGACAATTAATGATGGTGCAGGCGCTGTTGTTTTAATGAGCAGACAGAAAGCGGAAGAACTAGGACTTGAACCTTTGGCTACGATTAAGAGTTATGCCGATGCTGCCCAAGAACCAAAATGGTTTACCACTGCTCCTGCCAAAGCTCTACCTAAAGCTCTTGACAAAGCAGGCATTTCGATTAACGACGTTGACTACTTCGAATTTAATGAGGCTTTTTCTGTTGTTGGTCTTGCTAACATGAAGATTTTAGATCTTAGTGAGGATAAAGTAAACGTAAATGGTGGAGCTGTCTCTTTAGGTCATCCACTGGGTTGTTCTGGTGTTAGAATTATCATTACCTTGTTAAATGTATTGGAACAAAACAACGCCAAAATTGGAGCTGCTGCTATTTGTAATGGTGGTGGAGGTGCATCAGCTATTGTAATTGAGCGCTAATTAGTAATTTGACATTGGATTAACTGACCCACTTAACCTAATTGAATGCAATACGGCCTTTGTAACTTAAGCATTGTCCCCTTAAGATTGGATCCTTCTGATAAAAGCGAACTGGTTTCGCAATTGTTGTATGGTGAACATTTTAAGATATTGGAACAACGTAAATATTGGAGTAAGATTAGACTTTCCTTTGACAAATATGAAGGATGGATTGATAATAAACAGTATCTGGAAATTACAAAGGAGAATTATGAGATGTTGAACAACTCTCCTACCCGTTTATCTTCGGACTTGGTGGAGTTTGTAGAAGACAAAGAAAAACATTTATACCCTATTCCCTTAGGCTCTAACTTAAATGCGCTTTCTCTTCTAAATCATTATCATGATGGTAATAGTATTAGTGGTGTACAGCCTAAAGAGCAATTAATTAAAACAGCATTTATGTATTTGAACGCTCCTTATTTATGGGGGGGCCGTACTAGCTTTGGAATTGATTGTTCTGGTTTTACCCAAATGGTTTACAAGCTTAATGGTTATAAAGTCTTACGTGATGCCTCACAACAGGCCACCCAAGGTGAACCCTTGAGTTTTATTGAAGAAAGTGAGCCTGGTGACTTGGCTTTTTTCGATAACAGCGAGGGACAAATTGTTCATGTAGGGATTATCATGAGGGACAACTATATTATACATGCACACGGAAAGGTACGTATAGACCGATTGGACCATTCCGGAATTTATAACGTAGACAAAGGTATCCACACCCATAAGCTAAGGGTTATCAAAAAGATTGTTTAAGTTATTTATATAATAAAAAAAGCCGCTTTGAAAGCGGCTTTTTTATTATATGTGATTAAAGTTTAGTTCCCAGCTTCAAGTTCTGCAACCTTAGCTTTCATTTTATTTTCATTTTGGGTATCACCTATAGCCACATAGATATTTAATAATGTTTTGGCAGCTTGTAAATTAGTAGGATCTACTTTTAAAGCACCTTCAAGGTAAGGAATAGCTTCTCTATACAAATTCATTCGCTCTTCCTTTAATTCATCATAACGTTTGTTATCAGCAGCCGAAGTCCCCAAATTATTCATTTCACTTACTATTTTTTGCTCCTCGCCTAAAATCAATGCAGCCATATTGATTTGTGCATTAACATAAGAAGGATCTAACGAAATAGCTTTCTGGTAGAATTTCTTAGCAGATTCAACATCTCCCGTTTCAGCCGACACAACCCCTAAGTTATATTGCAGCTCCGCATTATTTGGATCTTTTTGGGTAGCCTCTTCAAGCAATCTCTTAAACTCGGCCGTATTCCCCATTTTAAAGTTAATATTAGCTTCTGTTATCAATAAACTTATATCTTCTGGATTAGCTTTACGAGCTTCATCCATAGCCTCAATAGCTTTTTGATCATTTCCTTGTCCGACATAAATCAAAGCTATGTTCTTTACTATTTCGGCTCTTCTTGATTGAGATTGTCGATCTGAAGGTTTAATATGAGTTCCAGACTTAACTGAAGCATCCCTCAACTCTTTATTTGGGAATGACTCTTCAACCCCTGTTTCTTTATTAGCGGCAAAGTATTCGGTTTGAATACCAGTATACCCTAAATCTCTTAACTCTTCATAAATCGGAAGTGCGCGATCAAAATCTTGTCCTTGCACAGCTGCAGATGCAGAATAGTACAAATATGTAGTGTCTTTAGTCGATGCACGATAGGCTTTTTCAAAATAAATGGAAGCATTTCCTAAATCCTTTTTTTCATAAGCATCATTTCCTTTTGTTAAAAAAGATTGTAACATAGCCTGCTTTAATTCATCAGCCTCTTTACTGTTGACATTGCTTAGGCTCTTTAAAGCCATATCTATATCTGCATCAGATCCCGCTCCATTGGCATATAAAGCTTCTGCATTCAAGTAATAATATTGTTCCTTGTATTTGTCATCCATAGAAGATAACATACCCTCTACTTGCCCTAAAGCGGTTTTAGCTTCAGCATAGTTATTTTTCTTTAATGCCTTCTCTGCTGTTTTTAGCTCTTTTTTTTGAGCAAATGAGAAAGCTGAAACAGATAGTGCTAAAGCAACGATAACTTGTTTTTTCATTGTAGTTTGTCTTTACTTATTATGTTAGTTGTTTTCTGTGTCCTGAGGGTTATCAATTGTTGTGCCGTTTTCCTCATTCACCATCGCATCTAGATTCTCCTCTCCATTTACATCCTCTTCGTCATGCATAACTTTGGCAACCGCAGCAATGGAGTCTTTTCCTTTAAGGTTAATTAAACGGACCCCTTGTGTTGCCCGTCCCATAACACGTAAATCCATTACTGCTAACCTAATAGCTATACCTGATTTATTGATAATCATTAAATCATCATTATCAGTTACATTCTTGATAGCAACTAAGTTACCTGTTTTTTCTGTAATAGAAATGGTTTTCACTCCTTTTCCTCCACGGTTTGTAATTCTATAGTCATCAAGACTAGACCGTTTACCATAACCGTTTTCAGAAACTACCAAAATATTACTCTCCATGTCATCTACAGCAATCATTCCTACAACTTCATCATCGTCATGTGCTAAAGTAATTCCTCTAACCCCTGAAGCACTTCTTCCCATAGGTCTGGTTTTAGCTTCTTCAAATCGAATTGCCTTACCAGATTTAAGAGCCAGCATTACTTGGCTTTCACCAGTGGTTAATTTAGCTTCTAATAACTCATCACCGTCCTTAATAGTAATTGCATTAATACCATTAGTTCTTGGACGGGAATATTGCTCTAAAGATGTTTTCTTTACCTGACCTTTTTTGGTCGCCATAATCACATAATGGTTGTTGATGTAATCTTCATCTTTAAGATCCTGGGTACAGATAAAGGCTTTTACTTTATCGTCTTGCTCTATATTGATAAGGTTTTGGATAGCTCGTCCTTTAGAACTTCTGCTTCCTTCTGGAATTTCGTAAACACGCATCCAAAAACATTTACCCTTTTGAGTGAAGAACAACATATACTGATGATTTGTTCCAACAAACAAATGCTCTAGGAAGTCTTCATTCCTCGTATTTGAAGCCTTTTGCCCTACTCCACCTCTATTTTGGGTTTTATACTCAGTAAGAGATGTACGTTTGATATATCCAGCATGCGAGATTGTGATAACCACTTTCTCATTAGGGATCATATCTTCAATGCTCAAATCTCCACCAGCGTACTCAATCACAGAACGTCTAGCATCTCCATATTTATCTTTGACCTCTAGGAGTTCATTTTTAATGATCTCCATTCTACGATCCTTCTTTTGAAGGATATCTTTAAGATCTTCAATGGTCTTTATCAATTCTTCGTACTCAACCCGTAGTTTATCTTGCTCTAGTCCAGTTAATTGACGAAGACGCATTTCTACAATTGCACGCGCTTGAATTTCGGTGAGTTTGAAACGCTCCATCAACTTCTCACGAGCTTCATCTGCATTAGATGATGCTCTGATTAGAGCTATAACTTCATCAATATTATCAGAAGCAATGATCAAACCTTCAAGAATGTGGGCACGTTCTTCAGCTTTTCTCAATTCATATTCTGTACGACGCACTACAACTTCATGACGGTGCTCAACAAAATGATGGATAAGGTCTTTTAAATTGAGTAATTGAGGTCGTCCATTAACCAATGCAATATTGTTAACACTAAAAGACGATTGTAATGCAGTATACTTGTATAATTTGTTAAGTACAATATTAGGAATAGCATCACGCTTTAGAACGTAAACAACTCGCATTCCTTTTCTATCAGACTCGTCTCTGATAGTAGAAATACCGTCGATTTTCTTTTCGTTAACAAGATCGGCCGTTTTCTTAATCATTTCGGCTTTGTTAACCTGATAAGGAATCTCTGTAACAATAATACATTCCCTACCATTTACTTCCTCTATATTGGCTTTCCCTCTTAAAACAATACGGCCTCTTCCTGTTTTAAAGGCTTCCTTCACACCATCATAACCATAAATAGTTCCTCCCGTAGGAAAATCTGGAGCTTTGACATGGGTAATCAACTCATCGATTTCAATATCATGATTATCAATATAGGCAGTGATACCATCAACAACTTCACTAAGGTTATGTGGTGGCATATTTGTCGCCATACCTACTGCTATACCAGATGCTCCATTAACCAATAGGCCAGGAATTCTAGTTGGCAATACTGTAGGCTCTTTTAAGGTATCGTCGAAGTTCAATTTATGATCTACAGTTTCTTTGTCGATATCGGCAAGCATATCCTCTGATATCTTACGCATACGAGCTTCTGTATAACGCATTGCAGCAGGACTATCACCATCAATCGATCCAAAGTTCCCTTGACCATCAACCAGCATGTAACGTAGGCTCCAATCTTGGGCCATACGTACCATCGTATCGTATACGGAAGTATCTCCGTGTGGGTGGTACTTACCGAGTACTTCCCCTACTATTCTTGCCGATTTTTTATACGCTGAATTAGCCTTAACACCCAATTCGTGCATTCCAAACAACACACGACGGTGAACAGGTTTCAATCCATCTCTTACATCAGGAAGGGCTCTTGACACAATCACCGACATCGAATAGTCGATGTAAGCCGACTTCATTTCATCTTCTATGTTAATAGGAATGAGTTTTTCTCCTTCTGCCATATATAAAATTAATTAGTTTCTTCAGTTTTTCAAATCGTGCTAATATAACCATTTCAAATGTCACGACGCCCTTACATACTGTGTTTTTTAACATTTTTTATTAACAATTTATCTCCTCGCTGTGGTTGATAAATATGACTGCATTTTTTTTGAATTTATGGACTTTTTTTGTCTATTAGCTAAACGCATATAATTTAAGGTATAGTTTTTGCCTTTGGTAATATGATTTAGTATTTTTAATGCAGAAAGGAACCTAATTTATGGATGATAATTTTTCACCAAGAGTAAAAGACGTAATAGCATATAGTAAAGAAGAAGCATTACGCTTAGGCCATGATTTTATTGGCACCGAACATCTTATGCTCGGCTTGCTTAGAGATGGTAATGGCAAAGCTATTGATATATTGAACGCACTGGATATAGACCTTAATCACTTAAGACGTAAAGTAGAAATACTAAGTCCTGCTAACCCTAATATTGCAGTAGCCTCAAACGAAAAGAAAAACCTACACCTATCCCGACAAGCAGAACGTGCTCTTAAGACTACTTTTTTGGAGGCTAAACTATTCCAAAGCAGCTCAATTAATACCGCACATTTACTTCTTTGCATTTTACGCAATGAAAATGACCCGACTACTAAACTTTTGAATAAACTGCATGTTGATTACGACAGTGCAAAAGAACAATTTAAGTATATGATTACAAACGATGATGACTATATAGAACCAAAAGCGGAATCGTTTCAAGATGACGATACACGAGACGACGATAGCAAGGAAAATATTTTCAACTCTCCATCAGGTAAAAGCACCAAGAAGTCAAAAACTCCTGTTTTAGATAACTTTGGAAGAGATTTAACCGCTATGGCAGAGGAAGGGAAACTAGACCCCGTAGTAGGCCGAGAGAAAGAAATTGAACGTGTTTCCCAAATACTAAGCCGTCGAAAAAAGAACAACCCATTATTAATTGGTGAACCTGGTGTTGGTAAAAGTGCCATTGCAGAAGGATTAGCTAATCGTATTGTTAAACGAAAAGTATCTCGAATTCTTTTCAATAAACGAGTAGTTACATTAGATCTGGCCAGTCTTGTTGCAGGAACTAAATATCGCGGACAGTTTGAAGAACGTATGAAAGCGGTGATGAACGAACTTGAAAAGAATGATGATATCATCCTTTTCATTGATGAAATTCATACAATTGTAGGTGCAGGAGGTGCAACAGGAAGTTTAGATGCCTCTAACATGTTCAAACCTGCTCTAGCAAGGGGAGAAATTCAATGTATAGGTGCTACAACTTTAGACGAATACCGTCAGTATATTGAAAAAGATGGAGCATTGGAACGTCGTTTCCAAAAGGTTATAATTGAACCTACTACAGTAGAGGAAACCATCGAAATCCTCAATAACATAAAGGAAAAATACGAAAACCACCATAATGTTGATTACACTCCTGAAGCTATTGAAGCTTGTGTAAAGCTCACAAATAGGTACATGACTGATCGCTTTCTGCCAGACAAGGCAATTGATGCCTTAGATGAGGCTGGCTCACGCGTTCACATTACCAATATTGATGTACCCAAACAAATTCTTGAGCTTGAAAAGCAACTTGAGGAAGTTAAGGAGCTAAAAACCACAGTGGTTAAAAAGCAAAAATACGAAGAAGCCGCTAAGTTAAGAGATGACGAGAAACGTATTGAAAAGGAATTACTTCTAGCACAGGAAAAATGGGAGGAAGAAACCAAATTACACCGTGAAGTTGTCACAGAGGACAATGTGGCAGATGTTGTTTCTATGATGACAGGTATTCCTGTTAACCGAATCGCTCAAACCGAAAGTAATAAACTCGCTAAATTACCAGAACTTATTAAAGGTAAGGTAATTGGTCAGGATGAAGCAGTTGTTAAAGTCGTTAAAGCTATTCAGCGTAATCGTGCTGGTTTAAAAGACCCGAATAAACCTATTGGATCATTTATTTTCCTTGGACAAACAGGTGTTGGTAAAACCCAGTTGGCAAAGGTTCTTTCCAGAGAATTATTTGACAGTGATGATTCTTTGGTAAGAATAGACATGAGTGAATACATGGAGAAATTTGCCATTTCGAGACTGGTTGGTGCACCTCCAGGATACGTAGGGTATGAAGAAGGAGGCCAACTGACCGAAAAGGTAAGACGTAAACCTTATGCCGTAATTCTTTTAGATGAAATCGAGAAGGCTCATCCAGATGTATTCAATATGTTACTTCAGGTTCTTGATGATGGTTACCTTACGGATAGCTTAGGTCGTAAGATAGATTTTAGAAATACAATAATTATCATGACTTCTAACATTGGAGCCAGAAAACTTAAGGATTTTGGTACAGGAGTTGGTTTTGGGACAGCAGCCCAAAAAGCACAAGAAGATGCCAATGCAAGAAGTGTTATTGAAAATGCCCTTAAAAAGGCATTTGCACCTGAATTCCTAAACAGAATAGATGATGTGGTAGTCTTTAACACTCTTGAAAAAGAAGATATTGATAAGATTATAGATATAGAATTAGCTAAACTTTTCACTAGAATCAAAGATTTAGGTTACACCTTAAAACTAAGCACTAAAGCCAAGGGGTTCATTGCAAATAAAGGATTTGACAAACAATATGGAGCTCGACCTTTAAAACGTGCTATACAAAAGTATGTAGAAGACGCATTGGCTGAGGAAATTATCGCTTCAAAAGTTCAAGAGGGCGACACTATTGTAATGGATTTGGATGAAAAATCTGATGAACTTACAGTAAACATTCAACATACTGAAAAGCCTACCGAAGGATAAATTTAACTTCTATTGTCATTTGAATAAATAAACTCTGTCTATCTTCGACAGGGTTTTTTTATTATCTAGAGATAAATATATAACTGATTTTAAACATGACTAAAACCATTAAATACAGATTTGCTACAGTAATTATTGATGAAGATTTAGTTATTGCAACCATGAATGAAGGAATAACAATTGTTTCTGAACACAATAACGAATTAGAGCGAATAGCCAATAAATATTTTAAAGACAAACCATTTGTTTATATATCCAATAGAACAAACTCTTATTCTATAGACCCTTCTACCTACCTGAGAACATCGCATATTGACAACCTAATTGGTTTTGCTGTTGTATCAGAAACGCAGATTGTATTAAGCAACACTCAATTAGAAAAGCTATTTATGGATAAGCCTTTTCAAGCATTTACTACAATAGAAAAAGCTAAACAATGGGCCAAAGAATTGCTTGTACAGCATCATATTTAATCAAAAAAAAAAAAGCATTACAAACTAATTTGCAATGCTTTTTTTATATCAACATTTGATGCTCTACAATAAATCGAACTCTACTTCCAAATTACTTACGAATGAAATAGCAGTCTGAATATCATCGTGTAAAACACGATCGTCTGAAACAAAAGGAACTTCTGTTTTAAACGACTGCACAAAAGACTCTATAAAAGCTGATGATTGTAATGGTCTACGGAATTCCAATGCTTGAGATGCATTAAATAATTCTATTGCCAATACACGTTCTACATTATAAACCAACCTGAACGCCTGAGTTGCTGCATTTGCGCCCATACTTACATGGTCTTCCTGTCCGTTTGAAGAAACAATAGAATCTACACTAGCAGGACTAGCTAACTGCTTGTTTGCACTTACAATACTCGCTGCAGTATATTGAGGAATCATGAACCCAGAGTTAAGCCCTGGATTATCAACAAGAAATGCTGGTAATCCACGTAATCCTGAAATTAGCTGATATGTTCTTCTCTCTGAGATATTACCCAATTCTGCCATAGCAATCTTCAAATAATCCAACGCTAGAGCTAACGGTTGACCATGGAAATTACCTCCTGAGATAATTTCATCCTCCTTAGAAAACACATTTGGGTTATCTGTCACAGAATTTATTTCAGTCAAGAATGTTTTTTCCACAAATGCTAAAGTATCCTTGCTCGCTCCATGAACTTGAGGCATACATCTAAATGAATATGGGTCTTGAACATGTTGCTTAGCTTGTTTTATCAATTCACTACCATCTAAAAATTCGCGAACACGTTCGGCGGTTTTTAATTGTCCATTGTGTGGACGAACTATGTGCACTAACTCATTGAACGGCTCGATTCTTCCATCAAAGCCTTCCAAGGAAACACATCCAATCAAATCTGCTAAATATGATAATTTTAAAGATTTTAATAACAAGTGTACACCATAGGCGCTCATAAATTGAGTACCATTTAACAAAGCAAGACCTTCCTTGGAGCGCAATTGTATTGGTTCCCATTTAAACGCTTTCAATAGGTCTTCTCCAGAAATAATTTCTCCTTTATACCAAACCTCTCCCTTACCAATTAAAGGAAGTGACAAGTGTGCTAAAGGAGCTAAATCTCCTGACGCTCCTAACGAACCCTGAGTATAAATTACCGGTAGTATATCATGGTTAAAAAAGTCAACCAGGCGGTTTACAGTTTCTAACTGAACACCACTATGACCATAACTTAATGACTGGATTTTTAGGAACAACATTAACTTAACAACTTCATTAGGAACAATCTCCCCTGTGCCACAGGCATGTGACATCACCAGGTTCTCCTGAAGTTGCGTTAATTTATCCTTAGTAATCTTTACATTATATAACGATCCAAAACCCGTATTGATTCCATAAATAGGCTCATCTTGAGCTTTCATCTTTTCGTCAAGATAATTTCTACAAGCAGTAATATTTTCAATACTTTCCTCTGAAAGTTTTATTTTTTTGTTTTCTAAAATTACCGATTGAACGACCTGTAAATCAATTGTATCGGTCGATATATAATGAAAGTTTTCCATGTTCTGAGTTTAAGTGTCGCAAAAATCCATATTCATATCAAATTATCCAAACATATGTTAATAATTAAATAATTTACCTTTTGATAATGATAGAAAAGTTTATTTTTGGATGAACAAAAACCTATTTAGATGAAAAAAACACTTATTCTTCTTAGTGCTTTGGCTATAATAGCATGTAAAGAAGAGCCCAAAGACTATGCAACCCTATCTGGTAAAATAACCAATCCACACCCGGATAAAACACTTAAAATATTTAAAGGAAAGGAATACGAAAAACTTATTCCTATCAATGACGACGGGACTTTTAAGGACACTTTAAAAGTTGAAGAGGGAAAGTATATGTTTTTTGATGGTACTGAATATGGAGAACTCTATCTTAAAAACGATAATGAAACAGCGTTTACACTAGACACGAAATCTTTTGACGAGTCTCTAACTTTTTCCGGGGATGCATCAGACATCAATAACTTCTTTATCAAATCAACGCTTTTGAGACAAAAGCATTTAAGCGATGAGCTGTTTGAAACTCCAAACATGGAAACTTTCAACACAGCAACAGAAAACCTGAATTCTGATTTTGATGCTTTATTAAAAGAATATCCAACCATAGATTCATCGTTAACTAACAAAGAGAAAAGCAACCTTGAAAAAACCTTAAGATCATACCAAGGATACATCCAATCTAAATTAGCATTATTAGAGGCTATGCCTAAAGGCTCTGCTTCTCCAGTTTTTACTGATTATGAAAACATAGATGGCACTAAAACATCACTTGCAGACCTTAAGGGAAAGTATGTTTATATTGATGTTTGGGCTACGTGGTGTGGCCCTTGTAAACGTGAAATCCCTGCATTAAAAGAACTTGATAAAGAATATCATGACAAAAACATTTCTTTTGTAAGTATCTCTATTGATGACGATCGTACTCACAAAGGCTCTTGGGAACAAGCCAACGCTGATTGGAAAGCAATGGTAAAGGATAAGGAATTGGAAGGTATACAGTTATTTGCACCAAAAGGGTGGCAATCGCAGTTTGTTCAGGATTATCAAATAAAAGGTATTCCAAGATTCATTCTTGTAGATCCAGAAGGAAATATAGTTACACCAGATGCTCCTAGGCCATCAAGTAATCAAATAAAAGAACTATTTAATAGTTTAGAAATATAATAGAAAAGCCGCTTAATAAGCGGCTTTTTCTTTTTAACGTCAATTCTTCTTGTCTTCTTGTTTATTTTGTTCAACGGGCTCAGGTTGTTTGAACAAATCCAAAAAGGCTTCTCCTAAATATTCAATAACATGTGAAGCTATCAAACTTTGATAACCATAATCCTCTACAGCAATATCGGCAGATTTACCGTGTATATATACCCCGAACAAAGAAGCTTCCAATGCATTATACCCTTGTGCAATCAACCCCGTAATAATTCCTGTTAAAACGTCTCCCGTCCCTCCTGTAGCCAACCCTGGATTTCCAGTAACATTTATATAGTACTTATCCCCAGAAACCGTAATGGTATTGGCACCCTTAATAATTATTATTAAATCGTGTTTTTTAGAAAGGGAACTTACCTTATCCAACTTATCAAAATCGTCCTTCCACTTTCCTATTAATCGCTCCAATTCTTTTGGATGTGGAGTTAAAACAGTATTTTTTGGTAAGAGCTTAAACCAATCTTTGTTTTTTGACAATTGGTTTAATCCGTCTGCATCAATTACTAATGGGATTTTATTGCTTTCAAAAAATGAATTCAATGCTGCTTCTGTAGCATCACTAGTTCCTATTCCCGGTCCTAAACCAATGACAGTAGGTTCAACACTATACCCTATCTTGGTAATCTCCAGTTCTTCATTATCCGTTACTACCATAACCTCTGGAATTGCAGTTTGAAGGACCTGATAACCACACTTAGGAATAAAAGCCGTTACCAACCCAGACCCCACTTGTAAAGCTGCCCTACTAGCTAGGGTAGCGGCACCTATTTTCCCATAACTCCCTCCAATAACTAAACTATGACCAAATGTTCCTTTATGAGAAAACTTATCCCGAGGTCTATAAAAAGTTAACACTTCATTTTTTCCAATCAAGTTTGCTTGGGTTACTGTTTTTTGTAAAAACTCCCGATCAATACCTATATCCAAAACTTCCCAATTCTGAGTATATTTTGAAGTATCAGGTAAAAAGAACGCCAATTTCGGTGCTTGAAAACTTAAAGTGTAATTGGCCCAAACTACACCATTCTCATCTTCAGGAACCTTATCAGCATATAATCCAGAAGGCATATCAATAGCCAATGTAAACGCTTTAGATAACTTAAAATGTTGAAATAATTTTTTAACCCAGTCAGAAGCTGGTCTGTTTAGCCCAATACCAAAAATGGCATCAACAATAATATCTTCGGGTTTTATATCTGGAAAATCATCTTCTCCCCCCATTAAAACAGGCCAATCTTTACTAACCTGTTTAATTCTATCGTAATTGATTAAAAAATCCTTGCTTCGTTTATCACTATAATTTACAATATATGTTTTCACATTATAGCCATGGGTAATTAGGTGTCTTGATAACACCAGTCCATCTCCCCCATTATTACCTATTCCGCAAAACACATGAATGGGGATTTGTGTTCCTTGTAATTTGGCGTGCAACCAATTAAAAATCTGAGTTGCCGCCCGCTCCATCAATTCGGTTGATGAAATACCTTGCTTTTTTGCTGTGAGCTGATCTCCTTCATATATCTGTTCTTTGGAAAATATTTTCATTACTATTTTTATGATTTTTGATTACCCTTAAAATTAGTATAAAAAGTGGGGATTACCGTATTTATTTGTATGATTACAATGAAGCTAAATCCACTGTATTATGCCTGCCCAACTCAATAATTTTAGGTACATTTGCGCAACTCTAATTATCAAAACAAAACAATGAAAAATACAGCTTTAACTGATACACATATCGCTTTAGGAGCTAAAATGGTTCCTTTTGCAGGATACAACATGCCAGTACAATATGAAGGGGTTAACATCGAACACGAAACAGTAAGAAATGCCGTTGGAGTTTTTGATGTAAGCCATATGGGAGAATTTTTTATTGAAGGGCCTCATGCTTTAGAATTAATTCAAAAGGTATGTAGTAATGATGCTTCAAAACTCACTGTAGGAAAGGCTCAGTATAGCTGTTTGCCAAATGATAATGGAGGGGTTGTAGACGATTTAATTGTTTACAGAATGGCTGAAGAAACTTATTTGTTGGTTGTAAATGCCAGTAATATTGAAAAAGACTGGAACTGGATTTCATCTAAAAACGATGTTGGTGCCGAAATGAAAAATTTATCGGATGAATATTCGTTATTAGCTATACAAGGTCCAAAAGCTGTTGAAGCTATGCAATCGCTTTCAAGCCATGATTTGGGAGCCATTAAGTTTTACAACTTCGTAGTAGGCGATTTTGCAGGGTTTGACGACATCATTATCTCAGCAACTGGATATACCGGAAGTGGTGGATTTGAAATTTATTGTAAAAATGATCAAGTTCAAACCGTTTGGGATAAAGTTCTTGAAGCTGGTGCTGATTTTGGTATTAAACCTATTGGTTTAGCCGCTCGTGATACGCTGCGTTTGGAAATGGGTTACTGCCTATATGGAAATGATATAGATGATACTACATCTCCAATTGAAGCTGGATTAGGATGGATTACCAAATTCACTAAGCCATTCACTAATCACGAAGCTCTAAAAGCAGAAAAAGAAGCTGGACCAAGCAGAAAATTAGTTGCTTTTGAGGTTGAAGGGAAAGGTATTCCTCGTCAAGGATACGAAATCGTTAACGGAGAAGGTGAAGTAATAGGTAATGTAACCTCTGGAACCATGTCACCATCAATGGGTAAAGGTATTGGTCTAGGTTATGTGCCAACAGAACTAAGTTCAGTAGATAGTAAAATAAACATCCAAATACGTAAAAAGGTTATTCCTGCTACCGTAGTTAAATTGCCTTTTTACAAAAGCTAGTAATAGCTTGGGTGAAAGGTAATAATGAAAGAGAGCTGTAAACATAAAATATTAATAATAGGAGCAAGTGGCTTTTTAGGGGGATCCCTTTACAAAGAACTTTGCTCCTATTTTAATACATATGGCACCTACTCTACTGCTACAAGAGCATTAAAGTATAACCAACACTTCTACTACTATAATCATCAAGAAGATGACATTCACCCTATTTTAGAGAAAGTACGACCAAGCATTATTATATCAGCCATTCGCGGTAATTTTGCTACCCAACTAACCGCCCACCAACATATTGTAGAGTATATTAAAAGTCATCGCTGTAAGTTACTGTTTTTATCATCTGCCAACGTTTTTGATGCCTATAGTAAATACCCCAGTTACGAATATGACAAAACCCTAAGCCATAGCGTTTATGGGCATTTCAAAGTGAAAATTGAGAATATGCTCATGCGATTACAGCGACATAAATGGGCTATTTTACGATTGCCAATGGTTTTTGGTAAATCCTCTCCACGTATTGAAGAATTAAAAATGTTTCTAGATGAAGGAGAACCTATTGAAGTTTTTCCAAACTTGATAATGAACGTTACAACAGACTCAAAACTGAGTCAGCAGGTTCATTATATTATTAATCGTAATTGCTCCGGAATTTATCACTTAGGAAGTGAAGACCTTGTGCACCATGACGATTTTACAAAGGAACTGATTGCTGGGTTAGGCAATAAAAAACCAATTTATAAACAGGTTTATACAACAAACGATGAGCGGTACCTCGCTGTATTGCCAAAAGATAATCGCCTACCAAAACATCTACAGTTAAAAAGCGACGAAATAGTTTCTGAATTGGCACTTTAAACTTTGCCATTAAACTCAATTATGGTTACATTTAAGGGTAATAATTCTAAATCTATTCATACCATGAAACGACTATCGGAAGAAGACATTGAAAAAAGATTGTTAAAGCTACCTGATTGGGAATATTTCGATAATGCTATCCATGCAGAATTTGAGTTCGACAATTTCAAGGATTGCTTTAGCGCAATGAGTCGAATTGCTTTTGAGTGCGAAGCGCTTAACCATCACCCCAATTGGTCTAATGTATACAACGTATTAAACATAACCATTTACACTCACGATGCTGGAGGTGTAACTGAAAAGGACTTTAAACTTGCCGAGGCTATTGAAGCTATTGTTGAAGTTCAGGAGTAATCCTTTCCGTATAATTATTTTTTATTACTTTTCGCAACTAAACCAAATTTCATTTAATGAAGCTTAACTTCAGTTGCGTTTTCGTATCTTTTTTATTTCTATTTAAGGCTCAATCTCAAGATAGAAGTCTGTTTTGCAACCAAGTTGATGCCTTGACCAAACTTGTTGCCACATCACATTTCAAGCCAAAGCCCATAGATGATACCATGTCGGTTTCTGTTTATAAACTATTCCTAGAAGGAATAGATGACAATAATCGATTTTTAACAGAAGAAGATCTAAAAAAACTTGGCAAAGATTCCCTTTTGCTTGACGATTATATTCAAAACAAATCCTGTGATTTTATAAATCCATACATCACGACTTTATCTGCTCGAATAGAATATTCACAAAATGTTCTAAAACAACTTGAAACGGAAACATTAAACTATAGTGGTAAAGACACTATTTACTTCTACTCTAAGGATGTTGTTAAGTATTTGAGGAATGAAAACGACATTAAACGGTATTGGAACAAAAAAATACGATACGAAATACTTTCGAAAATTGTTGAAATTGACTCAAGTTTAAATCAATTACAAAAGGACTTTAAAACACTTGAAAGAAAAATAAAGCCTCAAATCATCCAGAAGCAAATTTGCGTACTCAATGAATTGATGAACCAAAATGGAGGTATTTCTGAATTTGTTGAGGAAGCTTTATTAAACGCTTACGTTAAATACCAAGACCCACATTCTACTTTTTTTAATCCTACCGATAAAACTATATATGAAAATTATCTCTCTAACGATCAATTATCTTTCGGAATAACTACAGACAAAAACAACTCAGGAGAAATTGTAGTAAGCTACATTAGCCCCGGAAGTCCAGCTTTTAATAACGGTAATATAGAAATAAATGACGTTATTAAATCTCTTCAATCCGAAAACGATACATTAGAGACCTATTGTGTCTCTAATGCAGATGTACAAGGATTTATGAGTAATAATGATCATAATTCAGTAACATTTACACTTCAAAAGAAAAACGGAACATTAGCTGCCATAGAGCTTACAAAAACTTTAAGCAAAGTAGAAGACAATACAATTGATGGTTACATAATAGGTGATGAAGAGCGTTTTGGATATATTGAAATTCCTTTATTCTATACAGATTTTGAGTCTCCCAATGGTTTAGGTGTTGCCAACGATGTTGCCAAACAAATCTATAAATTAGAAAAGGACAATATTGATGGCTTGATTTTGGATTTAAGATTCAATGCTGGAGGATCGATGAAAGAAGCCGCCGATCTAGTTGGAATGTTCATAAACAAAGGACCTCTGTCCATTTTAAAATATAGTGACGGGGAAACCTTTACTATGAGAGATTCAAACCGCGGTACAGTTTTCAATAAACCCTTAATTATTTTAACAAACAACTATAGCGCTTCAGCTTCGGAGTTTTTTGCAGCCGCTATGCAAGATTATAACCGAGCAATTCTTGTAGGTAGCTCTACTTTTGGAAAATCAACAGCTCAAGTTATTCTTCCTCTTGATGACGCAGAAACTCTAGGCTATTCTAAATTAACCGTTGAGAAATTCTATCGGGTTACAGGTAAAAGCCATCAGGGGAATGGTGTAACTCCTGATATTATTCTACCTTCTATTTATGACGGGTTTAGTGAAAAAGAAAATGCTAAACGCTATGCATTAGTTGCCGACACCATAGATATTACTTTAACTCCAATTCCATATGCTCCTCTTCCATTAGAAGTATTGAGAACTCAAAATAAAACAAGACTTAAAGTTAATAATCAATTTAAAACCATAGAGAAGTTCAATCATGATTTAGTGGAAAACTATATCAATAAAAACATTGAATACACGTTAACTTTAGAGAATGTATTTAACGATCACCATTCTTATAATCAAATATGGCAATCACTAGAGAAAAGCAATGATTCTCTAAAACCGCTCTGCAAAGTCAAAAATACCAGAGCAATGGATGAACTTTTAAAATACGACCTTGTAAGACAGGAAGAAAACCAAATAATTTTGGAAGTTATATCGAAAGACATTTACATCAATGAGTCTAAGGAAATCCTTCACGATTACATTCAATTATTAAACAACTATTAAAACACAAATTATATAACCAAAAATGAAAAAATTAATTTTAGTTGCGGGGTTTGCCTGCTTGTTACTAAACACTCACCGTGTATTTTCCCAAAGTTTTAAAAATGCCAATGAATATTTAGAATTTGTATCAGAAGAACACGAAAATATTTCAAAAAGCATGTGGAAATATACCAAAGCGGTAGCCCATAACAAAAGTGACCGAAGCATAAATAACAAACGTGAAACCCTTATTAAAACTGTAGAACGTTCCATTAAAAAGATTGAGAAAGCAGATGGTTATGATGGTAATGAGTTTAAAAATCAGGTTCTAGATCATTTAAAGTTCAATGAAAGTCTTTTAAAAGAGGATTATGCCAAGATTATAGACATGAAAGCTGTAGCAGAACAATCTTACGACTTAATGGAAGCCTATATCATTGCGCAAGAGATGACAGATAAAAAAATGGAAGAAGCTCAAGAGACTTACGAAAGAAATTTCCATGCCTTTGCAGATAAACACAACATTGAAATTATTGAGAATGAAACCGATCTTGCCAAGAAAATGGAAACCTCAAATGCGGTATTCAAATATTATAACAAACTTTATCTTATCTACTTTAAGGTATATGTTAATGAAATATACCTTATGGATGCTTTAAACATTAGCGACATATCTGCTATTCAGCAAAGCACCAATGCCCTTAGTACAAGTGCCAAGGAGGGTCTGTTAGAATTACAAAAAGTAGCACCATATAACAACGATAAATCTCTAATTGAAGCTACTAAAAAAGCTTTTGAATTCTACATAGACGAAGCAGACAATAAAATGCCTATTCTTTTGGACTTCTTAATGCTTAGTGAAAATTTCCAGGCTATTAATGAGTCTTTACAAAACACGCCAGAAAATAAGCGTACAAAGGAACAGGTAGCCGATTACAACAAAAAAGTAAACGAAGTTAACAAAGGGGTTAACACATTTAATAAAACCAATTCTCAGTTAAACGCAAAACGTCAGGAAATGCTTAATAATTTGAATGCAGCCAACGAGAAATTTTTAGATAAACACATTCCTAACGACTAAAAGGAATTTTTTAAATTTGTTGAGAATTTTAACAGACAAGTAAAAACATTATATTTATGGGAAGAGCTTTTGAATTTCGTAAAGCACGAAAAATGAAGCGTTGGTCAGCAATGAGCAAGGCCTTTACACGCATTGGTAAGGATATAGTAATGGCAGTAAAGGAAGGAGGCCCCGACCCAGATAACAATGCACGTTTAAGGGCTGTAATACAGAATGCTAAGGCTGTTAACATGCCCAAAGACAATGTTGAACGTGCCATAAAACGTGCTTCTGATAAAAATCAAGGAGACTATAAAGAAGTAATTTTTGAAGGATATGGCCCTCATGGAATTGCCGTACTAGTTGAAACTGCAACCGACAACAATACACGTACAGTTGCGAATATTAGGAGCTATTTCAACAAATGTGACGGAAGTTTAGGTACTTCTGGCTCGGTTGTCTTTATGTTCGATCACACTTGTAACTTCCGTATTAACGGAGATGGTTTAGACGCTGAAGAACTTGAACTTGAAATGATAGATTTTGGAGCCGAAGAGGTTTTTGTTGATGATGATGGCATTCTTATTTATGCTCCTTTTGAAAGCTTTGGAGCTATTCAAGCAGAATTGGAATCGAGAGGTATTGAAATTTTATCCTCTGGATTCGAGCGCATACCTCAAGTCACAAAAGAGCTAACAGAAGAACAACAAGCTGATGTTGAAAAGCTTCTTGAAAAGATTGAGGAGGATGATGACGTTCAAAATGTTTACCACACCATGCAAGAGTAACAATCAATAATAGCGGCGGATTCGAGAGTTTCTGCCGTTTTTCTTTTCTACCTTTATATCATTAACTCTTTATAGTAATACATATCGGTATTATTTAATAACCAGTAGCTACTCATACTTTATCTACCATATCATTAAATGTAATTAAAATCAAAGGAGTTATATTTTCTATGTACTTGAAACTTGAAAAGAATATAAAGATCTTGTTATTCCCTAAACATATATCTGAATTAAAATAAAAAAAGCTACTTCAACAAACCAAAAAGGTACTGAAGTAGCTTTTCAAGGGGTAGAGCGTAATGTTTCTTTTTAGGGACAGAGGCTGTTTACTTTATGTTTCACTAAACTCTATACAAATTTAACAAACATCACTCTAAAATCCCAACAAAAACACCTTTAAACCGCATTTTTATCTGATTATTAACATTTATAGTAAGGTATTTCTTAGCAAAAGGTGAACTATTATTTTAAAATTTTACAAGTTAGAAGTTACAATTGTGTAATTATATTATTTAACATCCTTTACACACCTAAAGCCAACGTGGTTCAAGCTTGAAGTTACTTCTAAAGGCATTCTGGCCGAAACTCTATAACTGGCGCAGTAAGAATCATTACATAAAAAAGATCCGCCTCTAAGTGTTTTAAATTGCTCATACTGATTGGGCGGATTATAGCTTCTTGTTGGTCCAATGGGATTCATTAAAGTTTCGGAAGCATTTATCCTCTTATAATATTCGACATCAAACCAATCGGTACAGATCTCCCAAACATTACCTGCCATGTCATAAAGTCCATATCCATTAGGTTCATAAGATTCTACAGGAGCTGTATAGCGAAACCCATCGGCTTCGGTATTATCATAAGGAAACTTTCCTGTCCAATAATTACATTTAGGATCGCCAACTTCAACATGTTCATCACCCCAAGGATATTTACTATGTTCTAAACCTCCTCTGGAGGCCCACTCCCACTCAGCCTCTGTAGGCAATCGTTTGCCTGCCCATGTGGCATAAGCTTTAGCATCTTCAATACTAACCTGCACTACCGGGTGGTTGTCCATTCCCTCAATACTACTATCTGGTCCAAACGGATGCTTCCAATTGGCTCCAGTAACCCAACGCCACCATTGAGAAAAATCGTTTAAAGGGACTGGACCTGACGTAGGTGTAAATACCAATGAACCCGCTTTTAATGAGCTATCTGCAGGTTTTGGTGTATTGGGTGGCAACTGTTTTTTTAATTCTTCCCAATCCACATCGCGTTCTGCAGAAGTAATATAACCTGTTTCCTTTACAAATTCAGCAAATTGAGCATTAGTAACTTCATGAGTATCCATATAAAATGCCGATACTTGTACCGGATGCTTTGGAAATTCTCTATCTAAAGCCAATTTATCTGGTTCTCCACCCATCATAAACTCCCCCTCTGGTATAAAAACCATACCCTTTGGTTCATTTTTATTCGACGCATTCAAAATCATACTACGCTTACTTAATCCACTCCCACAAGCTCCTTTGGCTGTAATCAAACTATCTTTTCTGTCTTCTGCCATCGATTGATCTAATTGATTCGCGCTTTCTTTCTCATTTAATTGATTACAGGACAGTACCAAAAAAACCAACAAAACAACAGAACTCAGGCTAAAAATTGAAGCTGTTTTTCTCATAATTAATGAATTAAGCGATATTCTATGTTATTAAAAATAACCATTTCATCTTAATATTTACAATTGAAACATTATGAAAATGAAAACACTATTGTTAAGTAGCTACTTTACTAAGCTCTATTTTTAGCACTGCTACTTAATTATTTAAAAATCGTTAAAACAAAAATTAATCTAATGGCTTTTATTAATCTATAGATTTTGAATGGTGGAAATGAACTTCATTTATTGATGTCTTAACACTAGATACCATCATCATAAACCACAAAACAATTCAACTTAATTAACTGTAATTCAGCGTTTTTAAACTAAACAAACGAATCTCTTTGATTAACTTTAAAAGACATTAATATTTTAACTTAACCATTAATATTATGAAAAAAACAGTGCTACAACTATTGTTATGTGGCTTATTTGTTATACTTACAATTTCTGTTCATGCACAGAAAAAGCCAAACATTTTGGTACTCTGGGGAGACGATATTGGAACCTGGAACATTAGCCACAATAACCGAGGTATGATGGGTTACAAAACACCAAACATTGATAAAATTGCCAAAGAAGGTGTGTCTTTTACAGATTATTATGCGCAACAATCATGTACAGCTGGTAGAGCGGCCTTTATTGGTGGAAATGTTCCCGTAAGAACCGGAATGACCAAGGTAGGTTTGCCAGGTGCTGAACAAGGTTGGCAGGAAAGCGATGTAACTATGGCAACCGTACTAAAGAGTCAAGGTTACGCTACTGGTCAATTTGGAAAGAATCACCAAGGAGATCTGGACACTCATTTACCTACCAATCATGGATTTGATGAATTTTTAGGGAATCTATATCACTTAAACGCAGAAGAAGAACCTGAAAATTATGATTACCCCGGAGATATGAAATTAAAAGATGGTAAAACCTTTAGGGAAAAGTTTGGTCCCAGAGGTGTTATCCACTCAACGGCAAATGGTAAAATAGAAGACACCGGACCATTAACAAAAAAACGTATGGAAACCATTGATGACGAAACATCGGATGCTGCTATTGCTTTTATAAAAAAACAAGTGAATGCAGGAAAGCCATTTTTTGTTTGGTGGAACGGTACACGCATGCATTTCAGAACCCATGTTAAAGAAGAACGCAGACACAAAGGACATGATGAATACACTGATGGGATGATTGAGCATGATATGCACGTTGGCAAATTTTTAACTCTATTGGACGAACTAGGCATTACAGATAATACCATTGTCATGTATTCCACAGATAATGGGCCTCATTACAATACTTGGCCTGATGCTGGCACCACACCATTTAGAGGAGAGAAAAACTCCAACTGGGAAGGAGCATATAGAGTACCAACCTTTGTGAAATGGCCTGGCCACTGGCAAAAAGGTGTTACCTTAAATGGAATTGTAGCTCATGAAGATTGGTTGCCTACGTTTGCAACTGCTGCGGGAGCTCCAAATATCAAAGATAAAATTAAGTCTGGTGTCTCTTTGAATGGCAGGTCTTACAAAAACTATATTGATGGATATGACTTGAATGACTATCTCTCAGGAAAATCAACTGAGTCTCCAAGACATGAATTTTGGTACGTGAATGATGACGGTCAAATTGTAGCAGCTCGTTATGATGATTGGAAAGTCGTCTTCTTGGAAAATCGAGGACAACAATTTGGGGTTTGGATAGAGCCGTTTCAAGAGTTAAGAGTTCCATTAATTTTTAATCTCAGAAGAGATCCCTTTGAAAAAGCACAGCACAATGCCAATATCTATTATGATTGGCTATTAGATCGCGCTTATGTATTGGTTCCTATTCAACAATTGGCGACTAACTTTCTGATGACAATGAAGGAATACCCTCCAAGTCAAACACCTGGATCCTTTAATTTAAGTGCAATTGAGAAAAAAATAAATTCTACCATTGGGGGAAATTAAATTTTTGCTAAAGTTAAAAAAAGGGTTGTTAAGCATTAATTAACAACCCTTTTACTTTTATAAGCAAAAAAAAGTCTAAAGCTCTCTGAGATAAAAATGTAACAAACTTATATTCAATTAATTAATGTAAGATAATTCATTTTTCATTAACTTTAATAAGTGCATAACTCTTTTGGTAATTTAATATAAAACCTCTGACTAACCTGAAATACCAGTTACAATGCGTAAGGACTATTACTCTCGAATGGCAATCATCTGGATACCCCTCATGTTTCTCTCTTTTTTGTCTTACGGCCAAGAGAGCAATAATGATACAACTTTAACAGATGAACTAAATATTGATTTTAATACAAAGAAAAAGAAGCACGATTATATATTACCACCATGGCGTGCAAGGCGATTTAACGCAAGTGCTGGATTATTTTTCCCACTGAATAATACCGAAGTAAGAGTTGGAGCCACTAACAGAGATCTCTCAACTACAATAGACCTTGAGGATGATTTAGGTTTTGAAAAAACCACTTTTTCGTTTATGGCAAAGTTCCAATGGCGCTTTTCTAAACGCTCTCGTGTAGAATTTGAATATTTCTATCTAGACAGAAAATCTACCAAGCGCTTAGAAAGAGAAATTGATTTTGGAGATGAAATCTACCCTATTAATGCTGAAGCAACGGCATTTTTTAACTTCAGTATAATCCGATTTTCATATAGTTATGCTATAATTAATAAACCCACGTATGAAATTGGGGTTTTAATAGGTTCGCATATCATGCTGGGAGACATAGGTATAAGAGCTAGGGTTAATGCTACGGAAGCTGAATTGAACAACAGTTTTGACTTTGTAGCTCCAATTCCTGATATTGGGCTATGGACAGATATTCAACTCTCTCCTAAGTTTGGAGTATATGGAAATATCAATTATCTGTCCTTAAGCATAGGAGATGTAAGTGGTAAGGTATTAAGCACTAATGCAGCTCTACTGTACAATATCCATAATAACTGGAATATTAAAGCTGGGTACAATTTACTCGATATTAAAGTAGACGTTGAAAAGCAAAGATTGGAAGGTAGTTTTGAATGGGGGTATAACGGCCCTACGTTATCTATTTGCTACACGTTTGGTGAACAGTTGAAAATTTAAGCACTAACTAACATTCCCGGTTACATGAAATTAAGATCCCTTAATTATTAGCTGAAATAACAATTCATCACTTTATATGAGACAAGGTATTCTATCTATAAAAAAAACTTTCATATTTACTGTTTTGTTTTTGTTCATTGGGGTTGAATATGCGAATAGTCAAGTTCTCATATCCTTGATTTTTGGAGACAAACTTAATTCAGATAAAATTGAGTTTGGTTTAGATGGAGGTCTAGCCATAAGTGACATTAACGGCATTGATCATGCTAAAGCTAGACAAAACTTTAATCTTGGATTTTATTTTGATTTTAAATTAAAACCAGAGCGGTTAAAGCTTCACACAGGTGTAATTGTAAAGTCTCCTGTAGGAGCTAAAGATATATCTACATATTCAATTGGAGACCAAGAAATAGACTCTTTATTTGAAGATGGAAATGTAAGTCGTAAACTAAATTACTTTTACATACCTGTCGCGGTTAAATACAATTTTGTTGATGATTTCTTTTTTGAGATTGGCCCTCAGATTGGTTTACTTTACAAAGCAAGAGACACATTTGAAAGTGAGACAGTAAACGGTCAGGATTTGGAATTGGAAAATGATGTTCGTAATGAATACAAAACTTTTGATTTAGGCCTCACAGCAGGTTTAGGGTATAAATTAATGAAAGGTACAGGGATTAATCTAGGAATACGATACTATTCTGGATTTTTAAATATTGCCAAGAACGATACAATGGGTAACCAGCGAAACCAAGTGTTTTATTTTTTTGCTGGTATTCCTATAGGAGCAGGAAAAAAATCAAAACAAAACTAATTATGAAAACAGTAAAGAACATTTGGACTATACAAACTATTTTGGTACTGTTTTTTACCTCATTTATTTGTAATGCACAAAGTCCAACGAAACTAGACAGTCATCTAGCACAATCGTATTACGATAGCATACAGAAAATGAATTACAATAAAGTGTTTCCCATTTGGGGTGCTAAAGCCTATAAAAAAGGGTACGACTTGCCCTTTCCTTGGGGAATAAGTGTTGTTTATTTTACACAACGCCAAGAAATTACTATAGATCGAACTTTAATTGGATTCAATGGTGGAGAAAAAGTTGATTTAAGCAATTTCATAAGTTTCGGACCAACAATAGCCACAACAAACGCCTACACGGTTAGACCCGATATTTGGATTTTTCCCTTTTTAAATATTTATGCCATAATTGGTGGAGGGACAACTGATACAAATGTGAATCTATTAGAACCAGTGGGTTTTAAAACCGATCAACATTTTGGTGCTAGTTCATTTGGTATTGGAGCTACTCTTGCTGGTGCAGTAGGTCCTGTTTGGTTGGCTTGGGATAACAATTATAATTTTGCAGATATTGAAGCAATTGTAGAACCCGTGCCAGCATTTAACTCTAGCTTTAGAATAGGCCATACTTTTTTTATGAACCCAAGCAAGCCTACAAAAACCTTCGCTGTTTGGGGTGGAGTATTTTACCAAAGCATTCAAAATGATACCAACGGAAGTATTGCTGTAAAAGACCTATTTCCCAATCTAGGTAGCGGAAATACCATAGAAAACTTAAGAGATTGGGCTTCTACTTTACCGCCTGCTCAACGCTTGGTGGCAAACCAAATTATAAATAAACTAGAAGATATAGGAAACGGTATTGATTCAGAAAACGCTACAGTCGATTATAAATTAGATAAAAAGGTAACTGCCCCTTTTAATTTAATTTTCGGAGCACAATATCAATTTAATAAACATTGGATGCTTAGAACAGAATTAGGTGTGTTTGGTAAGCGCAGTCAGTTTCTTCTTAATCTGAATTATAGATTCCAAGGATTTTAGGAGTGCTTTGGAACTTTCCCAATTACACCTAGGTAAAAACCACGAATAGCTTTAATATCTGCTTGTGCATCATTTCCTGGATAAAATGGCTCTGATACATGATTGGTTTTATTAGCAAAATCGAGTGTGAACATTATAATAGGCACATTTGCTTCTTTCGCTATATAGTAAAAACCTGTTTTCCATTCCATCACTTTTTTTCGGGTACCTTCTGGAGCTAAAGCCAATCGAAATTCATCTTTCTTTTGAAACAACGAGGCTATAGCTCCCACCTTATTTTGACCTGGAGTTCTGTCTAAAGGGGCTCCACCTACGGCCTTAAAATACAATCCAAAAGGCCACCTAAAAAGCTCTTTTTTAGCAATAAAATTAGTTTTTACACCAGTTACCTTACGTAACAATAAACTAATATAAAAGTCATGCCAGCTAGTATGTGGAGCGCCTATAATAACACATTTTTTAATACTATCCTTGGAGAAATTGACATTGCCCGTAATCTGCCAACCCAATAGTTTAAAATAAATGAACCTGGCAAACCAACGCATTTTACATTTTCTTATATAGTTGACGTAATTTCTCTCTATTAATGGTATTCTGCCATTGTTCCCCCAAAGCATTTTCCCATAACGGTACCAACCCCAAAGCCACATCGATCATGGTATTGATTTGCTCTTCAGGCAGGTTTTTACACAAACCTTGTGGAAGTTCAATACCGTGCTTCTCTTTCATTGCCTTAAAGTGTTTAACTCCTTCAGGGTAAAACTCCTCAAGATGATTAAACACAATACAGTTTCCAATTCCATGTTTTGTTCCCAAAACATACGAAAGCCCATAACTCATAGCATGAGCAACACCTACTTGAGAATAAGCTATGCTCATTCCTCCATGCCATGATGCCATCATCAATTTATCTTGCATCTCTTCTTCAGACAAAGTATCATTCAGAAATATCTCCATACAAAGCTCGTATGCTTTTTCCCCATAACTTTGACTAAACGCATTTAAATATGTCCCACTAAGCGATTCTACACAGTGAATATAACAATCCATCCCAGTATAGAACCATTGGTTTTTTGGAACATCCTTAGTTAGCTCTGGGTCCAGAATCACTTGATCAAAAGGCGTATGGTCTGAATTAATTCCTAATTTTTTATCTGGTCCGGTTAATACTGTTGTACGCGAAACCTCTGCGCCTGTACCAGAAATAGTAGGTATTCCAACATGATAAATAGCTGGTTGCTTAACCAAATCCCATCCTTGGTACTCCTTAGCATCTCCTTCATTTGTTAACATAATGGCTACAGCTTTAGCTACATCCATTACTGTTCCACCTCCAATACCAATAATACCGGAAGGCCTATCTTTATGCTCTAAAATGATTTGCTCTACCAACTCATCTATTTGAGATGTTTTGGGTTCCTCTTCAGTAGAAATATAGATAATCCTATCATTGTAGGCTAAAGGTATTCTGGAGGTTAACCAAGCGTTACCTTTAAAAACATCGTCTACAAAAAAGATAAAAGGGGCATTTGTATTTAAACGTTTCGGTTCCAAGATATCACCGATTTGATCGAAACTACCACGACCAAAGACAACTCGAGATACCATTGGAAAATTCTTATATTTCATTTACTAATCTTTCTTTTTACTCATTTAAAAATTCCTGAAAGCGTTCTGCAAATTGGCTTAGGTGGTAACCATCCACCAATGCATGGTTTACATTGATAGCTACTTGCATTATTAAACTTCCATTAATGTTTACAGCCTTTCCAAAAGCAAGTTTTGGTACCGAATCCAGCTTACCTGATACAGGTTCTTTATGACCTGTGAAATTAACCCACGGCAAAGCAGAACAGTGTATACAATCCAGACTGTTTTTTGGAGGGTATAATTCTCTAGAGTCGAAAATACGCTGCTTTTCAGCCTCAAGATTATCTAAAAAACGACTAAGATTTTCATCAAAATCGATAAACGAAAATCCAAAGGTTTTATTCTTACGCATAATCGTAGCGGAAGCATGAATTGTATCAAATTCCACTACTTCATCCTCTTTAATTCTATATTTAAAATTTTGTTCTGCATTAATTGCTCGCATACAATCGTGCAAATAACGTCCAAAAAAACTAACATTGTTAGCTTTGGAAAATTTGTTTGCTTTCGTTACATCGAATGGGATAATTACACCAAAATAAGGGTCTGACATAACCTTAAAATGCTCGTAGTGTTGTTTCCTATCCCAACTCGATATATCAATTATTCTGTAGTTCAAAATTAATTCATCAACTTTAAAACATCTGATAATTTACTTATTGTTTGATATTCCTTTCCGTTAGATTCACTTTCATGAACTTGTTCATGAATCCAAGTTGTATGAAAAGGTACATGTATTGCCTTAGCCTTTAGGTTTACCAAAGGTAAAATGTCTGACTTTAAAGAATTTCCAATCATTAAAAATTCCGAGGGTTTGATATCTAAATGGTTTAGCAGCTTACTGTAGTTAGCTTCCTTTTTATCACTCAGAACCTCTATATGATGGAAGTAGTCCAACAAACCAGATTTTTCTAGTTTCCTTTCCTGATCCAATAAATCTCCTTTTGTAACCAATATTAGCTTATACTTCTCTGAAAGATGCTCCAGCACTTCTTCTACACCTTCCAATAACTCCACTGGCTTATTTATCATATCCTTACCAATGTCCAAAATCGCTTCAATAGTTTTATTAGACGTTCTGTAATTGGACAACTCTAATGCCATTTCTACCATAGATAAAATAAAGCCTTTCACCCCATAACCGTAAAGCGATAGGTTTTTCATTTCCATCTTAAAGAGCTCTTGATCTATTTTGTTAGCGGTTTCATATTCTGCAAACAATTTTGCAAATTCAACTTCTGCTTCCCTAAAATATGTCTCGTTTACCCATAGGGTATCATCGGCATCAAACCCAATTACTTTTATGTTACTGTAATCTACTTCCATAACTTTTTGGCTCGTTCTAAATCTTCTGGCGTATCGATTTCAACTCCCTGAACATCAGTCTCTATCATTTTTATACGCTTTCCATATTCTAAATAGCGAATACATTCAATTTTTTCAGATGCTTCCAAACTAAGCATTGGCAATCGATAAAAATCCAACAATGCATCTTTTCGAAAAGCATAAACGCCTTTGTGCTTATAGTGTTTAACATCCACTTCCGGGTCTCTGGGAAATGGAATTGGGAAACGAGAAAAATACAATGCAAAATTATTTTGATCTACAATTACTTTAACTGTATTTGGGTTTTCTATCTCCTCCCTATCTGTGATTTGAACCATTAGTGACGCTAAATCAATGTTTTTATCGTGATCATCGTTGAAAACCTCTATAAGCTTTTTTAAAGAAGATACTTCTGTAAATGGTTCATCACCCTGAACATTTACAACAATATCAACATCCATGAACTCTACAGCTTCTGCAATACGGTCACTTCCACATTGATGCTCTTTTTTACTCATAATGGCCTTACCACCATTGGAGGTAATAACATCGTAGATTATATCACTATCGGTAACCACATAAATTTCATGGAACAATTTAGTGGCCACGGTAGCCTCATAAGTTCTTAAAATTACCGGTTTTCCTCCTAAATCCTGCATTAATTTTCCTGGAAAACGGGAAGCCGCGTAACGTGCGGGAATCATAGAAATAATTTTCATAAGTATAATCTACATTTCTGTTTCAAAAATAAATAAATAAGCACGAATTCAAGATGCTTTCACTTTAAAGTTATTGCAAAACGAATCATTTTAAAACTTCAAATATTAGGATAGCCTGTACCCCAAAGCTTTAGTCCATTGAGACAAAATCTTCATCTTTAAACCCTATTAGATAAAGTTTACTCCTAGCCCTGGTTACTGCAGTATATAACCACCTTAAATATTCCTTATCAACTCCATTTGGCAGGTAAGGTCTCTCTACAAAAACAGTTTCCCATTGCCCTCCTTGTGATTTATGACATGTAATGGCATAAGAAAATTTAACTTGTAAAGCATTAAAGAATTTGTTGTTTTTGACACTCAAGAACTTTTTATAGTTACTTGTTTCATTTTGATAGTCTTCCATTACCGCTTGGTACATTCGATTTGAGTCTTCATATGTAAGCGAAGGGGTTTCTGCTTCAATGGTGTCAAGAAGTAAAACCGTTTCAAAAGGTTTCATTTTAGGATAATCGACCATTCGAATTTTAACTTCTGCAAATCGAAACCCATACAACTCCTTGATGCTAAAAATTTCCAATACTTCAACAATATCTCCATTAGCAATAAAGCCTGCTTCACTTGTTGGTTTTACCCAGAAATAGTTATTCTTTACAACCATTAAATAATCGCCAGCCGTCAATTCATTTTCATTGAATAGAATTCGACTTCGTATTTGTTTGTTATAAAGATTGGCCCTCTTATTACTCCTTACTATAATTACAGAATCCTCGTTTCCTAAAGTACTGTAGGAATCGTTGATAGCATCCATGATTTCGTGGCCGTCTATCAAACGAACAATGTCATGAAACCCCTTTAGATTAAACTTAAAACTATCGAAAAATTCATCATGAATAGTTTCACGTATTTCAGTTGCGTTAAATAAAATACCCGACTCCTGTTCTTGTCGAACAACTTCATCCAACTCCATTCTGGACACCTCTTTATTATAGTTTAACTCCAACGTTTGTTCGTTCAAGGCCGGACTCAAATCCAGTTTAACAGGTGGAAGCTGAGCCGTATCACCTATCAATAACAATTTGCACTTATGACCTGAATATACATATTGTACTAGATCGTCAAGTAGTGAGCCATTTTCAAAAAGTTTGGAATCTCCTGGTGTATCTGAAATCATCGAAGCTTCATCAACTATAAAAATTGTATCTCTATGTTTATTGGGTTGAAGTACGAACTTCACGCCTCCTCCTCGCTCCTTTCTTGGGAAATATATCTTTTTATGAATAGTGAACGCTTCCTTTCCTGAATAATTTGCTATAACCTTAGCTGCACGGCCTGTTGGTGCTAACAACACCGCACTTTTTCTTGCTTTCCACAAATGAGTTACTATAGTACTTACAATAGTTGTTTTACCAGTTCCAGCGTAACCTTTAAGCACATAAGCAGCATTTTTAGTATCTTTAAAAATAAAATTGGCCAATTGTTGAAGTACTATATCCTGTTTTAGTGTGGGGGAAAATGGAAATTCTTGTTTTATAAGGGAATAGAATTCGGAAGCGGTCATTGAAAGCCTGTTCTTGTTAAAATTTAATCAAAGATAGTAATGATTTTTACTAGCATTGGTTTTTACGAATAAAAAAAAATTGTAGATTTGCGAAAGACCTTTTAATAAAATTTAACTAAATCGCGTCATGTTCACAATACTCTTAATTGCAGTTGCCGTAATTCTTTTAACAATTGCTTTAGTATGGATAGTAGACAAATTTTTGCCTACCAAACTTAAGCCTGTTCTACTTATTGGACTATGGATTTTAATTGGCTTCTTAGGTTATCAAACCTACATGTCCATATATGAACCTATAAAATTCAACAAGCTTAAAAATAATCGTTATGCGAAAGTTATTGAGCGTTTAGTTGATATTAGAGATGCACAATTAGCACACAAGCAAATTACAGGAAAGTTTGCAGGAAACTTTGACGATTTAATTACTTTTATCGATACTGCACAATTTACTATCACGCAACGTAGAGACTCCACTGTTAAAGATGTAGAAGCGTCAAAGAGCTACGGTGTAGATATGTTCAAAGATATTACCCTAACAGACACTTTAGGCTTTGTACCTGTAAAGGATTCATTGTTTAAAGGTTCTGATCGCTATAAAACAATGATGAATGTTCCTGTTGGAGAACAAGGAGCTAAATTTAAAATGGAATCTGGTTTAATAAACCAAAATGATGTTAATATTCCAGTGTTTGAAGCATCTGTAAAAAAGGACATCATTCTTTTCGACCAAAACAAGGATCTTTTAGTACAAGAAAACCAAGTGATGTCTGTTGATGCTGTTAATGGTGATGCTCTAAAAGTGGGATCTATGACTGAAGTAAACACATCTGGAAACTGGCCTAAAGTATATGGCTCTAACGAGTAAAAAACCATCAAAACTAACTAACCAAGAGTTGTCCATTCAAATCAGTTTGAGTGGACTTTCTTTTTGTATCCTACAGAAAGATACCCTGACAGTTACCTATCTCAAGCATTTTAAAAAAGAGCAAAAATGTAACCCAATAGAATTATTGGACTGGATTAAGGAAGCTTTTGATAATGAGGAGGAATTGAGTCAGCTTTTTCGGAAAGTCCAACTCATACATTCTAATGAATTGGCTTCGCTTGTCCCCGATAAATTTTTTGATGAAGCCCATTTAGCCGATTATCTTAAATATAATGCTAAGATATTAGTATCTGACTATATATCTTACGACACAATAGATATTAATCGCTCTAAAAACGTTTATGTTCCATACGTTAATGTAAACAATTTTATTTACGATCAATTTGGAGAATTCACATTCAAGCATTCTGCCACAATACTTATTGAGAATGTCTTAAAGCAAGAACAACAGACAATCGAATCTGTTATGTATATAAATGTTGACCATCCTCATTTTGAAATTGTAGTCATAAAATCTGGAGAGCTTCAATTTTATAATCGATTTGAATTCACTACTAAAGAGGACTTTATTTATTATGTACTTTTTACAGTAGAGCAACTGGAATTAAACCCAGAAACTGTTAAGGTCAAGCTCGTAGGCTCTATTAACGAAAATGACGAACTTTACAATATGGTTTACAAATACATTAGAGAGGTGAATTTTGGAAAGAATACTCATAATTTAAACTTCACCAAATCTCCAAAAAACAACCATAGCAATTTTATTATATTAAACAGTTTTTAAAGCATGCGGATAATTTCCGGAAAATATAAAGGACGAAAGATTGTAGCTCCAAAAAAGTTACCGGTACGCCCTACTACGGATATGGCCAAAGAGGCCCTATTCAACATTGTAAATAACCTGTATTATTTCGACTCAATTTCTGTTTTAGACCTATTTTCTGGTACAGGTAACATAAGTTATGAGTTTGCCTCGAGAGGAACCACAGAAATTACAGCAGTTGATCAAAATTTTGGCTGTATAAAGTTTATAAACCAAACTGCCGAAAGTTTTGACATGCCTATTCGTACTATTAAAAGTGATGTTTTTAAATTTTTAGAACAAAGCAAGCAAAAATACACACTCATTTTTGCAGACCCTCCATACGATATTGGTGATGACGAATTCGCTAAAGTGCCAGTTCTTGTGTTTGAAAATGATTTACTTGAAAACGAAGGTGTTTTGATTGTTGAGCATGCTAAGCATACTAATTTGTCTTCACTACCCCATTTTAGTTATTCAAGATCATACGGTGGAAGTGTGTTTAGTTTTTTTGAGAAAGAAGAAGCCGAATAAGGATAACAAACTATCCCCTTTCAATAACACTTAACGCCAAACGAATCTTAAAATAGTCCAATTGTTCATTAAAGTGTTCAAAATACGGTTTTAAAACTGAAGGATTGTTCAATTCCACTTTAGCCTGTTTTACAGCTTGTATTTCGCTTTTCGATACAAAATCGTAAATATTAATCTCTTTTCCATCCAGATATAACTTAGCGATATGAGAATAGATGGTTGTTTGATTCAATTTTCTTTTTTGAGCAATTTCCTCAACAGAACAACCTGATTCATAAAGTTTAAACGTTTCTAAATACGTATCCTTCTTTCTAGGCTTCTTACGCTTTGAAGCCATAAAATCAATGATCTCTGCTATAAACTCATCCCCATAAACTTCCAGCTTCCTCTGTCCTACTCCGCTTATCGTAAGGAATTCCGATTCACTCATTGGTCGTACTTGTTCCATCTCCTTTAGAGTAGCATCATTAAAAACTAGATACGGCGGAATATCCTCTTCTTGTGCAATTTTATAACGTAGTTTCCGCAAACGCTCAAATAGATTGTTATCCTGTGCTTGTTTAATTGGTTTAGGCTTCTTGGGCTTAGCAATAGCTTCTGATTGATGTACAGCATGTGTTAGCAATACATTATGACTTTGAAACAAAACCTTATTTGCAAGATGAGTAAGTTGCAAATTATTATGATCGTGAAAAGCAATTTCGCAATACCCTTGATTAATAAGCTGGACAATATAGTGCTGCCAGTCTTTCCATGAAATGTCCTGTCCAATCCCATAAGTTGACAATCCATCCAAAGCCTTTTCAATTATATTAGTATTACGAGCACCTCTTAAAACATCTATTATTGTTCCTATAGCTTCATTTTGATTGGCTCTAGCTATTGTTGAAAGTATTTTTTGGGCTATAATAGTTCCATCAAAAAACTGAGGTGGATTTTTACAGATATCACAATTACCACAATTTTCTTCCAACAGTTCCCCAAAATACCCTAACAGAATTTTTCTTCGGCAGGTAGTAGCCTCGCTAAACTGCTTCATCCTATCCAATTTGGCCAATTGCACTGCTTCATTCGATGACCCTTTAGCAAATTTCTGAAGCTGAATCACATCAGCATAGCTGTGAAATAGCAATGCATAAGAAGGCAGACCGTCCCGACCTGCACGTCCTATCTCCTGATAATAGCCTTCAATATTCTTTGGCATATTATGGTGAATCACCCATCTCACATTTGATTTATCTATTCCCATACCAAAAGCAATGGTAGCGCAAATCACCTGTGAGTCATCAAAAATAAAGTCTTCTTGTATTCTGGTACGCTCCTCAAAACTCAATCCTGCATGATATGCCTTAGCCGGGATACCATTATCTGAAAGTTTTTGAGCCAATTGTTCGGTATTCTTTCTACTTAGGCAGTAAACAATCCCAGATTGATTGGGGCGCTTTTTTATAAATCGGACGATTTGTTGAGTTCTTCCATCAGCAGGACGTACTTCTATTTCTATATTCTTCCTATCGAAAGAAGAAATAAACTGCTTAGCATGGGAAATATTAAGCTGATTGACAATATCCTGTCTCGTAGCTTTATCAGCAGTAGCTGTTAAAGCAATAATAGGCGTATTGGGCAATTGCTTTTTAAGAAACCCTAATTGCTGATAAGATGGTCTAAAATCCGGCCCCCATGACGAAATACAGTGTGCCTCATCAATAGCTAAACAACTTATATAACTTTCCTTTAATACATTTTCCAACCCAGCAAGACTCTCTGGTGCAACATAAAGTAGTTTAATTTCAGCTCGTGCTACACGATCTAATACTCTTTCTTGATCTGCTACATCCTGACTACTGTTAAAAAAAGCTGCAGGAATACCGTTGGCCAACAATCCATCCACCTGATCTTTCATTAAGGCTATCAAAGGTGAAATAACAACAGTGACTCCAGGAAACAATAGCGCTGGCAACTGAAAACAAATAGACTTTCCTCCTCCAGTTGGCATAATTACCAAACAATCACTTTTACTTAAAACCGACTCTACAATGTCTTGCTGTGTCGCCCTAAAGGTATCGTAACCAAAATATTGTTTTAGAGTATTATGAATATCAGATTGTATTGGTTTGATTGCCATTGAGGATAGGTATTTCGTGCTGCAAAAGTAGTTTGATTATTAAAAGAGTACAAATAATGTAAGCATTCAATTTCTATAAAAAAGCGCTTCAATTAAACCTTCTAAATTCTTCAACTTTAATATGTTTTTTTTTGAATCATTTAGAATAAATATCAAAATAGTTTACAGATATTTATTAGCGAAATCTCTAATGTGGTTTTAGAGAATTAAAAAACAAAAAAACACTCATTAACAATGCATTACAATACAACTGAACTGTTTCAGGATTAGAGATGAACATCACTATAAGAAAGGCTAAAACAGACGATTTGGAGTTCCTATGGGCTTTGGAAAACAAATCCTTTCCTGAATTTCAGAGAAACACCAAACAGAATATAAAAAACAGTATAGTTAGCCAATTTCAAGAACTGCTAATTGTTGAAACTGGCCATAAAAAGAAACAGTCCATAGGTTCTGTTATTTTGTTCAAATACAAGTACAGTTTAAGAATCTATTCCATTGCTGTTTTGCCAGAGCACCAAAACAAGGGTATTGGAGAGGTTTTATTAAACCATGTGAAAGAATATGCCATTCGCGGTAATTTTGAAAAAATCATTCTTGAAGTCAACGCCAAAAACCAAAAATTAACTAATTGGTACAAGACCAGAGCGTTTCAGGTTACAGATACCTTAAAGGATTATTATGGCAGCAATGAAGATGCTCTTAAGATGCAATTAAGTGTACAAGCACCTCCTAGATCTAAAAAGACACAAAACCTGATTGTAATGAACAAACCCTATAGTTGGAACCAAACCGATATAAATGCACAAATTGTTTCTGTTAGGGACTATATCAATAACCCCATTTACCATAACAGTACAGATTATAGAGTATTTAACCTTTGTAGTTCCTATAAATACCAAAGTTATGGGTATTATGTCTCACTATTGGCTTCGGCTCGGGGGCAACGTGTTATACCAAGCATTACTACAATACGGGATTTAAGGATATTAAATGTAATCCAGTCTGCTGCTTATGAGGTTGACGATATAATCAACAAAAAACTGGAGCGTATTAAGGATACTTCCTTTTCGCTGAACATTTATTTTGGGCAAACACCCAACAAGGGATTTCAAACCTTAGTAAAAAAGTTATACCTGCTTTTTGAAGCCCCGTTGTTTAAAGTGAACTTTATTAAACCAGACAGATGGTTGATCAAGGATATCAAGATTCTCAACATCAATCAGGTAGCAGAAGATGACATTGAGAAGATGCATGAATTTGCAGCAAATCATCTAAGTCGCAAACGGTATAACGTCTCTAAACTCACGAATTTTAAATACGATCTAGCAATACTGACAAACCCGCTAGAGGAAAATCCGCCTTCTAACATACAAGCCCTGCAAAAATTAAAAAAAGAAGCCAATCAAAAAGGGGTTTATGTCGAATTTATAACTAAGACTGATATAGACAAAATCAATGAATTTGATGCTCTATTTATTAGAGAAACCACTAATGTAAATCATCATACATACGAAATTTCAAGACTAGCATTTGCTGAAGGACTCGTTGTAATAGATGATCCTTGGTCTATTTTAAAATGTTCGAATAAAATTTATCAAAACGAACTTTTTAAGAAACATAAAATACTAACACCAGCCACTAGAGTGTTTACAAAAAATCTATTTGATAAAAAGCTGCTTAACAACTTAAACTACCCTATGGTATTAAAACAACCAGATAGTGCCTTCTCATTGGGAGTAACCAAAGTAAGTACAAAAGAAGAAGCTTTAAAGGAACTTAACCGATACTTTAAAACATCGGATATGGTGATATGTCAAGATTTTCTCTACTCGGAATACGATTGGCGTATAGGTATTTTAGACAACAAACCCCTTTACGCCTGCAAATACTATATGTCTCCAAATCATTGGCAAATATATGATTGGAACAGCGATAGTACTGACAAATCTGGTGATTCTGAAACTCTGGCGTTGGAAGATGTCCCAAGTAGTGTACTGCAGACGGCTCTGAAAGCAGCTTCACTAATCGGAGACGGTCTCTACGGTGTTGATTTAAAATTTGTTGATGAAAAAATATATGTTGTTGAAGTAAATGACAATCCTAATATTGATACTGATGTTGAAGATTTGGTCCTGGGGGACAAATTGTATGAAAGAATTATCGATTCCATAATAAGTAAAATTGAAATCGCGAAAAACATTAGTAAAATCAATTTTAATATCAATTGATGAAGATCCCTTTAAAAGGTAGAGCTACCTAACATCAATTTTTACTATTGATACTTTAGGTAGCTCTTATTATTGGGTAATAACATACTTAACTGGCTAATGTCTTTTGGAGTCTTATGTCATTTATAAATGTATCTATGCTTTCCTTTTGCAATCCTGGCACACAAATAATATGAGCAATATCGCCCTCTGAAGCCAATTGATATTTTTTACAAAGCATTTCCGATGGTTTTTCCATTACAACCGTCAGAGCCTCATTGTTTCTCCAAGCCTTTACTCCTAAGTCATTCAACTCCTTTTCTGTATAGGCAGCTAATTCTTGGCATTTTTTAACACGATTAGCTAAACCTTCTTTACCATATGTTTTAATCAGTTGCCACATAAACAAAGGCGTTAATCCATTTCTGGAACCTGTGATAGTAGTATCCATTGTTCCTACATACGAAATAGAATTTGCAATTCTGTTTCTATGCTGACGCCTTGCCATTACTACACCACAAGGTATTGGGCCTCCAAGAAATTTATGTCCAGAAATAGCAATACTATCCACTCCCTCAGAAAAATCAAATTTAGGTTTTGGTTCAACAAAAGGGGCAATGCTTCCCAAGAAAGCAGCATCACAATGGATATAATAGTCCTTGATAGCATACTGACGGATAATACGCTTTATCTCATCAAGCTTATCGACAGCCTCTGTCATTGTTGTTCCTATATTAAGAAAAAATATTGCTGGTTTATCACGACGTAACATCACAGATTGTTCTAAATCCTGATAATCGATTTCACCATTTTCTTGGCTTCGAATTACAATATTATCGAGTTTAAGCAGATGTAAATTCTTTTTAACACTGTAATGGGTTGACTCACTATAATATACAACTGCATTTGGATAACGCTCTCTAGCCAAATACAAACCATAAAGATTACCTTCGGTACCACCGTTAGTGATGTACCCCCAAACCTCATTTGTATTGGTGGACAATATATCCGCAAAAAATGAAATACATTGATTTTCTATATCCTTAGTGTCTATAGCTAATGTTGAAGGTGATTCTGGGTCACCAACATTATTGATACACAGGTCTAAAAATGGTGCAAAGTCGCTAAAGGAAAAATCCTTTGCCAAGGGATAACCCAAAAAACCATTTGTATTGGCTTTAATTCTATTGTAAATAGCTTCTATCTCATTCATAACTAAACTATTATTTTCTGACGCAAAGATAGTACAACAGTATTTTTTAATACTAAAAAAGCTTACAATAACAAATTATTACCACAAAATAGGTATTAAAAAGAATTTTATACTGGAATTTAGTTATATTCATATTGTAATCGAAAATAATTACCATGATACAATTAGATGATACGGATAGAATATTAATAAATGAACTTCAAAAAGACAGTAAACAATCCATAAAACAGCTAGCAAAGAAGGTAAACTTATCCATTACGCCAGTTCATGAGCGTTTAAAAAAGATAGAAGCAAGTGGAATAATCCAAAAGTATGTGGCCATAGTAAATCCGGAATTGGTAAACAAGAACCTAATTGTTTACTGCCAGGTTACTTTGAGAAAACACCAAGAATCTGATTTCAAAACATTTGAAAAATATATAGAAACTTTAGATGATATACTTGAGGTATCATACATTGCTGGAAACTACGATTTACTTCTTAAGATTCTTTTAAAGGATATGAAGGAGTATGAAGAGTTTATATTGAGAAAGATGTCTCAATTGGATATTATTTCAAACGTACAAAGCTCGTTTGTTATTCGACAAATAAAAAACGAAACAAAAATAATCGTTTAGAAAGTAGTGAAAATAAAAATAGACCAATCTTAACTCAAATTGTTATTTTGATCAAAAAAAAGTAACTTTATAAAGCTATTAATCAACACCTTAAAAAAAATGAAACTCAAAATCAGCATTATAGCTTTTCTCTTTATTTCAATATTTTCTTATGGCCAAAGAGGGGTAACTTTATTTAGTGACTGTGATTATAGAGGAAAAAGAGCAACTTTAAATGAAGGTCACCATAATCTTCATGATTTAGGAGTTGGAAATGATAATTTATCATCAATAGAGATACCTAGAGGGTACTCTATTACTCTTTTTTCTGATGAAGATTATAGAGGAAGTAAAAAAACGTATTATGATGATGTTGATTGCTTGAATGGATCTGGATGGAATGACAGAGCATCCAGTGTTATAGTTAATAGAGAATCTAGTCATCATGGATATAGAGATCATGATAATAGGCACGAAGATCGTGACAGAGACAACTATTATAGCGGAAATAATCATCACTCAGATAATGCTGTAACCTTATATAGTGACTGCGATTACAAAGGAAGCCGTTCTACATTGCGAATCGGTGACCACAATATTCATGATTTGGGCATTAAAAACGACGATCTTTCATCGCTTAGAGTTCCTCGAGGCTATTCAATTACGCTCTACTCTGACGAGAATTTTAGAGGAAGTAGTAAAACATTTTATAATAGTGTGGACTGCTTATCTCGTTCGGGATGGAATGATAGAACTTCTAGTGTGAGGGTTAATAGGGACAGAAGGTAAGAAGCAAATTTTACTATTTTTCATCATTTTCAAGTTCTGATAACTGTCCATAATAAGTTATTTGTGAACGTTGAACACTTCTAATGTATACTGTAGCCCACCCCTCATGGCTTACTTGTAGACGAAAGTTTATTGTGTCACTTTCATTAATTGCTCTAAAGCTTATTGTAATAATTTGCTTTTCGTCATTATAACTTACATTGTAATCATGAACTTCTTGATTGAATTCTATAGCTCCATTATTTCTATAGCTCCCCCCCACATATCGTTCTCCATAAAAAGGTAAAAAGGCATCAACATTTTTTTCATTCACTCTAATATGGTTAGGATTATTAACCATATCTATCAGGCCACCACTCATAGGGGTCGCATTAATAGCCTCAAACATATAGGTGCCAGATTGAATTAACGCTTTTGTGTTTGTGTACTCTTTGGTAGCTTCTGCTTTTTTTTGAGCTTTTTTATCTACCTTGTTCTGCCCATAAGACACCATTACTGTGAAACAAAATAAAACGGTGTAAATAATTGTCTTCATAGCTTTTAAATTTATACATAAAGTTACCAATTATTCAGCAAAAAAACACTTAATTACCACATATCGCTCTAATAGATAGCGAACCATAATGAAAAACGAAAAAATAGTTTTAGATTATCGACTCTCCATTTAAATTTGTTGTTAGCACGCTACTCATATAATCAAAATAAGGGCGGATGGTTTTAAAAGCACCATCAATCTTTGATAGAAAATCTGTACTTAAAACTTCCTTATCTGTAAACGATTTTGTGAATATATGCTGTTTTTTCTTGATTAGATCTATTGCTTTATGGTCGCGGCTAAACCCTTTTGGAGCTGTTTTAACTTCATCTCCTTGAAGGTTACCCCAAACAGATTTAAAAGATGAATTATCCATTATTCCCCGTACTTCATCATCATCCATTTCAAACTCTTTACGTATACGTAATAAATCATCTTTGTTAGGTTCCCAAAACCCAGTTGCAATAAACGATTCGTTATTAGGAGCTATATGTAGATAATACCCTCCTCTAAGTTCAGGTTTTACACGATGGAAAGATCCTCCAAAATGTGTCTTGTATGGCTGTTTATCCTTAGAGAAACGTACATCCCTGTATATTCGGAACAACTTAAGCTTATCAACGTCATCATGCTGTCTTAATCCCTGTAAAACATCGTTATAAACACCTTTAATATCCTTGTGGACTTTTTCGTATTCAGATTTATTATCGTTGAACCAGTCACGGTTATTATTTTCTTTAAGCTTTGCTAAAAAACCTAGGACATTCGGAGAAATTGTACTCATTAGATTGAATTGATTAAAAGGTTCAACAAGTTAGTGTTTATATACACAACTACAAAGTCAGTACACTATTCAAACTTTAGTTTGTTGAGCATTAATCCTGAGGCTGGAGCTATATACTCCATATGCTCATGAACATCAGGTTTTAACGTATGTTCTATAAAATCTAGTGAAATTTCTCCTTTACCTAACTTAATCAAGGCTCCCATCATCAAACGAATCTGGTTCCGCATAAACCCTTTTCCCCGTATTGTCATCATATAAGATTCCTCTGGAAAGAAATTCGCTTTGATAAGCCTATTTTCGGTAATCTCGCACAATTCGATCTCTCTGATATATTCACCGTTATCTGTAGCTTTATAGCAATAGGATTTAAAATGATGTGTTCCCTCGAAGAGCTTAGCTCCCTGTTTCATAATTTCAATATCAAGAGGATCGAGAATGGTAGTCATCATAGGAGCACAAAAAGGATGACACTTTTGACCATGTGTAAAAATGTAAACGTATTCTTTTAGCTTGGAACTATTAATGATATTAAACTCGGCATCTACCTCACGAATGCCCAGTGCCCTTATATCCTGTGGTAGATTATAATTAAACCATTCCAAAAAGGAATTTATATCCTCTATAGGTTCGTAAACAAAAAGCTCGAATGCTGCTTCATGGGCCGAAACCATAGCGTCTGTCCGGCCGGCGCTTAATGACTTAAATTGTTTTCCCTCTAGAACATAATTCAAGGTTTTATCAATCATTAAATGCAGAGTTTTAAGATTAGGCTGCTTTTGCCAACCATGAAACCTATACCCTAAATACTGAATGTTTATTAAGTAGTAGTAACGCTTTTTAACCACAGAAATTGAAATTAGCTTTTCAGCGGCGAAAAATAAACTTTTTTGAAGGGTATGGCAAATTTTTCATACATTGTGCATCACTAACTAACCAATCACTCCTTAATGACAATACAATCTATTAACAAACCTCCTGTTTGGTACTGGATAGTGAGCGTTTTAGCGCTTATCTGGAACCTATTGGGAGTTCACGGCTACATTCAGCAAGCATACAACACGCCAGAATTCAGAGCCATGTACAACGAAGAGCAATTAGTAATAATAGACAATACACCTGCATGGGCTATGGGAGCTTTTGCAGTAGCCGTATTCACAGCGGTTCTTGGCTGCATTTGTTTGTTACTGAGAAAGAAATGGGCCAAACCGTTATTTCTAATTTCATTAATTGCCGTAATTGTTCAAATGAGCAATAACCTTTTTGTTACCAAAAATTATTTTGAGGTTTTTGACTCCTCCTTTGTATTAAGCATGGTGGTTATGATTCCCATAATTGCTTTATTACTGATATGGCTATCTAATAAAGCCATTGCCAAGCAATGGATTAATTAATTAACTAAACAACTAACTAACCAAAAACGAAAAAGACATCAGGTATTTTACTGATGTCTTTTTTATTTACTGAATAATGTTAGTTTTGTTTTACCAACAAAAACTGAATCTACCTCATGACGCTTTCTACCTTAGATTGGATAATCATTATATTTTTCCTAATCCTATTTGCCGGTATCGGTATTTACGTTTCCAAAAGGGCTGGAAAAGATAGTAACGAATTCTTTTTGTCCGGGCGTAATATGCCATGGTGGTTACTTGGTGTTAGTATGGTGGCAACAACTTTTGCAGCAGATACTCCCAACCTTGTTGCTGGTATTGTAAGACAAGATGGGGTATTTGGAAACTGGATTTGGTGGAGTTTCCTGCTAACGGGAATGCTAACGGTGTTCTTTTATGCCAAATTGTGGCGGAAAAGTGGTATTACGACCGATCTAGAGTTTTATGAGCTCCGCTATAGTGGAAAATCTGCAGCGTTTTTAAGAGGTTTTAGGGCCATTTACCTTGGTGTATTCTTTAACATAGTTATTATGGCCAATGTATGTTTGGCAGCTATTAAAATTGGACACGTTATGTTTGGCTTTACAACCTTTCAAACGCTTTTTATTGCTTCAATAGTTACTGTAATCTATTCTGCTTTTGGTGGACTTAAAGGGGTGTTATTAACAGACTTTGTACAATTCATTATTGCTATGGTGGGTAGTGTTTGGGCTGCTGTTTTTATTGTAAATATGCCAGAAATAGGTGGATTGGATAACTTATTTTCTTCCCCTATAGTATCATCAAAAACAATGATGCTGCCTGATTTCAGTAACTCAGATATGTTGATTCCTTTATTGATTATTCCTTTAGCTGTTCAATGGTGGAGCGTGTGGTACCCCGGTGCAGAACCAGGTGGCGGTGGTTATATTGCACAACGAATGCTAGCTGCAAAAGATGAAAAACATGCTACTTATGCCACATTATTTTTCAATGTAGCACATTATGCAATACGACCTTGGCCATGGATTCTTATTGGATTGGCATCATTAGTGATTTTTCCAAACATAGAGAGTTTACAGGCGGCTTTTCCTGACCTTGAAGCCATTTATGTAAAAGACGACCTCTCCTACCCTGCAATGCTTACCTATCTGCCAGCAGGATTATTGGGAATTGTTATTACTTCGTTAATTGCTGCCTTTATGAGTACCATTTCCACACACTTAAACTGGGGAAGTTCGTATGTTGTAAACGATGTATATAAACGTTTCGTAAAGCCTAATGCTACTGATAAAGAACAGGTTTTATTGGGAAGAATATCAACAGTAGTAATGATGATTTTAGCCGCTCTACTGGCTACTATTTTAGAAGAAGCGCGAGATGCCTTTAACTTAATGCTTCAAGTAGGAGCTGGTACTGGACTATTGTTTATCCTACGTTGGTTTTGGCACCGTATTAATCCATATAGTGAAATTACAGCTATGATTGTATCTTTTATTATAGCCATTTTCTTTTTCATTAATGGAAAAATGGAAAGTCCAATAGTTGAAATGGTTGGTCACCAACAACTGATTTTTGGTGTAGTGGTAACCACCATCTGTTGGATTATAGTTAGCCTAATTACCAAACCAAGTAACGACGACACTTTACAATCGTTTAATGCTTTAATTTTTGGAGAAGATTCTAAATTCAAAGGATTTGGAAATAAGATTATGTGCTTTTTTAGTGGTGTAATAGGTGTTTATTGTGCCTTATTCGCCATTGGAAAGTTTATTTACAAAGATTTTGGCATAGCATTTCTTCTTCTTGGTATTATGGCTATTTGTAGTTTAGTGATTATTAAGCTTATCCGAAAAATTTAGAACATCTCATGAATCGTTCGTGCCAGTTATCAGAAATAGTAAAAGTGTTTTTTAAACTGGGCTGTATTGCCTTTGGTGGACCTGCTGCGCACATTGCCATGATGGAAGATGAAATTGTGAGCAAACGCAAATGGATGGATCACCAGCACTTTTTGGATCTAATGGGAATAACCAATTTAATTCCCGGGCCTAATTCTACCGAAATGACTATGCACTGTGGGCATGAACGCGGTGGAAAACTAGGACTGATTCTAGCAGGTGTGTGTTTTATTTTTCCTGCTGTTATTATCACTGGACTTCTTGCATGGCTCTACAAAGAATATGGTCAGCTACCAGAAGTTTCTCCTTTTATAAAAGGAATAAAACCTGCTGTTTTGGCTATTATATTGGGAGCCATAATCAAACTCGGAAAGAAAGCGATAAAAAACATTGAACTAGGTATTCTAGGCGCATTGGTTATAATCATTTGCTTTTTGGGCGTTAATGAAATCTTGGCGCTCGTAATTTGTGGTATAATAGGAGCTACTTATTTTTACTTGAAGAATAAAACTAAAGGGAACCTCAATTCCATAGTCCCACTGGTTGGCATGCTCTTTACTAAAAGTAGTGTGACCCAAATAGCTTCCTCAAAAATATTTCTAAGTTTTCTTAAGGTTGGAGCTGTATTGTATGGTAGTGGATATGTTTTGTTTGCCTATTTAGATGCCGAACTGGTTTCCAAAGGCTTATTGACCCGTCAGGAGTTGATAGATGCTATTGCCGTTGGTCAATTTACTCCTGGTCCGGTATTATCGACAGCTACTTTTATTGGTTACCAATTAAATGGACTTTGGGGTGCTGTTGCTGCAACTCTGGGTATTTTTATACCCTCTTTCCTTTTTGTAATGCTATTAAATCCTTTAATACCCAAAATGAGGCAATCAAAATTATTAGGATATTTTCTAGATTCGGTAAATATTGCAGCAGTTGCGGTGATGATTGTTGTTTTGTTTAACATGGGGAAAGACACCTTAGTGAATTGGCAAAGTATGGCTATAGCCACTTTTGGAATGATAGCCTTTTTTGGTCTTAAAAAAGCAAATAGTATGTCAATTGTTTTAGGTGGTGGTTTACTCGGTTATTTATTACAATTGACATGAGTGATGCTGACCAAAAATATAAATCCCTTCAATTACAATATCAAGGTTACCTTAACACTCCTATTCTTTGGCATAACTCAGAGTTATATGACATAAGACAATTACAACTATCAAAACAAGCTTCCCACTCTTTTGCAGGTGTAATGCCAAAGGGATTAAGATTAGGCAAGCGCGTTGAACACTTTGTTTTTCATGAATTAAGCCAATATAAAGAATTTGATATCTTGGCTGAAAACATTCAGATACAAGATGGTAAAATAACGGCTGGCGAAATGGACTGTCTGCTTCTAAAAAACGGAAAACCAATTCACCTTGAAATAGTATTTAAATATTACTTATATGCACCCTCTGTAGGAGATACAAGCTTAGAACATTGGATAGGCCCAAATAGAAGGGATAGTCTTGTTGAAAAGTTAGAGAAACTGAAGGATAAGCAATTTCCTTTGCTCTATAAAGACACAACCCTGCCTTATTTACAAAAGTTTCACTTAAATCCAGATAACATTACACAACAGGTTTCATTCAAAGCTCAGTTATTTGTTCCCTATGAAGATTACGGAAAGCAATTCGAACTGGTCAACAACGATTGTATATATGGCTTTTATATTTATCGGAAGGATTTAGAGCAGTTTTCGAAATCAAAATTCTACATTCCAATAAAAGAAGATTGGCTACAAGAACCACAAATTCAAATTGATTGGATGAGCTATACTGTTTTCAAGGAAAAACTAGATACATTTTTAGAAACAAAAAACGCTCCGCTGTGCTGGTTAAAACAGCCCAACGGAACGCTTTTAAAATTCTTTGTTGTTTGGTGGTAATCCTATTGGTTACCTAGAATGATAGGCATTCCGGAATCTCCAGAACCGATAACTATTACTTTACTATTTTGAGATTCAGATAGTTTTACAGTAGCCTCAATTCCTTTATCCTGAAGGATTTTATCTGTAAGCGATGCACTTAAAATTTTGTTTGCATCCGCCTTACCTTGAGCTTCAATACGCTGTCTTTGGGCTTCCTTTTGGGCTTTTTCCAAACGAAACTCATATTCCAAAGACTCCTGTTCTTGTCTAAGCTTGCGCTCAATTGCCTCTTTAATTGTAGATGGAAGGGTTACGTCACGTACCAAAACTTCATCCAAAACAATATATTGATTGTCCAATATTTTTTTGGTTTCATCGAATATCTCCTTTTGGATGGCATCACGCTTACTTGAGTACAATTGTTCTGGCGTGTAACGACCAACTACACTTCGAGCAGCAGATCTGATTGTTGGAAGAATAATTCGGTCTAAATAACCTTCTCCAATTTCCTGGTGGAGTTTACCCAACTCATTGTATTGAGGTTTATACCAAGCCGAAGCATCTAATTGGATATCCAAACCATTAGATGATAATACCTTCATTTTTTCAAAAATCTCTTGACGACGTACCTCATAGATGTGAACCTTGTTCCAAGGCGCTACAACATGAAACCCCTCTCCTAATGGCGGCTTATCGGTAACTACACCACCTCCAAAAGTTTTATACAAAACGCCAGCTTCCCCTGATCCAATTGTAACGGCCGATTTTGCTATGATGATGATTATCGCTATTGCTATTATTGCTACTGGTAAAGCGATTTTAGGCAATTTGTCCATAATTAATGTTTGTTTCGTTTAGTTTAAATTTATATTAGTCCGTTATATTTTCTTAAAAACCATTCAAATGCCAAACTCAAGGCAATAATCGCTAATAAGTACTTAAAATCTATTAAAGGCACTATTTTGCTTTGCTTTTTCTGAACTGCTACATATCTATCATCATTAAGCAAGTCATCGAAAAGGCTGTTGTAATCAGCAATGAAATAGCTTGAACCTTTACTATTTGTAGCGAGGTTCTGCAATTTCGTTACATCTGCATTCAAAAATTGTTGTTCGACATTGAACTCCAGGATTGTAAACTGTCCCGATTTTGAGATGTTACTTTTCATTGCACTAACCGTAAAGGTATAATCACCAGCAGGAAGCGTACTTAAATCCACTTGATAGTTGTTATGCCTTAAAATAAACGGAAAGGTTCTCTCTGCTTTAGTTTCTTTATTCTGAACCGTGATTTCTATTGGCTCTCTTATATCGAATTCATAGTTTTTATTAAAATACTGAGCCTTTACAACAACATTGTCACTACCATCGTAAAACGATTGATAATCGATATTTAAACGGCTTTTTCTTGTGTCTGAAGAAAGGTATTGTACCAACTTCCCCATAAAATCATCAAACTCTTCAAACGAGTTTGTATTCAAATAACTTTGGGCTCGCCATCTCCAAATACCTTCACCTAGCAAAATAGCTTCTCGCCTTCTACTGATTTCCATTGTTGCAAGTAATGGCTCTTCGGTAGTAATGCGACCTACTTTTTTATACAATAGACTTTGGTGGGGAACATTAAAGGTTACTTCTCCAAAATCAGACTGTATTGGTGGGAAGGATTCAAAGCCCAAGTCATCAACTATAAAAGTTGTGTAATTAGAATTTAAAATCGCTTGATAATCTTCATTTTGTCTTGTTTGAATATGGCTGTAAGCTCCAGAAACACTATTTATAAAGTTCCAGTCCGTTTTAGTACCTGTAACTACAAAACGATTCAAATTTTCGGAATCCAATAAGGAGACTACCTCTGTAAAACTTCGATTTGGCTGGTATAATACAACCATTTGAAAATCTCGGAACCGATCAACAAACTCTTTTGGAGAAACAAAACTCACGCTTCGTTGTTCATTGGTTTCAATGCTCTTTTTAATTGCACCCAAATCAGGGTGAACCATAGTAGTAACAATTGCAACTTCCGTTTTTTGGTCAATTACTTCTACAGCAAAATTCTTGACATTGTTAACAGTATTCTTTTCAGTATTTACCGAAACAACTACCGCCTTATAAGTCCTTACTCCTACCTGATTAGCAGGAAGAGTAAAATTGATAATCTGTGAATTGGTTTCTTTAGAGAGCGTAATTGGCTTTGAATACACTACCGATTGTCCTAAAGTAACCTCGAACTTTGTATTAACGGTTTCATTGCCGCTATAAACAACTATAGCTTCTACAGGAAACTTATTTTTTAAATAAGCATATTTGTTCACATTAAGCTGATCGATCTTTAAATCGGTATAGGTAACGGTATCGCCTAAAATTACAGGATAGACAGGTTGTTTATAGTCTAGATATGAAAACTGATAATCATTACCAAGGGTCTGGTTTCCGTCACTTAACAATATCGTTGGAGACGAGTTATTGTTATAAATTTGCCCCAATTGAGTAAACGCTTTACTAATATTACTCTGTTTATCAGTAAAATTTAAACTATCGTAATCTTCTAATTCGTTTCCAAAAGCATGCCATCGGATATTAAACTTTTCTTCTAAATCCTTATTGGTTTTTAAAGCTTCAACAAGAGATTCTACATTTGCGGATTGCCCTAAATATTCCACTGAATTGGAGTTATCTATAGTTACAACCAGATTTGGTTTTTCGGTAATGAAAGTATTCTGTTCAAGTTTAGGATTAATAATGAGCAGGGTAACAGTGAACAAAGACACAAAACGTAAAAATGCAAAAAGCAAGTCTTTATTAGACCTGCTTTTTGTTTTATATCTATATTGATAATACGCTAAGGTTAGCGCAATCAAAAATGCTATTACAATATAAATTACTGTGGTTGTCTGCATGTATTAGGTTAACATTCCGCCATCTACATTAATGGTTTGCCCAGTAATGTAAGCCGACATATCGCTAGCTAAAAATACACAAACATTTGCAATATCTTCAGGAGTTCCTCCACGTTTTAACGGAATAGCATCTCTCCATCCTTTTACTGTATCTTCATCTAACTTTGCAGTCATTTCAGTTTCAATGAAACCTGGAGCAATCACGTTGCTACGGATGTTTCTAGAACCTAATTCCAAAGCTACAGACTTAGAGAAACCAATAATACCAGCTTTAGAAGCCGCATAGTTAGTTTGCCCAGCGTTACCTTTTACTCCAACAACAGAACTCATGTTAATGATAGATCCTTTGCGTTGCTTAAGCATTGTACGTTGTACAGCCTTAGTCATGTTAAATACAGACTTAAGGTTTACTTCAATTACTTTATCGAAATCCTCTTCACTGATACGCATTAAAAGATTGTCCTTTGTAATTCCTGCGTTATTGATAAGAATGTCAATGCTTCCAAATTCCTTTACCACATCGTCTGCCAATTCCTGAGCTTGAGTAAAATCGGCTGCATTACTTTGATATCCTTTGGCTTTAACTCCAAGGGCGATTAATTCTGCCTCTAATTCCTTTGCTGCTTCTACAGAAGAACTGTATGTAAAAGCTACATTAGCTCCTTGTTGAGCAAATACTTGGGCAATACCTTTCCCGATACCACGGCTAGCACCTGTTATGATAGCTGTTTTTCCTTCTAGTAATTTCATGTGTTATTTTATTGTTTTTCAACATTTAGATGATCCGTCAGATAAGTTTCTTTTGATAAAAGCGAAATTAAACTGATCGATTCTGTTGAACATCTTGATTAGTTAAGTGTCAAATATAATAATTACAGTTGTCACTGAATGAAAAAACCTTACAAATTTACCAATTGAGAATCGGTAAAATCTGTAAGGTTCTCTTATGAATTAAGTTTGTTGTCTTATCCTATAACTTCGGCAACTTTTTTACCGATTTCAGCAGGAGAATCTACTACGTGAATTCCACATTCTCTCATAATAGCTTTTTTAGCTTGAGCAGTATCATCACTTCCTCCAACAATAGCTCCAGCGTGTCCCATTGTACGTCCAGCAGGAGCTGTTTCACCAGCGATAAAACCTACTACAGGCTTTTTGCTTCCGCTTTCTTTGTACCACTTAGCAGCATCTGCTTCCAATTGACCACCAATTTCTCCAATCATTACCACACATTCAGTTTCTGGATCGTTGATCAATAACTCAACAGCTTCTTTAGTAGTTGTACCGATGATAGGGTCACCACCAATTCCAATAGCAGTGGTAATACCTAAACCTTGTTTTACAACTTGGTCTGCGGCTTCGTAAGTTAAAGTACCAGATTTAGAAACGATTCCTACTTTTCCTTTCTTGAAAACAAAACCTGGCATAATACCAACTTTAGCTTCTTCTGGAGTGATTACACCTGGACAGTTAGGACCAATCAAACGACAGTCTTTACCTTTAATGTAATCAGCAGCTTTAATCATATCTGCAACTGGAATACCTTCTGTAATAGTAATAATTACTTTAATTCCAGCATCTGCAGCTTCCATAATAGCATCTGCAGCAAAAGCAGGCGGCACGAAGATGATAGTAGTATCTGCACCAACTTGGTCTACAGCATCTTTTACAGTATTGAATACAGGCTTGTCTAAGTGAGTTTGTCCTCCTTTTCCTGGAGTTACACCACCTACAACGTTTGTTCCATATTCAATCATTTGACCAGCGTGGAAAGTACCTTCGCTACCAGTAAACCCTTGTACAATTATTTTTGAATCTTTATTTACTAAAACGCTCATGTGTGTTGATTTTTTTTGAAAACTTCACAAAAGTAAAGTTTTAACAAGTATATAAAAACATTTTTTAGACTTTTATTTCAGAAAAAGAAAGGATGCTAGACATGCTTTCATCGGCCAATTGGCTAATCTCATGACCTTGATAGAGCTTACCATCCTTAAGTTCCCAAATTGTAATAAAATGAGCTATAGGTTTCTCATCTTCTCTATCTTCAATAAGATTGGCATAAAGTGTATATCTTGTAGTTACAAAGTTACCATCTTGTAGTAAATGACTAATTTGAAATCTAACCCCTTCATATCCTCTACTTATGCTTGAAAAAAACGATTTGATATCTTTTTTTTCCATAATCTTGAATCCTGTGCTACTGCTCCAATGTAATTTACAGTCATCGTGAAGGAAATCTGATATTTCTTCAATACACTTTGAGAAGTCTGTTTGGTAGAATTGCTTTACAATGTCTTTGGGTGCCATCTATTTTTCTTTTAAACGTTCAACAATACTAGGTATTTGTCGGATATAAGCATACTCTTTTAACATTTCCTTAAACTCCTTGGCTGGCGATCCGAAATAAGATTTCCCCCCTTCTAAGGTTTTGCTTATTCCTGATTGGGCAAACAACTCTGCTCCTTTTCCTATTGTCAAACCGCTTTTAATTCCTACTTGTCCCCAAATCGTTACGCCATCTTCTATCACTACACACCCTGCTATACCAACTTGCGAAGCAATAAGGCATTTTTTCCCGATTAAGGTATCGTGGCCAATCTGAATTTGGTTATCGAGCTTAGAGCCCTCTCCTATAGTAGTATCGCCTGTAACGCCACGGTCTATAGTACAACCTGCTCCAATATCAACATTATCCTCAATAATAACACGACCTCCCGAAAGTAATCTGTCATACCCTTCTGGACGTTTCTTGTAGTAGAAAGCATTAGCTCCAAGAACACAACCTGAATGAATGGTTACATTGTCACCAATGATGATATCATCGTAAATAGTAACATTGGGATGAATCACACAGTTTTCGCCAATAATCACATTGTTTCCAATAAAACAATTAGGCTGAATTACCGTGTTCTCCCCTATTTTAGCTGAATCAGATACAGATGCATTTGCAGCTACAAATGGTTTAAACTTAGCTGTAAGCTTATTAAAATCCCTGAATGGATCATCACTAATCAATAAAGCTTTCCCTTCTGGACAATCAACTTCTTTATTGATAAGAACAATTGTTGCTGCTGAGTTTAAAGCTTTATCGTAATATTTTGGATGGTCCACAAATACGATATCTCCAGGTTCTACCACATGAATTTCGTTCATGCCCAAGACCTCAAAATTAGGATCGCCAACAAAAGTACAGCCAATTAAATCGGCTATTTGCTGTAACGAATGGGGTTTAGGAAACTTCACTTTATTATTCCTTAATACGTTCCTTGTACGAACCTTTTTCTGTCTCTACTTTAATCTTGTCTCCTTCATTGATAAACAAAGGGACCATTACAGTAGCACCAGTTTCAACAGTAGCTGGTTTTGTTGCATTTGTAGCAGTATTACCCTTTACTCCTGGCTCAGTATGTGTAACTTCTAAAATTACACTAGCAGGCATCTCTACAGATAATGGCATATTGTCCTCTGTATTGATTAATACAGTAACAACTTCACCTTCCTTCAAAAGATCCGGAGCATCCAATACTGCTTTTTGAAGTTCAATTTGTGAGTAATCATCCGTATTCATAAAGTGAAATGTTTGACCTTCGTTATATAAATACTGGAATTTATGGGTTTCTACACGTACTTCTTCGATTTTATGACCTGCAGAAAAAGTATTATCAATAACCTTTCCTGTTGTAACGCTTTTAAGCTTTGTTCTCACGAAAGCTGGACCTTTTCCTGGTTTTACGTGTAAAAATTCAACAATTTTAAAAATGTCGTGATTGTAACGAATACACAATCCGTTTCTAATATCTGAAGTACTTGCCATAATATTTAGTTTGATTTAAAGTATCCTTTCATGATTCCTCGTTGAGAATCTCGGATAAATTGTAAAATTTCGTCTCGTTCTGAAGTAGCCTCCATTTCAGCTTCGATAATTTCTGCTGCTTGGGAGTTGTTATAGCTCTTTTGATATAGGATTCTGTATATATCCTGAATTTCACGGATTTTATCTGTTGAGAAACCTCGTCTTCTTAATCCAACTGAATTAATTCCAACATACGATAAAGGCTCTCGCGCAGCCTTAACAAAAGGAGGCACATCTTTACGAACCAAAGACCCTCCTGTAACAAAAGCATGGTTGCCAATAGATACAAATTGATGTACTGCAGCCATACCTGCTAACACAACATAATCCCCTACGTTTATATGTCCTGCCAAAGTACTGTTGTTTGAAAAAATACAGTTATTACCAACAATACAGTCATGAGCAATGTGGCAATATGCCATGATTAAACAGTTATCACCCACAACAGTTTTCATTCTGTCTGTAGTCCCTCTGTTGATGGTAACACATTCTCTTATGGTTACATTATCTCCAATCTCTACAGTGGTATCTTCATCATTGTATTTTAAATCCTGAGGAACGGCCGATATAACAGCTCCTGGGAAGATATTACAATTTTTACCAATTCTGGCTCCTTCCATAATGGTAACATTGCTTCCTATCCAAGATCCTTCTCCGATTACAACATTATTATGGATGGTAGCAAAAGGTTCTATTACAACGTTCTTAGCTATTTTTGCTCCTGGATGAACGTATGCTAAAGGTTGATTCATCTTACTTTACTTTAGAAATTTGGGCCATTAATTCTGCCTCTGCACATAATTTACCATTGGCATATGCATAACCTTGCATATGGCAAATACCACGACGAATTGGCGCTATAAGGTCACATTTAAATATAAGCGTGTCTCCTGGGACTACCTTTTGTTTGAACTTCACTTTATCTATTTTCATAAAGTAAGTTAGATAGTTTTCTGGATCAGGAACCGTACTTAACACTAATATCCCTCCTGTTTGAGCCATAGCCTCAACAATTAGAACACCTGGCATTACAGGTGCACCAGGGAAGTGTCCTGCGAAAAACGGCTCGTTCATTGTTACGTTTTTGATACCAAGAACATGAGAATCACTTATTTCAAAAACCTTATCCAATAACAAGAACGGCTGTCTGTGCGGTAACATAGCCATAATTTGATTCACATCCATTAAAGGCTCTTGATTCAAATCTACACTTGGTACATTATTACGACGCTCATTCTTAATTATTTTACAAAGCTTTTTAGCAAATTGGGTGTTCACAAAGTGACCTGGTTTATTTGCTATTACCTTACCTCTAATTCGGGTTCTAACTAATGCTAAATCACCTATAACATCTAGTAACTTGTGTCTTGCAGCTTCGTTTGGATGATGAAGAGTAAGGTTATCTAAAATTCCATTTGGCTTAACAGCAATAGCATCTTTGTTAAAGGCTACCTTAAGTTTTTCAATTGTATCTTGGGAAATCTCTTTATCTACGTAAACAATGGCATTGTTTAGGTCTCCTCCTTTTATTAAACCATGTTCCAATAACATTTCAATTTCATGAAGAAAGCTGAATGTACGTGAATCTGAAATCTCGTCCTTGAAGTCTGAAACGTGTTTTAAAGTGGCATTTTGCGTACCTAATACTTTGGTTCCAAAATCTACCATAGTAGTAACCTGATATTCATCTGAAGGCATTACAAGAATTTCGCTTCCAGAATCTTCATCGGCATATGAAATCACATCTGTAACGACATATTCTTCCCTAAACGCGTCTTGTTCAATTATGCCTACCGATTCCAAGGCTTCCACAAAAAATTTAGAAGAACCATCCATTATTGGAGGCTCTGAAGCATCTAATTCAATAATAACGTTATCAATATCCAAACCTACCAAGGCAGCTAATACGTGCTCTGAAGTTTGAATAGATACTCCGTTTTTCTCCAGACAGGTTCCTCTTTGTGTATTTGTTACATACACTGCGTCAGCTTCAATAATAGGAGCTCCCTCCAAATCAACACGTTTAAAAGCAAAACCTGTATTTTCTGGTGCAGGAGTAAATGTTAAGTTAACATCTTTTCCAGTGTGTAAACCAACACCTTTAAGCGATACAGCCTCTTTAATAGTTCGCTGTTTGACTTCAGTATTAACTATTGCCATCTATTTTTTTTTCTATTTCGATTATATTTTTCACAATTTTCGGCAAGTTCTTAAAGTAAACGTAAGACTTATTATAGTCGCCATAAGACAATGCAGGAGATCCTTGTAGCACTTCATTATCTTTAATATTACGTCCTATTCCAGACTGTGCCTGTATTTTTACGTTATTACCAATAGTAATATGCCCAACAATACCTACTTGCCCTCCAATTTGGCAGTTTTCTCCAATCTTAGTAGAACCTGCAACCCCTGTTTGAGCAGCAATAACAGTATTTTTACCTATTTCTACGTTATGGGCTATTTGAATTTGATTGTCGAGTTTTACCCCTCGTCGTATAATTGTAGAGCCCAAGGTTGCTCGATCAATTGTTGTTCCTGCTCCTACATCTACATTATCCTCAAGAATAACATTTCCTGTCTGTGGTACTTTAGAATATTCTCCATGCTCATTAGGAACAAATCCAAAACCATCAGCACCAATAATAGCACCAGAATTAATAACACAAGATTCACCAATCACACAATCAGAATATACCTTGGCACCAGCAAAAAGCACAGAATTATCACCAATACTTACATTGTCACCTAAATATACATTTGGGAAAATCTTCACATTATTCCCTATCATTACATTTTCACCTATATAACTAAAGGCTCCAACGTAAATTTGTTCACCATACTGAGCTGTTTCAGAAATAAAAGATGGCTGTTCAATTCCTTGCTTATTAAGCTTTACCAAATTGTAATATTCCAGCAATTTGGAAAATGATTTATAAGCATCTTCAACCTTAATAAGAGTTGTATTAAGAGTATTTTCAGGCTCAAAACTTTTATTAACGATTGTAATCGATGCTTTAGTAGAGTAAATAAATGGCTGGTACTTTGGATTTGCCAAAAAAGTAAGTGATCCTTCTGTACCCTCCTCAATTTTTGAAAGTTTAGATACTTCTACTTCAGGATTCCCAACGATATCGCCTTCAAGAATCCCAGCTATTTGTTGTGCTGTAAATTTCATTCTTGCAAAAATAGGAAAAATGAATTAAACTTTATCCTTAGGATAACATATATAATATTTAGTAACGGGTTTAGAAAGTGCCTTGATATTTAACTGATCGGAAGCTTTAACAATATCCTCTATCTTACCCGATTTGTTCAAAATATTAATATTTTGCTTCTTTTGCTCATAAGCTTGGTTGGATATTTCCCCAGTGAAAACAAAATAGGAAGCCTCATCTTCAGTAATATTAAACTCACAAACTAATTCCTCCATATGCTTATTGAATGTACTATCTTTTATTTTTTTCTTCTTAATTCTGATTTTCAACAGATCACGATTAACAATCATTTGACACAAATTACTCAACACAAAGTCATCATGGTATTGCCACTCTTTCATTGCGGAAATGATATCGTAATCATCCAAATGAGAAAATGTATTTAGTACATTTTCGTCAAAATTTTCATTGTTTATTTTATTCTTTAAGAAAAAACCTAAAGCTTTGCTCGTCGTTAAAACTTCGCCTGATTGAGTTAAAGCTTTTGCCCTCATCAACACTCTTATAAGTAACTGCTCTGCCACTACGCCTGTTTTGTGCAAATACACCTGCCAGTACATAAAGCGACGAGCTACCAAAAATTTCTCTACAGAATAAACACCTTTCTCTTCAACTACCAATTCATCATCTACAACATTAAGCATAGTGATTAATCGTTCACTATTTATGTTTCCTTCTGCAACACCTGTATAAAAGCTATCCCTTTTTAGGTAATCGGAACGATCCATATCCAACTGACTTGATATTAACTGACATAGAAACCTTCTTTGATGCTCTCCTTTAAAAATTCGGATTGCAAGTGTTAATTTCCCGTTAAACTCTTTATTTAGCTGTTCCATAAACAATAAAGAGATTTGTTCGTGAGAGACACTCTCAACAATACTATGCTCCATAGCATGTGAAAAAGGGCCATGACCTATATCATGCAACAAAATAGCAACATAAAGCGCTGTTTCCTCTTCACCTGAAATAGCTACACCTTTAAACCTCAATACATTAACAGATTTCTGCATTAAATGCATACACCCTATAGCATGATGGAATCTTGTATGATGCGCACCAGGATAAACCAAATACGACATACCCATTTGGGTTATGCGTCTTAATCGTTGAAAATACCGGTGCTCAATTAAATCAAAAATGAAAGGATTGGGAATAGTAATAAATCCGTAAATTGGGTCGTTTAATATTTTTAGCTTGTTCAAGGCGGAAATCTATATTAATTTATCACAAATATACATATATGAACAACATCAATATATTATGGGTAGACGATGAAATTGACTTATTGAAACCCCATATCCTTTTTTTAGAAAAGAAAAACTACAATGTTACTACCTGCCACAGTGGCACTGAGGCACTCGAAGCCTTAGAAACATCGAATTTTGACATTGTATTCCTTGATGAGAACATGCCAGGTTTAACAGGTTTGGAAACCTTGAATGAAATAAAGGAAAAACGAGATGCATTACCTGTAGTTATGATTACTAAAAGTGAAGAAGAGTACATTATGGAAGAAGCTATAGGAAACAAAATAGCCGATTATCTCATAAAGCCTGTTAATCCAAACCAAATATTACTAAGCTTAAAAAAAAATCTTGACCACTCAAGATTAGTTTCCGAAAAGACTACTTCCAACTACCAACAGGAGTTTAGAAAAATTGCTATGGATTTGGCTATGGTAAACTCTTTTGAAGAATGGGTTAATTTATATCAAAAGCTAATTTATTGGGAAATACAGCTAGAAGACATAGAAGATGTAGGAATGATTGAAATACTGGAATCTCAAAAAACGGAAGCAAATACTCAATTTGGAAAGTTTATTGATAAAACTTACGCCAAATGGTTTGAATCCAATACCCCTACCCCAACCATGTCCCATACACTCTTTAGAGACCTAGTATTACCAGAAATAAGCGAAGATCAACCTACACTTTTTGTTGTTATAGATAACTTGCGATACGATCAATGGAAAGCTTTCGAACCTATTGTAAACAACTACTATAAAAAAGAAAAAGAAATAGCCTACTCTAGCATTTTACCTACTGCAACTCAATACGCGCGAAATGCAATATTCTCTGGGTTGATGCCTTCAGATATGGAAAAGTTACATCCAAACCTATGGAAGAACGATCCTGATGAAGGCGGTAAAAACCTTTATGAAGCTGAATTTCTTAATGCCCAACTAAAACGTTTAGGCAGAACGGACCTAAAATGTGAATATCATAAAATATCCAACTTAAAATCTGGAAAGAAATTAGTTGACAACATTAAAAAATTAAAAGAAAACAATCTCTCAGTTGTGGTTTATAATTTTGTTGATATGCTTTCACATTCCAAAACAGAAATGGAGGTTGTTAAAGAACTGGCTTCTAATGATAAAGCATATAGGTCCCTAACCGTTAGTTGGTTTAAAAACTCACCTCTATTGGAGCTAATTCAAAAAGCTCAACAATTAGGTTTCAAACTTATCATTACGACCGACCACGGCACCATAAATGTAAAAAACCCTTCTAAAGTTATAGGAGACAGAGATACAAGCTTGAATTTAAGGTATAAAACAGGGAGAAGTCTTACTTATGACAATAAGGATGTTTTAGAGGCTAAATCCCCTGAAAAGCTCCATTTACCGTCATTAACAATGAGTAGCTCGTTTATATTTGCCAAAGGAGACCTGTTTTTTGCATACCCCAACAATTACAACCATTATGTAAGTTATTACAGGAATACTTATCAACACGGTGGGGTTTCTTTGGAGGAAATGATCATACCATTTGCGGTATTTAACCCTAAATAAACCGCTATCTGAAATTAACAAAAAAACCATTGGGATTATAAGATTAATGCTTATAATTGCAATTGGTTCCTGTCACAATTAACTAATGAAATACACTCTCAAAGAGATTGATAAGGCTGTAAAATACATATTGGATAATGCTAAATCCAAGACATTGCTTTTTTATGGAGATATGGGAGTCGGAAAAACAACTCTCATTAAAGCTTTAGTAAAAGCCTTAGGTAGTAATGACGAAGTAACCAGCCCTACTTTTTCAATAGTAAATGAATATATTGGTAAAAGAGGCGCTATTTTCCATTTTGATTTTTACAGGATTGAAGATGAAGAGGAGGCCTACAACTTTGGAATAGAAGATTATTTAAGTTCAGATGGATGGCTTTTAATGGAATGGCCCAAAAAAATAGAAAATTTACTTCCGTTAGGTGCAGATGAAATTACTATTAGTTTGGATAATGACGGAAATAGACTTTTGGAATTCAATACTAAAATAATAGACAATAATCAATAACAATATTAAGCTGTACAAACGATCTTTTTCATCGAATTAAAACTAGAGTTACGGTAAAAACCGTAACTAAAACTGGAAAAACCCATTGTTTTAACATTTTTTTAACATTTTACAGTGTTTTTCAGTTTTCTCTTTAGTTACTTTTGGGATGTATTAATTAATTAAATCCCTTAAAATCATGAAAACTAAAAAGTATTTAATCGCATTTGCGATATTCGGAGGAATGTTGTTTACAGCTCAAGCTACAAATATTATCGACTTAGATGGACAACAAACCACACAAATCGAAAAATCTAAGATTAAAGTACCAACACATGGATAAAAAGAGTTTAGTTATTGGTAGCATTATTGCTACTTCAATAGCTTTAACTCCTTATTTATTCTACTTATATGAAAGTGTCCCTGACCAACAGGTTTGGGACACTTTTTTATTTACTTATGAGAGTAATTTTTATGGAAGCGCACTTACTGTAGCTTGGACATTAATGAATAAGATAGTTCCGTTATTCCTAATATTCATTTGGTTCTTTACTTGTAGGCATTGGTGGTATCATGTTCTAATAATCCCTATATCTATGTTTTGCTTCCAAATTTTCACTGTATTAAATGATGATGTAAAATACATAGACAGTAACCAAATCCTTTATCTAATACCAATAATGGCGGTAATAATACCAACCATTTATTTGATACGGGCTCAAATATTCAACACTGTGAACGATATAGACAAGTCATTACAGGAACTTGAAGATGAATTCAAAATAAAGCCTAAAGGTATATTTGGCAAACTCAAAGAATACTTTTAATAAAAAGTACGTTATTTATATTTAAATCCAGGCAATTGCCTGGATTTTTTTTTGAATTGCATTGATGCGTTGAACTCTTAATACATCATAAAAGCAGCTAAGCCAACTATAGTAGCAGCTAATGGTAATACTATCATTAAAAACAAAAATGTGGCTACTCCGCTTTTTATAAAACATACTATATAGCCTTGACCATAAAACTTTTTAATTGCAAAAAATAAATATGCGAAAACGGAAAGAATAATAATCCATTCTAACCAACCAGGGATATCCCAAACAAAATTTACAAGGAGTAAAACACTAAAAACTGTAAATAAGAAGGCAAAGTAATAGAAACTAAAAACTAAATGATACGCAAACCTTCCTTTTCTGTAAAACAATAACTTTAGAATTAAGGCAAAAATTGGCAACAATACAAAAAGTGCTATAGGAATACTATCATAAAACGCTTGTAAAATAGCTCCACCGCTTCTCTGCTTATAGAACTTCAGCATTTGGGAAAACAGTTTTCTCTGAAAAGCCCCCGCTCCCTCCGTCATTCCCATAGCTTTGAATATTTCTTTTTCATCAGCATTTATAGCTATCAGTGAATCTACCTTAGATTGATCAAAACCAAAATCAATATTATCTTTTTGAACTGTATCGCCATGAACCCCCAATGAATCCAAATCACTCAAATCTAACCCTATAAGCTCATTATCCTTTTGATTGACAGTGAACCTAACATTTCCTTTATTATCCAAACTATCCATATTAATACTTCCGTGAATGGAATCGAAAACCGTAGTTCGTTTAAGAACTTCATCGACCGCCATTCGCTGATCTCGAACTTTAAAGGAAAACAAAAAGAAAAACACCACCGATACAAACAAATAAAACTGGGCTGGATGTAAATAGAGCATTCGTTTACCCTGAACAAACTGTTTTGCAACATAACCTGGTTTGGTCATTAACGGAATAAAACTCTTAAAGAAACGAGCGTCTATAGAAAAGTAATTATGAATCGTATTATAAAACAACACCCCTAAGGTGAGATCTTCTTTATTTTTTTGTCCGCAGTTAGGACAAAATTTATATGAAGAATCAATTAAATTTTCACAGTTTTTACAGTTAATCTTTTGGTTATTCATTCTGCTAAGGTTAGTGCTTTATAAAAATATAAAAAAACAGCACTGAAAACAATCTCTAAAATAACACTGAAAATCAAAGGGTTAATTTTATGGCATGCTAGTTGATTATCCATAAACATGTTCAACCCCTAAAACAAGAAATTATGAAAAAGATAATATTATTTTACTTATGCACAATAATTATAACTTCGTCATTAGTAGCTGCTAATTTGGATGATAGCAAAAACAATACTTTTTCAAATAGCATTAGGGGGTACGGCAACTCATTCATCTTTATAGAACAAGGTGTTGAATTTGCCATATTTCCAGACGGGCAATTTGATTTTTACATGCAGAGTTATGGACCTCAAGTGAGTGTTAATGTAAACACTTCCAACTCTTATTTCAGTTTCAACACAGGTTATGATTATGGTGCATACATTCAGTACGATGAATTTGGTGCTGTTATTCAGGTAGAGCATATTCCAATATATTACGATTATTATGGTAGAGTTAGAAGAATTGGTAATGTATTCATCAATTACAATTCGTTTGGTTACATATCACAAATAGGCGGCCTTTACGTCCATTATACTCCTAAAAGAATATTTAGCCACTGTTCTGGCTATATAAACAGTTATAATCCCTATTATGTTTATAGATCATGGCATGCTCATTATAAAATTCCTTCGCCTAACTACTGCGTTGTATATACTCAACCATATAGACGTTATTACACACCTGTTAGATATAGATATAATGGTCCTTACCACAATAACTACCGTAGAGAAACTGCAGTAGCCAATAGACGAGGTAATAGAGTGACAAGAAACAGAAGCTATGCTTCGGCCCCAAACCATAGTAGAGAGACTACGAGAAGTAGCAATATTAGTTCTAGAAACAATTCCAGCAGACAACAAACGACAACAAACACTCGAAACGTTAATAATACTAGAACAGTAAACAAAAATAGATCAACAAGAAATAACAGTAATGATATAAGAAATTCAAATTCTCACAAAAAAAGTAAAGTTTACAAAAAACCAAATGACAGAAATTCCCGTACATATGTTAAAAGAAATACTTCTCATTCTGGTAGTTCCATAGCATCTAATACATCTAGACGTAATAATAAAACAACTGTAATTAGGGCAACAAAAAACAATGGAAAATCCAGAGAATAAAGTTTTTTGGTTGGTTAGTTGGAAAGCCCTGTGTCTTTATGTATTTTATAAGCACAGGATTTTCTCTTTCATTACCTTTTAAGAAAACTATTTATCAACTCAGTAATATCTTCTGAAAATTTCAACTTATATACAACAACCACAAATAGCAAGCTGAACAATGTTGACTTAAACGCAATATTAATCATCGGATGAAAGTTGAAATCCCAAAAATAAAATACTGCAAAAACACCAATAATAAGAAGTACAACCTTGAAGGTATTCAATGTAAATGGTTGCATTTTAAATTTTTCCCACACAAAAATCACTTTTATCGCATTATAAAGAAATATCGAAATAAAAGTAGCAATGGCAGCACCATCAATTCCAAATTTCGGAATGAACATCATATTTAAAATTATTGTCATTATTGCCAAAAGGACACCAAAAATCAAAACCACCCGATAATAATCACTATTGAATAAAATCGCATTATTATTCCCAATCAAAGTATCCAGAAGTTTTGTTAACCCAATAACAAAAACTACAAAGAGACCACCGCTGAAAGAATCAGGAATTAACTCGTAAAGTTCCTTTACATTAAGGACAATCAACAGAAAGATAAGTCCGCTTACAATAAAGAGATTAAGAGCACTCTTTTTATAAAGATCCACTAAAGCTGTTTTATTTCTTTCATTTAAATATTGTGCCGTCAGTGGATTCATAATTTGATTCATAGAACGCATAGGAACACCAATTACGGTCGCTATATAAATTGCAACACCATAATACGCCACATTCTCTATGGATGCAACATGGCCTATCATAAACTTATCAATCTCCAAAATAACATTGGCTATCGATCCTGCAATTATTATTAATCCTGAATATTTTATTATTGAGATTAAAGCTTTAGTATACAGCAACTTAAAAACAGGAGGCTTCAATTTATAAGCATACAATTTCATGATAATGGTACGCAAAACATACACCCCCATGATTGCATAAACTAATTGATCTGGTGTTAGATAATTTAAATAAAGGGCTATCAAAAGTAGGCTAATCAAAATCCTATGAAAGACCTCTTTCATAAAATTACCAAACACACTACGTAACTGTACTTTCGCCCATGCATAAAATACTTCAAAGTATGCTAAAGCTATTGCACTTACATAAATCAACCAAGTATAATCCTTGACCATTGAATTTTCCTTAGCTAACCATTCACCAATACTATTGTAAGCAAAACTTCCTATTAATCCAAAAGGAATGATTACCAGCAAAGGCAAAAACACCATTAGTGTTAAAAACTTCCCTCGATCCGCATCGGCTTCAAATGATGTATAGAATTTAATTATGGTATTATGAATTCCAAATGCCATTAAGGGCATTAAAATATTTGCCGTAGACAGTATATACATTATCAACCCAAAATATTCATCACTAAGAAAATTAGTAAATAAAAACAGTGTATTTATGGCGCCAATACCGAAGCCAACATAAGTGATAATGGCATTTTTTATGGATTGCTTAATAACTATACCCACGGCATGATATTTACTAAATCCTTTGTCAATGCTCTCCTACTGTACTTTTGCACACCTATTGGATAGGTTTCCAACTCTCCCTTTTTAAAAGCATGATAATACTCTAAAACCTTCAATTTTAAAGCATCATAATCATTATATAGGAAATAAGCTCCTGTATTTGTATACTTAAGAATCCCCTCAACATCACTTCCCTTTGGTCCCAATGCAAGTATTGGTCTGTGTGAAGCCATATATTCAAACAGCTTTCCTGGGATAATATGCTGATGATCTTTAGAATCTATTTCTAATAGCAATAAAACCTGAGATTGTCTCTGATATTTTATTGCTTCTGAATGATTTACATAGCCAAATTCATTCAGGCAATCCATCAATCCATAAGATTTTAAGGTTTGAATTACATCATTGCTTACGGCTCCAACTAAATTTATTTCAAGATCAGTTGAAAATGAAACATCTTCTTTTCTCAAGTCACTTAAAACACGCCATAAAATCTCAGGGTTACGCTTTGAAAGTAAAGACCCAATGTGCGCCAATGAAAATTTAGAATCACGATTAATTTCACCAACCTTTTCAACATCATAACCATTAGTGATTACAGAAATAGGCTTACTTGTTTTAGCCTCAAACTCCCTCTTAGTGACTGAGCTCGTTACAATGACTCTATCTGCAGAATTAAGGACTTCCTTTTCTAAACGCAGATGTTTTTCTGCTGAAGCTTTAGTAAGCTTTAGCTCTTTATGATATCCAATGGTTGTCCACGGATCACGAAAATCGGCTATCCAGTGAATTCCTAATCGTTTCTTTAACCCAAGCCCAATAAGATGGACACTATGAGGTGGTCCAGTTGTAATTATAGCATCGACTTGGTGCTGATTCAAATAATCAGTTAAAAACTTAACAGAAGGATTAATCCATCCAATACGAGCATCTGGAATAAAAAAATTGCCTCGAATGAATAACATCAGTTTTTCTACGAAACTTTGTTTTTTATCCTCACTGATGATCCCTTTACTAATGGTTTTAGTTTTCTTAGAAGAAAAAAGCCCTGCTAAACCATAAGGTTCTTTAATTGGACGTTTAATCACCTCTAAGCCTTTAGGTATTTCATCAACCAGACTTTCGTCCAATAAAGGAAAATTTGCATTTTCAGGAACGCAAACAATTGGATTTACATTGAATTCAGGCAGATATTTAACAAATTTCAGCCAGCGCTGAACACCAGGCCCTCCAGCTGGGGGCCAATAATAGGCGATAATGAGAATGTTTTTTTGCACTAAGGCTTGGCTTTTGATTTAAACATTAAAAACACACACCCGATTCCTAAAAGAACAAATATAGCAGTACTTGCTAACGCAAGTGTACTTCCAGTTTGCACAACTTTAGCTTCAAACTTAAACTCTATTTCATGTTTGCCTTTAGGTACTTCCATTCCTCTAAGTACATAATCCACACGATAATGATCTACTGGGTTTCCGTCTAAATAAGCCTGCCAACCTTGACCGTAATAGTTCTCAGAAAACACAACAAACGCATCATTCAAACTATTAAAGTTATACTTTAAATAGTTAGGCTTATATATGGTCAAATCAATAGTTGAAGAAGAATCTACTTTAAATTTAGTGTTTTCTATATTCTTGGTTTTATCACCTCTAAAAACAACTGCGCTACGTTTAGTTTGAAGTGTATCTAAAGCCAATAACTCTTCATTTGCTGATGTCACCTCAATTACATTTTCTACTAACCATGCATTACCATTAGCTTCTTCGTTAACATATGGAAAGACAGTTCCATCCTCTTCTTGAGCTATGATGTATTTTGTGTTTAGCATATTCAAGACTTCTATTTTGTTCTTGGAAATATAGAAATCATTTAATTCATTAAAACGCCTCATTTTAGCCGCATGATACCCGCCTAGAGAATTATGAAAATAAGACGCCCTAGCCGCTCCTGAAGTTAGATCGAGTACTCTGAAATGTGTCGTATCCTTTTGAATTTGTATATCAGCAGCATTAGCTTGGTAAGGCTTATTCATTTGAATAGAAGGAACAAAATCATCATTATTTACATAACGTCGGTCTACGCCTATCAAATCGATACAGATTAAAACACCAAGCCCTATAATTGTCCATTCACTTTTTAATTTGTTTCTTAAGTATCCAAAAATCAACCCAGCTGCGAACAAAACAAATGCCAATGTACGTATGGTATCACTTGTAAACATACTTTGTCTATCGGCTCTTAGAGCTTCGATAAACATTGGTCCATAAGCCTGACGGTAATAACCATCGTTGCCACCTACAAAATCAAAAAGAGCTGATTTAAGCACCAAAAACAATAATGCCACCCCTCCTGTTATAATAGTGCTCCATTTAAGAGCATTAATTTTATTTGATTCTGATGTTTCCTTACTGAATAGTTTCACCAACCCCATGACTGCTAGTACTGGAATACACAATTCCAGAATTACCTGAATGGAACTCACTGCCCTAAACTTATTGTACATAGGGAAGTAATCAATAAACAAATCAGTTAAAAAACCTAGATTCTTACCGTACGACAACAATAATGATAAAATTGTTCCTGCTACAAGCCACTGTTTCGTTCTTCCTTTTACAAGGAAAAGAGCTAGCACAAACAGAAACAGTACTACTGCACCTATGTAAGCAGGAGCTTCAACAATGGGCTGATTCCCCCAATATGTTGGCGTTTGCTTAGCATACTCTTTAGCCTGTACTGGAGGTACTCCCTGTTTTAGATAAAATTGGTACGTTTCAGAATCTTTCCCAACATCCTCATGGTTTCCACCACCAGTAAATCTAGGAATAAACAAGTTTAGTGACTCAACAATACCATAACTGTATTCAGTAATATAATCTCGACTTAAGCCATTTGTTACATCTTTAAGGCTGCCATCTGAATTAATAGTAAGCTCACTTTTCCCTCTGGTACTTTCCTTTACATATTCTTGGGTAGCCATAATGTTTGTAGCGTTCATCCCAAGTGCCAAAACCACTGCAACTATTAATACACCTACACTCTTAAAGAAGTGATTTAATTCTTTCTTTTTATAAGCATCGATCAAATAAACTATCCCCAAAACAATTACCAGAAGCAACAAGTAGTAAGTCATTTGGAAGTGATTAGCGCATAGCTCTAATCCCATAGCAATAGCTGTAACTAAAAACCCAAGCAAATAACGTTTTTGAAATACCAAGAGAATTCCACTTATAACCAAAGGCATATATGCAATAGCATGTGCCTTGGCATTGTGCCCAACCCCTAAGATAATTATTAAGTATGTAGAAAACCCAAAGGCTACAGCTCCCAACGCAGACAACTTAAAATTTACCTTTAAGGTCAGCATCAATAAATAAAACCCTAAAAGATACAGAAACAGATAGTCTGCAGGGCGTGGTAAAAACCTTAACGCTAGGTCTAATTTCTTAATATAATTATGTGGATATTTTGCCCCTAATTGGTAAGTTGGCATTCCTCCAAAAGCGCTATTTGTCCAATAGGTTTCCTCTCCAGTGTCAACCCTAAAATCGGTTTGCTGTTTGGACATTCCAATATATTGAACTATATCGCTTTGGAAAATAGATTCCCCTTGAAGTACGGGGCTAAAATAGGCTAATGAAATAAAAACAAAACCTACTAGTACAAGTAGGTGCGGTAGTATTCTTTTAAATGAAAACTGCATGAAAATGTTTTACGAAATGAATGCGAAAATTAGTCAATTTCTTCGTAATCTACATATTCCCCTACATTTTTATTTGACGATTTGCTGTTGGGCATCTTATCTATTGTCACTTCACCCTCATTGCTATTATTCTGAGATTGGTGTTGTTGGTATTGCTGCTGAAACTGCTGCCCAAACTTCTCTCCCGCTTTATTAATAACATATCGAGCCAATACGGGAGCAAACAATCTGGCTAAAATTTTCACCAAAAAATAAATTGCTAAAACTATTAATATGGTTCTTGCTAAACCTTGTACCGATGCGTATTGTAGCATGAAAATTTGTTTTAGACAAAATTACGATTCTCGTCTCTTAAAAAAGACTGATTAATTATAAAAAATATATAAAATCAATATATTTGAATTTCCTTTTGGGCTTAACCCTATTGAGTGATTTACACCAATAGTTACCCAGCTAACAACCATAACTTGAATTATGAAGCTATCCACTAAATTATTGCAACTGGCCTTCCTCCTGTTTTGCACTATATCATATGGACAATATACCGATGTTATAAACTCAAACAGACCAGGTGTTTCTAGAAGTGCATATTCTGTAGGAACAAATGTCATTCAAGGTGAGTTTGGGGCCAAGTATCTTAAAGAAGAACATACTCCGCTTGAAAGAGAAGTTAAAGGTTTTGGATTGGATTTTGCACTTCGCTACGGATTGTTATTCGAGCAACTGGAAATTATCGTTGAAGGAAATTATCAAAATGATACAGAAACGATTTATAGTTCGTCAATACCATTCGAAAACGACCGTTCTAATTTTAGACATTTTCTTATAGGTGCTAAATATTTGGTTTATGACCCTTACAAGGGGCTTGAAGACAAAAAACCAAACTTGTACAGCTGGAATGCCAACCACAGTTTTCATTGGAAAGATTTAATTCCTGCCATCAGCCTTTATGCCGGGGCTAATTTCGATTCAAAAAACAATCCATACACTGCAGCAGGCATTGAAGGTTTTAGCCCAACAATTATGTTAGCCACCCAAAACAATTTTCCTAGTGGATGGGTTTTTGTTATGAACCTCGTAATGGATAGAATTGGAACAGACCAATCTGACTTCCAGTATATTTTCACACTTACCAAAGCGTTTAGCGCAAAATGGGTAGCGTTTGGAGAAACCCAAGGTATTAAAAGCGATTTTTATGCCGATAATTTATTTCGTCTAGGAGGTGCCTACCTATGGAATAGAAACCTACAATTGGACACTTCTCTTACGTTCAATACAAAGGACACACCATCTGTTTTCAACGTAGGTCTAGGCGTGTCATACCGTTTAGATTTTCATAAAGATAAAGTAGATAATAATACTTCGGCCGACCAAGAAGCTAAGCGTCGCGCCAATAAACAACGTGGAAGCGGTACAGAGCCACAACCACAGAGAAACACAGATTTTTAACGCTAAAAGATTAATGTAGAGATTGTTTCATGATCACCATTAAAAAAGTAAACACAAAAAAAGAGCTTAAAGCTTTTGTTAAATTCCAATTTGAACTTTATAAAAACAATAAATACTGGGTGCCACCAATTATTAAGGATGAAATTGATAGTTTCGATCCAGATATCAACCCAGTATTTAAACACGCAGAAGCTACCTTTTATTTAGCTTATAAGAACAATAAAATAGTTGGCCGTATTGCCGCTATTATTAATTGGACCGAAGTTAAGGCTCAAGAACCAAAGGTGCGTTTTGGTTGGTTTGATGTTATAGACGACATTGAAGTTACCAAAGCTCTTCTCGATAAAGTTATAGAACACGGTCATGCTCATAATTTAGAATTCATTGAAGGCCCTATGGGCTTTTCTAATCTTGACAAAGTGGGCGTGCTAACTGAAGGGTATGATCAATTAAGTACTATGATTACCTGGTATAACTACCCATATTATGTCACTCACTTAGAAAAGTTGGGTTATGTAAAGCAAAAGGAATTCATTGAGGGCTATTTTGACGTAGATCAGGTTAAACCTGAAGTATACAAAAAAATGGTGCCATTAATTTCCAAGCGTTACGGCATTAGACCGTTAAACTTTACAAGTACAGATGAAGTTATTCCGTATGTGGATAAGATGTTCGATCTGTTTAACGAAACTTATGCCAAACTTGCTTCTTTTGTCCCTATTTCTAATGACCAAAAGGCCTATTTCAAAAAGAAGTACATCCCTATGGTAAATCCAGAATATATCAAGTTTGTTTTGGATGAAGATGATAATATCATTGCTTTTTCGATAGTGTTGCCTTCTTTTTCAAAAGCGTTGCAAAAAGCAAACGGAAAACTATTTCCTTTTGGATTCTATCACTTGTTAAAAGCAAAAAAACACAGCGATGAAGCTGTTTTTTACCTTATTGGTATAAGACCAGAGTATCAAAACAAAGGGGTAACTGCATTAATTTTTAACGAATATTACAAATCGTTCAAGAAAAGTGGGGTTAAACGCTGCATACGCACTCCAGAATTAGACGAAAATATGGCAATCCATCAATTATGGAAAAACTTTAACTCGCCTATCACTAAAAGAAGGAGAACCTATAAGAAATCCATTTAAACAAAAACATAAAAAAACCCACTTAAAAAAAGTGGGTTTTTAATTTTATATCTTACTAATGTTTACTCTCCCATTGCAGCAGCAACTGCAGCAGATAAACGCTTATAAGTTCCATTTTCCAAACGTTCACGGATAGCTGAGAATGCGTCCAGAGTTTCATTAATATCTTCCATTGTGTGAGTAGCAGTAGGAATCATTCTTAACAAGATCAATCCTTTTGGAATTACAGGATACACAACGATAGAACAGAAAATTCCGAAATTCTCACGTAAATCCTTAACCAAAGCCATCGCTTCAGGAATACTACCTTTTAAGTAAACTGGAGTCACACAACTTTGAGTTGTTCCTAAATCGAATCCACGATCTCTTAAACCAGATTGTAATGCATTTACATTTTCCCAAAGCTTGTTTTTAATCTCAGGCATTGTACGCAACATTTCCAAACGTTTTAATGCTCCAACAACCAATTGCATTTGCAATGATTTAGCAAACATTTGAGAACGTAGATTATATTTTAAATAGTCGATAATTTCTTTATCTCCAGCAATAAAAGCACCAGTACTGGCTAATGATTTAGCAAAAGTCGCAAAGTAAACATCAATTTTATCTTGTACTCCTTGCTCCTCACCTGCTCCAGCACCAGTTTTACCTAATGTACCAAAACCGTGAGCATCATCAACCAATAAACGGAAGTTAAATTTCTCCTTAAGAGCAACAATCTCCTTTAAACAACCTTGCTCACCACGCATACCGAATACACCTTCAGAAATCACTAAGATTCCTCCACCAGTTTGCTCAGCCATTTTAGTAGCACGCTCCAAGTTTTTTTCTAAACTATCTACATCATTGTGTTTGTAAGTAAAACGCTTACCCATGTGCAAACGCACACCGTCAATAATACAAGCATGAGCATCTACATCGTATACGATAATATCATCTTTAGAAACCAAAGCATCAATAGTAGATACCATTCCTTGGTAACCAAAGTTCAATAAATAAGCTGCTTCCTTACTAACAAAATCAGCTAATTCATCTTGTAACTTTTCATGAAGATCAGTATGACCAGACATCATCCTCGCTCCCATTGGGTATGCAGACCCATATTGTTGAGCAGCCTCTGCATCTACCTTACGTACTTCAGGGTGGTTTGCTAAACCTAAGTAATCATTGATACTCCAGGTAATAACATCTTTTCCTTGAAACTTCATTCTATTAGAGATTTGACCTTCTAATTTAGGAAACACAAAATACCCCTCAGCCTGAGAAGCCCACTTTCCTAAAGGTCCTTTATCTCTGTATATCTTTTCAAATAAATCTTTCATGTAAGTTATTATTCTTTTTAATTTGATGCAAAATTATACAAATATCTTAATTAACATAATGCTTTAACGTACTATTATTAACAACAAAAAGAGGATTTACGTTATTAAAACGTAAAGCCTCTTCCTGAACATTAGAGTTTTTAATTACTCGTTAATATACTGAATACGCTCTGCTGCTTCTGCATTAACTGTATCGAAGAAGCCTTGGTCACTCATCCATTCGTCACTATAAATTTTACTCATATATCGTGAACCATGATCTGGAAAAACAACGACTACTAAATCATCCTTACCAAAACGGCCAGCCTCATTAAGCTGTTTTATCGCCTGCATGGCAGCACCAGAGGTGTAGCCAACAAACAAACCTTCTGTTTTAGCTATATGCCTAGCTGTATGAGCACTTTCTTCATCACTAACTTTTACAAATTCATCAATCATGTCAAAATCAGTAGCTGAAGGAATCAAGTTTTTACCTAAACCCTCAATTCGGTATGGGTATATTTCTTTTTCGTCGAACTCTCTTGTTTCGTGATACTTTTTAATAACTGATCCAAAAGCATCTACACCTATTACTTTGATATTAGGATTTTGCTCCTTTAAGTATTTAGCCGTACCAGAAATAGTTCCTCCTGTTCCACTACAAGCTACCAAATGAGTAATTTTACCTTCGGTTTGTTTCCAAATCTCTGGTCCGGTTGAATTGTAGTGAGCATCTATATTTAATTGATTGAAGTACTGATTGATATAAACAGACCCTTTAATCTCATCATGCAATCTTTTGGCTACCTGATAATACGATCTTGGATCATCAGCGCTTACATGTGCAGGACATACATATACTTTAGCACCCATTGTCTTCAACATATCAATCTTATCTGCCGAAGACTTCGAGCTTACCGCCAAAATACAGTCATAACCTTTAATAATACTAACCATAGCAATACTAAAACCTGTATTTCCAGAAGTCGTTTCTATGATTGTGTCACCAGGTTTTATAATACCCTGCCTTTCGGCTTGTTCTATTATGTAAAGTGCTATTCTGTCTTTGGAAGAGTGTCCCGGATTAAAGGCTTCTACTTTTGCATAATAGTTGCCATTGAAGGGAGCTGTAATTTTGTTTAGTTTGATTAGGGGCGTATTTCCCACTAAATCTAATATGTTATCAAAAACTTGATTGTTATGTCCCATAAGTGTTTTTTAGAGGTACTTACTTCTATAGATAAAAGTAACTAAAACCTTGCAAAAATAATGATTTTTTTTAATTAGCTATCAATTCCTTCCAAATCTAGCAAAAAGGCATACTCCATGGCCACCTCTTTAAGGCTCTCAAAACGCCCAGATGCTCCGCCATGCCCTGAATCCATATCTATATGAAATAATAGCTTATTTGTATCTGTTTTAAATTCCCTGAGCTTAGCTACCCACTTTGCAGGTTCCCAATATTGCACCTGAGAATCGTGTAGCCCCGTCGTAACTAACATGTTAGGGTATGGTCCGCTTCTAACGTTGTCATACGGAGAATACATCAGAATATAATCGTAATATTCCTTATCATTTGGATTACCCCACTCGTCATACTCTCCTGTGGTTAATGGTATGGTATCGTCCAACATTGTTGTCACTACGTCAACAAAGGGAACAGCAGCAATAATACCATTGTAAAGCTCAGGACTTAAATTAGCTACAACCCCCATTAAAAGCCCTCCTGCAGATCCTCCGTAGGCATACAAATGTTCTGCCGATGTATATTTTTGATTAATTAGATACTTCGAACAATCAATATAATCGGTGAAAGTATTCATCTTTTCCAACAACTTACCTTTCTCATACCAATCACGACCCAAATATTCTCCGCCTCGTATATGAGCTATGGCATAAATAAATCCCCTATCGAGTAAACTAAGTCTAATACTGGAAAAATAGGGATCTATAGTCGACCCATAAGATCCATAGGCATAAAGAAACAACGGTGCAGTACCATCTAATTTCACTCCTTTTCTATAAACCAATGAAATTGGTACTTTAACACCATCTGCAGCTGTTGCCCAAATACGCTCAGAAGTGTAATTATTCTTATCGAACTTCCCTCCAAGAACTTCCTGTTCCTTCTTAACGTCTTTTGTTTTGGTCTTAAAATTATAGTCAATAACCGAACTTGGAGTAGTTAAAGAGTTATAACTAAATCGCAACACATCACTGTTAAACTCAGGGTTATTTCCAGTATAAGCTGTATAAGTTTCACTTTCAAATGGCAGGTAATAATCTTCATTACCGTCCCAACTCATAATGCGGATTTTATTCAAACCATTTTCGCGTTCACTAACTACAAGATAATTCTTGAAAATTTCAATATCTTCTAACAAAACATCCTGTCTATGCGGTAAAACTTCCTCCCAAAATTCTTTAGAAGTTTGTTTTTCTGATGTTTTAAGCAACTTAAAATTAACTGCCTTATCCTTATTTGTTAAAATATAAAAATGGTCTTCAAAATGAGCAATAGAATATTCATGCTCTCTTTCACGCTCCTGAAAAACTGTAAATTTACCATCAGGTGTATTGGCATTCAAAAAACGATATTCTGTTGTTAAAGTACTCGAAGAACCTATTACAATATACTTTCTTGATTTTGTTTTATAAACAAAAGAATTAAAAGTATCATCCTTTTCATGAAAAACTAAAACATCGTCTTTGGCATCAGTTGCTAAACGATGTTTAAAAATTTTATGTGAGCGTAAAGTTACTCTATCCTTCTTAGTGTAAAATAGCGTTTTATTATCGTTCGCCCACGTTGTGCTCCCTGTTGTATTAACTATTTTATCTGGGTAAACCTCACCGGTAGCAAGGTGCTTGATGTAAATAGTATACTGTCTTCTACTAACTGTATCAACTGCAAAACTAGCCAATGTATTATCTGGACTAACCGAGATTCCGCCCAGTTTGAAATAAGAATGACCCTTGGCCATTTCATTACAATCAAACATAATTTCCTCTTCAGCATCTAAACTACCTTTCTTTCTTGAATAAATAGGATAATCTTTTCCTTTTTCATACCGGGTAATATACCAGTATCCATTCAACAAATACGGCACAGAAGTATCATCCTCCTTGATACGTCCTTTCATCTCCTCAAAAAGCGACTTTTGTAATTCTTCTGTATGTTTCAAACAAGACTTCGTATACTCGTTCTCTTCATTAAGGTAGTCTATCACCTCTTGATTCTGCCTATCATTCAACCAATAGTAATTGTCTATGCGTTCATGATCATGAACACGTAATACTTTTGGTTTTTTATCCGCCTTTGGTATTTGAGTCAAAGTTTTCAAGAATATTGATTGTTTAAAATTGAATTAAATGCCGTCAAAAGTATAAAATTAAATAGTTTTGTACCGAATCATTAAAACCTAAAATTATGTTTGGAGATATTATGGGCATGATGGGTAAGATTAAAGAAACCCAACAAAAAGTAGAAGAAACAAAAAAACGTCTTGATACCGTAATTATTGATGAAAAAAGCAACGATGGTTTATTGGAAGTCAGCTTAACTGCCAACCGACAAATCAGATCAATCAACATCAGTGACGAACTTTTAGAAGATAAAGAGCAACTTGAAGATTACTTAATTCTTACATTAAATAAAGCAATTGCAAGAGCAACTCAAGTAAACGAAACTGAAATTGCTGCCGTAGCTAAGGAGGGAATGCCGAACATCCCAGGAATGGATATGTTTAAGTAAGCTGACTCTGGACGATAGATACAAGAAGACAAAAAGAGAAGCTCATGATGCTTCTTTTTTGTTTTTACAAACCACTCAAAACATCCATAAATTGTTGATGTTGTTCATCTGTATAGTCTAAATGAGTAACCACACGCCATTTTCCCTGCCCCATATTGCTTATTCTTATCTTATTATCATCCAGCATTTTTAAAAAGGCTTGTTGATTATAATTGCTATCGAGATTGAAAATAACTATATTGGTTTCAACAGGATCAATATGAGCTACAAATGGAAGTTTTTTTAAAGCTTCAGCAATGTCTTTAGCCTTGCCATGATCTTCTGCCAAACGAACAATATGATTATCCAATGCATATAGTCCGGCTGCAGCTAAGAATCCTACCTGTCGCATTCCTCCTCCCAAGATTTTTCTAACCCTGATAGCACCTTCCATAATATCTTCGTTCCCCACTAAAACAGATCCTACAGGGCATCCCAATCCCTTACTTAGACAAACAGAAACAGTATCAAACAACTCCCCATACTGCTTAGCACTTTCAGCATTAGCCACCAGAGCGTTCCATAATCTCGCACCATCCAAATGATACCCTAAACCATGTTTTTCACAAATAGTTTTCAGGGCTTTAAGTTCATTCAAATCCCAACAAGCGCCACCACCTTTATTTGTAGTATTTTCAACTGCAATTAAACTCGTCAATGGACTATGGTAAAAATCAGGTGAATTAATAGCTTCTTCAGCCTGCATAGCCGTAAACATACCTCGATTACCATCTATTAACCTGCAAGACACACCACTGTTAAACGAAGCTCCTCCTCCCTCATAATTGAAAATATGTGCATATTTATCACATATTACCTGTTCTCCAGGGTTTGTATGAAGCTTTATGGCTGTTTGATTAGCCATAGTTCCACTAGGAAAAAAAAGAGCTTTTGGCTTTCCGAACATTTTTGCGATTCTCTTTTCTAGAATGTTTACCGTTTCATCTTCTTTATAAACATCATCACCTACTTTAGCTTGCATCATCGCTTCCAACATTCCTTTTGTTGGCTTGGTTATGGTATCACTCCTTAAATCTATTATCATGTCAAACGATTTTAAAGCCCTAAATTATGGAAACAATTGTTTCATTCGCGGTCTTTATATGCTATTTTTGCTAAAAATTACACTTTATGATAACTACAGATCAAGTAAAAGATCTTATTGAACGCCTTGGTGCGTTAAGGAGGTATCTTTGACGTAGATGCTAAAACCATCGAAATTCAAAACGAAGAAGAAAAAACCTTTGCTCCCGATTTTTGGAACGACTCTAAGGCTGCTGAAATAGTTATGCGAAGTCTACGTGAAAAGAAAAAATGGGTAGACGATTACAAAACGGCCAAAAACTTTATTGATGAGCTTGAAATTCTCTACGATTTTTACAAAGAAGGAGATGCAGAAGCAGAAGAAATTGAAGAGCATTATAAAAAAACCATAGTTTTTGTTGAGGACCTTGAGTTTAGAAATATGCTTTCTGATGAAGGTGACAACATGAGTGCTGTTCTACAGATTACTGCAGGTGCCGGTGGTACAGAAAGCTGTGATTGGGCCAGTATGCTTATGCGTATGTACCTAATGTATGCTGAAAAAAACGGATACAAAGTCAAGGAACTTAATTACCAAGAAGGGGATGTTGCCGGTATAAAAACCGTAACATTGGAAATACAAGGCGACTTTGCTTTTGGCTGGCTAAAAGGTGAAAATGGTGTGCATCGCTTGGTGCGTATCTCCCCTTTTGATAGTAATGCGAAACGTCATACTAGTTTTGCCTCCGTATACGTTTATCCTTTGGTTGATGATACTATTGAAATTGAAATCAACCCTGCCGACATTGAAATCACAACGGCTCGATCAAGCGGTGCTGGGGGGCAGAATGTAAACAAAGTAGAAACCAAGGTACAATTAACCCATAAACCAACAGGCATTCAAATTTCATGTTCAGAGACACGCTCACAACATGATAACCGTGAACGCGCCATGCAAATGCTTCGCTCTCAGCTTTATGAAATAGAGTTAAAAAAGCAGCAGGAAGCTCGAGACGATATTGAAGCTGGGAAAATGAAAATTGAATGGGGAAGCCAAATAAGGAATTACGTTATGCACCCTTACAAACTTGTAAAAGATGTAAGAACAAGTCATGAATCAGCAAATGTTGATGGGGTTATGGACGGTGGAATTGAAGAATTCCTGAAGGCATACCTCATGATGATGGGACAAAAAGAAACAGAAAACACCTTATAAAATAAAGTAAGATGATTACCATATATCACAATCCACGTTGCAGTAAATCACGTCAAGGATTAAGTATTTTAGAAGAATCGGGGAAAGAGTTCGAAATTGTGAAGTATTTAGACTCTCAATTGGACGTTAATGAATTAAGCAACATTATTGAACAACTTGACATTAAACCAATAGACTTAGTTAGAAAAAACGAGACTATTTGGAAAGAGAACTATAAAGGGAAAGATTTAAGCGACCAAGAAGTAATTACTGCTATGGTTGAAAATCCAAAACTTATTGAAAGGCCTATTGTAGTAAACAAAGGAAAAGCCGTAATAGGAAGACCGCCAGAAAAAATAAATAGTATTATATAACAAAAAAGCTCCTAATTGGAGCTTTTTATTTAACTATGGAAAATTAAACATTTAATTCACCAAGTAAGTCTTGTATTATATGTTATATTTTAGGTTCCCTCCACCTCCTTCATTGTAAGGAGGCGCATCTAATAATTCCGGGTTGCCAATGGCAGGCGCAAAAACAACAGTTTCTTCTGGCGGCCCTTGATTAGGCATTTTCCTTCCAAAGAATACAATAACATTATTCGCACCCTTTTCTTCCATTTCAGAAAGATAGTTTATAAGCCTTTTAATATCAAATGTCACTGATGTCAGATTATGACCTCCTCCAAGCCAATTATTAGTTAAGTCTCTAGCTTCTTGTTTCGTTATTTTACTTCCATATTGTCCCATTGGTTTAGAAATTATTGATTAAACATGGTAAAGATATAAAACTATTCCTACGCATACCCTAATGTGTTGTATTACAAAAAAATAAGTCCTAAAATATTCAAAAACAAAAAGAGGAATTTCACAGTAAACCCCACACCACATCTATTTAACAAAGCTTTAACCAAGAAGGAATAAACCATCCTCTATTTTTGGCGTCTCACTTGAAAAAAATTGCATGAACCTAAAACAACTAACTCTACTCGCTTTATTAATCTGTAGCTTATCTTCATGGGCACAGAAACAAGTCACGGTATCAGGAACCGTACTAGATAAAGAAACCAATCAACCTCTTGAATATGCTACCATAGCATTTTTCAATAAAAAAGAAAATAAAACTACCACAGGATCTATTACAGATGAAAATGGTAAGTTTAATATCAAGGTTCCAATGGGTCTCTACGATATTTCTGTGGAATATATATCTTTTAAAACATTAAAACTCCCTAATATTTCTCTTCAAAAGGATTATGAAATGGGAGCCGTTAAACTGGAAATAGACTTAGCGTCGCTTGATGAAGTTGAAATTGTTGCCGAAAGAACCACTGTAGACATCAGACTCGACAAGAAAATATATAACATTGGTAAAGACCTCACCACCCAAGGTGCTTCGGTAACAGACGCCTTGGCCAACGTACCTTCTGTGAATGTTGATGTGGAAGGAGCTATAAGTCTCCGAGGAAATGAAAACGTACGTATATTGATAAATGGAAAACCTTCCGCGATGGCTGGTTTTGGAGATACTAATTTATTACAACAAATTCCTGCAGAAGCTATTGAACGAATTGAAGTAATTACTAGTCCATCTGCTCGTTACGATGCTGAGGGTACCGCTGGAATACTTAATATTGTTCTAAAAAAAGAAAAAACTTTAGGGTTTAACGGATCAATATCCCTAAACACAGGAATTCCTGACAATCACTCTGCTACTGTAAACCTTAACCTTAGAACTGACAAATTCAATATTTTTAATACCACCGGATTATACTACAGAAAATTTTTAGGTAATGCTCACTTTGATAATCGATATTTTGGAGAAACTGTGACTGTTGACAGAACAATTGAAGATCGTGATTATGACAGGTTAAGGACTGGTATCAATACAAATTTTGGAATGGAATATTACCTAACTGAAAAATCTTCAATCACAGGAAGTATTTTTGGGCGTTGGGGAGACGATGAAGATATTACAACTAATAAAACTGAAGCTTATTTTGAGGATGAGTATTTAGGAGTAACTCCTAGAAACCAAACTGAAAAAGAAAAAGACAACAGTTATCAGACTTCTTTAAATTATATCAACAATTTCAACAATGAAGGCCATAAATTAACTGCAGACTTTCAGTTTTCATACGACTTAGAAGATAGACCAACTATAATTAGTTCCATTCCAAACGAACCCGGTTTTGAAAATCAAATCCTCCCAATCGAGAAAATTTTCGAAACAGAAAAGCAAACTGAATACCTTATTCAAGCCGATTATGTTCGCCCAATGGGAGATGCTCAATTTGAAGCTGGTTTTAGAGGAAACTACGAAAGAGAGGTTACCGATTACAATTTGGATACTTTAAACATTAACACAAACGAATATTTACCCTATACTGACCTCAATAATATATTTACCTATGATGAGAATATTACAGCCGTATATTCACAATACGGAAATAAAATCGGTAAATTCTCTTTCTTGTTAGGGTTAAGATTGGAAAATACAAACCTTAAAGGACAATTGGATTACAGTGATGATGCCGATTTTGCTATTGATGTTGTATCTGATTTTGACAAAAACTACTTAGGTCTTTTCCCTACTGCAAACTTGATTTACGAATTAGGTGAAGAAGAAAACATTTCATTAGGATATAATAGACGTATTAACCGTCCTCGTGGATGGTATATAAATCCTTTTCCTTCAAGGTCAAGTAACACCAATGTTTGGCAAGGAAATCCTAATCTAAACCCTGCTTATGCTAATGCTTTTGACTTAGGCTATTTAAAACAATGGAAAAAAATCACACTATCTACTTCAGTTTATTTTCAGCATGAAACCAATTCATTTGAAAGAATTCAAGAAGGAACTGGTGTGTTCAATGCCAATGATGTTGAAATTATTAGAACAATTCCTATAAACCTTTCGACAAACAACCGCTACGGTGGTGAGTTCAGCTTAATGTACAACCCTACAAAGAAATTAAGGTTTAATGGTAGCTTCAACTTATTTAGATCTGAAACCGACGGAGAATTTAACGGTGTGGATTATGGAGCTGAAAACACAAGTTGGTTTGGTAGATTCAGCTCTAAAGTAACGCTTCCCGCTTCTGTACAATGGCAGACTTCAGCATTCTACTCAGGCCCACAAAAAAATGCAATAACAGAATCTGAGGGAATATTCAGCATGAATATGGCGTTTAGTAAAGATATAATTAAAGACAAAGGAACCTTATCTTTAAATGTCAGCGATTTGTTTAACACACGAAAGAGACAATCCTATACTTTAACAGATGACTTTTCGTCTGATAGTGAATTCCAATGGAGACAACGTCAATTTACTCTATCATTTATATACCGCTTCAACCAGCCTAAAAATGGTAAGGGACGTCGTGATAGACAAAACAATGGAGGAGGTAACGGAGATGACATGGACTTCGGATAAAATTAAACCTTATTCCAACAAGTATAAAAAGGGAAACCGTTATTGGTTTCCGTTTTTATTTTTTAAAATTATTCCTTTAGAAATCCAATTGAATAATAAACTTATAAAACAAAAAAAGGAAGCTATAATAGCTTCCTTTTGTATATAATGAAATTTAGAATTAAGCCTGCTGACGCTTTGCTTTACGCTCTTCACGCATTTCCTTAAATCTTTCAATTAGTGCTCCACCTATCCAATAAGGAACAACAAAAGTTAACAAGAAAATCATTAACCAAAATCCGATGGTTAAAATGGTTAAAAACGCTAAAAATCCTAAATATTGATCAAATTCAAACATGATTGGTAATTGCTTTTATTACTGCCGTCAAAGATAATGCAATACTTTCTGTTATACAACACCTAAATTAAGATTTGTTAACAACTAGAATTTACGGTATTCCTTCTCCATCCTTACACTTTAAAAATAAACAGATTAACAAATCGTGAGTATTAAGGCTGATTAGAAAAACAATGAATATTTCATTTTAAAAAGGCTATCTAATGATTTTTTAAGACCCCTAAAAACATTAAATTTGCTCTCCTTTAAAAAAAACACTATATGGACTATAGAATAGAAAAAGACACTATGGGCGACGTTAAAGTTCCTGCAGATAAATTGTGGGGAGCTCAAACCGAACGTTCAAGAAATAACTTTAAAATAGGAGCTCCTGCTTCTATGCCTTTAGAAGTAGTTTACGGTTTTGCTTACTTAAAAAAGGCCGCTGCTTATACTAACTGTGAATTAGGTGTTTTACCAGTTGAAAAACGTGACTTAATTGCACAAGTTTGTGATGAAATTCTTGAAGGAAAGCACGACGACCAGTTTCCTTTGGTTATCTGGCAAACAGGTTCTGGAACACAAAGTAACATGAACGTTAACGAAGTGGTTGCCAACCGTGCTCATCAACTAGCCGGTAAAACCATAGGTGAAGGAGAAAAAACCATCCAACCTAACGACGATGTAAACAAATCGCAATCATCTAACGATACATTCCCTACAGGAATGCATATTGCTGCTTATAAAAAAGTAGTTGAAGTGACCATTCCAGGAGTAATGCAGCTTAGAGATAGATTACACAAAAAAGCTCAGGAATTTAAAGATGTAGTTAAAATTGGGCGTACACATTTGATGGACGCTACACCTTTAACTTTAGGTCAGGAATTTTCTGGTTATGTTTCTCAATTAGACCATGGTTTAAAAGCCTTGAAAAACACTTTACCTCATTTAAGTGAGTTGGCTCTTGGAGGTACTGCTGTAGGTACTGGATTGAACACACCTAACGGATACGACAAGCTTGTGGCTGAGTACATCGCTAAGTTTACAGAGCTACCATTTATTACTGCTGAAAATAAATTTGAGGCACTTGCTGCCCACGATGCTATTGTAGAAACTCACGGTGCATTAAAGCAATTGGCGGTAGCGCTTAACAAAATCGCTAACGATATCCGTATGATGGCTTCTGGTCCTCGTAGTGGTATTGGAGAGATTATTATTCCAGCCAACGAACCAGGTAGTTCTATTATGCCAGGAAAAGTAAACCCAACTCAATGTGAAGCGCTTACTATGGTATGTGCTCAAGTTATGGGTAACGATGTTGCTGTAACTGTTGGAGGAACTCAAGGTCACTACGAACTTAACGTGTTCAAGCCAATGATGGCCGCTAACCTGTTACAATCTGCTCAATTGATTGGTGACGCCTGTGTTAGTTTTGAAGAAAACTGTGCAATAGGAATCGAACCGAATCATGGAGTTATCAAACAATTATTGAACAACTCATTAATGTTGGTTACGGCTTTAAATACTAAAATTGGTTACTACAAAGCGGCAGAAATAGCAAATGCAGCTCACGAAAACGGAACAACCCTTAAAGAAGAAGCTATTCGATTGGGTTATGTAACAGCCGAACAATATGACGAGTGGGTAAAACCAGAAGATATGGTTGGCGGCTTGAAATAAGCGATTTAAAACTTACTTGATTATATATTTCAAAAAGCGCCATCTTGTTTAGTTGGCGCTTTTGTGTTGAATATTTAAACTTAAAACAATTTTATTTTGTCACTACTTATAACCAACATAAAACAGCTCATACAAATAAGGGAAAACAATGTAAGAGTACTTAGTGGAGAAGAAATGAAAACCCTTCCCTATATTGAAAATGCCTTCTTGCGAATTGAAAACGATACCATTGTAGATTATGGAAGGATGGAGGAGCTTACCAATCAATCGGCAAACGAAGTGATCGATGCATCTGGTAAAATAGTCCTGCCAACCTGGTGCGATTCCCATACACACATTGTTTATGCTGGAAACCGTGAACAGGAATTTGTAGATCGTATAAACGGATTATCGTATGAAGAGATAGCCAATCGTGGTGGTGGTATTTTGAATTCTGCTGAAAAACTTCAGAATACTTCAGAAGATGATTTATATGAGCAATCCATAGGACGAGTAAAAGCGGTTATGAAAATGGGAACAGGCGCTTTGGAGATAAAATCCGGGTACGGCCTTACCACTGAAGCCGAATTAAAAATGCTCCGTGTAATCAAACGAATAAAAGAGAATTTCAATATTCCTGTAAAAGCAACATTTTTAGGTGCCCATGCTGTTCCAAAGGAATTCAAAAATGACAAATCTGCATATATAAAGCACATCATTGAAGATATGCTACCTAAAGTAGCTGAAGAAAACCTTGCCAATTATATTGATGTGTTTTGCGAAAAAGGGTATTTCGACCTAGAAGATACAGCAGCTATCATGGAAGCTGGTGCTCAATATGGACTGATACCTAAAATTCACGTAAACCAATTTAATGCCTTCGGAGGAATTGCATTAGGGGTAAAGCATAATGCCTTATCTGTTGATCATTTGGAAGAATTGAACGCTAATGATATAGAAGCCTTAAAAGGAAGTAACACAATTTCAGTAGCTCTTCCCTCCTGCTCTTACTTTTTAAGCATTCCATACACACCAGGAAGACAACTTATAGATGCTGGATTACCTTTAGCATTAGCAACAGACTATAACCCAGGATCTACCCCTAGCGGAAACATGAATTTTGTAGTAAGCACCGCTTGTATAAAGATGAAGCTAACACCAGAGGAAGCAATTAACGCAGCTACCTTAAATGGAGCATATGCAATGGGACTTAGTGATACTTACGGAAGTATTACAAAAGGAAAAAAAGCAAATGTTATAATTACTAAAGAAATACCTAGTTACAACTTCTTACCTTATGCTTTTGGAGATAACCACTTAGAAAAAGTTATCATCAACGGTGAAATTATATAATATAAAAACCCCGTAAGTTTTATGCTTACGGGGTTTTAGTTGTGATAATTTATTCTTATTTAATCTATCAATTTGGCTTACTTCAATGTGAATTCGGAAGTTGATACCAAATGCTTTTCATTAAAAACGTTTACAATGTAACGTCCTTTCTCAAACTCTTCTGCCTGTGTAGTAACGAATTCACAAACATTGAGATTTGCATTCTCATAGTTAAACTTGCTAATGACACTATAATTTAAAGTCTCTTCATCAAAAGCAACCTGTTCATTAGCACCTAAAATATTATTCTTTGGATCAATAACTTGAACGTAGAGTTCCTGCTCACCAGCTTGAACCAAATTATTTTTTGCTACGGTAAAACATACACGGATCTTATCTGAACGACGTGCACGCTCTGTAGGCACCAATTTTCCAGACGATCTTTCAATAACGCCAAAACCTTTTAACCCAACTGTTCCTAAAACAGCTGCATTCTCCATGACTTCTGCCAAAGCTGTATTTTGTACCAATAATGAATCGTTAAACATTTTCTGGTTTTCAAGATTCATATTGGTACTATCCAAGGTAGCTGCCAAATATGAATTTTCTATTTTAAGAGTCTCGTTTTCATCTAGCAAAGCATTCATCTCTTTCTGTAACGAAATGTATTTTTGTTTATATTTCCATAAACTTTGAACGTTATTTTCGGAAATTTTCAAAGAATCTATAAGTCCTTGAATTCTTGATTGGGCCTCTTCAAGTTTCGCATTTTTTATTTCGTTATCATCATTTGCCTTCTTTAATTGATCATAAGAATTAGTTAAGTCTTTTAAAATCAATTCTTTTTCAGCAACTAATTTAGCTTCATTTTTCTTCTTTTCGTTATAAAGAGAAGTGGTATAAAAGGTCACTCCTAAAAATAAAGCCAAGGCTATACCTAAACCTACTTTTAAACCTGTGTTGCTTTTACTGTTTTCCATAATTACTAGTTTTAAATATTCCGTTTTTTAGAGATTGAGTTAATTATTAATTTTACATATAAATAGCTACATTTTAAAAATGTAACAGAACTAAATAATGTACTTTTAAACTAAAATTATTAAATAATAAATGGATAATCTTGTATTACTTACCAATAGCAACTTAAAAGCCTTAATCAACAAACGTCCCGGTGAAACTAAATTTGGGGAACAAGTAAAAACATTATCCAATGTCACAAATATATACGAACAACTTGTAGGTTTAGATGTCGACTATGTTATCGTAGGGTTGCCTGAAGATGTAGGCGTTTTCTCAAACCTCGGAAAAACAGGGACTTCGACTGCCTGGGAAGCATGTCTTAAAGTTTTGTTAAATATTCAAAATAATCATTTAACACATGCTGAAAAAGTTCTAATTCTCGGCCATATAAATTTTGAAAAATACCTTAAAAAAATTGGAGAACTTGACGCAAACAAGAAAAAAGATCTTCAAAAAGCCAGAAAACTTGTTGAAAAAATAGATAAACAGGTAAGTCACCTAATATATCAAATTGTAAAGGCTGGTAAAATTCCAATTATTGTTGGTGGAGGCCACAATAATTCTTATGGAAATATCAAAGGAGCATCATTAGCTCTAAATAGCCCAATTAATGCGATTAATTTTGATGCCCATACAGATTTTCGTGCTGAAGAAGGCCGCCATAGTGGAAATGGCTTCTCATATGCATATGCTGAAGGTTTTTTAAAGCAATACTTTATGTTTGGACTTCATGAAAACTATACCTCCCAGACCATTTTTAAAACATTAGACAAAGTCAAAGCCATTGCTTACAATACTTTTGAGGCTATCAAAGTACGTGAAGAACTAAAATTCAATTCAGAACTAAGCCGAGGTCTTGACCATGTATGTAATGCTCCCTTCGGCCTTGAACTAGATTGCGATGCTATTATTAATGTACCTAGCAGTGCTATGACTCCAAGTGGATTTAGCTCAACCAAGGCTAGACAGTTTGTCCATTTTATGGGCAAACATCCAAACGTAAAATACTTTCATATTTGTGAAGCAGCCCCAACATTAGATACTTCAAGCCAAGTTGGCAAACTCATAACATATTTAATAACCGATTTTATCAGAGCTCATGAAAATTAAAATTTTACCTTATAAAAGTGATTTTGCCCAGGATTTTTACGATTTGAACATTGAATGGCTAGAAAGCTATTTTCATGTAGAACCATTTGATAAAGAAATTTTAAGCCATCCTGATAAACATATTATTAGTAAAGGCGGTCACATTTTTTTTGCCGAGTATAACGGAGAAATTGTTGGAACGGTTGCTTTAATGCCAACCAATAAAATTGGAATTCTTGAGCTTACAAAAATGGCGGTAGCTCCAAAGCATCGTGGACTAAACATAGGTCAACAATTAATGCAGTATTCTATAGATTTTTCAAGAGATAAAGGATACAGTTCTCTTTTACTATATTCAAATACCAAACTAAAAAATGCCATATACATTTATCGTAAATACGGGTTCGTTGAAGAACCAATCGAAACTCATTCACCATATGTAAGAGGTAACATTAAAATGAGGTTGAGTTTAAAATAGCTTTTTGTAAATCACTAACTTAGTATATCATCAAATAAAAATTTATCATGAGACGACTACTAAGTTTTATTATCATTTCTTCCATAATTTGTTTTAGCTGCAAACAAAATAAAAACTCCTTAGGTAAACTTGAGGACAAATCCACTAATAATTATGTAATAGCTCAAGATTCTGATTTAAAAATTTTTCCAATTAACCATGCCACTATGGTTTTAGAGAAAGGAGACGATGTTATTTACATAGATCCTGTAGGTGGAACCGAAGCCTTTTCAGGACAGAAACGTCCAACATTAGTATTGATAACTGACATACATGGTGATCATTATGATTTAGAGACACTTAAAGCCTTAAGCCTCGAAAATATTCCAATAATGGTGCCACAAGCAGTTGCTGATCTTATACCTTCAAATTTTTCAGAAAACATTATAGTCATGAATAATGATGATATTAAAAAGATTCATGACAAATTTGAAATTACTGCAATACCAATGTACAACTTAAGAGAAGAAGCTTTAAAGTTTCATTCTAAAGGTCGTGGTAATGGCTATTTGATTCACTTGAAAGGACAAAACATATACATTTCTGGAGATACCGAAGATATTCCTGAAATGCGCCGACTAAAAGATGTAGACATTGCTTTTGTTTGTATGAACCTACCCTATACAATGACGGTCAATTCGGCTGCAGATGCTGTATTGGAATTTAAACCAAAAGTTGTTTACCCATATCATTACAGAGGAGCTGATGGTTTAAGTGATGTTAATACATTTAGAGATATTGTCAATAATAACAATAAAGACATCAAAGTTTTTCTATTAGACTGGTATTCAAAAAAATAATACAGTTTTTTCTTGCATAACAATTGCGAAACTGTATCTTTAAATTGTTATTAACATTTAAAATCCCCCCAAATGCTAACTGTTAAACCCCATCCTGCTGTGAAGGATATTGATGCCATCACCACAATGCTTATCATTTCAATAGTCTTTTTATTAATCTTGCTTATTTCGGGAGCTATTAAAACATACAAGCTCAAAGTAGAAAACAATCGTATAAGTAATTTACACTCTCTGGATGGCTTTGAAAAAGAAAAACACCCAGATTTAGGAAGCAACCACATGTATGAGAAAAAATCATAAAAAATGCCGGGTAAATTTCCCGGCATTTTTTTTAACTCTATCGAACAAGCTTTTTATACTTAATTCGTTTAGGCATTAAATCACCTCCCAAACGCTTTTTCTTGTTTTCTTCATAATCACTAAAACTACCTTCAAAGAAATATACTTGCGAATCTCCTTCAAAAGCTAGAATATGGGTACAAATCCTATCTAGGAACCAACGGTCGTGAGAAATAACAACAGCACATCCAGCAAAGTTTTCCAAACCTTCTTCCAAAGCTCTCAATGTATTTACATCAAGATCATTTGTTGGCTCATCCAAAAGTAAAACGTTCCCCTCTTCCTTAAGTGTCATAGCTAAGTGTAAACGGTTACGCTCACCACCAGACAACAAATTAACCTTTTTGTTCTGTTCACTTCCAGAAAAATTAAAACGACTTAAATAAGCACGTGAATTTACCTGGCGTCCACCCATCATAATTAACTCCTGCTCATCACTGAAGTTTTGCCAAATGGTTTTTTCTGGATCTATATTAGAATGTGATTGATCTACATAAGCAATCTTGGCCGTCTCTCCTACTTTAAATTCTCCTTTATCTGGATTTTCCTCTCCCATAATCATTCTGAAAATAGTGGTCTTACCTGCTCCGTTAGGCCCAATAACACCAACAATTCCAGCTTGAGGTAGTTTAAAATTCAAATCCTCATAAAGCAACTTGTCATCATAAGCTTTGCTTACACCTACAGCTTCAATAACATTTGTTCCCAAACGAGGTCCATTAGGGATATAGATTTCCAGGTTTTCGTCGAGTTGTTTTTGATCTTGGCTCATTAATTTATCGTAATTGTTCAAACGGGCTTTTTGTTTTGCCTGACGTCCTTTTGGTGCCATTCTTACCCATTCCAACTCACGCTCTAATGTCTTTTGTCTCTTGCTCGCTTGCTTTTGCTCTAAAGCCATACGTTTAGACTTTTGATCTAACCAAGATGAGTAATTTCCTTTCCACGGAATACCTTCACCTCTATCCAACTCTAATATCCAACCCGCTACATTATCCAAAAAATAACGGTCGTGGGTTACAGCAATTACAGTTCCTTTATATTGTGCTAAGTGATGCTCTAACCAATGTACCGACTCGGCATCTAAGTGGTTTGTAGGTTCATCCAACAATAACACGTCTGGTTCCTGAAGCAATAAACGACACAATGCTACACGACGACGCTCACCACCTGAGAGAACACCAATCTTCTTATCTGGATCTGGAGTTCTTAAAGCATCCATAGCAATTTCAAGTTTGGTATCTAATTCCCAAGCATTACTAGCGTCAATTTTATCTTGAAGTACGGCCTGACGATCCATTAACTTCTGCATTTTATCTGGATCTGAATAAACTTCTTCAAGACCAAACATATCGTTTATTTTGTTGTATTCATCAAGAATAGCTACTGTTTCTGCTGCACCTTCCTTAACAACTTCCAGCACGGTCTTATTGTCATCCAGTTTTGGTTCCTGTTCAAGATACCCAACAGTATAATCTTGAGAAAATACTACATCACCTTGATAGTTTTTATCAACACCTGCGATGATTTTCAATAATGTGGATTTACCTGAACCATTAAGTCCCAAAATCCCAATCTTAGCTCCATAGAAGAAGCTCAAATAAATGTTTTTAAGAACTGGAGTATTAGCACCTTGAAAGGTTTTTGTTACTCCAGACATTGAAAAAATAACTTTCTTGTCGTCGCTCATTATACACGTCCTTTTAATGCGTTAAACACCCATGCATTTGCAAAGAAGCCAATACCAACTGCTCCAAATCCCCAACCGGCAACATCATCATACACAAAAGCTCCCAAAGCAATTAAACCGATACCTGATAATATCATAATGAATGTGGCCCATGCCAGTACTGTATTCTTGTTCATTGCCATAACACTGTTTCTTTTACCTACTTAGTTTATTGAATTTCAATAGGTTTAAGTGGTTTTATTTCCTTTTTTATATTGAAGCACAAATATCGAACATTTATATAAAAAAAGCACCACAAAGGTGCTTTTATGTTTAATTAGTCATTATCAGTATTTTGCTATAAAATTAGCATAGGAACTTCAATGAACAATATTTGTGAATCCCCTTTAGCTTGAATATTAAAACTCTCTGCATCCCAAACTCCAATGGCATCTCGTTTTTTTAAATCCTGGTTGTCAACAGTAATATTCCCATCAATGACCATAACATAAACGCCATGATTTTTCGATTTGATTTGATAATCATAATCGCTGTCTTTACTTAAATTGATTCTAGATAAAATGGCATCCTGATGAATCCTCAAACTCCCGTTATGGCCATCATCCATACTACTCACCAAAACCTGTAATTGGTTATCTCTTTCATTGATTTCAAATGCTTTCTGATCATATCTTGGCTCAACACCTTGCTTATCTGGGATAATCCAGATTTGAAATAGCTTTAAACTCTCATCACGAGATCCATTGATTTCCGAATGATAAACTCCTGTTCCAGCTGACATGACCTGCACTTCTCCTGGCTTTACCTCTTGCCAAGCATTATGCATACTATCTCTATGTTTTAATACTCCTTGCAATGGTACAGTGATTATTTCCATATTTTCATGAGGATGTTCCCCAAACCCCATATTTGGAGCAATCGTATCATCATTCAATACACGTAATGCTCCAAAGTGTATCTTTGATGGATTAAAATAGCCCGCAAAACTAAACGAATGGTTGGCCTTAAGCCAGCCATGATCTGCATGACCTCTGTCTTCTGCTTTATGTATAATGGTTTTCATTTAAATCTAATTTTTAAAATTTCTAATCTTGTCTAGTAAGACACTTAATATTTCGGCTTCCTTTTCAGAAATCCCATTTATACTTTCTTCTAATTGATCAATATCTATTTCCTTTAACAACTCCTTTCCTTTAGATGTAATTTCAACGTACACAACCCTTCTATCATCCTCACAGCGCTCCCTAACTATTAATCCTTTATCACAAAGCTTGTCCATTAAACGAGTGGCATTTGGCGAGCGCTCTATCATCCTTTCCTTTACAGTTTGAACTTTTAAACGATTCCCTGCCCCTCTTAAAATCCTTAAAATGTTATACTGTTGAGGTGAAATATTATAAGGCTTGAAAAACTCTGTTTCTATATTTTCAAGCCAAGAGACTGTATACTTTAAATTAATGAATGCTTCAACATACTTGTTCCTAAAACTTGTGTTTAACTCCTCGTCTATTCGCTTCATGGCATAAATTTTAGTTTATATAAGTCGATCCCTGTACTCCGGCTTCTTATTAAAAGCTGCTTTAGTAAAAGGGCAAAGTGGGATTGCTTTAATATTGTTTTCCCTCATATAATCCACTAAAAATTCTAGAAGCTGATAACCCACTCCTTGGCCTCGAATTTCATCTCCTACTTCGGTATGCTCTATTATTATCTTTTCGGGTCCAGAAATAGAATAAACCATCTCTGCTAATAGTTCTTTATTTCGTTCTATAAACACAGCTCCCTTCTTCCCATATTGCTTATGCTTAATTTCCATAACTATATAGCCTCTTTAAATGTTTCAATTGATATCTTTAATGCAGTGTTTAATTCTTTATCAATAATTTTACCTCCTTTAAAATTCTCATTAAAAGAGGGAAGACAAAATTCTGCAACTATATTACCTCCCATATACGGGAATCGGTTTTTAGCTATTTGCAACACACTGGCCCCGCCTCGGCGTCCGGGAGAGGTTGCCATCAAGAGCATAGGAATTTCATTCCATAATTTACCATCGATACGAGACATCCAGTCAAAAATGTTTTTAAACGCAGTAGTATATGCTCCATTGTGCTCTGCTAGCGACAGAATAATTCCATCTGCGCTTTGTATTTCTTTGAGAAAACGATAAGCATTATCTGGAATTCCTTTTTCATTTTGAAGATCAACACCAAAAAGGGGCAATTCATAGTCGTTAAGATCCAGTAGTTTTACCTGTCCTATGTTTACAAATTGGCCTGCATAGTTTACCAACTGTTTATTGATTGAATTTTTGCTAATGCTTCCTGCAAAAGAGACTATACTTTTCATAATCAAAACCTTATGTTATCTTCAAAAATAACACAAATAAATTTATTTTCCAAGGAAAATAAATCCATGAAAATTAATTCGTATGAAATTTCCTTTTAACTTGGTGGGAAAATATTATTTTAGCACTTTATTAACATAATAAACTAAACTAAACTAAATGAAAAAACATCTACGCTTTATTAGTCTTGCACTAATAGTGCCCATTATGTTGACCAGTTGTGCAACTATCCTTAATGGTAAACAACAAAAGGTTAGAATTCACACTCACTCCAGTGACTCAAAAGTTTTTGTTAATGGTGAAGAAGCCGGAACAGGAAAAACGGTTACAACTAAATTGCCAAGGGATGGTAGAGTTCAACAAGTGAAAATTGAACGTGAGGGGTATAAAGACATTTATGAGATATATCACCAAACAAATATATCTCCACTTCACTATCTTAGTTGGGGCTTTGTAATCATGTACTACATTCCTGCGTTGGATGCAGCATCATCGAAAACACGTGATTACAAAAGGGATTTGTATGTAAAGAAAAAAGACCAAAGTATCACCAATCGTGGAGAAAACGAAAAATACGTTTATGTAAAACACACTGCTTTTGACGTTGATGAAGAAGACTTCAAATTCAACTTAGTTAAAAAGAAGCATTTCAAAAAGAAGAAAACCAAGAAGTATAAGGAAATAGAGACTAATGATGAAAAAATAGAATTTGATAATTCAATTTTTACCAGCACTTTAAACGACATATTGGTAAAATATCATTATACAGACACGACTGGTACGATTTTAAAGAAACGTGGTAACTCTAAGTATATCAACGCTACTATTGAGAAGATTGAATTCAAAAAAATCTATGACAGATTGGGTAAGTTCACTCCAAGATATCTAATGTCCGATGTAACCATTAAATGGGAGTTGACTGATATTTACGAACAAGTACAATATGAAAAATCCGTAAAAGGAACTTCTGGTGATTTTAAATTTACGGAAGATGTTGCTTTAAGCTGTCTTAACGATGCAATTACCGCTTCGTTTTTAGATTTTATTGATGATAAAAAAGTTAGAGATCTATTGGACAAAGGTAATGATGAGGAAATTAAATTTGAATACATAGCTCTTACAAAAGGAAAAGCTCCTAAAACAATAGAGGAAGCTATGGGATCGAGCGTAACCATTAAAACAGATTTAGGACACGGAAGTGGGCTTGCTGTAAGTACTGATGGATATATAGTTACAAACCTTCACGTTGTTGCCAATGCTGAGAAGGTTGAAGTTATTACTAATCAAGGAGAGACTTTAAAAGCTACTGTTGTTAGACAAAATGGAGATAAAGACTTAGCCCTTTTAAAGATTGAACACAACTTTAATAACACGTTTACCTTAACTTCTGAAAAAAATTATTCAATTGGTCAGGAGATTTACGCTATCGGAACTCCTAAATCTATAGAGTTAGGTCAATCGTTAAGTAGAGGTATTATCTCTGGAATTAGAACAAACGAAGGAGAAAACTATATCCAAACAGATGCTAGTGTTAATGGTGGAAACAGTGGTGGACCATTAATTGGAAAATCTGGTGAACTTATTGGTGTTGTTAATGCTAAACTTCAAGGATTTGGAGTTGAAGGTATTGGATTTGTAATTCCTGCTTGGGAAATAGAAAAAGCACTATTCCTAAAATAAGAATATAAGTTTCAATAATAAAAAAAGGACGGATAATTCCGTCCTTTTTTTATTTAACTACTCTCGTTTTTTTATAAGTTTTACCTCCTACCCACTTAAGCTCTATAAAAGAACCCTTGTCTAATTTTTATAAACTTTCGTACATTAGCGGCTATCAAAAAAAACAGCTATGGATATCAACTTCAACAAAAACGAAGACTACAACAAACTCCTACTTTCAGATTTAAAAAAACGCCTAGCCGAGGTTAAACTTGGGGGTGGAAAAAAGCGAATTGAAAAATTGCACAGTAAGGGTAAAATGACAGCACGTGAACGGATTGCCTACTTACTTGATGATGACAGTAAGAGTATAGAAATTGGAGCATTTGCAGGCGAAGAGATGTATCAAGAACATGGTGGGTGCCCTTCTGGAGGTGTAGTAGTTAAGATTGGACATATTCAAGGAAAACAATGTATTGTTGTTGCCAACGATGCCACCGTAAAGGCTGGCGCTTGGTTCCCGATTACAGGTAAAAAGAATCTACGGGCACAAGAAATTGCAATGGAAAACCGCTTACCTATTATTTACTTAGTAGATAGTGCTGGGGTTTATTTACCTATGCAGGACGAAATATTTCCAGATAAGGAGCACTTTGGTCGTATCTTCAGAAATAATGCTGTGATGAGTAGTAAGGGTATTACACAAATTGCAGCTGTTATGGGGAGCTGTGTAGCAGGTGGGGCATATTTACCTATTATGAGTGATGAGGCATTAATTGTTGACAAAACTGGAAGTATTTTCCTTGCTGGTAGTTATTTGGTAAAAGCTGCTATTGGCGAAACAATAGATAACGAAACTTTGGGTGGGGCCACAACACATTGTGAAATTTCTGGGGTGACAGATTACAAATCCAAGGACGATAAAGATGCTCTGGATACCATTAAAAATATAGTAGGTAAAATAGGTGATTTTGAAAAAGCTGGTTACAATAGAATAGATTCTGCCAAACCAATAGATAACCCTGAAGACATTTACGGCATTTTACCTAAGAGTCGAGCTGATCAATACGATATGTACGAAATCATAAAACGTTTGGTAGACAACAGTGAATTTGATGAATACAAAGCTGGATATGGTCAAACCCTAATAACCTGTTACGCTCGAATTGATGGATGGGCTGTGGGCATTATAGCCAACCAACGTAAAATAGTAAAAAATAAAAAGGGAGAAATGCAATTTGGAGGCGTTATCTATAGTGATTCTGCCGATAAGGCCACACGCTTTATTGCCAATTGCAACCAGAAGAAAATACCTTTGATTTTTCTTCAAGATGTAACGGGATTTATGGTGGGTAGTAAAAGTGAACATGGTGGAATTATTAAGGATGGAGCCAAAATGGTTAATGCTGTAAGCAATTCTGTAGTTCCTAAATTTACTATTGTAGTGGGTAACAGTTATGGCGCTGGAAACTACGCTATGTGTGGAAAAGCCTACGACCCGAGACTTATTGCTGCATGGCCAAGTGCAGAGCTTGCAGTAATGAGCGGTAATAGTGCTGCCAAAGTGTTATTGCAAATTGAAACTGCAGCCCTTAAAGCTAAAGGGGAAACCATTACTGAAGAAAAAGAAACCGAATTATTCAATAAAATTAAATCACGCTACGACCACCAAGTATCTCCATATTACGCTGCGGCAAGATTATGGACAGATGGTATTATTGACCCATTATCAACAAGAAAATGGATTTCAATGGGGATAGAAGCTGCCAACCATGCCCCAATTGAAAAACCATTTAATCTAGGTGTATTACAGGTATAATTTGTCATGCTAAGCATTTTTTTGTACCTTAAAGTATTAAAAATCAATACTATTATGGGAACAATCAAAACGCTTAACAAATGGGCCAACGCCCATACCTATGTACCATTAGACCTTTTGCGTATTGCTTTGGGAATATTTTTGTTCATCAAAGGTATTAGTTTTATGGCTAATAGCCAGATATTGATTGACCTTATAAAACCGCTCCAAAACTGGACAGGTAGTATGATGGCCATTCATTATGTAGCTCCTGCTCACTTTATTGGTGGATTACTTATTACTTTTGGATTGCTTACCAGATGGGCTGTAATTGCACAACTACCAATTTTACTTGGAGCCATTATAGTTAATTTGGTTGGAGAAATGAACACAGGTAACTTTCTTATGGCACTATCAGTTTTTGCCATATGTATTTTCTTTTTGGTCTATGGTTCTGGTAAACACTCCGCAGATTATTATTTGAAGATGCAACAATAAATTAAAAAGAGCGGCTTGGCCGCTCTTTTTAATTTAAAGATTAATGGAAAATGCTTTTACAACTTCAAAGAAGCCATGTCTATTACAAAACGATACTTGACATCTGATTTTACAACACGATCATAAGCCTCATTAATATCCTGCATGTTAATCAATTCTGTATCGGGTAAAATATTATGTTTACCACAGAAGTCAAGCATTTCTTGGGTTTCTTTTATACCTCCTATTAAAGATCCGGCAATTCGTTTTCTTCCCAAGATTAATCCACCTCCATGAAAAGGATTAAGCGGTTCTACAGCTCCTACTAATACCATTGAAGCATCTCGCTTTAATAGAGCTATATATGGATCCATATCATGTGCTACAGGTATTGTGTTAAGAATAAAATCAAACGTGCCTTTATGCTCTTGTAACTCTTCCTCATTTTTAGAAATAAGTACTTCGTGTGCTCCTAAATCCTTTGCGTCTTTAGCTTTTTTGGGAGAAGTAGTTATCATAACAACGTGAGCTCCTAATGCATTGGCAAACTTAACCCCCATGTGCCCAAGACCTCCAAGACCAACAACACCTACCTTATCCCCTTTTTTAACATTCCAATGTTGCAATGGTGACCAAGTGGTAATCCCTGCACATAATAGTGGGGCTACCATTTTTTCATCAAGGTTTTCCGGAATATTTAAAACAAAAGCTTCATCAACCACAATTAAAGTTGAATATCCTCCATAGGTTCGTGTCCCTAAGTGTTTATCTTCACTATTATAAGTAAAGGTTGCTCCATTTTCACAAAACTGTTCAAGGTGATCTTCGCAAGAATCACAATTACGGCAAGAATCAACCATACATCCTACACCAACTAAATCGCCTGCCTTAAATTTACTTACATCATTACCAGTTGCTACCACTCGGCCAATAATTTCATGTCCAGGAACTACTGGATATACAGATCCTTTCCAGTCGTTCCTTGCTGTATGTATATCGCTATGGCATACACCACAATAAGTAATTTCAATCTTTACGTCATTTGGGCCAACTTCTCTACGAATAATATCTAAGGGCTTTAAGTCTGTATCAGCACTTATAGCACCATAGGCTTTTACTTGCTCACTCATTTGCTTTTATTTAATGGTATTCTATGTTAAAAATAGCCTAATAAAGTTACAAGAAAAGTATGTTACTTTTGTTAAGTTTTCAACAAAAAAAAAGAGCTAGTGTAATCCAGCTCTTTTTTTATAGTTAGTTTATAATGCATGTTTAATAGCCAGCTTCCTTATCCTCTTTTTCTTTCATTTTTTCTTTCTTGTAAGCAACAAACTCGTTTACAGTAATACGTCCATCATTATCACCATCTGCTTCATCAAAATGTTGACTCCAATAGTCTGCATGATCTCCAGCTGCCAATTCAGCCTTGTCTAAAGCTCCATCGGCATTAACATCCAATGATTTGAACTTGTCTTCCAAAGAAGCTACGTCTGCTTTCATCTTATCTTGTGCAAAAGCTCCTGCACAAAAAAGAAAAGCTGCTACTAACATTGTTGTTTTAAAAACATTTGAATTCATAATCTAAAAAGTTTTTAAGGTTAATTTAAATTTTCACCATTTTTAATGGTTATTAAATATACGAGCAGCCATGAGGCTTAGACTTTGACTTAACAAGGGATTAACAACTCATTAATAGTCATTTACCCCTAACCGTTGTAGTAGTAATTAATTAATATAACGTAGTTAACTACAGTAAATTCAAACATGGTTGGTCATTGAAAGTTATATAATTGTATATGCACGTTATAACCCTTTATATCCTAAACAAGATTTCTCACACACAAACATCAACTTTTTTTAAGCCTTGAAAACATTGAATATTAATCATTGTAATATCTATCTTTCATTTATATTAACTCAAAAAGACTTAAGCCAATTGTATCTCAAAATTTCTTTATTTTGCACCCTTGTAATAAATCAAACAACCACTTATCCCCATGAAAGTTTGCATTGCCGAAAAGCCTAGTGTGGCCCGCGAAATTGCCATAGTCCTTGGAGCGAATACCAAGCGTGATGGTTATTTTGAAGGTAATGGCTATGCTGTCACATATACTTTTGGGCATTTATGTAGTTTATTTGAACCTAAGGATTATAAACCATATTGGAAAAGTTGGGATTTAAATAACCTCCCAATGCTACCAGATAAATTTCAGACCAAGGTGGTAAATGATTCTGGAATAAAAAAACAATTCAACATTGTAAAAAAATTGTTTGAACAAGCCGAAGTGGTCATAAACTGTGGCGATGCCGGTCAAGAAGGAGAACTTATTCAACGATGGGTTATCAATCAAGCTGGATATACTGGTAAAATTGAACGTTTATGGATATCGTCGTTAACTACTGAAGCCATTAAAGAAGGCTTTGACAATCTACGTCCTTCAGCTAATTATGATAACCTTTTTTATGCTGGATTTTCCCGAGCGATAGGTGATTGGTTATTAGGTATTAATGCTACAAGGCTTTATACCGTAAAACATGGTGGATACAAACAGGTTTTATCCATAGGTCGTGTTCAAACTCCAACACTAGCTATGGTTGTTGAACGCTACAAAGAAATTGAAAACTTTAAGCCACAACCCTACTGGGAACTACAAACCATTTACCGTGACACGCGTTTTAGTTATGAGGATGGACGATTCTTTAAAAAAGAAGATGGTGAAATTCTAGCAAATACGGTTAAGGAGCATCCTTTTGAAATTGTTTCGATTAGTAAGAAAAAAGGGAAAGAATATGCACCAAAGTTATTTGATCTGACAGGCTTGCAGGTTCATTGTAATAATAAATTTGGTTACTCCGCAGATGAAACCTTAAAAATCGTTCAACGATTGTATGAGCAGAAAGCGGTTACCTACCCTCGTGTAGATACTACTTTTCTTCCTTCGGACATATACCCTAAAGTACCAGGTATACTGGGCCAATTAACACCTTATAGAGAATTGACATTACCTTTGTTGGATAAGAAAATTAAAAAGTCTTCGAAAGTATTCAATGATAAAAAGGTGACTGATCACCATGCCATTATCCCAACTGGCATTCAAATTAATATGCCCGAAAACCACCGTTTGGTTTACGATAGCATTGTTAGGCGGTTCATAGCCGTTTTTTATGACGATTGTGAAGTTTCCAATACCACAGTATTAGGGCAAGCTGGAGAAGTCCCTTTTAAAACTACCGGTAAGGAAATATTAAAACCAGGATGGCGTATCGTATTTCAAACAGAAAATAAAGATAAAAACGAAGGTAATATCCTCCCATCTTTTACTAAAGGTGAAAGCGGTCCCCATGAACCTGCTTTTTTAGAAAAAGAAACCAAACCACCTAGACAATTTACAGAAGCATCTCTCTTGCGTGCTATGGAAACTGCAGGTAAACAAGTGGATGACGATGATATGCGGGAACTCATGAAAGAAAATGGTATTGGTAGACCATCAACGCGAGCAAGCATTATCGAGACACTTTTTAAGCGTAAATACATAATAAGAAACAAAAAACAAATCCTCCCTACCCCTACGGGAATTCAACTGATTGATACGATTCAAAATGAACTTTTGAAATCTGCAGAACTCACGGGTCGTTGGGAAAAACAATTAAAGGATATTGAAAAAGGAGAATGCCATGCGGCTACTTTCATAAACAATATGAAGCGCATGGTAGACCGATTGGTTTATGAAGTTCGAAGTGAAACGGTAAAAGCCAATATTAGTTACGCGAACCATTCCCCTAAAAAAAACACAACGCAAAATAAAACTAACACAAAAAAAACAGAAGGCATAGATAAACAAACCTGTCCTAAATGTGAAGAAGGCTCTTTACTTAAAGGTAAATCGGCTTATGGGTGTAGTGCTTTTAGAAGTGGGTGTGATTTTGTGCTTCCATTTAAATTCAAGAATAAGAAAATATCCGAAAAACAATTAATCAGACTTCTTGAAAAAGGCAGCACTGTTACTCTAAAAGGGTTTAATACCGATTCCGGTAAAATTGATGGTTCAATACATTTCGATGAAAAATTCAATTTGATTCTGAAACAAAAATCGGAAAGTGTGAAAACAAAACCTTCTTCCAAAGAAAATCAATCAACCAACGATCAATTAACCTGTCCTAAATGCAAGAAAGGAATAGTTGTTAAAGGAAAAACTGCATACGGATGTAGTGCGTATAAAGATGGTTGCAATTTTATGGTTAGCTTTGACCAAATCAGACAACAAGCTAACGGAGAAGTCCTTACCAAAGATTTGGTATACGAAATATTAAAATCTGGTCACCCCTAATGTCTCATCTCTTTAAACTTTACAAGCCTTACGGTTATCTCAGTCAGTTTGTAAATAATCAAAACAAAAGACGTAATAAAAAACTTTTGGGAGAGCTTTATGATTTTCCCAATGGCACTATGGCCATTGGACGATTGGACGAAAAATCGGAAGGCTTATTATTACTTACTACTGATGGTAAAATGAGCGAACATATACGAAGCTCGAAAGTAGAAAAGGAATATTATGTAATGGTTGACGGCATCATCACAGAAGACGTGATTAATCAACTCTGCCGAGGAGTAAATATAGGGATTAACGGAAAAAACTACACCACCAAACCATGCAAAGCTCAATTGATTGAAGGCCATCCCAAACAGATTCCTGAAAGATTTGTTAGAGATGAAAAACATGGCCCTACCTCTTGGTTAAGTATTATATTAACTGAAGGTAAGTTTCATCAGGTAAGGAAAATGACCGCTGCAGTTGGATTTCCCACTTTGCGGTTGGTAAGAGTACGTATTGGTGAATTTCATTTTGACGATTTAGAAGTTGGTGGCGTAAAATCTATTGATTTACAGGTTTAAATCTTATTTTTTAACTAACCGTCAAATAGCTTACAGCCTATAATTACTAAAAAACATAAGATTTTAAAAGAGACAACAACTGCCCAAAAATAAACTACTCTTTAACGACAATTACCGTAGCTTTCACTCCAGTAGATAAATTCCATCTATTGGCTGAAATAACATTTCCATTATCGTCTATTACTTGAAACTCTGCTGTATTTGGACCAGATTCTCCCTGGTTTAATGCTAAGAAATCAATTTTATTAAAACCACTTTTAAGATCTAGCTTGAAACCTCTAAAATCAGGCATAAGTAAAACATTAGGATGTATAATCTCATCATTGACCAACACTTGAATCCTATCACCATCTGGATACTCATGATCACGATAAACAATATTAACAAATACTGAACGACTTCTTACATCTCCGAAATATTGATTGGTAGTACTACCCATAGCTCCACGCTCTACTTCTTCTGACTTAGGCAAATGATTTTTTAGGCGTTTCATATATTGTTCACCTGGATCAGCAAACTTTTCACTATACATGGAAAATGATTCCTTATTTGTATTTAAATTACTGTTGTTAGGTACTGATAGTCCGTTAACTGTTCCCTTATTGACATTACTGAGCCCCTTATTTTCTATAGGCTTAATATCGATAGAAGGGCTATTGTCTGGATCGTTTGTATCTTCTGCAGGAATAACAATCGTGGCTTCTTGACTATCAATTTGAGCCCATACATTACCTGCAAAAGTAAGCATGACAACAACTAGCAATAAAGTTCTCATAGGGTTATACATATAGTTCTTTTTTTGAATGCTGCAAATAGTATACCTAATTGATTATAGTATTCAAATTAATCAATTTTACACAAATAATCATAATCACGAAGTTGTAATTTTTTGTAAAAATATAAAGAGATGAAAATTTCAGAAAATAGAGTAGTTATATATGATTGACTAACTTTATATAACTAAATCAACTACAGTATCTAGGGAGTCATTAACATTAATAAAATATTATGAATGTATTTTTTTACGGTTTATTTATGGATGTGGATACTTTGGCAAAAAAAGGAATAAACCCTTCTAATCCGAGAAAAGGATATTTAAAAGATTACACATTGAAAATTGGAAATAAAGCTTCATTAATTAAGTGTGATAATGGGAGAGCTTATGGTATTATGATGGAAATGGATAATGAAGAGGTTATAAAATTATATTCTGAAAAAAGTGTTTCGAATTATAAACCTGAAATAGTAGAAATTATCACTGACTCAAATGAACATATTATGGCAACTTGTTATATTCTTTCTGCAGACCTACTTACGGGGACAAATCAGTTATATGCAAAATTACTCCATGAATTAGCCAAAAAACTAAATTTTCCAAATGAATACTTAGATCAAATAACTAAGCACTATTAAAAATAGGATAGACAATAATGTTTTAAATACTATTAATTTTTTCTAGACTTTGCAACCTTCAAAAAAAATTATTTTTTTTTATACCACACTACCACATATAGCAATTTTTCACCAAAACCCTCTAGTCTTCTACATTCTTAGCCAATACAATATTTTATCTAAAACGTTAAAATCTGTTAAACTACTATTATGTTATACACAGTACTGTAACAATCTTGAAACTTGCTCGTCTATACAGTACAATTCAATCAATAAAACATCATATTATGAGAACTTTAAACAGCAATCAGTTATCCAGTAAGTTTACGCATTCAAAAGGCGAATCATGGAACAGTAAACGTCGTTACCACTAATACCGACAAAAAAGACTTACTTCAATTAATCATCAATCAATAAAACATAGAAATCATGAGAACTTTAGACAATAATCAATTAACGGGAAAATTTCACAACGCAAAAAGTGAAACTTGGAACAGTAAACGCCGTTATCACTAATACATGTGCCAACCAAAGTAAACATCAAATTTTCATCAATCATCATCAATCAAAAAACGAATTGTTATGCACACTATCATCAGAATATCAAAAAAACTAGAGGGCCTAGTGCAAGATCGACCTCTAAACAGACGGCCAGTAGTTAAGTTTGAGACCACCAACTCTGGACTTTGGTTAGGCACAAAACGATACGCACACTAAAAACCTAAGCATGAACTAAACCTAAAAACGCTTTAAGCATATTACCCCAGATTGCCTAAAGCGTTTTTTTGACTTTACTGTTTATAAAATTAGATAAATTAATAACTCAATGGCAAACACAAAGGGTATAGAAAGATCAGTTACTGCAAACAGCTTGTGGTCTATTATACCTTTGCTATTGTTTAACCTCTTATTTTATCAACCTCTTAGAAAGGCTGAAAGCCCCCTACCAATTTTAACTACAAGCGCAAAAAGCCAACAACTCCATGAACATGTATTAAGAATTTTATTAACCGATGATGATACTATTATCATTGACGGACAATTTGTTTCAGTTAACGCACTTCCTAAAATCATTAATGATTTTGTAAGTCAGCCAAAACCGGGCTGTAAATCGTGCCTAATTCATGAAGAATACCAGAAAAGAGAATCTACGATAATTCTAGAGGCTAGCCCTAAAACCAGTGATGGTCTTTATACTACAGTTAAGAATGAAATTACCAAATCTTACGAAAAATTAATGCACTTACTTATTTAGGATAATATAGTAAACCAACATTTACTAATCTACTTCGTATTCTATAGTAACTTTTCTACGCCCCCATTCTTTGGCCTTATCAACATTATTCCCCATGTATATATCAATATGCTTTGTCCATCTTGAATGCATTTTATCCTTTACCAAATAAACACCATCAAAACCTTCAATTTTAACTTTTGTATTATGGCCTAAACCAAGGTCTATCAAATCACGAGAAACAGCTATAATCTTGTCTCCTGGAGAAATAGTGTCTCCCCATGCCGATAAATTTGGTTTTTCGTTGGTTTGAGATTCAACTGAATTATATGCGGAAGCCATAACTTCTATTGATTTCCATTTTACCGTGTCTGAAGTTTTTCGGGGAGCCTCTACATAATCAACTAGCCCAAAAACTATAACCAAACTAATCCAAATAAATTTTCCCATTTATAAATATGTTTAATTAAAGATACGATTTTCCGCTAAAACGCATTAAAAAAGGACGCTTAACAAGCGTCCTTTGAAATTGTTCAAATAATTAATCTAAGTAAACTTTTAAGAAACGGTAATGTTTCGTTTTGGCTTTTGCTTCGCCTCATCTCGTTTTGGCAAATCAATTTTTAGGATACCATCTTCATAATTAGCAGAAATTTTATTGGCCTCCACAGTATTTGGCAACGCAAATGATCGTTTAAAGGAAGAATATCCAAACTCTTTTCGAGTATATGTTTCATTTTCCTCTTTGTTTTCTGTTTTCACCTCAGCCGATACCGACAAAACTTGATTATCGATATTAATATCGAAATCTGATTTACTTAATCCGGGAACAGCCATTTCTACTACAAAGGCTTCAGGTGTATCCTTAACATTTACCGCTGGTAAAGTAATACCCGTGTTAAAGTTTGACATAAACTCAGAGCCTAGGCCCTTACCTAATACGTCATCCATCCAAGTGCTTAAACTTGGCCAAGATTCCAATCCTGACGATTTTCTTTTAGTTGGAATTAAAGTGTTCATAATATCTGATATTTTAAGTTAAACGTTTTTTGTTTTCATTCAACTTATAGCAAATCCAATACCATGAGCCACATTTCAATAAAACACAAAATTAAACTGACAACATTTCCGATTAAAACCCAAACAACATGTCAATATGTCTCATAATAAATAAATAAAAAATTAAACTGGGATTTCTTTTTCATGGAAATCAATTCAAAACGAAGCGTATTAATCCACGTCGTCAAATTCTGCAAACATTTTTTTCAAACTAGGTTTAAGTATTTCTAATTGAGATGTAGCTCCGGTAAATTTAAATCTAAAATCTTTTATTTTTCTTTTTGAAGATTCTTCCTCTTCTTTGTTTTTATAAGCTAAAACCAAAGTAACTTCTACATCTTTATCATTATTTTTAAAAGCCTCCTCTACAATTTTCCAATCAAAGTTTGCTAAATCTTCAAGACTTTCAGCTTCAAATATTAACTCAGTCACGGCTGTTTTGGTTACCACAAAATTATTCTTTTCTGATTGAGCATAAGTAGTTAATCCCACTAAGAAAAAAATCGCAATAAAAAAGTGTTTAGTTTTCATAAGTTGTTTAATTAAGTTTAAAGTAATAGATCAGTAGGCTTATCCTACACTTACTAAATCATAATATTTCCTATAAAATCAAGAAGAATCATCTTTATTTTAGAAATGATTAACAAAAAAAAGAGCATAAACCAAAGTCTATGCTCTTAAATACATTTATTATAAAAAATCTGATTTCTAATATTCTAATAACTCCAATAAAGCAGTTTCAAAACGTCCTTTAGCTAAATACTGCTTTTCCAATTGATTTATAAATGGAATGGGCGTCTCCAAACCCGCAACACGTTTTACAGGAGCATCAAGTGATTTAAAACAGTTTTCTGTAATCAACGCAGAAATATCACTTGCTAAACCACCAAAAAGAGAATCCTCTTGTAGAATTATCGCTTTCCCTGTTTTCTTAACAGAATCAAAAATTGTCTCAGTATCCAAAGGCTGCAATGTTCTTAAATCAATTAGATCTGCACTTATATTCGGATTCTTATCTAAAGTTTCTAAAGCCCAGTGTACTGCAGCTCCATAAGCAATAATGGTAACATCACTCCCACCCTTAAGAGTTGCTGCCTGTCCAAATGGTAAAGTATAATAATCTTTAGGTACATCTTGACGAATGCTTCTGTACAAGGCCTTATGCTCAAAGAACAATACCGGATTAGGATCATTAATTGCCGTTGCCAAAAGTCCTTTAGCATCGTAAGGGAAAGCAGGATATACAACTTTTAATCCCGGAGTTTTTGTAAACCACGCTTCATTGGTTTGTGAATGGAACGGCCCTGCCGCCACACCTGCACCACACGGCATACGCAAAACAACATCGGCCTGTTGTCCCCAACGGTAATGTGATTTTGCCAAGTAGTTAACCACTGGATTGAATCCTGAGGTTACAAAGTCCGAAAACTGCATTTCAACAACACTTTTCATTCCAGCAATAGAAAGCCCCATTCCTGTTTCTACGATAGCCGATTCGCAAATTGGTGTGTTTCTAACACGTTCTTTTCCAAATTGATCTACGAAACCTTCAGTAATCTTAAATACTCCTCCGTATTCTGCTATATCCTGCCCCATGATTACTAAATCATCGTGAAGCTCCATACTTTGCTTAAGTCCTTCAGAAATCGCATCGATAAGTCTTAATGATTCTGTTTCAATACCTGGAGCAACCTCAGCATACTCAAATGACTTATACACATCGGCCAATTCAGTTTCCATGCTAGGAATGATAGATTCTTCCTCAAAAGCAACCTCCAAACCAATTTCAATTTCAGTTTTTATTGTTGCCTTCAGAGCTTCATCTTCAGCTTCCGTTAAAATACCATGTTCAAACAAATAAGCTTTAAAGTTCTCAATAGGGTCTTTAGCAGCCCAAGTGTCCATCAATTCCTGTGGAACGTACTTAGTCCCACTGGCCTCTTCGTGTCCACGCATTCTAAAAGTTTTAAACTCCAGCAATACCGGTCTAGGATTATTACGGATACTCTCAGCTATTTCAGATACTCTACTGTAAACTTCTATAATATTGTTTCCGTCTATAATATGGCTTTCCATACCATATCCTTTGGCCCTATCAGCCAAATGCTCACAATTATATTGCTCGTTGGTAGGTGTAGAAAGTCCGTATCCATTATTTTCTATACAAAACATCACAGGTAATTGCCATACAGAAGCAACATTTAAGGCTTCATGAAAATCACCTTCACTAGTTCCTCCTTCTCCTGTAAATACTGCAGTAACTTGATTCTTGTTTTTTAGTTTACTTGCCAATGCAATACCATCAGCTACTCCTAATTGCGGACCAAGGTGGGAAATCATTCCAACTATGTGGTATGCATTAGTACCAAAGTGAAATGATCGATCTCTACCCTTGGTAAAACCACTGGCTTTTCCCTGCCATTGACAAAATAGCCGATGTAACGGAATTTCACGTGTTGTAAAAACACCAAGGTTACGGTGCATTGGCAAAATATATTCCTCCTTGTTTAGGGACATGGTAACCCCCACAGAGATAGCCTCTTGACCAATACCTGAAAACCATTTACTTATCTTTCCTTGACGCAATAATATGAGCATTTTCTCCTCAATCATTCGAGGCTTCAACATTGTCTTATAAAGCGTCTTCAGAATTGTATTATCTAAGGAATAATCATTGTAGATCATCGGGGTTAAAGTTGGTATACTCAAAATTATATTAATATAAAGTTAGCTTGCCAAATATAGTATAAAATAGATACTGAAACACCGTTGCTTTTCATAAAAAATCGCCCTAAAAACTTAGCATTGTTTTCGTACATTTGTATTATCCACTCCTTTAAACAAAGCATCATGAAGAGTATTCCAAGTGTCAATTTAAATGATTTTATATCGGACGACCCTGAGAAAAAACAACAATTTGTCAACGACATTGGAAAAGCCTATGAAGAAATTGGATTTGTAGCCCTCAAAGGACATTTTCTTGACGACCAACTTGTAAAGAAACTCTATGGTGAAATCAAGAACTTTTTCAATCTGCCTCTTGAGGTTAAACAAAAATATGAAATTCCTGGTATTGGTGGTCAGCGCGGTTATGTATCCTTCGGAAAGGAAAGTGCGAAAGGAAAAAAGGAAGGTGATTTAAAGGAGTTCTGGCATTTTGGACAATACGTAGACGATAATCCTAAGTTGGATGCAAAATATCCAGAAAATGTTATAGTAGAAGAATTACCAGAATTCAATGTAGTTGGAAAGGAAACCTATAGAATGCTGGAAAAAACTGCTAAATATGTTCTTCGTGCATTGGCTTTATATCTGGATTTAGAGGAGACATATTTTGATGAATACATTCATAATGGCAACTCTATTTTAAGACCAATACACTATCCTCCTATTACCGAAGAACCGAAAGAAGCTGTTCGTGCAGCTGCTCATGGTGACATAAATTTAATCACACTTTTAATGGGAGCACAAGGTAAAGGGTTACAGGTACAAAACCACAAAGGTGAATGGATCGATGCTATTGCCCAACCAGATGAACTAATGATTAATGTTGGCGACATGCTATCCCGACACACCAATAATAAACTTAAATCCACTATTCACAGAGTTGTAAACCCTCCTCGTGAACTTTGGGGAACGTCACGCTATTCCATTCCTTTTTTCATGCACCCTATAAGCGATATGAAATTAGATGTGTTGGAAAATTGCGTTGATGAAGACCACCCTAAATTATATGACGATATTACTGCTGGAGAGTTTCTTTACGAACGTCTGGTAGAATTAGGATTAATAAAAAAATAAAACAAATACATGGACTTACAAGATCAGTTAAAAAATCTGTTTCCTGACCATACTCCAGAACCTAAAGAACAAGACGCTGTTGATGACAATCAAGTTTGGATGCAGGACGATCCTATTATCTGTAAATACGAAAAACGAAAAGGAAAACCTATTACCATTCTTGAAGGTTATACCGGTGCCACCGAAGATTTTAAAACTCTTGCTAAAGAACTAAAAACAAAGCTTAGTGTAGGCGGAAGCTTTAAAGATGATAAGATTATAATCCAAGGGGATTACCGTGATAAAATCATGGCTATTTTAAAGGAAAAAGGCTTTAATGTTAAACGGGTTGGCGGATAGCTAATGAACCAATCCCCTTTACATATCACCAATGGCGACAGCCTAACTCAATTCCTTGACGAGCTTAACATTAAAGGAGAAAAGCTCACTTGGAGAGAAATGTTATGTGAAGGCCCCACTATTGAAACTATAGACTGTGATGATTTTTTTGATCTTAGAAAGTCATTCCTAAAAGATCATTATAACGTTAGCAGCTCTGAATACTCACTCAACTATCAACTTAAACTGCTAAAAGATATTTCATCTTACAGTGAAATTGTTCTTTGGTTTGAATACGACTTGTTTTGCCACATTAATATGTTGGCAGCTATAAGTCTCATCAAACAAAAGCAAATTGAATTACCTGTTTACCTTGTATGCAGTGGAACTATTGAGGGTTCAAGTGAACTTAAAGGGCTTTCTGAACTTTCAGATGAAGAATTATTGGAACATTACAGCAATAAAATAAGACTCCCTGGAGTGGCCATCGATATAGCCGAAACACTTTGGGGTATTTACTGTGGTCGGGATCACAACCTCTTTAAGCCTTACTTAACCATGCCTTCGGTTTTTAAATACTTATCACCATGCTTAAAAGCGCATTTTGAGCGTTTTCCTAATCCGGTTTCGGGACTTAGCAAATTAGAAAACCATATTCTAAAGTTAGCTAATAACGAAGAGATTAAAACCAAAAATCAATTATTGGGGTATGCGATGAACTACCAAGGCTACTATGGTTTTGGAGATGTTCAAGTGCAAAGACTAATTGATAACTTAGACATTTTCTTTTATGAAAATGGCGCTGGATTAACACTAAATCGTGACGGACATGAAGCACTTTTAAAGCATCACAACGTATCTGGCATGGCTAAAAATCAAATGATGTATGGCGGTGTTGAACGATTGGATTTCCAATATCACGAAAAAGAGAGTATCCTCATAAAAACTAACAATAATGGCATTTAAGCCCTCTGAACTCATATTAAACCCAGACGGTAGTGTTTACCATTTAAACCTTAAACCAGAGCATATTGCCAAAACAGTAATAACTGTTGGCGATCCAGACCGTGTTGAGGAAGTATCAAAATATTTTGATACCATAGAATTCAAAATTCAAAAACGGGAGTTTCACACCCATACTGGATATTACAAGGGCAAACATATTACCGTGATCTCCACCGGAATAGGAACAGACAATATCGACATTGTTCTTAACGAACTCGATGCCTTGGTAAATATAGATTTACCTACGAGAACCGTAAGACCCGAATTGACTAGTCTAGAAATAATTAGAATAGGTACATCGGGGGCTATTCAAGACGACATTCCGGTAGATTCTTTTTTTGTTAGTGAATTTAGTGTTGGTTTTGACAGTTTACTACATTATTACGAAAACAAAAATGTACTTCATGCTGACTTTTCTGAAGCACTAATGGAACACTGCAACTGGTCACCACAAAAATCCAAACCTTATTTCGTGAAATCGGACGAATCCCTTTTCAATCGTTTCACATCCCAAAAAACCGTTGAAGGGATTACAGCTACAAACGTTGGCTTTTATGGTCCACAAGGAAGAACACTGCGTCTTAACTTACAAGACGATACCCTTAACGATAAAATAGCTTCCTTTAAATTTAGGGGGCATTGTATCTCAAATTTGGAAATGGAAACAGCAGGAATTTATGGCCTAGCTGAATTGTTAGGACATAAAGCCGTATCTTTAAGCGCTATTATTGCCAATAGAGTTACTGGGCAATTTAGCAGCAATCCTAAGGCGGTAGTAAACAATCTTATTATCTATACGCTTAATAAATTGATTGAATAAGCTTATGAAAACGGTTAACATTGGCGGTGTACCAGAACATTTTAATTTAGCTTGGTACCTAACCCTCAAAAACGGGGAATATAAAGCCGAAAATATCAATCTACGTTGGAAAGATTATTTTGAAGGTACTGGTGCTATGTGTAATGCACTTCGCGAAGGTGAAATAGATTTCGCCGTGATTCTTACCGAGGGTATTATCAAAGATATTATAGAAGGAAACCCCTCCAAGATTGTTCAAACCTTCGTAGAGTCGCCATTAGTTTGGGGAATTCACGTAGCTGAAAAATCTTCTTATCAATCAATCGAAGAGTTAAAAGGTACTAAAGCAGCTATTAGTCGCTATGGTTCTGGCTCCCATCTAATGGCCTATATCAATGCTAAAAATCACGATTGGGATATAGATAATGATTTAAAATTTGAAGTCATTAATGACCTTAATGGTGCTGTTGAAGGATTGACAAATAGTCAAGCCGATTATTTTATGTGGGAAAAGTTTACCACAAAACCTTTAGTAGATAACAATACTTTTAGAAGGGTTGGAACTTGCCCTACCCCATGGCCATGTTTCGTAATCGCTGTACGCGATGAATTCTTAGAAAACAACCCTAAAGAGGTTAGAACCATTTTAGATATTATTAATAACACGACTAAAGATTTTAAGGAAATACCAAGTATAGATAAAACTATCGCCAATCGTTACTCCCAGAAAATAGAAGATGTTCAAGAATGGCTGTCCATTACAGAATGGTCTCAAGATTTAATTAAGGAGAGTACAATAAACAAAGTACAGAACCAGCTATTAGAATTGAACATCATTGACCAGAAATGGCCCTACAAAAAACTCGTTAGACCGATATAATATCCCTTTTAACGGATTTCTGCTTCACTAACAATAAAAAGGATTAAAAAGAAGTTAATAAATTTTACTATTTTTGACGCAACCCTAGAGAACAAACTACATCTTATGTAGTATGATAATTAACTATTAACCGGCTAATCTATTTATCGTTATGATTACAGTCATCTGCATACTTGGCGCTTTGGTTGCCATAAACTTTCTTCTGTTGTTCTTTAGCTGCAATAAATCCACTAAAAAGGACACTAAACGAGTAAGAAAATACATTAAAAACCAAAGAACTACCAAATTATTGGATTCAAAGCAGCTTGCTGCAACAGGGAGTTAGTTTTACTGAAATGTTTATTACCAAACCAGTACCCTCTATTAGCGCTTAATGGCGATGGATGCCCCGACATGAGTATATGGTGTTTTGACTTATCTATGAGCTTTACCTTTTTCTTAGCATAACCTCCCCAAAGTAGAAATACAACATCTTTTTTCTTTTCACTTACAGTTTGAATAACTGCATCGGTAAACAATTCCCAACCTTTGTTTTGATGGCTTCCCGCCTGACCTGCCCTAACAGTTAACGTAGCATTAAGCAACAATACCCCTTGATCTGCCCATCTCATTAAACTCCCACTTTTAGGATAAGGAATTCCTAAATCCTGTTCAATTTCTTTAAAAATATTGATAAGTGATGGTGGATGTACAACATCTGAATTTACGGAAAAACACAACCCATGTGCCTGACCAGGGCCATGGTAAGGATCCTGACCAATAATCACCACTTTGGTATCCTCAAACGTACAGTGTTCAAAAGCATTAAAAATTTCCTTTCCCGGAGGATAACATATCCCATTAGAATATTCCTCCTTAACAAAGTTTGTAAGTGATTTAAAATATTCTTTTTCAAATTCAGTTTGAAGATACGGTTTCCAACTAGGGTGTATATCAACGTTCATTTTATTATCAGGTTTATTTTGCTAACTAAAATATGTACTATCTTTCGGCTTACAAAAATATAAAGTTTTAGCTGCCTTATATGAAAGCATTCAAATTCCCAACCGCCCAAACCATTTTATTAATTATAGCTGGACTAGTAGCTATTTTAACCTGGTTAATTCCTGCCGGAAAATATGATAGCCTATTATTCAACAAAGACATCAATAAATTCAACATTACTAGTTCCGGTGAAAACTTTCAGGTTTCAGCAACTCAAACTACTTTGGACAGTTTGCATATAAAAATCCCTATAGAAAAATTTACAAATGGAGATATTTGGAAACCCGTTTCTATACCGGGAACATACAAAACTGTTGAAGCAGCTCCTCAAGGATTAACGGCCTTTATGCAATCACCGGTAAAAGGAATTATTGAGGCTGCCGATATAATTTTTCTTGTTCTTATTATTGGAGGTCTCATAGGTATAATGAATTTAACAGGAGCTTTCAATGCAGGAATTGCTTGGTTGGCAAATGCATTAAAAGGTAAAGAATTCCTCTTAATTATTTTGGTCACAACTCTTATTGCCATTGGAGGAACTACTTTTGGGTTAGCAGAAGAAACTATAGCTTTCTACCCTATCCTCATCCCTATATTTTTGGCGGCGAAATACGATGCCATGGTAGCACTGGCCTGTATATATTTGGGTTCGTCTATAGGAACGATGTGCTCTACAGTAAATCCATTTAGCACAATAATTGCCTCCGATGCAGCAGGAATCAATTGGACTACAGGATTAACCGGAAGAGGGATTATGCTTCTCGTGGGACTTATTATTTGCATCGTTTACATTTTGAGATATGCCGGTAGAGTAAAGCAGAATGCGAGTAAATCTATCATATATGATCAAAAAGAAATGATAGAAAAAATGTTTGGCATCATGACCGACTCCAGAATTCAACTAAATACCAGACTTCGACTGATACTAATTATTTTTGGAGCCTGCTTTGTTATTATGATTATTGGTGTATCTAAATTAGGATGGTGGTTTACAGAAATGACCACCGTGTTTTTGGTAGGTACCATCATTATTGGTGTTATCGGGAAAATCAAGGAATCAACCTTTGTGGAAGCTTTTGTAAGAGGTGCTTCAGATTTATTGGGTGTTGCCTTGATTATAGGTATTGCCAGAGGTGTATCTGTGATTATGGAAGATGGGCTTATTAGTGACACAATGCTTTATTATGCAAGCAATGTTACTAGCGGCATGAACAAAGGTGTGTTTGCCAATGCGATGTTACTTATCTATTCAGGATTATCATTCTTTATCCCTTCATCATCTGGAATGGCTGTATTGACCATGCCGATTATGTCTCCATTAGCTGATACAGTTGGTATTGGAAGAGAAATTATTGTAAACACATACCAATACGGGATGGGTTTATTCGCTTTTATCAATCCGACAGGACTAATTCTAGCATCTTTAGCGATTGTAAAAGTGGGATACGACAAATGGTTACGCTTTGTAACCCCTTTGGTAATTACCCTATTGGTATTTACTATGATTGTATTAACAATTTCGGTATACCTATAAGTCACTAAAACGGCTTAATTCCCTAAATTTGCAATCGCAATAGAGATTTCAGGCTATTTTAATGATAAACATTAATAAAAAAACATTACAGGATTTAGAGTTTTATACGGTTTTAAACCAAGTAAGCGAATATTGTATTACCCCTCTCGGTCATGAGGCAGTACTTCAATTAGAGCCTTATTCAACTCGTGAACATTTATTGGTAGAATTGAATAAAACCAATGAATATCTCGCATCGTTTGATAACGAAAACCGTATACCTAACCATGGTTTTGACGAAATAACCAAAGAACTTAAGCTATTAACAATTGAGAACAACTATCTCGAAATCCATAGCCTAAGAAAGCTAAGTACTGTTTCTGCAACTGCCAATGAGATTATCCTGTTCTTAAAAAAGTTTGAAGAATACTATCCTACCCTAAATGAATATGCTTCGAATATTGAAGTAACCAAGCTAATTATCGATAAGGTAAATAGCATTATAGATCGTTTTGGTGACATTAAAGACGATGCTTCACAAAGGTTGTTGCAGATCCGCTATGAGATGAATATTCTCAAAGGAAAAATCAACAGTAGTTTTACATCCGCTTTGAACACTTACCATCAATTGGAATATCTAGACGATATCCGCGAAACGGTGGTAGACAACAAACGAGTACTAGCAGTAAAAGCGATGTACAGGAAAAAAGTGAGGGGTGCCATTATGGGTGGTAGTAAAACTGGGAGTATTGTTTACATTGAGCCAGAAACCACCTTGCAGCATTCTCGTGAGCTGAACAATCTTGAGTATGAGGAAAAGGAAGAAATCATCAAGATTTTAAAAGAAGTTACTACATACATACTCCCATTTGGTAGACTTTTGGAACAATACCAAGTGTTTTTAACCCAATTGGATGTTATTTCGGCAAAGGCAAAATATGCAAACTCTATTAATGCCCTTTTACCCGAAATTACCGAAGAACGTCAATTCTATATCCGTGACGCCTACCATCCGTTACTTTATGCTGCTAACTTAAAGAAAGGACAAAACACCTTTCCACAAACAATTACTTTAGAACAGGACAGCAGAATCATTGTTATTTCAGGACCAAATGCAGGTGGAAAAAGTATCACCCTAAAAACCGTTGGTCTATTACAGGTAATGCTACAAGCTGGTATGCTAATCCCTGTTCACGAACGCAGTAAAATGTGTCTTTTCAATAAAGTTTTAAGTGATATTGGTGATAATCAATCTATTGAAAACCACTTAAGCACCTACAGTTATCGCTTAAAGCAAATGAACTATTTCTTAAGAAAGTGTGATGACAAAACACTTTTCTTAATCGATGAGTTTGGTACGGGTAGTGATCCTGAACTTGGTGGAGCATTGGCTGAAACTTTCCTTGAAGTATTCTACGAAAGAGGCGCTTTCGGTATTATTACAACCCACTACTCCAACCTAAAAATTCTTGCCAACGAATTACCGCATATTCAAAATGCGAATATGTTGTTCAATGAGCATTCGCTGGAACCTATGTACAAACTCGTTATAGGTCAAGCGGGTAGTTCATTTACATTTGAAGTTGCTCAGAAAAATGGTATTCCTTACAGTTTAATAAACAAGGCCAAAAAGAAAATTGAACGCGGTAAAGTTCGATTTGATAAAACTATAGCAAAACTCCAAAAGGAGCGTTCTAAACTTGAAAAAACAGAACGTTCTTTAAAAGTTAACGAGCAAAAGAAAATGGCCGAAGCTGACAAACTGGAGGAAATAAACGCTCGTGTTCAAAAAAAGCTGGAGAGTTATCAAGAACTTTACGATTCAAATCAGCGTTTGATTTACTTAGGACAAAAGCTTGATGCCATTTCTGAAAAATATTTCGAAAATAAAGATAAAAAAGACCTTATTGGCGAGTTCCTTAAAATTGTAGCTGTAGAGAATTCTAAACGAAAAAGAGAGTCCAAAAAACAAAAAGACATTAAAAAAGCTAAGGAAGCCAAGCTCAATAAGGAAGTTCAGAAAAAGGTTGAGATTATCAGAGAAAAGAAAAAGGAGGAAAAGAAAAAAGCAATAGAACAACCTAAACCACGTCCTACACTAAAAGTAGGCGATAGAGTGAGATTACTGGACGGAAAGGCAGTTGGAAGCATCGACACTATTGAAAAAAACAAAGCCGTTGTAAATTATGGTATCTTTACGACTAATGTGGATATAGACCAATTGGAATTGGTACAGGCAGCTAAATAAGATGATCAATTTACCTAAAAACAAACAGCTGATTTTATTTGACGGTGTATGCAACCTTTGCGATAATACCGTTCAATATGTTATTAAACATGATAAAGCCAATCACTTTATGTTTGCTGCTCTACAGAGTGAAGTAGGTAATAACATCATCTCTAAGTATCGTATAGATACAAACAAAATGGATTCCATTTTACTTTACAATCCCGAAAAGGGAATCTCTTATAAATCCACAGCAGCTTTAAAAATTGCAAGACATCTTGGCTTTCCCAACAATTTGCTGTCTATTTTTTTAATCGTCCCTTCTTTTATAAGAAATACCCTTTACGATTTTATCGCTAAAAACCGCTATAAGTGGTATGGTAAAAAGGATAATTGTATGATTCCGACACCAGAATTACAATCGAAGTTTTTGGGGTAAAAAAGAAAAAAGCAGATCTATAAGCCGAATTCTGTATTGTGGGAATCCCCGCAACCCTTATCATTTATCTGAGTGAGCCGTTACCGACACACTTTAGCTGCCTACCCTCCAACATTGAACGTGCCGCCCTCAAGCGTTGGTTTACATGGCATTGCACCGCATAGAGTTTACCTGATTTCACTACAGCATGACCTGTACATTCTTTCTGTTGCACTTTTCCTAGCCTCACGACTGGTGGCCGTTAGCCACTATGCTTGCACTATGGTGTTCGGACTTTCCTCCATCCCAAAGGGACAGCGATAAGGCGATCTGCTTTCGGCAAAAATACAATATTTACCAATAGTCCCTAATAAATCTTAACTGTTAATAATTCGCCGTAATTTTTGAAAACTGGATGCCGGAATCTCATTTGAATTTTTAACTTTGTTACTTCAATAAGTGCTCCCTGATTTAGGTTTATAACTGGGTACTTTTAAAGCAAAAATTCAGCAATTTGGAACATTTTGTAGTATCGGCAAGGAAATACAGACCTCAGACCTTTAAGGATGTTGTAGGCCAACAGGCTATTACCAATACCTTGCTAAATGCTATAGAAAACAATCACTTGGCTCAAGCCCTTTTGTTTTGTGGCCCTCGTGGTGTGGGTAAAACTTCCTGTGCCCGTATCCTTGCCAAAATGATCAATCAAAATGGAGAAAGTAATCCTGATGAAGATTTTGCTTTTAACATTTTTGAGCTGGATGCTGCTTCGAATAACTCTGTAGATGATATAAGAAACCTTACCGATCAGGTTAGAATACCCCCTCAAGTAGGGTCTTATAAAGTATATATCATTGATGAGGTTCACATGCTGTCGCAGGCTGCTTTCAATGCATTCTTAAAAACATTGGAAGAACCGCCTAAGCACTGTATTTTTATTTTGGCAACTACTGAAAAGCACAAAATCATCCCTACGATTTTGTCACGTTGTCAGATATTCGACTTTAAGCGCATAACTGTAACTGATGCCAAAGAATACTTAAGGTACATTGCAGAAGAACAAGGTATTAACGCCGAAGACGATGCTTTGCACATTATTGCCCAAAAAGCAGATGGAGCCATGCGTGATGCACTGTCTATTTTCGATCGTGTGGTTAGTTTCTCTGGAAAAAAACTAACAAGGCAAGCGGTAACTGAAAACCTAAACGTACTTGATTATGATACTTATTTTAGCAGTACGGATTTAATTTTGGAAAATAACATTCCTGAATTGCTTATTCAGTTTAATGAAACATTAGCAAAAGGATTTGACGGTCACCATTATATTGCTGGGCTAAGCTCTCACTTTAGGGATTTGATGGTGTGTAAGAACGAAAAAACCATTCAACTTCTTGAAGTCGGAGAAGAAACCAAGATCAAATACTTAGAGCAATCTAAAAAAGCGTCACAAGAATTCCTTTTGGAAGGTATTGCACTGGCTAACGATTGTGATCTTAAATACAAAAGCAGTAAAAACCAACGACTTCTCGTTGAGCTTTGCTTAATGCAATTAGCTTCCATCAACTTTGATGGTAAAAAAAAAATAGCAAACACTATATAATTCCCCCTTCTTTCTTCAGAGTTGAAAGGAAATCAACCAATTCTCCTGAACAAACTAAACCTCAGCAAAAAGAAGTTAGCACTCAAAAAAGCACAGTGGTTTCAACGGCTGCATCGGTTAAACAACAACCTACAACCCTAAAAGAACCTGAAACAAAGGTAATTTCTAGAAGAGATTCTAAGCGTACTTCTGGACTATCTCTAAAAAGTATCCGTGCTAAAAAAGAACACCAAATAAAACAACAGGAACAGGTTGTTAAGGAGGAAAACCTTCCTAGAGAAGCTTTTACCGAAGAAGAAATGCAGAATGCTTGGCAAGCTTATATCGATAAAATTAACGAAGACGGCAAGTACAATTTAGCATCAATTCTCTCCATAGATACTCCAAAATTAAAAGATACTGAAATTCACGTCACCTATCCTAACTCCACCAACAAAGTTGAAGTTGAGCGTGATCAATATGAATTAATGGGCTTTTTGAGGAAAACACTATCCAACTACGACGTTACACTTCATATTGATGTGAACGAAACTATGGAAAAGAAATATGCCTATTCTCCACAAGAAAAGTACGAGAAGCTTAAAGATAAAAACCCTAATATTGAAGTATTAAGACGTTCCTTTGATTTAGATCTATAACAATGAGATTACTATTTCTATTAGCACTTCCCCTTTTTATTTTTGCTGTGAGCTGCGATGGTAGAGGTCGTGCCTACTTGAGCAATAAAGAAGTTTTAATGGAGCATAACCTATTGGAATCCTTTAGTGAGAACGTTAGCTATATACCTGTTGACTATACCGAAACCATCACCGACACCATTTTGAGCAATGGTTTTTCCGTAAGGATAAAGCTGTTTACCGATATGGAAAACAGTAAACTTTTGGAGTACACTAAAGACACGATAAACTATAAGGAATTTTATAGAGAAACCAAGGCAGAGGTGCAAGTAAAAAAAGACAACACCATTCTATTCGACAGGGTCTTTAATAGTGAAGTATTCACTGAAGAACTTCCAAGCCAAAAAGAAATATTAAAAGTTGTAAATTTGCAGGCGGTTAGCACTGAGCAATTAGAGTCTTCTCTAACTGGAAATATATCAATTACTTTCAGCTTTAAAAGACCTAAAGAAAATAAACTTTGGGATTACAGACTAATAATAGACGAACAGGGTAATCATAAATTTGAAGCAATATACTTATAGAACAAGAGAATTATGTTAGGACTGAAACTTCCAACCGATCCAAGGTGGGTAAACATTGTTGAAAAAAATATTGAAGAAATACTTACAGACCATGCTTTTTGTGAACAAAAGGCAGCGAGTACTGCTATTACTTTTATTGTACGCTACCCAGAATATACCGAATTAGTTCAGGAAATGACCGCTTTGGTTAAGGAAGAAATCAGTCACTTTAAAATGGTTCATGACAAAATTGTAGAACGTGGATGGGTTTTGGGACGTGAACGCAAAGACGAATATGTTCATGCCATTAGAAAATTCTTCAAAGGAGGCGATCGTACCAAACAATTGGTTGATAGCTTACTTATTGCTGCATTAATTGAAGCTAGAAGTTGTGAACGCTTTAGATTGCTTTCGGAAGAGCTTGAAGATGAAGAATTAGCACAATTCTACAGAAAACTAATGGTTAGTGAAGCCAACCACTATACCATGTTTCTAGGGTTTGCCCGAAAGTATGGTAAACGTGAGGAAGTGGATAAAAAATGGCAAGATCTATTATCCTACGAAGCCGAACTTATGAAAGAACTCGGTAAAACTGAAACCATTCACGGTTAAGCTTCAACCTTGTCAAACTGTTGGCTGGGAACTGTATCGTAGTAAATACTTTTAATAATTCCGTCGGATAGACCTATTTTAGGCACAAATATGTGCTTGGCACTACTCCATTTCATTGCTGAAAGATAAATACGAGATGCAGGAATAATTACGTCTGCACGGTCTTGGTTTAAGTCTAATTCCGAGATACGCTCTTCATAAGAATAGCTTTGCAACATGGTATAATAGTTACTCAAGTAGAAATAGGTCAATGGTTTTCCCATAGCTTTTCCAGATATCTTGAAAATCTTATTGATGTTACCACCAGAACCAACAACTGTAATTTTATCGTACTCTTCTGTATTTGCTTTAATCCATTTTTCAAGTTCTAGCCAGGTTTCTTTCTTGACCATATCATTCAATAACCTAACTGTACCAATTTTAAAGGAACGGGAAGTTACTTTTTTACCGTTGTGAATCACGGTGAACTCTGTACTACCCCCACCCACATCAACATATAAATAGTTCTTATTGTCATCTATATAAGTATGTAAGTCAGTAGCAGCTATAATTGCTGCTTCTTCTTCACCATCAATAATGTCTATTTGAATACCAGAATGCTCCAATATCATCTCAGCGACTTTCTTACCATTTTCGGCTTCTCGCATAGCAGAAGTTGCACAAGCTTTATATTTAATTACTTTATGGGATTTCATAAGTAATTTAAATGCCAACATGGTATCCAACATACGTTGGGTGTTGTATTCAGAAATATTTTCCTTTACAAAAACATCGGCTCCCAAACGAATAGGAACACGAACTAAAGAGCTTTTTTTAAACCTTGTAGGCTTTCCTTTTTCCTCAATAATATTAGCTATGAGCAATCTTACGGCATTCGAGCCGATATCTATGGCTGCATATTTTTGTATTGTAAGCATTTAGTTTTCTAACTTATTTTTATAATAATCGTAAGTAGCAAACTGAGCTCTTACCTTTGGTAAATCATTCCTTCTATATTTATTTTGCTCAGAGCCATCCAATATGCGTGCTTTAACATTATCACTCCAACAAATATTAAAAGTATCTATGAGCTCATTTCTGATTTCCTCATCATAAATAGGGCAAGTTACCTCAACCCTGTTATCAATATTTCTTGTCATCCAATCGGCAGAAGAGATAAATACCTTCGGGTCTCCATCATTACCAAAAATGAACAAACGAGTATGTTCCAAAAATTTATCTACAATACTTATTACCTCAATATTCTCACTCATTCCCTCAATTCCTGAAACTAAACAACAAATCCCTCTTACTACCATCTGTATTTTTACTCCTGCTCTACTGGCATCATAAAGCTTATCTACCATTTTGTAACTGGAAATACTGTTCATCTTTAAACGAATATAACCAGGTTTGCCTGCTCTTACATTCGCAATTTCCCTGTCGATTAACCTAAAGAAGGCGCTCTGGCTATAGTGCGGTGAGGTTATAATATGCTTATACTTGTATATCTTATAGTTTATATCGAAAAAGCTGAACACTTTGTTTACATCTTTCAAAATTCTAACATCTGAAGTAAACAATGTATAATCGGTATAAATTTTGGCTGTAGACTCATTGAAATTTCCGGTACTAATAAATCCGTAACGCTTTATTTTACCTTCTTCCTCTCGCTCTACAATACACATTTTACTGTGCACCTTAAGTCCTTGAACTCCAAAAATCAAGTTGATACCTTCGTCTTCCATTTGCTCGGCATAATTGATGTTGGCTTGCTCATCAAACCTAGCTTGAAGTTCAATAGACACAGTTACTTTTTTACCGTTTTTAGCTGCGTTAATAAGAGAACTTGCCACATGCGAAATCTCAGCCAAACGATAAATAGTAATTTTTATGGTCTTTACCTTAGGGTCTAGAGCTGCTTCCCTTAAAAACTTGACTACGTAAGCAAATGTATGGTAAGGCGCATAAAGCAGATAATCCTTTCTTGCTATAGCAGGAAATAAACTTTTCTCTAAACTCAATTTTTTAATTGGAAGAGGAGAAATCTTACTATAAAGTAAATCGGTTCTACCCAAACTAGGGAATCCCATATAATCTCTACGATTATGATAACGTCCCCCCGGAATAATACTATCACTTCTGTGTATCCCCATCTTATTCATGAGATATTGTAGAGTATCTGGAGCAATCATCTTATCGTAAACAAAACGTACTGGATCACCAATACTACGGTGTTTTACACTATCGGAGATCTTATCTATAAAACTTTTACTCAAATCACTGTCAAAATCAAGCTCCCCATCTCGGGTAATCTTAATCATATGAGCAGTGATATCTGAAAATTCAAAAATGCTGAAAATATCTTTTAAACAGTATCTCAATAAATCGTCGATTAAAATAATGTAGCTTTTATCGCCTTCCTGAGGTAAAACCACAAAGCGATCCATTGTTTTAGATATTTCTATCAATCCATATTGGTTTCCGTTATTTTTCAACTGCATTTTCACCGCTAAATAAGCTGCACTGTCTTTTAAATGAGGAAACTCAGATTCATCACTTAAAACAATAGTTACTAGTGCAGGACTTACATTCTGGATAAAATACTGTTTTATAAATGAATGCTGTTCAGGTTTAATCTGGGTTTCGTCAATAATAAAAATGTTCTCATCCTTGAGCATTTCTTGAATATCACTGAGAATATTTAAGCTTTCACTCTGTTGATCAATAACTATTTGGGTAATTACTTCCAACAATTCTTTTGCCTTAATACCACCAAGTTCACTTTTCCCCCCTTTACCAGCTTGGTCGATACGCTTAACAGTAGCATACCTTACTTTAAAGAATTCGTCGAGATTATTGGAAAATATCCCTAAAAAACGTAGCCTTTCAATCAGTGGCACCGTTTCATCTGCAGCTTCCTGAAGCACTCTGGCATTAAATTGTAACCAACTTACTTCTCTATTTATATAGCTATTGCTTGTTTTTTCACTTGTAATCATAAATAACACTTAGGCTCTTACAAATATATTTTTTTAAACTGTAAATAGCTATCTCAGTAATTCATAATTCAACACAAAAAGACAAAAGCTCTATCGATATTCTTTAGGAAAATAATGCATCACCGTTATACCTTTATTCAAGTCTTTCCAATGCACTATATTAAACTCAAACATGACAGTGCCACAAGTTGGAACATTATCAAACCCTTTATCTCCAAAAGCATTAGAAAAAGCTGTGATGGCATGGTTATGGCCAAAGACCATAACGTTATCATATTTATCGTTTATATCTTTGATAAAACTTGTTAATTGATGTCCCCCAAAATCATAGAGTGTTTCAGAGGTTTTAACCGATTCCAAAGGCACCTTTAAATTAGCCATGAGAATATTACAGGTTTGAAAAGCGCGTTTAGCTGGACTGGAAAACACTTTTTGAGGTTTATAATTCTTAGCTTTTAAAAGGTTAGAAATTAATATAGCATCGGTTATCCCTCTTGTAGCTAGGGGGCGATCAAAATCATCTACTTCGTAATCCCAAGAAGATTTTGCATGTCGGACTAGTGTTAGTTTTTTCATTTAAAAAAAGTACTTGTTTACACAATTTATTTACAATAGGAATGAATCCCTTCAAAAAGTTGATAAATATCAATAAAACAGTGGTTTTTCAGTTACTTCATACATTTCATATGACTAAAATTATAGTTTAGCATCATTGTATTGGTTTACCAAGTTATTCTTGTAATAGATAAATATCCTTTTAGCCCAATACCAAAACATATTGCTAACAATAACATTAAATTTAATAAATTAATAAACATTATCCCACAACATATTAAAAACCAACAAAATAGGGGTCGTTAAAAAAATGGTTTTAACCGATAAGTTGTAACAATCTCACCCTTAGTCGAATATTTTAGTGATTTAACACTTTTTTTTGAAAAAATCACAGCTTATATGTTGTTTTGGTTACATAAAATGCTATTAATCAATACCCAAAAAATTATGCTACCAAATCCAATTCCCGAGGATTTACGGAGTTTCTCTGTGTGCCTTTTTTATCCCTCAACAGCAATTTTGATAAATGATCTTATGCAAGATTTAGCACTTTAAGCTAACTCCTGTACTTATAACCATACTGTATAGTTTGTTTACGTAAACAAAGTAAAAGCTCATGAAAACACTTACCCAAAAAATTGATTTTCTAAAATCTGTTGCGCTTTTCCTATTACTTGGAACTAGTTCAATATTTGCCCAAAGCGACCCCACTAACTGTATAACTTTCACCAATTGTCCAACAGACATTGTGGTATGTGCTAATAGTTATAACCCAGACAACCCAAATGAATGGGGAGCTTCTGCAAGTTGGCAAGTGCCTTCTGCTTCAGAAACCTGTTCTGGTGGACCAGGCTCTAATTCCTTTGTAATGGATTTTGAACTCAACGAATCGCTATTGGGTAACGATTGTTGGGATTTCGACTATGTACAACGAGTAGGGGGAAGTGGCGGAGAAGTTAAGCTGTTTTCATCCAGCGATTTAGGCAACGACAATATAGGGTATATTATTACACCTTACCTTTTTTTAGAGGTTGGTGAACCCTTATCTATAGACGTTACCTATACAGATGGTGCTTATAACTTAAATCTTTATTACATAGATGAAATGGGAAATGAGGTGTTTTCTGGAAATTCACAAGCCATTAACCTTCTTGGAGTTGGCACACATACCGTTATTATGAACCCTAATATTCCATCTGATGGCTCATACCGTATAAAGTTTGAATTTGAAGAAGTGTCGGGCAATCCAAGTAACATGAATTTGGTTGATAAAATAAGTATTGATGGAGTAGTCGTTGAAGGAACATGTACAGGAGGTGTAGACTTCACTGTTTCTGGACCAGATACAAATAGTGGTTTCTTCCCTATAGGAACCACACCTATAACTTATACTGCAACATACACAAGTGCAGATGGAACTATAATTACAGATACTTGCTCATTTAATATTGTTGTAACCGATACTCCTCCAACAATTACCTGTCCTGCCAATATTTCACAGGATGTCGATGCAGGTCTTTGTAACGCAACAATATCAACACCAGTACCTATCGTATCTGATAGTGGTTGTGATGGTAATGACCTTGCTACATTCCTAACCGTTACCTCTACTCGTGATGATGGATTAGCTCTTAGTGATCCCTATCCAATAGGAGTTACAACAATAACCCACTCAGCTACAGACCCCAGTGGAAACAACATAACTTGCGATCAAACTATTACAATAACTGGAGGTACTACTCCTGAATTTGGTGTATCACCCGCTGCAATTGCAGATTTAAACTGTGATGATCCTCTACCAACTCAAGAAACACTAACCGCAAGCAACTGTGAAGGCCCAGTTGCCGTAGTTGCTTCTGTTGATCCCTATACACCTGATTGTTCTGGATACACCATTACTTATAGATGGATAGCGGGTGTTACCGAAGTAACTCAATCTTTCAATGTTTTACCGGACACAACAGCCCCATCCTTTGTTGAAACCTTGCCTGTTGATACAACCGTGGAATGTGATGCCGTTCCATCAGCCGAAATTTTAACAGCTATAGATAACTGTAATAATGCAACAGTAACATTTAACGAAACTTCAGCTCCTGGTAGCTGTAGCGATTCTTATACAATAACTAGAATCTGGACAGCTTCAGACGATTGTGGTAACGATAGTATCCATACACAAACCATAACTGTTCAAGACATAACTCCTCCTGACTTTGTAGAAACTCTACCAGCCGACACAACAGTAGAGTGTGATGCTGTTCCTACTGCTGAAACACTGACGGCTACTGATAACTGCAGTAATGCCTCCGTTTCTTTTAACGAAGTTAACACTGCTGGAAGCTGTCTTGGTGCCTATACCTTGACTAGAACATGGATCGCTACTGACGAATGCGGTAACGAAACTTCACACATTCAAACGATAACAGTTCAGGATACAACTCCTCCTAACTTTGTTCAAGCTCTACCTGCCGACACTACGGTTGAGTGTGATGCTGTTCCTACTGCTGAAACTTTAACAGCTACAGATAACTGCGGTAATGCCTCTGTTTCTTTTGAAGAGATAAACACTTCCGGAAGCTGTACCGGTGCCTATACCCTAACTAGGACTTGGACTGCTACTGATGAATGTGGTAACCAAACGTTACATACACAAACCATAACCGTTGAGGATACGACCCCTCCTACTTTTGTTGAAGCTCTACCTGCCGACACTACGGTTGAGTGTGATGCTGTTCCTGTAGCTGTAACTTTAACAGCTACAGACAACTGTGGAAACGCCTCAATTATTTTTAATGAAGTAAACACCGCAGGAAGCTGTTCTGATGCCTATACCTTAACTAGAACTTGGACCGCTACTGATGAATGCGGAAACCAAATATTACATACACAAACCATAACCGTTGAGGATACGACCCCTCCTACTTTTGTGGAAGCTCTACCTGCCGACACTACGGTTGAGTGTGATGCTATTCCTGTAGCTGAAACTTTGACGGCTACAGATAACTGTGGAAACGCCTCAATTATTTTTAATGAAGTAAACACCGCCGGAAGCTGTACCGGTGCCTATACCCTAACTAGGACTTGGACCGCTACTGATGAATGCGGAAACCAAACGTTACATACACAAACCATAACCGTTGAGGATACGACCCCTCCTACTTTTGTTGAAGTTTTACCAGCCGACACTACGGTTGAGTGTGATGCTATTCCTGTAGCTGAAACTTTGACGGCTACAGATAACTGTGGTAATGCCTCAATTACTTATAATGAAGTAAACACCGCAGGGAGCTGTTCCGATGCCTATACCCTAACTAGGACTTGGACCGCTACCGATGAATGTGGCAACCAAACTTCTCATGTACAGATTGTAACCGTTCAGGATACCACGCCTCCTGCTTTTGTGGAAGCTTTACCAGCTGACACAACAGTTGAGTGTGATGCCGTTCCTTCAGTAGTAACTTTGACGGCTACGGATAACTGCGGTAATGCCTCCGTTTCTTTTGTAGAAGTAAACACGGCTGGAAACTGCCAAGGTGCATATACCTTGACTAGAACTTGGACCGCTACTGATGAGTGTGGTAATCAATCTTCTCATGTACAAACCATAACTGTTGAAGATACAACCCCTCCATCTTTCAACACTGTTGCAGCAGATCAAACCGTAGCCTGTGATGGTATGGGTAACATTACCGAATTACAAGCATGGTTAAATACAAATGCTGGTGCTACTGCAACAGACAACTGTTCTGGAGTTACTTGGAGCAACAACTTTGTTAGCCTCAGTAATGGTTGTGGCGAAACAGGATTAGCTTTAGTTACTTTTACTGCTACTGATGAATGCGGTAACTCAAATACAACAAGCGCATTATTTACCATTATCGATTTATTACCTCCTACTATTGACACACAAGCTTCTGATTTAACTGTAGAATGCGATGGAAACGGTAACCTTACAGAATTAAATAATTGGTTGGGCAATAATGGTGGTGCTATTTCATCTGATATATGTGGTGAAATTACTTGGTCTAACAACTACTCTACATTGAATGCAGATTGTGGTGGCACTGGAAGTGCTTTAGTGACATTTACTGCTACCGATGATTGTGGTAACTCATCTACAACAACTGCCACATTTACAATAGAAGATACTTCACCTCCGTCATTTGTGGAAGCACTACCCGTTGATACAATAGTTGAGTGTGACGCAGTTCTTAATGCAGAGACTCTAACCGCTACTGATAGCTGTGGTAACGCAACAGTAACCTTTGACGAAGTAAATACCCCTGGAAGCTGTCCTAACTCCTATACCTTGACCAGAACTTGGACTGCTATCGATGAATGTGGTAACCAAACCTCTCATATACAAACAATAAACGTTCAGGATACCACACCTCCTTCAATTGACCTTCAGGCATCAAATGTCGTAGTGGAATGTGATGGAAGCGGTAACAACGACGCTATTCAAAACTGGCTGGACTCCAATGGAGGTGCAACCGCTAGCGATAACTGTGGTGTTGTAACATGGTCCAACGATTATAACGGTGCTACATCCGATTGTTCAAGCCCCGTTGTAGTAACATTTACTGCTACCGATGAATGTGGAAACGTTTCTACAACATCGGCTTCCTATGCCATTCAGGATACTACACCTCCTACCATAGATACAATTGCAACAGACCTTACCGTAGAGTGTGACGGAAGCGGAAATACCCAAGACCTTCAGGATTGGTTGGACAGCTTTGCTGGAGCTACTGCCTCTGACGATTGTAGTGCCATTTCTTGGAGCAACGACTTCAGTCAGCTTAGCGACCTTTGCGGTGCTACCGGATCGGCTACGGTTACATTTACCGCTACAGATGGCTGTGGAAACAGTTCATCAACCGCTGCAACCTTCACCATTGAAGATACTGCTGCTCCTTCATTTGTGGAAGCACTGCCTTCTGATGCAACAGTTGAGTGTGATACAGTTCCTAATGAAGAAACTTTGACCGCTACCGATAGCTGTGGTGACGCAACTGTGACCTTTGACGAAGTAAACACCCCTGGAAGCTGTCCTAACTCCTATACCTTGACCAGAACTTGGACCGCTACTGATGAATGTGGTAACGAATCGTCTCATGTACAGACAATAACCGTTCAGGATACCACGCCTCCAACTTTTGTGGAAGCTTTACCCGCTGATGCAACAGTTGAGTGTGATACAGTTCCTACTGCAGAGACTTTAACCGCTACCGATAGCTGTGGTGACGCAACTGTAACCTTTAACGAAGTGAACACCGCCGAAAACTGTCCTAACTCCTATACCTTGACCAGAACTTGGACTGCTACAGATGAATGTGGAAACGAATCGTCTCATGTACAGACAATAACCGTTCAGGATACCACGCCTCCGTCATTTGTGGAAGCACTACCCGTTGATACAATAGTTGAGTGTTACGCAGTTGCTAATGCAGAGACTTTAACCGCTACCGATAGCTGTGGTAACGCAACTGTAACCTTTGACGAAGTAAACACCCCTGGAAGCTGTCCTAACTCCTATACCTTGACCAGAACTTGGACTGCTATCGATGAATGTGGTAACCAAACCTCTCATATACAAACAATAAACGTTCAGGATACCACACCTCCTTCAATTGACCTTCAGGCATCAAATGTCGTAGTGGAATGTGATGGTAGCGGTAACAACGACGCTATTCAAAACTGGCTGGACTCCAATGGTGGTGCAACCGCCAGCGATAACTGTGGTGTTGTAACATGGTCCAACGATTATAACGGTGCTACATCCGATTGTTCAAGCCCTGTTGTGGTAACATTTACTGCTACAGATGAATGTGGAAACGTTTCTACAACATCGGCTTCCTATGCCATTCAGGATACTACACCTCCTACCATAGATACAATTGCAACAGACCTTACCGTAGAGTGTGACGGAAGCGGAAATACCCAAGACCTTCAGGATTGGTTGGACAGCTTTGCTGGAGCTACTGCCTCTGACGATTGTAGTGCCATTTCTTGGAGCAACGACTTCAATCAGCTTAGCGACCTTTGCGGTGCTACCGGATCGGCTACGGTAACATTTACCGCTACTGATGGCTGTGGAAACAGTTCATCGACCGCTGCAACCTTCACCATTGAAGATACTGCTGCTCCTTCCTTTGTAGAAGCACTGCCTTCTGATATAACCGTGGAGTGTAATACAGTTCCTGCTGAAGAAGCTTTGACCGCTACCGATAGTTGTGGTGACGTAACTGTGACCTTTGAAGAACTAAACACGGCTGGAGCTTGCCCTGGAGCCTATACTTTAACAAGAACTTGGACCGCTACCGATGAATGTGGTAACGAATCGTCTCATGTACAGACAGTAACCGTTCAGGATACCACGCCTCCAACTTTTGTGGAAGCTTTACCCGCTGATGCAACAGTTGAGTGTGACGTAGTTCCTACTGCGGAAACTTTAACCGCTACAGACAACTGTGGAAATGTTACTGTGACTTTTGAAGAACTAAACACGGCTGGAGCTTGCCCTGGTGCCTATACTTTAACAAGAACTTGGACCGCTACCGATGAATGTGGCAACCAAACTTCTCATGTACAGATTGTAACCGTTCAGGATACCACGCCTCCTTCTTTTGTGGAAGCGCTGCCTGCTGATACTACAGTTGAGTGTGACGCAGTTCCTAGTGCAGAGACTTTAACCGCTACCGATAGTTGTGGTAACGCAACTGTGACCTTTGACGAAGTAAACACCCCTGGAAGCTGTCCTAACTCCTATACCTTGACCAGAACTTGGACTGCTACCGATGAATGTGGTAACCAAACCTCTCATATACAAACAATAAACGTTCAGGATACCACACCTCCTTCTTTTGTGGAAGTGCTGCCATCAGATGTATCAGTACAATGTGATGCCGTTTCTACTGCAGAGACTTTAACCGCTACCGATAGTTGTGGTGAGGCAACTGTGACCTTTGACGAAGTAAACACCCCTGGAAGCTGTCCTAATTCCTATACCTTGACCAGAACTTGGACTGCTACCGATGAATGTGGAAACGAAACCTCTCATTTACAGACAATAACCGTTCAGGATACTACGCCTCCTTCCTTTGTGGAAACGCTGCCATCAGATGTATCAGTACAATGTGATGCCGTTCCAAATGCGGAAACATTAACCGCAACGGATAACTGTGGTAATGCTACAGTAACCTTTGATGAAGTGAATACGGCTGGAAACTGTCCAGGAGCCTATACCTTGACAAGAACCTGGACTGCTACTGACGAATGTGGAAACGAAACCTCTCATTCCCAAACAATAACCGTTCAGGATACTACGCCTCCAACCTTTGTGGAAGCGCTGCCAGCAGATATCTCAGTCCAATGTGATGCCGTTCCTACTGCTGAAACTTTGAATGCTACTGACAACTGTGGTTCAGCTACTGTAACTTTCAACGAATTGAGCACTGCAGGAAACTGTCCTGGAACCTATACCTTAATAAGAACTTGGACCGCTACTGACGAATGCGGTAACGAAACCTCTCATACCCAAACAATAACTGTACAAGATACTACTCCTCCAACCTTTGTGGAAGCCCTACCTGCAGATGTCTCTGTAGAATGTGATACTGTTCCAACTGCTGAAACATTAACCGCTGTAGATAATTGTGGTAATACAACAGTAACCTTTGACGAAATAAACACTGCTGGAAGCTGCCCTGGTGCCTACACCTTGACAAGAACCTGGACCGCTACTGACGAATGTGGAAACCAAACTTCGCATATGCAAACAATAATTATAGAGGATACTACAGCTCCTACCTTTGTGGAAGCACTGCCAGTAGATATCTCAGTGCAATGTGATGCTGTTCCTACTGCTGAAACTTTGACCGCTACAGACAGCTGTGGTGATGCAATTGTAACATTTGATGAAGTGAACACTTCAGGAAGCTGTCCTGGTGCCTATACCTTGACAAGAACCTGGACCGCTTCTGACGAATGCGGTAACGAATCGTCACATGTACAAACCATAACAGTAGAAGATACTACAGCACCTATTCTTGGCTCTTCATTACCTACTGTTATAGATGTAAACTGTTCAGAAATTCCAGTCGTCCCAACTCCTATGTTTGAAGACAACTGTTCAGAAAATTTAATCATAAATTTTGAAGAGGTTAACAATTCTCAAGCTGATGGAAATGATTACTCTATAGAATACACTTGGACTGTAACGGATGAGTGTGGTAACACAGCAGTATTCTCTCAAACAGTAAATGTCACAATGGAAGAATCGGTTACAGAAGTCATTGAGAACAGCTGTATTGACGATGGTACAATTGATCTGTTTGATTACATCAACACTTCCAACACAGACGGAGAATGGGTTGTTATATCAGGAAATGCTACAGTTAATAGTGGTTTCTTCGATCCAACACAAAGTGGAATAGGTGACTATGTATTTGAATATTCTGTAATAGAGGATAGCTGTTTAAGTGTTACTCGAGTAATGCTCAACATCAACGATGATTGTGTGGTATTACCATGTGGAAGCGAAGATGTAAACATTTCCACTGCAATCACACCTAACGGAGATCAATGGAACGAATACTTTGAAGTAACCGGTGTTGAAGAATGTGGTTTCACTATAGAAATTATGATTTTTAACCGATGGGGTGCTAAAATTTTCGAATCTAAAAACTACCAAAACAACTGGAATGGGGCTGCTCCAAGTGGATCGGTAGGAAATGCGGAAAAAGTACCAACCGGAACATATTACTACGTTGTAAAATTAAAAGATAGTGGACTTGATCCTTTTAGTGGACCAATCTACGTAGGAACCAAATAAACCCATTACCCATGAGACATCTTAGAAACATATTATTTGCTTCGGTACTCTTAAGTTGTACTGCTACAATTGCCCAGCAATTACCACAATTTACGCAGTATATGTACAATACCATTTCAATAAACCCTGCCTATGCAGGAAGTAGGGAAACACTAAGTGCGGTAGTACTATATCGTAGTCAATGGACGGATATTGATAATGGCCCCACTACCCCTACAGTATCAGTACACAGTCCTTTAAGGAATGAAAAGATTGGATTAGGAGCGTCTCTTATTCATGATGAATTGGGATATGAAAACTTCACCTATATCTATGGTGACTTTTCTTATACTATCCATACAGGTCCTAACACAAAACTCGCATTTGGGGTAATGGGAGGATTTACAAGCTATACGTTAGATTCTGAATTCAGGACTCAAAACGCCACCGATCCAAACATTTCGGGAATTGAGGACCAATGGGCTCCTAATTTTGGAGCTGGAATGTTATGGCATACCAATCGCTGGTATCTAGGTCTTTCGGCACCAAGGTTATTGAACACCAATTACAATGATAATTCCGATTATGAAGCTGTTGAACGGGTAGGTTATTATTTTACTGGAGGTTATGTATTTGACTTGAGCAACAACGTAAAATTTAAACCTGCATTCTTAGTTAAAGCTACAAATGGAGCCCCTATGTCTTACGATCTAACTGCTAATTTCCTTTTTTACGAAAAGCTATGGGTTGGTGCTGGTTACCGAATTAACGAAAGTGCTGCAGCAATTGGTGGAATTGTCGATTTCCAAATCTCAAAACAATTCCGAATTGGTTATGCTTATGAAAATCCGATTTCAGATATACGCCCCTACTCTGGAGGTACTCATGAATTCCTTCTGATGTTTGAATTATTTAAAGAACAACGTATTAAGTCTCCAAGATATTTTTAAATCCCTAAATTATGAAAACAAACATACTACTTACACTATTTCTACTGGGTTACACTTGCCTTCAAGCACAAAGCCACCAAACCAAAGTTGGCGATAAATTCTTCAAAAATTATTCATATGTTAAGGCAAGTGAGTTTTATGAAGAAGCTGTTAAGAAAGGGGACAGTAGCGAACACGTACTTACTCGTTTAGGTGATTGTTATTACAATAACTCTAATTCAGAAAAAGCTGCCTATTGGTACGGTGAAGCTGTAAACAAATATCCTGAAAATATTAATACGGAATATTACTATAAACTTTCTCAAGCTTTAAGAGGTAATGGTAATTATGAGGAAGCAATTAGTTGGTTGGAAAAATTTAAGGAAACCAACGCAGAAGATGACAGAATAAAAGGTTTTGATTTTTCTGATATCGAACTTTATAAAAAACTAACTAACACAGATGAGGTATACGTAGAAACCGTTAACCTACCAATAAACTCGAAATTCTCAGATTTTGGAGCTTTTAAATATAAAGACCATGTTTATTTTTCTTCTGCAAGAAAAGGTGTAGACAAACTATATGGCTGGAATAATGAGCCATTCTTAGACATTTATCAGGTTAGTATTAAAAACGAAGAAGATGGCTACAAAGAAACCTATGGAACAGTAAAATCCTTTGATGCAAAAGGGGTTAATTCAGAGTTCCATGAAGCCAATATTACTATCACCAGCGATGGTCAAACTATGTATTTTACTAGGGATAATGTTTCCAAAAGAAATAGATTAAAAACAGATAAAGATGGCACATCCCATTTAAAAATTTATAAAGCAAGCCTTGTTGATAGCGTATGGGCTAATATTAAAGAATGTCCATTTAATGACAAGCTTTATTCATCAGGCCACCCTACTTTGAGTCCTGACGACAAAACCCTATACTTTGTTTCCGATCGTGAGGGTGGTTATGGACAAACAGACATATATAGGGTTTCTATCCATGATGATGGTACATATGGAGCTGTTGAAAACATGGGGCCAACAATAAACACAGATGGCAAGGAAATGTTTCCTTTTGTTGCAAAGGACAGCACATTTTATTTCTCTTCAGACAGTAATTTAAGTTTAGGGTTTTTGGATATATTTAAATCGGATATCCTTAAACAATCCAATGATCAACCACAAAACCTAGGAGCGCCTTACAACAGCGGTTTTGATGATTTCGCCTTTTCAATTAATCCAGAAGAAGGAATTGGTTATCTATCGTCCAATCGTTCTGGGGGGGAAGGAAGCGACGATATTTACCGTTTTATGGAATGTTTTCAAATGGTAGAAGGAACTGTGATCAACTCAAAGAGTTTAGACAGTTTATCTATGGCAACATTACAGTTAATTGATGAAGATGGTAGAATTGTTAAAGAAGTTCAAACAGATGAAAATGGCCATTATAACTTAAAGATAAAATGTAACAGTATTTATACCATCTTGGCCAAAAAAGAGGACTATAAAGAAACCTTCAAACCTATTTCAACAGACTTGAATAACAGGCATAAAAATAATTTAGACTTTGGATTAATCCCTCTTATTGTTGAAGATGAAATAGTAATAAATCCTATATTCTTTGACTTTGACAAGTGGGATATTAGACCAGACGCCTCCTACGAACTGGAAAGTATTGTAGATGTAATGCGTTCACACCCTGGTATGGTAATTAAAATTGAATCGCATACAGATAGTAGAGGTCCCGATCAATATAATTTAGCTCTTTCTGACCATCGTGCTAAATCTACAAGAGACTATTTATTATCAAGAGGAATTACTCCAGAACGAATTGAAAGTGCCATTGGGTATGGTGAAACTCAACCTGTTAATGACTGTACAAATGGAGTAAATTGTACTGAAGAACAACATCAAGCTAACAGACGCTCAAAATTTATTATCCTAAGGAACTAATACTAATACCAATAGTGAATAATCTAAACACTAAGAAGCCGCTGATTTCTCAGCGGCTTCTTCCTTTAAAATAGCAATATCCATATCCACTATCGCTTTATAAATATGTTTGTATAATACCACTTACCCTCTTGGTCTTGCTCTGCAGACATATCAAAATCAGTAAAATCGCCTTCTATGTTCTCTCTATGCGAATCACTATTTAACCAAGCATTAAACAACGATTCTGCAGAAGTGTAGCCATAAGCTACATTTTCGTTTACCTTAAGTGCAGAAGCATAACTCTTTAAATACTCTTCCCTATCATAAAAATAATCATGAGAAACACTCTGAGTTTCTACCATATAATCTGTATGTGTGAATGCAGTACCTTTAATTACATCCATTACGTTAAGTACATTTAGCCCTAAACTAGCTCTGTAATCATTGATAAGATTTAAGGTTTGTAATTCGATATCTTTAGTCTCTGGTATTTCAAATTCTACCGAAACAGTATTTGAGTTGTCGTCTAAACTCTCAGTTGAGCAGGAAAATGTAAAGGTCACAAGAAGTGCCAACAAAACAAATTTTGTCAGTTGTTTCATAACGTTGTAGGTTAAGCTTGTTTAGATTTGGTTGTATAAATCTACAAGCTATGACGAAACAACGTGTTAAATAAATGTTAAAATCGACGAAAAACATGTATTTCATCGAAATAAAAAAGCATTTCAACGCCTAAACTGCTTTTCGTCATTAAAATAAAACATTTTAACGATTAAGGTGCAAGCCTCTGTTTAATCCAATTAAAATCGGTTTGAAGCGAATATCTAACGCGATCGTGAAGACGGTTAGGCCTACCCTGCCAAAACTCGATTTCAACAGGCTTAACAATAAACCCTCCCCAATGTTCTGGTCTTGGAATTTCTATTTCTTTATATCGTTCTTCAAGTTTTTTCAATTCGTCTTCAAGAACGTCCCTACTCTTTATAACCGAGCTTTGTTGTGAAACATGGGCGCCTAATTGACTTCCTTTTGGTCTGGTATCAAAATAACCATCACTAAGGTTTGCTGCTAGCTTTTCTGCTTTTCCTTTGATAATGATTTGTCTTTCTGCCCCTGGCCAAAAAAAAGAGAGACATACATTCGGGTTCGCTTCGATAGCTAGTCCTTTTTCACTGTTATAATTAGTGTAAAACACAAAGCCCTCGAAAGTATATCGTTTTAAAAGCACAATCCTACTTTTAGGAAAGCCATCAAGCCCTATTGTAGAAACTGTCATGGCATTGGTTTCATCTTCAGGAAAATGCTTATCTACCTCAATAAACCATGCTCTAAAAAGTTCTAAAGGATTTTCTGGAGTGTCCTTTAACCTCAATTGTTTTTTCTCGTAGGATCGTCTGTAATTACTTAAATCGTGTTCTGTGTTCATATGTGCAAGTTACGGTGAATTTGAAAAATACTTATCTTTAGAGTGAAACATAATGACTAAATCCAAAAAAATGAAGTTTTCCTGTACAATAGATATTAACAAACCTGTTAATAAGGTTTGTGAGGTTTTTAAAGACCCTAACAACTTGGCATTAATTCAAAAAGGTTTTAAAAGTAAAGAACAATTAAGTGGAGCCCAAGGCAAAAAAGGGTCAAAATCGAAAATGATTTATGACAACATGGAACTTATTGAAACAATTTTGATTGACGACCTTCCAGACGAATTTGAGGCTCTTTACGAGCACAAATACATGACCAATACAATGAAGGTTCATATGATTCCTTTGACTGTTAATAGTACAAGATACGTGACTACTGTACACTATACTAAATTTAATGGATTTGTTCCAAAAATAATTGCAAAAGTGTATCCTGGATTGTTTAAAAACCAAGTAAACAAGTGGCTTTGGAAGTTCAAGGAATTTACAGAAAATAAGTAGCAAAAAGCTATATTTCAAAAACCTTGCCTGTAGTTGCTAATTCTACAGTATCAAAAACCGTTTCTGCCTCATGCCTAAAAGGTTCGATATCTTCATAACGGGTAGAATAATGCCCTAAGATTAAGCGTTTTACTTTTGCTTGACTTGCTATTTTTGCTGCTTGTTTTGCAGTACTGTGCTTCGTGGGTTTTGCCAATTTTTCGTGCTTATCCAAAAAGGTAGATTCATGGTATAATGCATCTACGCCTTTAATTATTGGAACAATAGCTTCGTTATAAGCTGTATCACTGCAAAAGGCGTAACTTTTACGTGAAGGGGGGGCTTTTGTTACAGAAGTGTTTTTGATTAGCCTGCCGTCTTCATTAACAACATCGTGGCCTTGCTTTAACTTTCTATAATAAGCCATATCAATGTTGGCATCTTGTACTTTACCAATATCTAATTTGCGTTCCCCTATTTTTTCTCTGAACAAAAATCCATTGGTGTATACACGATGATCTAACGGAATGGTGTGCACCTCTACTTTATCATCCTCAAAAATCAATTCAGACTCTTTTGATGACAGTTCATGGAAAATCAAAGGATAATTAGTCCATGAATCGGCCAATTTCATTTGAAGTGTAATTACTTCCTTTAAACCTTTAGGTCCATAAATATGAAGCTCTGTCTCACGTGTTAATAAACGAAAAGTGGAAATAAGGCCTACCAAACCAAAAAAATGATCACCATGTAAATGTGAGATAAAAATATGTTTTATCCTGTAAAATTTAACCCTGTACTTGCGTAATTGAACCTGAGTTCCTTCACCACAATCAATTAAAAAAACATGGTTCTTTATTTCAAGTACTTGAGATGTAGGATGGGTACTAATTCGTGGAGTAGCGCTATGACAACCTAAAATGGTGAGCTTCATGTTAAATCTCCAGGTCGCGCTCCATTTCCTCCATTTCTATGATATCGTATGCTTCTTGTAAAGTTGGAACCACTACAATTTCGTCTGGTGTCTCGTCAATATTAGCCTTATCAGAAACTATAACAAAAGAACGCTTTGTTCTCCTATGGTCGTTAGATATTTGTAAAAACTCAACAATATCCTGTAAGCCAACATCTTTAAGCGAATTAAGGTTTACAATTACATTGTCGTTTTTGAATTTTGGGTAGGATTCTTGAAGTCTTTGAACTAATTGAGGTACAGTAGCGCGTTCTTGGGTGATAATTGTAATGTTTCCGTCTTTATCAAAAATCATAATTTACTTTTTTATTTTGGAAGCTAATAAATAAATAACAGCCATTCTTACTGCCACACCATTTTCTACTTGGTCTAGAATTATGGCTTGGTCAGAATCGGCCACATCACTCGTGATCTCAACACCACGATTAATAGGTCCGGGATGCATTATTGTAATTTCTTTATCAAGTTCCTCCAACAAGGCTTTATTTACCCCAAACTGTTGGGTGTACTCCCTAGTAGTTGGAAAATAACTGATATCCATCCTCTCATTTTGTACACGTAGCATGTTTGCAACGTTACACCAATTTAATGCTTTTTTTAGATTTGTTTCAACTTTTACTCCTAATTTATCTATGTACTTTGGTATTAAAGTTTTAGGTCCACAAACCATAACATTTGCTCCTTGTAATTGCAACGCAAATATATTTGACAAGGCCACTCTACTATGAAGAATATCCCCTACAATCACAACATTTTTCCCCCCTACTTCCCCTAACCTTTCTCTGATAGAATAGGAATCCAACAAGGCTTGGGTAGGATGTTCATGTGCTCCATCACCGGCATTTACTATGCTGGCATTGACGTGTTTGGAGAGAAATATTCCAGCACCTGGATTAGGGTGACGCATAACCACCATATCCACTTTCATTGAAAGTATATTATTAACTGTGTCAATTAATGTCTCCCCCTTTTTTACAGAGGATTGGGCGGCAGAGAAGTTTATAACATCTGCAGACAATCGCTTTTCTGCCAGTTCAAATGATAGTTTGGTTCTTGTCGAGTTTTCAAAAAACAGATTTGCTATGGTAATATCCCTGAGCGAAGGAACTTTTTTTATGGGGCGATTAATTACCTCTTTAAAATGATCTGCAGTTTCAAAAATCAATTGAATATCTTCTGGCTTTAGATATTTAATTCCTAATAAGTGGTCTACACTTAACTCGCTCATAATTCTTTATTGGTTATTAATTAAGTAAACAGTGTCCTCATCTTCATGCTCCTGCCACTGTACAATTACTTTTTCCTGATTAATTACATCTACTTGACGGCCACAATAATCTGGCTGAATTGGTAAATGTCTACTAAAACGTCTATCTATTAAAGTAAGAAGTTCAATTTCATTTGGACGACCAAAAGACTGAATTGCTGTTAGGGCAGCTCGAATACTTCGCCCAGTATAAAGTACATCGTCAATAAATACAACATTTTTATCTTCAACAATAAAATCAATTTGCGTACTATTGGCTTCCAAAGGCTTGTCCCCTCTTCTAAAATCGTCTCTGAAAAATGTAATATCCAAATATCCCAATTTTAAATCCTTGATATTGTAATCTTCTTGAAGCATCTTGGCTAGCCTGTCAGCCAAAAAAGTACCTCTGGGCTGCAAACCAATAATTACAGTATCTTTAAAATTGTTGTGATTTTCAATAAGTTGACAAGCTAATCGATGAAGAATAATGTTGACTTCCTTAGCGTTAAGTAAAAGTTTTTTACTCATAGAAATTCAAAAGTATAGGATTACAAAGATAATGGAAAATTTAAGACCTCTTACCAATCTTATTTAGAAAAGGGCGTACTTTTTCTAAATAAGATTTTAGTATTTCACTAAATGACTACTCTAAAAAAGATGTCAAAACATCAATCACATAATCTACTTCTTCTTTTGTATTAAAATGGCTTAGAGAAAAACGAACGGATGGCTTTTTTAGATCCTCTTCACTTAATATTGTTGCAAGTACATGTGATCCCGTAGAACTCCCACTTTGACAAGCACTTCCTCTGGAACAGGCTATACCTTTTAAATCGAGCTGAAAATCTAGTATTTGAGCCTTTTCTGGTGGTATTGGCAAACAAGCATTAATTACGGTATAGGTACTACTTACCGTATCTGCACAACATCCATTAAAAGTTATCCCCTGAATGTTTTCCTCAAGTTGATTTATAAAATAGGTTTTTAGCTCTAAAACCTTTTGCTTATCTTCTTCTAAATGTTCATATGCCAATTTTAAAGCTGTTTCCAAACCAGCAATGTTATGGATAGATTCTGTTCCTGCTCTATAGCCACGCTCCTGCTCACCTCCAAAAATTAATGGTTTTAACCCAGAGTCTCTTCTTATATAAGCAAACCCAACACCCTTGGGACCATGAAACTTATGGGCACTTACTGCCATAAAATCTATTGGAATATCTTGAACATCAATTTTAAAATGTCCAACCGATTGAACAGTATCACTGTGAAACAGGGTATTGTAGGTTTTACATAAATCAGCTACTCGTTTTAAATCAAGTAAATTACCAACCTCATTGTTAACATGCATTAAACTCACCAAGCTTTTTACAGGATTATTTAATAAGAGCTCTAAATTTTGATAATCTATTACTCCTCCTTTTGTTAGGTTCACATACTCAACCGTAATACCATACTCTTTTTCTAACTGCTCTGCTGTGTGTAATACAGCATGATGCTCAATTCTAGAGGTTATTATACGTTTAACATCTAAATCTCTAACCGCACTTCTCAAAGCCAAGTTATCTGCTTCTGTACCTCCAGATGTAAATACAATCTCCGAAGGATTAGCGTTCAACAACTTCGCAATTGTTTTACGGGATTGTTCCAACAATGACTTGGACGACCTACCAAAACTATGGGTAGATGAGGCATTCCCATAATTGTTAATCATAACCTGAGTCATTCGTTCTATGACCTCTTTTCTCATTGGCGTAGTCGCCGCATTATCGAAATAAACCTGTTTCATACGAGCAAAAATAGACCAAATAAAATAATTTTCAAGATGACATCATATAAATTGAGTTTTCTCTTATTTTTGCTCTAATTATGAAGTCTATGAAGAAGTTTTTTCCAGTATTTTTAGCCCTTACCATCTTTAACCTTTCATGCGACGATGGTGATATCATCACTACTTACCTAGATTTCGACGATGTGAATTTGCAAACTTGTGGTGAATTGGTATTCTATAAGACTAAAGATGACACCAATGAAACCCTGTCCTTAAAACTCACCAATCCTCAGTATACATTTATTGCTCCCGTTAATGATACGATTCCTGTTGAAGAAAACAATATACTCTTTGTAGATGAAAATGGTGAAGGAGTTAAATTAGCTACAATAAATGGCACTTCAAATACTTTCAATTATCGAACCTATAGCTCAGAACCAGATAATGTATTCTGTAATGATGTACCTCCCTCAAATATAGATATTCAAGAGGACTTATCTAGCGATACAGGTCTTGCAACTATCACAACTACTTTAACTGAAGACGACAATGATGGTATCCCTTCTGAAGATGAAGATGTTAACGGCGATGGCAACCTTGATAATGATGATACTGATGGAGATGGAATTCCAAATTATCTTGATGAAGATGATGATGGCGACAATGTGTACACAATAGATGAAATAGATTTTGATGAAGAAACAGACGAGTTGATATTAATCGATACTGACGAAGATGAAATACCAAATTATTTAGATTCTGACGACGATGGTGACAACGTCAATACAATTGATGAAGAAAACTTAACTCAAGATAACAATCCAACCAACGATGTAACAACCCCAGGAGCAGGCCCAGACTATCTTAATCCTTTAGTAGCAACAACTGTGACTGCTGCTGCTTATCGCGAACATAATATTTACCAAACATATACCATTAAAGTCGAAGTAGAAGATATTTTACTTCCTGGGCTAACCCAAGACTATTTTGATATGGGAGATATTGAATTTCATGACGAAAGAGAAGTGACTCCTGAATTTGGTGATTAAAAAAAATATGACAAACAATAAAAGCAGCTCAATAGGCTGCTTTTATTGTTTTATCTCAGTCTTAATTAAGAATTCTGAAAAATATAAATTTCAGTTGCCCCTAAACCATATTTTTGGTAATTGGCATCATAAAACTTAATATTATCATATCTTCCAAAAAGATATTCCAACTCCATTCTTAACACACCTTCACCAACACCATGTATAAATACTACTCTTTGAATTCTGTTACGAATAGCAAACTCTAGTTTATTCCTAGCTGTATCTACTTGTAGCGTTAACATATCGTGATTGGTCATCCCCTTGGTAGAATTGGTTAATTGATGAATATGCAAATCAACCTCCATAGGAGGTAACTGCCCTTTTTGACTTACTTTCAATTTTGGCTTAGTTTTATTGGATGATTTTTTATCCTTTAAAACCGACTCTAAAGATTGAGTTGTAAATGCTTCCATATCTAAAGACCCCACGTCATCAATCAGTACTAATTCTTCTGGATTAAAGTCAAGGTCAAACCCGTCTTCAGACTCGATATAAACACGATTATTAAGGACCTTTACAACTCTTCCTTCAATATTATCATCTAATACCGAAACTCTATCCCCTACTTTTATTTTCATCATTATCCTTACTAAAAAAATCCTCCTTATCAGACTTACTTGGTATTGTTGAGGATATCCTATAAACCCCTATCATCAACAATACAATACCTACAATTAGAACTATCTGATTTTGTTTCTCACCCGCCTGGGCATAGATAGCTACAACAGCTCCTGTTGCAACCAAAATCATATTTAATATTTTAGAAAATCTCTTCTTCAAAACAAAATAAATAACTTTACCATAAAATCAATAAAACAAAATTACAAATTACCTTTTTTCAAACCCAATATCAAACTCATAGCTTTAACCGATAGTTAAGATAATTAGTCTAATATTACATACATTTTATCTAATATTATATAGAAGTCTAAAATGTATAGTTTAAAAAATTGTACATTTGTTGTGAGAAATACCTACTTTTTTTGGTTTCTTTCATAATCTGCTTAACTGAATTATTATGGTAAAAAAAATATTTTTTGCAGCATCTCTAATTGGTTTTTCGGTTAGTCTACATGCCCAACTTACGGTAAAGGACAACAGTTATATTTATGCCAGCGATGAAGTTATTTTTGTTGAAGATGATATTAATCTTGTTAGCACAAATAGTAATCTATATCTTAGAGATGAAGCTCAACTTATTCAAGGAGAAGGGACAACTGGAAATTCAGGTAATGGTAATTTAAGTATATTCCAAAGAGGTACGGTAAACGGTTACGCTTATAACTTTTGGTGTTCACCTGTGGGGCAAACTACTGGAGCTAGCAACGGAAACACTCCATTCTTAGCTAGTTTAATTGACAAACCAACAGGTAAAACCTCCAGTGATAATGTAACCTTTATCAACAGCTATGATGGTACTGCTAACCCTTTCCAAATTTCAAAGAAATGGATTTACACATTCTCCTCTTCAGCAGATTACTCTGGTTGGTCTTATAAAGGTAATTCAAACAATATCAATTCTGGTCTAGGGTTTTCAATGAAAGGGGTTAATGGAGAAAATACTACTATAGTTTATGACGATATAATATTAAATCCTGAAAATAATCAATTATATGATTTCAGGGGAAGGCCAAACAATGGCACAATTAGTAATGATATTATTGCAAATTCACAAACTTTAATCGGTAACCCTTACCCTTCAGGGATTGACGCTTTGCAATTCATCCACGATTCAGAAAACGAAAGTGTTATAACTGGTTATTTACATTATTGGGAACAAGCTCCTGGTGCAAACTCTCACAACTTAGCAGATTATGCTGGTGGTTACGCTACTTATACAATAGATATAGGAGGGGCTGAAACATTCGTTCACGCTACCTTTTATAGTTACAACGGAAGTGGTGAAGTAATTGATGAACCACAAGGAACAGGAACAAAAGTTGCTCGAAGATATATACCCGTAGGACAAGGTTTTTTTGTTGAGGGGAAATCAGATATTGTTGGAACTGGGCAGGTAAAAATGAAGAACAGTTTCCGGGCCTATGTGAAGGAATCTTCTGGCGACAGTTACTTTTTTAGAACAGCTTCTCCTGGTCATGAAAGCCAAACACAATCAGTAAATTCATCTCAAACATCCAGTGATAGTGGATTCGGTATTATTCCAGACACATATAAACGATTCCGTCTAAACATAATATTTAACAACACTTACACCCGTCAGCTTGTGCATAACTTTCATGCTAATGCTACTGATGGTTTTGATTATGGACTAGAAGGTAAAAGCCCTGGCGGAGTAAGTTCTGATGCTTACTGGATACTTAACAACGAACCTTATGTTATACAAGCTCATAACTTTACATCAGACTTAACAATCCCCTTAATCGTTAACATTGACCAACCCCAAAATGTAAACATCAACATTCTTGACATACAACATTTTCCAGACACACAAGCAATTTACCTGCATGATACTTATACAGGAACATATACCAATTTAAGGCTACAGGATTTTAGTACTTATTTGGAACAAGGGGAATATACTGATAGATTTGAAATTACATTTCAACAAGATTCTACCTTAAATAATGCTGAAATTCCCTCTGAAACACTAAATATTTTCCAAAACAATCGCCAATCAGAGCTGACTATTTTAAATCCTAATGGATTGAATGTAAAAGAAATTCAGTTATTCGATATGGCTGGAAAATTAATATTACGTAATAGTAATATGAATGCTTCAAACAGTTACAAACTGCCTACAAATCACTTAAGTGATGGAACTTATGTAGCTTCTATTATTTTGGGTAATAACCAAACTATCAACAAAAAAGTTGTAATTTCCAATAACAACTAACAGCTAAAAAATGGCTTCCATAGAACAGTACATGCTCCCTTGCCTAAACAAAAAACTTTTAGGTATTGAGTGTTTGGGGTGTGGGCTACAACGCTCTGTTGTTTTAATTTTTAAAGGAGAGTTGATTAATGCTTTCCTTATGTACCCTGCTATTTATCCCATTTTAGGCTTTATTGTTTTCCTTATTTTGAATTCATTTCTTACTTTTAAGTACGCTGATAAAACAAAATTTATCCTAGTTGTTATTATTATTTCAACTATAGTTATCAACTATATTATTAAACTAATCAACTAAACACTTAACTTTTTATGGAAAGACAAAGACTCAATCCCACAATTGTTTACGTATTGTCGATTCTAGGATTTTTATGCTGCTGTATGGGAGGACTAGGTTTTATACTCTCTGGAATTGGTTGGCTTATTGCCAACAGTAAATTAAAAGAAGCCTCTGCTAATCCAGATGAATATGATAATGTTCAAGCAATGAATACTGCAAAAACAGTAGCCCTGGTAGTAACTATTATCAACCTTCTTTATTTAATCTATACCATTTATACTATTTCGACCGTTGGCTGGGACGAAATGATGGAACAGTCTAGACAAATGATGGAGCAATATGGCATTGAAGCAGAAACTCAGCCATAAACCACAATTAATACAAATAAAAAAGCGACCGGATGGTCGCTTTTTTATTTATTCCTCCTAAAAGTTTTAATCTTCAAATTCTTTTAAAGTCTTCACAATAATTGATACACAATCCATAAGCTGCTCTTCAGTCATTACCAAAGGTGGAGCAAAACGGATGATGTTACCATGGGTTGGTTTGGCTAACAATCCATTGTCGCGAAGTGCTAAACAAATATTCCAAGCTGTATCGCTTTCCTCATCATCATTAATCAATATGGCATTTAGCAATCCTTTACCACGAACCAAGTTCACTATATTACTTGTTTCAATATATTTATTAAGCTCTTTACGGAACATATTTCCTAAGCTCTCAGCTCTTTCGGCTAATTTTTCATCTTTTACCACATCTAATGCAGCCATAGCAACAGCAGCTGCTACAGGGTTACCACCAAATGTACTACCATGGCTTCCTGGTGTAATAACATCCATTACATTATTGTTTGCCAATACAGCACTTACTGGATATACACCTCCACTCAATGCCTTACCTAAAATAAGAATATCTGGATGTACATTTTCATGGTTAACAGCCAACAACTTGCCGGTTCGAGCAACACCTGTTTGTACCTCGTCTGCTATAAACAATACGTTGTATTTTTCACAAAGTGCTTTTGCTTTGGTCAAATACCCTTCACTTGGCACGTAAACTCCAGCTTCTCCTTGAATAGGCTCAACAAGGAAACCTGCTACTTTTGAATTATTCTTTAAAGCATCCTCTAAAACCTCTAGATTATCATATTCTATTTTAATGAATCCCTTTGTAAAAGGCCCAAAGTTCTTTGTTGCTACTGGATCATTAGAAAATGAAATAATTGTTGTTGTTCTTCCGTGGAAGTTATTTTCACAAACAATAATTTCGGCTTCATTCTCATCAATACCCTTAACCTGATATGCCCATCTTCTACATACTTTTAGAGCTGTTTCTACTGCCTCAGCACCTGTATTCATAGGCAATAGCTTATCAAATCCAAAGTACTCGCATGCATACTTTTCATACTGGCCTAGCATATCGTTATAGAAAGCTCGAGAAGTTAAAGTTAAAGTTTGTGCTTGCTCTGTCATTGCACCTACAATACGTGGGTGACAATGCCCTTGGTTTACAGCAGAATAAGCAGATAAGAAATCGTAATATTGCTTTCCTTCCACATCCCACACATATACTCCTTCACCTTTACTTAAAACCACAGGAAGTGGATGGTAATTATGTGCTCCGTATTTATTTTCTAAATCAATTGCTTCTTGCGACGTTAATTGCTCTGTAACAGACATTTTAATACTTTTAAATTTTTACTGTACTATTCCTTCTTGTGGAGAGAAATCACCCAAATCTTGTAGAGGGCGCAAATTACTAAATCTTGCTTAAAATATTGGAGTATTTCGGGGCTTTTATTCTATTTTTGTGGCATGTCTAGAAAAAACAAAAAACAACTGTTTGAACAGCTTGAAGTGATAGATGCAGGTGCCAAGGGTAAAAGTATTGCTAAGGCTCCTGATGGGAAAGTTATTTTTTTAAATAATGCCATACCTGGTGATATTGTAGATGTACAGACCTTTAAAAAACGTAAAGCGTATTACGAAGGTAAGGCTGTAAATTTCCACAAATATTCCAGCAAAAGATCACAACCAGAATGTGAACATTTTGGGGTTTGTGGTGGTTGCAAATGGCAACATATGGGTTATGAACACCAGTTGTTTTACAAACAACAAGAGGTAGAAAACAATCTAACCCGTCTTGGGCACATAGAATTACCCGAAGTGTTACCTATTTTAGGATCTGAAAAACAGTATTTCTACAGAAATAAAATGGAATTTTCTTTTAGCGATAGCCGTTGGTTAACTTTAGAAGAAATTAACTCAGGTGAAGACCTTGGTGATAAAAATGCTTTAGGTTTCCATATTCCTGGAATGTGGGATAAAATTCTGGACATAAAAAAATGTCACCTTCAAGCAGATCCTTCAAACGACATCCGAAATGCGGTTAAAAGCTTTTCAATAGAAAACGGACTAGAGTTTTTCAATACCAGAGAACAATTCGGACTTTTAAGAACGATGATGATCCGCACAAGTACTACAGGTGAAATTATGGTACTTATCCAGTTCTTTAAAGAAGATAAGGAAAAACGAGAGCTATTATTAGATTTCATCAAAAAGCGCTTCCCTGAAATCACTTCTTTACAATATGTAATTAACGGAAAAGCCAATGACACTATTTACGATCAAGAGGTTATATGCTATCACGGCAGCGACCATATTTTTGAGGAAATGGAAGGCTTAAGGTTTAAAATCAACGCTAAATCCTTCTATCAAACAAACAGTGAACAAGCCTACGAACTTTATAAAGTTGCCCGTGATTTTGCTGGACTGACAGGAAGTGAATTGGTATACGATCTCTATACAGGAACAGGAACCATTGCTCAATTCGTCGCCAAAAATGCTAAAAAAGTAGTTGGTGTTGAAGCAGTACCAGATGCTATTACAGCAGCCAAAGAGAATGCTAAGCTTAACAATATCGACAACGTAGATTTTTATGTTGGTGACATGAAATCGGTATTTAACGATACCTTTATTAAAACCCATGGACACCCAGACGTGATCATTACAGATCCTCCACGAGATGGGATGCATAAAGATGTTGTTCAGCAAATATTAAATATTGCACCGGAAAAGGTGGTTTACGTGAGCTGTAACAGTGCTACTCAAGCACGTGATTTAGCTTTAATGGATCATGCTTATAAAGTTATCAAGGTACAAGCCGTGGATATGTTCCCACAAACTTTCCATGTAGAAAATGTTGTACTTTTGGAAAAACGTTAATTCCTAATATGAAGAAAACCATATTATTGCTTGGGGTAATCCTCTTTGGCTTTTTCTTTGGATGTGAACGCGATGATATTTGTTCTCAGGATAAAGTCACAACACCAAGACTGGTGATTGAATTTTATGACAATACAAATCGTGATACGCCAAAAAATATCGCCAACTTAAGAGTTCAAGGGGTTGGCAACAATCAACCATTACCTGATTATACTGGGTCTCAAAATACTAGTCAATTAATATACCTTCCACTTAAAACCGATATAGCCGAAGGTGAAATGGGAACAACACAATTTGTATTGACTAAAGATTACGGCATAGATGATAATGACACCCCTAATGATCCTGATGACGATATTCTCATAGGAAATTCAGACACTATAACCATTTCCTATTCAACTAGGGAAGAATATGTATCCCGAGCCTGTGGCTATAAAACCGTATTTGAGAATATCAGTATTGTTCGAGAAAATGAAGCCGACGAAAATTATTGGATTTTTGACTTAGAACCAGTTGAAGAAAACATTATCATAGAAAATGAAAAAGAGACACACTATAAAATTTACAATTAACACTTTATTAGTTCTTTTGTTTTGTGGTGTTTCAGTGTTTTCGCAAAACGACTCCCTAAAGCAACAACCTATCGATTCTGTTAAGTATAAGCTACGTTATGGTTTAAGATTAGGTGTGGATCTAAGCAAATTGCTACGTACCGGATTTGATGATGATTACAATGGCTTTGAATTAAATGGAGATTTTAGAATTACCCGTAAATGGTTTATTGCGGGTGAACTGGGTTCAGAAGAAAAAACCACTTCCAATGATTATTTAAACACTACCTCTTCTGGTCAATACTTTAAAGTTGGAGCAGATTACAATGCTTACGAAAATTGGTACGGTATGGAAAATATGATTTACGGAGGTTTACGAATAGGCGCTAGTACTTTTAAGCAAACTGTAAACAGCTATACTGTTTATTCTCAAAATCAATATTGGACACCACAACTTTCTTCAGATGAAAAAATGGAGTTTAACAGCCTATCAGCCCTTTGGGCTGAATTAATTGTTGGGATAAAAGCCGAATTACTTCACAATCTTTTTGTTGGCCTTAACGTCCAATTTAAATATATTGTTACACAAAATCAACCAACAGGTTTTGAAAACTTGTACATTCCAGGATATAACAAAACCTATGATTCTGGAAATTTTGGATTTGGTTTTGGATACAATGTATCTTACTTAATCCCATTTTATAAATCTAAAGGATAATAAATTAACTTCTGGGATTTTGATTTGTGATTCTAAGAAAGGGCGTTCGTAGAAACCTCCTTGACCCTTCTTGATTTTTTATTTCGTTTTCAAGATCAATCTATAAAAGTTGTAGAGGAATAAAAAAGCCTTAAGACGAATCTTAAGGCTCTTAAATATAACATAAATATATCTTATAATTTCACGGTGAGTCCTATTCCAGGAGATAAACCGGCGACATTTCCTCCAGCAAGCTCTACATAAACCCCCCATTTATCATTCCAAAACCATCGACCACCAACTTGCAATCCAAAATCTATATCGCTGTCGTCTTTCCCACTACCCATATAGATAGAATATCCAGCATTGGCACCACCGTAAAAATCCCAAGCAGTATTTGTAATTCCAAAAAGATTATCGAAGTAATAGTTTGCTTTAACTCCTAAGTTTAACCAGTCAAAATCTAAACTTGTTCCTGCTCCTGGAGCAATAGTAATATTTTTGTGTATTGGAAATTCGTAATTAGCACCCACTAAGCCAAAATTCAATTCATTTCTAGCCTGCCCAAAAACATTTGCAGCACTACATAGTAATGCAAAAACAAATAGTAAAGTTATTTTTTTCATGATATATTATTAAATATGTTTAAATCAAATTTATATATATTTTTTCAAATAAGATGCACAGAATCTATCAATAGCAGATTTACTCGACAATAAAAGAAAGAAAATACCTGCTTTAGTCTTTTAGAAACACAAATATTCGTTAAAAAAAACGATGTAAAAAGTTTAACCAACAGCCTTTAATTCAAAACAATAACATTACTTAGTACAACATAGAGCACATATTTATTGATATACCAAAATTTTCATGGATAAAGGGTTTCCCACTTAATTAGCTGTAAAATGATATCTATTTTAATCATATCGAATAATTATAATTTGAGTTTGAAATCGTAATAGGATACGCTACTTTTGACATAAAAACAGTTTAAACCATAACCATGAAAACAATCAAACTAACCCTTTTAGCGCTTTCCATTGTCCTAGGTTTCAGCGCTTGTTCCTCTGATGATGACAACAACAATAATAACAACAATACTGATGGTTCTACCGTTATATTCCCTCTAAACAGTAATAACTATTGGAAATATGACGTAGTGGCTACCAATACTCAATTTACTGATGATTTTAACGGTACTGACTCGCTTTATGTAAATAATGCTAATGGAAATAATTACTCCCTAAATGCTAATGACAATGGCATTGCCAATGGCATAATGAGTAGTATTTTAACTTCTGGTGAATTAACAGCTTCTGAGCAAGATTTAACAATTAATGGAACTTTACAGCTTCCTCTTGCCGGTTTTGTAGATTTCACCATACCTCTAGATAATGTGAAGCTATACGATATTCAAGCTAATAACAATAGTACACTAAGTTCTGTTACAGATTCATTTGAACAAGAAATTCAGGGTTTTCCAATGACTTTCGATTATACGGCTGAAATTATTCAAGTGGCGACTTATGAATCAATGCAGCTAAACGGAGAAAACTACAATAACGTTACAGAAACTCGATTAACTCTAGATGTTGAAGTTTCAACTGTTCTTGTAGGCCAGCAATTAAACATGCTTAATAACCAAGAGGTAATGGCCGTTACGGCATATTATGCTAATGAAATTGGTTTAGTTCGTGCTGAAGCTGATATTAATTACGAAATGTCACAAAACTTTATTTCTGCTGTAGAATTACTTGGAGGGGAATTGCCTATTCCAACCTCTTCATCTGGAACCAATGTGCAAGAACTAACCGAATATTTTGTTGAAGAATAAATAAATAATTTATTAATAACTTTTAATAGCCTTGTTTTTACAAGGCTATTTTTGTTTTAATGCCTCAAATAAAATTGTAACAGTATGTTTTGCTAATCTACCGGTACCATCTTTTATTTGGTGACGGCAACTGGTTCCATTTGCAACTATCTCTACCTCTTTATTGGTTTTCCTAATAGCTGGAAATAAAGTTTGTTCACCAATTGTCATACTTACGTTATAATGTTCTTTTTCATAACCAAAACTACCAGCCATCCCGCAACATCCACTAGGGATTATAGTTGCTTTATAATTTTTTGGTAGATTCAGAATCTTAAAACTAGAACTCTGACTCGATAATGCCTTTTGATGACAATGACCATGGAATTTAAGTATTTTGCCCTCATCTGTAAATGAATCTGCCTTTATTCGTCCAGCGTCTATTTCAATTGCTAAAAAATCATCTATTAAAAAAGTATTGTTTGATATTTCTTTAGCCGCCCCTTTATCATCACATAATCTAAGATATTCATCTTTAAAGGTCAATATGGCAGATGGCTCTAACCCTACTAATGGAGTTTCCTCTCCAATTAAAGCTTTAAAAATTGCTATATTTTTATTAGCTAATTTTTTCGCTTCTTTTAAAAGACCTTTTGAAATAAATGATCTACCAGACTCCTCATGATCTAACAATCGAACTTGGTACCCTAAAGCTTGCAACAACAATATCGCTTCTTCACCAATTTGTGTATCTAGATAGTTAGTAAACTCATCAACAAAAAACCAAACTTTTTTTAATGGACTAGTCGGATTATTTTTTAGTAAATGAGTTGCTTTACTCCGTAAACTTTTTCCAGACACTAAGGGTAAACTTCTTTCTTTGGCAACTCCTAAAGTGGATTTTATCATTGAAGAAATCACCTTGTTACTAAACATAAAATTTGAAATACCGGCTGACGAACTTGCAATACGGTTAATAGTATTGTTATAGGCAAACAATTTAGTTCTAACAGGAATCCCATTAGCCTGTTGATATTGGTACTGAAACTCTGCTTTTAAACTGGCCACATCAACACTACTAGGACATTCTGTGGAACAAGCCTTGCAACTTAAACACAGATCGAAAACAGTTTTAAGTTCGTCATGATCAAATCGGTTTACCTTATCTGAATGCGTTAAAAATTCCCTTAAGGCGTTGGCTCTGGCTCTTGTTGTATCCTTTTCATTTCTGGTTGCTCGATAACTTGGACACATTACACCTCCAAACTCTGGAAGTTTTCTGCAATCTCCTGTACCATTACATTTTTCGGCCTCTCTTAAAATGCCTTGAGAACTTGAAAAATCCAAAATGGTATCTATTTCTGGCTCTTTCCTATCAGCTTCATAACGAAGAAATGAATCCATTGGTTTAGCAGCTACAATCTTGCCAGGGTTAAAGATATTTTTTGGGTCGAATACCGATTTAATGTACTTTACAATTTCATAATTTGCTTTACCAACCATCAATGGTATAAACTCAGAACGCACCCTTCCATCACCATGCTCTCCAGACATTGAGCCATTGTAAGACTTAACCAAATGAGCAACTTGTGTGGTAATTTCCCTAAACAAACTAACATCTTCACTTTTTTTAAGATTTAAAATAGGGCGCAAATGGAGTTCACCTGCTCCCGCGTGAGCATAGTACACAGCTTTTTGATCAAATTTTTCCATTAATTTGGTAAAATCCTCAATATAATTAGCTAAATCGGGAAGTGCCACTGCAGTATCTTCAATACAAGCAACAGTTTTTTTATCTCCAATTATATTTCCCAACAACCCAAGTCCGGCCTTTCTCAATTCTACAGCCTTATCTATTTCATCATCCTGTAGTATTGGATATGCATAGCCTAACCCCGAGGCTAATAATTCATCTCTCAACGCTATCGCCTTGGAAATAGATTCATCCGCTGAATTTGACCTAAGCTCACACATCAAAATAGCTTCTGGATCTCCTTCAATAAAACTTCGATTGTCTTGCTGTGTTTTATTGTGCTTTGTAAGATCAATAATTGTTTTATCCATCATCTCACACATATATAAATTGTGCTTCATAGCTAGAACTACAGCTTGCATACAATCTGGTATTGTATTATAATGAGCCGCTACCAAACAGCTATACGTTGGAGGTAAATTATCTAACTGAAGAGTAATTTGTGTGGTAAAAGCTAAAGTACCTTCACTACCACACAACAACTCACACATATTAAATTGGTTTAATGAATTTTCATTAAAAATCTGAGAATCAATTAATGAATCTAGGGCGTATCCTGTATTTCTTCTGTGTATTGTTGGTTTGGGAAACTCTTTCTCTATTTCGTTTTTAACACCAGGTTTTACTAAGGTGTCAAAAATAGATTTATAGATAATTCCTTCTAATGTTTGCAACTCAAGTTTCCCCCTAAACTCCTGGTTAGAAATAGACTTAAATTCAACTTCACTGCCATCACTCAACAAAACCTCCAATTTAAGTACCTTATCCCGTGTTACACCATATTGAATGGAAGTAGAACCTGAAGAGTTGTTGCCAACCATTCCCCCTATCATACACCGATTTGATGTAGACGTGTTTGGCCCAAAAAATAAACCATAGGGCTTTAAATAATTATTCAGCTCATCACGAACCACTCCAGGCTGCAGGGTAACTGTTTTTGTAGTTGTATCTACAGATATAATTTTGGTGAAATATTTTGAGACATCAACAACTATTCCCTCTCCTACGCATTGTCCCGCCAGAGAAGTTCCTGCTGTTCTGGGTATCAATGAAACATTATTGTCATTTGCAAAAGCAATTAGTAGCTTTAAATCAAAAACATCTTTCGGATAGGCCACAGCTATTGGTAGTTCTCTATATACGGAGGCATCAGTTGCATATAATGCTCGCATAAGATCATCATGGTAAAGTTCTCCTCTAAGATTGCTTTTTAGTATATTTAAACTATTCATATTAAATTAGCCACCTATTTTATTAAAATTAATCTACTTCACCGTTTAAAATTAAGACTTGTAGCCCAATTTAACATAAAAATTCGCATTGTATTTCAACATGAACATGTATGAAAATTACTATTTTATTGACACTAAAACTTTTGATTATGAAAAGACTGATTTTAACCATTAGTTTAATACTTGGGTGTCTATCTCTTGGATACTCTCAAGACATTGCAGACAATGCCATCGGTTTACGACTGGGGGATAGTGATGGCTTTGGAGCCGAGATATCCTATCAACGTGCATTAGGATCCAATAATCGTTTGGAAGCAGACTTGGGCTGGCGTAGTGGTAACGATTACGACGGATTTAAGTTAACGGGGATTTACCACTGGGTATGGTATTTAGAAAACAACTTTAATTGGTATGCCGGTCCTGGTGGTGGATTTGGAGTTTACGATTACAATCATGATCATGATCATAACCATGGCCATGACCATGATAGTGACTCCTTTGTTTTTATTGCTGGGGATATAGGGATTGAATATAACTTTAACATTCCTTTACTTCTTTCTTTGGATTTTAGGCCAGAAATAAACTTTGGAAGGGATGATGATCTAGACCTTGACATTGCTCTTGGTGTTCGATACCAATTCTAAATTAGAAGCTATCTAAAAAGTTTTATTTAGGTCCTTGAGAATTGCTTTTTGAAAAATATCTTAAACATCTTACCAAAATAAAAACTAGACTGTCTTTACTTATTATTCAGGCTCGTTTAAAGTAAAGTACTCTTAGCTAAAGTTTTTTTATAAATTGCCTCATATTGAGGTACAATATTATGGATATCGAAGAGCTCTGCCTGAGCTCTGGCCTGCTTTTTAAACACTTTCAAGTCATTATTTTCTCTTAAAATCTTTAAAGCATTAATACTCATATCCTCAACATCCCCGACAGGACTGAGATACCCCGAAATCCCATGGATATTCACTTCTGGTATTCCTCCAGAGTTACTTGAAATAACAGGAACTCCAGATGCCATCGCTTCTAAAGCGGCAAGACCAAAGCTCTCAGTCTCTGAAGGAAGAAGAAACAAATCACTAAAACAGAGAATCTTATTAATTTCATGACTTTTACCAAAAAAGATAACCTTCTTGGCTATACCAAGCTGTTCGCATAAATTTTCGGCGTTTTCCTTTTCTGGCCCCTCACCGACCATCATAAGCTTGGCTGGAATCTCCTTTTGAATGTTGTAGAATATCCTAACAACATCTTCAATTCGTTTTACTTTTCTAAAATTACTAATGTGGGTTACTATTCGTTCTTCTTCATTGGCCATCATAACCCGTTGGCAATCTCTATACTGATTTTGATACTTAGAAAGATCAATAAAATTCGTTACAACATTAATTTCTCTCTTTATATCAAACAACCGTAATGTATCATCTTTCAAGCTTTGAGAAACGGCAGTAACTGCATCAGATTTATTAATACTGAAAGTCACCGCTGGTTTATAAAAAGGATGGTTACCTACCAAAGTAATATCTGTACCGTGTAACGTTGTTACTATTGGCAACCTAACACCTTCTTCTTGAAGCATCTTTTTTGCCATATAAGCCGCATAAGCATGAGGAATGGCGTAGTGCACATGAAGTAATTCAATCTTGTACAATTTTACCGTATCGACCAACTTACTGGATAGTGCCAATTCATAAGGTTGGTAATGAAATAATGGATATTCGGGAACATGAACTTCATGGTAATGCACCTGATTAAGCAATTCTAAACGCACAGGCTGGCTATACGTAATAAAATGAACTTCGTGCCCCCGCTTAGAGAGCTCTAACCCGAGTTCTGTGGCAACAACACCACTACCCCCAAAAGTTGGATAGCAAACAATTCCTATGCGCATGTTAATCAATTATAGATTCGTAGATTAATTTCTGAATATTAGTCCTAATATCCTCTTTAAGCAAAGTATTATCTGCTGAATCGGGATAAGTTCTATTAGCTAAAAAAACGTAAACTATTTCTTCTTCTGGGTCTGCCCAAGCGTAAGTTCCCGTAAAACCGGAATGTCCAAAGCTAGTCATAGACAAGCAACCACAGGTTGGCCCTACATCTCCTAGCTGGGGTTTATCAAAACCAACTCCTCTCCTATTATCGTCTTGGCAATAATAACAACGGTTAAATTTATCTAATGTTTCAGGTTTAAAATACTGTTTCCCTCCGTAATATCCTTTCTGCAAATACATCTGCATTATCTTTGCAACATCGTTTGCATTACTGAATACTCCTGCATGACCACCAACTCCATTTTGCATCGCAGCCCCCATATCGTGTACATAACCCTGTACCTTTTGGAATCTGTAATAACCATCTTTCTCTGTTGGCACAATATTTTTATTACTAAAGGTCGTACTCGGATTATACATGGTATAATTAGCTCCTAAAGAAGCATAAAAGTGTTCATGAACCAGTTCGTCAAGAGGCTTATCATAATAGTGTTCAATATACTCCTTTAAGATATAATAAGGTAAATCACTATAGCGATAACGTAATTTGCTCAACAAATCACTATCCCTTATTATTTTTTGAATAGAATCCTGATAATCGGCACGCATGTACATATTATTAGCAACCTTTACATTAAAGTTTTTATCGTAGGTAGTACTGTAATAATTTGGTGAAGGATGTTTAGTAACTGAATCCATCGTAGCCATGTAAAAAGGAATCCAGGGTTTTAATCTAGCATAGTGAGAGAGCATTTCCTTAAGAGTAATCTTAGCCTTGTTTGAAGACTTATACTCAGGGAGTATTTCAGAAAGCTTAGTGTCTAAGGAAACAATATTTTGGTCTACCATTTCCATAAGCATAGGTAAGGTAGACAATATCTTTGTCAACGATGCCAAGTCATAAATATCGTTAAATTTTACAGGCTCCTCAGGATCGTAAGCGTGTGTTCCAAAGCTTTTGTTGTAGATAACTTTACCGTGTCTGGCTATGAGCAACTGAATACCCGGCGTCATTTTTTTTTTTACAGCGTATTCTGCAACTGAATCGACTTTTTTTAATAATTCAGAACTCATGCCTTCCCGTTCAGGGATACTATATCCCAGACGTTTTAGGGTACCTAGTGTAATGCTAGTTCCTTGAGGAAAATCACCAATTGAAACTGGTAATTGCCCTTTTGCCGAAAGTGCACCAAAAATAATCTGGGCTGATTTTTCCTGAGCCACATCACTATTCTGATAACTCACAACGATACTCTCAATATTTTTAGTTGTGGATAGATCCAACAATGCATAAGGTTTTACAAATACATCTAAAATCACATCATTCTTTCTAGCAATCTCATATAACCATACCAACTCTTGATCGGTAAATTTATAGCTCTTCCAGGGATTTTTGTTAGATCGGTGCAATCCAATAATTACGGTATTGTACTGCTCTAACTGTGTTAAATTATCGTCTAACATATTTCCTTTAATCTCGTGAACTTTGGTGTACTTCTTTAGTTCTTTTAAAAATGTACTGCCAGAGTCGTCTCCCATATGCACATAAGCTATTGATCTTTTATCCAAGTCTCGAAGCGGAAGAATATTATCTTCATTTTTAACAACAGTGATAGCTTCTTCAAAAAGGGCTTCATTTAGCGCATCATCTTTTATCCTATTAAGATCCTCAACTAAGTGGTCAATTACTATAGGTTCAAAATTATTTAGTCCAACCTTGTATTTAGCCTGTAAAATCTTTTTTACTGAATATGCCAATCGGTCTTCACTTATACGTCCATCGTTAAAAGCTTCTTCAATTTTAAACATAGCTTTTGGCACATCTTCAGAAATAAGAAGCACATCGTTTCCTGCCAAAAAAGCAGCCAAGTCAATATCACCAGGTTCACTAAAATTAGCAGCGCCTTTCATCTCCAAAGCATCGGTATAAATAAGCCCTTGAAACTGCATCTTATCTTTCAACAGATCAGTAACAATTTTTCTGGAAATAGAAGATGGATACCCAGAACGTGATTCTAAACTTGGAATGTTTAAATGGGCAACCATAACACTGGATAGTCCATACTTTATCAATTCACGATAAGGATAAAGCTCTACTTCTTCTATACGCTTTTTATCAAAATTAACCGTTGGCAAAGTTTTATGAGAATCCTGATCTGTATCACCATGACCAGGGAAGTGTTTAGCCGTAGCCAAAACCCCTGCACTTTGCATACCCTTCATAAAAGCCAATGCCTTTTGGGTAACATTGTCCTTATCCTCCCCAAAGGAACGATTACCTATAATTGGATTTAGAGGATTTGTATTGATATCAACTACAGGTGCAAAATTAAAATGTACACCTATACGCTTACAGTGTTCACCTAATTGTCTCCCGGTTTGCTCTACTAAAGCATTGTCTTTAATAGCTCCCAATGTCATATTCCATGGAAAAGCATAGGTAGAATCCAACCTCATACTCAATCCCCATTCGGCATCCATCCCTATTAATAGAGGCACTTTAGATTTTGATTGGAGTTTATTATTTAACTTAGCCTGAGCAACTGGTCCTCCCGTAGAGTAAATAATTCCACCAATATGATTGTTTTCAATTAACTTAAGAACACTGTTCTCATGAGCCTGCCCCTTATTGGAAAATGCTCTAACCATGAATAATTGACCAATCTTTTCCTGAAGGGTCATTTCATTGTACAAACTATCTACCCAATGTTCCTGCTGCTCCACATCCTTTGTAAGCAATGGATTTTTTGGGGATTGACTGAATATATTTTGAACGGAAATTAAAAGACAAATTAAGAGTATCGTTTGGCGCATGAATCACTTCTGGTTTATATCGTTATATATAACTAAAACAGTGCCAAAATAGTATTTTTAAAATGAAGAAGAAAGGACTTTAAGATAGAATTATAAGCCTATATTAAAAAAGAAGGGCAGTTATAAAAGCTGCCCTATTTGATATTTTAGTTTACAAATCTGCCATGCCAACTATCTTTTGCAGGCACTTCCCAATTTTCGTTAAACTCAGCGATATTTGTGACAAGATTATTAAAAACAATTGTGTTTTTTGAAACAGCCTTGTCCTTTGCCATTTTTCTAAACTCAGCCAAAGGTTTATAGGCTACAAACTCTCCCTGTTTATAGGATACGTTCATTTTATCCATTAAATCAACGCTATAGTCCTTCTCTAATTGTTGAATAAAATGAACAGATGCATCAATCGAGCATCCTGTTGCCTTATTTAGATTTTGATTTAATCCGATAATAATAAAACGCTTGTATTTTATTGTATATCCTGCTTGTAAATCACTACCATGAGCAGTCCAATTCTCTATAAACACATTCAGTTTATCACTTATTTCTGCCAACTCCTCTTCTGTAAAAGAACGGTTAGCTTGGTATATCCACACTCTTGATGTTTCTGGTAAGTCATTAAAATCAACTAACATAACACTTCTTGTTTTTTTCCAAATGCTGAAAATAAATTACAGCTGATTATATGATGCAAATGTAGTGAAGAATACTCCTAAAACAACCAATGTTCTATATTTTGAACACCTGCTCAAAACAAAAAAAAAAGAGAACCCTAAGCCCTCTTCTTTTAATTATCGTTACAATAAAACGTTACTTTTTAGCTTTATAAACCTTTAGCAATTTCTTTCGGTTAATGATTACCATAAGTACTCCATAGCCCATTGAAAAGAAAACAAACTTTTCCCAAGAAAAAGGAGTATTTCTCAGGTAATCGAAACCAGCCATTACCAACGCAAAGATAATCCCATTGAAAAGACCAAACCTTACTAGTTTTATCGCTTTACTGTTTATATTCAAAACTATAACTCTTCTGCATTAGCAATCAACTCGGCTACATCCATAACCGCAATTTTAGCTTCTTTCTCCTTTGCTTTTACCCCATCGGTCATCATAGTGTTACAGAAAGGACATCCTGCAGCAATGATTTCCGGTTTGGTTTCAAGAGCCTGTTCTGTACGGGCAATGTTGACGTCTTTATCGCCTTTTTCTGGCTCCTTGAACATTTGGGCTCCACCAGCACCACAACAAAGACCGTTACTTTTACACTTGCGCATTTCAACCAATTCGGCTTCTAACTTTTTAATCAAATCGCGAGGTGCTTCGTATACATTGTTTGCACGCCCTAAATAGCAAGGATCGTGAAAAGTAATACGTTTACCTTTAAATTTACCTCCTTCAACAGTTAATCGACCTTCGTCTAAAAGCGTTTTTAGAAATTGAGTGTGGTGCATCACCTCAAAGTTCCCTCCAAGTGAAGGATATTCATTTTTAATGGTATTAAAACAATGCGGACAAGCTGTTACTACCTTTTTAATTTCGTAGGCATTCATAACTTCTATGTTAGTAACCGCTTGCATCTGGAACAAAAATTCGTTACCGGCACGTTTAGCAGGGTCTCCTGTACAGCTTTCCTCGGTACCTAAAACAGCAAATTCTACATTAGCTTTGTTCAATAACTTTACAAAAGCCTTAGTAATTTTTTTGGCTCTATCATCAAAACTTCCTGCGCATCCAACCCAAAATAATACTTCTGGTTGTTTGCCTTCGGCCATATATTCTGCCATGGTAGGCACTTTAAGTAATTCGCTCATACTGGTAGGTTTATTCTTCGTTTTGACCATCATTAAACACCTCGATGGTCACATTCTTTTGTACTAAATCTGTAAATTGTCCTTTATATCTAGTGGCTTTTACCATGTGGTTATCTATCCAATGATAATTACCGCCTCTAGGTTTTCCCATCAATAATCTATGGTATTTAAACCCATTGTCATCAAGCCACTTTTCTGTAATCGTTCTATGCTCTTCTATACGGGAAGTGAAAAAACAAATCATATGGCCTTCATCAAACCACTTATTGCATATTGCTAAAGCATCTGGATAAACTTCTGCCGTTACCATACGATTTGGTTCCTCATTGGGAATATCATCGCAAATAGTTCCGTCGATATCGATTAAGTAATTCTTTATGCCTTTTGGCAATACTGGACTTACTTTTTCTCCACCTTCTACTTTATCATGCAAAAATTTATCAGCTTCTTCCCGTTTCATGGCTTTGGCTTTATTTATTAAGCTTCATCCTTCCAGTTCAATCGATCCATTTGATTGTATGGCCAAGGTGCTCCGTTGTTCTCAATATTACTCATCATATTATTAAGCTCAATTGGTGCTGCAGATTGTTCCATCACCAAATAACGGCGCATATCCAAAATAATAGATAACGGATCAATACTTACAGGACAAGCTTCAACACATGCATTACAAGATGTACATGCCCAAAGCTCTTCTCTAGTGATATAATCGTCTAATAATTGCTTACCATCATCTTTAAACTCGCCGTTGTTGGCATCTATATTTTTTCCAACTTCTTCAAGTCTGTCGCGAGTATCCATCATAATCTTACGAGGCGACAGCTTTTTACCCGTTTGGTTGGCAGGACATTCACTTGTACAACGTCCACATTCGGTACAGGTATAAGCATTTAATAACTGAACCCAATTAAGGTCCTGAACATCACTAGCTCCAAATTTAGATGGCTCCTCTTCTTCTTCGCTTGGCTCTGGTGCAGCAAAAGGATCGGCATTTGGATCCATCATTAACATTACCTCATTGGTAACAGCTTCTAAATTATCTAATTCTCCTTTTGGTTTAACCTTCCCAAAGTATGTATTTGGAAACGCCAATAAAATATGTAAGTGCTTGGAAAAATATAGGTAATTAAGGAATACCAAAATCCCCAAAATGTGCAACCACCAAGCAGAACGTTCTATAAAATGAAGTGTTCCTTCCGAAAGCCCTTCAAACAAAGGAGCTATCAATCCACTAATTACATTACCTGAATTCATTTCCTGAAAATGAACATCTGTGGCATTCATTATAAGAAAGAGTGCCATAAGTACCATTTCGAAATACAAAATGTAGTTAGCATCATTTTTTGGCCAACTAGTCATTTCTGCTTTCCAAAAACGCTGTAACTTAATAATATTTCTACGAATCCAAAAGATGACAACCGATACAAACACTAAGGCTGCAAGAATTTCAAAAGAACCTATTAATACTCCATAAAAAGTTCCCATACCTGAAAAAATACGGTGAGTTCCTAATAATCCATCTATGATAATCTCGAGAACTTCTATATTAATTATAATAAAACCGAGGTATACTATAATATGTAGAATACCTGCAACAGGACGGCGTACCATTTTACCTTGCCCCAATGCAATTCTTATCATATTTCTCCAACGTTGTTCGGTATTATCACTTACATCGACATCCTTTCCGAGTTTAATATTACGGACAAGTTTTTTAACGTTCCTGGTAAAATACCCAATGCCTGCAATCAATGCAATGGCAAACAAAATACTAGGTATAAATTTCATTGTGGTAAGTTAGATCTTGATTAGTTATTGTCTTTTTGTTGATTGTCTTCTGCGTCATAATCTTTAGGTTTTTTTCCAAACATAGAGAAATGCACATAACGTTTAGGATTCAGTTTGAAATCCTGTAACAATTCCTCAAGTTGTTTAGACGCCCCTTCTAAATTATCATAAAGGCCTTCTTCCTTAAACAATTTGCCCAATGTACCTTCACCTTGGTCAACAGAGGCTAATAAACTATTTATATTACCTAAAGTCTGTTCTAAATTATTTACTGTTTGAGTTAAATTCGCATTTGCCAAAGAATCTGCAATGGCGTCAAATTTTCCTGAAGCCGAATTAAGGTTTCCTAGTGTACCTTGTAGTTGCGCATCTGTACTCTTAATGAACTTATTTAAAGAATATGAAGTTGCTTGAAACGAACTCATAGTTACCTCTAAACCAGCAATACCAGCCTTTATATTATTTTTGGTTGTATCATCAAAAACATCATTAATATTCATTAAAAGACTATCAGCACTTACCATAGCTGACTCTATTTTTTCTTGTAATGGAGTCAACTGTTGGTTAACCAAATCACTCAAACCTGGCTTTACAGCTCCTTCCAAACTATCACCATTTTCAGCTATTTCGGCATCGTCAAATGCTGGAACAATAGCTATAGCCTTACCTCCTATCAAACCATTTTCGTAAAGCTCTGCTTTACTGTTTTTAGAAAACTGGAAATCAGTATCTACAAGGAGACTTACTTTTAATTTTCCTGAGCCATCATCAGCAAATGAAATATCTAATACCTTACCTACGTTGAGACCATTAATGGTTACAGGGGTAGATTTCCCTATACCTTCAACATTATCATAATAAGTATAATATGTACTATCGTTATTAAGTAGATTTTTCCCCTTTAGAAAGCTAAATCCGAATATAAAAAAAATGATGCCCGTGATAACAAGAATGGCTGTTTTGACTTCTCTGGTTAGTTTCAAAGCAAAGTTATTTTGTTAACAAACAAAATTAGAAATAAAATTAGAAAGAATGAATCTATTTAGAAGATGATTTCAAAGCCTCATCCAAACTGACAGCTTTTCCATCTTTAAAAGCCACTACAAAACAAGTATCGTACCCTTTCTTCTTGGCTTGTTCGTGCATTTGTTTTATTTGATTATAATCTGATGTGTATCCATAATAATATTTATAAAGACCATCAACCTTTTCTCTAGACATATGTTTAAGTCCCTTAAAGTTATATGGTTTTGGATCAAGCATTTTTGAACTGGCAGCAATCTGCACTTTAAATACTACATTATTATATATCTCAGGCAATCCACTATTAGGAAGCTCATCGTCCTCAATCATGTTTGCATAGACTTCCTCACCCATATTCTGATCCAAAACTTTTTTATAGCTCAAAATTGCATTCTCTATGGAATTTGCCATTTTTTGCTGTCCACTCCAAGAATTAAGGAACACTCCCTCCTTTTTATAAGTTAAAAAACCTAATTCAATCAAAACACTTGGCATATAAGTATTATGAAGCACCCAAAACCCCGCTTGCTTTACCCCTCTAGAGTTGCGCTTCAAGTTGGTAGTGAAATTTTTCTCTATATAACTTGCCAATTCAATACTTTGGTCAAGATACTCTTCTTGCATCAATGTTAGGCCTATGAGTGATTGCGGAGAATTAGGATCAAACCCATCATAATGCTTTTCGTAATCTTTCTCTAAAAAGATAACCTCGTTCTCTTTCTTTGCTACCTCAAAATTCTTACTGTTAGCATGCAGCCCAAGTACAAAAGTTTCTGTACCGTGTGCACTAGAGTTGTGCGAGTTACAATGTATTGAAACAAACAAATCGGCATCTGCTTTATTTGCTATAGCAGCCCGTTCACGAAGTTCTATAAACACATCTGTTTCCCTTGTATAGATAACCTTTATATCCTTGTTTTTTTCTAGCGCTTTTCCTACAGCTAAAACAACCTTTAGAGCAATATCTTTTTCTTTAAAACCATTGCCCAAATTCCCGGGATCATTCCCTCCATGGCCAGCGTCTAAAACCACAACAAATTTTTCTGAATTTGCTTGGGAAAAAACTGAACTAACAGGAATTGAGACAAGTAGAACTAATAGGGCTATAGGTGTATAAATTAGTTTAGGTATCATAGGCAATATAACTGCAATTGAGGGTATTTAGTATAAATTCTATTTTTTCGTTAAAAAGGATTGGCGACAAAAAAATATATGTAATTTTGGCTTTTTCAAAAACCGAGCCATACTTTTACAAAAATACACTTAAAAGCATTGCGTACAAACTACTTTCAAATACTTTTTGCTGTAAGTTTTACAGTGTTTATCAACACTTTCGGCTTTGCTCAAGAATTACCTTCCAAAGGTGGTGAGGTAAAACCCCGACAAGAAAAAGATAGCCTAAACCTAAACGTAAGTGACCTCGCCGAAATTTCTACGAATGAAAGAGACCAAGATTCTACCGTTCAAGATAGCGTAAAGCCCAAGAAAGGCTTTTTAACAGATATTGTAAATTACAGCGCATCTGACTACACTTCTTTTAACCGAAAGGAACAAAAACTATATCTTTATAACGAAGCTCAAATCCAATATCAGGATATGGACATTAAGTCAGGTGTTATCGTTATTGATTATAACAAAAAAGAAGTTTATGCCGGTAGAATAAAGGATTCTTTAGGGGAATACTCCCAAGCACCTGTATTTACTCAAGGAAGTAACGTAGTTGAGCCAGATTCCATCCGTTTTAATTACGAAACCAAGAAAGCCATTATTTTCAATTCACAAACCGAACAAAACGATTTTCACATTACTGCCCCCATAACCAAAAAAGAAAACGACTCAGTAATTTTTATGAGTAAAGCGAGGTTCACAACCTCAAAAACGCCTGAAGACCCCGAGTATTATTTTCAGACAAATAAAATCAAGTTCGTTCCTAAAAAGAAAATTGTAGTAGGACCAACAAACATGGTTATTGCCAACGTACCAACTCCAGTGGGAATCCCATTTGGTTTTTTCCCTTTAACAGACAAACAAACCTCTGGGGTAATTATCCCAACTTTTGGGGAGCAAAATTCAAGAGGCTACTTTTTACAAAATGGAGGATATTATTTTGCCGTTAGTGATTATTTTGATTTTGCTACTCTTGGAGATTATTATACCAATGGAAGCTATGGCCTTAGATTGGAGAGTAATTATGCAAAACGATACAGATACAGAGGGAACTTAAGCTTTAGGTATGAAAACTTGATCGATAGCGAACGTGGTTTTCCAGATTACAGCAAGAGTACTATTTATAACATAAGGTGGTCACACAATCAAGATGCCAAAGCGAATCCAAGTTCGAGACTCTCTGCATCGGTTAACTTTGGTAGTAGTAAGTATTACCAAACCTCTATTAACCAAACTAATGCTCCTAACTTCTTGAATAATACAATGCAGTCTACAGTCTCCTACAACAAGAGCTTTCAAGGTGAACCTCAAGTAAACTTTGCTGTTACTGCTAGCCACCAACAAAATACCAATACAGAAGATATAAACATGACACTTCCTTCAGTTCAAGGTAGTGTAAGCAATATGTTTCCGTTTGCTCCAAAAAATGGAATAAAAAAGGGGATTATTCAAAACATTAGGTTTCAATATAACCTTAAAGCCGATAACCGCATTGAAACAACCGATTCATTATTCTTTAAAAAACAAATGTTTGACGACGCTCGTGCCGGAATACAACACAACATTCCTATAAGCACCAACTTTAAAGTCTTTAAACACTTCAGTGTAACTGCTGGCACAAACTTTCAAGAAAATTGGGTTTTTAAAACTACCAAAGAATACTACGAACAAGAAATTGATAGTATTGTTAGGGAAGATGTTAAAGGCTTTGACTCCTACAGAACATACAACTTCAATACTAGCGTAGGTACGACCATTTATGGTATGTTCCCTTTTAAGACTAAAGACAATAACCCGAAGATTCAGGCTATTCGCCATGTAATGCGTCCATCAGTGAGCTATAACATTAATCCTTCGTTTGATGAATATTACGATTCTTATGAAGTTATTGATGCTGATGGCACCACAATTAAAGAAGAATATACCCGTTTCCAGAACTCAATATTTGGCACTCCAAACAGAACCTATTCAAGCGCAATTGGATTAGGTCTTTCTAATAACATTGAAGCCAAGATAAGGGACAAGGACAGTACGGCTACCGAGGCTAAAAAAACTACCTTACTTAATAACCTAAATTTCTCAACTTCATACAACTTAGCCGCCGATTCTCTACGTTGGAGCTCATTAAGGATGACAGGGGGTACCCAAATATTGGACAATAAAATGAGTATTAACTTTAATGCTACAATGGATCCTTATGCTTTGGACAATAACAATAAACGTATTGACAAATTCAATATTGATAATGGGGGTAGCTTGTTTCGCTTAACTCAAGCTAATATCACAATGAACTACACTCTTTCAAGTGACTTATTCAAGGAAAGCGACGAGGATAAACGTGGTATAGATGAAAACGTACGAAGTGGTGGACGAGATGATAATTTATTTGGAGTTTCCCAAGACTATTCAGATCACCGCACCTTTGGTGATGATGAAGACGAGGAGGAAGAACCTACCGAATTATATAAGTCGAAAATACCTTGGTCGCTCAGGTTAGCCTATGCCGTGAATTATGCAAATTCAACAAGACAAAATGAAATTTCATCACACTCATTAATGTTCTCTGGTGATATTGAATTATCTCCAAGATGGACAGTTGGCGCGTCGTCTGGTTACGATTTTAAAAACAAAGGATTCACCTATACACAATTACGATTTGAACGTGACTTATTAAGTTGGCGTATGAACTTTAGCTGGGTACCATTTAGTTCGAGAAAATCGTGGTATTTCTTTATTGGGATTAAATCCAGCATGTTAAAAGATATTAAATACGATAAGCGCCGTCAACCAGATCAACGTTTGTAATAATATATTCTATTAAAACCTGTTGTATATCATGAAAACTATCATCAATACTACCAACGCCCCTGCTCCTATTGGGCCTTATAATCAAGCCGTACTTGTAGGCAATATGCTTTACACTTCTGGACAAATTGCTATAAATCCAACAAGCGGTAATCTGGTACAAGATGACATTCAAACCGAAACAAAACAGGTTATGGAGAATCTTAAAGCCGTTTTGACTGAAGCTGGGATGACTTTTGAAAACGTTATCAAGTCAACAATTTTCATTAGCGATATGAATAACTTCTCAAAAATAAATGAGGTTTATGCTACCTATTTTAATGAAGCTACTGCCCCTGCCCGTGAGACAGTAGAGGTGGCCAACCTACCAAAATTTGTCAATGTAGAAATAAGTGTTATAGCTGTTAAAGGATAATATTTTTCCCTTTAGATTTAGGCAAATCTTCTCATTTAGAGTTAATACTTATTTATTTTCACTGAATAAATAAGACTGCTGAAGACATTCAAAATGAATTATTCAAAGCTTTTGTTTAACTCGTTTGTTTTTTGGATATTAACATGTAGTCTCAACACTTTATGGAAAATACATTTTCAACAAACGAAGCCATTGGTATAGAACTCACAAAAGCCTTGCAACTAGAATATAAAGCAGCTCTTGTACTTTTAAGTTCCTCCACAAATGAGAATCTTCACAATGTAGTACATGAAGTTAGAAAATGTTTTAAAAAGATTAGGGCTCTATTACGCCTAATCCGATATGTGTTTCCTGAGTATAAGTCTTATAATAGAAGTTTTAGGGATTTTGGTAGAACATTTGCTCAAATTAGAGATGCCTCTGCCATGATTGAAGCAATCGACCTTTTGTATCTTGAACAAAATAATAAACTAAGTAAAGAAACATTCGACGCGTTTCGAGAGTCTCTTATTACTTTTCGGAAACAATTTGAAGATACATATTTCAAACATCTTGGTATAGTAAAAACACTAGACAGTTATGCTTTGGAGTGCTCAACTAAACTAAATGTGTTGCAAATACAAAACCTATCGTTCCAGTCAGTTTTACTTGGTGTAAAAAAAGTTTATAGCCGTGGCAGGGAAGCCTATAAACTTTGTAAGCATATAAAAAGTACTGAAAACTTTCACAATTGGAGAAAACGCGTTAAGTATCTAGGATATCAATTTCGATTTTTAAATCCAATTTGGCCAGGCTTTTTAACTCTCTGGGAAAATGAATTACATAAACTCTCAGATCTTTTGGGACATGATAGAGATTTATATTTAATAACCATTTTCATGATTGAAAGCAATCACGCATTAGATTTTGAACATGTATCCGAACTGACTAACCTTATAAAAGATCTTCGTAAAAAAATGCAAGACGAAAGCCTTATTTTAGGAAAGAGGCTCTACCACTTAAAATCTAACGATTTTGTTTCCCTTATAAATTCCTCACAAAACAATTTTTAATAATGAAAATAAAATACACATACATTAATATCTACAAGAATTAGGACATTCTTTTATCCCCTAACCGTTACTTTTGTCTCAGCTTAAAAAACACGCTAATAATCAATATGTTAATTTATTATTAACTAACATCTAAACCTCTTCTAGCACCGTATCTATATTAAAATGAATTGCCCAAATGATTTTAATTTTTATCGCGATGTCGAAATATTATTTTCATACGTGGTAAGTCAAAAGTTCTTTAAAAATCCTTTGTAATCCTTAGAGTTGCTTTATGTAGATTATTTGAATACTATCATCGAATTAGTGTCTTAATCCATTTGGGATTGGTGAAAAATTCCATATATTAAAAAAGCAAAAATAGTGTATTTGGTTCAAGCCCTTCTTGAATCTTCACCCAAGATACACCCTTAGCAAAGTTTTTTTACAATACTTAGTTTATTCGTAAAATGTTTCCCTTATGGGAAATCTCAAGCATATGTATAATCTTAAAACAAATATTGATATGAAAGCATTTATCACTTTAAAAAACCAAATCGATGATGGATCTGCAAAGACCATCACTTCAAACCTAACCGAATTTTCTTCAATCAGCAATGTAAAAGTTGACAAAACTAAATCGGCAATATCTTTCAACTACGGAAATGCAGACGAAGCATTAGACATGAAACGTAAATTAACTGCTTTAGGATTTAGTCTTGCTGAAGGAGCTTTATCACTTATTGGAAATAAAAAGAGTTCAGATAGGTTCAGATCAAGAAAAGCTGTGATTCAATGAAGAATATCATAAGTTCCTTTTGATTGCAAATTCAAAAGGAACTTATTATTTTGAATTCCCTATTAGAGTTTAGAGCCTCATTTAAGTCCAGTTGCTATTCCTACTTTATTTGTTATTTGTATTTTTAAGTTCATCAAAATAACACATATACTCGATGGATTACTATTTCAGCACGATAATTAAAACTAAAAACTTTCAAGATGCTATAAATGCCGTAACCGAAGCTTTAAAAGAAGAAGGTTTTGGGGTATTAAGCACAATTGATGTACAATCCACTCTTAAACAAAAAATTGATGTAGATTTCAAGCCCTATGTCATTTTGGGTGCCTGTAATCCCCACTTTGCATATAAAGCCCTATCTGAAGAAGATAAAATTGGAGTAATGCTACCATGTAATGTTATTGTTGAAACTCATGATAATGGCAATATAGAAGTTTCTGCAGTTAATCCTTTGGCATCCATGAGCGCTGTTAGCAACCAAAATTTAGGCACCATAGCTACCGACGTCAAGGATAAACTCCAACGAGTAATCAACTCCCTCTACTAAAACAAGTTTTTAGCTGAATTCTTCCTTAAAAAACGGAACGTAATATTCGACTTACTTGCACTTAGAATAAAAGCTTAACTAAATTTCCTACTCCACGTTTATTTAGTAATTTTACATGCTTTTAAAATCACATAATATGTCAGTAGCAAAAAAAGAGTACAAACGCATCACTGTAAAAACCCTTGTTGACATGAAGGCACATGGTGAAAAAATCTCCATGTTAACCGCATACGACTATACCATGGCAAAGATTGTTGATGGTGCCGGTGTAGACGTAATACTTGTTGGCGATTCGGCTAGTAACGTTATGGCTGGTCACGAAACGACCTTACCTATTACATTAGATCAGATGATTTACCATGCTTCTTCTGTAATCCGTGCGGTAGACCGTGCTCTTGTTGTTGTTGACCTTCCTTTTGGAAGTTATCAGAGTGACCCTAAAGAAGCGTTGCGCTCTGCAATTAGAATTATGAAGGAAAGCGGTGGACATGCTGTAAAACTTGAAGGCGGGAAGGAAATCAAAGATTCTATTAAGCGTATTCTAAATGCCGGTATTCCTGTAATGGGGCATTTGGGGTTAACACCACAATCTATTTATAAATTTGGTACTTATACTGTTCGTGCAAAGGAAGAAGAAGAAGCTAAAAAACTAAAGCAAGATGCCTTAATGCTAGAAAAAGCGGGTTGCTTTGCAATTGTGCTTGAAAAAATCCCTGCTAAGCTCGCCCAGGAAGTTGCAGAAAGTGTTAGTATTCCGGTAATAGGTATTGGTGCTGGTGCTGGTGTTGACGGACAGGTTTTGGTATTACATGACATGATTGGTATGACCCATGAGTTCAATCCACGTTTCCTAAGACGCTACATGAACCTTTATGATGAGATGACCGGTGCTATTTCACAATATGTAACCGACGTTAAAAGTCACGACTTCCCTAACGACCAAGAACAGTACTAAAACGCTTAGTTTTGATGGGCAAAGTCATTTCGACACCTACTAATCTACAGGTTCTTTACGAAGACAATCACATTATTGTAATCAATAAACGTGCTGGCGATATAGTTCAAGGTGATAAAACCGGTGACATTCCCTTAAGTGAAGTTGTTAAGGCATATATCAAAAAAAAAGACAACAAGCCTGGAAATGTTTACTTAGGTGTTGTGCATCGTTTGGATAGACCAACCACAGGGATTGTTCTATTTGCCAAAACCAGCAAGGCATTACCTAGACTGAATAAACTATTTGCTGAAAAGAAAACCAATAAGACCTATTGGGCTATTGTAAAACAAAGACCTCCAAAAGAAACAGACACCTTGGTTAACTGGCTTAAAAAGAACCCTAAAAACAATAAAGCTTCTGTTTACAGCCAAGAAGTAAAAGATGGAAAAAAAGCCATATTACATTATGAGCTTATAAGATCTTTAACCAACTACCATTTATTGCAAGTAAATCTCGAAACTGGAAGACACCACCAAATCAGAGCACAGCTAGCGGCTATTGGATGTCCCATCAAAGGCGATTTAAAATATGGTTTTGACAGAAGTAACAAAGACGGTAGCATCCATTTACATTCAAGGTATCTTGAATTTATTCATCCCGTAAAAAAGGAATTATTACAATTTACCGCTCCCCTACCAAAAGATCCTATTTGGGATGCTTGTATAAATAAATGACAAATAAAAAGCCCTTATATCAAGGACTTTTTTATTTTCTAATTCAAGGTTTCTTCCAACCATTTAAAGAACTCTTTCTGCCAAATAATTCCATTTTGAGCTGATAAAATCCAGTGGTTTTCTTCTGGAAAGAACAACAACTTACTCTTTATCCCTCTAAGTTGAGCGGCTTGGAAAGCTTCCAATCCCTGCCCGATTGGCACCCTAAAATCAATCCCACCTTGAATAATCATTATAGGTGTATCCCATTTATCCACATAATTAACCGGATTGTAATCGGTATAAGCTCTAGGAGTTGGGGATTTCCAATATGGACCATCTAAATCCTTATTCACAAAAAACATTTCTTCTGTTGTTCCATACATACTTCGGGTATTAAAAATGCCATCATGGGCTATAAACGATTTAAACCGTTTATTATGATGTCCTGCCAAATAAAAAACCGAATAACCGCCATAACTGGCCCCTATACATCCTAAACGTGATTTATCCACATAAGATTCTTTAGCAACATTATCGATTGCAGAAAGATAATCCTGAATATTCTGTCCGCCCCAATTCCCACTAATTTGCTCATTCCATGCTACCCCATGACCAGGCATACCGCGACGATTAGGAGCAACAACTATATATCCGTTAGCCGCCATCAACTGGAAATTCCATCTAAAGGAGTAAAACTGACTCAAAGGAGATTGTGGGCCTCCCTGGCAATACAATAATGTTGGATATTTTTTGGAGGGGTCAAAGTTTGGAGGGTAAATTACCCAAGTTACCATTTGCTTTCCATCAGTTGTTGAAACCATTCGCTTTTCAACCTTACTCAATTTAATCTGCTTGTAAGCTTCATCATTAACATGGGTAAGCTGTTGCATATCTCCATTACGAAGATTAACCTTATAAATTTCAGAAGCATGATTCATATCGGTTCGGGTTACTACCATTGTTTTTCCAGACTGCCCAACAATTCCAGTTACATCCCACTGACCATTGGTTAATTGAGACACCTTTGGATTTCCTTTTTTAGCAACATCCACAACAAAAAGCTGCTGAGTTCCTTTTGTCGGAGCTACAAAATAAATGTGCTTAGCATCATTGCTCCACAAAAACCCACTAACTGTTCCATCCCAATTTTTAGTAAGGTTGGTTTTTTCTCCATTTCTCCAAACGATAATATCGTTTTTGTCAGACTCATAGCCTGGTTCGTCCATTTGAAGCCATGCCAATGATCCATCAATTGCTACTGCAGGTTGGGTATCGTACCCCAAATTCCCTTCACTAAGATTTGTAGTTATTTTAGTATTTACATCATATTGGTAAATATCAGTGTTAGTACTAACAGCATATTGGGTACCATATTCCTTTTTGCATACATAAAATACCTTAGTACCATCCTTACTCCACACATAATCTTCGGCTCCTCCAAAAGGCTCTGTAGGTGTAGAAAAAGGTTCCTCTTCCATTATATCTCTCAGTTCAGCTGATGGTTTTTTTATATCTTTTAGAAACAAATGATTAAACTCCCCATCTTCCCAGGTATCCCAATGCCTATAATTCAAATTGTCATAAATAAGTATGTTCGACTTCTTCATATTGGGATAGAAATCCGTTCCGGAAACCTTTTTAACTTTTACAGGTTTTGAAACAAGCTCATATGCTCCAGAAGTATTTATTTTTGTGTTGGTATAGATATCATCATATCCATTTATTTCTTTTACTGCTCCCCCAGAAATTGGAATAACATATAACTTTGATGACGAAGAATTACTATCCACATTATAAGTCGTGATTTTATAAATTACGCTCTCTCCATCATTGGTCAATCCTATGGGAGATAGGCGTTCCAGATTCCATAAAAGCTCTGGTGTCATAACCTGTGAATTGGCTTGAACACATAAAATAACTGCAAAGGTTATAAAAAGTAACTTTTTCATTGTGAATTAGGTATTATTTTATTCTTTCAAAGATAAGTTATAAACTACAAAATTTACTAAACGAATACAAAATGAAAAAGCACCCTAATAGGATGCTTTCAGTTACGATTGAAGCGTTTTATTCTCTTAAACGAATCCACTTTGATTGTTTCCCTTTTGTAATTAGTACTTTGTGAATTTCATCAAGTCCATCGCTATTATTGTACTTAAACTTATAGGTATACGATTCAAAAGTCCACCCCAAATACTTAACCGCAATACGGTTTCTTATTTTTGATGGAATTTTGATTCCTTTGAACTCTCCCTTGGCAGAAGTTAAGTTTCCTTCGCTATCATAACTTGCATCAATTCTTCCATAAGAATTTGAAAAACTTGCCTGATACTTAGCTGGTTCTTTAGAGTTGAACCCCTCCACTATGGCGACATCAAAATCTTTTACTTCACCATATAAATCGATAACTCTATTGGAAATACCTTCATTTGCTTTAGAAGAGAAAAAGAATGGCTTTCCACTTTTTGATGTTTCTATTTTAGAAGTAGTCAAAACCACACCTTCATCAAGATTCAATGCTAAATCCTGATTGTTTTGAGCAGTTCCCATATAACTTGACAAAATAAAAGCTGAAATTAAAACTATTGTTTTCATGACTATTTGGATTAATTAAACTGTAATTTATAAGGTTTAAATCACCTCTATTACAAAGGTCATGATATTAGAAACAAACAGATTTCCCCTAAAGTTCAAATAGTTTAGAATAAAGGTCAGCTTAAATAAATAGACTAAGCCTTAGTTTGGTGAGCTACTCTATATTGATTTGGTGGAAGATTAAAATGGTCTTTAAATAGTGTAATGAAGTGAGAAGGGTTCTTAAAACCACTTTCATAACATATTTCGTTGATGTTGAGTTCTGAACCTAAAAGCAGTGTTTGGGCATAATTCAATCGTTGATTGGCCAACCATTTACCCGGAGTGGTATTAAACTCTTCTTTAAAGTTTCTTTTAAATGAGGACAAGCTTTTTCCACAGAGCGCAGCAAACTCTTCCATATTGAGGTCATACCTGAAATTCTGCAACATTATGGATTTAATATCCTCCTTTGTCTTGTTTTTTAAAGAGCATAAAAACCGAGTTAGTGATTTGTTTTTGGGGTTCAACATAATATTGAAAAACAACTCTCTGAATTTTAATTCAACCAACTCTTGTGGAGCTTGACCTGTCTTTAAATACTCGAATATACTTTTAATTAAGGCTTCAAAAGAAGCATCTACATCCACTTTAAAAATCGAATCCCATTTACTTTCTGAACTTGAATCACATTGTAGTTTGGGATTTTCCTTTAAAAAAAAAGAAATAAAATCATCGTTAACAAAGAACAGCATCACACAGTATTCTACCTCAAAGTATTGTTTTGTTGTATAAACCCCTTTAGGAATAAAGAGTGCATCACCTGCCGTAATTTCATAGGTTTCATTAGCTGTTATCCAATCCTTTCTTCCGTTTATTACATAGGTAATTAAATGTGAAGCACTCCAAAGCTTAAACTTCTCAACATCCAAAGGGCACTTGTATTCTACAAAAAGATAATCATCTCCAACCAACTTATTATAGGCTGGATTCTCTTTAAAATATTTGTAAACATCTACAATCATTTCTACCCTTAATGTGATATATTAAAGTTACGGAAATAAACAATTGTCTATAGGCTTAAGAATTGTGTTGAAAACTAAATGTATAGTTATCTCACAGTTAAAAATGATTTTGGTTAAATAGTCTATGATTATTAATTCTGCATTTGTTTTAAGTTGTTGATTGAGTTAGCTCTTATCTCAAACTATAAGCAACAAACTGAAAACCTTATCGGACTTTAAGAATACTCCTTATATATTATCTTATAATTTTTATTGCTGATATGCTCCAGAAGAATATGTTAGCTCATAACTGTGAGTATAAATTTCAAATACAATTCCAAACGGATCTTCAACGTAAACCATTTTATAAGGTTTTTCATTAGGGTAGTATTCTCGAATTGGCATTCTCTGCTTTCCTCCTGCCTCAATTATTTTTTTAGTCAGATTTTCTATATCTGGGTCTTGTATACAGAAGTGAAAAAGTCCTGTATTAAAGGGGTTAAATTCAGGAGCTTCTTTTATTCCTTGTGGAAAAGAAAACAATTCGATTCCAATTCCATCAGAAGTTGACAAATGGGCAATTTCAAACACCTCCCAACTCTCTCCAAATACATCTATGCACATTTGCCCAATTGCCGTTTCTTTTTCTTTTTTCACAGTTGATGGGGTCATTAATACATACCATCCCATAACGTTTTCATAAAAATCAACAGCTTTATTAATATCTGGTACAGTTATTCCAATATGTGAAAAGGATTTTGGATATTTTATATCTTTCATCTCTTGTGTATTTTTAATTGTATAAAACTGCCACAGGCAGTATAAACTTGTAATAATTACTCCTTTTCAAAAGGGTAAATTACTTTCCAATCCTTTGCCATGTCAACCATGGACCACCCTTTTTCATTGGCTTCATCAAGCCCTTTATCAAAACCTCCAACATGCGATTTTCTATCATAAGCCCATTCCCTTACTGAATCGGTATGGTGCACATAAAGTTTAAAGCTTTTAAGTTTATTGGCATCAGCCCAACGTAACATCTGCAAGTCTCCATCAGAATTCCCCACTGAAAAAACTGGCTTTCTTCCAATGTACCTGTTAATTCCCACTGGCTTTCCCTCCTTGTCGTCTATTAAATCAATTTCAGCCAATCTCTTTAAAACTGGGCTGCCATCGTTATAATCGTATTCTGTTTTAATACTACTGCCTACCACTTGATCTTTTGGAATTCCATAAACTTCCTCTACCCATGGTCGCATAAATTCAATTCCCCCTCCAGAGACTATAAAGATTTTAAAATCATTATTCCTTAAATATTGCAACAACTCTAACATGGGTTGAAACACCAAGTCTGTAAACAATTTATCTTTTGATGGATGCTTTGCTGTGGCAATCCAATTTTTGACAATAGATTCAAATTCATCGGTTGTATTTCCTGCATGAGTTTCCATCATAATCTGCACGAGTCCTTTTTCCCCCTGTTTCAACAATTCCTCCATATTATTTTCTAAGACAGCCTTGAAGGGTTGTTGATTCTTCCATTCGGGACGGTCATCAGCCAAATCCTTTACTCTATCTAATGCAAAAAACAATTGAAAATAGATGGGTTGTTCACTCCATAAAGTTCCATCGTTATCGAAAGTTGCAATTCGACTGCTTACCGGAATGAAATTAACGCTTTTAGGATTTGTTACATCCTCAACATATTCTGTAATAGCCTTTTTAACAGCACCATCATTCCAAGATGATAGCGGATCTACAACCTCCACCACTTCATCAACCTCTAAAACAGTATCAGTATTTTCTTTGTTTCCTGAATTACAGGAAACCAACCCCAGAAACATTAAGAAAACAATGTAATTGTGAACTGATTTTTTCATAATAGTTTATTTTTAGTTTCGAATATTCCAACCAGAGCTAAACGCAATGTACCAACCAAAATCGTTGTTAAACCTACCAAGTCCGCTCCTATACTAAATTTAAATATAGGATCTATTATCATATTGCTCGAACAATACATATAGCTACCTTCTCTTATTTCCTATACATCTATGAACCCTACAATGATAATTTGTAGAATAGATGACCGTTCTATGTGCACTTAATTTTTCTCAATAAACACCAAAACTAAAAGCAATCCGATAGCACCAAACTGTTCAATTATTATTTTCTGAATTAGTATAAAACCATGAAAGTCGATTGACAAATTACCTATATCCAACATCTCATCAAATGTCTTCAATAGTAAACGGTATTCTACATTCAAAACAATAAATATGAATCTAAACAGATAAAGAAACTATTATCTCATAGGCTTTACCGGATAAGATTTCATGAGCTTACCAACCTTTTTAGGAATGGTTTTCTCTCTTTTCTCTGGTTTTTCCTGAATTACAGAGGTAATCACTCCCTGCCAAATGAGTTTTTTTTGAGAGGTATCATACAAATCCACAACAAAAGTTCCTTCGTTATAATCATTTTCATAATAATTAGTAGTGGCTGTAGCCATCCCTGGTCCCATCCCCCAACCCCATCGGCCTCTATACCCCATGGTTCCATTAAAATCGGTGTAAGCTGTTGTACTTGTTTTTTTATTAATGACTATATAAAGTGTAATGGTGGCATCGGCAATGGAATTAGCGCCTACCAATGTCATGCCCCTTGAAGAGAATTCGGACTGAAGCGCATCTGTAATTCTTTTTTTATCAAAATCGTTTAGAATTTTGTCACTGTTATTTTCCCAACCGGCAAATGCGTAGGTTTTATATTTAGAAAAATCAGTAGTCTTATCAAAATCACTTTTCACCTGTGCAAACCCAAAAGTTCCGATTAGCAATGCCAGTAATACTAATAGCCTTTTTTTTAAAATTGTTTTCATTATAAAAAGTATTTAAGGTATGTCATATTGAATTATTATAAGTATTCAAATTCAAAAATGTGTTTAAACTGCGTAGGTAAGATATGGGTAGAAAAAGGTGATAGCTCTGATTAAATTTTAAAACGATAATTCATTTGGCATTTTTCTCATTCTAAAATACGAAAACTTTTATAGGCACAAACAATAATACTGACAAAACCAACACACAATCAACTCATCTACAACTCAATAAACATAAACCGACATACATATCAAAACACAAAAATTAGTAAATCAGCACTACTCAGTAATAAAAAAATTCATCAAGAAAAAATATATAACAACAATAATGACTACGACTTTTCATACAAGTTAAATCTACTATCTGTGGGCATAAAACAAATCATTTCAGCATATAGCTACAAACATGTATTTCACCGATAATATTTTTCCTATATACTGATTATCAATACTTTTAACTCGTAATTCAATCGGTTAATAGCAACTGTTTGATAACTTGACTTCGCAATCTTCTTTGAAGTCATTGTTGTCCCAATTATTAACTGATTTGTATTATGAGGAAGATTACTACTCTCGGTTTTATTTATTTATTTGTTGGATTATGTAGTTTACAATTACATGCTATTGGACATGAAACTAGACCTTCAATTTTTCAAAGAGATATTAATCTTCAATACGTCATTCCTTTAGTCGATTATAAGGGTGCGGATAATTTCACTTCATCGAGCTCTACTTCTTTCATACCCACAGTGAATTGTCAAGACATTACCGTATTTTTAAATGCTTCTGGTCAGGCTTTTATAGCTGAAGATGCTGTTAACAATGGAAGTTCAGGAAATGGAGCTTTAAGTTTTGATACTGATATCACTGAATTTGATTGTAATGACGTTGGGACTCCAGTAATGGTAACTCTTACTGTAACTGATGCCGATGGATCAGACTCTTGCACAGCTACAGTTACTATTTTAGATAACCTAGCACCTATACCAAATGTTTCAAGCCTGCCAACTATCAATGCTCAATGTGAAGTTACCAGCCTAACAGCACCAACTGCTACAGACAACTGCGATGGTTCAATTACAGCAATTAACAATGTTACTCTCCCTATCACGTCTCAAGGGGCAACTATAGTTACTTGGACTTATACAGATAGTCAAGGTAACAGTAGCCAACAGACTCAAAATATTGTCATTGATGATATTACTCTCCCCACGATCAACTGCCCTGCCAATATAGAAGTAACCAACACCCCTACTACTTGTGCTGTTGTTGTGACCTACGCCCCTCCAGTTGGCACAGATAACTGTTCTGGAGCGACAACAACACAAACTGATGTTACCGGATTATCATCTGGCAGTGCATTTCCCATAGGAGTTACCACTTTGGAATATACCGTTTCTGATGCAAGCGGAAATACGGCTAATTGTAGTTTTACGGTAACGGTAAACGATGCGGCAGTAGATGCTGAAGTAGCAATTGATGCTTCTCCTAGCACAACCATTTGCGAAAACACTTCTGTAACCTTTACTGCCACACCAACTAATGGCGGTAGTGCTCCAAATTACCAATGGTATTTAAATGGTATCCCAGTTGGATCGAACAGCCCTACCTACACCAACTCTGGCTTGGCAAATGCCGATATTGTATATGTGGAAATGACTTCTAGTCTATCGGCCTGTGGTACTACTGTAACTAGTAACACCGTTACAATGACAGTAAACGATGAGCGCCCTGTTTCATTCAATATCAGTGGTCCCAATACTATCTGTAATGGAGACTCAGCAACTTTCTCGGTAAATCCAGCTGCAATAATAAATGGTAGCGGTTCGTCCAGTGGTTTTCAATGGACACTTAACGGAACAGCCATATCTGGTGCCAATTCCAGCACTTATAATACTAGCTCCTTAACAGATGGTGATATTATTGATCTAGAAGTAACTTCATTTGTACAGTGTGCTACACCAGTACCTCAAACTAGTAATAACCCCATTACCGTTACTGTAAACTCATTACCTAATCTAACTACTGATGATGGTTCTGTATGTGCTAGCAACCAAACTTCAATCAACCTAAACAGTTTAGTAACTACAGATGGAACAACTGTTACCTTTCACAATTCACTAGCAACAGCAAATAATGATACAGGTGCAATTAATCCCTTGGTCAGCCCAACTGCGACAACAACATATTACGTAAGAAGTGAATTTGCTACAGGTTGTTATGTAACGGACACAATAACCATAGATATTGATTCCTTGCCAACCATTAGTGCTGGCCCAGATCAAGCAATTTGTTTAGGAGACTCTTTTGACCTTAGTACAATTGCAACTGGAAGTGAACCGCTTACTTACCACAATACGCAATCAGATGCTAATGATGGGATAAACCCCATTTCTCCAAACATTACCCCAAGCGTTACAACGACCTATTACGTAAGAAGTGAAAGTGCATCAACCAATTGCTACAATACAGATTCAGTGACCATTACTGTTAACCCATTACCCACACTAAGTACTATAGTCGGATCAGTCTGCGCCAATGGGCAATCCTCTATCGATTTAAATTCATTGGTTACAACGAATGGTACAACTGTTACCTTTCACCTAACACAAACAGGTGCAGATAACGAAACTGGAGTCATCAGTGCAATAGTGAGCCCAACCAGTCCTGAAACTTATTATGTAAGAAGTGAATTGGCTACTGGTTGTTATGTAACAGATGAAATAACTATAACAATAGATCCACTACCTCAACTTACAACCTCTAACGGATCTGTTTGTGCTTCTGGGCAATCCAGTATAAACCTCAACGATTTAGTAAACATTAGTGGAGGAGGAACACTTTCATTTTATACCAGTGAAACCAATGCCAATAATGCCTCATCCGCTATATCTGCAACTGTGTCACCTACCGCACCTACAATTTACTGGGTAAGAAGCGAATTAGGCACAGGCTGTTATAACACCACTAGTTTACAAATTACTATTGATCCTCTTCCCAATGTTGTAGCTAATGCCACGTCAACACAAATTTGTATTGGAGATTCAGTTACCTTAACAGGAAGTGGAGCTTCAACCTATTCTTGGGACAATGGTGTATCCGATGGTATTGTATTTAGCCCCGACTCTACGCAGGACTATACAGTTACAGGAACGGATGAAAATGGGTGTTTCAATACAGACACAATAACTATTACTGTTATTCCCGATGCAACCATCTCACTAGCATCAGGCAACAACGATCAGGAAGTATGTATAAACTCTAACATTTCTCCAATTGTATTCAATTTAGGGGGAGGTACAACAGGTGCAACTTTTAGTGGTTTGCCTGCAGGATTTTCGGGAAATTACAATTCTGGAGCCAATACCTATACTATTACAGGTGCTACAGCTGCATCTGGCACCTATAACTACACAGTAAACACAACAGGCTGTGGTGCGGCCAGTTCAAGTGGTACCATTACCGTTTTTTCTGGCCCACCTGCAGCACCAACAGAAATTTTGGGGGTAACAGGGATTTGTCCACCAACTACTGAAACATACAGCATTACCATTCTAGATCCCTCAACCGTTACCAACATCACATGGACTGCTCCTCCAGGTTTTACTATAGATTCCGGTCAGGGAACTGAGGAAATCACCCTAACAACAGGTCCAAGCGCTACTTCTGGTAATTTAAGTGTAAGCCTTTCAAACCCATGTGGAACAGACTCTATTAGTATACCTATATCTGTGGACACATACGCCTATGTTAACGCAGGACCTGATCAATTTGTATGTTCAGACCAAACGGACGTTCAGTTAGCAGGGCTTATAGGAGGCGTTGTAGAACGCAAAAATCAATTTGAATGGTCAGATGGTGGAATTGGGGGGAGCTTTGACTTTTCAAACGGCAGTCTTAGTGCCCAATTAAATCCTGTGTATTTAATTCCAGATAGCTTTTCTGGTGGTGTTATAACCATAACCATTTCTACGACTGGAAACATTACTAATAATACCTGTGCAGATGGAGGAACTGTGATCGATAGTATGCAAATATTCATTCTTGCAGATCCAACTGCCTCTATAAGTGGAAACACAACCCTATGCTCTGGAGGTAATACTAACATAACATTTACTGGAACTCCAAATACAACAGCAACTTACAATATCAATGGCGGCAGCAATCAAACCATAGCAGTTGGAGGTAGTGGTATCTCTACAATTAATACTGGAGCATTAACTACAACCACAACCTATAATTTGGTTAGCGTTGGATATTCTTCTTCTCCAAGCTGCACTATTCCATTAACTGAAAGTGCCACGATTACCGTTAATGCTCTCAATACTGTCGAAGCTGGAGGACCAGATACTGTCTGTCAGTCAGCTGCACCATCTCCTATTACCTTATCTGGTGCAAGTTTTGGTGGCGATGCTACTACTGCAGCATGGTCTGTCACTTCGGGAGGAGGTACATTAAGTACAACGGCTCAAACCCCAAATCCCCAAAATGTCACTTATACACCAGCGTCTGACTTTACAGGAACAGTAACCCTTACCTTAACAACAAATGCTCCCGGAAGTTGTCCGGCCGTTTCCGATACCAGAACCATTACAATAGAACAAGCCCCTACTGTTGAAGCTGGTAACCCACAAGACGTCTGTGCAGGAGAATCAATTGGACTGTCAGGTAGTTTTGAGGGAAGTGCAAGTTCTGTTACCTGGAGCGCTCCTAGTGGTACTTTTTCTGATGCTTCATCAACAAATACCTCTTATACACCTTCAATAGCTAGTGGAACTGTCATATTAACATTAACAACAAACGATCCAAATGGAAGCTGTACCGCTATAAGTGACACAGTAGAAATCACCGTATTTGAGACTCCTACAGTAGAAGCAGGAACCAATATAGATGTTTGTGCAGGAGAAACGGTATCTCTTTCGGGTAGTTTTGGTGGTGGCGCAAGTTCTGCATCTTGGTCTGCTCCCTCTGGTAGTTTTGATAACATTAATAACACTAATACAGAATATACCCCCGGCATTGCTAGCGGCGCGGTTACACTCACACTCACAACCAATGATCCTAGTGGACCTTGTATTACCGTTTCAGATACGATTACCATTAATGTTTACGAAACACCAACTGTCGATGCTGGTTCTGATCAAACAATCTGCTCTAATGAAACTGTAATAATGGATGCTACATTAGGTGGAGGAGCCTCATCCGGAACATGGTCTACCAGTGGTAGTGGTTCATTCAATAACAACACACCTTCTGCAGAATACACACCTAGTGATGCAGACATCGCCAATGGAGGCGTAACTCTAACCTATACTACCAACGATCCTACAGGGCCATGTGAAAGCGACTCAGATACCATTACCATTACAGTTACTCCGGCACCAATAGTAGAGGCTGGCCCTGACCAAACCATTTGTTCTTCAGATACAGCCACAATGAACGCTACCTTAGAAGGAGGAGCTAGCTCTGGAACATGGACTTCCTCAGGTACAGGTACTTTCAATAACAATACTATCAATGCGGTTTATTCCCCTAGTCCTTCAGACATAAACAATGGTTCGGTAATCCTTACCTATACAACCGACGATCCGTCCGGACCCTGTACGGCAGTTTCGGACGCTATGACTCTTATCATAATGGAAGTTCCCTTTATTACAACCGAACCTCAAAATGTCGGAGTCTGTGCAAGTGAATCCGCTAGTTTTACCGTGATTGGTATTGGAGATAATTTAAGCTTTCAATGGTATAGTGGCACGGCTCCGGGAGGAACACCAATTGTTTCAAACTCCAATATCAGTATTACTTCCAACCCAGAACAAACATCCAGTACCTTGAGTTTTGCTCAAGCAAACATGAGTGATGCAGACACTTATTATGTAACCATATCGGGAGACGCTTCTTGTCCCACAATCACTTCTGCAGAGGTTACCCTAAACGTTAACCAAGAAATTGATATTACTTCACAGCCTATTTCTCAAACCTTATGTCAAGGGGAAAATGTAAGTTTTATTGTAGTTGCTGATGGAACCATCACTTCATACCAATGGCGTAAAAACGGAGTGGATTTAACGGGAGAAAACAATGCAACTCTTACTCTAAACAACATTACTCCTTCCGACAATGGTAATTATGATGTTGTAATAAGTGGTCCTGGAGGGACCTGCCCAAGTGCAACCTCAACTCCAGCCACCTTAACGGTTACCCCTCCACCTACAGCCAACATAAATTATGCTACCTCTCCTTACTGCGATAATGTTTCTACCGCACAAGCTGTAACTTTAACCGGAACCAATGCCTATGCTGGTGGTATTTATTCTGCACCTGCTGGTTTGTCAATAAATGCTTCAACAGGAGCTATAATACCATCCACAAGTACTCCAGGAACCTATTTAGTTACCTATACCATTCCTCCATCGGGTGGTTGTGAAGAGGTTCCCGTAACCACCAATGTTACCATTACCCCCTTACCTGTTGCAAATATTAACTATGACGAGCCTGCTTATTGTGAGACCGATTCCTCCTCAATAACCGTTAATTTAACTGGAACAGACAATAGTGGTGGAACTTATTCTGCAAGTCCAGCAGGTTTGGATATCGATACCTCAACAGGAGAAATCTCTGCAGATGAAAGTGATGTAGGGGATTACACTGTAACTTATACCATCCCAGCCTCTAATGGTTGTGAGGCAGTTATTGTTAGTACAGATATTTCTATTTCTCCATTACCCGTAGCAACATTTAACTATGGCTCCACTTCTTATTGTGAAAACAGCAGTAATCCATTACCTACCTTCTCTGGAGGAGGCGTTGCTGGTGAATTTACAGCCAATAGCGGATTAGCTATAAATTCTTCAACAGGTGAAATAGATTTAGCAACAAGTACTCCAGGATCTTATACTGTTACAAATACTATTCTAGGTGTTGGAGGCTGTAATACAGTATCACATTCTACAACCATCAATATAGATGAAGTAGCTGATGGTGGGACAGTTCAAGGTACTGCTATTGGTCCTGATGGAGAACTCACTACAAGCTCTGTAGTATTAGTATGTGCTGATTCTACAGGTAGCTTAGAATTAACCGGGGAGTCCGGTGATATAATCCAATGGGAATATTCTACGGACAATGGTCAAAACTGGACTATCATTAATGATACCTCAAATGCAATTACCTATTCTGGCATTACAGACACAACAATATATAGAGTTTTGATAGATAGTGGCAGTTGTGGTCAAACTTATTCTGCTTTGGCTGTAATAAGTGTCGTTCCTAACGACTTAAAACCGGACCCAGTTACAGCATCTGCATACACACTTTGTTTGGGGGAATCGTCAACCTTGACAGCTGAAAGCTCTATTGCCAACGGACAGTTTATTACTGGTGGAAACTTTCAGACTGGACAATTAAACACTCAAGATCCTGATAGCTGGTTAGTAGACGGAAGCCCTGGAGGATGGACTGCCAATGGAGATAATACTGATCCTCCTCATGATTGGTCCGGTACCAACCCCCATCCCTTTGGTGGAGGTGTTTTTTTAGATTCTGGAGATCCCAAATTTGCAATAGCTGATGGTAACATTACAACACAACTGGAAACACCTATTTTTAATACTTTTGGACTGGAAGATGCTATCTTCGAATTTGATTATGCTTATGTTTTACCTGATGCCTCTGATTATTTTCTTGTTGAAATTTCAATAGATGGTGGAGCCACGTATTTAAGTGTCCCTCTTTGGGAGGTTAATGGCCCCACTGCTTCTGGAAATTATGATCCTTTCTCAGCAAACCACTTTTCATACGATCTATCCACTTATCCCGGTATTAATCTTGTAGGTGTACCAGATTTGCGAATCCGTTTTACATTTTCAGGACATACCGATGAAAGTTTAGCAGCTATGGACGGAATTACTCTTCCAGCACCTCCAATCGATAATGTTTTAGTATGGACAGAACTTCCTGGTACTACAATGTACTATGAAAATATAATAATGGTTACACCTCCAACTCCAGGTGTTCATTCTTATGCTGTTACTTCTTATCTGGTAAATTCTTGTGGATATGCTATTACTGAGGACAACTCAGAATTTGTAGACCTAACTGTTTATGATTACGATATAGCCGATGCCGGAGAAGATATTATAATCGGACAAGCAGAATGCGGTGTTAATACGGTAACCATCAGCGCGACCCCTTTAACCGGGGTCACCCCAATTCCAGATCCTGACAATCCAGGTGAAACAATTGATCTTGTCTCTACCGGTGAATGGACCGTAACCTCTGGTCAAGACCCAAGCACCTATAGTTTTGCCGATCCTACAGCCTATAATACCACCTTTACGGGTGAAGAAGAAGGCCCCTATATCTTAACATGGACAGTAACACCTCCTGAAGGCTCCCCATGTGAGCCCAGCACGGATTCTATATCTGTTACCCTTACCAATTGCAGCACATTGGACTTTGATGGTGTGGATGACAACGTGACCTTCAGGAACTATTATAATTTAAGTGGTCCAAATGACCTAAGCGGCACCAATGGAGCATTTAGCATAGAACTTTGGTTAAAATCAGAAGCTTCTAATAGCTCGGTACAAACAATAATATCTAAACGTGATGCAACCGATTTTACGCATGGGTATGATCTTCGTTTGGTAAACAATATGGTCTCATTTCATTGGAACAATACTGGAGTAGTAACTGCCTCTGATCCGATAAGCACTAATAGATGGTACCATGTTGCTATTACTTATGACGGGGGAACCTACAATTTATACGTAGATGGAATTTTAGTGGGATCTACATCCAGTAGTTCATCCCCCATCGAAAATAATTTTGAATGTATCCTTGGTGCAATGGATCAGGCTGCGACTGGAGGGAGTCCCGATCCAGTGAACTACTTTGAGGGTTGGATGGACGAATTGCGAATTTGGAATACAGCGCTTACTGTTGAACAAATTAGGTTTATGATGAACCAAGAAGTTGAAAACTTCGGAGGTAATGTAAGAGGTTCTGTCGTTCCAATTGACGCTCCCGGACTAACTTGGGCGAACTTTATTGGCTATTACCAAATGAATCAAACGGTAGATATTGTTGGTGGATATATATTACCAAACGCAGGAACCCAAGATGGACGCATGCGAAACATAACTACCTGGCAAGAGGAAAATGCGCCTTTACCATATACATCAGATAATAATGGTAATTGGAGGGATACTTCTGCGAGTTCACCTTGGCTTTGGGGACATAGTGTTTGGGATTACCCCAATGCCTATGGTATTAATGGAGAGCGTATAGACTGGAACATTGTCATTACTTCCCATGATATAGTTTACAACCCTGATGATGAGGAATTACAATTACTTGGCCTTTTGGTGAACAGTAATGAAGTGACCATTACTGACAGCACCTCACCCCAAGATGAAACTAATCCAGGAAATGGTCTGTTTATCTCACACTATTTAAAATTGGATGGTTCAATAGATTTAATTGGAGAATCTCAATTGGTTCAAAAGCGCTATACGCCATCACAGGTTAGTGAAAGTATTTTAGATGTAAACAGTGGTGGTTTTGTTGAACGCGACCAACAAGGAATTTCTATTCTTTACAATTATAACTATTGGAGCAGCCCTGTAAGCCTTCAAAACACAACTCCCAATAATGCAGATTATACCGTAGCCGATGTTTTAATGGATGGCACCTTCACTGATACCCCCCAAGCTATAACTTGGATTGGAGGCTATGATGCTAATCCTGGACCACCAATTCAAATTCCTAATTATTGGCTATGGACCTTTAATGCCCTAGCCAATACTTATCTTGAATGGAATCACGTGGGCAGTACAGGTAACATACCTACAGGTAATGGATATACAATGAAAGGAAGTGGCACTAGTGGTGACTATCAAAATTATGTGTTCAAGGGTAAGCCACATAACGGCTCTATTCAAAATAGTGCCACAACATTGGCCAACGGCGAGGAATTCTTGATTGGAAACCCCTATCCGTCTGCCATGGATGCGGATGAGTTTATTAGGGACAATATCCCAGGTCCCAATGCAAACCCAAATTCAAGTAATGCTTTTGATGGAACCTTATATTTCTGGGTACATTATCTATCCAACAACTCCCATATTTTATTAGAATATGAAGGAGGTTATGCAGCTTACAATTTAAGCGGAGGAGTAGCCCCTACAACTCCACCTATTACCAATGATGGTTATGTAATTAGTAATTTAGGAACATCTACCTTAGAGCCGGGCCCCTATATACCTGTGGCGCAAGGCTTTTTTGTTGCAGCATTACAACCAGGAACAGGTGGACAGATTAAGTTTGAAAATGACCAAAGGGTGTTTGAGAGAGAAACTGGCTCTGGAACATCCGTATTTCTAAGATCGGCCAATAACGAGAATCTCGACAATACGGATGCTATAAAACGTATCCGGTTTAATTTTACAACCCCAGAAGGAGCTGTCAAACAATTACTGTTAAGCTTTTTACCCAATAATTTGGCCTCAGATGAATTGGATTACGGGTACGATGCACCAAACATAATAAGCCCTCCACACGGATTAAATTCAGGTGGTTTTGGTAAAGACTCTGATACAAAACATACAAAACGTTTTCCTAGTGATTTGAATTGGGTAATTGATAACAAACCTTACATCATTCAAGGAGTTGGTGACTTTGATAAAACAAAAAAATATCCAATGAATATGACCGTGAAAAATTCAGGAAACATCCAAATTGAATTAACTAGTTTAGAGAACTTTAATGAAAACATTAATGTTTACGTATACGATGCCCTCTATGGCACATATACATTAATAAATAATCTTCCTTACAGAAAATATTTAAAAGCTGAAGACTATAACAATAGATTCTATATTACTTTCACAGAAGATGAAACCCTCAATATTATAGAGGAAACATTAAATAAAACCATAATCAATTATCTCAATAGTTCTGAAGTTATTTATATAAAAACGCCCCCAGAAGTAAATCCCAAGCAAATTTACTTGATAAATACACTCGGGCAAACAGTTAGGGCTTGGAACCAAACCAACATAACTCTTTCTAACGAAATGAGAATACCTGTAAATGATCTTTCGGAAGGTAGCTATATAATTCAGTTAATTACTGAAGATGGAAAAATAGTCAATAAGAAAATTGTTATATCCAATTCGGCTAATTAACTTCACAATTAATCTTCCTTACCTATCAAAGGCTCAAATATTTATTATAACAATAAAGCTTGAGCCTTTGTTATTTAACCTTATTCACAAATAATCGCCTAAATAAAAACCTGACAAACCAAAAGCAAAATTAATATTTGTTTAACACCCTAAGTTCGTTTTAAACCGAACTAATCGGTAATTTTGTATTTCATCTTATTATTCCAATAATGACCGACGAATTTTTATCTAAAAAAGAAAAACTAATTGAACGTCTGGGTGTCCATATAGAGGAGTGGGATAATCGTGCCCCTTTGGCTGCAAGAATTTTATCTACGCTTATTCTAAATGGAAAGCAAGGAACTACATTCGAATATTTAGTTACTAATCTATGCGCAAGTAAAAGCACCATATCTACACATCTCAACAATCTCCAGGCTCAAAAAGTAATTTGTTACCACACAAAACCCGGCGATCGTAAAAAGTACTTTACCGTGAGCCCAAACCACATTATTCATTCTTTGGATAAAATGATTCAAACATGGGAAGCCGAAAGGCAATTACATCTTGATATCATGGAATACAAAGAAACCTACAATAATTGTAAAAACAATAAAGAAGAGTTTCGTTTTGATCTGGAATTTCATACAGGCTACCTCTCATTTTTGAATGAGGCTGGAACAGCTATAAAAAGTATAAAAGAAAAATTAATCAATAAAACCAATCCACAATAACAGATTAACTGCTATGAAAAAGAAAACTATAAACGTTATTGGAGGTATATTAACATTGTTTGCTATAGTGGCATGTAACTCAAATGCTGAGCAATCCTCTAATTCAGCTACCCCTCCCCCTGCTTTTCCTGTCATTACGGTAAAAGGTCAAGATGTTACCACATATCAGTCTTTTCCAACGACCATTGAAGGAGTTGTAAGCAGTGAGATACGCCCAAAAGTAACAGGCTATGTGCAAAAAGTACTTGTTGACGAAGGACAGACTGTAAAACCTGGTCAGCCACTATTCAAACTGGAAACACAATCACTCACACAAGACGCTGCTGCTGCAAAAGCCAATGTAAATGCTGCTCAAGTAGAAGTTGACAAACTCAAACCTCTGGTTGATAAAAATATTATTAGTCAAGTACAGTTGGAAACTGCCAAAGCTAAATTGGAACAAGCTAAAAGTTCATACAACAGTATTATTGCAAATATTAATTATGCAAACGTTACAAGTCCCATTCATGGAATTATTGGAACTATTAATTACCGTGAAGGTGCATTAGTAGGTCCACAGAGCAGTCTTCCTCTAACACAAGTAGCTGCAATCGAAAATGTATATGCCTTTTTCTCAATGAATGAAAAAGAATACATAGATTTTATCAGTTCTTCCAAAGGAAACACTTTAGAAGATAAGATCAAGAATCTCCCAAAAGTTTCTCTGGAACTAGCTAACGGAAGCACCTATCAAAAAGAAGGTATTGTAGAAACCATTTCAGGAAATATTGACCAAAGAACAGGTACAGTAACCTTCAGAGCGAAGTTCAATAATCAAGAAGGTGTATTACGAAACGGAAGTAGCGGGACCATAAAAATTCCTAAAATTCATAACAATTCCATTGTTGTTCCTTCCGAATCTACATTCGAAAAACAAGGAAAGACATTTGTATATACAGTAATGAACGATTCAATTGTTCAAACTCCAATATCAATTACTTCCAACACCAACAAGCTTTATGTCGTTGAAAGTGGTTTAAATCAAGGAGATAATGTACTGGCTAAAGGTATTACCAAAGTAAGACCTGGTATGCATATTAAGCCTTTACCAACCTCTATCGATAGTATTTTAGAATCATTCAGTACGGTTTTTAAATAAATAGATTATGCTTAAAAAATTTATTGAAAGACCGGTACTCTCTACTGTAATATCGATTATTATAGTAATGTTGGGATTATTGGGAATGAATCAATTACCAGTAACCCAATATCCGGATATTGCACCTCCAACAGTTCAGGTTACAGCCTCTTATCCTGGAGCCAATGCCGAAACCATCTTGGAAAGTGTTATCATTCCAATCGAAGAACAAATCAACGGGGTTGAAGGCATGACTTATATTACCTCAAGTGCCAGCAATGATGGTAGTGCTTCAATCCAAGTGTTTTTCGAACAGGGCTACGACCCAGATATTGCAGCTGTAAACGTTCAAAATAGGGTTGCTAGAGCAAATGCGCTTTTACCCTCAGAAGTAATTCGTGCTGGGGTAATTACACAAAAACAACAAAACTCCGCCCTACTTTATGCTGCTATTTATTCCACTAATCCAGAATATGACGACACTTACATTCAAAACTACCTGAACATTAATGTTAAGCCTGAGTTACAACGGGTAAATGGCGTTGGAGCTATTAATGTATTTGGAGCTAAGGACTACGCCATGCGCGTATGGTTAGATCCTGATAAAATGGCAAACTATGACTTAACACCTAACGATGTCATTCAAGCTATTGGTGAACAAAGTTTGGAGGCCGCTGCTGGATCTTTGGGACAGAATGTAGGCGAATCATTTGAATACGTTATAAAATATAAAGGACGTTACAAAAAGGCCAAAGAGTATGAGGATATCATTATTAAAGCGTTGGGTAATGGTAAATACCTATACTTAAGAGATGTTGCCAAAATTGAACTGGATGCTTTCTCTTATTCTTCATTGTCACGTTCAAAAGGCTATCCAGGGTTGAACTTCGGGGTTTTCCAAACTCCAGGTTCGAATGCCCAAGAAGTAATTGAGCACATATACACAAAACTTGAAGACCTTAAAAAAGACTTTCCTGAAGGAATAGATTATCTTATAAACTATGATACGAATAAGTTCCTAACGGCTTCTATGACAAAAGTAAAACACACTCTTATAGAAGCATTCCTATTAGTTTTCTTGGTTGTATTCATCTTTTTACAAGATTTTAAATCTACACTTATTCCGGGAATTGCAGTTCCTGTATCCATAATCGGGACATTCTTTTTTCTAAACGTCCTAGGGTATTCTGTAAACCTACTTACGCTTTTCGCATTGATTCTTGCTATTGGTATTGTGGTAGATGATGCTATTGTTGTGGTAGAAGCTGTTCACGCTAAACTAGAAGGCGGTATGAAAAGTGCTAAGGCTGCTTCGGTTTCGGCAATGAATGAGATTACAGGAGCCATAGTTTCAATTACACTGGTAATGGCCGCTGTATTTATTCCTATTACTTTCATTAAAGGACCTTCCGGAGTATTTTATGAGCAGTTTGGGGTAACACTTATTATAGCAATTCTTATATCTGCTTTGAACGCATTAACACTAACCCCAGCGCTTTGTGCTATTTTCTTAAAGCCTCACAGCGATGAAAAACAGGATAAAAAATCATTGCTGCAACGATTCTATACCGGTTTTAATATCGCATTTAAAGCGACTACAAACAAGTATGCAAAGTCACTTTCATTTTTACTCAAACACAAATGGATCACGTTAGTCATTTTAGCTGTTTCTGTTTTGGGAATTATCAGGGCTAGTCAAACCATCCCAACAGGATTTGTACCTTCTGAAGATCGTGGAGTAATTTTCATGAACATAGAACTACCTGCAGGAGCTTCATTGGATAGAACATTTAAGGTAACCGAGAATATGTATGAACAACTATCCACCATCAAGGGAATTAAAGGGGCCTCTGTCATTAGTGGACGAAACTTTTTCTCTGGATCTGGTAGTTCATACGGAATGGGATTCGTAATTCTGGAAGACTGGGCAAATAGGGAAACCGACGATACTTCAGTCCAAGCCATCATTGGTCAGCTTTACCAAAAAGCGGCATCAATACCAGAAGCCAAAATCATTTTCTTTACACCTCCTAGCGTACCGGGGTTTGGTAGTGCCGATGGATTTGAAATGCGTTTACTAGACCGTCGTTCTGGTAGTCTTAAGGATTTAGACAATATTGCTACCGATTTTGTTTCTAAACTAAATCAACAACCAGAAATAGCATTTGCGTCAAACTCTTTTAGCACCAACTTCCCACAATTAGAATTGGATATAAATATCGCCAAAGCTAAAGATTCTGGTGTACCTATTAGCAGCATATTATCTGCCATGCAAGGATATATAGGGGGGTATTATGCTACTGATTTCAGCCGTTTTGGGAAGCAATTTAGAGTGTTGGTACAAGCCCTACCTGATAATCGTAAAGATACTTCAAGTCTAAACAGTATGTTTGTGAAAACAGCTAACGGTCTGATGGCTCCCGTTTCACAATTCGTTACGTTAAACAGGGTTTATGGACCCCAAACAGTAAATCGTTTTAACCTATTCAATTCTGTTACAGTAAATGGATCCGCAGCTCCTGGGTACAGCTCTGGAGATGCTATTGCCAAAATAAATGCATTGGCAGAAACTTCCTTACCAGACGGATATAAGATTGAATATTCTGGAATTACTAGAGAAGAAATTGCTTCTGGCGGTCAGGCGGGAATCATTTTTATGCTTAGTATTCTTTTTGTGTACTTCCTGCTATCTGCTCAGTACGAGAGCTACCTACTTCCACTCTCTGTAATTTTTTCATTGCCCATTGGTGTAGCAGGTGCTTACTTAACGACCTATATATCTGGACTTGAAAACAACATCTACTTCCAAATTGCTTTGATTATGCTAATAGGTCTTCTTGCCAAGAATGCCATTCTTATCGTGGAATTTGCAATTCAAAGACGACATGAAGGGCTCAGCCTAATCAATTCGGCTATTGAAGGAGCTAAAGTACGTTTGCGTCCTATTCTTATGACCTCATTTGCTTTTATTCTGGGGCTTTTGCCTTTAGTATTGGCTAAAGGTGTTGGTGCGGCAGGAAACAATTCTATTGGTACAGGGGCGGCTGGAGGACTGTTGGTAGGAACTATCGTTGGGGTATTCGTAATACCTGTTCTTTTTGTTATTTTCCAATGGCTTCAGGAAAAAGTCTCCGGAAAACCAACGGATGAAAAAGATACTTCAGAGAACCTTATAAACGAGACTATTTAAATGAAACTATCAACATATAAAATCTATAGAATAATATTACTGGCTTCTATGCCAATACTTTTAGCCTCTTGTTTTGCAGCTAAAGAATATGAACGTCCAGAAATTGTAGACGAACAGTATTATAGAACCGACTCTATTGAACACGATAGTATTTCCATAGCTGAAATATCATGGAAAGAAGTTTTTACAGATTCACTACTTCAAGGCTATATTCAAGAAGGATTGGATAACAATATAGATATTCGTATTGCACTTCAACAGATTCTCACTGCTGAATCTTATGTGAAACAGGGAAAAGCAGGATACCTTCCAACACTTAACGGAAAGGCTACAGCAACCCATCAGGAATTGTCATCCAACAGTCAGTTTGGAAGTTTGTTCTCATCGTTGGATCAATTTGAACTAAGTGGGAGTCTTTCTTGGGAAGCTGATATCTGGGGAAAAATAAGAAGTAATAAACGAGCATTTCAAGCTTCATACCTACAAACGGTAGCAGCCCATCAAGCGGTAAAAACCGAATTGATTTCTCAAATTGCCACTGTTTATTATCAGCTTGTTGCTTTAGATGAGCAAAGAGTAATTACTAAACAAACTTTAGACAATCGAAAATCCAGCTTAGAAACCTCTAAGTCCTTAAAAGATGCAGGTTTACTAACAGAGGTAGCTGTAAAACAAACAGAAGCTCAAGTATATACTGCTGAGAATATATTAATAGAATTGGAAGTTCGCGAAAAGCTGCTTGAAAACACTATGTCTATCCTTTTGGGTAAACCTTCTCAGACCATAGAAAGGAATGAATTGGAGTCACAACTAATTACCACTCCTATAAAAACTGGAACTCCTGCATTATTGCTTCGCAACCGCCCGGATGTAATTGCTTCAGAATATGCTCTAATCGAATCTTTTGAGCTTACCAATGTTGCTCGAAGTCAATTTTATCCTTCTTTAACACTAAATGCATCTGGTGGATTCCAAAGTTTGGAATTGGATAAATTATTAAGTGCCAACTCCTTATTTGCAACATTTATTGGTGGTTTGGCACAACCTCTCCTTAATGGAAGAAAAATAAAAACACAATATGAGGTATCTCAAGCTCAGCAAGAACAAGCATTATTAAGGTTTAAACAATCGCTTTTAATAGCCAGCAAAGAAGTTTCGGATGCCATGTACAATTACGAAGCAGCCACTAAACGGATAGAATTTACTCAAAAAGAATACGAAGCCTTTGCAACTGCAAGAAACTATGCCGCAGAATTATTAAATAATGGCTATGCTAATTATTTGGAGGTTTTGCGCGCAGAAGAAAACACATTAAACTCTAACCTGAGCTTAGCTAAAGTGAAGCAGAGTCGTTTATTGGCTCTTGTTGCTCTTTATAGAGCTCTAGGAGGAGGCTGGCAATAATTTAGCCTCGACATTTTCTGTTAATTTAGATTAAAATAGGATCGATAACCGATCCTATTTTTTTTGTCCTTTTAGCTGTAAAATCAGTAATGGAACAGGTATTTTAAACGCAAACCTCTCAACTTCATGCCTGGTAAACAACCTCTCAAAAAAGGAATGTTTCTTGTTTACCATACTCAACAAGTTTACATTTCGCAACTCCATAAAATGGGTCACAGCTTGATACAAGCTATTACCTTCTATTGAAACAAAGTCATGATCAGTAGCTGAAAGAGTTTCATCTAAAATGGCTTTATTTTTTTCTTGTGATTCCGATAATTCTGGTGTTTCATCCAAATGTAATATCCAAACCTGTGACTTGAAGGTTTGAGCCAAATTTATCAACGGACTCAGAGTGTCTTTCCCATAGTCCATATTAAAACTAGACATAAACCCCACATTATTTATAGGCCTAAAAGCATATGGATTAGGCACTGTCAAAACTGGGCAAACAGCCCGTTGCATAACACGAACGGCATTGCTTCCAAAAAGAATTCCTTCTGTATTGGTTGCTCCTTTGGTTCCCATGATAATCAATTCGATATCCTGAGAAGGTATAGTTTGATTAATGGCATCTACAAAATTATCATAGTCAATTATGGTGTGGAATCGATGCTTAGTATTTTGATATGTGGCTTTCATATCCTTAACTATTCGCTCAACAGCTAACCTTGCATCTTTTACCAAATGTGCATAAATGGTTGTTGTTGGTTGTTTAGTCAACAAATCATCAGAGATATATGAAGATGCCTTTACAACATGTAGTAAGTAAAAGTCACACACTTTATCTTGATACATATTAATAGCGTAATGGATAGCATTAATTGAGTTTTCAGAAAAATCTGTCGGCAATAATACTGATGGCATATTAGAGTGATTTTCTAAAAAGTAGCCTTAGATACAGGTACGGGGTTTCTCTAAAGATAAGAAAAACAAATTTATTCTTACACTAATTCTCGTACAAAGAAAAACTTTATCGATGACATGCTTATTGAGTTAAAATCACTTATTACCATTACTCAACTGAATATCAATAAATTGACCTTTATAAATTAACGTATCCCTTTTAACACTACCTTCTTCTAAATTAAGTTGTTGTTCATACTTCCGAGCATATTCATCACGTTCACGTTCACTAATCCAACCACCTCCCAATGCTTTATAAAGATTTATGTAAGCTAAAAACACTTCTTTATAGGTTTGGGAATATTCTAGTTTTGCCCCAAAAGTTTGTCGCTGGTTTTCTACCACTTCTAAATAACTAGTCACACCTTTATCATACCTCAAGCCTGATAGGTAACTTGCACTTTCGGCTGCTTTGTATCTCACCTCTCGTATTGCCAATTCCTCTTTGAGAGTTTGAACTGCAATAAGCGCATCATCTACTTCCCTAAAGGCATTAAGCACTGTATTCTCATATGTCATTAAAGCCTGTTTGGTGGCTTCTCGTTCAACATCGACCCTTCGTTTATTTTTTCCCCATTCAAAAAGAGGACCAACAAAGCTGCCTCCAATACCCCACCCTAAACCATTAGAAATTAAATTTGTTAGCTCTGGGCTACCATAACCTAAAACTCCAGTTAAGCTTATAGTGGGGAAACGCAGGGCTTCGGCTACCCCTATTCTAGCATGTTGAGACCAATAATCATATTGTGAAGCCATAATATCTGGACGTCTTAAAAGTAAATCAGAAGGCAATCCTACTGGGAGAGAATCTGGCAGTTTTTTTTCTAACAGCATTGTTGGAGTTGGTATTTCTCCTGGATAATCGCCCAACAATATTTTCAAACGATGTTCGGTATAGGCAATTTGACGACGATAAAAGGGGATTGCCACTTGGGCTGTGGCGCTCTGAATTTCTGCTTGATTAACATCAAGCAAGGGAATGATTCCCTTTTCGTAACGCAGTTTAATTATGGCCAAGGCACTATCCCTTACTTTGAATGTATTTTCTGCAATGATTAATCGGGTTCTGTAATCTAATAAATCATAATAACTGGAAGCCATCTCACTAATTAAACTCAATTGAACTGCCCTTTTGCCATAAACGGAAGCCAATAAACTTGCCCTTGCAGATTCATTGCTTCTCCTGATTCTCCCCCATAGATCAATTTCCCATTTTAAGCCAGCTTGAGCACTGTATATTCCCGACACTTCATCTAGCTTGATATTTTGAAGGTAGTTTGTTCGGGCTATATTACCCGAGTAACTAATAGCCGGACCAAAATTTGCCTTACTCACTCCCAATACAGCTCGTGCTTGTTCTACCCTACTACTGGCAATTAACACATCTCTATTATTATCCAATGCCAAAAAAATTAAAGAGTCTAAAACAGGATCCTTGAATACTTCCCACCAATTTATATTAATAATAGAATCTTCCTGAACACTAAACCTAAAATCCTCAGGTTCGTTAACTTCTGCTGGCTTAAAATTTGGACCTACTGCACAAGAATACACTACAATTAATGTAATAAACATACCATATTTGAAGAACCTCTCAATCATTCTTCTCTATTTAGTACAGATTCATTTTCTGTAGTTTTTTGCCTTTTCTTTTCATACCCAAATAGCTTTCCAATGAATACAAACAGCATCGGATAGAGAAATACACCAAGAAATGTTGCGACTACCATTCCACCCAATAAAGTCATTCCCATCACCTTTCTGGCTTCTGCCCCGGAACCAGTAGCAATAACCAAAGGAATTATTCCAAAAATAAAAGCAAAAGCCGTCATGAGTATTGGCCTAAAGCGTTCTTTAGCTGCCAGAACAGCCGAGTCGTATAAACTTTTCCCCTTATGAAACTCTTCGGTAGCAAATTCAATTATCAGTATGGCATTCTTTGCTGCCATACCTATCAACATTACAAAGGATACTTGAGCGAACACATTATTCTCAAAAGACGGTGAAAAAATCCTGGCTAAAAACAATCCAAGAAAAGCTCCAAAAATTGCAAAAGGGGTTCCTGCCAAGACACTTATTGGCAATGACCAGCTCTCATATTGAGCAGCAAGAATAAGAAAGACAAAAATCATAGACAATGTCAATATAGGCAACAAACCTCCAGAAGCCTTTTTCTCCTGAAAAGACAGCCCATTCCAGGCATAACTTATATCGCTTGGCAGTATCTCTGCTGCTACTTCCTCCAGTGCATCAAGCGCTTCTATTGTACTATAGCCTGGAGCTGCAGCCCCAGAAACCTCAACAGACCTAAAAAGATTAAATCGATTGGTATAATCTGGACCAGAAATATTCTCTAAATCAATAAAGGTTGCCATTGGTACCATTTCACCATTGTTATTTCTTAAAAAGAAACTGGATAATCCAGATACATCCTGCCTATATTCTGGTTCAGACTGAATATATGTCTTATAAAGCCTTCCAAACCGATTGAAATCATTGACATAAGTCCCTCCCATATAAGCTCCTACTGTGGCATAAAGGTCATTTAATGGGACTCCTAACTTAAGAGCCTTCTCTTTATTTACCTGCAACAAACGCTGGGGAACAGTAGCATTAAACGGGGTAAAGGCACGACCTATTTCTGGACGCTCAACAGCCTTTTGAGTAAAAGCATTGGCATGTTCAGACAGGTATTGAGGTGTATTACCTCCTCTATCTTGAATCATTATACTAAATCCAGACCCTTTACCCAATCCAGGAATTGGTGGAGGGCCAAATGCCAAATTAATGCTACCTTGTATCTTTAACAACTCTTGGTTAATATTATCTACAAACGTATTTGCGCTTAAGGTTCTCACGTCCCAATCTTTTAAGTTAACGAACATCACTGCCGAGTTATTTAAAAAGGAGCTTGAGAGCAAACTGTACCCCGTTACATTGGTAACATATAAAACATCTTCTTTCTCGAGAAGAAGATGTTCTACTTGTCTTGTAATTTCATCGGTTCGTTGAATCGAGGCGGCTGGAGGTAGCTGAATATTCACAAAAAAGTACCCCATATCCTCCTCAGGTATAAAGCCCATAGGAACTAACTTTGACAAAACTCCCAAACCAATAACCAAAACACCAATAAAAATTAACCCCCTTTTAATTTTTCCTGTAACTATATTGGTTACAGACATATACCCGTCTGTAGATTTTTTTATGAAATTATTAAATCCACCAAAAATTTTCCCAAAAACCCCTTTGTAAGGCTTAGGTTCTTTTAACAACAAACTACAGAGTGCAGGTGATAGTGTTAAAGCATTTATAGAAGATACAATTACAGAAACAGCAATGGTTATAGCAAATTGTTGATAAAGCTTCCCTGTAATTCCAGACATGCCTGCTACTGGAATGAAAATAGCCACTAAAATCAAGGTTGTCGCTATTACTGGGCCCGTAACTTTTTTCATAGCATCGATGGTAGCTTCCTTTGGCTCCATGCCTCTTTCAATGTTAACCTGAACAGCCTCAACTACAATTATGGCATCATCGACTACAATTCCAATGGCCAAAACCAACCCTAAAAGTGATAAAACATTAATAGTAAATCCGAGTAAGGGAAAGAATATAAACGCACCAATTAAGGAAACTGGAATAGCTAGACATGGTATTAAAGTGGCTCTCCAGTCCTGAAGAAATAAAAACACTACAAATACAACTAATAATAAGGCGATGATCAATGTTTCAATAATATCATCAATTCCTGCTGTAATGGCCAAGGTTGTATCTAAAGAAATATCATATTTAATGCCCTCAGGAAAACGTTTGCTCATGAACGCCATAGCTTCTTTTACCTCATTAGCAACTTCTAGAGCGTTAGAACCTGGAGCTTGATATATGGCAATAACTGTACAAATTTCCTTATTTAACCTTGTAAATGCATTGTACTTTTCTATACCAAGCTCAACTTCAGCAATGTCCTTAATTTTTATTTGAGATCCATCTGGTTTTGTTCGAACAACAATATTTCCAAATTCCTCTTCCGAATTAAATCTGGAGGGCATTCTTACCGTATAGGTAAATTCCGTGCCTTTAGGAGCTGGCTCCCCTCCCAGTTGCCCCCCTGGAACCAATACATTTTGTTCGTTAATAGCTTTAACAATTTCAGGTACCGTAACACCTAATTGGGAAAGTCTGTCGGGCTTTACCCAAATCCGCATAGAATAATCAGATCCAAATACTGTAACATCTCCAACTCCAGAAAGTCTTAATAATTCGTCTCGAAGATTTATCAACGCATAGTTCCCTAAAAAGTCTTGGTCAAAAGTACCATCCGAAGATAAAGTAAGAACCATCATTACGTTAGACATAGCCTTTTTTGTAGTAACACCTAATTTCTTAACGGACTCTGGTAGTCTTGCAGTAGCCGCTGCAGCCCTATTTTGAACCAAAACAGCATTCATATCCGGATCTGTACCAACATCAAAAGATACTCTTAGGGCCATCGTACCATCGTTGGAGTTTGTGGAGTTCATGTACAGCATATTATCAACACCATTAATCTGCTGTTCCAAAGGAGTCGCAACCGATTCCTCTATGTCTACCGCATTAGCTCCAGGGTACATAGCGCGAACAACCACTTGGGGAGGAGTCAAACTGGGATATTGCTCAATTGGAAGTCCTGTCAGGGTAATGGCTCCAACCAACGTAATAATAATGGCAATCACCATGGCCAAAACTGGACGACGTACAAATAAGTTCCCCTTAGAATCGGACATAAACTTTAAATTAGTTTTCCACCTTAGTTTGATACTCTATTAAATTAGGAGCAACCTTCATTTTAGATCTTACTTTTTGAACTTCATCAATCACCACTTGTTCTCCTGGCCGAAGACCTTTTTCGACAATAAAGTAATCTTTATAATTTCTGAACACTTCTATATTTCTTGTCTCGACTACCCCGTCTGCACCGACCACAAAAACCATAAACTGACCTTGAATTTCCTTGACTGCCTTTTGAGGGATCAAAATCGTATTCTCTCTATCCTTTACAAGTGCCCTCACTTTTGTAAATTGACCTGGACGAATTAGCCTGTCTGGATTAGGAAATGATGCTTGAATTAATATAGATCCAGTATTAGGATCAATATTACGATCAATAAAGTCTAGATGCCCATTATATTTATGAATAGAGTTATCTGAAAGAATTAACTCTAAAATCTGCTTACTGGTTAAGGCCTTAAATTTTTCCTCGGAGTCACCGCTTTCACGGATAAACCGTTTCATAAAATTAAGATATTCTGATTCTGACAGAAAAAATTGAACTCTAACCGTGTCAATATCCGAAACTGTATTAAGGATTACCGGATTGGGTTGTTTACCAACGTACTCTCCTACCCTTGCAGATGTTTTTCCTATTATTCCACTTAAAGGCGCATAAATTTTACAATATCCTAAGTTAATTTCAGAAATTTCCAATCCTGCAAGGGCGGCTTGAAGCTGTGCCTGGGCAGCATCCCTTTGGGCTGTAGCTGCATCAAGATCACTTTTACTAACAGCATTCAAATCAGCTAAAGGCTTTATCCTATTGTAGTCGCTTTTAGCTTTTGCTAATAATATTCTAGCCTCAGATACCTCACTTTGCCGTGCTGATTTTTCTGCTTGAAATGGTTGGGGATCTATACTGTAAAGCAACTCCCCTTTTTTTACACGGCTACCTTCATCAAAATAAACACCTTCCAGAAACCCGTCAACACGTGCCCTAATGGGAATATCCTTTATACCGTAAACTTGCCCTACAAATTCTTTATAAATTGGTACTTCCTGTGTTTTAACAGCCACAACATTAATGGGCGTTATTGCAGCAACCTGTTGTTTATCCTTTTGCTTACAGGAAACTATTATAATCGATAAGATTAAGAAAAGTAGTTTCAATCGATACATATAGAGAAGTTTGTTCCTATAAATTTAGGGAAATATCGAATAACAACATTGAATAACCCAAACTAAAAACATGACATACAAGCGTTTAAAGCCTCAAATCATAATGTCATCTAGACAATCAGCTTATTTAACACCAATCATATATAATAGAGTAAAAAAACACTTTTCTCTTCACAACTAACCGACTATAAACCCCTACAAAGTCGGTGAGGTGATATATTAACTATTATCTTCTATATTTGGGGCTGAAAAAACCTACTAACTATCCAACTATATATGACTAAGCATAAGCCCATTCAACTTGGCCTTAAAGAAAATTGGAAACAGTTCACCCTACTTGTCATTGTAAACGCTTTTGTGGGCGGTATGGTTGGTATGGAACGTACAATTTTTCCTGAATTTGCTGAATCGGAATTTGGTGTCGCTTCCAAAACAGCAATTCTTTCCTTTATCACCGCTTTTGGAATCTCTAAAGCTCTGGCCAATTATTATACTGGTAAACTGGCCAATAAACTTGGGAGACGCAATTTATTGCTCTTAGGTTGGTTTATTGCTATTCCGGTGCCTTTTCTACTTATTTTATCCAATGGTTGGGGTTGGGTGATTTTTGCCAATGTGTTATTGGGTATTAGCCAAGGATTGACTTGGAGCAGCACTGTAGTGATGAAAATAGACTTAGTTGGAGAAAAGGATCGTGGTTTTGCCATGGGTCTCAATGAATTTGCTGGATATTTTGCTGTTGGGCTAGTAGCCTTTCTTTCCGGATATATTGCTAATGCTTACGGTATTACACCCTACCCTTTTTATATAGGTATAGGCATTTCTATTATAGGTTTCCTACTAACTGTACTTTGGGTTAGGGACACACGAGGGTTTGTTAAGCACGAAAGCAAAACCAACAAATCAGAACAGCTTGGAAATGTATTTATGGAAACTACCTTTAAAAACAAAACCCTTAGTTCTGTCACTCAAGCCGGACTAATCAACAACCTTAACGACGGAATGATATGGGGACTTTTACCAATTATTTTAGCTAACATTAGCTTTAATACTGAAAAAATTGGAGTCATTACAGCCATTTACCCTACCGTATGGGGAATTGGACAATTGTTCACCGGGAAAATGGCAGATCATTACTCTAAAAAAGGTATGCTGTTTTGGGGTATGCTGTTTCAAGGTGTGGCCATTTTATTTATTCCATATACCAGTCATTTCTGGACACTGGCAACATTAGCAGCTACTCTAGGGCTTGGTACAGCATTGGTATATCCCACCTTTTTGGCAACAATTGCCGAAGCCACCAGTCCAAAACAGCGGGCAGAAAGTATTGGAACATTCAGACTTTGGCGCGATCTAGGCTATGCTTTTGGAGCAATAGTTTCAGGAATTACAGCCGATATATTTGGCATTGAATACGCTATTTTACTTATTGCCTCCTTAACTATTATGTCCTCGTTTGTTATTAAATTTAGAATGCCAAAAGGGATAAATCCATGAAAGACTACATCAATATCAACAAAACAGCTTGGAACAATAAAGTAGGCAGTCACCTAAAATCGAATTTTTACAATCTTGAAGGGTTTAAAAAAGGAGAATCCTCATTAAAGTCTATAGAACAGGAACTATTAGAAGATGTTAGCGGGAAAAGTATATTACACTTACAATGCCATTTCGGGCAAGACACCTTGTCGTTGGCAAGAATGGGTGCTCAGGTAACCGGAGTAGATCTTTCAGACAAAGCTATTGATGCTGCTAAAAACCTTGCCGAGGAAATAAACCTCAACGCAGAGTTTGTTTGTTGTGACCTATACGAACTTCCTAACCATTTAAACAAAACCTACGATATAGTTTTTAGCAGCTATGGCACCATTGGGTGGTTGCCCGATCTGGATAAATGGGCTAATATTGTATCACAATTCCTAAAACCCGGAGGGACCTTTGTTTTCGTTGAATTTCACCCCGTAGTATGGATGTTCGATGACGACTTTAATACAATAGCCTACAACTACGATAATAAAGAAACCATAAGCGGACAGGAAACGGGCACCTACGCCGATACCTCCTCTACTGCACAACACAACTATGTGTGTTGGAACCACGGTTTAGCTGAAGTACTGCAAGCCCTCATAAACCATAGGCTGGAATTAAAGCAATTTAAAGAGTTCGATTACTCTCCTTACAACTGTTTTAACCATACCGAAGAATATAGTCCTGGAAAATACCGTATAAAACATCTCGAAAACAAAATCCCAATGGTGTATGCATTAAAGGCAATCAAATCCAAAAATGGCCATTTGGGGCATTCGCATTAATAACCTCCTATTAATTATTTAAGGAATCTATTGACCATTAATAAGGGGTATCGGCTATATTGTAGGTCAAGTAAAACTTTCTTAAAAAAACAACTCTCAGGAAATAGTTTAACTCCAAGTTATGACCAATTCAAAATGAAAGGAACAAATTTTACTTCAATAGGCTTTAATTTCCTTCAATTATCTATTAATGCAATTGAAGAAATGAATAAGCAAGGAAATGCTACATCAATATTCATGGATGGAAACTTATCAGATGAAGATGCTGAATTAGAATTTGCGGAACGAACGAAATGGAATGACCTGAACATTGGTATTCCTATTCTTTTCAACTTTTTCCATGGAATAGAACTAATTCTAAAAGGGTTGATTATTCATTGTGGAGGTGAATTAGTTGGAAAAAATCATAAATTGACTAATCTACTAGAAAATTTAAAAAATACACCTAACGCTCCTTCCGATTCTCTTATTGAACATTTTAAAAATGTTCTTCACAACAATGAACTCAGTGATTTTTTCACCTTAAACAACAAGACAGTTGATTCCTTTTATATACTTTTTAAATACCCTGAAGAAAAAAATGGTGAATCAATAAAGTTCTACCAAATTAGAGGAAAACAGAAAGAAGGTCTAATACGATTTAATCAAATAAAATTGTTAGCAAAAAACACCAAGAACGAAATAATAAAATGGAAAACAAGCACTTAGACCATTTTGTTTTTCCTCACAATAAAACAGTTAACCCTATCCTAATCACCATACTATTCCCAAGAATATTTTGTTCCTTTGCAGCGATTTTTCAAAGTACCTATGTCTCAATATTGTACATCGCTATTTCATCCGTTTGCAAACACCTCTGAGGTAACTTTGCCTGAGCGGTTTACCTTTCCGTTTTATTATGAGCCACATGCCTTAAGCATGCAGGCAGCAGAAGATTTACAAGCCTATTTGGAGACCCAAACCGAGTTCGAACATAATTTTGGGCTAGATCCCAATGCTGCTGGGCTTCCCATTGGAAAGATGTTCGGCGTCATGGTAGTAAAAAACTCGCATGGAGAATTGGGATATTTGGCTGCCTTTTCCGGAAAACTGGCAGACAGCAACGATCTAGCAGGCTTTGTCCCTCCTATTTACAACACCCTTAACCAAGAGGGGTTTTACAAAAAGGGAGAAGCAAAATTAAATGCCTTTAACCGAGAGATCGAGGCTTTGGAAAACTGCAACAGCATACAACAGGCCAAAGTAGCTTTGGAAACCTGTAAAGCAAGCTCAGAAAGTGATATAAGCGCCTTTAAGACCATTGTTAAAAAAGCCAAACAAGAACGCAAACAACAACGTGAAGCCGCTAAGGACACTTTAACCGCAGCAGAATTTGAAGCTTTGGAAGAGTCACTTAAAAGTCAGAGTATCAGTTACCATATGCGTTTAAAACACCTTAAACGTGAATGGGACGAAAAAATACATCAGGCCGAAGCAACACTTAAGGTTGCCATGCAACCTTTGGAGGACTTAAAAATAGAACGCGCTATGCTGTCCGCTTCCTTACAGAAAGGGCTACACGAGCAGTATAAGTTTTTAAATGCCGAGGGAAAGACCAAACACCTTTTGGATATTTTCAATTCGGCCACCTTCCCCATCCCTCCTGCCGGTGCTGGAGAATGTGCTGCGCCTAAATTGTTTCAGTACGCTTATCAAAATGGATTGCGACCAATTGCCATGGCAGAGTTTTGGTGGGGCGCCTCACCAAAATCTCAAGTACGCAAACACAAACAGTTCTATCCGTCTTGCCGTAGTAAATGTGAACCTATTTTAGGTCATATGATGCAAGGACTATTGGTGGAAGACAACCCTATAGAACAAGCTATAGTTTCCCCTAAAAATCTGGAAGTTATTTTTGAGGACGAGCATTTGTTGCTGATCAACAAACCCCATGAGTTTTTGTCCGTTCCCGGAAGGAACGTTGAGGAATCTGTACAAAGTAGAATGCGACAATATATCCCTAATGCCAAAGGTCCGTTATTGGTGCACCGCTTGGATATGTCAACTTCAGGATTGTTATTGGTAGCCAAGAACCAAAGAATACATAAGCAGTTACAAAAGCAGTTTATAGAGCGTAGTGTTCAAAAACGTTATGTTGCCCTTTTGGACGGAATCCTTCCTGAAAAAGAAGGAACAATAGAACTCCCTTTACGAGTGGATTTCCATAACAGACCTCAACAATTGGTTTGTTACGAACATGGGAAACATGCCAAAACAAAATACAAGGTAATAAGTGAGGAAAACGGAAAAACAAGAGTTTACTTCTACCCCGTTACAGGCCGTACCCATCAGTTGCGCGTACACGCCGCCCATAGCAACGGACTAAAAACGCCTATTGTTGGCGACGATCTCTATGGCACCAAAACCAACAGATTGCACCTCCACGCCGAACAATTGTGTTTCACACACCCCATCACCAAACAGGAAATGACGGTGCAGTGTAAGGTTCCATTTTAAAAGTAACAGATCTTTGCGTCGGCCTATTGGCCTCCTTAAGATGACACTCATAAATCCTGTTTCTAAGAAGTAAGGTATAGGTTAGCATGGGGTTAGCAATTAGTATGGTGCGCTTTGCATACTATAACCACGTCTTAAGTATGCCATAGCCCTCTATTGAATTTTGAATAACGAAGTGCGAATAACTATTGAAACTATCTCCTTAAAACAGGAACTTTTTTAAGGAGCTAATTTGTAATTGGTCAATTTCAACAATTACCTAAAGATAGGGGTTTTTATGGTTTCTTTTTTTCTTATCCCCCGCCTTAAAATAACAAATTGGAAAGGACTTCGTATTGTTCATTTTAGGTTTAGAAGGAATTATTACTGGTTTTAGTGATTGGGTATGCCCCAAAATACTCAAAAAATTAATTATTAAATCTCCGTTTCTTAAGCATCTCTAAATACATCTGTTCAACCTTTGTTCTGGCCCAAGGTGTGCGACGTAAAAATTTCAAACTGGATTTTACAGAAGGATCGTGAGTAAAACAGCGAATATTAATATTATAACCTAAATATTCCCACCCATAGCGGTCTACTAAATCATTAATCATCTGTTCTAGCTTAATGCCATGCAAAGGGTTATTAGGTTGTGTACTCATTAATATTTATTTATTGCGGTTTCGGTTTCCACTTTTATTTCTGCTAGTATTTCTACTATTTCCAGAATTAACCCTATCACTAGAACTTCTTGAGGTTTGAGGTTTTGGTTTGTTAGATCTTCGCTGGTTTCTTCCGCCACCTTGACCTTGCTTAATTGGTGCTGTGGATGCATTAGGATCTGGTTCAAAACCTTCAACAATCTCAACAGGGATTTTTAAACCAACAAGTTTTTCAATGTCTCTTAGATACGTAGTTTCATCGGCACTTACTAAAGAGATTGCTTCACCGCTAGCTCCTGCTCTACCTGTTCTACCTATTCTATGGACGTAATCTTCCGATATATTAGGCAATTCAAAATTTACCACATGTGGTAACAACGGAATATCCAAGCCTCTTGCAGCAATATCTGTAGCCACTAAAACGCGAACTTTATTGCTTTTAAATCCTGCTAGGGCTTTTGTTCGTGCAGCTTGGGTTTTATTACCATGAATGGCTGCTGCCGGAATACCGGCGCTTATCATTTTTTTGCAGAGCTTGTTTGCTCCATGTTTGGTTCTGGTAAACACCAGAACTTGTTTCCAGTTACCATCAGTAATTAACTTATTAATTAATCCTGTTTTTAAACCTTTGGCAACGCGATATACTTTCTGATTGATGGCATCGACCGTAGAATTTTCCGGTGTTGCTTCAACCAAAACGGGATGGTGTAAAAACTCTCCAGCTAGTTTCTTAATTTCCTTGGAGAAGGTTGCCGAAAACAACAAGTTTTGTCTTCTTGCTGGCACTAAATTAATAATCTTTTTAATATCTCTAAAAAAGCCCATATCGAGCATTCTATCCGCTTCGTCGAGAACTAAAATCTCAATTTTAGCAAGCGATAATAAACCTTGACTCTGTAAATCAATCAATCGTCCTGGTGTTGCTATTAGCACATCTACACCATTCCTAATTGTGGCTACTTGAGGTTTTTGGTTAACACCTCCAAAAATAACCGCAGAACGAATATCTAAAAACTCACTATATGCCTTTATATTATTATGTACCTGCGCAGCCAATTCTCGCGTTGGTGTTAAAACCAAGGCACGAATTGGTCGTTTATGCATTGGCTGAGCTTGAGACAACTTTTGAAGCATAGGCAAAGTGAAACCTGCCGTTTTACCAGTACCTGTTTGCGCAGATGCTAATACATCTTTTCCTTCTAAAATTAAAGGGATTGCTTTTTGTTGTATTGGTGATGGCGTTGTGTAGCCTTGTTTACCAATGGCTTTTATTAAGGCTTGAGATAAGCCCAAAGAGTTAAATGACATATAAATGATTGTACAAATGACATTCTTATTTATAGCGCCATTTATTATTACCCTGCAAAGTTAATCTAATTTATGCCGACATATTGATTTTGATTAAAAATTAGTCGAACATCATCATACATAGCACTTGATTCCAACTTCCTTAAATGAGATCCCTATGTCGGGATAGCTCCTCCTCAAGATGACATACAAAGAGCAACCCCTTCCAACCTACGGCCACCTTCCCCTAGCTAATGGAAGGGCTTTGGTTTTATTCTATTCGAGTTAATCACTGTCCCTCCTTTTTAAGGAGGGGTTGTCCGAAGGACAGGGTTGTTGTAAGCACCACAAAATCTTAATACTTAATACTAAAATCTCAATACTACTTTACTTCTGAAATTTCGTCCTTTTAGAACCAGCATACATCTCATACTTCACCAAACGGGATTCCAGCTTAGCATTAAACAACTTGATTTTTCGTGAAGGACGTAACCCTACATGCTTAAGCGCTTCAAGGTTTGAGGTAATCAACCAAGCATCCGTATTAGGATACCCCTGTTTTAGTGTGTCCCCTATATCTTTGTAGAATTCCTGTAGGTCGATATTCAAACGTTCCCCGTAAGGTGGATTGAATACCATATGTAATTTCTCATCTCCACCCTTTTGGGTTTTAAAGAAATCTTCGTGTTTAATGGTAATAAACTCATCTAAATGAGCATTCTTGATATTGTCTTTCGCTTTACGAACCGCGGATGGCGATTTGTCGTAACCTATAATCTTATGATGAAAGTCTCTGGTTTTCTTTAGCAACGACTCTTCAATAGTCTCAAATAAATCCACATCCCAATCTTCCCAACGCTCAAACCCAAACTCCTTACGCATTAAGTTTGGTGGAATGTTACAGGCTATCATAGCAGCTTCGGCCAAAATAGTACCACTACCACACATGGGGTCCATAAAATCACTCTGTCCGTCCCATCCTGAAAGCATTATTAACCCAGCGGCAAGCACTTCGTTTATGGGAGCAATATTAGTCGCTGTTTTATAACCACGACGGTGAAGCGATTCACCAGAACTATCCAACGAAATGGTACATAAATTTCGGTCTATGTGCACATTGATTTTCAAATCTGGAAAACGTAAATCTACATCAGGACGCTTTCCTGTATTATTACGGAAACGATCTACAATAGCGTCTTTTGTTTTTAAAGCAATAAACTGTGAATGGGTAAAAACCTGAGAGTGTACCGTAGCATCTATCGCCAAACTACCTGTAGATTTCAAGTACTTTTCCCAAGGCATTTGGTAAACTGTTTTGTACAGATCCTCTTCATTACGGATTCTAAACGTTCTTATCGGTTTAAGGATTTTAATGGCTGTACGCAGTCCTAAGTTGGCCTTATACATAAACCCTTTATCTCCAACAAAGCTCACGTTACGAATACCTGGGGTTACCTCCATGGCTCCCAGTTGTTTCAGTTCATTAGCTAATAAATCTTCAAAACCGAAAAGGGTTTTGGCCACCATTTTAAAATTATTCTCCATACTATGCTTTAAATACATTGCAAAAATAAATTATTTTTGTCCCCTTACACGCATTCCTATGACAAAAGACAATACCACTTGGTATAAATCCTGGTTCGACACCCCGTTTTACCATATCCTATATAAAGATAGAGACCATGCTGAGGCGAATGTGTTCATGGACAACCTTACCAATTACCTTAATATTCCCGAAGGTGGTAAGATCTTGGACTTGGCTTGTGGTCGCGGACGTCACTCTATTTACCTTAATAGCCTAGGGTACGATGTTACCGGTGTCGATCTTTCTAAAAATAGCGTTGCCTATGCGAAGCAGTTTGAAAACGAAACGCTACATTTTACGGTTCACGATATGTGTAAACCGTTTAACCAAAAGTTCGATGCAGTTTTCAACCTATTTACCAGCTTTGGATATTTTGATCAGGAAGAAGACAACCTCAACACCATAAAAGCCATTAAGGCTGACCTCAACAAATTCGGTTTTGGAGTTATCGACTTTATGAATGTGGACTATGTAAAAGCCAATCTTATAGCAGAAGATTCTAAAACAGTTGAAGGTATTACCTTTAACCAAAAACGCTATATGGAAAACGGCTACATTATAAAAGATATTAACTTTGTATATGAAGGTAAATCCTATGCCTTTCAGGAGCATGTAAAAGCATTTCACTTAGAGGATTTTGAACGATTATTTGAACAGGCCGGTGTATACCTCTTAGATATTTTTGGAGATTATAAATTAAGAAAGTTCCATCCAGAAACCTCAGAACGTCTGGTTATGATTTTCAAATAATACCTGTTAATGATAAATTACCTTCTCCCCATATTGGCCGTTGTTCTAGGGTTTCTTTTAGTAGCCTTTACCCAGGAAAAGAAAATACAACACGCTAAACTATTGCTCTCCTTCAGTGGGGCATTTCTATTGGCACTTACCTTGTTCGATCTGCTACCTGAAGTATATGAACACCTCAACGCCAGAAGCACAGGGGGGTTTATCATGTGCGGTATTCTAATTCAGATTATACTGGAGTTTTTTTCCAAAGGGGCAGAACATGGTCACGTTCACATACATAAGCATGATACCTCCTTTCCATGGGCCTTATTTATTAGTTTGTGTATCCACAGCTTCTTGGAAGGTTTTCCTATCCACCACCACAACGATATGGTGTATGGTATTTTGGTACACAAAATTCCTATCGCCATGCTGATTACCACTTTCTTGTATCAGAGCCATTACAACAAAGTTCAGATATTTGCCTTTTTGGCCCTATTTACGATGATGACGCCATTGGGTACATTAATATCGAACAATACAGATATTGCAACCCATTACCTCTATTACATCAACGCTATCGTAATAGGTATATTTTTGCATATTTCCACCACTATTTTGTTTGAAAGTAGTGAAGGACACAAGTTTAACCTTACCAAACTCCTAACTATTATTTTGGGAGTAATAGTCGCCTATTTGATATAAGATTATGTTCAGTAAAGAGGAATCGAGACGTTTAAAACAAGAATTTTGGACCAGCTTCGGAAAATCCTTTCCGCGCAAGTGGATTTTGTATAATACCAAAATGAAAGGTTTAAGCTTTAAATTTTATTTCGATACCAAAAAGGCGTTCGTTACACTAGACCTTGAAGACGATCTGGAAAACAGAATCAATTACTGGGAAAAACTTGTAGCCTTAAAATCCATTCTGATGGATGATTACCTACCGGAAGTAATTTATGATGAAGAGCACCTATTAGAAAACGGTAAGGAAATATCTAGAATCTATGTGCCTCTGGAACAAAAAGTATCTATCCATAATAAAAATACTTGGCAGGACACCATGGTGTTTTTTAATAGTACCATGAGTCTTTTTGAAGCGTTTTTTGAGGAGTATAAGGATGTGATAAAGGGGTAAATTAGATTTTAGAAGTTAGAATTTAGACCACTTTTCTGTTAGAATATGGGCAATCAACTCTTTCCGACCTAAGCCCCCATATCTAGGAAAAGAACATTGGCTTATTTTATATCACAAACAAAAAAATCATCAGGAAATGAGACAAAGCCCCAGCCAGAACAAAACCATGCCAAATAACATGGTTATAAGGAATACGTTCTATAGCATAGAACACAATACCTCCTGTGTAGGCCAAACCTCCTGCAAAGAGTAGAAAAACACCATTATCTCCTATGGCATGAGAAAGGTTGGTGTAGTCGAAAACAATGAGCCATCCCATGGCAACATAAAGTAAAAGGGAAAACAGCTCGTATTTGCCTGTAAAAAACAGTTTAAGAGCAATCCCTACCAAAGCAATCCCCCAAACCGTCCAAAACAAAGGATAACCCAAACTACCTTTTAAAGCAATGAGTGTTACGGGCGAATAGGTTCCTGCAATAAGGAGGTAAATACTCATATGATCCAGTATGCGGAAATAGTGCTTCAGCTTGGGTGTTTTGACACTATGATAAATAGTAGAAGCCAAAAACAAAGTAATGGTCGACACACCGTAAACCACAACACTTAGCGTACTATATTCTGTTTTATTGGAATTGAAATAAAGCAATAAGGCTAACCCTACAACACCAAGAACGGCTCCCAATCCATGGGTTCCTGCATTTAAACGCTCTTCTCGTGGTGTTTGCTGTTCCATAAATGTGATTAGCTTAATTCAACCATTTTTCGGTAAGTTCATAAAAATCAAACTCTACAGCTGGTTTCTGCCGTACTAGTCTTCCGTTTTGGAAATTCCGTTGTAAAATATCCTCTATCAGGTAGTCTTCTTTAACATCCTCTGGATCAAATTCAGCTTTAAGGGATATATCGAACAACGCTGCGGTATTATTGCTCCAAAAAGCTTTCCATCCACTTTTTAGGTCTTTAATTATCTCAAACACAGTTTCACCAGTTTGACGGTGTACTAACTTAACAAGTATCTGCCCTTCCGTTCTGGTCATTTTCTTAAGCTTATCGGTAAACTCCCCCTCCAAATAATCCTGAATCATTTTGGTATACTTACGCTTTGCTCGCTTACTGCCCAAAGAGTCCAAACGGTATTGAAGCTCCTCCAACCTATCGGCAGCCAGTTTAGCATAAGGATATACTTTAAGGGTTTTTCGTTTTAATATCAGGTAACGGATTCTATCCTCCTTGCTATCGAATTTCAAATCATGTAATAACATAACTTCATTCAGATCAATTGTGTTATGTACAATCGTATCGCCTTCAATAATGATGTAGGTCTCCTGCTCCAAACTATCAATCACAGCCTTTTTAAACTCGGGTGTTTGAGATAGCGTTAGTGTAGGAATTAATAATAATATCAGTCGAAAAAAATTCATAGTGACTCTAGAGCTAAAATCATTCCAAAATTAATAATTAACAATCTGTAAAACTTTAAATTCTTATTAATATTATTAATTTAGTCTCAAAATTTACAATATGGCAAACGAAAGCATATTAAACGAAAAATCACTAGATTTTCTTGAAAAATATTTAAATAATGCAGCTCCAACTGGGTACGAATGGGATGGCCAAAAGTTATGGATGGACTACCTAAAACCTTATGTTGATGAGTTTATTACAGATACATACGGATCAGCTGTTGGGGTAATTAATCCTGAGGCAAAATACAAAGTGGTAATTGAAGGGCATGCTGATGAGATTTCTTGGTATGTAAACTACATTTCTGATGAAGGATTAATTTATGTTATCCGCAACGGAGGTAGTGACCACCAAATTGCTCCGAGTAAAATTGTTAACATCCATACCAAAAAAGGTATCGTAAAAGGTGTTTTTGGATGGCCGGCAATCCACACCAGAGACAAATCGAAGGAAGAAACACCTAAATTGGAGAACATCTTTATTGATATAGGATGTAAAACAAAAGAAGAAGTAGAAAATTTAGGGGTGCACGTTGGCTGTGTTATCACTTACCCTGATGAATTCCATATCCTTAACGGTAATAAATTTGTTTGTCGTGCGTTAGATAACCGTATGGGAGGTTTTATGATTGCCGAAGTAGCACGCTTGTTGCACGAAAACAAGAAAAAATTACCTTTCGGACTGTACATTACAAACTCTGTTCAGGAGGAAATCGGATTGCGTGGTGCCGAAATGATTACGCAAACTATTAAGCCTAATGTTGCCATTGTAACCGACGTGACCCACGATACAACAACTCCTATGATCGACAGAAAAAAAGAAGGTCACTTGGAATTGGGACTTGGGCCGGTAATTGCCTATGCACCTGCCGTACAGCAAAAACTACGCGATTTAATTACCGATACTGCTGAGGAAAATAAAATTCCTTTCCAACGTTCAGCTCTATCACGCGCTACAGGAACCGATACCGATGCCTTTGCTTACAGTAACGGAGGTGTTGCCAGTGCATTGATTTCATTACCATTGCGCTATATGCATACTACAGTAGAAATGGTACACCGTGATGACGTTGAAAACGTAATTAAGTTGATTTACAACTCCCTATTAAAAATAGAAGACGGAGAAACATTTAGCTATTTTAAATAATATAGTTGTGGCTGTCTAAAAAGTGTCTCTAATGTCAATTCGAGCTTAGTCGAGAATAATTTTTCTTTTGATTATCAATGATTTCGACTTCGCTAAATCTGACAAAAGTGTTTGTTATCATGCTTTTTAGACAGCCTCCTTTCATATGGAAGACGAATACATCGATATTTTAAACCCAGACGGAACTCCAACAGGAAAAAGCACCTTAAAGTCTGAAGCGCATTTAAAAGGGCTTTACCACAACACGGCTCATGTTTGGTTCTATACCAAGGACAAACAAATCTTATTGGCTCAGCGTGCCGCTTCAAAATCTATTTGTCCGTTGCTGTGGGATGTATCGGTAGCTGGTCATGTTGATGCTGGAGAATCCGTCATTGATGCAGCATTACGGGAAACAAGGGAAGAGTTGGGGCATACCATTACCCAAAACGACCTCCAGTTTATTGGTGCTTACGATTGCTTTCAATCCTACCCAAACGGCATACAGGACAACGAATTCCACCATACGTTTATATCTGAACTAAAAGCAGATATTGAAACACTAAACTTTTCAAAAGAGGAAGTCGAAGCCTTAAAGCTAGTTTCTGTGGATGAGTTTAAAAACCTCTTAAAACACAGTGTTTCGAACAGTCACTTTATTTCAAGTAATCTCCCTTACTACAATATTGTTCTGGACAATATACAAAAGGCATTTTAATAGCATAGTTTTAACTATTTTCAATCCATGAACTTATTCATATCTGCAATAGCTCCTGTCTGCATTATTATTTTCTATGTCTATTCAAAAGATAAATACGAAAAAGAACCTAGACTATTACTGCTATACAACTTTTTACTAGGTGCTATTGTTAGTGTTTTTATAACCACACTCATTTACATTTTTTACGACAAGCTACTACCCTTAGATCATGCCAGTGTTTTCCAGATGTTCATCAAAGCCTTTTTTGTTGTGGGGCTCACAGAAGAATTTAGCAAATATGTTATTGTTAGATATTTTGCCCAACCCAAAAGGGATTTTAACGAACCTTACGATGGCATTATGTATACAATTATGGTAGGAATGGGGTTTGCCGCTACAGAAAACATATTTTATGTTATCGAAGGCGGATATACAACTGCTCTTCTTCGAGCCTTCACCGCTGTGCCTGCCCATGCTTCTTTCGCCATACTAATGGGCTATTTTATGGGAAAGGCAAAGTTTGCCAAACATAAAGCAGCCTTAAACCTATTGGGATTATTATTGGCCACTATTTTTCATGGCTCATACGATTTCTTCTTGTTCATTGATTTTATTCCGGGTATTAGCACTGGAGCATTTATCTCTCTTTTTCTTGGCATATTCCTATCACAAAAGGCAATAAAGCTGCACCAAGAGAATTCACATTTTAAGGTTTAATTTTTCTTGTTGCACTTTATTTTACCTCAACAATTTTCAAGATTCTAAAAAAGTCTAGTTTCTTATTTCTATGAGTAAAGCGATCTATTCTCTTTTCTCAACATTGATTCTTTTAAAAGTAAGAGACTGAACAAACCTCCTTCTCACCTCTTATGTCAACTCTCAAAAACATTGTATATTTAGCGAAATTTAATCAAAATCCCTATGGCAAAACATTTTAAAGCCCAGGTGAACAACACCTACGACTTTAGCCTAACAGACGTCGATATGCAACATATGGACGTCCAACATACCGAAGGTTCTGAATTCCATATCCTTGAAAACCACACTGCCTATAAAGCAAAACTCATCGATTCGAATATTCTTGATAAGAGTTACAAAATCAGTGTAAACAATAATGTATATGAAGTACAATTAGCTGATGAATTGGATATGCTAATTAAGGAAATGGGCTTCTCAATTGGTGCGGCAAAAACCGTTACGGATATCAAAGCTCCTATGCCTGGACTTATTTTGGATATCTCGGTTTCGGCTGGTCAGGAAGTTTCAGAAAATGATCCATTACTTATTTTAGAAGCTATGAAAATGGAAAATAGCATTGTATCTCCTAGAGCTGGTGTTATTAAATCCATTACGGTGTCCCAAGGTGAAGCGGTGGACAAAAACCAATTATTAATAGAATTTGAACAATAAAACTAGCTTCAGAGATAACATACTTTGAAGTTCAAAATATAGATTCCCTCATTCAAGGGAATGAAAAAGCACTTTTTCAATGAAAAAAATATTGATAGCCAACAGAGGTGAGATTGCCATCCGTGTGATGCAAACCGCAAAGAAAATGGGCATTAAAACCGTTGCCGTATATTCCTCTGTCGACAGAAATGCACCTCACGTTACTTTTGCAGACGAAGCCGTTTGTATTGGTGAGGCACCAAGTAACCAATCCTACCTTTTGGGAGATAAAATTATTGAAGTTGCCAAAGAATTAAATGTCGATGGTATTCACCCAGGATACGGATTCCTCAGTGAAAATGCACAGTTTGCTGAAACGGTAGAACAAAATAACATCACTTTTATAGGTCCTAAACCTCACGCTATAAAAATTATGGGTAGTAAATTAGCAGCTAAAGACGCTGTTAAGGATTACGATATTCCTATGGTTCCAGGTATTGACGAAGCCATCACTGATGTTGAAAAAGCAAAGAGCATCGCCAAGGAAATAGGGTTCCCTATTTTGATTAAAGCTTCTGCCGGTGGAGGAGGAAAAGGAATGCGTGTGGTTGAAAACGAAGCTGAGTTCGAATCGCAAATGCAACGCGCTATTAGTGAAGCAACCTCAGCTTTTGGGGATGGTTCTGTATTTATAGAAAAATACATTGGCTCACCAAGACACATTGAAATTCAGGTGATGGCCGATACCCATGGTAACATCATCCACTTATTTGAACGTGAGTGTAGTATTCAGCGTCGTCACCAAAAGGTTGTGGAAGAGGCTCCTTCGGCTGTATTAACCCCAGAGCTTAGAGAGCGTATGGGTCAGGCTGCTGTAAAAGTAGCCAGAGCTTGTGATTATGTGGGAGCTGGAACAGTGGAATTCCTATTGGACGAAAACCATAATTTCTACTTCTTGGAAATGAACACCCGTCTACAGGTTGAACACCCAGTAACAGAGTGCATAACAGGAATGGACTTAGTTGAACTTCAAATTCGTGTAGCTCGTGGAGAAACCCTTCCCGTAGCACAAGAAGACCTTAGCATACAAGGGCATGCTATGGAACTACGTGTTTATGCTGAAGATCCATTAAATGACTTTTTACCGAGTGTGGGAACATTAAATACCTACCAACTACCGAAAGGTGAAGGTATTCGAGTGGACAACGGATACCGTGAAGGCATGGTAGTGCCTATTTACTACGATCCTATGCTTTCTAAATTGATTACATACGGAAAAACCCGTGAAGAAGCTATTGCATTAATGCGTCAAGCTATCGTCAACTACAAAGTTGTTGGTATTGAAACAACACTTCCTTTCGGAGAGTTTGTTATGCAACACGATGCCTTCTGCTCTGGTAATTTCGACACCCATTTCGTGAAGCGTTATTACACGCCAGAAATGATTAAGGACAATCAGGAAAAAGAAGCTAAAGTTGCGGCCATGTTGGCACTGAAACAATATCTAAAAGACCAACAAACCCTTCGTGTTCCCAACACACAATAATTGTATTAAGTACACGAACCTAAACATAAATAGATTTAAAAAGTAGTAAACATACTATGGACTCTAAAATAAAATCTCTAGAAGATAAATTAAGCCAAGCCTACCTTGGTGGCGGACAGGATAGGATTGATAAACAACACGCCAAAAAGAAGCTTACCGCTCGTGAGCGTGTACTCTACTTATTGGACGAAGGTTCTTTTGAAGAAGTAGGTGCGTTGGTAACACACCGTACTAAAGACTTTGGTATGGAAGATCAAAAGTTTTATGGTGATGGGGTAATTACAGGTTACGGTACCATTCACGGTCGCTTGGTATATGTTTTTGCTCAGGATTTCACTGTTTTTGGTGGATCACTTTCTGAAACCCATGCTGAGAAAATCTGTAAGATCATGGACTTGGCTGTTAAGGTTGGAGCACCTGTTATTGGATTGAACGACTCTGGAGGAGCTCGTATTCAGGAAGGTGTTCGCTCGCTTGGTGGTTATGCCGATATATTTTATAGAAATGTACAGGCTTCTGGGGTAATCCCACAGATTTCGGCCATTATGGGGCCTTGCGCCGGTGGCGCGGTATACTCCCCTGCTATGACCGATTTCACCATTATGGTTGAAGATTCAAGTTATATGTTCGTAACAGGTCCTAACGTAGTGAAGACTGTAACCAACGAGGAAGTAACTTCGGAAGAACTTGGAGGTGCTAGTACACACGCGAGTAAATCGGGGGTAGCTCACGTTACCTCTGCCAACGATGTGGAGTGTTTAGAGAGCATTAAAAACCTATTGAGCTATCTGCCACAGAGCAATAAGGAAACACCAGAGTTATTACCTTACGAACTTGGAGATGAAGTACGTGAGTCTTTAAACAGTATTGTACCGGATAACCCGAACAAACCTTATGATATGCATGAGGTTATTAACGGAATAATAGATACCGAATCCTTTTATGAAGTGCATAAGGATTATGCAGAAAACATGATTGTTGGATTTGCAAGAATCGGCGGAAGAAGCGTTGGTATTATCGCCAACCAACCAATGGTACTGGCAGGTGTATTGGATGTAAACAGCTCTAAGAAAGCTGCACGTTTTACCAGATTCTGCGATTGTTTTAATATTCCTTTATTGGTTTTGGTTGATGTACCTGGTTTCCTTCCTGGTACCGATCAGGAGTGGAACGGTATTATTGTTCACGGTGCTAAATTGCTTTATGCATTAAGTGAAGCTACTGTACCAAGAGTAACGGTTATTACCAGAAAGGCATACGGTGGGGCTTACGACGTAATGAACTCTAAGCATATTGGTGCCGATATGAACTTTGCTTGGCCAACAGCCGAAATTGCAGTAATGGGAGCTAAAGGTGCTGCTGAGATTATCTTTAAAAAGGAAATTAAAGCTGCTGACGATAAAGAAGCCAAGTGGAAAGAAAAAGAAGCCGAATACGCCGAACTTTTTGCGAACCCATACAGTGCTGCTGAACGCGGTTTTGTAGACGAGGTTATCCTACCACACGATACAAGACGAAAACTCATCAAAGCCTTTGCTATGCTAAAAGATAAAACCGAGTTAAGACCACAGCGTAAACACGGAAATATTCCGTTGTAAATGCTAAGCAACCTAAAGATGAAAAAAGTCCAGATAGTTCTGGACTTTTTTTTGTTTTTGAGGGCATCAACGATATCCCTACTTAATGATAAATGTATGGAATAGTCAAAAATGACATGATAAGCTGTATTGATATTTATCATCTAAAAAGTAAAACTCTAAATTGTAAATATCGATAAAACCTACAGATAAGCTAATAAAAACATTACACTCTTAGGATTTTGATTACTTTTAAATATCTAATTTTATGTAAATAAAATTAAGGAAATTACCCTGCCAGATATTAGGGAAAGTTCATTGTATTATTAATGTGTATCGCTGTAAAATTTCACTCTTATGAAATCAAAATCGACTAAAGATACCAAACTCCCAACCTTATTCTACTTATCAGCTCAAAAAAGGAAGTCCATTTCACTTTTTTTAGCCATTATCACATTAAATTTTTCGCTATCATGTTCTTATTATACGGTTCGAGATGTCACTACAAGCAAAGAACAAATACCAGAACAGATTAAAAAGTTGAACGAACAGGATCAATATGTCATAATTCATACAGAAGAGCAACTGTGGCATCTTGACAATATGGTGATTAGCGATAACAGCCAACTAATATCAGGAACTGTAAAATCTCTTGATAGTGATCACATTTATAAACGCCAGCGGGATAAAAAAAGGGTTCATCGTTACAATAGGCAAAAAACCGAACCATTAAACGAAGTCCATTTGTATTTACAATCACCCCCTACTTTTAAAATGGATAATCATATAGAAATCCCGGTAGAAAAAATTAACAGAGTTTCAGTTAACGACAAAAATTCTGGGCGATCGGTTGCCAACGTTGCTCTTACAGCTGTTGGAGTAATTGCTATAGCCTTTATAATAATTGAAGCCTCTGACCCAGTTGACGGTAATCTATCTGGATTTTAAAATATAACGAGTACTGTTTTAACTTGAGAGATTTATACAAGCTAAACCAATCACTTTTTAAAACGTATGTACGGAACCTGTATAGCTACTTATATGGATACTTAATGGTTAGTGTATGGATTTTTAAAATGATTTAAAGCGATAAAGACAAGAAACTGAAACCTTAGCGCACAAAAAAAGCAGATTCTATTTAGAATCTGCTTTTATTTTGGGTGGAAGACCGGGTTCGAACCGGCGACCTCTGGAACCACAATCCAGCGCTCTAACCAACTGAGCTACAACCACCATTTTGCGTTTGCGTGTGCAAATGTAAATGAATTAATTTTTATCGCAAAACCTTTTTGAAAAATTTTACTTCAAATCGCTTAATTTTTCAACAGCCACGTACCTTTCAACCGTAAATCCCTCACCATATTCGGCGCCAATTAGGCGTCCTAAATCCCTAGCCCTGTAGATGATACTATCGGTAAAGTTCTTACTTGAAATAGGTGTTTCCGGCTCTTCACTTTTTGGGTCAAAAAATTGCGTTTTATAAGCTAAAACCGCTTCCATCTTCTTTTCCATATACCCAGAAACGTCTACAACCACATCTGGTTCTATATTTTTCCACTGAATATAGTGATAAACATGCTTGGGTCTCCAAGGGTCTTGCCAACCATCGGTATCCTCACATTTGGTATCTATTTTCATCAACCCGCTTAAAAAACAAGCATCGCTAACCAGCTTACTGCCCTTGGCATGATCAATATGTCTATCGTCAATCGCATTGCACAATACCATATCGGGTTTGTACTTACGAATCATCTTTATCAATTCCATTTGGTGCTCACGGTCGTTAACGAAAAACCCATCAGCAAACTCCATATTGGTACGCATTGTAACTCCTAAAATCTTGGCAGCTTCTTCCGATTCAACATCACGGGTTTCAGCAGTACCACGAGTTCCCAATTCACCTCGTGTTAAATCGATAATCCCTACTTTCTTTCCATTGGCAATTTCTTTGGCTAATGTAGCAGCACATCCTAATTCAACATCGTCTGGGTGTGCACCAATGGCAAGTATATCTAGTTTCATAGTATTATATGTTGATTATAAATTTCCCTTTTTGGTTAAGGACTGTATAACAATATTACAACTTATTTTATTTGTAGCAGTGCTTGCTCAATATCTGTCATTAAATCAGTTTTCGATTCTATACCTACAGAAAATCGTATCAACTGATCTGTCACACCAATAGCTTGTCGTTCTGAAGCAGTTAATAAGGCATGAGACGTTTGTGACGGTAATAGCATAGTACTTTCTACTCCCGCCAAACTCATAGCTGGTTTAATCAGTTTTAAGGACTTTAAAAACAATTCTGCATTCAAGCCATCTACCAATTCAAAGGAAAGCATACCTCCAAAGCCTTTCAATTGTGCTTTGGCTAGATTATACTGTGGATGTGACTTTAACCCCGGATAATAAACAGCTTTAACATCATCATGCTCATAAAGGTACTTGGCAAGCTTCTTGGCATTTCGGTTTTGAGCTTTAACCCTTAATCCCATAGTTTTCATACTGCGTTCCAAAAGCCAAACTGTAAAGTCGTTTAAATTACCTCCCAAATCCTTGGCCACATGCCAAATGGCATTGATATGTTCTTGACTAGCAGCAACGGCTCCAGCCTGTATATCACTATGGCCTCCCATATATTTGGTTGCTGAATGGATAACAATATCTATTCCAAAATCCAATGGGTTTTGGTTTATAGGCGTCGCAAAAGTGTTGTCTATAGTTGTAATTACCCCTTTATCCTTTCCTAATGCCGCTACTGCAGCAATGTCAGTAATAGTCATCAAAGGGTTTGAAGGGGTTTCAATGTGGATTAATTTCGTATTTGGTTTGATGACTTGCTCAAAACTATCAATATCACTATTTTGGGTAAAGGTAAATTCTATACCGTAATTGCTTAAAGTCTCCTTAACAAAATGATGGGTACCGCCATACAAAGGCTGCTGAACAACAACATGGTCTCCCGCTTTTAAAAAGGTTAAAAACGTACTGCTCACCGCTGCCATCCCAGAACTGAACAACATTGCTGCTTCGGCCTGTTCAAGCATAGCTATCTTTTTAGCCAAATGTGACTGATTAGGGGTATTAAATGCTCTTGGATACCTCATAATATCGGTATCCTGAAAAGCATAAACAGTTGACATATAAATAGGCGATACGGCTCCTTTAAACTGTTCGTCGGTTACTCCCCCAACATGGGTGCAAATAGTATTGAGTCCTAGTTTTTTGTTTGTCATTGTTCTTTATTTAAGTTGATTGCACATTAAACAGTAATGGTTTTCCATTTACCTTTTCTAAACCAAATCATTCCCACAATAGCGATTGACACTTCTGCCAAGGTTATAGCCGAAAATACGCCTACAGGTCCTAAACTTAACCAAATAGCCAATACATAGGCTAAAGGCAACTGGAATAACCAAAAACAGAAAAAGTTGATATACGTTGGCGTTTTTGTATCTCCTGCCCCGTTGAACGATTGAATGATTACCATACCGTAGGCATAGAAAATATAACCAGCAGCAATAATCCTTAAACATAACGATCCGTATTTGATTACCTCTAGCTGGGCATTGAACATTTCGAGAATCTCAGTAGCAAAAATCAAATACACCAAAGAGACCAACCCCATAAAATAAGCGTTATACTTCCCTGTTTTCCAAACCGATTGTTCTGCCCTATCCGGTTGTTGAGCGCCAAGATTTTGACCAACCAAAGTGGCTGCGGCATTACTCATTCCCCAAGATGGCATCAGTGTAAACATCATTACCCGAATGGCGATAGTATATCCAGCTAAAACCTCACTACCAAACTCCGACATGATTCGCATTAAAATCACCCAACTGGATGTTCCTATTAAAAACTGACCAATACCTCCCAACGAAACTTTTATCAAGTTCAACATTACATTGAAACGCAACACTAGGTCCCTTACCCGTATTTTTATAATTCCCCAACCATAGAACAGTACAATCAACTGAAACACCACAGCAGTACCACGACCTATAGTTGTGGCAATAGCAGCGCCCTGTACCCCATAAGCTGGGACAGGCCCTAATCCGAAAATAAAAATAGGGTCAAGAATAATGTTCAATCCATTAGAAAGAATGAGCGTCCACATTGCAATGGATGCATTTCCTGCTCCTCGGAAAACGGCATTAATAAGAAACAAAAGCATGATCGTAATATTCCCTCCAAAAAGTACTTGGGTATAGCCGTAGCCTTCGGCTATTAAATCTGGTTCTGCACCCATAAACCCTAAAATTTCCTTGGGATAAAAACCACCTATTGCACTGATTATAAGTGAGACTGCAACTCCCAAGAAAACAACTTGTACCGTTGCTTGCGAGGCGCCTTCATAATTCTTTTCCCCTACTCTACGAGCTACTACAGCTGTAGCGGCCATACTCAACCCAATGGCTATGGCATACACAAGCGTAATTACCGACTCGGTCAATCCAATGGTGGCTACTGCATTCACGCTCACCCTAGACACAAACATGATATCCACCAAGGCAAAAATAGATTCCATAAGCATCTCCAAAATCATGGGAATAGAGAGCATAAAAATAGCCCTTCTGATGCTTCCCGAAGTGAAGTTTTGTTCTTCACCAGTTACAGCTATCTTAAAGAGCTTTATAAATTTTCCTATCGTCATTAGTTATAGCGTAGCACAGTAATCTCCGATGCATCATCTAGTTTTCAATCCACTCAATAATAGATTCGTCTATTGGTAAGGTTTTAGGAGACACCGCACGTACTACATGGCCATTCTCATTGATAAGATATTTTTGGAAATTCCACTCTACCTCAGAATCCTCATACCCATTCTTTGATTTTTGAGTCAAAAATTGATACACTGGATGCATCTCATCTCCCTTAACAGAAATTTTGCTCATCATAGGAAACGTTACTCCGTAATTCTGCTTACAGAACTTGGCAATTTCCTCATCGGTACCAGGTTCTTGATGCCCGAAGTCATTAGCTGGAAATCCTACAATTACAAAATTGTCATCTTTAAAATTATCATATAGTTCCTGAAGCTGCTCATACTGAGGCGTAAGACCACATTCGCTAGCGGTATTTACAACCATTACTTTCTTACCCTTTAAATCTGAAAACTTAAAGTCATTGCCGTATAAATCAGTTACGGCAAACTGATAGATATCTTCTTTCTTCATATCGTTTTGATTGTTCTGAGACTCCTGAACTACTGTTTCCTGATTTGCCTCTTCATTTCCCTGCTGTTTATCGGTATTAGCCTCTTTACAAGAGAAAACAGCCAATGCCGATAATAATAGAATATTCTTTTTCATGAGCTTAAAAATATAAAATATAACATTAGTTGTATGGAAGAATTATAGCTAATTTGATAATTTAATGCAATATTAATTTGCTCTTAAAATGAAAACGCTATTACTCGGATTTCTACTGACACTATCCCAAAAAGCTACACTACCGCAGCAACAGAATATTAATTTGGATTGGCTGATTGGAAATTGGGTTCGGGAAAACAATCCTAATGGAACTATTACCTATGAACAATGGACGAAAAGCAAAAACGGGGACTACACAGGCTTAGGGTTTACCCAAAAAGCTAACGACACTGTGTTTAAAGAACATTTGAAAATTTATACTCTTGAAAACAACTTAGTTTATGAAGTTACTGGTGTAAACGACTCTCCTATCATTTTTAAGTTTACAGAACAATCAACTAAATCTTTTAGCTGTTATAATCCCGATAACGATTTTCCCAAGACCATTCACTATGAGCTGAAATACAATAAAATGGTTGCCATTATTTCTGATGATGACAATCAAATTGAATTTATTTTTACCAAAACACATGATTAATATCTGCTCTGCATCATATATTTTAATATATCTGTAATTTTATAGATATTTTTGTATATCTGCTAAAAACAAGATATATTTGATTTAAAGCAAGTATTTATGACAAGCATAATTACGGGAGATATCATCAATTCTAGAGTTTTAGAACCTAAGGAATGGCTAGAAACATTAAAGGCTGTATTTAACCGATACGGAAAAGAACCTAAACATTGGGAAATTTATCGTGGGGACAGTTTTCAATTGGAAGTCACCCCTGAAGAGGCCTTAGAAACAGCTATATTAATTAAAGCTACCATTAAACAGTTTAAAACCATAGACACTCGTATTGCTATTGGCTATGGCGAAAAAAATTACGTTTCTGAAAAGATAACGGAATCAAACGGTTCGGCGTTTATCAACTCTGGCGAATGTTTTGAAGCTCTAAAAAAGACAACCTTGGCCATAAAATCAGGAAAGGTAAGTTTTGACAACACCCTCAATATTATGTTAGAACTAGCCTTATTGACCATGGACAATTGGACTCCAACTGCTTCCACCATTGTTAAGGCTACTATAGAATACCCAGATTATAATCAGCAACAATTGGCAGGCCTGCTCAATAAATCACAAAGCAACATTAGTGAAGGGTTAAAACGTGCCGGCTATGACGAAATAAAAAAAATGCTCCATTACTACCAAACCCAAATACAAGACCTATGCTAATCCTATTTATAAAGTTTTTTCTAGCACATATTATTGGTGATTTCCTGTTTCAGCCATCAAAATGGGTGTCACATAAACAAAAACACAAGTTTAAATCAAAATACCTGTACTGGCACTTAGCTATTCACACCCTTGCACTTTTGGCAGTATTTCAATTCAACCTTAAATATTGGATTGGAATGCTATGTATCGTGTTATCTCATTTTGGAATTGACCTCGCTAAAATCTACTTAACCAAAAAAGTTAATCGACAGCACCTTTTCTTTTTTGATCAATTGGCTCACCTTTTGGTTATTGCCTTAGTAGTTAAGGGCTATACTAATTACTCCTTGAGCCTTGACAATCTGTACAGCCCTAAAGTGCTTCTTTTTGTTACTGCAGTAATTTGTACAACAGTGGTATCTTCTATAATTATGAAAGTGATTATCGACAAATGGCAACTCAAAGAAAATAACGACGCTTCCCTAAAACATGCAGGGGCCTATATAGGCATATTAGAACGCTTGTTTATTTTTGGTTTTATAATAATGGGCTACTGGCAAGGAGTTGGTTTTCTTCTAGCTGCAAAATCGGTATTCCGGTTTGGAGACCTCTCAAAAGCAAAAGACCGAAAGCTAACAGAATACATCCTTATTGGAACACTGTTAAGTTTCGGCCTTGCTATTTTATGTGGTCTAGTCTTTAAAATAGGTTTAGAGTATTTAAGCTAAATCTAAAACCCTTTCGCTTATTTCTTATAGAATTGAACGTATTTTCTACGAGCAAAATACCCCAATACAGCAATTATAGCTAATGTAACACCAATGAATTTTAAACTTACAATTTGGTCTCCACTTGCATATGAATGCAGTCCTGCTAGGTAAAAGTTCACACCAAAGTAGGTCATCATAATACTTCCAAAAGCTATTATCGACATGATATTATATAACCATCTTCCTCTCAAGCCAGGTACTAAGCGAATATGGATCACAAAAGCATAAATCATAATACTAATAAGCGCCCAAGTTTCCTTAGGATCCCATCCCCAGTAACGTCCCCAACTTTCGTTAGCCCACATACCTCCTAAGAAATTACCAATGGTTAGCATAACCAATCCAACCGTTAAAGCCATTTCATTGATAATGGTAAGCTCCTTAACATTGAGCTTCATTTTTTTCTTGTTATCCTGATTGGTGAATATCATTAGCAGCAAAGCAACTACTCCCAAAATCATTCCTAATGTAAAAGGACCATAGCTAGCAACAATTACCGCTACGTGAATCATCAACCAATAACTGTTAAGAACAGGAACCAAATTAGCAATGGCAGGATCCATCCATTGCCAATGTGCAACCATTAAGATCATTGCAGTTACAAAAGCCGTCGCTGCAACTGTCCAATCACTTTTACGCCCGAATATCAATCCGAAAAGCATTGTTGCCCAAGCCACATATATCATGGATTCGTAAGCATCACTCCAAGGTGCGTGACCCGAAATATACCAACGGGCAATTAATCCACCTGTATGCAGCACAAACAACCCTAAAATAATCCATTTGAAAATCTTGACCGTTAAGGCTAATCCTTTACTCTTGTCTTTAAAAATTTGAACAATTAGAATAATAAACAATAAAGTACCAGCATATAAATACCAACTGAACAGTTTTTTAAAGATGTCGTACTTATTATAAAGAATCTCTGTATTAACCTTATCATCTGAAATCATTACAGATGCTCCAAATTTCTGTTGGGTCTTTTTAAACGATTCCAACAACTTTTCCGCTGGCTTAAAGTTCCCTGACTGTTTCGCTTCATTTAATGTGAATAAATAAGCACTAAAACCACTATTGATAAAGTTTCCGTAAAGTGAATCTCTGATTTTATAATCTTCATTTCGGTACTCCGCAGAAGATATCCATTTGTTGTTATCATCTCCCGGTACTGGAAAAATCTTCAATGAACGTCCTTCAATAGTATTGTACAATAGGTTCACCTTTTGATCGGTTTCCCTAAACTCCTTTTCAAAAGCATTTGGTTGTTGAGACTTATAAGCATCCTCTAAATATGGCCCTAACTTATATGCTCCGTGATCTGTGAAGAAATCGGCAAGAGTGGCATACTTTTCATTCTTATCCAAACCGATAATGGTTCTAATGGAATCAGCCTTTTTTGCCTTTAAATAGATAATTGGAACGTTGTACCACAATAACGGACTTTCCTGAATGGAAAGAAACACCTGATTAGCATCGAACTCTTCATAAGTATCATGCTTACTTACCTTACGTAACATTTCTGATGCATAGGTGTTAACAGGCATCATACGTCCTCCTAGATCCTGAATTACCATGTGCCCAAAAAGATCAGCATGGTCTTTTGGTACTATGTTGGCTCTTAAAATTGAATCGATTTGCGCCTTAGTAGGAATACTAAAAGTATGGTCATGTCCATCTTGTTCCGAGTGTTGAGCAAAACCAGCTAATCCAAAACCTAAGAAAAATACGGTAAGCACTTGAGTTTTCTTCTCCTTAACTTTTTGAAGACCTTTTCTCAACTGACCAAAACGGGTTCCCTTAGCGAACAATATCGCCAATAAACCTGCGTACAGCAAAAAGTATCCAATATACGTTAGCCAAGTCCCCCAGAAATCATGGTTAACAGATAGTACTGTTCCCTTTTCATCTGGATCGTAACTAGATTGGAAAAAACGGTACCCTCTGTGATCCAGGATGTGGTTCATGAAAATACGGTAATCAAAATCACCTTGCTCTTTATCTAAAACTGTTACTTCACTCGCAAACGAAGAAAAACTCTTTTCTGTTCCAGGATAGCGCTCTGCAATAAAGTCGTTTAGTTTAATTTCAAATGGCAACTCCAATACTTTTGCTCCGTATTTAAGAGCTATATCCAATCCACCTATTTTAATTTGCTTAAATGCATTGTTGGTTCCCTTTCCTCCCAATAATCCAACAGTTTGAGTTTCTCCTCCGGTAGTTACTTTTAACACCACACCATCTTCATCCCCTTTAAGGATTTGTGGTTTTTTAACGATATCAAAAACACCTTTTACAACTGGTTTGGGGAATACCATTTGCATGTTTCCTATAATATAGCGTGAACGCAAGTGTAATGGTTGGATACTATCTTTTACCAAACGGCCTGTTGCACCAGTGGCCATGGTCATATATTCACCCTCAAAAGGAGATTGAATACTTAAACCATCCTCATTATAAGTAATATTAATGGCGCCATCTGTTGGTTTATTTAAAGCCACAAGTACATTGTGGATACTTTGTATCTCTCCAACTTTTAGAAAGTGATTGTGAGGAGCACCTCCCCCAGCTTCAACCAACTTTAGGTACTCTTCCCCTTTATCATCAGCAATAACATCTTCTTCTGCATTTTCAACAAAACGCTCCAACTCAATGCTAACAGGTTGCTGATCGTATTTGGTATGGATAGCAAATTCATTATCCAATCTCCCTGAAAAATCAACTTTTTTCTCCAACGGCAATCGTTGTGGAACACCGTTTATTTCATAATTTCCATCAATATAAGCTGTGATATAAGTCTCTCTAGATAAAAATTTGTTTTCCGTAGCTCCCTCACGAATGGCCATCATTCCCTCATAACCAATGTATCGTGTTACAAAAGCACCTGATAGAATAAAAATAAAGGACAAGTGTAAAACTAGTGTTGCCCAATTCTCCTTTTTGTGCAATTTGTACCTAACAATATTACCTATGAAGTTAATAACAAAAATCCCCATAATGGCTTCGAACCACCAAGTATTGTATATCAATGTTCTTGTATAAGCTGTTGGAGATGTTTCCTGCCCTGCATCCATAAAGGTTCCTATGGCCATTGCGGCAGCAAAAACAATAAATAAAATAGCTGTAAGTCTGGTGGAGAATAGAATCTTGGCGAGTTTATTTTGCATGATTAAAAAGCCTGTTTTTAGGGTCGTGCAAAGGTAACCATTTTAGTTGGTTTAGGTATCGTAGCCAAGAAAGGATATGTTAAAAAAACCGTTAAAATTATTGGACTTTATGCCTTATCCTTCAGCTCTTGTCGCGCTTGAAATATCGCAATATATATGAAACTTGCCATTTTTCTTGCTCTGGTTTTAGCACGATTGGCCACCTCACCCTCAAAATGCTCATCAATTGTAGCAACCCATAAATTTAGCCACTGCCCGAAATGCTCTTGGGTAATACTATTTTCATTAACCTTATCTATCTTAACATGAACATCTAACGGATTACCTAAATACTTGGTATCCATAAATAAGCTGGACTCCCAAAAGGTAGTTAAATGCTTAAGATGAGCATTCCAATCAGAAATACTCGAATTAAAAATAGGCCCCAACAGTTCATGTTGACTCACTTTTGAGTAAAAAACGGACACCATTCTAAAGATGTCTTCGCGGTTTTTAATGTCAGGCTTGTTCATTACTACAAAGATAGGCTTTCAAACTTTTTTATAACGTGCGACTTACTTATTTTAGCCACATGATTTCAGTAGTTATACTTGGAGCTGGCAATGTGGCCACTCATCTGTTCAAAGCATTTTACAATAGTGAAACTGTTAATGTTGTTCAATGGTACAACAGACATTTACAATCTATAGAAAGCTTTAAAAACAAAGTTGATGTTACAGATAATTTAAATGATTTAAAGGAAGCCGATGCTTACATTATTTCAGTCTCTGATGATGCTGTAGCCGAGCTATCAAGCCAATTGCCGTTTGAAAACCGTTTGGTAGTACATACCTCTGGTAGTGTAAATGTTCACGATCTTGACAAAAAACTAAGGCGAGGTGTATTTTATCCTTTACAGACATTCAGTAAAGCCGCTGAAGTTGACTTTTCACAAGTCCCCATTTGTATAGAAGTGCTGGAAAAACCAGATAGATCTATACTTAAAATATTGGCAGAAGCGATAGGAAGTCCACAGTACAGAATAAACACTGAGCAACGCCAAACCCTTCATTTGGCAGCTGTATATGTAAATAATTTCACCAATCAACTGTACCGTATTGCTCATGAAATCAGTGATTCGAAAAGTATCGACTTTGATATCCTTAAACCGTTGATTATGGAAACTGCCAAAAAAGTGCAAACCATGTCACCATATATGGCCCAAACCGGGCCAGCCAAACGCAACGATAAAAAGACTATAAAACGTCATTTAAAACTAATAGAAAACGAAGAGCATAAAGCCATTTACAAACAGCTAACAGCCTCAATAAAAAAGACACATGGAAGATAGAAGCTATAAAGAATACCTACACGATATCACCACTTTCGTTTTTGACGTAGATGGTGTCCTAACTGACGGAACCATTTCATTGACAACTTCTGGAGAAATGTTACGCACTATGCACACCAAGGATGGTTTTGCCATTAAATCTGCTCTTAAAGCAGGTTTTAATGTTTGTATTATTTCAGGAGGTACTAACGAAGGTGTTCGCGAACGTTTAAGAGGATTGGGAGTTACCGATATTTATTTGGGAGCTCATGATAAAACCGAGCAACTTGATGAATACTTTGATATTTATAACATCAAGCCTGAACAAGCAGTTTTTATGGGTGATGATATTCCTGACTATTTTGTAATGCAACAGGTAGGTTTACCATGTTGCCCTCAGGATGCCGTTCCGGAAATTAAAGCTATTTCCAAATACGTATCCCATAAAGATGGAGGAAAAGGCTGTGTTCGCGATATAATAGAACAGGTATTGAAGGTTCAAGGTAAATGGAGCCAAAACTTCGATGCTAAATACGACTAAATAATACAAATTAAAAAACTAATTCCTTTTATAACCTTAAAAGAAAACATGCCCATACTTAACCTTATTCGCTGGAAGAACCTACTAATGATTGCCTTGGTTCAAGTTCTTATTAAATACGCATTGTTCGAACCTTTTAATATCGATTTCACCCTAAATTGGTTTGGATTTTCCCTTTTGGTAATCGCAACGCTTTGCATTACTGCCGCAGGGAATATCATTAACGATATTTACGATGTAGATACTGATTTAATCAATAAACCTGATAAAGTCATAGTAGGCAAAAAAATCCGCGAGAAAACAGCTTATAATTGGTTTATTGCTTTTAATGTAGTAGGAGTAGCTGTAGGGTTTTACCTTTCTCATTTGGTTGGTCGCAGTAATTTCTTTGCCATATTTGTAATAATATCCGCTTTGCTTTATGTTTATGCATCATACCTTAAACAAACATTACTTGTTGGAAATATTGTTATTGCGGCATTGGTGGCCTTAAGCTTAATAGTTGTAGGCCTTTTTGAATTATTACCGGTTATTAACGAACAAAATCAATCCACTCAGTTTACTTTTTTTAAAATTATTTTGGACTACGCCATATTTGCATTCATTATAAACTTGATTCGTGAAATTGTGAAAGATACCGAAGACGTGGATGGGGATCATAGGGCGGGTATGAACACCCTACCCATAGTATTAGGCCGTGAAAGAGCATCAAAAGTTGTTTTTGGTCTATTATTTATCCCTATTATAGGAGTAAGCTACTATATTGTTACCTATTTATACAAGCAACCAATTGCTGTTATTTATTTCTTGGCGGCTATCTTAGGTCCTTTAATCTACGCTGCCATCAAAGCCTTTTCAGCAACAACTAAAAAAGACTTTCACTATATCAGTAACATTCTTAAATTAGTCATGCTAACGGGTATGCTTTCCTTATTGCTGTACCCATTAATCCTGACTTAATGCTTAAAGAAAAACTCAAAGATTATCATATTATTTTAGCCTCTGGTTCTCCTAGACGACAACAGTTTTTTAAGGACTTGGAGATTGATTTTGAAATTCGTTTAAAACCAGTTGAAGAGGAATATCCTAATCGGTTAAGGCATTTTGAAATTAGTGATTACTTAGCTCAGTTAAAATCCCTTCCCTTTAAGGATGAGTTAGAAGTTAACGAGATTTTAATTACCAGCGATACTATTGTTTGGCATAACAACCAAGCCCTTGGAAAACCAACATCTCCTGAAGATGCTTTTGCCATGATAAAATCCTTAAGTGAAACCACACATGAGGTTATAACTTCTGTATGTTTTACTACTCCCAATTATGAAAAAACGGTTAATGCTACGACAAAAGTCACTTTCAAGCAGCTTAAGGACGAAGAAATAAACTATTACATAAAAACATACAAGCCTTTTGATAAGGCTGGTGCTTATGGTATTCAGGAATGGATAGGCCAAATAGGCATTACCAAAATAGAAGGCTCTTATTTTAATGTGGTTGGACTCCCGGTTCATTTGGTTTATGAAAACCTAATGGATATTGTTCAGTAGGCAACCCCTTCCGTTACTTTTTCAAAGATTTAGTAGTGTAGTAAAAATCTCTACTACAACTTTTAGCGTATCTTTGTTTAAAGTAATCTCCATATGCAAGACTTTTTTATCCTACATAAAAAGGAACTTATTTATTCCCTTATATTAATTTCTGTAATACTTATTACCAACTTAATCATAAAAGGAACAATTAAGCGTATCGGTTTTAAAAGTAATATTACTGAAGCAAGGGTTAGCCTTGTTGCTCGCTATGTTACATTTTTACTCGTTGCAATAGGGCTACTCATTGAAGGTTTTATCCTTGGTGTTAAGATGGAGCAAATTTCTCTGATATTTTCATCAGTATTTGCCGTGATAGGTATTGCTTTGTTTGCAATTTGGTCTATCCTTAGCAACATAACTTCAGGTGTGATCATGTTTTTCTCGTTTCCTTATAAGGTGGGTGACAAAATCATGATTCACGATAAAGACTACCCTATAAAGGCTATTATTGAAGATATTAGAGCTTTTCATTTACATCTTCGTACCGATGATGGTGATTTAATTACTTATCCTAACAATCTCATCTTACAAAAAGCCGTTACACTTATTCAAAAAGACGCCATGGATGAAGGAGCTGATGCCATATAAATATTATATTTATAAAGTAATTACACATATCAATGTCCAAAAAGCGTACTTCTCACTATAAAAAAAACCTTGGTCTATCACCTGGAACTGTTATTTACACTGGAAAAAAAGCCAAGGAAAAACTTTCAATTGATGTTTTCGATTACAATGATTCTGAACTTGAAGAAACTGAAATAGAAAGTCTAGATGAAATAATTAAGTTTAAATCGACGGATACTACAACTTGGATTAACGTTAACGGACTTAACCATACTGATGCGATAGAAAAAATAGGAGATCAATACCAGTTACATCCTCTAATCCTTGAGGATATGGTAAACACCTCACAAAGACCAAAGATTGATGAATATGAGGACTATATATTCGTTATTCTAAAAATGCTGTACTATGATAATGATGAAAATATAATCATAGAACAAGTCAGCTTTGTTCTGGGACAAAACTTTGTATTATCTTTTCAAGAATCAGAAGGTGATGTTTTTAACTCGGTAAGAGAGCGTATCCGCAGCGGAAAGGGTCGTATTCGACATATGGGTTCTGACTACCTACTCTTTGCCCTTATAGATTCAGTTGTTGATCATTATTATTTGGTAGCTGAAACTATGGGTAATAAGATAGAAGATTTAGAAACCGTACTTTTTGATGGAGAGTTTAAAGACAATATAAGTCAACAGGTGCAACTTTTAAAAAGAGAGCTTCTTAAAGTACGCCGATCAATGTTCCCTCTTCGTGAAATTATTAGTCGCATCGAAAAGAGTGAACATAATCTGATACAAAATAAAAATATTCAATTCTACCGTGATGTGTACGATCACATTATCCAATTATCCGATACCATAGAAATATACCGTGAAATGATTTGGAGTTTGATGGATATGTACATGACGGCAATAAGCAATAAAATGAACGAGGTGATGAAGGTGCTTACAATTATAGCAACCATATTTATCCCCCTAAGCTTCATTGCTGGTGTGTACGGGATGAACTTCGACCACATCCCAGAACTCCATTACAAATACGGGTACTACATACTGTGGTGCGTAATGATACTGATATTCTTGGGGATGCTCTACTATTTCAAGAGAAAGAAATGGCTGTAGAGCTCTACAGAACGACATAGATTATAATCCAGAAACGATAAAAGCAATACATTCTGCTTAAAACCCAATTCGAAGGATACCGGAAATGTACTTTTGTTGGGAAACGGTCACTTTTCAAACCATATAAAAACAAAAAGCCCTCCACGGATAGTAGAGAGCTTTCAAAAAAGGCGGCGACCTACTCTCCCACGAGTGCAGTACCATCGGCGCTAACGGGCTTAACTTCTCTGTTCGGAATGGTAAGAGGTGAGCCCCGTCGCTATAACCACCTTAAGTTTTTGGTC
>NZ_JARACK010000006.1 GCF_028767185.1 Mangrovimonas aestuarii
TCCCAATCAATGAACGTCGCTTTTTCGCTGGGCGTGCCCCTCTCAAAGCGGCTGCAAATATAAGACCGTTAATCAACAAGGCAAGCTTTTCCTCTCCTTTTTTTGAAAGTATTTTTATTGGAGCTGATTTTAAGTAGTTTACAATAAATCATCTTTACTCCTTTTAAAAAGGATGCTTTAAAAAATAAAACTAACATTCAAAACCACATAAATGTGTATTCAAAAAAAAGAACCACAACTAAAATAGAACAAAACAGTAAATTGTTCTGATTTCAAGGTAGATATCAAGGATGGTAAATATAGTAAATTTTCATTAAACACTGAAAATCATCGGCTTATTTTTTATCATCTAAACGTTTTGAATAAATGATTGAAGTTTTAACCATCATAACAAACAAATACAACCTTTCCTATTATGGCAAAGCTATATTTTTAAATGGCATCCATGACCAACTCAGCCACTCTATCTTTTGGAAAAACACTTATACCAGATTTATATTCGGAAAAAAATAGTTTTTAAATTTTGCTCTTCAGCAAGCTTTAAGCTATTTAAAGAACAATTCTTAAGTTTTTCACCCTCTAAATCACCTTATTTATTAGTAACAAGCCCTAATGTAGTAATTACTTTTTTTTGCAAAAAGGTTTCCTGCATTGACAATAACCGCTTCACCTACTTCACATCCTATCTGTCCATTTTTGATAACAATACACTGTCTCTATATTTGTGCTACCCCTACCCTATGAATAGCTCCATCTATACCTCCCCCTCCTAACAAAAATGGATCTGCAGTATTTACTATTGCTTCGACATGCAAAGTGACAATACCCCCTCTAGGCAATTCGATTTCCATTGCATTATGTTTTAATTTAAAACAACTAACCATAAAACAGAAAAAGCCCCTATAACTTACCGAGGCTCCTTTCCTATTCTAATTTTAATATTCCTTGTTTCCTTAATTAATCAATTTATCGAAAAAACGAAATAGTTCACCTTTAGTAATCACCCCACCTTGCTGCACAAGTTTAAATTTATCCAAATTCTGATCCTTACCATAAGGCTTCTTAGCCTGAAGAAACTCCACAGCATCATTCATTAAATTCTGGCGAAGCCAACTATAACCTTCAGGAGTCGTCAAGTCTTTATCATTAGCTAATTTTATTGCAATAACATGCATTTCCTTTTCACCCAAATGGAACAAATGCATTTGTTTAGACGAAATATGCTCTACATAAGATGCCTGATTTAGCACTCCTTCCCAAACCAGGTCACTAAACACATCCAACTCTTGTTCTGCTACCTCTGGTTTATCTCGTTTAATTTCTGTCCATTCGTCAGCATTAATGGATTGTGTTGCTAAAAAATTTATAAACTCTTTATGCAATTCTTCAAACTGCTCTTTAGTCAATCGACTATATTTCATGGTTTCTTTTTTTACTTATAAAGGAAACAAAAGCGCCCCCATAATGAGAGCGCAAATTTAAGCATATTATGATATCCTAAAAAATGTATCGAAGACCAACTTGTAATTGCCATCTGGAAGCTAGACTGGAATCGTATCCAAAAGTTTTAGATAGGTCTTCATTAAAAGTATAGGTAGGTACATTATTTTCATCAACTGTTACACCTATTGGCTGTACATTGTTTGGTTGCTGCACTACTCCCCAATCAGAATTGATAAAGTTACCAATATTAAGCATATCCAAACTAAACTGAATAGTGTTGTATTTATCTCCAGATACTCTGAATTTAAAATCCTGAAGAAACTTCATATCCCAACGGCTTCTCCACGGTGCAAGTGCTCCATAACGCTCTGCATAATCTCCCCGACGATCACTCAAATAATCATCTTGATTAATGTAATCATTAAACGCTTCAGCTTGTCCTGGTCCAGAGAATTGCATTTGCTGTATTTCACTTTCTGTTGGAATATAAATCAAATCGTTCACGTTCGAACCATCATTATTGATATCTCCACCATAAGTATAATTAAACCTTCCCCCCTTTGCATATTCAAAGAAAAAAGAAATGGTAGAGGCCCAATTATCATCTTTACCATAGGTCCACTTCTTAGTTCCCACCCCAACAAAACGATGAGTATCTCCATATTTGGAATACCCAAGACGGTCGTAGTTAACATTGCCAAGCGCAGGGTTAAAAGCAAAAGCATCACCCGTTATCTCTGCTTCGATAGAATTAACATCTTTTGCATTAAGATAACTATAAGCCAAACTTGCATAAAGTCCATTATTAAAAGTTTGCTGACCCTTTAATACAAAATTCCAAATACGCCCTTTATCAGTATTGGTAAACACATAAGCATTATTTGTTCCTTTATCTTCTGACAAGTAAATTTCACGGTTGTCAACCCCCTCAAGCGTCCCTGTTGGATCTTTTAATCCCCAATTTTGAACTTGAGCTCCATTAATATCTTTGGTATAAGAAGCGTCGAAAGTAAGAATCAACCCCATATCAAATCTATGATCAACCCCCAAACTAGTACGCCACACTTGTGGCCACTTAAAATCTGGATCGGTAATCTGGAAAAAACCTTGATCAGCGCCACTTACTTGGTTCCCTATCCACACAAAAGGAAAACGCCCCGTAAATATACCAGTTCCACCTCTCACTTGAGTCACATTATCGTTATTAACATCCCAATTAACTCCTAAACGAGGCGATATCAACCAATCGTTTGTTGGTAATTTAGTTGAATTAAGAGTTACAGCGTCTCCCGTTTCAGGATCGTAATAGATTGTATTTGGGTCTACACTGGCACCGTTATCAGTATCGATATACTCTTGGATTTTTTCTGAAGTATCAAAATACAATGGTTTATCGGCCCTTAAACCAATAGTCAACTTAAGATTATCCTTTACGTTCCATTCGTCCTGAATATAAAATGCTAATTGACCAACATTGGTTTCAGATAATTTCCAGCCACCATCATTCCCTTCTCCAGCAGCATTTTGATTAGCAAAAACACTTTGAGCATACGCTATGTTTAGAGCTAAAACTCCATTTGGATTAGCTGCATCATCCAAAAATGTTTGAACATCTGGATAAGCATTAAAGGTACCATAATAAGCAGGAGCCCCAAAATTATCATAGTTGGCAAGATTAAATGAATTATCGAACATAAACTTTTCAAACGATGTCCCAACAGTAAAGGTGTGATCTCCTTTATAAAAATTCATATTATCTGTAAATTGAAATACTTTTTGATCTAGCCTATTATTTATTGAAAACGGCTCATGTCCTGCAATAATATAATTAGACCCATCCTTTTGAATACTAATTACAGGAGCTGGAGTTGAAAATGGATTTCTGAAGTCGTTAAAATGGGTATACCCAATCTGGAGTTTATTTGCCGCTTCATCAGACAAAGTTGAGTTTAACTCCAATTGAATTGACTGTATTTCATTATTAATTTGATAACCGGAATTCTGAAATTGCAACACCGAAGCACTTGGTCCACGAAATCCTAAAGCGGTTGGGTGAGCTGTATTATCCTTAGCTGCATCCAAGAAATTGTAAATAACAGCCAATCTGTTATTTTCATTGATATTCCAATCTATCTTAAAAATACCTTTCGTAGATTCAGTTTTAAACAAAAAACCTTCATAAGCCCCCGGGTTATAACCTAAACCTAACAAAGCATTTTGAACATCTATCAAATCCTGTTCATCTACCCTTGACTCATTAATAGCTCCTGTTCCTCTATTAGGTAGCCAACTTTGCCCCAAATCTTCCCTATCGTCTTTTTCAAAGTTTGCAAAAAAGAAGAGCTTATTTTTTATAATTGGCCCTCCAACACTCACACCAACCTGAGTTTGACTTAATTTAGGAACAAAAATATCTTCTCCCTTTACTTTATCTCCAGTCATATCCTGGTTTCTGTAAAAACCGTAAACTGTACCATAAAACTCGTTGGTACCGCTTTTTGTTACAGCATTCACTGAAGCACCTGTAAACCCTGATTGAGTTACATCATAAGGTGCGGTTGATACTTGGATTTGATCTATAGCATCCAATGAAATAGGCTGCGAATCGGTTTGCCCTCCAGGTGTTGCTGCATCGAGGCCAAACGGGTTATTGAAAATAGCCCCATCTAGCGAAAAATTGTTATACTGATCATTCCTTCCAGAAAATGAACCGTTACTAGCTGTTGGTTCTAAACGAGTAAAGTCGGCTGCCGATCTAGAAATTGTTGGCAATCGAGTGATTTCCCTTCGACCAACACTAGTTTCTGCTCCAGTTCTGTCACTTCCAAATGTGCCCGTACCACCTGTTCCTTGAATTACCACCGTTTCCAATTCGGCACTATCTATTACCATGGAAATATCAATATTTTTAGTAATTCCCAAAGAAAGGTAAACATCGTCGTAGATCTGTTCCTTATACCCAACATAACTAATGGTTATGGTATACGGTCCGCCAACGCGAAGGTTAAGAAGATTAAAGCGGCCATCGAAGTTCGTAGCTGCACCATACTTAGTCCCTGTAGGGTTGTGTATAGCCAAAACGTTTGCACCTGGCAAGGGTACTGAATTTTCATCCAATACCAACCCTTTAATGTTTGATGTTGTAACCTGAGAAAAAGCAGTAAAAACAGTAAAAAACAGCAAACAAGCGAAGAAAATTGTTTTCATGTGACTGACAAATAATTAGTTAGCGTTTAGTTATTGTAAATAAATATACACAAAAAAAAACTGCCCTTTCGGACAGTTTTATTTTTTTTTACGCTAACTAACTGATTAGTCGGCCTGTGGAATTACTTCAAAAGGAAGTTCTACAGACACTTCACGGTGTAAACGGATGATTGCCGTGTACTTCCCTAAGCGCTTAACATTACCTCCAATCACATTTATGAATTTCTTATCAATGCTGTGACCAGCTTGGCTTAAAGCCTCTGTTACGTCAATGTTGTTTACAGATCCAAACAACTTGTCACCAGCACCAACTTTAGAAGCAATTTTAATTTCCAATGCTTTTAAGGCATCAGCAATGTTGTTAGCATCCTCAACAATTTTCTTTTCTTTAAAAGCTCTTTGCTTCAAATTCTCTGCTAATACTTTTTTAGCAGAAGAAGTAGCTAAAATAGCATGTCCTTGTGGAATTAAAAAGTTTCTACCATAACCGTTCTTAACTGTTACAATATCGTCTTTAAATCCTAAGTTTTCAACGTCTTGTTTTAATATAAGTTCCATAGTTATGATATTTTTATTTTAACAAATCAGCCACATAAGGCATTAAAGCTAAGTGACGAGCTCTCTTAATAGCTACAGACACTTTTCTCTGGTACTTTAATGAAGTTCCCGTTAAGCGTCTTGGTAAAATTTTACCTTGCTCGTTTACAAACTTCAATAAGAAATCAGGATCTTTGTAATCTACATATTTGATTCCTGATTTTTTGAAACGACAGTACTTTTTAGTCTTGTTTGTTTCTATGTTAAGCGGAGTTAAGTATCTAATTTCTCCGTCTTTCTTTCCTTTAGCTTGTTGTTCGATAGATGACATAATTACGCTTTTTGTTTGTTTCTATTTCTTCTCTTTTCAGCCCAAGCAATAGCATGCTTATCCAAGCTTACCGTAAGGTAACGCATAAAACGCTCATCACGTCTAAACTCAAGCTCCAATTGACCAATTACTTCACCTGGTACAGTGAATTCGAATAAATGGTAAAAACCACTCTTTTTGTTTTGGATTGGGTAAGCCAATTTTTTAAGCCCCCAATCTTCCTTAGATATCATCGTGGCACCGTTAGAAACAAGGAAGTCTTCGTACTTCTGTACTGTTTCCTTTATCTGCGTCTCAGATAAAACGGGATTTAAGATGAAAACAGTTTCATAATGATTCATAAAAACTAAATTTTATTTGTTAAAAATGGCTGCAAAAGTAACTATTTAATTTGTATATTGCAACACAATCCCGATAATCTTCTCTAAAAGAAACAAATTTATAGCTAATATTAGTGAAATGTTAAATTTCACACTTTACCGATGAAACATTGGATTTTAACTGTTTTTTTTGTAATATTATCGATATCTTAACCGAATAAATTGAACGTTATGACTTTAAATTGTGTAGTAGTTGATGATTCAGCGATTCAGCGTTTGTCAATAGTGAAACTGATAGAAAACCATCCCTCCCTTAATTTAATAGCAGAATACAATAGCGCACTCGAAACAAAAAATGGTTTAAACACACACAAAGTAGACCTTATTTTTTTGGACATTGAAATGCCTGTTCTTAACGGTTTTGAACTTTTGGATGTGTTAAACAACAAACCTCAAATAATTTTTGTGACGGGAAAAACAGAATATGCTTTTAAGGCATTTAATTACGATGCTACCGACTACCTGCACAAACCAATCACAAGGGAGCGTTTTAATGTTGCAGTGGAAAAAGCTATAGAATACCACAAACTGAAAAACGATTTTAAGGAAGCTGAAGGAGAGCACATTTTTGTAAAGAGTAACCTTAAAAAACGTAAGGTTTACATTAAAGATATTAAGTGGATTGAAGCCCTCGGAGATTATGTAAAGCTGGTTACCGAAGATGCTAGTCTTGTAGTTCTTTCTACAATGAAAGCCTTTGAAAAGGAACTACCGGAGAATATGTTTTTGCGCATCCATAAATCCTACATTGTAAATTTAGATAAAATTGATCGTTTTAACAGCAAGAATGTTGAAGTTGGATCATTTGAAATTCCATTGAGCCGCAATAAGAAAGTACAACTGGTTGAAGCTTTAAATAATATGTAAGCTATTTAATAACTATCTACATTTATAATAACTTTCACCGGTTTAAAGTCTTTAACACTCTCAAAGCTATTGTTAACCTTAACAATAGCTTCTTTTGTTTTTGCAAGTGATTGTTTTGGGTGAATTTTTATCAAGATGTAACGATGGTACTGATTCCGTATTCTTGATACTGGCGGCTCTACAGGACCTAAAATTCCTGCTTTAAAGATTTGACGCAAGGATTTTGCCATCCATTCTGATGCTGTATTCACCCTATTATAATCACGATGCCTCAAGGTTATCTTTACCAATCTATAGATAGGTGGGTATTTAAAATGAAAACGCTCTTCCATTTGTTCTTTATACATCTCACCATAAGCATTCGTTGAAACCTGCTGTAATATATTATGGTAGGGATTGTAAGTTTGCACTATTACCTTTCCTCTAGCATGAGCTCGCCCTGCCCTACCCGAAACCTGCTGCAGCATTTGAAAACTGCGCTCATGGGCTCGAAAATCAGGGAAATTTAAGAGGTTATCAGCATTCATTATACCTACCAGTTTCACGTTACCAAAATCAAGCCCTTTGGTTAACATTTGGGTTCCTACCAAAATATCAACTTCCCCTTGTTCAAAAGAAGAGATAATTTTATCATAACTATATTTTCCTCTAGTGGTATCGAAATCCATTCGAGCCACTTTCTTTTCTGGAAACAGTTCTTTTACCTCCTCCTGAATCTGTTCTGTTCCAAAACCTTTTGTATCCAAAGTTGAACAGCCACAGGCATCACACTTAGGTCTTAGAATAATGGTATAACTACAATAATGACAACGCAGTTGCTGTCTGTGCTGGTGATAGGTTAAACTGACATCACAATTAGGGCACTGAGGCGCATGACCACAGGTCTGACACTCAACTACCGGTGAAAAACCCCTTCTATTCTGAAACAGAATCACCTGAAACCCCTCTCCTAAAGCTTCCTGCATCTCTTCGATTAATCGGTCACTAAAATGACCAACCATTCGTTTTCGCTTGTACTTATCCTTTATATCTACCAGCTCTATATCTGGCATCAATACATCATTATAACGTCTGGTTATTTCTACTAAACCATACTTTCCTGAAGTTGCATTATGGTAACTTTCTAAACTTGGCGTAGCAGACCCCAAAAGTATTTTAGCCTGTTGCATTTTAGAAAGTACAATAGCGGCATCTCTAGCGTGATATCTCGGTGCAGGGTCAAACTGTTTAAATGAGTGCTCATGCTCCTCATCTACAATAACCAACCCTAAATTGGTGAATGGTAAGAATAAAGCCGATCGAGCTCCAAGAATAACTTTGGCTTTACCTTTCTTCTCTAACACATTATTCCAAACTTCAATACGTTCATGGGCTGAATATTTAGAATGAAATACGGATACCTGTCCTCCAAAATAGGCTTGCAGCCTATTAATAAGTTGGGTTGTCAAAGCTATTTCAGGCAACAAATACAAGACTTGCTTACCTTTATCCAAAACCTCTGCAATTAACTTCACGTAAACCTCTGTTTTTCCAGATGACGTTACTCCATGCAATAAACATACATCTTGCTTATCGAAACAGTCTTTTATTTCCTCAAATGCTTTTTGCTGATACTCGCTAAGTTCTGTATCCTTCTTTTCATTATCTCCTAAAAAGTTGACCCTATCTGTTCTGATAAAATATTCCTCAAGAATACCTTTATCTATCAAGGATTTTATAATTGCTGAAGAAGCTTTGCTTACCTCATGAAGGTCTTTTACAGAAACTGGCTTTTTTGTTTTTGCTTCAAGCATAAACAAGTGCATCACTACATCGCGCTGCTTATGGGCGCGTCCTAACTCATCCAGTAGAGCATTTAAGTTGTCTTGAGTATTATACGCTTCATTCAAACGAACATTACGAACCAATTTTGGCTTGTATTTTTCGTATACCTCCTCCTGAACCTCTACTGCTTCTCTTTCCAACAATCTTTTAATTACAGGCAATACACTTTTTTTATCAAGTATATCCATAACATCCTGTATTCTTAATGAGGATTGATGTTGTAAAGCATCCCAAACCATAAATTCATCGTCTTTCATTTCGATTTCATTCAATTGGGTATCTGTACGCCTGTTTATTATGGTTTCACTTTCCAACAAAAAGGCATTAGGCAAGGCTGCACGCATAACATCTCCAAGCGCACACATATAGTAACTTGCTATCCATTCCCAAAACTTTAACTGATCAGGGACAACAATTGGACTCTCATCAAGTATCTGATGAATTTCCTTAGCCTCATATACTAGCGGCGGATTATTATGGATCTTGAATACCAAAGCTGTATAAATTTTACTCTTTCCAAAAGGAACAGCTACACGCATTCCAGGCTTTAGAAAACCAGCTTCAGCTTCAGTAATTCTGTAAGAGAAACACTTTTCTACTGGTATGGGCAGAATGACATCTATAAAGTGTGGCATTACTAAAAACTTTTTCTCAATTGATTTAAAGATGCATTCAATTCGTAACCCAACAAAAGAATATTGGCATTTAGCCAAAGGTAAAACATCAATATTAAAAGTGCTCCAATAGAACCATAAAGTTCATTATAACTGGAAAAATTATCGATATAAACACCAAATAGGTAAGATGATAAAATAATCAGTAAAGTAGTAAACAACGCTCCAACCGAAAAGAAACGTGAAGACTTACCTTCTCTAGTTCCAAAATAATAAAGCGTTGCAGTAGCCAAATAAACCATGATGACAAAAAACATATACTTGGCCAACACCAATCCTGTCTGGCTATCTTCTTCTCGTAAGCCAAACTCGTTCAAATTACCCAATACATAGATTTCAAAATAACCGAATACAGCAACTGTAACTATTAACAAAAAAGCCAAAATTAACGCTACTCCGAATGCGTAGAGGTATTGTTTGATAACATTTCTGGTTAATTGTGTATGGTAAGAATTTTCAAAACCAGAAAACACTGCATTTACACCATTGGCCATTAAAATCATTGATAGCATAAAAACCGTAGAAAGCATTCCTGCACTTTGGGTGTCTATATTTTCAAAAATATTTGTGAAAAAGAAATCGGAAGTACTCGGCGGTAAAAATGATTCCAAAAAAGCCTGAAACTCCCCTTCAAACCCGTCAATGGGGACATAAGGAATTACAATAAGAATGAAAAGCAAAAAGGGAAAAATAGCCATAAAAAAACTAAAAGCTATTGCTCCAGCCCTTGAAGTCAATGCCCCCTTTACAATTCCTGTAACATATAATTCTAAAAGATCGTATAGCGAAAGACCTTCCAAACCTGGCAGTTTAATACGCTTTAAAAAACTAACCAACAGATTTATTACAGGAATAGACCTTAGTTTGTCCTCTATAGGCTTTGTCATATTAAACCGCTTTCAAACTCAGGTCCATATTATGAACAGAATGAGTTAAAGCTCCTGAAGATATATAATTTACACCACACTCGGCATATTTTCTAAGAGTATGCTCATTGATACCTCCTGAAGATTCAGTTAAGCACTTATCTCCAATCATTTTCACAGCTGTTCTAGTATCTTCGTAATTAAAATTATCAATAAGAATACGATACACACCATCACTCATCAGAATCTCTTCTACCTCACTCAAATCACGAGCCTCTACGATTATTTTAAGATTCTTTCCTGTTTCCATAAGGTAAGCTTGGGTTTTTTCTATGGCCTTTGTAATTCCTCCCGCAAAATCAATATGATTGTCCTTTAGCATGATCATATCGTACAAAGCAAACCTATGGTTCTCTCCTCCTCCAATTTTTACTGCCCATTTTTCCAACGCTCGTATTCCCGGTGTTGTTTTTCTAGTATCCAATATTTTGGTTTGGGTGCCGTCTAATAAATCAACATAACTTTTTGTTTTGGTTGCAATAGCACTCATTCGCTGCATAGCATTAAGTACCAAACGCTCTGCTTTGAGTATAGATTGCGAAGCACCATGTACATAAAACACGATATCCCCTTCCTTAACAAAGCTACCATCTTCAATATGCACGTCAATGATCATTTCCGGATCAATATAAGCAAATACCTGCTTAGCAAATTCTACTCCTGCAATTATACCTTTATCCTTAACTAATAACTTAGCCTTTCCTTGAGCTGTTTTAGGTATGCAAGCTAATGAACTGTGATCTCCGTCTCCTACATCTTCTCTAATGGCGTTTGCTATTATAAGTTCAATTTCCTTATCGAACTGTACTTTGCTAATCATGCTTAAAATATTGTGGTTTCTACTGCTAAAATAGTAATTGCCCTCAAACAAAAACAGAATTTAATATACAAATTCATATAGTTTCTCAAGCATGAAACTCAAAACTTTCACACCAATTAAACCCTCCTTTTAACACAAACCTCAAAAAATGTAACTTTGCTCCATGACAATAAAACTCATTGCAATCGGTAAAACCGACAACAAACAACTACTACAACTTATTGACGAATACAAAAAGCGTTTAGGTTTTTATGTGAAGTTTGATTTTGAAATTATTCCGGATATTAAAAACACTAAAAAGTTGACAACATCACAACAAAAACAAAAAGAGGGTGAATTGATACTGAGCAAAGTTAATTCTTCCGATGCAATGATACTATTGGATGAAGGTGGTAAACAATTCGATTCCGTTGCGTTTGCTAACTACCTACAAAAACACATGAACTCTGGCCTCAAACAACTGGTTTTTGTAATTGGGGGACCTTATGGGTTTTCAGAGGAAGTCTACCAAAAGGCAAAAGGAAAGCTCTCATTATCCAAAATGACATTTTCTCACCAAATGGTTCGACTATTTTTTATTGAACAGCTATACAGAGGCTTTACAATTCTAAGAAATGAACCGTATCATCATAATTAAAAAAAATTTCAAAACTTTAAACCTCATAAAATTTAAAACTTAGATTTTGCATCCTAACAATTAATTCTATTAAGGACAAAACCAATTTATAAATTAAAAGGATAAGAAAAAGGGTTAGAGTTCCCAACGACAAATTCACCAGACTTCTTTTCATGATCGTACACTTTAGATTAACATCTAACTCTAATCGATCATAGGAAGTAACTAATCTTCATCAATATTTGGTCGAGAATTGAATCATAAATTTACGAATACCACCATTGAAATACAAGTAAAAAACAATAAAACAAACATTTATGAAATCAGGCAATACTTTTAAATTTATAAGTTATACTATTTTTCAATGATTAATTTTGCAGATGCAAGGATTGATTACTCATTTATACAGTCCCTTAAATAAAACTTTTGTCTATGAAAATTGTTTTCGCCACAAATAACCAAAATAAAGTAAAGGAAGTTCAAGCACTAATGCCCGACAGTATAACTCTTTTAAGTTTAAAAGACATTAATTGTACAGAAGATGTTCCCGAAACTCAAGATACTATTGAAGGAAATGCCATTCAAAAAGTAGAATACATAAAACTAAACTATGGCTACGACTGTTTTGCTGACGATACTGGACTAGAAGTTAATTCCTTAAACGGTGCCCCTGGAGTGTATTCTGCTCGTTATGCAGGCGAACAGAAAAACGCCAATGACAACATGAACAAGTTGTTAACTGAACTTTCTGGAAAAGCAGATAGGTCTGCTCAGTTTAAAACTGTAATTGCCTTACATTTAAATGATAAACTACACACCTTTACTGGAATTTGCTTAGGATCTATTACAAAAGAAAAGTGTGGTGCACAAGGATTTGGTTACGATCCTGTTTTTATGCCTGAAGGTTTCAAAACCACTTTTGCCGAGATGGAATTAGCAGAAAAAAATGCCATAGGCCATCGTGGAAAAGCGGTATCCCAGTTGGTTGAATTCTTAAACAAAGCTTAATACTTATACCAATTTAGCGACTGTTAATAAAAAAACATTACCTTTGCGCCTTTAAATTCCTCAGGGTGAGGATGTGTTACTAGGAAGTTTAAGGTTTAAGTATGTCGATTCACTTCTATGTCGCACTTACATAATTCAATCGAATACTTATAAACTTTAAATGAATACATTTCAAGAATTGGGTCTTGACCAAGACCTGCTACAAGCTATTACCGATTTAGGTTTTGAAACTCCAAGTGAAGTTCAACAAAAAGCAATCCCTATTTTATTAGAACAAGGAACTGATCTAGTAGCACTTGCGCAAACCGGAACAGGAAAGACAGCTGCTTTCGGGTTTCCAATGCTTCAAAACATTGATGTAAACAGTAGAACAACACAAGGCTTGATTTTATCGCCTACACGCGAACTTTGTTTACAAATTGCCAATGAACTTAAACTTTACGGAAAATACTACAACGGACTAAACGTTACTGCTATTTACGGAGGAGCCAGCATTACCGATCAAGCTAAACAAGTTAAAAAAGGAGCCCAGATTATTGTTGCTACCCCTGGTCGTATGAAAGATATGATTGGCCGTAGAATGGTAGACATTTCCAAAATCGAATATTGTGTACTGGACGAAGCAGATGAAATGCTTAACATGGGATTTTACGAGGATATCACTTCAATCCTATCACATACACCGCAGGATAAAAATACTTGGTTATTCTCTGCTACAATGCCTAAAGAGGTAGCTAGCATCGCTAAGGAATTTATGCACCAGCCTACCGAAGTTACTGTAGGTACTAAAAATGAAGGGAGTAAAAATGTTTCGCACGAATATTATTTGGTAAATGCTAGAGATAGATATCAAGCGTTAAAGCGTTTGGCTGATGCTAACCCAGACATTTTCTCTGTTGTGTTTTGTAGAACAAAACGTGACACCCAAAAAGTAGCAGAGCAACTTATTGAAGATGGCTACAGTGCTGGTGCTCTTCACGGGGATTTAAGTCAAAACCAACGTGATTTGGTTATGAAGTCATTTAGAAACAATCAAATTCAAATGTTGGTAGCGACAGATGTTGCTGCTCGTGGAATTGATGTAGACGACATTACACACGTAATAAACTATCAGCTTCCAGACGAAGTTGAAACCTATACACACCGTAGTGGACGTACAGGGCGTGCTGGAAAAACAGGAACTTCTATGGTTATTGTTTCCAAAAGTGAAGTTCGTAAAATCAAACAGGTTGAACGAATAATTAAAAAACAATTTGAGAAAAAGGACATCCCTGGAGGTATTGAAATTTGTGAGGTACAATTAATGTCTTTGGCTAACAAAATCCACAATACGGAAGTTAACCATGAAATCGATAAGTACTTAGAAAACATCAATGAACTATTTGAAGATACTACCAAGGAAGAATTAATCAAGAAGTTCTTCTCTGTAGAGTTCACACGTTTCTTCAACTACTACCAAAAATCTAAAGATTTAAACGTAGAAGCAAAAAGCAGTAGTCCTCGCGACAGTGAGTCCAATGAGAATTCTACTCGTTTCTTCATCAATGTTGGTAAGAAGGATGGTTATACCTGGATGGACCTTAAGGACTTTTTGCGTGAATCTTTAGAATTAGGCAAAGATGATGTGTTTAAAGTTGATGTCAAGGAAAGCTTTTCATTCTTTAATACAGATACTACAAATCTACCTAAAGTATTGGAATTCTTTACTGATTTCAAGTACAATGGACGTTATGTAAACGTAGAAATATCTGAAGAAACAGCACGCAAAAAAGGACGTGGAGGACGAAATGGAAAACGTCGCGATGGTGGCCGTGATAGCGGAAAACGCAGAGCTAGCGAAAACCGCTCTAATCGCCGTAATGCCGGGGGTTCATCAAGACCTCGACGTTCTCGTCGCTAGATTAAACCTTTTTGTTAATAATTAGTCAAAATAAAACAAAACTCGCATTTATTGTGAGTTTTGTTTCTTACTTTTAGACCAGAATTATTTAACAATGAAATACCACCTGCTCCTTATCACCCTACTTTTCTCTGCTGTACTTGCTCACGCTCAAGATATTAGTACTGTAAAAGGAGTTGTTATAAATTCGGCAGATTCAAAACCATTAGAAAGCGTAAATATTGTTAACCTTAATCAAGTAAAAGGAACCACAACTGATTCTGATGGAAACTTTGAGATTATTGCTCAAGCTAACGATACATTGCACTTTTCTTACTTAGGTTTTAAGTCCGTTAAAGTTAGGGTTACTAACGATTGGATAAAATATGGTAGTTCTACTGTTGAGCTTACAGAACTAGCATTAGCTCTTGAAGAAGTTGTAGTAAACCAACTTAATTTAACTGGGTATTTAGAAGTTGATATCAAACAAGTAGTAATCAACACCAATCCTCGCTATAGTATTTCAGGTCTCCCTAATACCGGCTATGAAGCTGGGGACAGCCGTTCGGCAAGTAATATTAATAAAGTTTTGGGGTCCATATTCAATCCTGCAGATTTATTGCACAACATTTTTGGAAAAAAACCCAATGAAATGCGAAAGCTTAAAAAAATGAAAGAGGATGATGAAATACGGAATTTATTGGCCTCTCGTTTTGATCGTGAAATGCTTATGGTACTCTTACAAGTAGACAAAGTAGATCTTGATGAAATGGTGCGTCAATGTAATTACTCTAGCGAGTTCATTCAAAATGCAAACGATTTACAGGTACTTGATGCCATAAGTGAATGTTACGAAGAATACAAGGTTTTACGCCGTGGGCGTGATAAATAAAAAAGACGCTTTTAAGCGCCTTTTTTATTGTCGTGAATGTAAGGCTATACGGTTTCCTTCACTATCAATAAAAGCGGCCATGTAACCATGTTCTGGTGAAATTTGCGTTTTAGCTTGATAAATCTTACCCCCAGCAGCTTCTACTCTATCAAGTTCATTTTGTACATCATCACTCATAAAATATACTAAGGTTCCTTCCTGACTAGGAACATAGGTATCTTGTTTTATTAAAGTTCCCTGTGCCCCAGGAACTTCTCCTCTATCCGGAAACCACCCCATAAGCATGCCTCCAAAATCGTGAATGGAAATCTCTACTTTAAAAACAGTTTCGTAAAAAGACTTGGCTCTATCCATATCTTCTACAGGTATTTCAAACCAACCTACCATGTTATTTGACATTTATTTAATTTTTTAAGATTAATTATCGCTCTAAAATATCCTTTAAACTTTCTAGTCCCACTTCAAAATCCTTACCAACAGCTTTATCCATATACATAAAAAGCATAAAAATATTAAATGGAAATTTATTTCTTCCTTTAAATCCCCAAGTGACTTTTTTTTGTCATTGCTTAATTCATCAACTTTATAAGCATCGCTTGTAGATTCCCATGGTTTAAAAAAACGTAATTTGGTCTCTATTGTTTTATTTTATATAATAATTTTATCTCTTGCTCTCCAGAACCTACTTGTTTATTTCTTAACCATTTAGATAAAAAACCTAATGTCCCATTGGTTCCAGTAAACATTCATTTTAATTCTGGATGTTTGATTTTCCAAGGCGACCATTTATCTTGATTTTATATACTTGAGGTAATTGAACACATCTGACAAAGGTTTATTGATTTCAACAGCTCTTGATATTTCGAAATTATTAGGAGCAATCGAGGTAAGTAAAATGAAAATAGCCATTAAAATGTAAAGAAAAATCATAATCTATGTTAAAGGTTTATTATGAATAAGTAAAACTGTTCGACCATTTGGTCTATGCAAATACCTTAATAGCATTATCTAATAGTGCTCCTATACAAGATTACATATTTGCAGCTTTATTAACAAAACTTAATATATAAAATTCCTATATAGTTTAACTATATCAACACCAAATCTTATCACAGAAAAAAACTATCATTATTCGTTGAAAAACAACGTTTTGAAGCTTTTTCCTTTCGCTTTTTTACATGAATACCTACAATTTATGGGTAGAGTTTTTGTAATTTTAATTATCTGTTTTATAAACATTTAAACAACTATCACCAATATGAACAAGTCAATTTCGAATTCATTATTATGGGTAAATTCTGTATCGAATTTAATTAAAGATGGTGAGTTTAAACAACTCTTTAACGGGTTAACCAAACGCCTTTATTCGAACACCCAATCCTTTGGCTTAAAAAGGGACTTAGAAATTCCTTTTGAAGCTCCAAAAGCAAACATTCAGCTAAAGATACGTCCTGCAAATAATTCTGATATGGAAGCTTTTAGGAAATTTCACACCGAAGATCGTTTATTATCAACTGATATCCCACAATGTTATGTTGCCACCACAAGCAGCAATGAGGTTTGTTACAGACAATGGCTTATGGGATCTAAACAAAATGACAAAATAAGATATTGTTTCGGAAAGACTTTCCCGAAATTAAAACCCGATGAAGCCCTTCTTGAAGGAGCTTTTACCTTACCAAATTATAGAGGAAAGAAAATTATGCCAGAAGCTATGGCTCGTATAGCCGAAAAAGGAAATGAGTTAGGGGTAAAATATATTGTAACCTTTGTAAACATAAACAACATTCCTTCATTAAAAGGCTGTAAACGCTCTGGGTTTAACCCATATGTTGTGAGAAACGAAAGGTTCTTTTTGTTCTTTAAGTCAACTTCATTTTCAACTATCCCAAAAAGACTTAAAGCACTATACGAACAGTATACATCCTGATGAAAGGGTCATAAACATTAATTACCTTAATTAAATTTGTTACTATATCTGATTAAAACGTCGTCATAACTTTTAATGGATTTCTTTATCCAGTCAAAAGTTTTTTCCAGTTTTTCCTCTTCTGTAAGTGACCAATTCACTTCTGTTTCCCTCAACTCTGCACTGACATGCTGTAAGATAATTGCTGCAGAAACCGAAATGTTCAAGCTTTCAGTAAACCCATACATTGGAATTTTCAAATAACAATCGGCTTGATCTATCACAGTTTTTGACAGTCCATCGCGTTCACTGCCAAAAAAGAAGCAACTCTTTTTGGTTACATCAAAATGGTGCAATTCACAATCGTTTGTATGAGGTGTTGTTGCTACTATTTGATAACCTTTTGCTCGCATTGTATCTATGCAGTCCTTAGCTGAATTATATCGATGTACATCTACCCATTTTTGGGCACCCATAGCAATTTCCCTATCAATTCGTTTGGTGTTTCTAGCTTCGACAACATGAACGTCCTGAACACCAAAAACATCACAACTACGAATAACCGCACTGGTATTATGTAGTTGATAAACATCTTCGACGGCAACAGTAAAATGTCTGGTTCGTTGTTCCAAAACTTCTTTAAAACGTTGATTTCTACTTTCTGTAATAAACCCTTCCAAATATTCTAACAATGCCTTATCTACCATTTGATGCTGTCTTTAATACCAGTTTCCGAAAATATAAAAATTATAGGAGTTCTATCTACTTAAATCAAATGAACAATTTCCATAATATCATATTAAAGACGTTCAAAATATAATCTAAGCTTTTATTAATTTTACCAATAACAAAAAATCACATGAAGCATATTGTTGTATTAAGTGGAGCTGGGGTAAGTGCGGAAAGCGGAATCAAAACATTTAGAGACGCTGATGGACTTTGGGAAGGTCATGATGTCATGGAGGTAGCCACTCCAGAGGGGTTTGAGGCCAATCCAGAACTCGTATTGGATTTTTACAATCAACGTAGAAGACAGCTGTTTGAAGTTGAACCCAATGCTGCACACCTCAAATTAGCACAACTGGAGAAAACCTATAAAGTTTCCATCATCACACAGAATGTTGATGATTTGCACGAACGTGCAGGCAGTACGAATGTAATTCATCTTCATGGTGAATTACTCAAGGCTAGAAGCATGGGAAATGAAGACTATGTTTTGGAATGGAATTCCGATATAAACTGGGGTGACAATTGCCCCGATGGGCATCAAATTCGGCCACATATTGTTTGGTTTGGAGAAGACGTCCCGATGATGATTCCCGCCATAGATATTTGCCAAACAGCCGATATATTAATCATAATAGGTACTTCCATGCAGGTTTACCCAGCCGCCGGCCTAATGCATTATGTGCAACCCCAAACTAAGATTTTCTATATCGATCCAAAACCCGCTATTAGCGGAAATAATCAAATTACTGTAATAGCAAGACCTGCAACAACGGGTATTGAAGAAGTCATATCATTTTTGCACTCATAGAAAAATCAACTTGTAACTAATACGGCTTCACTTGTTGGAAAAGCTGAAGAATATGGGAAACAACACTCTATAACCAGTAACGATACCGAAGAACGACGAGCCAAAAATCGTAGAATTGCCATTAGAGGAACGAAAAAATGATAGACGAGAAGACCTTCTTTTGAGATTACCTTAAAGAACATTCTAGAATTGAGTGTTATGTTCTTTGATTTATTATGTGTTATTTACAGCTTTCTTACCTCCCAACTTTCCAGTATATCGTTTCATAAAGTATCCAAAACCAAGTCCACTAATAGCCCATAGAGGGATCGATATCAAAACACTTTTCCATGTGATAGGCTGCTCTTGAAATAAAGGAAATAAAAATGTCATAAAAACATACATAAACAAGCCCCAGCTTAAGCCAACTTTAATCCACCCTTTACCTTCATAAGGATTTGGTATAGTTGTAATATCAATTTCGTTAAACCTTTCTGGTTGCTTTGCTAACCATTTATCTTTAAGAGACACTTTAAACCAACCCCAAAACGGATAGGTCAATCCCAACACAATGTAGCTCGTTAAACTGGTCATACAAGGAATCACTCCCCCACATTCATGGCAATATAATCCAAACCAATTTTTAAAAGCTGTACCATTTTGTGTAGACCATGTTCTGCCATCGTGTAAAGTGTTACAGTGGGGACAAGGCACATAACTTCGTTCGGCCAATGGTTTAATTGAGGTTTTATCTACCAAGCTTATCTTTGGAAGCCTTTGTCCTAAAACCACTTCATTAATAGCCGTACCCGGATTCAAAATCCAGAACAACATCATCCAGTTTTTCTGGGTATATGCTTTGTATTTACATTTATTGTATTGCATTATTTTATTTCTAGTTAGCTTCAATTAAAATGTTTATTTACTTCATGCCATACATTCTATTTTATCAAAGCTATTTTAAAGCATTCATTGCTTTTTCAACTGCTTCATAGTATGATTTATATTCACCATCATCATATTTCCTTAATTCATTTATTACCTGAGTCAGGTATTTAAATTGTCGTTTCTCATTATAATCGACAAATAATTTTTGGGCACTCTCCTTATTTCCTAACTTTTCAGCGATTATTATTTCACCTGCTCTCACGAAATGTTCATAAACACATGCCTTCCATGTGTTATAGCCTTGTTTGGACATTACCGTCTTTAAAGGTTCAAATAAATGTTCTGTTTCTGTAAATAATGTGTCTGGCAACTTTACTATAATTGGATTTACAAAAGAATGTCCAAATTCATGAACGCTTAATTCTCTAAGTTTTTTCTTATCTGTAAAGCCCATTTTTAGGTTTTCTTCATCCACAAACTCTTGAAATCCCAAAGCTCCAAATATATTATAAACTTCTCTTTCTCCATTGTTAATATTATTAACGGCAAACCCCATACCTTTAGGGATGGTTAAGCTTGGAACCAGCAAATATTTATCGAAACTCTTATTGTAAAATGATTCCATTGCTTCTATAAAAGCGGTATCCGGCAAACCGCCTTCTATTTCCTCAATAACCTTGATGTAATATTTTTTTGAGTTGATTAAATAAGATTCAAATTCTATTTCTTCCGAAAATGAATTTAATCCTTTCAAAAAAATTTCAGCATTCTTTTTTGCCTCACCAACATTCTTTTCTTTAGAGAAGTTTATATAATATTTTTCATCAACAGAATTTGTTAATTTCGCATTTGGAACATCATCTACTTGAAGAAGGAAAGCATTGATGTAATCAAGCCATAAGTGGTCGGCTACAGCAAAACTTCTAGCCAAATACTCACTTGAGGCATAGGACTTGTAATCATTATATATTTTAAAACCGTAATTATGCCATTCCTTTTTGAGCATTGTTATACCATTAACTTCAACAGTTTTCTCTTCAATATCAACACCTTCAAAGCCAATAAAATAAGCTAGGCCTAAAAGTTCAATATTTTTATTGATTTTTATTTCAACCTTACCGGATTCTAACGAATAATGCTGATTTGACTGAATCGAAGTCAATAATAGCCCAATTATCAGAATAATATTTTTCATCATAAATTTTCTATTATGCTACAAGCATTAGTTTCTACCAGTGTTTTTGTTTCATTTATTTCTTTATTTACCTAATATACAAAAACACTTAACATTGTAAGAAAACGTCATTAGCAATCTTATCCACAAAAAATCAACCATAAAAAAAGCCTCCCAAATGGGAGGCTTTTATTGTTAACTTAAAATATATGAACAATTACGATTTACCGTCCATTTTGTCCTTAAGCGCTTGTAAAGCATCGTTAGCATCACCTAAAGTTGGTTTTGCTTCAGCAGCAGCGTTAGCAGCTTTCTTAGCAGCAGCTTTTACGATTGCAGCTTCTTCAGCTTTGTGAATAGCAGTGTGAGATGCTACTACACGCTTGAATTCCTTATTGAACTCAATGATTTTGAATTCAGCAGATTCACCTTTCTTAAGTTTGCTTCCGTCTTCTTTTTCAAGGTGACGAGCAGGTACGAAGGCTACGATGTCTTCGTTGAACTGAACAGTTGCTCCTTTGTCTACAACTTCTGAAATCTCAGCAGTGTGAACAGTTTCTAAAGCAAACTCAGTTTCATACTTATCCCAAGGATTCTCTGTAGTTTGCTTGTGACCTAAGCTTAACTTACGTCCTTCAACATCTAACTCAAGTACTATAACGTCTAGTTTATCACCTACGTTACAGAATTCACTTGGGTGCTTAATTTTCTTAGTCCAAGAAAGATCTGAGATGTAAATCAATCCATCAATTCCTTCTTCTAACTCTACGAATACACCAAAGTTAGTGAAGTTACGTACAGTTCCTGAGTGCTTAGAACCTACAGGGTACTTGCTAGTAATATCTGTCCATGGGTCTGGAGTCAATTGCTTGATACCAAGAGACATTTTGCGCTCTTCTCTGTCTAGAGTCAAGATTACTGCTTCTACTTCGTCTCCTACAGATACGAAATCTTGAGCAGAACGTAAGTGAGTAGACCAAGACATTTCAGATACGTGAACAAGTCCTTCAACACCATCGGCAACTTCGATAAATGCACCGTAATCTGCGATTACAACAACTTTACCCTTTACTTTGTCACCAACTTTTACTTCCTCACCTAGAGCATCCCATGGGTGCTTGCTCAATTGTTTCAATCCTAACTGGATTCTTGACTTATCCTCATCAAAATCAAGGATTACAACGTTAAGTTTTTGATCAAGCTCAACGATTTCGTTAGGGTGGTTAATTCTAGACCAAGAAAGGTCTGTAATGTGAATTAATCCGTCTACGCCACCAAGGTCGATGAATACTCCGTAAGAAGTGATATTTTTAACAACTCCTTCAAGTACTTGACCTTTTTCAAGCTGCCCGATAATTTCTTTCTTTTGCTCTTCAATATCAGCTTCGATAAGCGCTTTATGAGATACAACAACGTTTTTGAATTCATGGTTGATTTTAACAACTTTGAACTCCATAGTTTTGTTAACGTATTGGTCGTAATCTCTAATTGGCTTAACATCAATTTGAGATCCTGGTAAGAACGCTTCGATTCCGAATACGTCTACAATCATACCACCTTTAGTTCTGCACTTAACAAAACCATTTACAATCTCACCATTATCGTGAGCTGCGTTAACGCGATCCCATGCTTTAATTACACGAGCTTTTCTATGTGACAATACCAATTGACCTGTAGCGTCTTCACGTACGTCAATTAATACTTCTACTTTGTCCCCTACTTTTAAGTCTGGGTTGTAACGAAATTCGTTTAAAGAGATTACCCCTTCAGACTTAGCGTTAATATCGATGATAGCATCGCGATCAGTAATATGAACTACTTCTCCTTCTACCACCTCATCATCTAAAGTGTCTACAAAATTCTCCTCAACTAATTTTTCAAATTCTTGAAGTTGAGAGTCTTCAACTTCGTCAATACCTTCTTGGTAGTTGTGCCAGTTGAATTCTTTTAAGAATTTTTCAGGGTTCTGTTGAGCTTCAGATACTACAGGAGCTTCAACTTTTTTAGCTTCAGTTGCTTCAACTTCAGCTTGTTTTGCTTTTTCAGCCATGTGCTGATTAATAATTTGTATCCTGTGTGCCTTCGGAATATTTTAGCGATACCACACAGAAGAATTAAAAATATAATTAATTTTTCTCGCCCTTTCCTTATCCGATTCTCGCTGAAAAGGAGTGCAAAATTAAGTCATTAATCTTTAACAACCTAATCTATTACACTAAAAATTAAACAATTACGAATTATTTTTAATTGACTGAGTTGCAAGCACTAACACTTTTTGGAATTGTTCTTCTAACCCCATTTGGGAGTTATCTATAGTTATGGCATCTTCTGCCTTAATCAATGGGGAATCTTTACGAGTGGTATCTACATGGTCACGTTCCTGAACGTTTTTTAATACCGATTGATAAGTAACATTATCTCCACGCTCCTTAAGCTCATCATAACGACGTTGGGCACGGGTTTCTGCTGTGGCGGTCATAAACAGTTTAAGCTCAGCTTCGGGAAATACAACTGTACCTATATCACGGCCATCCATAACAACCCCTTTGTTCTTACCCATCTGTTTTTGCTGCTTCACTAATTGACGGCGAACTTCGGGAATGGCTGCCACTTTGCTAACAAAGTTTGAAACCTCCAATGTACGAATACGCTTTTCTACATTTTCACCATTTAGGTACACTTCTGCGAAACCTAAGTCTTTATTAAACTGAAAGCTGATATTGATGTTATCCAAATGAGACTTTAATACTTCTACATCAAAACGGTCATTATCAATGAACCCATTTTGCATGGCATAAAGTGTTACGGTTCGGTACATTGCACCAGAATCGACATATACATACCCCAAACGCTTGGCCAATTGTTTGGCAACTGTACTTTTTCCTGTTGATGAATAGCCATCTATGGCAATGGTGATTTTTTGCATTACTTATCTAAATCGATATGGAGTCCGAAAAAATTGGTATTCGATGCATTGGTGTACCGTGCATGAGTATAACTAAAACGTAGTTTTTTTATTTTTAGGGCAAAACCAGCTGAAAAGCCTGAGAAATTGCGTTGGTCTACAATACGCAGCTCTTCACCTCTTCGAAAGTTATAACCAAAACGCAGATTAAAACCTCCCTCTGGAAACAGCTCTGCACCAATGATGGTGTGACGTATTACTTGCCCAAAAAAGCCAATTTCTTCCTGAGTTTGGTTTCCTTCCAAATCAGTTGTTGCTCTAGCTGGGTTAGATTCAGCTATTTGCCATTTTTGCAAGTTCTCAAAGGTTAAATGCCATCTAATAGGAACATTCTCCAAGCGCTGAGAAAGACCTAAATCCACCTCCAATGGTAAGGGTTCATTTTGACCCGCGTACGTTGTAATTTGCACTCCTGCATTACGCAATACCAAAGCCATATTAAATCTTCTTTCTTCATTTCGATAAATCAGTCCCAAATCTGCTGCCATACCAAATGAATTATATTGCTCTAACTTAGAAGTGATAAACTTTAAATTAGCCCCAAAATAGAAATCTGAATAACCTAACTGTCTGGCATAACCAAGTGTAATTGCTGTTTCATTACCGGAAAACGATCCCGTTTGGTTACCTTGTTCATCGTAGCCATCGAACGAACCGTAATTAATATAATTTACCCCAATAGCGAAGGTTTGTACGTGACGGTCCCAAGTATAACCATAGGAAGCTGTTCCATAGCTTATGCCTCCCAAATAACTACTATAGTTGAGTGATACTTGATTATCCATTTCCTGATTTATTGTGGCTGGATTATATAGAAACTGTGAAATATCGTAATCTACATTGGTAACAACTTTTCCTCCCAAGGCGGCTTGTCTGGGTGACGACACTAGATTAAGAAATTGATATGTATGCTCGCCCCCTAGCTGAGCTGAAGCAGAAACACTAATAAGTAACCCTAAAAAGGTGTATATTTTCTTTAGCATAAAGCCGCAAAGTAAGTAAATCTATCCTAAAACGGGTACAAGTATAATTTATTTTTTATTCAAAAGAAAACCCCGATAAAAATCGGGGTCAAATATATCCTCTTTAAAACTTTTAGAGCTTTTTTGCATTCTTAACTTTTTGATTAGTAATGGCTATGTCCAAAACCTCACTCATTTCCGTTACATAATGGAATGTTAAGCCTTTTAAGTAATCCTCTTTTATTTCCTCTATATCACGTCTGTTTTCCTCACACAAAATTATCTCCTTGATACGAGCCCTCTTCGCTGCTAAAATTTTCTCCTTGATCCCTCCAACAGGCAATACTTTACCCCTAAGTGTAATCTCACCTGTCATAGCAATACTTTTCTTAACCTTTCTTTGAGTAAACAAAGACACTAAAGATGTTAACATTGTAATACCTGCACTTGGACCATCTTTAGGTGTTGCTCCCTCTGGCACGTGAATATGAACATTATATTTATCAAAAATATCTGGGCTAATACCAAAAGTATCAGCATTTGCTTTAATGTACTCCATTGCAATAGTAGCCGACTCTCTCATTACCTTACCTAGATTCCCAGTAATATTTAAACTACCTTTTCCTCTTGAAAGAATGGATTCGATAAATAAAATATCCCCTCCTACTCTAGTCCAAGCTAATCCAGTTACCACTCCCGCAACATTATTATTCTCGTACTTGTCGCGTTCTAACCTTGGCGCTCCTAGAACCTCTATAACATCTTCATTAGTTACCTTTATATTATACTCCTCCTCCATAGCAATGTTCTTTGCTGCAAAACGTACCATCTTGGCAATTTGCTTTTCAAGACCTCTCACTCCAGATTCACGAGTATAGCCTTCAACTATTTTCTCAAGTTGTAATTTACCTATTTTTAAATCTTTTTCTGTTAATCCGTGCTCTTTCAATTGTTTTGGAAGCAAGTGACGTTTTGCAATCTCTACTTTTTCCTCTATAGTATATCCTGTAACATTGATAATTTCCATTCTATCCAATAAAGCTGGTTGAATAGTTGACAAACTATTTGATGTAGCTACGAACATTACTTTTGACAAATCGTAACCCATTTCCAAGAAATTGTCGTGAAAATCACTGTTCTGCTCAGGGTCTAAAACTTCCAACAAAGCTGAGGATGGATCTCCCTGGTGCGAATTGGTCAATTTGTCAATTTCGTCCAATACAAAAACTGGATTAGATGTACCTGCCTTTTTAAGACTTTGAATAATACGTCCGGGCATAGCACCAATATAGGTCTTTCTGTGCCCACGAATTTCTGCCTCGTCGCGTAACCCACCCAAAGATATACGTACATATTCCCTTCCAAGAGCCTCGGCTATCGATTTTCCTAAAGAGGTTTTACCAACTCCTGGAGGACCGTAAAGACAAAGTATAGGCGATTTCATATCATTACGGAGCTTCAAAACTGCTAGATATTCTATAATTCTCTTCTTTACATCATCCAACCCATAGTGATCACGATCCAATATACGCTTAGCACGCTTAAGATCGAATTTATCTTCACTGAATTCATTCCAAGGCAATTCCAAAAACAAATCCAGATAATTTCTTTGAATCGAATACTCTGCAACTTGCGGATTCATGCGCTGCATTTTGGCTAGTTCTTTTTCAAAATGCTTCGCAACTTTTTCGTCCCACTGTTTATCCTTTGAGCGTTGTCTCATTTCTTCAATTTCTTGCTCGTAACTAACACCACCAAGCTCTTCTTGAATGGTCTTCATTTGTTGATGCAAGAAATATTCACGCTGTTGCTGATTAAGGTCACTCTGCACCTTCAACTGAATATCATTTTTTAGTTCCAACTTTTGGAACTCGATATTCATGAACTTCAAAGTCTCCAAAGCACGCTCCTTCAGCGAATTTATTTCCAAAAGCTTTTGCTTTTCCTTCACAGTAAGATTCATATTGGATGACACAAAATTCACCAAGAACGAATCGCTTTCTATATTTCTGATAGCAAAAGAAGCCTCGCTAGGAATATTTGGACTCTCCTTTATAATTTGAAGAGCAAGATCCTTTATGGAGTCAATAATTGCTTCAAACTCTTTATTTTTTTCTGCAGGTTTAGCTTCTGCAACCTCACGAACCGTTGCGTTCATATAAGGCTCTTCGGTAATCATCTCTGCTACCTTAAAGCGCTTTTTGCCTTGAATAATTACTGTTACATTACCATCTGGCATTTTAAGAACCTTTAAAATACGAGCTACGGTTCCGGTTTCGTGGATATCGGCAACGGTTGGATCTTCAACATTTTCGTCTTTTTGGGAGACAACCCCTACTACTTTACCTCCTTTGTTCGCATCGTTGATAAGCTTAATAGATTTATCACGACCGGCAGTAATAGGAATAACCACTCCTGGAAACAACACTGTATTACGCAATGGTAATATAGGTAAGGTTTCTGGAAGCTCTTCCCGATTAATTTCTTCTTCATCTTCTGGAGTCATCAAAGGAATCAACTCTGAATTCTCATCAAATTCCTGCAATGACAAACTGTCAAGACTTAAAAAATTAGACTTTTTCATAAATATTTTTAGGTCATTCTGTCATAATAAAACAGAACATTTTTTATAATTTTAGTTCATCCAACACCTTAATCAACCTAACAGCAAGCCTTTTGCACTATTAGCGTTCTTAGGAGTCGCTACTATTATTCAATTAATATGCCAAGCTATTACAAAATATTTTCCCTTTTAACTGTAACAATCAATAAGAGACTTCATCTTTAAAGTAAAGCTATAGTTTTTTTGACACTGACCAACCAAAATATCGAAACGCTCGTTGAGCTATGCCAACAGGGTAACAAAACCGCCCAACTGGAAATTTATGATAGATATAGTAAAGGAATGTTTAATGTTGCGTTTAGGATAGTGAAAGATCAATTTGAAGCTGAAGATATAATGCAAGAGGCGTTTTTAACAGCCTTTACAAAATTAGACAAATTAAAAAACAAGAACACATTTGGCGCATGGCTAAAAAGGATTGTGGTTAATAACAGTATTTACCAATATAACAAGACGATCTCTAAAAATAATGTACCGATTGAACCTATGCTGTACAAGGTAGAAGACCAAACCAATGACCATGAATCGAATAGTGAAAATAAAGAAAAAGTAGCCAAGGTGATAAGGGAGATGAACCACCTGAAAGACAATTATAGACTTGCATTGACTTTACACCTAATTGAAGGATACGATTACGACGAGATTTGCGACATTATGAAGATTAGCTATGCTAATTGCAGAACAACAATCTCACGAGCTAAAGAACAATTAAGAAAGAAGTTGGAACCAATAATAAATTAGGCATCATGAAAAGTGACAAAATAGATAATTTATTTGAAACGCTACAAAACGATTTCGATATCCTTGAGCCTAAAAGCGGGCACCGTCAACGATTCTTGGATAAATTGGAACAACAGGAAACAGCAATACCCCATAAAACCAGATCGGTAAGAATGCTGTGGAGACCAATGGCTGGAATTGCCGCCCTTTTAGCTTTGTTTTTAGCAATTGCTATCTCTCTAAACAGAGAGCCTAAATTAGAAGGATTGGCAGCTGTTTCACCTAAAATGGCTAATACGGAAAGCTTTTTCGTTACAACCATAAACGAGGAAATAAGACTTCTAAACAAAGAAGTAACGCCACAAACCCAACATTTTGTAAACGATGCTCTAAAACAGCTTGAGCATTTAGAAAACGAATATGAAGTTCTCAAATCAGATTTGGCTACAAGCGGTAACGATAGTAGAGTAATCTACGCCATGATTTCAAATTTTCAAAATAGAATAGACGTCTTACAAACAGTACTGGAACAAATAGAAACCTTTAAAAATCTCAAAAAACAGAACTATGAAAACAATAATACCATATAAGTGTATCACCCTCTTTTTAGTTGCTTTATTAACATTGCAATCGCAGGCCATGTTTGCTGGTGATAAACACGAGAAGTCAAAAACCATTAAAAAGGAGTTCAACGTTAACAAAAACGCCTTGGTGAGTATAGACAACAGTTATGGTAATCTCGATGTGATTACCTGGAGCGAAAACCGTGTAGTGTTTGAAATCACTATAACTACTAGTGGAAACAACTTGGATAAAGTAGAACAAAAGCTGGAAGACATTACGGTAGATTTCACAGCCTCAACCAATGAGGTTTCTGCTAAAACAGTGTTCAATAAGGACAAGTCGTTTTGGAATTGGGGCAATAGCAATGTAAACATGAAAATAAACTATATCGTAAAAATGCCTATTACCAATGGGGTAAACCTAAAAAATGACTACGGCAACATTAACCTAGCTAAACTGGAAGGGCAAGCAACCATTAGTTGCGATTACGGAAAAATCACAACAAAAGAATTAATGGCAGAAAATAACATCATCAAATTCGACTATACCAATAACTGCTATTTTGAGTTTATAAACAGTGGAAAAATCAATGCCGATTACAGCAGCTATACCGTTGCAAAGACTAAAGGTTTAAACATAACAGCAGATTATACCAAATCAAATATTGAAGTTGCAGAAAACATAGTTTTTAATTGTGATTATGGAGCTATTTCGATAGATCAAGTGAACAACCTAAAAGGAAATGGCGACTATCTCACAACCAAAATTGGAGATGTGTACCAAGCTTTGGATTTAGATGCCGATTATGGTGCCATAAAAATAGAACGTCTGCACAAAAATGTATCTACGGTTCGTATAAAGTCGGATTATACGGGAATAAAAGTAGGATGCAGTCCAGACTATAATTTCAATTTCGAGATTGATTTAGAATATGCTTCTTTAAAAGAACTAGACAACTTTAATTTTACAACCACCAAAAAAGATCATACCGACAAATATTATTCTGGCTATAGCGGAAACCAAAATTCCGGTAATATGATAAAAATTGAATCGGACTACGGTAGTGTCAGTTTCTTTAGGAATTAAGAATACATTCTTAATTAAAAAAGCCACTCATGTTTCGAGTGGCTTTTTGAATAAATTAAGCTGAAATTAATTTAAAGAGTAAGTTTCAAGTTCCTGTAACATATGAGTAGAAGTTGAACCATCCGTTATAACACCGTCCATTTTAATCATTCCTACATTTTCAGCAAAGTAATATGTATAATTGTAGGAGACTTGCTGTCCCATAGAATCGGAAAGCATATCAATCCCTACCTTAATTACTGGATAGTAAGTTTCTCCGTTTACCTCAACTGTAGCGTCTCTTTCAAGAATTATACCATCCAATTCCATGGTTTGATCTATTTCCTGATCTGGATAATTAGGATCTGTATACTCTATATTTGTTGTAACAGTAAAATCCGTATTCCATGTTTCACCCACTTCTAAATAATCCTTAAGTACAATATAATCGTAACCATCTTGAGATAACTGCATCATACCTTGATATTCAGCATTTAAATCATCCATTCCTATATGATAGTCACCACCTTCTTTATATGAATACGTTACCACATCTAGATTATCAAACATGGTTCCATCTGTTGCTGTGTTAGACATTACCAGGTTATTGAACTTAAAGGCATTTACTCCATTGATCGTTTCGTTTCCAATAATGGTAATTTCACTGTCATCTTGACTTTGGCTATCCATCTCAACGGTATAATTCCAACTATTCCCTACTGCAAGTGGCCAATAATCACCAGTAGATTCACCTACTTCATTGTTATTATTATCATCATTAGAATCACTTTCACAAGACGTTAACGAAAAGGTTAAAAATGACAACATTAATAGACCTGTTAGTTTAATTTTTTTCATTTCTTTAATAGATTTTGTTAATTTTCTTACAAACATATCATTTTTTTATATGTTTAAAAAATTAACTTTATCTTACAAATACAATATTGCTTATGAAGAATCAATAAGCTTCTAGCTACAAAACAGTTACACCATAAGAATATTATTTTTTAAAAGTACCCATATAAAAAAAGCCGCTCAGAGAGCGGCTTTTTTATTATACACAAAGTACTTTTTTTATTAGAATGTGATTTCAATTTGCCCCATTTCAACTACAAAGTTACTTGGCACATCTGCATTCGAAAACGAACCTCCAAAAGTTCCGATAAGTTGATCTGCATTGTTTACAGTAATTTCATCGGAATAATACGGCTCGAACTCTGTTACATCCATCTGGTAAGTATTCTCATCAGAATAAAGAATCTCAAATGATTCAATTTTATTCATACCTGTTAATCCCCCTGTAATAGTGAATTGGAAAGATACGCCATTAGAAGCTTCTGCAGATGATATTGTCTTTTGACCAGATTCGTCTGAAACCTGTAAAAAAGTAAATACATACTCTTCTTCTGCTATTGAAAAAGAAACAACACCTTGCCCTTGCTCTTCACCACTACAATCTCCCAAAGCATCAATCATTCCTTGTAGTGTGTTTTCAGCGTCATCACCACAAACGGCCAATTGATTTGTTAAAGCCTCTTTATAAGCTAAACATGCTGCCATATTAGCATCCTCATTAGTCTCGTCAACATTGTTATATTCTATCTGGGCAAGTTGTGCATAGTAAGCTGCCAGATTACAATTGTAATCTTCCATAGACTCACAGTCTTGAAGGCATGTCAATTTAATCTGTACAGATCCATCTCCAAGCCCACACCAATAGAGTTGTGCTTGTAAAGCCTCTTGATATGCTTGTAATAAGGTTGTAAAATTTTCTTCATTAGAATTATTAAATGCTTCTTCTGCAACCATAGCTTGCTGAATTGCTTGAATGCAATCTTGTGGCTCTTCTACAGTACTGCCACAGTCTCCCAATAATTCAATTGCTGCTTGCAAACTACCATCTTCATCCCCACATAGGGTTATTTGGTGTTGTAAAGCTTCTTTATATTCTTGACATAGCTCTACTTCATTTGTTGCATCAGAATTTTCATAAGCTTGAGCTGCAACGCTAGCCAACGCCACGGCTTCATCACAATCTGCTGGACCTTCATAACCACAATTCCCAAGAGCATCAAGGGTAATGGCAATAGTTCCACTAGGGTCTCCACAGGTTTCTAAATAATCCTCTAATGCACTTCGATAAGACAAACACATTTCTACTTGATTGTCAACAGTTGCGTTAGTGTAATTTATTGAAGCTTGGGCCAATATCTCAGTAGCTTCCTCACAAGTTAATGCTGGTGTAACAGTATTATTGTTATTTCCATTATATTCTTGAAATTCTCCTTCCAAAGGTTCATTCTCACAAGTAAAGGCCATACTTAACACGCCAATACAAAAAAGTACAAGTATTTGTCTCATAATAGATTTGTTAATTTTTTCACAAACATAAATAATTTTAATTAAATCGCAACTGCCTTTTTGGTACTCTAAACAAAAGAATTATGCCAAATAAAAAGAAAATAAACAGAAATAAAATTGAATTTCTCATACTACCAGTAATCTGATCAATTGTTCCGTATAGCACCATCCCTATAACGATACCTATCTTTTCAGAAACGTCATAAAAACTAAAATATGATGTAGTATCCTTGGTTTCTGGTAAAAACTTTGAATAGGTAGAGCGCGATAAGGCTTGGATTCCCCCCATTACAAGTCCTACAAAAGCAGCAGTAATATAGAATTGCATCGGGGTTTGCACAAAATACCCATAGAAACAAAGTCCCATCCAAATAAAGTTAATGACTATAAGTGTGTTGATGTTACCAAACCTTGCAGAAGCACGAGAAGTCATCACAGCTCCCAATACTGCAACAATTTGAATCACCAAAACACTCACTATTAGACCCATTGTTTTTTCATCGTCACTACCCCAACTTATTTCTTGTTCACCAAAAAAAGCTGCTACAAGCATAATAGTCTGCACAGCCATGCTGTAAACAAAGAAAGCTCCGAGATAACGCTTAAGCCTAAGATCCTCTTTTAGTTCACTCCAAACCGTTTTAAGCTCCCTTACCCCTTTAAAAAGAACATCCCTTGTAACCTTATGACCTTTTGAAACGCCTTTCGGCAGGTAATAGTAAGTATACTGGCTAAAAACAATCCACCACACACCTACGGTAATAAAAGAGTAGCGCATAGCTTTCATGGCGGCTTCCCCTTCTGTACCCGTAATGCCAAACCAATGTGGATACATTACCATTGCTAAATTGACAATTAGAAGCAATACACTACCTATATATCCCAATGAAAACCCTTTAGCACTAATTTTATCTTGCTGTTCTGGGTATGCTATATCTGGTAAATAGGAATTATAAAACACCAAACTTGCCCAAAAGCCCAGCAAACCGCAGAAGTAAAATAACAGCCCCCAATAAATATTACCTAGTTCAAACCAATTGAGACCAATACAACCAATAGATCCCAAATAACAGAAAAATTTCATAAAGGCCTTTTTGTTTCCAATATAATCGGCTATACCAGATAAAAAAGGTGATATAACCGCCACAACCAAAAAAGTAAAAGCTGTAACAAATGAGATTAATGCTGTATTCTTAAACTCGAAACCAAAAGCATGAACTGTATTCTTTCCTTCAGTAAATAGAGCCCCATAGTATATAGGAAAAATCGTTGAAACAATGGTTAGTGCATAAACCGAATTTGCCCAATCGTAAAAAGCCCATGCGTTAAGTAGTTTTTTACTTCCTTTTTTGAGATTATCCATAGAAAAAAAGCTGTTCATTTTATTGAACAGCCCCTAAAAGTAAACAAATATTTTATCCTGTTTATTTCTTAATTAACAAATGTAGTGACCCCAAATTTCTTGGCTTCGGCTTTTGCCTTGGGAATCATATTTGTAAGCTCTGAAATACGAGAATTGTTAGATGGGTGCGTACTTAATATTTCTGGGGGTGCCCCCCCTCCATTTGCATTCATTCTTTTCCAAATTTCAGGAGCTTCCTCTGGATTGTAACCAGCGATAGCCATTAAAATAATTCCAATTCTGTCCGCTTCAGACTCATGGCTTCGACTAAATGGCAACATCCCTCCAACATTGGAAACCACCCCATAAGATTGATTGAAAATATCTACCGCCATAGGGTCTTGAATGGCCAAATTTCCAGCTACAGACAACCCTTGCTGAAGGTATGAAGCACTCATGCGTTGTTGACCGTGATTTGCTAACGCATGTGCCACTTCGTGCCCCATAATTGCTGCCAACCCAGCTTCTGATTTAGCTATTGGCAATATGCCTGTATAAACAACTATTTTCCCCCCTGGCATACACCAAGCGTTAACAGTTTTATCTTCCACTAAATTATAATCCCATCGATAATCCTTAAGATACCCCTTAAAACCATTAGCATTTAAATATCTTGAAGCAGCATTAGCGATACGTTCCCCTACGCGGCTTACCATTTCTGCATCTTTTGTACCATTAACAACCTTGTGCTCATTTAAAAACTGACTGTATTGTTGAAATGAAGCTGGAAAAAGGGTACTGTTTTCAGTGCCTGGAAAGGCCATCGTTTTTTTTCCTGTAAAAGGATTTGTTGCACAGGATAAAAGCAATCCCAAAGCACCAAAAGCTGTAAGTTTCGTTCTTAAATTCATGGGTAGTGTAACTATTTTTATAAGTATAAATGTACAAAAAGACTTAACATTCTATCATTCTTCAATTTGATTTTTAATCTAGAAATGTCAGCATCATTGTTCTTTAGCGACTTATAAAATGAAAATTGATAGATTACACCTCAAATGAAAACTCTCACTATAACAATAGTACTATGCTTTTTGTTAAGCTGTAACGGAAACGCTCAAAAGAACACTTCATCAAAAGACAACAACAAAGTAACAAAAACAGATTCTGAATGGCGTTCTGAATTAAGCTCAATGGAATATCATGTTATGAGAGAAGGCGGAACAGAACGTGCTTTTTCTAGTCCATTGAATGACAATTATTCTAATGGCACTTATGTTTGTGCTGCTTGCGACACCCCATTATTTAATAGTGTTAACAAATTCGATTCAGGTACTGGATGGCCAAGTTTTGATCGTGCTATTGAGGGCAATGTAGCTTATGGAGATGGCTCAGAAAACAACTTCTCTGGAGTTGAAGAACACTGTGCTGTTTGTGGAGGTCATTTAGGGCATAGATTTAACGACGGACCAGAAACCACTGGCCAGCGTCACTGCATCAATGGTGTGGCTCTAAAGTTTGTTCCTGCCGAATAGTATCTAAAACCCCTTCTTAATCTTCACTTGTGTCTTTTATTTTAGCTTTTTGCGACACCATTACATTTTCCCTCTTTTTATATGGTCGTATAATTAATCGTGCTTCTCTGTCAAAGCGAATATAATTGTAAAGCCAGTTCACAAAAACAATAGCCCTATTTCTAAACCCTATCAGAAAGTACAAGTGTACAAACATCCAAACAAACCAAGCAAACACCCCTTGAAACCTAAATTTTGGCAAATCGACTACAGCTCTATTTCTTCCCACTGTAGCCATAGATCCTTTGTCTTTGTATTTAAAAGGAATCATAGGTTCACCTTCCAATAACCTAAGTAAATTCTCCCCTAATTGTTTTCCCTGCTGAATTGCAGGCTGAGCCATCATTGGATGCCCTCTAGGGTAATCTGATGTTTCCATTTGAGCCACGTCACCAATTGCAAAAATGTTTTTAAACCCTACAACTTGGTTAAATTCATTGACCTTAATTCGATTGGATTTATTAACAAAATTCGATCCATCAAGACCTCTAACTGCTGCGCCTTTCACCCCAGCCGCCCATATTAAGGTGGCTGTTTTAAAGACCTCGTCAGTATTTGTAGTTACAGTTTTTCCATCATACTCCAGAACTCTTGTGTTTTTCCAAATATTTACCCCCAAATGCTCCAAAAAATCTTCGGCCTTTTGCGATGCTTTTTCACTCATTTCGGGCAAAATTCTACCATTGGACTGTACCAAATTAATTTGTGCCATACGCGTATCCAAATCTGGATAATCCTTGGGTAAAATTCCTTTTTTAATTTCTGCCAATGCACCAGCTAATTCAACTCCAGTTGGTCCAGCCCCAACAATTACAAAATTCATTAAAGCCACACGTTCGTTTAAATCGGAGGTCAACAAAGCAGCTTCGAAGTTTTCCAAAATCAAGCTCCGTAAATCCAACGACTGGGGAATGGTTTTCATAGCCATACTGTTTTTTTCAATGGTCTCATTACCAAAATAGTTGGTTTTAGAACCAGTGGCGACAACCAAATAATCATAATCAATTCTCCCAATATCAGTATAAACCCACTCCCCTTCAGAATCGATAGAAAGCACATTAGCCAAGCGAAAGTAAAAGTTAGGAAAATCCTTTAGTATTTTACGAATGGGATAAGCAATAGAATCAGGCTCTAAACCGCCTGTAGACACCTGATATAGTAGGGGTTGAAACGTATGATAATTATGCCTATCTAACAGCACTACCTGGACCTCTTGTTTAGCCAGTTTTTTGGCCAATCGGACACCTGAAAATCCACCACCAATAATAACGATTCGTGGAAAACTACTTTGTGGGATATTCATACGGAACAGCTTACTTCTCAAAGATAGCAAAACTTAGATTTTTTATTAGCATAAAGTATTATTCAATTAGGTTTTGTAAATTCGTGCCTTCAATAAAAGTTTAAAAAAACGACTCATGAGTAAATACGATATTATTGTTCTTGGAAGCGGTCCGGGAGGTTACGTTACAGCCATTAGAGCATCACAATTAGGATTTAAAACAGCTATTGTTGAAAAAGAGAACCTAGGTGGTGTATGTTTGAACTGGGGATGTATCCCTACCAAAGCGTTATTGAAGTCGGCTCAGGTTTTTGAATACCTAAAGCATGCCGGAGATTACGGGCTTACAGTAAATGAATATGACAAAGATTTCACATCTGTTGTAAAGCGCAGTCGCTCTGTTGCCGAGGGAATGAGCAAAGGTGTTCAGTTCCTAATGAAAAAGAACAAAATAGACGTTATTGAAGGTTACGGAACCCTTAAGCCAGGAAAGAAGGTAGAGGTTGATGGTACTGTTTATAGTGCAGATAATATTATCATTGCTACTGGAGCTCGTTCTCGTGAGTTGCCAAGTTTGCCTCAAGATGGTAAGAAAATTATAGGGTACAGAGAAGCGATGACACTTCCTGAGCAACCAAAGAAAATGATTGTTGTAGGTTCTGGTGCAATTGGTGTTGAGTTTGCTTACTTCTACAACTCTATGGGTACTGAAGTTACGGTTGTTGAGTTCTTACCAAATGTTGTACCTGTTGAAGATGAAGAAGTGTCAAAACAATTAGAGCGTTCATTCAAAAAGAGCGGCATTAAAGTAATGACATCCTCTGAAGTTACTAAAGTTGACACTTCTGGTGAAGGCGTTAAAGCTACTGTTAAGACCAAAAAAGGAGAAGAAATCATTGAGGCTGACATCGTATTATCTGCTGTTGGTATCAAATCGAACATAGAAAACATTGGTCTAGAAGAAGTTGGTATCGCAACTGACCGTGATAAGATTTTGGTAAACGACTATTACCAAACTAATATTCCTGGTTACTATGCTATCGGTGATGTAACTCCTGGGCAAGCACTTGCTCACGTAGCATCTGCCGAAGGTATTTTATGTGTTGAGAAAATTGCAGGAATGCACGTTGAAGCTCTAGATTACGGAAACATTCCAGGGTGTACTTACTGTTCTCCTGAAGTTGCTAGTGTAGGTTTAACCGAAAAGCAAGCAAAGGAACAAGGTTATGATATTAAAGTTGGTAAATTCCCATTCTCTGCTTCTGGTAAAGCAAAAGCCGCTGGAACTAGCGATGGATTTGTAAAGGTTATTTTCGATGCTAAATATGGTGAATGGTTAGGCTGTCATATGATTGGAGCCGGAGTAACTGATATGATTGCAGAAGCTGTTTTAGGTAGAAAGCTTGAAACTACAGGTCATGAAGTATTGAAAGCAGTACACCCTCACCCCACAATGAGTGAAGCGGTAATGGAAGCTGTTGCCGATGCATATGATGAGGTTATTCACTTATAATAGTGAATAACCTATTTTCTAAATAATAAAAAAGCGATCTAAATCTAGATCGCTTTTTTATTGTTAAATTTTGTTCTAATACTCACATCAATAAATAATATATTTAAGCACATGAAACCGTTACAGAATGATTGTGACCTGAACCACTAGTAGAAGATACCACAATGGATTGATTAGCCTGTAGATCTGAAAAATCATTTGGTCCCAAAGTTACGTTATGGTTATGGTCTGCATTTCCTTGAATAGAATATGTTTTTTGGGTTCCTTGAACGACATCATCCATGGAAACTACCAAACTATGACCATGATTTCCAGAAATCGAACTAGCATTTGCTCCATTTTCCAAACAATTACCTTGTTGAGACGGTGGGTTATTACCTCCATTACCATATCCACTTCCACCTTCATTATTGTTTCCTCCATCATCAGAACTGGACGAACAGCTTAAAACAGAGTACGCTGGAATAGCTAGAAGCAGCGCTGCAAAAGAACGATAAATAAAAGTTTTTCTGTCCATCTTAAAGTTGTTTTGATTTAAAGGCATAAAGATACAACATACAACACTGCAAATCAACTATATATACTTCAAAACCCACCTGTTAACTCAAGAATGGCCACATACTTTGGTACTTCAAAATACTTACTACTGAGCTTTTTTTTATCAATGTTTTTAGCCTCCATGACGACATTGAATAACGGATACTCAAGTTCCATTTTAAGATAAACGGCTTCCATTATTGCCACTATATCATCTTTATTAAAAAGGTTGAAATTTTCGTAATGTTTTGGGTTCAGGGGAAGTTTAGAAGAATAATAAAAAATCTTGGTTCCCTGATTGTCATTAATTATCAACTTATCACAAACAACCCCTAAAATTGTATCAGACTGCTTAACTATAGTATACTCAAAAGGTTCCTTTACATTCGATACAGTTGAGACATACCTTAATGTGTCTCTATCTGTTTTATTCTTGAAATATATTCTCTTATCTGAATGCCTATACAACTGGAAATTCATAAAATTAGAATCAGTAGTTTCCATATAATTACCATTTTTAAAATATGTAATGGCTTTTGTACCTAATTCTTTCTCTAAATCTTCCACAGAAATAGTTGAAGTTTTTGATTCATATTCTAATTTGTACTCAATAATACCTTCAAAGTCCTGACCTAAAATTCTACAATAGCAGAATATAGCCATTATACAGATTATGATTCTTTTCATATGCTAGTGGGGTTAATAACTATTAAAAAGCAACACCTTCAACAGATAATCATAAGAGATAAAGATGTTTTAAGAGTTTTGTCTTCATTATAATAAACAAAGAAACACACTATAAAAGTTACAAAACAACACACACTAAAACAAACGTAAAATACTCACATCCAAGTAAATAAGACGATCAGCTGTTTTATTCGACAAAAACAAAATATTTTCTAGCTTAACCTAATGCTAACCTAGTTAACAGCAACTTGAACTATTAGTAAAACAAGGTTAAACTACAGATAAACATCTTCATTAACCACATAGGTAATTTTGCAGCATTAATCAATATGAACCACATTTATGAAAAAGAATTATTTATTATTGCTTACTCTATGCTTTTTTCAGCTAGCTTCTGCACAAGACCTATTTCCTTATCTTCAATCTGTCACACCAAATTCCATTTACGTTAACTGGAAAACCGAAGGTAATCCTGAATCTATTGTAGAATATGGAACCGTAGCAACTAACCTAAACGTAACTGTTACTGGAAATACTAATATCTTTACCGACAGCGGTTATCCGGGAAATTATTATTACCACACTGTAAAACTGATCAATCTAACCCCAAACACTAAGTATTATTACAAAATAAAAACTGGGAGTGAAGAATCTGCAATTTATTCATTTAAGACCTTACCAACCCCAGGAGAAGCTGCTACTAATGATGGGCATATTCGCTTTCTTATAATGGGTGATAATCAACTTAAAAATGAACCTCGTTATGATTCTCTTGTTTCAGCTGCTTACAGAAAGATTAAGGAAAAATGGGGAACATCAATTTCTCCTGACGATAACATCGCTTTAACTTTCATGGTTGGCGACCAAGTGGACGTAGGGACATTAGACCACTATGAACATGTACATTTTAAAAAGAACAGAAAACTATCGGGCTACATACCAATTCAAACCACAGTTGGCAATCATGAAACATACGGGACTCTTGGTATGCAAGCCTATTACGATCATTTTTATTTAGATGAAATGTCATACCAAGGCATATCATCAGGAACGGAAAATTACTATGCGCAGCAAGCTGGTAATGTATTGTTCATTAGTTTAAGTTCTGAACATACGGGTGCAACTCAATTAAGTTGGTTACACCAAGTTGTTGCTGCCGCGAACAATGACGATACCGTAGACTGGATATTCTCTCTTAGTCACCGTCCTTATCAAGCCGAACAATACGTTGGAGATATTTCATCTTGGGTCAGAAATACAGCAGTACCACACTTAACAACTTCTGACAAGTACATCATGCACATTGGTGCACACCATCACTTATATCACCGGGGTCAGTTAAAAGACTCTCCCACTTACAATATCATCTCTGGAGGTACAGCCTGGGATCAGTACTGGGGGATGTCTTCAGAACAGGATTTTGAGGATGTACAAAAGACCATTAGTAATTGGATGTACCAAATTGTGGATATCGATGTTATAAATGGCACTATGGATGTTGAAAGTTACTCTATTGGAAGTATATTCCAATGGAAAGACAACCAACTTATGGATACTTTCCATAGATATAAAAACCAAGCATCACCGAGCCAACCTATCATCGTAAATGATTTTACTGAAGACGTTACCCAACCAGTAACCATTCATGCTTCTGGATACCAAACCACAACAACAGAAGAATTAAATACCTCTCAATTTTTGATTTCAAAAACGGAAAACTTCAACATTATAGAAAAAGAAATATACCGTGATTATGAGAACCTTTTTGGAATGTATGAAACCCAAACCGATTCAACTATTGACATAAACTTAGGAGTTGACATCTCTAAAATAACTTTAGCAACAAATGAATTGGCCAACGGTGAGTATTTTGTAAAAATGCGCTATAGAGACCGTAATTTGGAATGGTCGTCGTGGAGTGAAACCAAAAGTTTTACAATCATAGGAAGTGAAAATTTGGATACTGCTATTACGCTAGATGCTGAGTCTTACGAAATCGATTCTCCTATTATAGTTGAATATACAGACGCCCCAGCCGAAAACACTACCTGGGTTGGTCTTTATACTGCTTCTCAAACACCTAGTCTTTCTTCTCCTTCAATTTCATGGTTGTACACGGACGGAAACTCTAATGGCTCCATTAACTTTAATGATGGGATATCGCAAGCTGGAAGATATTTTGTTGCTATATTTTCAGATGATGGTTATACAGAAATCGCAGAACGCCAATATTTTTATGTTGGACCGACACCTGTACTTTCAGCAGATGCAGCCGAATACGCTGAAGGAACTCCCGTAAACATATCATTTACAAACGCCCCACAACTAAACAACGATTGGATAGGTATATACAAAATGGGACATGTTCCAGGTGACATCAACTCCACAGCATGGTCTTACGTCAACAATACAGCTGAAACCAAAACTTTTAACAATCTAAATCCTGGCTATTATTATGCTGAATACTTTTTATTGGATGGGTACGAATCTATTGGGAATAAAGTATTCTTTAAAGTTGGAGATTTGGTTACCAATCTTTGGATTAACCAACCCGTATATCAATTGGGTGAGCAAATTACCGCTTCTTGGACCGATGCCCCTGGAATCGTTAAAGACTGGTTGGGCATATACCCTAGCGATGCTAACCCAAATATAGATCCTCTTATCAGCTACACTTATTTTGAAGGATTGGCAGAAGGAACAACAACTTTACCCGAAGAAGCCATGCCTACAGCAGCTGGAAATTATTACGTAGTGATGTTCACAAACGATTCTTATAACGAAGTATCTAACAGAGTGGATTTTCAGGTAATAGATGAAACCCTTTCAAATAATGAATTTGAAATTGATCATGGGCTTAAGCTTTACCCTAATCCAACATCAAATACCAATCAAAGTATCATTTCATCGAAATACCCTATCGATAAGATAGAATTATTCAGCACCGATGGTCAGCTTATGTATGCCACAGAAAATGTAAACAACAATAAATATTCTTTGGTAACCCAAGATTTGCCAACAGGCGTATATATTGTTAAAATACATTCCAGAAAAGTATACACAGCTAAATTAGTTGTGCAATAACCCAAATCTACTATTATATATAAAAAAGAGGTCTTCCGTTTAGAAGACCTCTTTTTTATATATTTTTGAACAATGAACTACTCTATAAGTGTTCCTATTTGGTCAATTTCATCTTTTTCCTCAACAAAGGATTTCTCCCATTTCTTTTTCAATAGTGTATAAAATAAATAAACTGCACTCAAACCAAAAGGTATTGCCAAGAGACCAATAAAAGCATTATCCCAATTTACTCCCCAGTTAAACAGCGCATCTAAAAAACCAAGAATAGCTCCACCTACAAACATACTGGCATAATAAAACCCCACACCTAGAATAGCAAACAACCATTTTTTTTGATTGAATTGATCTGCTAAACGATAGAAATACTTTCCTATCCAATAAATAAGTACAAATCCAAGCATACTAACTAGTTTCTTCTATATTCTTTACTCAACTCAAAAACATGCTCTAGAACAGCGGCATCTTGTTCGGTAAACTCAACATTTCGTCTTGACATTACCACCTTTGCAACTTCAAAGGCTTTTTTGGTAAGATAAGTGGTAAAACCACTACTACCTCCCCAAGAAAAACTGGGAACAAAATTTCTTGGGAATCCACTACCAAAAATGTTTGCACTAACCCCGACTACAGTACCAGTATTGAACATGGTATTAATTCCACATTTACTGTGATCGCCCATCATTAACCCACAAAACTGAAGGCCTGTACGCGCGAAACCTTCTGTTTGATAATCCCATAAACGCACTTCCGCATAATTGTTTTTCAAATTTGAGTTATTGGAATCTGCTCCAATATTACACCACTCACCCAACACTGAATTACCTAAAAATCCATCGTGACCTTTATTTGAATATCCGAATATCACAGAATTGTTTACCTCTCCTCCAACTTTACTATGTGGTCCTATAGTTGTTGGACCATAAATTTTAGCACCAAGTTTTAAGGCAGAACCTTCACATAGAGCAAATGGCCCCCGAACAATACTCCCTTCCATTACTTCTGTATTCTTACCAATATAAATTGGTCCTGTGCTTGCATTTAAAATAGCACACTCGATTTTAGCTCCTTCCTCAATAAAAATATTTTCAGATCCTATAACCTTATTGCTGGACGGAATGGATTGTGAACGTCTACCATAGGTTAACAATTCAAAATCATCCTGTAAAGCATCTCCGTTCTTTTTAAAGATATCCCAGGTATGTTCAATAGTAATACACTCACCTTCATATTCAATAGCATCGTAACTTTCAAGATCGATATCCTCTTGTGTATCCTGTGAATGAAAAGCAATAACATCCTCTCCTTTAAAAACGGCCTGGTTAGGCTCCAAACTTTTAACCAATTCAACCAATTCGGAGTTTGGCAATACAGAAGCATTAATCATCACGTTACTTTCCATTTCAACCATAGGATACTTATCGGAAAGATAATCTTCGGTAACAGTAGTTGTAGTATATCCTAGATAACGTTCCCATTTTTCTCTAATGGTTAAAATTCCAACGCGGATATCGGCTACAGGGCGTGTATATGTAAATGGCAATAAGCTATTGCGCGCAGGCCCATCGAAAAGAATATAGTTCATGCTTTTTTAAGGTTTTTGTAAAAATAAAAAAGCCTTCCGATATCGGAAGGCTTTTAAAAATATATTTTAAGCTAAAATTACTTCTTGAATTTAGCGTATTTGTTTTTGAACTTGTCAATACGACCAGCGGTATCTACTAACTTAGACTTACCAGTATAGTACGGATGAGAGGTTCTTGAAATTTCCATCTTAATCAACGGATACTCAACACCATCAACCTCAATCGTTTCGTTTGTATTGGCTGTAGATTTTGTAAGGAACACGTCGTCGTTAGACATGTCTTTGAACGCTACTAATCTATAATTTTCTGGATGTATACCTTTTTTCATCGCTAATCGCTTTATTATCTTTACAATTTTGAGGTGCAAATTTAAGTAAATTTATATAACAAACAATAGTTTTCCTTAAAAAAATATTGTAGTTACTTTGCGTAACGTTTTGCTATATTTGTTTACTAACAAACCACAAAACTAATTAAACTATACCAATTATGAACAAACCTTTAAAGTCTAGTGCGCTTAATTATGGCTTATATCTTGGACTTACACTTATTGCTGTAACTACTATTATCTATGCTTTTAACCTAGAGTTATTCTCTAATTGGTGGCTTGGAATCATATTATTTTTAGTTATCATTGGATTCGGAGTTGTTTCAGCTGCTAAAGCTAAAAGTTTAAACAATGGCTTTTTATCATTCAAAGAAGGGTTTTCTGCGTATTTTATAACAGTTGCTGTTGGTGCAATTTTAAGTGGTATCGTTAGTGTTATTTTATTTAACGTAATCGACCCTGATGCTGCTCAATTCCTTAATGAAAAAGCGATTGAAAATGCTCAAGCTATGATGGAAAAATTTGGAGCTCCTCAAGCAGAAATAGACAAGGCTATTACCAAAATGGAAAATGAAAGCCAGTTTACTATTGGAAAAGTTCTTCAATCCACGGCTATTCAATTAATTTTTTATGCTGTAATAGGCCTTATTGTTGGTCTTATTATGAAGAAAAATGACCCTAATTTAGAATAATAATACATGAACATATCAGTAGTCATACCACTACTTAACGAACAAGAATCTTTAACAGAACTATACGATTGGATTGCATCGGTTATGCAATCCAATCGTTTTTCGTATGAAATCATTTTTATTGATGATGGAAGTACAGACGATTCTTGGAAAATTATAGAATCACTTTCAAAGAGGGATCCCCACATAAAGGGCATTCGTTTTTTTAAGAACTTCGGAAAGTCTCAAGCCCTTCATGCTGGTTTTAAAAAAGCCCAGGGAGAGGTGGTTATTACCATGGATGCCGATCTTCAGGACAACCCAGAAGAAATCCCTGAACTTTACAACATGGTAGTCAATAAAGGCTACGATTTGGTTTCTGGGTGGAAAAAAAAGCGTTACGATTCTGTTATCGCGAAAAATCTTCCTTCAAAACTCTTTAACTGGGCAGCTAGAAAAACTTCAGGCGTTAAACTTCATGACTTTAACTGCGGGCTAAAAGCCTATCATCGTGATGTTGTTAAACACATAGATGTGAATGGTGAAATGCATCGTTACATTCCGGTACTCGCTAAAAATGCTGGCTTCACTAACATAACCGAAAAAGAAGTAAAACATCAAGCAAGAAAGTACGGAAGTACCAAATTTGGTATGGAACGCTTTATAAACGGTTTTTTAGATTTAATCACCATTTGGTTTATATCGCGTTTCGGGAAGCAACCCATGCATCTTTTTGGCGCACTTGGCGTATTAATGTTTGCCATTGGTCTCGGATTTTCCCTTTATCTTGGCATTGATAAATTGTTTATCAACCCTTACGGACGATTAATCACCGAACGACCACAATTCTTCATTGCCCTAACCACAATGATTATCGGAACACAGTTTTTTGTTGCAGGCTTCCTTGGCGAGCTTATTTTAAGATCAAAGGAAAACAAAGAACGCTACCTTATTAGAGAAGAATTGAATTTAGATTAATTTCCTAAATAAATCCCAAATAGATTTACAACCTTATATTATTTACTTTTGCAAAATGACAAGTAAAGACACACAACCTATGGAACTTGAAATTATGGAGCGTGTGAAAAGCTGGTTAAACCCAGTTTTTGACCAAGATACCCAAACCCAAATAAAACAACTAGAAACCAACAATCCTACAGAACTTAAAGAGAGCTTTTATAAAGACCTTGAGTTTGGAACCGGCGGTATGCGTGGTATTATGGGCGTTGGAACCAATAGAATAAATAAATATACTCTTGGTAAAAACACCCAAGGCCTTAGTCAATATTTATACAAAGTATTTTCTGGCGAATCCATTAAGGTTGCTATAGCCTATGATTGCCGTCACAATAGTAAATCATTGGCAAAAGTAGTTGCCGACGTGTTCTCTGCTAACGGTATTCAGGTGTATCTTTTTGAAGATCTACGCCCTACTCCAGAGTTATCGTTTGCTGTAAAACACCTCAAATGTCACTGCGGAATAGTGCTTACCGCATCTCATAATCCACCAGAATATAATGGTTATAAGGTGTATTGGCAGGACGGCGGACAATTAGTACCACCACAAGATGATGAAATAATCAAGGTAATTAATGCTCTTGACTATTCTGAAATCAAGTTTGAAGCCAATAATGATTTAATTCAATATATAGGCGAGGAAGTAGACAAAGCTTTCATAAATGCTTCTGTTGAAAACGGAACATTCAATACAACAAAAGAAGCTAAAAATGGCTTAACCATTGCCTTTACTTCGCTTCACGGAACATCAATCACTGCCATTCCACAGGTTTTAAAACAGGCTGGATTCTACAATGTACATATTGTAGAGGAGCAACGAGCTCCTGATGGTGATTTCCCAACAGTAGCTTCTCCAAACCCTGAAGAACCGGCAGCTCTTAAAATGGCATTGGAACTAGCCGAAAACACCAATGCCGATATTGTTATTGGAACAGATCCAGATAGCGATCGTGTTGGTATCGCGGTGAGAGATTTAGATGGAAAAATGATCTTATTGAATGGTAACCAGACCATGGTCATTATGACCGACTTTCTACTCAAACAATGGCAGGGAAAAGGAAAAATTCTAGGCAAACAATTCATTGGCACTACTATTGTTTCCACTCCAATGATGTTCGATTTAGCCAAAGCTTACAATTTAGAATGCAAAGTAGGACTTACTGGTTTTAAATGGATTGCAAAAATGATCAAGGATCATCCTGAACTTGACTTTATTGGTGGTGGCGAGGAAAGCTTTGGTTATATGGTTGGCGACTTTGTTCGCGATAAGGATGCCGTGACCTCAGCACTATTGGCTTGTGAAATTGCAGCCCAGGCAAAAGCAAACGGAAGTAGTTTTTATAACGAATTAATAAAACTGTACACTGAACATGGACTATATAAAGAACGTTTAATTTCAATTACCAAAAAAGGTATTGAAGGCGCTCAGGCTATTAGACAAATGATGGTAGATGCTCGCAACACACCTTTACAAAAATTAAATGGTTCAAAGATTATTTTAGTAGAAGATTACCAATCATCTACTGCTAAAAATATGACTGCAGGTACAGAAACAACCATCGACATTCCAAAATCGAACGTTTTAATTTATTACACCGAAGATGGCAGCAAAGTTGCTTTAAGACCAAGTGGTACAGAACCTAAAATAAAGTTTTACATAAGTGTCTATTCAACTTTAGATAATGGAGCCGATTTCACAGTTACCGAAGAAAAACTTGAAGCTAAAATCGATGCTATCTTAAACGACCTCAACTTAAATTAATGGATTACATAAAAAAACTATCGCAGTTTATAGTTCCTTATAAAAAGTACGCTTACCTAAACATTGGATTTAACGTCATGTATGCCTTGTTCAGCACATTGGCTATGGTATCGTTAATGCCAATGATTAATGTCCTGTTTGGTGAAGGAGAACAAATTCATACCAAACCGGTCTACAATGGAATTGGTGATTTAAAATCGTTTTTAGAAGACAGCTTAAATTATTTTATAACCACTACAACCGAGCTACATGGTCCTCAACGTACCTTGATGTACATGATTGCTTTGGTAATTAGCTTGTTCTTGCTAAAGAACCTTTTCAACTATATGGCATTATATTCTATTACATTCCTAAGAAATGGAGTGCTTAAGGACTTGAGAAATGCCATATATGAAAAAGTAACCTCTTTACCTATTTCATTCTATTCCGAAAAAAGAAAAGGAGATATTATTGCACGTATTTCCGGAGATGTTAACGAGGTTAAAAACTCATTGTTGGCCATTTTGGAGCTTATAGTTAAAGAACCATTAACTATTGTATTTGCTATTATATCCATGTTCCTTATTTCCGTTAAACTTACCATTTTTGTGTTTTTGTTTATTCCTGTTTCCGGGTTGATTATATCAAGAATAGGTAAAAGTTTAAAACGTAAATCTGATCGGGTACAACGCGAACAAGGTACTTTCCTTTCAACTTTAGAAGAAACACTTAGCGGATTGAAAGTAATAAAAGGCTATAATGCTGAAGATCGTTTTAACGAAAAGTTTCAGGAATCCACATCTAGGTATTACCACTTCTCCAACACATTAACAAATCGTCAAAATTTGGCATCCCCCACCAGTGAGTTTTTGGGAATTGTAACCATTGCCATCCTGTTATGGTATGGAGGAACTATGGTGTTGGTGGAAGGAAGTCTATCTGGCGGGGCTTTTATAGGTTATATGGGGTTAGCATGGCAAATCCTTACTCCTGCAAAAGATATTAGTAAAGCCAGCTATAAGGTAAAAGCCGGTAATGCTGCAGCCGACAGGGTTTTGGAAGTTCTGCATACGGAATCACCCCTCGAAGACAAGCCAAACGCCATTTCTAAATCCGACTTTAATTCTGATATTTCCCTAAACCATGTATCCTTTAAATATGAGGACGATTTAGTTTTAAGAGACTTTACTCTTACTGTCCCGAAAGGTCAAAGTGTGGCTTTGGTAGGACAATCCGGTAGTGGTAAGAGTACTATAGCCAATTTGGTAACCCGTTTTTACGACGTTACTGTAGGTAGTATTACCATAGATGGTGATGATATTAGAAACATCAAGAAAAAAGATGTTAGACAACTTATGGGACTAGTTACCCAAGACTCCATCCTATTTAATGATTCGGTTAAAAACAATGTCCTTCTAGGTAGACCTGAAGCGTCTGACGAAGAAGTTATCGAGGCATTAAAAGTGGCCAATGCTTGGGAGTTTGTTAAAGATTTACCTCAAGGTATAAATACTAATGTAGGAGACTCAGGAAACAAACTCTCTGGTGGACAAAAACAACGTTTAAGCATTGCCCGTGCAGTTCTTAAAAACCCGCCTATTATGATTTTGGACGAAGCTACTTCTGCCTTAGACACCGAAAGCGAACGTTTGGTACAAGTGGCTTTAGAGAACATGATGAAAAATAGAACTTCGCTAGTTATCGCTCATAGATTGTCTACTATTCAAAATGCTAACCAGATTGTTGTTATGCAAAAGGGAAGCATAGTAGAACAAGGTACACACAACGACCTTATCGCTAAAAATGGAGCTTATAAAAGACTAGTGGATATGCAAAGTTTCGAATAATTAAGAAACACTCTTTTTTAAAAACCTAAAAAGGATAGCTTGTTGAGAACAAACTATCCTTTTCTTTTGGGGATTACTACCTCCTTGGCAGTTTTCTTACTGTAAAGTAAAACAAAAAATGTAAGTAAAACAAACTAAATCAAACATTTAAACTGTTAAAGTTTAGTTATGCACGATGTTTAACCTTTTCAGAAAACGTAATTTCTGTCAATACTTTTTTGATTATTTCCCACGATTTACAGACATTTCCATATAATATAAATCAAAACCTTCTGCCCAATAATCTTTTACAATTTCTTTCACCTCAAAACCACCTTTTGCATAAAATGGATACGTTTTCTGTGAAGTTCTTACAATAACTTTTTTAATTGTATTTCTTTTAGAGATAGTATCCAAACGATACTTCAGTAAAGCTCGCCCAATACCCATACCATGATATTTAGGTTTAATATAATCCCAACTTATTATACCTATCCTTCGGTTGTCTTTAAAGTTAATTCCTCCGGCTCCAACAGTTTCGCCATTAATCTCAACGACAAAATACTCCTCAACACCGTAGTCTAAATATTGATTAAGATCTTCAATTTCCTTTTCGGCAAAATACTCGGGAACATTCTTCTTTAAAATCTCTATCAACGTAGATTTATCTGATGCTTTATACTGTCGTATGTTCATGATCTTTTGAAAATCCATACTTGATAATAGATGTTTTACTCTTTTAACAGAATTGATTAATTAGATTCGGTATATGCTTTAAAGTTATTCAAAATTGCATGCCAGCCATCTCGTTGCATATCCACTGGGTTTTGTTTTTCCGCATCGAAAGTTGTTTTAACTTTCGTTTTACCACCATCATCTTCAAAATTGGTTACCACAACTCTCCCATCAGGCATTGTATATTTAATTCGTTCTAATGCAGAAACCTCATCGTAAATTGCTTCAAAATCAAATCCAAAACTTCCATCTTTGGCTTCCATTCTAGCCTTATATTGTCCTCCTACCCTTAAATCGTTTTCAGCATATGAGCAGCACCAATCATCTGAAGCAAAATTCCATTTAACGATGTGTTCCGGTTCTAAGTAATACTTCCAAACTTTATTTAAGTCAGCCGAAACTGTAACTTCTATGGTTATTTTCATTGATTTCATTATTATACCCTTTTTGTCATTCAAAAGTTAAAGATTAAATAGCAGTATTAAACTAAATAGTTATACTAAATAATTTTCTAGCGCTTTTAAACTTTTTGTAATTTATACTGTCATACTACAAAACACAACTGTGATAGAAGAGTCTGCACTTGTTGAACAGCTCCAATCTGATACTGAAAGAGAGCAAGCCTTTAGCATATTGGTATCCACATACAAGGAACGCTTGTATTGGCATATCCGCCATATTGTGAAATCACATGACGATGCAGACGATGTACTTCAAAATACATTTATTAAAGTTTATAAGGGTATTGATGGTTTTAAAGGTGATAGTAAACTTTTTTCATGGATGTACAGAATTGCAACCAACGAATCGCTTACCTTTTTAAAAAAACGTTCCAGAGAATTATATATTAGCGATGAAGAAAACCAACAAAGTATGGTAAATGCCCTAACTGCTGATGTTTATTTTGAAGGCGATGCCATACAATTAAAACTACAAAAGGCCATTGCTACACTACCAGGCAAACAGCAATTGGTATTTAACATGAAATACTTTCAGAAGATAACTTATAAGGAAATGTCTGAAATACTAGAAACCAGTGAAGGTGCATTGAAAGCCTCCTATCATTTGGCCATAAAAAAAATAGAAACATATCTCACGGAAAATTAAACCTTTAGACAATAAATTAGTCTTACCTAAACAATGAAAAAAAATCTTCCATATAACGAGAATAACCACGGCTTTATGCTTCCTGATAACTATTTCGAGAATCTTGATGAGAAACTGTTTTTGGAAGCCAAACTTAAAAGCTCTGTAACCGATTCCGGCCTTAAAGTACCTAATAATTATTTTGAGAACTTTGAAGCTAGACTTTTCAGTAAGATAGAAGCCAAAAAAGAGCAAAAGGTAGTCCCCTTATTCAGTAAAAAAATATGGTATTCTGCAGCAGCTGTAGCGGCTATATTTTTGTTGTTCTTTGGTTTGAAGCCCTTTTCGAAATCTGCTACTTTTGGATCAATTAACGAGTCTGCTCTCGAAAATTATGTGTTTCAAATAGATTGGGACGACTCTCAATTAAACACTTTAATAAAAGATGATTTCGAAGCTGTTGTTTTACAACAAACGTTGTCAGACAATTCAATAGAAAACTATATACTGGATAACTTAGATGTAGACGAACTTACTAATGAATAATACTATGACCCTGAAGAAACTTAGCTTACTAGTGATTACCTTGTTAATAACCGCAACCTCTTTTGCGCAATCAAAAAAAGATCGAATTAATTCTCTTAAGGTTGCTTTTATTACGGAGCGTCTGGATCTTAGCGAAAAGGAAGCACAACAGTTTTGGCCTATATATAATGCTTTCAAAGAACAAAACAATCAATTAAGAGAGCAGATGCACGAAAAACGTAAAACAGTTGATGTTGATGCTCTCACTGAGGCTGAAGCAGAAGCTCTTTTAAGTGAAATGGAAGCTATGGAGAATAAAAAACGTACTCTGCATAGTAACCTTGTCAAAGATTTGAAGAAAGTATTACCATCAAAAAAAATAGTGTTGCTTTTTAAAGCTGAAGACGAATTTAAACGTAAAATGTTTGAAGAATATAAACGAAGACAACACCGAGATAAACCATAAACAGAAAAAGGCACCTATTTGGTGTCTTTATTATTTAAAATGCAACTTAACAACTCTGCCGTTTCCAGCAGCGATAGCTTGATTAGTGTTTAAAAACCGAATAGTGTAAAAGCCTTCATCACTCAAGTGGTTCCAACTTAAACCTTCGTCATGGGAATAATCTATTCCTTTAAACCCAATAGCAACCAACTCTCTTCCATTTCTGTTTGGAATGTATTGCACACAACTTCTGTAGCCTGGGTTCTGCCCATCTGCAACCAAACTCCAAGTCTTACCACCATCTTTAGTAACTATTTTATTGCCACTGTTTGCATCTGGTTCTGTATAATCACCACCTATGGCATAACCAATTTTTTCATCATAAAAATCAATGGAATACATTCCTGTTGTTTCCTTTCCTTGAACGATTGGAGTATCTATTGCCTCCCAAGTTTTTCCTCTGTCTCCTGAAAATAACACCCTACTATGTTTACCGCCTGTTGCCACCCATGTTTTATTTCCCTGAATTGAAATATTTGTATCACTAGCAGCAAATGCTGCCTCTCCTTCCTTAGCAACAGGTAATGCATCGCAAGACAACTTCTTCCAAGTAAAACCACCATCTCTAGTAATTATTACACTCATACAACCACCTATTGGATCTCCAATGGCAATACCTTCTTTATCATTCCAAAACTCCAAGGCATCATAAAACGCTTTGGGGTGATCCTCTCTATAAACCAACTTCCCATTTCGATATAATAGAGCAGGACTGGAAATACTCAAAGTAAATACCGCTTCATTGGTTACTGCCATAGCTCTAAAATTTGGATGATTCAAAGTATCAACAGGCCACAATTCTTTGATACTACCCGCTTCAATCACCTTTACTTCTCCCCTACTTGTTGCAAAATACACTTTGTCTTTATAAACCTCTAAAGCTCTAACATTAAGCAAGGGATCTTCTATAAGGGTTTCTACTTCAACTTGTGTAAAAACTATAGATTTGAAAGCACTTTTTGTCTTGCATGACACAACTGCAATAATCAACAAAAACGTATAAATAAACTTCATCAATAAAATTTTCGATCAATATAGGCCTTAAAAATTAAATCCTTACAGGAATTCGTACCTTTTGACGTACCTTTGCATCCTTAAATTTTCATCATGCGATTACATAAAAATCTTTGCTTTGCACTTATCGATGGTTTACATCAAATTTTTAATGAAGGAAAATATGCCGATAAAGTTGTAGAACAACTTCTTAAGCGTGACAAACGCTGGGGAAGCCGCGACCGTGCTTTTATAGCGGAGACAACATACGATATTGTTCGTTGGAAACGTCTTTATGCTGAAATCGCTGATGTTAAGGAGCCTTTCGACAGAGATAATCTTTGGCGTCTTTTTGCGGTTTGGGCTGTTTTGAAAGGTATAAAACTACCTGATTGGAAATACTTCACCCAAACTCCTGTTCGCCGTATTAAAGGTCGTTTTGACGAACTTTCTAAAACCAGAGTCTATCGTGAATCTATTCCTGATTGGATGGACGAATTAGGAGTCAAAGAATTGGGTGAATCAATTTGGACTAAAGAAATCGCAGCTCTTAATGAACAAGCAGATGTAATTCTTCGTGTGAATACATTAAAAACAGATAAAAAAGCCCTTCAAGGGGAATTACACGATATTGATATTCAAACAGAATTCATAAACGAGTTCCCAGATGCATTACGATTAAAAGAACGTGCAAATGTTTTTAAAACTGATGCCTTTAAAAATGGGCTTTTTGAAGTACAGGATGCATCCTCTCAATTAGTTGCAAAATTCCTAGATGTAAAACCTGGAATGCGTGTTGTAGATACTTGTGCCGGTGCCGGAGGAAAGTCACTTCACTTAGCTGCCCTGATGGAAAACAAAGGACAAGTAATTGCTATGGACATTTATGGTAATAAGCTAAAAGAGCTTAAACGTCGGGCAAAACGTAACGGCGCTCATAATATTGAAACAAGGGAAATCGACTCTACTAAGGTTATCAAAAAACTTTACGACAAAGCCGATCGCGTATTAATCGATGCTCCCTGTTCTGGACTTGGAGTTTTAAGAAGAAATCCCGACGCTAAGTGGAAATTGCAACCCGAATTTTTGGATACGATTAAAAAAACTCAAAAGGACATTTTAAGCCAATACTCTAAAATGGTAAAACCAGGAGGAATGTTGGCTTATGCTACCTGTTCTATCCTTCCTTCTGAAAATCAGGATCAGGTTAAATATTTCTTAGACTCAAATAAAGACTTTACCTTTGTAAAAGACGAAAAAGTCTTGGCCCACCAATCTGGTTTCGACGGATTTTACATGGCCCTTTTAAAGCGTAAACAATAATCAACCAAACCAACCTTGAATGAAACAACTGTACTTAACTGTATTGTTTTTTTTCATTTCCCTTAAGGGATTCACACAACTCAACCCACCGGCTGAGTTAGCTGACTATTATACAAACGTGAGTTTCTCCCGATCGGGAAACACCCTTTATGAAGATCTTGCGGCGGAAACTATTGCCAAGCACTCTGTGTTTTTAGACTATGCTCAAAGACATAAATACCTGTACATTGCTGACAAGGATTTATCAAATTCTAAAAATGTTATTCTTATCTACAGTGGTGAAAGCCGTAGCAAAAATGAATATCAATCGGGTATTAACTCTTACTCAAGGCAAACATTCAACACCGAGCATATCTATCCACAATCTCTTATAAATAACACTGCTAAAGGTGATTTACATCACCTGAGATCCTGCGATATCAGAATCAATTCACGTCGTGGCAACAAACCATATACCAATGGTTCTGGAAGCTACACTGTTAAAAACAATGCTTGGTATCCCGGAGACGAATGGAAAGGAGATGTAGCACGTATGATATTGTATATGAATCTTCGTTACAACGAGTCGATTAACGATGTTGGTGACTTAGAGCTTTTTCTTCAATGGAACGCAGAAGACCCTGTCTCTCCATTTGAAGAACACAGAAACAATGAAATAAGCAAAGTTCAAGGTAATAGAAACCCTTTTATAGACAATCCATATTTGGCGACAGTTATTTGGGGCGGTCCGAAAGCAGAAAATAAATGGGGCAGTTTACCATCTAAAAATCTGCAGTCAAAACTTCCGATTAAGATTTATCCCAATCCCGTAAATGGAGAACATTTGAACATAGAAACTGATATAAAAACTCAATTTTCTATTTACAATATTCTGGGAAAAGAAGTTTTATACGGTACTGTTGATGAAAAATATAGCAGACTTAATATTTCTAATTTGTCTCCCGGTGTTTATCTAATAAAATTAAAATCGACAAACGGAACATCGACCAAAAAACTCGTAGTTCAGTAAACATATCTATCACTGTATGAAAAGAGGCTTTTATAAAGCCTCTTTTTTTATTAGGTTTAGAGCTATGTTAGACAAAGATCTTATTCAAAAGTTAAGCACTATTTTAGAAGAGACTGTTTTAGAAATCAGTACTATGCCTGGTGGTGATATTTCAAGTATTTTCAAACTCAAAACACCTTCGAGATTATTAGTTATAAAACTACATAATGGTGAATTGGGACATCAAATACTTCAATCTGAAAAACTAGCATTGAAAACCATTGCCAGTACCAAAACTATTGCTACTCCAAAAATCTACTCTTCAGGAATACTCGACAATAAAGCTTATCTAGTAATGGAGTGTATCAATTCAAAAACACCAACATCAGACAATCAAGAGCGGTTAGGGCATGATTTGGCTACTTTACACAAAATCACCTCGGATAATTTCGGATTCATAGAAAACAACTTCATAGGTTCACTGCCTCAATCGAATACCAACCACGATAATTGGATAGATTTTTACATCAACGAACGCTTGTTTCCACAATTAAAAACAGCTGAAAAGAAAGGATTATTAAACTTCTCAAACATACCTCAAATAAATACAATGGCATCGGTTTGTAAAGAATTAATGCCTGAAGTTGTTCCCTCACTACTCCATGGTGATCTTTGGAGTGGTAATTTTATGATTGACCAAAACGGTACCCCTTACCTCATCGATCCATCTGTGTATTTCGGACACAACGAAGTAGATATTGCCATGAGCAAATTGTTTGGTGGGTTTTCAGAGTCTTTTTATGAGGCGTACCATCGACATTTTCCAAAAACACAGTATTTTTCAGAGCGGATTCAGCTTTACCAACTTTATTATTTGTTGGTACACTTAAACCTTTTTGGTCGCTCTTATTACCCCTCGGTAAAAGGAATTTTATCACGCATTTTTTAGCAGTAATTTAATAGTCATTTAATCCACAAATTGTGTATTTTTGCACTTTCAAAATAACTGTCTAAACAGCAGACACAAACACACATTTAGAATGATTCATTTCTTTGGAAACGTAAGCGGTAAGGTATTTGCCGTACAAACAGCAGAAGAATTATCTACTGAGACTATTTCAAAACTAACTTGGCTTTTTGGCAATCAACCTAAAATAGATGCGGCGTCCCTAGACGCCTTTTTTGTTGGGCCAAGAGCAGCCATGATCACACCTTGGAGCACCAATGCTGTGGAAATCACCCAAAACATGGGGATTGAAGGTATTATAAGAATTGAAGAATTCGAAGCCGTAGCTGAAGATTTTAAAGGGTACGACCCGATGATCTCTCAGAAGTTCAACGGCTTGAACCAGGATACCTTTACCATTGATATCCAACCAGAACCTATCTTGGAAATTAAAGACATTGCTGCTTATAACGAAAAAGAAGGATTGGCTTTAAATGAAGAAGAAATTGAATACCTAAACCAAGTGTCTGAACGAATTGGTCGTCCGTTGACCGATTCTGAAGTATTTGGATTCTCTCAAGTAAATTCAGAGCACTGTCGTCATAAAATCTTTAACGGAACATTCGTTATTGATGGTGAGGAAAAACCAACTTCCCTGTTCAAAATGATCAAGGAAACATCTAAACAACATCCTAACGACATTGTTTCTGCATATAAAGACAACGTAGCCTTTATTAAAGGCCCTGTTGTAGAACAGTTTGCACCAAAACGTGCAGATGTACCAGAATTTTACCAGACTAAGGATTTTGAGTCAGTAATATCCCTAAAAGCCGAAACCCATAACTTCCCAACAACGGTAGAGCCATTTAACGGGGCTGCTACTGGATCAGGGGGAGAAATTCGTGACCGTTTAGCTGGCGGTAAGGGATCTATTCCTTTAGCTGGTACTGCTGTCTATATGACATCTTATTCCCGATTGGAAGAAAATCGTCCTTGGGAAAATGGCATGCAAGAGCGTGATTGGTTATACCAAACCCCAATGGACATTTTAATTAAAGCAAGTAACGGTGCTTCCGATTTTGGTAACAAATTTGGTCAACCACTTATTACTGGTTCCATTCTTACTTTTGAGCATGAAGAGGAAGCTAGAAAGCTAGGTTTCGATAAAGTTATCATGCTTGCCGGAGGTGTTGGTTACGGTAAAGTAGATCAAGCCTTAAAAGACACTCCTAAAGAAGGAGATAAAATCGTTATCCTTGGTGGTGAAAACTACCGTATTGGTATGGGTGGTGCTGCTGTATCATCGGCCGATACTGGTGAATTGGATTCAGGGATTACACTAAACGCCGTTCAGCGTTCTAATCCAGAGATGCAAAAACGTGCTGCCAACGCCATTAGAGGTATGGTGGAAAGCGATGAAAACCATATCGTTTCTATTCATGATCACGGTGCTGGTGGACACCTTAACTGTCTTTCTGAATTGGTAGAAGAAATTGGAGGTAAAATCAACTTGGATGCACTTCCTGTTGGCGACCCTACCCTATCTGACAAGGAAATCATCGGAAACGAATCTCAAGAACGTATGGGATTGGTAATTGCTGAAAAGCACTTAGAAAACCTTCATAGAATTGCAGACCGTGAGCGTTCTCCAATGTACACTGTTGGTGATGTGACAGGAAATGATAGATTTACATTTGAGTCGGCTACTAAAGGTAATAAGCCTATGGACTTGGCTTTAAGCGATATGTTCGGTAGCTCTCCAAAAACGTATATGTACGATACAACAATAAATCGTACTTATAATGATGTTAGCTATAACAAAGAAGATTTTTACAACTATTTAGATCAATTATTACAATTGGAGGCTGTAGCCTGTAAAGATTGGTTAACAAATAAAGTAGACCGTTGTGTTGGCGGTAAAGTAGCCAAACAACAGTGTGCTGGGCCATTGCAATTACCACTTAACAACTGTGGTGTAATGGCATTGGATTTTAAAGGTAAGGAAGGTATTGCTACTTCTATTGGACACTCTCCTATTTCTGGATTGATCGACCCAATAGCAGGTAGTAGAAACAGTATCACTGAAGCCTTAACGAACATTATTTGGGCACCACTTAAAGATGGGTTAAAAAGTGTAACACTTTCAGCTAACTGGATGTGGCCTTGTAAAAACGAAGGTGAAGATGCTCGTTTATACGAAGCGGTAAAAGCTGTTTCTGAATTCTCTATCGATTTGGGCATTAACGTACCTACAGGTAAGGATTCATTATCAATGAAGCAGAAATATGCTAACGAAGAGGTTATCTCTCCTGGAACTGTTATTATTTCTGCTGCTGCAAACTGTAATGACATCAATAAAGTTGTTGAACCAGTATTGCAAAAAGATGGTGGCAACATTTACTACATCAACTTGTCGAAAGACAACTTTAAACTAGGAGGTAGTTCATTTGCTCAGATATTGAATAAAATTGGAAATGAAGCTCCTAATATTAACGATACTGCTTACGTAAAAACTGTTTTCAACACTATCCAACAATTAATTAGAGATGGTCAAATCGTAGCTGGTCACGATGTTGCTTCAGGAGGTTTGATTACCACTTTGTTGGAAATGTGTTTTGCAGATGTAAACCTTGGAGCTGAATTAGATCTTACAGTTCTTAACGAACAAGATTCATTCAAAATCTTGTTTGCAGAAAATGCTGGTATCGTAATTCAAGCCATAGACAACACTATTGAAACTGCTTTGAAAAATGCAGATGTTGAGTTTTTCAACATTGGATCTGTTACAAACAGTGATATCTTAAGTATCATTAACAATACAGATGTGTTTACCATGTCTGTTTCTCGTCTACGTGATATGTGGTACAAGACCTCTCACTTGTTAGACAGAAAACAAACAGCCAATAACTTGGCCGATGCTCGTTTTGAAAACTATAAAGCACAACCATTACAGTATTATTTCCCAAGCCACTTTACTGGTAAAAAACCAGAAATTGACGGTTCTCAACCAAGACCTAAAGCAGCTATTTTAAGGGAAAAAGGAAGTAACTCAGAGCGTGAGATGGCAAATGCCATGTACTTAGCTGGGTTTGATGTAAAAGACGTTCATATGACCGATTTAATTTCTGGTCGTGAAACGCTTGAAGATATCCAATTCATTGGTGCTGTTGGAGGATTCTCCAATTCCGATGTATTAGGTTCTGCTAAAGGATGGGCTGGTGCTTTCCTTTACAATGAAAAGGCCAACACAGCACTTAAAAACTTCTTTAAACGCGAAGACACTTTATCTGTTGGTATTTGTAACGGATGTCAGTTATTCATGGAACTGGAAGTAATTAACCCTGACCATGATGTTCATGGGAAAATGCACCATAACGATTCGCATAAGCACGAAAGCTCATTTACTTCAGTAGAGGTACAGGAAAACAACTCGGTAATGCTTTCAACACTAGCTGGAACTACTTTAGGGGTTTGGATTTCACACGGAGAAGGTAAATTCAACTTACCATTAAGTGAAGATCAATACAATATTGTAGCCAAGTATGGTTATGAAGCATATCCTTCAAACCCTAATGGATCTGACTTCAACACAGCTATGATGTGTGATAAAACTGGTCGCCACTTGGTAACTATGCCACACATTGAGCGCTCTATTTTCCAATGGAACTGGGCTAATTACCCTAACGGTCGCAAGGACGAAGTTTCGCCTTGGTTAGAAGCTTTCATTAATGCAAGAAAGTGGATTGAATCTCACAAATAATCTTAAGAATAAAAAGCTGCCTAAATAGGCAGCTTTTTATTTCTACTGCTATAGTCTTTATTATCAGGGTTTTTATTAAATTTATATAACTCTACTCTACCGGTTTTCATAAACAATCTACTCGACATTCATCAAACTAATCCGAAAACTCATGAAACCTGTAGAAAAGTATTTTGAAACTCATAGCCCAGAGTACTTGACCGAAGATGCCGAATTCACAGACATGCATACCATGGAAGTTACCAAAGGCAGAGACGCTATCGGGAAAATGCTCCATTATATGTACCATGAAGCCTTTGACGCTCAAGCAATAGTTGAAAACACAATTGTAACCGATGATAAAGCTCTCTTAGAAGCTACATTTAAAGGTCGACATATCGGGGAATTTTTGGGAATCCCTGCTACAAAAAAAAAGGTAGAAGTACCTTTGATAGTGAGTTACGATTTAGAAGGCAGTCTTGTAAAAAAAGCTAGGATTTATCTATTAAAAAGTGTCTTAATCAAACAACTTATAGACGAAGGTTAATTTCTACAATCTAAAATTAATTATTGAACTTTTTGATTTAAAACCACTTAAGAACACTCTTTTTATAAAGTTTCACTGGATTTGTCTTTGTATTGTAAAATGAGTTAGAATTTCATACTTTGCAGTATACCTAACTTGAACAGTACATATGACCGAAGTAACCCGTCTTTTCGACTTTCCATATTACCAATTGGAAACCTATAATTTAGACAATGCCCTTAACACAAAATACAATGGAAAATGGGTAAAAACATCTACAAAGGAATATATCGACAAAGCCAATGCGGTCAGCAGAGCTCTTCTAAAATTGGGTGTTCAAAAAAATGATAAAATAGCTATCATCTCTACCAACAACAGAACAGAGTGGAATATCATGGACATTGGTATTCTACAGGTTGGTGCACAAAATATACCTATCTATCCTACAATATCTTCCGAAGATTATGAATATGTTCTTAATCACAGTGAATCGAAGTATTGTTTTGTATCTGATGAAGAAGTTCTTGCTAAGGTAAATGCCATAAAAGGTAATACTCAACTAAAAGATGTTTATTGCTTTGATCATATTGAAGGTTGTAAACATTATTCAGAACTGTTCGAATTAGGAAAAGACACAAGTAATCAAGCTGAATTGGATCAACGAAAGTCTGAGGTAAAGCCTTCAGATCTTGCTACGATTATTTACACATCTGGAACAACAGGAAAACCTAAAGGTGTCATGCTTTCTCATAATAATTTAGTGAGCAATGCCTTGGATAGCATTCCTCGTCTTCCTGAAATAAATGATCAAACAAGAGTGTTGAGTTTCTTACCTGTTTGTCATGTATTCGAACGCGTTCTTATCTACATTTACCAATATGCAGGCGCTTCGATTTATTATGCTGAAAGCATTGATAAAATTGGTGATAATACAAAGGAAGTACAACCTCATTTAATGAGTGTCGTTCCTAGGCTTCTTGAGAAGGTTTTCGATAAAATATATGCAAAAGGCCAAGAGCTTAGTGGTATTAAGAAAAAACTATTCTATTGGTCCGTTGAATTAGGAGAACAATACGAACCTTATGGTAAAAATGGGGCTTGGTATGAATTCAAACTAAGCATTGCCCGTAAACTTGTATTTAGTAAATGGCAAGAAGCCTTAGGCGGTAAATTAAATACTATGGTTTCTGGTAGCGCCCCGTTACAACCCCGTTTATCACGTATTTTCTGTGCCTCTGGTATTATGGTTATGGAAGGCTATGGATTAACTGAAACCTCTCCCGTAGTTTCTGTGGGTAAATATGCCAACCATATGTTTAAAATAGGTACCGTTGGAAAGCCAATTAGAAATGTAGAAGTCAAAATTGCCGAAGATGGCGAAATTCTAATAAAAGGGCCTAATGTAATGCAGGGCTATTATAAAGATCCTGAGCGTACGGCTTCAGTAATGACTGGAGAATATTTTCACACTGGAGACAAAGGACTCATTGATAATGATGGCTTCCTAAAAATAACAGGGCGTAAAAAGGAAATGTTCAAAACTTCAGGAGGAAAGTATGTTATTCCTACTTTATTAGAAAACGAACTCAAACAATCTCGTTTTATTGAACAGGTAATGGTTATTGGTGAAGGCGAGAAAATGCCTGCTGCATTTATTCAACCTAACTTTGACTTTATCCGAGAATGGATAGACCGTAAACAGAAAAATATCGGAAAAACAGACTCAGATATTGCTGCTTCCCAAGAAGTAATCGACCGTATTCAGCGCGAAGTTGATTCTTGTAATAAACACTTTGGTAAATGGGAACAAATAAAACGTTTTGAGCTTACACCAGATGTGTGGAGTATTAGCGGAGGACAACTTACACCAACAATGAAAATGAAAAGGGATGTTATTAAATCCCTTTACAAAAACCTTTATGATAAAATTTACAAATAAAAACTAGAATACGCGGGTAAGATTAAAACCAAAAAATATATCACCTTCTCCCCAATCTCCAGATGCTTCTGTTAAAAAGGCATTAGTATTCATTGGTTGGGCATTGGAAAACAACAATTGGAATACATGACCACCTGTTTCGATATCCACTCCTATTGACAAAGGATTTCTATAAGGGGAATCACTAGCTCGACTAAAATTATAGCCATAATCAGCATTAACAGACCAACGGTTTCCTAATTTGTATCGACCTCCAACTCCCAATGCAAATTGAGAATTAGATTGATCATCCATAACAACATAATTATTATGAATAAATGTAGGCGCCAACTCTAAGGATAATTTAGTATTCACTTTTCTTGACACCAATAATTGAGTAGTATACCCCAAACGATCCACAAACTCTAATTTCGGAAGGTTATCTTTCTCCAAAGCTGTATTTATGGTCAAAGAATTATACCCAACTACTGTAAAGGGAAATTCGCCATCCTCTTGGGTAAGTAGTCTATACTTTAAAGCTCCTTCATAAGTTTTTTGATAGGAACTACGTGATAGACTTATGTTGAAACCATCACAAATACCATAAATAAAGTTCAATCTCGTTAGAGCATCATCCAATCCAAAAAAGGTATCTAAACCATATTTCACACTTCCAAAACGATGGGCCACATTAAAAATTAGTTCCTTTTTTGTAGCCAATTTAGTAGATTCAAAGTTTACTATTTTCAGTCCTTTGAACACAGCTGATTCGGGTATAGTCCAAGTACTATCAGAGTCAATCTCATCAAGTAAATCGTCTTGGGATAAAGAAATAAAAGGAATTAAAATTAGTATTAGAAAAAGGCAAAGGTTCTTCATGTTGGGCAATAAAAAAGACAAGCCATTAAAGTACTTTAATGGCTTGTCTGAGGTTAAATATTCTTATTGTTTAATAAATCGTTTGGTCGTAACCTTGTCATTAGACATTAGCCTAACAATGTAAACACCTTTATTCCAGCTACTCACATTAAGCTCAGCTTGAGAAGAACTACCTAAAAACTGGCTATGTACCAATTTACCTAGCACATCATAAATCTCAACAGACGTATTATCCATATTACCAGGTAATTCTAAGTTCAATGTGTTTCTCACGGGGTTAGGAGAAATAGTGAAGTCTGAATAATGTCTATCTTCAATACCCATAGTTCCTTGAACAGTTATCGTACCAAACATTGTGCTCTGATGATAGTTACACTGATAATCATTTTCCCCCTCAGTATTAAAGACTACACTATACGTATCCCCTGGGTTCATATTTCCACTATCAAAAACTTGAGTACTCCCTGATAAACTTGTGACTGTGTGAGGAATAGCATCCGTTACTGTCCAAGTAACTGTATCTCCTACATCAATTGTCAAGCTTGCAGCTGCACCATTGACATTTAACTCCCAATCAATAAAATGCTCTGTTTGTGCTTGCAAAGCAAAGGCAGTTAATAAACATAAAAAAAGTAGTTTTGTCTTCATAAAAATTATTTTTCGGTTATTTGGGTTAATGGTTAATTGTTAATGGTTAAAACAGTACATTGATCTAACTTCACTACTTCCAACAAATCATCATATCCAATGCAACGCCCTTTCACGCTAACATACTCATTAATTTGAAATGACGAATTTAGGCTTCCTTCAAATTGACAAAACACTAAAGTATTCAAAGTCAAATCCATTAGGTTCAATTCAGTAATTTTACCGTCAACCCTAATAGTTTTGTTTAAATACTTCTTCATAGCTAAATCGTTTTGAGATGCGAAAGCACTATGCAATTCCTGAGTATTTACAGTAAATTCGGGAACTTCTTCAGAAATGTTACGGTGGTCTTGGTATATGTAATTGTAAAAAACAACCACACCTATCACGAATAACAATCCGACAATAAATATACGCTTTTTATTCATTTAGCCTAAATTTATTCGTTAAAGTACGAAATATTTACCATAAATTTAGGCGTTTTAAAACAAAACCATAATATGATTTTTTCATGAAAACCCACTTTATTTTAGTCTCTGTTATAAGTATTACCTTTATGCTAAATTGCTCCAGCAATAGCGAATCAGATTTAATTGAAGACAATAATACACCTGAATTGGTCACCTATAATGGTGATATAAAAACTATAATTGACAATAATTGTATCGTTTGCCATAGCAACCCTCCACAAAATGGAGCCCCTATGCCCCTTACAACCTACGCAAATGTTAAGGAAGCTGTATTAAACCGTGACCTTATTGATCGCATATCTAGTACAGATCCAGCCTATTTAATGCCATTGGGCGGACAGCGTCTACCTCAAAATTTGATAGATACGGTTATTCAATGGGAGGAAGATGGGCTGCTAGAAGAATAACTCAAAAACCTTATACCATGAAAACCATATTATTTCTTATCGTTTTTTCTCTGTGTTTTTCCAGTACTATAGCTCAGGAAAAATATCTTACAAAAACAGGTACTGTGGGATTTGAAGCATCGGTACCCACGTTTGAACCCGTAGCAGCAAAAAACAAAACTGTAACAGCCATTTTTGATACTAGCAATGGGGAAATTGCTGCATTGGCACTTGTTAAAGGGTTTAGGTTTGAAGTTGCCCTGATGGAAGAACACTTCAATGAAAATTATGCTGAATCCGACAATTATCCGAAAATTACATTTAAAGGAACCATTAAGAACTTTAATATCGGTGAATTGAACAACCAATCTGAATACACGATTGACGGTGATATTACTTTTCATGGACAGACCAAATCCTATCAAGATATCCCAGTTACCATTTCACAGAATAGAAACCAATTAACTATAAAAGGAAGGTTTACGAGTTACGCCTCCGATTTTGATATAAAAATCCCTAAAGTAGTACGTAGCAAAATCGCCGAAGAAGTTAATGTCTATTTTGAATTTGTTATGACTCCTAAATAGTAGTTCCTATTTACATAAAACAAAAAAAGCTGGGACATGCCGGCTGTTTTTTTATCTGTTTTTTGAGACTAATGAGAATGTTCTGCCTCTCCTTTTTTCATTTCTGCTATGAGATAATAGGCATTATTCATAGCAAATAAACTTTTAGGTTCTACAGGCTCTAAAAAATTTATTTCGACCCATTTCCCATCTCTGGCACCAAGTATAACCTCTACAGGCTCAAAACTCCATTTATCATTTTCCTTTACAGCTTTGAACGCATAATAACGTTCCCCTTCTTTAACCATAGCACTTTCTGGAAAAACTTGAGTCATTATGGTATCAGCTTTAATCCTTCCTTGGATATACATTCCAGGAATAAGGTTTTCTGTTTTATTTTTAATTTCAGCGTGAACATGCAAAGCCTTAGGGTTATCTTCAAAAGTTTTGCTTACAGAATAAATTTCCGCTATCAGTTCCTTATCAGGAACAGACTGTACACTAAAGCTAACACTTTGCCCCTTTTTAACTTTATGCACATCCTTTTCGAAAACCATTAAATCGGCATGGATATGATGTGTATTTACAATTTCAAAAAGTTCGGTTTGTGGTTCAACATACTGCCCTGTTTTCACCTCTACTTTTTGTACAAACCCTTCAATTGGACTTTTTAAAGCAACACGTTGATAAATGGTTCCGTTTTGAACTTTTACAGGATTAATGTTCAACATTTTTAATTGAGCAGACAAACCGCTTACCATTGCTTTAGATGCCAAATATTCCGCTTCACTTCTTTGGAAATTAGCTCCTGAACCTACACCTTCTTCGTACAGCTTCTTTTGACGTTCAAAATCTTTTTTCAGAAAAATACTGTTACTGAACGCATTCAAATATTCTGTTTGTATTTCAATAATATTGGGATGGGATAAATAAGCTATTGCTTGGTTTTTGTTTACTTTATCCCCCTCAATAACTTCAATTGAGACCACATTTGCTCCAACCACAGAAGTGACGGACGCCTCATTTTGAGGAGGAACCTCCAAAGTTCCGTTGGCCTCTATGTAACTAGACATATTTCGATTTGAAATTGTATCAATTTGCATTTGAAGGGCTTCAAATTGCTGTTGACTCAGTAAAATTTCTTCTTCATCATGGTGGTCTTTTTCTGTTTCTTCTGAAACTTCATTACCATGATAGTGTCCATCTTCATTAGAATGATTCTCCTTGTTATTGCACGCAAGTACAAATAAAACAAGCGTTAGGACTATTATATGTTTCGATGTATTCATTGTTATTGTTTAAAATATTGTAACTCAAATAAACTGTCAAAATATTTCGAAAGAGACTCAATAGCATCTACTTCCGAACGAATTGCATTTTCCATTAGTTGAATAAAACCTATATAATCTATGGCTCCTTCACTATACGCCAACAAAGCTCCCCTACGCTGCTCTAAAGCTAAGGGTAAGACGTTTTCTTTGTAATATAACCATGTATTCTTCCACTTCTCGTATTGCTGCTGTGCCTGAATAAGAGCTATCTTAACCTCCCGCTGCTTTAACTCAAGATTAGTCTCGGCCATTTGCTTATCAATTTTTGCAGTTTTAACATTAGCTCTTTTAGTTCCTGACAAAAATGGGATTGATAAACCAGCTTGATAACTATAGAATCCCGAATTCCCGCTTATCTCTTGAATTCCTCCTTGAAAATTTAACTTTGGCAACTTATCGGCTTTAGCTGTATTGTAAATTGCTGCAGCTACATCAACTCTATTTTGAGCCATCAAAAAGGCAGGATGACTTTCTATTTCTGAATTGAGAGATATAGAATCTTGTACCATAGAATTTTCTGTAACCGAATAAAACTCATCCGAAAACAACCAAAGATTAAGTTGCTGTAGCGCTATAGCATACTCTCTATAAGCTTGGTCTTTTCGCAATTTGACTTGAAACGATTGATTCTTAGCTGTAGAATATTCCAACTTAGAAATAGCTTCCAATTCATAGTTAAGACTCACTGCCTTTTCGAATTTGGTGTAAATTGAATCCAACTCCTTATACAAATCATATTTTAACCGCTGTTCGTAAGCATAGGCCCAAGCTTTTTTTACTTCCAATTCTAATTGCAAACCTGACAATTCATACCCTTTTTGAGCCAATTCAATTCGTCGGTCTTGTAGTTTTCGTTTTGCCCCAATACCAAACACATTTATTTGAGATTGACCAACACCTAAAATGGTATAAACTCCCACATCTCCTTTAATTTCTTCTCCTCCAGTAAATATTTGAGTTGAACCTAAATCAAAAGCCGTTTGTTTTAATTGTTCCTGCTTTTCAATTTCCAGCTGCTTTACTTTCATCAAAGGGTAATTCTCTTTAGCCATAAGCACAGCCTCGTCAATACTAATCGTATTTAACGAATCTATACCTTCTTGTGCACTAATATTTAAAGACCATAACCCAATTAAAATTACTGAAACAAAAGCCAGCTTATTCTTTGAAGTAATTGCTCTTTTTTCTGTTTTCTTTTCAACCCACTGATAAAGTATAGGCAATACAATAAGGGTTAATAAAGTCGCTGTAAATAAGCCCCCTATTACTACTGTTGCAAGAGGGCGCTGTACTTCTGCTCCAGCCGAAGCAGAAATAGCCATAGGTAGAAATCCAAATATATCGGTCAATGCCGTTAACATAATCGGTCGAATACGTCTTTTGGTTCCTTCTATAATTCTATCATTAAGATTTGTTACTCCTTGTTCTTTTAATTCATTTAACCCACTAATCATGACCAACCCATTCAAAACAGCAACTCCAAAAAGCACTATAAATCCAACTCCTGCTGAAATACTAAAAGGCATCCCCCTTAACCATAATGCAAGTACTCCGCCTATAGTCGCCATCGGTATTGCAAAATAAATCATAAGGGTTTGTGGCAATGATTTTAGAGCAAAATAGATTAATATGAAAATCAAGGCCAGAGCTAAAGGCACTACAAATAATAATCGGCTACTTGCTCTTTCTAAATTTTCGAAAGCACCTCCGTAACGGATATAATATCCAGGTGGTAAATTTAACTTATCATCTAAAATTTCTTGAATATCCTTAACTACCGATTTCACGTCCCTGTCTCGAATATTGATTCCAACATAAGTTCTTCTGTTGGTATTATCCCTACTAATTTGCATGGGCCCAGCCTGATAACTAATCTCTGCAACTTCACGTAGCGGAATTTGGGCGCCTGAAGGAAGGGTAACATAAAGTGATTGAATATCGGAAATATCCCGTCTCTTAGATTTATCCAAACGAACAACTAGATCAAAACGCTTTTCCCCTTCAAATATAACTCCGGCTATGCCTCCAGCAAAAGCTGTTTGTACCGTTTCATTAAGGGTGTTGATTTGAAGTCCATATTGAGCCAATTTATTACGATTGTAATAAATGGAAATTTGCGGTTGTCCAGTAGTTGCTTCAACTTTTAAATCGGCAACACCAGGAACACTGCTTACCAACTTCCCTATTTCTTCAGCTTTATCTGCTAAAACCTGTAGATCCTCCCCGAAGAGTTTTATAGCAACATCTTCCCGCACTCCAGTAAGCAACTCATTAAAACGCATTTCTATAGGTTGGGTAAATTCATAATTTACTCCTGGCACGATGCTTATGGCTTCTTTTATTTTATCCACTAGCTCTTCTTTAGTCTTAGCTGCCGTCCACTGGCTCTGAGGTTTTAAAATGGCAAACATATCGGCTATATCCATTGGCATTGGGTCTGTTGGAACATCAGCCACGCCTATTCTTCCCAAAACAGTTTCCACTTCATTTGGAAACTCAGCTTTAACAATACGTTCAATTTTGGTGGTAGTTTGTATGGTTTCGGACAATGAACTTCCGGGTTTTAAAATAGCATGAAAAGCAATATCACCCTCATCTAACTGAGGCATAAATTCTCCTCCCATTCTGGTAAACAAAAAAATAGTAACTGCAAATAACCCCAATGCAATTCCCATAACTAGTTTACTGCGTTTTAAAGTGATTTTAAGAATTGTTTCGTATTTATTTTCTACCCATATAACAAATTTATCTCCATAGGAATCTTTTGTATTTCTCGGAACCCTTAAAAAGAATGAAGACACCATCGGTACATATGTTAAACACAGTACCATTGCCCCTATCATAGCAAAAATAAAAGTCAGGGCCATGGGGTGAAACATTTTACCTTCAACACCTTCTAATGCTAAAATGGGAATGAAAACAATCAAAATGATAAGCTGTCCAAAAAAAGCCGCATTCATCATTTTTTTTGTTGACTTAGAAGCTATTTTATCTCTCTCGTCTGAGGTGATTTTTTTGATTTTAGAAAGTTTAGACACCATCAGAAACACTGTGCTTTCAACAATTATCACAGCGCCATCAACAATAATTCCAAAGTCGATAGCCCCCAAACTCATAAGATTTACCCAAACATCAAAAATATTCATCAGTATAAAGGCGAAAAGCAGCGACAAAGGAATCGTTGAAGCCACGATCAATCCGCCTCTCCAATTCCCCAAAAGCAAGACCAATACGAAAATCACTATTAATCCCCCTTCCAATAAATTCCCCTTTACGGTATTGGTTGTACTAGAAATCAATTTGCTTCTATCAAGGAACGGTTTGATACTAACACCTTCCGGTAAAGATTTCTGTATTTGGACAATACGCTCCTTAACACTTTGAATTACCTCGTTGGAGTTAGCACCTTTAAGCATTAATATCATACCACCAACAGCCTCTCCTTTTCCATCTTTAGTGAGAGCACCATAGCGAACAGCACTACCAAGCGTTACAGCAGCAATATCCTTAACTTTAACGGGGATATTATTAACATTACTGACCACGATATTTTCAAGATCGGTAATGCTTCGAGCCAACCCTTCTCCCCTAATAAAATTTGCTTGATGATTTTTCTCTATATAGGCTGCTCCAGTATTCTGGTTATTATTCTTCAGCGCCTCAAATACATCGGAAATAGTTAAATCAATAGCTCTTAACTCTTCAGGTTTAACGGTAATCTCGTATTGCTTTTTAGCACCTCCAAAAGCATTTACTTCTACAATTCCAGGAACCATTGCCATTTGTCGACGAACTATCCAATCTTGAATGGTTCGCAAGTCTGAAGTACTGTATCTATCTCTAAAAGCGTTATCCACTTCTAAAGTGTACTGATAAATTTCCCCCAAACCTGTAGAAATAGGACCAATAGCTGGCTTACCAAATCCTTCTGGAATCTGTTCCTGTATTTCTGGTAATTTTTCAGAAACCAATTGTCTTGGAAGATATGTACCTACTCTATCGTCAAAAACAATGGTAACAACAGATAAACCAAATCTAGAAATAGACCTGATTTCCTTTACGTCTGGCAAATTGCCCAATGCCAACTCAATTGGGTAAGTTATAAATTGTTCAATTTCTTCAGTACCCAAATTAGGAGCTTGGGTAATAACTTGAACTTGATTATTTGTAATATCGGGAACAGCATCAATAGGCACTTTTGTCATGCTCCAAATCCCCACTCCTATAATAGCAAGTGTAAACAACCCGATAACAAACTTGTTCCGGATTGAAAAATCAATGATTTTATTTATCATGAGATAAGATTAAATGTTCAACAATATGCTTTAATTCCATTGAAAATTGGAACACAGCAAATCTTAGCTATATTGTAACATTAAACCCTTGGAGGCTGAAGCAAAGGCCTTGTGAAATTTTTGCCCTCACTATTAAAGTGAATGAAAATATTAGTCGGAATATCGAAATTCGGAACCTGATATTCCACTAAATCAAAATGTGTCGCATGTACGTGGCAACAATGGCATTGGCAGAAAGGAGAACAAAGATCAGCATTGGAATGGTCATGATCATCTCCATGATTTGACATTTCAATTTTAACCTCATTACTGTCCACGACAGCATCACCACAAGGCACAAAGTTCAGTGCCAAAATGTAGAAGGATAATATGAAGGTTAAATATTTCATTGTGCCAAATATACAAAAATATGAATGCCCTTAAATGAGTTAAAATAATCTTCGCAATTGATAAACAAAAAAACGCCGACTTAAAAAGTCGGCGTTTAGAATATTCATTTTTTTGAGTTTTATTATTTACTCAAGTACATTTTGCGTCTTGAATAAAGGTTATAAAACTCATCTTCTTTCAAGCTGTCAATGAACAGGATGCTTTCACCTGTACTCTTCATTTCTGGTCCTAGCTTTTTGTCTACGTTAGGGAATTTGTTGAAAGAGAATACTGGTTGCTTAATTGCATATCCGTCCAAGTGTGGTTTGAAATCAAAATCAGTTACCTTTTTGTCTCCCAACATCACTTTTGTAGCGTAGTTTACGTAAGGCTCTCCGTAAGCCTTGGCTATAAATGGTACGGTACGTGATGCTCTTGGGTTTGCCTCAATAATGTATACCTTATCGTCCTTAATAGCAAACTGAATGTTTATCAAACCTACAGTATTCAATGCCTTGGCAATTTTCACAGTATGGTCTTTAATCTGCTGCATCACAAGGTCTCCTAAGTTAAACGGAGGCAATGTTGCGTTACTATCACCTGAGTGGATACCACAAGGTTCAATGTGCTCCATTATACCGATGATGTATACGTTCTCTCCATCACAGATTGCATCTGCTTCTGCTTCGATAGCACCATCTAAGTAGTGATCCAATAACAATTTGTTGTTAGGAATCTTACGTAGTAAGTCTACAACGTGCTCTTCCAACTCCTGCTTGTTGATCACAATTTTCATTCCTTGTCCCCCTAATACGTATGATGGACGCACCAATATTGGGAAATCTAATTTATCGGCCACTGCAAGGGCTTCATCTGCAGTTTCAGCAGTATCAAATTCTGGATAAGGAATATCGTTTTCCTTCAACAATTTTGAGAAGTGTCCACGATCTTCCGCCAAGTCAAGTGACTCATAACTGGTACCGATGATATTGATACCGTAACGATCTAGTTTTTCGGCTAATTTAAGAGCTGTTTGTCCACCAAGCTGAACGATTACACCTTCTGGCTTTTCGTGTTTAATGATATCATAAATATGTTCCCAGAATACAGGTTCGAAATAAAGCTTATCTGCTGTATCAAAGTCGGTAGAAACCGTTTCTGGGTTACAGTTAATCATGATAGTTTCGTAACCAGCTTCTGCAGCTGCCAATACTCCGTGTACACAACAGTAATCGAACTCAATTCCTTGACCAATACGGTTTGGACCAGACCCTAGTACAATGATTTTCTTCTTGTCTGTAACTACACTTTCGTTAGCTGCATAACGCTCACCATTTGCTGTTTCTACTTCATTTTCAAATGTAGAGTAGTAATAAGGTGTTTGCGCTTTAAATTCTGCCGCACAAGTATCAACCAGTTTGTATACACGGTTGATGTTCATTTCTTCACGCTTTCTGTATACTTGGCTTTCAAGACAGTTAAGCATGTGAGCTATCTGACGGTCACCGTAACCTTTTTGTTTTGCTTCCAATAACAGGTCACGTTCAATAGTATCTATAGTGAACTTAGAAATTTCTTTCTCTAAGAAATAAAGCTCTTCGTATTGCTTTAAGAACCACATGTCGATCTTGGTGATCTCGTGGATGGTACTTAATGGAATTCCAATGTGGATTGCGTCGTAAATAACAAATACACGATCCCAAGAAGCATGAGTAAGCTTTTCAATAATGGTATTGTAATCTTTATACCCTTTACCATCGGCGCCTATACCGTTACGCTTAATCTCCAACGATTGGGTTGCTTTATGCAGTGCTTCCTGGAATGAACGTCCAATTCCCATTACTTCACCTACCGATTTCATTTGAAGCCCTAATGTACGGTCACTTCCTTCAAACTTATCGAAGTTCCAACGTGGTATTTTAACGATTACGTAGTCTAATGTTGGCTCGAATAAAGCTGAAGTAGACTTTGTAATTTGGTTATCTAATTCATCAAGTGTATAACCAATAGCTAATTTAGATGCAATTTTGGCAATAGGATAACCAGTTGCCTTAGAAGCTAATGCAGAAGAACGAGATACACGTGGGTTAATCTCGATAGCAATGATTTCTTCTTCATTATCCGGACTTACAGCAAACTGAACGTTACATCCTCCGGCAAAGTCACCAATGCTACGCATCATCTTGATAGCCATGTCACGCATCTTCTGGAAAGTACGATCAGAAAGCGTCATTGCAGGGGCTACTGTGATAGAGTCTCCAGTATGAATTCCCATAGGATCCATATTCTCGATAGTACAGATAATTACAACGTTATCATTCTTATCGCGTAACAACTCCAATTCATACTCCTTCCAACCCATCATGGCCTTATCGATCATTACTTCGTGGATTGGAGAAATTTCTAAACCATGGCTTAGTTGTTTGTCAAAATCTTCTTTTCTGTAAACGATAGATGCACCCGCACCTCCTAATGTATAAGAAGCTCTAATAACCAAAGGGAATCCAAATTCCTGTGCTATTTCTTTTCCTTGAAGGAAAGAGTTTGCAGTAGCTTGAGGTGCCATTGGCACACCAATTTTGGTCATTAACTCTCTGAACTGTTCGCGATCCTCAGTGATATTGATGGCATCGATGTCTACACCGATAAGCTCAACACCAAAATCTTTCCAAATACCTTTTTCATCAGCTTCAATAGCCAAATTCAATGCTGTTTGCCCTCCCATAGTTGGCAATACTGCATCAATATTTGGATGTTTCTTTAAAATTTCAATAATCGATTTTGTAGTTAGCGGCTTTAAGTAAACATGATCGGCCATAGAAGGATCGGTCATGATGGTCGCAGGATTTGAATTAATCAAAATGGTTTCTATACCATCTTCTCTTAACGATCTTAACGACTGTGTTCCTGAATAATCAAATTCGCAGGCTTGACCAATTACAATGGGACCAGACCCAATAATTAAAACGGATTTAAGGTTTGGATTCTTCGGCATTCTAACAATTATTGTGTTGTATTAATTCTTTTTTAACATCCCTTTTGGGTAGGTATAAAAAAAGGCGTTACGTTTAAAGTAACACCTTTAGTATATTAACTTACGCTAACATTATTTTTTATGTCTTGGTTCAGAAGATACAGACAATTTCTTTCTTCCCTTAGCTCTTCTACGAGCAAGTACTTTTCTTCCATTAGCAGAGGCCATTCTTTCTCTAAACCCGTGCTTGTTTCTTCTTTTTCTTTTCGATGGTTGAAACGTTCTTTTCATTTCTTAAATATCTTTATCTTCTTGAATAATTCTTTTAAAAATCCGTGCACCGGAATACTCTCCCAAAGTGCGGCGCAAATATACGACAAGTTTTCACTTTGACAAACCTTATTATAAAAATATTTTTTCAGTAAAAATTTTAGTTTCTTTGTACCCCAAAAGAAAATTCATCTTAATGGGGCGCCAGAAAAACTATATCGTTATTCTTTCAATGCTTTGCAGCTGTATTGTATTGACCCAAAAACCTTTGCAATATAAACTAAAGATTGGAGACAACCTTAATATAATCCAAAAAATGGTTCAAACCATTGAACAGGATATTGACGGTTCGCAGCATGTAATGACCAATGAATTGGAAAACGAATTTTTGTTTGTGTTTACAAAATTAAACGACAGATGTGTAGATATGGCTCTCCTTTTTGATAAGTTTCGCTTAAAGATTTCGTCTAATCTTTATGGTATCATAACATAAAGTCAAATGGAAAACCAAAAAACACCAACTACAATAACAAGCAAAAACAATATATAAAACCAAATAAACACTTTATGTACAACAAAATAATAAAACTTATAATCGCGGCAGGTATTATAGCTTATGCAATTTGGCAAATGATAGATGGCTATATAGGTAATGGTATCATGCTTATTTTGCTTTCATTAATCTTCATATTCCTATACTTTAAAAATGAGTTTATACTACTTGCATTTTTGAGATTGAGGAAGCAGGATTTTGAAGGTGCAAAAAAGTGGCTTAATAAAATAAAGAATCCTGAAACTGCTTTAGTAAAAAAGCAACAAGGCTACTACAACTACCTTCATGGCATTATGGTTTCACAAACCAATATGAATGATGCTGAGCGTTACTTCAAAAAAGCTGTAGATCTTGGACTATCCATGGATCATGATATGGCTATGACTAAATTAAACCTTGCTGGAATAGCTTTAACTAAAAGAAGAAAACAAGAAGCGCAACGTTTATTGAATGAAGCCCAAAAACTAGACTCAAGAGGTATGCTGACAGATCAAATAAAAATGATGAAAGACAATATGAAGCGTGCACAAATGCCTAACCAGCACTATGGCGGACACAGACAGCAACGCATGAAGAGAAAGTAAAATTTAGATTCTAGATTTTGGACTTTTTACATATTTGAAATATAAATGCCGGGAAATCCCGGCATTTTTTATGTACACTAGATATTTTCTATTTGTAGTGACCTTTTTCAGGTATCTCAATAAAATACTGTTTACGTGATTTATTGTTAAGAAAAGGTTCACGCAGCCAAGGATTATGGATTTTTAAAATCTTATAGTTAATATCAAACTTTTCAGCAAACTTAGTAAAGTCCGTTACGGCAGTATCCACTTCCACTTTATAGGTAGGGACCTCTTTATACAAATCTTTTTCTCTAAAGTTAAATCCGTATTTATCGGGATGGGTTAAAATTTCCTTTAGTGCAACAATTCTAAACACATATCGACCTGTTTCCTCACCTAATAATAAATCGTAATAATCCTTCACATTCTGATCGTCAAGTCGTCTGGATATTCCATTTTTACCTGCATTATAAGCTGCTGCTGCCAAAGTCCAACTACCAAATTCTTCTTTTGATTCCAATAAATATTGACAAGCCGCTTCTGTTGCCTTTTCTAAATTATAACGTTCATCCACATTATCATTAACTTCCAAACCATTCTCCCTTGCGGTTGCCGGCATGATTTGCCAAACACCTCTTGCTCCAGCTGGTGACACCACATTAAGAAGGCCGCTTTCAATTACAGCCAAATATTTAAAATCGTCAGGTACGCCATATTTTTTTAAAATAGGCTCAATGGTCGGGAAATATTTGTAAGCTCTTTTAAACAATAAAAGACCATTAGACTGCCAATAGGTATTCACCAATAATTCACGATCAATCCGTTCATAAATATCTGGATCATTTATAGGCATAGCCTCACCTGCAAATTCTAAGTACTCTGGAACAGGTAATGCATAAACATTATAATCATTGATAAGCTTAGACTCAAAATTTTCATCGGTTGGAGCGTCCTGGAGTGCGTAAATAAATAACGCTGCTAAGCTCAATAATCCTACAAACGCCAGCCCTTTCTGTAATGTTTTCATCATTAGTTCAGTTTATATAAAGTTATAAATAAATTATGTTTTTTCCACGCAATTCTCTTGACAAATCAAGCCTTCTAAATGCTCATTAAACCACTTAAATCTATTGATGATCATGATATGGGTTCCACCCTTAATCACCAAGCAATTTTGAATATATTTTATTGGGAAAACGCCGTCTTTATCACCATGAATATGCACTATATCTTTAATAGGTATCTCTCTATCCCAGCACACTACCTGCTCTATGGCCCAATCTAAATAGCGCTTATCATTAACAGACAGATATTTTTTATACAATTCAACTCGCTTTGAAGCCGTTTTACCTAATGCATATTTAGCCAGTTTTTCTACATCCCCTAATAGTTTTGTTGGTAATAATTTGTAGGTTTTGGTCAAACGTCCCAACTTCATACGTCTAGGAAGTTCATGTCTGGTTTTAACACTTGATATTATTATTATTTTTTTAACATTTAAAAACTGACTCATCTCTTGTACCAATATTCCTCCAAACGAAACCCCTATCAAAACAACATTATCATAAACTACCTTTTTAGACATACGCTGTGCATAGTCTTCAAGAGACTCTTCTTGCTCGGGCATTAACCATTCCAACCAATGCATCTCAAACTTTTCTTTAGGTAATTCTATATGTTCAAAAATTGTAGGGTTTGCCGCCATTCCCGGCATCATATAAACATGTGTTATTTGGTGATTCATAGCGTATTAGACAAATCTCGCCTAAATATTAAGATTTTTTTCGTAATTTTGTGCTGCAAATTAAAAAATAGTACTCACTATTTAAACTCCTTTTATTAAAAACTACGAACACAATGATTGAGGCAGCAGAAGTTATTGACAATGATTTTTTACGTCAATTTGAATTAAAAGTAGACGACCATTTGGCGAAAATTGAATATTCTTTACAGGAGCGAAAGATTTTTTTGACAAAAATTTCTATCCCTGAAGACGTTGAAGTTGAAGAATTTAAAAATGACTTTATCAAAGCTGTTTTTGAACTTATTGAAGATCGCAACTTAAGAGTTGTTCCTACCAGTCCAGATATCGCTAAGTTTATACGCAAAAATAGGCAGTATAAAAGCTTGTTACCTGTTGGAGTAAGAATATAACAAACACTTAATTATACAAAAAAAAACCGAAGCTAATACTTCGGTTTTTTTTTGTTTTTTAATCATCTTACTTTGCCAACACAGTATCAAAATCAAACCTAACCATTCCGTCATCGTCAATTTTGGTTAATTGCACCTCTTGTAGAGTATTAACTAATTCTGGGTTCCATGGAGTCTTCACCTTCACATAGTTTTCAGTAAATCCGTGAATATAACCTTCCTTATTTTCACCTTCAAACAAAACTGTACGTTTAGTGCCTATTTGGCTCTCATAAAAAGCACGACGCTTCTTTACAGAGAGTCCTCTTAACATTTTACTTCGTTTTGCACGAACTTTGTTCGGCACAACACCTTCCATTTGGGTTGCTAATGTATTATCTCGTTCAGAGTAGGTAAATACGTGAAGATAGGATATATCCAGTTCGGTCAGGAAGTTGTATGTTTCTAAGAAATGTTCATCGGTTTCACCCGGAAAGCCAACAATAACATCTACACCAATACATGCATGAGGCATCACTTCCTTTATTCTATTTACACGATCAACATATAACTCCCGTAAATAGCGACGGCGCATCAATTTTAAAATATCATTGTTACCGCTTTGCAATGGGATATGGAAATGTGGCACAAAAGTACGACTTTGAGAAACAAAATCTATAGTTTCATTTTTAAGCAAGTTTGGCTCGATAGAAGAAATACGCAAACGTTCTATCCCCTCTACTTCATCCAACGCCTGAACCAATTCAAAAAAAGTGTGCTCGTGCCTTTTATTACCAAACTCACCTTTACCATAATCCCCAATGTTCACTCCAGTGAGCACTATTTCTTTAATATCCTTCTCTGAGATTTCCTTTGCGTTTTTCAACACGTTTTCTAGTGTATCACTTCGAGAAATACCTCTTGCTAAAGGAATGGTACAATACGTACACTTATAATCACATCCATCTTGAACCTTCAAAAACGCACGAGTTCTGTCACCTATAGAATAGCTTCCCACATAAAAATCGGCTTCTTGAATTTCGCAAGAATGCACCTCACCAAAATCGTTCTTTGAAAGATCGTTGATGTAGTCCGTAATTTTGAACTTTTCAGTTGCGCCTAACACCAAATCCACTCCTTCTACATCTGCCAATTCTTGAGGTTTTAACTGGGCATAACATCCCACAGCCGCTACAAAAGCATTTGGATTTGCTTTCTGTGCCTGCTTAACTATCGTTTTAAAACGCTTATCGGCATTCTCTGTAACCGAACAAGTATTGATAACATATATATCTGCTAATTCAGAAAAATCAACACGGTCAAATCCTTCATCACTAAAATTACGTGCAATAGTTGATGTTTCGGAAAAATTAAGCTTACAGCCTAAGGTATAAAATGCAACTTTTTTTCTATGGTTCATTCTTGTATTTTTACCAAGGCTGCAAATTTACAATTAATAAATGATATGATAAAACTCCCAAAGAACAACCTTTTAAAATCAATCTTCTATATTTCAGTGAGTTGCATTAGCATTTTGGGCCTTTCTTGCTCAAAAGGCAAACAGCCTGATCGTAATCATTTGGTATTTCGCTACAACGAACACAAAAACATAAGTTCTTTAGATCCGGCTTTTTCCAAGGATTTAGCTGATATTTGGGCCACACATCAATTGTTTAATGGATTAGTACAGACAGATGATAGTTTGAGGGTTAAACCTTGTATTGCCAAAAGCTGGGAAATTTCAGAAGATGGCCTTAATTACACCTTTAACCTTAGGAATGATGTCTTTTTCCATAAACATCATCTCTTTGGAAAAGATTCTACTCGTAAAGTTACAGCTAATGATATAGTTTATAGTCTTAATCGTTTGCGAGACAAGCAAACGGCATCACCAGGGAGTTGGGTATTAGCTAAAGTAGACGATTTCCAAGCCCTAAACGATTCTGTATTCCAAATACAATTAATGCAGCCATTTCCTGCATTTTTGGGGCTGCTTACCATGAAATACTGTTCCGTGGTTCCCCAAGAAATAGTTGAACATTACGGTAGGGATTTTCGATCACACCCTATTGGTACAGGGCCATTCAAGTTTAAGCATTGGGAGGAAAACATAAAATTAGTGTTTCGAAAAAACGAAAACTATTTTGAAACCGATAATCAAGGGAAAACGCTTCCGTTTCTCGAAGCTGTAGCCATTACTTTCTTACCAGATAAACAAAGTGAGTTTCTTCAGTTTGCACAGGGTAACATCGATTTTGTATCTGGATTGGATGCTTCTTATAAAGATGATATATTAACTGCAGACGGAAATTTAAGGGAACAATATTTCAATAAAGTGAATATGATTAAAAGCCCTTACCTAAACACGGAATACTTAGCGTTTTTTATGGACGGTAATGTCCCAGAAATTCAATCAGAATTACTCAGAAAGGCTGTAAACTATGGTTTTGACCGAAAAAATATGATGACCTATTTACGCAATGGTATTGGCATTCCTGCCAATGGAGGTTTTATCCCAAAAGGATTGCCTGGATACAACACCTCGATTGGCTATAGTTACAATCCAGAAAAAGCAAAATCACTTATCAAACAATTTAAACAGGAAACTGGTATTTTAGAGCCAAAAATCACCATTACAACAACTGCAAACTATTTAAGTTTTTGCGAGTACATTCAGCGTGAACTACAAAAAACAGGTTTGGAAGTAGCCGTAGATGTTATTCCTGCATCTACATTAAAAGAAGCCAAAGCCAATGGCAAACTAGATTTATTCAGGGCAAGTTGGGTGGCTGATTATCCCGATGCAGAAAACTACCTTTCACTATACTACAGCAAAAACTTTGCTCCAAATGGTCCTAATTACACCCATTATAAAAACGAAATTTTTGACCATTTGTACGAAAAGACATTTACAATTACCAACGAGGATAAACGAGAAGAATTGTATGCTAAAATGGACTCACTGGTAATGCAATCGGCTCCCATTGTACCTCTTTTTTATGATGAAGTTGTACGTTTTAGCAGTAAAAAAGTAAATGGACTTGGTGTAAACCCCGTTAACTTATTGGAATTAAAAAAGGTTTGGAAAGAACGGTAACCTCACCTAAAACCTCACATACGACTATACATCAATAACTTACACTCTCAAAACATTAACTTCATCTTCCAAAAAAGTCTAAATAAGAAAATGCATAACAGTAAGAACTAGCCTATGGTTTTAATAAGTGATAAAGAGATTATAAAAAAGCTCAAGACTAAACACCACAAAATCAAGCCTTTAACAACATTATCTCCTACAAAATGATTACCTTTAGTTCTATATTCGGTAACCATAACATATTCATTATGAAAAATTTAAAATTCCTATTAATCGTTTTTACCCTCGGATTTTTCACTTCTACTCTATCCGCTCAAAACGACAAAGACCAGAAAATTATTGATGATGCTAAAACAGCTAAGGAAACTCTGTTAACTGAAAATCCTGATTTAAAAGACTTTTTCGATAAAGCTGCCGGTTATGTTATTTTTCCTAATGTTGGAAAAGGTGGGTTTATTGTAGGAGGAGCTTCTGGAAACGGTGTTGTTTACGAAAGTGGCGAAATGGTCGGGATGGCTAGCCTAAAAATGGTAGACGTTGGTTTTCAAGCTGGGGGACAAGCTATCATAGAGGTTATCTTCTTCGAAACCCAAAAAGATTTAGATAAATTTAAGGAGGGTAATTTTAATTTTGCTGCAGGAGCTTCTGCAACCGTACTTAAATCTGGTGCCTCCTTCGATGCAAAATATGCCGACGGCATTGCTGTGTTTACTCATGCAAAAGGAGGACTAATGGCTGAAGCAGCTGTTGGTGGTCAGAAATTCAAATATAAACCTCTTAAATAGAGGTAAACGTTTATCGTATTGAAAAACACTCTTCTGTTTAAAGGGTGTTTTTTTTTTTAACTCTAAAAAAATATGTCACTTATCCAATATTATTCTCCAAACCCCATAAAACATAAAACCAATAAAAGTTGCCACAGCATGATATAGATTCCCATATAAAAAAGTGTACATCAACTTGTGTTCTGGATTAAATACGAGAGGAACAAAAACCATGACGACAGTAATTAATCCCCACATTACTACCAACAACCCTTTACTCACAAATGCTATCTTGGAATAGTTAAAATCCTTTTTACTACGCTTAATAGGAATTAACAAAAATGGACTATAAGCCCATATAACACCAGAGGCTCCACTAACCCATTTATCACTAATAAAAGCTGTTGCAGTAAAACCAACCCAAGCTACAATGCTTAGAAACAAAAACCTTTTTCTTCCTAGTATACTTTCTGTTATCCTTCCACAAGTCAACAATAAAATTATATTAAGCACAAGATGTCCTAGAATAGCCAACGGCATTCCTTTAACACCATGCTGAAATGGCAGTATTAAAGATTGCCACCAAAAATGGTGAGGTAGCTCAACATTAAACAATTCGTAATATTCTTCACTAAAAACGCCTGGCAACGTTATTAACAAACAAAGAAAAAGGTAACAATATACTACTGGAGTACTACAATTCATCCACATGCGGTCTTTTGATGGGGATTCTAATTCCCTAAACTTTTAGAACGATTCGAAATCTTGCTTTTCCATCTTCTAAGTGTTTAAAGGCTGCATTAACATTATCCAAAGGAAACTCTTCCACGGATGGATAAATGTTATGTCTTACACAAAACTCCAACATTGTTAGCGTTAGGGCTGGGCTACCTAGAGGACTACCCCCTAAAGTTTTTTGTCCTGCCAAAAGAGTAAAAGCTGGAATTGCCATGGGCTCTAAAACAGCACCAACATTATGAAATCGTCCGTTTGGAGCCAAGGTTTGCAAAAATGAATCCCAGTTTAAAGTGACATTTGTTGTATTTAAAATAAAGTTTAATTTTCCTGCAATGCTTTCCAAATCTTTAGGTTTTCTTGAGTTTATAACTCTTGTTGCTCCCATGTTCAATATTTGTTCCTCTTTTTCAGAATGTGAACTAAAAGCGATTACTTCACACCCCCATGCTTTTAAAAACTTAAGTGCCATATGCCCCAAACCCCCTATTCCAATTACCCCAACCTTATCTGTAGGTCTTACTCCAGCCAACAGAATAGGATTGAACACGGTAATTCCTCCACAAAGTAGAGGTCCTGCTTTAGCCATATTAATTCCTTTGGGAAGCGGAACAGCCCACGACCAGTGACACCTCACATAATCGGCGAAACCTCCATGACGGCCTACGATGGTTCCCTCTGCTGTACCACACAAATGATGATCCCCATTCATACACTGATAACAGCTCATACACGACTGCGAATACCACCCCAAACCTACAAGGTCTCCAACTTTAACTCCTTTTACTTCTTGACCAACCTCAACAACTTCCCCAACAATTTCGTGCCCAGGCACAAAAGGGTATTGAGTTTGCCCCCATTCATTGTTGAGCATACTTAAATCTGAATGGCACATTCCACAATAATGCACCTTTATATCTAATTGTTCGCTGCCTAAATCGGGGAGATCATATAAAAATGGTTCTAATTCAGCTCCTGCCTCCTTAGCCATATAAGCATGTACTTGTCTCATGGATAATCATTTGATTAATAGCTTTATAAATATACAAAAAATCACCCCCAACCATAACTACCAAATTCTTAAAACATAGTAAAAAACATAAACTATTTTCTGTTAGTTTTCATGAAAAAAAAAAAACACCCTTGGGTGTGTTTGGTTTATTAATTAGTACTTTTTTATTGATTCTTGATACTATCCTCAATATTAAAACTTAATGTTTGATATTATGTTTACTACCGACGAAATGATATATTCAACACCAATGGCTATAACAATAAACCCTATAATACGAGACAAACCATTGATTCCTGACGCTCCTAAAAACCTCACAATAAAATGTGCACTTTTTAGAATTAAATAAATGACAAACGTAGTAAGTAACATAGCTGCAAGAATAACAACTATATCCTTCATTTCTCCATATTCCTGATTATAGGTAATCAATAACGATATGGTGCCAGGCCCTGCCAACATGGGAATAGCTAAAGGTGTTAGAGAAATTTGTTCTCGATTTTGAATGTCTTCCTGTACACGCTCTCGCTTCATTCCCTTGTGTTCTCTGAACTTTCCTGTTAAAAGAGCAAACCCGGAAGAAGCAATGATTAATCCACCTGCAATCTTTAATGCATTGAGAGTAATACCGAAAAACGACAAAATGTACTTGCCTGCAAAAAAAGACAGTAGTAAAATCACCAACACATTAATGCAAGTCCAAAAGGCCGTAACTGCCCGCTCTTTTTTAGTGTTATCCTGAGTTAATCCAACAAAAACAGGTACGGTTCCCAACGGATTCATAATTGAGAACAAAGCTCCAAAAGTGATAAAAAATAGTTCCATGTTTTTTTTGGCAAAATCACCACTTTTATCTGAGTTATTGGTTACGGAATTCTTAAGCAATAATTACGCTAGAGTAAAAAATAAAGCGGACATCTAAGCCCACTTTACATTCTCTTAATGTGATATTTATAATAGCTTATCCTCTAATGTTTTCATGAAAAGTACCACATCCTCAATTTCTTTGCTAGTTAAATCTAAAGAGTCTGTTGGTAGTGTTTGATGTTCCAAATTAATTCCTAATCCACTTCCTCCCCCATTGTTATAAAATGTCACAACCTCTTCCAAAGAGTTATAAATACCGTTATGCATATAAGGTGCTGTTAGAGAAACATTACGTATTGTAGGAGTCTTAAAAAAATGTTTGCGTTCTAGAGTATTGAAAACAGCATACCTACCTAAATCAGGACTTATTTCTAATTGATTTTCAATGTTTGAAGGAACACCTATTGCTTCAAATTCAGATTCGGTAAAATTTGGCGGTACCGTACCGTTAAAAACTGGAGCAAAATGACATGTGGCACATTTAGCCTTTCCCATAAACAGATTAAATCCATGGATTTCCCGATCATTCAACGTGTTCTCCAAACCATTGATGTTATTATCAAATTTTGAATTAAAACTCACCATAGTTCTCACATATGAAGCAATAGCATGTCTAATGTTTGCATCAGTTATTTCACCATTGTACAAGTCATTAAAACGACTTTGATAAGCAGTATCTTTTTCGACAGCCTGGGTCATTGCATTTAAATCAGTATGGAATTCATTCTCGTTATTTACCACACCAACAATCTGTCCCTCCAGGCTACCAGCTCTACCATCGTAGAAAAAACTTTGCTGTAAAGCAACATATTTTAAGGTTGGTGTATTACGCTGTTGCTTTGGAAATGTTTTTAATCCATCTGAAAAAGCTTTATCCTTGTTATGACAACTTGCACAGCTCATAGTTCCAGACAAAGACAAGGAGTTATCGTTAAACAAAAGTTCTCCCAACGAGGCTATTCCCATTGCTTTTTCATTCTCTAAGTTGACATCGGTAAAAAAAGACATGTTGAAAGTACTGGGAGAAAACAAACTCAAAGCGTCATTATTGAATGCAAGAGCAAAAGGAAACCTCACTTCCCAATCAGATGCGGTTTCAATCAAAAGTTCCAATTGCTTATGCGTATGGTTTTTAATAAAATTATAACGATCAAATTCATTAAAACTATCATTTAAATCTTCTTGGGTCTCTTGAAGCTCCTTAACCCAATTAGCATAGAGAACCTTATCTTTAAAACGCAATTGATAACCTTCCAAAATATCATTCAAGCGACCATAAACCAACTGAGCCTCATTTAAGGATTGCTCTAGCACTGGGGAGTCGAACCCTGTAACACCTGTCAAAGCTACTCTTGCTATAGCATCTCTTATTAACCAAATGATATGGTGCTCTTTGAATGTTAGAAAAGTATTTTTTAAAATTAAATTCAATCGGTTTTTAGTAACCTCAGCGTTTGTTCTTACTTGAAACATGCTCACTTCATCATGAAACAGCTGCTCCTCCAATACCTGAAACCCAAAAGGTGATTTTATTTTGATGTCTGTAGCATCTTCTTCTTCAACTTTTAGAATGTTAGGTTGATTTAAAGCTTTATAATTATCCTTATCTACAAAAGCTAAAACTGGCTCCGCTTGTTTGAATGCCTGTCTTGCTTTTAAATAATATTTTAGACCACTTTCCTTACCTTCTGATTGTATCAATGAATCCAAAGCATCAATACAATGCTTTAGGTCGTTTTTATAAATAACCTCTATGGCTTTATTTTTTGATCTTTCTTGGGTTTCCACTCTCTTTTTACAACCAAAAACAAGCGTAAACAAAAGACACGTGATACAAACACGTGCCTTTGACTTTTTAACGAAAAAAATAAACATATAAAAACAACTATCTTTCTAAACCATTGATTATATACAACACACTACCTTCGCTCGAAGCGGCATTTGGATTAGCCTTTGAATCGGTAAAACTTGAGTTTTCCCAACCGTGGTTTTGAGTAATTACCAAGAAGGTTTCATCTACACCAACTGTTTCCGAAATATCGATCATACCTGTAATTTCCCAAGGAGAATCAACAGTACCATAACCTAGAGATGCTGCCGTTTGCTGATCACACTCCAATACAGTTTTAAGGGAACCACTGTTTAAATCGTATTGATACATTCTAGCATAATGCGTTTTATCTGCAGTATCAAAATAACCATTAGGGTCTTCTTGAATGTAAGCAAAGTTTTCGGTAACTACTATATTATCTGGGCTATGGAATGCTTTTGCCTTACCATTAAGCAAATCACCGTCCAATACACAAGTAATTGTACCGGCTCCTGTTGGATCGTTTTCATTCAAAACCACTTTGTACACACGTCCGTAGAAAGTCCCCTTACCTGCTAAGCCATCTTTTTTACGACCTGTAACACAAAAATAAATTTCCCTGTTGTTTGCTGCAGAACCACGTCTCCAGTCAATATCTTCCAACCTTGAAAAACCCATTACACCTTTTGCTTTTGCCTCGGCATCCAAAAGATCAATTTGTTTTTCATCCAGCTGAACAAAATCCATAGGGTAACTTACTCCTTCTTGCATATCCATTTCATAAACTACATTACTATCTGTAACTCGTAAACCGAATAGTTGACCACCATACAGGTCGCCTGCATTTCCAACATACATCCCTAACTGTCCAGATGGTATTTCATTATCTGAATGATCATCGCCAATGAAAGCAACTGTTTTATTAAGGTAGGCTTCTTTACCAATAACCACTGCATTTTCTGTAGACCATTGTCCAAATGCATTAAGCATATTAGCAAATCCTGCAGAAGAAGCATCTTTTAATGGATTGGTAACAAACACTCCTTTTGAAGCACCTCCCCACTCTCCTCCAGAAAGATATAATGGACCAAATCCGTGCTCTTCTGGAGTTACCAACGAACCTGAACACTGTGCAGTTTCTGCCGAAGCAGTAGCATTTACGATATATTCACCATGTACTGGCTTAAAAGTTTTGTCTAATGTTATTCGTGCGATAGAATAATCCGCTTCAATATTGTTAATTAGAGTAAACGTTCCATCTGAATTTTTAAGAAGTCCTGCACCGTCTGCCATTGAACCATAAACAAAGTCTGATGATTCCGAAAGCTGATCTTCAGAAGAAATAAGCGGGTAGATATTAACATCTCCAAAGTCAGGGCTTAATTTTAAAAAATTAGGCGTTACAGAATGGGTCTCTAGAGAAACATCATTTTGGTTGTCTTGTCTATTGTTATCATCATCATTGTTGCAGGCTACAAAAGCCAAAGTACAAGCTGTTAAAAAACTTGATTTTAAGATTGATTTCATAAAATGATTATTTAGTTTGTTGATTACAATGCAAATCAACGACACCTCTTTTACCAACAGCTTAGATAATTTTTAAAAGATTGTAAACAGGACGTCAGGAAACGTTATAATATAGTTAAGTCGATCTGTAACTATTTTAGGTAAAAATGTAACATTCCACCAAAGACACCTACAGATAGATAAACCTAAAAAAAAAAAATGTCACTCAAACCAACCAGAATTCTATTAACATCTTTAATTGCCTTAATCTGTTTAACCAGCTGTGAATTTACTGTTCATGACACATCTATTGGCAGCAGCAAACACCCAAAACCAGAATATAAAACAAGTAGAAATTCATTAAAAGAATCTATAGCCAACATAATTGATGCCGACGATGTAAACATTAGCTGGAGGTACCAAAGCAATCCTATGCCAACCAATAAGTTTGTAGTAGAGATTATCAATCCGAATAAAAAATTAATTATGGATGATCTAATTAATGATTTCTCTCAACAGATTAAATCAGTTACTGAAGCTGAAGTAAAAAACATCAATGATTTTGACAGTCTTGTTATCGAATTCAAAAAGGAAGACACAATAAATGACATTGAAAGACAGGTATCGTATAAAAAGACATATGATCTTTAAATATCCATAAAAAACAATTGAAAAACGCCACAAATTTTGTGGCGTTTTTTTATCTATATTAAGCTAAAATGCAATCCTGTTAACTATTATTTATTCAAAGCATGATCAATAATCTCTTTAACCACCTCTGGGTTTAACAACGTGCTGGTGTCTCCTAGATTTGAAGTATCATTATTGGCTATTTTACGAAGAATACGCCTCATTATTTTTCCCGATCGGGTTTTAGGCAATCCACTTGTAAACTGAATTTTGTCAAGTTTTGCAATAGGACCTATTTGCTCTGTAATTAATTGGTTAATTTCCTTTCTAAGATTATTGTGATCTCTTGATTCTCCTGTTTCCCTTAAAATCACATACCCATAAAGAGCGTTTCCTTTTACCTCATGCGAAAAGCCTACAATTGCCGATTCTGCAACAGCTGGATGTTCATTTATGGCATCTTCAATTGGAGCCGTCCCTAAATTGTGACCAGATACAATTATTACATCATCCACACGTCCAGTAATACGATAATAACCAACCTCATCCCTCAAGGCGCCATCCCCTGTAAAATATTTATTTTCAAAAGCCGAAAAATAAGTATCCTTATACCGTTTATGATTCCCCCAAATTGTACGTGCCATCGATGGCCATGGAAACTTTATACATAGTCTTCCCTCCACTTGGTTTCCTTTAATTTCACTTCCTTGTTCATCCATCAGTACAGGTTGAATTCCAGGAAAAGGTAAGGTAGCATATGTAGGTTTCGTTGGTGTTGCATAGGGAATTGGAGAAATCATAATTCCTCCTGTCTCGGTTTGCCACCAGGTATCTACGATTGGGCTTTTCTTTTTTCCAATATTATCATCGTACCAATGCCAAGCCTCTTCATTTATTGGCTCGCCAACTGTCCCCAAGACCTTTAACGAAGATAAGTCGTAGTTTTCAGTATGCTCAATACCTTCTTTGGCAAGTGCTCTAATGGCTGTTGGTGCTGTATAAAACTGATTCACTTTGTGCTTTTCAACAACTTGCCAAAACCTTCCAAAATCAGGATAACTCGGTATACCCTCAAACATTACCGTAGTAGCTCCATTAGCTAACGGCCCATAAACTATATAACTATGACCCGTTATCCAACCAATATCTGCAGTACACCAATACACATCATCTTGTCTGTATTGAAAAATGTTTTTAAACGTGTAAGCCGTATATACCATATACCCACCGGTTGTATGCACCATCCCTTTAGGTTTTCCGGTAGATCCTGAAGTATATAATATGAACAATGGATCTTCGGCATCCATGACTTCTGGCACAAAATCATGATAAGCTTCATTCAACAAAGGTTGAAGCCATTTATCACGCCCTTTAACCATCTCTACTGCTGTATCAGTACGCTTTGCAACCAATACAGTTTCTACTCCAGGACATTCTGATAGAGCCTCATCTACGATACTTTTAAGGTCTATAGTTTTATGTCCTCTGTAACCACCATCGGAAGTTACTACCAACTTACAATCGCAATCGTTAATTCTTGTTGCCAAGGCTGTTGAGGAAAACCCTGCAAACACAACCGAATGGATTGCTCCTATTCGCGCACAAGCTAAAATGGTTATTGCCAATTCTGGAATCATAGGAAGGTACACACAAACCCTATCTCCTTTTTGTACGCCATGATCCTTTAGTACATTAGCCATGGCACAAACCCTATCCTTTAACTGTCGGTATGTGATGTGCTCAGCTTCTTCTTCTGGATTATTGGGTTCGAAAATAATGGCAGTCTTATCGCCTTTGGTATATAAATGGCGATCGATACAATTTTCGGTGATGTTTAATTTTGCGCCTTCAAACCATTTGACTTCTGGTTTTGAAAAATCCCAACTTAAAACTTTATCCCATTTTTTTCGCCACATAAAATGTTCTTCGGCGATTTCCTCCCAAAATACTTCGGGATTTCTAACAGACTTTCTATAAACTTGGAAGTATTCTTCAAGGTGCTTGATGTGGTAGTTACTCATATTGTCTTATTTTCCCTATAAATATAAAAAAAGCATCATTAAATAATGATGCTTTTTATCAGGATAGACAATATTGAAATCTAAATAGTCTCTAAGTAGTTTAGAATATTCTTTTCAATACGGCTATTGATATCTTTTGTATCGGCTTTTACGAAAGCTTCTCCCGTTATATTTTCATACAACTCGATATAACGCTCGCTAACAGTACCTACATATTCATCGCTCATTTCCGGAACAGTTTGTCCTTCTAACCCTTGAAATCCGTTACCGATTAACCACTGGCGAACAAACTCTTTGGATAATTGCTTTTGAGCTTCGCCTTTATCCTGTCGCTCTTGGTAGCCTTCAGCATAAAAATAGCGAGAAGAATCAGGAGTATGAATCTCATCAATCAATACAATCTTGCCGTCTTTGGTCTTTCCAAATTCGTATTTGGTATCTACTAAAATCAATCCGCGTTCTGCTGCAATTTCAGTACCTCTTTGGAACAACTTTCTTGTATAGTCTTCCAATACGTTATAATCCGCTTCAGATACAATTCCTTTGCTTAGGATGTCCTCTCTTGAAATATCCTCATCGTGGTCTCCTTGCTCTGCTTTTGTTGCAGGAGTAATAATTGGTTCAGGAAACTTATCATTCTCCTTCATACCTTCAGGCATAGACACGCCACAAAGCATACGTTTACCAGCATTGTACTCACGTGATGCATGACCAGACAAGTATCCTCTAATAACCATTTCAACTTTGAAAGGTTCACACAAATGCCCAACAGCAACGTTAGGATCTGGTGTTGCAACCAACCAGTTAGGTACCAAATCCTCGGTATCCTTCATCATTTTGGTTGCAATCTGGTTAAGGATCTGCCCTTTATAAGGAATTCCCTTTGGCATGATTACATCGAAAGCCGATAAACGGTCGGTAGCCACCATTACCAATAAATCGTCATTGATGTTATAAACCTCTCTTACCTTTCCCTTGTACAAGCTTTTTTGACCGGGAAACTCAAAATTAGTATCTGTAATTGTATTGTTCATGCCGCAAAATTACTCTCTATTCTCGATACTTTTGTACGCTTCAATAATTTTTTTCACAAGTTTATGACGGATTACATCCTTATCGTCCAAAAATATCATACCTACACCCTCAACATTCTTCAGAATAAGTAACGCTTCCTTTAAACCAGAAATGGTTCTTCGAGGTAAATCTACCTGCCCCGGATCCCCTGTTAACAGGAATTTTGCGTTTTTTCCCATACGTGTCAAAAACATTTTCATCTGGTTGTGCGTGGTATTTTGTCCTTCATCCAAAATCACAAAAGCATTATCCAATGTACGTCCACGCATAAAAGCCAGTGGCGCAATCTGAATAGTTCCGTTTTCAATATAATGTGCTAACTTCTCAGCCGGTATCATATCACGTAGCGCATCGTATAACGGTTGCATGTATGGATCAAGCTTTTCTTTAAGGTCTCCAGGCAAAAATCCAAGGTTCTCCCCAGCTTCGACAGCAGGTCGTGTTAAAATGATACGCTTAACCTCTTTGTTCTTTAAGGCCTGTACAGCCAGAGCTACTCCAGTATAGGTTTTACCAGTTCCCGCAGGCCCAATGGCAAAAACCATATCATTTTTACGCATACTCTCTACCAATTTTCGTTGATTAACTGTTTGCGCACGAATAACACGACCAGAAACACCATGAACAATGACTTCCCCACTTTCAGCAGAAGTCGCATAGTCATCCTTTGTTTGACTGGTCAGTACACGCTCAATACCATTTTCATCTAGTTTGTTGTACTTGGCATAATGATCCAGTAACATAGAAAATTTTCTATCGAACTCCTCAAGAAGATCTTCATCCCCTAAAGCTTTAATTTTATTGCCTCGAGCAACGATTTTGAGTTTAGGAAAGTATTTTTTTATAAGTTCAATATTTACATTTTGTGCTCCAAAAAACTCCTTTGGGGCAATCTCTTCAAGTTCAATAACTATTTCGTTCAAATTGCGGAGTGATTTAATTAAATTAATCTTTAGACTTTTATTAGTTTTGTCCTTTAACAAATCTACACAATTTTTGTGTGCATTGTTTTAAAAAAATATCAACAATCCATCTATGCCTTTTATCACATTAACGACTGATTTTGGAGAAAAAGATCACTTCGCCGGTGCTATTAAAGGGGCTATTTACAGTGAACTACCCGATGTGAGAATTGTTGATATCTCGCATTCGGTTTCCCCTTTTAATATTCCAGAAGCGGCTTATATCATTCAAAATGCTTTTAGTAGTTTTCCAAAGGGAACCATCCATATTATCGGAATAGACTCTGAAATCAGCCCAGAAAACAAACATATTGCTGTCAAGCTGGACGATCATTACTTTATTTGCGCCAATAATGGAATAATGAGTATGATTTGTAGTGATATTGTTCCGGAAAAGATTGTTGAAATAAATATTCATGATAAAACCCAAGGCAGTTTTCCTGTACTGGATGTTTTTGTGAAAGTGGCCTGCCACATTGCAAGAGGAGGAACCTTAGAGGTTATTGGCAAATCCATCAACCAAATAAAACCTATCAAGAATATTGTACCTTATGTAAATGACGAGCAAACACAACTTATTGGTAGCGTTATTTACATAGACAACTACGGAAATGTAATCACTAACATTAAACGCAAGTTTTTTGAGTCGATCCAGAAAGGACGTGATTATGAAATATCGGCAAGAAACTATAAGTTCAAAACCATTCATAACAGTTACAGTGATATCGTAAACTTCGATATCCCTGAAGAAAAACGCCATGATGAAGGACGTGGTTTAGTTGTTTTCAATTCGTCTAACTACCTTGAAATTGCCGTTTATAAAAGTAACAGTGCCACCGTTGGTAGTGCCTCGTCTCTTATGGGACTTAACCTGAGGGATACGGTAACCATAAACTTTAACAAAGTATAATATGTTTGTAAGAATAGTAAAAATGAGTTTTGCCGAAGAGAATATCGATTCGTTCTTGGCAAATTTTGAAGAGAAAAAAGAATATATAAGAGGTTTTGAAGGCTGCCAGTTTTTAGAACTTTACCGCGATAAGCACAATACAAATGTATTTTTCACGTATAGCTTTTGGGAAACTGAAGCTCATTTAGAAGCATACCGCCATTCGGATTTGTTCAAGGACGTGTGGTCTAAAACCAAACCTTTGTTCAACGACAAACCTGAAGCTTGGAGTGTGGATAAACTTGTAAGCTTAAACTAGCCCTAATCACCAACTAACCAAAAATAAAAGTAGATGTTTGCCATTTTTAAGAAAGAGATTAATTCATTTTTTGCTTCACCAATTGGCTATTTGGTAATTGCTATTTTCCTTTTGCTCAACGGATTGTTTCTTTGGTTATTTAAGGGAGAATTCAATGTTTTGGATTATGGCTTTGCCGATCTTTCGTCTTTCTTTTTATTAGCGCCTTGGATTCTTATTTTCCTTATCCCTGCAGTTTGTATGCGCAGTTTTTCCGATGAGAAAAAACAAGGCACCCTAGAGCTTTTGTTAACGAAACCAGTTTCCCACTTTCAGATTGTTTTTGGAAAATATTTAGGCGCTTTATCACTTATACTTTTAGCACTGCTCCCCACCCTGCTTTACGTTTATACCGTTTACCAACTTGGAAATCCAACAGGTAATTTGGATATGGGAAGTACTTTAGGATCGTATTTTGGTTTGTTATTTTTGGTTATGGCTTACACCTCAATAGGAATTTTCGCCTCAACCTTAAGTGATAATCAAATTGTAGCTTTTATTACTGCTGTATTTCTTTGCTTTTTCTTCTACATAGGTTTTGAAGGTATTGGAGATTTTACATCGAGTACTTTTATTGAACAGCTAGGTATGAGTTCTCATTTTAAGAGTATGGGGCGTGGCGTTATAGACACCCGTGACCTGATTTACTTTTTGAGTATTACAACTTTTTTTATTTTCCTTACGGTAAAGCAAATCAATAATAAGCATAAAGGAATGAAATCTTGGCTTCATTTCTTACCGTTACCAATTGGACTTATCGTTTTGAACATCTTTACCCATGGGATTTACAAACGTTTCGACCTTACTACCGACAATCGTTACACTTTAAGTGATGCTGTTATAGAAATTATTGAAGCTGCTAATGCTCCCATTATTGTAGATGTATTCCTTAAAGGTGATGATTTCCCAGCTGAGTTCAGAAGGCTTCAAGCAGAAACCAAGCAAATGTTGGAAGAGTTCGCTTCATACAACAGCAATATCAAATTCAGTTTTATCAATCCACTGGAAGACGAATCAACTCGTGAAAGAAATATTGAACAACTTAACCAACGTGGTTTAACACCTATGCAACTAAGTGTTCAGCAGAGCGGTAAAACAAGTCAGGAAGTTATTTTTCCTTGGGCTTTGGCTAGTTATGGTGATGTAACCATAAAAATCCCATTGGTAAAAAATACTTTGGGAGCTACACAGCAAGAATTGGTCAACAACTCTGTTCAGCATTTGGAATATGCTTTTGCTGACGGATTCAGCAAACTGATTTTCCCTAAAAAAAGAAAAATTGCCGTTCTTAAAGGTAACGGTGAGTTACCAGACCAAAATATAGCCGATTTCATATCTACACTAAAGGATTATTATTTCATTGCTCCATTTACTTTAGACAGTGTAGCTACTGTACCTCAGAAGAGTTTAGATGCTCTTGAGGAATTCGACATGGTTATTGCGGCAAAACCCACAAAAGCATTTACCGAAGAAGAAAAGTTTGTTCTGGACCAATACACCATGAACGGTGGAAAAAGCCTTTGGTTGGTAGACGCTGTTGCTATAGATAAGGATAGCCTTTACAACGATACTGGTACAGCTGTAGCAATTCCTATGGATCTCAACCTAACTGACTACTTCTTTAAATATGGTATCCGTGTCAACCCTGTTATTACAAGCTCGATGTATTCTGCAGCGTTGACATTGGCAATGGGCGAAGGTAGCCAGGCACAATTTAAACCGTTTCCTTGGCCATATTCGCCTTTGGCTACAAGCGAAGACAATCACCCGATTGTTTATAACACCAATTTGGTAAAGTTTGACTTTGCCAACCAAATAGACACTTTAAGCAAAACTGAAAACGTTAAGAAAACTGTTCTTTTAAAAACAGCCCCTTTAACGACTTTGGAAGGAACACCCAAGGAAATCAGTTTGGATGTTGTTACTCAAAAGCCAGACCCTGCCAAATTCAACAAAGGTAGCCAGAATTTAGCTGTACTTTTAGAAGGGCAATTCACTTCGGTCTACAACAACCGAATCCCTCCGCTTGATTTAAATGACAATAAAAAAACAAGTGTTCCAACAAAAATGATTGTTATAGCAGATGGTGACGTCATTAAAAATGAAGTAGGTCGTAGCGGTCCTCAAGAACTTGGTTTCGACAGAAGCACCGGACAGGTATTTGGAAACAAGGAATTCCTCTTAAATGCCGTTAATTACCTTCTAGACGATACCGGACTTATAAACATTCGTTCCAAAGAAGTAGCGATTGCATTTCTAGATCAGGAAAAAATAGCTGACCAAAAAAACAAATGGAGGCTCTTAAACATCGCATTACCACTATCTTTATTGGCACTCTTTGGTTTTATATTTAATTTCTTGAGACGAAAAAAATACGCTCACTAGATGTTGATAAGTTTGTTTCCTAGATTAGTATTGAAAGGATATATTTGTAATAATCAACCTAGAACATTAATTTTTTACAGATACAAATGAAGTTTATAGTATCCAGTACGTATTTATTAAAACAGTTACAGGTATTGGGTGGCGTTATTAACAGTTCGAACACCCTACCTATTTTAGACAACTTCCTTTTTGAACTTAAACAATCCCAACTAATCGTATCGGCCAGTGATTTAGAAACGACTATGTCGGCTACATTAGACGTGGAAAGCGACAGCGAAGGCAGCATTGCCATTCCTGCCAGATTGTTATTGGATACCTTAAAGACATTTCCAGAGCAACCGTTGACTTTTATCGTAGAGGATAACAATACGATTGAAATCAGTTCAAATCACGGTAAATATGCTTTAGCATACGCTGACGGAAACGAATTCCCTAAGGCCGTTACTTTAGAAGACCCAAGCTCTACAACCATTTTAGGAGACGTATTGGCTACTGCTATCAGCAAGACCATTTTTGCTGCTGGTAACGACGATTTACGCCCTGTGATGAGTGGTGTGTTCTTCCAGTTCTCAACTGAAGGATTAACGTTTGTTGCTACCGATGCCCACAAACTTGTAAAATATACTCGTGAAGATGTTAAAGCATCTCAGCAAGCGGAATTCATCATGCCTAAAAAACCTTTGAATCTTTTAAAAGGTATTTTGGCAGGAAGTGAAGAAGAAGTAACTATTGAGTACAACAACTCAAACGCTAAATTTACTTTTGAAAACACTGTATTGATCTGTAGATTGATTGATGGGAAATATCCTAACTACGAAGCAGTAATCCCTAAGGAAAATCCTAACAAACTTACAATAGACCGTTCTCAGTTCTTAAGTTCTGTAAAGCGTGTTTCTATTTTCTCTAACAAAACTACGCACCAAATTCGTTTAAAAGTTGCTGGTGCCGAACTTAATATTTCTGCTGAAGACATTGATTACAGCAATAAGGCTGAAGAGCGCTTAACTTGTGACTATCAAGGTGACGATATGCAAATTGGGTTCAACTCACGTTTCCTCGTAGAAATGTTGAACAACTTAAGTTCAGACGATGTACAGTTGGAAATGAGTTTACCTAACCGTGCCGGTATCCTTACTCCTATTGACGGCTTAGAGGACGGTGAACAGGTTATCATGCTTGTAATGCCAGTAATGCTTAACAGCTAAAACACACCAACTATCATATAAACAAAAAGCTCACCAAATGGTGAGCTTTTTTATTTTCCTCGATAATAATATAATTTAACTAACTAATAAAATTAAGAGAAAGAGGATATTTGGGCACTTCGCCGTTACTCGCTTTTATCGCATTAATAATAGGGAAAATGAACCCTATAAGTCCTATTATAATCAATCCTATAATACCAAGACCTAATAAGAATATCAATGGTATACAGATAATGGCATAGATTAACAGGCTTAATTGAAAATTCACAATGCGCTTACCGTGATCATTCATTTGAAATACTTTATCCTTCTGGGTAACCCAAATAACCAACGGCACCAATAAACTTCCACAACCAACCACTAAAGTTAATAGTTGTGTTAGATGGGTAATAACTATAAGTTGACGGTCTTCTCGCATCATTGAAAAAATTTCTATTTATCAATTTGACGCAAGTTTTGCCTAAATGTTACGCTCTCTTTCTAAATTATTAGTGTGGCAGCTTATTTTTAACCAATCCGTACACTAAAGTTCCTAGAGTAGCTCCTATCAAAACTAAAATAACCGGATAAAATCCCGCTCCTATCAAAATGAATATAGGTCCTGGACAAGCACCTACCAAGGCCCATCCCAAACCGAAAATAATTCCACCAAACATATAGCGGTAAAACGATTTGTCTTTAGGAGAAATAATAATTGGGTTTCCATCAACAGACTTTACCTTGAACTTCTTAATCAATGTAGTAAACAATACCCCAAATGCCAAAGCTGTTCCAATTATCCCATACATATGAAATGATTCAAATCGGAACATTTCATAAATTCTAAACCAAGAAGCTGCTTCCGACTTGTACAGTACAACTCCAAAAATCAATCCAATAATAATGTATAATAACTTTTTCATCTGCTTAGAAAATTAAAGGGAACAACAAGTGAACCATTACCAATCCACCAATAAAAAATCCAACAACGGCAATTAACGATGGTAATTGTAGATTACTCAATCCTGAGATAGCGTGACCAGAAGTACATCCTCCAGCATAACGCGCTCCAAAACCAACCAAGAAACCACCTATCAACAAAATGGCCAATACCTTAATGTCTCCCAATGCTTCCAATGAGAATAGCTCTAAAGGTAAATAGGCGTTATCTGCAGATATGTTCAATTGTCCCAACGAAGCTTTTGTAGCTTCACTAATAGCAGGCATGTCACCTCCCGATAAATAGTGAGCTCCAATAAACCCACCAACAGTAGCACCAACAACTACTAGCAGATTCCAGATGTCGGCCTTCCAGTCAAATCGGAAAAAGTCACTTACTTTTCCTGCTCCTCCAATAGAACACAAAGTTCTTAAGTTAGACGACATTCCAAATCGTTTGCCTACTAAAAGCAGGGCCAGCATAATCAATGCAATTAAAAATCCCGACACATACCATGGCCAGGGCTGTAAAATAAACTCCATACTTATTTTTAAAATTAGTCTACAAAAATACGTCCTTTCAAATGCTCTTAAAAGGATTCTTTATAAGATTTACAGTTGAAAAGAGCGCAAAAATAAAGCAGAGTAATGGCCTTTATTGTAACTTAGGTTACACTTGGTAGTGAAATAAAAAAATCCATGATATGCCTAGAGCCATATTCATGGATTTTGATTTGTTAAATGATTAATCTAATTAATCTTTAACCTTGAACACTTTTTCCAAAATAGTATCCATCAAACACCATTTGGTCAAGGAAGACTGCAATAGGTTTGCCCCCACAAAGGCAGTAAACCAAAGCCAGTTTTTGCTAACATATATGGCCAATAAAAGACTTATTAAAATAAAGGTTCCGGCTATTCCTCTAACAATTCTATTCTTCATAATTTTTGTGTATTAAAGTTGTTTTTCAATAGGAACCACTATGGCTCTTATTAAATTTTCTGAATCGAGATTCTCATTATAGGATTTCAAATAATCAAAAAGCACCTCAATTTTATCGCTATCAGTAAAGGAAAACATCAATACCGATTCCGCTCCACTTTGTTCACCTGGAAACCAACTGTTTATCTTTAGTAGCGCGCCAGCCAACTTATGTCCAGCAATATCAGCACTGCTAAAACTTTCAATATCTGCTTTTTTAAACAGTTTAAGAACAACTTCTTTATACTCTTCAACAGTAGTGACTATAACTAATTTTATGTCTTTCATTTTATCTGTGATTTTTTCTTTCTATTAGATAATATATTAATGGAACGACGAGCAAAGTCAATATTGTAGACACAATGGTACCTCCCATTAAGGAGATGGCTAACCCTTGGAAAATAGGATCAAACAGAATAACGAAAGCGCCAATTACCACGGTTCCTGCAGTAAGCAATATTGGTGTTGTCCTAACCGCTCCTGCTTCAATAACAGCTTGTTTTAATGGTACTCCTTCATCCAATCTTAAATTGATAAAATCAATAAGCAGCACAGAATTTCTAACCATTATCCCAGCAAGGGCAATCATACCTATAAATGAAGTAGCTGTAAAAAACGCTCCTAACATCCAGTGCCCTAGCACAATTCCTACCAAGGAAAGAGGTATAGCTACCATCATTACTATTGGTGCCTTAAAGTTTTGGAACCAACCTACAATAAGCATATAAATAATAACAATCACCCCAAGGAAAGCCATACCTAAATCGCGAAACACTTCTAGGGTTATTTGCCATTCTCCATCCCACTTTACAGTAAAATCATTCTCAAAATCAGGTTGTTTTATGTAAAGTTCATTGATATTATAGCCTTCTGGCAATTCAATGGCCTTGAGTTTATCTTCCATTCCCAAAATCGCATATACTGGGCTTTCCAGTTTACCAGCCATATCGGCCATAACATAGACTACTCGTTTTTGGTTTTTTCTGTAAATGCTCTTATCTGCAATTTTTTCCTTAACTTCTACAAAATCACCAATAGGTGCCATATTCCCTTGCTGTGTTTTTACTTTCAAGCCTTTAATATCACTTAGAGCAGACTTTTCTTTTTCATCCAAAGCCAACACTAAACCTATTTGATTTGAAGCCTTTTCATCGTACAATGTGGTAATGGAACGCTCCCCTAAAACCATATTCATGGTATAAACAATCTGCTGTGGTGTTACCCCATATAACATGGCTTTTTCCTTGTCGACAACAAACTCATACTCTGTTTGATTCCCTTCCACCATCCAGTCAACGTCTACTACATCAGCAGTATTTGTTAAAATATCTTTAACCTGTTGAGCTACTTCCATTTGCTTATCATAATCTGGACCATAAATCTCGGCAACAATGGTAGAGAGAACTGGAGGTCCAGGTGGAACCTCAACCAATTTCACATTGGCGTGATACTTAGCTGCAATACGCTGAATTTCGGGTCTGAATTCTTTAACAATATCATGACTTTGTTTACTTCTATCATGCTTATCGGTAAGGTTCACTTGAATATCGGCCATATTACTTCCTCCACGTAAATCATAGTGACGCACCAACCCGTTAAAGGTTATTGGCGCAGAGGTTCCCACATAACTTTGGTAATTAACCACCTCTGTTCTAGTGGCCAAATATTGCGAAATCTCTTTAGCAACTACTGCTGTACGTTCTAAAGTAGTTCCTTCGGGCATATCGATAACTAGCTGAAATTCATTTTTATTATCGAAAGGGAGCATTTTTACCGCTACAGAATTCGTAAAAAACATGCTAAGCGATCCTAACAGCAGGACTATAGTAACTGCTAAAAATGTCCAACGTTTAAACCTACTTTCAATTAATGGACGCTCCATTTTGTTGTAGATTCTGTAGATGACGCTATCTTCTAAAGGTTTTTCTTTTTTCTCTTTCTTAGTTCCTTTTTTATCTTTTTCTCTTAAGAACAAGTATCCTAAATAAGGAGTAATTGTCAAGGCTACAAATAGAGAAAGAATCATAGCTATTGAGGCCCCTATCGGCATAGGGCTCATATAAGGCCCCATCAAACCCGAAACAAATGCCATGGGTAAAACCGAAGCTATAACAGTAAACGTTGCCAGAATAGTTGGGTTACCCACTTCATTAATTGCATATAAGGCTGCCTGTTTAAACGGTAAACGTTTCATCTTAAAATGCCTATGCATATTTTCGGCAATGATAATAGAATCGTCGACGACAATACCCGTTACGAACACCAAAGCAAAAAGCGTAATACGGTTTAAGGTATAATCCAGCATATAATAGCTCAGCAATGTTAATGCAAACGTGATTGGTACCGATAAAAATACAACCAATCCACCTCGCCAGCCCATGGCCAGCATTACAACAAGTGTTACAGCTACGATGGCTCCTATTAGGTGCATTAACAGTTCCGACACCTTTTGAGATGCTGTTTCCCCATAATTTCTGGTCACTTCAACATGCACATCATTAGGTAACAATTCTGCTTTAAGATGTTCCACCTTTTCCAGAATAACATCAGAGATTTTCATAGCATCTGCCCCTTTTCGCTTGGCTATGGAAATAGTTACAGCTGGATACTCAGAATTATATTTTGAAACCTTTTCACTGGCTTGACCAAAACCATGACTCACATAGTCTTTTGGAACCTCTGGACCATCTATCACTGTAGCAATCTGCTTTAAATAAACGGGCTGATTTTGATTTACACCGACAACTAAGTTCTCCACATCGGTAGCAGATTCTAAAAAACGCCCGGTCTTTACTAAAAATTCACTATCACCCTTATCAAAAGCCCCAGAATTGAGTTGCTGATTATTAGCTTTAATCATTTCTGTAATAGAAAGCATATCCAAACCACTTTCGGCCATCTTCTCCTTATTAAGAATTACACGAAGCTCTCTACTGCGCCCGCCTATCTGCTTGGTAATGGCCACGTCGCCTACCTTTTCTATTTCGTCTGTCAGCTCTTCAGCTATTTGCTTAAGTTGATAGTCATCATAATTTTCACTCCAAAGAGTAAGTCCCAACATAGGCACATCGTCGATGGCTCTTGTTTTTACCAATGGCATTGTTACCCCTTGGGGCATCATATCCATATGCTTGCTTATCTCATTATACAGCTTAACAAATGAACGTTCTATATCTTCACCCACGTAAAACTGTACAATGACCATTCCCTGTTCTTTCATAGATGTGGAATACACGTATTCAACCCCATTAATATTGGAGATGATTTTTTCTAAGGGTTTCACCACCCGTGATTCAACCTCTTTAGGGCTTGCCCCTGGATATCCCACAAATATATCTGCCATAGGCACATCGATTTGCGGCTCTTCTTCTCTCGGGATTAAAAACGAACTGTACACTCCGATGGCCATAAAAACGACCATCAGCAAAACCGTCAGTTTTGACCCGATGAAGCCTTTTGCTATTTTCCCTGCTAATCCTTCTTTCATCACCTATTTCTTATTGTTGAACATTTACTTTCACTCCATTGTAAAGTTTTCCCTGAGCGTTAACAATATAGGTTTCATTCAAACCTAACCCAGAAAGCACTTCCACTTGTTTACCATAGGTTCTTCCCAGTCTCAGCCACCTTAAAATAGCTGTCCCCTTCTCACTTACTGTATACACACCATTTAACTGTCCTTTGTTTACCAAAGCGCTGGTAGGGATAAGAACAGCTGTTTGATTTGATACCTTCTCTACAGGAATTTTCACAGTAGCATACATTCCAGACATCAAATTCTTTCCTGATGAATCTAGAGCTACTTTTACTAAAAATTGTCCACCTGTATGCTGAGCAGAAGTACTCACCTCTGATATGGTTCCTTTCAAATCTGTACCTGTCGAGGTTATCGTAACAGAAACACTATCTCCTAGTTTTACAGAAGCTATTTCTGACTCTGGAATACTAGCTTGAATCTCAAAACCTTTTCCTGAGGATTCTAAAGCAACAAGAGGCCTACCAGGATTGGCTAAATCTCCTTTTTCCACAAAAGTATTGGTTACCACCCCGCCAAATGGTGCACGTATATTACTGTATGCAAACTGGGCCTCTACTTCCTTTTTCATTTCACGAGCAGATTCTAGTCTTGCCTGAGCCATTTCGTATCTGGCCGTAATATCGTCGAGTTCCTTTTGTGTGGCACTCTGTTCTAAAAACAAGTTTTTAAATCGATTATAATCCTTTTCAGCATTCTTAAATGCTGCTTCTGCTTCCGAGATACCAGCATTCACTTGAGCTCGTTTTGCAACTAAATCTGAATTATTGATAACCACCAACAGCTCTCCTTTTTGGACTTTCTCTCCTACTTTTGCAGGTAATTGTTCCACAAATCCCATCATTCTCGTACTTAATGTTGCATGATTTGTTGCTTCCACCTTTCCACTGGCAGCAATAAAGGCGTTGGATTTGTTACTCTGAACCTTTCCGACCTCCACCTCTACAGCAGGGGTATCTATCATAGTTTTAGGTTCCTTGTCTTTCCCACAAGAGGTCGCTAGGGCTATCATTAAAACTGCTATTGTTAATTGTTTTATGCGTATCATGATCTTTTTATTCTTTGGTTAAAAATTCTAAATATGCCAAGGCATAATTATATTGATATAATGTTTGATAATATTCAAGTTGTTTTTTTGCATAAAGGCTTTCTGCCATCAATACGTCGGTAGTTTTTTCCAAGCCTTCTTTGAATCGGTTTGTTCTAATCCTCATTGATTCTTCAGACTGTTCTAGTGCCAAAGCCATTACATTCAAATTATTCTCTGCATCGTTCAACATGCGCTTTGCACGATCCAACTCCATTCTACTTTGAGAGAGATACTGATCATATTCCAATTTAGAGCGCTCATAAGCTGCTTTACTCTTTTGACTTTTCCCAAAACGCTTCGAGCCTTGAAATAAATCCCAGCTTAATTGAGCTCCGACAAGATACCCTGAAGCATCAGCTTGAAAAATATGGTCATCATAAAGCTGATAGCTTCCAAAAGCGTTCAATCTTGGTAAAAACGCCATTTTATTTGATTTATAGAGCTGATTGTGAGCTTGGGTCGCTTGTTCCATAGCCTGAATATCGGCTCTTGAACTAGGCACTTCCTGTACTTTCAATAAAGATTCAGCAACAACCAAACTATCTGATGGTTGAATAAGCTCCCCTTGAGGTTCATCTATTAAAAAAGCTAGGTAATCTGAAGCATTTTGCACATTGCTTTTTGCCTTTTGCAACTGACTCTTAACTTCCCCAACACGAACTTCTACTTCCAAAACATCTGCTCGTTGTAAATACCCTTGCTCAAAGCTATTATTGGCTAGATTTAGGTTCTCCTCAGCAGTTATTTTGACCTTTTCCAAAACACTTACGGCCTTATAAGCCAACTGAAGTTGCATATACGCCTTAGTAACCTCCAATTCCAGATATTCGCCTGAACGCTGAGATTTAAGTGCCATGGCTTCCATTTTGCTTTTAGCAGCCTTTCGTTGATAAACCCCATCTATATTTATTAATGGTTGCTGAAACTCCATTACTGTCGCGTAATTCTGAACTTGATCGGGATCGTTAAGAGTGATTGGATTAAAATCGTTAGCAGATATAATCTCTTGGTTTAACTTAGACCCAAAAGCCATCAATGGATTGGTTGTGGCCGTTGCAGTATAAGATACCGACACATTCGGAAGAAACACTGAATTTGTCTGTCGATAATCTGCTCGTGATTCTAAATACTCCTGTTGGGAAATTTTAAGACCTGTATTCTGTTCCATCGCTTTTTTTATTGCCTCATCCTTGCTTATTGGCTTCCCTTCTTGAGCAAAACCAATAAGCTGAAACAATAAAGTTGTAGATGTAATTATATAAGATGCTATTTTCATCATTTGTTAAATTTTGTTAATGCAAAGTTATACCTTAGAGACATCACGATCAGTAACATAAGTTACCTACATCCTCAATCGTGACCTATACATTTAAGAGGTGCTATTAATAATAGCATACGAAAGGCGCTACAAAACACCTTATTATTTATATTTAGCAATCAAAATTTTCACTGATGAAGAAAACACTTAAATGGAGTGGCTTACTACTGCTTGTTGTCGTTATTACTGCCGTTTACTTTAATTATCCCAAACTGAACATCATTACCGGCTTTGCAGCTAAAAGTGTTTGTTCCTGTACATTTGTTGCTGAAAGAGACCTAGCTTCAATTGAAAACGGTGATAACGATTTTAAACCTATACTCTATGCTACTAACACAATAAATGAAGAAGAACAATCGGTTACCTCAACCATTTTCGGACTTAATCCACGTAAGGCGATTTACAAAAAAGGATTAGGCTGCGTATTGGTTCCAAAAAACAATAAAAAGGAAGACAGCAGACCGATCCCAAAAAGAGACACATCAGCTATAGCTTTGCCCTTTCCTTATGGCAACTTACCTCAAAAAGACACCATTTTTTCAAATATAAATTACAATGCACTCCAAACAGCTGTAAGTAACGCATTTGATGTTCCTGGAGAAAAAAACAAACGTACCCGTGCCGTTGTAGTTGTTTACAACAACCATATTGTTGCTGAACAATACGCTTCCGGATTTAACAAAGACATAAAAATATTGGGATGGTCCATGACCAAAAGTATTACCTCAGCTGTTTTGGGAACTCTTGAGAGAGAAGGAAAAGTTGACTTAAATCAAGACCAACTGTTTACGGAATGGAAAGATGATGAACGTGCTAACATTACTCTTAATAATTTGGTACAGATGAATAGTGGATTGGAGTGGGTTGAAGATTATAATAAACTATCGGACGTTACCAACATGCTGTTTATGGATGCCAGCATGCCCAATGTGCAACTTAGCAAATCCCTTACCGGATCTCCAAACGCCAGCTGGAACTACTCTTCTGGAACCACAAATTTACTGTCCGGTTATATGAGAAACCAATTCCAAAGCTCTCAAGATTATATGGATTACTGGTATAGTGCTTTAATTGATAAAATTGGTATGCACAGTATGGTTGTTGAAACCGATTACTTAGGCAACTTTGTAGGTTCTTCTTATGCTTGGGCAACCGCTCGAGATTGGAGTAAATTTGGTCTTTTATACTTACACAATGGAAATTGGAATGGAGAGCAAATCCTAACCCGAGAATGGGTTGAGTATACCAAAACTCCTACCCCTACTTCCAACGGTTCTTATGGAGCCCAATTTTGGCTAAATGCTGGTGGTGATTTCCCTGGCGTTCCAAAAGACATGTTCTCATGTAATGGTTACCAAGGACAAAAAGTAAGCATTATACCATCTAAAGATGTTGTAATCGTTCGCTTTGGTCTTACAGAAAATCCAGAATTCGATTTTAACGGATTTCTTTCTGGAATAATAAGTGCAATAGAGTAAATAAAGACGCTTAGAACAAAACGAGAGCTCCAAATTTGTTCAGGGCTCTCGTTTATCATCTATCCAATGTAAGAAACATTAAAATCTATTATCTCCATCCAATAAATCGCCAAGCCCCCCAAGAATACTGCCTTCTCCTTTATCCTTTCCTCCGGCTCGAGGTGCGGCTGCAAGTACTCGACCAGCTAAACGGCTAAACGGTAAAGACTGAATATAAACTACTCCAGGCCCTCTAAGTTTGGCAAAAAACAAACCTTCACCTCCAAAAATAGTGTTCTTGATTCCTCCTATAAATTCGATATCGTAATCAATATCTTGAGTAAAACCAACAATACAACCAGTATCTACCCTTAAAGTTTCGCCGGTATGAAGTTGACGTCTAGCTAAAGTTCCACCTGCATGAACAAATGCCATTCCATCTCCTTCCAACTTCTGCATAATAAAACCTTCCCCTCCGAAGAAACCACGTCCTAAACGCTTACTGAATTCAATTCCTATACTCACACCTTTGGCTGCACATAAAAAAGCATCTTTTTGGCAAATAAATTTCCCTCCGTATTGTGTCAAGTCTATTGGCACTATCTTACCGGGATATGGAGAAGCAAAAGAAACTTTGCGTTTTCCACTTATGTTGTTATAAAAGGCTGTCATAAAAAGACTCTCCCCTGTTAGGATACGCTTCCCCGCTCCTAGTATCTTCCCCATAAAACCAGTATCCTTATGAGAACCATCTCCAAAAATGGTTTCCATTTGAATACCATCATCCATCATCATGAAACCACCGGCTTCTGCTATAACGCCTTCCTGAGGATCGAGTTCTATTTCTACATATTGCATTTCCTCACCATAAATATGGTAATCAATTTCGTGTGCTGTCATGGTTACTCTATATTACAATTTAACTACTTTATAAGTACGTTAATCCTTAGGATTGTTACACCTGTTAATAAAGTTAAAGAATTACCAGATAAAATAAATGCTAAATACGGAACCTAAAGACTTTTAAGGTTTCTTTTAATGTAAATGTAGCGAACCAATAATGCCACGTATAATGGTAAAACCCCAATAGGAAACTGTTGTACTCCCATAACCCAATGAAGTCCCATCAATCCAAGCATAATAATTAAGAAGCTGATGTAATTTGTAAACCAACGCTTTGGTAATGCTTTTGCAGCTTGTAAAAGAGCGAAAAGATTTATTGGAAAAGCCCAAAGTAAGTTATAGTTCTGTGCCGTCGCGGTATGGTCTGTAGCAAACCATAATAAAAGTAAAAATACCCCCAAGACTCCTGTAAAGGAAAAAATAACTCCATCAAGAATTCGGTTACGCTTTCCTCGCTTAATATCTAAATAAGTTAACCAAAGAACAATACATGCCAGTATTCCGAAAACAACTAACGGACTTACCAACCAACTATTTTGAACTTTTTGATGAGCTGGTTCAAAAATAACCTTAGTTTCCTTAACCAGTGGGTTTCCTTGGTGAGTTGCATTTGCGAAAAAGTCAAATATGTACTTAGGCAAAAACATATGCTCTTCGGGTTTAGCTGTTCTGTCTATTATGCTTCCCAAAGCCAAGTCTATTCCCAAACTTCCCCAGCTATTCTGATTTACATGGTCATGAATATTTTCACGAAATGTCTTCGGCTGAAAATCATTAGGAGCATGGAATTTTATTTCATTATTAAGAGATATTTGAGATACATCCCTAATTTTTGTAGCACAATTATCATAGAAAAAATCATAGAGATACGCTCTGTTTTCAGGTTTAGCATTGTTATAGAGATAATCAGCAAATGCCTGTTTTTGTTCCTTACTGATGGCCAAAATCTGCTCTCGAATCAGTCGATTTTGCTGCATATAACTGTTAAGCATATCAGCATACCTATTTACCCCCAATAGATAGTTTAACTTCCCCTGTGCAAACTTACCATAAAAATTAGGTGTACTAAAATCGTAAACCCCATAATTAAATACTATATCCAATTGATATAAAGGGTCTTTTATCCTAATAGCATTATGGCCAAACGCATCGTTTAGATTTTGCCCAGGCCCCATGGTCAGTATACTCACCTGTGCCCTATCGGACAATTCAGGAGCCTTGCCTTGAGCCCTTATAGCAACAATATTAAACAAACATAGAATAAGTGCTAACTTGGTTTTTAAGGCTGTTATCATATTATCTAAAAATGCTGAAATCCAGTTTTAATGAGAAAACATTTGAATACAAAGCCACACTCTGATCTCCAATATCTGTAAAGGCATAATCAATTTGTATTCCTTTATAGTTGAAACCTACTCCTAGACTAGGTTGAAAGCTAAGTTGCTCTGTGTTGTCAATTTGAATTTCATTTTGGAAATTCCCCATGCCTGCACGTAAGAATACCATATCCAAATAAGCAAACTGTAACCCTAAAGCTGGATTGATACTTGTTGCAGATGTAGAAATAATATCATTGGTTTCTGCAAAACGCATGTTTAAATCAACCTCAGCCAAAAGGCTGTAGTCATAACGAAAGCGGAATTCCTTAGATACCCCTAACTGTAATTTTGGAATTGTAATTTCTGTTGTTTCTGGCAATTCTTGATTTTGACCTTCCACAGCACCACTAATTTTCTCAAATTCTCCCTTATCAATACTCCAAGCATTGAATGTGGTCGTAATATCACGAGCCATAACTCCAAACTTCCAATTACTATTTGTTTGATATTGAATAGCTGCATCCAACCCGAAGCCCCATGAATTGGCAAAATCTCCAATAATTCTACGAATCACTTTAGCATTTACACCATACCTTATCTTATCCAAAGGTGATTTACGTGCATATGAAAAAGTCACACCATAATCGGCTGTTGAAAACAAACTAATACGATCGTAATTAATGTTACCTTGATTGTCTATTAACTGTGTGGTATTAAGGATATCATCAACTGCAAATCGAATTAGCGATACAGCTATAGCACTTCTATTATCTTCCAATGGCATAGCAAAAGCAGCATAATCGTAATTGGCAATATTGGCAAAATAACTAGAATGCATTAAAGCTAATTGGTTATCTCCTATATAGGTAAGACCTGCTGGATTCCAATAACCAGAATTCACGTCATGGGTATTTGCTATTACAGCATTACTCATTCCCAGTGCAGCTGCATCAACTCCAATGTTCATGAATTCATTGGAATATTTTCTAGCTGTTTGTCCTGTGATTAAAGCTGTTACAAACAATAAAAAAACAGTGATATATTTTCTCAATCGCAAAATTTTTACAAATATGCATATAAAAATTCAAATTAATTAACATGAAAAGTTAATAGATATTGTATTAACATAGCTTTAGACCGAAATTCTTTATTAATTTTACCGAAAACACTTAAAAAATGACCATTAAACGACATATTCCTAACTTTCTGACACTTATGAACTTGTTTTGCGGCAGCTTAGCAGCTATCTATGCAGTCCATAATTGTTTTGTTGCAGCAGCTCTTTTTGTGTTTTTAGGAATATTCTTTGACTTTTTTGATGGTTTTTTTGCTAGAGTTCTAAAAGTGCAAAGTGAGTTAGGTCTTCAACTAGACTCTCTAGCCGATATGGTAACAAGCGGTCTCGTACCTGGAATTGTTTTATTTAAGCTTATTTCAATGTCGAGTGGTGTAGCTAATATTGAGCCAGAATCATTTAACGATTGGACTTCTGTAAGCCATTGGTATGGTTTTAAATTCCCATTGATTGCATTAACAGGGATCTTGGTAACGCTTGGCGCAGGCTATAGATTGGCTAAATTTAATATTGACGACGAACAAAAAGATAGCTTTGTTGGTCTTCCAACGCCTGCTAACGCTATTTTAATATTGTCACTCCCCTTAATTATGGAATTTCAAAATAGTGACAAGATTAATGCTATAATACTCGATACTCGTTTTTTAATAGTCCTTAGCTTGCTAAGTGCCTACATAATGAATGCTAAGGTTAAATTATTTGCTCTTAAGTTTAAAACATGGAATTTTAAAGATAATAGCACGCGATACATCTTTCTTATTTTATGTATTGTTTTGCTAGTACTTCTTCACTTCGCTGCTATCCCTCTAATCATCCTTTTATACGTTTTAATGTCTTTAATAACCAAAAAGTCTTGACAGTAAAATACTAACAAACTAAAACATACCGTTTTCGTTTAGAAGGTTTTCAGGTATTGTCTGACCAAAATCCCAGAGTTCGGCTATTTCCCCACCTTCAAACCTAAAAATATGCATAACAACAGTTCCTATATCTGCTGGATATTGCTTAATATGGGAATGGACAGCCACCATATGACCATCGGCTATTACATGCTTAATATAAAATTCTTTATTGGGATTTTGTTTAGCATCAGCATCCATTGCTGCTATAAGAGTTTTAGCGTCTCCTTTAAAAAAAGCATTATGATGTTTGAAGTTCGGAGCTGCATATCTTGAAAAGGCATCCTGAGCCTCACCAAATGCACATAACTTTAAAAAATCTTGAGTTATATGTTTATACATAGATTGCACATTTAACCTCGGTAACCCTAATCCTCACACAAAGATACACTACTGATCTTAAAATGATTTAAACCAATTCATTTTAACACAAACAGTTATGGATTAATTCTGTTTATCGCTAAAATTTGGATTTCAGCTACAATCCTGTTATTCAACGAATAATACATTTAAGACAACTAATTTATAAACAACCTGTTAGCTTAATATTGTATATTTACTGTTAATGAAAAACGACCTATAATGGGTCGTTTTTTTGCCCTTCAACAATCGTATTAGCCTCTACCTATAACCTACTGCCTAAATCGTTGAAGCATGGAAAACGTATTGAATTACAGATTTCGGAGACGATCCAAAAACTACTATGATTGGATGCTTAACATCATCAAATCTGAAAAGTACCACCAAACTGAAGCGATGATTGCAGATAATAGTACGCGCCAATACTTTAAAGTTGGATAATGCCTATGCCAATCATTACGCTTTAACACTTTTGAATCACTCATAATCTGTAAAAAACCTAAGCACTTTACAGAATAACTTTTATGCCCACTACTATCTGATGTAGCTGGGCTTTTTGTACTGTAATTAATTTAGCAATTTGATTATCTAGATTGAAAGACTAGAATATGTCTAAGCTCCCTTTTCCTTCACGAACTATCTCTGGAACATCTTCTGATAAATCTATAACGGTCGAGGCTTCATTATCTCCATAACCTCCATCTACAACAATATCAACCAAATTATCCCATTTCTCCAAAATGAGCTCAGGGTCGGTAGTATACTCCAAAATCGCATCATCATCATGTATAGAAGTAGACACGATAGGGTTACCCAGTGCTTTTACAATTTCTAAAGCAATATTATTTTCTGGCACACGAATTCCAACAGTTTTACGTTTTTTAAACGGATTGGGCAAAGTTTTAGCTCCAGGTAAAATAAACGTATAGGGACCTGGTAGGGCACGTTTTAAAATTTTGAAGGTCGTAGAGTCAATTTGCTTAACATAATCGCTAAGATTACTTAAATCATGGCACACAAAAGAAAAATTAGACTTTTCCAACTTCACCCCCTTTAATCGCGCAATACGCTCTAAAGCCTTGATATTGGTAATGTCGCATCCCAAACCATAAACCGTATCGGTGGGATAAATAATAACACCACCACGTTTTAACGTTGCTACAACCTGAGCTACAGCTTTAGGGTTGGGGTTTTCTTCATATATCCTTATAAACTCTGCCATAATTAGTATCTTGCTGATATTGTACTACAAATTAACCATAATTTATGATAAAGCCCAGCATAAAACAGTTCTTCTTGTGGCTAATAATAGGAGTAATAACTTATTCATGTTCTGATGACTCTATTGACTCTTCTCAAGACAACACACCTGAACCACTTGAATATGCTGAATTATTAAACCTTACATACGGGATTGATCCCGAACAGGTTTTGGATATCTATTTACCAGCTAATAGAAGTGAGGACACCAAAACAATTATATTAGTTCATGGTGGCGGTTGGACTTCTGGCGACAAATCAGATATGGAGGCCATTCGACTATTTATCCAATCAGCTCTTCCTGAAATTGCTTTGGTTAATATGAACTATAGACTGGCAAATGAGAACGCCCCTCCCTACCCAATGCAAATAGATGATATTAGCTTAGCAGTTGATTTTTTAGAATCAAAAAGCAAGGATTATGTAATTTCTGAAACCTTAGGCTTTGTAGGCGTAAGTGCCGGAGCCCATTTATCGTTATTATGGAGTTATGCATTTGATGAGGATCAGGATGTTGCTATGGCCTGTAGCATTGTTGGACCAGTTAATTTTACCGACCCGGCCTATTTGGAAAGCGAAGATGGGAACATTCAAGCATATCTTGAATTATTTGGAATAGATCCAACAATCTCCTATTTAGAAACTATAAGCCCTTTTCACCAAGTTACCACTATCTCTCCTCCTACCATTTTGTTTTATGGCGGCCAGGATCCTTTGGTGCCAATTTCGCAAGGCATAGACATGGCTGAAAAATTAGAAAGTTTAGACGTTCCTTTTGAGTTTACTTTATATGAAAATGCCGGCCATGGATGGACCGGCACTGAACTTTTAGATACCTCCAACAAACTGATAGCGTTTATTGAAAACTATTTATTGGAAAATTGATTTTAACTTATCACTTCCAGCTTGGCAAACCTCAACAACAGCTTTTTAACTCCATTGGTTTCAAATTTAATTTCAGCCTTACTATCACCACCAACACCTTCAATAGATATTACCTCTCCTTTTCCAAAACGTTGGTGATCCACCACATTTCCAACAGAAAGAGTCCCATCAAAAGGTTTAGCAGATACAGCCGATGTTTTTGAAACAGGTTTTAAGTTTTTAGGTGTATTTACAACTTTCTTCTTAATCGGTTGTGGTGCCGTCTTCTTTTTAAACTCAGGTTGTTTTGCCTTTTTAAAGCGTATGGTTTTCGATGGAATATCATCTCCAAAAATATCAGCGTCCAACATTGGATTAAATCGCTGCTCTTCTTTAGGGGTTAATATTTCAAGATATTCTTCGTCTATTTCCTGTATAAATCGACTAGGTTCAGCATCAATTAGTTTCCCCCAACGATAGCGTGATAAGGTATAGGTTAAATAAGCTTGCTTCTCTGCCCTTGTTAAAGCCACGTAGAACAAACGACGTTCTTCCTCAAGCTCAGAACGGGTATTCATACTCATAGCACTTGGAAACAAGTCTTCTTCCATTCCTACAATATATACATATGGAAACTCCAACCCTTTAGCCAAGTGAATTGTCATTAACGCTACTTGGTCATCATCTCCTTTGTCATTATCTAAATCGGTAGCAAGAGCAACATCTTCAAGGAATTCAGAAAGAGATGCAGTTGCATCGGCAATTTCCCTCTGTCCTTCCACAAAGTCCTTCATACCATTAAGCAACTCCTCGATATTTTCCATTCTAGCAACACCTTCTGGCGTACTATCTTTATTGAACTCTTTTATAAGACCTGTTGCTTTAGTAACATGTTCAGCCAATTCAAACACATTGGCTGTTTGGTTCATCACCTGAAAGCTTTCTATCATGGTCACAAAATCCTGAAGCTTTCCTTTTGTTCCAGAATTTATTTTAATATCGGTTTTATCGATATTCTTCATAACCTCAAAAATAGAGCGCTTATAGCCATTGGCTGCAACAACTAACCTATCAATTGTAGTCTGCCCTATTCCTCTTCCCGGGTAATTGATTACACGCTTAAGCGCCTCTTCATCTGCAGGGTTAATAATCAACCTTAAATATGAAAGAACATCTTTAATCTCTTTTCTCTGATAAAACGACAGTCCTCCGTAAATACGATATGGAATTCCTCGCTTACGTAACGCATCTTCTATTGCACGTGATTGGGCATTTGTTCTATACAAAACGGAAAAATCACTGTTTTTAAGCTGATTTTGCATTTTGTTTTCAAAAATAGAACCTGCCACATAACGACCTTCATCACCATCAGTAAGCAAACGGTTTACTATAATCTTCCCTCCCTCTTCATTGGCCGTCCAAACTTCCTTGTCCAATTTGGTTTGGTTATGCTCAATTACCGAGTTTGCTGCGTTTACTATATTTTTGGTTGAACGATAGTTCTGTTCCAATCTAAACATTTTCACATCATCGTAATCTCTTTGGAAATTAAGAATGTTGTTAATGTTAGCACCACGGAAGGCATAGATACTCTGAGCATCATCACCTACCACACAAATGTTCTGAAATCTATCTGATAACGCTCTAACTATTAAATACTGAGAATGGTTGGTATCCTGATACTCATCTACCAAAATATAGCGGAATCTGTCTTGATATTTTGCCAATACATCCGGAAAACGTGTCAATAGTTCATTCGTTTTAAGCAATAAGTCGTCAAAATCCATTGCTCCCGCTTTAAAACAACGATCTACATATTCTTTGTAAATATCACCTAATCTGGGACGTTTGGCCATTGTATCGGCTTCAATAAGTTCCGGATTATTAAAATATGCTTTTACAGTTACCAAACTGTTTTTATAAGACGATATTCTGGAAAGTACTTGCTTGTATTTATAAACATCCTTATCCAAATTCATTTCTTTGATAATAGCTGAAATCAGCCTTTGGGAATCCTGTGAATCGTAAATAGTAAAATTGCTTGGATACCCTAAACGATCAGCTTCGAACCTTAAGATTTTAGCAAAAATGGAGTGAAAAGTTCCCATCCATAAATTCTTTGCTTCACTCTGACCGACAATAGACGCAATACGCTCTTTCATTTCACGTGCTGCCTTATTAGTAAATGTTAGCGAAAGAATATTAAAAGGATCTACACCTTGACTCATCAAATAGGCAATTCTGTAGGTAAGAACTCGAGTCTTCCCCGATCCTGCACCTGCGATAACTATCATTGGTCCATCTTTTTGGATTGTAGGTGCTAATTGTGCTTCGTTTAATTGACTTAAATACTTCTCCAAACCATTATCATTTTTACGCCGTGAAATTAATCAATGTTAGTTGTTTACCCTTAATATTTATCAATAATTATAAACAAATTTAGGGACTTTTACTAGTTAAGACCTTTAACAGAGCACCTTTGGTATTTTTCCAAATAAAATTAAAAACAGATTTTGTTTTGTCTCTTTCTATGCTCTTTATTTTAGTTTCTTTTTTTTGGTTTGATCTTTTACCACTATCCTTATCCACTACAAGATTTACAATCTTGGAAAGTAGTTTATTCTTCTCGGTTCCATCTTTCCTCAAAACAACCACGTTTAAATCATCGTACTTTATTTGCAGATCTATATTTGAACGTTTTGCATTTCCCTGAATGGCAAGCCTAGTATGATTTATTTCCCCTTCTAATTTGGATCTTAAATTGGGTTCTAAAAATTTATTCAATTGTTCTGCCTTAAGTTTTCCCAACCTAGCGTTAAAAGTAAATGCATCATCTGTATTATTAACATCAAAATTCCAATCCACATCAATTGGTGTATTTCCCATAAAATTAGACTTGACTTTAATTTTTGTTTTAATGGGAGATTTATAGGTATTTGACAAATTTTCGATAGATGCATTGAATTTTGAAAAATCCAGTGTCCCTCCTTTATTTTCCCATTTCACTTTTTCGGTATAGGAAATTTGCCCATCAACAATATTGACCTGATTTACATTTAATGAAAATGGCAAATCTCTCAACATTTCACTGTAAAGCTTCTTCACTGTTAAATCATTTGCAACCAATTTGTCCCGATACACATTAAGTTTGGGAGTCATGACACTCATCAATGAGGAATTTATACATAAGGTTGAGTCAGTAATGAATCTAAAATAAAAACCACTTAATCTCACACTATCGCAAATCAAATCAAAATGATCACGTTCTGTTTTTATTATTCTCGAAAAACGTTCTTTACTATACTTTGTATAAAGCTTTATCTTTGTGAAAACAGAGTTTTCTTTGCTTAAAACCGAATGAGACACATTTAATGTCTCGTACTCTCCTACAGCACATGTCAAATCGTTTAACGATAGTTGGTAATCGTCATAAAGAAATGGAACCTTCTCCTTCAAAGTGCTTTGGGCAGTCTCAACATCATCAATTTCAAAATCAAATTTAGTAACAGATACCATTGTAGAATCTGTTTCTTTATCCACCATTTTGAAGTTCCCATTTTTTACACACAATTGTTTAAACTCCAATCCTTTTTTTATCTTCTCAATATTTAATGTGTTATATTTTTTTGACGGAATAGCTTTGTAGTGATAATATACTATTGAAGGAGATACTAGCTCAATTCCACCAACACTAATTTTATCTGAAAGAAAATAGTTTAAGTAACTTACATTGTTTATCAAAAGCTTTTGAACTTCAACAGTAACAATGAAATCATTGGTTACTTCTCCTTTGTTTAAAACAGATAAATGATCAATCTGCAAATCTCCCTTTAACAAATTCAGGACAATGTCTTGATAGTCGACTTTCACTGTTTCAGGTAATGAATTCGCTAAATAATTTTCAATCTTATGAACCAAAATACTTTTGAGCACAAAAAAGCTTATCACTGCAAGAGTCAGCATTGATATTGACACCCAAACCACTCTTTTTCTTTGCTTTATCATTTTATAAAGATATGCCATTACATGAATTATTTTTTAAATAACTTTACTTACAAAGCTGAATTACATGGATACTATTTTAGATTTTTTAGCCAACCTAAATTGGTGGATGTGGATTTTAATTGCACTAATTATTATCGGCATTAGAGACGTGCTGCAACGTCCTCACACTATAAGTCACAACTTCCCAATCATTGGTCATTTACGTTATTTATTGGAAAGTATAGGCCCTGAAATGCGACAGTATTTTGTTGCTAACAACAGAGAGGAGTTACCATTTAACCGCATTGAACGTGGATGGATTTACGCCTCGGCTAAAAAAGAAAATAATTATGAAGGTTTTGGCACCGACCGCGATATATATGCCCATCAGCATATCTTTATAAACAATGCCATGATACCGTATAAAATTTCTCACGATCACCCCAATGCAGTTGATAAAACTTTCCTCCCTTGCGCAAAGGTTATGGGGCTTTACAATAAACGGGAAAAACCCTATCGCCCGGCTTCTGTGATTAATGTTTCTGCAATGAGTTTTGGATCGTTATCGGCAAGGGCAATTGAGTCGTTAAATCGTGGCGTAAAAATCGCCGATGCCTATCATAATACAGGCGAAGGAGGGCTTTCTCCATACCACAGCCACGGAGGCGACGTGATTTTTCAATTCGGAACTGCCTACTTTGGGGTTCGGGATATTCACGGAAACTTTTCAATGGCTAAACTAAAAGAACTTGTAAATACAAATTCTTTTATAAGGGCTATTGAGATAAAACTATCACAAGGTGCCAAACCGGGAAAAGGTGGGGTACTACCTGCAGCAAAAATTTCTCATGAAATTGCTCGCATTCGCGGGGTTGAAGTTGGTAAAGATGTACTCTCCCCTCCCAACCACTCTGCGTTTTCTAACGTTCCTGAAATGGTCGATTTCATTGAATCTATAGCGAAAGTAACCGGCTTACCCGTAGGGATTAAAGCTGCTATAGGGAAATTGGAGCAATGGTATGAACTGGCAGACATTATGAAGACAACTGGAAGAGGTCCAGACTTTATAACAGTTGATGGTGGTGAAGGAGGAACAGGAGCAGCCCCTCCTAGTTTTGCCGATCATGTTTCATTACCCTGGGTCTATGGATTTAGTGACCTTTACAAGGTTTTTCAAGAAAGAGGTTTAACCGACCGCATTGTTTTTATTGGTGGTGGAAAATTAGGTTTCCCAGCTAAAGCCGCAATGGCTTTTGCCATGGGAGCCGATTGTATTAACGTCGCTAGGGAGGCTATGATGAGTATAGGCTGTATTCAAGCTCAATCATGTCATACCAATACCTGTCCGAGTGGTGTTGCTACACAAAACAAATGGCTACAAAGAGGTATTGATGTCCCATTAAAATCATTACGATTGGGACAATATTTTAAAACCTTCAGAAAAGAGTTTGTTGAAATCACCCATGCGGCAGGATACGAACATCCTTGTCAATTTAAAATGGCTGATATTGATGTTAATGTAGATGATCATCACCTATCAAAGGAGCTTAGTAAAACTTACATGTACAACAAAACACCTGTTCCTTTCACCGACATGCAAACCTTAAAAGATTGCCCTTTCCTAGGGGGCAAGTATCGAAAATAATTTAATGAGGAAACCCTAGAGTAATTTCCAGAATGATGATTTACTTTGTTATTACAATAATGTAAATTTTTAAATGTTGTAAAGTTTGTAAAAACGCATTAAGTTTGCTCAAATTCATAAAAAACTCAAATGAACGCCGATAATATCATTAACCTATTTTCTTACGCAATTCCAACACTAATTACCGGAGCAATCGCCTATTACTTTTTTAAGGAACACACCAAAAATGAAGATGGCCGAAGACGATACATGCTTAAAAAGGATATGCAGGTAAAAGCTATGCCATTGCGTTTACAGGCTTACGAAAGAATGGTTTTGTTTTTAGAGCGAATCAGTCCTTCAAAGCTTTTAATACGTGTGTCACCTACATCGTCTAACAAAGAAAATTACGAATCTTTACTTATCAAAAATATTGAACAGGAATTCGAACATAACCTCTCTCAACAAATCTATCTTAGTGAAGAATGTTGGAACATCATTGTAGCTTCAAAAAATGCTACCATTCAGCTGATTCGCAAAGCAAGTATGTTAGAAAAAACGGACTCGGCCAATAAATTAAGAGAAGTTGTGCTTACCGAAATGATGGAAAAGCAACCTCCAAGTGATGCTGCTCTATCGTATATCAAAAAAGAAGTTAGTGAGATGTGGTAGTTAATTACTCCTCCACAAGATCTCTGTTTTTTGCATAATTAAATCCCTGCTCCCACCACTGTACCATCAATCGTTTACTAAATATCAAAGAATTTTCGGTAAGCTGTGTTGGGGTGTAGTATAGATTGAGCTTAGCATTGTTTGATTTTGCTGCCATTTTACCTATCATTACATCATGATGTTCTACTTGGTCTAATAAATGTCCGAAGAGATTAATCATTAAAGAAAAGGGATTTTTCCCCAAAACCTTAATCCTATCCAATTGTTCCGATTCCAGGATAATAGCATCTATTTCGGTTGCCCCTCTGTTAATTGCTTCTCGTATTGGGATTACACAGCCTAAGCCTCCATCTGCATATTCATAACCATTTACTTTCGCCAAGGACATAAAAGGAATATAGTTACAAGAAATCCAGATCCATTCACAAAACTCTTCGTAATTAAAATCATGAATGGATTTATATTCTACTTGTCCTTTAGATAAATTTGCAACGGTTACAACTACATCTTCTTTAGTGGACTTTATAAGCTCATATTCTTCTATGGTAAAGTTTTTCTTAATATTTCTTCTTAGCGCTTTACTTTCCCCAAAAGTGCGTTTTCTTTTAATAAACTGTAATACCGAGTTTATGTAATTGATTGAAACGTATTCCCTTCCGTCCTTTTTGTGCTGAACAAAAGGATTTATACTAAAAATATCACCTTGCTTAACATTAGTAAAAATATGATACAACTTTTCAACTTTATTCACTGCCAAAAACGGAATAAGCATACTTCCTGTTGAAGTTCCTAAAAACATATCGTACTCTTTACCCAACTCCTGCATAAGATATTGTGCAACACCCCCTGCAAAAGCACCTTTACTTCCTCCTCCCGATATAACTAATGCTCGCATACTTTGGTTTTAGCTCTATTCTAACTGACTTGTTTCTTGGTTCTTAAATTTCGCAAAATTATATCCGCTTTGCCACCACCCTATCATTTTCTCTTCCTTAAAAATGAGAGAATTGGTCGTTAAAACCGTTGGTGTGTAATAAAAATTGATGATAGCATCGTTATGTGTAGCTACGAATTTACCTATCCTAATATTTTGATGTTCTATACGATTTAACATAAAGTTAAACATATTTGTTAGTAAAGAAAAGGCATTTCTAGATGGTAATCGATTTAATTGGCTGATTTCAGTTTGAAGTATGATAGCATCGACCTCTTTTGCCCCCCTATTTATTGCTTCCTCGATAGGAACCATGGCCCCCATCCCTCCGTCTGCATATTCACAACCAAACTTTCTAACTAATGTCATGAACGGTGTATAATTACAGGAAATCCATATCCACTCACAAAAATCTTCATATTCCCAATCGTTAATAGATTTATACTCTACTTGATTTAATGATAAATTAGAAACTGTTACAATAATTTCTTTAGTAGATGATTTAAGTTTAATAAACTCATCTTCGGTAAATGTTTCCCTTATTAATTTTTTTAGGTTGTAACTTTCACCAAAAGTTTTGCTTCCCTTTAAAAAGTTCTTCAACACATTCAGGTGGTCAATGGCAATGGTATCAGTTCCATACTGTGTTTTTATGGTAAAAGGACATACATTAAAAATATGATCATTATTAACCGATGTGAATACTTTTTTAATTTTTTCAGTTTTATTCAAGGCCAAGTGCGACACTAACAAGCTACCTGTAGAGGTTCCCAGAAATAACTGGTAATCCCGTTCCATTTCTTCAATAAGATATTGCGCCACACCTCCGGCAAAAGCTCCCTTACTACCACCTCCAGAAATGACTAAAGCCTTCATTATTATTTTCCTGAATTTTGAATTTCGGTTATTGTTAAACCATACTTTGGGTTCTTTTTTAAAGCACTCAATAAATCCTTGGACGACTTTTTCAGACGCCAATTGAAATGTTTTGATGCATCTACAAGATTTTCTAACGCTTCCCTATTAAACAAATTCATGCTTCTTAGGTACATAAAAGCGCTCTCCCGTACCTGATAATCATATTGCGGAGAAGTGTAGGATACCAGCTCCTGAAAACAATCTTTTTTCTTTTCAGGTTGATAATCGGGTGTAGACAATGAAAGTACCAACCACAGCATGCGTACATTTTTATCATTGAACCCAACTACATCCTTTGTTTTATCTAAATACTTATATCTTTCATCAGGAAAGTTAACCCATAAATGATACAGTGCAGCTTCAATGGTTGCATATGAGGGGTCGTTTAAAAGGCTTTCGTAATCTGTTTTATATTCCAAAGGAATATTTGAAATAGATTGGGCAATGGCTTGCCTAACCTTAAGGTCATCGACTTGAAAAGCTGAAGCTAATCCGTCTACATTTAAATCAGTTACAATTTTTTGTTTTATTCTATAATTAGAGTCCGATTCCAGAAGTGCTTCACAGTCCATAGAAAAACACTCAATGGAAAGATAACCGTCAATCAGTTTGGATTTCTTTCTCAAATGATCAACAACATCATCAAATTCAAAAACATCGCTCTTAAGCCAAATATCCACAAATGAACTTAAATTCTTTTTACTCGTTTTTTCTATCTCCCTGATAAAATCATCGGTAGTAACGTTTTTGAATTTATACTTCGTCAAATAATTTTTCACTCCATTCCTAAATGCATCATCTCCTACTTCTTCCCGTAGCATATATAATGCCAAGGCTCCTTTTTGGTAGAATGTTAAACTACTCGATTTTGGATTAAGCAATGCAGTTCCATTACCTGCTTTTTCCTGATCTTTTAATTGTTCCGCAGACTCATAAAGTCCCCAATAGAAATGATCATCTCCAAACAACGAGCGTTCTGCCAACATAGCAAAATATGTAGCAAAGCCTTCCTGTAACCAATGGTGAGCACCTGAAGTTTCGGTAACTAAATCACCGAACCATTGATGTGCTAGCTCATGGGCATTTACGGTTACATAATTTCTATCCGGAAAGGATTGCTTATCAATAAAAAAAATATCTGAAAATATAGTGGCGCTTGTATTTTCCATACCTGAATACAAAAAGTCGTGCACTGGAATCTGCTTGTAATTTTGCCAAGGAAAAGGCACTCCTATTTCTTTCTCTAAAAAATCGAATATTTCCTTAGAATACCGATAAGTAGGTTCGACCCTATTTTCATACTCAGGATAATAATATAGGTTCATAGGAATTCCTCTAGAGGACTTTAAATTCTTCTGGCTATACTTTCCTATGGCTATTGCCAATAGGTAACTACTCATGGGTTTATCCATATCGTAGCTCCAACGTAAAAGTGAATCATTAACAATTACTTTTTTTAAAAGTTTTCCATTTGCTATAACCTCATACCCCTTGTTGAATGTAATAGATAAATCGAATTCAACTTTTTCGTTCATATCGTCAAAACTGGGCAACCAATGACTAGTGTATTTACCCTGCCCTTGTGTCCATATTTGATTTCTACCTGCGTTATCCCACCCCACAAAATACATTGCTTTTTTTGGATTAACAGAATATTTCATCACCAAGCTATGCTTACTGTTTTCTACCAGAGAATAAGGAATCAGTAATTGATTCTCACTTTCAATAAAAGCTACAGAATTATCATCAACTTCAACCCAATCAAATTGCATAGATCTTGCGTCAACCTTTATAGTATCAATATCAGCCAAAACATCGAAAGCATAGGTTACAGTTCCTGAAACCCTCTTCTCCAAGGGACTAATGAACAAATCTGCTTTAGCGTGGGTAAAATCCAATTTTTGAGATTCTTGAGACCAAACATAAAAGGAGGTAAAGACACTTAAGATAAATACTACATATTTCATACATCTAAGATACTAAAGCTTATCACAAAAAAGAAAGCACACTAAAAAATTAGTGTGCTTAAATATACTTTGGATTGTAAAAAAATTATTCTACGATTTCAGGTTTTTCTATTGGAGAATTGCTTTTTACAACAGCAAATGTTGATATTGCATAATATGCATGTGGATTCGAATTCGAAGATTGAAGGTCATTTGTCCAGTCTTCAAAATCATATTCAAAATCAAAAGCTCCTCCTGCCATGCTATTTGCAAACTGGTCCACTCTTACCGGAACAGCCATACCAGGACACCAGCCCGCTCTATCTGGAGACCAATTTCCATATTGAGGTTGTACTGGATTTTGTCCGCAACCAATAGGTCCCATTTCATGGGTAAACATAGCTGCATTATCAATTCTCACATCATGTGTTCTAAAACACCATTCAGCACAGGGTCTACCATCATTATCTGTTGGTGTTGCGTGTCCCCAACCAGTAATAATTGTTCTCAAATGCGTATTTTCTGCGTTGGCAGGAATATTCACGGTTTTAGTTAAATCAAAAGCAGATGCATCTTCACCATAAATCACACCCTGAAGAGAATTTCCATTATATTGGATCACTCTAGATATCGCGTAATAAGGGTAATCAGGTGTACCTTCAATATAGTCAAAATCAACTGTTACCAACCATCCATCAGCACCCCATACCTCAACAAATGTTCTTAACTCAACATTACCCGTCAACATTGATTTAAAGTCGGTCACATCTATTTCGAAACCACGATCCAATTGATGATTATCAACACCATAAGGAGTTATGTAACGCCCTAATTCATACCATTCACCTGAAGCAACATCCTTCACTTGAACGTTAGCATAAACATCCCAATCATTACATCCTCCTGTAGGACACTCCAACTTAACATACATCTTAATAGATTGCACATCACTTAAGTCCGACGGCAGGTTAAAGGTTTGTACAGAAGATTGGCTTAATCCACTACCAAAAGCCAAGTGTTGTTGATTATATGTTCTATAAGATTCAGGTCCACCAGTTCCCAATAATGAAACTTCAACACTTGTTACTGCTTCACTTTGAATGTTTAACATACCTTCAACCTCACCTACGATTTCCGGATTGAATTTCACATAAACAGTATTTACATTATTAGCATTAGCTGCAGAAATTTGAAGTGAAGTCTCAAAAGTTTCGTTGTCTAATGAAATCTCAAACCCTTCATTAGAAATTAATGATATATCATTTTCCAATTGATACCCCTTAACAGTAAAAGTTTCAACCGATGGTTCTGCGTTTATGGGAACACTTCCAAAGTTAAGCGATAGACTTGATACTTCTATAAAAGGCAATCCCTCACCCATCACATCTAGCACCACAGATTCAGCATCTTCTGACTCAAAAGTTATTGTCCCAGAAATATCACCAACGGCAGATTCTGCAGGAGCAAATCTTACATATACAATATTAGTTGAATTGTTGGCATCTTCCATAGTAATGGTAACCTGTTCTGTAAATGTTTCATCGTCCAATGACACTTCAAAATTATCTGAAGCATTAATAACCATCCCAGCATTTAAATTTTGTCCTTCAACAGATATATTTTTAGAGGCTGAGTGGCTAAGTACATCGGTTGCCTCAAAAATGGTTATTGCACCATTTACAGTAATTTGCGGTTCATTGGTTGTATCGTCATCACTACAGTTTGTTACCGCGATAAACAACAACAAAGCGCTGAAAAATGAAAGTTTCGTTTTGAGTTGAGTTAGTTTCATAAAGTTTATTTTTGTTTTAAGCGCCCTAAATTATAAATTATTAGCATTTTTTTTAGAAAACCTATACTTTAGTTTTCCAATTTTGTATAATCTGTAATAAAGCTATACTTTTCTGTTCATGCCTATTAACCTACAGACCCCAATTGATTATTTAAAAGGTGTTGGACCTAATCGCGCCGATTTATTACGTAAGGAAATGGGCGTACACACTTATCAAGATTTAATTAACCTGTTTCCTAACAGATATCTCGATCGTACCCAGTACTACAAAATTGGGCAATTGCAACCTAACAGTTCAGAAATACAAATCATTGGTCAGGTTGTTAGCCTACAGGAAGTAAAACAAAAACGCGGTAAACGACTAGTTGCTGTTTTCAAGGATGAAACAGGAAGTATGGAACTGGTTTGGTTCCGTGGCCATAAGTGGATAAAGGACAGTATTAAACTGCATAGATCCTATGTCATTTTTGGAAAAACCAATTTTTACAGTGGAAAATTCAGTATGCCCCACCCTGAAATGGAACTTCTTGAAGATCACAAAAAGAGTTTGCGATCTGCTATGCAACCTATATACCCTTCTACAGAAAAACTATCTAACAAAGGTATAACTAACCGTGTAACAGGTAAAATAATACAACAGCTGTTCGTTGAAACCAATGGCCGTTTTGCAGAAACTTTGCCTGAATCACTAATACAAGAGCTCAATTTAATGAGCAAACAGGAAGCACTTTTTAACATTCATTTTCCAAAAGACCAAAATCATCTTGCTCGAGCTCAGTTTAGGTTAAAGTTTGAAGAACTATTTTACATTCAGCTTCAACTCATTTTAAAAAACCTAATCAATAAATCGAAACTTAAAGGTTTTCCATTTGAAATCGTTGGAGACTATTTCAATACTTTTTTTAAATCCTGCCTACCTTTTGATTTGACAAACGCTCAAAAAAGGGTAATAAAAGAAATACGTAATGACATGGGTAGCAATGCCCAGATGAATCGACTTTTACAGGGAGATGTTGGCTCTGGAAAAACTATTGTAGCTTTAATGGCAATGTTATTAGCTTTGGACAACGGCTTTCAGGCCTGCTTAATGGCACCAACTGAAATCCTTGCCACTCAACATTACAATGGCCTATCTGACTATTGCGAATCTTTAGACATAAACATACAATTGCTTACTGGTTCAACAAGTACTTCATCCAGAAAAATTATACATCAAGAACTTGAAAATGGCGAACTACAAATTCTTATAGGTACACATGCACTTCTTGAAGACAAAGTAAAGTTTAAAAACCTAGGACTGGCTGTTATTGATGAACAACATCGCTTTGGTGTGGCACAACGCAGTAAACTTTGGAAGAAGAACATTACACCTCCCCATATATTGGTTATGACGGCAACACCTATTCCTCGAACACTTGCCATGTCTGTTTATGGTGATCTCGACATTTCGGTTATAGATGAACTTCCTCCGGGTCGACAAACCATCAAAACTGTTCATCGCTATGACAACAACCGGTTAAAGGTATTTGGTTTTGTTAGGGATGAAATTGCTAAAGGCCGTCAGGTTTACATTGTTTACCCTTTAATTCAAGAAAGTGAAAAAATGGATTATAAGGATTTGATGGACGGTTATGAAAGTATTGCCAGAGACTTTCCAGCCCCTAAATATCAAATCTCTATTGTTCATGGAAAAATGAAACCAGCAGACAAAGACTACGAAATGCAACGTTTTGCTAAGGGAGAAACTCAAATTATGGTGGCTACTACAGTAATTGAAGTTGGTGTAAATGTACCTAACGCATCGGTTATGATTATTGAAAGTGCCGAACGCTTTGGACTTTCACAGTTACATCAGCTAAGAGGTCGTGTAGGAAGAGGTGCTGAGCAGAGTTATTGTATTTTAATGACCAGCCATAAACTAAGCGATGACAGTAAAACACGCTTGGAAACCATGGTAAAAAGCAGTGATGGTTTTGAAATTGCCGAAGTAGACCTTAAACTTCGAGGACCTGGAGATATCATGGGAACACAACAAAGTGGCGTTCTTAACCTAAAAATAGCCAATATCGTAAAGGACAAAGATATTATGCAACATGCTAGATATCATGCAATGAAACTACTCAAACAGGACCCTAAACTTGCAAGCCCAAAAAATACCGTTGTTTTGGAAACCTACCGTCAATTGAGCAAGTTCAAAAATATTTGGAACTACATTAGTTAATCTAAATTATCATATTTACTCAGCAATAAGCTCATTTACAAAAATATTGAAGTCTTCTACAAACTCAATATATTTTTCACCCGTTGCCGGTCCATCAAATCCAGTGTGTATTTTTCTCACTTTTCCTTGTTTATCAATAAATATGCTTGTAGGATAAGACAGAACTTTATTTAACATTGGTAATTTTTCCTGGGCCTGCTCCTTGCTTGATGTTCCATATTGAGCCAAAAGCACAGGATATGTTATCCCTACGTCTTCTTTTAAACGTTCCAAATTCCCGATGGCTTTCTCCTGTGTTTTCACATACTCAAAAGCCAAGGCTACAACTTCTACTGGCTTATCTTTGTTTTCATTATAGTATTTTGAAAAAAAACGACTTTCATCCAAACAATTTGGACACCAACTTCCCATTAACTGAACTATGACAACCTTATTTTTAAACCTATCATCTTCTAAAGAAATTAAATTACCCATGACATCTGGAAAAGAAAAAGATACTTTGTCATATCCCGGATTAAGAAATGTTAAACTATCGGCATTTGGTAACTCAAATTCCTCATTACGTTTAGCTACAAAAGGTTCTTTAAAGTGGCTACCAGAATAAAATGTTCCAGTCATTGTAGAATCAGTTACTGTAGCGGTAAACAAATAAGCATGAGCTCCGTCGAAGGTAGATAGTTTTAACTTATTACCATCTATTACACCTTCCAAAAAACGATAATCTCCAGTAGTTGTCCTAAAGGTTCCTGTTACTTTTTGACCAGACTGCTTAAACACCCCTTGGGCCAAATACTTTTCTTCATAATCATTTGGGTTAAATATAGTTTCCCAATTCCCTGAAATATCAGTTTTGGACTTCTCTAAAACATCAAAACGTTCTTTTTCTCCCCAAACGGCTTCAAAAGATACTAATCTGTTTAAATTGGGGGTTATATACTTCCCTTTTAAAGTATCTCCATTAAATTTAGCCGCCAAATAACCCTCAAAAACAGGAGGATAAATAAATACTGAATCTTTTTTATAAATAACCTTATTTAAATGAATAATTTCTTCAGCATTATAAATTTCCATCGATTTATCACTAATCACCTTAAAATTAAAAGGTAAAACAGATGAGTCATTGACCTTGAGTTCTGCTCTATAAATACCTTTTTTAAGTTTTGGTTGAACCTTTTTTTGACAACCTATCAAACAAATCAAGCAAGTAATGGCAATAAATTTCCTCATATTTCTTAAAAATCCTGTGGTAAACAAATTCAATAACTCAAAAACAAAAAAAAAAAGACGCTAATTATAAATCAACGTCTTTTCTGTTTAGGCTTCTAACACTTAAAAATTAACTTAATTGCCCTGTATTATTTAGAAGCAGTAGCTAATTCTGCTTTATAATAATCTTCTTGATCAATTAGTACTGCCAACCTTTTCTCGTAAGCTTCTGCAGTCAGGGTGCCTTCATCTTTTAATTTCTTCAAGTGATCTTTTTCTACCTGAATTTGATCTAAATGTTCCTGAGCTAATTGAGCCTTAGTTTTTTGAGGGGCTGTAGCTTCTGTCTTAATAGCTGATTTTGATTGTTGTGCCATGGCACTTTGACTACCAGCCAGGGCTATGATGCCCACTACAGCTATTGCATAACTTAGTTTTTTCATAGGTATATTCGGATTTTAAAATTCGATTTTAGATTAATAAAAGGCTAAAAATACAATTTTTAGGTCAATGTTTGAATGCTATGACCAATATTTTATCTTTGCAGACTTAATATAAGCACCACATATGAAGATTTCTTATAATTGGATTAAACAATTCCTTAAAACAGATTGGACTGCAGAACAAACCGGCGAACTCCTTACAGATTTAGGTCTTGAAGTTGAAGGCATTGAGGCTTATCAATCTGTGAAAGGCGGATTGGAAGGTGTTGTTGTTGGTGAAGTACTAACTTGCGAACAACACCCAAATGCCGACAAATTAAAAATTACCACAGTAAATATCGGTCATGAAGAAGCAGTACAAATTGTTTGTGGTGCACCTAACGTGGCAGCAGGCCAAAAAGTACCTGTAGCAACAATTGGCACAACACTATATACCGAAGAAGGTGAAGCTTGGACTATCAAAAAAGGTAAAATCCGCGGAGAAGCCAGTTTTGGGATGATTTGTGCCGAAGACGAATTGGGTCTAGGGAAATCGCATGACGGAATCATGGTATTAGATGCCAAACTTAAGCCTGGTACCCCTGCAGCAGATATTTTTGAGGTAGAAAACGATCAAGTATTCGAAATCGGGTTAACTCCAAACCGCTCTGATGCCATGAGTCACTGGGGGACAGCTAGGGATTTAAGAGCTGGTCTTATACAGCGTGATATCCATACTGAAATGATTACACCTTCAGTAAGTGCTTTTTATGTTGAAAACAGAACACTTAAGATTGATGTTGATGTACTGAACAAAGATTTGGCTCCACGTTACTGTGGTGTGACAATGACAGGTTTAAAAGTTACTGAATCTCCAGATTGGTTAAAGCATCGCTTAAAAGCTATTGGATTAACCCCAAAGAACAACGTTGTTGACGCTACCAATTATGTCATGCATGAGTTGGGTCAACCACTCCACGCTTTCGATACTAGTAAAATAAGCGGTAATAAAATAGAAGTAAAGACCGTTAAAGCTGGCACTAAATTTATCACTTTAGATGAAGTAGAACGAGAACTACACGAAGATGATTTAATGATATGCGACTCGGAAAAACCAATGTGTATTGCAGGAGTTTTGGGTGGAATTGAATCTAGCGTTAGCCAATCTACAACCAGCATATTCCTTGAAAGTGCCTACTTTAATCCTGTTAGCATCAGAAAGACAGCAAAACGCCATGGTTTAAATACTGATGCTTCTTTTAGATTTGAGCGTGGTATCGATCCTAATATTACAGAGTACGCACTAAAACGAGCTGCACTTCTTATTCAAGAGCTAGCTGGTGGTGATGTTGCCTCCGATGTTATTGATTCTTATCCAAACAAGATTGAGGATAAAATTGTAAGACTAAGTTTTGAAAATGCCAAGAAGCTTATTGGAGAAGAACTTCCTAAAGAAACTATCAAGCGCATATTGACATCCTTAGATATTAAGGTAAATAACGTTACCGAAACAGGCTTAGGCCTAACGGTTCCAGCCTACAGAAATGACGTTTTGAGAGAGGCTGATGTTATTGAGGAAATATTAAGGGTTTATGGTTATAACAATATAGGTATTACCGAAAAACTAAATGCTTCAATTTCCAACAGCTCTAAATTTGAAGATTATAAGCTTCAGAATGTTATTGGAAACCAATTGGCATCACAGGGTTTTTTCGAAATGATGGCTAACTCACTTACAACTCCATCATACATCTCACTTAGTGAACAGCTAAAGGAAGATCACAATGTTACCATGCTTAATCCATTAAGTAATGACTTATCTGTTCTTAGACAGTCTATGTTATTTTCTGGATTGGAATCTTTAGCTTATAACATTAATCGAAAGCGCAATAGATTAAAGTTGTTTGAATTCGGAAAAACATATCATGATTTCAACGGAAATCGTGAAGAATTTAAACATCTTTCACTTTTTGTGACAGGAACAAAGTCATATGAAAGTTGGCATACTCCTGAACAGCCTAGTGATTTCTTCTATTTAAAGGGAATTATCAATGTTATTTTAGAACGTTTAGGCATTTCAAGATATAAAACTGCTCCAATCAATAATGATCTATTAAGCGAAGGGATGCTATACGAATTAGGCAAAATGCAATTGGTTAGTTTTGGTTTAGTTAAAAAAACTGTATTAAAGCATTTCGACATCGGTCAAGAAGTGCTGTATGCTGATTTCAATTGGGACGCCATAATAGATATGGCCAAGAGAAATAAAATATCTTTCCAGCCAATACCAAAATACCCTGAAGTACGTCGTGATTTTGCACTTTTGCTTGACAATAAAGTAACTTTTAACGAGATATACGATATTGCTGGAAAAACTGAAAAGAAACTTTTAAAGGCTGTTAATCTTTTCGACGTTTACCAAGGAAAAAATTTACCAGAAGGCAAAAAGAGTTATGCTGTGAGTTTTACATTCCAGGATGAAGAAAAGACTTTAACAGATAAGCAAATTGATAAGATAATGAATAAACTCCAAAAGAGTTTTGAAACACAACTGGGAGCCGAACTAAGGTAGCCCTGTCAATACAGATATAAGTTTAAAAGTCCTTAATTGCTATACATCAGCAATTAAGGATTTTTTTTTAACATCTATTCTCCTGCTGTTTTCGTAAATTTATGGGTATCAATCACTTGACAAAATGGGGGTAGATATAACATCTAAATTAAAAAAACACCGCAACAAGCAATTAGGTGGTAAAGCCATTTTAAACATGGTTAAAGCGTATTTGGATGAAGACCTCAAACACGACACACAAATTCACAACACTTTAGAAAAAGGATCTAAGAATGAAACAAATACTTTTGATTTGGATCTTCTTGATTCTGATAGAATCTTTCACATTGACTCAATAAAAAAAATATGTATTACTTACCGCCTGAGGTTTTTGGATAGTAGCCTATTTAAGGGAGATTATCCATACGAAGCTATTAAGGAAATAAAACGGCTTGAAGTTAAGCATAACATCAAACTCCATGGATTTAAAATTGTTGCTCCCAGCAAACTTTTTAAACTTGAAAACTACGACGATCCGTTACTATTTGCTCCTATCGGAAACGGTTATTATTTTTTAATTCATCATTGGGGAAATGAACTCAATAAATGGAGAAAATGGCTGATGTTGCCTTTCAAAAATTTGGATACTTTGATTGTAAGTGCTCTTTTAACAACCTTGCTCTTGACCTTATGTGTTCCATGGTCTGTTTACGACTCAGGAAAAGAAACATCTCAGTTTTTATTAGTATTCTTCTTTATGTTTAAAATTGTGGGATTTATCATTATTTTCTTTGGTATTAGTCGAGGAAAAAACTTCAACTCCGCTATTTGGAACAGCAAATATTTCAACCATTAATTTGAATAACGGTTTTGATTAAAGTCATAAGCCCTATTAGAAGAATTAAAATCAGTGATCCCTTTTTAAAATTCTCTTGAGATATTTTGTTTAGTATCAATTTACCTACGTAAGTACCTAAAAATCCTATTCCAACCAAAAAAGGGATATAAATAAGTACCTCATTGGTTACATATCCATTAAGTACATATACGACACTTCTACTAAAATCAACAAAAAAATCAATCCCTGCAGATGTTGCAATAAAGACTTGTTTTTCCAAATTAAAAGCAGCCATCGTAAGTCCACGAATAGCCCCACCAGTACCTAAAATTCCCGCCAACAAACCAGACAAACTCCCTCCTAGAGCAGCTTCTTTTTTATGTGGTTTAAAAACTAAATCCTTTTTAATAAGAAACAATAAACTTAAAGCAACCAAAAAGACACCTAAGAACAACTCCAGCAAAAATGCATCCAGGTACTTACTGGCAATACCTCCTAAAATCACAAAAAGTACTGCAGGAACTCCTATAGTGATCATTAACTGTTTACTTACTCCTTTTCTGAACAGTGCAATTTTACTTAGGTTACTTGCCACATGAAATAATGCTGTAATACCCAATACCGTTTGAAAAGGGAAATAAAAATTGGCAAGGGGCACAAAAAACACTGAAGATCCAAAGCCTCCAATAGTACCTATAATCTCTGCCAAAAGAGCCAGTAAAAGAAATGTGAATTCTAAATTTTTCAATACGGTTAGTATGGTTGTTATTCTAAATTTAAGAAAATAACAGCAACTTATACAGGAAAGTTATAAGCACAAAAAACCCTGCAAATTTGCAGGGTTTTCGTTCACATAAAAAATGAGAATTAAATAACTTTTACATTTATAGCGTTTAAGCCTTTTTTTCCTTCCTTTAATTCGAACTCTACAGCATCTCCTTGAGAAATTCTGTCTACTAATCCAGAAATGTGCACAAAATACTCGCTTGTAGAATTATCTTCAACAATAAATCCAAATCCTTTAGTTTCGTTGAAGAACTTAACTGTTCCGTTTTTCACTGTAATAAAATAATAAATTAATAAAGTCTAAAGATAACATTTAATAAATGCAATCGATAATAAATTAATTTATTTTTTTGGAAACAAAATGTAATTCAAACACGACAATAAATGCACTCCAAATATTTTGTATATTTATTAGACTATACCTTAAAAGCAAAGCCTAATGATAGAGTCTGAATACACACGAATATATACAGGAAGTTTTATTGTAATGCGTCGCATATTGGATGACCTTGAAGAAAAAGGTATCAACGCCATAGTTAAAGACGACTCCGAATCTGGAAGATTAGCAGGCTTCTTAGCTCCCATACCTGGACAACAAGAGCTTTATGTACACAACGACGAATTAGTCATTGCTATGGAAATTGTAAACACTGTTAAAGCTGAATTAGAGTTATAAAAAAAGTCCTGAAAAATCAGGACTTTTTGTTTTATGCTGTTACCGAGTACATTTGATTTCTCTGCTCCTTAATTTTAGGATCTTGCATATATTCATCAAACGTCATGTACCTATCAATTACTCCATTTGGCGTTAACTCTACAACACGGTTACCCACAGTTTGAGCAAACTCGTGATCGTGAGTCGTAAATAATACTGTTCCCTTAAAATTCTTTAAGGAATTGTTGAAAGCGGTAATACTTTCAAGGTCTAAGTGATTTGTTGGTTCGTCCAACATTAACACGTTAGCTCTAATCATCATCATTCTGGACAGCATACAACGTACTTTTTCCCCTCCTGATAACACGTTACACTTTTTTAAAGCTTCTTCTCCACTAAATATCATTTTACCTAAGAATCCACGAATATAAACCTCTTCGCGCTCTTCTTCTGTTGTAGCCCATTGACGCAACCAATCTACCAAAGTAAGTTCGCTGTTAAAGTATTCACTGTTGTCCAATGGCAAATACGATTGTGATGTTGTAACCCCCCAAGCATATTTCCCTGCATCTGCTGCTTGCTTACCGTTTATAATTTGATAAAAAGCTGTTGTAGCTCTTGAATCTCTTGAGAATACGACTACCTTATCGCCTTTAGCTAAGTTCAGATCAACATTCTTAAACAACAGTTCCCCATCAATTGAGGATTCCAATCCTTCGATGTTCAGGATTTGGTCTCCAGCCTCACGTTCACGTTCAAAAATAATTGCTGGATATCGACGACTTGATGGCTTTATCTCCTCGATATTTAACTTATCAATCATTTTCTTTCTACTGGTTGCCTGCTTACTTTTCGCCACGTTAGCACTAAAGCGAGCTATAAATTCCTGAAGTTCTTTTTTCTTTTCTTCAGCCTTCTTGTTCTGCTGTGCACGCTGTTTAGCTGCCAATTGAGAAGACTCGTACCAGAACGTATAATTACCAGAGAAGTGGTTTATTTTACCAAAGTCGATATCCGAAATGTGTGTACAAACCGCATCAAGGAAGTGACGGTCGTGAGATACTACAATCACACAATTGTCATAATTTGCCAAGAAGTTCTCCAACCAAGAAATAGTTTCATAATCCAGGTCGTTGGTAGGCTCATCCATAATTAGCACATCTGGATTACCAAAAAGAGCCTGAGCCAAAAGTACACGTACCTTTTGTTTACCGTCAAGGTCTTTCATCAAGGTATAGTGTAGATCTTCTTTGATCCCTAAGTTAGAAAGCATTGCTGCAGCATCACTTTCAGCATTCCAGCCATTCATTTCCTCAAACTGAACCTGAAGCTCTCCAATTTTCTCGGCATTCTCGTCTGAGTAATCTGCATAAAGGGCATCTATTTCAGTTTTAATTTTAAACAATGGCTTATTCCCCATTATTACAGTTTCTAAAACAGGATTCTCATCGTAGAGATTATGATTCTGCTCTAAAACAGACATACGCTTTCCCGATTCTAAATGGACATGACCGGAAGTAGCATCCATTTTTCCTGAAAGTATTTTTAAGAAGGTAGACTTTCCGGCACCATTTGCCCCAATAATACCGTAACAATTTCCTTGGTTAAACGTAGTGTTTACCTCGTCAAAAAGCACGCGCTTTCCAAATTGTACCGATAGGTTAGAAACTGATAACATAACAGTAATTTTAAATTTCCGCAAAAGTAGGCATTTCAGAGCATAAGACGAAACAAAACACAGTGTTATTAACATTTAACAGCGCATTAACAGCAGGTCTAATGCACAAGGCATATTTTTGTATTAGTGGTAATTGCGCCCGATAAACACCCACAAAACCTATGAGAGCTTTCTTTCTATATACAATATTAGCATTTTGCTTAATAAACTGTAGGCATAAAATACCTGAACCCCAAAGTGATTTCGCATATCTTGGAGGTGAGGTTATCAATGCTAACAGCAACTTTGTTGTTTTATACAAAGAACATACTGTTGTAGATACTGTTCCGTTAACAAACAATCGCTTTATATATAAAATAAACCACCTTGAGTCAGGTCTTTATACATTTGCTCATGGCGGTGAAATCCAAATGGTACTTTTAGAACCTCAAGACAGTATTATGTTTCGCTTAAACACCTTGGATTTTGATGAATCTTTAGTTTTTACAGGTAAGGGAGCTAAAAAAAACAACTACCTAATCAATATGTTCCTTGAAAATGAAAAGGAGAATGAAAAGGTATTAAAGTACAGCCAATCAAAACCCAAAACCTTTGAAAAAAGCCTCGATTCCTTGAAAGAAATTAAACTTAAACGTCTTGAGACTTTTAAAACAAAATTTGAAACAACCCCCTTATTTGATGAAATAGCTCAAGCTAATATTGACTATAATTACTACCTAAGTAAGGAAGTGTATCCTTTTGCATACTATGGCAGCAACGAATTGAAAAACCTTCAATCTCTACCCGAAGATTTTTACAGTTACAGAGAAAATATTGACTATAACAACAATGTCCTTAGAGATTATTTCCCTTATTACTATTTTCTAAGATATCATTTTAACAACCTAGCACTACAAGAACATTTCAAGCATTCAAACGATAGTGTTTTTGACAGAAAATCGCTTGATTACAACTTAGATAAAATTAAGTTAATCGATAGTTTGGTTTCAAACGATTCCATCAAAAATGGACTATTAAAAGATACAGCTATCAGGTTTTTAAATACAAATAAGAATGTTGATGAATATGACGCTCTAATAGACGCCTATTTAAAAAGCAGCACTAGCAAAACTCAAAAGAGACAAGTCTCTAACTTAGCAAATTCTTTAAAACGCCTGAGAACTGGCAGCTCTTTACCTAATATTGAAATTACTGATTACAACAATCAAGATTTATCTATTCATTCCATAATCGATAAGCCTACTGTGATTTACTTTTGGTCATATACCATTAAAGGACATTTTAAGGAAAGTCATTATAAGATAAAAAGCCTTAAAGCAAAATATCCAGAAGTAGATTTTATAGCAATCAATATTAACAGTGGCGACCCAAAGTTCTGGAAAACATCCTTAAAGGAATTTAACTTCCCAGCAGAAAATGAATATCAATTTAAATCGCCGCTTAGGGCTAAAGAAACCTTAGCTATTAACGCCATTAATAAGGTGATGATAGTAGATAAAAACAGTAAAATTGTTGATTGCAATGCCAATATGTTCTCTCCTATGTTCGAGGAAGAAATTTTAGGACTCATCAGCAAATAAACCGATATAGGATATTTGCATAAAAAAAACTCCAGTAGAACTGGAGCTTTTTTGGTTTATCAAGAGATAATATTAATTTCCTTTCTTATAATCTTCCAAGAATTTAGCTAGCCCAATGTCTGTAAGTGGGTGTTTCAACAAACCATCTATAGAGCTTAACGGTCCTGTCATTACATCGGCACCAATTTTAGCACAATCAATTACGTGCATAGTGTGACGTACAGAAGCCGCTAAAATTTGAGTTTGGAAAGCGTAGTTGTCATATATATGACGTATTTCAGAAATCAAGTTCAAGCCATCAGTTGAAATATCATCCAAACGACCGATAAAAGGAGACACATAAGTTGCTCCTGCTTTAGCAGCTAAAAGCGCTTGACCTGCAGAAAAAACCAAAGTTACATTGGTTTTAATTCCTCTTTCAGAGAAATATTTACAAGCCTTAACTCCATCTTTGGTCATAGGAAGCTTAATTACAATCTGCTCGTGTAATTCAGCTAATTCCTCTCCTTCTTTTACCATCCCTTTAAAATCGGTAGAGATTACCTCAGCACTTACATCACCGTCAACAATATTACAGATATCTACATAATGTTTTAAGATATTGTTTTTACCGGTAATTCCTTCCTTGGCCATTAACGACGGATTAGTTGTTACCCCATCTAAAACCCCTAGATCCTGAGCTTCTTTAATCTGGTCAAGATTAGCTGTATCAATAAAGAATTTCATATTTAATATGCTTTATAGTTGTGTTTTACATTTGCGCTGCGAAGTTACAACTTATAATGATTAAGCAGTAACTTTTCATAAACTTTGTCAGGCAATATGCGCTTAAGGACAATAGAGAATTTCTGCATGAACTCCCCTACTTTATAATGAACTTTTGGTTTATCGGTATTGATAATTTTATATACGGCTTTAGCCATTAATAAAGGATCTTTCCCAGTATCCACATGCTCATCCATCAACTTTAAGGTATTTCCGTATGGACCTTCATATGGTGACCCCGAATTAACTGGAGCATGAAAACGCCCCGAAGCAATATTGGTGGCAAAATCTCCAGGTGCTACGTTGGTCATATGAACATTGAAATCCTTCAATTCCATTCTGAATGCTTCAGTAAGTAACTCGAGTGCACCTTTACTGGCACTGTAAATCCCTCTGTAAGGCAAGCCCATGTAACCCGCTATAGATGTCACATTAATAATCAACCCTGATTTTTGTTTACGCATTTGTGGCAGAACAGCCTTGATGACGTTAATAGGTCCAAAAAAATTGGTTTCGAAATTGTTTTTAATTTCCTCATCAGGAATTTCCTCAATAGGACCAGTAATTCCAACACCAGCATTATTGATAAGTACATCCAAACGGCCCTCTGCTGTGATAACCTGCTCTACTGCAGATTTGATAGTTTCTGTATTTCTAACATCCAAGGCAACAATAGGAAACTTGCTCATTTTATAGTTTTCTGGAGAACGGCTCGTACCATAAACAGTCATTCCCTGTGAAGAAAGATATTCTCCAATACTTTTTCCTATTCCAGAAGAACCTCCAGTAATCAATACCACTTTAGACATAAACTTTTTGGGTTTAGGGTTAGAAGCGTCAAAAATACAAATAAATGACTCCTGAAAAATGAATATTTGGAAGAGTTTGAGAAGGTAACTTTAGCGCATAAAAAAAGGCAAGCTACCTACATCACACCGCTACGACCACTTACCTTTGCTGCGTTCCCGCCCTGGAGGATTCAGCAGGAGCTGGTTGTGTAGGACTTGCCGGGTGCAAATATACGACCTTTTAATTTCTTTGCAATGATTTTCTAAACTGATTTTTAATAAATATCTTGCCTCAAATAAAAAAACAACCCATGAAAACCATCAATCGTCTTAGTATCATATTATTATCAGCTATAACTTTTTCTTGCGGGAACTCAACCGAGAACAAAAAAAACGATTTTTCAATTGCTACTAACGCCCAAGGGAACAGTTTAACCATTGATGAAACTTTAAAAGTATCTCTTAACAACCCAAAAAAACACGAAATATCATCGGTAACCTATACTTTGGATGGTAAAACTATCTCAGAAAACACACCCCTTTCAAATTTTAAATTAGGAAAACACAAAATTGAGGCAATTGTCAAATTTGATGGCGAAACACAAACCATCACCCACCCTCTTCTTATTTTAAACACTAAAGCACCTAAAGTGCTAACTTTTGAAACGCGTAATATCTATCCGCACGACATTACTTCGTATACTCAAGGATTGGAATTTCACAACGACACCCTATATGAAAGCACTGGGCAATACGGTAGTTCTAAATTGAGAAAAGTTAACCACTTGACTGGTGATGTATACCAAAACATAGATCTTGAAAACATTTATTTCGGTGAGGGTCTTACTGTTTTAAATAATAAACTATATCAGTTAACATGGCAAAGAGGTCGGGGTTTTGTATACAATCCTACCACTTTGAAAAAAGAAAGCACTTTCAACTATGGTAACAGTAAAGAAGGTTGGGGATTGTGTAATGACGGAAAGGTAATCTATAAAAGTGATGGTACCGAGAAAATCTGGATTTTAGATCCAGAAACCCTTGCCGAGAAAAGTTACATTCAAGTGTACACCAATAAAGGAAAGATTGGTCGTATTAACGAAATGGAATGGATAGACGGAAAAATTTATGCCAATATTTACCAGCGCGATGGTGTAGCTGTCATCAACCCTAAAAACGGCGCAGTAGAAGCTGTAATTGATTTCAGTCCTTTGAAAAAAGAGATTACTCAGCACCCAAAATTGGACGTGCTTAATGGTATGGCCTTTAATCACAATACTAACACCCTATTTGTAACTGGAAAACTTTGGGACAAACTGTTTGAAGTAGTGGTAACCGAAAAACAATAGATAAAATCCAGACATCTACCATGGCAAAAGTTTACGAAACAATTATTGAAGTAACCGAAGAACACCTTGACCAACAAAACCACGTAAACAACGTAGTATACGTGCAATGGGTTCAAGATATTGCTTGGGCGCATTGGGATAAAACAGCAACCAAAGCCATGACAGATGCCTACTATTGGGTGATGATAAATCACTTTATAGAGTATAAAAAGGAAGCTAAACTTGGCGACAGCATTAAGGTGAAAACCTATATAGTTCGTTCCGAAGGCGTTCGCTGTGTAAGAGCAGTTGAGATAAGCAATGCCGATTCAGATGTTCTTTTGGCTAAATCGGAAACCCAGTGGTGTTTAATAAGCCGCAATAATAACCGACCTGCTCGAATACCGGAAGACATACAAGAGCTCTTCCTTTAGCCTAAGCCACTTTATCAAAAAAGTTTACTTTTACAGAAATTGAAACATCAGATGAAACGTACCTTATATTTTATATTCACAATTGGCTTTATCCTGTTATGGAGTTCTTGCCGCAAGGATTTTGAATTCACTCCAAACACTGGACAATTGGAATTTTCTAAGGATACAGTTTATCTCGACACGGTGTTTACTAATATTGGATCCAGCACCTATAATTTAAAAGTTTACAACCGCAGCAATGAAGACATTGTTATCCCTACTGTTAAGTTGAGCTCGGGAGCAAACTCATTTTATCGGATGACTATCGACGGGATGACAGGTCAGGACAATGCTGTCGGCAAGGTATTTGAAAATGTTGAATTATTGGCCAAAGACAGCATGTTCATCTTTATTGAAACCACTGCTGATATTGAGGCTTTGGCTGCATCTCAAACCCAATATCTTTATACCGAAGCCATTGAATTTGATAGCGGTGACGATCTTCAAAAGGTAGAATTGGTTACTTTGGTCAAAGATGCCATTTTTATCTACCCTCAACGCAGTACCAACCCAGAAACAGGAGAAACCATAATTGAGACTCTGAACTTCGATGTTGATGGAGATGGTATAGATGATGAAACAGAAATCCAAGGACGTTTTTTGGCAGATAACGAATTAACGTTCACTAACGAAAAACCATATGTAATTTATGGCTATGCAGGGGTTGACACAGGTAAAACCTTAACTGTTGAAGCAGGCGCAAGGGTACATTTTCATGCCAACTCCGGTTTATTGGTTACTAGCGGAGCTTCTCTACAAGTAAATGGAACACTTAGCAATAGCCCTGGGCTTTTGGAAGGCGAAGTTATTTTTGAAGGAGACAGATTGGAACCAGATTTCGAGGATGTTCCTGGTCAATGGGGAACCATTTGGTTGTTTAACAATAGTCAAAATAATAGCTTTGACCACGCTACAATAAAAAATGCCACTATAGGTATTCTAAGCGAAGGTAATCCAGATGCACCAACAGATAAACTCATATTAAAAAACACTCAAATTTACAACTCCAGTAATTTTGGGGTTTTAGGAAGAAACACCTCTATTAAAGGTGAAAATATTGTGATTAATAATTCTGGTCAAGTATCTTTTGCCGGTACATTTGGAGGAAAATATAATATGACACATTGCACCTTGGCAAACTACTGGAACAATAGTTTTAGACAATACCCATCTGTGCTAATAAACAACTTTGTTATTGATTCTGAAAACACAGCCTATATAGCCGACCTTGTCGAAGCCAACTTCAATAACTGTATCATTTATGGAAATGACAACCCTGAATTCCTTGTTGACGAACTGGAAGACGAAGCAGTTGTGTTCAACTTTAAATTCACCAATTGTTTACTCCGTTTTCAAGACAACAGTAATTTTTATAGTGGTGACAACTACGATTTTGACAATCCTGAACTTTACGAGAACATTATCTTCAATCAAAATCCAGATTTTAAGGATCCATTCAATAATGAAATGATTATCGGTGAGGAGTCAGCTGGGATTAACCAAGCCAATCAAGATTTTTCGAACCAAGTGCCTAACGACATTCTTAATGTAAATAGAACTTCAACACCTGACATAGGCGCTTACCAGCATACGGTTTTTGAAGAGTAACTTTTGTTGCCCTGTCCTGAAAACAAATTAATTCTTGGGTTTTCAACTATTGCGAGCAATACATAGTCAATAGTATTGAGCTTTACAGTTATTAATTCTTAACTTTAAGAATTAAATCATGCTCCTGATGAGCAAAACAGACCTTTACTTTATTTCAATTCTTCCTCCTAAGGATATTCACCAAAAGGTTAAGGAGATAAAAGAATCCTTAAAGGAGCGTTTTGGAGTTAGACGAGCCTTAAATGCTCCTGCACATATTACATTACAAATGCCCTTTAAACGGTCGGAGACTGAAATAAAACAGACTATCGAAACCCTAACCGATTTCGCACTGAAACAAGAATCATTTAAAATTGCGTTGGATGGATTTGGTCATTTTTCTTCAAACGTGATATACATTAAAATTAGAGATCACGAGAAGCTTAACAATTTGCAGCTAAACCTAAAAACACTTTTGCTTGACAAACTTAAATTCAAAAACACCGAAATCAATCATAAGTTTCATCCTCACTTAACAATTGCTACACGAGACCTCAGTAAAACACTCTACAAAACCATATGGACAGAATTTGAAAATAAACCGTTCAATACTGAATTCACTGCCAATGCCATTTTTCTATTGAAACACAATGGGAGATATTGGGACATTCATAAAAAAATTGATTTTTTAATAAACAACCCTTAAAAAACTCATTTAAAATTTTATTTTTGGTTGCCCAACCAAACAACCTACTTATGAATGTTTCAATCAGAAAAGAAAAGTTGACCGACTTTAAAGCCGTTAACGCACTGATAAAAAAAGCATTTGAAAACGATCCTCACAGCGAACACAATGAGCATCTTATTGTGAAACGTTTAAGGCTTACCAAAACCTTCATACCCGACTTTTCGATTGTAGCAGAATACGAAGGTAAGCCCGTAGGTTATATCCTTTTGACTCAGATTATCATTAAAGGAAAGAAAAAGAAAACGACAAGTTTGGCTTTGGCTCCTGTTGCCGTTTCACCGGAATTTCAAAACAAAGGCATAGGCACTCAACTTATAAACTATGCTCACAGCAAAGCAAAAGAACAAGGCTTCGAATCGATTGTTGTAATCGGACATGAAAATTATTATCCAAAGTTTGGATATTTAAAAGCGAGTAGCTTTGGCATAAACTTCCCCTTTGAGGCTCCTGATGAAAACTGTATGGCCATTGAACTCACTCCTGACTCCCTTAAAAGTGCAGCTGGTTTGGTAGAATATCCTAAGGCTTTTTTAGGGTAACAATTCAATTAAGTTTACACTCACCTATAAAATCGACATAAAGACGCTATCACTCGCTCTTTATGAAAACTTCACATAAACACCATAAACAAAACACAAACTCAACAAATATTTAACACTAATTTTTCATTATTTTATTATGCGTGCATAATATTTTTAATTATATTTGGTAGACCAATAATTTACCATGAAAGACAAAACAATTGATTACGTGCTAAGAACCACTTGGTTAGCAGTAAACAAGATGTATAATGAAGAAGCAGCTAAATTCGACAGTACTATGGCAACGGGTTTTGCGCTTTTGAGTATAGACCCAGAAAAAGGAACGCCATCTACCGCTTTGGGACCTAGGATGGGGATGGAAGCCACTAGCCTTTCACGTACCTTAAAATCTATGGAAGCAAAAGGTCTTATTGAACGCCGCCCCAACCCAAATGATGGACGTGGTGTGCTGATTTACCTAACCGATTTTGGCAAGGAAAAGCGCCAATATTCAAAAGACAGGGTTCTTACCTTTAACGAAACCGTGAAAAGACACGTAACTCCTGGGCAACTGGAGAATTTCTATGAAGTAGCAGAAACCATTAACGAATTAATATCGACCAAAAAAATTTACAATAAAAACGAATCCTATTAATACAATGAGTAAAAGAAGAATACAAAAAGTAGCCGTTATAGGTTCTGGAATTATGGGAAGCGGTATTGCATGTCATTTCGCCAATATTGGTGTGGATGTGCTATTGCTGGACATCGTTCCCCGCGAACTAAACGATGCCGAAAAAGCTAAAGGACTTACTCTAGAGGACAAAGCTGTAAGAAACCGTTTGGTGAACGACTCGCTTAAATCTGCATTGAAATCAAAACCGTCGCCAATATACCATCAAAATTTTGCCAATAGGATTAAGACAGGAAACCTTGAAGACGATATTAAAAAAGTTGGTGATGTAGATTGGATTATCGAAGTGGTTATCGAACGTTTGGACATAAAAAAACAAGTCTTCGAAACCCTAGATAAATACAGAAAACCAGGAACCCTGATTACATCGAACACTTCAGGGATTCCAATTAAATTTATGAGCGAAGGAAGAAGTGATGATTTCCAAAAGCATTTTTGTGGAACCCACTTTTTTAACCCAGCCCGTTACCTGAAACTGTTCGAAATCATTCCAGGACCTAAAACATCACAAGTAGTTCTTGACTTTTTAAATGGCTATGGCGAACAGTTCCTTGGGAAAACCTCTGTAATTGCTAAGGACACTCCTGCGTTTATAGGAAACCGTATTGGTATTTTCGGAATTCAAAGCCTATTTCATCAAGTGAAAGAAATGGGATTGACCATCGAAGAAGTTGACAAATTAACAGGACCAGTAATCGGTAGACCTAAATCAGCTACATTCCGTACAGTAGATGTGGTTGGATTGGATACTTTAGTTCATGTAGCCAACGGATTGTATGAAAACTGTCCGAATGATGAAGCTCATGAGCTTTTCAAACTGCCTGATTTTATTTCTACCATGCTTGAAAACAATTGGCTTGGAAGCAAAACGGGACAAGGATTCTATAAAAAAGTAAAAAACGATGATGGGTCGAGTGAAATCCTTTCCTTGGATTTGGACACTTTGGAATACCGCAAAAAGAAAAGCGCCAAATTCGCCACACTTGAATTAACGAAGACTGTAGATAAGGTTATCGACCGTTACAGTATTCTTGTAAATGGAAAGGATAAAGCCGGTGAGTTCTACCGTAAAAACTTTGCTGCCCTTTTTGCTTATGTTTCCAATCGCATACCAGAAATCACAGATGAGCTTTATAAGATTGACGATGCAATGAAGGCTGGTTTTGGATGGGAACATGGACCATTTCAAATTTGGGATGCCATAGGTGTTGAAAAGGGAATTGAAATCATGAAAGCTGAAGGTTATGAACCAGCAGCATGGGTTAACGAAATGCTTTCGTCTGGAAGTAAGTCGTTCTACACTATAACTGATGGTGCTACTTATTTTTATGATATTCCATCTAAAAAACAAACCAAAAAGCCTGGACAGGATGCTTTCATCATCTTGGACAACATCAGAAAAAGTAATGAGGTATTCAAAAACTCTGGTGTAGTTATCGAAGATCTAGGGGATGGCATCTTAAATATTGAATTCCAGAGTAAGATGAACACTATCGGTGGAGATGTTCTTGCAGGACTCAATAAGGCTGTTGACCTAGCTGAAAAAGATTTTGATGGACTTATTGTGGGGAATCAAGCAGCCAACTTCTCGGTTGGTGCCAATATCGGGATGATCTTTATGATGGCTGTAGAACAGGAATATGACGAATTGAACATGGCCATAAAATACTTCCAAGACACCATGATGCGCATGCGCTACTCCTCTATTCCGGTAATTGCTGCTCCTCACGGCATGGCTTTAGGTGGTGGGTGTGAACTGTCTATGCACGCCGATAAAGTTGTGGCCGCAGCCGAAACATATATCGGACTGGTTGAGTTTGGTGTTGGTGTTATTCCTGGTGGTGGAGGCTCTAAGGAAATGACTTTAAGAGCATCGGATACATTTAGAAAGAATGATGTTGAACTTAATGTGCTTCAAGAATACTTCCTAACAATTGGAATGGCTAAAGTATCTACTTCAGCATATGAAGCTTTTGACCTTGGAATTTTACAAAAAGGAAAGGATGTAATCGTAGTGAACAAAGACCGACAAATTGCTACAGCGAAATCCCATGCTAGACTTTTAGCAGATCAAGGATATACCAAACCAATTAAGCGCAATGACGTTAAGGTTTTAGGGAAACAGGCACTGGGAATGTTCTTAGTGGGAACAGACTCCATGGAAGCCGGTAAATATATCTCCGAACATGATAAGAAGATTGCTAATAAACTTGCATATGTAATGGCTGGAGGAGATTTGTCAGAACCTTCATTGGTTAGCGAACAATACTTACTTGATCTTGAAAGGGAAGCGTTCTTGAGTCTTTGTACAGAACGAAAAACATTGGAACGCATTCAACATATGCTGAAAACAGGGAAACCGTTGAGAAACTAAACTCAGTATTAAGTAACAAGTATAAAGTGTTAAGACATGCATCGTTTTAAAGAATTAAATATTTGGAAAAAGGCAATGGATATAGCAGAATCTAGTTACCGTCTTTCACATAGCTTTCCAAAAGAGGAAAAATATAATTTGACATCTCAAATCAGAAGAAGTGCGATTTCCATTCCATCTAATATTGCTGAAGGAACTGGAAGAAATTCCAATGGTGAATTCAAACAATTTTTAGGTATTGCTAATGGTTCTTCTTACGAATTGTTGACCCAACTATACTTATCCAAAAGATTGAAATTAACAACAAAAGAAAAAGTTAAACCTATAATAGATCAAGTCTTGGAAGTTTGCAAAATGAACTTTGCACTGCAAAAATCACTTGCAAAGTAGAGTCTTTGTACTTAATACTTTGTACTAACATCAAAATTTATGAAAACCGCATACATAGTAAAAGGATATAGAACAGCCGTAGGTAAAGCACCCCGAGGATTGTTCAGATTTAAAAGACCAGATGAACTGGCAGCAGAAACCATCGAATATATGATGAAAGAGCTGCCTCAACTGGACAAAAAACGTATTGACGACGTTATTGTTGGTAATGCCATGCCCGAAGCCGAACAAGGTTTAAACATGGCTCGATTAATCTCGCTAATGGGGTTAAAAACCGAGGACGTTCCCGGTGTAACTGTAAACAGGTATTGCGCATCTGGATTGGAAACCATTGGTATTGCTACTGCAAAAATACAAGCTGGAATGGCCGATTGTATTATCGCAGGTGGTGCCGAAAGCATGAGCTACATTCCTATGGGAGGGTATAAACCTGTACCGGACTACGCTGTTGCCAAAGAAGGTAACGAAGATTACTACTGGGGTATGGGACTAACAGCCGAAGCAGTAGCCAACCAATTTAAGGTATCTCGTGACGATCAGGATGAATTTGCATACAACTCCCACCAAAAAGCATTAAAAGCACAAGCAGAAAACCGTTTTCAAGATCAAATTGTACCGATCAATATCGAACAGGTTTACATTGATGCCAATGGTAAGAAAGCAACCCAAAATTACACAGTAAATAAAGACGAAGGTCCCAGAGCAGATACTAGCAAAGAAGTGTTAGCTAAACTACGTCCTGTATTTGCTGCTAACGGAAGTGTAACCGCAGGAAACTCATCCCAAATGAGTGATGGTGCAGCCTTTGTTATGGTGATGAGCGAAGAAATGGTTAAAGAATTAAACCTTGAACCTATAGCTCGTTTGGTAAACTATGCCGCTGCAGGGGTGGAACCTAGAATTATGGGAATTGGTCCAGTTAAAGCAATACCAAAGGCATTGAAACAAGCAGGACTTCAGCAAAAGGACATCGAACTGATCGAACTCAACGAAGCTTTTGCTTCACAGTCTTTAGCGGTAATTCGCAAGCTAGGATTAAACCAGGACATCGTTAATGTAAACGGAGGAGCTATAGCCTTAGGCCACCCACTCGGTTGTACCGGAGCAAAACTATCCGTTCAGCTATTTGACGAGATGCGCAAGCGTAACATGCAAGGCAAGTATGGTATGGTTACTATGTGTGTTGGTACCGGCCAAGGTGCTGCTGGGGTGTTTGAATTTTTAAATTAATTAGAACAAAGCTATTAGTATTAAGTACAAAGATTCAAATCTAATCCAATACTCAAGACTTAATTCTTGATACTTAATACACTTATCAAAAAACATAAAAAACTATGACTACACAAACCCAACAACAAGACCTGCTTCGCGGTGGACAGTTCTTAGTAAAGGAAACTAAATGCGAAGATGTATTTACTCCAGAAGATTTCTCTGAGGAGCAAAACATGATGAAAGAAGCAGTTATAGAATTCACCGACCGTGAAATCATTCCTAATAAGCCAAGGTTTGAACAAAAAGACTACGCTTTAACCGAGGAACTAATGAATAAAGCCGGAGACTTAGGTTTTCTTAGTGTGGCTGTTCCCCAAGAATATGGCGGACTTGAAATGGGGTTTGTGTCAACACTATTAGTATGTGATTATATTTCTGGGGCAACTGGCTCTTTTAGCACTGCATTTGGTGCACATACTGGAATTGGAACCCTACCAATCACACTCTATGGTACCGAAGCGCAAAAACAAAAGTATATTCCTAAGCTTGCAACTGGCGAATGGTTTGGTGCCTATTGTCTAACCGAACCTGGTGCCGGTAGTGATGCCAATTCCGGAAAAACCACTGCCACTTTATCTGAAGATGGTACGCACTACAAAATCAACGGGCAGAAAATGTGGATTTCCAATGCTGGTTTCTGCCGATTGATGATTGTTTTTGCTCGCATTGAAAACGATAAAAACATTACAGGATTTATTGTTGAATACGACCCGGAAAATCCTAACGGAATCACTTTAGGTGAGGAAGAACATAAATTGGGAATTAGAGCCTCCTCTACCCGTCAAGTGTTTTTTAGCGATACCATAGTACCTGTAGAAAACATGCTTTCTGAAAGAGGTAATGGTTTTAAAATAGCCATGAACGCGTTAAACGTAGGGAGAATAAAACTAGCTACGGCCTGTTTGGACTCACAACGCCGTATGACTACCACAGCTGTTAATTACGCAAACGAGCGCAAACAATTTAATACCCCCATCGCTGAATTTGGAGCTATCAAATCTAAGATTGCCGAAATGGCAACAAACACCTATGTGGGGGAGTCTGCCTGCTACAGAGCTGGAAAAAATATCGAAGATAGAATCGCTTTGCGAATTGAACAGGGTAACTCACACCAAGAAGCAGAACTCAAAGGCGTTGAAGAGTATGCTATTGAGTGCTCCATACTAAAAGTTGCCTTATCGGAAGATCTCCAGATCTGTTCTGATGAAGGTATCCAGATTTTTGGTGGAATGGGCTTCTCTGAAGACACTCCTATGGAATCAGCCTGGAGAGATGCCAGAATTACGAGAATCTACGAAGGAACGAACGAAATCAACCGTATGTTATGTGTAGGTATGTTGGTTAAAAAAGCCATGAAAGGACATGTAGATTTATTGGGGCCGGCCATGAAGGTTCAGGAAGAACTCATGGGAATTCCATCGTTTGACACTCCTGATTATTCTGAGCTTTTTGCCGAAGAAAAGGAAATGATCTCTAAGCTTAAGAAAGTATTCCTAATGGTAGCTGGAGCTGCGGTACAGAAATTTGGTCCAGATTTAGAAAAACAGCAACAACTGTTATTGGCAGCATCAAACATTCTTATTGAAACCTATATGGCTGAATCGGCTATTTTAAGGACTGAAAAGAATGTGAATCGTTTTGGAGAGAAGGATCAAGAAGCACAAATTGCGATGTCTAAATTGTACCTTTATAATGCTGTTGACATTGTTATCAAGAATGCCAAGGAAGGTATTGTTTCTTTTGCAGAAGGTGATGAACAGCGCATGATGCTTATGGGATTAAAACGTTTTACCAAATATTCCAACCAACCTAACGTGGTTGCTTTAAGAACCCTTATTGCCGATAAGGTTAAATCTGAAAACAAGTATTGTTTTTAATACCTTTAATTTTTTGTTTTAGTATTTAGTTGTTTGAAAAACGCTCCGGGAATTTCGGAGCGTTTTTTGCTTAAATTACCTTAGACAATCACTATTTTCATATTTTTATAGGCAAATTTATCCCATGAACAAAGTACCCTTTCTAATAGCCGCGTTAGCATTATCACTCAATATCCAAGCGCAATTACTTCAGGACAAGACTAAGTTTACAGAGCAAGACACGCTTAGGGGAAGTATTACGCCCGAACGAGTTTGGTGGGATTTAACTTATTACGATTTAAGCCTACAGGTTTTTCCTGAATCTAAATCCATTAAAGGAAAAAATACCGTTCAATATACCGTTCTTGAACCTCAACAAATAATGCAGATTGATTTACAGTCTCCATTAAAAATCACCAAAGTGGTTCAAAATGGAGAGGAATTAAAGTTTGAGGATAACATCAACGCTCATTTTATTTATTTGACTGAAAAGCAGAAAAAAGGCACCACAAACTCGGTTGATATTTATTATGAAGGTAAGCCAAGAGAAGCTGTAAATGCCCCTTGGGATGGAGGTGTATCGTGGAAAGCAGACAACAATGGTAATCCATTTATAGCAAGTTCCTGTCAAGGCTTGGGAGCAAGTGTTTGGTGGCCCTGTAAAGACCATATGTACGATGAAGTGGATAGCATGGATATTCATATTAGAGTTCCCAAAGGATTAATGGATGTTTCAAACGGAAAACCTACAGGCTCAAAAAAACACAACGATGGCACCACAACTTATAGCTGGACGGTTAAAAACCCTATAAACAATTATGGGGTGAATATGAATGTTGGAGACTACGTTCATTTTTCGGAAAAGTACGATGGCGAAAAAGGTGTTCTTGACATGAACTATTATGTATTGCGTGACAACCTTGAAAAAGCGAAAAAACAATTCAAAGATGCCCCAAGAACCATAGAAGCTTTGGAACATTGGTTTGGTCCCTACCCATTTTACGAAGACGGTTATAAACTGGTAGAAGTACCGTATTTAGGAATGGAACACCAAAGCTCCGTGACTTATGGCAACCGCTTTGAAAATGGATATTTAGGTCGTGATTTATCTGGAACAGGCTGGGGATTAAAATTTGACTTTATCATTGTTCATGAAACAGGTCATGAGTGGTTTGCCAACAACATTACCAATAAGGACATTGCCGACATGTGGATCCATGAAAGCTTCACGGCCTATTCAGAAAGTTTGTTTTTGGATTATTTTTACGGAAAGAAAGCTGCCTCAGAATATATGATCGGTACACGAAAAGGTGTTCTTAACGACCGACCAATAATAGGTGTTTATAATGTTAACCATGAAGGCTCAAGCGATATGTACTACAAAGGCGCTAACATGTTACACACTCTTCGCCAACTTATTGAAAACGATGAAAAATGGAGACAAATCCTTAGAGGCCTTAACAAAGACTTTTACCACCAAACAGTAACAACTCAACAAATAGAAAGCTATTTGAGCAAACATACTGGAATTGACCTTACAGAGTTTTTCAATCAGTATTTAAGGGATGTTCGTATTCCAACTATTGAATACAAAATGAACGGAAAAGATTTTGAATTCAGATATACTAACATTGTAAAAGGTTTCGATATGCCAATACAAATTATTATTGACGGAGAAACGAAATGGATATACCCTACCGCCAATTGGAAAACAATCGAACTGCCTTCAAAACAAGCCAAAATAAATTTTGTTCCTGACTTTTATATTGAAAAAATAGCGATTTAAAAGCTGGTTTAAAAAACATAACTGTCAGTTCGAGCGCCCGCCTGTCGAACGGATAGGAAGTCGAAACCATAAAATTACTTAGTTGTTTTAAGAAACAGGTTCAGAAAATTTTATCGCAGTTTCAATAAGGGCTAAATGAGAGTAAGCCTGGGGGAAATTCCCCAATAAACGCTTGGTCTTAAAATCGATATCCTCACTAAACAATCCCAAATGGTTGCCATAGGACAATAATTTATCGAACAATTCCTTTGCTTTGTCACGTTCTCCTATACTGAACAAGCTATTTATAAACCAAAACGTACAAATGGTAAACGACGAAGACGGTAACCCAAAATCGTCCTTATTTTTATAACGATATAACAACCCTTCAAAACAAAGTTCTTTTTCAATAGCCTTAACTGTTTTAACGTATTTTGGATTGTGGGCTTCAATAAATCCGTAAGGTTCCATCAAAAGTACCGAAGCATCTAAATCATTAGACCCATATGATTGTGTAAAAGCTTGGGCTTTTTCGTTCCATGCTTTTGAATGAATGTCATTGGCTATTTCAGCCTCTAAAAGTTCCCATTTGGATATTTTCGACTCTTTTTCTAAAATCCGGGCTACACTCAACGCCCTATTCACTGCAACCCAACATAATACTTTAGAAAATGTAAAATGTCGTTCTTCAGTTCTAAACTCCCAAATCCCCTTATCAGGCTCTCTCCAGTGCTTGCTCACCACCCAAACAATGCCTTTAGTAACACTCCACAGTTCTTCAATATTGTCGACATCCGACCTGAAATGAATGAGTTGTTGATGAATTACATCCATCAAGATTCCAAAAATATCATTCTGCTTTTGCTTATAGGCCGCATTACCAACCCGAACAGGTTTGGAGCCTTCGTAACCGTCCAAATGATCCAGAAAATATTCGGTAAGCACTTTTTCACGATTAATGCCATACATGATCTGAAGCTTTTCATCCTTATCTGGCATAAGCTCAATAATAAATTTCAAAAACCGGCGTACAATATTACGATGCCCTAATTTTGACGAGACCTTAATCACCATCGATGCATCGCGAATCCAACAAAATCGGTAATCCCAATTACGTACCTCTCCAATAGTTTCCGGAAGCGAGGTTGTAACCGCAGCCAAAACGGCACCCGACTTCTGATAACTCAATAATTTTAGTGTGATGGCACTTCGTATAATCTGTTCGTTATACGCTGTATAAGCAGGAATTCTGTCAATCCAATTCAACCAATATACTTTGGTTCGTTCCAACTCCAAATACACATCTTCTACCGAGGGTTCCTTAATTTTCTCATGATAGGACATTAAAAAATAACCATCACTTACAAGTGAAATTGTATCACCATTAACAATAGTATCTTTTTCAAAATTGCTGTATAAAAATAAGGTATCAAAACTATCTCCATTTGTAAGGCTTACAATAAACTCAGGTTTTACATAGCTAATGGTTTTCCCGTTAGCGTACTCCAGCTTTGGATTGTACTCTACTTTGAATGTTGGTTTACCTTTGACCAATCTAATATAACGAACCACTTCAGGGGGACAATAATACCCACGAGTATCTTTACGATATCTCGGCATAAAATCCCTTACCTCAAAAGCATCCATTCCATTGGTAAAATGCGTTACCAGGATACTGGTTCCCTGAATATAACTTTGGGTTATTGCGTAATCATCGTCAACAATAAATTCAAAGCTACCACCTATATTTTCATCCAATATTTTAGCAAAAACCGACGAGGAATCAAACTCTGGCAAACAGCACCAATCTAATGACGCTGTTTGAGATATTAAAGCAGCACTCCTACAATTCCCAATAACTCCATAATTCAAATTATCCATACTAAGAATTATTTATCAACCCGATTATCATTGTCCAAAACCACATCTAACATTAACATATTACAATCTGATTATTAATTTATTAAACAGCTCCTTCTGAAACCATAATTTTTCATTAAATTAAGGAAATTCTTAATCCAACCCAACTTGAAAAATGAATAAAACAATAATAGTTTCCAACAGGTTACCCTTACAAATAAAAAAAAGTAACGGCTCTATCGAAGTAAAACCTAGCATTGGCGGATTGGCTACTGGTTTAAAATCAGTACACGCCGAGGGCAACGGCATTTGGGTTGGTTGGTCTGGATTAACGGAAGAGGAGTTACTAGGGTTGGACAACACAAAAAAACAGAAAGTAACGAATGCCATTAGCAAAGAAAAATGTGCTTCGGTTTCCTTAACCCAAAAAGATATCGATGCCTACTATTACGGCTTTAGCAACAGAACATTGTGGCCTCTACTTCATTACTTTTTAGAATACACAGAATTTGACAACGAACAATGGCAAACCTATAAAGCCGTAAACGCTAAATTCGCCAAAACGGTTTTAGAACATATTGAAGACGGTGATACTGTTTGGGTTCACGACTATCAGTTACTGTTGCTCCCAAAATTGATAAAAGATAAAAAACCTAATGTTTCCATTGGATTCTTTTTACACATCCCTTTTCCATCCTACGAAATTTTAAGGGTATTCCCTTGGCGTGAAGCTCTTTTGGAGGGTATGTTAGGTGCCGATTTAATTGGCTTTCATACCTACGATTACGAACGTCACTTTTTGAGTGCCATAAAACGAATTTTAAAGCTTGAGGTTAACTTTAATGAAATCACCTATCAGGATAGAATTATTAAAGTGGATTCATTCCCAATGGGTATCGATTTTGAAAAGTTCCATCAAGCAGCCCTTGAACACGAAAAACTGCCAACAGAAGCTCAGACCGAACTCAATTTAAGACTCAAAGAGCACCATAAAACAGCACCAGACGCAAAAATTATACTTTCGATAGACCGAATGGATTACACTAAAGGTATTCCCAACCGTATTAAAGCTTTCGAATACTTTTTGGAAAAATATCCTCAGTTTAAGGAAAAGGTAAGATTGATTATGCTTGCTGTTCCCTCTCGCTCGATGGTCCCTCAATATCAAAGGCTAAAAAGTGAAACAGACGAACTAGTTGGCAGGATAAACGGAAAATTTGCGGCCGTGAACTGGACACCAATATGGTACTTTTACCGCTCTATGCCCTTCAATAATTTAATAGATCTTTACACCTCTGCCCATGTGGCACTAATCACTCCTCTAAGGGACGGCATGAACTTAGTCGCTAAAGAATATATTGCTACTCGAACCAATGATGACGGCGTTCTTATTCTTAGTGAAATGGCTGGAGCAGCCAACGAAATGAACGAAGCCCTTTTAATCAACCCCAATAATTACGAAGAAGTTGCCAACACAATAAAACAGGCATTGGAAATGCCTTTAGAAGAACAAAGGGCTAGAAATAAAACCCTCAAGGAACGCTTAGCACGATACAATGTAGAAAAATGGGCTAATGAATTTATGACCTCCTTACAAGCCACCAATAAAATAAGAGAAGCTATTGTGGTCAAAAAATTAAATAAAAACATTAAAAAAGAACTCCTCAAAAAGTTCTACACTGCTAAAAAACGCATGCTGTTTTTGGATTACGATGGTACATTGGTCGGCTTTAAGAATAACCCGCAAAACGCCAGTCCAGATAAAAACCTATACCAACTTGTTGATAAACTGACAAACATCCCCAACACAGAAGTAACTATAATTAGCGGACGTGATAGGGAAACCCTCAGCAAATGGTTTAATCAATCCAATTGCAACCTTATAACAGACCACGGGGTTTGGCTAAAACAAAATGGTAGTGATTGGGAAACTCTAGAACAGCTAAAAAACAACTGGATGACAAACATCCTCCCTGTTTTGGAAACCTTTGTCGACAGAACCCCTGGTAGCTTTGTAGAAAGAAAAAACTATTCACTTGCTTGGCACTATAGAAGGGTTGACCCTGAACTCGGACAAAAAAGAACTGCCGAACTTAAAGATGTGTTAACCAGTTTAATTGAAAACAACGAACTTACCGTTCTAGACGGGAATAAAGTGCTTGAAATAAAAAGCAGTAATGTAAACAAAGGGCGAGCTGCAAACCGCCTACTCGCAAACAAAACATACGACTTCATTATGGCAATTGGAGATGACTGGACAGATGAGTATATGTTTGAAGCACTACCAAAGGCTGCTGAAACCATAAAAGTTGGGTACAAAAAAACTAAAGCAAAATACTACATTAAAAACACAGCTGAAGTGAGAAATTTATTGGACAATTTCATCAAATAATTAAGCAGTTAAATTAAAAAAAACTACAGTCTGATGACCGAAGAAAAACCATTGCTCTATTTTAAAACCCAAGACGACTGGTATACTTGGCTAGAGGATAACCACCAAAATCATTCAGGCGTTTATTTGATTCTATATAAACTGGAAACCAATGTTCCAACCCTAAGATGGGAAGAAGCTGTAAAAGTTGCTCTTTGCTTTGGATGGATCGATTCCACCGTAAAACGATTGGATCATCAAAAAAGAAGACAATACTTCTGTCCTAGAAACCCAAAAAGTGCTTGGAGCGCATTAAACAAATCATACATTGATGAATTAGAAAAAGACGGACTCATACACCAAAGCGGTAGTAATCTTATTGAAGAAGCTAAACAAAACGGTTCCTGGAACGCCCTCGACGATGTTGAAAACCTTGTTATTCCTCCAGAACTTCAAGCAGCCTTTTCAAAACAGCCCAAAGCCTTTTCAAACTTTTCGAACTTTCCTCCCTCCTCCCAAAAAAGCTATCTATACTGGTTGTTTTTGGCAAAACGCGAAACCACTCGCCAAAAGCGTATTTCATCTATTATTGAATATTGTTTAAAGAACCTTAAAACACGTCCATAATCACAAAAAACAATTTTCTTTGCTTGTCATTTAACATATAATCTTCTCCGCTAAAATCATCCTTTTTCTATTTTAATTAAGTTTAATAAATGACAACTCATTATGGTTCATCCAACTACATAAAAAGCAGTGATTTTTTTGTATTGAAAAGCTTCAAAATATCGCTTTTATAATATTTACTTTTTATAAAAGTCAACCTCAGAACACACATTGGTATTAAGTTTATCTTATTGAAAATTTCGATTTAAAAACACTTATTAACTTAAATTAACATTTTGATTTTTTTATATATTAGCACTTTAAACCAAAATTAACTAACTAAAATGATTAGAAAATTACTTTCTTTAAAGTCGCTATTTTGCGCACTTACTTTAACAGGGTTAACAGCAAGTGCACAAAACGGTTTGAATTTTGACGGTTCTTATGATTATATTGGAACTTCTTACGATGGTTCTGATATTATGGGAACATCTTCACGTACCATTGAAGCTTGGATAAACGTACCCACTACTGCAACTGCAAATCCCCACTTTATTACCGATTATGGTGTTTGGGCTATAGGTAATAGATTTACCCTTAACGTGAATAGTAATCACCAACTTCGTATTGAAGTGAGTGGATGGGGCTTTGATGGCACAACAGCTCTAAACGATGGTTTATGGCATCATGTTGCCGTGACCTATGATGGTACTGACTTTAACCTATTTGTTGATGGCGTTAATGAAGGTGGAGCTCAACAGTCATCTGTTACAGTTGAAACTACTTTAGGGTCTGACCTTAAGATTGGAAGTAGGATTACTGGCACTGATAACTTTCATGGTTCTATTGACGAAGTTCGTGTATGGAATATTGCCAGAACGCAAGAAGAAATTCAAGGCACTATGAACACAGAAATTTGCGAAGCAACTTCCAATCTTGTAGCTTACTACAAGTTAAATGAAGGTACAGCAGGTGGTGACAATGCCGATTTCTATTACGTAACTGATGCCGTGAGCGGAAATAATGGTATACTATATAATTTTGCTTTGAACGGAGACACCTCAAACTGGGTTTCAGGTGCAAGCATTACAGAAACAGTTAGTATCGACGCTACTGTTAGCAGTGACGACACTACGCTAACCGCCAATCAGCCAGATGCCACATACCAATGGGTAGATGTAGATAATGCTAATGCGCCTATTGCTGACGAAACAAACCAAACCTTTACGCCTAATGTTAGTGGTAACTACGCTGTAGAAATTACTATGGGTGGATGTACGGAAACTTCTGAAACTGTTAATTTCACAACAGGTACATTAAGCTTAAACGACAACGTATTTGCTAACAGCATCCGTTTATATCCTAACCCAACAAGCAACTACATTAATGTAAACCTAGGTGACACCTATACAACGGTAAACGCTAGTCTACTTTCTGTTAGTGGTCGTGTAGTGGCTCAAAAAACGGTAAGTAATGCCAATGCATTTCAAATGGATTTAAACCATGCTACTGGATTGTACTTCTTGAATATCTCTACAGACAATGGTAAATCTGCCATCTTAAAAGTAGTAAAGAAGTAACATTTACAGAATAACCTAACTAACTAAAAAAAACCTCAAGGCACCTTGAGGTTTTTTTTATGGGTAAAACGTAATTAGCAAAAACATTTCGGTTAAGGTAAGTTAAGTATTACATAAGTATTGAATTTAAACATAATTTCACGCAAAGAAATTAACAACCTATGAAAAAACAACTACTATTATGCTGCTTTGCAGCTTTAGGTACTATTAACGCCATTGGTCAAACAACTTTTGATTGGGAAACGATTCCCGCACCTATTAGTACTACATCACTAACCGAAACAAAGGATGGAATAACAGCAACATTTTCAGATTCTGATTCGTCAAACAATGTTACTTCCTTAGCAAATATTTCATACGGAGGATCTGGCAATTGTATTTTTAGCAGTAATTCAGATAGTGTTGAATTTACTTTTGATACCCCCGTAAATGTCATTTCTATTCTGGCCATGAATGGTAATCCGCCTGAGACCTATACCTTTACTCCTACTGGAGGTACAAACAGTCCAGTAATTATTAATTTCACGAGTAATGCCTCTCAAGTGCAACTTAACTGGACTGCCGTAACATCATTTACCGTTACAGCAGAAAACCTCACGCCAATTATCTTTGACAACTTAATTGTTCAAAACGCCACTTTAAGTACTCCTAATGTAGCCATGGAAAACATAACCATTTACCCTAACCCAACAAGCAACTATATTAATGTTAGTTTAGGTGACACCTATACAACGGTAAACGCTAGTCTACTTTCTGTTAGTGGTCGTGTAGTGGCTCAAAAAACGGTAAGTAATGCCAATGCATTTCAAATGGATTTAAACCATGCTGCTGGATTGTACTTCTTGAATATCTCTACAGACAATGGTAAATCTGCCATCTTAAAAGTAGTAAAGAAGTAACATTCACAGAAAAAAAAAACTAACTACAAAAAAACCTCAAGGCTACCTTGAGGTTTTTTTTATTAATGAAAGTAATAGGAAAGCACCATCAGTTAACGTAAGTTAAATATGACTTAAATATTAAATTTAAACATAATTTCACGGCAAATAATTAACAAACTATGAAAAAACAATTACTTTCTTTGAAAACGCTTTTTTGTGCGCTTTCATTTATGGGACTTAGTGCAAACGCCCAAAACGGATTGAATTTCGACGGTACTAACGATTACGTTGAAACTACATTTCCTGGAATTGCTGGTAACGGTACACGTACCGTTGAAGCTTGGGTTAAAACAGAATATACTTCAAGCCAGAGATTTATCCTTTCTATGGGGCAAATTAGTCTAGGTGCTGGTGCTCGATTTTCCCTAAAAAGCACAGGATCATCATCACCAAAATTCAGAATAGAAATTGGCGGTGGCGGTATAACCGGTAATACAACCCTAACATCAGGCACTTGGCATCACGTTGCTGTTGTGTATGACAATGCTGCAACCAACCAATACACCCTATATGTTGATGGTAACCCAGATGCTTCAGGCTCTATAGGCACTGCGTTGAACACGCCTAGCGGTGTAAACAATATGCACATAGGGTCTAATGCTGCAGATACCCCTGAGACACAAAATCACTTTTTTAAAGGAAATATTGATGAAGTAAGAGTTTGGAATGTTGCCAGAACACAAGCTGAAATTCAAGCCTCTATGAATGAGGAAATTTGTGAATCCACTTCAGGTTTGGTAGCCTACTACAAACTAAATGAAGGTACTGCAGGAGTTGACAATACAGGAATAACAACTGCAACGGATCTTGTTGATGGTAATGATGGTACTTTATCAGGATTTGGACTAATAAGTGGTAATACCTCTAACTGGGTTACAGGTAAGGATGGATTAACTGCTTTTTCCATAGACAATACGGTGAGTAGTGACGACACGACGTTAACAGCCAACCAAACTGGTGCTACTTACCAATGGGTAGATGTTGACAATGCCAATGCTCCTATTGCTGATGAAACAAACCAAACCTTTACGCCTTCTGCAAGTGGTAACTATGCTGTAGAAATTACTATGGGGGGATGTGTAGAAACTTCTGAGACTATCGCCTTCACTGCTCAAGATCCAATAGAAACTGGTATTTCATTAAATTTTGATGGTGTAGACGACTATGTTTCAACACCTTTTGCTGGTGTTCTTGGTTCTAACGACAGAACTTTTGAAGCATGGGTCTATGTTCCCTCTACTAATGCTCCCACGAGCAACATGGCAATTGTAGATTATGGTATTAACACCTCCGGAGGTAGAAATACATTTACAGTTAATGCCGATAATGGTAGACTTGCTTTTGTTGCAGGTGGCACAAATGGGGTCATGGTGTCGGCTGAGAATGTTGTACCTACCGACACATGGACTCATGTTACTTTTGTTCTAAATAGTGGCGTTGGATCTTTTTATGTAAACGGTGTAAGCGTATCTTTAGATACTAGTAACAGCAATTGGTCTAGTAATTTATCTGGTGTTAATACACCTTCTGGAAATGAAAATGTAATTATTGGTAAACGTGTTATTGGTAGTAGTGATCAAAATCTATTCTATGGAAACATTGATGAGGTTCGTATATGGAACGTTGCAAGGACCGAAACAGAACTTCAAGCCGATATGAACAGCGAGCTTTGTGCTTCACCAGCAGGTCTTGTTGCCTACTACAAACTGAACGAAGGTACAGTTGACAGTGACAATGCCGGAGTATTGATTGCAAATGATGCTGCAGGAACCAACAACGGTACTTTAAACGGCTTTGCCTTGACAACAGGATCTACTTCCAACTGGACAAACGGTGCGGGCTTAACAGCTGTAGCAATTATCGACGCCACTGTTAGCAGTGATGATACAACACTTACAGCCAACCAAACAGATGCTACTTACCAATGGGTAGATGTAGATAACGCCAATGCTCCTATTCCTGGTGAAACAAACCAAACGTTTACACCCTCTGTAAATGGAAACTTCGCTGTAGAAATTACCTTAGGTGCTTGTACAGAAACATCGCAAACAGTAAACTTTACTACCTTGGGTCTTAACGACAACGTTTTTGCTAACAGCATCCGTTTATATCCTAACCCTACAAGCAACCTCATTAACGTGAACTTAGGTGACACCTATACAACGGTAAACGCTAGCCTACTTTCTGTTAATGGTCGTGTAGTGGCCCAAAAAACAGTAAGTAATACAAGTGCTTTCCAAATGGATTTAAACCAAGCGGCAGGATTGTACTTCTTGAACATCACTACAGATAATGATAAAACTGCTATTTTAAAAGTAGTAAAGAAGTAATTTACCACTATAACATAACCCTACATATTAACAACAAAAACCTCAAGGCAAGCCTTGAGGTTTTTTTATATATAAATGTAACTAGCAAAACCAACATTGGTTAACATAAGTTAACAACAATGATTTATATAAATTTTAACATAGTTTCACGGCAAATAATTAACAAAATTATGAAAAAACAATTACTCTCTTTGAAAACGCTTTTTTGTGCGCTTTCGTTAACTGGATTGGCTTCAACCGCACAAAATGGATTGAATTTCGATGGTGTAGACGACAAAATCCAAACATCTTTTTCTGGGGTATTGGGAACAAACAACAGAACCTTTGAAGCTTGGGTTTATGTTCCTTCAACTGCACCTGCTTCTAACTTAGCCATTATGGATTATGGGGTTAGTAGTGTTGGTTCTAGAAATACATTTATGGTTGCTGGAGACAGAAGTTTGAAGTTTATTTCCGGAGGAACCAACGCAAACATTAGTACAGCGGCGTTTACTGTACCAGAAGGCACATGGACTCACGTAGCTTTTGTTTTAAACAGTGGTACTGGTAGCCTATACATCAATGGTGCCGTACTTGCTTCTGGTTCTTTATCGGCTGTTAACACACCATCAGGAAATGAAAATGTAATTATTGGAGAACGTGTTTCCGGTGGTTCTACATTATTTAACGGAGATATCGATGAAGTTAGAATATGGGACGTAGCAAGAACCGAAACAGAGATTCAAGCCTCTATGAATGAGGAAGTTTGTGAATCTACTTCAGGTTTGGTTGCCTACTACAAGCTAAATGAAGGTACTGCAGGAGTTGACAATACAGGAATAACAACTGCAACGGATCTTGTTGATGGTAATGATGGTACTTTATCAGGATTTGGATTAACTAGCGGTAACACCTCTAACTGGGTTACTGGTAAGGATGGATTAACTACTTTTTCCATAGACAATACGGTGAGTAGTGACGATACTACGTTAACAGCCAACCAAGCAGGTGCTACTTACCAATGGGTAGATGTAGATAATGCCAATGCTCCTATTGCTGATGAAACAAACCAAACCTTTACGCCTTCTGCAAGTGGTAATTATGCAGTAGAAATTACTGCGGGTGGATGTGTGGAAACTTCTGAAACTATCGCATTCACTGCTCAAGATCCAATAGAATCAGGAATTTCATTGAACTTTGATGGTGTAGACGATTATGTACAAACCACTTGTCCAGGGGTAGCCAATAACGGTGCGCGTACTGTTGAAGCTTGGATAAAAACCACCAAAAACTCCAACCCAAGTGAAGGAGGCAGTCAAAGTGTGATTGTAGATTGGGGCTCAACAACTAATGGAAAGCGATTCACTTTTAATATCCTATGGGGTAATGCTATTCGACTTGAAGTAGCCGGTGCCGGACTTAATGGTACTGTAGCTGTAAACGATGGCAACTGGCACCATGTTGCAGTTACCTTCAACCCAAGTGGAAACACCATGTCGCTTTACGTTGATGGTGTATTGGATACTTCAGGAATTATGTCCACAGTTAATACAGGTACTGCAACAAACGTTCGCATAGGTAGCCGCATAGACAATGTCAATCCTTTTGAGGGTAGTATTGATGAAGTTCGTATTTGGGATGTGGCCAGAACTCAAGCAGAGATTCAAGCCGACATGAATAACGAGCTTTGCGATGACACGCCTAACTTAATAGGATATTACAAATTAAATGAAGGTACTGCAGACAGCGATAATACTGGAGTATTGACTGCTAATGATGACTCAGGTGACAATAATGGTACTTTAAACGGGTTTGCTCTAACCACAGGTTCTACTTCTAACTGGACTAACGGAGCTAGCGTAACAGCTGCAGCATCTATAGATGCTACAGTTAGCAGTGATGACTCAACATTAACCGCCAACCAAACTGGTGCTACTTACCAATGGTTAGACTCTGCTTTAGAACCTATTCTTGGTGAAACTAACCAGACCTTTACACCATCTGCTGACGGAAACTACGCAGTAGAAATCACTATGGGTGGATGTGTAGAAACTTCTGAGACGGTCGCCTTCACTACTCAAGATCCAATTGAACAAGGAATTTCATTAAACTTTGACGGTACCAATGATTATATTCAAACCACGTTCGACGGTACTGGTGTTCTAGGAAATTCTCCCCGTACTATTGAAGCTTGGATAAAAATACCTAGTACTTCATCCTCAGATGCTCGTGTTATTGCTGATTATGGGAAATTTTCTAACGCTGAACCAGGAAAACGATTTACTTTTAATGTAAATCCTAACCACCTTCTTCGTATTGAAGTTGAAGGGTGGGGATTTAATGGAACCACAGCTCTTAACGATAATTTATGGCACCATGTAGCCGTAACTTATGACGGCACTAACTTCAGCCTTTATGTTGATGGAGTAATTGAAGGAAGCCCTCAACAAGCTCTAACCACAGTACAGACTACTGCAGAAACCGACCTTATGATTGGTTCAAGAATTGATGAATTTAAATTTTTTCAAGGATCAATTGACGAAGTTCGCGTATGGAGCGAGGCTAGAAGTTTAGCTGATTTAACTGCCAATATGAATAATGAGCTTTGCGAAAACACTCCAAACCTAGTTGCCTACTACAAGTTAAACGAAGGAATTGTAAACGGTGAAAACACAGCAACATTAACAGCAATAGATAACACTGGAAGTAATAACGGTACTTTAAATGGATTTGCCTTGACAACAGGTTCTACTTCTAACTGGACAAACGGTGCAGGTTTAACAACTGCTGTAACTATAGACGCAACTATCAGCAGTGACGATACTACTCTAACAGCCAACCAAGCAGGCGCTACTTACCAATGGGTTGATGTAGACAATGCTAACGCTCCTATTGCTGATGAAACAAACCAAACGTTCTCTCCTACTGTAAACGGTAACTACGCTGTAGAGATCACTTTAGGCGGTTGTACAGAAACATCTGAAACCGTAAACTTTACTACCTTAGGATTAAACGACAACGTTTTTTCTAACAACATCCGTTTATATCCTAACCCTACAAGCAACTACATTAATGTAAACTTAGGTGATACCTATATAACGGTAAACGCTAGTCTACTTTCTGTTAATGGTCGTGTAGTGGCTCAAAAAACTGTAAGTAATACTAGTGCTTTCCAAATGGATTTAAACCAAGCGGCTGGATTGTACTTCTTGAACATCACTACAGATAATGGTAAATCTGCTATTTTAAAAGTAGTGAAGAAATAATTTCACCCAATAACTAACCTTACAAACAATAAAACCTCAAGTTACCTTGAGGTTTTATTTTACCTAAACACTAAAGGTTAATAACAGTTAATAAGCATTTCCCCTAACATTTACCTCTTAATTTTGAACATTTTTTAAATTATCCTGAAAGCAGTCACTTGTAAACGTGAATAAGCATTGTTTATAATGATACTAATGGACTATAATATAAGATGCATTCTCAAGATTTTCAATTATTTTTGAAACATGGAGTTAAAAACTAAAAGGCTTATAATAGGAGCTATATTTACTTTGGTGGCATTTACTGTCATTCAAGCCTTTCTTATATTCAATACCTATAAACTAAAACGCGAACTGTCTTTAGTAGATGCCAGAAGTGCCATTCAGGAAATTTTTCGTTCCTCAGATATGGACTCTTTATTCTGGATTAACAGAAATGACTTTCTTTACCAATTGGAAGAGTATCGTAAGGGGAACATAACAAAACAAACGTTATTATCGAATTTCCAGGAAAAGTCAGAATTACTAAATAAAGAAATTACCCTGCTCTTTCAAGAGAAAATTAACAGGTATAATCTAGGGTTTGATGTAAACTTTAAAGTAGTACCTGATGAAATTAATATATCAAATGCTAACGCTAATAATCCTGAACAAATATTAAACCAGTCCCAGGGCGAAATTCCATTTCTTGGAAGTGATTTTTCTCTTGACAATGCTGTGCTCATAAATAATAGCTCTTGGACAGTTTTACACGAATTTGAAAATAATGGCATTCCTGATAATGTTTTCTTAAAGTTTCATTCCAAAGTTTACATGAAAACAGATAGATGGTTAGCAACTGTTATAAAAGAACTCACGGGCTTATTCATCCTGTTTATTTTCCTTTATGCCTTTGTGGTTTTCTTGTTGTTTTATTCCATACACAATCTTAGTAAACAAAAAACACTTACAGATATTAAAACCGATTTCATTAATAATATAACCCACGAACTAAATACACCTTTAACCACCCTTTCTGTAGCTATAAAAACACTAACAGATCAGTCTTCACAAAATAACAATGACATCTCAGAGCAGGCCATAGCTATAATTAACAGGCAAAATATACGTTTACAAAGTTTAGTTAAACAGGTAACCCGAAATAGTGTAAACTACACCCAAATAAAGCTTAAAGAGGAAACATTCAACTTATCGCAGTTTGTCTCAGAAATTGTAGACGATTATTCACTTACTTTAAAAGACTTAAATAAAGACATTACTTTAGAGAAAAACATAGCAGACACTGAAACTTTTATAGTTGCCGATAAATTTTATTTGGAAACAGCTATTATCAACCTTCTCAATAATGCTGTAAAATATGGTGCCTCCAAAATAAAGGTATCTTATAAATTTGATGAAACGTCTCAAAAACACCATATTGTAATAGTTGATAATGGAATAGGTATTCCTAAAAAAGACCAAAAATTGGTATTCGAAAAGTTCTATAAAGTAAGTGAAAACAACCATCATAGTTATAAAGGCTTAGGATTAGGTCTTTATTATACCCAGCAAATTATTAAAGCACACTTTGGTTCAATAGAATTAAAAAGCAAAAAATTAGCAGGAAGCACATTTACAATTACAATTCCAAAAAAGTAGCCCATGAAACTTATATTATTAGCAGAAGATGATCACGATTTAGGAACTATTCTAAAACAATACCTTGAGTTAAATAAGTATAATGTTCTTTGGGAACAAGATGGAGAATCGGCATATAAAGCGTTTCAAACTACCACTCCAGACATATGTATTTTGGATATTATGATGCCCAAAATCGATGGCTTTACTCTAGCAAAAAAAATAATAGACGAGGCACCACAAATGCCTTTCTTATTCCTAACATCAAGAACTTCTAAAGAGGATATTATTAAAGGCCTTAAACTTGGAGCCGACGACTATGTTACTAAACCTTTTGAAGTGGAAGAACTGCTCCTTAGAATAACCAATATTATTAAGCGTGCCAAACAACAAGCTTATGCCGATTATAAAAAATTGCCAAAAGAACCCATTAATATAGGCAATTACATTTTTGATGCTAAAAATCTTGAACTCAACATAAATGACAAGACAATTAAACTTACCGAAAAAGAAAGCCAACTGATCTTTTTTCTATACAACCATCGAAACCAACTCATAAAAAGGGAATACATACTTACCCAACTTTGGAAGAAAAACGACTTTTTTTCTGGCCGTAGCATGGATGTGTTTATAAGTAGAGTTAGAAAATATTTTACCGATGACGACAATATTTCAATTAATAGCATTCGTGGTATTGGCTTAGAATTTAGAACAGAAAAAGAAAGAGATTAATAACTCTTAAACTTTTGAATGGTTTTAAATTCTCAAACAAGATTTGTTGTGAAGTTCTATAAATATTAACATTTTTAAGAAGTAATGATTACACCTTAGCTTAGGTTTTTTAACCAACCCTAAGCATAAGCCTTGTCTACATTATGAATCATTTTGATAACCATTCTAAATGATTTGAACTTTAACGGAACTTATTAATTGCCTGTTTTTGCATGCATTCAGTAAACAAAATGGTATTAATTTGTAAATACACTGTTTTCCTTCTTTTAAACCGACACATAAACACCTTACTAACGTCTTTATATTCGGCTTTATAACCCAAAATCATTTAATTTTTTAACAATAACAAACATAGCAATCGAAAGTTGACTAGAATTAACCTATACTTAATGCTGTTTAATACTCACCATGTATGAGAATTTACTCCAATAAGGTTAATGCAGGTTAATAAATGTGTTTTATTCAGACTAGCTGTTAAATTCACACCGAATTAATCTAAACTAGCATGAAAAAACAACTACTTTCTTTAAAAACTCTTTTTTATGCCCTTGCTTTAACAGGGGTTACGGCAACAGCCCAAAACGGGTTGGATTTTGACGGTATTGATGATTATGTGCAAACCACTTGTCCGGGAGTAGCCAATAACGGCGCTCGTACTGTTGAAGCTTGGATAAAAACCACCAAAAACTCCAACCCTAGTGAAGGTGGTAGTCAAAGTGTAATTGTAGACTGGGGTTCTACAAGCTCTAACGGTAAGCGATTCACCTTTAACGTCCTTTGGTCCAATGCCATTCGACTAGAAATAGCTGGCTCAGGACTGAGTGGTACTATAGCAGTAAACGACGGCAACTGGCACCATGTAGCAGTTACCTTCGATCCAAGTGGAAACACAATGTCTCTCTATGTTGATGGTGTTTTGGATACTGCGGGAATTATGTCATCGGTCAATTCAGGCATAACCACAAACGTTCGTATAGGGAAACGTATAGACAATGCAAGTCCTTTTCAAGGCAGTATTGATGAAGTTCGCATTTGGGATGTAGCAAGGACTCAAGCAGAGATTCAAGCAGACATGAATAACGAGCTTTGCGATAATACCCCTAACTTAATAGGATATTATAAATTAAACGAAGGTACCGCAGATGGCGATAACACAGGTTTAACTACAGCCTTTGATACTGTAAACAGTAATGATGGAACACTTAGCGGCTTTGATTTAACAACTGGATCAACATCCAATTGGGTAGCAGGAGCCAGTATAACAACTACTCCAATTATAGATAATACCGTTAGTAACGACAATTCCACCCTTACTGCAAACCAAACTGGTGCCACTTATCAATGGGTAGACTTCGCTAACGAACCTATTCTAGGAGAAACGAACCAAACGTTCACACCAACTGCCGACGGTAATTACGCGGTGGAAATCACTATGGGAGGTTGTACAGTAGTATCAGAAACTATAAACTTTACAACTGGATCGTTGAGCATAAACGACAACTTATTTGCCAACAGTATTCGTTTGTACCCCAACCCTACTAACAATAATATTAACGTAAATTTAGGTGACACCTATACAACGGTAAACGCAAAATTACTTTCAGTTAACGGAAGAGTTATTGCAAACAAAACCTTTAATAACACCAGTGAACTAAACATGGGCATTAACCATGCTGCTGGGATTTATTTCTTAAACATTATAACTGGCACCGGTAAATCCGCTGTACTAAAAGTGATCAAGAGGTAATTTATTTTAGTTAGTTAACAATAAACTCTCCACGCTCACCCATGGAGAGTTTTCTATTTTACAATTGTTTGTAATAAAATGATTCTTTATAAAACCTGTAACATCGTAAAAAACACAAACTTTCCATTAGCCTAGAAACAGATAAAACACATAAAATAGTCTTCCATATATAAAATGAAGAAGCAATCATTCTTTATTATCAGTTAATCAAAATTAAACAGGATTACCAAAATATAAACTTGGTTAACAGTAGTTAATAGCGTCTATTTATAAGATCAACTTTATATATTAAAGTCCTAATTAAACCATTAATCATGAATAACAAATAACTTCCATAAAATCTCTTTCTGTTCCCATTGCTTCTATAAAGATTACGGAATAGAAATCACAATTGGAAGCTATACCATAGTATTAGAAACTTGAAAAAGTTACTTTCCGTAAACGGAAGTGTAATATGAAACAAAACATATAGTAACACCGGTGAACTAAACATGGATATAAACCATGCACTGGGATTTATTTCTTGAACATTACAAAAGACAACGGTAAATACGCTGTATTTAAAGTAGTAAAGAAGTAATTTTTTTTAGTTAATTTTGGTTAAACTCTCCTGGTTCTTTCTAGGGGAGTTTTTTTGTTTACTATCAATTCACTTTAACGAGATAAAAGATAAATACAAGCACTACAACAACTTTATAGATAAAGTTATATCGACAATTCAAATATTTAACAAATCACAACTCTCTCATTATCAATCGTGTCACAATTTGTCCACATGATGTCACACTTTGTCTAATAATATCAAATGCTTTCAATGATTATTAATTGTAGGTTTGAAAACAATTATTTGTTACTCAAGTAATAATCACTGTAAACAGCGATGCATTTACAACTAAAAATGCAAAAACTTTCTGTTAACAGATGTATTATAGCATACAAAACACATAATAACAGCAGTGAACTAAACATGGATATTAACCATGCTGCTGGGATTTATTTCTTGAACATTAGAACAGGTAACGGTAAATCCGCTGTATTGAAAGTAGTAAAGAAGTAATTTTTTTTAGTTAATTTTGGTTAAACTCCCCTATTTCACCCTAGGGGAGTTTTTTTATCTCAACGCCTCTTTAACAGTCAAATGAGAAAGTTTTTCTCTGTATGAATTAACAAATGCTTCAACTTCGTCCCTATTGGTTTTGGCATACTCCCTTAAAGTCCATCCAATCGCCTTTCTTATAAAAAAGTCTTTTTCGTGAGCAACTTGCAAACAGTACTTAAAAAGTAATTTTGAATCGGTATCTTCTTTGTATTTCAACTGAAACAATAAGGCACTTCGTCTAATCCATAAGTTATCGTCTTTGCACCAACTATCCATGACCTTAATCTGTTCTGGATTACGCTTTAAATAATTCCCTAAGACTTTAGCAGCCAACATATCTACAGTATCCCACCAAGAATGGATTTCTATCATTTTCTTTATAAAAGGAATAGCGTCATATTCCAGTTTTTTATGGTACTTTACCAGTATATCAAGAGCTAATTGATGAAACTCCCGTTCAGGTTGATCGTAACACAATCTACAAATCTCAATAATTTCACTTTCTGAACATGGCTTTAAGGAATCTATGAGAGGTTTGGTTAAAGTTCTTCGCTGTGGTGTTTTCAATCCAAAATGTGGAAATTTACCTTTTAAATAAGCTGTTTGCTTGGCAGCTTCTTCGGGATTAGCGTGCGCTGTAAATTCTTGTTTTATTTCTTCTATAAGTGTATTCATTTACATAAATAAAGTCGTTCACTAATGATGCTAGTTATAAAAAACAAAACCTGACTATAAAGACAGGTTTTCTATCAGGGATATAAATCTATAAAAAATTAATTAGCGACTAAGTTCATGGAAACAACATCCAAATCACCACTGCCACTATACCGTTCAGCCCATAATTCCAAATAGTCACCTGGAGCCAATTCTATCGATCCTACGATAGCTACAGCACCTATATCATCATTACTACCTACTTCGCGATACACTCTTGTATTCTCTACAACAGAAGCACTCCCCCCCAATTCGCCCTTAGCTATATAAAAAATAAAAATGTTGTTTACATTTTCTCCCTTAAACGAAATACTGGCATTTACCTGAAAGTGTCTCGTTTTGGAGCCATCGTAAACAATTCTATTGTCACCAGATCTTAAAAACCTAAACAGTCCACTGCTTGTTGTACTTCCCTCTAATTTTTTTCTACTTCCAGATCCAGTACCATTAAACGCATTATTAATGCCCGTTCCTACAGAAGCATTTAGATTAATATCGCCTGTGGCATTACTATCTGTTTCTAAAGCTATTCCTGGAGAGTCTATATCCCAATTGTTTGTAAAGTTATAACCATCATAAGATCCCGATGAATATTCAACTACCATATCTCCATCACCATTAAAATTTATTTCGGTTATGGACCCTGAAGTACTAACGGTTGGATTTGCACTCACATCTATACCTGCTTCACCACTGTTTGCAACAACCCTCCCATTTGCCAATTGGAAATAGTTAAAGGTTCCTGAGGCAGTTAAAAAAGTCCCTGTATTAGAATCTGTCCAAAATACATTAGACATGAAGAATGAATCAATGTCCGAGACAACAAGTCCATCATTGTTGGCACTGAACTGAGTAATACTAAAAAAACTTACTCCTAAAGTACTAAGACTACCTAAACTGCTAGCTCCTAAAACTATAACGTTGTTAACTATAAGATTTTCACTTGAACTAGCACTAATATCAAAGACCTCACTACCATTTCCATTTATCGTTACCAAACGAATGCTTCCACCTGTTGCTCCTTGAAACAAAGGTCCTGAAGTTTCGTTTGTTAAAATATCTTCTCCAGAATCACCTCCTGCAATGTAAGCCCCATTTAAATCTATTGGATAATCGAAAGCTATTTCACCATTTATCTCATAAAGGTAATCTGTTGTTAAAAGGTATTTCGCCCCACCTCCTGCACTTAATTCATCACTCAGGTCTGCAACACTTTTCACTAGCTTGTATTTATCTCTATAAGTTGCTCCTGCTAATTGTATCCAGTTATCTCCGTCATTATAATAAAACGCATTTTCATCTGTATCGAACACTAACAACCCCTCTGCCGGGTTACTAATATTGGTACGCTGCGTTGTTGTCATTCTGGGGGTTAACATACCCTGATTCGTAGAAGTAAGATCTAATATGGATGATGGATCGGGGCTTGTCGTTCCTATGCCTACTTGCGACCATCCGTAATTAATACATAAGCAAAACATTACCAGACTAATAATAGTTGAAAGTTTCATATTTAGGAGATTTATGGGGTTATTAATTTGTTGTAAAGATAATGTTACAAAAATCATTTTGTAAAAAAAATCCTAAATATAAACTTAAACAATGATAAAAATCATTACTTATTTATACACAAAAAAACCCGCCAAATGGCGGGTTTTTGTTTATAATGATTACAACTGTCAATTATCTAGAATAATTTGGCGCTTCCTTAGTAATAGTAACATTGTGTGGGTGACTTTCATGAATACCACTAGAAGTAATTTTCACAAACTTGGCATTTTCCTTAAGGGCCTCTATATCCTTAGCGCCACAATACCCCATACCGGCACGCAATCCTCCTACAAATTGGTGAATGCTCTCAAACAATTCTCCTTTGTAAGGCACACGACCAACAATTCCTTCTGGCACAAGCTTTTTAATATCGTCTTCCACATCTTGGAAGTAACGATCTTTACTGCCTTGTTTCATTGCCTCAACAGATCCCATACCACGGTAAGATTTAAACTTACGTCCTTCGTAAATAATGGTTTCTCCGGGAGACTCTTTTGTTCCTGCCAATAACGATCCTAACATAACACAATCGGCACCGGCAGCTAGAGCTTTAGGGATATCGCCTGTATAACGAATACCTCCATCTGCAATAACTGGTACACCGGTTCCTTTTAGAGCTGCAGATACTTCAAGTACAGCAGAGAACTGAGGGAAACCTACACCAGCCACTACACGCGTAGTACAGATAGAACCTGGTCCAATACCAACTTTAACAGCATCGGCACCCGCTTCCGCTAAATATTTAGCTGCTTCGGCAGTGGCAATATTACCCACTATCACATCCAACTCTGGGAATTTAGACTTGACGTCTTTCAAAACGCTTACCACACCTTTAGTATGTCCATGTGCAGTATCTATTATAATCGCATCAACCCCTGCATTCACCAAAGCCTCAGCACGCTCAACGGCATCGCCAGTTACACCAATAGCGGCTGCAACACGTAAACGTCCATATGTATCTTTATTAGCGATTGGTTTTTGGGTAAGCTTTGTAATATCTCTAAACGTAATTAAACCAACCAATTTGTTGTTTTCGTCAACAACTGGTAGCTTCTCAATTTTGTTCTCTTGAAGAATAACTTCTGCATCGCTTAACGATGTTCCTACGGCTGCAGTAACCAAATTATGATTGGTCATTATCTCTACAATCGGGCGATTGTTTTGCTTTTCGAAACGCAAATCACGATTAGTAACGATTCCTTTTAATTCACCGTTATCATCAATTACGGGAATACCTCCAATACTGTGCTCGGCCATGCTTTTCTTAGCATCGATAACTTTAGCCGTAAGCGGAAGCGTAACAGGGTCTATAATCATACCACTTTCGGCACGCTTTACCTTTCTTACGTGCAAGGCCTGCTCCTCAATGGTCATGTTCTTGTGTAACACCCCAATACCACCTTCCCTAGCAATGGCAATAGCCATTTGGCTTTCTGTAACTGTATCCATAGCTGCAGAAATAATTGGAATGTTAATGGTAATGTTTTTTGTTAACTTGGTTTGGATGTTAACCTCTCTCGGTAAGATTTCAGAGTAAGCTGGAACTAGCAGGACATCATCATACGTTAATCCTTCTCCAACAATTTTGTTTTGATGTGCTATCATGGTGCAATTACGATTATAATTGCATGCAAATATACGATTAAAAAAACTAAATAGTAACGCTCTTTCACAAATAATTAAGAGCGGTTTAGGCAATAGGGTTTTAGTATATTTTCAGCATAATTATAGCGGTCTTCAGCCTCCCTTAAATCACCTTCAAAACGCACTTTCTTAGGCACAATAATACCGTAAAGTGATTTTCCTTTAGCAATGAGTTCTAACTGTCTTAAACTTTTTTCATCCATAGTTTGATATACTTCCTCAACCCACTGGTACTGTTCTTTTTCAAGCATGCGTTTATCCCAATCCTCAGAATCTTTCCCCACCAATACTTTATCGCTAAAAAAGAGTTTACTTAAATATCCAAAAGAACTATGAAATGCAACTTCACTGCCCTCCATCACATATTTTTTAACCTGCTTTGTAGTAAGTAGTTTATAGGGAAGCCGGTTGACCAAGTACAGTTTACTCGAAATATAACGGGCCATTTTGGGCCACTGTACTTCATCTCCTCTTTGATCTATGCAAGATACAAACCAATTGTAAAAGTCCTTCCTTTGCGCTAAGGTTATATACTCATGTGAATTACCATGGTATAAATTATACCGATTCGCATTTTGCCATACAATTGTATTATGCAATCGATCTTTCTCTAACCAATCTAAAATGGAAAGTTGACTTTGACCTGTACTCGCTTTAAATTCATTAAAATGTTTCCACTCTCTAGCATTTAAAACGCTACTTAGCATTAAAGTCCAAAGAATGAATACTCTCATTTTCATATTCTATAAAAATAAGAGAATTCGGTAAGCATACAAACCCTACAATCGTATTTGTAAGGTGGTATACCAATTAAGTGGTGCAGATGGAATTATTCCTGGCCCTGGATAACCTGTGGCTCGTCTGGTAAAGTAGGCATTATCCAATACATTGTTTATTCCCGCTTCCAACTTGAACCTTTTATAGGAATAGGATAAAGAGATATCCAATACATCATAGGCAGGGATTTGCCCCACTACTCCACTTTCATCATTTTCAGACGATGGTTCATTTGAGGCATCTGTAAATTGACTGCTCAAATACGTATATTGAACTCTTGAAAGGAAGTTTTTGTACCCGAACTTCAAACCTGTTTTAATATTTGCATCCGGTATAAATTCTACCTTGTTACCGGTAGCGGTATATTCAGAATCAATAAAAGAACTATTTATAAAACAACTTAATACAATGTCGTTATTCTGAATAAACCAATTTTTTAAATTAACATCTATCAAAGACTCTACTCCGTATATCAGGGCATCGCCAATGTTACCACGCTCAATAATTTCTTCAACCTCACTAACTTCTTTTTGAATCAACCCGATACGATCATTATAAGAAAGAACAAATCCTCCTAAATCGTAAGATACAATCTCTTTGATTCTACCCCTCAACCCGACATCTGCAGTAAAACCTTTTTCATCGGTAATATCTGGAGATATCTCAAAAGAAGGATTTACGATACTTATATCAGCAAAAGTTACCGATCTATAGTTTTGTGATATGTTTGCATACAGTTCTACGCCACTCAGAGGTTTATAGCTCGCACCAACTCCCAATAATAAAAACGAGCGCTCTCGAGTTTCGTTTTGATAATTTGTTATTTCCTCATCAATATTTCCGGCTCCATCAACACTGAATTCCTTATAAAACCCTTCACTGCCTGTTTTGATATATTCAAACCTAAACCCCGGTGTTATAGACAGCCTTTCGTTTATATAAAAAATATTTTCTCCAAATACAGCTGTATTTAAGTTAGGATAAGTGTATGCTGATTGATATCTATAATTTGGATAATCTTCTAAATAATAATCGAAATCCGGTCCAATACCATTAGATCCTGGACCCTGCTGTCCTTTGTTGTTTGCCTTATAGAACTTACCTCCAATCAAAAAAGTGTTTTTCTTATTAAAGAGAGTATACTTATGCAGTAGCCTTGATTCAAAACCAAAATTATTGAACTCCCCTTTAATAAGGTCACGCTCTTGAAGATTATCAGGCTGACTGACTCTATTTGTTCGAAACCCCAAAGCATATCGAGATGCATTAAGCCCGAAGGCGTTGAACGTAAAATTGGTATTCTCGGAAAATTTGTGAGATAATTCCATGTTGTACAGCCACCAATCTACCTCAAACCAGTTCCTGGATCGGTTACTTTGGTAAGGATCTTCGTTGAACATTATATCTGTAAGGCCTCCTGCTTGTTGTGCCAGATAATGCAAATGCGTAAGCTCTCCAGTTATTTTCGTTTTATCGGTTAATTGATATCCTAAATGCATATAGGCATTCTTAGACTCAAACCCTGAGTTTGGTCTAAATCCATCGCCCTTTTTATAGTTAAAGTATCCGTAGTAACTCAGTTTATTTTTGGTTCCACCAATGCTCGTAAAATTGGTATACAAACCAAAACTTCCCAATGTGTTTCGGGTAATAAGTTCAAAAGGCTTATTAGCATTAGGGTCTTTCATTACAAAGTTGACCAAACCACCAAACTGAGTACCATACTGTAATGAAGCGGCCCCACGTACTACCTGGATTTCCTTTAATCCTTCTGCTGCTGGAGTGTAATAACTCTCTGGATATCCCAAAACGTCGGCACTAATATCATACCCGTTTTGGCGTGTATTAAAATTTGAGGTACGGTTAGGATCCAATCCACGCCCACCAATATTCAATTGCAGCCCTGCATCGTCATTCTGGTAAATATTCAACCCAGCAACTTCACTGTAAATCTGCCTGGCATTGTTTGAGGCCAAATTAGCCATAGATTGATCTACCAAAACTACCTCGGTCTTTTTCCCTGCATAGATGGCGGTGCCCTCTACATCATCCAATCGTTCCAAGGCAAAAGCTTTTTCTCTTCTGGCATTGATTTGCACAGCTGTTAATTCTTCTACAGTAACCGTTAACCCTACAGAAATAGATATACTTGCTGTAACTTCAATAGTCTTTTCCAAAACATCATAATCAAAGGAGAAGAATACTAAAGTAAGTTTTTCTTTATCTGTATGGAATTCAAAATGCCCATTGTCGTCTGTTGTAGTTAACAATCCTCTTGACTTATCGTATACCTCTACTTCGGCGACAGGTTCGTTGGTAATGCCATCGATTACAACTCCAGATACTTTATGCTGCGAAACAGCAGTTAGTCCACAAAAAAGTATAAATAGAATACTAGCAACGTTATTCATAAACAATCTCCCTTTCATATTCAATTCTTTATCAAAGCCCTTTAATCTCATCGTTAAATGGTAAAATCCAGTCTTTATGTTTAAACGATTCTTTTTCTTGATATAAATCTACTGTTGGATCTACAAATGGTTTACTCAACCTTCCGTTAAGTGCCACATGACTATCCACATACACCTGCACATTATTGAACCCTTGCCGGGTAGTATAATGATCCCCTAAAAAATGAGCGTATTCCAGAATAAAATCTGGTTGAAAACTCATTTGTTTCTCTTGAAATGACGTTAAAAACTGGGAATTATCTACATATAGAAACTCCCCACTATCACCATCAACAATTTTAAAGTTAGTAAGGCCTTGTTTTTCCATTAACATCACCCGCCAGGATAATCGGTATCCCTCTTCGGTCCAAAACAATTCTCCTGGATATAATAGATATCTAAACGGGAACAACAACTGAAAGGCAAAAAAAACACTTAAGAAAATTAGAGCTGGTTTTTGTCTTCTTGAATGATATATCTCAATTTCATTTACTTCTTTTGAATTTGGCAATAACCCTTTAATTCTATTGATAATTTTCTTGTGAAATCGTGCATCAAAGAAAATCAAGGTGCTTACAATCATAATATAGGGGAACATACCTATTGGGAACAACACTCTAGTGAACACATGAAAGAACACTACCAATGCAAAAGCAAACCATCGCGTTTTCCTGTATAACAATAAAAACGGAATACTAACGTCGTACAGCATACCACACCAACTCATTGCATAATGAAACCACTCTTGTTGCATTAGGTTCTCACCTATAAAAGGCAAATTGTATTTAGAGGGTAACCATATTTTTAAAGGCATTGCCTTAAATAACCAATCTGAATTGAGCTTAGCAATACCAGCATAGAAGTAAACAATTCCCAGCAATAGCTTGACGCTATCAACACTCCATCTCGGAATGGTTTTAAACGATTTCCCCCTTAGAAGGTTATCGACAGAAAAATAAGCGTTAGAAGGCAAAAAAATCATTAAAAAGCTCAACAAACTTATAAAGTAGTAATGGTTCAAATAAGTAGTTTTGTCCATTAACTCGATATATGTAAAGCTTAAAAAGAAAGTTATTACTGCTGCTCTATATTTTAACCCTAAGGCTATAAAAAGGGCTGATAAGCCACATATAGCAAAGAGAACATAGGTGAAGTCCCCCAAGGGTTTCACCCATTCAAAACCGTAATAGGAAAAATGGAATTGAGGCTCGAGATATAGTTTTTCAATCCAGCCTTTACTCCAAAATCGTATAATGCTAATGAACATCATCAGTCCAAAACCTATACGAAAAACCGTTAATGGAGCAGCATTGGTATTTTGTTTGAAATATGTGCTTAAGGCTGAAGGCATAATGCAAAAAAGATTCTCACCTATTAGGGTAAGAATCCTATGTTATTCTTTAAATAATTTGTGGATTAGTCCCCATCGCTATCAACGTAATCAACTGATATATTAAAACTTTGAAGCATATCAACTTTCATAAGAATCACATTCTTCTGAAGTTCGTCATAAGCTTCCAACATCAAGGTATTATTTGTTGAAATCTGGGTGAAGAAATTATCGTTAAGCACATTAATTTTATCTTTGGATATGGTAAACTGATTGTTGATTAAAACACTTAAGTCTGTTCCATTTTTAATTTCATTCAAATAATCCAAATAGGTTTTTAAGCTCTCACCTGTACCATTTTCATTGTAATGATTACCATTAAAAACATCTTCAACAGCTTTCAATGCCACTAATGCCAATTCTTTTGAATAAGTTCCACTATAATAACCTTCTACTTTTTCAGGGTAGGTGCTAGTCGTCCAAACACCAGCTGGGTAACCAATTTTATTTTTTCTCAATCCTGTTTCGTAAAAAGCGATATAATCGTTCATCACCTTATTCAACGAGCTGTTTATGGTATTCCCATCATTACTAACAAATTCATTGCGATAATTTGGCCAATTGGCAACAACAGGCTGGGTCAATTCATCCATTCTGTTCACCAAGTCTATCAAATAGTCCTGATAATTTTCTGCCAAAGGATCTGTAGTGTACTTAGCTAGAATAGAAGCTTCATCAGTCGCCACTCCATATAGCAAATAATCCAGCGCAGGAAAACCTACAGCATCGTGATTATTACTGTGACCTAAATCGTAAGTTCCAGTATTTACATTGCTTTCTATCTCCTCAACAGAAGTTGGAAACACATTCATTTGATACCCCAATTGCACCTCATAAGCCTTACCCAAATCATACATGGCGACATATTGCCAAGTTTTATAAGCTTCAAACCAAGCTGTTCTTAAAACATTTAAATTAGTCTGATCTGGAGTCGCCACAAAAGATTCTGCTGCCGATTTTAAAGCTGTTATGTCTGCACCAAAATCTTCATAAGCAGGTATAATGATGTTATCGGCCAAGTTAGCGAGAATAAGACTTCTGTCGTAACCATCGTTGTTAGCTCCACCCGATCCTGAATCAGAATCACATCCAACTAAAATCAGGGCAACAGCTAAAAGCGAAAAAATATACTTCATCGTTATTTTTATTTACTCTAAATAAACGGTGCAAATATAAAAAAGTGGTTGTTGCATTCCTAATGCAACAACCACTAAATTCAAAAATTAAATATAAAATATGTGATTTAGTTTGCTGCTTGCTCAACTGTAAATCCAAATCGGCTAGCGATCTCTCCCGCAATTGCATCCAAAGTTTCTCCTGAAACATCCCAAAATCCGTTGCCACTCATTAAATCAGCTACATAAGCATCTATTTCTTCCTTTGAAAAGTAAGGAGCATTAGTACCTGCTTCTCTGGTAAACTGAAGACTGTACATAAAACCAAATCCTTCAGATAGCTCATGAAAAGCTTTAGCTTGGTTATTAGCTTCAATAGCCTCTTTGCCTCCGTGGAAGTAGTGTACAGCTCTTACAGCTATAACTTTAGAAACGGCTTCTCTAATAATATCTGCCTGCTCATCACGCAAATCGTAATCTTGAGCTACGATGGCAGCACGTCCTAATTTGAAAGCTTCAAAAATATTTTCAGCAACTCCAGTAAAATCCTCGTCACTATCAACTTGGTTAAGGTAAGTATTTAAATAACTGTCTGCATCCAATACTGGTATAGAAGGATTCTGCTCAGCTCCATAAAGGTATCCATAAGCCTCATCCCACTTATGCTCCATAGACGTGTACATTTTACCTTCTTCTAAAGTCTGATCATCATTATTGGCAATATTATCACCTTCATCCAAAACGTTTACACTTAAGTAATTGTTTAAAATCTGATCTGCCATTAAACCTCCTATTAAAGCTTTGGCTACAGCTTGGTTAAGCTCTAACCCTTTTCCATTTACATATCGAACAGATCCACCGCCTGGCTCTTGAATTTGACCAGCAACACCAGCTTCTGCAGTTACCTCCCAATTAGGGAAAACAACTTCTGCTTGTTCTGTAATCCAGGCATCTAGTTCTGATTTAATAGCATTTGCTGCAACAGAATTAGTAGAAAAGTAATCCGATGAGGCAGCGGTTTTACTTCTAATGTTTTTATTGGAAGCGTTTAACGTTTCATCTGAGAAATCTTCATTTCCTGCTTCGTGAGCAAACATTCCCATTAATTGAGACGCCGTAAGTGTGTTATCCTTCAAAGCGTTTTTTAGCTCTTGAGCCATTGCTATCCTGGTTGTTTGGCCTGAAAAATCAACAGTCGAAACACCTTCCCTTGTAAACTCATAGGTTGCAGGAGCTACTAGTTGGTTGTTTGTTGTGTTATCGTCGTCACTGCTACATGAGGTAAATCCAATTGTTACTAATGCACCTAATGCTAATGCTACTTTTTTCATCTTAATTTAGACTTGTTTAAAATAGGTTATTTTGTGCCGCAAAAATAATAGACACTTTTTAAGCAACAAATTTTATTTGGATTAATTTTAAATAAAAAACAGAGAGGACATTATTACCTGCTAATAATCAACGCTTAATGATAAACACTAAAAATCTTGGTTGCCTCATTATAGGCACTTTCAAAACTCATGGCGTTAAGATTATTACTCTTTTTTGAAGTGAAATAAGACAGTAGTTTTTCAGTTGGCATATTACCTGTTAGTTCATCTTTGGCCATTGGACATCCTCCAAAACCCTGGATAGCTCCATCATAACGACGGCACCCAGCTTGGTAAGCTGCATCGATCTTCTCAAACCAAGTAGAAGGCGTTGTATGCAGATGAGCTCCAAACTCTATATTAGGGTAAAGCGGAATTAAATTGGAGAATAAATAAGTAATAGTCTCAGGATCCGAACTACCAATAGTGTCACTCAGTGACAAAATTGTAACACCCATCTTATTTAAGCGTTCTGTCCAATGCCCCACTATATCAACGTTCCATGGATCACCATAAGGATTACCAAAACCCATAGATAAATAAGCAACCACTTGCTTGCCGTGCTTTTCTGCAAGATTGAGGATATCTTGAAGTGTTCCAACAGACTCTTCAATTGTTTTATGAGTGTTTCTCATTTGGAAATTCTCTGAAATAGAAAACGGATAGCCCAAATACTGAATAGCTTCATGTTGACAAGCATCTGTGGCTCCACGTAAATTTGCTATAATAGCCAAAAGTTTACTTGGTGTATTGCTAAGATCTAATTGCGACAGCACTTCTGCTGTGTCGGCCATCTGAGGAATGGCCTTAGGAGACACAAAACTTCCAAAATCAATAGTATCGAAACCTACACGTAACAATGATTGAATATATTGAACCTTTTTTTCGGTTGGAATAAACGCCTTAATACCTTGCATGGCATCTCTGGGACATTCAATAATCTTAACGTTTTCGCTCATAAATCACGTGTAATTTGCCCATAAAAATACTACTATTTTTATTAAAGAAGAATGAAAATCGCAATCCCTACAAACACAACTATTTGCAACCATTTAAGTACAACCCCTACCTTAGAAAATCTTTTTATATAATTGGAAATGGTTCCCGAGAGTATAGCAATTCCAGAAAATATAATCATAGACACTATCATGAATATTCCTCCTAAAACATAAAACTGAACTACTGTCCCTATATTATCACTAAACAAAAAACCCGGAAAAAACGCCAAAAAGAAAATAGAAACCTTTGGGTTTAACACATTCATAATGACCCCTTGTTTATAAAGTTGACCCAAACTTTTTTTGGGTACTGTCATGCCGTTCAAGGAAATTTGAGAATCGTGTCTGAAAACCTTGTAAGCCAGATAAAGTAAATAACCTGCTCCAAATAATTTAATGATAAAAAACAATGCGTCGTTAGATTTTATAATAGCCGACACTCCAAAGGCAACCAATGTCGTATGGACAATACATCCAGAAATAAGTCCACCAACAGTAGCCAAACCACAAGCTTTCCCATGTGTGATACTTTGTAATAAAACATAAATATTATCAGGCCCTGGAGCAATAGCTAATGTCGCAGAAGCGATAATAAACGAAAGCAGAATTTCGTAATTCATATACAATAGGTAACAGCCGTAAATGTAAGACTTTTGTAGTTCACAGACTTTCAATACATGAAAGGTTATAGCTTTTTTACGACCAAATCATGGTAACCACAAAACGTTCTTATTATGTATAAACTACCCTCCTCCAAGAAATCCCTAGTAGTGCTCGCCTTAATTCTTACCTCCCTTTTCACCTACTCCCAAACTACCGTAAATTACACCATTGTATTCAGTAGCCAATGGAATGAATCAGATCATGGGCCACTCCCACCAAACCCACACTGGTCTAAACTAGTAGGTGCTACCCACAATAGTAATGTTGTGTTCCTTAATCCTGGAGATTTGGCTTCACAAGCCATTGAAAATATTGCAGAATTAGGTAATGAGGAACAGCTTAAAATTGATGTGGAACGAGCTATTGTCAATGGTTTTGCAGATCAATTTATTGATGGTAATAACCTAACTACAGCCGATGGTGAAATTGTTATTACTTCCTTGGATGTTGATTTAGAATTCCCTTATTTAACATTAGTTTCAATGATCGCTCCAAGTCCTGATTGGATCATTACCGTACCTAACCTTCCACTATTTAAAAATGGTCAATGGGAGGATTTCATTGTCATCGACCTTTATGTATTCGACGCTGGTACAGATAACGGTCATGACTACACCTCTGAAGATGACGACACCAATCCTCAGCTCCCTATTAGTAGTCTTCAAAATATTTCTCCTTTTAATAATAACAAAGTAGGAACAATGACAATAACTTTAAATGGAACTTTGGGTGTTGGAGAAAGCTTATTTTCTTCAGTTCGTATCTTTCCAAATCCTTCAAGTGGGTTTATAACACTGAGTAATATTCAAAACTTGAACTTGGAATCGCTACATGTATACTCCAGTACAGGGCAACTGGTTTCCACATTTTCAATGGAAAACAAAGAAGGTCAATATCAAATTAACTTAAATGAACTAAGTGCAGGTTTATATTTTCTGGAGTTAAGGGATGCTTCCGGAGAAAAATTGCAACAAAAACTAGTTATCAAGTAAGGTTTTATTAATGCGCTTAACCAAAGCTGGCCCTTCATAAATAAATCCGGTGTATACTTGTACTAGGTCTGCACCGGCTTTTATTTTTTCCAGCGCATCCGCTTCAGAATGGATGCCTCCTACTCCAATAATCGGGAATGCTTTATTGCTTTTTTCAGCAAGGTATTGAATTACCTGGGTACTTTTTTCCTTGATAGGCTGTCCACTAAGTCCGCCATTGCCTATGGCTTCCAACTGAGCGTCAGACGCTAAAAGGCCTTCCCTGCTTACAGAAGTATTACTGGCAATTACCCCGTCAATTTTTGTCTTGGCTACCAACTCGATAATCTCATCCAGTTGAATCGGATTTAAATCTGGAGCAATCTTCAAAAGAATAGGTTTTTGGACATCAAAAGCTGTATTGGCTTTCTGAACTTCCCCAATAAGTTCCTCCAAATAATCCTTATCAGTTAATTTGGCGTGGCTACCCACGTTAGGACAGCTCACGTTCAGAACAAAATAATCTACATAAGGATGTAGTGCTTTGAAACACTCCAAGTAATCAGCAGTATAACCTTCAGGAGTAGTACTGGTGTTTTTACCAATATTCCCTCCTATAATAACTTTGCCTTTATTCTTTTTCAATTGGGCTATAGCGGCTTCTACTCCTTCATTGTTAAAGCCCATGCGGTTAATAATTCCCTTATCATCCTTTAATCTGAACAATCTCTTTTTCGGATTCCCCTCTTGTCCTTTTGGGGTTACGGTTCCTATTTCTATAAATCCAAACCCAAAATTAGCCAACTCATTGTACAAAACAGCATTTTTATCGAACCCTGCCGCCAAACCTACTGGGTTTTTAAAAGTTAACCCAAATAGTTTGCGCTCTAACCTTTTATCATTCACCTGATATATACCACGAATAATGGCAGGCACAAATGGTAATTTGTTTAACAGTTTAACGAGTGAAAAAGTAAAGTGGTGTATACGTTCCGGATCAAAAGAAAAGAGGATAGGGCGTATGAGTAATTTATACATGCTGTAATATTTGCGCAAAATTACTTTTATTTAAAAAACTTACCAATTCAAAAAGCAAAATAATTATTAATAGTATTTTTGAAAAAAAATAAAAATGATAGACAAACAACATATTATCAATCGTTTTACGAGCTATGTAACTGTTGATACTGAATCCGATCCAAATTCCAAAACCACTCCTAGCACCGAAAAGCAATGGGATCTTGCCAACGAATTGGTTAAAGAACTTAAGGCCATTGGAATGCAAGATGTTTCTATTGACGAGCATGCCTACATTATGGCGACGCTGCCAAGTAATGTAGACCATGATGTTCCAACCATTGGGTTTGTATCGCACTTCGATACTACTCCAGATTTTACCGGAGCAAATGTAAAGCCTCAGATTGTAGAGAACTACGACGGAAAGGATATTATCCTAAACGAAAAGGAAAATATTGTCTTATCTCCAGGTTATTTTGAAGATCTACTGTTATATAAAGGACAAACATTAATCACTACAGACGGAACTACCCTTTTGGGGGCCGATGATAAAGCCGGTATCTGTGAGATAGTATCCGCTATGGAATATTTAATCCAGCACCCTGAAATCAAGCACGGTCCTATTCGTGTTGGTTTTACTCCCGATGAGGAAATTGGTCGTGGTGCCCACAAATTTGACGTAGAGAAATTCAATGCTGACTGGGCTTACACTATGGACGGTAGCCAAATTGGTGAATTGGAATACGAAAACTTTAATGCAGCTGGTGCGGTTGTAAAAGTAAAAGGTAAAATTGTACACCCTGGCTACGCAAAAGGAAAAATGGTAAACTCTATGTATATCGCTACGGAATTTATCAACTCGCTTCCTAAAATGGAAACTCCAGAACATACCGATGGTTATCAGGGGTTCTTCCACTTATACAGTATGAAAGGGGAAGTTGAAGAAACTGTGCTTCAGTACATCATTCGCGATCACGATAAAGATCATTTTGAAGCCAGAAAAGAAATGCTTCAAAAATTAACCAATGAGCTTAACATACAATATGGTAATGAGGTGATTAGCATTGAGATTAAAGACCAGTACTACAATATGAAAGAAAAGGTTGAGCCTGTAATGCATATTGTTGACATTGCTGAAGAAGCCATGAAAGAACTAAACATTGAACCTATTATCAAACCTATTCGCGGTGGTACAGATGGTTCTCAATTAAGTTACATGGGATTACCTTGTCCAAATATTTTTGCTGGTGGGCACAATTTCCATGGACGCTACGAATATGTTCCGGTAGAAAGCATCATAAAAGCTACTGAGGTAATTTGTAAGATTGCCGAACTTACAGCTAAAAAATATGCCAACTAAACCTTAGGCTTAAATGAAGAAAGTAAGCTCCGTTGAGGAATATATTGAAGTTCATGAAAAATGGACAGATGCTTTAAGTTTACTGCGTTCTATTTTATTGGAAACAGAGCTAAAGGAAACTTTAAAGTGGAGTGCTCCCGTTTATACCATTAACGGTAAAAATGTTATTGGAATCGGTGCATTTAAAGAACATATGGCTATATGGTTCTTCAACGGAGTTTTTTTAAAAGATGAAAAAGAGCTTTTAGTAAACGCCCAAGAAGGTAGTACAAAAGCACTAAGACAAATGCGATTCACCTCTATAGAGGAGATCAATAAGGCTACGGTTCTGGCCTATACTAAAGAAGCGATTGAAAACCAAAAACAGGGCAAAGAGTTAAAGCCCGATAAGAAAAAAGAGCTTGTCATTCCTAATGAACTTAAAAAGTATTTGGATAGTGATAAAGAAGTTCTAAACTGCTTTAAAGGTTTAACAGCATACAAACAAAGAGAATACGCAGACTATATTAGCTCTGCCAAAAGAGAGGCAACTAAATTAAGTAGGTTGGAGAAAATCGCTCCTATGATACGCTCCGGATTAGGCTTGAATGATAAGTATAAAAATTGTTAAATAAAAAAGCTGCCAAAAGGCAGCTTTTTTATTCTTAGAGTTTAACCCTACTTTATTTCTCCTTTACTGGAGCATTAAGTTTTTTGCTCATTTCCATTGAAACGGCAGATCGGTCAAACTTAATTTTACCAGCCATAGTCTCTATAACACAGCTGTTATCTTTGTCGTTAAGGTCTACTATTTTACCGTGCATACCACTTTTGGTAATCACCTTATCACCACGCTTAAGCTCAGTAGAGAATTTTTTCTCTTGCTTTTGGCGTTTCATTTGTGGTGCAATCATAAAGAAATAAATCACCACAAACATTAAGACAATTGGTAAAAAAGAGCCTATTCCTTCTCCCATAGCTTTTTACTATTGTACGTGTTTAACTTCAGCTTTTCCTGCTGTTGGAGCTGGTTTTTCTGGAGCATTAGGATCTGGCTTTACAAAAGCACTAATCTTAACAGTTTCCTTACCTGCTTTGGTGTTAGAAGTAACTGTAATAACCTTAGAAACTTTGTTTCTTCCTTTTCCGTTAAACTTAACTGTAAATTGTCCTGTCTCTCCTGCTGCCAATGGCTCTGAACTCCAGTCTTTTGGAATTGTACATCCACAAGAACTCTTGATGTTAGTGATTACTAAAGGAGCTTCACCTGTGTTCTTGTACGAGAACACAGTTTCTACAGGAGTTCCTGATTCGATTTCACCAAAGTCATGATCAACTTTGTCGAATTCGATAACAGGATACTTCTCAGCATTTGCATCACGTTCTGCAGCTTGAGCTACGTTTTCTTCGTTTACTTTTTTAGACGCATCGTCTTTGCAAGATGTAAAAGCGATTAAACATAGTGCGCTTAATCCTAATATCACTTTTTTCATAATAAAAATTTTTTATTCGGGACGTAAAAGTAACAATTATTTTTGACTACATCAATCCTCGCCCAATTTTATTTAATTTTCCTTCCTCTTGATACTCTTTTACCAATTTATCAAGTATTCCATTAATAAAAATACTACTCTTTGGCGTTGAATATTCCTTGGCAATCTCTAAATATTCGTTAATGGTTACCTTAGCTGGAATAGATGGGAAGTTTTGCAATTCGCAAACCGCCATCATCAATAAAATGTGGTCTATTTCAGCGATTCTATCAGCATCCCAGTTATTGGTCTTTCTTTCTATTTCCTTATGCAATTCAGACTGTTTTAAAATGGTCTTCTTAAACAGGTCTATTGCAAACTGCTTATCATCAATGTCCTTATATAGTTTAGGCACAAAATGGGTTTCACCCGAGCTAGGCTTCACCTTGCGCAGCAACTTTAAAATAGTTGTGTTTACAATTGGTAGATCGTCTAACCAAGTTAAATTAGCGTCTTCTAAATAATCATAAAGCTTTTCGTTAGGCGCTATGATGTCTTTATATACCTCAATAATGAAATTCTTATCCTCTTTAAAGTCAGAGGTACGTGTTTGCATATAATCACTAAACAGTTCGCTATTTCGAATTTCCTTGAAAAAGATATCAATATATTCGTTATCCAACTCCCAATTCTTTGCATTGTAACGATCTATAGATTCTGACAACAAGTTATTCTCGTTAAGCATTTGGAGAACTTCGTTGTTGACAAACTTCTTATTGGGGTTTCTATCGGCTTCTGTGGCTAAGTGTTTTTTTTGGGTCTTGTCCATATGGTCCTGAGCCATTTTCTGAACTTCAGTTAAAGTGGACAACATTAGAAGGTACAACTTGTACATGTTATCAATGCTGTACAATAGGAACTTTTGGTCTTTTCCAAAATCGTCGCTTTCATGACCATTAAAAGCGTAAATGGATTGCATTACTTTAATCCTGATGTGTCTTCTGTTTAACATACTTACAAAGAACTTTTAACCACGTTTATTTGAATAAAGAGGCGAAAGTGACACCTCACTTTCGCCTCGCAAAAATACTATATTTTTAAAGATTCAGCTTATTTAGACTGCTCTTTTTTTCTAGCTTCAATTCTATTTTGAGCCACATTCAATGCCGCTTGGTGCGTTGTAATGTGGTTTGCTTCTGCATTAGTCAAGATCTCTAAAGTGGTGTTATAGATATTCTCTGTTTTACGCATGGTTTCTTTCTTGTCGTAACCTTCCAATTCAGCATATACGTTGATCAGTCCACCTGCATTAATCAAGAAATCAGGAGCGTAAACAATACCCATTTCCTGAAGCATTTTACCATGTTTATCCTCATCTGCCAATTGATTGTTAGCAGCACCCGCTATAACTTGGGCTTTTAACTTACTAATAGTAGCATCGTTTACCGTAGCACCTAAAGCACAAGGCGCGTAGATATCCATATCTTCACTATAAAGATCTGCTCCAGTATAAATAGTAGCACCATACTTGCTACTTACTTCTTCTAAACGCTCTTGGTTAATATCAGAAATAACAACCTTAGCACCTTCGTTGGTCAAATGCTCAACTAATGATTCTCCTACGTGACCAATACCTTGTACAATTACTTTTTTGTCCTCAAGTATATCAGACCCAAATTTATACTTAGCTGCGGCTTTCATTCCCATAAATACACCGTAAGCAGTAATTGGCGATGGGTTACCCGATCCTCCTCTGCTTTCAGAAATACCTGTAACATATGGAGTTACATCACGTACAGTATCCATATCTGCAGTTTCCATTCCAACATCTTCAGCAGTAATGTAACGTCCGCTTAAAGAGTGAACAAACTCTCCAAACTTACGCATAAGTTCAGGGTTCTTTTGAGTTTTTGCATCTCCGATAATCACGGCTTTACCTCCACCCAAGTTTAATCCAGAAACGGCTGCCTTGAAAGTCATTCCACGAGAAAGACGTAACACATCGTTAAGTGCTTCCCACTCATTGTTATAGTTCCACATTCTGGTACCTCCTAAAGCTGGTCCCAATACCGTATTGTGAATACCTATTATTGCTTTTAAACCTGTATATTTGTCGTGGCAAAACACAACTTGTTCATGGTTATCAAAAGAAAGTTGCCCAAATACTGGATCAACTTTGTGTAGATCGTTTGAGTTAATAACGTCTGCTATCATTTAATAATTTTTTAAATTAATACGCTGTGTTTAAAGAGTTTCAAAAAACAACGCGCAAAATTAATCCAATATTAGGAATTACACAAAAAAAACGCTATTAAATGAGAATTTTTTAACAGCAGACATCACCAATACCCCTTGTAGATGAGAGAATTACAACACCTTAATAAATACTTCCTTAAATACAAACAAAAGCTTGTTGTAGGCATTATTATTACTATAGTCGCAAGAATATTCCTTTTATTCACGCCTCGACTTATTAATAAACTATTTAAAGTAATAGAAGATTATCAAAATAATCCATCTCCAAATACGGCAGCCTTTAAATCCGATATGGCTCAAATTATCCTCTACATTATTGGAGCTGCCATTATTGCTGGCCTTCTAACTTTTTTAATGAGACAGACCATAATTAATGTGTCTCGTTATATTGAATTCGATCTGAAGAACGAAGTTTACCAACAATACCAAAAACTTTCATTGAACTTCTATAAGAAGAACCGTACAGGTGACTTAATGAACCGTATTAGTGAAGACGTTGGTAGGGTTCGTATGTATGCTGGACCAGCTATTATGTACTCCATTAATACTGTAACACTGTTTGTTATCGCTTTAATATTCATGTTCAATGAAGCCCCAAAACTAACTCTATATACCATTTTACCGCTACCTATTCTTTCGGTAATCATTTACAAATTGAGTAAAACAATCCATAAGCGAAGTACAATCGTACAGGAGTATCTTTCAAAGTTAAATACGTTCACACAAGAAAGCTTTAGTGGTATTGCCGTAATAAAAGCTTATGGGATAGAACCCCAAACCGCTACTGATTTTGAAGATCTCTCAGAACAAAGCAAGCAGAAACAACTCAACCTAACAAAAGTACAAGCTTGGTTTTTCCCCATGATGATTCTTTTAATAGGAGCCAGTAACCTTTTGGTAATTTACATTGGAGGAATGCTGTATATCAATGGAGAAATTGAGAGTTTAGGGACTATTGCAGAATTTATTATATATGTTAACATGCTAACTTGGCCGGTAGCTACCGTAGGTTGGGTTACCTCCATCGTCCAGCAAGCCGAAGCATCCCAAAAACGTATCAATGCCTTTCTAAAGCTGGAACCAGAAATCAGTAACACGGTAACTAACAGCACACCGATTAAGGGAGATATAGAGTTCAAGAATGTATCTTTCACTTACGATGATACCAATATCCAAGCCTTAAAAAATATAAGCTTTAAAATTCCTAAGGGAAAAACCTTAGCGATTATTGGCAAGACCGGTTCTGGTAAATCCACTATTTTAGATCTTATTGGTAGGCTATACGATGTAAGCCAAGGTGAAATCATGATCGATGGAATACCTTTACCAAAATTAAACTTAACCGACTTGAGACAAAGCATTGGATATGTACCTCAGGATGCTTTTTTGTTTTCCGATACCATTAGAAATAACATTAAATTTGGAAAGAACAATGCAACAGACGAAGAAGTCATTGAAGCTGCAAAAAATGCCCACGTTCACAAAAACATCGTAAAATTCACCAAAGATTACGATACCGTATTGGGAGAAAGAGGAATTACCCTATCTGGGGGGCAAAAGCAACGTGTTTCTATTGCCAGGGCAATAATTAAAAATCCTAAAATTCTGTTATTTGATGACTGTCTTTCAGCTGTCGACACCGAAACCGAGGAGAAAATCTTAAAAAACCTAAGTAAAATATCTAAAGACAGGACCACTGTTATTGTAAGTCACAGAATATCATCCGCCAAAAACGCTGATTATATTTTGGTTCTCGATGATGGAGAAATTGTTCAAGAAGGATCGCACGAAATACTAATAAACATTGATGGTTATTATAAAACCCTTTACCTAAAACAGCTTACAGAAAAAGAAATGTAACAAAATGTTTGTTCTTTATATTTTTTTTTAGATTTTTGGTGCGTATAATTTAATTCTTATCTAAAATATGAGTACTAACGATATGATGGAGAAAGAGGAAATTTTTTCTAAAGTATTAAGAGCAGGAAGACGTACCTATTTCTTTGATGTAAGAGCCACAAAAGCAGGTGATTATTACCTAACCATCACTGAAAGTAAAAAATTCACTAACGAAGACGGATCGTTCCACTACAAAAAGCATAAAATTTATCTTTACAAAGAAGACTTCACAGAATTTAAGTCCATCCTTAATGAAATGACAGACTATATTGTTGATGAGAAGGGTATGGAAGTAATCAGTGAGCGCCACCAAAGCGATTACAAAAAGGACTTTTATGACGAAAGTGAAACTGTTGGAGCTCACAATACAACCGAAAGCTTTACAGATGTAAGCTTCGATGACATCTAATCGTTATAATTTTTAGTATTATAAAATATAGCGCCTCCTTTTGGAGGCGTTTTTTTTAAGATATGTTATTACTTATTCCTGACAGTTATAAAATACCAACTTACAGGAAACTGTCTACTTGATAAACTTCTTTTAACTCACAAAACTCCAATCAACACGCCTTAATCTAAAATTCAATATCGGAATTTGTAAATTCACTACCCTACACTTGTTCCATTTTTCACTTTTTCTTCAGGCTTCAAAAGCATCACATCTTCTCCATTTACAGCACCAACCACCAAACATTCACTCATGAAATTGGCAATTTGCTTCTTAGGGAAATTGATAATAGCTACAATCTGTTTCTTTAAAAGGTTTTCTTTAGTATATAATGTAGTAATTTGGGCAGACGATTTCTTAATTCCCAAATCTCCAAAATCAATTGTTAACTGGTAAGCTGGTTTTATGGCTTTAGGAAAATCATCTACAGCTATTATTGTTCCTACGCGCAGATCTACTTTGGTAAAATCTTCAAAATTTATAGTTTCGCTCATAGCTCAAAAGTATTATTTTTTACGAACTTTGAAAAAACAACAAACATGGCTAGAACACCTTCAAACATGCTACCGTTGGGCACTAAAGCCCCTGATTTTTCGTTGACAGATACAGTAAGCGGCAATATACTATCGTTGCAACAAACCAAAGGGAAACATGCCACCTTAATCATGTTTATATGTAACCATTGCCCGTTTGTAAAACATGTTAATGCTGAAATTGCAAAACTTGCAAAATATTACTTTGAAAAAGGTGTTAAATGTATTGCTATATCAAGCAATGATGTAGAAAACTACCCTGACGATGCTCCAGACAAAATGGCAAATAACGCTAGAGAACAAGGTTTTATTTTCCCTTACTTATACGACGACACCCAAGAAATTGCCAAAGCTTATGATGCCGCTTGTACACCAGACTTTTATTTATTCGACAGGGATTTAACCCTTGTATATCGTGGCCAACTCGATGATTCCCGCCCAGGAAATGATATCCCAATAACAGGAAACGATATACGCAATGCGATTGATAATCTTCTAGCCAATAATCCTATATCTCAAAATCAAAAACCGAGTATTGGTTGCAATATTAAATGGAAAACCTCTTAAGTCCTCAAGGTAGAAATACATCTGAATCTTTTTTCTAAAAATAGAACATAAACCCAAAGCTAATCCGCATGGCATCTCTGGATCTGTTCTCAGAAACATTAATATTATTTATTAAACCACTATAGTTAAAGTGTTTAACACCGTAATCCAGTTCCAGGCCAAAAGTCATTCGTTTGTATGGATCATACATCAAATTCACAATACCGTAATAATGGTAATTTCTTACATTTCCATCAAAATGAATTAAATCAGGAGAAATATCTGTAGCAAGGATAAAACGCTCCATATCTTCCAAATTAAATTGAGTATATCCAAAAACAACATTAGTGTGGAGTTTTTTGGTAATAAAATACTCATATGTTGCCCAACCTCCATATGCAGGAGTCGCATTAAAGTCACCTCTTGTTGTTGGATAGCCATCATAACCTAAACCAGCAACACTGGTCATATATGCTGTTATACCTTTGCCCCCAACCAACTGATACTGAAAAATTCCTTTATTCTTAGTATATTTTCCACTTAGCGAAAATCCGTAACCTACAAAACCATCTATTTCATCATTTAGTTTATAACGAATATACCTGAGAATTCCTGCCAAACGTATATGCCCCCAGCCCTTTTTATGTTGAATCGAAGAAGTAAAATCTGGGGTAACCTGTCTAGCATCCTCAACTAACGGTTCCAAATCGTCATAATTAAGATAATCCGTAATAGGTGCCTCTAAACTCAAAGTGTAATTCCAATTCTGGTTACTCAAACTGTTCATGTATTTTAGATGTGGCGAGCGAATCCAAACTCCAGAAGGAGGTCCTTCCCACTCCATTATATTAGGCCAAAGCACCTCATCTCCAAAGTTATTCCAGTTCTGCCCTATCTGCCAATGTTTGGTTTCTATATAGGCTTTTCGCAATCGCATTCTACCATCACCCCCCCAAAAATCGAATTCAACTACCGCCTTAATAACCTGACCATCGTCAAGGGCATAGTAAGTATCGAACTTAATTTGGGTCTGATATAGATCCATTTGAAAGCTCTTTTCATCATCATCGCCAAATACACTAATAAGCCCTACGTTAAAGGTTTCATTATCCTGCAAGCCTCCAAATACGTCAAAATAGCCATTTAACTTCATGTTAGCCCCCAAACTGGATTGAAAACGTGGAATTCCATTTATTGAATCCTTAGATGTAACTGTAAAGAAACGGTCTTGGGATTGTACTGTGGCAGAGAATAAAAAGCACACAGCAAAAAAAAATATAGAAGCACTCTTCATGACAGATATTTTCCCTGAAGTTAATTAAACCCTCCCAAAAACACCGTACAAAACTGACAAACAACGAATTAAAAAGACAAATATCAAAATCCCCTCATGGCTATACTTAAAAAAAAGAGAGCAACTAACTAGCTGCTCTCACTTCTTATATTACATTGAAATAAAATGCTTTATGCAATTCATTTTAAATTATTTGTAAATCTTACTTTACATTCATCAACTCTACATCGAAAATCAAAGTAGCATTAGGTGGAATAACCCCTCCTGCACCTCTGGCGCCATATCCTAAATCGCTAGGAATAACCAAGCGAGCCTTATCGCCTACTTTAAGTAATTGCAAACCTTCATCCCAACCTGGAATAACTTGACCAACACCAACTGTAAACTCCAATGGCTGATTTCTTTTGTAAGAAGAATCGAAAACAGTACCATCAGCTAACTGGCCTTTATAATGTACAGAAACTGTTTTACCTTTTTCTGCTTTAACGCCACTTCCTTCCTGAAGGATCTGGTAACGTAATCCGCTATCGGTTTTTTGGAAACCTGTAGCCAATTTATCCAATTCTGCCTCACGAGCTTGTTTCTCTTCAGCTATACGTCTTTCGCGAGCACCTTCAAATGTTCTAAACGCTTCTACAGCATGAAACGCTTCTGCAGCTTCACCTACGCGAATAATTTCAAGCGATTCAATAGTATCGTCTTGAGCAATTGCATCAACCACATCCTGCCCTTCTGTCACTTTCCCAAAAACAGTATGATTCCCATCTAACCAAGGCGTTTCTACGTGAGTTATAAAAAACTGGCTCCCATTGGTTCCTGGTCCTGCATTCGCCATAGACAGTACGCCTGGTCCATCGTGCTTTAAGTCTGGGTGGAACTCATCATCAAACTGATACCCTGGATTACCCGTACCTGTCCCTAATGGACATCCTCCCTGAATCATAAAGTCTGGAATAACTCTATGAAACTTTAATCCATCATAATAAGGCTTCCCTTGAGGTTTTGCTGAATTCTCCAAATTTCCTTCGGCCAAGGCAACAAAGTTCCCAACCGTTCCCGGTGTTTTCTCATATTCTAAAGCAACTAAGATGTCACCTTTGCTGGTATTGAATTTTGCGTATAATCCGTCTTGCATATGCTTGTATTTTAATTGACCGCAAATTTACAACAATTGTGCCGTTGACAAAACGGCAGTTTTTTCTGCTAGTCATGAAATTATAACTAATATAGTTTTACACCCCATTGTATCCCCCTTATATCAATTTCATCTTTTAACAAACAGATGATGATTATACTGGCTAAAACTAGAATAACAATTACAAACACAGAGTTATGATAATTGCCCTACTAGTTGTATTGATTATTCATTTCAATATTCCAGAAACATCATCCTTAAGACTTACATACTTTACCCTATAGCAATCCAATATTCCAAAATATCAAAGTAACAAGCAAAATCACCGACCAATCCTCTCTATTTTACGTCAACCTACCTTGTGGGTTTCATTTCATCCCACTATATTTAACTTTGTAAATCCAACCAAAAAAATGACCAAACGAAACTGGCACTTTAACATCTCTGAGCGAAAAATACTCCTTCGGCTTTTTGATATTACATTTGTATTGTGCCTGCTTCACCTTATAGGGAGTTATTTTCATTTTAACTATTTTTCCATATCTACAGATAATTGGGTTTGGATATTTGTACTCATGTTATACATCACCATTTTTGGGACTGTTTTTGAAATGTACGATCTAAAAAAATCCAGTGAGCTCTATAGAGTGTTCATAAACATCGTGCTTACCGCTACTTTAACCGTTGGTTTTTATTTGATGACACCATTCTGGACACCTTTTCTACCAGAAAAACGCCTACATATTCTATATTTCTATTTGGCAATCATCTCTGGGCTCTTCCTTTGGCGGTTAGGTTACATCTATTTGGTTAGCACTCCCCGATTTTATAAACGGGTTTTGTTCGTAGGCGATTTACAAAACACCGGTCAGTTGATTTTAGCTTTAGAAAAAGCCGACCCCAACTACCATATTATAGGTTCGGTTTGTTCCCAAACCATGACAAAAAAACCACTGAACGGGAGTTCGTTTGAAGGCTATCAAAATCTCCCCATCACCGAGGTGGTGCATTTAGAAAATGTATCGGAAGTAATTATTACCAATTCAGGAATAGACGACCTACATCCACATGTCTACAATGACCTTATGTCTCTTATGGATCATGGCATTCCCATTAAGGAATACAATAAAGTGTATGAGGATATGACCTACCGCCTTCCGGTGCACACTATGGGGAATGAATTTTACAAACACCTACCCTTCAGCCGTAGTAATTACAATGCGTTGTATCAGTTTTTCCAAAGACTTACAGACATTATTGTAAGTTGCTTGGGGCTATTAGTAATGGTAATACTGCTTCCTTTTATCTTCGCGATTAATCTTGTTGCAAACCGCGGACCACTGTTTTACATCCAAGACCGTGTTGGGCGATTTGGAAAAACGTTCAAAATCATCAAGTTTAGAACCATGATCCCTGAAGCCGAACCCAACGGCCCACAATGGACAACTAAAAATGATAAAAGAGTAACACCATTCGGGAAACTAATGCGTGGATTAAGAATGGACGAAATTCCTCAGTTCATTAACGTGATGAAGGGAGAAATGAGCCTGATAGGTCCAAGACCTGAGCGCCCTGAATTTGTTAAAGAATTATCACAATCCATTCCTTTTTATGATACTCGCCATGTCATTCCTCCCGGACTTACGGGTTGGTCGCAAGTCAATGTGCGCTTCGGTTCCTCCGTAGAAGCAAGTATGCTAAAATTGCAATACGATCTGTACTACATTAAACACCGCGATTTCTTTTTAGATATCAACATTATGGTAAAAACCCTTACTACTGTGCTGTTTTTTAGAGGACAGTAGCTATTTATCACATAGCATTAAGAACAAAGTATTGATAAGGTGAAAGATAAAAAAGGGGGACTTTTCTGAAGAACCTAGACCGCGTTACTGATAGATAATAGAATATAGACTTGATTATTCAAAAAATTTAGCAATCTACAAACATCAACCGTAAATCTGTTGATTCGGGATTGATTAGTTCGTTAATTTGAAGTACAAACTTTTCCTAAACGTCACTGCGAGGCTAACAAGCGAACGCAGTCTCACCTGCATTTAAACAGAGTAATACATAAAGTCAGCTCACATAGTCATTCTGCCAGTTCTTTTCCTAGCTTTATCTGCCTGCCACCTTAACAATTTAAGTTATTTAGGCAGAAGGTTCGAGAACAAGCCTGACTTAATACTTGATACTAACTACATAATACCTCTTTCCAAAGCCCCTTAACAACCTCCCAATCATAGTCTTCCACTTTTTTACGAGCCGCCAGAGCTAGAGATTCTGTCAACGTACTATCTCCATGCAATCTCAAAATAGCATCAGCCATGGCCTCTTCGTCATTAGCAGGAACTAACAAGCCTTCTTTATTATCTTCTATCAAATAAGGCATCCCACCAACATTCGTAGATACAATAGGTAACCCTAAAGCCATAACTTCAATTACACTAACCGGCATATTATCAAAGTTGGTAGTATTGATAAACACATTGTATTCTTTTGCCAACGTTGTCCATTCCTTTTTACTGAGTTTACCCGTAAACTTTACTGTTACTCCCAATGTATTTGCCAAAGCCTTAACCCCAGCCAAGCTCCCATCACTATCAGGGCCAACCATACATAACTCAGTAGTATAACCACTATCTTTTAAGATTTTTAAAACCTTAACTGCCATAGCTGGATTATATATATTTGAAAACGACCTTACCCACAACAATTTTATTGATGATATGTTACGTAACAAAAATGGGTAATCTTCTATATGTAATGCATTTGGAATAAAGATCACATTTTTATAACCATAGCTTGCAAATGCCTCCTGTAAATACCGTGATGGCGAAACCATTGCATAGGCGTGCTTAAAAATGAGTTTTGACAAATAAGGGTTCCTCTTTAAGCGATAAGGTAAGTTGCCGCCATTTAAACTGGGAATGTATTTTAAGTTTAATAACCTACAACATTGACCTACTATTAAGGCATAATAAAAGTTTTGTGTGCTATAAGTATCTATTATAACCCTATCAGCTTTTTTGGCATGAATAAAACAACTTCCAACCATATCCAACAACCTAAACAACTTGTTATTTTTAGTTGAAGCATACCATACCCCATAGCCTTCATTTTCTAATTGGGCACCGTGCAACTGTATGGAAGACACATTAGCCTTGGAGTTGCTTAATCTGTTTCCTATGTAAAGTAGGTTTCTCATTGGTTACATTCACTAAAGATAAAGCGTATAAAAAAGCGGGAGCAGCAATACGCATCCCTGAATGGTTAATCGTTGCAAACCAAAAGGCTAAAAAAGCATAGAAATACAGGCTCTTTTTATTTCTAGTTCTATAAGATAATGGTTTAAATATCAGTATTAAAAGTATTATTATTCCAAAAAAACCATGTTCAGACAACAAGCGCCCTACTTCATTATGAGACGGCAATTCATGCCCATCCCGTTCAACTCTAATGTCTTTTACTCTGCTAGCTCCTATCCCTAAAAATGGACTACTCAAAAAACCATCAACCTCTTCCATAAACAAATCCACCCTACCTGTAGCAATATCATTCTTTTCACGGCCTAAAGCATCTTCATTTGCATAGCGTTTGTCTATCAATCCTTTCGTTTGAGCAGAACTTATAGTCCAAGTGACCATAATAGCGACAGTAAAAAGGAAAAAAGAGCCCATTATTTGATTTTTACGATGATATGACGCTTTCATATACATCACCATTAAAAATGCAGCCACTACAATAATAGCAGCAAACACTCCTCCCCTACTAAAAGTCACAATCGCTCTAAAAGTCATTGCTCCTAAAATAGCCAGATTTAGTAATTTAAGAAAAAAAGTAGGAGACTGCATAAACAAACGAACCACCATTGCAAACATCCCAAGTCCTAAAGCTGTTGACACTTGATTGGGTCCAAACCCTCCAGAAGCTGCCGCATTAGAAGCCGTACCAGACAGCACATCTTTTACACTGGGGTTGTAAAGGAATAAATAAGTAGTTGTTGCAATACATGGTAACGCAAGATAGAGAATTACATCCAGTATTTGTTTATGAGTTACTTTTCTATCATAACAAAACAATGCTGCAATTCCCAAACATACCGGTCCACTGAGTACAAAGGCTATGTTAGTCCTAAAATTAGCACCGAAGCTTAACGTTACTGAAGCTACTAATATGGCCGGAACTAATAAAATTAAGTATAAAAAATAGGGATACCCCTTCCCTGAGACTCCTTTGAAAAATATCCCCATCAAAGTGAATAGAATCACTAAATATTTAGAAGCCTCATAAGCCAAGCCTCCTTTTGTCATTCTAAACAGTATCTCGGCACCAGAAAAATAGGCACAGGCAAGCAATATTTCATAAGTCTTCTCCTTATCAGAGGCTGCTACAATATTCCAGATAAAGTATAACATTATTATAAGGAAAAACAGCTTCGCCAGCGGCTCCATCACAAAAAAAGCCCCCCCCATTCCAATATGCATTAGCACCAAGGAGATGTAATTGTCTTTTGTATATTTTCGTGAAGCCCTAATCAACTTGTAAACTTGTATTTACTTGCATTAACCGATGTATTCTGTTGTTATAATGGTTAAAAGTAAACTTTTGTACCAATTTTGAATTATCTCCAGTCATTTCATCTAGCACATTAAAATCGCCGGAAAGTACATTTTCTAAAACCTCCTTAAGTTCCTTTTCTGTAATATTCTCCAACAAGAAACCATTTTGTCCATGACTAATATACTGACCTATTGATGATATTTTAGAAACTATAGGTAGTAATCCAAAATTCATTGCTTCAGCAATTACCTTGGGAAATCCTTCTGAGGCAGTCGTGGGCATCAAGAACAAATGAGATTTCTTATAAATATCGAACACTTTGTTTCGTTCTAAAAGACCATGAAATACTACTTCTACTCCAATTCCTTCTGCCATCTGTTTAAAGTGATTTAGGTCCTTGCCATCACCGACAAAATGCACCTTTCCCAATTTAGATTTTGCCTCATTAGGTAAAGCTTCCAAGGCTTTGATAATTCTACCCACACCTTTTTCAGTTTCCAAGCGCCCCACATAACAACAATTCAATCTTCCCGACCAATCTTTCAAAGTTAGTATTGCCTCCCCTTCCATTATATCCTCATCAGTCAAACAAGGATTCTCAAAAGTCAGGCAGTGCTCTGGCTGATTGGCCCAATCCCCATTGATAGTGACCGGCCTCCCTTGTTGTTTAAGCATCCATCTTTGTAATCGATATCCCAAAGGCGGTTGATTCTGATTCCAATTCCCCGCATACTTATACCATCCTTGTTTCTTAACACACAAACTTAAAAAAGGAATCAGGTATACTCCAATACCTGTAGGAGTTCTTAACTGAAAACAATCAGACTTCTTTAAGATTCCCCTAACAATTCCAATAACCTTGGGCGCCATTACCATTGAGTGAAACTTACTTGCTAAACTTTGCCCGCCCATCGGAGGCAACGACACAAATGTAACCCGCTCTGATTGGTACGGCAATGCCGATAAAGGTGCTTTTCCTTCATGTAACATAGCCACATGAAAAATATGATCAAAGACCTCCAAAAGATGGTTAATCTCTGTCACGGTTGGTCCCCATCCTACAATGGTACCGTCGTCAAGTTTATAATGTTCTGTATGTGATATTATGGTTAGTTTCAAGCTTCTTGGTTCTGATGATAAATTAACGGATTATCTTTGGTAAAACCAACCCTCTTCAGCCCTATGCGCGCCCTCCCTAAAAAGAGGAAGAACATTATCTATTTCAATTAAAAATGACCAAATTCTTCAGATTAATTCCAAATACCTTTTAACCACCAACTCCCAATCATGTTGCTTTGCCCACTTTCGGGCATTCTGCTGATACATAATGTAATCTTTCATGATTTCTGATAACGCCTGTCCCATCTCACTCGGACTGTCTTTATCAACTAACATCCCGGTTTCACCGCCTTTAATAGCATCCTCAATACCTGATCCTTTTGCCCCAATCGCAGGCTTCCCCAAAACATTAGCTTCTAAAATGGCTATCCCAAAGCCTTCTACATCCCCGGTATCGGTTTCCTGACTCAACATAATAAATACATCACTTGCTGCCAGTTTCTGCTTTAAATCTGAAAACGGCAACACCCCATGAAAGGTTATATGATTTTCAACCTTCAACTCTTTAGCTATAAATTCAAACTCTTTCTGATTACTTGGAATCCCCACACAATGGTAGTGGATATCTGGATACTGCTTTATCAAGTCAGGCAACTGCCTAATTACATTGGCCTGCCCCTTACGTTCGGATACATGTCCTACGGTTATTAAAGCTGGACTTCCTTGCAACTCTTGTTTTTCTTCACCATTTAACTGCCAAAGATTATAATCAATGCCGTTAGGAATAACTCGAACATCCTTCAATTGTAAATGGTCTACCAGTTCTTTTGTGTAAATAGACACTGCCACCACCATAGTAAAGCGCTTAAGAGCCGCATCTATAGATCTCTTTAATAATAGATTTTTAAAATTAACCTCCGTACCATGTATTACAGCTATATACTTTCGCTTGTACAACAAACTTAAACCTGCCGCCAACCATAACGGAAATTTCCCTGTCGCCATTACCGTAGTGACACTTTTAATTTCTGCAACACTTTTCGAAATACGATTAAGGTACATTATACCTCTAGGTTTTGACAATGGTATTCTAACCACCTTAAACGGTAAATCTTTATCAAAATGCTTTTCTTCTTCAAGATGTTCGGAGCGTTGATCGGCAATAACTGTTACTTTACAGCTTTTGGAAAGACCCTTTGCTAGATGAAACGCATGATTCCCTATGCCCCCTGGTAAAGGTGGAAACTCAGAACTAATTAAAAGTATGTTCCCTGTTTGATTCTCCATCTTAGGTCAATCGTTCAATTCTATGTCCCTCTTTTAATTTTATATCAGCTAAATACCACGACTTCCCTAACTGAAACAGCACTATAGGAAACATTAGTACAGACAAAACCGCACCAAAAGTCAACATAAACTTATTCTTTTTAAATCGATAAGGCACAACTGACATGGGAAGATTACGCAACAACGCTAATCTAGCCTGCTTATTTCCAAAGTAATTCCTGAACAAATAAAGGACGGAGGGAATTGGTCTGGGTGACCAGATAGACTTTGGTCTAAACGCATCCCAACTTCCCATTTGTCGCAATCCACCACTATCAACTTTTAAATGTAAACGTTTTGCTTTGGGGTTGGACACATTTAAAAAGCCTGCTTGATGGGCACGCAGTCCAAACTCACCATCTCCCATACGTTGTTTTTCAAATTGTCTATCGAATAAACCAACTACCTCAAATACTTCTTTTTTTATCATGACATTCCCAGTATCTAGTTGATCGCTCACCTTAAAATAACTGTAATGCTTAGGAGTAGGTGCCCCCACTTTAGAAATGGACACTCCTGAAGAGATGTCGGCATTAAAATAATCCAATGCCCTTAAGTGTTCACTAATCCAATTAGGCTCAACACGACTATCGTCGTCATACAACAAGATATAAACCCCTTTAGCTTGCTTAACGGCGGTATTGCGTGCCAACCACAAGGCTTTTTCCTCTTGGTATGTTACATGTAGATCCAAATCAAACCCCTTATAAAAATCCTTTTTAAAAGGTTCCGATTGATCAATCACCAAGACCTCTATATTTTTGAAATCCTGTTGCTGCAAATCGATTAAAACATCCCTAAGATATTCATAACGGTTTAGCGTAGGTATAACCACACTTACTTTAGGATTTGTTTCCAACAAATGAGATTTCTCTGTCACCAAACCAGAGTACTCCAATGCCCCTATACTATAATCCATTTGCTTTACCTGACGAGTTACATACCAAGCACTAAACTCCCTAAAGGGATTTTTCCCAGATACAATCCTTAAAACAAAAACATAGAACACCCAAGCCCTATGGAATTGTTTTCTAATAAATCGGTAATTATCCTTTAGACAAACATCTTTAAAATCGTTGTAACAAGGAGCATCTCCTATATATCCGATCTGAATGGCTTGCCAAGACAAGTCGTAATCTTTTGCTTCTTCATTTTCATAAGCTTCATCTACCTGAAGTCTCTGTTTAATATGATCTGGTAAAACCTTAGGTATAGGATAAATGAAAGCTCCATTCTCTTTTGGTAAAAGAAAGTAATGGGTGGGTTGGAGATATTTGAGGAAATCAAAAAGGGCTATCATTAAAGCAAAATACATTGGTTTAAACCTGGACTAAAAATAGAGGTTTTCTTGGAGAGAAGTCTCTTTATTCAAGATTAATTTAATCATAGAAAACATATATTAAAATCAGTTTATTTTTTTCTCTAATCAAGGATAGTAAACTAAAAGCTTCGACTTGCTGTGCGAGGTATTTTCAAAATTAAACAAATATCAATAATAAACCTCTCTTACTGTCTTTCCCTAACCCTAAAGGGCAATAGTAAGAGCTAAAAAACGACTCTAAATACCCCAATCACTTTATAGAAATCTGTTTAAAACGAACAAGGAATATTAAGGTATTGTACTCCTGCATTCGCTTGGCAAAGATTGCCACACTTCACTTCGTTCCGTTCGCAATGACCGTTCAATCATTATTTGTTTGATTGTCATTCTAGGTCAATACTTTCACTTTAATCGTTTCTACATAATGATTGCCAAACTAGAATGAATTCTTCTATCTCGCTTCTTCTCGATACATCCAGCCCATGCTGGATAATCGAAGTGACGCTTGGGTATAACTGGATTTTGAATGCAAAAAAGGCGACTAAAAAGCCGCCTTATAAAAACCTACACCCGAAGGGTTACATCACATCGATGAGCTCTAAAGCGTTATAAGACCCGTTATTCAATGGGTATTGAAGGCCGTTGATCTCTTGGAAGAATGCAACTTTTAGAAAGTAACACTGAACAGCTGTTCCAACCGGAACTGCTGCAGGTGTTAATGTCACAGTTGAACTTGCACCATCGATTGGCATATTAGATACCGGACTTACTTCCAGATTTTTATCTCCAGTACTGAAATCGATATTCAAAAAACCTGAACTAAAGCTCACATGTGTTGCTCCTTCCGGCACATGTAGATTTTGAATTGGCATAAAATCGGTAATAACGATTTCTCCCGTTGCGGTATCTAAACTAAATCCTGTTAACAGCACACTGCTCAAAATTGCATCTGCATTAAAGTTAAATCCTTTTAATGCTTCCTGGCCTTGAGGTGTAGCTAACCCAACAGCTACTTTACGCTGCCCACGAGGCGATGTTGTATCTGCGTTTTTTACCTTAGCCAAGGTTTTTACCAACCGAGACGTTACCAAGTAATCTTTAGCATCAATCATCATGCTACGGATAGCTCCTCTTAACAATTTTCCTGATGAAGCAATTTGAGCAAATTCCTGTCCGTTTTCCCTTGTTCTAGCAAAAGCCGGATCGGATTCTATTCTCTTTTTGCTAACACCGCCTTTTGTTTTCACTAAATACCCCTGTTTGCCCTTATAAAAGGTAAGATCGTCCAGGGTACCTTCGATCTTGATTATGCTTCTTAATTTTGCCATAATCTTATTATTTTATGATAGTAATGGAACCCCTTTGGATTTTATCCTTCTTCCAAATTTCTTTGAATTAAGAGATCTCCATTGCTATCGGTTTTACAATTCATTATTTGTCAGTTCATTAGGCGTTGAAAGAGGCGCGCATAAGCATCGGCCGCTGCTTATAAAATTCAGTTCCAACAAACCTGTGAATTAACTGACATGATGAAAGTACCCTATAATTTTTCATTTCCCCAATTGACATGACCGTTTGTTCCGTTTTTGCCTATTTATGCCGTTTTTGTCCATTTGTGCCGTTTGTTCCGATTTAAACCAATTATTCCGGTTATTCCAAAATTAGAATTCCATACACTATCCATTAAGTATCCATTAATTAGAGGTACTGGAAATATTACTTTGAGAATAAAAATTTTTGATGAAATAATTAAGTGCTTTTTCTCACTCTACTAATTGATGTTTGCATTAAGGTGAAATTTTTCTCTAATAGTCTCAACTCCCCTTCGTCAAGCTCAGGACAGGCTTCTCGACTTGACAATACATGGTGAAAGATTTTTGATTAAGTTAGACTAGATTATTCAACTTGACAGAAAAAAGTTTAATACAAGATTATTTGGAGAATAAATTGACCGGCAGGCGAACTGACTGTTTTTTTTTAGAGAGTTAGAAAAAATTTAACCTATCAACCCCTTCCGCCTTACGGCACCTTCCCCTGACTAGGGTAAGGATTTTGTTTGTTACATTTTTCTTGCCTTCTCTCCCTAAATCCCCCTGGGGACCTTATATCATTCGGCTTCGATTTATCTTAAAGAATCAATCTATCACCCTAAGATGTTGTCTAAAAAATTTTCCTAATATCAATTCGAGTGCCCCTGCTACACCAACAGCTAGTCAATAATAATTTTTATTAAAAAAATAGCGATTTCGACTCCGCTCAATTTGACAAGAAGTCATAATAAATTACTTATTAGCAGTATCATTTTTCATACTAATACGTAAGAAAATGGCAGGATTTTTGTGTAGGTTTATACGTTAGCCCTTCTCGGTTACAAATCCTCTTTTTCACTAAATACCCACTACAAACGCCTTAAATCGAACAAGTGCTTATGCAACGGTTATGTATCTATGCGAAAGACATTGAGATTCTCACGGGAAGAGGATCTCGGTATGCTCGTGATGTGATACAGGACATTAAAGTATTACATAAAAAGGAAAAACACCAATTGGTTACCATTAGAGAGGCCAGTGATTATTTAGGATTGCCTTATGAGGATGTAATTAAAGTATTAAACAATTACTGAGACTTAGCAATGATTAACTTATTTTACTGTTTCTAAAGCATCTAGGTCATTTTCTAGATCATTAGAATAATACCCTAACTTTGTCATCTCCTTATTTGCCAACAGTTTAAATAATGCTCGCTTAAAAGGCCCCCATTTAGACCATTTCCCTATAAAGTTAAATTTCGATTTATCGTAATCGGGTTGCCAATTAGGTTTTGCCTCATTATTGGAGTCTACACCAAAAGAACTCCCTACGACAGGTGCATTAATGCAGTTTGAAATAATCTCGTCACTTGTATCCAGTCCATAAAAATGTAATAGCTTTTCAATTCCTGTTTTTGAATCCACAAGGTCTTCATATCTAAACTTCTTAACCTGAGCACACTCTTGTATTTTTGAGAACGCCCTAGCTGTTTTTTTCCAATGCAGCGCATGTCCTAAAAAATACAATCCTAAAGCATAAAAGGCTTTTTTCTTAACACGAAGACTCCAATTATGCCAGTTTCTTTTATCGTTTGAAGCCTTTACAGAAGAAATGACATTATCCCTTCCGTCTCTACATATCATCGCTATTTTAGCATTGGGAAATGCTTTTTGCCATAAGTCTAAATTGTAGACAATAAAAGATTTGATAAAAATTGTCTTGGTCTCATCAACCCTATATTTTTCTTTTAAGAGCTTGAGCCACAACTCCCCATAGGCTTCAAAAAACGCAAGCTCATCCTTTGAAGATATATTTATACCAAAAGCGTAGTTTGATACCTTATCGAAAACACTTTCCTTAATCGCCCTATCTGGGAACAAATTAAATTCCCCCATAGATTTATCTGGAGGGAAAGTAACAATATCTGGATGTTTACCAATAGTCGTTCCTACGAAATTAGTACCGCTTCTTACCCTTTGTCCCAATAGAATGACTACTTTATTCATAAAACTCCAAAAATTCCAAACGTTGTTTTTCAAGATTAAACTTTTCCCTAACTCTTATATAGGCATTTTCTCTGATTTTATTTTTTTGGGATTCGGGCATCTTCAAAATTTCCAAAATTTTATCAGCCAACAATTTAGGGTTTCGCTTTGGGACCACCCATCCCGTTTTCCCTTCTAAAACATTCTCTGAAAGCGCTCCTCCATTGGACACCACACACAGGCATCCGGCAGCTTGAGCTTCTAGTACGGCATTACAAAAGCCTTCTGAATGGCTGTACTGGATATATATATCAGAACAGTTAAGATGCTCTATAGTTCTTTCATGAGATAGTTTCCCGACTAAATCAACATAGTTTGTCAACCCCAATTGATGAACAGCAAACCTTAATGGTTGTATTAATTCTCCTGACCCAATGATTTTATACTGAAAATTGACACCCGATTCTTTAACACGTGCCAATGCCTCCAACGTTTCTTCTAACCCTTTTATCCAATGTAATCGCGCAACAGTTAAGAACTGTAAGATATCTGAAGATACTTTACACATATTATTTCTTCCTTCTTTATCAACAGCAGGTGTAATAATTTGATATGGTTTATTGTTGGGATACCCCAATTGACACGCCTTACTAAACATGTATTGTGAGATAGGATGCAGCTTATCTACTTTATCCCAAAGATCATTATAACAATTAGGGTTTTTTAGGGGGTACACATCCAAATCGAAACCACGACAACTTACTCCCATTTTAGCTCCGATAGCTTGAGCCACATTTTCACTTTGAAGTGCCATGGTAGCAAAGCCAAAATGTACCCAATCCAAATCGGCTTTTAACAGATGGTCATTATTGTATATATTTTTAGAGATTTGAGCAAGTGACCTGTTTATCTTTTTTTCGAGTTTTACAAACCTTATCACCCGTTTAAAATATGGTAGCATCCCTAAAAGGATAACCATTGAATTAAACCCACGTTGAATTATTCCCTTAGGTACAGTTGGTGCTACTATTACAGGACATAATCGATAATTATTGGGATTATTTTGCACAAACAAGTATATATCAATGCCCGACTTTTGCAACCCTTTAATTTTATTATTAAAAAAGGTTTCTGAATATGCCGGTGGCGTGGATAACACCAATCCTACTTTTATTTTACTTTTGGGTTCTATAGTGTCTTTTTGATAAGGGTTGCCAAATATTTTGAAAATTCCATACTGGAGTTGGTCTCCAAATGATGCCCGTCCGAATATAGGTATTGTTCCCTTAAGGGCATCGTATTAATGTATTTAATATTCATTTTCTTAGCCACCTGACTCATTAACCCATCAAAATCTGGAATCAGTTTGTTTTCGATCTCAAGCATATCATCACACACTGGTAATCTAATCAAAATTACCGTTCCATGTGCTTTCAAGTAATTCACGATTTCTATAAGGCTTTTCATTCTTTTGTCTGAGACTCCTTTATACTCCTGTTGAATTAGCTGATATCTCTCCAAGGTGCTTTTTTTGACTTTTTTCTGATCATAAGCGTCTGGTAAAGACACCTTGCACCATCCATCTGACTGAACAATGACATTGATTTTATCTGAAGCGACAAATTTATTGGAAATAATATCTATATACCTTTTACCAAAAGACTCAATAAGGTATTCAAAATTGGGGTTTAGGTCAACATTATTAACTTTTCCTAAAAAGCCTCGACTTTCATAAAATATTTCTATTTCCTGTTCATTTTCTTTTTCGGATACTACCCATGGGTTAACCTCTAAAACAAACAAACCATCTTCAACATTAGGCTGCACTTTCTTTTGAACACTTTTAAAATATGGTTCTCCATAAGGGGTATGCACTCGTGAGAACGCAAAATTATAAAGTTCTTTGCCCTCTATGACTTCATTTATTATTTCCGGTTGTAATCCTTGAGCCGCTCGGGAAGATCCTATAATCAGTGATTTTTGCTTAGGAGTGGTTAATTTTAAATAAAAGGAATCCGTTGAACCATCTGCCATGGAAAATACGGCTGTAATTCCGATAATCAACAGAAGAGAAAAAAGTGTAATATTAAATAAGAATTTGTTCATTTAATATAGGCTTCGACTCCGCTCAGCCTGACATTTATTTTTTTACTTCTTTTTACTTTAACTTCTAATTTAGAACTAGCTATTTAATCGCTTTTGTCTTCACCTTCCCTAAAGGGAGCCAAAAGCTTCATTAGTTTCTCAAATATTATTAATAAAGAGTGTAACAATGATTTAAAAAACTGTTCTCGATACTTTTTCTACCTGAAAAAACCTGCTTTCCATGCACTTTGGCAATGAAACCCTCCTACGTTGATTGACAAGCAGGCGAATTGACGTTTTTTTATAAATCTACACCTATTTATTATATCAGAACTGAAAATAAATAAACTCCTGTTCTTTGCCTCCATAAAGGAAAATCACCATTGCAATTACATAATAAATTGTCCAACGCCACCATCTGGGAAAGCGGAGCCATAATTTTTCTATAGCGAATTGATCATGACGTCCAAACCATTCAACCAATAAAAACAGAGCTATTAAAACAATTAAAAATGTTGGGCGTACTTTGGGTAAATGCATCCAATCTCCTGAAAACATTCGATATAAATAATCAATCGCCTGACCAATATTTTCTGCTCTAAAGAATACCCAGGCAATCGTAGTCAATCCAAAGGTTACCAATATAGCCATTAGTTCGTTACCTGCCGGTAATATATTATTTTGAGCCACTACATTGGTATGCACTCTATTTTGATTTAGCAATAACAGCGGTAAAAAGTATAATGCATTTAGTGCTCCCCAAGCCACAAAGGTCCAATTAGCTCCATGCCAAAAGCCACTTACCAAAAAGATGATAAAAACATTCCTTATCTGCGTCCATTGTGATCCTCTCGAACCTCCAAGGGGGATATAAACATAATCACGAAACCAAGTGGACAGGGAAATATGCCATCGTCTCCAAAATTCTGCTATATCCCTTGAAAAATATGGGAATGCGAAGTTTTGCTTAAGATTGAATCCAAAGAGTCTCGCTGTACCAATAGCAATATCGGAATAACCTGAAAAATCGCAATAAATCTGGAATGCAAAAAACATCGCTCCCAGAAAGAGCGTATTCCCTGAATAATTGTGATAATCGTCGAAAATAATATTGACAAACTGTGCACAGTTATCTGCTATTACTATTTTTTTAAACAATCCCCAGAGAATTTGGCGTAACCCATCGGTTGCCTTGGCGTAGTCAAACTGTCTATTTTTAAAAAACTGAGGCAAGAGATTTGAAGCTCTTTCGATTGGTCCTGCAACCAATTGGGGAAAGAAACTCACAAAAGCGGTAAAAGCTATAAGATCTTTTGTCGGCGTTAGCTTTCCTTTATATACATCAATAGTATAACTTAGCGTTTGGAACGTATAAAAACTGATCCCTACAGGAAGAATAATGTTTAAGGTATTAGGCTGGATATCCCTTCCAAACCAAGAAAAGGCTGTCACAAAATTATCTACAAAGAAGTTATAATATTTAAAGACGGCCAATAGTCCTAAGTTTACCAATATACTTAAATAAAGCCATACTTTTCTAGCTTGTTTACTATCTGTTTTTTTGAGCTGTAAGCCTACTGTATAATCCACTAAAGTACTGAAAGCTATCAAAGCCAAAAAACGATAATCCCACCAACCATAAAACACATAGCTAGCCAATACTATCAAAAGGTTCTGTATTATATTGTGCTTAGCAGCAACAAACCAATACAGCCCAAAAACAATTGGCAAATAAATAGCAAAGTCCAAAGAATTAAACAGCATTGTCTATACTAATTTTTCAGGGATTGATACAGATTTTGGTGTTGCTCTACACACTGTTTTAAAGATAAGTTTTGCTGAACAAAATCTGCCATTTCCTCTGCTTTATTTTTTCTATCGGCTATATCCATTTGATATACCGATTCAATTTTATATTGCAAGTCCCGAACATCTGAAGGCTTAAATACAAACTCTGGAAAAGGTTCTAAAAGATCAGTAATCCCAGAGATTCCGGAGCCCAATACCAAACGGGCCGAAGCCATAGCTTCCATAGGGGCAATAGGCAATCCTTCTTTTCGTCCTTCATCCTTAGTAGGAATCACAAATAAATCGGCCACTGCCAAATATGGTTTAACATCATTTTTCTTCCCTAAAAAAAATGCTATCTCACCATACTTATCCATTAATCCCTTCGCATAGTCTGAGTTATTATCACCTACTATAAGTACCTTTATTTTACTAACTCCAATATTTTTTACAGCCTCAAGCAATAACTCAATTCCTTTAACTGGCACTAAATTTGCCACTGTAACAATAACAAAATCACCTTGATTAAATGAGACATCCCCTGGGATTTCAAACGTTTTTTGCAAAGGCTGAAAACGTTCAGTATCAACTCCTAGAGGCATAGGTATCAACTTATCTTTCATTCCTATAAAAAAGGCTTCCATATCCTTATTAATGGTTATAATTTTGGTGCTCAATAAGGAGCGCCAACGCCAAGCCTTATTACCCCAGCCCATTGCTTTTTTGGTATAGACAAATGGAATACCACTCCATTTGGCAGCCAATGGCTCCGTAAAATCGGAACTCCAATGCCAGGAATGAATGATGTCAAATTTGTACTTTTTAAAAAAACGATGTACTTTATAAATTCTTAAAGGCAGTGTTATCAAGGGGCGATAGTCCTGTTGGAAAGGAAAAATATGAATTGGCACCCCTAACTTTTCCACCTCTTCGAAAAACGCTCCCTTACTATGCATGCAGCAGATATGTGGTTCGAACTTAGTTTTATTTAACCCCTTTACCAAATCGTAAACTACTTTACCACTACCAGCGGTATGGAAGTTAGGTATGGTATATAAAATTTTAATTCGTTGTGACACAATCACTCTGTTTATGGAATTGCGACAAGGTTAACAGCACATTTACGGGATGAGCGCTAGCTGAAGTTGGGTTGGATTCCAAATTATTAAGATAGTGTTTGACCATTTTTGTGGGTACCCAATCATTAAATTCCCCTTTTAATAATCTACCTTTTAAATTTGACTTATTTTCTTCTCCAATAAGCTGCAACTCCCAATTGCGCTGTACGTAACGTTTTCCATGAAGCACATTTAAAGTTCGTCCTAACTTATTTTTTATTCGATAAGGCAAATTGTATGGCAGCTTGTTAAGGTGATAAGAGTTTATGCTAAATGGTCGATGATCCTGCCATGTAATCTCCGCTAAATGAGGTGCCTTTTGCTTAATGTACTCAATTTGAATTTGGCGTTTTGCCAAATATTGCTCTGGTAGCTCGCATATAAATTGACACATACTATCGTGATAATACGGTAAGCATACAGGGTGTTTCGATTGAAAAATGGCTAGGTTTACCGACGTCCAACGTGGTGCCCAATACATACTTTTAAATGCCCGAATTCTAGCATTTGCACTGTGAGGAATATCAATGTTCTTCATGAGGATGGCTACTCTACTATGAAAATAGTCGTAGAAATCCCCTTCTAAACTCCAAGTCTTCCATAGGGTTTCTGCTAATTGCTTTCCTCCTTTTTTAATGATTTTACTCAACACTACATCTACCTGACGTTCAAACGACAAATCATCCTCTACTCCCATATCGTTAAACAACACATCTCCCCAATGCCCCAATGAAAACACATCTCCCATGGTATCAAATTCATTATAAATCGCCATTTGCCTTGGGGTGCAAAAATCTGAATAACAGCTATTTATCTCCGTTAATTTATCAATCTTATTCCATAAGTAACCTTTAGGAATATTGTACTTTTCGAATTCAAAGCCGCATGTTTCAGCTATTTGCTGAGCTATTTGGGTTTCTTTGTATCCATTTTGAAATTCATAACTATAAGAGAGCACCTCGGCTTTAAGTCGATTTAAAGCTGCAGCCTGTGTTCTGCTATCCAAGCCCCCTGATAGCGGTAAAATGACTCGTTTCCCTTGGATTTGCTCTTGAACTATAGTTTCGAATAATTCTGTGAATTCTCCAACAGTCTTGTTAAAGGTTAATTCCCTAGGAGCATGAAACCATTTAAACCAAGGCTCTGTTTTTATCAAATAGCCCTTGTCATCAATAGTATTAATGGATGCAGGAGGCAGTACCACCTCATCTTTCCAATAGGTATCCTGATCCAAAAAAAAACCTGTTGCCGCAAACACACAAATAGCTTTAAGATCCAAATCATGGGATTGATTAAGCTTAGCAAAGGTTTGCTGAATAGGTATAATGGGGGTTTTTATGGTTTTCATTGGCTGTTATGCTAATATAAGAAATGGAATGTTATAATTGGTAATTATATCAATTTCGTTAGCACTCTTCTGTAGACTTCGTTCAACCCTTTCCGACCTTCGGCCACCTTTCCCTGTCTAGGGAAAGGAGTTTAGTTTTAGTTCGTAGTTGGCTATTTTCTCCGACAGATAACTTCACCTTAAAGAGAAGCGCCTTTTTCCCATAATACAGACTACTTCGTCGTTGCCCTCCTCGTAGTGACGAAATAATCATCCTTTGCCATCACCGCATCATACAACTCCAAAAACTGCTTAATGGATTGCTCTGCATTAAAATGCTCCTTTACAAAGTTGTGGGCATTTTTAGTGATGCGATATAACTCTTGTGGAGGTGTATTTATTACTTCCCTAACGGCATTGGCTATAGCCTGAGGGTTACGAGTAGGCACCAACCACCCTGTTTCATTTGGAATCACCACTTCGGACATCCCCCCACAATCGGTAGAAATCACAGGAACACCTAATGCCATTGACTCCAAAACCACATTAGCAATTCCTTCTTTCAAACTTGGCAAAATCAAAACATCAATCTCTTTCATCATTCTAAACAACTCGTCTTGAGTTAAAAAAGGGACAACCTTTATTTCTTCTTTTAAGTTTAATTGATTGATTTGAAATCGCACTTCTTCAGCAAGATGATCTGCCACGATAATATACTCAAAATCAACCCCTTTGTTTTTTAAGACATCGCAGGCTTGTATGGAATATTTAAGCCCCTTAACCCAATGAAAACGTCCTATCGAAATTAATTTAATAGGATCACTTGAAACTCTTTGCTTGGGGTGGAAATTATTAATAGTATTTACATTGAGAGGAGAATGAATCATCCTTATTTTTGATATTTCTGCACCATAGGCTTGAGCTTCTTTGGAAATTGCATTTGATACCGCATGGAACCCTTTTACTTTAGGAAAAGTATTTCTGTAAATATCGGCTATCATGGGCTGTAATATCGGAGTATAATTTATGTGTGCCCCCCTTAAGCTAAGTACTAGTTTTATATTGAAATCATCTTGTAAAAACCCATAAAATTCTATATCCCTAGCCCACTGTAAGTGAAGAATATCTGGCTTGTAAAGTACAATTGGTAAAAACTTGGTAAACCAAACCCATTTATCATAGTATGCCTTATACCGCTTTATTTCGTGCAATAACTTAAAAAAATCCCTTGGTCTTCTAATGATTAACTTAAAACTCCTCAAAATATTAACCCATAGATTTTTTATATGGCTTTTAGACGCTGGATAGAGCTTTATACAATTTCCTCCATATTTTACTTTTTTCTCCACGGTACCAAATAATAACACTTGATAAACGCCCCCCACTTCTTGTATTAAATACTCTATAAAGGTTGTTGAGGGAATAACTCCTGAGAATATGGCAATCTTTAATTTCTTCAAAGGTTATGCTTTTTCAAATATCCCAATAATGGAAGCACTGTAAAATCTAGACGGATACTTCATTAAAAACGGGTTCAATCGCTTGAAAATCTTCCGTGTCGCTTTAAATATAACTTTCTGAAAAATATTTAAAGGCTGATGTACAGCAAATGGAAACCCTCCATAATACTGTAAACTGCATACTTTAAGATTATTTCTTTTCGCAAAGTCATTTAAAACCTTGAGTTTCATACTTTTTAAATTATGCGCTTTTAAATTTTTGTAGTCACAAGCATAACCATAAAGTCTCCGAAGAGACCGTTTATTGGGCAACATAACTAATAATTTCCCATTTGTTTTTAGATATTTCACATGTAAATCCAAAATGGCATTAAAGTCTTCAAAGTGCTCTACAAAACCATTGGACATTACATAATCATACTTTTGATCAGTACTAAAAGTAGTAAAGTCTTCATTTATTATATGATAATCTCTCACCCCCAGCTCCTCGAATACCAGTTCAACTTGAGTGGAGTTTGAATTAAAATCCAGACAGGTAGGCTTTACACCATATTTAACAGAAAGATATGCTAAGTAACGTCCTGGATACCCTCCAATTTCAATAATATCGGAATTCGGTGTTACCCCCTCCATAAATTGATCCCAAAACTTATCATAGTGTGAACACACGTTAAAAACATGTTTCTTTTTCGCATAATTTTGTCCGTAATAAGCTTCCCAATAAGCTTTAGTAGTGAGTTTATTATCCAAAGTGATCTACTTTATATTTTTTAATACGATTACCAAGATATTTCAAAAAATAATCATCACAATATCTTAGGGAATAAGCCAAGCACAATGAAACTATTTTAGTTTTTGATTGATGACCTATCTCAATCTTCCTATGCTGTTTTAATGCTTCTTTATAAAATTGTGTTGAAATAATTTCTGGAAATTCTTCTCGGAAGTCCCTTAACAACAATCTTGATGCTTTGTGTTGTGAGGTTTTATCTCTAGTTACCGAATTATTTGCTATGCTTCTATTCATAGTGACCAAGACTTTAGGAATCCCATATACTTTAGACACTAAGGAGAACCGCAACACATAGTCCCAATCCACATTAAAATTCCCATAAGTATTATTAAATCTTAGACCGTATCTTTGATGCACCGATTTTCGAAACATCATGCAGGTATTGACCACTTTTAGTTGATTAACATAGAGAAACCTAAACAAGTTCTCTGCTTGAGGAAATTGCTTTCCGTGCACTAAAATGCCCGGAAAAAGGATTTTATTATTTTCACTAACAAACTCGGCAATACCAGAGATCAACCCGACTTCTGGTTGTTCTTTTAGCACTTCCACTTGCCACTGCAATCTCTCTGAAACATAAATATCATCCTGCTCAGCCATAGCTATAAACTCAGTTTTTTTATCAGCTAAAGCTACAAGTTTATTTACATTTTCAGCCAGCCCCAAATTTTGAGGATGCTCAATGAGTTTAATTCTAGGATCTCCAAAACTTTCGGCTATAACTTTAGAACCGTCCTTAGTTCCATCAATCCCAATCAGCAACTCAAAATTAGAGTAGGTTTGTGTTAACAAACTCACCAGAGTCGCTTTTAATGTTTTCTCTCCATTAAAAACGGGTAATACGATACTGATTAAGGGACTATCCTCCTGCATAATTTTGCTTCAATTTAACTAATTTACTTAAAATAGGATGATACAATTTTAGCAATTTCCATTTATTTTTACTGTGCAAATACCTGAAAAGGTTTATATAGTAACTTTTATAAATGACATCTGTTTCATTTAATCCTCCACTTTTATTTACATGGGAGGCTTGGTTATTGTGCAGTCTAAATTTTGCCAATGGTTTATTTACAAACCCTATGTTATATTTGGTCATTACCCGATACCAATATTCATGATCCAACCCTTGCTTTAAAGTTTCATTAAAATACCCTATTGTTTTAAAACAATCGGTTTTAAGCAACACATTAGTGGGCTCACCAATTTTGTTCTTAGGGGAGCTTAACAATTGCCTATCCTTTAAATAATCTGTTCCTTTTAGCACTCCTTCTTTTACCCCTACTGACTCCCAATACCGATGAAGTTCGCGATAGTACTCTATAAAACTTGTTATTTTGGGAGTTAATTCACTATAAATAAAACCACGTTTGGAATATACCAATCCCACTCTAGGATTAAAACCTGCTACAGCCATCATTTGTTCAATACAAGAAGGCAACAACACATCATCTTGAAACAGGAACTTTATATAACTTCCATTAGCCTTTTGCACACAGTGGTTCCAATTGGCTCCAATTCCTGATGGTTGGTGTTTATATATGTAAATCGGTATTGTGGTTTTCTCTTTAAAGCCCTCTAAAATAATTAACGTTCTATCTGTTGAAGCATCATCAGATACTACAATTTCCAAATTTGAATAAGATTGGCTTATCGCAGAATCCATCGCTTCGTTAATAAAACGCTCCCCGTTAAAGGTTGGGATGCAAATGGACACCAATGGTTTTTCTTTACTCATAAAGCGATTTGTGAACTTTATTAGTCAATTCCCCTTTAGAATTTGTTATCCAAGAAGCAGATTGGTTTGCTGTTTTAGAATAGAATTCCTGTTCCAGAGATAAGGCATCACTTAAATACCACCCTCCATGTTGTGCTTGTAAAGGGAAATCCGTTCTCCATGCTTTGGTAAAGTGTTTTAATTTATAATCGTACCCTGGTCTATACAGTGCAAATGTTGTATCTATTTCTGCCTTGTATGCTTTGGGGTGCATTTTTGATTTCCAAAACCTTGACTCCCATTTTAAAATCCTCTCCTTATTGGGATTTTCATCTTTCAAATCATCAATTTTAAGGGAAAAACCAACTTTGGTTCTATCGTAAGCGAGGTGCAACAATTCAATAAAAGTTTTTAAGAAATCATCGGGACAATTCTCTACTGGTATAACATCGGGATCGGTTACCACATAATATCCTTGAGAATACATGCGATATATTTTACGATTTTTCCAATAAGTCAAATGTCCTTCATTGTTTTTTAATCTATGAACCGTAACCTTATCTGCAATATCATTTAAATAATCTAACAATGGAGGGAAAGATGAAGCATTATCCAGAATAACAATATTTTTGTACCCTTTTTGGAACAATACCTCTACTAATCTCTTTAAATAGTGCAACCTATTAAAACTTATAATTATAATTGGTATACTCTTATAATCATCAAGCTGTTTCCTTACAACTGGATTAAACAAAAAATTACAACATTCTGATACTCGAACTCGAATCAAGCATTTTAATTTATTCCATCTATATTCAAGACTAAGCATACCGTAAAGGTTTTAATATATTATATCCTTTTCCTAATAAAAGGTAAGAAACATAAATTAAAAATACTCGGTTCTTAAATAACACTTTATCAAAGGGATTTACTTCTATATACTCCACCCCTCTTAACAATTTCCTTAACACAAAAAATGCAGCTTTAAACTGTTTTAGCAACAATAATTCTTTAAACATTATTGTTATTATTTCGAGCAGTTTTACTTTAGTTTGCTCACTTAACTTATCCCCGTAATTTTCTAGCACTTGCATTTTCACCAGAACATTAGACTTAATTTTATTTATGTCAAAAAGAATATTGTTGGATAAATTTTGGTCATGTTTAAACATTTCAACCAAAGACTGGTTTATGATAATGTAATTTGAGTTTACCGCTAAAGCTCTTATATGAAATTCATATTCTTGAGATTGGTGCAGACTTTCATTGAACGTTAAATTATTATTTATCAAAAAATTCCTTCTCCATAAGGGAGCCATTATGGACCAAAAAATTCTATATAAAATATAGTCCTCAAATCTATTTTCTGATGTAATATTTTTAGCTCTTAAGCCTAATGGTTTCCCACTATTTTGATCAATCCACATAGACTGACATATACAATAAGGCACTTGATTATCATGCAAAGTCACCATCTGAACTTCAAGTTTTTCAGGAAGAAAAACATCATCACTATCCAACCAGTTAATGAACTCACCCCGACTTAATTCAAACCCATAATTTCTGCAAGCATTAGCCCCTTTAGGTATGCTTTTAGGTCGCCGGTAGTATTGGAACCTGCTATCCTTATCAACAAAGTTTTGTACAACATTTTTAGTATCATCAGTACTCCCATCGTCAACAATAATGCATTCCCATTTACTATATGTTTGATCAAGAATACTATCAAGTGTTCTTGAGATTAAATGAGCTCTGTTATAAGTTGGGATGATAATGGATACCAAAGATGATGGTTTCATAAATTCAATTTAAGCTACTAAAATAGATATTTCACTCACATTATGACAAAATGCTTACGGTCTCTAACAAAACTTAATTCTTTTGTAGACTGAAAAACCGTTCTTTCACAAACAATATAATTTAAGTAATTCATTGGAAATCTTATCTATAGAATAATCACTACTAATTGTTACAACTCCTTGTTCTGTAACCCCCCCCCATTCTGGTCTTATTTCTAAAACAGATAAAATTCCTTTAGTAAAAGCTTCTGGGTCATTCTTAGTTACCACAACTCCAGAAACAACAGCATCCATAACACTTCCAACATTGGTAGCAACAACCATCATCCCAGAGGCTTGTGCTTCCAACAAAACCGTTGGCATGGCTTCCACATCACTCGATAACAAAAAAATATCATGGCACACCATAGCATCCCTTACCACTTCACTATTTTGACTTCCTTTAAAACAAACACAATCTTCTAAGCCTAGACTTTTTACCAAACTTTCTAAGACTATTCTACACTCGCCTTCTCCAATGATGGTATATTCAAATTCCAATTGAGGGCATTGGGCTTTTACCATAGCTAAGGCCTCAATGGCAATATGCAGAGCTTTTTCCTCCACCAATCGCGCCACACTCAACAATTTAACCTTTCCTTCAATGCCATTTATAGGGCTTTCACGCTTAAAAAAATTGCAATCTAAACCATTAGGTAAGTTGATTATTTTATCTAAAGGGGCTCCAAAATTGAGCAAATGGCTTTTATTATAATTGGATATGGCAATAAGCCCATCGGCATGTGCAAAAACCGGAGCATATAAATGCCCCCCTTTCTCAATGCCCAACCGGATATCATAGCCATGATAAGTCACAAAAAACTTTAGAGGCAACCCCAACTGCTTTAGCAAAATGGCATCCAAAGCATTGGTGCCAAAATGCACATGAATCACAGAAATCCCCTGTTCCAACAAAAAGTGCAGTCTAAAAAAAAGCCGAAGCGACCAGGCCTGCGCCTTAAATTTAGGATGTAAGGCCCTTAGGTAGTACTGCCGCTTGGAGCTAAACCCAATTCGGATTAATATGCCTAAAGCCTTCCACAACCTTAGTATTTTACGCTTTTCAAAATAATGGTCTATATCAACAATACAATCCTGTAATTTATAAGCTTCAAACCCCTCTAAAGCTTGCATCTGCTCCTCAACAATGCCTTTTTGAGGATAGATTGTAACCAATAGACCTCGACCCAACAAAGCAACTATTTGGTCTCGGATAAACGTTTCGGATATTGCAGGGAATTTAGTCACCCAAAATAGTACCCTCATACTCTAAGTGCTTTGGTCAGTGGCTTATAAAATAAAAGACTCTTCACCCCAATAATAAGAGCCGTACGCAAGGGTAACCTAACCCCCCTACCAAAATACATTTGTAAATAATACCCTAAATATTGCGGCCTATAACGATGGGAGGTTAACAAAAAACGCTTGGCACTCTCATGCTCAAGCTTCTTCAAATAATCCTTTAAATCTTTTTGAAGAAATCGCTGCTGTTGTTGATTGGCTAGTAGTAGATGATCCACAAGTCGACCAAACGTTTTGATATTTTGATAGCTCAAAGAGGTTTCCTCAAAAACTTGAATTAGAAGGGCTCTAAACTGCGTTTTCACCTCAGGAATGAGTTCTTCCAATACATCCAAACGCGTCTCCCATTTACTATGCAACTGCTGTTCCCGCCTAGCTTTGGAAACTTGAACCTCATGTACCCGATACTCCAAAAGCACCTCATCCAGATTGGCCAATTTCCCTATCCGACTCAATTTCACCCATAAATCATAATCCTCGGCAGGTTCCTTGGCCTCGTCATAGCAAAGTTGGTACCTTTCCAAAGTCGCCTTGCGCAACATCACTGTAGGGTGCCCAAAACAGGTATGCTCCAAAAGCAAACTTCGAATGCTTTCATGCTCCAAAGGCATATGCACCACCCGTTTACTACCTAAAATGCGATAAGCTGTCCCGCAGGCCACTACCTCAGGATGAGCCTCCATAAACAAATATTGTAACTCCAAACGATGGGGCATCGCAACATCATCACCATCCATTCGGGCAATATACTTGCCCCTAGCTATAGAAAGCCCGTAATTCAAGCTATGGGTATAGCCAGTATTTTTCGGTTTTTCTATCAAACGAATTCTAGGATTCGAAATAGCCTTGATCACTTTGAGGGTATCATCTGTAGAAGCATCGTCGATAATTAGGAATTCAAAATCCGTAAAGCTTTGATCTAAAACACTCTGTATAGCCTTATGAACATATAAAGCACAATTATATACAGGCATAATTACGGAGATATTGGGTCCCTTAAGCGTTTGGTTCATCGTTTATGTACTTCAGTTGGATTATAATCTTTGGCTAACTTCACTAATAACTTTTCCTTTAGGTCTTGCGAAACCGGAAACTCAAATTTTCTGGCAAACAAACAATCACTTTTAATAATAGTATCAAAATCTGTGGTGTCTAAATTTGCTGGATCATTACCATTTCTAGAGTTCCAATCAATATATCGTAAACTATGATTAACTACCTTTTTGGAGTAAACAGAATTCATAACAACCGTTTGAAAGTACATCTCTTCAGAACAAAATGTATGTCTAAAACGTTTCAACAATCTTGGTTTTTCCAAAGTATAATCTACCACATATTGTAAAGCCTCCCTAGATAAAGACCACCAAGTTTCGCCTCCATATAATTGGGGCATTTTTTTGGAAATCGGTCGTTTAAACCCAATTTTCTTTTGATACCTCACAAGCTTAAAAATAGTTCCTCTGCGCTTCTTACCATCCAAAAGATCATAAAAATTATAATATTCCAGCCTATTTAACCCCCCATCAAACCAGTGATGAGTTGGAAGTGTAAAATTACTGATATAACTATTTCCCACATTTTTCACAGCAAAGTCTTTAAACTCTTGCAAAGTCTTTATTGGAAAGTCATGCCCACTTATTAGGTGAAAATATTTTAATTCCCCATTATTTAAAGCCTGCTGTGATAAGTGGAGGATACATTTTAAATGGTTCACACCTCCCCAATTCACTTTGTATTTACGTGAAATTAATGTCACATGCTTGTATGCTCTTAATTTTTCAATTTCGGAAACTGAAAGAACACTTTTTTTATCAATATGTATAAACAACTCAAAATCTTCATCATCAAAAAACAAAATGATATCCTTTAAATGATGAAGGTTTTTATACGCAGTTATTAAGATTGCCTGCTTCATTCTACCAATCCAAATTTTAGTCCAACACTATAAACCTTCCCTAAAAATAGGTTTCGCCTAAATTTCAATATCGCAATTTCCTTACGCAAAGCTTTCATTTTTAATATAGATACTTCTTTTTCATTTTTGTTTAAAAAAGGAAAAATACTACGGTAGAACTGATAATAAATCTTACGTGACTGCAATCTACCTAAACCGGAATACATACCTTGATCGTGCACCCTGTACACCGCCATAACATCCCTTAATCCGTAAAAACTATCGCCGTTTGCTAACAGTTTATAAAGCCCCATATCTCCATAAGGCAAAGAATAAAACCAATCTGGGAACTCAAGATTAGTGGGCCTGCGAAACAACACACTGGCCGTTGCAATAAAATTGTTATACTCTAGTAGTTTGGAATAACTAAAACCCCGTTCCATAAAATCTATTTTTATGGAATGCAATCTAACCTCATCCCCAACCTTCATACCTATATTACTAAAACAAAGGTTAATATGATTATGAGATTCCAAAAAATCAACCTGTTTCTGTAACTTTAAAGGGTCAGTCCAGTAATCATCACCATCCAACAAAGCAATATAACGTCCTGTACAATGTTGTATAATATCTGTAAAGTTATACAATCGTCCTAACTGCTGCCGCTTTATATCATAAACATCTCCTCGTCGGCGCTGCAAAACCCTAACATGTAAATTCGGATTGTTAAACCTAAAAGCCTTTATCTTAACTAAAGTGCCATCACTCGAGAAATCATCGCCCACAACCACCTCAAAAGGAAAATGAGTTCGTTGTTTATTAATACCTTTTAAGGCATCTATAATACAATCTGAATGATTATAGGTCATCAACCGTACACTAAGTAGCATAATTAAAAAGTTTTAACGTGGAGCCTGCAATCGCATTAAAACAAGCTATCTCATCAGTATTTAAAGCAGTCTTGTAGGCACCCATAGCACTAGGATCTATAGGTTGTAATGTTTTTTGTTTCCACGCTAGGGTTTCCAAAGGCTCTGTTACTTTTAACTTATTGGTTTTATAAAAATCGACCATTGAAGCCTCATAAGCCATACCAAAATGAGCGAGTATAATTTCCAAAACAGAGGATGGAGACAATAATAAATCTTCATAACGCACCAAAATATAACGTTTATAACCACTGTAATGATTATAAACAGACATGTTATGTTGCTGCCATTCATGGGCTATAGCATCTATAGCATTGGGCAATTGTGGTAAATATTTTAAATCTTTGCTCAATAGGTGGACACCTCTGTAAGAACAAGCTACATCACGCCCATCCCTTACTAGATGTATAATAAACTTATCTGAATATACTTTATCCAACTGGTCTAAATGGCGTATGTAATAATTATTCTTATCACCTAAATACAAAGGCTTTTTCTTTTGCTTTTCAGCATAGCTTAAATAAACACATTGAGCTAAAGCCTCATAACTATCTGGAGAATGCTTCTGTATAACGGTCTTCAACAAAGTGTCATCAATAGCCCAAGTTTCAAACTTTTTACTGGCTTGAACATCGGCTATAAAAACGTCTAAACGTTTACTATTTAAATCCACAAAAGTCCAATCATTGTATTTAGGGTATAACCAGAGCAAAAACCCACATTCAGGAGCAACACTTAGTCCCGAATGATGATGCAGTAACAAACGTAACAAACTAGTTCCAGAGCGGGCATTTCCTAATATAAAAAATTGACCTTTCATCATAATGCAGCACTTATAATAGAGACAGTTTCACCTATCTGCTTAGAAGTCAAACCCATAGACAAAGGCAAACATAATACACATTGAGATAGACGTGTCGAAATAGAACAATCTCCTGCTGTGGTGTAAGGTAAGTGGTCTAACGAAGGGTAAAAATAGCGTCTTGGATAAATGGCAGCGGTCTCCAAAGCAGCCTTAACCTGTAGTAACAAACGTTCACTTTGAAATATGATAGGAAAATAACTATAATTCCAATGTGTCTCTGGGCGTAGCTTAAGCAATTGCAAAGGAAAACCTTGTAATTGCTCTCTGTAATGCTGTACCACACGAGCCCTAGCTTCTAATATTTCAGACATATAAGGCAATACAGCTAAGCCCATAGCAGCCTGTAGTTCACTCATTTTGGCATTCATCCCCAGTCCCCTAAATACATCAGGGCCATCATGTCCAAAATTATGATGGGAATACAGGGTATCAAAATGCTCAGGTTGACAAACCAAAGCCCCTCCCTCGCCTGTATGAAACAATTTAGTGGCATGAAAGCTACAGGTACTCACATCTCCATAATTAAAGAGACTCTTTCCTTGATATTCCACCCCAAAACAATGGGCGGCATCATAAATAACCTTTAAGCCATGCCTATCTGCAATCATTTGGATGGCTTCCACATCACAGGGGTTTCCAAAAACATGGGTCGCCAAAATAGCAGAAGTCTTTGGCGTGATAGCCGCCTCTATTTTAGTTTCGTCTATAGTGAGATACCCTGGATGTATATCTACAAATACAGGCGCACACCCTTCCCAAACAATACTACTGGTAGTGGCCACATAGCTAAAAGGCGTAGTGATTATTTCCCCTGATAAGCCCAGTGCCTTTATGGCAATTTGCAGCGGTAAAGTGCCATTGGTCATGGCGATGATATTAGGTACTCCCAAATAAGTTTTTAATGAGGCTTCCAGCTCCTTGACCAAAATGCCGCGATTGGTCATCCAACCTGTGGCCCAGGCCCTTTGTAAAATGCTTTGGTATTCCTCTTGAGGAGGCAAAAAGGTTTTGGTGACGTTGATCATAATTACTTTATGGCTTTATTTTCTATGTAAGAAGAAACCTAATAATATTTTATTCTAAAAAAGACTTTGAATTAAAATTTGACTTTAAACGCTGTGGCATAGATTTCAAATCTTCAAATTCATACTTAAGGTATTTTATATCAGCTCCGTAAAACTTCTCTAATAATTTTCTTCTTTTATGATTATAGAAAAAAGAGTAATGATTAAGTTTCTTTTTTCCAATATTTGATTTAGAAACTAAAAATTTTTGAATTAATTCTTGGTCTAACTTTAAATCCAAAATATCTTCCCTATAATTTTCTAGCTTTACAACCTTATCATAGATAATTTCCTTACCATGAACAAAAAAATAAGACTTTTGCGAATAAAGGTGATCTCCCCTATAAATTGGACTATTCGATTCTGTCAATATCTTTTTATACTTGCCCTTTGCTTTAATAAAATTAGTAAAGGTATCTTTTAACCGATAATTATTAGATATCCATAAATAATCAGACAATGCTCTGCTCCAAGGATTTCTAACCACAATAAACTTATAATAAGAGTTCCATTGCTCCTTTGTTATATAGCCTAAATCTAAAAGTTGTTCAGGTGTTGCATGCTGTAAATAAATATTGTTTTTATTACACCATCCGAATAAATTCAAGTGATTCTTAACTGTATTATCTGAAGTATCTATACCAAATGACCTTTCAATACTTGAACCAGCACATTTAGAAATATGAATAAATATACATTTATGCTTATGCGAAATCATTGTTTAGCTTCTGTGTATTCGCTCCAAGAATGATCCAAAAGAATTTTACCTAAATTATCTGATGTAGGTAGTTTTCCACTACCGTAAAAATCCCCATTTAAAATTTCGAATTTCTTGAGTTTATTATTCTCGTAAAGCACCTCCATTTCATAAAGATTCAAAATTTGTATTCCTAAAAAATATTCACCAGAACCTATAGATAATTTTTGAACCTTACAAGTAAATTGCCTTACCATATTCCCTTTTATTACAGCTTGACGGCTTAAGTGAAATGTATTTAGTGTGGCAATCAGTGTTTCATTAGTATCGAATATTTGGAGACGAACATTTATATTTTTAGTATTATTTTTATTACAAACATTTAATTGAAAAATAAAAGGCTTACCTAAAATTAAAGAGGTCGCATCTTCATTTAAATAATCTATGATTTTAAAATCCAATAGCTCGATACCTTTTCCTTGGATTGGAAATACGATATCTTCATTGGAACTATTACTTTTTAAATAATAAGAAACACTTTTATCTACATTTCCTTCAAAAACAATGCTTCCATTTGACATAACAATGCATCTAGTACACAACTTCTGTATAGATTCCATATTATGGCTTACAAAGAGAACTGTTCTTCCTTCCCCTTTGGAAATATCCTGCATTTTACCAATGGCCTTCTTTTGAAACTCTGCATCCCCTACAGCCAACACCTCATCAATCACCAAGATATCTGGTTCCAAAAAGGCCGCTACAGCAAAAGCCAGACGCACGCGCATTCCACTACTATAGCGCTTTACCGGGGTATCGACATATTTGTCGCAACCGCTAAAATCAATTATTTCATCTTCTTTGCTTTTTATTTCGGCTTTGGTCATCCCCAGAATTGCTCCGTTGAGGTAGATATTTTCTCTTCCTGTAAGCTCTGGATGAAAACCTGTTCCCACCTCCAGCAATGAAGCTATTCGTCCTTTGGTTTTTATTTCGCCTGTAGTTGGATTGGTTACTCGTGACAGTATTTTAAGCAAGGTAGATTTTCCAGCACCATTTTTTCCTATAATTCCAAGTACCTCCCCTTTTTTTACCTCAAAATTGACATCCTGTAATGCCCAAACATACTTACTACTTCCCTTGACACTACGATCATTAACATCCCCAACTTTTAAAAACGGATCTTCTTTGCCACGCACCTTGTACCAAAAGCGTTTTAAGTCGTCTTGCAAAGCTCCTGTTCCTACCAATCCGAGACGGTATTGTTTACTAATATTTTCTGCTTTTAAGATTACGCTCATATTCATTTCCAACTCCTTTTAAAAAGATTGTCACGGGCTATCTCCCTCGCAATGACATATTTGATTGAATTCTCCTATCCCGCTTCTTCTCGATACATCCAGCCATTGACTGGACACTCGAAGTGACGCTTGGGTTTGATATTGTTTTGCTCGTCATTTCAATTTTTCGGTTGACCATACGTTAGTTCACACAATGACATTTCGTTTCACAACTACACTGTATCGATAAAACTTTTTTCAGTTCTATTAAATACAACCAGTCCTATTAACAAAATCAATAATGTAATGCTAAGGGTATATAACAATCCATATATATTAAAAGTTCCTTCCCCCAACAGCATATAACGGGTCGACTCAATAACGTAAGCCACTGGATTATACTCTACCAACCACGCAAAGCGCGGCAACTTTTCTCTCATCAATGCCAAAGGATACATAACCGCCGATGTGTACATGAGCAGTTGCACCCCGAAATTTAGAAGATACTTTAAGTCTCTGTATTTGGTAATCATTGAGGAAATAATCATGCCCAAGCCCAAGCCCAAAAGTCCCATTAAAGCGACCAAAACAGGAAAAAACATGACATAAGGGGTAGGTTCTACGGTCGCTCCCTTATATATGTAATAGCCATAAAAACCTATAAAAATAAGCAACTGAATAGCAAACCTTATTAGGTTTGAAATCACCACTGACAAAGGTGAAATAATTCTAGGAAAATACACTTTACTAAAAATACCAGCGTTACTCTTAAAGGTGTCTGAGGTAGCCGTCAAACAGCTTCTAAAGTAGTTCCAAATGGTAATCCCTGCTAAATTGAATAAAAAAGGGGGAACTGTGCCTGTATCGATATTAGCTACTTTATTGAAGATTAGCGTAAAGGTTATTGCCGTAAAGAGCGGTTGAATTAAATACCACAGTGGCCCTAAAATGGTTTGTTTATACACTGTAACCACATCCCGCTTTACGAATAGAAAAAGTAAATCGCGATAACGCCATATCTCCTTAAAATTAAAATTAATCAGTTTCCGCTTGGCTGAAATTGTATACAGCCATTGCTCTTCACTCGAGGTATTCAATATTCTGGGGTTTTTAGTCTATGCTAATATAGCAATTCGTTAAGGAAACAAACAAGACAATCTAACGGTTTGCGATAAGTAATCCAAATTTCTCGATAATCGTCTACTAGAGCATTAATATCCCAACAGTAAAAGCACCACATAGCTTGTTCCTTTGTAATAGATTCCCACGCTTCAGTTGGTTTCGCTACCTATGACGTATTAATATAAATACTCCTATCACGCTACTTCTCGATACAATTATCAAAAAATGATGTTTTTTGATAATTACTCGAAGTGACGCTTGAATTTTAGCCCGATTTTGGGATGTCATCTCAATTTATACGGTTTCCAAAAGGTTTGTTCTCGGAATGACACTAATTTTAAATTCGATAAAACACCTATCTGAGGAACTGCAATTATCGCATTCCCGACTTTCTTTTAACGGATTCTCTTATCAAACATGCTTCCGTCAGTTAAAATAAAACTAGTCGCGAAGAAGATTTCAAATAAATAACACACTAAAAGACAACTATTGTCTTAGAAAATCCCTTGTCTTTTCCTCGACCCTAAAGGATGGACAAGGAATTTCCTAAATTATAAACATTCAATCTAAACGTAAAACCAGAAACAAAAAACTAGAACCTTAAAATCAAATCACCGACTAAAACAACCATAAATCTAAAAAGTTCTTAAAAGCATAATCTGCTTAAACTTTTTGAGTAGATTTGAAAGAGCACTAACAAAAATCACAACCTATGCATTCAAAAGACTCCTTAGCCGTTATCGGGCTGGGCTATGTAGGCTTACCCTTGGCAGTTGAATTTGCAAAACAATATCACGTAATTGGGTTCGATATTAATACCAAACGGGTAGATGAACTTCGCAATGGGAAAGACCGTACCTTGGAGGTTGAAGATGCCGAATTGAAATCGGTTCTGTCTATAAATAAAAACAATGAAAATGGGCTTTACATTACCAGTGACATAGAAGACTTGACCCAGTGTAATATATACATTGTAACGGTCCCCACACCCACTGACGAACTGAACAAGCCTATATTCACGCCTTTGATTAAGTCCAGTGAAACGGTAGGGAAAGTGCTTAAAAAAGGGGATATAGTAATCTATGAATCTACAGTTTACCCTGGGGTTACAGAAGACATTTGTGTCCCTATACTAGAACGGGAATCCGGACTAAAGTTCAACTCCGATTTCTATGCCGGTTATTCCCCTGAACGCATAAACCCTGGAGACAAGTTGCATACGGTAACTAAAATATTGAAAGTGACCTCGGGCTCTACCCCAGAAATAGCCGATCGGGTGGATGCTCTGTACCGTTCTGTCATTACAGCTGGCACCCATAAGGCACCGAGCATTAAAGTTGCCGAAGCTGCTAAGGTAATCGAAAACTCACAACGAGATATCAACATTGCCTTTGTCAATGAGCTCTCCAAAATTTTTAGGTTATTGGATATCGATACCAAAGCTGTTTTGGAAGCAGCCGGCACCAAGTGGAACTTTATCAATTTCAGTCCGGGACTGGTAGGTGGACACTGTATAGGTGTAGACCCTTATTATTTGGCTCAAAAAGCCATTGAAACCGGCTATAACCCTGAAATAATCCTAGCAGGACGCAAGATGAACGATAGTATGGGCAGTTATGTAGCTCAGGAAACAGTGAAGATGATGATCAAGAAAGGTGCAACCATTAAAGGCGCAAAGGTTCTGGTATTGGGAATCACCTTTAAGGAAAACTGTCCGGACATCCGCAACTCTAGAGTTATTGATATCATTAGAGAACTGCAAGAATATCAGGTAGAGGTTGAAGTATACGACCCTTGGGCTTCTGCTGAGGAAGTGAATCACGAATACGGCTTGGATTTAATTTGTTGTGATGACCAACTGCACCCTAAATATGATGGCATTGTACTGGCTGTAGCCCACAACCAATTTCTGGAATTGAACATCCCTGCTATGAAATCGGATATCGGAGTTATTTTTGATGTAAAATCCCTATTGCCTAAACACATAACTGACGCTAGATTGTAATGTACACAACAAAATACCATAATCAAGATTTATCTGAATTTTCATTCTTAGTTACAGGAGGAGGTGGCTTTATTGGAAGTAATATCGTCCAATACCTAATAAACCATAATGTAAAATTGGTTCGTGTTCTTGACAATTTCTCCAATGGCTACCGTGAAAACCTCAAAGAATTTATGGGTCACCCTGCATTTGAACTTATTGAAGGTGATATCCGCGACCTTGACATCTGCAAAGCTGCCATGAAAAACATGGATTATGTATTGCACCAGGCCGCATTGGGATCGGTACCCCGATCTATAAACGATCCGTTAACAACCAATAATGTTAACATCACAGGCTTTTTGAATATGATGATTGCCATTAAAGAAAGTAGTACTGTTAAGCGTATGGTATATGCTGCTTCCAGCTCCACTTATGGCGACAGCAAAGCATTACCAAAAGTAGAGGACAATATTGGGAAGCCATTATCCCCCTATGCCGTTACAAAATATGTAAACGAGCTCTATGCCGACGTATTTGGAAAAACCTATAACACCGATGTTATTGGACTTCGTTATTTTAACGTTTTTGGACCAAAACAGAGTCCAAAAGGGGCCTATGCCGCGGTTATTCCTTTATTTATGCAAGCCCTGAATGATGGTGAATCTCCAACAATAAACGGTGATGGCGAACAAACACGAGACTTTACCTTTGTTGCCAATGCCGTTCAGGCAAATATTAAAGCCTGCTTTGCGAATAAAGACGCTGCAAATCAAGTATTCAATGTCGCTTGCGGAGAACGCATTAGCGTTAACCAATTATGGCAAAGTTTAAAATCGGCTGCTGCTTCCGATATGGAAGCGGCCTATGGTCCGCCACGCCAAGGCGATGTAAGGGATTCTTTGGCTGATATTTCTAAAGCAGAACGATTATTGGGTTACCAACCTGAATATACTGTTGACCAAGGACTGAGATTGACTTGGGAGATGTTTATTTCCAAATAATTGCCATCCTGAGAAGAATATCATCCTGAGGAAAGCTCAGCTCGACGTAAGGATCTCTACCTAAGAAAAGAGATGTACAAGTTAAGCAACTTTGCTCCTACTCAACAGATTCTTACGATACTTCATATCTCAGAATAACATCTCAAAAAATACAGCCCCCTCCTTTTCAAGGAGGGATACCTAAGGCAGTGTGGTTAATGCCAACACAACTCTTCTGACAATACTTTTTAGATAAAAAAATCCAACTAACAATATTGAAACTGTCAGTTCGAGTTGAGCCCCAATGATAATTGGAGCGAAGTATCGAGAACATTCTAGAACTACTCTCTCACTTCTTCTCGATACATTTTCAAAAAATCACCATTTTTTGAAAACACTCGAAGTGACGTTAGGCTTAATACTGTGTACTAAATTCTATTTTCTAACTCACCTTCTCATGCCCATTAACTAGCTTCTTAACCTTTTTCAATAGAGAATCCTTTTTATCCTTTTCGTGATAAGCATTACCATACACACCATAACCGTATCCATAGCCATAACCGTAACCATACCCATAGTTTTGATTGGTTTTATGCTTGTAGAAGTTCAATACAAAACTGATGTTCTTAATCTCTCCCGCACGGTATTTGGCATTGATTAATTGAAGCATTCCTTTTTTGGTATAATCCAATCGCACCATAAACAGAGAAGCATCTGCATACTGAACCAATTCTAAAGCGTCTGTAACCAATCCCAGAGGAGGTGTATCCAAAATAATGATATCGTAAGTTTCCTTAAGTGTAGCAAATAATGTTTTCATTTGACCGCTCATCAATAATTCTGATGGGTTTGGAGGAACGGGCCCCGATGTAATCACATCGAGGTTATCGATATGGGTTGACATAATTACTTCATCTAGACTGACCTCATCAATAAGGTAGTTTACAATTCCAATCTCATTAGTCAGATTGAAATCATCGAATATTTTAGGTTTTCTTAAATCCAACCCAAGCAAAATGGTCTTTTTACCAGAAAGCGCATAGGCCGTAGCAACATTTATGGAACAGAAGGTCTTCCCCTCCCCACTTACCGAAGAGGTAATCATTAGTGATTGGGCATCTTCCTTTTTTCCTTGTTGTTTAAAAATAAACTGAAGGCTGGAACGTATGGATCGAAACGACTCCGCCACTGCCGACTTCGGTTTTTCATAAACCACTAAATTGTTCTTATAGCGGTATTTACCAAGCAAACCTATGATAGGTATATTGGACAATCTTTCCACATCATCCGAACCGTGAATGGTGTTATCTAACAAATACACCACAAAAATCAAGAACATTGGAGCAAAGAAACCTACCATCAAAGCCATCATATAATTTAGGCTTTTATTAGGACCTATAAGTCCGCCACCAATATCTTTTGCTTCATCAATAATCGTTATATCAGACACATTAGCCGCCTTAACAATCGCTGCTTCCGAGCGTTTTGCCATATACACATTATAAGCCTCTTGGCTAATATCCAGCTTACGCTGTATCTTTAAAAACTTCTGTTGATCTTCAGGAAGATTACTAAGTTTGGCTTCCAATTTTGCTATCTGACGATTTACATTCTGCAACTGTAAACCTATAGTCTTCTTAGTAGCATCAATAGTTTCCAGCAATACATTCTTTTCAGCATCAATACGTCTATCCAAATCCTTGAATAAAGCAGACTCCTCACGGGTTGTATACTCCAAACTTTGGCGTTCGATAGCCAAGGCAGTAATCTTAGTTACACTACTTTGTATATTCCCTTCTGTAATCCCAACCGATGATGGCGCTGCAATATTTATATAATCTGTTTTGGTATTCAGGTATTGCTCCAAAGCATCTAAGTAATTTAATTTGGTTTGCTCCTCTTCACGATGTAATTCAAACTCCCTTAAACGACTAGATATTTGGGTCATTTCTTCATCTACATTAAACACTTTATTGTCCTTACGGAAGCGGTTCATCTCATCTGCAAAATCTTTCAGATTACTGTTTACGGCTGCCAAACTGCTATCAATAAATTTAATGGTATTGGTAGCATAAAGGTTTTTGCGCTCCAGTTCAGTTTTACTTAATATCTCAGCAGTAGCATTTAGGTAATCGACAATTTTAGCCTTATTATGACCACTCATTGCTAGCGAAAGCACTGCGGAAGACCTTGAAAAAGGATTTGCAGAAACAGCTTTTTGGTATTGATAAACAATTCCATCAAAATTAGAGAACCTTATAAAAAACTCCTTGTCGGGATTAATAGCTCTATCGTTTCGTTTGTGCACTGTAAGGTTTAAAAAAGGGAGCCTAATAGGTTCACCAACTTTAAAGGTCTTGGCAAACGGCCCTGTTGAAACTTGGGCAGTCCCCTTATGTTTATCTCCATAAAACTGTACAGGAACACTACCCGATTCAAATGTTGTAAAGAGCTCAAATTTTTTATCGTCTAAAAAACGGATTCCAATGGGTTCCCCCAATATTTGTCCTTTAGACTTATCGATTTCCACATAAAAGGGAGCATCTTTATAAACATCGACCATACGGTACTTCCCCTGTACCAGATAATCCATATAGAACTGGAGGGAATCCACCACTTTTTCGTTGTGGCTACGGGTTTGAATACTGGTAATGACCTTACTCGTTTTTCCCGACACCCCTCCCCAATTAAAGGAAATACTGGTATTCGCAGTAAAGAAAGGATTCTGGTCATTCTCTACGGAAATCAATGAACTCAAACGATAAACGTTCTGTTTACGAACGTTTATCATATAAGCAATCACCATAGCCACTCCTATAGACAATAATACCAACTTCCACAGGTTTAAAGCCTTAAATAAAAACCCCTGAAAGTCGAAACTCATACGTCCGGATTGCCCAGACTCCATATCGTCAAAATCCTGATAGTTCATGGTTTAAAATCGATCAATTAGTAAAATAGTAGTCCCCAACAATGTTACCAAACCAACAACTGTGGTTATGGTCTGCACTCCAGTTGTTCCTGTCCCCCAAGTTTTTTGTTTGAGGGGTTTTACATAAATAATATCGTTGGGCTGTATATAGTAATATGGGGAGTGCATCACATTCACATCAGTAAGATCTATATGGTGAATCTTTTGCCCCTGGGGGTACTGACGGATTATTAACACGTCTTTTTTATCACCTGTTACTGGGATTTCTCCACAATTGGCTATGGCTTCAAATATATTTACACGCTCCTGAAACAAGGTTTTAGTGCCTGGGCTTCCTACCTCTCCATTAGCAGTAAACCTAAGTCCCGTCAACTTAACAGTAACAAATATATTAGCTGTTTCCTTAAATTGCTCTTCCAGTAGTTTCTTTTCGAGCATCTGTTCTATTTCTTCTGTGGTATATCCCAATACATTTACTTTTCCCAAAGTAGGAATGCGTATGTTTCCGTGAAGGTCTACGGTAAACCCATCAAAATATGCTCGCTGATCGCTATCTGCATTAAGGATATCCTCTCCTATTGGATTGAATATCTGTACCGTTTCCTGATCCAAAGCTTTAACACGGATATTTAGTATATCGTTAATCTGTATACGATATGGCGGTTGTTGAGGGGTAAGTTCCGGTAAGCTATCTTGAGCAGTTTTATTGGTGTCAGTTTGTAAATAAATGATGTCCTTATGCGGAATACAGGAACTGACAAACACACATAACAAAATACATAGCGTGCCCAGACAATGCTTCATAATAAAGGGATTGGTTACTCACAAATATAACTTTTAAGCAGGAATATAAAAACTAATGTCTTTTTTTTTGGGATTTTATCCGTTCTTTGCAAAAACGACTGCTTTGAACTATTTAACGGTAGAACAGATATCGAAATCATACGGGGAACTTACCCTATTTGAAAACCTGTCCTTTAGCGTACATAAGGACCAGAAAATTGCCTTTGTAGCTAAAAACGGATCGGGGAAGACCTCCATTCTAAATATCTTGGCCGGAGACGATCAGCCTGATAGTGGACAAGTGATTTACCGCAAGGGCATTACTGTTTCCTTTTTACCTCAAGAACCAAAGTTGAATGGCGAACTAACTATTGAGCAGTCTATTTTTGCTGGCGACCATGCTATTCTCAAAGTTATAGAGCAATACGAAAAAGCAATAAAAAACCCTGAGGACACTGAAGCCTATCAAAAAGCGTTTGAAGCTATGGACCGTCATCAGGCTTGGGACTTTGAAACCCAGTATAAGCAGATTCTTTTCAAACTAAAATTGGAAGATCTCAGTAAGAAAATAAAACTGCTTTCTGGAGGGCAAAAGAAACGTTTGGCTTTAGCCATGGCACTTATCAATAAACCAGACTTATTAATACTGGATGAGCCTACCAACCATTTAGATCTAGAAATGATCGAGTGGCTTGAAGCTTTTTTTGCCAAAGAACAGATGACGTTGTTTATGGTAACACACGACCGCTACTTCTTGGAGCGTGTGTGTAATGAGATTATCGAATTAGATCACGGTAAGCTTTATACCTATAAAGGGAACTACTCTTATTATCTGGAAAACAAAGAGACCCGAATCGCCCAAGAGGAAACCGAAACTGCAAAAGCCAAACAACTCTTTAATAAAGAACTGGAATGGATGCGTCGTCAGCCTAAAGCGCGAACCACAAAATCCAAATCCAGAATAGACGACTTTTTCGAAATAAAGAAAAAGGCTCACCAAAGAAGAAAAGACCATGTTGTTCAATTGGAGATAAACATGGAACGCTTGGGAAGCAAAATATTAGAGCTCCATAAAATCAGTAAGGCCTATCCCAACAAAACCATTCTAAAGGACTTTGAATATGTTTTCAAAAAAGGGGAACGTATCGGTATCATTGGTAAGAATGGTACAGGGAAGTCTACTTTTTTGAATATGCTTACTGGCAACCTAAAACCCGACAGTGGTAAGGTTGTTATGGGAGAAACTCTTAAGTTTGGTTACTACACCCAAAACGGTATAAACGTAAAACCAGACCAAAAGGTTATTGATGTTCTCCGTGAATTTGGAGATTTCATTCCATTAAAAAAAGGACGCCAAATAAGTGCTCAACAGCTATTGGAACGTTTCCTTTTTGACCGCAAGAAACAATACGATTATGTAGAAAAGCTAAGTGGGGGTGAGCGTAAGCGCCTTTACCTATGTACCGTTTTAATTCAAAACCCTAACTTCCTAATCCTCGATGAGCCCACAAACGACTTAGACATTGTAACCTTGAACGTTTTAGAAAGTTTCTTATTGGATTACCCAGGCTGCCTTATGGTTGTATCTCACGACCGTTATTTTATGGATAAGATTGTAGACCACCTATTCGTGTTCAAGGGTGAAGGCGTTATTGAAGATTTCCCAGGTAACTACACCGATTACCGTGCTTATGAAGACAGTGCTCCTGCTCAAACTGAGGACGATGCTCCCAAAAAAGAGAAAAAGCAATGGAAGAAAGATAGCAACGTTAAGCTATCATACAACGAGCAAAAAGAATACCGAAACATAGAGAGCAAACTCAAGGTGTTGGAGCGTGACAAGAAAACCCTTGAAGCTGAGTTTTTAAATCCAGATTTAAGTCAGGATGCTATTAACGAGCTCTCCAATAAACTACAGGGAATTATTGACGAAATAGAGGAAAAGGAATTCCGTTGGTTGGAACTTACCGAAAAAATGGAATCCTAATCTGGATATGTGGTATCAAATAAAAGCCTATTTTAAATTCCTTGGCCGGTCTACCAATCAACATGGTATCCACTCCCCATTTGTGTACAGTCTGGTTACCCGTTGCTTTTACGATCGAAAGAAATACACGGAATACAACACCTTAAACCGCTACCGTCAATCATTATTGAATGACAAGATAATGATTGAGGTTGAAGATTTTGGTGCTGGTAGCCGCATATTTAAGAGTAACAAAAGAAAGATTAGTGATATTGCTAAAATTGCTGGCATTACTAAAAAACGAGCTAAACTATTATTCCGTTTATCGCGGTATTTTAAACCAGAGCAAATTTTAGAGCTCGGTGCCTCCTTGGGAATGGGAAGTTGTGCACTTCACCTAGGACACCTAAATGCAGAATTAACAACTATTGAAGGCTGTACCAACACTGCAGCAATGGCAAAAAAGCAATTCGAAAATTTCGGTTTCAATTCAATTTCATTAATACCGAACACCTTTGAACAAGTTCTAAACGACTTCAACAAACCAATTGACTTGGCTTACATAGATGGTCATCATAGCAAGTCGGCGACCTTAAACTATTTCGAAAAACTTCTCCCTTTAACACATAATGACACTGTTTTAATTTTTGACGATATTCATCTTTCTGAAGAGATGTCAGAGGCTTGGGAAGATATAAAACAACATCCACAGGTAACCGTTACCATTGACACCTTCTTTTGGGGCTTGGTGTTTTTCAGAAAGGAACAACGCAAAGAACATTTTGTAGTTAGAATGTAAAACAAACTCCATCAAATAAGAACAAGTTAAATGCCTTTTATACATCTGAGTGTGCTTATTCTTGAATGGCCACGGAGTCGACAAATGTGATCGGCAGAATAATACTATTGCCCCGTTAAGAATTTTTGAAGCCTTGGAGAAAATTTTGGGGCAATAGTATGGTTTTACGATAGTAAAAATTCCTCTCGATCGCCGTCTTTTCTTTTGGTTCGTTTTCTTTGGACGAGCAAAGAAAATGAACAAGAAACAACCTATCAAAATTTACAATACCCAAAACACCTTCTCTACTTGTACTAAAGAGCACCTTCAAACAAAATATAAACTTTAATAATACTCATCAAATTTTCTGTAACAACTCTTATAGGTCAACGTCCTATGTCTGACAAAACTTTTATATTGCAACAAGCTAAAATTAGCTACAACCAACCGAAAAGTACTTTATGAGTAACGTTATAGAAATCAAAAAGATTACTAGAGATTTTAAACTGGGACAAGAAACCGTTCACGTTTTGAAAGGCATCGACCTCGACATTGAACGTGGTGATTACATTGCTATTATGGGGCCTTCAGGATCAGGAAAATCTACTTTAATGAATCTGTTGGGATGTCTGGACACTCCCACTTCGGGGAGCTATATTCTCAACGGTAAAGACGTTAGCCAAATGACCGATGATGAACTGGCTGAAATCCGAAACACTGAAATAGGATTTGTATTCCAAACTTTCAACCTATTACCAAGGACTACCGCATTGGATAATGTAGCCCTGCCAATGATCTATGCTGGAGCTTCAAAAAAAGATCGTATAGCCAGAGCAGAAAAAGTACTTGCCGATGTTGGTTTGGCCGACCGTATGGATCACAAACCCAACCAGCTTTCTGGAGGACAGCGCCAGCGAGTAGCCGTTGGTCGTGCCCTGGTAAATCACCCTTCCATTATTTTAGCCGACGAACCTACCGGAAACCTTGACTCCAAGACCTCGGTAGAAATTATGGCATTGTTCGATGAAATTCATAGCAAAGGAAATACTGTGATTATTGTTACCCATGAAGAAGATATTGCACAACACGCGCATCGTGTCATTCGTTTAAAGGATGGAGTGATTGAAAGTGATACTCGAATAAAATAATACAGAATATAAGTTTTAACAGTTACGGGTATTGATTTCAAGTAATATCCTGTAATTTTAAACAAACCCCTCGAAACACATGAAAATATATACAAAAACCGGTGATGCAGGAAGCACAGCCCTATATGGTGGCACTCGAGTACCAAAACACCATATCCGCATTGAAAGTTATGGTACCGTTGACGAACTCAACTCCTATATTGGATTGATTCGTGACCAAGGGCTAGAAAAAAACGAACATGAACTGCTCATCCGTATCCAAGACCGTTTATTCACTTTAGGCGCCATTATGGCTACCGACCCTGAAAAAGCCATGCTTAAAAGCGGTAAGGAACGCTTGAACATCCCAAAAATATCGGAAGCAGATATTGAACAATTGGAAAAGGAAATGGATTGTATGAATGCAGCCCTTCCTCCTATGACCCACTTTGTTTTACCTGGTGGTCACCAAACGGTGTCATTTTGTCACATAGCACGCTGTGTTTGCCGTAGAGCCGAGCGTTTGGCTACTGCCCTAAACGAATTGGAACCACTTGATGCCAATGTACTCAAGTACCTTAACCGACTATCTGACTACCTATTTGTCTTGGCACGGAAGTTGTCTCAGGACCTGCAAGCAGATGAAATCAAATGGGTTCCAGAAAAACTTTAAAAAAGATGCGTCTGCCCCAAAAGACTTCAGTCTGAAACTATAAGTGTTTACTTTCTTAGTCTGTAGTTTAAGCGCTCTTTTATTTAATGATGAAATAATTCATTTTTTTCTTGACTTTTTGAACTAAAAATATATTTTTGCATTTATAAAAACGAATTACAATGTATTGGACATTAGAACTAGCATCGTATTTAAGTGATGCTCCTTGGCCAGCAACCAAAGATGAGTTGATCGATTACGCCATTAGAACTGGAGCACCTCTAGAGGTTGTTGAAAACCTACAATCGATTGAAGATGAAGGAGACTCCTATGATTCGATTGAAGAAATTTGGTCTGATTATCCAACAGATGAAGATTACCTCTGGAATGAGGACGAATATTAAAAGTATACCCTCCCTTAAAAAAGTCTCTAAACGAGGCTTTTTTTTTGGTTTGGATTTACATAACACCGTAACATAACGTATCTTTGAAGACTTCTTTAAAACACGGAAGTCCCAAAGACTTAACATGGCACCACAAGCTTTTGGTGCTACAAAATTTTAACAAATGAGTTTATTAAATTCAGTTTTAAAAATGTTTGTTGGCGATAAGTCTAAACAAGACGTCAAAGCCATCACTCCTTTAGTAAACAAAATAAAATCTTTCGAGTCGGCATTAGAAGGTTTATCGCATGATGAGCTTCGTGCCAAAACTTTAGCCTTCAAAACTCAAATTGAAGAGGCTAGAAAACCTTTTACCGAACAATCCGACAAACTTCTTGAAGAGGCTGAAGCATCTGAAGATATTGACCGTCGTGAAGACATCTATCAAGAGATAGACAAATTAAAAGACGATGCCTATGCTGCAACTGAAGCTATTTTAAACGATATTTTACCAGAAGCCTTCGCAGTTGTAAAGGAAACAGCAAAGCGCTTTGCTAATAATACCTCCATTACGGTTACAGCCAATGCTTTTGATCGTGAACTTTCAGGAAGCAAGAATTATGTAAATCTGGAAGACGATAAAGCCGTTTGGGCCAACTCTTGGGATGCCGCAGGTAAAGAAGTAACCTGGGATATGATCCACTACGACGTTCAGTTGATTGGTGGTATTGCCATGCACCAAGGAAAAATAGCAGAAATGCAAACAGGAGAAGGTAAAACTTTGGTTGCCACCCTACCAGTTTATCTTAATGCCCTTACAGGCCAAGGAGTACACTTGGTAACCGTTAACGATTATCTTGCAAAACGTGATAGCGCATGGATGGCTCCTATTTTCGAGTTCCACGGATTGAGTGTAGACTGTATTGATTATCATCAGCCAAACTCTGCTGCCCGTAAAAAAGCCTACATGGCCGATATTACTTATGGTACCAACAACGAATTTGGTTTTGACTACCTACGTGATAATATGGCCCACACGCCTAGTGATTTGGTTCAACGTCCTCACAATTATGCTATCGTAGATGAGGTGGATTCTGTATTAGTAGATGATGCTCGTACGCCATTGATTATTTCCGGACCAATCCCACAAGGTGACCGTCATGAGTTCAATGAGCTAAAACCAAAAGTAGATGATATTGTTGGTGTTCAACGTAAATACTTAACTGGAGTATTGGCCGAAGCCAAAAAACTTATTGCTGAGGGTGACACTAAAGAAGGTGCTTTCCAATTACTACGTGTTTATCGTGGTATGCCGAAGAACAAAGCACTTATTAAGTTCTTGAGTGAAGAAGGTGTAAAACAGCTACTTCAAAAAACCGAGAACTTCTACATGCAGGACAACAACCGCGAGATGCCAAAAATTGATGCGGAATTGTTCTATGTAATTGATGAGAAAAACAATCAAATCGAGTTGACAGATAAAGGGGTGGAATACCTTTCTGGTAGTGATGACCCTAATTTCTTCGTGATGCCTGAAATAGGTACCGAAATTGCCAAGATTGAAAAACTAGGGCTTTCTCCTGAAGAAGAAGCTGAAAAAAAAGAAGACCTGTTCAAGGATTTTGGAATTAAGTCTGAACGTATCCATACCTTGACCCAGCTTTTAAAAGCTTATGCACTGTTTGAAAAAGACATTCAATATGTTGTAATGGACAACAAAGTAATGATTGTTGATGAGCAAACAGGTCGTATTATGGATGGTCGTCGTTATAGCGATGGTCTTCACCAAGCGATTGAAGCCAAGGAAAATGTTAAGATTGAAGCGGCAACACAGACCTTTGCTACTGTAACGCTTCAGAACTACTTCCGTATGTACCGTAAGCTTTCAGGTATGACCGGTACAGCTGTAACAGAAGCGGGAGAATTCTGGGAAATCTACGAATTGGATGTGGTTGAGATTCCAACCAATCGTCCTATTGCACGTCATGATAGAGAAGACTTGGTTTACAAAACCAAGCGTGAAAAATATAATGCCGTAATCGATGAAGTAACTAAACTTTCTCAATCGGGTAGACCAGTACTTATTGGTACAACATCTGTAGAAATTAGTGAGCTTTTAGGAAAAATGTTGAGCATCCGTAAAGTACCTCACAATGTACTTAACGCTAAACTTCACAAAAAAGAGGCCGACATTGTTGCCGAAGCAGGACGCCCAGGTCAGGTTACCATTGCAACCAACATGGCCGGTCGTGGTACGGATATTAAATTAACTAAAGAAGTAAAAGATGCAGGTGGATTGGCCATTATAGGTACGGAGCGTCATGACTCACGTCGTGTTGACCGTCAGTTAAGGGGTCGTGCCGGTCGTCAAGGGGATCCGGGAAGTTCTCAATTCTATGTATCGCTTGAGGACAACCTAATGCGTTTATTCGGTAGTGAGCGTATCGCTAAAATGATGGATCGCATGGGGCTTGAAGAAGGAGAAGTTATCCAACACTCTATGATTTCAAAATCCATTGAGCGTGCACAGAAAAAAGTTGAAGAGAACAATTTCGGTGTTCGTAAGCGACTGTTGGAATACGATGATGTTATGAACTCACAACGTGAGGTAGTATACAAGCGTCGTCACCATGCTCTTTTTGGAGATCGCTTACGTGTAGACTTAGCTAACATGATCTACGATACTGCCGAAAATATTGCAGAAAGCAACAAGAATGCCAACGACTACAAAAACTTTGAGTTTGAGCTGATCCGTTACTTCTCTATGAGCAGTCCTGTTAGTGAAGCAGATTTTGACAAAGCTTCAATTCCTGATTTAGCAGGGAAAATCTACAAAGCAGCATACGAGCACTATAAAGAAAAAATGGCTCGTAACGCACAAATGGCTTTTCCAGTAATTAAAAATGTTTACGAAAACCAAGGCGATAAATTCAAACGTATTGTTGTTCCTTTCACCGATGGCGTGAAAACACTTCAAGTGGTAACCGATCTTGAAAAGGCATACGAAACTGAAGGTAAGCAACTTGTAAATGACTTTGAAAAGAACATCACCCTTGCCATTATTGACGATAGTTGGAAAACCCACCTTCGTAAAATGGACGAGTTGAAACAGTCGGTTCAGTTAGCCGTTCACGAGCAGAAAGACCCATTATTGATCTATAAGTTTGAAGCTTTTGAGTTGTTTAAAGATATGATTAATCAAGTAAACAGAGATGTGGTCTCATTCTTATTCAAAGGAGAGCTTCCAACTCAGGATACTTCGGCCATTCATGAAGCTAGACAAACTCCTAAACAGGAAAAAATGGAAACTTCAAAGGAAGAAATCCCTAACTTGGACGAACGTGCTGCACAAAACAGAGCGGCTGGACAAACTCAACCTCAACATGAAACTGTTGAAACTGTTGTTAGGGAAACCCCTAAAATTGGCCGTAACGATAAAGTTACAATTAAGAATGTGATGACAGGTGAAAATAAAACTATGAAGTTTAAACAAGCTGAACCTTTATTGGCTAAAGGAGATTGGGTAATCGTAGAATAATAACCTTTTCATCTCTTGCTTAGGCATAAAAAATCCTGATGTGTTTAACACATCAGGATTTTTTTTTTAATATTGACTCAATCTAAACAACACAACCTATATGAAACGTGTATTAGCCGTATTGGCAGGTCTTATTGTGGCAGGAATAGTAACTTTATTAATTGAAACTCTTGGCACTTATCTTTTCCCACTACCCGAAGGTGCAGATCCTATGAACGATGAATGGCTTAAAAACAATATAGATAAAATCCCCATTGGGGCTATGGCTTGTGTAGCTTTGGCACATGCCTTAGGCATTACCGTTGGGATGATTTTAGCTGGAGCTATAAGTAGAACATCTCCAATCCCTGCTTATATTGTTAGCGGATTAATGATTGTTGCTACTATAGTAAACCTATTTATGATTCCTCATCCAACTTGGTTTATGGCTGTAGATATTTTGGCATGTCTTCTCGGTTTTTTCATTGGAAAACAATTTATTCAAAACAAAATACGTACTAAATAAACTACAAATAATATAAGGGTTAACTTATTGAAGCCATACCGATCGGTATGGCTTTTTTTGCAATCAATCTCCACACCCGATATTTACAGATTTTCAACGAAAATCACATGCTAACAAACTGATTAACAACATTATTTTTTAATTTCATTGAGCAATTTTCCATTTACAGTTTTTCGGTTGATAGCATAAAATTTATAAACGTAAAACCGTATTTACTATGGAGTGCTTTTCAATCCCTAAAAGGTATTTATACCTTTACCCGCTCTTATTTATTTACTTTAACTTTTTATTAATTGCTCCTTGCCTTTCACAAACCATAAGCTTTGGTTCGTCCGGTTTGGTTGGAGAATCTATATTAAACCCCACCTCATTGGACTTTGGTCCCGACGACAGACTCTATGTATCACAACAAAACGGGGTCATATCTGCCTTTACCATAGAACGTGATGGGGCACCAATGGGCGACGGTACCTATACCGTAAACACAACCTCCAATCCTCCTGAGGAAATAACTGTTATACAGACCGATGTTCCCAACCACAATGACCAAGGGATCCTAAATCCCGCACAACAGCGTCTGATCACAGGAATCATGACAGCCGGAACGGCTGAAAACCCCATAATTTATGTCACATCGTCCGATTACCTTTTTGGCGGTGGCGGTGCCGGTGACGACACCAACCTGGACACCAACTCGGGCGTGCTGTCGAAGCTCGAGTGGAACGGAACTTCTTGGGACAAAGTGGACCTGATAAGGGGATTGCCTCGCTGTGAGGAACAGCATGCCACCAATGGTATGGACATATTTGTAAACCCCAACGATGGCAACACCTACCTTCTGATATCCCAGGGAGGGAACAGCAACAAGGGAGCTCCAAGCAATAATTTTGCTGGAACACCAGAGTATTTCTTATCGGGGGCCATTCTCATCGTAAACCTCACTCAACTTGAGGGCATGACCGTTTATACGGACCCCAGAACCAATACGGACTATGTGTACGACCTTCCTACTCTGAACGATCCCACACGTGCCGATATCGCTTTTGGGGACCCAGACTTCCCATACCCTGCCGGCCACCCCTATGCCAACAACACCATAGACGTTGGCGATCCCTTTGGGGGTAACAACAGCCTGAACCAGGCCTTTCCAGAAGCAGGAGGGCCCATTCAGATATTCTCACCAGGCTACAGAAACCCCTACGACGTGGTCATCACTCAAAACGGAAGGATCTATACCTCCGATAATGGTCCCAACAGCGGCTGGGGCGGCCTACCGAAGATATACAGCAAAGCCGACGACACCTTTCTGGGGGACGAGAGCACGATAGCCTACGATCCTATCAACCATTACATCACCAACGAGCTCAATGAAAGTGGAAGTTCACTCATTGGCGATCCCCTGCACTTTGTGGGAACTATTGCCGATGCCAATTTCTCATATTACGGGGGCCATCCCAATCCCATACTGGCATTTCCCGACCGAGCCATGGTAATCAGCTATGAGCACGACGAAGTAACAGACGATTGGGTCGCTACCAACACCTATGACCTACAGGATTTATTGCCCGGAACCTCGGGATACTTCAACGATTCCTTTACTATAGGAGATTTCCCCGAAAGGTCTGACTTAGGGGAGTACCTTATGGATGAGCCCGTTGGCAGCACACAGGTGAACATCCTTGACGTGATCAACTTTTCAACCAACGGTATCGCCGAATATACGGCCTCTAATTTTGGGGGCGCCATGCAGGGCGATATCCTGACCGCCTCCTTTAACGGCGATATAAACCGCTACAAGCTCAATGCGGCTGGAAATGTGGTAGAAGAGTACGAGGCCATCTTCAGTGGCTTTGGGAACATTCCCCTTGACGTTATCGCCATGGGCGATGACCATATTTTCCCCGGGACCGTCTGGGCCGCCACCTATGGCTCCAACAGCATAACCATTTTCGAGCCCACAGCAGTGGACTGCAGCCAGCCGGGGGACCTCGATTACGTTTCAACGGAGGACAATGATGGGGACGGCTATTCCAACCAGGACGAAATAGACAATGGTACAAACCACTGCTCGCAGGGCAGTAAGCCCAGGGACAATGACGGGGACTTTATTTCCGACCTCAACGACAACGACGACGACAACGACGGTATAGACGACATCAATGATGCCTTTGCACTGGACCCTGACAACGGGCTCACCAACAGCCTGCCCATAGTATACCCCTTTTGGAACAACGATCCCGGCACCGGGTTTTACGGTCTGGGGTTCACCGGGCTCATGATCAACAATGCAACCGACTACCTCGACCAGTTCAACGAAGAGAACCTCTCCTTTGGCGGGGCAGCGGGAAAGGCCACTGTGGACCTTGTATCGGGGGGTGATGCCCATTTGGCAAACAACGACCAGGAAAACGCCTTCCAGTTCGGCATCAATGTCGACACTAGTTCCAACCCCTTTACCGTTCACAGCCAGATTGAGTCGCCCTATTTCAGTATCAACGGCTCACAGACCGACCCTATTGACTTTCAGTCCTACGGTATTTTTATCGGGACCGGGGACCAGGACAACTATCTCAAGTTCGTCCTGACCAACGGTACCCTGAACAGTGACAATGTCAACGGTCTTCAGGTAGCCCTAGAAGACCAAGGGGGACTGACCACCAATAATTACGACGTCCCGGATATCCTCAGCTCCAGTGCCGTGGATTTTTACCTGAGCGTAGACCCTGCGGCCAATACGGTACAGCCCTACTATTCCCTGGACGGAGGACAGACACTAAACGTGCTTGGCTCTCCCATTGGACTGCCATCCAGCTTTTTGGACCCTTCGGACAGCAAGGGGCTTGCCGTTGGGATTATATCCACTTCAAGGGGAAATTCAGGTCCTACACCATTTACCGCAACCTGGGACCTGATAGAGGTTTACGAAAACCAAAATGGAGTACTATCCATTGCTCCTGACCCGCTAGAGTTTGGCCTGACCCCTACCAGCAATTCCCTTAGAACAAAATATATCGACCTAAACAATGAGGGAGGTCCTACGGACTCCCCCATTACAGTTACCGAAATCGCCTTCTCAGGGGGTGACGCTTCCTATTTCTCTCATTCGGCCGAGCTGCCGATAGTGGTCAACCCCGGGACATCGGTCAAGGTGCCCATCAACTTTATCTCCACAGAGGATATCGGACTTAAATCAGCATCTCTAAGCGTCACCCACAACGGAAGCAACTCCCCAAATTCGATTACGGTTATGGGAGAATTGACCAGTCTTTTCAGTCCAATTGTGCGGATCAATGCCGGAGGGCCGGAAGTCATTGCCAACGATGGCGGCCCTATCTGGGAAGACAATGCCGCTTTGGGAGGGGCTGTGGGGCCTAGCTACAACGTAAGCTCGGGAGGTCCCTATAGTATTAATGCCTCGGATATGGTCTTCGCCAACCGTGATGCCTCGATTCCTGACTATATAGATGAGACCACCTATACCTCTGTGATGAACTATGAACGTGGTGTTGATATCACCTCTTTCCCTATGGTATTTTCAGTACTGCTACCCAATGGAGAATATATCGTTAACCTGTATTTTGCCAACCTCTACCAGGGCACACAGGATCCCGGACAGCGCATCTTCAGTGTCAACATAGAAAATGAGGTAGCCGTGGACCATTTGGATCCCTCGGCCATCTATGGTCATAGGATTGCTGGAATGGTACAGTACAACGCAACTGTGACCGATGGTATCCTGGAAATTGAGTTCATACGCCACATAAACAACCCGTTGGTAAACGCCATAGAAATTATGGCTTTGCAGATACCACCTTCATCAGAAGAGTTATCAGCCACTCCAAATCCACTGGACTTTGGATTAACCCAAACTAGCAGTTCTGTAAAAACATTACCAATTACCCTAAGTCACAGCGGAGCCCCTACTGATTCCCCAATTACAGTAAGCGATATTACATTCTCGGGTAATGACCCTTCATTCTTTTCCCACTCAGCAAATTTACCTTTAGTAATCGACCCAGGAGTGTCTGTAGAAGTTCCTGTGAACTTTACTCCATCAAATGATTTGGGCTTCAAATCTGCTGACCTGACTGTGGTACACTCAGGAACCAACTCTCCAACAGTCATTCAAGTCTTAGGAGAACTAACAGATCAACTTACACCAATCATTAGAATTAATGCAGGTGGACCTGAAGTGACAGCTACAGACGGTGGTCCAAACTGGGAGGGCAACACCGCCTCTGGAGCAGTTTCCGGTACTGACTACAGTGTCACTTCGGGGGGCTCCTTTACCATTAACGGAACAGATTTGGTATATGCCGACCGCGACCCTTCAATCCCGGACTATATTGACGAAACGACATATACCACAGTAATGAACTCGGAAAGAAGTGTCGGTATATCCTCACCGCCAATGGTTTTCTCCATTCCAATACCCAATGGTGACTATCTGGTAAACCTCTATTTCAACAACCTTTACCATGGTACTTCGGAACCCGGACAGCGAATCTTTAGTGTTGATGTTGAAGGGCAGACCATACTCAGCGACTTCGACATAGCGGCAACCTTCGGGCACCGTATAGCCGGACTGGTTCAATACAACGCCACTGTAAGCGACGGTATACTGGACATTG
>NZ_JARACK010000007.1 GCF_028767185.1 Mangrovimonas aestuarii
ATCTTTAGTGTTGATGTTGAAGGGCAGACCATACTCAGCGACTTCGACATAGCGGCAACCTTCGGGCACCGTATAGCCGGACTGGTTCAATACAACGCCACTGTAAGCGACGGTATACTGGACATTGCCTTCACAAGTAATGTAGAGAACCCATTGATCAACGCCATTGAAATAATGACGAACCAATCGACAAATTCTTCTGAAACACTAGCCGTTACCCCCGATCCTCTTGACTTTGGCTTGGTTTCTACCAATAGCCCTGCCACAACGAGTTTGATAACCCTCAGCAACGAGGGAGCACCAACGGATCCCCCTATCACCATAAACGATATCACCTTCTCTGGCAATGACCCTTCATTTTTCTCGCATTCCGCAGTTTTACCGATTATCGTTAACCCTGGGGAATCTGTAGAAATGCCTATAAACTTTACACCTACAAGTGATGTAGGACCTAAATCTGCTGACCTGACCGTGGTACATTCTGGAATCAACTCCCCATCCCCCATCCAGGTCTCCGCTGAAATATATGAAGAAGGGATATTATCCGTGTCCCCCGACCCTCTTGACTTTGGCTTTGTTTCCAACAACAGCCCGACCATTACTAATTTTGTAAACCTTAGTAACGAGGGAGTATCTTCAGACCCTCCCATTACCATAAATGCCATTTCCTTCTCCGGCAATGATCCTTCATTTTTCTCACATTCTGCAGTTTTACCGATTATCATTAACCCTGGAGAATCCATAGAAATCCCAATTAACTTTATACCTACCAGCGATATAGGACCTAAATCTGCTGACCTGACCGTGGCACACTCTGGAGCCAATTCTCCAACCTCCATTCAGGTCTCTGGGGAAATAACAAGCCTTATAAATCCTATCATCAGGATTAATGCCGGTGGACCTGAAGTGACAGCTACGGACGGTGGTCCAAACTGGGAGGGCAACACCGCCTCTGGAGCAGTTTCCGGTACTGACTACAGTGTCACTTCGGGGGGCTCCTTTACCATTAACGGAACAGATTTGGTCTATGCCGAACGCGACCCTTCAATCCCGGACTATATTGACGAAACGACATATACCACAGTAATGAACTCGGAAAGAAGTGTCGGGATATCCTCACCGCCAATGGTTTTCTCCATTCCAATACCCAATGGTGACTATCTGGTAAACCTCTACTTCAACAACCTTTACCATGGTACTTCGGAACCTGGACAGCGCATCTTCAGTGTTGATGTTGAAGGGCAGACCATACTCAGCGACTTCGACATAGCGGCAACCTTCGGGCACCGTATAGCCGGACTGGTTCAATACAACGCCACTGTAAGCGACGGTATACTGGACATTGCCTTCACAAGTAATGTAGAGAATCCTATGATCAATGCTATTGAAATATTGACGAGTCAATCAACACCTATCAATGTTGACCCGATAGCTGACCAAACAAATTGTATCGGAGGAGTGGCTGATTTTACTGTTAGCGCAACTGGCGGTAATTCTGGTGAATTGTTTTCATATATGATTAGTGGACAGCCTGATGGAATAAACATAGAACCGAATAATGGTTTAATTTACGGTATTATTTCAGAAAATGCATCAACTGGAGGCATTAACAATGACGGTATCCATCTTGTGGAGGTCACTGTATCAAAACCGAGTAGTACTCCACAAACAGTTCAATTCAATTGGACCGTTCAAGAAGATAACGAAGCACCTACAATAACAGAATGTGCTACAGATATAACTCAAGAGACCGATACTGGTTTGTGTACTGCATTAATCTCCATTACTCCACCAATAGCAACAGATAATTGTAGTACGACATTAACATATTCAGGAACAAGATCAGACGCCTTACTATTAACAGATCCTTTCAGTGTAGGAGTCACAACAATCACTTGGATTGTTACAGATGGAGCTGAAAACTCATCTAATCCATGTATACAGACCATATTTGTGACTGGTGGTAGCGAAACTTTCCAAATTATATGTCCAGAAATCATCAACCAAACTTCAGATACTGGTACTTGTGAAGCTTCTGTAATCATAACTGAACCAGCTTCTTCTGGAGGATGTGGCTTCTCATACACTTTTGAGGGAATTCGCTCTGATGGAATGGAACTAACTGATCCATATCCTATAGGGTCAACGACCATTTCATGGACTGCTTTTGACGAAAGTAATAATCCCATAGACAGCTGTGAACAAACTATAGATGTTACCGATGAAGAAAACCCTGTGATTATATGTCCAGCAGACATTAACCAACCTGCAGAACAAGGACTATGTGAAGCTACTATTACGATAGTTGAACCAACAGCTAACGACAACTGTAGTACATCATTTATTTATGAAGGCATCCGATCTGATGGTTTATTGTTAACAGCACCATACTCTGTAGGTACAACAACAATTTCGTGGACCGCCACAGACGAAGCTAATAACATATCTGAACCTTGTGTACAAACCATAACTGTTAGTGATAGTGACATCCCTGTGATTAGCTGTCCTTCAGATATAAATCAAACAACAGACCCAGGTCTTTGTGAAGCTACTATTTCCATAGTAGAACCAACCGCTACCGATGGTTGTAGCAATATCTTCACATTTGAAGGGGTACGATCTGATGGACTACTGCTAACCGATCCTTTTCCTCTTGGGGAAACAACGATTTCATGGACAGCTAATGATGAAGCCGAGAACACTTCTAATCCTTGCTTACAAACCGTTACGGTAACTGGTGGTGATGGTGACGCCATGATTAGCTGTCCTATTGACATTAACGAATCAGCGAATATTGGACTCTGCGAAGTCAATATCACCATTACACCCCCTACCGTTAATGGTGGCTGTAGTAACACTTATACTTTTGAGAGTTTACGTTCCGATGGATTGGAACTAACCTCGCCTTTCCCAATTGGCGATACGACCATTTCATGGACAGCTTTAGATGAAAGCAATAATCCAATAGATTCATGTGAACAGACAGTAACAGTTACAGACGGTGAAATTCCTGTGATTAGCTGCCCTGCTGACATTAATCAACCTGCAACTTCTGGACTTTGTCAAGCTACTATTTCCATAGTAGAACCAACCGCCAATGACAATTGCAGCACGCTATTTTCAATTGTAGGTACACGATCTGATGGCTTGTTAATTACAGCTCCTTTCCCTGTAGGAGTGACAACAATTTCATGGACAGCCACAGACGAGGCTGAAAACACATCTGAGCCATGTATTCAAACTATTACAGTGACTGATGGCAGCAACCCTGTGATTAGCTGCCCTTCAAACATTAATCAATCTACAGACCCTGGACTTTGTGAGGCTACCATTACAATTGATAATCCTACGGCTTCCGATGACTGCAGTAATACCTTCTCTTTTGATGGTACCCGCTCTGATGGGCTACTGCTTACAGATCCATTCCCTATTGGAGAGACAACCATTTCGTGGACCGCTAACGATGAAGCCGGTAATACCTCAGATGCTTGCCTACAGACCATTACGGTAATTGATAACGAAGTACCTGAAATCAACTGTCCCGATGACATAGTTGAATTTGTTGATCCTGGAATAACCGAAATTGCTATTAGCATAATTAACCCAACAGGATCTGACAATTGCTCTCAAAATCTAATTTTTTCTCCAAGCAGATCAGATAATCAAGCCATTACTTCACCTTTTCCATTAGGAAATACAATTATTACATGGGTCGCGATCGATGAAGCAGGTAATTCGTCATCAACCTGTACTCAAACTATTACTGTTACTCAATTATCGGCCTATAATATAACTCTAAATGTATCCCTGCAGGGTCGTAGTGATTATAGTGGCAACTATTTTATTTCAATTTATTCAACGGATAACTTAACAACACCGGCTTATACTTTTGAAGAAACCGCCAATTCTTCAGGACTAATAGCATTAAGTTCTTTAATAAGCCAAGGTGACTACGTCATCCTAGTTAAACATCCGCTGTATTTGCAACGAGCAGTCGATGCTAGTATTTTGTCAAATTCCAATATTATAATCCCAATATTATTAGCTGGTGATGCCGATGACAATAACACCGTAAGCGGGTACGATAAACACCTTCTAAGAAAAGCTATGAATACATCGCCTGGTGACAATAGTTACAACCCAAACACTGATTTTAACGGCGACGAATATATAGATATGGCCGATTTTAGTTTGCTATCTGGCAACTTTGGACTATCCGGTGAAACACAATACGATTAAAACAATAATGTTATGAAAGCCTTTAAATATTTCACACTAAGCATTTTTACCCTCTTTTTTATTAATACTAATAGAGCTCAATCTGTGGACTTAGTATCTTACATTAATGAGTCAGCCCCCTTTATTAAAGGAGAGTATATTAATTATACTATTGAGGCTGTTGCTAATGATACTCTATACAACAGTTTACAAATCAAACTCCATTACAATCCTAACGCTCTAGAATTAGTAGAATTAAATACTGAATATAATTTTGATGCAATAATTATTAACGACACTTCTACATCAGGAGAAGTAAAATTTGCTGCTGGGGATTTAGGCTCAGAAATTTATGGAAGAAATCGTGTCTTCACCATTACATTCAGAATCATTAATCCTTATGAGCCTATTTTAATAAAACATGATTTAATCAATCAAGATAGATCAATTGTTTGCAATAAAAACGGAAAATACATCTTAGGGAAAACCAACGATATTATAATAGAGCGTTCTGCAGAGGGTAACGACAGTTCCTTTTTAAGTCAGCTTCAACTTTATCCCAATCCTGCATCTAAGAAATTTTTTATAAAGAGTAATCATTTTATTGAATCTATTAATACAATTGAACTTTTTGACCTTAACGGAAAGTTCATTAAAACCCTAAACAACTTTGAGTCAAACGACAACACTATTATTATAAATACTGAAACCCTAGATGATGCTTTATATTTTTTAACCGTAAACACATATTACGGAACAAAAAGAACTTTTAGGGTGATTGTTAAAAATTAAGCTTATCAACAAAAAAACATGTGCTTATGCATATAAAACTAAAAATGGTGCTTATGCCCTCTTTTTCAGGTTCTATTAAGTTCTCCAATCATGTTGTTTTTGTTGACAGCCAACACCAATAACCTAAAAACATTATTGTTATGTCGATTAATTTCCCGCAAAAAGTAGTCTTAGCATTATCCTCACTTGTGCTAATCTATTTATCTCCATGTTGCAAAATTTATGGACAATCCATAAGCTTTGGGTCGTCCGGTTTGGTTGGGGAATCTGTATTGTACCCCACCTCATTGGACTTTGGTCCCGACGACAGACTCTATGTATCCCAACAGAATGGAATGATATGGGCTTTTACCATAGAACGTGATGGGGCACCAATGGGCGACGGCACCTATACCGTAAACACAACCTCCAATCCTCCTGAGGAAATAACAGTTATACAAACCGATGTTCCCAACCACAATGACCAAGGGATTCTAAACCCCGCACAACAGCGTCTGATCACAGGAATCATGACAGCCGGAACGGCTGAAAACCCCATAATTTATGTCACATCGTCCGATTACCTTTTTGGCGGTGGCGGTGCCGGTGACGACACCAATCTGGACACCAACTCGGGCGTGCTGTCGAAGCTCGAGTGGAACGGAGCTTCTTGGAACAAAGTGGACCTGATAAGGGGATTGCCTCGCTGTGAGGAACAGCATGCCACCAATGGTATGGACATATTTGTAAGCCCCAACGATGGCAACACTTACCTTCTGATATCCCAGGGAGGGAACAGCAACAAGGGAGCTCCAAGCAATAATTTTGCTGGAACACCAGAGTATTTCTTATCGGGGGCCATTCTCATCGTAAACCTCACTCAACTTGAGGGCATGACCGTTTATACGGACCCCAGAACCAATACAGACTATGTGTACGACCTTCCTACATTGAACGATCCCACCCGTGCCGATATTGCTTTTGGGGACCCCGACTTCCCATACCCTGCCGGCCACCCCTATGCCAACAACACCATAGACGTTGGCGATCCCTTTGGGGGAAACAACAGCCTAAACCAGGCCTTTCCAGAAGCAGGAGGGCCCATACAGATATTCTCATCAGGCTACAGAAACCCCTACGACGTGGTCATCACTCAAAACGGAAGGATCTATACCTCCGATAATGGTCCCAACAGCGGCTGGGGCGGTCTACCGAAGATTTACAGCAAAGCCGACGACACCTTTCTGGGGGACGAGAGCACGATAGCCTATGATCCTATCAACCATTACATCACCAACGAGCTCAATGAAAATGGAAGCTACATTATTGGTGATCCCCTGCACTTTGTGGGAACTATTTCCGATGCCAATTTCTCATATTACGGGGGCCATCCCAATCCCATATTGGCATTTCCCGACCGGGCCATGGTAATTAGCTATGAGCACGACGAAGTAACAGACGATTGGGTCGCTACCAACACCCATGACCTACAGGATTTATTGCCCGGAACCTCGGGATACTTCAACGATTCCTTTACTATAGGAGATTTCCCCGAAAGGTCTGACTTAGGGGAGTACCTTCTGGATGAGCCCGTTGGCAGTACACAGGTTAACATCCTTGACGTGATCAACTTTTCAACCAACGGTATCGCCGAATATACGGCCTCTAATTTTGGGGGCGCCATGCAGGGCGATATCCTGACCGCCTCCTTTAACGGCGATATAAACCGCTACAAGCTCAATGCGGCTGGAAATGTGGTAGAAGAGTACGAGGCCATCTTCAGTGGCTTTGGGAACATCCCCCTTGACGTTATCGCCATGGGCGATGACCATGTTTTCCCCGGGACCGTTTGGGCCGCCACCTATGGCTCCAATAGCATAACCATTTTCGAGCCCACAGCAGTGGACTGCAGCCAGCCGGGGGACCTCGATTACGTTTCAACGGAGGACAATGATGGGGACGGCTATTCCAACCAGGACGAAATAGACAATGGTACAAACCACTGCTCGCAGGGCAGTAAGCCCAGGGACAATGACGGGGACTTTATTTCCGACCTCAACGACAACGACGACGACAACGACGGTATAGACGACATCAATGATGCCTTTGCACTGGACCCTGACAACGGGCTCACCAACAGCCTGCCCATAGTATACCCCTTTTGGAACAACGATCCCGGCACCGGGTTTTACGGTCTGGGGTTCACCGGGCTCATGATCAACAATGCAACCGACTACCTCGACCAGTTCAACGAAGAGGACCTCTCCTTTGGCGGGGCAGCGGGAAAGGCCACTGTGGACCTTGTATCGGGGGGTGATGCCCATTTGGCAAACAACAATCAGGAAAACGCCTTCCAGTTTGGCATCAATGTCGACACTAGTTCCAACCCCTTTACCATTCACAGCCAGATTGAGTCGCCCTATTTCAGCATCAACGGCTCACAGACCGACCCTATTGACTTTCAGTCCTACGGTATTTTTATCGGGACCGGGGACCAGGACAACTATCTCAAGTTCGTCCTGACCAACGGCACCCTGAACAGTGACAATGTCAACGGCCTTCAGGTAGCCCTGGAAGACCAAGGGGGACTGACCACCAATAATTACGACGTCCCGAATATCCTCAGCTCCAGTGCCGTGGATTTTTACCTGAGCGTAGACCCTGCGGCCAATACGGTACAGCCCTACTATTCCCTGGACGGAGGACAGACACTAAACGTGCTTGGCTCTCCCATTGGACTGCCATCCAGCTTTTTGGACCCTTCGGACAGCAAGGGGCTTGCCGTTGGGATTATATCCACTTCAAGGGGAAATTCAGGTCCAACACCATTTACCGCAACCTGGGACCTGATAGAGGTTTACGAAAACCAAAATGGAGTACTATCCATTGCTCCTGACCCGCTAGAGTTTGGCCTGACCCCTACCAGCAACTCCCTTAGAACAAAATATATCGACCTAAACAATGAGGGAGGTCCTACGGACTCCCCCATTACAGTTACCGAAATCGCCTTCTCAGGGGGTGACGCTTCCTATTTCTCTCATTCGGCCGAGCTGCCGATAGTGGTCAACCCCGGGACATCGGTCAAGGTGCCCATCAACTTTATCTCCACAGAGGATATCGGACTTAAATCAGCATCTCTAAGCGTCACCCACAACGGAAGCAACTCCCCAAATTTGATTACGGTTGCGGGAGAATTGACCAGTCTTTTCAGTCCAATTGTGCGGATCAATGCCGGAGGGCCGGAAGTCATTGCCTCCGATGGCGGCCCTATCTGGGAAGACAATGCCGCTTTGGGAGGGACAGTGGGGCCTAGCTACAACGTAAGCTCGGGAGGTTCCTATAGTGTCAATGCCTCGGATATGGTCTTCGCCAACCGTGATGCCTCGATTCCTGACTATATAGATGAGACCACCTATACCTCTGTGATGAACTACGATCGCGGGGTAGACATTACCTCTATACCTATGATATTTTCAATAATGCTTCCCAATGGAGAATATATCGTCAACATGTATTTTGCCAATCTCTACCATGGCACACAGGATCCCGGACAGCGCATCTTCAGTGTCAACATAGAAAATGAGTTAGCCGTGGACCATTTGGATCCCTCTGCCATCTATGGTCATAGGATTGCTGGAATGGTACAGCACAACGCAACTGTGACCGACGGCGTACTCGAAATTCAGTTTATAAGTCATATAGATGAGCCTTTAATCAATGCCATAGAAATTATGGCTGTACAGTCCATACCAATAGATGTTGACCCTATTTCAGATCAAATCAATTGCGTAGGTACCCAAGCCGATTTCACTGTAACTGCTTTTGGCGGAGACCCTGAAGAACCTTTTTCATTTAGCATTAACGGACAACCAGGAGGTATTGACATTGAACCCAATAACGGTTTAATTTATGGTACTGTAGCAGTGGATGCTGCATCTGGAGGGCCAAATGGTGATGGATTTTACAATGTGGAGGTCACAGTCTCTAAATCTGGTAGCTCACCAGTAATTACTATTTTTAACTGGACAGTAAATGAAGATACAGAAGCTCCAATCATTACAAACTGCCCAACAGATTTAATATTTTCCTCAGGAGGAAATCTGTGCAACGCTGTGGCCCCTATTGTCCCCCCTTCGGCAACAGACAATTGCAGTACTAACTTGAATATTCTTGGCATACGATCCGATACTTTACCTTTAACAGACCCCTTCCCTCTAGGTGTAACGATAATTACTTGGACAGCTACAGATGATTCCGGAAATACTTCTTTAGAGTGTGTTCAAAACATTGAAGTTATTGATAACGAGTCACCTGAAATAAATTGTCCTCCTGAAATTATCCAATCCTCAGATATCGGTCTATGCGAGGCTAATTTGACCATTATCAACCCAACAGCTTTAGACAACTGCAGCACAGTCTTTACCTTTGAAGGCAGCCGATCTGATGAACTGAACCTTAATGATCCCTATCCTGTGGGAACGACTACAATAACTTGGACTGTAATGGACGAAGCCGGAAACATTTCTGATGCATGCGTGCAAACAGTGACTATAACTGATGGAAATGCCCCCATTATTAGCTGTTCGGGTGATATTAACCAAGCTGCCGATTTGGGACTTTGTGAAGCTAGCGTAACAATTGACGATCCTACAGCAACGGATGACTGCAGCACAGCCTTTACATTTGAAGCTACCCGATCTGATGGATTGGACCTGAGCGCCCCTTACCCAGTGGGGACGACAACAATTAATTGGACTTCAATTGATGAAGCCGGTAATACCTCAGATACTTGCGAACAAACAGTAACCATAACTGATGGAGATGCCCCCATTATTAGCTGTTCAGGTGATATCAACCAAGCTGCCGATTTTGGTCTTTGCGAAGCTAGCATAACAATTGACGATCCTACAGCAATCGATGATTGTAGTTCTACTTTTATATTTGAAGCTACTCGATCTGATGGACTAGACTTAAACGCCCCTTACCCCGAAGGGACGACAACGATCAGTTGGATTGCTATTGACGAAACTGGAAACACCTCTGATCCCTGCATTCAAACGATAACAATATTTGATGACGAATCTCCTGAAATAGTTTGCTCAACAGATATAACCGTAACAGTAGATTTAGGAGAAGTAGAGGCTTCTGTAATTATTTCAGACCCTATAGGCACTGACAATTGCTCTGAAGAACTTATATTTACTCCTGTTCGATCTGACGCATTATCACTTAATGATCCTTACCCTTTGGGGGATACCACTATTTCATGGACTGCTATGGATCAATCTGGACAAACGTCATTATCGTGTGATCAAATAGTTAGCGTTGTTGAAACTGCCGAATTTAATATCACTTTGAATGTTTCGCTTCAGGGTCGGTTAGACTATAGTGGGCCCTACGAAATAACCTTCTACTCTACCAATGACCTAATTACGCCTGCCTATGTATTTAATGAGGTTGCAGATTCTGCAGGCAACTTATCTTTAAGTTCCGCAATTAGCTTGGATAATTACATCATTGTATTAAAATATTTTTTGTATTTACAAAGAGCTGAAAGTATATCTATTTCTTCTAATGGAACATTTAATATAGAAATGCTTTTAGCAGGAGATGCAAATAATAATAACACAATAAATATTTCAGACTATGGAATCTTAGAAGGTTCTTTTGGTCTTAGTGAAGGAAATACAGGCTACAGCCCTAATGCTGACTTTAATGGAGACCAAACTGTAAACATTATTGACTTTAGCTTACTCTCAGGGAACTATGGAGGGATAGGGGAAACTCAAAACGATTAAACTTAGCATCATGAAAGCATTTACTATTTTAAAAATATCATTATTAACACTATTCTACGGTAGCATTTCAGCCCAATCTGTTGATTTAGTAGCTAATTTAGACGCGGAACCACCATTCGTAAACGATCAGTACATAACCTATACCTTAGAGGCAATAGCTGGAACCACAGAATATAATGGTATACAGGTAAAATTGAATTACAACTCAGCAGCGCTTCAGTTAGAAGGACTATCAAACGAATTCGATTTTGATGTAATAATTTTAAACGATACTGCAATTCCTGGATTGGTAAGATTTGCCGCAGGCAATCTAGGCACATCGATTACTGGAACAAACACTGTAATTAACATAACTTTCAAGGTAATAAACAGTAACAATCCCATTTCTATAAGCCATGACCTAACATATCCAAATGGGAGTATTATTTCCAATGAGGACGGAATTAATGTTCTTAACTCTTCTAATGATATTTTATTTGAGCCCTTAAACAGTAACTCGGATGATTTATCACTAGGGGAATTAATTCTGTTCCCTATTCCCGCATCCAAAGAATTATATCTACAAGGCAGCAGTTCTATTAATTTTATTAACCAAATAAAAATTCATGATATAAATGGGAAATTGATAAATGCTATATACAACCCAGAAATTATTGAAAACAAAATAATAGTAGATATATCAATGCTACAGGAATCACTTTATTTCCTCACAGCAACTACAAAATTTGGCACAAAAAAAACCTTCAGAATAGTTGTTAATCATTAAAGACCCCGGAATTTTTTTTGCACTTTCAGAAATAAACTTTTACCCGAAATACCTAATTCAAAATTCAGTTATCGCCTAAAAGTTCAAATCATACATCTAATATTTAGAAGTATTTTCAACATTGAAACACTAAGGAGCTAATATTTAACCATTTTAACGAAAATTAAAACCAAGGGAAATCTTTTTCAATAATATTTATTAAATTGAAATGCTACAAAAGGTATTTTTTCGATTAATAGCAGCCTTTTTAACTGTCGGAAAAATATTTTGTAAATGATTTCAATATCCCTAGAAAGAATAACCTTAGGTTTAGGCATTTGTATTCTTGCCACTTTTTCACTTAGCGCACAAACTGTGAGCTTTGGCTCTTCTGGCTTGGTTGGAGAAACTGTTTTAAATCCTACTTCTTTAGATTTTGGCCCTGATGACCGATTATACGTATCGCAACAAAATGGTAAAATCCTTGCCTATACAATAACCCGTGATGAAGCACCTGCTGGTAGCGGAACTTACACTGTAAACAGTATTGAAGAAATAACAATCGTTCAAGAGGAATGCGTTAACCATAACGACCAAGGTGTTGCAACCCTTAACCAACAGCGATTGGTTACCGGTTTACTTACTACTGGTACTGCTCAAAATCCCATAGTTTATGTAACCTCCTCTGATTTTACTTCTGGAGCTGGTGGTCTAGACTCTAATCTAGACACAAATTCTGGAGTACTTTCAAAGCTTGAATGGAACGGAACTACATGGATTAAAATAGATTTAGTTCGTGGATTACCTCACAGTGAAGAAGTACACGCCACTAATGGTATGGACATATTTGAAAACAATGGTAACACCTACCTTCTTATAGCCCAAGGAGGCAATACTAATAAGGGAGCTCCAAGCAATAATTTTGCGGGGCTTACAGAGTACTATTTGTCAGGTTCTATCTTAATTGTCAATTTAACTCAATTAGATGGTATGACTATTTATACCGATGCGAAAAACGGCTATGATTTTATATATGACCTACCTACTTTAAACGATCCAACACGAGCAGATATTGATAATTCACATCCTGATTTCCCTTACCCTTCCGGTCATCCACTATACAACACAACAATTGATTGGGGAGACCCCTTTGGTGGCAACAATGCATTAAACCAAGCTTTTCCCGAGAATGGAGGACCTGTTCAAATATTAGCCCCTGGCTTCAGAAACATCTATGATGTTCTCGTTACCGAAAGCGGAAGAATTTACACCTCTGATAATGGGCCTAACGCTTTATGGGGAGGATTTCCTAAAATTTACGACAATGATAGTGAAGCATATTTAGGTGATGAAAGCAGTATAATTTACGATACAGACAACAATTATATTACCAATGAAATGAATGAAAATGGGAGTTCTTCGCATGGCGATCCCCTTCATTTTGTTGGAAACATTAGTGATAGTAATGGCACTTATTATGGGGGCCACCCTATTCCCATACAAGCATTCCCTAGCAAATCCAGGGTTATAGACTATCAAAAAAACACCACTAATGGCATATGGGAAATTGCTAATGATTATTCCTTTTCAGAATTACTGTTGGGTACTTCAGGCTATTTTAATACTAGCTTTAATATAGGAGATTTTTCTGAACAACCACAATTAGGTGAATATCTAGCCGATGAACCTGTTGGAAATAGTATGGTAAATATTCTAGATATCGTTGAGGCCTCAACTAATGGTATAACCGAGTATACTGCCAGCACATTTAATGGTGCCATGCAAGGAAATCTACTAACTGCTTCCTATAACGGTCAAATAAACCGCTATATACTCAATTCCTCAGGTAATGAAGTAATACAGCACGAAGCTATTTTCAATGGATTTGGAAACATTCCATTAGATGTCATAGCTCAAGGCGATAATGACATCTTTCCAGGTACTGTATGGGCTACCACTTATGGATCTAATGGTATTACAATTTTTGAACCTTCAGATATTAATTGTTTGCAACCTGGTGATTCAGATTATAACCCCCTTGCCGACTATGATAATGATGGCTATTCAAATGGAGATGAAATAGACAACCAGACCAATATCTGCTCTCAAGGTAGTAAGCCAAATGATTTTGATGGTGATTTTATTTCCGATTTAAATGATACCGACGATGATAATGATGGGGTTTTAGACAGTTTAGATGTTTTCCCTATTGACCCCAATAATGGCCTAAGCACAAATTTACCTGTAAACTATCCGTTTTGGAACAACGATCCAAATACAGGGTTGTTTGGTCTGGGCTTCACGGGTTTGATGCTGGACACCTCCGGAAATTCTGATTATCTGAATTTATTCAATGCTGCTAATTTATCATTTGGAGGAGCTGCCGGAAAAGCTACAATAGACTCTGTACCTGAAGGAGATTCATTTCAAGCAAACAACAATCAGGAAAATGGATTTCAATTTGGTGTTAACGTTGACACCAATTCAGCTCCTTTTACTGTACATTCTCGACTTAACTCCCCTTTTTTTGGAATTAATGGAAATCAAACCGAGCCAGTTAACTTTCAGTCATATGGAATTAGCATTGGTACGGGAGACCAACAAAACTACCTTAAATTCGTACTGATGACTGGTACTCAAGATGGTGATAATAGTCATGGTCTACAGGTATACATGGAAAGTAATGATGCAACGGTAATTAACAATGTATATGACATTCCTAATATTTTGAACAGTAATTCTATCGATCTATACTTTTCGATTGACCCATCACAAAATACTGCTCAGCCCTATTATTCTCTAGACGAAGGGCAGACCTTAATTTTACTGGGTTCGTCTATTATTTTACCTAACAGTTATTTAAGCACTACAGATTCCAAAGGACTTGCTATTGGCTTAATTTCTACTTCTCGAGGCAGTTCTGCGCCACCTTTTACGGCCACTTGGGACTTTATTGAGGTATACGAAAACCAAAATGGCGTCCTATCTAGTATCCCAAGTCCTTTGGATTTTGGCTTAACCCCTGTAAACAACAGCCAACGATTTAAACATTTAACTTTAAAAAACTTGGGGGGACCTACAGACGACCCAATAACAATTAACTCTATAAGTTTTTCCGGGGTTAACTCTAGTTTATTTTATAGCACTGCTAATTTCCCAATTATTTTACAGCCCAGTACTAGTGTGAAGATTCCAATCTATTTTGTATCAAATAATTCAATAGGAACAAAACAGGCCACAATTTCCATTTTCAATGATGGTAGTAACTCACCAATCAACTTTAACATAACAGGAACATTAACAAACACTTATACACCTTTATTGAGAATAAATGCTGGCGGGCCAACTATCATTACTTCAGATGATATTCCAGACTGGGAAAGTAACGACGAGGCAGGAATAGATATAGGTGATTCTTACACTGTATCTTCAGGTGGTCCTTATGCCATTGATAGTTCTAATCTAAATTTTGAAGATCGTGACGTAACCATACCGAACAGTATGGATGCAACAACCTATACATCGCTTCTTAGTTCTGAAAGAAGTGTTGGTATCACCTCTCCTCCTATGGTATATAGCATAAACCTTCCAAATGACGACTATATTGTAAACCTATTTTTCGCCAACATATATGACGGTACATCACAAGCTGGACAACGTATCTATAGTATTAACATTGAAGGCTCTCCTGCAATTGAGGATTTTGACCCTTCAGGTCTTTTTGGCCATAGAATTGGTGGAATGATACAACACAATGTATCTGTAAATGATGGGATGCTTGAAATCGAATTTATTAGAAACATTGAAAACCCTTTAATAAATGCAATAGAAATTCTAGCAAACCAGAATTCACTAAGTGATTCATTCAATGAGTTTGCAGATAATATCATTATGTTTCCAAATCCAGTAAGCAACCAACTATTTATAAATGCAAAAAACCCCAAACAAATTGAATCGATGCGTGTAACAAGTATTGAAGGAAAATCTGTAATGAATATAGCAGATATTGAATCATCAAACGGGATGATTACAATTGATACATCCCAACTAAGTGAAGCTTTGTATTTTTTAACACTACAATCAGTTGATGGTAGTAAAGCCCAATTTAAGTTTATTGTAAAAAGGTAGTTGGCATTTTAAGTAAAAGGTCTGGGTTTGGACAGTTTTCTCTATAAAAGTCAATATTGGTTAAACTTGAAACACCAGGATAATCCCCCTTATTACCTTGTAAGTCATTAATAATCTGAAAATGTAAATGTGGAGGATATTCACCATTAATATTAGGCTTGCCCAATTCTGCTATTTTATCACCCACATCATATTTTTTCCCCACCGCAACCTTTTCAAGTGACTCTAAGCTTAAATGTCCATAAAGTGTATAAAAGGGAATATTTCCTAAGGTATGTTTTAAGATAATTGTAGGACCATAATCACCAAAATTATTGTTGTTTTTAAAACTATGCACTACACTATTCAATGGAGCCAACACGGCAGTTCCTTCTGCAGCCCAAAAATCAACCCCTAAATGAATGTTCCTTTGTTCCGTTTTATTTTGCCCAAAATATGAACTTCTTTCATAAATCCTTCGCTCTTCCATATAACCACCATAAGCCACCTTTGCATTTCGGTCACTCAAATAGCCTTCTATATAATCAGAAAATAGCTCAACTGATTCAAAGTGGGATTTTGTAAGCGTTATATTGTCCTTTGACAAGTTAATTGGGGCATATAAATTAAAGGGAATAGAGGAATCTAAAATATGTATAGGGGATTTGCTATGATTTACTAAAAGTGAAGACAAGGCATATTTTTCCATGCTCTAAAAATACAAAACTATTGCATTTCAATATCGCTAAACTTAGCATTAACTACAATAACTTGATTACTGCTTAAATCGCCATTACTGTATGAAGACACCATAGATTTAGCTTTGTTTTTTGGGTGTTTTAATAAGGTTTTGCTGCCTTTAAATTGAAGATTATAAGTTGTTTTGGGCAACATAATAATGGCTTCACTGTTTTCTAGAACTACATTGATATTAGAAAATCCTTTATTGATTTCCTTTATTTCCAAAACGTCAAAACTACCGTCAATCAAAGCCTGGTTGACTAGCTCCCCTATTTGGATGTTTGATGAGTTGGAATTGAGTAAAATTCGGTTTACCTGATTCAGTCGGGCATCTTTAACATAATTTAGTCGCAATTCTCCCAATCCCCAATTTTCTACTATTACGGGGGAATAGGAAGCATTAATGGACGTGTTTTGTCCATTAATGCTATTAGCAACCAATTTTGCATAATTAAGATTAGCGTTTAGATTGTTTATTACAGAAGCCAATTTTAATTCACCATGTCTTACATTTAGTTTCACCTTGGCATTCTTGGGTATTTTAATTTTAATGGTCTTTTTCACTTTTGAGTCAGACCTTTGATGCATTAATTTTTCAATTTTAACCCGACGTTCGTCCGCCAATTTGGCTCGCTCTCTTTCTCGTTCTTCTCGTTCCTTCTCATGCATCTCTCTTCGTGCTTCCATTTGAGCCTGACGTCCCTCTAACCGTTTTGCATGATCTTCCATTTGTCTTTCATAGCGTTGCTCAATGATTTCCATACGCTTCTCATATTCCTTACCATATTTCTCTTCGAACTTTTTGCTCCATTCTTCCATCTGCTTGCCATACTTTTCATCCCACTCTTTACCAAATTTTTCACCCCAAGCCTCCATTTCCTTTTGGTACTCCTCACCAAATTGATCTTCAAAAGCTTTACTCCATTCCTTTAAATAAACCTCGCCATCTCTTTTATAAGCCTCATAATCAAATTGAATTCGATTAATTCCTTCTGGCAAAGGTGGTAGTGGTGGCATTTCGGGTAATATAGGCATCGCTGGCAACTCTGGAAGTTCAGGCACTTCTACTTGAATTTCTGGAATTTCGGAGAGTTCAAACTTAAGCTCCTGTATTGCGGCAATAACAGCTTCTTGATCATCACCAGCTATACGATACGCCCATGCATTTTTACCTGAACCCATAGTATTTATGGTCACTAAAGTTTGGGAAGCATCAATATCCAAATTCCAGTCCTTAGCGACTTTATTTAGTTCTTCCTGACTCAATGTCTCACTTTCAACAAAGGCTTCAATTTCAACAATATCTTTATTCCAGGTATCAAACTCAATATTACAATAATTAGTATTCAAATCAATAGTAACTTCATCTTCAACATGTATGGACTGTGATACTTTGGTTGCCTTGGTCTGCGCCAAAATAGGCATAGTTAAAAAGCAGGCCAAAAGACACAATACATTGGGTATTTTTATAATTGTTTTCATGTTTAAACTTTTTAAAATTCGGTGATTAAGTGATGTTTTTTGTTTCCTCTTGTTGTGATGAATCTTTTAAGTTCTGTAATTGATCACGTAAACGATAGAGCAAATTCAAACGAAACTTTAAATTATCAATCAGAGCGTTTACCGTTAGCTCATTAGGACCATTTTTGGTAAGCTCTTCCGAGAGTTTTTTATACTCATTGTTAAGCTCTTCCAAGCGTTCCAAATAACCATCAAGAAGTTCTTTGTTCTCAGGAGAAAACTTAACCTTGGACAATTCAAGATTTATACTTGCCAAATAATAATCTTCAACCATTTTAAGCTCTGGAGAAACATCACCCAAAGTTTTAGTTTGTGTTGCAATAGTTCCATTGGTTGATTCTACAACGTTACTACTTGATTGATAACGGAAAACCCAAGCTCCCAAACCAATAAAAATTACTATGGTCGCAGCAATGGCCCACCATGAATTTCTACGTTTACTCTCTAGTGGCAATGAAGCTTCCAGTTTATTTAAAAATCGTTCCTCATGACCTTGAGGCATTCCTCCTTTTTGGAGTTTTGCGTCTTCCTTTAGCATTTGTCTAAGATCTCGTGCCATGTTTTTTCTGTATTAAAAGTTCCTTTAATTTTCGTCTTCCTCGAGAAAGCTGTGTTCGTGATGCTACTTGAGAAATGTTCAGGATTTCCGAAATTTCTTCATGATCGTACCCTTCTACCAAGTAAAGCATTACCACAAACCTGTACTTATCAGGGAGACGCTCTATAGCTGCCTTAACTTCGTCCAAGTTAATAGCATCGTCTACCAACCAATCGTCATCTCTATCTTCAACTACCTTTAGGTGCACCTCATCCAAAGACAATAAATATTGCTTTTTGGACTTTAAAAGATCGATGCTTTTATTGACCACGATTCGTTTTAACCAAGCACCAAAAGTGACTTCTGCTTTATATTGATGCAGTTTTGTGAACGCTTTGATAAATGCTTCCTGAACAACGTCCTCGGCTTCCGCCGAATCCTTAACAAATCGTTGGGCGACAATGTACATGCCATCACAATACTGATTATACAGTTTTAATTGTGCCTTCCGATCGTTTTGTTTACACTGTTCTATAATGTCAATAGCAAGTGAATTCACTTATGGTTTTGGTTGTGTTTTACTTAAAGACGACGCAAAATTGTTGGTGTTGCAAAAAGTTAGTTAAAATTTTCCTGCTTGCCTTTACTTCTAAAAAATAATTGTAGGTTAGTGCTTGAGTACTACCTACTTTTTGAAGTATCTTTACACACTGAAAACCGCTGAAGGATTATGAACAGATTTTTAAAATGGACCATGGCCATCTTGTTCTTGGTCGCTATGGGTGTTTTTTCTTATTCTTATTTTGAGGACCATTTAGTTGCACCTAGGCTGAGTCCGAAAGACACCGTAAAATTTGAATTTAACGATTTGGAAATTGAAGTGTTTTACAACAGGCCATCTAAGCGTGATCGTGACATTTTTGGAGCTTTGGTTCCTTATGGCGACGTATGGCGTACAGGTGCTAATGAAGCGACTACTTTTGAAACCAACCAAGGCTTAAAAATTGGACAGGATTCCCTTTCTGCTGGAAAATATACTTTATGGTCTATTCCTAATGAGGAATCATGGAAAGTAATCTTCAACTCAAAAATGTACCCTTGGGGGGTTGATGAGACCATGCAACCAATGCGTGACCCACAATTTGATGTAATCAATATTGATATTCCTGTTGAACATCTAAACAATCCCGTAGAGCAATTCACTATTGGTTTTGATAATTCTACAAGCTTGATACATTTAACGATGGCTTGGGATAAGACAAAGATAGCTGTACCTCTTGAATAGTTGTGGACGATAAAAAAAGGAAACATAGTGCCCTATCGGAACATGAAGGGATTTCACCACCTGAAATCACTAGCAATGTTTCTATTTCTAACCTGAAAAAGAAACGTCGCCGACAACCAACTACTGAAGATTTAGTAGATGGAATTTTAAGGGGTGATATCACATCTTTAAGTCGTGCCATCACTCTTATTGAAAGTACAAGTGCTAAGCATTTAGAGAAAGCCAATGCTATTATAAAATCCTGTCTGGATCATCCCCATAAATCAGTTAGAATAGGAATTACAGGCGTTCCCGGGGTTGGTAAAAGTACCTTTATTGAAGCTTTTGGGAAGCACCTAACCTCACTTGGAAAGAAAGTTGCTGTACTAGCCGTTGACCCTAGTAGCTCTTTAACTAAGGGCAGCATTTTAGGTGACAAAACCAGGATGGAAGATTTGGTAAAAGATCCTAATGCTTTTATCCGTCCTTCTCCTTCAGGTGACTCTTTAGGGGGAGTAGCTAGAAAAACACGTGAAACGATTATTCTCTGCGAAGCTGCTGGCTACGATACAATCATAATTGAAACTGTTGGTGTAGGCCAAAGTGAAACAGCTGTTCACAGTATGGTTGATTTTTTCCTTTTACTGAAATTGGCTGGTGCAGGTGACGAACTTCAGGGAATAAAGCGAGGCATTATTGAAATGGCTGATGCTATTGCCATTAACAAAGCTGATGGTGATAATATTAAAAGAGCTAAACTTGCAAAAGTGGAATTTAATAGAGCGTTACACCTTTATCCCGAAAAACCATCAGAATGGCATCCTAAGGTAATGCTTTGTAGCGGCTTACAAAATGAAGGGATTAAAGACCTGTGGCAAATTGTCTTGGATTATGTAGACCATACTTCAAAAAACGGATACTTTACACATAACCGTAAGTCCCAAAACAAATTTTGGTTAACACAGACTATAGAAGATCACCTAAAACATGATTTCTTCAATCATCCTAAAATTAGAATAGAATTGGAAAAGCAACTGCAGTTATTGGACGCGAATAAAACATCTCCTTTTGCAGCTGCCGATTATCTTCTTAGCTTAAAAAAGGATTTATAAAAAGCTCTTTTTGTACCACTCCACCTGCTTTTCAACACCTTCAAAAAGCGTTGTCTGCGGATTGTAGTCAAGCAACTTTTTGGCTTTATCAATATTGGCTTTTGTTCTAAACTGATCCCCAGGGCGTTTTGGTACTACATTTATTTTTATCTGTTGCCCCATAACCTTTGCAACAGCATCTATACCTTCTTGAGTGGTATGCTCCTCTTCTGTACCTAGATTTATTACTTCTCCGTTAACTGCATTTTCTTTACCAATAACACTTACAACACCATCAACAATATCGCCTACATAAGTAAAACTTCTCCAGTGCTTATCGCTACCATCAAATAATGGAAAAGCTTCATCGTTAAAACCACAAGCTATAAGTTTAGTGTACATTTTTTCAGGTCTTTCCCTTGGGCCGAACACCGAATACAAACGAAGAGAGCAAGCCTTAAGCTGCTTTTCCCTGCTTTTTTGAAGCACAAGCTGTTCAGCTGCTAATTTGGTCACTCCGTAATGTGATGCTGGTTGAGGCGCCACAGATTCTGGCCAAGTAGCTTCAAGCCCATAAATTGAAGATGTTCCGATATTTACAAACAACTTTAGATTTTTCAGCTTAAGAGCATAGTCTAACAATAACTTTGTAGCTATAATGTTGTTGCTAAAATAATCTTCAAAAGAGCATGTGGCAGAAATACCAGGTTGAGCCGCAAAATGGAAAATATAGTCAAAATCAGTTGGCAGGCTCTCATAAGTTTTAAGCTCTCTTAAATCGGCTTTAATCACAGGAATTCCTTTGCTCTCCAAAGCTGAAGCATTGAGATTCTTTAACTCCTGATTATAGTAGGGAGAGAAATTATCAATTCCTATCACGTCATAACCTATTTCCTTAAGACGCTCTGCAGTATGTGACCCTATAAAACCAGCAGCTCCGGTGACTAATATTTTCATGTTAAAAATGTTTAATACAAAGAAACATTATTTTAATAAACTATTCAATTCTATAAAAAAGAATACTTTTGTATCGCCAATTTTTTACTTATGAATTACAACTTCACCATTATAGTTCCTGTTTATAATGAAGAAGATAATCTTTTGAGGGTAGAACAAGAATTATTGCACTACACGACAATTGCAAAAAGAAACACTAAGATTCTATTTGTCAATGACGGATCGAAAGACAATAGTCAACAAATTATCGAAGATATCTGCAATCGTCATCCACAATTCACTTTTATCAGTTTCAAGGAAAACAGAGGGTTGAGCGCTGCCATAAAAGCAGGTTTTGATTATGCAGATACAGAACTTGTAGGTTACATTGACTCCGACCTTCAAACAGCTCCAGAAGATTTCAATATTCTGTTGGATCATATCGGAGAATTTGATTTAGTTACAGGTGTTAGAGCAGATAGAAAGGATTCGTTTGTAAAAAACATGTCTTCTAAAATAGCTAATGGTATTCGACGTAGTTTTACCCATGATGGCATGGACGATACTGGCTGTCCTTTAAAGATTATAAAAGCAGACTATGCTAAACGTATTCCAATGTTTAAGGGTTTGCACCGATTCCTACCTGCTATGATTTTACTACAGGAAGGAAAAATTAAACAAGTTCCCGTACGGCACTTTCCTAGAATGGCAGGCGAAGCCAAATTTGGACTGTGGAATCGCTTACTTGGTCCTTTAATGGATTGTTTTGCTTACCTATGGATGAAGAAAAAATACATTAACTATTCCGTTGCAAAACAAAGTGAATGAGTAGTTGGGTGATTTACAGCATAGGCTTTATTGCCCAAATTTTATTCTCTTCGCGCTTAATTGTGCAATGGATTACCAGTGAAAAACAAAAAAAGGTTGTTACACCTACCCTATTTTGGTCTTTGAGTCTTTTTGCCTCATTTCTTTTGTTTTTTTACGGTTATTTGAGAGACGATTTTGCTATTATGTTGGGACAATCGTTGACTTATTTTATCTACATCAGGAATTTACAACTTCAAAATCAATGGCATAGATTCCCTAAAGCTGTACGTTGGGGGCTTTTAGTTTTCCCTATCATCCTTGTGATTTATTATTACAATAATAATAGGATAGATATGGAAGCCTTGTTAAAAAATGACGCAATCCCATTTTGGTTATTGGCTTTAGGAATCGTTTCCCAAATTATTTTCACATTGAGGTTTATTTATCAATGGGTTTACTCCGAAAGAAAAAAGGACTCTTCATTACCATTCGGATTTTGGCTTTTAAGTCTAATAGGGTCTGTATTGATTTTGACCTATGCAATATTCAGAAAAGACCCCGTATTATTTGCCGGCCATATTTTAGGCTCAATAGTTTACATAAGAAACTTAATACTTCTAAGAAAACAGCATGCTTAAACGTCTTGAATCATATCCAATTTTAACTATTTGTATTGTTACAGCTCTGATGATGCTTCCTGGATTAAATTCTATCCCGGTGAGTATTATGGAAGCCCGAAACTTTGTAACGGCCAGAGAAATGATTAACGATGGGCATTGGATTTTGACAACCATGAACGGTCTTGCGCGTTATGAAAAACCACCATTACCTACATGGCTAACGGCTTTTTCTTCCATGATTTTTGGAGTAAAAAGTGTTTTTGCCATGCGTTTACCCACTGTGCTTTTTATGATGATAACAGGGGTTTTCATTTTCAAAATCTCTGACTTACTAACTGAAAATCGTTTGCAAAGCCTATTAAACGGGTTTGTTGCCATTACTTCTTTTTATGTTCTGGGAATTACAGTAGAAGCTCCTTGGGATATTTTCACCCATGGTTTTATGTTAGTAGCCATTTATTATACTTTCAATTGGTTACAGACGCATAATAACAACTTAAAAAATGTTTTACTGGCAATTCTGTTTATAGGGTTCTCTTTTTTAAGCAAAGGTCCCGTTTCTCTTTTTGCTTTACTTCTCCCATTTATATTATCGTATGGCATTGTTTATAAATACACTAAACGTTCAATACTTTCCGTAATCGGGATACTTTTATTAGGGATTGCCCTTGGCGCTAGTTGGTTTATTTATGTTAGACTTAAAGACCCTGCTACTTTTACAGCCATAGCACAAAAGGAAACAGGTAACTGGTCAAGCTACAATGTAAGGCCGTTTTATTACTATTGGAGTTTCTTTACCCAAAGCGGCATTTGGACCATTCCGGCTTTTATGAGTTTACTTTACCCCTACTTAAAAAATAGGGTTACCAATAAAAAAGGGTATTTGTTTTCATTTTTATGGACCATCATAGCCGTGATTCTTCTATCCCTTATTCCGGAAAAAAAGTCAAGATATTTAATGCCTGTTTTGTTGCCACTGTCAATCAACATTGGGTTCTATTTAAATTATTTGATTCGTGAATTTAAAGCGTTAAAGGATAAAAGGGAAACTTTGCCTGTATACTTTAATTTTGGCTTAATTGGTACAATAGCTATCGTCGCTCCTTTTCTTATTTATTTTATGCTTAGTGACAAATTGAGTAACCATTGGTTACAATTTGCTTTACTTACAATTGTGAGTTTAATTTGTGGAGTACTATTTTTTTTAAAACTAAAAAAAAAGGAGCTTCTACATGTAATAGTTTTGACCGTTTCTTTTTTTGTTGGATTGGTAGCTACAGGACTACCTCTAGCTGGAATTTTTAAAACGGAAAATTACCGCAGTTTTGATGAAATAAAAACAGATTACAAAAGTCTTGAAATATATGGTTTAGAAGAACCTTCTCCTGAAATCATTTGGTCTTTTGGCGAAAAAATTCAGGCTATCAAAAATGAGGATTCAACAATTAGTCACCCTCATCTTGAAACATTCGGATTACTTAGCTCTGAATACGATTTAAAGAAAAATATAGATTTACTTCAATCAAAGTATCAAATAAAAGAAGTAGGCAGTTTTGATCTTAACACAGCTGCAAGTAACAGCAGAAGCTATAAAACCAGGTTACATAAAAATCTCTATATCTTGACTAGGCGCTAGTAAATTTCACAAAAAGGTATTGAGATAATTTATAAAACATAAGTCCTGATAAACCTCCAAAAATCATCCCACAAAAGATGTCCAATGGGTAATGAACTCCAATATACACCCTGCTGTAAGCCATTAATCCAGCCCAGAACAACATAATAAAAATAAGATAACGGTATTTATCCTGAAGCATTAGCCCTGTGAACACAGCAACTGCCATGGAATTGGATGCATGCCCTGAAAAGAAACCATATCGCCCACCACAGCGAGATTTTACCAAACGCATAATACCGTCGAACTCCTGATTATGGCAAGGACGAAAACGTTTAATTCCGTACTTGAAAGCATTAGTTATTTGATCTGTAAACAAAATCATTAAAGCGACTAAAGCCACAGTTATGAGAAAAGATTTTCTATCCAGCTTTTTATACATCAATAACAACAGAAAAGCGTAAAAAGGAATCCAATTAAACTTTGTTGTATAAAACATCCAAAACCCATCCCAAGTCTCTGTTCCTAGGCCGTTTAAAAATAAAAATAATTCCTTATCGTATTCTACAAAGGTTTCGAGCATTCCTATAATTTATTATTCTTCGTATCGTTCTACCTCCCTATCGTAAAAATCGGTAGCTTGCTGAATTAAATTACCAACTTCAAACTCCAGCTCTTTTTCATCCTGTGCGTCAAAATCTTCAAACCATTCAATCTCATCATCTTCTAGATTGATAATAAACCTTGGGAATTCTGTATGAATAACAAAAATGGCGTTGGGGTGATCTGTATTATCACCTAATATAAATTTAGGTAGCTCCATGCTTATTCTGATTTTTGTAAAATTAATCGTTTTGTTAAATAATTAAACCTGATGAAGAGTAAAATTGCGGCAAAAGTCAATCCTGCCAATAACCCTAACCAAATACCAAAGCTTTTCAACATCTTTTCTTTCCCAAGGAAAAAACTAATTGGAAATCCTACAATCCAATAAGAAATAAAGGTAATGACCGTTGGCATTTTAACATCTTGGAGGCCTCGTAACGCTCCCAATGCGATTACCTGTAAACTATCGCTTATCTGGAAAATTGCAGCTGCAAATAATAAGACTGCAGCGGTTTTTACCACTTCTAAATTATCTGATAGGTTGGCTTTATCACTTAAGTCTACATACAGTTTAGGCAATTGATCGTTTAACAACAAAAACATCAATGCAAATCCTACAGCCAAAATGATTCCTAGTAGGAAAATAGAAACTGCTATTCGCCTCAACTCAGTGTAATTTTGCAGTCCTTTTTGATTCCCTACTCTAATCATGGCTGCTACGCTCAATCCTGTTGCAACCATAAATGTCATGGACGATAGATTCAAGGCTATCTGATTAGCTGCCTGTGGATTTTTCCCTAGTAAACCACTTAACCATACTGCTGCAGTAAAAATACCAACCTCAAAGAACATTTGCATGGCACTGGGTGTACCTAAATTGACCATTTTTCTCAGCATTAGTTTATCAAGCACAAATAACTTAATAGCCATTACATACTTTTTAGTTTTATGGTGACGTTTTAGCAAATACCATAAAAAGATTACCATAACAATTCTGGAAGCCAATGTTCCATAGGCTGCACCAACTATACCTAACTTTGGGAATCCGAGTTTCCCGAAAATAAGTATATAGTTTAAGCCAACATTTATAATATTTCCTAACAATGTAGCATACATAGGATATTTTGTAATGGACATACCATCGCTAAACTGCTTAAATGCCTGGAAAATCACTAAAGGAATAAGTGAAAATGCCACTAAATCCAAATATGGAATTGCCAATTCTACAACCTCCCCAGGCTGCTTCATTAAATACATTAAAGGTTTGGCAAAATAAACAACTAAAAATAGAGCAGCACCTAACACGGTACACAAGAAAAGTCCGTGCTTAAATGCCGACTTACCAGCAATAAAATCTTCTGCAGAATCAGCTTCGGCAACTATTGGAGTAATCGCTGTAGAAAACCCTATCCCTAAAGACATAGCTATAAACATAAAACTATTCCCCAAGGAAACTGCAGCAAGCTCGGCAGTCCCCAATTGTCCTACCATGATATTATCTACAAAGCTAACAAAGGTATGCCCCAACATCCCCAACATAACTGGTGCTGCCAATTGCCAATTGTATTTAAACTCCTTAGTATAGTCTCGAACTTTCATGCAGCAAAAATACTTCTTTGTTTTTGGATTCAGCTTACATAAAAGATACTTTTCCCCCCTTATTAACTATTGCTTTTTCTAAGAAATTACCCTAGAGGGAAGTCACTGTTTCTTTAGCTTCGTTGAATTCTATTATTAAATCCTCAACGATTTGGGCTACAGGTTTTATATCGTGAATAAGTCCGGCTATCTGACCAATTTCTAGCTCACCTTCTTCCATATCACCTTCAAACATACCTCGCTTGGCGCGAGCACGACCTAAAAGCTCTTTCAGTTCATCGACCGTTGGTCCTTTTTTATACAGCTCCTGCACTTCTTGGAAAAACTTGTTTTTCATCATTCGTACAGGCGCTAACTCTTTTAAGGTTAGCTGTGTATCGCCTTCCTTGGCATCGACCACCGCCTTTTTAAACATTTGATGAGCTGAAGACTCCTCACTGGCCACAAAACGACTACCTACCTGAACACCATCTGCTCCCAAAATCATTGCCGCTAACATAGCTTTTCCTGTCGCTATACCTCCTGCAGCAATTAACGGAATCTGTAATTGCTCTCTAACCATTGGAATAAGAGTAAGCGTGGTAGTTTCCTCTCTTCCATTATGCCCGCCTGCTTCAAACCCTTCGGCAACTACTGCATCTACTCCTGCTTCTTGGGCTTTTAATGCAAACTTCACACTACTAACAACATGCACCACGGTAATTCCTTTTTCCTTTAACCACGCTGTCCAAGTTTTAGGATTACCGGCAGATGTAAACACGATCTTTACCTCCTCCTCAACAATAATATCCATGATTTTCTCAATATCGGGATACAACATTGGTACATTCACACCAAATGGTTTATCTGTTGCCTTTTTGCATTTTTGGATATGTTCACGCAACACTTCTGGATACATCGAGCCAGCTCCAATAAGCCCCAATACACCTGAGTTGCTGGCTGCAGATGCCAAACGCCACCCACTATTCCAGATCATTCCGGCTTGAACTATTGGGTATTTTATATTGAAAAGTTGGGTAATTCTATTATTTGTCATTTTACTCTTTTATGAGTTTAAAGGTTTGTGATTGATTAGCTGTTTTAATTTTCGCCAAATATAACCCTTTGGTAAGAAACGACACATCCACTTGCGAATATTGACCGTTCTGAATTGTTTTGTGGACACGCTTTCCCATTACATCAAAAACTTCCAACGAGTATTCCTCCTCACTTTTTGGAAACTGTATATGCACGATATTTTTTAAAGGATTAGGATATAATTTAATATTTCCTTGTTGATTAAAATTGTCTACACCCAATGCAGAATTGAGAGCTATTTGCAAATTTGGAATTCCATAACCCAACATATTATCAGGCATACTATACTGTGTTGCCGATTCCCTAACCAATTGCATAATTTCAACATTATCGAGGTTTGGCAACGCCTGCCACAAACAAACCACTCCCCCCGCTAAAATTGGAGAACTGAAAGAGGTTCCGTTTAAGGTCGTAATATTATCATCGGGACCTATTACATAACTTGATTGTCCTTGAGCAACTACATCTGGTTTTTGGGTTGGCTGATCACTACTTCCCAAAGAACTGAACGATGCGTAATTACCACTGGCATCTACAGCACCAACTGACAATACTCCTTCAGCATCAGCTGGAGCTCCCACTATACTCCAAGTGTTATTCCCTGAATTACCTGCAGAATTAACCAATAACATGCCCTTTTCAAATGCAATGTTTGCGCCTTTGGTTATAAAGGCTGTATTGCCATTCATATCAGCAGGGGTGTAACTGTAATCAGAATTATCATAAACAGTATAACCCAAAGACGTATTAATTACATCCACACCTAAACTATCGGCACGTTCGGCTGCTTCTACCCAATAACTTTCCTCAACAGGATTTTCGGAAGTAGCATCTTCAGTTCTAAATAAGTAATAGGTTGCATCTGGCGCAGTGCCAACATATTGATTCTCCACATAACCAGACATCGTACTTAATACCCAAGTGCCGTGATTACTTGTGGTGTTGGCATAAATATTAGAAGTAGCATCAACAAAATCATAACCTCCCATTAGATTCCCATCATTTCTTAGCCGCTCAAAACCATCCATAGTGTCTACATTAGGGAAACCTGCATCCATTACAGCAACAATCATACCTGAGCCTGTATAGTCTAAAAGATGTAATTGATCTCCGTTGAACATTTGAATTTGATTAAGGGCATTCCCATAATTGAAATCGGTTAAGGTGTTTTCTAAATCCCATTTATTCTGAATCTGCTCAGTCCGTGAAGTTGTATTCAAACTGTGATTGGCATAAACTATGCTGTCTACAAAAACTAGAGATTCCAAAGCTAAAATATCAGCCTGATTTCCCCTAACGTGAACAGCATTAAACCACTTGGATTTAGCCATTACTAAAATTCCCGTTTGGGCTTTTAATTGGGAAATATAGGATTCGTTAACCGGAACATCGCGAACATCGATAAGTACCCCATGAGCATTTTTTCTATCGATTGCCTGTTGGGTCAATATGATTATCGGATTTGCTAATGCCTGAGATACATTTTCTTTATCCGTTAAATATACCCAAGCATCTTCCTGTGAGAATCCAGCACTGGAAGACATTAAAATAAAAAGTAAAAACAGTTTTTTCATAGCCTTGGTATAATTCCGTGAAAAGTTACGAAATTACACCTGAACCTACTAATTCATCATTAAGGTACCAAGCTACAAACTGCCCTTCTGTAATTGCCGATTGAGGATTATCAAATTCAACAAAAAGTCCATTCTCCACTTTATGAAGCATTGCACTTTCTAGAGTTTGTCTATAGCGAATTCGCGCTTTTACAGGCATCGACTCTCCTTCGTTAAGCGCCAAGTCTTCACGAACCCAATGTAATTCATCATTTGTTACAAATAGTGCTCGTCTTAACAATCCTGGATGGGTTTTACCTTGGCCCGTATAAATTACATTCTCCTGAACATCTGTATCAATTACAAATAATGGTTCTGGAGTCCCTCCTACAGCTAGTCCTTTACGCTGACCTTTAGTAAAATAATGAGCTCCTTGATGTTTCCCTACTATTTTTCCTTGCTCTTTTTGGTAAGAATATTTTTTGGCAAGATAATTAAGTTCGTCTACTTTATTTTCGAATTGCGGTACCTCTCCATTGTATACAGAATCGGTCTGGTCTATTTCTACGATTACACCTTCCTTTGGTTTTAATTGCTGTTGAAGAAACTCTGGTAATCTCACCTTTCCAATGAAACACAAGCCTTGGGAATCTTTTTTATCAGCAGTAACCAAATCAAGTTTCGATGCAATTTCACGTACTTCTGGTTTTGTCAACTCCCCTATTGGAAACAACGCTTTAGATAATTGATCCTGCGACAACTGACAAAGAAAATACGATTGATCTTTATTATTATCCACTCCAGCCAAAAGCTGATGGATTTCTTTACCATCTTTTTCGATGGTTGCTTTACGACAATAGTGACCCGTAGCAACGAAATCCGCACCAAGCCCCATTGCTATTTTCATAAACACGTCGAACTTAATCTCACGATTACAAAGCACATCTGGGTTTGGTGTTCTTCCTTTCTCATATTCATTGAACATATAATCTACAATACGTTCTTTGTACTGCTCGCTCAAATCCACGGTTTGAAATGGAATACCCAACTTTTCAGCTACCAGCATCGCATCGTTACTATCGTCCAACCAAGGGCATTCGTTGGAAATGGTTACAGAGTCATCGTGCCAGTTCTTCATAAACAGACCAATGACCTCGTATCCTTGCTCTTTAAGCAAATAAGCTGCTACACTGGAGTCTACACCTCCAGAAAGTCCTACTATTACGCGTTTCATGCTGCAAAATTAAAAAATAAAAAGGCAACTCTTTCAAGTTGCCATAGTAAATCCTTATATATCAATAAGCTGTTATTTCTTTTTCTTAGATGACTTTGGCTTGTATGAAAAATCTTTTTCCTCCTTCAGTTTTCCGTCTTCGTAATACTTCCAGATGCCGTGCTTCTTATTGTTCTTGTACTGCCCTTCTATCATTAGCTTTCCTGCTTTGTCATAATATTTTGCAGATCCATGCAATCCTCCATCAACATAATTGTACTCTTTAAAAAGAGTTCCATCTTCAGCATGCCAAGTACATATACCGTTTAGGACACCTTCTTTGTAATGTTCAACTTGAGCCAATTGTCCGTTTTCATAAAAAACTTCTCTTTTACCCTCCAATTGTCCCGCATAGTTATAGTGTTCCTTTATCATTAATACATCTGAATTTTTATGGAAAAACACCCATTCACCGATATATGCCTTACCGCTCATTTCCCCTTTACTGATAACCTTTCCATTAGAAGCTAAAAAGGTCACCTTTGATGTATTATTTTTATCATTGAACACTTTAGTGGCCGTTAAAACAGCCTTGCCATCTATGTTCTTATAAAATTTAAATGTTCCCACTTCCTTACCGTGGACAAACTGACCTTCATAACGTAGAACCTTAGTTTTATCGAAATTTTTACGCCAAACCCCGTGACGATTACCATTAGAATCAAATTGATTAATGTCTTGCCCAATGGCAAAAATTGAATAGAAAGAAAGAAAAAAAGCTACTAAATATTTCATAAATAATTTTTTAAAACCTCTTCTTAATAACGTAAAAGGCTATGGGCAATTGTTCTAACAAAAAAGCCGCCTTTTCAGGCAGCTTTAGTTTATTGTTTTTTACGTTGTTGTGCTTTTTGCTGAGCCTCTGCCTGCTCCATCATCTCCTGCATTTTCTTCTGGAAACGACTTTGCTTTTTAGGCTGGGCTTTTTTCACTTGAATTTGAGCGTGAATCTTATCTTCATCAAGAATATAATTCTTGATTACCAACATAATACCAATACTAATCAAGTTAGAAATGAAGTAATACAAACTCAAACCAGAAGCATAGTTGTTAAAGAAGAACAACATCATTAATGGTGAGAAATAGATCATATACTTCATCATCTTGGTCATATCAGGCACCCCTTCCTGAGTAGGTTGTGTTGCCATTTGCTGTCCTGTTGTCATTCTCATATAAAAGAAAATTGCAATAGAAGCTAATATTGGGAACAAGCTAACGTGGTCACCATAAAATGGGATATGGAATGGAAGTTTTGCTACAATATCATAGGACGATAAATCATCTGCCCAAAGGAAACTTTTTTGTCTTAAGTCAAAAGCAGATGGAAAGAACTGGAAAAGTGCATAAAACACAGGCAATTGAATCAAAGCCGGCAAACAACCACTCAATGGGCTAGCGCCTGCTCTAGATTGCAAGGCCATTGTTTCCTGTTGAGCCTTCATTTTGTTGTCCTTATACTTCTCTCTAATTTCATCAAGCTCAGGCTTTAAAACCTTAAGTTTTGCCTGCGACAAGAATTGCTTGTACTGTACGAACGACAATAATAATTTGATTAAAACCGTCATCACAATAATGGCAAAACCATAAGGCAACATAGAGCTTAAGAAAGCAAATAAAGGCACGAAAACATAACGGTTAATCCAACCGAAAATACCCCAACCAAATGGAATACTGTCCTCAAGACCAATATCATATTTTTTAAGTACAGTGTGATCTGTTGGCCCAAAATAAAGACCTAAATCCTGGTTAAGCTCTCCTCCACTAGTTTGCAATGCAAATTTTGTATTGTATTGTTTTGTGAAGACAGTATCTACTTCTTCGTTTTCAACTAGATTTTTAGATGTAAAATCTACTGATTTAATAGGATTTTTTGATGTAAGGATACTGCTAAAGAAGTGCTGTCTGTAAGAAATCCAATTTACATCTTCCTCTAACTCATCATCATCACCTGTAGGGCTCAATTTATCAATCTTATCACCTTCATGTTGATAAGTTAATCGTGTGTAACGGTTTTCGTAGGTTACACTCTTGTCATAACTATACGTTTTCTTGTTCCAATCTAAGTTTATCGCTTGAGAACTATTAATCACATTGGCCAAACCTTGCGATTTAATAGTAAAGTCTATCATATAATCATTAGACTTGAACTCATAACGATACTCCAAGAACTTGTTTTCAGACACTTTAAGTTTCATGGAAACCACAGTATTCTCACCATTTTTGGTTACTGTTGGCTCGAAGAATAAATCTTGAGTGTTTAAAACACGATTATCTGAAGTTGAGAAGTTGATGTTAAAACTAGTATTACCATCTTTAACCAAATAAATGGAATTATCTCTAAAATCCGTAAACTCCTTAAGTTTAACTTCAGAAAGATACCCTCCCTTATTACTAAACTTTAAGATGAACTTTTCAGTCTCTATTTCTGTTTCATTATTTGTCGCAGAAGGTAGTGTTGAAGCATAAGCAAAAGCTCCTAGTTTGTTCTGTAATTCAACAAGTTTTAGTGAATCTGTTCCTGAAGCATTTGAAAAGTCCTTAGCAGAAGTTGTGATTGTCTGTTCCTGGGCTTTAGCTTTAGCTTTTTCTTGCTCAATCTGTTCTTGCTTTGCTTTTTCAGCTTCCAACTCTTCTGGAGTAGGCTGTTGTTGCCAAAGCATAAACAATAGAATTCCAAAAATAAGGACAAACCCTATTATTGATCTTAAATCTAATTTTTTTTCTTCCATTTAAAAATGTGTCCGTTACAATCTACACTAAAACCAAACAACAAAAGCCGTTTGGTTATTAAGTGCTATTTTTTATTTCAAAAAGGTGTCCAATCTTAGTTTTGTGACATACTGGCACCTTGAGTTTTATTTTTATGCTGAAGTGCTGCATTTACAAAGGCAACAAACAAAGGATGTGGATTGGCTACAGTACTCTTATATTCTGGGTGGTACTGAACCCCAACAAACCAAGGATGATTTTTTACTTCTACGATTTCAACCAAACCAGTTTCTGGGTTAAAACCTGTAGCAGCCATACCCGCAGCTTCCATTTGTTCTTTAAACTCACTGTTAAACTCGTAACGGTGTCTGTGACGCTCCATGATATGGTTAGTTTTGTAGACACCTTCTACAATACTTCCTTCTTTCAGATCGCAGGCCCAAGCACCAAGTCTCATTGTTCCTCCTTTATCCTCAATGTGTTTTTGATCTTCCATAAGACTAATCACCGGATATTGAGATTCTGGATCCATTTCTGTAGAATTAGCATTTTCAAGTTTAAGTACGTTACGAGCAAACTCGATCACTGCCATTTGCATACCCAAACAAATTCCCAAAAACGGAATATTATTTTCACGTACATATTGAACTGCTTTGATTTTTCCTTCAATACCTCTCTCACCAAAACCTGGAGCTACAAGCACCCCATCTAAATGATCGAATTTTTCTGAAATATTATTGTTATCAAGGAACTCCGAATGAATAGACTCTATATTTACCTTAACTTCATTCTCTGCACCTGCATGTATGAATGCTTCAAGAATAGACTTGTAAGAGTCTTGAAGTTCAACATATTTTCCAATAAGACCAATAGTTACAGTAGTCTTTGGATTTTTATGACGTTGTAAAAACTGATTCCAACGCGTAAGATCTGGCGTTGAACTGTCCAACCCAAGACGCTTTAATACAACCTTATCCAAACCTTGCTCCAACATTAAGTTTGGAACATCGTAGATTGTAGACGCATCAATAGACTGGATTACTGCCTCTTCACGAACATTACAGAAAAGCGCTAATTTTCTGCGAATATCAGCAGGTAAATCATGCTCTGTTCTACAAACCAAAACATCTGCCTGTACTCCACTTTCCATTAAAGTTTTTACTGAGTGTTGCGTTGGTTTTGTTTTTAATTCACCCGCAGCAGATAAGAATGGAATCAAAGTTAAATGAATAACCAAACCGTTATCCTCTCCTAAATCCCACTTAAGCTGTCTTACTGCCTCTATATATGGTAGTGATTCAATATCACCAACTGTACCACCAATCTCAGTAATTACAATATCGTAATCACCTGACTTTCCTAAAATCTGAATACGTTCTTTAATTTCATCAGTAATATGAGGAATTACCTGAACGGTTTTCCCTAAAAATTCACCACGGCGCTCTTTGTTGATCACGCTTTGGTAAATTCTACCTGTAGTAACATTGTTTGCTTGACTTGTAGGTGTATTTAAAAATCGCTCGTAATGACCAAGATCCAAATCAGTTTCTGCTCCATCTTCAGTAACATAACACTCTCCATGTTCATATGGATTTAATGTTCCTGGATCAACATTAATATATGGATCCAGTTTTTGAATAGTTGTTCTATAACCTTGTGCTTGAAGTAGTTTTGCCAAAGATGCGGCAATAATTCCTTTACCTAAAGAAGAGGTTACACCTCCTGTAACAAAAATGTATTTCGTATTTGTCATGTTGCGCTTTTAAACGCAGGCAAATTTACAAAGAACTATTAATATATATTGAAAGAATGGCTGTTAATTTTCCCCTAATCTAAACCATAATAAACGGCTTACACATAGCAAAGAAAACCTTCACAAATTGGTATAAAAACAAAAAAGACCCTAATAATATTAGGGTCTTTTTTATGTATTTGTTAAATAAGTACTATTGGATATCTCCTTGAATATAGACAGAAACAGGAATATGCCCTTCTCCTCCTACAAACTCAGCATCTGGCACTTCAATTTTAAAGTTATGGGTTCCAGCCGTCATAGTTCCTAGGTTATACACACGAATAGGGATTTTATCTCCAGGACACCAGTTATTCCAAGCAGCCCACCAAGAGGCTGATTTAGGACTACTTCCATATATTCCATTACCTTGTGTATTGTATTGTCTGTAAGGTTCGCAAGACTCACCTCCTGGCATATACATATCAACCTGTGTTCCATCCATATAGACATAGTGCTCTCTTCTTACATATTCTTCACCTCCAGAATTTGCACCGTGATTGGATGTAATTAAATAGATTTTAGCATTATCTATAGTTTCGTCCAATGTAAACTGGAAAGTCTTCACAGTTTCCCCCAATACATCAGTATTATTGGAATTATAGTTTTTTAATTGGAAGAAAAAGGATATCGGTTCAATATATTGTGGTACATGTGTATAAGTTTCAACAGTAGAAATGAACCTTAAAGAACCTTTAAAAGTTTCAAGACTACCTGCACAACCTGCTACTTGTTGTTGACCTGCACCTGTAGTGCCAAAAACGTTAAATTCAATCCAAAAATCGTAAGCCGCTCTAATACTGGTATCGTTAAAAAGTACGGCTAAATTATCTACATTAAAGATGTACGGTACTTCATCTGGCGAATAGTTCTTATTCATAAATGGTGTAATAAAACGCCCTATTTCCATTTTCTTAACAACACTAGATGAATTGTAAGCAACATCCTTAGGCATAAAATGTAGATTTACTTTTCCAATTCTATCGTAGTTATCGCAAGCCGCTTTAATAACTACTTCCATATCCATATGGTTACTGAAGTTATCAATTTGACTATCTGTTAACTTAGCTACATAAGATGTATTTGATAACCTAATAACTCCATCAGGAACGGGATCTGAAACAGTAGCCGAATACCCTCCAAAGAAAGTAATCTCATCGTAAACAGTAGCAACTGTTGATTGAGGTAAAACTTCTACTTGAACCTCATTACTTTGCAAATCTGTTCCCTCGTAATTGTAAACTGCTTTTACGATATATGTACCTAGTTGGTCTGTTGTAAATACATTACCGGTAATAGTCTCGTCGTTTACGTAATAAGTAGCTTCTGATGTAACATCAGAACCATTGTCTCCCATAACATTAAATGTAAAAGTACCCTCAACCTCAGCACTCATAATATCTGATGTAAGAGTAATAGCTGTTACAGGAATTTCACTTACTGTTAAACTTAATTCGTTACTTTCAACCTCTTTCCCATTAACCTGAAGCTTGGCATAGACATTTAACATACCTGGTTGTTCTGGGGTATAAACATTTCCTTGAATGGCGTTTCCATCGATGTAAAAAACAGAGTTGTCAGTTACATTTTCTTCTGTATCGGCCATAACGGTAAATGTAAAGCTTCCACCTACTTGAATAATTTCCGCATCAGATGAGATAGTAATTGCCTGAATACCCTTTTGAGCGTCATCATCACTACAACCAGTATACAACAATGTTGAGCATACCGCAAATAGTGTTAATAGAAAAAATTTCTTAATCATGTTGATTTTTATGTTAGTTTACGTTATTGGCCGCCTAAAGTATAAAAACAACATTGATTAAAAAAAAAAAAAAAAAACTTAACAGTTCTTAACCTCAGTCTTTACCGATTATTTATTGGTTTTTTTTGTCGAAGTGAACGTAATAGAGACTCTAGCCCATTGGTTTTCACTTCGTAAACAATTGCCATTTGCTCACCTAACTTACCTTTAGGAAAGCCTTTTTGTTTATACCAAACCAAATAATATTCTGGAATATCAACTAAATAATAACCCTTATACTTACCAAAAGGCATCTTGGCATTAGCCAATTCTATTAATTGATTTTGATTTGAGGATAACAATGAAAATTGATTATGGTTATGAAACTATTTTACTTCAACTATGTTCAAGTTATCATATTTCACCAAATAAACGGCTTCGTTAAAGTACCCTCCAAAGAATTTCTTTTTGAATGCAAACTTATTCTCAACGTATTCTGTCATTGGGGCATCTTTGACGGATTGGTATAGGTTATCTGAGGAGACCAATCTAAGGACTACATCCATTGTAACATCAAAACCACGCACGGCCTTTTTATTTGGGGTAACCCCATATTTATCCAAATACTGCTTCACGAAAACATTATCATCTAAATAGGCTTTAGATATGGTAGCAAAATGAAATTGTAATTTTGATAAATGGTAATTTGAAATTTCATCACCCTCAAATGCGTCATTCATGTTTGTAGTTACAAGAATTATTTCTGTTTCTTTATTTATCAAAGAGTTCAATATACTGGTCACATTTGAAGCAAATCCTTGATTTTCGGTTTCTAAGAACACAATATTTCTTCCTGGCGTCAATACCTTTGCTATATCTTCTACCAAGATATAGTTGGCTTCTCTACCTTCCTTATCCTTTCTTGATTTCACAGTAGTAGCCGCAGGGAAAATTTGCTTGAGGTTATTGCTAGAATCAGTATGATTTGAGTCAGAAATTACAACTATATGTTTGTTCAAAGTATCAGATTTAACAAAGTTTATCACTTTGTTACGCATTAACTCACTATCAGGGATGGTTTGGAACACATTATTTCCTAATTCCACATTTTTGGACAGCGGTGACACGACTGGCACATTAAACGATTGCAACTCAGTCGAAATTTTATCTACATTCTTCGACATTAAAGGCCCCACAACAGCATCAACATTCTCAAAGTCAATAGTCGAAAGTATTCTATTTAGGTGGCTCATTTGGTTATTAGTATCAACCACATCAACCTTTAATGAAACGCCTAGCTTTTGTAAAGAATCCAAAGCAATATCTACACCTGAATAAAAGTCTAGTGAAGTACTTAAGTATGGGTCTTTCTTTATGTGGATTTTGGTATCTGCAATAGAATCGAACGGTACTTTATCTAGCTTAAAGGGTAACATGACCACTATGTGCTTAGTATCAAAATCCTTTATGCTTTTAGTAAGATCTACAACTTGGAAACCATTTTCGTCTTGACTTCCTTGAATTGTATTTGGAACTTTAAGAATCATTCCTTGCTTTAAACCTGATTCTTTTAGCTGAGGGTTTAATGCTTCTAATTGTTCTTGATCGAGACCTAATTTTACTTTTAATCGGTAATAACCTTCTTTAGGTAAAACCTCGTAATAGCCATAGCGTTCATCTATCTCTTTAGGCTTTCTATCACTTCCGTTGGGCACTTGAACAACTTGTCCCTCTTGAAGAACCTCTCCCATACCAGGGTTAAGCGCCTCTAGTTCCGGTATAGTTATTCCAAACTTATAGGCTACACGCCACTTCCCTTCCTTTGGTTGGACGGTATATGGTTGGGTAGCACTTAAAGATTCCACTACTTCGGTAGTTTCGTATAATGGAATCTTTATTTTTTGTCCTTTTTTAAGATTTTCAGAATATAAAAACGGATTGTGCTTTTTTAAATCTTCTTGATCAACATTGTATTCTTTAGACAAGCTGTATAATGTCTCCTTACGCTTAACCTTATGCTCTTTAAACCCTTTAAGTTCTTTTACAACCTTTGTCTGTTGCTTACTTGCAATTTTTGACTTAGGTATTATAAGTACCATATTGGCTGAAAGCCCTTTTTTGGCATCTGGGTTTAAGGCATAGATTTCGTAAGGGGTAACCAAATACTTCTTGGCTATCCCTTCTATAGTTTCTCCCTGTCTCACTTTATGCGTACTGTAATTCTGCGCATGAAGTTGAGATGATAACATGACAAAAACTATAGAAAGGATAAATACAAGTTGTTTCATAGTAGATTTTTAATTATTCCCACTCAATAGTGGCTGGTGGCTTGGAGCTAATATCGTATACTACTCTATTAACGCCTTTTACTTTATTTATTATCTCGTTAGAGGTTTTTTGTAAAAATTCATAAGGTAAATTCACCCAATCTGCCGTCATACCATCAGTACTTTCTACGGCTCTTAAAGCAACACATTGCTCGTAAGTTCTTTCATCTCCCATTACGCCTACGCTATTTACAGGTAGTAAAATAGCACCTGCTTGCCAAACATCGTCATAAAGTCCCCAGGATTTTAAACCATTAATAAAAACTGCATCAACTTCTTGTAAAATACGAACTTTTTCAGCAGTGATATCACCTAAAATTCTAATTCCTAATCCTGGTCCAGGGAAAGGATGGCGTCCCAATAAGGCTTTTTCCATTCCCATAGAAGCACCTACGCGTCGTACTTCATCTTTAAACAAAGCTTTCAATGGCTCTACTACTTTCAACTTCATGAAATCTGGCAAACCTCCAACGTTATGGTGACTTTTAATTGTTGCACTAGGTCCTCCAGTTGCCGATACGCTCTCAATAACATCTGGATAAATGGTTCCTTGAGCCAACCACTTCACATCTTGAAGCTGATGCGCTTCATCATCAAATACTTCTATAAACACACGACCAATGGTCTTACGTTTTTCTTCTGGATCGCTCTTCCCTGCCAATGCTTCCAAAAAGCGTGCCGAGGCATCTACTCCTTTTACGTTAAGCCCCATATGCTTGTATTGGTCTAGTACATCCTCAAACTCGTTCTTGCGAAGTAAGCCATTATTTACGAATATACAATATAAATTGTCTCCAATTGCTTTGTTCAACAACATCGCAGCCACCGAAGAATCTACCCCTCCAGACAGTCCAAGAACAACTTTATCGTTACCTAACTGCTCTTTAAGTGCATCAACTGTTTCTTCTACAAACGATTGCGGTGTCCAATCCTGGTTTACTCCAGCTATATCTACTAAAAAGTTCTCCAACAATTTTTTTCCATCTGTAGAGTGGTATACCTCTGGGTGGAATTGAATAGCGAAAGTGGTTTCACCTTCAATTTTATAAGCTGCATTTTCTACATCATGAGTACTAGCCAATAGCACTCCATTTGTTGGTAAGTGTTTTATGGTGTCACTGTGGCTCATCCAAACTTGGCTACCAGTAGAAATTCCTTTAAAGAAAGCTTCTCCATCCTTTACAAACGATAAGTTGGCACGACCATACTCACGAGTATTTGATGGTGCAACCTCTCCTCCTGAGAAATGAGCCAAATACTGCGCACCGTAGCAAACTGCCAATAATGGTTTTTTACCACGAATTTCAGAAAGGTCTGGATGCGGTGCATCTTCTGCACGAACAGAGTAAGGACTTCCCGAAAGAATTACGGCCTGAAAGCGCTCTAAATCGTATGGTAATTTGTTAAATGGATGAATCTCGCAGTAAATATTGAGTTCTCTTACTCTACGCGCAATAAGTTGCGTGTACTGCGAACCGAAGTCTAAAATGAGTACGTTATTATGTTGCATGTGCAAAAGTAATATTTATAAAAAAAATACCGCCCTTTTCTTGAAAAATTAGGCCATGGTATCTAAAATCATCTGAATGTCTTTTTCTGTTGTATCTGGATTAATAAAGCAAAATCGTGAAACGGTCTCGAATGTATCTCCATTTTTCCATTTGGTAGGCGTTACTAAAGCAAAACCTTTTTCATGATTATCGTACGTCCAATTGGTATAATCTTCAGGCTTCCACCCCTTACGTCTAAACAACACACACGATAAACTAGGGTCCCTAACCAACTCTACATTTTGATTTTCTTCAATTAACCTTCCTGCAATCTGAGCCAATTCAATACCTCGTTCTACAGCTTCTTTATATTTATCTGTTCCGTGCATTGCTAACGAGAACCAAAGCGGTAATCCCCTAACACGACGTGTTAACTGAATTTGATATTCAGCCGGATTAAATCCGTGGGCACCTTCATCCTTGAAAATGTCCAAATATGACCCCTGTTGTGAGTGTGCTTCTTTAGCCAATTCAGGATTTTTGTAGATTACTGCCCCACAATCGTAAGGAGAGAACATCCACTTATGGGGATCGATGGTTATACTATCTGCTTTTTCAATACCAACAAACTGATCTCGAACAGAATCCGCTATAAGAGCACCTCCTCCATAAGCAGCATCTACATGGAACCACAAGTTTTCTTCCATACATACATTAGCTACTCCTGCTAAGTCGTCAATAATACCAGCATTGGTAGTACCTCCCGTTGCTACAATTGCAAATAACCTGTTGCGCTCCTGCTCTGAAAGTTCTGCTATGGCTTCCTTTAAATCTTCTCCAGTTAAACGCTCTTCTGAGTCTACCAAATGAATATCTACATCTGCAACTTTAGCCATAGCCTTAATAGATGAGTGGGCACCAATAGAAGTAAGAATTAATCCTCTTTGTCCCTTGTGCGATTCATCTTTTTTACGCCAATTTTCACGAGCTGTGACAATGGCCGAAAGGTTAGCAGCTGTTCCTCCACTAGTGAATACTCCAAAGGCTCCTTCTGGTAATCCTGTTAGAGAAACAATCCAGCGCATAGCTTCATTTTCGCAGTAAATCCCTCCTGCACCTTCCATCCAATAAGCGCCGTGAATACTTGATGCTGAAGTTACTAAATCGAACATAACAGCTGCCCGTGTAGGTGAAGCTGGTACAAATGCCAAGTTACGTGGATGGTCTACTGGTACGTTGGCGTGCATTAAGTGCTGTTTCCACAAGTTGAATGCATATTCCCCTCCAACGCCTTTAGGGGTAATAGTTTCACCTATCAATGCTTTTAAATCTTCTTCCTTCCTAGGCTTACCAATCTTACGCTCCACCGCTGAAATTCTATCAATGGCGTATTTCATGACATCCAATGTCATCTCAATCAGGTCTATATCAATCTTGTGCATGTTTTAACTAATTACAGTTTCAGTATAATAAACTCCCCTTTTAATGGTTGCAAATTTAACATTAACTGTTGAATTAATCGATCTCCATATTCAATATAAAGTTCCGAAAAATTAAGTTTACGCTCTTGAAGTGTCTGTCCCGGGAACAGCTCTTCTTGAAGATCTGTCATTCGCGTTATCTCGTCTTTTAAAACACGCTTTTGAGCCTTTAGTAAGCGCTTTTCCAAATGTTCCAAACCTTTGATTTGTTTTTGCTCTTGAGCTTTTACCGCTCCGAGAAAAGATTTGTCTGTTTGTTCTGCAAGTTCATAAAGTCCTTCAAACTGCTGTTTTAGATGTTCTTTTTGTGGACTGAAATCAATATCGATATTGGAAATCTCCCTTACTTTTTTATTGATAAGCTCGTTTCTCTTGAGGAAAATATCTTTATTTGAAACTCCTAAATTTTGAAGCTTTTCGGCCTGCTTCTCACTTTCAACCAACACAGAATTTCTTAACAATAGCATAGGAAATGGCACTGATACTTGTTTAAAATACGCTTTTAACTGTAACCAATAGGCTAATTCACCTCCCCCACCGATGTAACAAAGATTAGGAAGTATAACCTCTTGATACAAAGGACGCATGATTACATTTGGGGAAAATCTCTCAGGATGATTTTTCAGTTCATCTTCAAGCTCATTCTCTGAAAAGGAAATCTCTGTTTCCAAAACTTTGAATTGTTCACCTTCCTGAACAATTCGTTCACGCAACCCATTCTTTAAATAAAAAAGATTAATTTCTCTGGGGTTAACCTGAATATTATAGTTACTATCAGGAATTGCATTTAAACGATTATTAGTTTCACTAACCGCCTTATAAGACGTTTGATCACCAAATTCCATTTCCTTATATGGAACAAACAGACGTTTCAAATCTGTATTGTTTGCATCGATTATTACCAATCCGTATTCTCCAAACAATTCATTAGCAAGAAAACGAGTGGCGTTAGCTAGATTATTATGTTTTAAATATGCTTTTTTAAACAGGTTTCTAATCTCATCTGCATTTTTTCCTACTCCAAGTTCTCCTGAAAACCTTTCGAATACCGTTTCTAAACTTGCAGTAGGCAATTCTCCAACAGCTCCAGTGGCATCTCTATTCCATAGAATTTTCTTCCCTTTAAAATTGAAGAAATTTATTTCATCAAAATCATGATCTTCAGTAGCCATCCAGTATACTGGAACAAAATTATATTTTGGATACTCTTTTTTTAGTTCTTTGGTGAGATTTATTGTTGAAACTATCTTATAAAGAAAGTACAACGGCCCTGTAAATAAGTTTAACTGATGACCAGTTGTAATAGTAAAACTATTATCATTCGCTAAGGCCTCTATATTTTGAAAGGTTAACTGAGACGCAGTGACACCTAAATACTGTTCCTTTAAAACCTTCACTAAAACCTCACGATTCTTCTTAGGGAACCATGTTTTTTTCTCCTCAATTTGGGCTTGAAAGTTTTCATGTTTAGGAAACCTATTATAGAATGGTTTTAAGGTTTCCTTTTCATCGAGGTAATCGCAAATAAGTTCAGAAAAATAGTTAGTTTCTCTAAAGGGGATACAGTCTGTTGGCATAGTTTACCTTTACAATTTGAGTTGTAAAGATACAATATACAGTCTTAAAATTAACTTAAAACCACTTCAGCATAAAGGTCGAAGTCTGCAGCATCTGTAATTTTAACGGTTGCATATTCTCCCGTTTTCAGATATGTTGTAGATGCATCAATAAGCACTTCATTATCCACATCTGGAGAATCAAATTCTGTACGACCAATAAAATAGTTTCCTTCTTTTCTATCGATAACAACTTTAAACTCTTGTCCTATCTTTTCTTGGTTCAGTTCCCAAGAGATTTGAGACTGGATTTCCATAATCTCATTGGCACGTTCCTGTTTAACTTCTTCTAGAACATCATCCTCAAGATTATAAGCATGTGTATTTTCTTCGTGAGAATAGGTAAAACATCCTAAACGTTCAAAACGCATATCTTTCACCCATTGCTTAAGGGTTTGGAAATCTTCTTCTGTCTCACCAGGATAACCAACAATCAAAGTTGTTCTAATGGTCATTCCTGGAACAGCTTCTCTAAATTCCTTCAAGAGTTTAGTAGTTTTCTCTTGGGTTGTTCCCCTACGCATACTCTTAAGAATACGGTCGGAAATATGCTGTAACGGAATATCGATATAGTTACAAATCTTAGGCTCGTTTTTCATCACCTCCAAAACATCCATTGGAAATCCTGTTGGGAAGGCATAATGCAAACGAATCCACTCTATCCCATCTACTTTTACCAAAGCTTGTAACAGTTCGGCAAGATTTCGTTTTTTATAAAGATCAAGACCGTAGTAAGTAAGGTCTTGTGCAATTAAGATTAGCTCCTTAACACCATTAGCAGCAAGCTTTTCAGCTTCAATCACCAAATCTTCTATTGGAGTAGAACGATGCTTACCACGCATTAACGGGATAGCACAGAAACTACAAGGACGATCACATCCTTCAGCAATTTTTAAATAAGCGTAATTTTTAGGTGTAGTCGTTAAACGCTCTCCTATTAATTCATGCTTATAGTCGGCACCTAATGCCTTAAGAAGATGTGGCAGTTCAGTTGTTCCAAAATATTGGTCAACGTTAGGTATTTCAGCTTCAAGATCTGGCTTATAGCGCTCACTCAAACAACCTGTAACAAACACCTTATCTACAACGCCCTCTTCCTTCTTCTGAACATACTCAAGGATAGTATTTACACTTTCCTCCTTAGCATTATTGATAAAACCACAAGTGTTTATCACAACAACATTTCCTTCTTCCTCATAGGCTACTTCCTTACCATTGGCTTTAAGTTGCCCCATCAAGACTTCGCTATCGTAAACGTTTTTACTACAGCCTAGTGTTACTACATTTATCTTGTTCTTTTTAAGTGATTTTGTGCGCATATCGTTTTCTTTCTATCCAAAATGGCGATTAAGCCTCTCCTAAATCTTATTTAAAAAATGAATCAACAAACTCAAACTTGTTGAATACCTGAAGGTCTTCTATTCCTTCACCTACTCCAATATACTTAACGGGAATTTTAAATTGGTCACTAATACCTATAACTACACCTCCTTTGGCAGTACCATCAAGCTTTGTAACAGCCAGCGAAGTTACTTCGGTTGCAGCTGTAAACTGTTTCGCCTGCTCAAAGGCGTTTTGACCTGTAGATCCATCAAGAACCAACAAAACGTCATGAGGTGCATCACCAATTACTTTCTGCATAACACGCTTAACTTTGGTCAGCTCGTTCATTAAGTTAACCTTATTATGTAAACGCCCAGCAGTATCTATAATTACAACATCCGCATTTTGTGAGACAGCACTCTGAAGGGTATCGTATGCTACAGAAGCGGGATCGCTTCCCATTGCTTGCTTAACGATTGGCACGTCAACTCTATCGGCCCATACCTGTAGTTGGTCTATGGCTGCTGCTCTAAACGTATCGGCTGCACCTAAAACTACATTTAGGCCTTTCTTTTTAAACTGATAAGCTAACTTACCAATTGTAGTGGTTTTTCCAACACCATTAACACCAACAACCATCAATACATAAGGTTTTTTATCCTTAGGAATGGAAAAGTCGGTTGCCTCTCCAACATTAGTTTCGGACAAAAGGCTGGCAATTTCTTCACGAAGAATGTCATTAAGCTCTGAGGTACCTAAATACTTATCCTTGGCTACGCGCTCTTCAATGCGCTCAATAACTTTAAGCGTTGTATTTACACCTACGTCACTGCTTACAAGTACCTCCTCTAAATTATCTAGAACATCATCATCTACCTTACTTTTTCCAGCAACTGCCTTACTTAACTTATTAAAAAAGCTTGTTTTGGTTTTCTCCAGTCCTTTATCTAAGGTTTCCTTTTTTTCTGAAGAAAATATTTTCTTAAAAAAACTCATGAGTTAGAATAATTAGATGAATTGAGGTTAACAAAATTCCTGCCTAAAACCGATGCATGAAAAAATGTCACTAAACCGTTTTTAAAATATAAAATAAAAAGCAGCTCTCACGAAAATGAAAGCTGCTTTTTTATATCTGTACGAGTTTGATTATTGCTTATTTAACCAATCGTTAACTTCTTCTGGTGACATAATTGACTCAACGAACATGTAAGCTCCAGATTTTGGAGACTTTACCATCTTTATAGCTTTTGTCAATCTTTTAGATCCTGTCTGTAATGTTGCTACTGATTTCTTTGCCATGACTCAATTATTTAATTTCTTTATGAATAGTCATTCTCTTCAAGATTGGATTAAATTTCTTTATTTCCATTCTATCAGGAGTATTCTTTTTGTTTTTGGTTGTAATGTATCTCGAAGTTCCTGGCATACCAGACTCTTTGTGCTCAGTACACTCTAAGATTACCTGTACTCTGTTACCTTTTTTTGCCATTGTCCTTAATTTTTAAATGTGGCTATTATTTTAAAAACCCTTTAGCTTTAGCTTCTTTAATAGCTGCAGAGATCCCTATTTTGTTGATGGTTTTCAAAGCAGATGTAGAAACTTTTAAGGTTATCCATTTATCTTCTTCAGGAATATAGAAACGTTTCTTCACTAAATTAGCGTTGAATTTACGTTTAGTTTTATTCATAGCGTGAGACACGTTGTTTCCAACCATTGCCTTCTTCCCAGTAAGTTCACAAACTCTTGACATTGTTTCTAAGCTTTAAATGATGTTATTTCAAAACGAGGTGCAAATATACAAATTCTTTATTTCCTAACAACTTAAACCTTATCATTTTTTTAAAATTTCCACTTTAAGTAATTCAAAAGCTTTGTTAACCGATTTATTAATCACTTTTGTACGGTGATTTCCAAAATGAAACTCTTTAGCAAACACTCCATTTTTACTGGCCAAAGCGATGAAAACCGTTCCTACATCAGCATCGGATTCTCCTTTTTCGGGGCCAGCATTTCCTGTTGTAGCTAAGGCATAATCAACATTATATAAATTCAAAACACCTTGAGCCATTGCTCTTGCCACTTCGGAACTCACAACGGTATGTTTTTTTATCAATTCCGGTGGCACTCCCAATACCTTTGTTTTTATGTCAGTTGCATAACTCACAACACTCCCTTTAAAGTACTCTGATGCACCAGGATGAGAAGTAATCTTTTGGGCTATTGTACCTCCAGTACAACTTTCGGCAGTAGCCAAAGTTTTACCAGAACTAACCAGTAACCGACCTATCAATTCTTCGATACTTTCAACGTCATCCTCAAAGCCTATAAAAATATCTTCGATTAGAGACATGACTCGTTCTATTTGAGCATCAACATCTTTTTTAAGACCTTCTGCATATTGCCCTTTAGCTGTTAATCGTAATCTCACTTTCCCTAAATTAGGCAAGTAAGCTAACTTTATATGGTTTGGCAAACTATCTTCCCATTGCTCCAATCGTTCAGCCAAGGCACTTTCTCCCAAACCATAAGTTATAAGTGTTTTGTGAAGTATGCTCGGAAAGTTATAGGTAGCCTTCAACCTTGGCATCACCTCCTTTTTCATTAAAGCTTTCATCTCATACGGTACTCCTGGTAGCGAGACAAATACCTTTTCACCTTTATTAAACCACATGCCAGGAGCTGTCCCATGGTCATTTGGTAAAACAGTAGCTTTTGAAGGCACCAAAGCCTGATCACGATTCAAGTTAGAAATTGGAGTAGACAGGTATTTTGCAAATAACTCCTCCACATGTTTCAACACACTTTCGTCAAGCACCAAGTTGTCCTCAAAATATTCAGCAAAAGTATGTTTAGTGATATCGTCTTTGGTAGGCCCCAAACCTCCTGTAACAACAACAATATCAGCATTATCTTCTGCTTCTTTTAGAGCCTTTAAGATATGCTCTCTATCGTCTTGAACTGAAGTGATTTGGTACACAGACACTCCAATTTTATTAAGCTCCTTGGAGATATAGGCTGAATTGGTATCAACAATTTGACCGATGAGAATTTCATCGCCAATTGTAATGATTTCGGCTTGCATTATTTATAAATTAAAATCAGATCTGATTTCATTTGAAGCATTTTCTATTGCGGTGAGCACAACATCTAGCTGTTCAGATACATCTTCACCGGTCTTTTCGAACTTTCCCCAATCTTGAACTATAATAAGCTCGTCCATGACACCAAGCTCGAACATATCGATAGTTGGCTTCATTTTATGGGCCGTTTTATAGGAGGTATTATAATCCTTTTTAGCAACAGCCTCCTTTAAAATTTGAGCATCTTCGGGTATTTCCTCCAAAAAGGTTTGAGCCAAGGCCATGATAAAATCCTCATCGCCATCTGCCAAATCACGTACCCTATATAGCTTATAATGTTCTTCCATGGTTATTTCACATTTATTGAAAAGATCTGAGTATTATTAATATAACCCATTAGGCGATCATTGGCTGAAACCTTGCCCACTCCTGCCGGGGTTCCCGTAAAGATAATATCTCCAATCTTTAAAGTGAAATATTTTGAAACATATTCTATAATTTCATCAATTTTCCAGAGCATATGGGAAGTGTTTCCTTGCTGTACAATTTCCTCATTTTTTTTGAGGGAAAACGATAAGTCATTAAGATCTCCTAACTCTTCCTTAGGCAGCCATTTACCCACAACTGCAGCACCATCAAACGATTTGGCGCGTTCCCAAGGCAATCCTTTAGACTTTAGTTCCTGCTGCAAATCCCTAGCGGTAAAGTCTATTCCTAATCCTATTTCACTATAGTATTTATGAGCAAATTTTCTATCAATATACTTACCTACGCGATTGATTTTAACCAAAACCTCAACTTCATGATGAACATCATCTGAAAAATCGGGAATAAAAAACGGTTGTTTTTTAAGCAAAATGGCTGTGTCCGGTTTTATAAAAATTACAGGCTCAGTTGGCTTTTCATTTCCCAACTCATCAATATGCTCTGTGTAATTTCTTCCTATACAGATTAGTTTCATTATTGTATAATATTAGAACTATCCCAACTTATTATTAAAATCCCTTAGCTTAATGGCAGTGAGCACCTTTTTTGTATACAACGGAAAATCGGCATTAAGCAACCACCCGAAATAACCTGGTTCACTTTCCAAAACATCAACTACTCGTTTGTTTTTATGCTTTCCAAAAGAAAAACACTCTTCTCCCTTTTTATTGAATATGATGAAGCCAGCAAAATCGGCAAACTTTTTATGGGCACTGAATTCAGCCAAAAACTTGGCATCGTTTTCAAGTTCATCGTATTTTTCAACCTGAGCTTTAAGAACCTCATAAGTAGCATCTGTATCTGCTCCGGCACTATGGGCATTATCCAAATTCTTATCACAGTAAAACTTATAAGCCGCGCTTAAAGTTCGTTGTTCCATTTTATGAAAAATAGTCTGCACATCTATAGCTAACCTGTTTTTCATATCGAAATCAACCTCAGCACGGAGCATTTCTTCAGCCAAAAGAGGGATATCGAACCGGTTTGAGTTAAACCCAGCTAAGTCTGAATCCTTTATTAAATTTTGAACTTCCTTAGCCAACTCTGAAAATGTTGGAGCATTCGCTACCTTTTCATCTGTAATCCCATGAATATCCGATGACTCTTTAGGTATTGGCATTTCTGGGTTTACTAACCATGTATGGCGCTCTTCCTTTCCGTTTGGGTGTACTTTTAACACAGCGATTTCAACAATACGGTCTTTGGTAATGTTTACTCCGGTGGTTTCTAGATCAAAAAAACAGATTGGTTTGCTAAGATTCAGTGTCATTTTTATTTTTTTAATGAATGCGTAAAGGTAATAATTATGTTATGGCAGGAAAATAAAAAAACCCAACCGAAAGGCTGGGTTTTCTTAATTTATATAGGGTATTAAATTTCTCTATTCATATCCCAAGCTTCTAAGTAATCTTTTACAGCTTTCACAAACTGACCTCCCAAAGCACCATTTACAACACGGTGATCGTAAGAGTGCGACAAGAACATTTTGTAACGAATACCAATAAAATCTCCCTCTGGTGTTTCCACGACAGCAGGTGTTTTACGGATAGCTCCTAAAGCCAAGATTCCTACTTGAGGCTGATTGATAATAGGTGTACCCATAATACTTCCAAACGTCCCTACGTTTGTCACTGTATATGTTCCGCCTTGAATATCGTCCGGTTTTAACTGGTTAGCTCTAGCACGACCAGCCAAATCGTTCACCTGCTTTGTCATACCAACCAAGTTCAATTGGTCTGCATTCTTAATTACAGGAACTATTAGGTTACCATCTGGTAAGGCAGCCGCCATTCCTAAGTTGATATTTTTCTTTTTGATGATTTTATCACCTTGAACTGAAATGTTCATCATTGGGAAATCACGAAGCGCTTTAGCAATAGCTTCCATAAAAATTGGAGTAAAGGTCAAGTTCTCGCCTTCACGCTTGAAGAAAGCATCTTTTACTTTCTTTCTCCAGTTCCAAATATTGGTTACATCGGCTTCAATGAAGCTTTGTACGTGAGCAGAAGTCTGTACCGACTCTACCATATGATGAGCTATTAGCTTGCCCATTCTTGTCATCTCGATGATTTCGTCTTCCCCACTAGCAACAACAGGAGCTGTTTGAGTGGCTTTAGGAGCTGGTGCTGCAGCTGGCTTTGGCTGTGCTGGAGCAGCGGCTGGTTTTGCGCCACGGTTTTCAAGATAACCCAAAATATCGTTTTTGGTAACACGTCCATCTTTACCTGTACCAGCAATAGCATCAAGTTCTCCTTGAGTTATCCCTTCTTCCTTAGCGATACTCTTTACCAACGGAGAGTAAAAACGATCATCGGTAGAAGTCACTGTAGCCGTAGTTGCCTGCGCTGTTTCTACAGTTTTAGACACCTCTGCTACTGCTTCAGCAGGAGCTTCTTCTTTAGCTTGAGGAGCAGCTGATACTCCACTATCTGTTGATGCTACATCGGAATCGGTTTCTATAATTGCAATGGTTTGCCCTACTTGAACTACATCGTCTTCACCAAACAGTTTTTCTACCAGTACACCATCAACTTCACTAGGAACCTCGCTATCTACTTTATCTGTAGCGATTTCCAAAACTGCTTCATCTGATTCTATAGTATCTCCAACTTCTTTTAACCAAGAGGTAATTGTTGCCTCAGCAACACTCTCTCCCATTTTCGGTAATTTAAGTTCAAATCTTGCCATATTTATAACGTAAGGTCTATTTTTCTTTTAATGCTTGCAAAATTAACTAAAAAAGCCATAATCGACTTAACATTCTGCAACAAATTAATATTACTAAATTATTTCTCTTTCAGATTTTACTTCCCCAAATGTACAATTTCACCCCGACCAACAGAACTATTACTGCCAATAATAAATTGTGAATTTTTGGGATGGATTTTAAATGTAATATCCCTTTTCACCAAATCTTCAATAATTTGAATAATTTTAGAAAAGGACATTTTTTCACTATCAAAAATAAGCTGTTCGCCATCCTCAATATCATCAACACTTGATACTACTCTAATTGGAGACAATACCTTTTTTAAGCTTTCGATGTTCGCGTCCGAAAACAATACATATCCATTCACATTAATTGTTGAACGCTTTGGCTTGGGATTAATCAATGTAATTGTTTTCACACCTAGAGTTATACACCAATCAAACAACTGATGCTTTTTAAAGTGTTTTTTAAAAAACGTATGCATGGAGCCATTAAAGCGCTTGGCATAAGTTCTATCCTTTAACGTGCTTTCCCCTTTGTAGTGAATTACCGTAGTACCCCCAAAATAATAGTTATTGTAACCGGCCTTAATCACCTTATAGGAGAGATCGATATCTTCCCCATACATAAAATAATCTTCGTCGAAGCCTTTAACCTGATTGTACACTTCACGTTTTATCATCATAAAAGCCCCCACAAGAATATCTACTTTGCCTGTTTCATTAGGCTGAAGTCTATTAACATAATACGGCTCTGTATTGCCCATTATTTTCTGGAGGGCTACTTTGGGAGTAGGAACATTGCGCTTGCTCTCAGGTAAAAATTTTCCAGTTCCATCAATAAGTTTACAACCTACAATCCCAATATTTTCTATAGAATTAATAAACTGAAAAAGTTTTTCGAAAGTATCTTCAGCCAATACCGTATCTGGATTTAAAATGCAAACATACTTTCCCTTGGCTTGTGCCACACCTATATTATTTCCTTTTGAAAACCCTTCGTTGTTGTCGTTTTCAATCAATTTCACTTTAGGAAACAAATCTTTCACCATTTGACAACTATCATCACTAGACTGATTATCTACTACAATAATCTCGGCATCAATGTTAGCTATAGCTGTTTCAACACTTTTTATGCACAACTCAAGAAAGTAGCGCACATTATAATTAAGTATTACAACGGATAGCTTCAAATTGCAATTATGACTTTAAAGAAGATTCAAAAGGGATACGGTTTACAATGCTACGCCCCAAGGTTACCTCATCGGCATACTCCAGTTCATCTCCAACGGAGATACCTCTGGCAATAGTGGTCATTGTAACATCGCAACCTTGAATTTGTTTGTAGATGTAGAAATTGGTTGTATCCCCTTCCATGGTAGAACTCAAGGCAAATATTAACTCTTTTACGCCTCCGGATTTAACTTTATCAACAAGCGGGTCTATTGTAAGATCCTGAGGGCCAACACCATCCATAGGTGATATCTTACCACCCAACACATGGTAAAGTCCTTTAAACGAACTAGTATTTTCAATTGCCATAACATCGCGAACATCCTCCACCACACAAATTACCTCAGCATTACGGTTTGGATTGGAACATATTTCACACAACGCCACATCGCTAATGTTATGACAGGACTTGCAAAACTTTATTTCATTGCGCATATTCGAGAGCGCCAACGACAGTTTAGAAGTCTGTTCTTCAGGCTGCTTTAACAAATGCAATACCAAACGCAATGCCGTACGCTTACCAATTCCAGGTAGCTGCGACATTTCGTTTACTGCGTTTTCAAGTAATTTAGAGGAGAATTCCATAGCTGCGAAATTACTCATTTTCGGTCAAAGAATAATTCCCGAAACCATTGTAATTTGTATTTTGGCTTCAGAAATACACTTTATGAACGCTACTCAAATTCTACTATTAATCGCTTCCTACTTTGGAGTTCTTATATTAATCTCATATTTCACTGGAAAAAAAGCCGACAACGACGCCTTTTTTAAAGCTAACAAACAATCTCCTTGGTATGTTGTAGCCTTCGGTATGATAGGTGCTTCATTATCTGGGGTTACGTTTATATCTGTACCCGGGTGGATTGAAGCATCTCAATTTGGATATATGCAAGTTGTTTTGGGTTATATCATCGGCTATTTAGTTATAGGCACTGTGTTATTACCCTTATACTATAAACTCAACTTAACTTCAATCTATACTTATCTTGAAAGCCGTTTTGGCAATTACGCCTATAAAACAGGCGCATCATTCTTTTTATTGTCGCGTGTTGTAGGTGCCAGTTTTAGACTGTATTTAGTAGCCAATGTACTTCAAATTATCATGTTTGATGAGCTAGGTATTGAGTTTTGGCAAACTGTTACCATAACCGTCCTACTTATTTGGCTATACACTTTTAAGTCTGGAATAAAAACCATTGTTTGGACCGATACTTTACAAACCTTGTTTATGCTAATAGCTGTTGGGGTTGCCGTTTATTATGTAAGCGATGATCTTGGTATTAACGGCAATAACTTACTTGGCTATATTTTGGACAACAACCTGTCTAAAACCTTCTTTTTCGACGATTTTAAATCGGCTAATTACTTTTGGAAACAATTTATATCAGGTGCGTTCATTGCTATAGTTATGACGGGGCTAGACCAGGATATGATGCAAAAGAATTTAACCTGTAAGACTCTAAGGGATGCTCAAAAAAACATGTTTTGGTTTACCATTGTATTGACCATAGTTAACTTCTTCTTTTTGTGTTTAGGATTACTATTAACGGTTTACGCCCGGCAAAATGGCATTGACGCCCATAAAGACGACCTTTTCCCTATTCTTGCAAAAGACCACCTCAACATTACCGTTTTTGTGTTTTTCACCTTAGGACTGATTGCAGCAGCATACAGTAGTGCCGACAGTGCCTTAACATCGTTAACAACGTCTTTTAGTATTGATATACTTGACATTGAAAAGAAATACAATAAAAAACAACAGGTTAGCATTAGAAAGCGAATTCATGTACTTATCTCCCTTCTTCTCATTCTTGTAATTATTGCCTTTAAATACATTATTAAAGATGAAAGTGTCATTGCAAAACTGTTTGTTTTTGCAGGATATACCTACGGGCCTTTGCTAGGATTGTACAGTTTTGGGCTCTTCACAAAATGGAACGTAAAAGACAAGCTTATTCCTATTGTTGCGATTGCTTCTCCAATACTGTCTTACATCATCAGTAAAAACAGCTTGGATTGGTTTGGGTTTGAGTTTGGATTTTTCATCTTGATTTTAAACGGACTTCTTACTTTCCTCGGCTTAATACTGATTCGTAGAAAGCAGCACTAGGGTACATGCTTGTTGGACCTGAATTCCGTTATCTTTAAGTAACAAATAAAACTCTGGATTCTCTGTCCCAGGGTTAAAAATGACGCGTCTTGGTTTCAATCCAATGATATAACCATAAAACTGTTTTTGATTGCTAGAGTTTAAATAAAGAGTAACAGTATCTACCCCTTTGTATGGAACTAGTTTCTCATCAATAGAAATACCCGCCACAACCCCCTTCTTTTTACCGATTGCTACAACATCAATATTCGACCTTACCAGCTGATGAATTGCCATGTGTGAATATCTTCCGGAATTCAATGATGCTCCAAGCACTAAAGTTTTTTCTGCCATCTGTTAAAGTGCTGTTAAGTTATGTTAAACCCAGTAACTATACTGTAAAAGTAACGTCTTTGAATATAACAACAATACATCATCATTCAAAATAACCAGCCAAAAATGAAACACATTTTAACCGTCAGTATCTTTTTAATCTCATTGGTTTTGCAAGCCCAAACTTCTGTCGTCGATGACAATCTTAGAACAGGCTCTGTAAAAGGAAGAGTTATTGACGCTTCCCTAAATGCTCCATTACCCTATGTAACTGTTGTAGTTAAGAACATGCAGGGAAAAACTCTAACTGGAGGCATAACCGATGACAGTGGAAAATTTAAAATTATTGGCATTCCAATTGGAAAGGCCATGGTTTCCATACAATACGTTGGTTTTAAAACCGAATCTAGAGAAATAAATATCACTTCATCAAACAACAACATAGATCTTGGCGACATTAAACTGGTAGAAGACTTAGCAGAACTCAATGAAGTAACAATTGTTGCCGAAGTATCCACCATTGAACAGAAAGTAGACCGAAAGGTTGTTAACGTTGGAAAAGACCTAACAACATCTGGAGCTACAGCCACAGATATCATGAACAACATTCCTTCTGTAAGTGTAGACCAACAAACTGGAAACATTAGCCTTCGAGGGAACGAAAACGTAAGGGTTATGGTTGATGGCAAACTCTCAAATATCCCAGTAGCACAGCTGTTACGACAAATCCCTTCAACCTCAATCAAGCAAATTGAATTGATTACCAATCCTTCAGCAAAATATAATCCTGAAGGGATGAGTGGAATCATTAATATCATTCTTTATAAAAACACAAATATCGGTTTTAACGGTAATGTTAATATTGGACTAACTAAGGAGATTGAAGCTAAATTCAATAGTTCAGTTGATATGAACTACCGACATGGAAAATTTAATGTCTATGGTAACTACGGTGCCAATACTGGAAAATATGTAAATTCTGGTTACGTAACCAGGTTCACTAATGGCTCCCAGCAATTTTTCAACTTCGACAACAATAACAAATCTCACCTTTTTAAGGTGGGGCTGGACTTTTATCTAAACGACAACAACACGCTTTCGGTATTTACAAATCAAAACCTATTTAATGGTAAAGGCTCTGGAGTAACGGATATCAATTACATTAATCAACCACTCCAAAGCCAGATTTTCTACAACACTACTGATAATGTATCCTCGGAATACAACTTTGTGTTCAACCATAAATTTGCCAAAGAAGGTGAAAAACTTGAACTGGAAGTAGATTACAATGACTTTGATCAGGATGAAAATGCAGACTTCGATTTTATAAATATTGTATTTCCACCAAATTACGAAGATGCCGTTGACACAAAGCGTGAGCTAACAACAGTTAATTTAGATTACACGAATCCTATAAACGACAAAACCAAGCTTGAAGTTGGATTGCAGGCGCGTTTGTTCGACTCGAAAATAGGCTATTTAACAAACAGGATGAACCCTAATCTCGAGGAAGATGGCGTACCTAATAACGGAGATGAATTAGTTCCGGCCCCCGATACCGATTTTGATTATAGCCGTGATATATATTCAGCCTATGCCACATTTGGACAAACGTTTGAAAAATGGAGCTATCAAGCAGGATTAAGGGCAGAACAGGTAGATGTTAACGCTCCTTTTACCACCATCCAAAAAGATGGATTAACCGAATTAACGCCCTTTGAAAATAATTATTTTCAATTATACCCTTCTGCTTTTTTAACCTACACCCCTAACGATAAAAACTCTTATCAATTAAGTTATAGCCGCCGTGTTGATCGTCCCGGAATTGAACAAATTAACCCAATTCGTCAATGGAGCACACCTTTGGTATCTTCATTTGGAAACCCTGAATTATTGCCACAATTTACCAATTCAGTTGAAACTAATTTCACGAGAAAAGTAAAGAACGGATCGATTACAGCTGGTGTTTTTTACAGAATTATTGAAGACCAAATTAGTAGAGTAATCTATGTAGACCGTACAGACGAGACTCTACAACGATCTATATTAACCTTTGACAATTTCGATAATACCTCTGCCTATGGTATTGAATTGTCCAGCAACTACAAGCCTACCAAATGGTGGAGTTTCAACGCTAGTTTCGACCTTTACTCTCAAGTTCAAAAAGGAATCACCGAATTTGTACCCAACACTGGAGATGAACAACCATTACCAGAAGATATAGAAACTGAAGTAGTAGAAGTTACGAATGCCATTTGGAATTTTAGAATGAACAACAACTTCAAAGCCACCAAGCAACTTACCTTTTCTTTGTTTGCCATGTATCGCGGTGAACAAGAAGGTGTACAGTTTACCAGAAAGCCCATGTATTTTGTAAACACAGGTCTACGCTACAGTTGTCTTGAAGATCGTGCTACCATAAGCTTTAACTATAATGACATTTTCAACACCATGAAGTTCCAATTTGAAAGCAAAACACCATTCCCTTCAGAAGGGGAATTTAATTGGGAGAGTAATACATGGTACATCGGACTGTCTTACCGATTTGGAGGCAATAAATATCGAGCCCTTCAACGTAAGCGTCGAGATAGCGATGTACAATCGGGAAGTGGAGGCTTTATGTAAAAGCGTTTTAATAATATCTGCAAAATATATTGATGGTTAGTGTTAATGCAGTATTATTAAAACAAGAAAACCCAATGCTTTCCTGCATTGGGTTTTTGACTTTTCTTACTACAGTGTTAAAGTTCGTTAAATACTGGTTATCAACACAATAAAACCACCATTTTTGCGTCATAATAGTACACAACTATTTCGCGAACTATTTTAGTTTGAATTAGTCTTCATATAAAATATTCGTATTCAAAAGTGTTAGTGCTCCCTGAGGAGCAAACGGTTAGTGGTTAAGGACCCGGAACTTTATGTTTCGGGTTCTTTTTTTGGTTGGTATTTTCTTTTGAATTAAGAACATTTCACAAAAAATAAGAACACTAAGGTTCTTATTCTGTTTGGAAGATAAAAAACTTTTTTTAATAATTTACTTGTTTTAGCACACTTATGGTTGTAACACACTATTTATTAGCTGTAACAATGCATTTTTTAACAATTACCACTTTATAACGGCACTTCCCCAAGTAAATCCGCTGCCAAAAGCAGCCAATACCACAACATCTCCTTTTTTCACCTTACCTTGTTCCCAGGCCTCTGTTAATGCAATTGGAATTGAAGCGGCAGTTGTATTCCCATAACTCATAATATTATTGAACACCTGATCGTCTCTTAATTTAAACTTATTTTGAATAAATTGTGAAATTCTCAAATTAGCCTGATGTGGCACCAATAGATTAATGTCTTGAGGTGTAAGATTGTTTGTATTTAAGCCTTCCATGATAACTTCACTAAATCGTACCACTGCATTTTTAAACACATATTGCCCGTTCATATATGGCAAATAGCTTTCATCATCTGGGTTATTCTCTTCAATAATATCTGTCACCCAGCGTTTCCCCATTCCTGGCGCAATAAGTGCCAATTCTTCGGCATGCTCACCTTCTGAATGTAAATGGGTCGACAAAATACCTTTTGTATTATCTTCCTCTCGAGCCACCACAGCGGCTCCTGCACCATCACCAAAAATAACAGATACACCCCTTCCCCTTGTGGTTTTATCTAATCCATGCGAATGTACTTCGGAACCAATTACCAAAACATTCTTGTACATTCCTGTTTTTATAAACTGATCGGCTACAGATAATCCATAAACAAAACCGGAACACTGATTTCTCACATCGAGTGCTCCAACTGTTTTAATACCTAGGTCTCGTTGTACCTGAACCCCTGGGCCAGGAAAATAATAATCGGGACTTAATGTGGCAAAAATGATAAAGTCAATATCATCTTTATCTATCCCGGCTCGTTCTATTGCTATTTTGGCAGCTTTCACTCCCATTGTAGAAGTAGTATCTTGTCCTCCTGGTTTCACCCAGCGACGTTCCTTAATTCCTGTTCGTTCCTGGATCCATTCGTCACTGGTATCCATTAGTTTAGTTAAATCTTCATTTGTTACCACGTTGTCCGGCACATATGCGCCTAGACCAATTATTCTTGAATTATACATAGTACTCTAAATTCTGGGTTTCTATATTAAATGTAGTAATATTCTAATAAAGGTAATGCAATATACATACAATTAACAATTCTTCTTCTTGCCTTATTCTTTTCCTAAAAAATATCGCCACTTAAAGACTTTAATGAGGTTTCAAACGACATACACTTATGTCATCTTGTCACAATTTATTCCTTGGTATTTTTTTTGCCTTTAGGCTGATGAATTTTTGTTAAACATCAAAACCTAAAACGATATATCATGACAAAAGGAAGTATTAATGTTTCGGTTGAAAATATCTTTCCATTAATTAAAAAATTCCTGTATAGCGACCACGAAATATTTTTACGTGAGTTGATCAGTAACGCTACAGATGCCACTTTAAAACTAAAACACCTAACTAGTATTGGTGAAGCAAAAGTGGAATATGGAAATCCTCAGATTGAAATTAAAATAGACAAAGACAACAATACACTTCATATTATAGACCAAGGTATTGGTATGACTGCCGAAGAGGTTCAAAAATATATTAATGAAGTGGCTTTTTCTGGTGCTGAAGAGTTCTTGGATAAATACAAGGATTCTGCTAAAGATTCTGGAATTATTGGTCATTTTGGCCTTGGTTTCTACTCTGCCTTTATGGTAGCAAATAAAGTAGAGATTATCACCAAATCTTATAAAGATGAACCTGCTGCTCGCTGGACTTGTGATGGCTCTCCTGAGTTTACATTAGAACCACATGACAAAACTGAAAGAGGAACTGAAATCATCTTACACATTACTGAAGACGACAAGCAGTTCTTGGAAGATTCTCGCATTAGTGAACTTTTGGTGAAGTACAACAAGTTTATGCCAATCCCTATCAAATTTGGAACACGCGAAGAAACGCTACCATTACCAGAAGATGCTGATAAGGACGCTAAACCAGAAACTAAAACTGTAGATAACATCATTAACAACCCTAATCCTGCTTGGACCAAACAGCCAACGGATTTAGAGGATGAAGATTATAAAAATTTCTACCGCGAATTGTACCCAATGCAGTTTGAGGAGCCATTATTCCACATTCACTTGAATGTAGACTATCCGTTCAACTTAACGGGAATTCTTTACTTCCCTAAAATGTCGAACGACCTTAACATGCAAAAGGACAGAATTCAACTCTACCAAAACCAGGTATTCGTAACCGACAATGTTGAAGGTATTGTTCCTGAATTCTTAACTATGCTTCGCGGAGTTATCGATTCTCCAGACATTCCATTGAACGTTTCCCGTTCTTACCTTCAGGCTGATGGTGCTGTAAAAAAGATTTCGTCTTACATAACCCGTAAAGTAGCCGATAAGTTGAAGTCATTATTCAACGATAACCGTGAGGATTTCGAGCAAAAATGGGACGACATTAAAATCGTTATCGAATACGGTATGTTGAGCGAAGAAAAGTTCTTTGAAAAAGCAGATAAGTTTGCCCTTTACCCTACGGTAGATGGTAAATACTTCACTTACGAAGAGCTTTACAACAAAATTAAAGCTAACCAAACTGATAAGGATGACAAACTGGTAATTCTTTACGCTTCGGACAAAGACTCTCAGCACAGCTATATAGAAGCTGCTAAAGCAAAAGGATATGAAGTATTGTTATTAGATTCTCCAATTGTAAGTCACTTAATTCAGAAATTGGAAACTACTAAGGAAAATATTTCGTTTGCCCGTGTTGATGCCGACCATGTTGATAACCTTATCAAAAAGGACGACAACAAAATCTCTAAATTAACAGAAGACCAAAAGAAAGAATTGGACGAATTGCTTAAAGAAGTTATCCCTGCTGAGAAGTTCACCGTTCAATTGGAGACTATGGACAGTGATGCTACTCCGTTTATGATTACCCAACCAGAGTTCATGCGTCGTATGAAGGAGATGCAACAAACTGGCGGTGGCGGAATGTTCGGATTTGGCAATATGCCAGAGATGTACAACCTGGTTGTAAACACCAATTCTAATTTGGTTGGAGACATCTTAAGTGCCGATGGCAAAGACACTCAAGAGCGCTTAATCAATCAAAGTTTAGACCTTGCCAGACTTTCACAAGGCCTACTAAAGGGTGAAGAATTAACAAACTTCATCAAGCGTAGTTACGAGATGATTAAATAAGCTTTTAGTTTACGTAAATAAAAAAACCACCTTGTTAAAGGTGGTTTTTTGTTTTTACTGACTCGTACTCTAAAATAATCATTTTTCAATTCTACCATCAAAACTGGCCTTACGCCAATTAAACAATAAATTCCGTTTTCTGTTTTCTATGTCATTAATGCGAAGTGCGGTAATATCTTCCAACAAATACACCACTTGCCCCTCATCTTCGCCCATTTTACCAACACTATGAATTAACACATCAACTTCCGACACCCGTTTAACAAACCCACAGCTGTACTCCTTTTCGTTTATTTCCAATCTTACAATATGGTTACTCAAACCCTCCAACTGTTTTAACACCTCAACTTGCCAATCTTCCTCAAGTGTAAGTTCAATATCAACATTATCTTCCTTATCCAGCTCAGCACCATAATCTATAAGGCACTGCATGGCCTCGGCATAATCAACATCAAAAGAAACGCGCATAATATTTTCTGTCCGCTCTATAACAACTCCATCGGGCTTACCGTATTCTGTAAAGTGCTTTATGGTCACCAATTCATCATTATAATCCTTTACATAACCCGACCAAAACTCGTTGTCTTCATCCTTATACAACCACAGGCAAATAATCTCTTTATTTTTCTTTGATCGTTCTAGTATCTCAAAAATAAGTCCTTCACTCATATAGCTTCAAATTGTGGGCTTTGAATCTCAAGTTAGAATTTTTCCGTTAAAGTAGCAACATCTAATATACTTATGGCTGTATTTAAATTTAAAAATAACGAACGTAAAGAGTAAATTCATTTTATATTCTGCAATATTTTCTTCTAAAAGTGAGTATATTTCTACTTATAAATCAGCGTTTAACAAATGAGCGAACACTACAACAGCCCTTCATTTAAATCTTGGCTAGACCGTTTGCAACAGGAAAGTTGGCAATTGGAATTGATAATTTCTGGGTTCGCTATTTATGGATTGGCTGTTGCTTACCCTTCTATGGAGGCTGCTGTTCAATCGGCTGGTAATGCACAGCATCTCTACAATTACTTTCTGTCGTTTATTGCATTGCTTGCCTGCTCCATATTATTGTTCAACTTAATTTTGCATGTTATTCTCCGTGGTATATGGATTGGAGCATTGGGATTGCGCTATGTATTTGGCGACATCAAGTTTGAAAAACTAAATTACAGTGAACAATTCACAAGTTTCCTAAAAAAAAGAATCGTATCCTTTGATCGATATATTGCTAAACTTGAAGACTATTGCAGTATTCTTTTTGCCATTTCCTTTTTGCTTATTTTTTATGTCCTGTCGTGTATGCTCCTGGCGGCAGTACTTATTTTTATTTTAACCGAGCTCATAAAAAATGAACGTATTCCAGAATGGATAAGCAACTATATTGGCACCCCTCTTTTCTTGCTTATACTTATTGGAAGCCTTTTAACTTTTATAGACTTTATCACCTTAGGACTTTTAAAAAAGAATAAGTATACCTCTAAAATATACTTTCCTATTTATAGAGTTTTAGGCTTGTTTACCCTGTCATTTCTCTATCGCCCTTTAGTCTACAACCTTCAGGACAATCCCTTCGGAAAGCGTATTAGCTTTTTACTGATGCCGGTATATGGTATTATTCTTTTCGTGACTTCGGTTGAATACCAAGACTCCAATTATTTGCTTACAAGCAAAAACCAACCTTCAACAACCACTTATGCCAACAGCCGAAATTACGATGATCTGCTTCACGAAAATGACGAATTTGTTCGTGTTGCATCCATTCCATCAAAAGTCATTAGAACGCCCTATTTAAAATTGTTTATAATTCACACAGAAACTATAGAAAATCAAATTTTCGATTTCAATAAAACATTAAAACCTAAAAAAGATCTACGCGGACTAAAGAGCTCATTTATTATTGACACTAACAACAACAACCCCAAACTGTACGACATTAGAGATAGCCTGGCCACAAAATATCTTAGGACATTTAATAAAATGCGACAGGTGTATATCGATTCTGTGTCGTATTCAAGTGATTTTATTATTTCAGCAAACGCTAAATCTCAAATTGGATTTGAATCCTATATAAAATTAAATGGCTTAAAAGAAGGCAAACATACTATAACGGTTAAAAGAAACGTCATAAAAAACAAAGATACCATCACCAAAACCGATGTGATGATCCCTTTTTGGTATTTTAGAGAATAATTGCCTTTTAAAATGCTATTGTTCCAATTGCTTATTGTAATGTTCTTTAATAAAATACAACTGTACCAACAACAATATTGATGCTAAGCCAACAGCATAAACTGTAGTTTTGGAAAAAGACACATTACTGAACAACCAACTAAAATCTGGTAAACTAAAATTCAATTCATCAAATATTCCCGTTTCGGGTTCTGCAAAAAAGCCCAAGTAAACAAACACCGAAAAACATGCTACAAGAATAACACCCCAAATTTTTCTGGAAATCAATGGTGCATAGACAACATACCCCTTAACAGCTTCCTGCTCCAACCTAGCCATAACATTCATGGTAAACTGTTCTGGAGCTGCCTCCAATCCACTTTCCTTTACAAGCTTCTTTATTGTAACATTATGTGATTCATTATTTTTCATAGCCTTCAATCATTATAGGTTCCAAATTGTTCTTCATTATCTCTGCCAGTTTCTTTCTGCTTCTGTGGAGCTTTACCTTTACATGATTTTCTTTCATCCCTGTAATTTTTGAAATTTCCTTGAGCGACTGTTCTTCATAATAAAACAAGGTAATCAAAACAGCATCTTCTCCCGGCAATTGGTTAATGCAACTCTTAACGGCTTCTGCTCTTTCGGTCGTTTCAAGCAATGAATTATCTGTTGTCTTGAGGGTATTGTAATGATTAGCATCAATAGACACATCTGCATAGTGTTTTTTTAGTTTTTTTATCCTATCCAAACTACTGTTATAAGCCACCCTGTACACAAAGGTAGAAAACTTAGACTCCCCTTTAAATTTCCCCAAAGACCTGTACAACTTTATAAAAGTATCTTGTGCTACCTCTTCGGCTTCTTCCCTGTTTTTCAACATGCGCAAAGCCAGAGTAAACACCAGGTCTTTGTATCGATTTACAATCGTAGCAAAGGCCTGCATATTCCCTGCCAGTACCTCATTAATATAATGTTGGTCGTCTTTGATGGTCATTGTTTCTTTTGACGACCTTACTTCTACTTTGGTTACAACCTATTGTAAAAAAACATTTTTTTGTAACCTAATTAAAACCTTGGACGTCTTAACTGATAAACACATTAAATTTAACTAATAATAAAAATGTTATGAATGCTTCAGAAGTAATTATTCCTGTTAGTTTTTTACTTGCTACTTTCGGTGTGGTTTATCTTTATTTATCCACCAGAAACAAGGAACGCTTGGCTCTTATTGAAAAAGGAGCCGACGCCAGTATTTTTATGAAGGGTAAAAAACATGCTGCCCCCATTTGGAAAGTCATTATTTTAAATCTGGCTTTATTGTTAATGTCTGTTGGAATTGGCATTTTTATAGCCTCTATGCTACATTACAATTTAGGAATACATGAAGATGTAGCTTATCCGGGAACTATTTTCCTTATGGCCGGTATTGGACTTTATGTTGGTTTTACCCAGACTAAGAAATTAGATAAGGAGTAAGCCCATTTAATTAAACCTAAACTACACCCCTTCCCTTTTTGGGGAAGGCTGCTGTAGGTTGGTAAGAGCACATCTGTGGCACGATTATCCCTTCTTCACTTGTAAACGGATATGATGTCATGCCTAACAGCTTTAAACCACATCAACTTGTTACATCAAAACAATATAACCGCTCTCTATCACCTCATTTGCCATAGCTACGGCTCCATTATTGCGGATAAAACCTCCAAATTTCCACAATCAACTTAAAGTCACTTTCAAGGTAACTCGAAATTAATTGTCTCTACACATTACCCATTATTTCCTTATCTTTAAGCCATATCCCCTGTAAAAACCTATTGATGAAACCATTTGTATATATACTTACCTTTTTTTTTAGTGCCGCTAGCTTTGCACAAACCACCATATTAAACACTAGTAACCAAGAACCAGTATCGTACGCTACCATTGCTTTTGGTAATGGGCAAGGCATTTTCGCAGATGATGAAGGTATTTTCATATTCACAAAAGAAATGTACAGTGATGTTGACACCCTTTTAATTACTGCCCTAGGCTTTAAAGACCAAAAGATACCCACTGCCAATCTTCCCAAAACAATTTATATGGAAGAAGAGTTGAGCAAATTGGAGGAAGTGATAGTAGAAGCCCCTAGCAACAAAAAATACAAAACGGAAAAAATAAAAAACGAGACTCACGACGACTATTTTAAATGCTGGTTACCAACAATTGAATCGGAGATTGCCGTGTATTTTCCTAATGAAAATGATAAAGTCAAGAAGCTGGCTGTAGTAAACTTTCCAATTAAAACTGAAGCCTCCGATTGGAAAAAACGCAACAGATCACGAGCTGAAAAACGTCCCTTTTCTACTCTGTTTCGAGTACAGTTTTACGAAAACAACAATGGATTCCCTGGTGATGCACTCAGCTATCAAGAAATTACCTTTAGAGTAACAGAGGAGAATGAAAAAGTTTTTGACTTGGATGTAAACAAATACAATATTTATATGCCTGATAACGGCTTGTTCATTTCAATTCAAGTGCTTGGATACACTGACGATAACGGAAAACTTTTACCCAACAAAAAGTACAAGGAAATTAAGGGCAGAGATGGAGAAATTGTTAGAATACCCACCAACTTCCGTCCGCTTTTGCCATTTACTGATAAACTCTCTGGAACAAGAACTTTTGTAAAGCGTATTTTTATTGATAATAACCAATGGAATCGCTTTGAAAAGAAAAGCATCTACAAATCCAGTTTGTTGGACAATGGAGTTAACAACTACGGAATGGGCATTGAAATGAAAATATTCAAAAATGAGTAATCCATGGCATCTATATGTCATGGGTGGTCTTTACGTTATAGCTGGAATTATGCATTTTGTAAAACCCACAATATACTTACGAATTATGCCCCGTTATTTACCATATCATAAAGAGTTGGTTTTCATTAGCGGAGGAATTGAAATCGTTTTAGGAATCTCTATTTGTATTCCATTCCTTAAAACCTTTGCTGTATATGGTTTAATAACAATGCTATTGATTTTTTTACTAGTACATTTTTATATGATTTCTAATGAAAAAGCCGGAGCAGGCATTCCCAAATGGATATTAGTTCTCAGAATACCTCTTCAGTTTATACTAGTTTATTGGGCTTGGTCTTATATATGAGTTATGGGACAATAAAATCAAAGTAGGTATCTGTAAAGGGTTCATTCTTTAGCGTAAAATGCCACCACTCTCTTGGATAATTTTTAAAACCGTGTTTCAACATTACACTTTGAAGCAACTGTCTGTTTTTCTGCTGCCCCTCTGTGATTCCTTTATAATTTACCCACGAAACAGGATCGAACATATCGTAAGTACTTCCCATATCTAATGGTTCTTCTGTTTTTAAATCAATAAGAGTAACGTCTAATGTACTACCTCGGCTATGCCCAGATCGTTCTGCGATGTATTCTTCTGCAAATAAATCCTTTTTATCAACATTAGGGTAATATACTTGCTTGTTTATGGTGTCGTTTAGCTGCTTGGCCCATTTCACAAAATCATCGACAGCACGTTGTGGCCTGTAAGCATCGTAAATTAAAAGCCCTAAACCTTGCGCTTTAAGTTCTTCCTGCACCTTATTCAATGCTTCTGCCGTCGCTTTTGTTACAACAGCTTTTCTTGCTAACTCATACCCCTTAACTAGCCGACCAGTAAAGTTCTCAGCTGTAGAATATTTTAACTCTGTTTTCACTCCAGAAACATGATCATCAACATAAACAAACCCATCTGGTAATTGAGCGGAGACTTTTAAAGCAAAACACAGCAAGAATAACTGTAGTAATTTCATAAACCAAGTTTGTCTACTAAGGTAAAATAATTACCCGCTAAAATCGAGTCTCCTGCTAATTTGTAAGATAATTTGAGTGGTCAACACACTTATTTTACGTTCATCTTAATTCCAATACGTTAAGACATTTTATTTGTAAAATTCTGAAAATCAACCTATTTTTAGTAAGAACTCATAATCTCCTTTTTGGCTAAAACGATACGAGTTTTAAACACCTTCTGTATGAACCCTAAACTTATTTCTAAAAAGAAACCGGCTTTTCCTGTTGGCCCCAAGTTATCGGCCTACCTTACCCGTTATGGACGAAACATTAAGATTCCTATTTTTTATGAGGACTTGTTACGGTTCCAGGGAGCAGTAGAAATTCATGACAATAATGGAAAAGATACGTTATGGGTACAAACCTATTACACACAAACTGAGCAGGAAGAAATTGAAATGAGCCTAAAACGCATGTACACCATTTTACATGCTGATGGAAGTGACTCCATTTTACCATACCTAACCATAGACAGCATAGATTATTGCACTTTTGGAAACACAAAACCCTTTCGAGTAAAAGTTAGGAACATACTAAATGACAACTATATATTTCTTTACATAAAAAAGGCAGATGCTTCCAGGATTTATGGTCTGGAACTCGAACATCTACTCTCACCCAACCACATTAACTTTTTAGTCCACAAAGACTCTTTAATCGAAGAACACATTTCTGGAATTCCAGGAGACGTTTTTATTGAAGAGCACTTACAGTATTGTACAGATCAGGATAAACGCGCATTGGCCAAAGAGTTTGTTAAATTCAATGAACGTTGTTTTATACGTCTTTTGGCCGATATGCGCTCTTATAATTATGTTGTTGTACTCACCCACGATTTTGATAGGATCCAGTACCGTATTCGAGCTGTAGATTTTGATCAACAAAGCTATGAAGGCAATCCCAAGGTTTACAAACCACAGTTCCTAAAAGAGAATAACGCCCTTGTAGAGATGACTACAAAACTATTAGCTCCAGAATCCATAGAACAGTATAAAAACGAAGAACGCTCCCTATTGGCAAAAAGAGCAACTAGTGAATCCCGACGATTGAACAATTTGATTAACTGTATGTGCTCTGATGAATTATCTACACCTGAAAAAACAGATCAACTTCGACAAGAACTCTACAGGCTTACCAAAGACATCAACTTTAAGAAATCGTCGAATATGGGCTACCTTTTAAAAAGCGCATTAGATTTTGTTATTAGAAACTATAAAAACGTAAATCCTTATATCATTAAATAACCAACCTCCATGAAAATTAAAAAAGTACTTGTAGCAAACCGAGGAGAAATCGCTATTCGGGTGTTTAGAGCCTGTACCGAGATAAACCTTAAAACCGTTGCTATTTACACCTACGAAGACCGATATTCCCAACACCGGTACAAAGCCGATGAATCTTATTTAATAGGAGATGAAACCGAGCCATTAAAACCTTACCTCGACATTGAAGGGATTATTCATCTAGCTAAATCTAAAAATGTCGATGCCATTCATCCAGGTTATGGTTTTTTAGCTGAAAACTCTGAATTTGCCAGAAGATGTGCCGAAAACAATATCATATTTATTGGTCCCGATCCAGATATTATGGATGCACTAGGGGATAAAATTGCAGCAAAAAAAATAGCTCAAAAGAACAATGTTCCTATTATTGAAAGCAGCACCAAAAAGTTATCATCCATCAAAATAGCACTATCCGAAGCCGAAAAAATAGGCTTCCCTGTTATGCTTAAAGCTGCTGCCGGAGGTGGTGGTCGTGGCATGCGTCTTATCCTGTCTCAAGAAGATATGGAATCTAACTTTAACAGTGCCAGAAATGAAGCTTTAAATGCTTTTGGTGATGATACCGTTTTTCTTGAAAAATATATTGATGACCCAAAACATCTGGAGGTTCAAATTGTGGCCGACAAACACGGAAACATTATGCATTTGTATGAACGTGATTGTTCTGTACAGCGCCGCCACCAAAAAGTTGTGGAAGTAGCCCCTTCGTTTAATGTCTCTGAAGAGGTTAAACAACATTTATATCGCTATGCTCTAGCTATTGCCAAAGCAGTTAAATACAATAACATTGGTACGGTTGAATTTTTAGTGGACAAAAGTGACAATGTGTTTTTTATTGAGGTAAACCCTAGAATACAAGTAGAACATACTGTAACCGAAATGGTAACAGGAATAGACTTGGTTAAAACCCAAATATTTGTTGCCGCAGGATACAAACTCAGCGACAGACAGATAAAAATGTATGATCAGGAATCCTTAAAACCTCATGGATTTGCTCTGCAATGCCGTATTACTACCGAAGACCCAGAAAACGACTTTACTCCTGATTATGGCACCATTACCACTTACCGCAGTGCTTCCGGGATGGGAATTCGTTTGGATGCAGGGAGTATCTATCAAGCTTATAGTGTAAGTCCTTTTTTCGATTCCATGTTGGTTAAGGTTTCTGCTCAAGCCAGAACCCTTGATGGTGCCGTTAGGAAAATGGTTAGAGCCCTTAAGGAATTTCGAATTAGAGGAGTTAAAACCAACATCCATTTTCTGCAAAACGTTATTCAGCACAAAACATTCAAGGAAGGGCAAGCCACAGTTAATTTTATAAAAGATACTCCTTCTCTTTTCAAAATAAAACTACCGCAAGATCGTGCTTCAAAAGTCACAAAATATCTAGCAGAGATAATCGTTAACGGGAACCCCGATGTAAAACGTTTCGATCCAAATAAAACCTTTAGAACCCCTAAAATTCCTTCATTTAATCCAAGTGAACCATTTCCTGAGGGAACCAAGGATATGCTCAATAAATTGGGGGCTGAGAAATTCTGCGAATGGCTAAAGAATGAAAAAAAGATTCATTATTGCGATACTACCATGCGCGATGCTCATCAATCACTTTTGGCAACACGTATGCGTACTTTCGATATGCTAAAAGTAGCCGAGAGCTTTGCAAAAAACCACCCCAACACATTTAGTTTGGAAGTATGGGGAGGTGCTACTTTTGATGTTTGCCTTCGCTTTCTTCACGAAAGTCCTTGGACCCGCTTGAGGGAACTGCGTAAGGCAATCCCAAATATTTTATTCCAGATGCTTTTACGTGGATCGAATGGTGTTGGCTACAAAGCCTATCCGGATAATCTCATAGAGAAATTCGTCGAAAAGTCTTGGGAAAATGGCATCGACCTTTTTAGAATATTCGATTCCCTTAATTGGGTAAAGGCTATGGAACCGAGTATAAAATATGTTAGAAACACTGGTGGGATTGCCGAAGCAGCCATTAGCTATACAGGCGATTTTACAGACCCAAAACAAAAAAAATACAATCTTAAATACTACAAACAACTAGCTAAAGACCTTGAAAATGCCGGTGCGCATATGATTGCCATAAAAGATATGGCTGGTTTGTTAAAACCCTATGCTGCTACAGAATTGGTTACCGAGTTAAAGAGCACGGTTTCATTACCTATTCATTTGCATACACACGACACCTCTTCAATCCAGGCAGCTACCTATCTCAAAGCTATAGAAGCTGGTGTTGATGTCATTGATGTTGCTTTGGGAGGGTTATCTGGACTAACATCACAGCCTAATTTTAACAGTGTTGTGGAAATGATGAAACGACATGAACGTGCCCATGATTTTGACATCGATACTCTCAACAAATTTTCCAATTATTGGGAAGACACTCGTGAAATGTATTATCCCTTTGAATCTGGATTAAAAGCAGGTACAGCAGAAGTTTTTCAGCACGAAATACCCGGTGGGCAATATTCAAATTTGCGACCTCAAGCTGAAGCTTTAGGATTGGGTAACCGTTTTGACGAAGTTAAATCAATGTACACTAAAGTCAATCAAATGTTGGGCGACTTAGTAAAAGTTACACCAAGCTCAAAAGTAGTAGGAGACATGGCCATTTTTATGGTAACCAATAATCTTACCCCTGAAAAGGTAATGGAAACAGGCAATGAAATTTCATTCCCAGACTCGCTTATCAACTTTTTTAAAGGCGACTTAGGGCAGCCTGTTGGAGGCTTTCCAAAAGATCTTCAAAAATTGGTACTGAAAAACATTAAACCCTATACCGAACGACCAAACGCTCATTTGGAACCCATAGACTTCCCCAATGAATATGAAGCCTTTAAAAAGAAATTTCAAAAAGGGTTTACACGAGCTATAGAAATAGAGGATTTTTTATCGTATTGCCTGTATCCCAAAGTTTTTGAAGATGCTCACCAGAATTACAAACTATATGGCAATCTAGCGCTCATACCTACTAAAAATTTCTTTTACGGTATGAAATTACGGGAAGAAGCCCTCATAGAACTTGAACCAGGAAAAACAATAATCGTTAAGCTCCTTTCCGTTTCTACACCAAATGAAGAAGGGATTCGTATCGTATTTTTTAAAGTGAATGGAGAAAACCGATATGTGGAGGTTGTAGATAAATCCATGGAAATCAAAAACGAAAAAAACAAACAAGCAGAAGAGGAAAACCCAAATGAAATTGGAGCTCCTTTACAGGGCTTGTTGTACAAGGTTTTAGTAAAACGAGGTCAAAAAGTAAAAAAGAACGAGCCTTTGTTCATTATCGAAGCCATGAAAATGGAAACTACAGTAACCGCTTTTAAAGACTGTAAAATAAAATCTATACACCTGCCGTCTGGAATTATGGCAATGAAGAACGATCTGGTAATGACATTGGAGTAAGCACTAACATTCTCTTTTGTGTAACTTGCAGGAGTATTTCAATATACTCCTGTTATTTTATGCTTTTCAACGAACCTATACGACTCCCTTTACAACAAGCAGACGTTATTTACTATCAAAATTTCTTTGCCCCTTCTGTGGCCGACAAGTATTTTGAGATATTGTATAAAGAAATCCCCTGGCAACAGGATAATATTACAGTATTTGGAAAAACTTATCCGCAGCCTAGGTTAACAGCCTTCTTTGCCAACAATAATCTTCCTTACTCCTATTCCGGAATAACGATGACCCCTCATTTATTCTCTCCTACCTTAATTGAGATAAAAACAGCTATCGAAAACATTGCAGATATTGAATTTACGAGCTGTCTGGCCAACCTATACAGAAATGGGCAGGATAGTAACGGTTGGCATTCCGACAATGAAAGTTCATTGGGAAAACATCCCTTAATAGCTTCAATAAGCTTGGGTGCTACAAGACGTTTTGCACTAAAACACAAATCCAATAAAAATTGGAAACACAGTATCGATTTAAAACACGGAAGTTTACTAATTATGAAAGGAGAAACCCAAGAACACTGGCTGCATCAAATTCCTAAAACAAAAAAAGTCGTTGGATCTCGTTTAAATCTTACCCTTAGGATTATAAAATAAGAAACCGAGTTCCCTCAAACTCGGTTCCTATTCTTTGCATTTATACTGTAAGGAAGATTTAGGGTCTCTAAAGATCTTCAACACAATGCAAATATTAATTAATTAATCCATTGAACTAAAAAGTATTTCTTTTAGTACAATTCAAATGTAGGACAATAAATTTAACACTTACGGTAAAAACCGTAAATATTCGATTAAAAACACTTTTTTTTAACACTTACCGACTAAAAACATAATTCAACGACTAAAAACACCGTAATTTCATATTAAAATCAATAACAATTACGGTTTTCCATTAATCATTTTTACGCTAATTTTACGTTTAGAATTGCAACTAAAACGAATTCATTTTATCCAATCTAAATTATGAAACTACTATTCTCTATAATTTTCTTTTGTTTTTCTTCTATTATAATTGCTCAGGAAAACAAGTTTTTCAGTGAAGATTTAAGTATTAATAAGCTTATTGACGGTACGCTGCTCACTCCCAATAAAGCGACAAAACAAACTCCTCTAGCGATTATTATACCAGGGTCTGGTCCAACCAATAGAAACGGTAATCAAAACTTTTTAAAAAATAATTCCTTAAAGAAATTAGCTGAAGCCTTAAGTAATGAAGGTATTGCAACATTTAGATATGACAAACGTATTGTTAAACAAATAAGACAAAACAATGTTGACAAGGAAATAACATTTGATGACTTTATAACCGATGCTAACTCTGTTCTTGAATATTTTATAAACGAGGATAAATTTGGAAAAATCTATGTTATTGGCCACAGTCAAGGGAGTTTAGTAGGAATGATTGCCGCCAAAGGAAAGGCCAATGGATTTGTATCCCTTGCTGGACCTGGTAAGCCAATAGATGAAGTGCTGTATGAACAAATCTCAAAAACCGCTCCCGGCTTTTCTGAAGAAGTAAAAAAAACGCTGGAAATTATGAAAAGTGGAAACACAACTGACGAGTATCCTCCAGCATTAGTAACCATTTTCAATAAAGACTTACAACCGTTTCTAATCAATTGGATGCAGTACAATCCCAGTGAAGAAATAAAGAATCTAACTATCCCAGTACTGATTATTAATGGCACTAAAGATCTTCAGGTTACAGAAGAAGAAGCTAAACTGCTTAAGGAAGCTTCTCCAGATGCCCAATTGGTAATCATTAAAGACATGAACCATGTATTGGTTCCTATTGAAGGAGACGATCTCGAAAACTCTAAATCATACAACGAATCGTTCAGAAAACTATCTCCAGAACTAATCAATAGTATTGTATCATTCATAAAATAAAAAAGGGTAACAATATTTAATTGGGAAACTTTATCCCCTCCACTTACAATCAACGATAAAACACTGATAATCAACGATAAATTATTGAGAATTCATATAAGCCTTGTAGATTTAACAATCTAATTCCCAATAATATAAATTGATGTCTAGATTTATTCTTGGTGCATTTCTATACTTTTGCTTCATCCCTCTATCCCTTGCACAGGATTTTTCAGTTGGGGTACGTGGCGGCATAAACCAATACAGTATTGGCGACATTAATTCCAGAGGAGGCTCTTTTGAATCAGGTCATCCCGATGAAGTTTTTTCTCCAAAAAAGAAAATTGGATATCAATTTGGTGCTTATGTCAACATTCAATTCAACAAGTTTTTTATCAGGCCTGAGATAAACTACAGCAAATCGAAAAACAGTTATGATTTTCCAGACAAAGAATCGTACTGGAAAAGCTCCAAAATAGAAATTCCCGTTTTATTTGGATATGAAATATTTAAACCTGTTTCTATTTATGCAGGTCCTATCTTTAATTTTTATGGCGATACCACTCTCGATGGCGTCCAAGTAACATCGTATAGCGATGGGGGTCCTGATTTAGATGACACTACAATGAATTTAGTCTTTGGAGTGATGGCTAAATATGGGCGTTTTGGTCTAGATCTTCGTTATGAATATGGACTTAAGGAAACCGAAGAAGAGCTACTCGACATCATTCATAGCAGCTATGGCGTAAACCTAGCCGACTTAAGGAGTTATAGACCAGGAGTTTTAAGCTTGAGTTTATCTATTGACATTTTTCGAACAAACCCTGACGATATTGGTGGCTTGTTTTCTGGGCTCTTCAGAAGTGATCACTGTTACTGTCCGTATAATTAAATTACCTCCTTTCTAAATAAAAAAAAGCATCCAATAACTGGATGCTTTTTTTAATAACTAACCAACCAAAAATATAAAATACTACTTTAAAGTCAAGCAGTAATTTACATTATAAGTAAGGCAATCACTGTGCCAAAAAAATGATTTGCAGAGTTAAATATTTTAACATATCTTAGTGATATCATTTTAATATCACTTTAAATCACAATCATGAAGCAAGAAAAATCAATCACACCTGCAAACGGTTACTTTATGTTATTTGCCAGTTTAGCATTCCTTGCCGGCGGGATAGTAGGAATTTCTACCACTAACAACCCTTGGTTTGTAGCCTTTATTGTCTTGGCTATTTTTTTGGCACCCGGCTTTGTAATGGTACAACCTAATAATTCCAGAGTATTACTGCTATTTGGGAAATACGTAGGCTCTATTAAAAAGAACGGTTTTTACTGGGTGAACCCTTTCTTTACCAAAAAGAAAATTTCCCTTAGAGCACGAAACTTTGACAGTGAAAGACTAAAGGTTAACGATAAAATTGGTAATCCGGTAATGATTAGCACCATATTGGTTTGGCGTGTTTTAGACACCTACAAAGCGGCTTTTGACGTTGACAATTATGAAAACTTCGTTAAAGTTCAAACCGATGCGGCTGTACGAAAATTAGCGAGCATGTATCCCTATGATAACTTTGCAGACGAAGGTCATGATGAAGACATCACACTACGTTCTAGTGTAAATGAAGTAAGTGAAGCTTTAGAAAAGGAAATTGAAGAACGCCTGTCTATTGCAGGAATAGAGGTTTTGGAAGCTAGAATTGGGTATCTGGCTTATGCCCAAGAAATCGCCAATGCCATGCTAAAACGTCAGCAAGCTACTGCCATTGTTGCTGCTCGTCACAAAATTGTAGAAGGTGCTGTTAGTATGGTAGAAATGGCTTTGGAAGAACTGAGTAAAAAAGGTGTTGTAGAACTTGACGAAGAACGTAAAGCTGCAATGGTAAGCAACCTTATGGTGGTATTGTGTGGAGATAAGGACACTGCCCCCGTAATCAATACAGGAACACTAAACCACTAATTAATACCATAATGAAAGAATATAAAGTTGTAGAATCTAAGCTTGGATTTAGAGATAGAACCCATAAACTGGAAAATTTACTTAATGAATATGCTAGAACCGGATGGGCACTTACCAAAACCATTGTACCACATGGTGCAACATACCCAACATTAATAATATTTGAGCGCAATAAAAACAGATAACATTGAAAACAAACAGACCCAAAATAGAGGTACCTCTGCAGCCAATAGACATAGCTGTAGATATAATTTCGGCTTTGATTATTGTTGCTTTAATAACATACACCTATTTAAGTTACACGAATCTACCTGAAACAATACCTACACACTACAATGCAAGTGGTGAAGTAGATGGGTTTGGAGGAAAAAATACTATTTGGTTACTACCCGGTATATGTACACTAATGTTTACTGGACTATTTATACTCAACAAGTTTCCCCACCTACATAATTATATGGTGAACATTACCGAAGAAAATGCATTAAAAAATTATAGGTTGAGTACGAGATTGGTACGCTTCCTTAATTTGTTTACAATTCTAATGATGGGGTACATTCAGTATACAACTCTGGAATCGGCTAAAGGAGAACATCATCATTTAGGAGCATGGTTTACGCCTAGTATTATAATTGGTAGCCTTCTCCCAATAATATTTGTATTTTATTTAAGTAATAAGATAAATAACGAATAGGATAAAGAAAATCTATTTTAGATCAAACCTATTGCTTTAAGAAGATTGATATTATAAAAAATAACACATGGCAAAAAAGAAAGCCTTTGCATTACGGATAAATGAAGATATGCTCAAGGCCATTGAAAAATGGGCCTCAGACGAGTTCCGTAGTACCAATGGCCAAATAGAATGGATGCTGATGAAAGCCTTAAAGGAAGCCAAACGGGAACCCAAACAAAAAAAGGATAACAGCGACCAATAGGTCGCTTTTTTTATACTCTTTATTTTTGGTATTTTGCGCCCAATTAAAAACAAAATTGTCATGGACAACCAACCAATATTTACAAACGATGCTATTGTATTTGGCTTATTAATGCTGGCCCTTGGTTTCGTTTTCTACACCGAATCGAAAAAAACAGGGTTTTGGGCCAAGTTTTACAAAATAGTTCCTGGACTATTAATGTGCTACATGATTCCAGCCATATTTAATTCCCTAGGGCTTATTTCTGCAGATGTTTCCAAGACCTACTTCATTGCTAGCCGCTATCTTTTACCGGCATCACTGGTTTTGCTTACTATTAGTATTGATTTAAAAGCCGTTTTTAATTTAGGGTGGAAAGCATTAATTATGTTTTTTACAGGAACTATAGGAATTGTTATTGGTGGCCCACTTGCCATTCTCTTAATCTCCATTTTTTCTCCAGAAACAGTTGGTGGAGCAGGGTTCGATGCTACCTGGAGAGGATTAGCCACATTAGCAGGAAGTTGGATTGGTGGCGGTGCGAATCAAGCTGCGATGCTGGAAATCTATCAATACAATCAAGAACTTTATGGCGGAATGGTTTTAGTAGATATTGTTGTTGCCAATATCTGGATGGCTGTCATCCTTATAGGTATCGGTAAGCGCAAGAAAATAGACAATTGGCTTAAAGCCGATAATACTGCTATCAATCAGCTGCAAGAGAAAGTTCAAAACTTTAGTGAAAAAGTGACAAGAAACCCTACTCTAACCGATTTAATGATGATATTAACATTTGCATTTGTTGCTGTAGGTATCTCGCATTTCGGTTCGGAAAAAATATCAGCTTTCCTAAGTGAAAATTTCGAAGCGGTAAGTGACCCTAAAAGTGCTTTATCATCTTTTGGAAGCAGTTTCTTCTGGTTAATCTCCATTGCTACCCTAATAGGTATTCTACTTTCGTTTACAAAAGCCAAAAACTACGAAGGTGCTGGAGCAAGTAAAGTAGGTAGCGTATTTATCTACATACTTGTGGCAACCATCGGAATGAAAATGGATTTGGTGAAAATTTTTGAAAACCCATGGCTTATACTTGTTGGTCTAGTATGGATGGCCATTCATGCTGGGTTATTGATTTTAGTTGCCAAACTTATTAAAGCTCCATATTTCTTTTTGGCAGTAGGAAGTCAAGCTAACGTAGGAGGCGCTGCATCTGCTCCGGTAGTTGCCGCAGCATTCCACCCTTCTTTAGCCACCGTAGGAGCGCTTTTAGCCGTGTTTGGTTATGTAGTGGGAACTTATGGTGCCATTCTCTGTGCCGAGCTCATGAAAATTGCTTCGGGAGGATAATCGTATCAAAATTATAATGATATTTACCAACATTTATATTAAACGCCAATAATGAAAAAACTTGTATACTTATTACTTCTTAGCTTATCATTTTCTTGTGGTAAAGAACAAAATGAACTTACTGTAAAAGGAACCGTAAAGGGATTACAAAAAGGGACCCTTTATCTTCAAAAAGCACAGGACACACTTTTTGTTTCTGTGGACTCAGTACAAATCAATGGAGACCCTTCATTTGAGTTACACGCTAATATTGAGAGTCCGGAAGTATTCTACTTGGTATTGGATAAAAATGATAGTAAGGAAGAGAGCATTCCATTTTTTGCCAACAATGGTGTCACTGAAATTAACACAAGCCTTAAAAATTTTGTTTATGATGCCAAAATAAAGGGTTCTGAACAGCAAAAAACTTGGGAAGACTATCAACTCATGATGTCGAAATTCAATAATAGGAACTTGGAAATGCTAAAAGAAAACCTGGAGGCACAACGCGATGGAGACTCTAGTAAAATGATAAATTCCCAAAAGCAATACGACAATCTTTTAAAACGCAAATATCTTTACACGGTAAACTTTGCCGTTAACCATAAAAACAGCGAGGTAGCACCTTATTTAGCCCTAACTGAGGTATACAATGCCAACATTAAATTATTGGATACCATAAACAATGTTTTGACCCCAGAGATTAAGTCTTCTAAATACGGAAAGGCTCTTGATAGCTTTATCGCTGAAATCAAGTCTAAGGAACAGAAATAAGACAACCATATATCAATCAAAAAAAGCCCATGTTACTTCTGGGCTTTTTTATACGTGTTAGTTCCCCTTCACAAATTTCATATAAATCATCACAACGACTTTAGAGCGTTATATAAACAGAGCACCCTCATTTAAAACTCCCTCTTTAAAAACGAGATTTCCTCTCTTATACAAAATCACAATCCACGCCTCAACAACGGAATAGAATTGCCCTTGAATTTATCTCTAAGCGAAACACTACTGACTGGATTAAAATACCCCAATAAAAAAAACACCTTGTACAATCTGTACAAGGTGTTTTAAAATTTAAGAGCCGATAGAGGGACTCGAACCCACGACCTGCTGATTACAAATCAGCTGCTCTAGCCAGCTGAGCTATATCGGCGAAAGCGGTGCAAATATAAGTCTGAATTTTATATTTGCAAACCTTTCAAGAAAAAAATTAACCTAATTTGTTTATTTTTTCAATCAATGCTTTTCCGCGTGTTTCAAGCTCAGCGTTAACTGCTTTAAAATGAGCTTTTTTATTCTCGACACTGTTTTGGTTTACCTTAGCAATTAATTCATCAAAAGTTGCGATTGCCTCGTCAATAATAGCTTCACTTTCTTTGGTGTCCTTATCTGTATTAGCGTATTCCCATAGGTATACTGCTTCAATGATATCACCTAAAACGTAATTGATGTCTTTCTTAAGGTTTTTGATATTTGCCATATTTGTATAATTTATTCGTGGACAAAATTACACTAAAATGTATATTAAGTGTTATTAATAACATAAATATTAAGGAGTTCCGGAAAAAAGCTCTACATTTATCCCATGAATGCTTTGACGCAGAGACATATTACCAATTCCAATCGCAGCACTAAACAGTGGTATAGTGCCATGTGTTTGCATTTGGTATATACCTTCAGCTCAGATCAAAGCATCTTAAACCATTGTTAGTTAACGTAAATATTTATTTATCATAAACTTAAAAGGTGCTTTTTACAAAGCACCTTTTTTATTTTAACACATTAGAAACTTTTAAAATTAATATCATGAAACAGAATCATTTTTCAACAACTGTAAATCGAATTTCAAATAATTTTTCAATGAGCCATTATTGGTGTTATCCAGCATCTACTAAATTATTGCAGCCCCAACCTTTATTATTATACCCATAAAAATTAAAACACATGAAAACAATCGCAAGACCAAACATACAAAGCAACGTAAAGTTTACAGTTACAAAAAAAGTAGCAAACCCTAACGGTTTTTTACTGCCGCATATTTTATTCGACAGAATACAAACCGTGGCAACACAGCCAATAAAAGAATTTTATTTAAACGAAGCGCCACAACTTACCGACTATAAGTTTAAAATGCATAAAAATGCATATTTAAAGGATGAACTCACTATTCAGGCCCAATTGGTAAACAGTACTGAGGAAAAGTTACTTGTTAATGTCATTGTAAGTAAATCAAAAAAGCATTCTAAAAATCAAGAACGCATTTGCAGTGCCCAATTTACTTACCAATCCGAAGAAGATGTCAGGTTAACACACAATCAAGCTTCTTAAATAAAATTCCCGAGTTACAACAACTTGGGATTTTTATTTTATATAAACCTCTAAAAGCTCAGAATCTTTATGTGGTATAATTGTATAATTTTTAATAGCAGCTGGTATTAATACTGTTTCCCCGTAACTTAATGAAGTTATGAAGCCATTTGCTTTAATCTCTACATTCCCCTTGACGCACATATAAATAATAAATGAATCTAATGTGTTTTCCTTTTCAAGGACTAAATTAACCGGTAAAAAGTTAGTGGTAAAATATGGACAGTTTACCATGGTGTTAACCCTATTTGGTTCTCTAGTATAGTCTATTTTATGAGAGCCATCATTTTCGAAATCTATTGCCTCCAAGGCTAGATCGGTATGCAGTTCACGAGGTTGTCCATTAATGTCTAACCTATCCCAGTCGTAAATTCGATAGGTAATGTCACTGGTTTGCTGGATTTCTGCAAGCAACACCCCTGCCCCAATAGCATGCACCAACCCAGTCTCTATGAAATACGTATCACCTTCCTGCACAATATCAAAATTTAAAATGCTGGGAAGGTTTTTAGCTTTTAAGTGTTGAAGGTATTCCTGTTTATCTAACCCCTGATTAAAACCTACAATTAGATTGGCCTCTTCATCTGCCTGCATAACATACCACATTTCTGTTTTCCCATAAGAATTGTGTCTCTGCAACGCCAAATCATCATCAGGATGTAACTGAATGGACAAATCCTGCTTAGCATCAATAAATTTGGTCAATAATGGAAATGTATCTCCAAACTCCCTATAATTATGCTCTCCTACAAGCTCTTGTTTATATAATCTAAGTAGTTCTTTTAAGCTTTTTCCTTTAAATGGTCCTTGTGCAACTATTGAAGAGGCTCCCTCTACATCGCTAACTTCCCAACTTTCTCCTATTAGGTTGCCATTACCTTCTTTATTCAGAATAGTTTTAAGCTTTTGTCCACCCCAAACCTTCTCTACTAATATAGGCTCAAATTTTAATGGATACCATTTTTCCCTCATATTACTCCCCTCTGTAGGTTACAAAATTTCTAGGCGTTTCGTACAATGTTATCTCCAATTCCAAACTCTTTGGAAGATAAGGACGCAATTTATTGTAGATAACAACCGAAATATTTTCTGCTGTTGGATTTAACTCTTTAAATTCAGGAACATCTAGATTAAGGTTTTTATGATCAAAAGGCTCTTCTACTTCTCGTTGAATTAACTCCTTTAAATCTTTTATGTCTATAACATAACCTGTTTCATGATCAATAGTACCTGTAACGCTTACTATCAACTCATAATTATGCCCATGATAACTTGGGTTATTACATTTGCCAAAAACCTTCTCATTCCTTTCATCACTCCAATCCTTTCTATAAAGTCTATGAGCAGCATTAAAATGAGCCTTTCTGCTTACTGTTACTTTCATTTTGAGGATAGATTTATATGCTCGTAAAACTTTTCAAAAATAATCTTAAACCAAGCCGTATATAAATCTGGATTAACTTGTATATCCTGTTTTACATCGTCTAATGCAACCCACTTCCAGTTGGCTGCTTCTTCAGGGTTAATCTTGGGGCTTTCATTATAATACCCTATTAAGATATGGTCATACTCGTGTTCTGTTAAACCATTATCAAAAGGAGCCTTATAAATAAAAGAAGTTGTTTCTTCCAAATCTGTAGTAAACCCCATTTCTTCTTGTAAGCGACGTTTACCAGCATTAACATTACTTTCCCCTTCACGCTGATGGCTACAACATGTATTCGTCCATAAACCAGGAGAATGATACTTATCTAAAGCACGTTGCTGAAGCATAAGTTCATTTTTATCGTTGAACACAAAAACCGAAAAAGCACGGTGAAGCAATGCCTTTTCATGTGCTTCCATTTTGGGCATTAACCCTATCGGCTCATCCTTTTCGTTTACAAGAATAACTTTTTCCTCTTCCATAACACACAAAACTACAAAATAGCAATTTCTTTTCAGGAATTGTCTTCCTCTTTTTCAATCTCATTTTCATTACCAGCTTTATCTTTTAATCCATCTATTACTTCTTAAACATATGATTTACACTCTAAATATCACTAAAAACATGACGATTAAGCTATAACTTTGATTATTCCTATAAAAAGAGCAGAAACCTTCTAGTGATGACCTTGGCTTAAATATTAAGAATTTGATTTTCATATAAACCTTATAAAACCCCTCTAGTCTATTGGTTATCTATGTGTTTTCAAAAATATTGTCCACAAAAATAAAAAGCCACAATTGGGCATTGCCTTTTGTTAATGTATATTTGCCATCCAATTTGAATTCATGAGTTTTACAAGCGAGATTAATAGAAGAAGAACCTTTGGTATTATTTCCCATCCAGATGCCGGGAAGACAACTTTAACTGAAAAACTATTGCTTTTTGGAGGTGCTATTCAAGAAGCTGGAGCAGTAAAGAGTAATAAAATTAAAAAAGGTGCCACAAGTGACTTTATGGAAATAGAGCGTCAGCGTGGTATATCTGTAGCGACCTCTGTACTAGCCTTTGAATACAATGGTACCAAAATAAACATACTTGATACTCCTGGACACAAAGATTTTGCTGAAGACACCTTTAGGACACTAACAGCTGTAGACAGTGTTATTGTTGTTATAGATGTTGCCAAAGGAGTTGAGGAACAAACCGAAAAATTGGTTGAGGTTTGTAGAATGCGAAACATCCCTATGATAGTTTTCATCAACAAATTAGACCGTGAAGGTAAAGATGCATTCGATTTGTTGGATGAAGTAGAGCAAAAACTTGGCTTAACTGTAACTCCATTAAGCTTTCCTATTGGAATGGGATACGATTTTAAGGGGATTTACAATATTTGGGAAAAGAATGTTAACCTGTTTAGTGGGGATAGCAGAAAAAATATTGAGGATACCATCGAAATCTCAGATTTAAATTCAGACGAACTCAACAAGCTTGTTGGAGATAAATCTGCAGATCAATTACGTGAAGAACTTGAATTGGTACAAGGTATCTATCCTGAGTTTGATGCTGTCCAATATAGAGAGGGTAAACAACAACCTGTGTTCTTTGGTTCTGCATTAAACAATTTCGGAGTACGTGAATTGTTGGACTGCTTCGTTGAGATCGCTCCACCTCCGCGTCCAAAACAAAGTGAAGAACGTTTAGTAAAGCCTGAGGAAAATAAATTTACCGGATTTGTTTTTAAAATCCATGCAAACATGGATCCAAAACACCGTGATCGATTAGCTTTCATAAAAATTGTTTCAGGTCAGTTTAAACGAAATACACCTTACTTACACGTGCGTCATGGTAAAAACCTTAAGTTTTCCAGCCCTAATGCTTTCTTTGCTGAAAAGAAAGAAATTGTAGAAGTATCATACCCTGGAGATATTGTAGGATTGCACGATACTGGTAACTTTAAAATTGGGGATACACTTACCGAAGGTGAAGTTATCAACTATAAAGGAATACCTAGTTTCTCTCCAGAGCATTTCAGATACATTAACAATGCCGATCCGTTAAAAGCTAAACAGCTTTTCAAAGGAATTGACCAGTTAATGGATGAAGGTGTTGCTCAGTTATTTACTCTAGAACTAAACGGAAGAAAAGTTATCGGTACAGTGGGTGCCCTACAATATGAAGTTATTCAATATCGTTTGGAGCATGAATATGGAGCTAAGTGTAGCTATGAAAACTTAAATGTTTACAAAGCATGTTGGGTTGAGCCGGAAGATCCTAAAAACGAAGAGTATAAAGAATTTTTGAGAGTTAAACACCGTTATTTGGCAAAAGACAAACAAGGGCAACTTGTATTTTTAGCAGATTCTCCTTTTTCACTGCAAATGACTCAACAGAAATACCCTAGTATAAAATTCCACTTTACTTCGGAGTTTTAAAAAATTAATTTATATAGATTAAACTAAAAAGCCTTTACATTCTATCTATGTAAAGGCTTTTTTTGTTATGAAAACAAACATGAGAATTTAAATTTTGACAATAAAAAACCCTTTGTAATGTTACAAAGGGTTTTTTAGTTTTATGCTTCTCCCGTCGGGCCAAAATTTAGAGGAATCGGTGGGTGCTCATAATCTTTAATTTCACCATGAGCTTGCTCAAACTTATTAACATTGTCACTAAGAGCTTTAAGCAAACGCTTAGCGTGCTGTGGCGTAAGAATGATTCTCGATTTCACTTTACTTTTTGGTATACCGGGCATTATACTAACAAAGTCTACGACAAACTCTGATACTGAATGGTTGATTATTGCCAAGTTGGAATAGGTTCCTTCAGCTACTTTTTCGTCCAATTCAATATTTATCTGTCCTTGTTTAGGTTGCTTTTTGTCGTCGCTCATTATTAGTTATAATTTACTTCTTGTTTAGCTTGCATCATTTCGTCGAATTCCTCCTTAGATCCTACGATAATGTTCTCGTATTTACGCATACCTGTACCTGCTGGAATTCTATGACCAACAATAACATTTTCCTTAAGACCTTCAAGCATATCCACTTTACCGTTTACAGCTGCTTCGTTAAGAACTTTAGTAGTTTCCTGGAACGATGCTGCCGAAATAAACGACTTAGTTTGAAGCGATGCTCTCGTAATACCTTGTAGTATTGGCGTAGCTGTTGCTGGTTGAGCTTCTCTGGCCACTACAAGTTCTTTATCTTCTCTACGTAAGATTGAGTTTTCATCTCTTAACTGGCGAGGAGTAATAATTTGTCCTTCTTTAAGATTTTTAGAATCCCCTGCGCTCTCTACTACCTTCATTCCGAAGATCTCATCGTTTTGCTCAATAAAGTCTGACTTGTGAACAAGTTGGTCTTCTAGGAACAATGTATCTCCTGAATCTTCAATTCTTACCTTACGCATCATCTGTCTTACAACAACTTCGAAGTGCTTATCGTTAATCTTCACCCCTTGTAAACGGTAAACCTCTTGGATTTCGTTAACAAGATATTGTTGCACTGCAGATGGTCCTTTAATACTTAGAATATCTAATGGAGTAATAGCACCATCAGACAATGGCATACCTGCTTTTATATAATCGTTCTCTTGAACAAGAATCTGATTAGATAGCTTCACCAAATATTTCTTAACATCACCTAACTTAGACTCAACTATAATCTCGCGGTTACCTCGCTTGATTTTTCCGAAAGAAACAACACCATCGATCTCACTTACTACTGCAGGGTTAGATGGGTTACGTGCTTCGAAAAGCTCAGTTACACGAGGAAGACCTCCTGTAATATCCCCTGACTTAGCAGATTTACGTGGAATCTTAACCAAGATTTTACCAACCTTGATATCATCCCCATTGTCAATCATCAAGTGAGCTCCTACTGGTAAGTTGTAGGAACGCATTGTGTTTCCTTTAGCATCTTCAATGTGAAGCGTTGGAATAAGTTTTTTATTTCTAGATTCTGAAATTACTTTTTCTTGGAATCCTGTTTGTTCATCAATCTCTACTTGGTAAGTTATACCTTGTTCGATGTTTTCGTAACGAACTTTACCAGCAAATTCAGAGATAATCACACCATTATATGGATCCCACTGACATACTACATCTCCTTTTGAAAGTTCCTGTCCGTTTTTAACGAAAATGGTAGATCCGTAAGGAATGTTGTTTGTACTTAATACAATTCCAGTTTTCTTATCTATTAATTTAAGTTCAGAAGTACGTGAAATCACGATATCTATTGGATTACCTTCAGAATCCTCACCTTTTACAGTTTTAAGATCTTCAATTTCAGCAATACCGTTCAACTTAACGATTAATTTATTCTCTTCTGAGATGTTACCTGCAATACCTCCCACGTGGAAAGTACGAAGTGTAAGCTGTGTACCAGGCTCACCAATAGACTGAGCAGCTACTACCCCTACAGCCTCACCTTGCTGAACCATTTTACCTGTAGCTAGGTTACGTCCGTAACACTTAGCACAGATACCTTGCTTAGCCTCACAAGATAATGGAGAACGTACTTCGATAGTCTCTACTGGAGAATTATCAATTCTGCTGGCAATCTTATCGTCGATCAAATCTCCTGAAGAAACTAAAAGCTCTTCAGTTAATGGATCGTAAACATCGTGTAATGATACACGACCAACAATACGTTCTTCTAAGCTTTCTACAACCTCGTCATTTTTCTTCAATGCAGAAACTTCTACTCCTCTTAAAGTACCACAGTCTACACTGTTAACAATAACATCTTGAGAAACGTCTACAAGACGACGTGTTAAGTAACCAGCATCTGCCGTTTTAAGAGCCGTATCCGCAAGACCTTTACGAGCACCGTGGGTAGAGATAAAGTATTCTAAAATTGAGAGACCTTCCTTAAAGTTAGAAAGAATTGGGTTTTCAATAATTTCTCCACCACCAGCTGTAGATTTCTTAGGCTTAGCCATCAGACCACGCATACCGGTTAACTGACGAATCTGCTCCTTCGATCCACGAGCTCCAGAATCAAGCATCATGTATACCGAGTTAAACCCTTGCTGATCTTCGCGAATACGCTTCATAGATAGCTCTGTCAACTCTGCGTTAGTAGATGTCCAGATATCAATAACCTGGTTATAACGTTCGTTGTTAGTAATAAGACCCATGTTATAGTTTGCCATAATACCATCTACTTGAGTATTGGCTTTTGCAATCATTTCATGTTTCTCTTGAGGGATAATGATATCTCCCAAACTGAACGACAGACCTCCTTGGAATGCGAAATTATAACCTAAAGATTTAATATCGTCAAGGAAGGCAGCTGTTTGAGGTACAGAAGTAACCTTAAGTACATTACCAATAATATCACGTAATGATTTCTTGGTCAATACCTGGTTAATGTATCCTGCTGCAGCTGGTACTTTTTGGTTGAAAAGTACACGTCCTACAGTTGTTTCTATAATTTGAGGAACTAACTGACCTTCTTCGTTGAAGTCGTTAGCTCTTACTTTTATACATGCATTAAGGTCGGCACGCTTCTCGTTGTAAGCGATCACAACTTCCTCAGCAGAGTAGAATGTTAATCCTTCACCTTTGATTGGCACTTCTGGAGTAGATCGCCTTGGCTTTGTCATATAGTAAAGACCAAGTACCATGTCCTGAGAAGGTACAGTTACAGGCGAACCATTCGCTGGGTTAAGAATGTTGTGCGATGCTAACATTAATAATTGAGCCTCCAAAATAGCTTCCGGCCCTAATGGTAAATGTACGGCCATCTGGTCACCATCGAAGTCGGCATTAAAAGCCGTACATACTAATGGGTGTAACTGGATTGCTTTACCTTCAATCAACTTAGGTTGGAATGCTTGGATACCCAAACGGTGTAATGTAGGAGCACGGTTTAGTAATACTGGATGTCCTTTAAGAACGTTTTCCAAGATATCCCATACTACTGGCTCTCTTCTATCAATAATCTTTTTGGCCGACTTAACAGTCTTAACAATACCTCTCTCAATAAGTTTTCTAATTACAAAGGGCTTGTAAAGTTCAGCAGCCATATTCTTTGGTAAACCACACTCATAAAGTTTAAGTTCTGGTCCAACCACAATTACCGAACGTGCAGAGTAATCAACACGCTTACCTAGTAAGTTTTGACGGAAACGACCTTGTTTACCTTTTAATGAATCTGATAAAGACTTTAATGGTCTGTTAGAATCTGTTTTAACCGCAGAAGACTTACGAGTGTTATCGAATAACGAATCTACAGATTCCTGTAGCATACGCTTTTCGTTACGTAAAATCACCTCAGGTGCTTTTATCTCAACCAAACGCTTTAAACGGTTGTTTCTGATGATAACACGACGGTAAAGATCATTCAAATCTGAAGTTGCAAAACGACCACCATCTAATGGCACCAACGGACGTAATTCTGGCGGGATAACAGGAATAACTTTCATGATCATCCATTCTGGACGGTTTTCCCTGTTATTGTTAGATTCACGTAGAGCCTCAACAACCTGTAAACGCTTCAACGCTTCAGTTTTACGTTGTTTAGAGGTTTCTGTATTAGCTTTATGACGCAATTCGTAAGACAATGTCTCAAGATCGATTCTTGCTAATAATTCGATTAGACACTCAGCCCCCATCTTAGCGATGAATTTGTTAGGGTCTGTATCTTCTAGATATTGGTTATCTTGAGGTAATGTCTCTAAAATGCTTAAATATTCTTCCTCAGTTAAGAAATCCATTTTTTGTAATGGCTCCCCTTCAAGGTTATTAGCGATACCTGGCTGGATTACTACGTAGCGTTCGTAGTAGATAATCATATCTAATTTCTTAGATGGCAACCCTAAAAGGTATCCTATTTTATTTGGTAAAGAACGGAAGTACCAAATGTGAGCTACAGGCACTACAAGGTTGATATGCCCAACACGATCACGACGTACTTTTTTTTCTGTTACTTCTACACCACAACGATCACAAACAATTCCCTTATAACGGATACGTTTGTATTTACCACAAGCACATTCGTAGTCTTTTACAGGACCAAAAATACGCTCACAGAACAAACCGTCACGCTCCGGTTTGTGAGTTCGATAATTGATAGTTTCTGGCTTTAACACTTCGCCATTGGATTCTGCTAAAATAGACTCCGGTGAGGCTAAACCAATTGAGATTTTGTTAAATCTCTTTACTGTATGCTTATCTTGTTTTCTTGCCATAATATATGGTGCTATCGCAATTAATTGTAAACTTGTGTTAGGAGTTAGACCATGGTCTAACTCCTAACGGTATATTATTCCTCTAATCTAATGTCTAGTCCAAGACCTTTCAATTCGTGCATTAATACGTTGAAAGATTCTGGTAAACCAGGTTCTGGCATTGGTTCACCTTTAACTATACTTTCGTAAGTTTTAGCTCTACCAATAACGTCATCAGACTTCACTGTTAAGATTTCTCTTAACGTGCTAGATGCACCGTACGCTTCAAGAGCCCAAACCTCCATCTCTCCAAAACGCTGACCTCCAAACTGTGCTTTACCACCTAAAGGCTGTTGCGTGATCAATGAGTAAGGACCAATAGAACGAGCGTGCATTTTGTCGTCTACCATGTGACCTAGTTTTAACATATAGATTACACCTACTGTTGCAGGTTGGTCGAAACGAGCTCCAGTACCACCGTCATACAGATAGGTATGTCCAAATCTTGGAATTCCGGCTTCGTCTGTTAGTTCGTTTATCTGATCTAAGGTAGCACCGTCGAAAATAGGCGTAGCAAACTTGCGACCTAACTTTTGACCTGCCCAACCTAGAACAGTTTCATAAATCTGTCCGATATTCATACGAGACGGTACCCCAAGTGGGTTCAATACGATGTCTACTGGTGTTCCGTCTTCTAAGAATGGCATATCTTCTTCTCTTACGATACGAGCAACAATACCTTTGTTACCGTGACGTCCTGCCATCTTATCACCTACCTTAAGCTTACGTTTTTTAGCGATGTAAACCTTGGCAAGTTTTATAATTCCTGAAGGAAGTTCGTCTCCAACAGAGATAGTAAACTTCTCACGTCTTAACGCTCCTTGCAGGTCATTTTCTTTAATCTTATAATTGTGGATAAGGTCTGCAACCAATTTATTGGTATGCTCATCTGTAGTCCAAGTTCCAGTTGTTAAGTGTGTATAGTCATCTACAGCATTTAACATCTTTAAGGTATACTTCTTACCTTTTGGCAATACTTCTTCTCCCAAATCGTTGTAAACACCTTGAGCAGTCTTTCCTGAAACTAAAGTGAATAGTTTTTCAACTAAAATCTCCTTAAGATCATCAAACTTACCTTGGTAAATACCTTCTAATTGAGCGATATCTTCCTTATCCTTAGCTCTCTTGCGCTTATCTTTAATAGCACGGGCGAACAATTTTTTATCGATAACCACACCGTTCAGTGATGGAGAAGCCTTTAATGATGCATCTTTTACATCACCAGCCTTATCACCGAATATTGCACGTAACAATTTTTCTTCTGGTGTAGGATCGCTTTCTCCTTTTGGTGTAATCTTACCGATTAGTATATCTCCAGGCTTAACCTCTGCTCCGATACGGATCATTCCGTTTTCGTCAAGGTCTCTTGTAGCCTCTTCACTTACGTTAGGGATATCATTAGTCAACTCTTCGTTTCCTAATTTGGTATCACGTACTTCAAGTGAATATTCATCAATATGGATAGATGTAAAGATATCTTCACGTACTACCTTTTCTGAAATTACAATCGCATCCTCGAAGTTATAACCTTTCCATGGCATGAAAGCAACTTTCATGTTTCTACCAAGAGCCAATTCTCCTTTTTCGGTAGCATAACCTTGACAAAGTACTTGACCTTTCTTAACCTTATCTCCTTTTCTTACAATTGGTTTAAGGTTAATACTTGTTCCTTGGTTGGTCTTTCTAAACTTCACTAAAGGATAAGTCTTGGTATCGCCATCAAAGCTTACCATAGCCTCGTCCTCAGTGCGATCGTATTTAATTTTAATTTCATTAGCGTCGACATACTCAACAACTCCATCTCCTTCTGCATTGATCAATACTCTAGAATCTGTTGCTACTTGACGCTCTAATCCAGTACCTACGATAGGTGAATCTGGACGTAATAAAGGTACCGCCTGACGCATCATGTTCGACCCCATCAACGCACGGTTTGCATCATCGTGCTCCAAGAACGGAATCAACGATGCAGAAATAGATGAAATCTGGTTTGGTGCTACATCAGTATAGTGTACATTCTCAGGTTCAATTACTGGGAAGTCACCCTCCATACGGGCAATAACTTTATCATGGGTAATCTTACCGTTATCGTCTACTTTTACTGTAGCCTGTGCAATAAGTTTCTCTTCTTCTTCTTCTGCACTTAGGTAGATTGGATCTCCTTTAATATCTACAACACCTTTTTCAACCTTACGATATGGAGTTTCAATGAATCCCATAGTGTTCACCTTAGCATAAACAGATAAAGATGAAATCAATCCAATGTTTGGACCTTCAGGTGTTTCAATCGGACATAAACGGCCATAATGTGTATAGTGAACGTCACGTACCTCAAATCCTGCACGTTCTCTTGAAAGACCTCCAGGCCCTAATGCTGATAAACGACGCTTATGCGTGATTTCTGCAAGTGGGTTGGTCTGGTCCATGAACTGAGACAACTGGTTGGTACCAAAGAACGAATTGATAACGGAAGACAAAGTCTTTGCATTAATCAAATCGATTGGGGTAAACACCTCATTGTCCCGAACATTCATACGCTCACGGATAGTACGTGCCATACGAGCTAAACCTACACCAAACTGTTGAGACAATTGCTCACCTACTGTACGTACACGACGGTTAGATAAGTGATCAATATCATCGATTTCAGCTTTAGAGTTAATAAGCTCGATTAAGTATTTTATAATAGTAATGATGTCTTGCTTGGTAAGAACTTGCTTATCCATTCCAATATCAAGACCTAATTTTTTGTTCATTCTATAACGACCAACTTCACCTAAGCTGTAACGCTGATCACTAAAGAATAATTTGTCAATAATACCTCTAGCCGTTTCCTCATCTGGCGGCTCAGCATTACGTAATTGACGATAGATATGTTCCACCGCTTCTTTTTCCGAGTTAGTCGGATCTTTTTGAAGGGTGTTATGTATAATAGCATAGTCGCCTTGTTCAGATCCTTCTTTGTGTAAAAGAATAGTCTTAACGTTAGCTTCTAAAATTTCTTCTACGTTGTCTTTGTCGAGCTCAGTGTCACGGTCTAACACAATTTCGTTACGCTCTATAGATACTACTTCTCCAGTATCTTCATCCACAAAATCCTCGTGCCATGTATTAAGTACACGTGCCGCTAGTTTACGTCCTAGAACTTTTTTAAGTCCTGCTTTAGAAACCTTCACTTCTTCTGCAAGGTCGAAGATCTCTAAAATATCTTTGTCACGCTCAAAGCCGATAGCTCTGAAAAGCGTAGTTACAGGTAATTTTTTCTTACGGTCGATATACGCATACATCACACTGTTAATGTCTGTAGCGAATTCGATCCAAGATCCTTTAAAAGGAATTACCCTAGCTGAGTATAATTTGGTTCCATTGGCATGGAAAGACTGCCCAAAGAACACACCTGGAGAACGGTGCAATTGCGATACTACAACGCGTTCTGCTCCATTAATTACAAACGTACCACTTGGGGTCATATAAGGAATGGTTCCTAAGTACACATCCTGGACAATGGTCTCGAAATCCTCATGTTCAGGGTCTGTACAGTACAACTTAAGCCTCGCCTTTAGCGGAACACTGTAAGTAAGTCCTCTTTCAATACATTCTTCAATAGTGTATCTCGGTGGGTCAATAAAGTAATCTAAAAATTCTAATACGAATTGATTACGGGTGTCTGTTATCGGGAAATTTTCCATGAAGGTATTGTACAACCCTTCATTCCCTCTTTCTTCAGATTTGGTTTCTAATTGGAAAAAATCCTGAAAGGATTTAATCTGAATATCCAAGAAATCTGGATACTCTGTTCTATTGATAATAGAAGAGAAATTCAATCTTTCAGCTTGTGTTGCTAACATCAATGGACGGAATTTTGATTAAAAAAATAGTGACCGCGTATCTAAAACTAATATATACGCAAAATGGTTTAGGTCTGGGAGTTCTATGCTCCAGACCTAAACCTTTGTATTGTTAAAGTGTTAAGCTTACTTAAGCTCAACCTCAGCTCCTGCTTCTTCTAATGAAGATTTTAAGCCTTCAGCTTCATCCTTAGACACGCCTTCTTTAATAGCGCTTGGTGTTTCATCTACTAATGCCTTAGCTTCTTTCAATCCAAGTCCAGTTAATTCTTTAACTAGTTTTACTACAGCTAACTTAGAACCACCAGCTGCTTTAAGGATTACGTCAAACTCAGTTTTTTCTTCTACAGCTTCACCACCAGCGGCAGCTCCACCAGCTACAGCTACAGCAGCAGCAGCAGGCTCAATACCATATTCTTCTTTTAAAATATCAGCTAACTCGTTTACTTCTTTAACTGTTAAGTTAACTAATTGTTCTGCGAAATCTTTTAAATCTGCCATTTTTCTATCGTTTTAAATAGTTTTTTTAATAAATATAATTGTAAAAAGTGCGTACTTAGTTAATTATCCTTCTTTTTCAGATAATGTTTTTAAGATACCTGCCAACTTACCACCTCCAGACTTAAGTCCAGAAATAACGTTCTTAGCTGGCGATTGAAGCAATGCAATAACATCTCCAATAAGCTCTTCTCTTGACTTGATGTTCACCAAGGCATCTAATTGGTCGTCGCCAATATAAATAGCCTCTTCGATGAATGCACCTTTTAAGATAGGCTTTTCAGATTTCTTACGAAAATCCTTAATAACCTTAGCGGGAGCGTTACCTGTTTCAGAATACATCACAGAGGTGTTTCCTTTTAAAGTAGAAGGAAGGTCACCAAATTCCTTATCTGAAGCCTCCATTGCCTTTGCAAGCAAGGTATTCTTAACCACTGCAAGCGATACGTTTGCTTTAAAACAAGCACGACGTAAGTTTGAAGTGCTTACTGCATCCAACCCTGAAATATCTGCTAAATATATGTTAGCATTTTCGGCCAATTGTGCAGTTAAGTCTTCAATTACTTGTGATTTTTCTTCTCTAGTCATAATAAAAGTGTTTAACTACTTAACCTACTTTTGGGTCTACAGCAACGCTAGGACTCATTGTGCTAGACAAGAAAATGCTCTTCACATAAGTACCTTTTGCTGCAGTTGGTTTAAGTTTTAATAAAGTTTGAATTAATTCGTTTGCGTTACCAGCAATCTTATCGGCACTAAAGGATGCCTTTCCGATTGCAGCGTGCACGATACCAGTTTTATCAACTTTAAAGTCGATTTTACCAGCTTTCACATCGCTAACAGCTTTAGCAACATCCATTGTTACTGTACCAGTCTTAGGGTTAGGCATTAATCCACGAGGTCCTAAAATACGTCCTAATGGTCCTAACTTACCCATAACACTAGGCATAGTTACAATTACGTCTACATCTGTCCACCCTCCTTTAATCTTATCGATAAATTCGTCTAGACCTACGAAGTCTGCTCCTGCTTCCTTAGCTTCTGCTTCTTTATCAGGGGTAACTAATGCTAAAACTTTTACGTCTTTACCAGTTCCGTGAGGAAGTGTTACTACTCCTCTTACCATTTGGTTTGCTTTTCTAGGATCTACTCCCAAACGAACAGCAATATCCACAGAGGCGTCGAAATTGGTATTTGTTATTTCTTTTACTAATGCTGATGCTTCAGCGATAGAATAAAGTCTTCCTTTCTCTACTTTTGCTAAAGCTTCTTTCTGCTTTCTTGTTAATCTTGCCATTTCTTAATGTCTTTAATAGATTAATTAGGCGCGTTTCCGGTTACGGTGATTCCCATAGACCTTGCGGTACCAGCAATCATTTTCATCGCAGATTCGATAGTAAATGCATTCAAGTCAGGCATTTTATCTTCTGCAATTGTTCTAATCTGATCCCAAGAAACTTTAGCTACTTTTTTTCGGTTTGGTTCTCCAGAACCACTTTTTATTTTGGCCGCTTCCATTAGTTGAACTGCAGCAGGAGGAGTCTTAACAACAAAGTCGAAAGACTTATCCTTGTAAACAGAGATAACAACTGGTAATACTTTACCTTGTTTATCCTGAGTTCTAGCATTAAACTGCTTACAGAACTCCATAATGTTTACCCCAGCAGCCCCTAAAGCGGGTCCAACCGGTGGCGACGGATTCGCAGCACCTCCCCGAACTTGTAACTTAACTACTTTACTTAATTCTTTTGCCATTTTTAATAATTTAGTTTGATAATTCCTAGAATTGGAAGCTTAAGAAATTATCTATACCGATGTAACAATTATTATACTTTTTCAACCTGCATATAGCTCAACTCTAATGGTGTTTTTCTTCCAAAAATCTTCACCATTACCTCAAGCTTACGCTTTTCTTCATTTATTTTTTCAATGGTTCCATCAAATCCATTAAATGGTCCATCTATAACTTTTACGGTTTCACCAATAGTGTAAGGAATAGCTACATTAACATCTGCTTCTACTTCTAGCTCATCTACCTTACCTAGCATACGGTTAACTTCCGACTGTCTTAACGGTACAGGATCACCTCCTTTTGTTTCACCTAAAAATCCTATTACGTTAGTAATGGATTTTATGATATGGGGAATCTCACCACTTAAGTTGGCTTGAACCATAATATAGCCAGGAAAGTAAACTCTCTCCTTGCTTATTTTCTTACCGTTTCTTATTTGTATAACCTTTTCTGTAGGAACCAATACCTGGTCAACATAATCCTGAAGGCCTAAGCGAGCTATTTCATTCTCTATATAAGCCTTAGTTTTATTCTCTTGACCACTTACTGCTCTAACTACGTACCATTTTTTATCACTCACTCCAGACATAATTTTACTCTTAACGTTTTCTATCCGATTAGATCAAAGTAAAATCCTACCACCTTGCTACATAGATTATCTACACCCCAAGTTGCTAGAGCGAAAAGTACAGAAAACACAGCAACCAGAATGGTTAAGCTTTGTGCTTCCGACCAGCTTGGCCAGCTTACATTGGTTTTTAATTCCTCAAATGATTCTTTGATATAATTTACAATTCCAGCCATGGCTATAATTTTATGAAACACTGAAGCTAATTAAAGCCCAGTGTTCGCTATTCGCACGGGTTGAGAGACTCGAACTCCCGACACCTGGTTTTGGAGACCAGTGCTCTACCAACTGAGCTAAACCCGTAGATAAGTTAAGGCATTCCTTAAGGAACACCTTAACTCTATATTCTTAAACTAATTAGTCTAAAATTTCAGTTACCTGACCAGCACCTACTGTTCTACCACCTTCACGGATAGCGAAACGTAAACCAACGCTCATTGCGATTGGGCTAATCAAATCTACAGTAATTGTCAAGTTATCACCTGGCATTACCATCTCAACACCATCAGGTAAGTTAATGTTACCTGTCACATCCGTTGTACGTACGTAGAACTGTGGACGGTAGTTGTTGTGGAAAGGAGTGTGACGTCCACCTTCTTCTTTCTTAAGGATATAAACCTCAGCTTTGAATTTAGCGTGTGGAGTTACAGAACCTGGCTTAACGATAACCATACCTCTCTTGATGTCAGATTTTTCAATACCTCTCAACAATAGACCTACGTTATCTCCAGCTTCACCTCTATCTAATATCTTACGGAACATCTCTACTCCAGTAATAGTAGAAGTTAATTTCTCAGCTCCCATACCGATAATCTCTACAGGATCTCCAGTGTTAGCAACACCTGTTTCGATACGACCAGTTGCTACAGTACCACGACCAGTAATAGAGAATACATCTTCTACAGGCATTAAGAAATCTTTATCAACCTCACGTAATGGCTCTTCGATCCAGCTATCAACTGCTTCCATCAACTCCATTACTGTGTCAACCCATTTTTGTTCACCATTAAGAGCACCTAGAGCAGAACCAGCGATTACAGGTCCGTTATCTCCATCGTACTCATAGAAGCTCAACAAGTCTCTTACTTCCATCTCTACAAGCTCTAAAAGCTCTTCATCATCTACCATGTCAACTTTGTTCAAGAAAACAACGATACGAGGAATACCTACCTGGCGTCCTAAAAGGATATGCTCACGAGTTTGTGGCATTGGACCATCAGTAGCAGCTACTACCAAGATAGCTCCGTCCATTTGCGCAGCACCAGTTACCATGTTCTTAACGTAATCCGCGTGACCTGGACAGTCAACGTGTGCGTAGTGACGATTAGCTGTTTGGTATTCTACGTGAGATGTATTAATAGTAATACCTCTTTCTTTTTCTTCAGGAGCGTTATCGATAGAATCGAAACTTCTCAATTCTGATAAACCTGCGTTAGCCAATACAGTAGTAATAGCAGCAGTTAAAGTTGTTTTACCGTGATCTACGTGTCCAATTGTACCAATATTTAAGTGGGGTTTGGAACGATCAAAAGTTTCCTTTGCCATGTTAAAATAATTTAATCTTAGTTATATAATAATATTAGTGTTTGCTTACTAGCTAAGCTATGCCTTAATTGAGCCAATGACGGGATTTGAACCCGTGACCTCTTCCTTACCAAGGAAACGCTCTACCCCTGAGCTACACCGGCTTTTAAAAGAGCGGGAGACCGGGTTCGAACCGGCGACATTCAGCTTGGAAGGCTGACGCTCTACCAACTGAGCTACTCCCGCTTTTTAAAAAATCAAAAACTCGTAAAAAAAAGTGGGGAGAGCAGGATTCGAACCTGCGAAGACATAGTCAGCAGATTTACAGTCTGCCCTCGTTGGCCGCTTGAGTATCTCCCCTATAATTTCTTTACAATATTTCAGTCACTTTTTATAAGAACTTGAGCCGATAGAGGGACTCGAACCCACGACCTGCTGATTACAAATCAGCTGCTCTAGCCAGCTGAGCTATATCGGCTTTTTAAGCAGTTACCTGCCTACAAAAAAAGTCCGCTATTTCTAACGGACTGCAAATGTATATATTTATTTTTTTATTCAAAACAAATTTCAAATTATTTTTATCAAATATGAGCCCTAAGCTTTTCTTTTCGCTTTTTCAACTGACGCTCTAATGAGGCGGCAGCCATATCTGCTCCTTCTTCAAAACTCTTACACTGCTTTTTCACTACTAAACTATCACCTGGTACACTAACCCTTGCCTCAAAAATTTTATTCTCCTTAGCACTGGTGTTTTCCACTTTTAAAAACACATCTGATGTTATGATCTTGTCATAAAACAAATCTAACTTATCCATACGTTTCTGAATAAAGTTTATCAACTTTTGATCTGCAGTAAAGTTGACTGATTGTGTGTTTACCTTCATACTTTCTCATTTAAATGGTTAGACAATTAGGATTTGCTGTTAGGGGCACTTCTTGGATGAGCATTCATATAAACCCTTTTGAGCTCCGCAATACTATTATGTGTATATACTTGAGTCGCAGCAAGGCTAGAATGTCCTAAAAGTTCCTTCACAGCATTTAGATCAGCACCTTGGTTCAGTAAATGTGTTGCAAAAGAATGCCTAAGTATATGAGGACTCTTTTTTACTTTTGAAGATGCTAAACTAAAATACTCATTTATTATTCTGTAGACAAGTGTTTCGTAAATTTTAACTCCCTTTTTTGTTAAAAAAAGAAACACTTTATCCTCAATGACAGACAAGGTTTCGCGCAGTTTTGCATAATGTTTTATAGAGTCTATCACTAAAGGTAATAACGGCACAAATCGCTCTTTATTACGTTTACCTCTTACTTTTAATATATTATTGGAAAAATCGATATCAGAAAGCTTCAATTCTATCAACTCTGCCCTACGTAATCCTGTCGTGTAAAACAGTTCTACCATCAATCGATTACGCACTCCTTCAAAATCATCTTCAAAAGCGAACTCATCAAGAACAAGAGCAACTTCTTTTTCAGAAAAAGGCACCTGCATCTTCTTACTCGTTTTTAAAGCCTTATGCTTATTCAACGGGCTTACCTCCAAATCTCCAATTTTCTGAAGAAATTTATAATACGTACTTAAAGAAGATATTTTCCTGTTTATGGTCCTATTACTCAATCCCTGCTCGGCCATTTCAACAATCCAACTCCTTATTTGCGAATAGTTCACTTCTTTGACGCTATCTACATCATACTGTTTTGAAAGAAAATCTAAAAAAAACTCTAAATCCCTCAAATATGCTTTTACAGTTTGGGCGGAATAATTCTTTTCCAACGAGAGGTAATCGACAAAAGAAGAAAAGGGCATAAAAAAAATAAATTTTAACGTTATATAGGCTGTAACATTATAAAGGTAGGATAAAGTTTAAAATATAGAAAGAAAAAAAAATCCCGCTTTAAACAAAGCGGGATTTTTTAGATGTTGCAAACAACATTTAGATTTCTTCTTGATCTCTTAAACGCTGGATGTATTGCGCTTTTTGGATTTGAGCTCGACGAGCAACCGATGGCTTAACAAACTGCTTTCTAGATTGTAATGCACGCTTAGTACCAGTCTTGTCAAATTTACGCTTATAACGCTTTAGCGCTCTATCTATATTTTCTCCTTCTTTAATTGGTATTATTAACATAGTAGCTTAACCTCCTCTCTTTTAGCATTCAGGCTGCAAATATATAAACTAATTACACACCTACAACAAAAAATAAAAATATTAAAACTTATTTACTCTAAACAATTACAAACCAAGTATTTTAATTAGTTGCTGGCTTATAATCTTTTTTATCGATGATCATCTTGGAGATAATTTCCCTTAATATTTCAGAGGTCCCCCCACCAATAGGCCCTAAACGGCTATCACGTAGCATTCTTGCCAACGGGTAATCTTCCATATAGCCATAACCTCCTAAAAACTGAAGACATCCGTAAATCACTTCGTCTGCCATTTTAGTCGATTTCAATTTGGATATAGTTGCTTCCTTCACAACATAATCTCCCTGATTTAATCTGCTGGCAACCGAATAATTAAACTCTTTACACACCATGACATCCGCATAGAAATCTGCAGCTTTATGTCTTAAAGCTTGAAACTGGTCAATAGTCTTACCAAAAGCCTGGCGCTCTCCCATATATTCAATAGCATACTCCAACGCAAACTCTGCTCGTGCATGGGCATTAATTCCCATAATTAAGCGCTCTAAAGCAAAGTGTTGCATAATATAAGGGAATCCTTTACCTTCTTCACCCATTAAATTATCAGCTGGGATCTTAACATTATCGAAAGCAATTTCCCCTGTATCTGATGCTCTCCAACCTAGCTTATCTAGTTTAGTAGCCGAAACACCTGGAGTGTCTCGGTCCATTATAAACATACTGATACCTTTGTTACCTAACTCAGGATTAGTTTTAGCCGCAACTACTAAGTAATCGCTATAAATCCCGTTTGTAATAAAGGTTTTCGACCCATTAATAATATAATGATCACCTTCCTTTACTGCTGTTGTACGCATACCTGCAACATCACTACCTCCAAAAGGCTCTGTAATACACAGACAACCAATTTTATCTCCAGAAATACTTGGTGTTAAATATTCTTGCTTAATACGCTCGTCTCCTTCTTTATTAACGTGAGTCATTGCCAAATAAGCGTGTGCCCACATTGCGGCAGCAAAACCTCCAGAATTGATTTTTTGAAGTTCTTCTAAAAAAATCACGGTATAGAAAAGATCCAAATCCAATCCTCCGTATTGTTCAGGATAGGCTAGGCCAAAATAGCCCATTTCACCAAACTTCTTCCAAATAAAGCGTTCTATTGTTCCTGTTTTTTCCCATTTATCAAGATGAGGCACAACTTCTTTCTTTAAAAAATCCTGTAGACTTTCCCTGAAAAGTTGATGCTCTTCCGTGAAGTACATATTGTTCATTGTTTTTGGTTGTTTAATCGAGGCTCAAATATAGCTTAATTATCTCAATCTTTTTGACGGGAAAATCTTTAACTTTTGTTAATTCCTCTAGACTTTTAAAGCCTTCTCTAAGTTTTCGTTCCTCAACTATATTATAAGCCAAATCATAATCGATATGCTGAACCAAAACCAAACTATCAGCAGATGCTGTATTAATATTCACCTTTTTAATTTGCCTAGGAGTCTTAACTGTGAATTGCTGTGTAACACGACTTATCACATCAGGAGAAAGTCCATACACGTCTTGCAATTGCACATCGGCAATAAAACCACCAGGAAATTTATCCCGAAACCTCACAATCCGTTCTGAAAGCACCTCTCCAACTCCATTCACACGCTGTAACTGTAAAGCTGTAACTTTATTTAAATCAAATTTCTCTTTAAAAGTTTTCTCTAGCGAAGGCTTGTTTTTATATTTAGCTATCGATTTCGATTCTTTAACAAAATCCGGAAACTTAATATAGGGAGAAATGATTTTCAGTAATGAATCGGATACTTGAGTAACTCTCTGAAATTCCTCAACAGAATTAACCCATTTGCCTTGATCTCTATAAGCATGCAATCGATCAATTTCCTCAATCGACATTCCTAAAGTATATCCTTTGTAGTCGGTAACGAAGTTTGGATTGAAAGGATAAATTTTAATGGCTTTTTCTTTAAGAGCTTCAGCCTTTAAAGAGTCCAGCTCTGCTTCAACTCTTTTCAGTTCAGTGACGTTAACTTCATCTGTAGCTGGAGTAAAGCCTACAAAGAAGTAAACCAATTGAAAAACTACAATAAGTAATAGTAATAAAAAAATCCCATTTCGTTGTTGCTTAGTAAACGTGAAATGGGATTTCATATGGGATTAATTTTAGTTTTACATGTGCTTAGTAAGATCTTCAGCGCCTTCTTCTATAGCTTCATCTTTGACCTTGACAGCTTTCATATATTTCTTTAGTTCCTGACTAATAATTGGTGACAATACAACAACACCTATAATATTAGGCACAACCATTGCAAATATCATTGCGTCAGAAAAATCAATAACAGCACCAAGACTAATAGACGATCCTACAATTACGAAAAGTAAGAATAATATTTTATATGCCAAATCACTTATCTTTCCTTTACCAAATAGAAACACCCACCCTTGCATACCATAGTATGACCAAGAGACCATTGTTGAAAATGCGAATAAAATAACTGCAATGGTCAATATAACAGAGAAATGAGGAATAACCGTATCAAAAGCAGTAGCCGTCAACTCAACACCCTCTTTAATTGGCACTCCGTATTCCATAAAACCACCATCGAAGTTGGTAATAACAATTACTAAAGCTGTCATAGTACAAATTACAACTGTATCAACAAATGGCTCTAAAAGCGCTACAATACCTTCACTTGCCGGGTACTTAGTTCTTACCGCCGAGTGAGCAATAGCAGCACTACCTACCCCTGCCTCATTAGAGAAGGCTCCACGACGAATACCCTGAATCATCACCCCTATAAGTCCACCAGCAATACCTAAACCAGAAAATGCCCCTTCATATATTAACATGAATGCATCGTCAATCAAACTCCAGTTGGCACCAAGAATAACTAATGCCGCCAACACATAAATACCTGCCATAAAAGGAACCACTTTTTCAGTTACAGAAGCAATCCTTTTAATACCTCCAATAATAACAACAGCTACTAGAGCCGCCATTACAAAACCGAAATACATTCCAGCATTATCACTTTGAAGATTAAATAATTTTGTAAACTGTGCTGCTGCTTGGTTAGCTTGGAACATGTTTCCTCCACCAAAAGAACCTCCTACTACAAAAACTGCAAAAACAACTGCTAGAACTTTCCCTAGAGGCTTCATACCTTTTTCGCCAAAACCTTTAGTTAGGTAATACATTGGCCCTCCGTAAACGGTTCCATCTTCTCCTACATCACGATACTTAACCCCTAATGTACATTCGGCAAACTTAGATGCCATTCCCAGCAACCCAGCTAAAATCATCCAAAAAGTAGCACCAGGCCCTCCAATAGACAAAGCCACTGCAACACCAGCAATATTACCAAGACCTACGGTTGCTGATAAAGCCGCTGTTAAAGCCTGAAAGTGCGACACTTCTCCATGCGCACTGTCATCTCTTAGAGTTTCAATAATATTATGCTCTTCATTTGGTGTAGCATCTCCGTATAAAGTGTCTGCACCGTGCTTTTCAATATCTTCATATTTACCTTGCACTACACGAATAGCAGTTCCAAAACCGGTAATATTGATAAATCTAAAATAAAAAGTGAAGAATAATGCACCTCCTATTAAAACAATTAACACCCATGGAATTCGATAATCTTCTGAAAATGGAATTTCGTAAAATATACCTTCAACAAACCAGCCAGTATACTCTTTGAAAATTCTATCGAATTTTTCTGAGGCCGACTCTTGGCCAAAGCTCAAAATTGGTAAAATAAGTGTGAAAATTGATAGAAGATATTTCTTCATAATAAGTCTCTAAAGTTTAGTTAATTTTCTGACAAAAATCTGAATAATAGGCGGCAAGATGCTAAAAAAAAACGAGTTATTAAAGCAAAGCTTGTTAAAATGGAAGTTCTTAGCCCTAAAGGTTATATACAGAGTTAAGCTTATGAATTTGTTCTGGACGTCCTAAAACAATAATTTTAGACCCTGGCACTAATTTTGTTTCTGCCTCAGGATTAACAACATAATCACCATTTTCATCCTTAAAACCAATAACGTTACACCCTGTTTTTTTGCGTAAGTCCAAATCCCTAATGGTTTTGCTTTCTTTAGCATTATATAGTTTATCCACGACAATCTCTTCAATATTAATATTCGACCTACCTACTATGGATAAATTATCAATAAACTCTATAAGGTCTGGGACTACCACTAAAGATGCCATATGGTCGCCGCCAATCTTATCGGGCAAAATCACATTGTTTGCTCCTGCCAGTTTTAGTTTTTTATATGAGGTTTCTTGAGAGGCTCGGCTAATGATACTCATTCCTTTATTTATTTGTCTAGCTGAAAGCACTACAAATAAATTATCTGCATCGTTGGGAAGCGCAGAAATCAAACATTGGGCTCGGTCAATACCTGCCTGCAAAAGAGTTTCATCTTCATTTGCATTCCCCAAGACGAATGGGACATCTTCCGATTCAAATTTATCTAAAACCTCCTTATTTTTTTCAATGACCACAAAGGCCTTTTTGTAGGCAATCAATTTTCTTGCGGCTTGCTTACCATTTCTTCCATAACCACAAATAATAATGTGATCGCTTAAACCATCGATTATCTTTTGCATCTTTTTCTGTTTTAATTCGTCTGGATTGCTTCTACTTAAAATATACTCGGTAATAACTGTCAAGGCATATCCTAATATGATAACACTGGACAATATTAAAAATACTGTAAACATCTTCGACACATCGTCCAGAGGCTTTACTTCTCCAAAACCAACTGTAGTGATGGTAATAACAGTCATATACAGCGCATCCAACCAGGAATAGTGCGACATAACCTTAAACCCTACCACACCCGTAATAAGCAACAATACAAGTAAGGCTATTGCCGTATATATTTTGGATCCAAAAATTTTCCGGATGTACATCATAGATTAAAGATCGAAAACAGAAGTTCGTTTAGTATAAAGAAGGTCTTTTATGCGCATCCAAAATGCTATAAACAAATATAATGCAAACCCGAATCCAAGTGTGACGAAGGTTAAGTAAATAAATGAAGTGCGTACGACTTTAGCACGCATCCCTAAACGATCGGCTATGCGCTGACATACGTAAAAACCATGCTTCTGCAAATAAAACAATACAGAGTAAAACCATTTCATACCGCAATTTAATCAAAACCTTGTAATAATGCATTTCCAACAGCACATTGCAAACATTTATTCTTATCACAGTACTCAGTTTTCAGTTCTAATAAGGCTTGTGACTCTAAAGCAGTTGCTTTAAAGGGGCGTAATTTCTGAAATATTTCTACGATAGTGTTCTTTTCTGAAGCCAACTGCCTTACCATTTCCAGCAAAGTAGCACTTCCCCCCTTCCCCATAGCCTTCATGTATGCAAATTGCAATGGAATGACTGTATTAATTAACAATAAATCTATAAACGATTTGGTAGTAGTTTTTTTAGATGGTTTAGAAACTTTTCCAAAGTTGAAGTGATTATCCCAATATTCTGAAGCTTGCACAGTAAATAGTTCATAAAAAGATTCGATTGACTTGCAATCCATAATCTGTGAGAACAAATTTGGATAACTTCCATAAAGTACTGCCAATTGGGATAATCTGATAGTTGGAAAATTGTGTGGTCGTAAACGAAAAAATTGTATTGGAATCACTCTTGTATTATCAAGTTGAAACTTCCGTTTCAAAAAAACATATTCCTTTTTTACCTTAACAAAATTCACATCTTGATTGTCTTTTTCCAAAATACCCGCTTGCCCCAAAAACAAAGCTTCCAATTGAAAAATATTGTTTTGAACTTTTCTTATAACACTAAAATCTAAAGATTGAGCTAAGCTTAAAAAAGCCTCTCGATTCACCCGAAGTCCAAATGCTTTTGCCAACATACAAAACGAAACTGCTTCCCAATTGTTTTTGGATGATTTCAACAAACCTTCAATAACAATCGATTTTCTTTGCAATCTCTCAACATATAAGCGTTCCAACCAGTTCTGCATTGTAAATCCATCAACTGAATTAATATCTCTTTCACAGTTAATCCATTGATTCACATTCAAGAACAGATTATGATAATTGTCCAGAATTTCTTTGTCAACTTGATCTTTAAGCTCCAAAGTTGGAATAGTGTCGTTATTTTTTCTGTATACTTCTGTATCATGATTCCAAACCACGTGTAAAATCACATTATTGTAAGCTACATCTTGTTCGTGATTGTGGACATACCAATCACCCGAATTAATATGAATTTCTACATTACCGGCCCATAGCTGATTACCAACTCGGAGTTTGGCGTTAAAAAAATCAGGACCAGAATCATGATTATGCTGCCCTGTAGAGACTATTTCCAGCAATTCTCCAGCAGCAGTCTTCAATTGAGGGGAATGAAACGCTTTATGTTTCCATAGATAATGTAGAAATTCTTCCTGCATTAAGGTTTTATGTTTTGATTTACTCTAAACATATTGTTAGGATCGTATTTTCGTTTTATTTCCAATAAACGTTCATAATTACCCTTGTAACTAGCCTTTACCCTATCTTGTCCTTCATCCATCATAAAATTGGAATAAGCTCCTCCAGAAGAATATGGATGTAAAGCTTCCCAATAATCCTTACACCAATTGGTTATTTTTTCTGCATTGGCCGGATCTGGATCTACTCCCACAATAACACCTGCATATTTTGCCCCTCTATAAGCCCATGGAGTTTCTTCTTTCTTTGGCTTAGAAGCTGCTCCGCTTATTGGATACAAATGCATTTGTGATAAAGGTGTAGGTATTTGCGATCCAAATTTGAGGTGATTTGCACTGATCTCAGGAGATAGGTCATCAAAAAAGTCGGCACGCCAATACCATTGTAGCCCAGGAGGCATCAAGCCATCAAACAAGGTTTGAATCATTGGATATGGCATTTCACCAACATGTTCAAACAAAGGAGATTTATCTCTAACAGGTTTAAACAATGTATCGAAATTAGCTGGGTCACCAACATAACACCATACAATACCACAGAACATTTTGTTATGTAAATGCTCAGGGAAAGGAGGACCTGGAATAATCATAGTTGCAATAAACCCGTTTAATTCCTCAGGAGCATTATGAATAAAGTCGTGATACCAAGCCATTATTTCTTCGGTCTGTTCTATAGGCCATAACGTTGGTCCTCCAATCACTGTTTTTACAGGATGCGCCTGAAATTTAAATGAAGTTACTATGCCGAAATTTCCACCTCCTCCGCGGATGGCCCAAAATAAATCAGGATGGTATTGAGCATTTACTGTAACAAAGGATCCATCTGCCAAAACCATATCTGCTTCCAACAAATTATCAATTGTTAATCCGTATTTTCTCGACAAATGTCCTACACCTCCTCCTAAAGTAAGTCCTCCAACACCTGTTGTAGAGATAATCCCCGCTGGTACAGCCAAGCCAAAAGGATGAGTAGCATGATCAACTTCTCCCCAAACATTTCCACCTCCAACTCGCACTGTTGAATCAGAAGTATCTACTCTAACATATTTTATTCCAGATAGGTCAATAACCAAACCTTCATCACATAACCCAAGGCCTCCACCATTATGTCCTCCTCCTCTAACCGCAACTAATAAATCATTTTCTCTCCCAAAATTTACAGCAGCAATTACATCTGCAACATCTACACACATAACAAACATTCCGGGCCTCTTATCAATCATCCCGTTATAGACCTTTCTTGTCTCATCATATTCGGTATCTTCAGGAAGAACAATTTTTCCTCTTAATTGACCTTTTAATGTTTCTACTTTTTGGGGATCCAATTGACTTACTGTGTTCATTTTAATGTCGGTTTTTGTTAGTTCACATTTTGAATAAATAAAGTTAACAAATTGACAAACACCACCTTACACGTTAATGAAATTTACACATCAATACAACCTGATTTCCATTCCCTTTATCTAAAAAGTTTATTCCATTAGCATACCCTTATAAAACACAGAGCTGAATTAACCTAAATCAACTTCACTATAAACCAAAAAAAATCCCAGGTCACACCTAGGATTATTCTTTTAATCCACAAAAAATTAATAGTCAATACTCCACTGCTCACCCATTTTATCCAAACCTGATTTCCCAAGATCCTCTGGAGTCATAGCTATACGGAATTCACAATGAGCCTCAAAAATTAAAAACCAAGGTTCCGATATAGCTGGTACAGCCGATGCATCTGGAATATCGATAACCATAGCAGCCCCTCTATGACCTTCCTGCTCAGTGAAGTATATACTCTCAGGCTTTAAATCTTCAAGAATTCGCTGGATATGGTCTCCAGCCGTCCCATTTCGCACCAACGAATTAAAAGGTTCAATGGGGAAAACAAGGTTAACTAACATTCTCATAATTATTGATTTTAAGATTAATAGCACCTTGAAGGTACAACTTATTAAACCTTAAATCAATCTCTTGCATGAAATAGAGTTTCAAACTTACTAAACAAAGAATCCCGAGGCATATACCTCGGGATTCTCTTTATTCAAAAAAAAAAAACGATTAATGAAAACTCATTAATCTATGTATCCCATTTTTCGCATCCAATCATCGTTGAACATTTTACCGACATAGCGGCTACCGTGATCGTGAAACAATACAACCACCACATCATTTTCATTAAAATGCTCTTTTAATTGCAACACGCCTTTAATTGCTGCACCTGCAGAGTTCCCTAAAAACATTCCTTCCTCTTTAGCCAAACGTTGTGTATAAACTGCAGCATCTTTATCTGTTACCTTAGTAAACCCATCGATAATATCGAAATTTACATTGGCAGGTAAAATATCTTCTCCTATACCTTCGGTTACATACGGGTAGATTTCATTTTCATCAAACACCCCTGTTTCATGGTATTTTTTAAATACCGATCCGTAAGTATCAACACCCCACACCTTTACGTTAGGATTTTGCTCCTTCAAGTATTTTCCAACACCAGAGATTGTTCCCCCTGTTCCTACACCTACCACAAAGTGGGTTACTTTACCTTCGGTCTGTTTCCAGATTTCCGGACCAGTACTTTCATAATGAGCTTGAGCATTGCTTGGATTATCGTATTGATTTACGTACCATCCATTTGGGGTTTCTTCAGCTAGACGCTTGGAAACTGAGTAATAAGAACGTGGATCGTCCGGTTCAACATCTGTAGGACAAACGACCACTTCGCATCCAACAGCCTTAAGAATGTCTATTTTCTCTTTAGACTGTTTATCGGCAATCACGCAAATCATTTTGTATCCCTTCACGATAGCTGCCAAAGCTAATCCCATTCCAGTATTCCCTGAAGTTCCTTCAATAATAGTACCACCAGGCTTTAAACGTCCATCAGCTTCTGCATCCTCAATCATTTTTACGGCCATACGATCCTTAACAGAGTTCCCTGGGTTAAACGTTTCGTATTTAGCCAGCACCAAACAAGGCAACTCGGCAGTTAATTTATTGATTTTTACCAAAGGGGTATTCCCTATGGTTTCCAATATATTCTTTGCGTATTCCATGTATTCTGATTTTCACTGCAAAGGTACGCCAAAAGTTAAGAGTTAAAAGGGATTTTAAGTTTGATTTTTAATGTCTTCTTCGCATTTTTTTAAGGCTTAAATGAACCTGAAAAAACATAAAAAAAACACTAAAAGATGGCATTACTCAAATTTAATAGCCTTTACAGGAGAGACTCTGGTAATAATATAAGACGGCACCAAGAGCATTATCAAACAGAGTATAAAAGTACCAATATTTAAAGCGATTACAATACCCCAATTAATATAAACGGGGGCTTCGGTAACATAATATACTGATGGATCTAACGGGAACAGTTTTAAATATTTCTGTGCAAATAACAAACTTACACCTATTAGATTACCCCAAAATAATCCTAACACTATAAGGTATGCAGCATTGTAAAGAAACATTTTTCGTATACTCCAATTATTACTTCCCAAGGCTTTTAAAAGTCCAATCATTTGGGTACGCTCCAAAATAAGTACCAATAAAGCCGTAATCATATTAATACCGGCCACAAATATCATAATACCAATGATTCCGTAAACATTATTATCAAAAATCTTTATCCACTCAAAAACGGAATCAAACTTTTTGGTTACACGAACAGCATCTAAAGTTGATGGTATGCTATTATAAACGACATCCCAAATTTCATCCAAACGTCCAAAGTCGTCTACAAACACCTCGAAATTACCAACTTGATTCTTTCCCCATCTTTTCATACGCTGTATATGACGGATATCGCCAATAATGTAAGTTTTATCAAACTCCTGAAATCCTGAGTTGTAAACCCCAACGATATTATAGGTTATAATATTTGGCGGTTTGTTTTCATCATCCTTCATAAAGTAGGTCTGAAACTCATCCCCCAATTTAAAGCCCAATCGATTGGCTAAATATTCAGAAACTAATATTTCCTCATTTCGTCCTTGTGAAAAATCTGGCAAACGACCTTCTATCAAAAACTCTTCAAAATAATTCCATTTATAATCAGTACCAACTCCTTTGAGAAAAACACCCTCAAAATCAGTTTTTGTACGAATTACACCAAACATCGATGCCACCCCTTGAACATGGGATACGCCATCAACACCTTTAAACTCTGGATAGAATTCTTGGTCTATAGAAACAGGGACAATGCTCTCTTTAGAAACATTGCTATCAAAATTTGAAATGATGATATCACCATTAAAAGCCACCACTTTTTCACGAATCTTTCGCTGTAAGCCCAAACCAGTAGCAATGGCCACCAACATTACGATAATACCCAATGCTATAGCCGTAATACCAATTTTTATTATTGGTGCCGATACACTACTTTTATACGCTTTACTGCCAATAATACGTTTGGCTAAGAAAAATTCGTAATTCAAATCTGGTTTATGCCTTTAATTGTCCTCAAAAATACAGTTTTATTTATTGCTGCCATATTTATTTCCTGCGGAAGTGCTCAAAGCAACCACACAGAACAATTTGACGTCAAAGCCTCATTGGCTTATGCTGAGAAGAACAAAACACCAATTGTTGGAGCCAACCAAACGGATATTTACCTTCCTAAACTACAAGGAAAACGCATAGGGGTTGTTGCCAATCAAACGTCTGTTGTATTTAAGAAAGAGAGTTCATACACTCACTTAGTCGATTCACTTGTTGCTCTTAACGTAAATGTAACAAAAGTGTTTGCCCCTGAACACGGATTTAGAGGCAAAGCCGATGCCGGTGAAGTTGTAAAAGATGGTATTGATGTAAAAACAGGGTTACCCATAATCTCACTTTACGGCAATAACAAGAAACCTAAACCTGAGCAACTTGAAGGATTAGATTTGGTTGTATTCGATATTCAGGATGTTGGGGCTCGTTTTTACACCTACATTTCCACTTTGCATTACGTTATGGAAGCTTGTGCCGAAGCGAATATTCCCTTAATGGTTTTGGACAGGCCCAATCCAAATGGACATTATATTGATGGTCCAATTCTGGAAATGGAGAACAAAAGCTTTGTTGGCATGCATCCCATACCTGTAGTTCACGGAATGACCATTGGTGAATATGCTAGTATGATTAATGGGCAGGGGTGGTTGAACAATAGTATTCAATGTAGACTGGAAGTTATCCCTGTGAAAGACTACAACAGATCCATGGCTTACAGCCTACCAATTAAACCATCGCCAAACTTACCCAACGACCAAGCCATTAATCTGTACCCTAGTCTTTGTTTTTTTGAAGGCACCAATGTAAATGCTGGTCGCGGCACAGACAAACAGTTTCAAGTGTACGGTTCTCCCTTTTTGAGCACTTCAAACTACTCCTTTTGCTATACACCCCAACCCAATGAAGGTGCTAAACACCCAAAACATGAGGGGAAAGAGTGTTGCGGTGAAGATTTAAGCCATATTAAGCAACTTTCAGAATTAAAGTTGAGCTACCTAATCAATGCTTATAATAATACTGCTAGTAAATCTGAGTTCTTCAATAGCTTCTTTTTAAAGTTGGCAGGAACAGAAAACCTTCAACAGCAAATTGAAGAAGGAATTAGTGAAGCAGAAATTAAAGCCAGTTGGCAAGAAGGAATTGAAAAGTTTAAGCTGATAAGGAAACCGTATTTAATTTACGAGGATTAGTGTTATTAAATTGTCGACACAACATCTAGCCAATAAAAAGTCTTGACTCCGCTCGACTTGACATTAAGTGCTTTTAAACACGTATTACAATTTAAACCCTTGTTAGAAGCGCATCGGTAAAATACTTTTTACTATCAAAAAAGCATGTTTCCAACTTAAAACCTGCTTTAATGACTAAACTTTCGAGTTCCAACAAATCGTATTTTTTGGAAAGTTCAGTCCACACGACTTCATTGGCCTTAAAATGAACTGTGTGTTCCAGAGCTCCTAAATTAATGGTTTGTTCAATTAAACTGAACAAATAACTGTTCACCTCTCCTGTTTCGGGATCGTAATGACAATAAAAATCAAAAGTATCTAAGTCAAATTCTGCTTCCAATTCTCTATTGATGCGTTCTAGCAAGTTCATATTAAACCGCTTTGTTATCCCGTGTTTATCAAAATAGGCTTCATTGATTACAATTGGATTCTTTTTTAAATCAATCCCCAAGAGCAATTTATCACCTGGCTTCATAGACCTTTTGAACAATCGCAACAACGCCAACGCTTCCTTTTTACTGTAGTTCCCTAGATTACTACCCAAAAACAGCAACAATGCTGGCACTTGGGTATTTAGGTTAATTCCCTTTAAAACCTCATAATAATCCCCAACTTTTGGAACGATTGGCAGCTCGGGAATTTCAGCAACCAAAGAGCGCTTTAAGGTATCTACTGCTCCTTCAGAAATATCGATCGGCATATATTTAAAATCAACTCTTTTTTCGAGAAAGTGTTTTAGCAGACTCATGGTTTTCATACCATCTCCAGCTCCAGGTTCAACCAAATTAAAACTTCCTGAAAAATTTAAAGCGTCTAAAATATCTGCTGCTTGCTCAGTAAGGATTTCAAGTTCGCACTGCGTAACATAGTATTCAGGCATTTGCATGATTTCTTGAAAAATGCGACTCCCATTATCGTCGTAGATATATTTTGGAAGGATATATTTATGTTTAGCAGTGAGTCCTTTAAGTATGTCTCTGGCGAAGTTATTTCCCATATTATTTTGCTAATCGAATGCCATTAAATTGCCATCTTAAATGAGGATGAAAAAAATTCCTGTAAGTCACTCTTCTATGGCCTTTAGGGGTTGCTATTGAGGCGCCTCTCAACACCTGTTGGTTCACCATAAATTTACCGTTGTACTCTCCCAATGCTCCATCTGCTGTTTTAAAGTTTGGATAAGGTTGATAGGCACTACTGGTCCATTCCCATAATTGTCCCCAATTAAATTGCCCCGATGCTACCTCCCATTCAAACTCGGTTGGCAATCTCATCCCCCTAAATTGGGCGTATGCAAACGCTTCGTAGTAACTTACATGCATTACAGGGAGTTTTTTGTCAACCTGCTCCAACCCCTTATAATCATAATAAAACCATTCTCCATCTTTATTATACCAATACAATGGTGCTTTGATATTGTTGCCTTTGATAAAATCCCAACCTTCGGCATGCCAAAGATTAAAATCGTTATAGGCTCCACTTTCAATAAACTCAATAAATTCTCCGTTGGTGACTAACCTATTGGAAATACTAAACGGATGGATATATTGCTTATGCACTCCCAACTCATTATCGTAACAAAACCCTTCGCATTGGTGACCAATCTCATAAATGCCTTCTGCAATTCCAATGAAACTGGGAATAACACCCTCATGCTTCAGTTCATTATCGAACTCAAAAGAAGGGAATGTAGGCTGATTACCCAAAATGTATTTAATGTCGTAAGCCAATAATTCTTGGTGCTGTTGTTCATGATTAATGCCCAACTCGATAACTGACAAGACTTTTTCTTTCACATCTAGCTCCAACAGTTTGTTAATCTCATCGGTAACGAAGTGTCGATAATCCATAACCTCTTCAACAGTGGGTCTTGTCATCAACCCACGATTGGGTCGTAACACACGTTCTCCTGCATTATTGTAATAACTATTAAATAAATAGGCGTAATCATCATTAAAAACCTTATAGTTCTCCACAAACTCACACAAAACAAAAGCCTCAAAAAACCAAGTAGAATGTGCCAAATGCCATTTAGGAGGTGAAACATCTACTATTGGCTGAACAGAATAATCTTCAACTCTCAAAGGCTTACAAATAGCTTCTGTTCTTGAACGAACAACATTAAAAGTTTTAAGAAGTTTCTTTGGGTTGATCATAACTTTTAAAACTGAAAAGACTTTACGTCTTATTCTACTGATTTTCAAAAGTTACTAAAATTTAAAGGAATATCAGTGTTAATTTCAATGCTATTTAGATGCGCTTATGATTCATCATTTGTTATTCAATTATTCGATATTCGAAGTTCCGAACAGCCTTCAATCCCTTTTTTGTAGAAACTGAGGCAACCTATTCGGATAATCGGTGATGATAGCATCTACTCCAAACGATATCATTAAATCCAAATCCTCATACTCATTTACTGTCCAAGGAATAACTCGATAACCTAGGTCCTGGTATTTTTTTACCACCTTCTTGGTCAATAACTTGTAATAGGGACTGATAATCTCGGGCTTGTAACTTAAGGCATTAAGCTTAATTCCTATCTGCTCATCAGCATCTACCAACAAGGCCACTCGCATATTGGGCTCTTGTTTTTTTATGGCTTCCAAGACCCTAAGGTCGAATGACTGGAGATTAGTGCGTTGCATTACTCCTTGCTGCTTTACAACACCCAACACCAAACGCACAAAGATTTCCGGAACTGGTGTAAAATATCCGTCGTATTCCGGTCTGGCTTTTAACTCCACATTATATTTAACATTCGGATTGAGTTGCTCGCCCAAAGCAATAACTTCACTAAGTAGTGGCTTATAAGTATGAATGCTACGTTGTTCTGGATATTTCGGATTGGTCTTGGTACCGCAATCAAATAGCTTAATACTGTCGTATGCCATTTGGTACAGATTGTATTCCAAATCCATATCTACGGGAATCTTTTTTCCCTTTGGATCCAAACAGTACAAACGACTCATAAAAGGCTCATGCGACACGACTACCTTATGATCTTTAGATACAGCTAAATCCAATTCCAACGTATGTACACCCAAAGCAATAGCATGCGAAAATGCGGGAAGGGAATTTTCCGGAAGTAGGCCACGGCACCCACGGTGCCCTTGAACTTCAATAGTGTGAGGGGTATTGCAACTCATTACACTAAAGATAAAACAAATTACAATACATAGACTTTTAAATGTCATAGGAATTATTGCTGGGTCGTTGGCTTACGGTATTTCTGAAATGGCTGCTTTAGGAGTTCCCCTATTTTGCCATTACTTACCTCATCGGGAAAGGTATCTACACCATATACCAACTTATCCCGGTCCAGTTTCATAAACGTACCAAACATTCGGTCCCAAACGGAGAAGATATTTCCGTAATTGGAATCGGTATAAGGTAACACATAATGATGATGCACCTTGTGCATATCTGGCGATACAATAATATAACTCAATATAGAATCTAATTTTCGGGGCAGTTTTATATTGGCATGGCTAAATTGGGTAGCAACTATCGAAAAAGATTGATAAATCATTATTACACCAATGGGAGCACCAATAATAAATACTCCAAAAAGAGTAAACACAAAACGAATAATGCTCTCTAAAGGATGATGCCTGTTTGCCGTAGTCGTATCAACATTATGGTCTGTATGATGTACTATATGAACCATCCAAAGCGGCTTCACTTTGTGCTCCACAAAATGAGGTAAATAAGCCCCCATCAAATCCAACAACATCACCCCTAAAAGAGTATATAACCAAAGAGGCATATCGGGTAGCCAGTTTATCACTCCAAAATTATTGGTCACTACCCAATCAGATGTTTTCAAAAGAAAAAAAGCCAAAGATAAATTCACCAATATGGTAGTAAATGTGAAAAAGAAATTGGGGATGGCATGCTTCCATTTATGGTACCCAAAACGATATAGGGGAACAATGCCTTCCAACACCCAAAACAGAGTAATTCCCAATACAAGAATTAAACTGCGGTGTAAGGGAGGAATGGTTTCAAAATAATGGGTTATGGCTTCCAATATCCTATTTATTGATTAATACCTGTATTTTATTTAAATCTGCTAAAGACACTTTTGATCGCCACAAACTGGCATTCTTTTCATCTTTTAGCAGTCTATATGCTGTAAAATACAAAAAAGCTGCCAATGTTTTATTTGCTCCGTTTAATTCTGATTCTTTAATTCGTTTTAACTTTCTGAGCGCTTTTTCTGGTTTATTGATTAATAAGTCCTGTTCTATTTTCAACAGTTCAAACCTCAACTCCAAATCCGCTTTATTGTTTGAGGGTTCTCTCTCCAATAAATCATGGGCTTCTTTCAGATAAATATCGGATAAACCCACAAGTTCTGGCCGCACTTCCTTATTAACGTAGAAAGCAAAATCAATATATTTTGACGCCAAGTAAAATGTCGAATAAAAGTTCTTTTCTTTTCTGTAGTTTATCAACTCCTGTCTTAAAAAAGAGGTGTTTAAAGCATATTTCTGTATAAAACTTGAAAGATTAAAAACATAACCACTTTCTTCTGATGCATTTAAAATATTACCGTTAACATCCATTACCTTTAGGCTGTCGTCATTAAACTTATCAAGATAGTAGGTAGGTCTTTTTCGCTTTATTTCATTGTACATTAGGGAGTATTCGGATTCACTTACTTTAACAAGTACAAAACTATCCCATAACATATGGTTTAATCGTGGTTCATCGAACAGGTTTTCATAAGGCACTTCGTTGCCATTACTATCAAGAACTACAACCGGTAAGGGATAACTTGAAGCGTCATCCCAAACCATTAAAAGCATTTTATTTTGGGTTAATGCCAGACGTTTTGCTATGTCGATATTGGTCATCCAGTTTTGTGTTAGGCCTACATTCCCAACCAACCAAATAAACAATATCGCCAAAACGCTTTTTCTCATTTATTTTATACGCTTTTTCATCTCCTCAACAATATTGTACGCTGCTGGACAAATAGCAACATTCTTTAGGGTAAGATTGGAGATCTGCTGAAACTTTTTTCTATCGGTATGGGGAAATTCACGACAAGCCTTTGGGCGCACTTCGTAAATAGAACAATAGTTATCGGCTCCCAAAAATGTACAGGGTACCGACTGCAGCACATAATCGTTATCCTCATCAATACGAAGAAAATCGTCTATAAACTGCTGTGGTTTCATTCTAAAGTGCTTGGCAATACGCTCAATGTCTTTATCGGTAAACAAGGGGCCTGTAGTCTTACAACAATTGGCACATTCCAAACAATCGGTGCGTTGAAATTCCTCCTCATGTAATTCCTGCATGATATAGTCCAATTGCTTGGGCTGCTTCTTTTTTAGTTTTTTAAAAAAGGCCGCATTCTCCTTATGCTTATCTTTGGCCTGTCTGGGCAGGTTTTTAAGAATCTCTTCCATGCCACAAAATTACTAACTTTTAACCCACATAACCCTTTCTTTACAAAGGAAATAAAAGCATTACTCTATGAAGGACCTGTTTGGAGAAGCTCTATTGGATTATTTTGAAGGCCGATACACTGAGGATATCATCACCTCTACCAGTATTTCTGATGAAGACACGCTGCCTCTTCCCTATTTATTTAGGGCATTTAAGGACATGCCTAAACTAGAGCAAATGGCTTTAAAATCAGTCAAGGGAAAGATTCTGGATGTTGGTTGTGGTGCTGGGAGTCATACCCTGTATCTTCAGGAAAAGGGAATGGATGTAAAAGCCATTGATATCTCTAAAGGCGCTATTGAAGTGAGTAAACGGCGCGGGGTTACCAAGGCTGAAGTATTGGACATTCTCAATGAGACAGAAACCTTCGACACGATATTATTATTAATGAACGGCACCGGAATCTTTAAAACCTTAAAAGAAACCGGTAATTACCTCAGACACTTAAAAAGCCTTTTAAATCCAAACGGTCAAATTCTAATCGACTCCTCCGACATTAAATACATGTTCGAAGATGAAGATGGTGGCTATTGGTATGATGCCAATACCGAATACTATGGCGAACTAGATTACTACCTGAGCTACAAAGGCAAGGATGAAGACCCAATGACCTGGTTATATCTTGACTTTAACACCCTTTATACCGCATGTAAAGCTGTTGGGCTGGAATGCGAATTGATCAAGGAAGGTGACAGTGATGATTATTTAGCGAGGTTGACGCTTTAAAGCTATAAACTGTTGGTTGTAGGCTGTATGTAGGCTGTAGGTATATGTAAAGTTGATAAGGTGAGAAGATGTTAAATTGCTGTTCTGGGATATATTAATTTGGTGATTGTGACCCCTGTATCATTTTAGTAACTCTTCAGCCATTTTTTACTTAAAAACAGATTTTTCAACTTCAGCTCTTCCATACACTATCCATTAAGTACTCATTAAGTATCTATACCTCTTCCATACTTAAAGCAAACAGTAATAACTCGAAGAACGATTACAGGTTTTCATGGTGTTTTTGGAATATTAAAAACATTTATGACACATGCCTCAAAAAGTCATAACGAGGAGAGTTAGCGACGTCGTTATCTTCCCCTAGCGAAAGCGGGAGAAACTGCATGTATGCACACAACTTCTTTTTGACAGATTGCCACGGCTTTGAATACTCAAATCCTCGCAATGACACTTTGTTGATGAATCTAAAAAAAAAAAAAAAAAAGCGTCCAAAACACACAATGGTTTTGAACGCTTTACACAACTATAAGAAGAACTAAAAATCGAACTTATAGGTCGCCCCTGCAAGAATCTGCAAGCCTTGAACAGGGTAATTTACCCAATGGTCGTAACTATTGTTAAACAGGTTGCTTCCTTTTAAATAAGCCGAAAATTTATCGTTTATATGGTATCCGGCATGGATATTTGCATCGAAATAACTATCTAAATCTACAGTCTGGGTTGGACTATCAAGTATTGGCAAACTAGGATTTCCAATATCATCATACCCTAACAGTGCTTTTCGTTGTCCAACATAGTACAGTTCGGCTCCTGCAAACCACTTTTTATTAATTTGATAATCACTAAACAAAGACGCGGTAAAACTAGGTAAGTTCCAGGCCTCGTCCTGATTATCTGTATTATAGGCAAAAAACTCTCCTTTTAAACCTAAAGTGAAGTTACGGTTAACATCGGCACTTAGTGCTCCTCCCATGCTAAAGGTCTTTACATCATCGTAAACCACACCAAACGAATTTCCGTATTGATAATCTTCATCAATATCGTAACCATAAGGAATTAAATTACTTCTAAACAGCGCCTTGTTGTTTTCATTTTTAAAATGCCCAGACACATCGTAACTCATAGCATTGGACAGTTTTCCTTTTAAACCAACAGAAACATCATATTTCGTATCGGTAGGAGTGATGTACAAGGTTGGCGACACAAATGGATTCTCCTGAACAAAATCGTAATAGCTGTTTTGGTTCAACCCTCCCAATATGCTTCCATAGGCAATTAACACCTCATCTACCAAACGGTATGAAGCGGCAATTTTTGGATAGATATAGAATTTACTGTCACTGGCCTCTGTATCGTTCATATAATAAAAGGCAGCACCAATGTCGACAGTTAAATCATCCTGACGCAATTGGTAAGACGACGCCAAACCAATTTGAAAGTTACCATAAGAAATACCATCTGTAGTCATGTAGTTTCTTTCAAAGCTACCGCCGAGATAATCTAAAACAACATCGGTAGATATCTCTTGATCTCCTATAGGCACATCAACAGTACTATTTAAAGTGAAGCGGTTTTCACCCGAACTAAAGTTATCCCCAAAATGGCGGTATAACACATCCAAACTTTTAATATATGTGTCGTAAAACTGTAATTCACCCCCTAAATGCACACCATAATAATTATGACCGACATCGATACCAACAACATCGGAACCTGTAAACTCTGGCTGCGGTATACCGTACCAGTTATAAAACTGATAAAGCCCACCACCTTGAACCATCCACGACATATCGCGTTGTTTCTCTGAATAATTTACATTAAGATTGGTATTGGAAAATGAATCGTCTACCAACAAATCGTTGATCCCACCAAATGACGAATGATGGGTTAAGTGTCCACCAATACTTGCCGAACGGCTTAATGTATGGTTTAAATATAATTCCCCAAGAATGTTTGTATAATTCCCAATGCCAAAAGTTGCATAATTATCGTGTAGTTTTTCCTGTTTTTGACGATCCAGGGTTGCCGCCTTACCCTTAGCTGGGGTAAATGTAGATGCTACCGGAAACGAGAAAATATTGTATTGCACGTCTTTTTTTGTCGCCGTCTGGTCATCTTGAATCGATGGCGTTTCCTTAACCTTAAAAGCATCGTTTACAGATGGGGAATACGGCTTTACTACATTAATGACATCCGTTTTAATGGTGTCTCCCTCACGTTCCTGAGCTTGAGATAAACCAACAAACCCCAGAATAAATGCCGTTGTTATTTTAATAGACATAAATTGTCTCATATTGATTGTTCTTGTTTAAATTGATGAATTAATCCTGAGGACCGGTTTCCACAGATGAATTGGTTTTAGCTTGTTCTTCCTTTATGGTATTAAGCTCTGTTTTTGCCTCTTGAACAACATCTTCATAATTGGCAAAATTCTCAATAACACTTTCCAAAATATAGGTCGCCTGGAAGGCATCGTTTAAGGCATTAAAATTCTTTGCCATAACCACCAACCCTTTAGCGCTATAGTATTTATATGCAGAATAATCCTTAGCCAATCGTTGCACCGTTTCGTTAGAAACTTCGTACTTGCCATCCTTATGTTTAAAATAAGCACTGTAGTATAGTGCTTCGGCAGCTAATTCACCTGTTGCTACACTTTCTACTTCTTCATATGCTGTTCTAGCCTTAGTTTCATCTCCAGTTTTAATAGCCGATCGGGCTATGATAATCTGAGCATCACTTTTTATCTTATTATCTATTTTAGATTGTGCCAACACCTTTTCGGCATATACCTCTGCATTGTTATAATCTTCTTTTTGATAGTAGGCTTTCATCAAGTTAGATTGAGCAAAAATGCTATTCTGAGGGAAGTTAGCCTCTACCTCCAAACGCTTTAAGGTTGGAATGGCTTCATCTAAGTTCTTTTCATCCAATTGTATTTGCGACAATCGTAACAAAGCTTCTTCGGTAAACTCACTTTGAGACGCATCGGCAACATATTGATAATGTGGTTTGGCGTTGTCCTTTAAACCATCCTTAAAGTACAGCTGAGCCACATAGAAGTGTGCATGTAAGGCGTGTATACCTTTTGGGAAATCATTCAAATACCCATTAAACTGCTTAATGGCTGCTTTGGAGTTATTATCCAAGTACTGCTTTTCGGCTGCCTCGAAAGTCGTATTGTCTAAATCGGCATCGGTAACCTCTACATAATCCAAGGTCTTTACCCAACTTGCATATTCGTCAACGCGTCCTGTATCTATGTAAATGAGTCTTGCCGTTGCTACTGCCTGAACCGCATCTGGAGTTCCAGGGTAAGATTCAGCAACATATTTAAATTTGTTGAGGGCTTTACCGTTGTCGTTATTATTATAATACACTAACCCCTGACGCAACTGGGCATTAGGCACAAACGGACTTAAACGGTAGTCTGACACCAATTCATCGTAAGCAGAAATGGCTTCGTTTGTTTTGTTTAACTTAACCAAAGTATTTCCCAATTCAAACATAGCATCGTCCCTCAATTTTGAATCTTCATAACGATTAATAAACTGTCGTAACTCTTTTATTTTGGTCGAAGAATCTCCAAGATATCCATAGCTCATCGCCTTTTGGAAATAAGCATAATCTCCTTCAATCTCCCCTATTTTAATGGCGCTATTATAAGCTTCAATAGCCTCGTGGTAATTGCTCGACACAAAGTTTACATCTCCTAAACGCAAATAAGCATCGTTTAGCCTTACTCCATCATCGGCATGCTTACGGATAAAACGTCCAAAATAGGTTTTGGCATTGATGTAATCCTTTTGCTTGAAATAGGCATAGGCCATATTGTAATCTAAATTATCTGCCTCTGGAGTTTGAGCGGCACCAGAAAATTGCTCAAACTGTTTGTAGCCAATTAGCGCTTCTCCAAAATTGCTTAGGATATAATCGGTTTCGGCTTTCCAGTAAGTTGCACGAGCAGTAAAAGTTTCGTCAATCGCTTCTTTGGAAGATTTTTCAAATAGATCACGAGCCTCGCTGTATTTACCTTCATTGTAAAGCTCCAATCCTCTGTAAAAAGCTACTTTTTGATAGGCATGCTTACTTTCAAAACTTCGCTTTCCTTTCAACAACTCCAAAGCTTCCCCATAGTTTTTGGAAGTGATATAAGAATCGATAAGCAACAACTCGATCTCTTCCTTATAGGCTGAATTGGGGTATTTCTCTAAATAGCCAGTCAACACTTGTGGTACGGACTGATATGGGTTACCTATATCGTAACTAATTTTAGCATAATTAAGCCAAGCATCCTCCTGAATCTTAAAGTCGAAATCCATTTGGGAGGCGTTTCTGAAAGCATTTAAAGCTTCCTGCTTTTTACCTAATTCTATGTAGCTTTCACCTAAATGATAGTAGGCATTTTGGGCAACTGCGTTAGTCCCACCAATAATCTTATTGAACTCGGCAATGGCATTGGCATAATCGCCTTGCTTGTAATAGGCATATCCCAGTTGGTAATAATCGGTATTATTCCATTTCCCCTTTTTGCCCTTGTAATCTTTTAGATATGGAATGGCTTCATCATATTGCTCTAGATTGAAATAGCTTTCCCCTATAATTTTAGAAAGTTCTGACACTTCCTTAGGACTACTTTTAGCCATCTCTGCTTTGGCCAGCTCTATGGCTTTTTCAAAGTTCCCTAGCTTGAAGTTTAGGTCTGCCTGATAGTACGACAATTTTTCCTTGTACTCCTCCTGATCGCTTACCTGATCGAAATATTCATTGGCTTGATCGTAATCATCACCTTCGTAAGCCATAAATCCGATATAATACTTAGCCTGTGAACCATAAGTTTGGGAATTCTCTACACGCTCCAAATACTTTTTAGCATCACGATATTCCTTGGCACTAAAAGCTGAGTAACCATTGTTAAAATTGAAGCGTTCCCTATCGGCATTGCTCAGGTTGCGTTCGTCAACCTTGGCATACCACTTACGGGCATATGCATACTTACCATTAACAAAATAGTAATCGGCCACATCAAGAAAGGCTGTATTCTTTTTTGTGCTGGTAGGGTAATCCTCTACGAAATTCTCGACCATCCTATCTGCATTCTGCTGATTTAGGCGTACCGCACAATTGGCTATATAATAGGCGCAATCGGACTCAAGGTTTTCTTCATCGGCTTGTTTTTGTATCTGACCAAAGAGATGTTGAGCGGCGAGATATTGTTTATTGTTATATAGTGCGAGTGCTTTTTGGTAATCGGCAAGGTCCCCTGTGTAAACAATGGATTCCTGCGCAAAAGACCCGTAAGACAAACTCGCTATAAGTAAGGCTGTTACTAGCTTTTTTGAAGTCATTAACGCAATTTTTTGTTTAGATTCAAATATAACTGAATATGCCTTTTATAACGGAGGAAATCGGTTATAATTATAAACGAAGTTATCAAATCTTTTTAGCATACCAAAAAAGCAATAATCTATAGTTTTATAAGTTGTTATAAAATGATACATTTACAGCCTCATAAACCTATAGATTTTCTATGTCCAGTACTGTTTTACAATTAAAGAACGCCTCAATTTACCAAGGCGACAGCTTAGTGTTATCTGATGTAAACGTTGAAGTTAACAAAGGGGAGTTCGTATATTTAATTGGTAAAACGGGTACTGGTAAGAGTAGCTTTATGAAAACCCTTTACGGAGATCTTTCTCTTAAGGAAGGCGATGGTCATATTGTAGATTATGACCTAAGAAAACTCAAGGAAAAAGACATCCCTTTTTTAAGACGAAAACTAGGTATTGTATTTCAAGATTTCAAATTACTCATAGACCGAACCGTTAACGATAACCTTTTGTTTGTACTAAAAGCTACTGGCTGGAAGGACAAAAACAAAATGAATTCCCGTATAGAGGAGGTTTTGGGAAAAGTAGGCATGAAAACCAAAGGCTTTAAATTCCCCCATGAGCTTTCTGGTGGAGAGCAACAACGTGTAGCCATTGCCCGTGCCCTTTTAAACGACCCTGAATTGATTTTGGCTGATGAACCTACAGGAAACCTAGACCCTCAAACCAGTATAGAGGTTATGGAATTACTAAAAACCATAAACAATAACGGTAATACCATTTTAATGGCCACCCATGATTACGCGCTTTTATTAAAATACCCTAGTAAAACATTAAAATGCGATAACAATCAGGTGTATGAAGTGGTGCAAAGAAGAGCGCAGTAATACTATCTCTTATCTATTAACATATATCTAGTTTGTTTACCAAAATACTCACTTAAGACTTATCTGCTTCAAAAAGAACAGGTTAATCATTTAAAATAAATGTAAACTTTTAAAAAAAAAGATTAGTTTTGAGCGTTTTTAGAAGAGATATAAATGTTATCAGTTTTAATCCCCACTCGAAATTACAATGTAACAACATTGGTAAAGGAGTTACATAAGCAATTAACGAAATGCTTTGTGAACTTCGAGATTATTGTACATGATGATGGATCTGGTGACACAATCAATAATATCAACAATCAACTAAACAATTTAAAGCACGTTACATACACGTCTCATAAAAACAACTTAGGACTGAGTGAAAATAGGAATACTTTAGTTAACGCATCTCAATATAACCATTTACTTTTTATTGATGGAGATTCATTGATTCATGAAGAAAATTACATCCAAAAGTATTTAGAGCAGTTAAAAAATAACCCAGATGTAGTTTACGGAGGAAGAATACACCCAAAAAAAGTATCGGAACACACAAAAAAACTCAGATGGAAATATGGTTTGTTGAAAGAAGACACAAAAGCCCAAGACCGTATTTTAACCCCTTACAAGTCACTACTTTTCAACAACACGCTTATAAGAAAAAGTATTTTCAAAAAAGTTGGATTTGAAAAATCACTTACCCAATACGGACATGAAGACACTTTGCTTTCTTACCAACTTAAACTACTTAACACCAATATTACGCATATTGACAACCCTGTTTTGCATGGTGACATTGATGAAAGCGACGTTTTTATAGATAAAACAAAAAACGGTATTGAGAACTTAAATCAACTATACGAAAAGAAGCTTATAGATTATAACTATGTTACCTTGTTAAAGGCCCACAAAAAAGTAAAAAAATTAAAAATAGATTATTTTTTAGCTTTTATATTTCAATTAAACCATCCTTTTTTAAAGATACAGCTAAGATCTAAAAGACCATCTTTATTTGTTTTTAACCTATTCAAACTAAGTTACCTTTGTCATATCAATTTGAATAGATAATGCCTTTTTTCTCCGTAATAATTCCTCTTTACAATAAAGAACATTTAATCGAACAAACCATTAAAAGTGTTCTTAACCAAACTTTTTCAGATTTTGAAGTGGTTGTGGTGAATGACGGCTCTACCGATAATAGCATAGAAGTTTTAACCCAACTTGTTGACGATAGGTTTAAAGTTATTAATCAAAATAACCTAGGTGTCTCGAATGCTAGAAATATTGGCATTTCTGCATCTAAAGGGAAATATATTGCTTTGTTAGATGCCGATGATTATTGGTACAATAACCATTTAACAGAACTTAAAAAACAAATTGACTTATTTCCAGGTGCAGGGTTATACTGCAATAACCATGAAATCAACTATAACCAAAACCTTATTAAACCTGCTACTTTCAATTTTACTTATGGAAGAACCCCTATAATTGTAGAAGACTATTTTAAAAGCAGTATTATAAACTCAGTTGCTTGGACATCTGCTGTGGCTTTTGAGAAAAATAAATTTAACAGTATAGGCAAATTCAATGAGGATTTACTAACTGGACAAGATATAGATTTATGGATTCGGTTTGCCTTAAACTACAAAATAGCCTTTAATCCTGCTATCACAATGAGGTATCATAATTTTGAATCAAATAATCTTTCTAAAAGTAATTTTAATAACAACCGATACAGTTTTATTAACAGCTATAAAAATGAAGAAAAGAGCAATCGCTCTTTAAAACTATATTTGGATATAAATAGGTATGCCACTGCACTAAGATGTAAAATAAATGGAGAATACGAACTTTATAAAAGGTTGAGATTCGAAATTGATTTCTCTAATTTAAACTTTAAACAAAAGTTACTTTTAAATTGTCCTATACCATTTTTGAAACTTGCTAAAAATACTCAGAAACTTCTAATTAAAAACAAAATTTATCTAAGCGCCCACAAATAGCTTAAACTCTTTATAATCTCTTATATAGTCTTCTTCATCAAAAACATCAGATGCCAATACCAAGCAGACTGCTCCTGAAGAAAAATTTTCTAACTCACGCCAAATTCCTGTTGGTATCAATAACCCCTTATTAGGTTTGTTGAGCATTATCTTAGTTTTACTTACACCATCATCCAAAACAACCTCAAAACTCCCACTCAAAGGAATCAAAAACTCTAGTTGCTCTTTATGTGCATGTCCCCCTCTATAGGCATTGCTCGGAACATCGTATAAATAGTAAACCCTCTTTATAGAATACGGTAAAATATCCTTTTCAATAACAGATAAATTACCCCTGTAGTCTTCAATTTTAGGGATATCTATTATATAAAATGTGTTTTTGCTTAATTCCATTTTAACTATTCAGATAATTTTAACTTATTTCTTTGTAAAGATTTATACTTATTAATTCCCTTTAATCCAACACTATATTTCCTAGCAACCTGATTTAGTTTTAAATGCCCTGATTTTAGCAATAAAAATAGGTGCCAACCTAATTTTAAATATGTTAATTCACCATTGTATTTATAAAAAACAGCTGCCCTAGCAAAAACTATTTTATCACTAGACACTGCTTTACCTGAGCTAAAATCTGGATGCTTCAGCAACACTTTTGGCTCAAAAAAAACATTTAACCCTTTTTGCAAAGCATTTCTTAGAAAAATATATTCATCTGCTGTCTCAAAAACAGAACCAAGTCCAAAAAAAGTATTAAAAAAAACATTTTTTTTCAATACTTGCTCTCTTTTAAAAGTAACCACTACAGAGTTAACTGTGCTAATTGTTTTTTTATTGTGCGCTACTATATTTGGATATTTACTGTACAACTCTCCTTTCTCGTTAACCAATTGAAACGTAATAATATCAGCTGAATTATGTTTTTCATAAGCATTAACGATAAGGTTTTCAAAACCATCAAAATAAGTAATATCATCATCTGCCAATAAGCATATATTTGATTTGGCGTTTTTTATAGCCACGTTTCTACTTAAAGAGAGTCCTTTTTCAAAAGAATTAATAACACGGACATTATCAAAACTTGATCTTAACAGTTTGTTTTCTGTTGTTTGATTGACAATTAAGATATTATAGTTTGAAAAATTTCCGTTAGGAAACATTTTAGAAAGAAAAGATAATGAAGTTCTATACATTGTTGAAATAAGTATCTCTACAGTGTATGATTTATTTTCAACATTATCCATTTAGGTCTATCTTTGGAGCAAATGTATAAAATAAAATGAAAGTTTTATTGGTTGGTGAGTATAGCCGATTACACAATACTCTCAAAGAAGGCTTAAAGGATTTAGGCCATGAAGTTACAATAATTGGTAATGGTGATGGGTTTAAAAAATATCCTGTGGATATTGACATTTCCAATACAATTTTATCGCTCAAACTCTTAAAACCATTCAGAAAATTAGTCCATAGATTATTTAAATTTGATTTTGCTGACGTAGAAACTTGGTTTAGGTTCAAAAAACAACTTCAATCCTTAAAAGGATTTGATGTTGTACAGTTAATAAATGAAGACGCGCTATCGATTCACCCTAAATTACAGATTCCATTACTAAAGCAATTATTCTCTCAAAACGATAAAATTTTTCTTTTATGCTCAGGTGAGGATCATGTAACAATAAACCATTATATTAATGGGAAGGAACGCTATTCGGTTCTTACCCCTCTTTTGCAAGACAAAAGCTTAAAAAAGCACTTTTCCTATTCGCTTAAGTACCTTAGCCCTCCTTATCAAAGACTTCATAATTTTATTTATGATAGCATAAAAGGAGTTATTGCTACTGATTTAGACTACCATTTACCCCTAAAAAATCACCCAAAATATTTAGGCCTAATTCCAAACCCAGTTAACACAGATAGTATCAACTACAGTGGTCTAACAATTGAAGGGCCAATAAAAATTTTTCATGGCGTCAATAAACTATCTGCGATAAAAAAAGGAAGCGAGATAATATCTAAAGCTCTTAATAAGATCAAAGATAAGTATGGTGATAAAGTAAAAGTTATAACAGTTAGCAATGTTCCTTACAAAGAATACATAAAACTTTATGATTCTGCTCATATACTAATGGACCAAACCTATGGCTTTGATCAGGGTTACAATGCACTTGAGGGTATGGCAAAAGGAAAAGTTGTGTTTACAGGGGCTGAACAGGAATGGCTCGAGTATTATAATTTAAAAAAAGATACGGTTGCAATAAATGCTCTACCCGTTGAAGAAAAAATAGTAGAGAAACTAGAGTGGTTAATCAATAACCCGGAGCAAATAGCAATCATTTCAAAAAATGCACGTCAATTTATTGAAAAGGAACACCATTTTGTTAAGTCTGCGAAGAAATACGTTTCGCAATATTCTAAATAAAAAACTTTAGTTTTTTTAAATGGATTAAATAATTAAGCTTTTCAACATCATTTCTTCTTCTCCTTGCCAATCCCTACTAATATTCGTTCTCAATAACTTTGAGGGGACTCCACCGATTAAAACATTCTCTCCATAAGAACTATAATCCTTATTACACACACTGTTAGAAGCTACTGTACAATAATTTGGAGTTTTTGTTTTTCCCATAACAGAAACCCTATTTCCAAAGAAATTGAAGTTTCCTATTTGAATTTTCGACTGCATAGGATAAAGCTCATTTGTTTTTGTATTTAAAAGACCATGAAAATTTGTATCAATAATTTGAGACTCCGATCCCAAGCGCGCATAAGTACCCAAGACCACTTTATGAGTACAAATTATTTTCCCACGGCTACCCAATGAAGACATGTGCCCCATTTCGCATAATGCATTTTTCCCAATGTAAACGAAATAATCTTTCCCAAACTGAACGTGACCCCTAAAAATAATTTTCCCCTGTATATTAATTTCTGCAATACCTTGTGCAACAGTATTCATTTCGTAACGCTGTCCAAATCCAATCATTCCTTTTTTAATTGGCGCATCTATTACCACCTCACCTGTCATGCAAGAAAACTTAACCTTACCATAAAAGAAAACAGGTAATTTTATCGCCACTGAAAACGGGAATTTTTTAAAATTAAAACGTAAGGTTTTTACCCAGTTAATCGTTAGATAAAATCGAAGTTTCCTATATTTTCCTTTTATATATTGCAACATATACTACCCCTTTCTTCTTTTAAACAAGTTAAGCACAAAACTTTTTATGTTCACTAATTTATTAAGCCCATGGAAAGTAAATACCACGCTTACAACAACTGTGACAAACAACAAACTATACTTAATAGCTTCCTCCTCTATATATGTAAGAATATAACTAACAATACACAATAACAATACCGTAAGGAAATTAGTATAAAATTCTCTGCTCATTTTTATATTATAGGCCTTATCTACTATTGCATTCACAACAAAAAAATGAACGACATAATACGTTAAATAACCTAAACCAACCCCAAAAAGCCCAAAAAGAAAATATCCTGTAACATGAAAAAGCAACCATAAGGAGTTGAACAATATACCTGTATACAAAAAGAGTTTCGAATCCCCTTTTGCCAAAACCACATAACCCGAAGACCATGAAGCAGATTTAAAAATAAGCCCCAAAATTCCTAAACTCACAAAACCAACTATTTCCAAGAACTCCTTTGAAAACAATAGCTTAATAAGCAATGGTGCAAAAGCTATAAATCCAACTATTATTGGACCAACTAAAAGCAAAGCAACAAGTGCCTGCTCATTAACAAGCCTATTCATTTCCTTTAATTGAGAACCAACGGCAGACAGTCTAGGGTAGTAATCTGTTTGCATAGCATTGAATATCAAACCTAAGTAAGAATTAAGAATAGTAAACCCTGCCACAAAGAGCCCCACCTGCTTAACACCTCCATAATTGCTGATAATAATTTGGAGTGAGTAAGTTACCAATACTGTCATTAAGCCACGTATCCCAAAAACAACCCCCAATTGGAGCATATCTTTTCCCTCCGAAAACACGTCTCTAGAATTAATTCTGATAGACTTTAAATTAAGTTTACTCGTATAGTACTTAGCAACTATATAACTTATCAACGAAACAAGTATCATGACTGGCACTATAGCCTTAAGTTGAAAAAAATAGTACAGAGGTATTGAAATAATAAGCCCGAAAACACTCCCAAGTATATTAGCTGATGCTAAAAAGCTCATTTTTCTTAGCCCCTGCAATATGGCAAGTTCCCCTGAAGTCATTTGCTTAAACAATAATGCTAATGACAACCATATAATCGGTACGGTAAAATCATAATTGCCAAATGTCAAACGACTTAAAAAAGATGAGGAAATTATTACAATAAAAACACCTAAGATACAAGTGAATAAAATTAATTTCCGAAGTAAACTAACCGACCTAAACACTTTGGAGTTGCCGCCTTGCTTTGACAAAGAGATTTCTTTAACCGCACTAGTATCCAACCCTAATTTGGTTGTTCCCAGTACAAGATTAAGAGTTGAATCAAAAAGCCCTATAATTCCCATACCGTTGGGACCAATCAAAATAGACACTATTTTAGACTTCAAAACAGCAACAATTATACTTATAACCTGAACTGCTCCAAAGATAGATGTCGCCTTGAGAATCTGCTTGTGCGATGTCTTATTGACCTCCATTAGTATTCTTCCTTTACAACACCAAACAAAGAGGTTCCAAATATTAATAAAATAACCCCATAGTACATCACATATGTTGTGAAATGAGCTATTGTTGCTCCTTCAACACCATAAATATCAATAAAATACACACTGGTTAAGTATAGTGTAACCACTAAAAATGCTTCGGTAATAATAAAATGCCAGAACATTCGCTTGGCTACAAATTGGTAAGACACTATCATCGCCAATACCTTAACCAAATCTCCTAATAACTGCCATAAGAACAATGTTTCTACGGGCCTGAACTCACTTGAAAAAACAATACTAACAATAAAAGGTCTCAATAAATAAATTGTCCCCCCCCCTAAAAGCAGTACAGGTATAATTGTACCATAAATTTTAACAACCTCATTCCTAAACCCTCTAAAAGTATTTATTTCAATAAATCGAGGAAGCACATATAAGGTTAAAAGGGAATTAACAAACATTAAATAATACCTGGAAATCCTATTCATAGCTTCCCAAAAGCCAGCATCCTTATACCCTACATTATCTATAATATATGTTCGTATCGAAATAGCTACAATGGGCAGAACAATTGAAGAAAACAAAACCATGAGGGAGTAAGAACTAAACTTGGAAAAGTATTTATAACTAAACCTACTTACCCGTATTAAAGGCACCAAACTTCTTTGGTTTAAAATACCTACAAATGTGACAAAAAACAACACCGACTCTACCACTACCACAGATATCAACGCCCCATCAATTCGATTTTGCCAAATCAATAATAAAGTGATACATGCCCCTAAAACCTGCCCAATGATGTTAATCATTAGTAGCAGTCTAAATTTTGAATACCCATTGATTATTGCAAAAACAAAGATATTTAATGAATAAAACGGTAAGGCTATAGCCATGACACGTATTACATATGCATAATCATTATAAGTAGGAAAAATGAGATTATTAATAAAATCGGCATTAAAATAGCAAACAAAACACACCAATAAAGTTGAAATAAACCCTAGATACAACGAAGTAGAAATTACTTTGCTCAATTCAAAAGTATCCTTCTTAAACTGCGCTATATATTTAACGAGTCCATTGTACATTCCCAATGTTGAGAACGTTTGCATTGAACTTAAAAAATTCTTTAAATTACCTATTAGTGCCAACCCCTCGGCTCCAACAAACAAAGCAATTGCCTTGGAGGTTAAAAAACCAGAAACAATACGAGCTATGACAGCTGCAGAATTTAAAGAAGCGACCTTAACAAGAACGTTATTGTTGATATAGTTTGAGAACTGCTTCAATCAATAGGAATTTATAATATTTATAAGCTGCTTAACTTCTTTGGTCTCCATTACTGGACTAATAGGCAAACTTACTACCTCACGGTGAATACTTTCGGTTATGGGTAAATCCAAATATACAAAATCATTTAACGCCTCTTGTTTATGTGGCGGAATTGGGTAATGTACCAAAGTTTCTACCCCATTAAACTTTAAGAAGTCCATAAAGTCCTTACGGTTCTTAACCCTAACACAAAAAACATGAAATACATGATTTTCAGTTCCATCATAAAAAGGAAGTACTACTTTGTCATTATTTATATCTTGCAAATACCTTAAAGCTATTGCTCTACGCTTTAGATTATCATCATCTAAACTTGGGAGTTTCACACTAAGAAACGCCGCTTGCAACTCATCCAATCGATTGTTAAAACCAATCACTTCGTTAACATATTTTATTGACGATCCATAATTCCTAAGCTTTCTTAGGGTTTCTGCTAATTCTCGATTGTTTGTTGTAATTGCTCCCCCATCTCCCAAAGCTCCTAGATTTTTACCTGGATAAAAACTAAACCCTGCAGCGTGCCCAAGATTTCCTGCTCTAATTCCCTTATTGTCCTTTGCCCCATGCGCCTGAGCTGCATCCTCAACCACTAAAAGTCCATTTACCTCTGCAATGTGATTAATAGCCTCCATATTGGCAAGCTGTCCATATAAATGAACAACTAAAACCGCTTTGGTTTTAGCTGTAATCTTCTTTTTAATTCGATTGGGACAAATATTATATGTCACTTCATCTGGCTCTACAAAAACCGGCTTCAATCCTGAATTAATTACTGCTAAAATTGAAGCAATATATGTATTTGCAGGAACTAATACCTCATCACCTTCCTTAAGTTTCCCCAAGCTTATATATGCCTTAAAAATAAGAGTTAACGCATCAAGGCCATTACTAACACCTATACATTCTTTAGTGCCACAGTATGTTGCAAATTCATTTTCAAAAGTTTTAAGTTGATTTCCCAGAATATAATACCCAGAATCTAAAACTTGCTGGAGCTTATCGTGAAGCTCCTGATTATACCTTGAATTTATTTTATGTAAGTCTAAAAACTTGATCACTATAATCTTATTTCGTAAAAATCCTGTAAATAAATGTTACATCCAAACTCTTCTTTCTGTTTTAGCAACCCTGGGTTATAGCCTTTATCATTATTGTCTACAACTGTTCCCATTGAGAAAAATCGCTTACCTTCTTTTTCATATTTTTTTATTAGAGTAATAAACAAATAATCCAAAGCCCTTACTAGTTCACCTTTATGAGTTGTAGCACCATACTGTGATTTCACAATAGTCTCATTTTCAAACACAGTGATACCTGCCAAAATCTCCCCATTCAAATAAATATTGAATTGTTTAATGTTCTCTGGAAAGCAAGTGGCTAAATGATTTATCTCTTCTTTTGTGTGTACTGGTTTTGCGCTATGTTTTTCCACCAAACGAGGCTGAAGTACCTTCTCCCAAAATACATCAAAATTCAATTCTTCCTTTATTTCAAAACCTAGAGAATCGGCTTTTCTATAATGTTTTAGTTTAGTTTTATGTAGCGATAGTGGTTGCGAATAGTCTATCGCAAGTACCTTATCTTTTCTATACAATCTAGCATTGTTTCTAAATAGCAGATAGTTCAACTCATTTGAAGGTTCATCGAAATAAATCTCTGGAATAGATTTTACAAACATTGATTTTATACCTTCTGACTTACAGTAATCAAGAATTGAGTGAAATATTGCCTCAACCTTATAAAACCCAATCCCTTTTGGTAAAAGCACTCCCCCAAAAGTTAATCCCTGATGCGAATACAGTTTTTCTTCCAAAATATTGGCTGGGAACAACGCAATTAAACGGTCTCCTCTATAGACCATCAATGAAAAATCAACAAATCGATCCTTATGATACTCCATAAAATTGCGATAAAACAAAAATGTGGCATTCTTAGCTTTATAAACAAAGCTGTCCCATGCCTTTTGGTGTTCCGAACTATACCTTATTACAGAAAAAATAACGTGTTAGTTTTTGATTGATTCTGCGGTAAAAATAAAGTTAATATTTATTTTCGCCCAACATTAATTTTTTAAGTTCGACAAAAATTATTGCCTTTGCCATTAAACATTAAACAAAATGAATATCAATAAATTAATAGAGGCACTAAAGAAAAATATTTTCACAGTAGCTTTTTATATAATATTGGGCATTTTGGTAATCATTATAGGCCCTATATATGCCCCAGATAGTTTTGCTCATTTTAATATGTTAATCAATAGATCTGTTTTATATTCTATCTTTTTAAATATACCGCACTGGTTATTTGGAATAAAATTGGGCTACCCAATTCTCCTTGCTCAATTTGCGATTTATCTAATTAGTGTCAACATATTAATATCTACGTTATATAAATTCTTTAGATTGAGCAGAATTTCCCGGTACGCACTACATATAGTATTCGCTTATTTAGCGATTTTCAGTTATAAAGTAATAAATCTCATTTTATCAGAATCTATTGCTTATGCAATACTTTTAATTATAATATCATTAAGCATAAAATACTATAAAACTCCTAAAACTAAACACATTGCCCTATTGTTAGTTTTTAGTTTATTGTTGCTATTAACGCGAATACAATTTATAGTTGTTGTTCCATTTATTTGTTTTGCGTTGCTTTTCCGTTATAAAAACATACTAAAGTCATATTTAAACATATTTCTTGTCGCAGGGATACTGATCTCACCAATATTATCTAAGTTAATAGAGAAGCTATATTACAAATCTGTATTAAGAGAAAATATTGAGTATTCCATGAAATATGTGCACTTAATTAGTGCTCCTTTTTATGTCAGTGATAAGTCTGATGCCGAATTATTCGAGAACCATGAAGACAGGGCATATTTTGAAAGAACCAAACAATGGTTGGACAATAAAAATTTAAATTTGGATTATGGCAGCAATAATACCTATGATGAGTTTGATTACTATCAAGAAAACTTCACTAAAATATGCAATGCCACTATTCACGAAGCTAATATGGATTATTATGAAGGACTGGGATTTTCATTTTTTGAACAGCATAGAAAAGTGAGTCAAATTACTAAAAACATATTTTATCCATTACTAAAAAAGAATTTTAATAACTGGTTGAAATTAGTTCTTAAAGGCTTTAAAAAAGGACTGCATGGAAGCCAAGGCTTATTATTACTGGGAATGGTATTATTTGGATGCTCCATATTGTTTTTTAACCAAAAAAAAGAATTGGCACTACTTATATTTGGGTTAATTTCCCTTAAACTAATGTTACATTTTCTAATTGCAATTTCAGTACACAGCATACATCGTTATTTGTTTTATTTCGATTGGGTGATACCTCTGTTTTTGATTTTATTAATTGATAGTTTTGTATCTAATAAAGAACAAAATAAAATGCTAGTCCCACATGCCTAATTTTGTCGAACTGTCTATTGTAATGCCGTGCTTGAACGAAGCTGAAACCATTGCTACTTGTATAATAAAAGCAAAAACGTTTTTAGAAAACAATCTAATTTCCGGAGAAATAATTATAGGAGATAATGGCAGTACAGATGGCTCTCAACAAATTGCACTTAATCTAGGCGCAGTAGTTGTTAATGTTGAAGAAAAAGGATACGGAAGTGCAACATTAGGGGCTATTCATAAAGCCAAAGGAAAATACATCATTACAGCAGATACTGATGATAGTCATGACTTAAAACATTTAATGCCTTTTTTAGATAAATTAAGACAAGGCTACGATATGGTAATGGGAAACAGGTTTAAGGGGCAAAAGATACCCGGTGCCATGTCATTTTTACACAGACATATTGGTAACCCTATTTTGACAGGAATTGGCAATTTGTTTTTTAGAACAAATGTTGGAGATTTTCATTGTGGTTTAAGAGGTTTTACGAAAGCAGCTTTCAATAAAATGGATTTACAAACAACAGGGATGGAATTTGCTTCAGAAATTGTTGTAAAAGCTTCTTTAAACAATCTACGTATTACAGAAGTCCCAACAACTGTATTTCCTGCCGGACGTTCAAGAAAACCTCATTTACGTTCGTTTCCAGACGGATGGAGACATTTACGGTTCCTTTTACTCTATAGCCCTACATGGCTTTTCTTGGTTCCTGGCATTATTTTCATTGCTTTAGGACTGATTTTATCTTTAGCGCTAATATTATTTTCTCCTCTTACAGTAAACAACATTACGTTCGATATTCATACCCTTTTATATACTTCCGCTAGTATATTGATTGGGTTCCAATTTTTCACTTTTTATGCCCTTACAAAAATTTACGCCATAGAACACGGCTTGTTTCCTTCAAGTAAAAGATATAAAAAGATATTCAACTACATCAACTTGGAAGTAGGCTTAATTACCGGAGGAATCTGTTTATTATTTGGAGCTATTTTAAGTTTCTACGGTTTATCTGTTTGGGCAAATTCTGACTTTAGCACATTAGACCCAGCAAAAACCTTACGACTGACAATACCTGCTGTATTCTCAATACTTTTGGGTATGCAAATCGTTTTCTTTAGTTTATTCTTTAGTATCTTAGGATTGAAACAGAAAAAGACCGCCCTAATATAACATAATAGGAAATAATATTGTTGATATCACTATCAGAAGAGCGAGAGCAATTAAACCACTTTGTGCTTCAAACAAAGGGATCTGCCTAACTCTTTTTCTTCAAAAACAAGTAGTACAAATTAATGCATAGAATGGCTCCATTGGTAATGATAATGGGCCATGAAACAGGAGTTAAAACTAGACCATATACTACGAAGAACAAACAGCCTACGGAATTAATGAAACGAAGCTTGGCAACGTCTTTCATCAAAAATGATGTTAAAACCGTTGCCATAGCTGCGTAACCAATCCATTCTGTATATGGTATTCCTAGGAAATCCATGTATTAGATGGATTTTGCCCTTTTTCTATCGACTTCCTTAAGTAAAATTTTTCTTAAGCGTAGATGATTTGGAGTTACCTCTACGTATTCGTCTTTTTGTATATATTCTAAAGCTTCTTCTAAAGAGAATTTAATTGCAGGTACAATTTTAGCCTTATCATCAGCTCCAGAAGAACGTACATTACTCAATTTCTTGGTCTTAGTTACGTTCACCACCATATCATCTCCTCTAGAGTTCTCCCCAATTACCTGCCCTTCGTAAATATCTTCTCCCGGATCAACAAAGAATTTTCCACGCTCTTGTAACTTATCAATAGAATAAGGTATTGCAGAACCATTTTCCATAGAAACTAACGACCCATTTTGACGCTCTGGAATACCTCCTTTTAACGGTTGATACTCCTTAAATCGGTGCGCCATGATAGCCTCTCCAGCAGTAGCTGTCAACAATTGGTTTCTCAATCCAATAATTCCACGAGAAGGTACAATAAACTCACATACCATACGGTCTCCTTTGGTTTCCATACTTAAAAGCTCCCCTTTTCTCATGGTTACCATCTCAACAGCTTTACCCGATACTTCTTCTGGCAGGTCAATAGTCATTTCTTCAACTGGCTCACATTTCACACCATCAATTTCCTTAATGATTACCTGTGGCTGACCAATTTGAAGCTCGTATCCTTCACGACGCATAGTCTCAATTAATACAGATAAATGCAGTACTCCACGACCAAACACCATAAACTTATCGGCACTATCAGTTTCCTCTACACGTAATGCCAAGTTCTTTTCAAGCTCCTTGGTTAAACGCTCTTTAATATGACGAGAAGTTACAAACTTACCATCCTTACCAAAGAAAGGTGAATCGTTAATAGTAAACAACATACTCATTGTAGGCTCATCAATAGCAATGGTTTTCAATGCTTCTGGGTTTTCAAAATCGGCAATAGTATCACCAATTTCAAATCCTTCAAGACCTACAACCGCACAAATATCTCCTGCATTCACTTCATCAACCTTCATACGGCCTAATCCGTCAAAAATGTGAAGTTCTTTTATTTTTGACTTAACAATACTTCCATCACGCTTTACCAACGATGCTTGCATACCAGCCTTTAACGATCCTCGTTGTAGACGTCCTATAGCGATACGACCAGTAAACGAAGAATAGTCTAAAGAAGTAATAAGCATTTGCGGCGTACCTTCTTCCACTTTTGGTGATGGGATATGTTCTACCACCATATCCAATAATGGTTCAATATTATCCGTTTGGTTTTTCCAGTCTGTACTCATCCAGTTGTTCTTCGCAGAACCGTAAACTGTTGGGAAATCCAACTGCCACTCCTCAGCTCCCAATTCGAACATCAAATCAAAAACAGATTCATGAACTTCATCTGGAGTACAGTTTTCCTTATCTACTTTGTTTACAACCACACAAGGCTTAAGCCCTAAGCTAATCGCCTTTTGGAGTACGAAACGCGTTTGTGGCATAGGCCCTTCAAAAGCATCTACAAGCAACAAAACACCATCGGCCATGTTTAAAACACGCTCTACTTCACCACCAAAATCGGCGTGGCCTGGAGTATCGATAATATTAATTTTGGTCCCTTTATAAGTAACCGATACGTTTTTAGAGGTAATGGTGATACCGCGCTCACGCTCTAAATCGTTGTTGTCCAGGATTAAATCCCCAGTATTTTCGTTTTCACGAAATAGTTGACAATGGTACATGATTTTATCAACCAAAGTGGTTTTACCATGGTCTACGTGTGCAATAATTGCAATGTTTTTCATATTCGCCATAATACGCGCCTTATTTTAAGCGTGCAAAGGTACGTTATTATTTTGACAATTAGATAATTATAACATACATTTAAAACTCACACACTATCAAAGCTTTAATTACGTTATTATGTGTTAAACCCAACCAAAATGTCACCTTTAAACCCTTTGTTAAGGATTGTTCCTTATCTCTATTTTATTGCTCTAACATTCGTTTGGTACATAGCCCTTAATAAGATTATCGGTACATGGGCTTTTTTGGTATTTCTATTAGATATTCCTTTTATATTGCAAATAGTAAGCCCTAACAGCAACAAAAATTTTGGATTGGGAATCACTTTCGTTTGTTTGTCCTGTTACCTGATATTCATGTTTTTCTTTTCTAAACTAGGTTTTATGTCATTGACACCCATATTGGAAAAAGTGTTTTTAAATAGTGGTGCCTTATTAATTTTAAATTTGATAATGGCGCTCTGGATAATGCGCAATAGCATGAAATAGCTACACCATTACCCTCAATGAAATATCCTTAACGCTTAAGAGCTTAATTATTTCTGTGGTATAACAATAAAACCGTACAGATGAAAAGTAGCTATTAATTTGCGTAACTTTGCGCTTTAAATTATTTAAACCCATGAATCTTAGTAACGTTCCTAAGCTTAAACATACTAATTCCAACAACTTCTTTTTATTGGCCGGTCCTTGTGCGATTGAAGGTGAAGACATGGCCATGCGCATTGCCGAAAAAGTTATTGGTATCACTGATAAGCTTCAAATCCCTTATGTTTTTAAAGGAAGCTTTAAAAAAGCCAATCGAAGCCGCATTGATAGCTTCACTGGAATTGGTGATGAGAAAGCCCTTAAAATATTGCGAAAAGTTTCTGAAACATTCGACATACCAACCGTAACCGATATTCACGAAGTAAGTGATGCTACTATGGCTGCCGAGTATGTAGATGTACTTCAAATCCCTGCGTTCTTGGTACGTCAAACTGATTTAGTTGTGGCTGCTGCCGAAACCGGAAAGGTCGTAAACCTGAAAAAAGGACAGTTTATGAGTCCTGAAAGTATGAAGCATGCCGTACAAAAAGTAAAGGATTCCAATAATGAAATGGCTTGGATTACCGACCGCGGAACCATGTTTGGTTATCAGGACATGATTGTAGACTTTAGAGGCATTCCAACCATGAGAGAGTTTGCCCCAACAGTATTAGATGTTACCCATTCTCTGCAACAGCCTAACCAAACAAGCGGTGTTACTGGAGGTCGCCCAGACATGATTGAAACTATTGCCCGCGCCGGTGTGGTTAATAATGTAGACGGTTTGTTTATGGAAACTCATTTTGATCCTGCAAACGCCAAAAGTGACGGTGCCAACATGCTACACCTAGACCATTTGGAAGGTCTTCTAGCAAACCTTGTCGCTATCAGACAAACAATAAATAAACTATAATTTATCCCTATATTTTCTTTAGGAGAAGTATTAAAAAAACATTTAAATGCCGCACTATAATGTGTGGCGTTTTTGTATTAAAAAGGGAATGATATATAGCTATAGAATTTTTACTTTTAATTTCAGGGATGCTCAGATAAGACTTTTCACAATTGTTTTACAATGTTTATTGAAACTACACTCCCTCTCTCCTTTTCCCCACAGATGGCCATTTCCAAAACCAACAATATTGCCTATCTTTATGATAACCAGTTGGATTAAAATTCACTATTCATGAAAAAATCATACATTCTATCCTTTATTTTCTCAAGTACAATTTTCTTAACATCTTGTAATTCCGCTAAAAAAGTCCCAGAAAACAAACTCAGTGATGTTACCTGGCAATTGGAATACATTACTGGCCCTCGAATAGCCTTTGATGGATTATATCCGGAAGCTAAGCCCGAGATAAAATTCAATTTCAAGGAAGAAACTCTCAACGGAAACACCAGCTGCAACCCATTTAGAACCTCTTTTAAAATAACACCTGATAGCCTTACCATATCTGAAACTGGAGCTATGACCATGCGGTTCTGCCCTGGGGGCGGTGAAGAAACCTTTCTAAAAACACTTTACAAAATAAATAGTTACCGTTTTGATGGTGATGGCAAACTTATTTTAATGATGGACGATCTTGAAGCCATGAAGTTTCATAAAAAATAACAACAAATGAAACAGTTAATTCCAGTTATAGCGTTTATAATTCTTTTAATGGCATCGGCTTGTCAGAATAAAAGCAAATCCAATTCCCAACAAAAAACTATGGAAAATGAAAAAGTTGAAACCCTCACCTTAAATAAAGAAAATATTTTCTTCAAGGGTTTAGGTACCGAACCCTTTTGGAATATACAAATGGATAGCAATATCATCTATTTTACTTCCATGATAGAAGGATTGGAAGAATTATCTGCCCCCTTGTCAAAACCCATTCATGTGGCAGATGCTAACATTAAACAATACCGAGCATCAACAAAATCTGGTGAAATCCAATTAGAAATCGCTCATGGTTCCTGCTCCGACAACATGTCTGATACAGAATACACTTATATCATTAAGGTTAAAATAAGAAAGGGAACCGATAAAGAGTTCTCTACATTAAGCGGTTGCGGTAATTACATTACAGATTTCAGACTCACCGCTATTTGGGTATTAGATTCCCTTTATGGCCGATTGGTTTCTATAACTGATTTCGATAAAGAATTTCCAAGAATGGAAATCAACAGTAAAACAAACACTTTTAGTGGTCATGCAGGTTGCAATGCCATGAATGGCAAACTTTTCTTTGAGAACAACTTACTTCGGTTTACCGATATAGCCACTACTCGCAAAATGTGCAGACCTACTAACAAAGAGGTCGAATTCCTGAAAGCGTTGAGAAGTTCCATTAATTATAAAATAGAAAACAATCGTTTGACGCTATCCAATCCTAACGGAACTACTGCTGTGTTTAAAAAAACGGATTAAATGAATAGTAATATATTGTCATCATACATAATGCAGACATAGGATGACAATCTTCAATCAAAAAATCATTTTCCGTCTACGTAATCCTGTAAATAGGCATAGCGAGGTGTAAGCTTTCCGTTTTCGGTCATTTTTGCACGGGCTAGAACTCCGTCTTTGTCACCATTGAAAAACGCAGGCAATACATGGTTTAAGAACAATTCTCCAAAACCTTCACTGGCATCTTTTGGTAGTTCGCAAGGTAAATTATCCACCGCCATAACTACAATGGTATTATCATCCTTAAAATCAACTTCTGCTTCTGTTTGTGGATTATAGCCATAAATAGGATCAGCAATGGTTGAAGGACGAATAGTGCTTGCTACTGGACCATCGATATCACAACTTACATCTGCCACAACTTTTATTTTGAAGTCAGGATGCTTGGCATCTTCTCTTGTATACAAAAAAGGTGCCCCATCGCCGAAAAAGTGACCCGCTATAAAGTAATCGGTTACTTTGGCAAAACGCATAAAGTCCGAAACGTATTCTTCCGGGTGGTTATAAAAATCATGACGATTTAAAATTCTACCATCTTTACGTTTATTATAATCCAACACATCAATTAGGCAGTAAACAGGCCCATCAAAAGTATTGTTCAAGTAATTTTCCACATTAACCTGTGTAATATTCATGGCATCCAACATTTCCTGAGCACCATGGGCAACCTTACCACTCCCTGAGAGTAATATTTTTATGTTTGGCAATTTAAAACCATTCAGCTGTTCGATCAAAGCCTGTTGATCTGCCAAAGTTTCTGCCTTAGGTAAATTCCAAGTATCGTGTTTCAATCCCCAAGCCCTGAATCCGTTATACGCACCAACAATTCCGGCATAACGCCCAAAACCAATTAACCGGTTATTGTCGGCACTCACTATGGTTTCGTGATCGTACAGTTCAATATTCTTTTCCAAAACAGCCTGTAACAAGCCACGGTTATAAGGCTGTTTTTTTATGGTATGGCTGAAGAAAAAATACTTTTTATTGGGTATCAGCTCAGAGATTGGCACTTCTTTCACTCCCAACATAACGTCACAACCGCTCACATCGCTGGTCACCTCAAAACCTGCATCTCTATATGCTTCATCATCAAACACTCTTATATCCGAGGACTCTACTTTAAAATTGGCTTGCGGAAACATAGCTCTGGCTTCATGTAATTTTTCAGGTGAAAACACTACACGTCTGTCTGGCGGGTTTTTACGTTCTTTAATAATAGCGAATGTCATAGTTTTGTTTTTTTAGTTTTCCTGCCATGTTTTATACAACATCTACAACAATCAAAATCCGACAACTGACAAAGGAAACTTGGTATAAAATTTGCACGAAAATAAAAGGAATTGCTGCCTTCTACAAACTTTTTGTTAAATTTGCAATTCTTGTCCCTAAGCATAGGGATAACAAGAGTTCTTATACATATTGGGGTCGACTGGTTTTGACAGCGAGCTGTATTGAACGGTAAGCACGTCGCGTAATGAAATTGAAACGCGTAAAAGGCTATTTCAAACTTTTAAACGGCGAGAATAACTACGCTTTAGCTGCTTAATTCTGAATTATAGTAAGATGAGCCTCGTTCCGCTAGGCGGAAAAGCTAAATGTCCCTTGAAAGCCTTGGTTAACGGCGTTCTACTCAGGGGCATCGTAAAAGTTAACATAGAATCTGTAGGGTTTCGATGCAGGTTTGAAGCTTAAGAAACTAAGTTATAAGTAGGTTGTTTTTTGCCAGCTTATAACCTATAACCGAGAAAAAACTAAACGTGTAGAAAGCCCTTTGGTCACTTGTTTGGACGGGAGTTCGATTCTCCCCGACTCCACCACAAAAAACCTTCAACCTCTTATATAAAAAGAGTTTGAAGGTTTTTTATTTTCTGATTTGTACAATTTCTGTACGACAAAGAACAAATTAACGTCATTCATTCCCTTAAAATTAATAACGGTTAACAAACAATATACATCTACCCTTTTGCTTTTTTTTTTTACGAGCTCAAGAAACATTAAATGCAGCTTCCCACATTCATATTGCACTTTACTAATCGTAAAAAAGTAAAAGCCTCGCTTTTCAAATTTCAGTCTTAATCTATAATAACCGGTTACAAATGCTTACAATCGACTAATATCGTTTAGAGTACCTTATGGAATAATTGAACCTTTCATGGAGCAAACTCTTTCATAATAAATGAAAAAGGATTGCTTTTGTAGGAAATTAATCTATTTTTGAGCGAATAAAATATAATGGGGCTGTAGAAAATACCTTTATCCATACGTTAGGCGTCATTTTAGCGAAGAAGAATAGGATTTAAGAAAAATAAAGGAGATTTTGAACAATATAAAACTCTATCAAAAATAAAATTAAATGAAAATTGCAATAGTCGGTTTTGGAAATATGGGACAAACTTATGCCAGTAGTTTTGTCAGTTCTGGTTTTATTAAATCAGATGATATTTTTGTGTTGACACGAGACTTATCTAAAGTTTCAAACAAATACACTATTCCTGATACGAATTTTTTTACAGAAATCAGTGCGTCATTTTTGTCAGTTGATATTGTCATAGTCGCAGTAAAACCTCAAGACTTCAGTAATTTGTGTTTGCAAATTAAAGATTTTATTACCGAAGATCATTTAATTTTATCAGTAATGGCTGGAGTTTCAATTGATAATATTTCAAAAAAATTACAAGTCAAAAAAATAATTCGGTCAATGCCAAATATTCCGACACAAATAGGACAAGGTATGACCGTTTTTACAGCTTCTCAAGAAGTAGATAGAAAAGATTTATTTATTATTCAAAATCTAATAAATACCACTGGAAAATCATTATTCCTTGAAAATGAAGAAATGATTAACTCGTCAACTGCTATTTCAGGAAGTGGACCAGCTTACGTTTATTATTTTATGAATGCGATAATTGACTCAGCAATAAATTTAGGATTTACAAAATCGGAAGCGGAGTTTTTAGTGCAACAAACGTTTCTGGGTTCTATACAATTACAAAACAGAAGCAATTTATCAAATTTAGAGTGGATTGAAAAAGTAGCTTCAAAAGGAGGGACAACTGAAGCCGCTTTGGGTATATTTCATTCATATGATTTAAAATCCAAAATTAATGAAGGCATTATTCAAGCTAATGCAAGAGCAATAGAACTTGGTAAATTAATTGATAAACAAAAACGAACGCCTAACAACGGCTATAAGCAATTGGGGCAAAAGTGTTAAAACGAAAGTATAAATATATCACAAAGGTCGGTGTTAAACCTAAAAGTTGAGGCTTACCAAATCCCCAACTGCTCATAGCCCAACCGTTGTGCGTAAGTTTTGAAAAAAAATGAAATATCTAAATATAATTATAGTTCTGACTTTATTTGTTTCGTGCAAAACGGACAATGAAACGGAATTCTTTGAAATCAAACTAACAGACAAAACAGTTGTCGGAATTTCGCCTGACTCTACACAGATTGCGGAAATGAAAAAAGAATATGGAGAAGATGATTTCTATACTGTTACGGATGATGTAATGAGGTATAATGCACAAATGCTTAGAATAATTGATAGCTTAAAAATAAAGTACGTGCATACGGATAAAAGATTACTTCGAATCATAACACCAAAAGATCAAATCGAAGTTAATAACGATACATCTGAAATAAAGTGGAGATACGTTTATTACAACGGAACAGAAACTCTTGAAAAAGATGTGTTTGAAATAATTAACCTTGCTAAATTTTACGAATAAAAAATATATTGAGGAAAAGAAAGATAATTTTAATCAGCATATTGACTATCCTAATTTTTGGGCTTTTGATTCCACAAAATTTAAAAATGCCTGTTGACGGAGCTTCCAAAGCTGATTATAATTCAAAATCATTTTGGTTTTTTCCTTGGGGAAAATCAGTTACCCATAAAGGAGTCGATATTTTTGCTAAAAAAGGAACTGAAATTAACTCTTCAACCTCTGGATTGGTTTTATACTCTGGAGAAATAAGTATTGGAGGAAAGTTTGTTTTAATACTTGGACCAAAATGGCGGCTACACTACTATGCACACTTGGACGAATTAAAAACATCGTCCCTGACATATGTAAATAATAAATCTTTAATTGGAACCGTAGGAACAAGTGGAAACGCTGTTGGAAAATCACCTCATTTACATTATTCCATTGTAACAATGGTTCCTTATATCTGGAAAATTGACACTGACAAGCAAGGGTGGAAAAAAATGTTCTATTTGAACCCAATTGAATATTTAGAAAACTAATAAACAAAAACTACAGCCAACAATATGTAATACGCATTGCTTCTGATTTTCCTGCGGAAGATCCTTATGGCTGAACTATGGGTGTCGACAACTTCACAAACAAAAAAACCGCAGCACCCTCAAGGTTTTGCGGTTTTTTGTTTTTATTAACCTGTCTTTATATCAAATTAATCACGTCCTTTCTTGACGACCTCATCCATTACCTTCGACATATCAAAACTTTTACCACCTTGTACAGGAGGATAATCCATTAGGGTTTTTATATGTTTACCCATCTGTTCACTCATAGGTGCCATCAACCAAGATACTTTTTGCATAAGGTGCCCATAAGCATCTTCAGTATCATAACTTTCAAAAGGATCCATCCTCAAATTAAATACAAGAGGAGCTGTCCTTGCCTCTGCAGTTCCATAGTAGGTTTCCTTATAAATAAAATGGAATTTCCACGGCCCCATCCTTACTGCGTTTAAATTACTTTCATAATAATAGAAGAAAATATCTCTATCCGATTTTTCACTTTCACCTTTCCAATACGGCAGGTTATTTACACCATCAATATATTGTTTTTTAGAAGACATGAGTTTTCCAGAAACATCTTTTACGCCTGCGGCAGCTGCTAATGAAGTGAACATATCCATATGGGCTTGAATACCGTTAAGGGTTTTACCTGCAGGAAGCACTCCAGGCCAACGAATCATACTGGGCACACGAACCCCTCCTTCTGTTGTTCCCATTTTTTCACCTCTAAAAGGCGTTGTTCCTCCATGCGGCCAGGAATTATGCTCAGGACCATTATCGGTAGAATACCAAATGATGGTGTTTTCATCCAATCCATTGGCTTTTAAAAATTCTAAAACCAAGCCCACATCATGATCATGTTGTAACATTCCTGATCCGTACATATCCGCTTCTGAAGTATAATTTTCTGCTGCATAGCGCCATTCGTCATTCAATCTGGTATACAAATGCATTCTACTGGTGTTTAACCAAACAAAGAATGGTTTGCCATCTGCTTTCGCTCGCTTCATAAAATCCTCTGCCTTTGGTATTACCTCTCCAGCATCAAAATTTTTCATGCGTTCTTGGGTTAACGGTCCGGTATCTTCAATACGCTGTTTACCAACTACACCAAATCTGGGATCATCGGTATTATCCATTTTATCGGTGGCCCAAGAGTGAATTACCCCCCTGGTTCCAAATTTTTTCTCATAATCTTCTAAATCTCCAGAATATTGTTTTGCAAAATTCTGATAATCCCTCTGTTCTGCTTCCTCTTGCGTATTAAGGTGGTAAAGGTTACCATAGAACTCATCAAATCCGTGAGCTGTTGGCAAGTGTTCGTTACGGTCGCCCAAGTGGTTCTTACCAAAATGCCCTGTAGCATAACCTTCTGCTTTCAACACTTCTGCCAAACAAGGTGACTCTGCTTTTAGCCCCAAGGCATCTCCTGGCTGCCCTACGGTGGTCATTCCGCTTCGTATTGGGTATTGCCCCGTAATAAAACTAGCTCGCCCGGCTGTACAACTTGGTTGTGCATAGTGATCTGTGAATTTAATTCCTTCGTTTCCAATCTTATCAATGTTAGGTGTAGTATACCCCATGGTTCCCATTCCATAGGCGCTAACATTTTGCCAACCTACATCGTCTCCCCAAATAACCAAAATATTAGGTTTCTTGTTTTGGGCAATTGCCAGAAAGGGAATTAAAAGCACCAACGCCCAAATTTTTGTAATGAGTTTGTTTTCTTTCATTTTAATTGATTTTTAAATAGTTAAAAGCCCCCTAGAATACTTAAACATGCTTTTTCTTAAGAATTTAAATTCGTGCAACTATTAAGAAAATCCATATTATTTATAAGGAGTATCATTTTTAATGTTCTTGAACAAAATGTCAGTTACGGTAAAAAATAGGGCAAGTAGGACAAAAAACCTTGTATACAATTCGGAATCTATACGAAAGATTTTTCTTTTTTTCGTAATATCAAATTTAACAAAAAAAAAAAACATAAATAATTCAACACCAAAAGATTAAACACATAAAATCAATAGTTTTACTGTATTATTTAACACAACTTAGCCAACGTATATACCCCTTACAATAGCCGACTTAAGGGATTTGTTTAGTTATTCAAAAGAATTATCGAGTATTTTTATCTTGACTTTCTTTTCCTTTGATAGTTATTATGCATCGAAATCGATATTTATACACTTTACTCATAATACTAACGGTAATACTCGGGCTTGCTTCAAGGCGTTTTCACAATCTACTCCCCCATTGGGTACAATTGTATTTGGGTGATACACTATGGGCACTAATGGTATTTTTCCTGATTGGATTGATATTCAACAAAACAAGCACCAAAAAGATTGCTGTAATGGCACTTTTGTTTTCGTTTGGTATAGAGATAAGCCAGTTATACCATGCCGAATGGATTGACACCATACGTGCTAATCGAATAGGCGGACTAGTACTTGGCTATGGTTTTTTATGGAGTGATCTGGTTTGCTATACCGTAGGAATTGCTTTTGGATATGTTCAGGAACAGTTTATCTTAAAAAAGAACAGTTAGATTTCTAACCAGCTCAATCTTACAGCCACATTCACCCGGCCTGAACATCCAAGGCTTTGATTTGAGCTTTGTATTCTGAAGGCAACAAGGCATCTTTAATAATTCCATCCATCCCCAGAGACTTGCTTAACTTATAGATTGGAACGAATGGCAATAGCATTGAAACTCCTGAAAAATTCAATAATTGTTTAACCCTGCCGGGAATTACCAACTTTTGACCTTCTACCAAAATTTTGTAGCGCATTGCCCCCAAGTGCTTTTTGTACTGCTTAAACAGATCTGAAGTATATTCACTTTTTTCCAAGTTTTCCTGTAAATGAGACTCCCTTAACGGAAGCCACTCTATGTAATTGGATGGCAATAGCTTTAATCCCATTCTGTCCCCAACGCGATAAAACACATTATAGACTTCTTCCTTTTCTGCTTCATTTAGGTTTCTTTCCAAAAGCTCATAAGATGCTATTGAATAATGAATCAGCATGAACAACACATCTCGGTACGCCCAGTCAGGTATAGCGTAGCCCCTTTTATTCTCCAAATTAGCGTGAATATTACTCATCGCATCGATTGCCAAATGAGCCCCGTCCATTGGCGCAAAAACAATGCGTCTGGCATATTTAACCGTAGAAAACAAACGGCCCAAAGGATCCTGTGGAAGTTTACCGGTATAGTACAACCAATCCACAGCTTTATTCAAAGCGAACTCTGCAGCTGCTCCAGCAAAAATAAAAAGGATAGTATCGCTCTTTCCCCAGATTTCCTTTACGATTGAATTATGTTTTACAAACCCCTTAGCCATATCTACAATTTACGAATATTCACTGCTACTTCCACTAGTTTATCTCTCTTTGACCATTGTTTGCGGTAACTTAAAAATTCAAAATATAGTATCTTTAAGAATCCACAATTAACAAAATGAAAGACCTTTTAATTAAGCTATACCATTTCAATCTTTTATACGCCAACGAACTAGTTATTGATGTGGATGAGGATTTAATGACCCATTCACCGGGAAAAGGATTTGAGAACCATCCGGCTTTTACTTTAGGGCACCTTGTTTCGGCAGCTGCATTAACCTCAAAATATTTGGGCGGTCCTTTTGAGTTAAGCCCTTCATGGGAACAACTGTTTAAAAGAAAAGGCCCAGGCGACCCAAGATTACCTAATAAACACAAGGAATTATATCCAAAAAAAGAAGAACTTTTAAAAGAACTGGCAAGACAGCATAAAATGGTAGAAGGCCTCATTTTAGACTTAGACGAAAATAAGCTTCTGGAAAAAGCCCAATGGCGGTTCGACACATATATGCCAACTAAGAGCGATCTTCTGTATTTTATGTGTGTAACGCACGAATCCATGCATTTAGGGCAACTGGCAGCTTGGCGTAGGGCAATGAACTTACCATCTTCACTTGGGAGATTATAACTAAAAAAAAGCCCTCAAATTAAAGAGGGCCAAGAGAAGAAAGTTGCTATTAATCAAATAAAGAATTAAGCTATTAATCGATTACTAAGTTAACCCCAAAACACTGCCTTACAACACATTACACGACATTGTTTTCAACAGACTTATTAACATTTCCCACAAACTAAGTAAAAAACCACCTATTAAAAGGTGGTTTTCAAACAACAATTAAAAAGTCCATTTTAGTTTCTAAACTGGAACTTATATAACTTTTAAGCTTAACGGACAGTGATCTGAGCCCATAATATTGGAATGTATTGTTACGTTGTTAACCTTATTGACTAAATTGTCGCTTAGCAAAAAATAATCAATACGCCAGCCAGTATTTTTAGCTCTTGAGTTAAAGCGATAGCTCCAATAAGTATAAGCAACCTCATCTGGATGCATCCTACGGAACACATCCACAAAACCAGCATTGAGCATATTGTCCATCCCATCAATTTCTACTTGGGTATAACCAGCCGTTTTATTGTAATTGGATTTATCGTTCTTTAGGTCTATAGCTCTGTGAGCTACATTAAAATCGCCACAGACTATTACCGGCTTCTTAGATTCCAAGTCCTTTAGGAAGTTTTTAAAATCGACATCCCATTTTTCTCTATAATCCAAACGCACTAATTTTTGCCCTGAGTTTGGAACATATACATTTACCAAATAAAAATCTGTGTACTCCGCACAGATAACACGCCCTTCCTGATCGTGTTCTTCAACCCCCATATCGTAGGTAACATTAATAGGTTTTTCTTTGCTTAGTATTGCAGTTCCAGAATACCCTTTTCTACTGGCAGAATTACTGTACAAATGATATCCGTCTAGTTCTTCCAAAGCCTGCTTTACCTCATCATCCTGAGCCTTGGTTTCCTGTAAACAAATAACATCGCCAGATAATTGATTTAAAGATTCCAGAAAATCTTTTTGCATTATGGCTCTAAGACCATTAACGTTCCATGATACAATATTCATCGTGTAAACTATTTAGGTTAATGTAAGGCAAGTTACGTTTTTGTTATTCAACAAGTTGCATTTATCACTATAATTCCCATTGCTATATTGTGCTATTACCCCTATTTTTTTTACATAAATCTTATAATCATTAGACTAATTGAATTTATTAACAATGAATTGCTTTATATCTAAAAAAACAACGAAACCACTACTCCTCCCAATATTCCTCAATCTCCTCTAAAGATTTCCCTTTGGTTTCTGGGATATAGTTGTAAGTAAAAATGATTATTATAAAAATGAAGGCTATAAAAATGAAGTATGGTAAAGATCCATTCCATGTTGAGCTATTATTCATCTCACTCCCCATTACAACAGGGAAAGATTGTGATACAAAATAATTGGCAGCCCACTGTGCGGCAACAGCAACAGACATTGCAACACTACGAATTTTATTAGGAAACATCTCTGAAAGCATTACCCATACAACAGGCCCCATAGACAATGCAAACGAACCAATAAACACCAATACTCCGATTAAAGAAAGAATTCCTACTTTTTGGATTTTGAGGGTAATTCCCAAAAGCAAAAAACCTACAATCATTCCAACAGAACCAATATAAAGTAATGGTTTCCTCCCCAACTTATCTACAGTAAACATTGCCACAAAAGTGAAAGCCAAGTTTACGAATGCTAAAAGGATTTGCTGTTTCAAAATATCCTCCTTACCAAAACCCAAGGCTTTATCGAAAATATCAGCGCCATAATACAATACCGCATTGATACCCGTAAACTGCTGCAACATGGAAAGCACAGTTCCTATAACGATGATTCCTAGTATCATTTTAGAGAAATAGTTCACCTTAACACCATTTTTCTCACTTTTTAAAGATTGTTGAATCTGAACCATTTCTTTATTAGCACGATCTTTACCGTTTATTACAGTAAGAACACGTATAGCCTTGTCTTTTTGCCCTTTTAAAGCCAACCATCGTGGACTTTTAGGCACAAAGAACAACAAGATTAAAAACATACTACTTGGCACCATTTCAGACCAAAACATATGCCTCCAACCTACTTGGATATTTTCAACTTCAGAAAGCTTATCACCAATAAAATAAGTCACCAAGAAAACCACAAAAAAACCTATTACAATAGCCAGTTGATAATAAGTCACCATTTTACCTCTGATTTCTGATGGTGCTATTTCTGCAATGTACATTGGAGCATTCATCGAAGCTATTCCGATACCCAAACCTCCTAGAATTCTAAAAAAAACCAACATGGAAACCGATTCCGGAAACAACACTGGCAAACCAGAACCATACGCAGAAACGGTAAACAAAACTGCCGAAATAATCAAAGATTGCTTTCTTCCCAAATTTACACTTAATGGTCCAGCAATAACAGCCCCCAATAAACACCCCAACAAAGCACTACCTACGACCCATCCTTTCATAAAATCGTCCAACTGAAAATACTCCGTTAAATAATATTGCGCTCCATTAATCACACCTGTGTCGTATCCAAAAAGAAGTCCGCCCAATGCTGAAACAGCTGTTATCAATAACAAATAAGTACTCTTGTTCATATAATAAGTTTAGTTAGTCAGAAGTTATGAATATAGCACATATAATCAGGATTAACACGACCATACTAGTTTGTCTAGGTTTTGCATTGGTTATCTCAAAGAGACATCAAAAACCTTCAAAAGCAATACACAACCTACTATTCTAATTTAAGAATCTGTTTTTTCAACACATTAAAACAACGAACCCCTATATTCTTTTTAGCTACCAAAACATGCAAAATCAAGACAAGATAAAAACAACTCATCTCGTTTATTAATCGTATTTAGAACATCAGTATGATTAGTTTTTGGTTTGATCTCCCAAATTTCTTTTCATAAAAAAAGCACCTTTAGTAAGGTGCTTTTTTTTTTTATTTTTATTGTTCATCCATCCTACGATGAATAGCTTCTAGCAATTTATCCATCATATTCATATGTTCTGAAAATTGCTCATCAGTTAACAACTTACTAATATCAATATTCATTTTTTTGACCAAAGCATCAAATTCTGTTCGAATTTCATCTTTACTCAACCCCATATCCCTATCATTTAGTCTTCTCATTTTTGGTCTATAGGTAATTAGCACGTTAATATAAGCTTCTTCTACTTCATCACTTAGATTCATGCTCTGAATTTGATCATGCAACCAAAACTGTATATTATCCTTTTCTTCCCAAGAGAATATCTCCACTTTATTTTTCTCCCGTTCAAGCTGTTTTTGGGTCTGGGACATTCCATTAGAGGCTATGCACACCAGAATCATTGATATAATAAATTTAAATCGCATTTTTTTAGGTGTTAAGGTTTAGAACTAAAAATAGCTTTTTTATTTACAGAAAACAAATAAACACCTGATAAACAAACTCCTAAAAATCTACTACTACCTCATGGCCTTCGTGCTTCCATTTTGAGATACCACCATCTAAATCGTAGATTTTAACAAAACCCGCTTCCTGTAGTTTTTTTGCACACTTAGCACTACGTCCGCCTGAATGACAATACAGAATTACTGGTTTGTTTTTATCTAATTTACTAATATCGTCGTCGAAAGTAGGCGAATTAAAATCGATATTCTGAAATCCCTCAATATACCCTTCGGCATATTCTTCTGGTGTACGCACATCAACCAATTGAACTTCGTCAAGTTCCAACAAACCTTTCATTTCTTCTGGAGACACCACTTGTATATTTCCTTCCGTTTGCTTGCTTTCCTTACAAGATGACAAAGAGACTACTGTAGTCACCATAAATAATACAACTAATAGCTTTTTCATAATAAATTAAGTTTAGAGCGTGGCAATTTCACCATTCCATTCGCTGAAACCACCAATAAGATTAAAGGTATTTTTAAACCCTAATTGATTCATAATTGCACAAGCTTGAGCACTACGCCCACCGGCCTTACAATATACGTAATAGTTTTTGCTTTTATCTAATTCTTCTACTTGATAAATAAACCCCTGTCCTTTATAAATATCGATATGGATAGCATTAGGAATTACCCCTTCGGCAACCTCTTCATCTGTGCGTACATCCAGTATTACAGCATTAGAGTCTGCTGCTAATTGCTCAGTCCATTGATTTTGCATTAAATCTGCCATTGAATACGTTTTAAAATTAAAAATGCAAAAATACCGATTCTTCACTTATAGACGAAAAAAAACCGGGAGCGTTATCTCCCGGTTTTTTTATTATTTTAATTTAATCTCTATACTTTAATGGAACAACCAATAGCTTTGGTCTCTTCTACTTCAACAGTCTTTCCATTTAATAAAGCGTTAACGGCATCTTCCACATATGTTTCGGTAACCAAAGCTGCATCTTTATAATTATTATCAATAGCCCCAATATAACGTACTACATGTCCTTTTTTAGTGGTTTCCAAAACGAACATATGAGGTGTCTTTGTTGCTCCAAACTGTGGAAACACTTTTTGGCCTTCGTCTACAACATATGGAAAAGGAAAGTCTTTTTCTTGTGCTCGTTTTTTCATAGCCTCAAGATTATCACCTGGCTTAACATCTGGATTATTTGGGTTAATGGCAAGAACCGGATACCCCTTTGCTGCAAACTTATTATGTAAATCTATAATTCTATCCTCATAGGCCACTGCATAAGGACACGTGTTACAAGTAAAAGTAATAATCACTCCCTTTGTTTTATTATAATCCGTTAAGGAAACTTTACTACCATCAATATTTGCTAAGGTGAAATCCTTTACAATATCTCCTACTTTATAGCCTTCCGGATAGTTATTTTCTTTAGAGGTAAAAGCACTCACCAAAGTAATTAGAAATACAGCCAAAATGGCCTTTACAGTAATTTTCATAATTGGTTAATTTATAAATTGTTCAACTTCATTTTTTAACTCATCATAAGTAAACGAACGCTCAAAAAACTTTCGGTCCTTACCATTATATATTATAGTAGCAGGAATAGATCCTGACCAATTTTTATCCACTTTAGGAATCCAGCTATTCATATCTGGGTCATCCAGAACTAACACTTCAGATTTTATATTATTTTTTTTTATGAAAGGCTTTAACTTAGAATCGTACTGATGAGGAAAATCCAAACTCACCAATAGCACCTCTACTCCATTTTTGTTTAGATTTTTGTTCAATGATTCAAAATGAGGCAACTCTTTTACACATGGTGCACACCAAGTAGCCCAAAAATTAACTACATAGGTTTTACCGTCATTTTTATTTAAATAAGGTTTCAACCCATTAAAATCTAAAACAGTTAAATCACTCTGATAATCCTGTAAAACCTGATCATCAAAATCTTTATTTTTATCAACTCCTTGCTTGCATCCAAGCAGCAATAACATTACAAAAGCAACTTTTTTCATCCCCTTAAAGATATTAATCACAAAGCCCCAATAGAATCTTTTAACAAAAAATTATAGCATCATCTCTTGTCAATTAAAAATTCCAACATACATTTGTATATACAATAGTTGTAGATGAAAGAGTTAGAAGACATACTCAAGGTGAAAAAAGACATTCCTACTTGCAGAAAGACTGTTATTGGTCTGTTTTTAGCCTGCGGTCATGTCAAGGAGGTTATGACTTGTGTATTGAAGCCATACGATCTTTCCATAGAACAATTCAATGTGCTTAGAATTCTTAGAGGTCAAAAAGGACAAGCTTTAAATCTACAGGATATTCAGGAACGCATGATCAACAAAATGAGCAACACTACCCGACTGGTAGACAAGCTGATAAAGAAAGATCTTGTACAGCGTTTTACTTGTGAAAAAAACCGCCGTAAAGTAGAGATATTTATTACTGAAGAAGGCTTAAAACTTTTGGAAGTGATTGATGAATTGATCAACGAAGCTGAACGAAAAATTACGTCAAACTTAAAAGAGGATGAAATAATTCAGCTAAACACTCTTTTATTAAAACTAATGAGTTAAAAAAATTTACATAAACAATTGTATATACAAATAATGTAACAACAAATAATATGAACACGTATATTGACAACTTAAACTGGCGTTATGCCACAAAACAATTTGACAGTACTAAAAAGATTTCGGAAACCGATTTAGACTTTTTAAAGAAAGCCCTACAATTATCGGCTTCATCTTACGGCTTACAGCCCTATGAAATCTTAATCGTTGAAAACCCAGAAGTGAGACAACAATTATTACCGTTCTCATGGAATCAGCAACAAGTTGTAGATGCTTCTCACCTATTTATATTAGCTAATAAGGTAAATATCGACGATTCTTTGGTAGATGATTATTTACAGAATGTTAGTGATACCAGGGGTGTTTCTATAGAAGATTTACAAGGCTATTCAGAAATGATGAAATCTAATATCATGCCATTACCTGAAGAAGTAAAGAACAGCTGGACTTCAAAACAAACTTATATTGCCCTTGGAAACTTATTGTCGGCTGCAGCTACGTTGAGAATTGATGCCTGTCCTATGGAAGGTTTTGATTCTGAACAATACAATAAAATATTGGGGCTTAACGAAAGAAACTTAAACGCAAGTCTAGTAATCCCAGTAGGATACAGATCAGAAAACGACAATACACAACATTTTGCTAAAGTACGCAAACCAGAACACGAATTATTTACAACTATATAATTATAACCTTTAAACACAATAAAAATGAAAACTGTAATGAAAACAACTATGGTGATAGCCTTGACATTAATTTTGTCTGCTTTTACAAGCCTAACAAAAAAACAGGTAGACATTAAAGAAAGTAATATTACCTGGAAAGGTTACAAAGTAACAGGAGAACACTTTGGAACCATAACCCTAAAAGAAGGAACTCTGGTTTTTGATGGAAAAAAATTGGTAGACGGTAACTTCGTTATGGATATGAAAACCATTAACGCTACCGATCTTGAAGGAGAATGGAAAGACAAACTTGACGGCCACCTAAAATCTGAAGACTTCTTTGGTGTAGAAAAAAACCCTACTGCAACATTAGACTTTACAAATGTGAAAGGAAATGGTAACTCGTATACTGTTACAGCGAATCTTACAATTAAAAAAATTACACACCCAATAAACTTCACTTTGGATGTTGACGGTAATACTGCTACAACATCATTCAAGATTGATCGTACTAAATACGATATTAAATATGGGTCTGCTAGTTTCTTTGACGATCTTAAGGATAAAGCCATTTACGACGAGTTTGACCTTAATGCAACATTGAAATTCTAAAAATAGAGAATGTGCTAATTAGAATTTCAGGATGCACTTCATCGAAAAAACTCCATTTTTTTAGCTGAAAATTATGTGCATACTCCTATTTTCTTACATTTGTATCCATAACAAACCAAACTCAAAAATACAGGTTATCGGGTAGGACGGTTAATAGCACACAATTCTCTATAAAAATCCCGATAGTCTTCTCGAAACTACCATTTTTCAATGGTAGTTTTTTCTTTTTATAAGATCAACTTAATTACATTTTCATCTCCCAATGCCTTTTCCCCTGAAGAGCTAAATCGTACTCAAACTTACTCAATATGTTTTCATCTAAATTCATTTCCGTTCGGCAATACTCCTTAAAGAAGTATTCAAGCTTTTCCTTAGACTTCAAAACTTCATCGGAGATATAGTTAACATCAATATTAATACAAATAGCTCCTACCAAACCATAACCCTTTCTAAAAATAGGCACTGTTGTACATTTAAACTTTCTTGAACCAATATTTAATTCGTAATTGATTTTATCCTGATTCAATATTTTACGTTTCTTAAGATCCAGTACTAAAGCTGTTGCTCCATCTCCAACGTTTCTCCCTGTAATGGGGTTTTCCAAACATGTCAAAGATTTTGATGGGTTTACTAAATTATGGAGCAATATCTCAACACCTAAGTTTCTGAAAGTTTTTCCGAAGTGTTTCACTATATTCTTGTAATTTTCCAAAAACTCATTGTTTTCATCCATTACATCATCTCCTTTATATTTTTTAAAAAAGTAAGTATATTTTGATTTTTGATCTGGATTTAAAACAAACATAACATTGTTCTGCTCGCCAATGATAATGAGTTGCCTAGCTGCATAGTAATCGTAATTTTTAATAAAATAATTGACGCCGAGCATGAACTTTTCCAAATCAAAAACAGGAAACCCGTGTTCGTCTACCTTGTAGGGATAAAATTCATATTCTTCTAGTTTTCTTCCTTTTTGCTTACGCTTCTCTCTACGTTTACCTATAAAATATCCTGTAATGAAAAGAATCAACGACACCGTAAGTCCAGAAAGGATATTAACCAACCAAGCATTGTCTATTAAATTTCCCATCTTTAAAGTTTTAATGTTAAGAGGTCTAATTATCTTATAAAGATAAAAATTGAACTTAGAACATTCCAAACAAAACCCTAGCTAACAAAACATTACACTCTTAAAAAAAATAAAAACGCCCCTAGAGGCGTTCAGTACTCTTCATAAAATCTCGTTCAATTATTTTTTATGTTCTTCCTCGAACTGTTTGTGTTCAGCCAATTCGCAATTTACCATCCAATTAATTCCAAACTTATCTTGAAGCATCCCAAAGTATGCCCCCCAAAACGTTTTATCCATAGGCATAGTTAGTTTCCCTCCTGCTGATAAACCATTATAAATACGCTTTGCTTCTTCAATACTATCAGTATTAACAGAAATAGAAAAATTATTTCCCTTAGAAAAGTTTTTACCCCACTCTCCTCCGGTATCGCTTCCCATAATCACGGTACCATCGCCAATTGGCAAAGTGATATGCATTATGCGATCTTTCATATTATCCGGAACTGGAGGAATTCCTTCTTGAGGCGGCATTTCTCCAAATGTTCCTACATAAGGGTACTCTCCACCAAACACTGATTTATAAAAGTCAAAAGCCTGTTTGCAGTCTCCATCGAAAGTAAGATATACGTTTACAGTTGTCATAAGTTATATTTAATGAGTTGATTTGTATATTTCAAAGCTAGCTTTTTCACTTAAACAATAAATAATAATCAATAAGAAACACAAAAAATTATTTTAGTGGCCGTTTCTTAATCATCCCTCCTTTTGCATCTTTAATACTATGCATTACGATAAAAGCCCCTTTATCAATTTTATCTATTTCTGTTTGCAACCTTGCCAGTTCCAGTCTGGTAAGAAGCGTATAAACAATATCTGTTTCCTTAAGCGACTCCCCTCGTTTTGCAAATCCCCTCTTTCCTGAATATACCGTACAACCACGCCCTAATTTTTCAATTATAGCCAAACGAATTTTCTCATGGTGCTCAGAGATAATTGTAACACCAACATATTCTTCAACCCCTGCAACTACAAAATCTACTGTTTTGGCCGCCGCCAAATAAGTGAGTATGGCGTAAAGAGCTATTTCCACAGAAAACACGTAAGCCGCTACCGAGAAGATCATCACATTAAATATTAAAATGACATCCCCTATAGTTAAAGCTGTCTTTCTACTCATGAAAATGGCCAACACTTCGGTTCCATCTATAACAGCTCCTCCTCTAATAGCCAATCCTATACCAAGCCCTAAAAAGAAACCTCCAAAAACAGCTATTAATAGTTTATCATCCGTAACAGATGTAAACGGGATTAACTGTACTGCAATGGCCAGCAACACAACCGCTCCTATACTCTTGAGAGCAAATCTCCTACCAATTGTAGAAAATCCTAAAATCATAAATGGAATATTAATTAGTACTAAGTAGATAGACAAAGGGATATTTGTCAATTCGGCTACTATCAATGAAATTCCCGTTACCCCACCATCTATAAATGCATTTGGCAACAGAAACCCTTTAAGACCAAAAGTAGCAGATAGCACTCCTACCAACATAAAAAATGTATCGTGAAACCAATGCGATAATTCAACCGATTTGTCTTTAACCTCTCTATCAAACTGTTTTCGAGCAGCTTTATCTTCCTTGTCCTTAAGCTGCTTTTTAACGAGCTGCATCACGATATACTGAAAAAAGGGATTCATTCGGATGGTATTAATCAATTGAACAATAAATGTGAGATTTGGCTTATTGTAATTTAAGCATATTTTCTATCAGTTAAAACTCTACAAAAAACAATCCTCTCACTTTCTCTTTAATCTAATGCGCTTTTTCATTTGCTTTGCACAGGCAATTATGTGTTAGGAATGAGATTCTCATTCTTTGCACAGAAATTTTTACACACTTGAACCCTAACACTTTGGTTTTTAGTTTTTTTGAACGTATTTTTAATTAAGTAAGACCCAATGGTATCACATTTAAAGCCTCTTACCCTAAGAAGTATGAAAAGCGTATTGGTAATAGATAATTACGACAGTTTCACTTACAACCTAGTACACTACCTTGAAGATCTGGGAGCTATTGTAACTGTAAAACGTAATGATGAACTTACCTTAGAAGAAGTTGCCGATTACAACAAAATACTTCTTTCGCCCGGCCCAGGCATTCCCGACGAAGCTGGTTTACTCAAACCTATTATTGAAACCTATGCTTCCTCGAAAAGTATTCTCGGTATTTGTCTTGGTATGCAAGCTATAGGTGAAGTTTTTGGCGGAAACATAATCAATCTCGATACCGTTTATCATGGTGTTTCCACTGATGTTACTTTATCTGGAATCAAGGACACACTATTCAACGGGTGCAATACCAGTTTTAAAGTAGGCCGCTACCACTCTTGGGTTATAGACGCAAAGCTACCGGAAAGTTTAGAGGCTACTTCATTCGACACAAACGGACAACTCATGTCTCTTCGCCATAAAACCTACGATGTTAAAGGAGTACAATACCATCCTGAATCTGTACTTACACCAAATGGAAAACTTATTTTAAAAAACTGGCTTGAAACTTAATAAACCTAGGATTTATGAGAGCATATCTCTTTCAACAACTAAAAAACTTGGCCCTTACCTTTCTTTTATTTACTGCTTCCCTAATAAATGGTCTTGCCCAAAACGACACCTTGGTTTTAAAAAATGGCAACCAGTTAATAGGTGAAATAAAAAACATGGAAAATGGAGTTTTAGATATCGAAACCGATTACAGCGATTCAGACTTTCAGGTAAAATGGTTAGAAATTGTTTCTGTAAACAGTAAACAAACATTCTTAATAACACTTACTAATGGGGATAGAATAAATAGCAACCTTGTTACCAAACCCAAAGACAGCGCAAAAATCACATTAAACGAAGCTGGTAAAGTTATTGTCGCTCCAATAGAAGACATTGTTTATATAAAGGCCATAAAAAAAAGTTTTCTATCCCGCTTAGACGCTTCTTTCTCAGTGGGCTTTAACATTGCTAAAAGTGACAATCTTAAGCAGTTTACTGTACGAAGCAGTTTAGGATACACAGCAAACAGATGGTATTTTTCCGGGGGATATAATTCGGTAAGAAGTAATCAAGACAACACTGAAGAAACACAACGTACAGACGGTAATGTTGGGGCAAAGTACTTTATGGAACGGGATTGGTACGCTCAACTACAAGCCAACTTCCTTTCTAACGAAGAACAAAAACTTAAACTAAGAACAGCAATAAGTGGTGGCTTAGGAAAATACTTTATCCATAACAACAAACTATACTTTGGTGGTGGTGCCGGTTTGGCCTGGAACAATGAACAGTTTTACGATTCCGAAGAAAGCAGCAGAAACTCTTTGGAAGCTTATGGGGGGCTAGAGCTTCAGATGTTCAATTTCGACGACATTAGTGTACTGACAAATGTAGCGGTTTATCCTAGTTTAACCGAAAGCGATCGTGTTCGTCTGGATTACACATTAGACTTGAAATATGACATTTTTGAAGACTTTTTCATAAAGCTTGGTCTTACTTATAACTATGACAGCAAACCCATTGAAGGTGGGTCGGCTTCAGATTATGTACTACAAACCACTTTCGGATGGGATTTATAACGATCAATTAGCTAAGGAATTAACCCTTGAATTGAATTAAAATAATATAGCCTATGCCTATTCTTAAAAAATCTTCTCGCGCCCTTATTGTTGGAGGATTGTTTTTTATCCTTCCCGTTTTTATTATAATAATCGTTGTTGCTAAAACCATTAAATTTTTAGCGCCTTTAGGGCACTTTATCTCCAAAACTTTCAATCTGCAAAGTGTATTTGGAACAGCAGCAGTAACTATAGTCTGCTTACTTACTCTCCTTCTAATCTGTTTGGTTAGTGGTCTTCTAATCGAAAAAGGGTTTGTTAGAAAATGGAGCAACAGTTTTGAAGAAAAATTGTTTCTTCATTTTCCTTCTTTGCAAATGCTAAAATTCCGATTGATTGGTGATAAGCACGAAGTAGTGCATGATTTTTGGCAGGCCATAGTTTTTGAAGATGATGGCTGTTACAGTATTGCATTCATTACCGAAGAAACCAAAACTTTCCTTACCATTTACTTCCCCGATGCACCTAAAATTGATACCGGTGAAATCCGTTATTTTACTAGAGAAAAATGTCAGTATTTTAAAATAAGTATGAAAGAAGCCATGTCTGCTTTCTACAACTTTGGGAAGGGATTGGATATTGAAGCCTTAAGAAGCAAACAGGTTCATTGATACTATATTCAAAAATAAGGTGCATATTGCATTACCCTAAATTTAAAGGTATTGAAACTTTTACCTTGCTGTTTTAATTGCTTATAGAGCCGCATACTCCCAATAGCTCGGTTTGCCGATCCAGATGGTGCTGTAAGAGAAACAGTTTTTATGATTCTATTTATGGCATTAGGGAAAGTATCATTAAGGATAAACTCATGTTCACGAGGAATAACATCTGTGATTAGTTTCAATCTAATTCCGTAATCCTTAATATGTTTTCTGAAAAAATATTCTGGTCCATTCTTACTGTTTCCTCCAGTGAAAATAAGTGTCTCAATATTGGGATGCTTCTTAAGGTAAGCTAAAAGGTTTCTAAGCACAACTTGTTTCATCCCCAAATCGGAAGCATCAATTTTCTCACGAACACAACTTTGTACGATATCACAAATCCCTATCCCTCTTGACTCAAGAAATTGTTTTCGTTGATCAATCGCTTCTTGGGTAGTCTCGTAAATCAGTTTCAATTCAAATATATCATCCAGCACGGGCCAAAGAAGTCCATCATTACTGCCATAGCAGAAATCAACATCACCAGATTTAAACTCTCCCAACGAAAACCTTGGTGGCGGTAATGTACCAACAATAAGTTTGGTGGCATTTTCAGGAATAAAAGGCTCGTAAGGGTGCTGATGTACAAACATCTGTATTTTGATATATTCTTTGAAATTATTATTTTATTATCATCTAAATAAAATCATTTATGGGAAAAGGAGATAAAAAAACAAAACGCGGCAAAATAAATCGTGGCACTTATGGTGTACGTCGTCCAAGAATAAAAAAACGCCCTAAAGTCGAGGACAAAATTAGTGTCGACCAAAAAGAAAAGGTATAAACTAATTTATCGGATAAATACCAGTTCGCTATCTGAAGACATTTCTTCACTATACCCATACCCTTCGTAATTAAACCCTTTTAAGTCATCCATGGTGTTTGCATCAGTATCTATAACGTAACGAGCCATATACCCTCTTGCTAGCTTAGCATAGGTCATAATAGTTTTATATTCCCCATTTTTGAAATCTTTAAACGTAGCTGTAATTACTGGGACCTTCAGTGCCTTTTTGTCTATAGCCTTAAAGTACTCGTTACTTGCCAAGTTAAGGAAAACCTCATCTTCTTCTAGCTCGTCATTGATAACTTTAGCAATGTTCTTTTTCCAAAATTCGTAAAGGTTTTTGTTTTTCCCAACAGGAAACTTTGTACCCATTTCCAATCGATATGGCTGTATAAGATCCAATGGTTTTAAAATACCATACAGTCCAGATATTATACGAACCGTATCCTGCATTTTATCAATTTTATCTTCTGGGAGCGTATACACATCCAACCCGCGGTAAACATCTCCACTAAACGCATAAACTGCTTGTCTTGAATTGTCTTTTGTAAATGGTAACTGCCATTCTTCGTTACGCTCGTAATTGAGCTGACCTAAAGCATCGGAAATGCTCATGAGTTTAGATAAACTCTTTGCCGACTTCTTTTTGAGTAACTTGTTAAGACGTTCGGCTTCTTTTAAAAAGCAAGCTTCTGTAGCTAATGGTGTTGGAATTTCACTTTCAAGATCCAATGATTTTGCAGGTGATAGTACTAATTTCATCTGTTGCTTTTGATTTTGAACATTCAAGGAACTAAACTACAATAATTCTTTTATTTTACCAGCCTCATAATTGAAGTTGTAATCACCCCTTACCCCAAAATCGGCTTTATACACAGGAGTCATTGTTGGATACCAAAGTTTTCGATTTTTATCGACTAAAATAAACAAGCCTTCATCGTCACCAGCTGCACAAAAACTATTAAAATCTCCAAAAAAAAGAGGCAACGGTTTCATGGCGTTTAAAGTTCTGTAACTTGTTTCGATATTTTCCGACGCCAAAGCGACTTCACTTATGGAAAGTAAATCTGAAATAATAAATGGTGGTTTGTATTCTGCCTTGATACGCTTCCTACCTATAAACTCAATAATATTTTTATCGTGATCGTGAAAATAAATGGCTCGTGCTTTCCAGTTGACAAATTCAGAAATGGGCTTTCCTTCAAACTTCAGAATGAAAACGCGTTGTTCTAACCAAGATTTGGCTTCTTCTACCGCAGCAAACGGAATATTGAACGCAACATGAGATGGGTAAAAACATTTTCTGTATATAAACCGAAGTATACTGCGTCCTATTTTGAAGGCCACCTGAGACTCCTCATCTATAAGTAATTCCAATCCCAGCACAGCATGGTAAAATTGCTTTTGCTCGTTTATAGCATTACTATATAGGATTACCTCATCAACTTTCATTTCCTTAATCTTTCCCATAAAAATAAAGGAAAGGGATCTGAAAAGCTAAAATTTAACGGATTAGTCTATTGGATACTATAGATCTTGGTGCTTGACATAGTTGCGCCACTTTTCGATACACTGCTCCATATCTTCAGGAATCTCGGTAGAAAAACGCATAAACTCACCTGTTTTAGGGTGCTCAAATCCAAGGGTTCTTGCATGAAGTGCCTGCCTTGGCAACACTTTAAAACAGTTTTCTACAAACTGCTTGTACTTGGTAAAAGTTGTTCCTTTCAGGATTTTTTCACCACCATAACGTTCATCGTTAAACAGCGTATGACCTATGTGTTTCATATGTACACGAATCTGGTGCGTACGACCAGTTTCTAATCTGCACGATACTAAAGTAACATACCCCAATCGCTCCAATACTTTATAGTGGGTTACAGCCGGTTTTCCTTTATCTGCATCATCCTCTAAAAAAACAGTGTTCTGAAGTCGGTTTTTAGGGTGACGCCCTATGTTTCCTTCTACTGTGCCTTCATCTTCTTCAATATTCCCCCAAACCAAGGCCAGATACTCGCGCTCGCTGGTTTTAAGGAAAAATTGTTTGGTAAGATGGTTCATGGCATCTTCAGTCTTGGCTATTACCAAAAGCCCACTTGTATCCTTATCTATACGGTGTACTAATCCAGGGCGGTTACTTGAATTATTTGGCAGGTTATCAAAATGATAAATCAAGGCATTAATAAGAGTTCCTGAATAATTCCCATGTCCTGGATGCACCACCATTCCTGCTGGCTTATTTACCACCAAAACCTCATCGTCTTCGTAAACAATATCGATAGGGATATCCTCTCCTACCAATAAATTTTCGTACGGCGGATGCGTAAACAACACACGTATAACATCGTTAGCCTTTACTTTGTAGTTTGATTTTACAGCAACATCGTTAACATAGATGTTTCCATCTTTAGCTGCTTGCTGAATTTTATTACGCGTAGCATTTTCAATGAAATTCATTAAATATTTATCTACACGTAATGGCTGCTGACCTTTATCAGCCTTAAACGAATAATGTTCGTATAATTCGTCCTCGTTATTGTTATCGTTATCTAATACCTGCTCTTCGCTCATTTCTATTGGTCTTCTTGTCCTCTCCCAGTTTCATTAACATTATCATTATCCGTTTCCCCTGGGCGATTACCATTCCCCAACACCAAATCAATCTTAGAGGTTTTTGATAAAGCTGTTCCAGGTTCTAAATGTTCTCCTTCAAATTTCATTTCCAATACCATATCTTTCCCAATATTATCCACATAAATCAGCTTTCCTAACTTAAAACCAAGGGCTTCCAAAGTTGGCTGTGCCTGTCTTAAAGTGCGTTCGGTTAAATCAGGTACATTTATCTTTCTATACCCTGATGGATTTAAAGTAATATATATTTTTCTGTCCTCCTTAACTTTACTTCCAGCTACCGGTTCCTGCTCAATAACAGAAAACCTTGGATAATCAGGATTATAATTAGCTGAATCCTGAATCTGCATGACCAAATGATTATTTTCCAACTCGATTTGTGCTACTTCAATAGACTTTCCAGAAAGGTCTGGTACCACTTCAAACTCACCATGATTTGTGGTACTATCTAACCATTTCAACATTAAAAAACACAATACAACTATGGCTACAACAGCCAATAGCAACTGCTTGAAAAACACTTTGCTTGTCAGGAATTTCATTAGGTTCATGATATTAGATTTGAACAGCAAATATATAAAAACAGAACTGTTTTTACTTTTGATTTATTAGTGATAATTTAGCCTGACGATTTTTCCAATCGTTTACCTGGATTTATGAAGAAAAATATTGCAATAATTATGGGAGGCTATTCCAGCGAATACGAAATCTCCCTTAAAAGTGGTAACATTGTTTACCAGAATCTTAGCCTCTCTAAATACAGCCCTTATCGCATACATATCTTTGAAAATAAATGGATGTATGTTGATGAGAACAACAAAGAATTCCCTGTAGACAGAAATGATTTTTCGGTTTTTGTAAACGGGCGCAAAATCATATTTGATTGTGTATTTAATGCTATTCACGGCACACCTGGCGAAGATGGTTATATGCAAGCTTATTTCAACCTTCTTAATATCCCACAAACCAGCTGCGGTATGTACCAAGCTGCCCTTACCTTTAATAAACGTGATTGCTTAAGTGTACTTAAACCCTATGGCATCAAAACAGCAGAATCATATTATCTAAATTTAGGTGACACTATTCACGAAGAAGAAATAATTAAAACCGTGGGACTACCTTGCTTTGTTAAGGCCAATAAAGCAGGTAGCAGTTTTGGTGTTACCAAAGTTTACAAGAAGGAACAATTACAAAAAGCAATAGACATCGCCTTTAAGGAAGATGATGAAATCATCATTGAATCGTTTTTAGATGGTACCGAGGTTTCTGTTGGGGTAATTACTTATAAAGGGCAAGTGCGTGTATTACCTGTTACAGAAATTGTTAGCGAAAATGACTTTTTTGATTACGAGGCTAAATATCTAGGCCAGTCACAGGAAATTACTCCCGCACGAATTAGTGAGGAAATGAGAGAGAGAGTAAGAACTGTAGCCAAGAAAGTATATGAAGTATTGAAAATGACAGGCTTTAGCCGAAGTGAATACATTTTTAAGGATGGTGACCCCCATTTATTGGAAATAAATACCGTTCCAGGGCTAACCAAAGAAAGTATATTGCCGCAACAAGCTGCCGCCGATGGTATAGACCTTGAAGCTTTGTTTGATAATGCCATTGAAGAGGCTTTAAAAGAAAAACTGTAATTTTACTAGATGAAACGAGCCATTTTCCCTGGGTCTTTTGACCCCATTACCTTAGGTCATTATGACATAATTAAACGCGGCGTAAAGCTCTTTGACGAAGTGGTTGTCGCCATTGGTGTTAATGCCGATAAAAACTATATGTTTCCTTTAGAAGAACGTGTTCGTTTTATTGAAGAAGCCTTTAAAAAGCAGCCTAAGGTAAAAGTAGTAACTTATGAAGGACTTACCGTAGATTTCTGTAAGGAAATTGATGCCAAGTTTATCCTTAGAGGTTTGAGAAATCCAGCCGATTTTGAGTTTGAAAAGGCTATCGCCCATACAAATAGGAAATTATCCAAAATAGAAACTGTTTTCCTTTTAACTGCAGCTAAGACTTCTTATATCAGCTCTAGTATTGTTCGCGACGTTATTAGAAACAATGGAGACTATAGTGTTTTGGTTCCTAAGAGTGTGAAAATTTAACTGCACAAAAGATTCTTGACATTAAGTTGAGTTACTAATAAAAGTAGAATTACTTTTGATTTCCTTTTATAAAAACATTACTTTTTAATAACCTTTTTGGTTACTACTGACCCTTCATCAAAACGAGGTTTTACTGGATATGTTCCTGTTGGATATCCTTCTAAGTTTACCTCCATCTTTTCATTGGCTTTAGCTTTTCTCTTGTTTAGTCGTTGACCCAAAACCGATAACAGCTCTATTGCATAACTTTCATTATCAACAGTGTTTGCATTAATGGTTAGCACATCCTTTACTGGGTTTGAGTATAGGATTAAACCTAATTTCCTCACTTATTTGTTGGATTCTACAAGTTTTTTGAATCCTCCATAAACCATTCTACTGACTTCAAAAATCATTTTTTCAGGATTGATCAATGGCGCAATCAATTCTGTCATTCTAGGATCTACAGGAACTTGCTTGTTGGCTAAATCACGTATCTCTTTTGAAGGAAAAACAACCCAACCAAATACTATTTCGTCATGTTCTTTTGCTTCTACGGCTTCAACAAAAGATCTCGTTCCTTCCAAAGATAAATCGTCGCCAACGAATTCGAAGTAAGCAATAGCACCATACTCTTTCCAAATTTCAGCTACTTTTTCTGCAACCTTTTTGTATTCGTTTATATAAATTCGAGGAATGGGAAAAACAAAGCCGTCTATGTAGTTATTCATATTTATTTCTTTGGATTTAAGCACTCATTCATCTTTTGTTAAATACCTAACAACTGCTCATGAAAGAATGCCGTTGTATTAAGTCTTAAAGATAACTAAAAGAGAAAAACCTTAAGGATTACTATTATTTTCCCCGGGAAAACCAGATTAACTTAAGACACAATTGAAAGCTTTGATTTAGGCAATATAGGCATCCTAAAAATAAAAAAGACCTGCTAAAACAGGTCTTTTTATTAAACATTAAAATTTGTATTCAGATAAGGGCTTCGGAAACTCCTCTGGATTAGCGGCTAAATGATAGCGTGGATCATCGATATCCTCAACTATAACCTCCATAAACTTCGGACTGGCCTTATATAACAATACTTTACAATCTTCACTTAAGTGCTTCAAACGAATCTGCTTTCCTGCCTCTTCATATTTGTTTACCAAATTAAAAATAGCTTCTAGAGCTGAATGATCACTAATCCTTGATTCCACAAAATCAATCTCCACTTTATCTGGATCGTTCTTGATGTCAAACTTTTCGTTAAAAGCAGTAATCGATCCAAAGAACAAAGGCCCCCATATCTCATACACTTTGGTTCCATCAGTCTTCATCCGTTTTCTAGCACGAATACGCTTAGCATTTTCCCATGCGAATACCAACGCCGAAATAATTACACCTACAAACACTGCAATCGCTAAATCAAATATCACTGTTACAGCAGACACAATTACCAACACAAAAGCATCTGCCATAGGTATTTTTCGTATAATTCTGAAACTAGACCAAGCGAAGGTTTCTATTACCATCATAAACATCACACCTACCAATGCTGCAATAGGCACTTGTTCTATATATTTATCTGTAAATAAAATAAATGTTAAAAGGGTTAGGGCCATCATTACTCCAGACAAACGCCCTCTACCTCCAGCGTTAATATTTATCACTGTCTGACCAATCATACCACAACCTCCTGTACCTCCAAATAAACCACTCATAATATTCCCTGTTCCTTGGGCAATACATTCCTTGTTACCATTACCTCTGGTTTCGGTAAGTTCATCAACAAGGTTCATGGTCATTAAAGTTTCAATCAATCCTACACAGGCCGCCAAAAAGGCATACGGTAATATAAACTCTAAAGTTTCCAAATTAATTGGCAGATTCTGCCACAACTCCATATTAGGTGTAGGGAACTCCCCTTTTAAACCACTTCCCCCTCCTTCTATGATATACGAACCAACAGTACTCACATCTAAGCCCCCAAAAACAACCACTCCCGTCGTTACCAAAATAGCCGTTAGCGATGCTGGTATCTTTGTAGTGAGCTTGGGCAACAACCATATAATCCCCATGGTTAACAGCACCAAACCTACCATAGTGTAAAGCTCTGTACCATGCATCCATATATTTATATATTCCTTAACCCCTTCAGCACTTACCTGAAGTTGCTTATGGGTAAACATTTTTACTTGAGCTATAAAAATCACAATGGCCAATCCATTCACAAACCCCATCATCACAGAGTGCGGTATCAACCTAACAAACTTCCCTAATTTAAATACTCCTGCTGCTACTTGTATAATTCCCATTAAAATTACAGCTGCTAATAGATAGAAGTAGCCCATATTATCTATAGGACTGTCAAACAGCATACCACGCTTATGTCCCTCTGCTATTAAATTAACAAAAATGACAGCTACAGCTCCAGCTGCTCCAGATATCAACCCTGGACGACCGCCAAAAACAGCAGTTATCAAACCAATAATAAAAGCACCACTTAAAGCTACCAATGGATCAATCTGGGCAACAAAAGCAAAAGCTACAACCTCTGGGATCATAGCTAAAGATACGGTTATCCCTGCCAAAGTATCATCCTTGGGATTAGGGATAACTTTCCTAAAAAAATCAGTCATTCTACTTGTTTTTTTTGAGGCTGCAAAATTACAGTTAAATAAAAGCCTAACAAGTATTTCGCCTCTTATTTTAATGCAAGGCTATTGCAGAAGTCTTCTCTTTTAATGAATAGCCCTGTTCACCATACAACCAGTCCTTTGCATCAGCCTTGTTATTGAACAGTAACATATTCCATTCTTTGTGTTCGTTTATTTTAGACAAGGTCAAAGTAGCAAGCTCACTGGCTACATTATTAACTACAACAGCCATAGCCCTAATTTCTTTTATATCGCAAATGTTTTGCTGCGCTTCAAAAGTATAAGAATACGAATGCTTTTTGTTGATTAACAATGAAAACGGAGCCTTAAGGTAAGTCGTTAAAAACTCATGGTAAGCCTCTACTTCTTCCATGGCTAGTTCTACGCCTTCGTCAATTACCACTTCTGCTATGTCATCCTCTATCAATGTTATTGAGGCAAACGGGAGTCTGTAAACCATGATGCTATTAATCGTAAATTAGGAAAAGTCAAAAATAGACTAATTAAATGCATTTCCACAACCCCATTTCGACCTACGACACTAAAAATCAGTTCATAGACCTACCCTTAATAATAATTTAACAAAAAGCTATTTTTCAACAATATAATATTACCAAAACATTAAATACCTCTTTTAGCAGTAATCATGGCACTTTACACGCAACTTGGCCAGCAGTAAAAAGCTGAAAACTAAAAAATTAAGCATTGAAAGAAAATAGGTAAAAGACTACACTAATTGCTTTATGTTGGCATACGAGTTCTTTAAAGCCTCTTCTGTCTGTTCAGAATCTAACCAAGCTACTTTTGTTATCCCTTCATTTTCCTGAGGCTCAAGCAAACCATTGTAATCAGTAACCATCTCAAACCAATAGGTGATTTTTATTTTATGCTTACCATTCCGCTTAAAGATGTGGTAGGTGGTCTCCAAAGGCTTAATGATTCTTAATCCCGCAACTCCGGTTTCCTCTTCAACTTCACGAACAGCAGTATCTTCTATAGTTTCCTTAGATTCGGCTTTACCTTTGGGAAGATCCCATTTGTCATTTCTATATATAAACAGAATTTCACCTTCGGCATTTAAAACCTTTCCGCCTCCTGCAACAACATTGGGAAGCAGCTTTAAAAACTTCTTTAGAAGTTTTTCCTTGTTTTTATGGATAAGCCTAACCTCTTGCATATTGGTCTTGTTTAAGGCCTTAATTACCTTACCTATGTTAACAGTATCTAGTAAGTAGTTCTTAAAGTGGGTTTCCTTTTCTACTTTATCCGTTAAAATAATTGGCTTATCATTTACAAAAATGGTATGCATACAGTAATTGTATTACTAGCAAAAATATTAAATTTTACCGAATCGCAAATTAAGGCATTTTTTCGCTCCAATCACATTTTTCAATTACGTTATGATTAAATTTATGCGTAGTTTTGCAACTATGATTTTCAATACACACACAGCCAGAAAAACCGCAGAAGTTTTATTACAGGTTAATGCTATAAAACTTAACCCTCAGACGCCTTTCACCTGGGCATCGGGTTGGAAGTCACCCATTTACTGCGACAATAGAATTATCTTATCGTTCCCTCCTATTCGCAACTACATTCGGGAAACCATGGCCAGACAAATAGAGGAAATTTATGGAAAGCCAGATGTTATTGCTGGAGTTGCCACTGGTGCTATTGGCATAGGTATGCTGGTTGCTGAATATATGGGCGTCCCTTTTGTCTATGTAAGACCCGAACCTAAAAAACACGGACGCCAAAACCAAATAGAAGGTTTTCTGCAAAAAGGTCAGAATGTTGTGGTGGTAGAAGACCTAATTAGTACAGGAAAAAGCAGCCTTAATGCCGTTAAAGCCTTGGAAGAAGCCAATGCAAACGTAAAAGGAATGATTGCAATTTTCTCTTACGGTTTTGATATTGCTAAGGAAAACTTCAAAAAAGCTAATGTAAACTTGCATACACTTAGCAATTATGAGCATCTTCTAGAACAGGCAGTAGCGACTAACTATATTTCGCCAAACGAATTAGAAACCCTTAAACTTTGGAATGCCAACCCTAGTGAATGGCAGGTAAACGCCTAAAACCTTATTTATTTATGAATCTTGAATCTCCTAAAGTAACAATAGACAAATCGGCACAAGATACTTTTAACTTTTTAAGCGATGTAAGAAACTTCGAAACATTAATGCCTGAAAACATTAGTAAATTTGAAATTCTTGGAGACGACACTTTTTTGTTTGCTCTTAAAGGGATGCCCGAAATCACTCTTCAAAAGAAAGAAACCATAGCCCCTAACAAAATTGTTTTAGGTGCCGCAGGTGGAAAAATCGACTTTTCCCTTACTGGACTGATAAATGAAATTGAAGCAGATAAAAGTGAGGTTCAACTTCTTTTTAGTGGAGATTTTAACCCTATGATGGCCATGATGATCAAAGGCCCCATCACAAAATTTATTGAAACATTAGCTGTTAATATGCCTAAGGCGGTTTAATACAGTAATTTGATTTCCTTGAGCTCATAGGTATTAACTACGTCATCTTCTAAAAGCAGTTCAAGGTTCCCATATTCAGTAACGCCCTTTATAATACCCATAAACATTCGGCCTTCTACATCCTTAAAAGTAGAAGGCTTGTTTTTTCTAAACAGCACAGATTCGTATTCCTTTTTTATCTTATCATATTCACCAGCCTCCAAATCTTTAAAATACTTCTTAATGTTTGTCACGAGTTTATCTAGCACTTCTTCCCTATTAAAATTAACACCACTCAACAACTTAAGAGAAGACGCTTGGGGCAAACCCTCGAAATTAGTTTGATTAAGGTTTAAACCAATGCCAATCACAGAGCCAGCTAACTGGTTGTGTTTAATGACATTTTCTATTAGTACCCCACAAACTTTCTTGTTATCTGCCAAAATGTCGTTCGGCCATTTTATACTTAAATGCTGTAAACCTAAATTTTTTAATGTTTTATAAATGCTCAATGCAGTTGCCATACTCAAATAAAAGCTACGCTCTACAGGCATAAAATCAAGCCCCTTAAACAAACTAACCATAAGATTTTCACCATTTTGAGACTCCCACTTTGCGCCCATTTGGCCTTTACCCTGTGTTTGATAGTTAGCCATTACAACAGTATAGTCTTCTACCTTCTCGACCGCACTGAGCTGTTTTAAAAAGGTATTGGTGGAATCGATGGCATCAAGTTTGATTATACGCATAATTAATGGTTATATTCGTATTGGGAAAACTTAAGTTTTTTTTAGAGAATAAAGAACCAAAAAATAATAACTTTGCACAAACTTAAATCAAATTAATGGCGAAAGAAAATACCAATGCAGACCAATTAATTGCAGTAATAATTAATGGAATTGAAGATGTAAAGGGAAAAGGGATTAATATTCTTGATCTGCGTGAAATTGAAAACACGGTTTGCGACTATTTTATTATCTGCGAAGGAACCTCTAACACTCAGGTGAACGCCATTGTAAACTCAATACAAAAGAAAGTTAGCAAAGAACTCAAAGATAAACCTTGGCATGTTGAAGGTACCGACAATGCCGAATGGGTTTTAATGGACTATGTTAATGTAGTGGTGCACGTATTCCAGAAACATATTCGTGAATACTACGACATAGAAAGCCTTTGGGGCGATGCAAAAACAACTGTTATAGAAACAAACTATTAATCGGATTAATGGCAAACGACAATAAAAACCTAAATAAAAAACCTAAATTCAGCCCTTACTGGATTTACGGAGCAATCATTGTATTTTTTATAGCAATGCAACTGTTTAGTGGGGGCACTTTACAAGAAGCCAATACTACAACCCCATCTCAGTTCATGCAATTCTTAAAAAACGGGGATGTTGCAAAAGTTGAAATTGTTAACAGGCGTGAAGCCAAGGTATATTTAACAAAAGAAGCTCAAGACAAGGATGTCCATAAAAAATCAAAGCCTTCTTCTTTGTTACCAAGTACGACTCCACTCCCGAACTACAGATTTGAATTTGGTGATCTTCAAAACTTTGAAGACAACATCTCTAAGGTTATCGAAGATAACAACCTAAGTCCAAAACCAAAAGTTGAGTATAAAACTGAGCAAAATCTTTGGGGTGATTTTATTATCAGTCTTCTACCTTTTATTTTGCTTATAGGGGTATGGATTTTCATAATGAGACGCATGTCTTCAGGATCTAGTGGAGGTGCTGGAGGTCAGATTTTCAATATTGGAAAATCAAGAGCTAAACTTTTCGACCAAAACACAGACGTTAAAGTATCCTTTAAGGATGTTGCAGGATTGGAAGGTGCTAAAGAAGAAATACAAGAAATTGTTGATTTCTTGAAAAACCCTGAGAAATATACCTCTCTTGGAGGTAAAATACCTAAAGGCGCATTATTGGTAGGTCCTCCTGGAACAGGTAAAACACTTTTGGCTAAAGCTGTTGCTGGAGAAGCTAAGGTTCCCTTTTTCTCCTTGTCTGGATCTGACTTTGTAGAAATGTTCGTTGGTGTTGGTGCATCACGAGTAAGAGACCTTTTCAAGCAAGCTAAAGAGAAATCACCGTCTATTATCTTTATTGACGAAATAGACGCTATTGGCCGTGCTCGTGGTAAAAGTAATTTCTCTGGTTCAAACGACGAAAGAGAAAATACACTTAACCAGCTTTTGACAGAAATGGACGGATTTGGCACTAATACAAATGTTATTGTTTTAGCGGCAACAAACCGCGCCGATGTACTCGACAAAGCCTTAATGCGGGCTGGTCGTTTCGATCGTCAGATATTCGTGGACCTTCCAGATGTTCGTGAACGTAAAGAAATTTTTGAAGTACATTTAAAACCTCTTAAGAAAAAAGAAAACCTAGACACCGAATTCTTGGCCAAGCAAACTCCTGGATTCTCGGGAGCAGATATTGCCAATGTATGTAATGAAGCAGCCTTAATTGCTGCTAGAAATGGCAAAAAAGAAGTTGATAAACAGGATTTCCTAGATGCAGTAGACCGTATTATAGGTGGTCTTGAAAAGAAAAACAAAATCATTACTCCAGAGGAGAAAAAAGCAATTGCATATCATGAAGCTGGTCACGCTACCGTAAGCTGGATGTTAGAGCATGCCGCTCCTTTGGTAAAGGTAACTATTGTTCCTCGTGGTCGTTCACTAGGTGCTGCTTGGTACTTACCAGAAGAACGACTTATTGTTAGACCAGAGCAAATGCTTGACGAGATGTGTGCCGCACTAGGTGGTCGAGCTGCTGAAAAAGTTATATTCAATAAAATTTCAACAGGTGCATTAAGTGACTTAGAAAAAGTAACAAAACAAGCACGTGCTATGGTTACCATTTATGGCTTGAGTGATAAAATAGGAAACCTTACCTATTATGATTCATCGGGTCAAAACGAATATGGATTTACAAAACCATATAGTGAGCAAACCGCAGAACTTATTGATAAGGAGATTTCAGATATTATTGAAGAACAATACCAGAGAGCGATTAAAATTCTTGAAGAAAACAAAGACAAACTAAGCCAATTGGCCGACGTACTCCTTGAAAAAGAAGTAATCTTTAAAGATAATCTAGAAAAAATATTTGGAGAACGTCCTTTTAAAAAGTCAAATACAGCTGAACGAGAATTGTTGGACAAGTAATTTCCTCTATTTTTGTTATCGGTAATTAAAAGTCTTAAATTGACCCAACGGTTAATTTAAGATTTTTTATATTTGAATAAAGCCCCATATATATTGAGATTAATAGCGAATTTTTTGAATGAGTCTATTTAGAAAAATTTTTGGCTCCAAATCCAATAAGCCAGAAGAAGAATTAAAATCGAATGATCACGGCAAATATATGCCAGAGGTTAAAATACCTCTAGATGAACGGTTTACAATAAATTTTAAGGCAAATGGAGGAAAGTTTCTTTACTGTGAAAATTTAAAGGAAATTTCCCTATGCATTGATCACATCTTAATTGAAAACGATTGGGAAGATGAAAATGCACTAATTTTAGACCATCAATTAAAAACTCAATTTGAAAAAAATGGTTTAAAAACAACCTCAACCATTGGAGATGCCGCTTTTTTCCTTACAACTTGTGAAAATCTTATTGCTGATGACGGTTCTATTCTAATTTCATCCAATCAAATTGCAGAAAAAAAGCTTCATGAACTTCCTGCCAATCTAGTAGTATTTGCTACAACTAGTCAAATGGTAGAAAACATTGGCGAAGGGCTTCGAGGAATAAAAAGCAAAAATTCGAAAAAAATCCCTTCTAACATTACTACTATAAAATTATTTAAGGCTGAAGACGACAAGGATTTTATGACTTACGGCAGTAGTTCAAAAAACCTATATTTGTTACTTCTTGAAGACCTCTAATAGATGAAGGAAATTTTTGTACGATCACTTTCGGGGCTACTGTATGTTGCCTTACTCTTGGCTTCTCTGTTTAATGAAATTGCATTGACTTCGTTGCTTTTTGTTTTTGGATTAGTTAGCATTGCTGAATTTAAAAAACTGATCTCTCTTAAGTCTCAGTTGCCCTACCTTATTTTCACCATTTTATATGCCCAATTTGGGTACTGGCAGTTAACAATAGAAACCAATACCTTCTTAGCTTATGGTACACAAATACTTCTTGTTATAAGCTTGTTTGTTCTACTATTCCTTATCAGGGATTTGTTTACCGAAAAAGAAATTCCCCTTATAGGGTCTAAGCCCTATTTGCTAACAACTTTTTATGTTGCTACAGGATTTCTCTTTTTATTACTCATCCCTTATTACAACTATACCTTTACACCTAAGATTTTATTTGGTACTTTCATCATTATATGGGTAAATGATACCTTTGCCTATCTTGTTGGTAAGAATTTTGGAAAACAAAAACTTTTTGAGAGAATTTCACCAAAAAAAACCATTGAGGGTTTTCTCGGAGGCCTCTTTTTTGCTTGCCTTGCAAGCTATTTTATCACTACCTTTACAAAAACATTAAATTTCAGTAACTGGCTCATTTTAAGCGTTATTATTAGCGTTTTTGGGACTTTGGGAGACTTGGTCGAATCCAAGTTTAAACGACAGGCCAATGTTAAGGACAGTGGAGTAATCATGCCCGGGCACGGGGGGTTGTTAGACCGTCTGGACAGTTTGATTTTTGCAGCACCATTTATCTATCTATTTTTAAGCATTTTAGACTATGTTTCATAAAGAAGGACAAAAAATAATTTTCTTTACGTTTGTTGCGGTAATCGCTCTTTTCTTTGTTGTAGATAATTTCATAGCCATAAATTGGTTACGAACATCTATTATGATTGCCCTTTTAATTTTTCTTATCCTGATTTTACAGTTTTTTAGAAACCCAAAACGCAAAACGGTAGTCAATGCCAACAATGTACTTTCACCAGTTGATGGTAAAGTTGTTGTAATAGAGGAAGTTTTTGAAAAGGAGTTCTTTAACGATAAGCGTATTCAAGTAAGTGTCTTCATGTCTCCTGTAAATGTACATGTTACCCGCCACCCTATTGGTGGAAATGTGGTGTTCAGTAAATACCATCCGGGAAAATATCTTGTAGCTTGGCACCCTAAGGCTAGTGAAGAAAACGAACGTACTACTGTGGTTGTAGAAAACGACAGCTTTGGTAAAGTGCTTTATCGTCAAATTGCAGGAGCTTTGGCGAAACGCATAGTAAATTATGCTAAAGTAGACCAAAAGGTAATTCAAGGAAGTGACTCTGGTTTTATCAAGTTTGGATCGAGAGTAGATGTGTTCTTGCCTTTAGATGCGGAAATAAAAGTAGAACTGAACCAAAAGGTACGTGGTGGAGAGACTATTTTAGCGTCAAGATAATAATGACAAACAAAAAATTAGATATGGAGTTTAAGGAGGCCGTTGATCGTATCAATGCGCATAAAGATCCTTTTCCTGCTGATTTTTTGTTACGCCTATATGCTTATTACAAACGTGCCACTAACGATTATAGCAGGCCTAAAAGTAGGCGCCCAATTATCAATGCCTTTAAAACAAATGCACTTTTTCAAATAGGAAATATTTCTGAAAAACAGGCCAAAAAAAAATATATAGAGCTGGTCAAGAATTACTTTCTGTATAGAAAATAAAAAAAGCGCTTACTGTGAACAGTAAGCGCTTTTTTATTCTAAACTTGCTCCTAGTTTAAACTGGCTAAACTAGCTTTAAGTGTTTCTATTTTCGCTAAAGCATCTGCTTCCTTTTTCTTCTCATTGGCTACCACCTGTTCAGGTGCTCCGCTTACAAAACGCTCGTTAGCTAATTTCTTTTGAACAGATTTCAGGAAACCTTCTGTATAATTCAACTCTTCTGTCAACTTTTCTCTTTCTGCCTCTACATCTATAGCTCCGGAAATTGGAATAAAATATTCGTTAGATTTCACTCTAAAGGTCAAGGCCCCATTAAGAGCTTCATCTACATATTCTATCCCTTCTAAATTCCCCATTTTAACAATCACGTCATTAAACAGGCCATCAACCTTTTCGTTATTGATTACCGACAACGCAATACTATCCTTAAACGAGATATTCTTTTCCTTTCTCACGGAACGGATTCCTGCAATTACTTCTGAAGCAAATTCAAATGATGAGATTAAATCGGCATCAATTTTCTTAACCTCTGGCCATTTTGCAACTATTAAAGCTTGTTCTGGGGTTCTTTCCTCCATATAATGCCAAATCTCTTCGGTTAAGAATGGCATAAACGGATGAAGAATTCTCAAATTATCTTCAAACATTGCAATTACCTGTTTGTAAGTAGTAGCATCCATTGGCTGGCCGAAAGCAGGCTTCACCATTTCCAACAACCAAGAACAAAAGTCGTTCCAGATTAATTTATAGGTTTCCATTAGCGCATCACTAATACGGTATTTGCTATAATGATCTTCTATAAGCTCTAAAGCTTGTTGGAACTTAGCTCGATACCATTCCAAAGCAATTTTGCTAGAATTAGGCTGCTCAATACTATCACTTACTTCCCATCCTTTCACCAATCTAAAGGCGTTCCAAACTTTATTGGCAAATGCCTTTCCTTGTTCACAAAGCGCCTCATCGAAAGGCAAATCGTTACCTGCAGGAGAACTCATTAACATTCCAACACGAACCCCATCAGCTCCATATTTCTTCATTAAATCGATAGGGTCTGGAGAATTCCCTAAAGACTTAGACATTTTTCTACCTTGTTTATCCCTTACAATACCCGTATAATAGACATTCTTGAACGGTAGTTCATTTTTATATTCATATCCCGCAATGATCATCCTTGCTACCCAAAAGAACATAATTTCTGGAGCGGTTACCAAATCATTCGTTGGATAGTAATAGTTTATTTCTTCGTTATCCGGATTGTTGATTCCATCGAACACAGACATAGGCCATAACCAAGATGAGAACCAAGTATCTAATACATCTGGATCCTGTTTCAAATCTGCAATCTTAATGTCAGGGTTTCCTGTTTTCTCTTTGGCTTTATCTAACGCTTCTTCGGCTGTTTTGGCAACAACAAAATCCTCTACTCCATCTCCATAAAAGAAAGCTGGAATTTGGTGTCCCCACCACAACTGACGGGAAATATTCCAATCGCGAACATTTTCCATCCAGTTTCTATATGAATTCTTGAACTTTGGAGGGTGGAACTGAATAGTATCGTTCATTACGTTATCCAAAGCTGGTTTAGCCAAATCTGTCATTTTAAGGAACCACTGTGCAGAAATCTTAGGCTCAATAACAGCTTTAGTACGCTCAGATGTTCCAACTTTGTGAACAATATCTTCGGTCTTAACCAAAATTCCCATTTCAGTAAGCTCGATTACCATGTCCTCCCTTGCCTGCTCTCTAGACTTACCTTCATGGTGAAGACCATAAACATTTAAAGTAGCATCATCATTTAAAATATCAACCACATCTAGTTTATGGCGATCTCCAATTTCCTTATCATTAACATCGTGAGCTGGAGTAATCTTTAAACACCCTGTTCCAAATTCTATATCAACATAATCATCCTGAATAATTGGCACGACACGGTTACAAACAGGGACAACAACACTTTTACCTACAAGGTGCTGATAACGTTCATCTTCAGGATTCACACAAACAGCCGTATCTCCAAGAATAGTCTCCGGACGTGTTGTAGCTATAGTTACAAACTCTTCAGTTCCTTCAACTTGATACTTTACGTAATAGAGTTTATCGGTTCGTTCAATATGTACAACCTCTTCATCAGAAAGTGTCGTCTTTGCCTCAGGATCCCAGTTGACCATTCGATAACCGCGATAAATCAATCCCTTATTGTACAAGTCAATAAAAACATTGATTACAGACTCAGATAAATCGTCGTCCATTGTAAACTTTGTTCTTTCCCAATCACAAGAAGCTCCAAGCTTCTTTAATTGTTCCAAGATAATACCTCCATGCTTATGGGTCCATTCCCAAGCATGATCCAAAAACTCTTCGCGACTTAGATCTGCCTTATTAATACCGTCAGCCTTTAACTTAGCCACAACTTTTGCCTCAGTAGCAATAGATGCATGGTCTGTTCCCGGCACCCAACAAGCATTATAGCCCTTTAGTCTGGCACGACGAATTAACACATCCTGAATGGTATTATTGAGCATATGCCCCATATGCAACACCCCTGTTACGTTCGGTGGAGGAATCACAATGGTATATGGCGTTCTTTCATCTGGTGTTGAATGAAAATAGTTGTGTTTCATCCAGAAGTCATACCACTTATCTTCTACTTGACTTGCATCATATTTTGATGGAATGCTCATACTTTGGAATAGTTTTTGAAAGTTAATGCGCAAAAGTACTTATATTTCTTTTTTCTGTGAAATTATGTACGGATTAATACTTGAGTCTCTAGGTATTGCCTGACAACTCTTGGCGCTTTGACCGTTTTATTTTGCAGAATGAAGAAAAGTAACTAAGTTTACAATCTATTTTTAAAAATCTAATGTGATGAAACATTTTATAACCATCTTGTTTATAGGGATAATAAGTTTGACCGTAAACGCTCAAGAGAAAGTAGCTAAAATTGAATTCAAATCTACTACAATTGACTATGGAACAATCGAAAAAGGTTCTAACGGTATTAGGACTTTCGAATTCACCAATACTGGTGATGCTCCTCTTATTATTTCTAAAGTAAGCTCAAGCTGTGGATGTACCGTACCAAAAAAACCAGACGGTCCAATCATGCCTGGAAAAACAGGAGAAATTCAAGTAAAATATGACACCAACCGCGTTGGTCCAATTAGAAAAACCATTACAGTAATTTCTAATGCCCAAACCCCAACTCTTGCAGTCAAAATAAAAGGAGAAGTATTTGACCCTTCTGCTAAGCCTACTAGTGAAACAAGTATCTTACAGAAAAAACAAAAAAGTGTTATTGAACAATAACAACAAGTAATGATATCAAAAAAAAAAAAAACCTCAAGCATAACCTTGAGGTTTTTTTATAATAAACTTTCCAACTTAAACTCGTAAGAGAGCACACTACCGTCTCTCTCAACCTCTAATTTTATACGCTTACCATCATCATCATAAAACATTTTGATAATTTCCTGTAAACTGTAGTGGTAGGACTCTTTGTTGTTTACCGATATAATAACATCTCCCACCTGTAGTCCTGCACGTGCTGCTGGCGAACCTTCTCTTAACTCTACAATACTAAATGCAGGTTTGAAAGCAAGCTTAAATGTTCTTGTAACATTAATGGTTTTCTGGTTTTTAGTCTCATAATCATTACTCAACAAGTTATCGGGTCCTTTACTTTCCACTTCTTCCTTAACCAATCTTATCCCTTCATGCTGTAATTCAATTCCACTTTTATTATAACTAAAGCTTTCTTTAAAGTATTTGTTCTTTTTCAAAGTGATCTTTTGGTTTGGATAATCTATAATCATATTAAAACGTTTTAATATATGCCCTGCTAAACTCCCGTTTCTCTCCTTAAATCGCTTAGCACCTCCTATGTAATTAGAATCTGGGTAGGAAACATTTACTCCATTGAGTTCAAAACCACTTAAACTGAATGTTTCTACTTTGGATCGCTTGCCATAAACACTACCTCCAAGCCCAAAACCTAAAAAATCATGAAAAAATTCATTACTTGATTTAATACCCTGTTCGTAATCTTCAAACAGCCATAAAGCATCAGCACCACCTGAATCTAATAACAACTTCACAGGAATGGTTTCTTGATTCAAACTTACCTCAGCATTGACATATGGCTTTTTATTATAAAAATCCAACGGAACAACCTCACACTTCTTGCATTTTTTATACTTATAAGCTTCTGGCTGTGTCAACCTAATATATCTAGAAACATAGTTTACCTCTACAATCAAATCCTTGAACAGGTCATATCCAATAATACCATGAACAGGAATCCCTAGTCGAGGGGCAAAATTCAATGCTGGATCAAATACGGCAAATATTTCCTGATTAACATTAACGGCATCACCTATTCTGAACATATTTCCCTCAGACCTTATAGCTTCTATAGCTTCTCTGTCGCCAAGCCCTCTTAAAAGCACTGTTTCTGCTTTATTCAACTCCAAAGAATCTGAATCATTAAGAAAACCAAATAAGATAGGTTTACTTACTCCTGTATCGAGTAAAAATGATAATTTCACCCCATTTATTTCAACTGGGACAATTACCAAATTACTTATTAACTGAAATCGAACCTTATCCGATTTCGACTTGTTCGGCACAGTAAAATGGCCTTGGGAATAGGATAAGAGAGAACTACAGCAAATAAGCATCAATATGAACACTAACCGTTTCATAATTAACCTTTCTGCTTTCCTCTCATTAATTTACGAATCTTAAAAAGAAGTTATGTTTTTAAGGCCCGTTTTTAAAAAAAATTTAAGATAAATTTCGCAACTTTGTGGCCTAATAAAAAAAGCCATGCCAGCAATATCACATAAAGGGCAACATATGCCAGAATCACCAATTAGAAAATTGGTGCCATATGCAGAACAAGCATACAAAGAAGGAAAGACGGTTTACCACTTAAACATTGGTCAACCTGATATTAAAACTCCAGAAATTGCACTTGATGCCGTTAAAATCCACTCTCTTGACATCTTAGCCTATACAAGATCTGAAGGTTCTGAAGAATACAGAAAGAAAATTGCGGCTTACTACCATAAAAACAATATTCCAGTAGAGCATAACGATATAATTGTAACCACTGGAGGAAGTGAAGCATTAATGTTTGCTTTTGGAACAATAATGGACTCTGATGATGAAATTATTATTCCCGAGCCATTCTATGCTAACTATAATGGTTTCTCTACAGCATCTGGAGTAAATATTGTTCCTGTTATTTCTAATATAGATGACAATTTTGCTCTTCCTGCTATTGAAGAATTCGAAAAACTTATCACGCCAAAAACAAAGGCAATCCTTATTTGTAACCCAGGTAACCCAACTGGATACCTTTACTCTAAGGAAGAAATCCAAAAATTGGCAGAGATTGTAAAGAAACATGATCTTTTCCTAATTGCAGACGAAGTATACCGTGAGTTTACATACGATGGTGTTAAGCACTATTCTATTATGGAAGAGGAAAGCTTAAAAGATCACGCTATAATCATCGACTCTGTATCTAAACGTTATAGCATGTGTGGTGCACGTATTGGATGCTTAGTATCTCGCAATAAAAATGTTATTTCTACAGCTCTTAAGTTTGCTCAGGCCCGTTTGAGTCCTCCAACTTTGGCGCAAATTGCAAGTGAAGCTGCTTTACAAACTCCACAGAGTTACTTTGACGATGTTATTACTGAATATGTAGATCGTAGAGATACTCTTATTGCTGAACTTAACAAGATTGAGGGTGTTAAGGTTGCCAAGCCAAAAGGAGCTTTTTACTGTATAGCTGAACTACCAATAAAGAACGCAGATAACTTTGCGCAATGGTTATTGGAGAGTTTTGATGTAGATAACGAAACGGTAATGGTTGCTCCTGCAGCAGGCTTCTATTCTACTCCTGGTGTAGGTTTAAACCAAGTTAGAATTGCATACGTTCTTAACAAAAACAGTCTTATTAAAGCCGTTAATATCATTAAAGAAGCGTTAAAAGTTTATAAAGACTAGTGCATATTCAACAAAACATACCCTTAAAACCATATAATACCTTTGGTATTGATGTAAAAGCCAAATACTTTGTGTCAGTTTCTTCCAAAGAGGAACTGATACAAGTATTAGGTATTGATGATTACCCCAACAAACTCATACTTGGCGGCGGCAGTAACATGTTGCTCACCAAAGACATTGATGCTTTAGTTATTCATGTGAATATTAAGGGCATTAATATTTCTGATGAAACTCCAGAAAGCGTTATAGTAACTGCCAATGCTGGTGAAAACTGGCACCAGGTTGTCTTGTGGTGTTTAGACAAAAACTTCGGAGGCATTGAAAACCTCTCTCTTATTCCAGGAAATATAGGTACTGCCCCAATCCAAAATATTGGTGCCTATGGTGTAGAACTAAAAGACGTTTTTGTTTCCTGTCAGGCTATAGACATAAAAACAAAACAAGAGATTACCTTCAAGCTAGAAGATTGCGATTTTGGTTATCGTAATTCCATTTTCAAAAATGGAGCAAAAGGTCAATATATTATCATCTCAGTTTCCTTAAAATTGAGCAAAGGTAACCATCAACTACATACAGAGTATGGAGCAATTCAGTCTGAACTACAAAACATGAATGTTAGTAAACCTACCATTCAAGATGTTTCCAAAGCCGTAATCAGTATTAGGGAAAGCAAACTACCTAATCCAAAAGACATTGGCAATAGTGGTAGTTTCTTTAAAAACCCAGTTATTCCACTTTCTCATTACGAAAGTTTAAAATCCAATTTCCCTGATATTCCCTGTTATCCAGTTTCAGATTCAGAAGTAAAAGTTCCCGCTGGATGGCTAATAGAAAAGTCAGGATTTAAAGGTAAACGCCTTGGCAATTATGGTGTTCATAATAAACAAGCTTTGGTTCTTGTAAATTACGGCAATGCTAAAGGTGGTGATATCTACGCCTTAGCAATTCTTATAAAAAAAACAGTTGCTAGACTGTTCAATATTTCTATTGAACCAGAAGTTAATGTGCTGTAATTTCAAAAGAAATCAATAAATTTGGTTTTACCATACCTACTTTAACCTACTAAAAGATTTAAACTTTGAGCACCCCTATTGAACAAGAAATCGTTGCACTGCTTAGGCTTAAAGACAAAAAGGCCATGACTTTGCTTTACGATAATTACGCCGACGCCCTATACGGTGTAATTCTCAAAGTGATTCGAGATGAGGATTTAGCGCAAGATGTATTACAGGAGAGTTTTATAAAAATATGGAAAAACGCAAAAAAATACGATGCCCAAAAAGCAAAACTATTTACTTGGCTGTATCGTATAACCTATAATACAGCAATAGATAAAGTTCGCTCTCAGTCAACCAAGACCAGTAAAGAAGTCCAAATTGAATCTTCAAACGTATATAGTATAAGCGCCGAGGGATTAAACCAAGATGTTATGGACATAAAAAAACACCTTAATACCCTCGACGAAAAATATCAAATAGTTCTTAACGCTCTCTTTTTTGAAGGGATGACGCAGCAGGAAGCAAGTGACGAATTAAATATTCCACTTGGTACTATTAAATCGAGATTGAAAATTGGATTACGTGAATTGAAGAAAATTTACAATCCTTAATGTAAAAAACGTCATGAATGAGAAAATAACTACTTTTTTAAATTCTGACCTATTAGAAAAATATCTAGTGGGTGCTACCACGGCCGAAGAAACAGCCTTGGTAGAATCTTATATTTCCAAATACCCAGAAGTTCAAAACGCATATAACACTCTACAGCACAACCTTGAAATTTTCGCCAAAAGCAATGCTGTAGAAGCCCCTAGGTTCATTATAGATTCTATTTTGGAAGAGTTGGACGAAAGCCCTGTAATTGCATTGAAACAAAGTACACGAAAACGCAAATATTGGCACAAATTTAGTGTTGCAGCTAGTATAGCTGCCTTAATATTTGCCGGAACATCGTTCATATTCTTTGTTCAAAACAAAAAACTCTCTAGGGAAAATCAGGTTGTCGTAGACGAGATATTCGACCTTCGTGGGGATATTGCCAAAAACAATGAACGTCTGGACGAAATCATGAAGCAATTTAAACAGCTTAATGATCCAGAAACACATAAATACATTATTAATGGTAATGAAAGAGCCAAAAATCTTAAAACGGTAGCTTATATAAATTCTAAACAAAAAACATCTATGATAGATGTTGTTTCGTTGCCACAATTACCAGAAGAACAATGCTACCAGATTTGGGCCGAAGTTCAGGATAAAATGGTAAGTTTAGGAATTCTTACCGAAACTGATAGACAACTCAAATCCATTCCTTACCCAGAAGATGCACTTGGCTTAAACATAACCATAGAACCTAAGGGGGGTAATAATAATGCCTCATTAGAGAATTCGGTAGCAGAGATTTCTTTAGACAAGAACGACTAGATTAATAGTTATATAAGGCCCTACTTCATACAAAGCCTCAACTTAATAAGTTGAGGCTTTAATTTTTTTACATTATTATTGAAATACATTATCTTTGCACAAAATTGTTTGACACATGAAGCTTCTTTTAATCACATTAGCATTATTAGGTTTGGGAATTGCCGGTATTGCCATAAAGATATGGGCAAAAAAAGACGGTAAATTTGCTGGTACTTGTGCCAGTCAAAACCCAATGCTAAATAAAGAAGGGGAAGCTTGTGGCTTTTGCGGAAAAACTCCAGATCAATATAAGGATTGTAGCGAACCTCAACACTCCTAATTATCCATGATATTTCTTGATATATTGTTCTACGCCTTCGTGGTAGTAGTCCTAATTCAAGTTTTTTACTACCTCATCATATTTTCCAGATTCGCCTTTGTTAAACCATTAAATACTACTCCTGGCGATCAAGGTATTTCAGTTATTGTTTGTGCTAAAAACGAAGCTGAAAACCTTGAGCGATTTCTACCATTAATCCTAGAACAAGATTATCCTAATTTTGAAGTAGTACTAATTAATGATGCTTCTTACGACGATACCTTAGAAGTTATTGAAGCATTCGCAGAAAAGGACAGCCGTGTAAAAATCGTTAATGTAAAAAACACCGAAGCCTTTTGGGCTAACAAAAAATACGCCTTAACCTTAGGAATTAAAGCAGCCAAAAATGAACAACTGCTTCTTACCGATGCTGATTGCAAGCCAGTTTCCAAACACTGGATTAGTGAAATGTATGCTCACTCTAAAGAAGGTAAAAGCATAATTCTAGGCTATGGTGCACATATTCCAGTTAAAAACTCACTGTTGAACAAGCTCATAAGATTTGAAACACTTCTTACGGCAATTCAGTATTTCTCTTATGCCAAATCTGGAATTCCATATATGGGTGTTGGTCGTAATTTGGCATACACAAAAGATGATTTTTTCAGTGTAAACGGATTTATAAACCATATTCAAGTTCGATCGGGAGATGACGATCTGTTCATCAACGAAGTGGCCAACAAAAACAATACGGCAATATGCTTTTCTGCTAACAGTTTTACCATGACTCCTGCTAAGTCAAGTTTTAAATCTTGGTTCAGGCAAAAAAAGAGACATATTTCTACAGCTTCTCTCTACAAATCCAAACACAAAACACTATTGGGTTTATTTTATTTATCACAATTTTTATTCTGGACCCTAAGCATCCTTCTTCTAGGGTTAACATTCCAATGGGAAATTGTTATAGGACTTATCGTGCTCAGATTCTTATTGCAATATCTCGTTTTTGGAAAGTCAGCAAAAAAATTACATGAAACGGATTTGCTTTGTCTGCTACCTCTTTTAGAGTGTTTTTTAATTGTTATGCAATTAACTATCTTTATATCTAACCGCATAGCAAAACCAAATCATTGGAAATAGAAAACGCCATTAAACAAGCTAAAAAAAACGACCAAAAGGCCTTTAATTTTTTATTGGACACCTTTTGGGATGATGTATACAGCTTTCAGTTGAAGCGCATAGAAAATGAAAATGATGCTGAAGACGTTACCATTCAAACCTTTTCTAAAGCATTTGATAAAATCAACACTTTTGACGAAAACTACAAATTCAAAACGTGGTTGATTACCATTTCCAAAAACATACACATCGACTTGGTTCGAAAAGAAAAAAGTTCTATTTCTCAACGTATTCATGATGAATCGAACGAAAAGCTACAACAAGTTTTAGATGAGTCACCTTCAGCCGAAGACAAATTAATCACTGAGCAAAATTTGGCAAAATTGCTTAGGGATATAAAGCAACTTAAACCACATTACCAAGAAGTCATTAACCTTCGTTATTTCCAAGAGCTTAGCTACAAAGAAATCTCTAGAGAACTTAACGAGCCTATAAACAACGTTAAAGTAAAATTACTTCGAGCCAAAAAGCTTCTTGCAGGAATCATCAAAAAAAATTAAAACACTAGGTAACTAAAGCTTTTTTACTGCAATCCAACTTAACGTTTACTAAGGATTTTTTACGATAATACTTTGTATCTTTGCCATTCGAAATGATAATCGCAATGGAGACACAAACAGTTTCAAACATATTACCAGAACGAGAGAGAAAACCAAAATGGCTTCGTGTAAAACTTCCTACCGGGAAAAAATATACAGAATTAAGAGGATTGGTAGACAAGTATAAGCTGAACACCATTTGTACTTCGGGGAGTTGCCCTAATATGGGAGAATGCTGGGGTGAAGGTACAGCTACCTTTATGATTCTTGGTAATGTTTGTACACGCTCTTGCGGTTTTTGCGGAGTAAAGACAGGGCGTCCTGAAGACGTAGACTGGGACGAACCGGAAAAAGTAGCCCGTTCTATTAAAATAATGAAAATCAAGCACGCTGTATTAACTAGTGTTGACCGTGATGACTTAAAAGATATGGGAAGTATTATGTGGGCAGAAACAGTAAAAGCTGTTAGACGTATGAACCCTGAAACAACTTTGGAAACACTTATCCCAGATTTCCAGGGTATAGAAAAACATATCGATAGAATTGTAGATGTTGCTCCTGAAGTTATTTCTCATAATATCGAAACTGTAAAACGATTAACTCGAGAAGTAAGGATTCAGGCAAAATACGAGCGTAGTATGGGTGTTCTAAAATATATGAAAGAACAAGGGCAGCGTCGTACTAAATCAGGAATCATGCTAGGGTTAGGAGAAACAAGAGAAGAGGTTATTGAAACACTTCACGATCTTAAAGAGGCCAAAGTTGATGTAGTTACAATTGGTCAATATCTCCAACCGAGTAAAAAGCATCTTCCTGTTAAGCAGTTCATACTGCCAGATCAATTTGAAGAATATAGGGAAATTGGATTGAGCTTAGGTTTCCGTCACGTTGAGAGTAGCGCTTTGGTTCGCTCTTCATACAGAGCTCAAAAACATATTAACTAATGATAAATGTTGCCATAAATGGTTTTGGCCGTATAGGCCGTCGCGTTTTTAGGCTCTTACAAAACCACCCAAATATTCGGGTTATAGCAATTAACGATTTGGCTGATGCTAGAACCTTAAGCCATTTATTAAAATACGATAGTATACATGGTATTTTCAACCATGATGTGTCACATAATGAATCTCACATCATTGTTGATGGCAACAAAGTTCCCCTTTTCAATTTCAGTCATCCTAGGGATATCATTTCATGGAAAAACCTAAACGTCGATTTTGTAATTGAAAGTTCAGGTAAGTTCAAATCGAAAATAGATTTACAATACCATATCGATAATGGTGCCAAACGTGTAATCTTGAGTGTCCCCCCAATTGATGATGATATCAAAACCATCGTTTTAGGTGTTAATGATACTATTTTAGATGGTTCTGAAACTATTATATCCAATGCGTCTTGCACTACAAACAATGCTGCTCCAATGATAGACATTGTCAACTCGCTTTGTCGTATCAAACAAGCATACATAACTACTGTACATTCATATACTGCAGATCAAAGTTTACATGACCAACCTCATCGCGACCTTCGCAGAGCTAGGGCTGCAGGTCAATCAATTGTTCCAACAACAACTGGAGCAGCAAAAGCCTTAACAAAAATTTTCCCTAATTTATCAGAAGTCATAGGCGGTTGCGGTATACGTGTACCTGTACCTAATGGGTCTTTAACTGATATTACATTTAATGTAGAAAAAGAGACCTCTATTCAAGAAGTTAACGAAGCCTTCAACAAGGCTGCAAATGGACATTATAAAGGCATTTTAGAATTTACTGATGTCCCTTTGGTCTCAATAGATATTATTGGCAATACACATTCTTGCATTTTCGATTCCTTAATGACTTCCGTAATAGGTAACATGGTAAAGATAATAGGCTGGTACGATAATGAAACGGGATACTCTAGCCGACTCATTGATTTAATCTCCAAATTATCCCCTGAATAGCCTCTTTTCTTGGATAAATATTTATATTTGTTTAAACAGCGACAACTATGTCCCATTTCAAGACCTTTATCTGTGCCATATTCTTGTTGTTAGGTTTTAGTCTTTTTTCTCAAAATTCACTGAGTGAAGACCCTGAAACCATTCAAAACAACATTAACTACCGTATTACTCAAGCACAATATGACCTTGAAAACAACAACTATTATCAAGCTCAAAAAACCCTCGAAGAAGCGCTTGATCTTGCCACTAAAATAGACAACAAAAAAAGCATTGGTTTAATTTATTCTAAACTGGGCAAGCTTCAGTATTTAATAGAGGAATATGACGACGCCATAAAATCGCTTATCAAAGCCGTTGAAGTTCAGCGTTTCGCTAAGGACAACTTGAACATTGCCGAAACTTATAAAACTTTTGGTAATGTTTATATGGAAAAGCATGACTACCAACAGGCATTAGATTATTTTAAGTCTGCCCATACGCTTTTTGAACAAGAAGAGCTCAACGATTATGTTTCTGAAGTTTTGCTAAACGAAGGGAAAGCATATATCGCTTTAAAACAATACAGAAAAGCAAGAGCCAGCTTGGAAAAGTCTTTGGCACTTTCCATACGTTACGAACTTCTTAAGGTACACAGTAGCGCCTTAATCAATTTAGGACAAACTCATGCCATGCTAGGTGAGATTGAAAAAGGCGAAACTTTGGCTAAAGAAGGCCTGCTCATTTCACAGAACAACCATTTTAGTGAAATATCTACAGAAGGATATTTAGCCCTAAGTGAAATTAGTAGAAAACTAGAAAACTACAAAGCTTCAAGCGAATACCTCCATTCCTACATAAAACTATCGGATTCACTGTTAAAAATAAGGCGAGAAAATCTATCGCCTGAAAAACGTATCCAATTTTTAATAGACAACCAAACTGAATATCAAAAACAACAAGCAGCAGATTTAGAAGAGTTAAAAGGAGCCCAAAGCTTGGGAAAGCTTACTACTATTTTAAGTATTGCATTAATCACCATACTTTCACTTCTAACTCTGTCGTTATACAAGAATAACAACATTAGACTAAAAACAAACAATATGCTTCACAAAAAGAACAAGGAGCTTATTGTTGCTAAGGAAAAAGCCGAGCTGGCCTCGAAAACCAAAGCAAACTTCTTATCTACTGTAACTCATGAATTACGCACACCTTTATATGCCGTTACGGGACTCACATCAATGCTGCTTGAAGAAGATCCAAAACCTAGTCAAATACAACATTTAAAATCGCTTAAATTTTCGGGAGACTACCTTCTTACATTTATTAACGACATCCTTCAAATCAATAAAATAGAAGCTAACAAAGTAGATCTCGAACCAGAAGTTTTTAACCTTAAACAAAAAGCGGGTAATGTAATTGCCGCACTTAACAATTCGGCATTAGACAACAATATTAGAATTCATTTTGATTACAGTAATTCTTTACCTGAAACCTTCAACGGTGACCAATTAAAAATTTCCCAGGTATTAATAAACCTTATAGGTAATTCCATCAAGTTTACTAAAGATGGGGATATTTGGGTAAGGATAAGTGATCTTAACAAAAAGAACAATACATATACTGTACGTTTTGAAGTGCAGGACAATGGTATAGGAATAAGCAAGGAAAAGCAAGAACATATGTTCGATAGTTTTTCTCAAGGATCAATACAAATCAACAGAAAATATGGTGGAACAGGTCTTGGTCTTTCAATTGTTAAAGGACTAATTGATATTTTAAAAGGTAATATCTACCTAGAAAGTGAGCTAGGGCAAGGATCTACTTTTACTTTTGAAATTCCATTAGAATACTCTGCAGAAATTGAAATTGAAAAGAAACCAAGTTACTTTAAGGAAATTAATAAATTGGATTTATCAAGTGTTAAAATTCTGGTAGTTGAAGACAACAAAATCAACCAAATGATAACTAAAAAGATTCTTACAAAAATGAATCTTCTATGCGATGTTGTAGACAATGGCGAAAGTGCCGTTGACATGGTTAAGAATAACCGCTATGATGTTGTTTTAATGGATATTCACATGCCTGGAATTAGTGGTATTGAAGCGACTAAAATTATCAGAACCTTTGATAAGGAGTTAACCATTTTTGCCTTGACAGCAGTGACAATTGATGACAAAATGCAGGAATTTGAAGAAGCTGGTTTTGATGATATTATCTCCAAACCTTTCAAACAGGAAGATTTCGAAAAGAAACTTTTTTCTGCCTTGATTAAAGATAAAACTGCTGCTAATTAATTTTTAACAAAATCTCTTATTAGTTCATCGAAAATTTCATGCCTGTCTATTTTTACTTCAATAGGAAGATAGTAGAGCTTATTTTTCAATTCTTCATATTGTTTTAAACGCATATAATCTTTTTCTGTCGTTACAATAATTTCTTTCGTTAGCAACACTTCTATCTCAGGATCTGTGAAATTATGGTGATCCTTATAATTAAGATGTTCAAAATCCAATCCTTTTCCTTTAAGGTAATTAACCAATGGAGTTGCGTTGGCAATTCCCGTCACCAAAGTAAAAGACGATAATTCAAACATGGTCTTGGATTCATTTTCAGAAAGAACTGAATTTGAATAACTAATACTGCTGAAAAACACATGCTGATAAGACTCATGATAGGTAGCCTCAATTATTTTTGACTTTTCTTCGTCACTAAGATTATCAGGACATTTGGTAATTACTATAATATCTGCTCGTTTAGCTCCATTTCTCGGTTCACGCAGATCACCAGTAGGCAAAACAATATCTTTAAAATAGGGTTTGTTATATGTAGTCAGTAAAATATTAAAACCAGCTTTTACCTTTCTATGTTGAAATGCATCGTCCAAAAGAATCACCTCAGATTTATCGTCTATATTCCTTAAAAATTGAATTCCTCTTTGCCTATTACTGTCTACAGCAACTTTAATACTATCCCCAAACTTAGTGTAAAACTGATAAGGTTCATCCCCTATAGTTTTAGCAGAAGCCTTTTTATCTGCCAAAACAAATCCTTCACTATCTCGTTTATACCCTCGGCTAAGTGTCGCAACTTTATACTCCTCTTTAAGCAAACGAATCAGATATTCTATCATCGGAGTTTTCCCCGTACCTCCCACACTAAGATTACCCACACAAATTACGGGAAAGGGATATGATATAGATGATTTCACCCCCCAATCAAAGAGTTTATTACGTAACCAAGTCACAGAATAATACGCCGGTACTAACGGAAAGGCGATGTTTCTTATCAATTTCATTAGAGCGAATGTAATTATTTTATCTTTGTTTCAAATCAACAAATGCAAATATATGATTGTTCAGGATGTCATAAATTATTTAGAGGAGCTTGCTCCTTTAAACTATGCTGAGGATTTCGATAATGTTGGACTTTTGGTTGGAGATAAAAGTGCTTCAGTAACCGGTGTCCTGGTTACATTAGATACGCTTGAAGAAGTTGTAGACGAAGCCATTCAAAATAATTGCAACCTCATAGTCACCTTCCATCCCATTATCTTCAAAGGACTGAAAAAAATAACTGGAAAAAACTATGTGGAAAGAGTTGTCCTAAAAGCTATAAAAAAAGACATTGCCATATATGCCATACATACTGCTTTAGATAATGCCTTCACTGGAGTTAACCATCAAATTTGCGAACAACTGGGACTAATAAACCGAAACGTTTTATTACCTCAACCAAGGACCATTAAAAAACTCGTCACTTTTGTTCCAAATGCTCAAGTCGAAAATTTGAGAAGTGCTTTGTTTAATGCAGGTGCAGGAGCTATAGGGAACTATAACAACTGTAGTTTCAACGTAAATGGAACAGGAACATTTGAAGGCAATGAAAACTCAAACCCAGTAGTTGGTGAACGTGGAATAACACATTATGAAAATGAAACTCAAGTTTCGGTAACTTATGCGCGTCACATTGAAGGAAAAGTGCTAAAAGCTCTGTTTTCTGAGCATCCTTATGAAGAAGTAGCCTACGAAATCACCACCTTAGAAAACAATAACCAACATATTGGCATGGGAATGATTGGTGAATTTGAAAATTCGATGGATGAAAAAAAATTCCTATCTTTCCTTAAAGAACGCATGCAAACCAATTCTATTAGACATACTGCCCTTCGCGATAAACCCATTAAAAAAGTAGCTGTATTGGGTGGCTCTGGAAGTTTTGCCATTGGTGCCGCTAAAGCTGCTGGTGCCGATGCATTTGTAACTGCTGATTTAAAGTACCATGATTTTTTTACGGCAGAAAATAATATCATATTGGCAGACATAGGCCATTACGAAAGTGAGCAGTTCACAAAAAAACTATTAGTTTCGTATCTTACAAAAAAAATCACTAATTTTGCAATCGTTTTATCTAAAACAAATACCAATCCTGTTAAGTATTTTTAAAGTATGGCAAAAAAGAAAGAAGTATCTGTAGAAGAGCGTTTAAGAGCTTTATACGATTTACAACTTATCGATTCTCGTATCGATGAAATTAGAAACGTTCGCGGGGAACTTCCTTTAGAGGTTCGTGATTTGGAAGATGAAGTTGCCGGACTAAACACTAGACTTCAAAAGCTTGAAGCAAGCTTGGAGACCATAGACGAGGAAATCAGCGGTAAGAAAAACTTAATTGAAGAGGCTAAAGCCTTAATCAAAAAATACGCCGATCAACAAAAAAACGTAAGAAACAACCGTGAATACAATTCTTTAACAAAAGAAGTTGAATATCAGGAGTTAGAAATTCAATTGGCTGAAAAAAATATTAAAGAGTTCAGGGCCCAAATTGAGCACAAAAAAGAAGTTATCGAGCAAACCAAAGAGCGTCTAAAAGAACGTGAAACGCATTTAAAGCATAAACAAGGGGAACTTGATGCCATTCTTGGAGAAACTGAAAAGGAAGAACAAGCTTTGATAAAAAAGTCCTCTGAGTACAAAGACGAAATGGACGATCGCTTAGTTGCTGCTTACGACAGAATTCGTGGTAACGTAAAAAATGGTTTAGCCGTTGTACCAATTGAACGTGGTGCATCTGGAGGATCTTTCTTCACTATTCCACCACAAGTTCAAATGGAAATTGCTTCTCGCAAAAAGATTATCACCGATGAACATAGTGGGAGAATCTTGGTTGACGAAGCTCTTGCTAACGAAGAAAGAGAAAAAATGGAAGCGTTGTTTGCCAAACTATAGAACAACACCTAAAAATACTTTCAAGCCTTTACATATCTGTAAAGGCTTTTTTGTTTTAAAAATTAAGGTTTTTACAATAAATTCGACTGAAGAAAAAAATTAATATGAATTTTCGTTCTTCTTTCCTTTTATCAATCATTTTAATTTGGTTGTTTTCTTGTAATAACACCGCTCAAGTTGACCCAAAACAAGAAGTAATAAAAAATGCCCCTCCGGTAGAAATTCCAATGCAAAACGGCTTAGCTAGAGCTTATTTTTCAAGTGGATGCTTTTGGTGTGTAGAAGCTGTTTACGAAAGTGTTTACGGAGTCAAGGAGGTTATTTCAGGTTACTCTGGAGGTCACACAAAAAAACCGACATACCACGACAGCAACACAGGAACAACTGGCCATGCTGAATCGGTAGAAGTTATTTATGATCCCAAAAAAGTAAGTTTTTCTACTTTAGTTGATATATATTTCGGTTCACAAGACCCTACTCAAGTTAATGGTCAAGGTCATGATATTGGCTCTCAATACCGATCTATAATCTTTTACCAAAACGAAGAACAAAAACAAATCATTCTCAACAAAAAAAAAGCATTATCAAATCAACTTAACGCTAATATTGCTGCAGAAGTTTATCCCTTTCAAAAATTCTGGAAAGCGGAAGACTACCATCAAAACTATTTAAAAAACCATCCCACAGATCCATATGTTCAAAACGTTTCCATCCCAAGGTTAAAGCGATTTAAGGCAAATTTCCCAAACCTACTCAAGGAAAACAACAAATAAAAACCGGCTTACGCCGGTTTTTCTGCTATTAATTACTTCCTCACCTTCTCTCATCTCGCTTATTTTTGCATGAGCTTACCTGTTTTACGTTCACCTCCTACATTTAAAATATAAAACAAAGTGGATGCATTTAACTTAGGTAAGTTTACCTCAAAAGAGTTCTCCCCTTTTTTAAACTCTCCTTTATGAACCGTTTTAATGTGTCTTCCTAAAATATCCATCAGCTCTAGAGATCCTTCCTCTTCTTCAGGAACAAAGATTTTAAAAGTTACATCATTATTAAACGGATTAGGAAACGCCTTAATAGTGGTTCTATTCATAAAAGACTCCTCCTTTACAACTGGCTCCTCTTCTGTTTGTACCACTACTCTTGAAGCATCTCCGCTACAGTCAGAATCAGAACAGCTTACAGGGCCAGATATACAACCCGTGCTTACATTTTGTACGTAAACTTGAGGATTAGATCCAGCCGTTAACCCAGTAAAACTAGGACTATCTTGCCAAATAGTTCCACCAATACTGTAGTGATAATCATCTCCAAGCGGGCTAGTAACCTCAACACTACCTGTTGCAGGACCACATAGCGAAGGTTCTGTTACGCAAATTTGCAGATCCATCGGCTCATCTGTATTTACGGTTACAGTTACTTCATCTGTATCTGAACACCCTGTTAGTGTATTGGTCTTTGTTACTGTATAGGTTACAGTGGCACTTGGGTTTGCTATTGGGTTGCTAATACTATCATCGTCAAGCCCTCCTGATGGTGACCAAGAGTAAGTATATCCTGTTTCACTGGCTTCTCCAATCTGAGCTCCATTTGGATTGGTATCACAAGTCTTGGTAAAATCGGTTCCAGCATTGGCTATTACCTGATCAATAGTTAAACTAACATCAATTTTCGCGGAACATCCCGTACCTGTCAAAGTCACCTCTGCCCATAAATCGCCAATGGCGTTCAAGTTAACCGATGTGGGAGAAACAATTGCCGTACCTCCATTGCCTGGCTCGCCATCGTACCACGCCACCATTCCTGTCTCGCTATCCAATATAGTAGTGTTATACGTATTCAAATTCGTGCTGGTTTCATCTATACAAATAACGATGTTGGCATCTGCCGGTGTCGGTAAATCGTTAATCGTTGTGGTGATATCTACACTTGCCTCACATCCCGTAGCGGTCAAGGTCACCTCGGCCCATAAATCACCAATGGCGTTCAAGTTCACCGCATTATCAGGCGAAATTAATGTCCCCACGGTTCCTGGGTTGCCATCGTACCATGCCACCGTTCCCGTCTCACCGTCCAAAACCGTGGAATCGTATAAATTCAAGTCCGTACTAGTTTCATCTATACAAATAACAATGTTGGCATCTGCTGGTGCCGGTAAATCGTTAACCGTTGTGGTGATATCTACACTTGCCTCACAACCCGTAGCGGTCAAGGTCACCTCGGCCCATAAATCACCAATGGCGTTCAAGTTAGCAGTTGTGGGAGAAACTATTGCCGTACCACCATTGCCCGGATCACCATCGTACCATGCAACCGTTCCCGTCTCACCATCCAATACCGTTGCAGCATTGGCTGTTAAATCTGTTGAAGTCTCGTCTGTACATATTGTAAATGGTGCATCTGCCGGTGTAGGTAAATCGTTAACCGTTGTGGTGATATCTACACTTGTCTCACAACCCGTATCGGTCAAGGTCACCTCGGCCCATAAATCACCAATGGCGTTCAAGTTAGCCGTTGTGGGAGAAACTATTGCCGTACCACCATTGCCCGGATCACCATCGTACCATGCAACCGTTCCCGTCTCACCATCCAATACCGTTGCAGCATTGGCTGTTAAATCTGTTGAAGTCTCGTCAGCACATATAGTAAATGGCGCATCTACAGGTGTTGGCAATGGGTTAACCGTTGTGGTGATATCTACACTTGCCTTACACCCCGTATCGGTCAAGGTCACCTCAGCCCATAAATCTGTAATAGCACCCAAGTTCACCACATTATCAGGCGAAATTAATGTCCCCACGGTTCCCGGGTCGCCATCGTACCATGCCACCGTTCCCGTCTCACCGTCCAATACCGTGATATCGTATGAATTCAAATCCGTACTGGTTTCATCCGCACAGATTACTATATTGGCATCGGTAGGTGTCGGCAATGGGTTAATAATTACTGTATCAGTAGCAGGAGTTAAACAAACACCTCCACTAGGGGTGTATGTAATGGTATAAGTACCTGGAGTACTGCCTGCTAAATTTATTACCCCATTGCTTTGATTACTCCAAACCAAACCTGCTGGTGAAGCACTAAATGTTCCATTTATAGATGTGGGTATAGTTGGAGCAACAGTACCTGATTGACAATATGCAGGACCGTAATCTAACCCTGCCTCTCCAAATTGAAAGTCCACCGGAATAGGATCAACAAAATCCTTAAGAGCCGCATTATAAGAATCAGATGCTTTGGTTTTTACGAATACCGTTCTAATATTTACTCCTGTACACCCCCCTATACTGCTCAAAATTCCATCAATGTTTACGGCAGCCTCTACAAAAGCATATTGAATATAATTAACACCTCCAAAGGCTCCGTAGGGTACACTTACCACTCCCTCTCCATTTGTTTTACCAAATGCCAAGGGATCCATGGCTACCTCTGGAATGGGATATTCTACAAATTGGTATGAATTAGGAACCCCTTCAGTTCCTTCCCAAACATAGTAATGAACTGTGGCATTCGTCCCTCCGTTGCTATATTCCATAGAAAGCACAAAATCATTCGGAGTTCTACCATTTGTATCCGCCAAAGAAGTATCATCAGCGGCAACGGAAGAGAACGTTCCATCTTCATTGCGAGTAAAATTTCCTTGCGAAAATTCAAAATCTATATAGCTAGTACCATTAGTAGTTAATCGGTCTCCAGCAAGAATAACCCATTTTTGGGTAGCCGAGCTTGTAGCATGTACTATAGCGGTATTGATATCACACTTACTGGTTGGTTTACCCGTTGACCAATTCCAGTCATTAGGGTTATCATCAAACGAACTTCCCCCCGTGAAACTCAAATCGGATTGCGCATTGAAATCGTCCCGGACAAACTTTGTGATATCAGAATTTACTGCTTGCCAAACTCCTCCAGATTCTTCAAGAACATACCCCCCTGAACCACTATCATAAATCCAATCTCCTGTACTATCATCAGTCATAAGGTCCCCATCAATATCAAACTGTCCTGTTGGAGGATTAACCGGAGCTACTTGAGAAAAGGTCAGAATAGGAAAAAACAAAGCCATGACTAACATGACCGATTTTAATTTTGAAGCATATAAAACAAAAGATTTTGTTTTTTGAGGAATAGATAAATTGGCACTCCCCTTACCTGAATGAGTTGAAAATGTTTCCATTGTTTTTTGGTTTAATTAGTTATTGAACAACCACATAAACAAAAAGGAAAGTTTTAGGCAAACCGGGGAGTAAGGTCACCAAACAGGGAAAGGATAAGCATTAGCAGTTTGTGGCCAATACTAAGACTTTTTGCTTCTTAATTATGCAAAAGCCATAACTATATAAGCAACTTCAAATTAAAGGGATTTATAAATTTTTGCTATTAAAGGATTTTTTGGGAAAGTGTATCGTAATAAAAATTATTTCCTTAGCTAAATTTAGAACAAAATTTAATAAACTGTTCATCTCAAAAGATTAAACACACAATAAAACGGCAAACAACATTCGTTTAGCTAAAAAACCCACTAATCAACCCAACAAAAACCATTTAAAACAATGATTTACAACGTCTAACTCAAATTGTTAAAAATTTTATTGGGTTAAATAATCCAAACTTACAAACCTTACCGTAAATAGAATAACAATCTGCCTTTTGGCATCAACATAAATTCAAAAAGCGTTTTAGTTTATCTATCTAAAACGCTTTTTTCTTTTTAGCCTTTAAAGTCTTCCTTGGTATGGGTACCATCACAATAAGGTTTGTTATTAGAACAGCCACACCTGCAGAAGGCTGTCGTTTTATTTTTAACCTCCTCACTTCCATCTTTGTGTGTCACTTTTAAAGTGCCATAGACTAATAACGGACCATTTTCCAAAACCTCAACTTTTGTTTCCATACTTAGGGCTTCTTTATTTTTTTCTGCGTTCATATAATAACTTAAAGCCCCTGAAGGGCAATGTTTTACTTGTTTTACCAATTCATCAGTACTAGCTGCATTAATATCTATCCAAGGACGCTCTTTTGGCTTAAATACATCAGGCAATCCTCCGGCACATATCCCCGAATGAATACACATTTCTGGTTTCCAAACAATTGTTACTTCTCCATTGGTATATTCTTTTGTTTTGTTCATGATGATTCAGTTTTATTTAAAGATACAAAAATTCAATGGCTCCTAATTAACTCCTCCAACAATAGCTTTGCCCTTTCGTTTTAATTGTTATTTTTGCTAAAATCAGTAAAAATCTAGAACATTGTCAACATATAAACCCGGTCTGGATTACGCCAAAGAACAAGACCAAAACGATCCGTTAGCCAAGTACAGAGAGCAATTTCATATTCCAACAGACAATAATGGAAACGAACTGGTTTACCTCTGCGGAAATTCACTTGGATTACAACCCAAAACAACCAAAGAATACTTAAATCAAGAGCTTGAAGATTGGGCTAAATTAGGTGTGGAAGGTCATACCGAAGCTAAAAACCCATGGTTACCTTACCACGAGTTCCTTACCGAGAGTATGGCTAAGGTAGTAGGCGCGAAACCTCTAGAGGTTGTAGTAATGAATACCCTTACTGCAAACCTTCATTTTATGATGGTTTCATTTTACAAACCTACCAAACAACGCTATAAAATTGTGATTGAAGCCGATGCTTTCCCTTCGGACAAGTATGCTGTAGAGTCGCAATTACGCCATCATGGTTTTGACGATAAAGAAGGTTTAATCCTTTGGAAAGCGAGAGAAGATGAAGAGCTGGCTCGTTTTGAAGATCTGGAAGCTATCCTAAATGAACAAGGTGATGAAATCGCCTTATTGCTTATTGGCGGTGTAAACTATTATACAGGTCAGTATTTCGACTTAAAGAAAATCACCGAACTAGGTCATAAACACGGTTGTGTTGTTGGATTCGACTGTGCCCATGGCGCAGGAAATGTTGAATTGAACCTTCACGATTCTGGAGCCGACTTTGCAGTTTGGTGTACTTATAAATACTTGAACTCAGGTCCAGGAAGTTTGGGTGGATGTTTCGTTCACGAACGTCATGCCTATAACAAAGACCTTAACCGCTTTACTGGTTGGTGGAGCCACAACAAACAAACACGCTTTAACATGCGCCATGAGTTTGATGTGATTCCAGGTGCCGAAGGTTGGCAATTAAGCAATCCTCCTATCCTATCGATGGCTGCCATTAGGGCTTCATTGGATATTTTTAACGAAGTAGGAATTAAAAAACTTAACGAAAAGTCCAGAAAACTTACCGGTTACTTTGAATACCTTCTTGGTCAATTGAACAATCCAAACATCAGAATCATTACTCCTACAAACACAGAGGAACGTGGATGTCAATTATCCATCCAGGTTAAGAATGCTGATAAGGGCCTTCATAAAAAGCTTACCGAAGCTGGTGTAATTAGCGATTGGAGAGAGCCGGATGTAATCCGTTGTGCTCCTGTGCCACTTTACAATTCGTTTGTAGATGTTTACAATATGGTTGAAAAACTGAAAGCGATTTTAAATGACTAATAAAGATAACATACTCATTATAGGTGCCGGACTTTGCGGTTCGCTTTTGGCGTTACGTATGGGACAACGTGGCTATAATGTTACCGTATACGAAAAACGTCCAGACCTACGTAAAGTAGACATTAGTGCTGGTCGTTCCATCAACTTGGCATTTTCCGACAGAGGAAATAAAGCCATGAAATTGGTGGGTATAGAAAATAAAGTTGAAGAATTATGTATCCCTATGAACGGGCGTATGTTACACGACCGCAAAGGAAATACCATGCTTTCCCCATACAGTGGTCGCGAGCATGAATATATTAATTCCGTATCCAGAGGTGGATTGAACGCTTTGTTGTTAGATGAAGCCGAAGCCTTGAATAACGTAAACATCGTGTTCAACAAAAAATGTACAGGAGTTGATTTTGAAAATACTCAGGCTACATTTTACGATTACGACACAAAAACCGATACCACTGTTAATGCCGATGTTATCATTGGTACTGACGGAGCTGGATCGGTATTGAGAAAAAGTTATTATTTAGGTAAGAAGTTTCTATTTAGCTTTTCTCAAAACTACCTTACCCATGGGTATAAGGAACTTTGTATTCTTCCGACTGAAAACGGAGATTACAAAACCTATAAAAACGCACTCCATATTTGGCCGAGAGGTGATTTTATGCTGATAGCACTCCCTAACCTAGATGGTAGTTTTACGGTAACGCTATTCTTGAGTTTTGACGATGGGGAATATAATTTCAATAACCTGACAAATCCAGAAATTGTTGAAGAGTTCTTTAAAAAGGAATTCCCGGACGCGTTGGAATTGATGCCGGATTTGGCTGAAGATTTCTTCGATAACCCAACATCACCATTGGGAACTGTAAAATGTTCACCATGGCACTATAAAGGGAACACACTTTTAATGGGTGATGCCGCTCATGCCATAGTACCTTTCTACGGACAAGGGATGAACGCTTCATTTGAAGACGTTGTAGAATTCGATCAGGTATTGGATCAGTACGAAGGCGATTGGGACATGGTATTCAAATCCTACGAAAAAACCCGTAAAAAAGATACCGATGCCATTGCCGACTTGGCTATCGACAACTTCTTCGAAATGCGTGATCATGTCGCGAATCCTATTTTCCAACAAAAGCGCAAAATCGAAATGACCCTTGAAAACACATTCCCGACAGAATATTCATCGAAATATTCTTTGGTAACTTTCAATGAAGATATTGGGTATTTAGAGGCAATGAGCCGTGGTCGTGCCCAGGATAAAGCTATCCTGAACATGTTGGCAGACGAAACCATTTCACCTGAAGATGACCCAAAAGTCATTTTAGAAAAAGTAAAAACAGAAACCGAAAATATATTGGACGAAGATCGCATTGCTAAAACCATGCATCACTAATCCTAAAAGCTGTAGAATGATTATGAGTACAGGAAAAGTAATTGAAGGAAAAGCAACCCCACGTGGAGCATATCCACATATCAAGCGCGTTGGCGACTTTATTTTTGTGTCGGGAACAAGTTCTCGTAGACCGGATAACACTTTTGAAGGTGTTGAAGTTGATGAACTTGGAACTACCAACCTAGATATTAGAAAGCAAACTAAAGCTGTTCTGGAGAACATCAACGATATTCTTAAAGAGGAAGGAGCTAGTCTTGCTGATGTTGTCGATGTGACTACCTTCTTGGTGAACATGAACGATTTTGGTGGTTACAACGAAGTTTACGGTCAGTTTTTCGAAAAAGGTTCTGGGCCGACTAGAACCACTGTAGCCGTGCACCAATTACCTCACCCACACCTTTTAATTGAGATTAAGGTGATGGCGTATAAAAAACAGTAAAAAGAGTATTAGGGAATTGCCCTCGGCAACCTAAATAAAGAGGCTATGAAAACCATTCAAAACTATATAAACGGACAATACGTTAACCCCATTGAAGACCAATGGATAGACAACTATTGTCCGGCAACTGGGGCTATTTACGGAAAGATTCCAAACTCATCCCAAAAGGATGTCACTGAGGCACACAAGGCTGCAAAAGAAGCATTTCCTAGATGGTCGCAAACCACATTGGAAGAGCGCAGCAGAATCCTAATTAGGATTTCTGAGTTATTGGAAGCTAATCTGGAACGCTTTGCAAAAGCAGAAAGTGAGGATAACGGTAAACCCGTATCCCTAGCAACTACTGTTGATATTCCGAGAGCTGCTAGCAACTTCCGCTTTTTTGGAAATGCTATTACCCAGTTTGCTAGTGAAAGTCATGAAAGTGTTGGGCAAAATGCGGTGAACTACACCCTTCGCCAAGCCATTGGTGTTGTTGGATGTATTTCGCCTTGGAACCTTCCACTTTACCTGTTCACTTGGAAAATAGCTCCGGCTTTGGCTGCAGGAAACTGTGTCGTTGCCAAACCTAGCGAAGTAACTCCTATGACAGCTTATATGCTGGGAGAGATTTGTAATGAAGCTGGATTACCAGAAGGCGTTTTGAATATTGTCCATGGTTTGGGTGGATCGACCGGTCAAGCTATTATTGAACATCCAGATATCAAGGCTATATCATTTACGGGAGGAACTGCAACCGGTGCACATATTGCAAGAGTTGCAGCACCTATGTTCAAAAAACTGTCGTTGGAATTGGGTGGTAAGAACCCAAACATGATTTTTGCCGACTGTGATTACGACGATATGTTGAACACTACTGTTCGTTCATCTTTTGCAAATCAGGGACAGATCTGTTTGTGTGGCAGCCGTATTTTTGTTGAAAAACCTATTTACGACAAATTTAAAGCAGACTTTGTTGCAAAAGTACAAGCACTTAAAGTAGGGCATCCATCAGATGACAGCACCAATATTGGTGCTTTGGTTTCTAAACCACATATGGAAAAAGTTCAGGAGTACATCAATATTGCAAAAGAAGAAGGTGGCACTGTACTTTGTGGTGGTAATGAAGTTACAATTGAAGGTTTTGAAAACGGTTACTACTTACAACCAACCGTTATAGAAGTCCCTACAGATGAATGCCGCGTAAACCAAGAAGAGATTTTTGGTCCAGTTGTTACAATTATGCCTTTTGAAACCGAAGAAGAAGTATTGGAAATGGCCAATAAAGTGAAGTATGGTCTTTCTTCTACCCTTTGGACAAACGACTTAAAGCGTACTATGCGCATGAGTAATAAAATACAAGCTGGAATTGTTTGGGTAAACACTTGGATGATGCGTGACCTTCGCACACCATTTGGAGGCGTAAAAGCTTCTGGTGTAGGACGTGAAGGTGGTTTTGAAGCCTTACGTTTCTTTACCGAACCTAAGAATGTTTGTATAAAATATTAAAGAATTTAAATTAAAAAACATCACCACTTTTAGTGGGCAATACATATGAACTTAAACCTAAATAGTAAAAATGCATTGGTTTGCGGAAGCACCCAAGGAATTGGAAGATGCTCTGCCATAGCCCTAGCAGAAGAAGGGGCTAACATTACCTTAGTAGCCAGAAATGAAGAAAAGCTAAAAGAAGTATTGGCTGAATTGCCTAACAATGGTCAGACTCATAATTATATCGTAGCAGACTTTACAAATCCTGAGGATTTAAAAGCGAAAATTGAAGCTTTCATCTCAGAAAACTACGGTTTCCATATTCTAATTAACAATACTGGAGGCCCAAAAGCTGGTCCTATTTTCGATGCGGATATTAGCGAATTCGAACAAGGCTTTAAACAACATATTGTTTGCAACCATATTTTAGCACAAGCTGCTGTACCATTTATGAAATCAGAAGGTTATGGTAGAATTATTAATGTGATTTCTACTTCGGTAAAAGAACCTATCCCTGGTTTAGGAGTTAGTAACACCATTAGAAATGCCGTTGCAAATTGGAGTAAGACCCTTGCCACTGAACTTGGCGGTTTCGGTATTACGGTTAACAATGTGCTTCCTGGATTTACAGATACAGAGCGTTTAACACAAATTATAAAAAACAAAGCTGCTAAAGCCAATACAACCGAAGAGGAAATGGCCAATACCATGAGAGGCTATGTTCCTGCTGGTCGATTTGCCAAGCCTGAAGAAACAGCCAATGCTGTAACGTTTTTAGCCAGTGAAGCAGCCTCATATATCAATGGAATTAATCTTCCTGTTGATGGTGGACGCACAAAAAGTTTGTAACTTTACCTTTTAACCTGCGTGAGGGATTGAAGCTAGCTACTATGTAGCGCGTAAAGCCCGACTACAAGCGAGAAACGCTTTGTAGACACGCCTAAAAAATATTGTAATGAGCAAATTAGTATCACCTCTTAACTTCAAGGAATGGATTGATGAACACCGCCACCTTTTAAAGCCTCCTGTAGGTAATAAATGTGTGTGGGACGACGGTGATTTTATTGTAATGGTGGTTGGCGGACCAAATAGCCGTAAAGACTATCATTATAATGAAACTCCAGAGTTTTTCTATCAGGTTGAAGGCGACATGGTATTAAAAATTATAGATAACGGCGTGCCTAAAGACGTTCATATTAAAGAAGGTGATATTTACCTTTTACCTCCTAAAGTTCCACACTCTCCGCAAAGAGGTGCAAATACCGTGGGATTGGTAATAGAGTATCCTCGTGCTGAAAATATGATGGACGCTTTGGAATGGTATTGTGAAAACTGTAACGAACAGTTGTACCGTGAGAAATTCGCATTGGACAACATAGAAACAGATATGCCAATTATTTTCGATCAATATTATAGCAACACCGAAAAGCGCACCTGTAAAAAATGTGGTTCGGTTATGGAACCACCAAAAAAATAGATCTATTAAAAAACCCAATAAAACGCTCTTAGTTAGACCATAAATATGAAACGTAAACTTCGCATAAACGGGCACTCTCACCTACTTCCTTACCCTGAAGAAATTCCGCAGTTCATGAAAGACAAAGGAATTTTCTGGGTAGATAAAGACAGAAAGTTCATGCTACAAAAAGATTGGAGCCGCCCAGTTACCGATTCCAGCTTTTTCCTGAACGAGAAGTTAGAGTGGATGGAACGCTATAAAATAGACCATGCCGTTGTGCTTAACCTATCGCAACTTTACGGTAACGGTCTTCGTGTTGAAGAGATGAAGCAAGCTTTGCGTTTTCAAAACGATTTTAATGCTAAGATTCAACATGATAATCCAAGCAAGTTTACTTCTGGGTTTGTGGTGCATCCTGGTTTTGTGCGTGGTGCCCTTTGGGAAATTGAACGTTGTGTAGAGGAATTGGGCATGCAATTATTGTGTTTGCCTACCCACTACATGGATACCATTGGTACTTGGCGTTGTATTTTTGATGAGGAAAACGAACCGATTTTCGAATTGGCTAGCAAATATAATTTGGCTGTAGAAGTACATCCATACGATGGAGAGAAGTTCATTAAATTGGAAAACACCTCTTGGCGTTTTCACTTAATCTGGATGTTGGCTCAGTGTGCTGATGCATACCACTTCCTTACCCTAAACGGTTATCAAGACAGATTCCCTGGAATGCGCGTTTGTTTTGCGCATGGTGGACAGTTGGCTCAGATAAACCTAGGAAGAAGAATACAGGGGTTCGATGGTCGTCCGGATTTATTTGAAGGCAAGCATCACCCACGTAAGGCTGTAGGCCATAAAAATATTTTCTTCGACACCTTGGTTCACGATACAGGATCGTTAAAACTCCTTATTGAAAACCAAACCTCTAAACAAGTGCTTATGGGGCTTGATGACCCCTATCCACTTGGTGAGATGGAAAGCATTAAGCAATCGTCTTACCCTGGTAAGATATTGGATTTGGCTATGGAGCGCAACATCATCAATCAAGCCGAATACGATGCCATTTGGGAGGACAACGTTATCCGATGGTTATGCGGTGATGATGAAGAAGCTAAAAAGAAATTGGTTAACAGAATTCTATCGTAATGCATTTTATTCCTGAAGCATTGGACAACTATGTGGTAGCGCATAGTGAAAATGAACCAGAATTATTACAAAAACTAACAAGGGAGACCTTCCAAAAGATACTCCAACCAAGAATGCTCAGCGGCCACTATCAAGGCCGCGTTTTGAGCATGATGTCTAAATTGGTACAACCAAGGAACATTTTGGAAATAGGAACCTATACTGGTTATTCTGCTTTATGTCTTGCTGAAGGGATGAAAAAAGATGGTGTGTTACATACCATCGATATTAATGAAGAACTGTTCGATTTCCAAAAGAAATACTTTGACCAATCTGAGTATAAAAACCAAATTGTTCAGCATTTAGGAAATGCCTTGGAAATAATTCCTGAGTTGGAACTTAACTTCGACTTAATTTTTATTGATGCCGACAAGGATAACTACCCGAAATACTTTGATATTGTAATTGACAGATTAAACCCTGGCGGAATTATACTGTCTGATAATGTATTGTGGAGTGGTAAGGTTATTGAGAAATTAAAACCTGATGATGAGTCTACAAAAGCGCTTTTAGAGTATAATAAACTCCTTAAAGAAGATCCTAGAATAGAAACAGTTCTTCTGCCAATTAGAGATGGATTGACCATTAGCCGAAAGCTTTAGTCAATTAATACATCATTCCCTAAAAAATTATAAGGATTACATTTTACGACGGATAGAGCCTGTAAAATCCTCTAAATCGTCCTTAACCTTTTGTACCTCGTCGTTAAGTTCTTTCGTTATATCGGTATCTATACCGTGTTTTTCTGCGCTCTTTGTTACTTCATGCTTAATATCGTTAGTAGCATTTTTTATCATGCGCATTCCCTTTCCTAGTCCTTTGGCTATTTCAGGAATTTTATCGGCTCCAAAAACCATTACCACTATAAATAGGATAAAGGTAATTTCTGCACCGCTTATAAAAAGTAATATGGCTCCATGTTGTATCACACTGCAAATATACTGAGTAGTTTATTGATAATAAAAAAAGCCGACTTTAAAAAAGTCGGCTTTAAGTAAAATTTATGGTTCTTAGTTGTCAAGTTGACTCTTAAACTTATCGAACTCACTTTGCTGAACTTGTCTTGGCCAGCTATTGTTTGATGTATCTATATCTGCAGTTTCCAACTTAGGATCTACTGTAATCTTTACAATTTCCTTTTCAGAAGCAACCGCTTTACTTACTTCATTGTCGTTCAATCTCCAGATTTGTGCTGGATAGTGCTCAATTTTAGACGTACCATCTGAATAAGTGTACTCAACGATTATTGGCATTACAAGCCCACCTGGCTTTTCAAAAGTAACATTGTAGAAATACTTTGGCTCCTTAATGCTTTTACGCTCTTCTGGAGTAAAATTATCCATAATATATTCCTTAACCGTAGGAGCGTTATCCATGATAGAACCATTTTTCATGGCTTCACTGTAATCTTCACTTCCTTCTTCCACCATATAAACTAATGGAGGTAAATCACTCAATTGCATTCCTCTTTGTTTGACTATGTCCTTAACATAGGCATTTGGTTGAGAAGACACGAAGTATTTTTTAACATCTTTAACTCCTATATCAACATAATCTGTTGTGTAGAACCATCCTCTCCAGTACCAGTCTAGGTCGAATGCTGAAGCGTCCTCCATTGTTCTGAAGAAATCTTCTGGTGTTGGGTGTTTAAACATCCAACGTTGTGCATATTCTTTAAAAGCATAATCGAACAACTCTTGCCCCATAACAGTCTCTCTTAAAATATTAAGTGCTGTTGCTGGTTTTGAGTATGCATTATTACCAAACTGATAGGTGTTCAACCCCTTAGTCATAACCGGAGCAATATGGCTTTGGTCCCCACTCATGTAAGGAATAATATTTTCTGCTGGTCCGCGACGTGAAGGATATGTTTTGTCTCCAGGAGAAAGTGCATCTGGATACCATTTTCCGAAATCTTGCTCTGCAATGTACTCTAGGAAAGTATTTAATCCTTCATCCATCCAAGTCCATTGACGCTCATCACTGTTTACGATCATTGGGAAATAGTTATGTCCTACTTCATGAACAATCACACTCATCATACCGTACTTTACACGGTCACTATAAGTACCATCAGGATTAGGACGTCCATAGTTCCAACAAATCATTGGATATTCCATACCTTGGTTCTTAGCGTGTACAGAAATCGCCTTGTGGTAAGGGTAATCAAAAGTCATTCTTGAATACGACTTTAATGTACTTGCTACTACTTTAGTTGACCAATCTTCCCATAATGGATTACCTTCTTTTGGATACATGGAAACGGCCATAACATCTTTATCGCCAACCTTAACAGCCATCATGTCCCAAATAAACCTTCTTGAAGTTGCAAAACCAAAGTCACGTACGTTCTCTGCGTAAAGCTTCCAAGTCTTAGTTTCGTTAGAGAAGTTATTCTCAGCAGCCTCAGCTTCTTCTTGAGTTACAATCATTACTGGTTCAGTATAAGACTTTTTAGCCTTTTCGTAACGCTCCATCATTGTTTTGCTGAAAACCTCTTTTCTATTCGTCAGCTTACCAGTTCCGTCAAGTATATGATCTGCAGGAACTGTAATGTTCACCTCAAAATCTCCGAATGGTAACGCAAACTCATCACGTCCCCAAAATTGCGAATTCTGCCATCCTTCTACATCATTGTAAACAGCCATTCTTGGATAGAACTGAGCGATAACATAAGCTCTGTTTCCGTCTTCTTCGAAATATTCGTAACCAGAACGACCTCTACCATCTACGTGGTTATTGATGTTGTACCACCATTTAATAGAAAAAGAGAACTCATCTCCAGGTTCCATTGGCTGTGGTAACTCAACACGCATCATCGTTCTGTTAATCGTATGAGTTAAAGCTTCCCCTTTTGTATCGGTTACAGCTTCAATATTAAAGCCACCATCAAAAGGCTCTTTCATATATTCTGATGCAAAAGACGCAGGTTGCATTGCTGGAGCTACACCACTAGCTTCGATAAGAGGAGACTTAGAGTCTTTTGCTCTCATATTTTGGTCTAACTGAACCCATAAGTAATCCAATACATCTGGTGAATTATTGGTATACGTAATGGTTTCATAACCGTGAAGTTGAGCTTTTTTATCATCTAAGGTGATATCCATTTTATAATCGGCCTGTTGCTGATAATAATTTGGACCCGGTGCTCCTGAAGCAGTTCTGTACATGTTTGGAGTAGAGAACTCATCGTACAACTGTTTAAATTTGTTGTTGTTTACATGCCCCGGTTGGCGCTCTGTTTGTTCTTTCTCTTGGGCAAAAGTTCCCGCAGAGACAAATGCAACTGAAAGAAATAAATACTTTAGTCTTTTCATATTAGGTATTTAGTTACTGGAAAATAATCGCGAAATATATAAAACTTTAGAGGTTTGCCTAGTGTTAATTAAAAGTTTAACACTCCTTTTTCATTTTGGGCTATGAGAATGAAACTATCATTCTTGGAATTAATCTTTGTTCGAATAATATTCTGTTGATCTTCAAAAATATCGAAAAGTACAGCATTGGTAATCTCAAAGGTATCGATTGACTTTATTCCCACTACTTCTAGGTAACAATATGCCAAATCGTTATCATACTCCTTCCCTAAATATTTCAAAGGAACTTCCTCTCCATTTATTTTTATTCGAATTTTTTCTTGAAGATATCGTCCCATGTACAAGTCTGCACTTTTAGGTTCATTTTCTCCTGCCAATGTGATTGATTCGTCGTAACGTTGACGTAGAAGGTTTTCGAAGTCGTCAATAAAAATTCGAGAAATGACTTGAAGAGATTGCTTTTCCTCGACATACTCTATCTGAGTGATGCTTACATAATACTTATGCATAGCATTAAAAGCCATTGTTAACATTAAAACAAGTCCTAACAAAATAAACTTTCCTCGTCGTCTTACCATACCTTAGTTTTTTTGACGCGTAAAAGTATTAATTTCCATTAGTTTAAATAATTTTTTGTGAGTATTTAACCCTTTTTAATCTTCATATTCTCTCGATATGCACCCAATTTTTCTTTCAAGAATATAAAAATTTCAAGATCACTCTTTCCCTTGCACCTTAATTCAAATTCTGGATCATCAGAACAAAAATACCAGAAGTCCATTTGCCGGTCTTCCTCCAACGAATGTGTTTCAAAAAATTCTTTGGCTAAATTAGTTCGTATTTTGTGAAGTAAATCGGCCTTAGCATCTAGCTTAACATGTTTTTTTAACTTTTTAGTTCTTCCCGTTATGGCATTGATGATTGGATTTAAAGGAACACTTGTAACCATTCCTAAAGTAATCTGTTTACCTCCTTGAGCCTCATGTAGTCTTCTTTGAGCGGGTGTCATCCGCGGACCTTTATAGCCAGGAATCCCCACATCATAAAAATTAATCTGAGGTTTAGCATCACTATTGCCAACATCCATCATCAAATCTCCTGTAAGCACTTTTCCAACTATAACTTCGTCGAGTGCTGTAACTGCTTCGTCCAACTCGACTTCCAAATATTTCATGTCTACAATATCCTTTGTAATCACTATTGTAAGTGCTTTATACTTAACTCCAGTAAATTCTAGTGTATCGTTGATTGAAGCTCGAATATTAAAACGTCCTTGAGCATTGGTGACAGTAAACAGTTGAGCCGTAGTATTAATAACATGAATGTTTTCAACGTCGTCGTTGGAAATGACTTTGCCCGAAATCATTTGAGATTGACCACAAACAGACAAACCCAAAAAACAAAAGGACAGAAAAAGTAGAACTCTAGTTACGGCCACTCTTTCCTTTTAAAAACATCTGACTTTGCGCACTAATGTATTCAAGTAAGTCCATTTCCTTCCCTTGCTTGTACAGAGATTGGTCTACATCTTGAGAAGCCATATAACTTAGAAATTCCTGATACTCATCTTCGGGAATATTAAAACTTTCGCAAATAAAGTTTTTGGTGTAAACATCCTGAAGCGCTTTATAAGAATAGCTACCTTCAGCTTTATCTCCATCACCCCTTAACAATGGTGCTAAAAGCCCCTTTCCTATTCTTGCCAAATCAACACCGTTATAATACTCGCCTTCGCGCATTATAAAATTGTCTGCTTTCGGGCGGTAATCATCATCATATCCATATACTCCTAAATCATTTACTCCAAAATACAAGTCTTGTAAATCGGGATTAAAAGTCCTTACTGAATTCAAATCGGCAGATAAATCTCCTGTTAGTCCAAAAGGTAAAATCACAATTTCATTAAGCTTATTGATTCGCTCAACCATAAACACTGTAAGTTTTCCAGACTCCATGATTTGTTGATCTATTGTAATCTCAAAAGGTTCAAATTGTAAAGCGGAAACCTCCAAACGATCGTTCAATCCAGCATTAATCATAAACTTCCCGTCACTATCGGTTATAGTCCCTTTATTTATTGACGTATTAAAAATCGTAACCCCTTCTACTTCATTAGCTTCAGAAATGATACGTCCTTCAACCTCTATCCGTTTGGATGGTATTTGGGCTGTTAATGATAATGGCAATAAAACCAGTGAGAATAGAATGATTAGTTTTTTCATAAGATTGAATTAAACACTGTTATAAATTATGCCAACTCTAAGTTAATTTACTTACAAATGGCCTCTAAACTTTTGTTAAAACAGCCGAATAACTAAATTTACAACAAAATACCAAACAATAAAAACACCTTATTCAACTCATTAAGAACTAATTAAACAACCATATAAATATGAAGAAAATTCTTATTGCCAGTACTTCTACTGTTCATGGAAGTGGTTACTTGGAATACATGTTAGAGCCTTTATCGAAATTCTTCGAACACACAGACACCATTCTTTTTATCCCTTACGCTCGTCCTGGAGGTATTAGTTATGACGACTATACAGAAATAGTATCTAAAGCATTTAAAGCAATCAATAAAGTAGTAAGAGGCATTCATGAATTTAACAATCCACAAGAAGCATTAAAACAAGCTAAAGGTATTTTTACAGGTGGCGGTAACACTTTCCTACTGGTAAAAACCATATACAAGAACAATGTATTGGAAGCTTTGCAAAGTGCAGTAAACAATGGAACACCTTATTTAGGGACCAGTGCAGGCAGCAATATTTGTGGACTCACAATGAACACCACTAATGATATGCCTATTGTTTATCCCCCAAGTTTTAAAACCTTAGGTTTGGTTCCCTTTAATATCAATCCTCATTATCTAGATCCAGATGCTAACAGTAAACATATGGGGGAAACCCGTGAAACCAGGATTAAAGAGTTTCATAAATTCAACTCACAACCGGTTATCGGACTTAGAGAAGGTAGCTGGCTGGAAGTAAATGGCAATTCGATTGTATTGAAAGGAGACTTGAATGCTCGCATTTTTGAACAAGAACAAGATGCTTACGAAATTGAACCTAATACTGAGCTTAAAGAATTAAACTAAAATAAAAAAAGCTTCACTTTTCAGTGAAGCTTTTTGAGCGGGAGACCGGGTTCGAACCGGCGACATTCAGCTTGGAAGGCTGACGCTCTACCAACTGAGCTACTCCCGCCTTTGCGTTGCAAATATATAACTATTGCTTGAATTAAAACAAGTATTTTTTTAAAAATATTTTCATTTTTATGAAGCTCATAATCCAAACCCAAAGGCTCTATCTACGGGAGTTATCTCAACACGATGAATATGAGATTTTTAAACTAAATCTTGATCCTGAAGTTTTAAAATACACAGGGGATATTCCTTTTAAAAAAGTTGAAGATGCTAAGAAATTTCTTCAAGAATACGACCAATACTCCAAGTATAACATGGGGCGCTGGGCGGTTTGCTTGAACGAAACCGATAAATTTATAGGTTGGTGCGGATTAAAATACCACACTAATCCACGCATGGTGGAAGTAGGTTATAGATTTTATAAAGAATTTTGGGGAAAAGGCTATGCAACGGAAAGCACAAAAGCTTCTATAGACTATGGTTTCAACACACTTCTTTTACATGAAATTTATGCTCATGTTCATAAAGACAACTTAGCTTCAATAAAAGTGATTGAAAACTGTGGACTACAATATCTGAAAAGTGATATCTATGATGGTATGCCAGCTCAACTATTCAAAATAACAAATCCAAACTATACAATCAAACAAATAACTGCTATAGAAACTTATTCTGTGAGACAGCCAGTACTGCGTCCCGGAAAACCATTGGAGAGTTGTGTTTTTGAGGGAGATGATTTAGAATCTACAATCCATTTGGGACTATTTCATAATAGTCAATTGGTTGGAGTGGCTACTTTTATGAATAACAAAACAAATGATTTGGACTATCCCAATCAATATCAATTAAGAGGAATGGCCGTGCTATCTGAATACCAAAGTAAAAACCTTGGAGAAGAGCTACTCAAAAACGGACAAAATATTCTAAAAAAAAACGGGGTCGAAACTATTTGGTGCAATGCCCGTGAAAAAGCATCCTCGTTTTATATAAGAAATAGCTATAAAACAATTGGACAACCTTTCGAAATTATGGGCATTGGCATACACTATAGAATGTTTAAAAAACTTTAAATCAGAGTAAAACACTTTATTTGCCCATACTTCATCATACATTTTCGTAAATTTATGAAACTATAAACCTGTAGGCATGCGAAGTAAGAAATTATTAATTCGACTACTCATCGGATTGATTATTGTGGCTTTTGCTTTTTTCCAAAAGTGGAGCCGAAGAGAGACTAACCCTTATACTGGTAGAGCACAAACCATCAACATGATTTCAGATCAAGAGATTTCTATTGGCCTATAAAGCGCTCCACAAATGGCTCAACAACATGGCGGACTTTACCCAAACGAAGCTTATCAAGCACTTGTTGATAATGTTGGAAACAAGCTTGTCAACATAAGTATAGCTGGCGAAACTCCAATCGTTCTGACTTTCATCTTTTAGCAGATCCAAATACCATAAATGATTTTGCGCTTCTTGGTGTTCAGGTTTTTATCACTTATTCACTGTTCAAATGAAGATCAATTAGCGGGTGTTTTGGGGCATGAAATAGGCCATGTATTGGGTAGACATTCTGCTGAACGTATTGCCGAAAGTGAATTTTGGAAAACTGTTGCAACGGGAGCTTCGGTTGGTGCCAATGCAGGCGATTTGGTTGGTGGAATTGGTCAAAAAACACTATTAACAAACGGAAGGAAGGATGAATTGGAAAGTGATAAACTTGGTGTTAAGTTTATGATTGATGCAGGGTACAATCCTGAAGAAATGATTGGAGTAATGGAAATCTTAAAAACAGCAGCTGGTTCTTATCGAGTTCCTGAATTCCAAAGTACTCACCCAGACCCTGACGATCGTATAGAACACATCCAAGCCTCTATAAGAGATTATTACAAAAAAAAAAGCCTCATAAATACGAGGCTTTTTTAATCAATTCATTTTTAATTGATTAATTCTTCTTTTTTTGTAAAGTAGCTTCAATAAGTTGATAAGCATCTGTAGCATTAGACAGCTCTGCATATTCTTGGGCTGTATATCCCTTAGAGCCTCTCACTTTTAAATTGGCTCCATTATCAATTAGAAGCTTTAAGATTTTAACTCGATTATAACGAGCTGCATACATACTTGGGGTCATGCCATTTGACATCTTGTTTACATTGGCTCCTCGTTCAACTAGTTTTTTAACAGTTTCAAAGTCTCCTTTTACAATCGATGTGCAAAACGGATCTACATCGTTAATGGTGACTGTTACAATTTCGTTATCCGAAGATTGCACAATAGGAGTAGCTTTGGCTGTGGCATACGATACCACTAAGGCAATTGCTGAAATAACTAACGCTTTTTTCATGATGAAAGAATTTTAAAGGTTGATAGTTTATTAAAAGTTCGTTTTTTGATATATTAAAGAGACGACATTTTTCTTAATGTGTTACCAATATTGTTCTTTCATAACAAAATTTTAACTTACTGTAAACAAATATGTTAAAGAACCCTTAAATTAAAATCTACTATAATACCTATTATAACTATCTAATTTATTACAGTTTGCAGGTATAAATAAAGATGTCATTACATAAAAAGTTATATTTGACAGAATAAAGCAATACTTATGAACAAAAAAGTCATATTAATGATTTTAGATGGCTGGGGAAAATCTCCAGATCCAAAAGTTTCCGCAATCGATCAAGCTAACACTCCATTTATTGATTCTCTTTATGGTGAATATCCCAACGCTACATTACGCACAGATGGTCTTCATGTTGGGCTTCCCGAAGGGCAAATGGGGAATAGCGAAGTAGGACATATGAACCTAGGTGCCGGTCGTATTGTTTATCAGGATTTGGTTAAAATTAACCTAGCCGTAAAAAATAAAACTTTAGAGCAAGAACCTGCTTTGGTAAATGCATTTACTTATGCTAAAACACAAAACAAAAGCGTTCACTTTTTAGGACTTTTGAGTGATGGTGGTGTACACTCTCATATAAATCACTTATTTGGATTATTGGATGCTGCCCATAATTTTGGACTTAAAGATCTATATGTGCATGCCTTTACTGATGGCCGTGACGTAGATCCAAAATCAGGTTATGGCTTTGTTACAGAACTTGAAGAACATCTTGAAAAAACCAATGCAAAATTGGCTACCATATCAGGGAGATATTATGCTATGGATCGCGATAATAGATGGGAGCGTATCAAACTAGCTTACGATGCTATGGTCAATGGTAAAGGTGTTATGTCTAAAAATGCATTATACGCCATAGAGAAAAGTTATAATGAAGATATTACCGATGAGTTCATCAAACCCATCGTAATGGTAAACTCAGATAACACTCCTGTTGCGACCATTAAAGATGGGGATGTAGTAGTGTTCTTCAACTTCAGAACGGATAGAGGCCGTCAATTAACTCAAGCGTTATCGCAAAAGGATTTTCATGAGCAAAACATGCATAAACTAGACTTGCATTTTGTGACCATGACTAATTACGATGATACTTTTACAGGAATAAATGTAGTTTACGATAAAGACAACCTAAATGATACACTGGGTGAAGTCTTGGAAAGAAACCACAAAAAACAAATAAGAATAGCCGAAACAGAAAAATATCCTCATGTGACCTTTTTCTTTTCTGGTGGAAGGGAAAAACCTTTTGAAGGAGAAACCAGAATCCTAAGAGCCTCTCCAAAAGTGCCTACATACGATTTACAACCAGAAATGAGTGCATATGAATTACGTGATGCTTTAATTCCTGAATTGGAAAAAGAAGAAGTGGATTTTGTGTGTTTAAATTTTGCTAATGGAGACATGGTTGGTCATACTGGAGTAATGTCGGCTGCCATTAAAGCCTGCGAAGTTGTTGATAAATGTGTGAAGGATGTTGTAAACACTGCTCTGGCTCATAATTACACAACCATTTTAATTGCCGATCATGGTAATGCAGATACAATGATTAATCCTGATGGCACACCTAATACAGCCCATACCACCAATCCTGTACCAGTCATTTTAATCGATAAGAATATAAAACATATAGAATCAGGAATTCTAGGAGATGTTGCTCCTACTATTTTAAAACTAATGGATATTGAACAACCAAAAGCAATGACAAGACATTGTTTGGTGTAACCCTTATTTAACTACTGCTATGGTAGTGTATAATAATTGTTGTAATTTTAAAAACTATTTTTCAAATTACACACAATGTTTCTTACCAATTGAAACAAAATATACTTGAATAGTTTTCAGAAATGAATTTCAGTAATAAACTTACCATAGCAGTAGATTTTGACGGCACCATCGTTGAGGATAATTATCCTGCGATAGGTAAACCTAAAATTTTTGCTTTCGAAACATTGAAGAGGTTACAACATGAAGGACATAGATTAATTCTATGGACCTATCGTTGCAATTCCAAATTGGATGAGGCTGTAGACTATTGTAAATCTAATGGTATTGAATTTTATGCTGTGAATAAAAGTTTTCCTGAAGAGCAACTAGATAATGACCGTAGTAGAAAAATACACGCCGATTTATTCATTGATGATCGTAATGTAGGTGGGTTTATTGGCTGGGGTGAAATCTATCAGTTAATCACTAGTGAAGAAGCTCCAAATCACATTAAAGAGAAAAAGCGTGGTTTTCTTTCTTTCTTCAGGTAACAACAGCTATCCTTTTTCTTTTAAATTGTTTTACATGCTTGCTACGCCAACAAAATCAACACTATAAAGACATTTCATAAATTGATCAAATTAAATAGGAAATCTATAATGGATTTGCATTGAAGGTATCTCCTTGGTTTAAATCACCTGTGTCAAACCCTTTCTTAAACCAGCGTATACGTTGTTCAGACGTTCCATGCGTAAAAGAATCGGGCACAACTCTTCCTGTGGCTTGCTTTTGCAAACGGTCGTCTCCAATCGCAAACGCTGCATTTAGGGCTTCTTGGAGATCACCAGATTCCATCATTTGTGTCATTTCTTGAGAATGATGTGCCCAAACACCTGCAAGGAAATCAGCTTGTAATTCCAATCTTACTGAATATGTATTGAATTCTGTTTTGCTTAATTGTCCCCTCAACCTATCGACCTGATCTGTAATGCCCAATAAATTTTGTACATGATGACCAACTTCATGAGCAATTACATAGGCTTGTGCAAAATCGCCTGGAGCATTCATTTGACGTTCCATCTCATCAAAAAAGCTCAAATCTAAGTACAGTTTTTGATCTCCAGGACAATAAAAAGGACCTGTTGCGCTTGATGCATATCCACAGGCAGAACTCACAGATCCAGTAAACAACACTAAAGTAGGCTCACGATAATTATCTAATAGTTGATTCCAAATATCTTCTGTATTTGCCAAAATAGTAGCACTAAAGTCTGCCAATTCCTCTTCCTTTGCTGTACCTTCATATGGAACAGTGGATTCTGTTTTTACAGTATTGCCCGTAAACAGTTGACTAATGATACTTATAGGATTATTACCAGTAATAAAAGAAATTATCAAAAAGCCCCCTATAATAACTAATCCTACTTTTGAAAACAACAACCTTCCCAAAGTCACCAACAGCATTGGATTTAATCTTCCAAAACTCATGCCTCCTCCAGTTTGACCTCTTCTATCTTCTACATTTGAACTTTGTCTTTTTCCTTTCCACTTCATAGCTAATCAATTAATTATCTTACACTTAATACAAGTTAAAGAATATTTTATTTGAAGTAAGAGTTTTGAATAAGATTTTGAATAATTAGGTTCTAAAAACAAAATCTAAATTTTGGAAATGGAAATCGTAATGAAAAAAATACTGCTAGCTATACCGGAATGAAGTTAGAATTTATAACGTAATGGCTAGAGGAGTTATTAATGAATATAAAATACCATAAAAATCAAAGCTTAATAAAACTAGCATGTTGAAGAAATGGGTAGACAACAAATTGCCTCTTCAAGAGAAAGAAATGGCTGTAGAGCTCTACAGAACGACATAGATTATAATCCAGAAACGATAAAAGCAATACATTCTGCTTAAAACCCAATTCGAAGGATACCGGAAATGTACTTTTGTTGGGAA
>NZ_JARACK010000008.1 GCF_028767185.1 Mangrovimonas aestuarii
TACCTGTAGCTTCACCGTGACAAAGCACGTCCTGGGTTACCGAAGCCGAAGCCGAAACAGGCTGCAGGGCATTGATGGTAAAGTCGGCCGTTTGTATACATCCGTTAGTATGTTGTACGTAAGCGGTATAGGTATTAGGGGCAAGATCTGTAAAGATGTTACTTGCTCCATAGGTCACTCCGTCAATACTATATTGAAGATCTGGTAAAAGTGCAGGGTTTGCATTTACAACCACTACATTCCCAGGTACATTGTTGGTACAGTTGTCAATAACATCTACCGAAGGCAGGATGTCCACCCCAACAGGAACGTCGAACGTTAATGGAGTAATTTGACAGCCATTGTCATCCTGTACGTAGAAGGTATAGGTCTGTCCTCCCACAAGACCAGCATAGATGAACTGATCTTGAGTAAAGTTAATTCCATCTATACTTGTGTAATAAGGTGGTGTTCCACCAGAGATGGTCACGGTTACCTCACCGTCATTTGCAGCAAGACAGGTCTCGCCGACACCACTTAAAGAAGCAGATAGGGCACTAACTGGTTCGCTTACAATAATATTAGTTAATGCAATTTCACAACCTATTTCGTCGGTTACCATAATGGTATAGTTACCTGCTGATAGGTTATTGAATGTATTGCTAGTTCCATAAGTAAAGCTTGGTGAAATGGCATACTGAAGAACACCTGTACCACCTGAAGCAGTAACTTCGATAGCTCCTGTATTATCACCAGTACATAGTACATCTGCAACAACAGTAGCTGAGGCTGTTATTGGTTGTAAATCTTCTATAACGAAGTCAACTGTTTTGGTACATCCATTGGTATGTTGAGCATAAGCGGTATAGTTACCAGGAGGCAAGTCGGTAAATACATTTGAAGCTGAATATGTAATATCATCCAAGCTATATTGTACTTGACCATCTACTTCAGGGTTTACCGTAATTGTTATAACATTACCAGGTGTATTGTTTGTACAAGTTACATCTACAGAAGCAGCAGGAATTACCTCTACTGGAGCGGCCATGAAATATTCTAAAGCAGGCGAAATGTAACAACCATTACTGTCGGTAACCGCAATTTGATAAAAAATATTTCCAGATAGGCCTGTAAATGTATATTGGTTTGCGGTTATTGTTACTGTTGATGTCGTAACACCGTTAGCCATTAAAGTCACATCATAAGTTCCAGAACCACCAGTAATATCAACTGTAATAGATCCGTCACCCTCATTTAGACATACTTCATCGTTAATAGCGCCTAAAGTAGCAGCAACTGGATCAGGCTCAATAATTTCTACTTGAAGCATTTCGTAACATCCATTTTGATCTTGTACAACTATGTCGTAAATACCAGCTGCTAAATCAGTAAAGATGTTATCATCATAGAATTGGTTCAAGTTTGGAGAAATGGCATACTGACTAACTCCTGTTCCTCCTGAAGCATTTATTGTAATAGTTCCATCTTGTAGACCATTACAAGTAATATCTGTTTTAGTGTGCGATACAACAAGTGGATTTGGATCTATTATGCTAATAATAGAAGAGCTAGCTGTACAATCAGGGCCACTTGTAACATTTACTTGATAATTCCCTGCAGGAAGATTACCAAATATCCCAGTTGTTTGAGGACCTTGAATTACACTGGATGAGTCTAAATCAACCAATTCATAGCTATAATTGCCTAATCCGTTTGAAGCATCAGCAATAATAGTGGCATTAGACCCACCAGCACAACTCACAAAGGCACCAGAAAGATCTAAATCTATTGTTACCGGTAATACTGGTTCCACAACAACTTCATTGGTCATTACAACGGTACAACCATTGGCATCCTGAACGTAATATTGGTAAGTTCCAGGCCCAACGATGAACGAGTTTGAAGCTAATAACGGTAAGAATGTAGTACCATCTGTACTATAGGTATATGGTGCTGTACCGCCAATTGCTTCAATATGCAACTCTGCATCATTAGTACATGTTGGTGTACTTACCATAGATAAGGTGGCTGTTACGGCGTCTGCTGGTTCGGTAATAGTTACATCAGTAGTTGTGAAAGTACAGTTCCATCCATCAGTGATAATTACATGGTAAGTACCAGCGCTTAAATTTCCGAAACTAGTTCCAGGTTGAGGACCAGAAGTTTCACCAGAATCCACATTTACTAAAGTATATAAGTAACCACTTCCTTGTCCACCAGTAGTACCACTAACAGTAATTGTAGCATTATTGTCATTAAAACAGTCCAAAACCGATGGACTGGCTGAAATACTAGCTGAGATTGGAGTAGGTGTTGTCAATGTAATGATAGACGAGCTTACTTCACAAAGGTTAGCATCTGTTACCATTGCGAAATAGGTTCCCGCACCAAGGCCATCAATGGTATTATCTGCTGAGTAGCCTTGAAGTACAGTTCCTGTTCCGTCAGTAAATTGGTATTGATACCCTCCTGCACCTCCAGAAGCTATTGCAGTAATAGTCCCTTGGTCATCTGTACAAGTTGCTTCAGTATAGTTTACTTCTAAATCCAATGCCGTTGGAGGAGAATCTACAGTAATTGTAGCAGTTTGTTCTGTACAGAAAGGTGCAGCTGTTTCTGTAATTTGAACTGTAAAGTTACCTGCAGGCATGTTGTTTATAACCAATGGGTTTGTTGCGGTATCACCAAGTCCACCAATAGCAGGTGATAATGGGTTTCCAGCAGAATCCAATACGCTATAAGAGTATGGTCCTGAATATCCTGAAACGCTCACACTAATAGATCCATCAGTATCACCGTAGCATGTTACTCCTGAAATAGGTGTTGCTGAAGCGGTAATGATATCGAATGGAGGAATATCATAAGGAACTGTTACAGAATAACAACCTGTAGTAGTATCGGTAATTAAGAAAGAATACGAACCTGGTTGTGTTAAAGTAAAGTTACCGATACTTTGAGGTGTACCTGAAGGTAATTGTTGGAACGTAAAGTTTCCTGACCCTCCAATAACTTCAATTTTTATTTCTTCATCACCAGTACAGCTTATAGGTGTAATTTGTGTGATAGTAATATCTGTAATAACTGGTAATGGGTTTATAGTAACAGTAGTTGTAGTTACACAGTTATTGCTGTCCTTTACGTAAAGTGTTATGTTTTGAACACTACCAGTATCTGTTACATCAAATGTGTTGCCGGCAAAATAGTTTAAACCATCAATACTATAGTAGTAGGTTGGTGTTCCTCCAGAGGCCGTAATTGTTATTGTTGACGTCATTACGGTATTATCTGCAGCACAAGCAAAATCTGTTGCCGTGGCTGAAGCCGTAACAGCTGTAGGTTCATCAACTGTAATCGAAATTGTAGCTGTACAGTTTCTGTTGGATGTTACTGTAATATCATAATTACCAGCTGCTAAACCGGTAAAAATTCCATTTCCATTAGTTTGTGCAGCCACAACAGGCGATGTTCCTGTAAGGGTATAAGTATAAGGAGGGTCGTTGTTTGTTGCTGGTAATACAATCGTTATGGTACCATCGTTTCCTCCATTACAACTTACGTCTGTAATATCAACATTAGAAGCATCGAAAACCACAGGTTCTGCAGCTGGTACTTCAGCAGGAATATCAATTGAACATCCAGTAGTTGCGTCTGTAATAGTAATGGTGTACGATCCTGCTGGAACACCAGAGAATTCGTTACCAGATAAACTAACACTAGCAGGAGAAGGAGCGATTGTATAAGTAAACGAACCAGATCCTCCCGATGCATTTACTGTAATAATTCCGTCGCTTACACCACAGTCAGGAGTAGAAGCTATAGATACAGCAGCTGAAGCTTGAACAGGAGTTAATATGTCGATTATTTCTGTATCTGTACACCCATTAGCATCTTGAATGATAACGGTATGTGTTCCAGAATTCAAATTAGATAGAGTAAAAGAGAATGAAGCATCCTCAGTATAGGTAGCATATGCAGAACCATCTATACTATAAGTAAATGGAGCAACACCAACTGTATTATCTCTAGTTACAACTATGCTATAATTGCCCTCATCGTTACAGGTGGTAGTAGTATCCATAGCAATTGAAATTGTTGGAGATGGATCGGTTGGTAATGTAATGTTAGTAGACTGAATACAGCCGTAAGCATCCATAATATAAACTACATAGTCACCACCTTCGGCATTGAATACACCACTAGTTGATCCCGTCCAGGTAGAAGCAGTAGGAGCAGGGTCCCCAACAGCAACCAATTGGTACTGATATGGAGCTGTTCCATATTGCCCAGTTGCAGAGATAACACCAGCATTAGGATTACAGTTATCATTTTTAATTATCGATGCACTTACTTCTAGCAACATGGTAGATTCGGTGATGGTGAATTCTACAGTAGCAGAAGAACAACCATCGTTAGTTCCACCAACTTCAGTTAATAGAATATAGTACATGCCTGGAGCCAATGGGCCAACATTGGTAACTGATTCACTACCTCCAGATAAAGGAGATACACTACCTGTTATACCAGTAGATGTATTAGCTTGAGCATTGAATATTTCGTAATCAACACTTGTAGCCGTAGCATCGTAACCGTTAAATGAGAAAGAAACACTTCCGTCATCGGCACCAGTACAGGTAACATTATTTACTTGATCTAAAGTACTAGTTATGTTTGATGGCGAATCAATTGGACCAGAAGCAGTTTCAAAATAGTAACAATCTGTTACTAAGTCGTGAACTACAAAAGTATATACAACACCAGGAACCAAACCTGTAAAGGTTGATGATTCTGGGGTTCCGGCATCGGCAGATTGATAAGACGATGAATATGGAAGGGTGTTTGTTTCTAAAATAGCAAATTCATAGTTACCACTTAGTACTGCTGCTGTTACAGTAATCACTGCAGTACCACCGGTTGAACAGTCAACGGTTGTAGTAGAAATATCTATAGTAAGATCACTTGGAGGTGAGGCAATACTTATGTTGTTTGTGATAACAGAACATCCGTTGGCATCGATTACATCTACTTGATAAATTCCAAAATCAAGAATGGTAAATGAGTGATCTTCACCTCCTGCAGTTGTTGTATAGGAATCTGAATAGCCAAAGTTATTGCTAACATAGTAGGTATATTCAGCAGTTCCTCCTGTTACATTTTCAACAATAATTTCCCCATATTGTGTGCCGCCAGGATTATTACAGCTAATATCAACCGTTGAAACATTATAAGTAATGGCATCAGGTTGGTTAATAGTAATATTTGCAGTCTCCGTACAAGAGTTTGCATCGGTTACAGTAACTGTGTAATCTCCAGCATTCAATCCTGAGGTCTGACTTCCGTAGTTTTGTCCAGTAGAATTGTTTACTACTTCAATTGTATAAGGAGCAAGTCCGCCTGAAGGAGTTACAGTAATAGCACCAGAACTATCTCCATTACAAAGAATGTCCTGTGCAATAGCCAAGGTTGGAGCATTTAACACTGGTAAAGGCGTTACAGTTACGGTAGCTGTTTGTACCGTACAGCCAATTGCATCTGTAATTATGAAATCGTAAGTCCCTGCATTAGCAGTATTATAAACAAAAGAGTTTCCTGATATAGCAGTAGAAGCAGATAAAGCACCTCCGTTATAAGACGCCTGATAAGCATAAGCTGTAGTTCCGCCATTAATGGTTACTGTAATTTCGGCATCTGGACTCGCTGTACAATCTAAGTTTTTGGTTAAAACAGCAGCAGCAGTTAATTGATCAGCAATAGTTTGGCTAACTGCTACAGAAGTACATCCGTAAGCATCTTGAACAGTAACAGAATATGTTCCTGGCGTTAAGTTGGCAAAAGTGTTACTTGTTTGGTAAGCACCACCATTTAAACTGTAAGTATAAGGGGCAACACCGCCCGTTACATCTACAACAATTGTGGCAGCATCAGTACCGTCGTAACAAAGATCTGACGTAGCATTGATAGTTGCTATAGGAGCTGTAGGTGTTACCAAATTGAATGTTCCAGTAATGGTACATCCTCCAAAATCTTCAATAGTGTAAGTATAACTACCTGCTTGAGATAATCCAGCGAATGTTGAATTATTTTGAGGACCTTCAGTTGAAGCGTCAGGTAATGTTAAGGTGTATTGATTGTTACCCCAACCACCAGTAGTATTAATAGTTACACTACCATCATTTAAACATGTGATAGGAGATACCGTAGTCCCAGCATCAGCAAGTGGAGCTGTAGGTTGGTCTATTGTTACTGAAGTTGTTGCGGTACAGTTTGTTGTTTCGTCTGTAACTACTATTGTGTATGTACCTGCAGCTACATTCGAAACGTTAATTGATGATGACGACTGTCCAGTAATAGCCGAACCACCATTTAAGGTGTAACTATAAGTTCCAGTATATCCAGAGACGTTAAAGATGGCATTCCCAGTAGAGGCACCAAAACAATCAACATTATTAATTACCTGTCCGTTAATTGAGATAGGAGTGATGTCGTTTATAGTATAAGTTTCCTCGTAAGTACAATCTTTAGCATCTGTAACTAAGAAGGTATAAGTTCCTGGAGCAAGACCTGTAAAGGTGTTATTGGTACCATTGTTTACTGTTACAGGTGCAGTAATTTGATACGTATAGGGTGTGTTGGTTCCTACAGTAGTTACTGTTACATCTGATGTTAAATTAGGGCAGTTTACTGCTGTACTACTGAAAGTTAAATCGGTTGGAGGATTTAACTCATCCAAAGTAATGGTATTTGTGGTAACAGTACAACCATTGGCATCCATAACAGTAATGGTATAATCCCCATTCGTTAGATTGGTAAATGTTCCAGAGGCTTGGAAGTTTACTCCGTCAATACTGTATTGATATGGAGGTGTACCACCAGATACGTTAATACCTTCAATCGTACCAGATGTTAAACAAGTATATTCCTGAGTAACAGAAGCAGCGGCTTGAAGTAAAGGAACGTCATTAATAACCACAGTTTCAGTAGTGCTACATGTAACGCCACTCAAAGTATAGTTAATAACGATATTGTATGTTCCTGGTGCAAGGTTTGTAAACGTGTTAGCAGCAGAGAATGTAGTTCCGTTATCAATACTGTAAGCCATAGTATAGCCATTGGAGTTTGTAGTATTGATAGTAATGGTTCCGTCATCGTTACCGTTACATTGAATATCTGTGTGATTCACCGTATACTCTGGATCTTGAACTTGATCTACAACTATTTGAGTAGTAGCAGAACAGTTGTTATAATCTATTACAGTGATATCGTAAGTTCCAGGTGTTGAAACTGTGTAATTTGATGCCGATTGGAATTCGGTAGTACTATTAATAAAATATACATAAGGAGGAGTACCCCCTTCAGCAAGAATATTAAATGCTCCGTCTTCACAGGTTAAAGGCTGTGTAAGAACAACATCGGCTGTAAGTTCTTCAGGAACTATTATGTTAGTATCACCAGAGAAAATACATCCATCGTCGGTATTGATGTTTAATGTGTAATCACCAGCGTTAAGGTTTGAAAAAGTATAAGCATTGTCATCAATTGGTCCAACGTCATTAATAACAGCACCATTTTGAATTAATTCGTAGTAATACTGTGGATTTACGTCATTAACATGAACTGTGATATCTCCAAAATCATCATGACAAAGAGGTTGATTGGTGATTAAATCAACAGAGAAATCACGTTGTCTGATTGGAATATTAGGAATTGTAAAAATACAAGGGTTGATTGGCACACCAATTGGACGGATGAATACCGTATAATCTCCAGGAGTAGTAATTGTAAATATATTACTAGTTTGGTATGGCCCTGAGGCGCTTACAATACTATATTCATAACCAGCAGGTACACCGGTTACAATAATCTGTCCATCTGTGTCACATATAATATCACTATGTGTTTCATCAGGAGTGAATATGTTCTGGTAAACGTTGAAATAGAATCTCTTAAAACATCCATTTTGATAGGTAATGGTTAACTGATATTGACCAGCAGCTGTTACATTATAGGTTGGTCCAGTGCCTACTTCCGTCCATGAGCAAGTAGGAGAGGTGTTCGGACAGTCGGTAGGTGCTTCAGTTGTACAGCTACCTTCGTTAAGAACATCCCAAGTTATACTTGTAGCATCAGTGATATTAGTTTCAATAAGTTGCGTATCATCTGCTCCACACAAGAAAATTTCTGGTAACTCCGTACCATCATTAGGACATACAACTACTTGATTAGCATACGGAGTTACAGGGTTATCCATGTCTGCACCAAAGAGAACAACATTTACCGTTTCGGTAATTGATAAACATGGGTCTGGAGCCGTGTTAACAACTGTATAGGTTCCTGTAGATGTTACTGTTACACTTTGGTTGTTTCCAATAGGTGTACCTGTAGCTGGATCTCCTTGATACCACTGGTATGCTAGGTAACCATCACCAGCAGTTAACGTTACACTTCCACCACAAAGCACTTCTTCTCTTATGTAGTCACAACCGTCAATGCCTACCAAGAAATTTGTAGATCCAGGTATAATATCGCCACAACCGTCAATGGCACTACCACTAGGATCTTGTTCAGCAACTACGTTCCCCGAATTGTAGCTGTAATAAGTTGAATAAGCTAGGTTTTCAATTAGATTAGAACATGCGTCACGCAGTTCATTACATTCATCGACTACTTTTACTTTAATTCGAATAGAATATTCTGGGTCACCTTCTTCAATCAAAGAATCTGGTATAGTAAAAACTAATGAATGGGCAATAGGATCGTATGTGTAAGTTACTCCCGGAGCCCCCGATAAATCGACAGACAAGAAGTCTACATTGGTAGGTAGTACATCTGTGATGGTGTAGTTAGTGGCCCCATCATTTCCTATATTTTGGAATGTTAAAACATAATCAAGTTCTTGACCAAGAGTTACGTTAGCATCATTAATGATATTTCCAGCAGTATCTTCAACTGTTTTAACAAGAGGAATTTCCGGTTGTATAATTTCTATAGCTAAACCATGAAAATAAAAATAGTATTCATCGCCAGTAGTACCTGGTTGAAAAGTTAAACTTGTTTCATTGTTATCTATTACATTATTAGCTGGGTTAGGTACATCTGAAACACCGGCATCTAATCCTCTAGTGTTCGGATCATAAGGGTTACGTGCAGAGAACTGTCCGTTAAGTTTTGTGAATGAGCTGTTAAAATAGTTGTTTTGGTTACGGCCTGTAGGCGTGCTCAATTTAGAACCGTTAAGTTTTAGAAAATCACCATTTTCAGGCCCATCACCTTCAAGAGCAGAAAAGGCATATTTTGCTCTAACAGGTCCCGCAGGAATTGTGCTAAATCCTGAATAAGGGATGTTAAGCGTTGTAGAGTCATCAATGGCACTAAATCCATCAGAAGAGGCAATGTATTTTCCAGGATAGTTAGGGTCTTCGAATACGATGAAAATAGACCACCCCGAAGCTAATCCTGTATCGCCTAATAAGCCTTCACTTGATGTAACATTAGCTACAGTGTAGGTACCTTCTGTGGTTGGTAATACGGTAACAATATCGGTCACATCATAATAACAGGCATAAGGTTTAGCACCGTCATCACCTATTGGAGTACTTCCAGCATCATAAAGGATTTCACCAGTAATATCGGTATAGGAGGTCGCTCCTGGTTCCTTGAATTTAATCTGGTTAATACCACTCCTATCACTACCTTGATAGATAGCACTCCAATAAAGACCTGCATAAACAACATTAAAACAAGTACTTTCGTCAGGCCTTACTAGGTCTGCACTACTGGAACTAAAGGTTGTTGGATCACTGTCTATATCAATATAGACCATATTGGAATTGGAGTTGAAATTGGAATTTCCTCCAGGATTTCCCGAAGAAGCCCTTTCAACTATAGTATTACCTATAAGTAGGATATCTCCTCTAAGGGTTTGTTCGAATCTAGGCGAAAACGGCTGATAGTTTTGCGCTAGAGCCGAAATACCCATCAAAATACATACAGCTATTAAAGCTGATTTCACAAAAGTAGGTGTTTTCATAACGGTTAACATTTATAGCATGTGGGGTATGCTTCAATCAATTTTCTTAGTCTCATACTTTTTAGTATCCATAAAGTAATTTTTCATTGATACTCATTATCCAGATATTTCCGTAATAGGTATTATTTACGTTAGAGTGATAGGAATCGAGAGCCTCGTTCCAAGTATCAAAACGCTTTAAATACACATACATATAGTTGTTTTTAGGGTTTGCAAAAAAGTTGGCGTCTATTCCTTTTTTGTTTAATGTTACCACAAAATATTCAGCATTTGGAAATTCTGAAAATACGTTGGCCACGATATAGTAGCCGGGATCTACGCCGTCAATGTTCATGGAAACGCTTCCCTTAGGGGCATTTCTTTTTTCAGGAACTGTTTTTTTGTCTCCTGAAGCCACAGAGGTTTTGTTGTTATTGTCATTAGATTTGGTATTTGGGGTTGTAATTTTTTTAGAATCAGATGTTTTTGTGTTCGATACTTTAATGCTTGAATTGGAGGCTATTTTTTTATTAGTTCCATTTTCTTTAGAAACTGATGAATTCTTTGAAGCTATAGTTTCATCAGAGCCATTAATTTTACTGGTTGATTTATTGGAGTCATTTTGAGCCAATAATCTATTGGCCTCTTTATTATTTGATTGTTTTTCTTGTGAATTTGCACCGCCATTAATTCTACTTGTCTCATTGGAGTTGTTTGCAGTTGTCGTTTGGGCTAATCTGTTGGTAGGATTTTCTGCCTTAGACTTGCTCATATTTTGCGTATTTGAATTTGTTCCGTAAGAATTGTCGAATACGCGATTTTTAGACGATTCACTTGAAGAAGTATCTGTATTATTATTTGATGGCTGATTATATAATGCAACAGATTGACTAGTAGGTGCATTGCTTTCAACTTGAATGATGTAAAGTTCTTTTTCGGTCCCTGCTTTAAGCTTTACATGGTAGGCGCGAACAGCATCAGGCAATTGGTTGAAGTATTTTAGGTTATACATGCCATTATCATTTCCATTTGCAGGTCGTGAAACAAGATAATACCCTCCTTTAGCATATTTTAAATCATCTATTGATTTAGGCTCAATTGGAGGTGCAGAAGGATTTTCATTTTTAATGATCATGGTTTTTATATTACCATTTTCGGTATTGAAATTCTTTTCCCTTTGTGCATATTCTTGAAGATTTTTGATCTTTTTTTCTAGTTCAGATTTTTTCAAACCAGTAAGGGAATCTTCTTTTAAAAGCATATCCAGTAAATATTGGTTTTGCTCATCTAATTGCGACTGTAGTTCAGAGACGGCCTGTTTTCTTTCAGCTTCAGACATACTTGGGGTATCATTAGGCATAGAGCTATCACCATTATAGGCCAAATCTTCTTGAGATTCCGTTTGGTCTTCATTTTTAGCCTCATCGGTATTCTCGCTTTGATTTTCAGAAGATTGGTTCTGTTGATTTTCTGCTACTACAGGGATATCTCTTTTTACACCTTTTCTTTCTTTTATAGCGAAAGCAATGTTCAATTCGTGGGTAGGGCCAAGGTTTACTAAACCTTCTTTGATAGTCTGCTCGTAGGTATACCCTATTGCCAAACGCTTTGTAAGATAAAAGCCCATACCAGCTCCAACACCGTAATAAGGATCAACTTCAGTTTGTATCCAGCCCATCCTTGGAAAATCGACCATAACACCACCACCTAGACCAAAACCAAATGATTCAGACATTTTACCTCGCAACATTAATCTTAAATTACTGTTGGTAAAGGCACCTACGCCAGCAACAAAGTTATGGGTGTACATTAAATGGCCTGTATAGGTTTTGTCTATAAAATCATTTGCCATTTTACTGGTTTTAAAATCATAATCGATCATATTATCAGCATAGGCACCAATATCAAAATTACCATAGGACAAATTGATACCTGGCTTTATGGTAAGTAATGATGTATTTCTGTAAGCATACAATAACGGATCATCTTGTGCTGTAATGGTTTTGTTAGTGTTAACACCACTACTATAATACGCTAGGTTAAAACCTAAAGTTAAATTCATTTTGCTGCCTAATCGAACATTTCTTGCATAATTGGCTATACCACCAAAGCTTGAAATAACACCTAAACTTTGCTGATATAGACCGATTCCCAATCCAGATTTTTCATTGAATTTACCGGTGTAACTAAGCATGTAAGCTTTAGGTGAGTCGTTATATTGAATCCACTGGTTTCTATGGTACATAGAGATTGTTGTATTATCCTCACGAACGAAAGAAAAGGTTGGATTTTGGATAAAACGGTTATACTTCAGATTATTCTGTGAAGGTACACTTAATGTAAGCACAGGCGTATCCTGTGCCGTTACAGTAGTAAAGGCAAAGTTTAAGCAAATAGTAAACAATATGAAGTAGTGTTTTACCATAAGTTACTTTAACATTGTTATTGATCCTTTTTGAGTTATAATATTATCTTCAAGAATATTGTAATAGTATACTGGGTTCTTTTGTGAAAATTCAAAATCACTTTCAGGCCAATTGTTCATGTAGTTCCTCGCTCTATAGACAACCATTCCATCTGAACCATAAATAATTACTTCAACATTCTCTTTATTTACATATTGGTTAGGTAAGCCCCAATAATCGTTAATACCATCACCGTTAAGTGTTACCACATTAGGAATAGCAACTGCTAAGTTTTCTACCTCGGTAACATGAATCTCTTTCGTTATTTCACAATTACCAACTATGGCAACTAAAGTGTAGGTTCCTTCTTGGGTAATTAAAACTTCATCAGTATTGCTTACAATTGTGCCATTAAAATACCAAGTGTAAATGTTTGCTCCCGATGCGACTGCGGTTATGGTTGTACCTTCAATTAAGGTTGTCTCTTCCGATTGATTAATACTAATTGATTCAGTATCAAATGGAACTATCTGTAATGTGTTTGATGTAACTGTACATCCATCATAGCTTACTTCTAAATAATAGTCACCTTCCTGGGTAATAATAATTGATGGAGAATTACCTAATATTGTAACCGAATTTGAGTTGAACCATTTGTATGTGAATTCCGGATTGGAAACATTAGAAGTTATCTCAACTTCGCTGCCTTCGGCACATAAGACATCTCCTGTAGAAATGTTTACTTGATCAATGAATTTTAACTTTATGTCTAATATGTTGGAAGTAACAGTTGCAAAATCAGGAACTAAAACTTCTAAATGATAAGTATCGTTAGCAGAGTAATCTTCAACAGAGAGGTTTTCATTAGTTTCTCCGGTTAGAGCGATAGAGCCCTTAAACCATTGGTAACTATAATTATAAGGGTTAGCAATCAAATCTATATTCCCTTCCGATGTTACAGCAACAAAAGATTCAATACCCAAAATGGTTTCGGTGCTTTCACATTCATTATAATTGTTAGATGGTGCAATGTTTAAAATCATTTCAGAAGGGTAGTCCATATTAAACACCATTTCTTCTTCCATGATACAACCAAGCGTTTGTGTAACAACTACTTTGTAATCTCCATCTTGATTAAACTGTAGAGTAGGGGTGTTTTCGCCTGATAGTATTATATCATTTCTATACCATTGATAATTCGGTTGAATAGCATCTGTAGTAACTGAAATCGTTTGAATTTCTCCAGGAATGATGGTGCCGTTTTCAGCCCCAGTAGGAGTGATTTCTATAGTTGATTCCTCAATTATCAAAGTGTTTGAGTCAAGTACACACGTCCCAGTATCCACAGTAAGGGTATAGCTTCCTTCTTGAGTGACTGTTATAGAATTTATTGTTGTAGTATTTAAAAGTATTCCATCTTTAAACCAGTTGTATATAAAACCAATTCCAGATATATTACTGTTAATGTCGACTTGTGGATTTTCAGAACACAGTAAACCGCTTGAGGTTATGATTAAAGGTTCATTAGCAGTTAATTCCACAGAAATGGTATTCGATGTAGTTGTTACATTGCCAGGGATATCTATACTCAATTGGTAGTCTCCATTAAGTGAGGAATCATCAATAGTAATGGTCGACATATCTGAGTTAGGTATTGGCGAGCCATTATAAATCCATTGAAAAGTATGATTTATATCTGAATTGTTCATCAAGTCAACTGTACCTTGAGAGGTTGTAGCTGTGAAAGAACTTAATTGTAATGTGATATCGTTGCTTGTACAGGCATCATATCCTGGAGCGACTTCAATACTTATAGTATAACTGTTAGGATAATCTAGTGTGAATATCTTTTCGTTTTCAATGGTGCAACCATCAGTTTGTGAAACAACTACCTTGTATACTCCAGCCTGTGTAGCATTATATAATGAAGAGGTTTCACCAGGAAGCGAAACATCGTCCTTATACCACTGATATGAAGGAGATGTAGCATCTGTTGTAACAGATAGAGTTTTTGTTTCTCCTGGAAGTATAATATCGTTATCTGAAGTATTACCAGTTACTGCTATTTCTCCGTAGGTTAAGGTTAAAGTGTTTGATTCCAAATTACAGTTTCCACTAGTAATGTTAAGCGTGAAATTACCTTCCTGAGATGCATTATAGCTAGGTGCTATCGCTCCAGAAACAGGTATTCCATTTTTATACCATTGGTAGGTATAAGAAGGATCTGTAATGTTAGAAGAAATGCTAGTAGATCCTCCCTCGCAAAGAACACCAGAATTAGAAATTGTTAAGGTTTCTACTGCTAAATCTATTGTAATGGTGTTGGAGCTAACAATTCCATATCCAGGCAATGTTATTTCTAGATAATAGCTACCGTTTACTAAAGTGTTGTCAATATTTAAAGAAGTATTGATAGCTCCTGCGATAGCGGTTCCGTTTTTATACCATTGATAGGTGTAATCATAAGGGTTATTCAATAAATCAATGCTGCCATTACTTGTAGCTGCATTAAAAAGACTTAAATCTAAACTAGTAGAAGTACTAGTACAGCTTTGGTAAAATGCATCTGGAGCTACTTGAACATTAAAACTCAGTGGATAGTTAAGAGTGAATAACTCTTCGTGAGTTATTATACACGCTTCGTCTTGAATAACAATTACTTTATAGTTGCCAGCTTCTGTTGCATTATAACTATTTGTTGTAGCGCCACTAATAATAACATTGTCTTTGTACCATTCAAATTCAGGGTTAATAGCATCGGTATTTACCGTTAACGATTTTAGTTCTCCAGGTATAATAACATCTGTAGTAGGAGAAGTTGGAGTAACGTTAATTTGCCCCAATGTTAAACTTATTGTATTGGACTGCATATTACAGGTACCACTGGTAACCCATAAAGAGTATGTGCCTTCCTCATTTGTGGTGAAATTTGCATTAGTGGCCCCAGATATTGCGGTTCCGTTTTTGTGCCATTGGTATTGGTAGGTTGGATCTGCAATATTTGCGGACAATTCTGTTGAACTTCCATCACATAATGGACCGTCATTGGTTATCGAAATTGGTTGGATAGCCAAGTTTATCGCTAAAGAATTGGAGTTGTTCTGTCCGAAATCGGGAATGGTAACTTCTAGCGTGTAATTTCCATTAGGTTGTGTATTATTAACAGTTATGGTATTGTTGGTTGCTCCAGAGATAGCAGTGCCATCACGGTACCATTGGTAATTGTAATTATAGTTGTTGTTTAAAATATCTATATACCCCGTTGGAGTAGTTGCTCTAAACTGGGTGATGTTCATTGTTACCAAGGTGCTTGAGCAACTTTGGTAAGATGTGTCTGGAGCTATTAAGATTGTAAAACCTGTTGGGTAGTTTAATACGAATTCTATTTCAGTTTGGAGAACACAATCTTCATCTTCTGTTACTACTATTTTATAAGTGCCTGGCTCTAAAGCATTATATGTTGCACTAGTAGCACCACCAATAATAATGTTATCCTTATACCATTCAAATTCAGGGTTTATTGCGTCCGTTGTTATTGTTAGTGGTTTAGTTTGCCCAGGAACGATAATGGCGTTAACAGGAACAGTTGCAGTAGCAGTAATGTTTCCAAGCGCAAGGTTGATAATGTTAGATTGCTTGTTACAGCTACCGCTGGTAATACTCAAATAATAATTACCTTCTTGATTAGCCGTGTAAGATGCTGTTGTTGCTCCAGAAATAGGATTACCGTTAAAATACCACTGATAAGAATACTCAGGGGCTGTTGTGTTAGAAGTGATAACTGTTGAACTACCTTCACAAAGGGCATTAACATTGGAAATAACTACAGGGGCTAGGGCAAGATTAACAGATAAGACATCTGAAGTCACAGTTCCTAAAACAGGTATATCAACCTCTAAAGTATAATCCCCGTTACCAGTTGCATTGTCGATCACCAATGTTGTTGATGTTGCTCCAGTAATAGCAATTCCATCTTTATACCATTGATAAGAAAATCCTAGGCTGTTACCTATTAGATTTATAGTTTCTATTGCAGAAATAGCTTCAAAAAGTGAAATTTCTAATGTTGTACTTGTGCTTACACACTGAGAATACCCAACTGTATTATTCACCAAAAGATTAAACGAACTAGGGTAAATAAAGTTAATGGTACTTTCTTTTTCAATAAAACAAGGTGTGTTTTGTGTTACTATCACTTTGTAGGTTCCGTCTTCGGTTACAGCTAGGTTAGCCTGGTTGGCGCCTGGTATGGCAACATTGTTTCTATACCACTGGTAAGTAGGGGATGTTGCATCTGAGATGGCAGATATATTAATGGTTTCGCCAGGAATGATTACCTGTGGGCCAACAGTGTTTAAATCCAATTGAAAATCGTTGGAATTTAATTGAATAGCGTTTGAATCAAAATAGCAACCATTATGGTTTATCTCTAAATGATACAACCCTTCCGCTGTAGTTTGTAGGGAAGGGGCGTTTGATGTAGGTATGGCAATGTTGTCTTTATACCATGTATAAATGTAGTCCGGATCTTGTAAAACACTGGTTAGTGTTTTGGTTTGAGATGGACAAATTGTAGTCGATCCGTCATCGACATCTATCGTGGGACTAATATCGGGTATAACTTCCACATCTACAATATTGGAATAAGAATCCATTACACAGCTTCCATAATCAACTATAACATAATAGGAGCCAGATGATGTCACATCAATAGTAGGACCTGTTTCTCCGGGAATTTCCACAAAATCTTTATACCATATATAATTGAGATTTGGATAATAGGTTGGTGAGGCGGGACTACCGGTATCGTCTACAGACAAAGTAAAAGTATTGAAGGAACAGACATTAACTGTACTAACATAATTATTTATGGAGAATGGCTGGTTATGAACAGCGTAATATGCAGAAAAAACCGAAGTTGCAGGGCTATAAGCAACAGGGTTGGTGCTTCTAACTCTAATTTTATAATTCTCACCTCCTGTATTGGTAGGAAATCCAAAATTTCCTGAAACTGGTGAAGTGGTATTTGATAACGACTGTAGTGTAGTAGGAGAAGTAAAACTCCCATTTGCATCCGATAATTCTACTATAAATTGATTGCCGGGCCCTAAGCTTGATGATGGATAAAAAGAAAAAGAAACACTATAACTATTGAAGTCACTATCGGCACAAGCCTGAGTAAAACCCAAGTTTGGTGTAAGTATGGTAATTTGTGCATGTGCTTCAACACCCAAGGTAAGGATGAAAATAGAGCACAATAACATACCTGTCCTATTTAGTAGGTTAATTGGTTTCATGTGTTGGTTGTTAGTGGTTTGTTCCTTAGGCTACTAGGAACGATGTCTTTAAGGTTTTAATCTTAAGGACCGAAATTTTTTTTGCTATTAATATCCTTAGGGCCAGATAATTAAATTATTATAATCTCGTTAAAGCCTGATTTAATTTTATTCCATGTAAATTGATTGTTTTCTTTTCCTGTTAAAAGTTTATTATACTCAAATGTATGTCAAGAAGTGCATTTCAACAAGTAAAATTGCATTTAATCGATGAAGTGCAATAAATATCTTCTTTTTAATGGCGGTTTTTTCTTGTTATATTCTGTGAAAAAGTCCTATAGCTGTAGGTAAAACGCTTATTTTCAGTAGTGTATCTTTTCTGTCGAGTTTACTTAAATTAATTTGTTTTTTTATAAGTGATTTAAGTACAGCGTGTTAATTCCTACACTTTGTGCTTTTTATCTGATAATTATTTGTAGGTTATTTAAACAAATCTTCAATTTCGGTCAATTTGTCTTTGATGAATGGGATTTCTATCCCCACTACAAATTGCCAACGTCTGTATTTCCAATTTGGTTGATATTCTTGGTTTTGTAAATAATTCTCAGCGGTAAGTGGGTTTACGAAGCTATTGCCTCCTCCGGTATATGTAGCTCCCATTACTATGTTAGACCAATTAAGCTCCCAATCCCATCCAAATCCTAAATGAAAATAACTATCACCTAAATTAAGATTGTTGAGTGTTTCATCTGATGTGTCTCTTACAATAGCATTAACATCAGAGGAAAAGCTTGTGTAAAGTTTTACTTTTTCCTTCAAGTGATATTCAATTCCTAATCCAAAATTTAAAACACCTTTACGTTGATCCGTATATTTTGGTGTAAAAGGGGAGTCTTCCCCAATGTCTAGAGGAGGGATATCTATTTGATTATATTTTTTTAGTCCAGCGGTGTATTCTAGGTTTATATGAAAAATGTACTTTTTTAATTGTATTCCTGCTCCAATGGCGATACTTAATGGTTCTTTCCTTGTGGTTTTTAGGTCATTTAAATCGTACTCGTAATAAGTGTCTTCTGGAGAGATCCAATCAATTATAAGTTCTTTGTATCGAAAAGCCCCACTTTTTATGACTTCAATGTAGGGTATCGAAATGTTGAGTCCTAGGTTTATATTGTCAAGTTCATAGTTTGCACCTAGTTTTAGAAACAGCCCATATGATTTTTGGTCAAATCCAATTGTTTTTTGAAAATAAGATATGTTGTCATCAGTTTCAATTACTGTTGTATTAAGGTTTTTAAGCCCTCGGTGTCTAAAGACAGATACAAATGAAGAGATACCTAAGCTAATTTGTTGATTGACTTTTACGGCCCAGGTTAGTCCAAACCATTCATCATCCAATTGGTTGTGTAAGCTGTAATCCAATTTATATTGCTCTAATTCTGGAGATGATTGGAAAATATCTGCTTCTGTAGGTGTTCCTCTATAATTTATATTCGTATTAATTGATGATTTATTGATAAAAGATATGGCGAATTTACTATTAAATAGGTTGAAAGTGCTTCCTGCTAGTGAGGGTATTGAGTTGAAATCTTTGTTGCTTACTGTTGTATCTTCTTCGAGAAAGTTGCTAAGTTTTACCTGAGTCATTTGAAACGCTTTAGCACTAATTGCTAAACCACCGGTTTGTAATGTAGTCAGCCGAGAAGGGTTGTAATATGTTAGACCCAAGTCCTGAACACTTCCTGTTACATTTCCGGAAAGTAACATAGAGCGGTTGCCATAGTTGTTGAATTGGTAATTTCCCTGTTGACCAAAACAGGAAATGCTAATTAAAATAGATAGGGATGTTGCTAAAATAATGTCTGAATTTTTCATTTGCACGACTTTTAGCATTGCATTAATTTAAAAGAAGTAGGAGTTGTTGTGTACGGGAAGATGGGGATGTGTTCTAAAGTTACGATATTTTAGAAAAAGTGGAAGATTGAAAATGAGTTATTTTCCTAACTGGGGTTTTCTTGAAACAGGTATTCTGCTTGTAATTGTGTAGTGATGGTATAAAATAAAAAAACCTGCATATCTAAGATATACAGGTTTGTTGCGGAGAAAGAGGTTATTGAACCTTTTTTGCTTAATTACGAGTAAAGTATAGTAAAATAAGGGGTTTTGAGAGTTTTAGTGTTTTTTGTTATACTTAAAAATAGTCTAAAAACATATTTAATTATACCTTTACTGTCAACGATACTGTCAACTCAAAAACTATGAGAACTACCTTTAACCTTAGAAAACCGAAAGACTCTAAACCTACTTTAATCCTGTTTTCAACCTATTTTAAAAACGAACGAAAAAAATTTGTCTATTCTACAGGTGAAAGCATTTTGCCTACAGAATGGGATTTTGATAATAGGCAACCTAATAACTTAAAGGGAAGAACTGAAAATGCAGAACAGCACAGGGTGATTAAAAGGCAAATTGATAGGTACGAGGTGTTTTTTGCTGAATTAGTTAATAGGTATAAAAACATAAATGAAGAGCTTGATATTGAGACAACCAGAAAGGAGTTCGATAAAGAGTTCAAGAGAGTAGAAGCTACCTCAAACAATTTCTTTCTTATTTATGATCGCTTTATGGAATCAAAAAGGAACAATCATACCGATACTGCAAATTCAGAATCTACAATTATGCGGTATGATTATCATAAAACCATTCTTAAAGAATTTCAAGAGTATAGAAAGAAGGATATTCATTTCAATAAGATTAACGCAAGCTTTTACAATGAATATATTCATTATTGTGTGACTGTAAAAAAACACTCTTCAAATACTTTGAGGAGAAATGTTGGTTTGTTTAAGACGTTTTTGAATTGGGCTTTGGAAAATAACCATACCTATAATGCAGAGTTTAAAAAATTCAAATCTCCAAAGGCTCAAGCTACCGATGAAGTTGCTTTAACCTTAGATCAAGTCAAAGAAATTTATACGCTTGACTTAAGTGAAAAAAAGAAATTGGAACGTGTTAGGGATATTTTTGTTTTCGGTTGTTCTACTGGGATGCGAATAAGCAACTATTCTAAAGTTTCAAAAAACGATATTGAGGACGGATATATTAAAGTAGTTGATAAGAAGAACAACGATAAATATTTAAAAATACCACTTAACGATTTCTCTTTAGAGATATTGGAAAAGTATGATTACAAACTTCCTGTTATTTCCACTCAAAAATTCAATACATATATTAAGGATGTCTTTAAGGAGGCAGGATATAAACATGAAATAAAGAAAATAACCAAAGTAGGCAATGAGGTAATTGAGACTCCCATTCCATTTTATGATAGGATTTCTTCACATACGGCTAGACGTAGTTTTATTACCATAATGAAGAACAAAAAGATACCAGATAAGGTTATTATGGAGTTTACAGGCCACAAGAGCTTAGAGGTTTTCAATAAATACTACAAACCCAATGAAGATGATAAAAAAGATTTCATGGCAAACGTTTGGAGTAAATAGTTTGTAATTCAATAGATTGTCCTGTGATTTAAAGGTGAAATAGACTTTTAACCTATACCGAGATGACTTAATTGGGGTAATAATTAGGAGCTTATGTTTTATGTTTCCCTTCTTATTCCTATTTTTAGAATCCCTAAGAAACTTCAATTTTTATAAATACTTATTTGAAGTGATTAAGTTCACCTGACATTTTTATGGCTAAAAAAGCAACAACTACCAAGAAACAAAAGTCCATGGAGGAAACGCTATGGGATTCAGCAAACAAATTAAGAGGTTCTGTAGAATCAGCGGAATATAAACACGTTGTATTAGGACTGATATTTTTAAAATTCGCTAGTGACAAATTCGAAGTCCGTCGACAAGAACTGATTGATGAAGGCAAAGAAAAGTATGTAGAGCTTAAAGAGTTTTATAATATGAAAAATGTGTTCTTCTTACCTGAAGAATCACGTTGGAGTTACATCATTCAAAATGCAAAGCAGGATGATATAGCATTAAAGATAGATACGGCACTTCACACAATTGAAAAGAATAATCCATCTTTAAAAGGAGCTCTACCAGACAACTATTTTTCAAGGTTAGGTTTGGATAAATCCAAATTGTCAGCTTTGTTGGATACCATAAACAATATAGATACCCAAAAGGATAAACAGCAGGATATCATAGGTAGAGTTTACGAATATTTCCTGTCTAAATTCGCAATTGCAGAAGGTAAGGGTAAAGGGGAGTTCTACACGCCTAAAAGTATTGTAAACCTCATTGCAGAAATGATCGAGCCTTATAAGGGGATTATTTATGATCCTGCTTGTGGTTCTGGTGGTATGTTTGTGCAGAGTATCAAGTTTATTGAAAATCATCACGGAGATAAACGAGAAATATCTATTTACGGACAGGAGTACACAAATACCACTTATAAGTTGGCAAAAATGAATTTAGCCATTCGTGGGATTTCTGGAAATCTTGGAGATAAAGCAGCAAACACCTTTTTAAACGATCAGCATCCAGATTTAAAAGCCGATTATATCATGGCAAACCCGCCATTTAACCAAAAAGATTGGCGTGCTGAGAACGAGCTGTTAGATGATCCTCGTTGGAGAGGTTACGATGTACCTCCAAAGAGTAATGCTAATTACGGATGGATTTTAAATATGGTTTCAAAACTCTCAGAGAATGGTGTTGCAGGATTTTTATTGGCTAATGGAGCGCTTTCAGGTGGGGGAGAAGAATATAAAATTCGTAAAAAACTTATTGAGGACGATTTAGTTGAAGCTATTGTTATTCTACCTCAGAATATGTTTTACACTACTAATATAAGTGTAACCCTTTGGATTCTTAATAGAAACAAAAAAGCTAAAACAGTTGAGTTGCCTGAAGAAACAAGAAACTATCGTAATCGTGAGAATGAGGTTGTGTTTATGGATTTGCGCAAGATTGGTGAACCCTTTGAGAAGAAATACATTCAGTTTTCTGAATCCCAAATTCGTCATATAGCCAATACTTATCATCAATGGCAACGACAAGATGGTAATTACGAAGATATACCTGAGTATAGTTACAGTGCGACTTTTGATGAGATAGCTAAGAAAGACTTTTCATTAGTACCCAGTAAGTACATTGAGTTTGTAAACCGTGATGAGAATATAGATTTCAATACCAAAATGGCAGAATTGCAAAGTGAAATGCAGGAATTGTTAATAGCTGAAGCCGAGTCTAAAACTGATTTGTTAAACGTTTTTAAAGAGTTGGGTTTTGAAATCAAATTATAAAAGAATCGGTGATTTTATCAAGCAAGTAAAGGTTAAGAATACTGATGGAAGGTGTCAGCAACTTTTAGGTATTAATATCGATAAATATTTTATGCCTTCAGTTGCTAATGTTGTTGGTACAAATTTAAACAAATATAAGGTTGTGAAAAAAGGTCAATTTGCTTGCAACAGAATGCATGTTGGTAGAGATTATAGGTTGCCTATTGCATTATCAAGGGACTCAGAGCCTTTTATTGTTTCCCCTGCATATGATGTATTTGAAGTTGTAGATACAAAAAAGTTAGATCCTGAGTATTTAATGATGTGGTTCTCAAGATCAGAATTTGATAGAAATTCTTGGTTTTACACTGATACAGATGTTAGAGGTAAACTAGGTTGGGATTCATTTTGTGATATGGAACTTCCTGTACCAAGTATTGAACAACAGCTAGAAATTGTTGCGGAATACAATACCGTTACCAACCGTATAAAGCTCAATGAGCGACTTAACCAAAAACTAGAAGAAACAGCGCAAGCATTGTATAAGCATTGGTTTGTGGGTTTTGAGTTTCCTAATGAAGAAGGACAGCCCTATAAGTCTTCTGGTGGTGCTATGGTTCATAATGATGAATTGGATAAAGAGATTCCTGAGGGGTGGAGGTCCAAACCAGTTTATGACATTGCTTTATATGTTAATGGAGGGGCATTCAAAAATTCAGACTTTATTCAAGATAAATCTGGTACACCAATTATTAAAATCGCTGAGCTAAAGAAAGGAATAACTGATCAAACTAACTATACGAATAAAAAATGTAAGGAAGAGATTAGAATTAAGAATGGGTCTTTGCTTTATTCTTGGTCAGGAAATCCAGAAACTAGTTTAGAAGTGTTTAAATGGTTTGGTGGTAATGCATTACTTAATCAACATATTTTTAACCTTCATTTTAATTCTGATCAGAGTGAATGTCTTACTTATTTCACACTAAAGAGCCTAAAGTCGCAATTTGTACAATTGGCCGCAGGAAAACAAACTACAGGCTTGGGGCACGTAACAGTTGCTGATTTAAAACAATTAAAAATTGCATATCCCTCATTCGAGGATTTAAAAAAGCTCGAAAAGTATTTAAGAAGTTATTATAATTATGACTCAAAAATTAAAAAGGAAAATTTAATTCTCTGCGATCTTCAAGCAGTTTTGTTAAGTAAGATGAGTAAGGTTGAAGAAAATATGAATATTGAAATAGTAGAAAATTAGATAATGGGGATTTTATTAAAACAATTAAGAGTTCATGGATTTAGAGGGCTAGATAATATTGAAATTGATTTCGAGCCGACCACTGTACTTGTGGGAACTAACAATGCAGGTAAAACAACTCTCTTGAAATCCTTGCAGTTGGCTTTATCGAATACTCTGCAAATATCCGATGATGATTTTCATATTTCAGATGCTTTAGTAAGAGACAAAATTGTCATTGATGTATTATTTATTAGTATAGATGATGATGGTAAGCAGTTAACTGAATTTGAAGATAAATGGGCTACAGTTTTTACAGTTGATAGAATTGGTATTGATGGGGATGGAAATCAATTTCTTGCATTTAGAACAGTAGTTGAAGAAAATTTAATTAGAAAAACATTTAAGAAAAAGCAATATGTAATTGATGAATGGGGTGCTTTTCATGATGAAACAGGTGGAGATTGGTATTTAAAGGAATACGACAATGAATTAAGCTTTTATTTCGATGAAATTCCCTTTTTCTATTTGGACGCTAATAGAGATATACTTGACGATTTAAAATCTAAAACTTCATATTTAGGTAAAATATTATCTTCAATAAATTATGAGGAAGGTGATAAAGAATTAATAGAGGGTTTAATAAGAGATTTAAATAAAGAAACAATAGACCGTAGTGATGTTCTAACAGATCTTCATAAAGCACTTGAAGAACTGGATACAGCGATGGATAATCCTGATAATACTGTTGATATAGCACCTTTTACAAAGAAATTAAGAGACTTAAATAAAGGAGTAAGGATTAACTATTCTCAGTTTTCAATGGAATACCACGGCATGGGAACAAGAAGTTGGTCATCACTTTTGATTTTAAAGGCATTTATTTTGCAAAACAAAAAATTAGCGGATTATAGTAAGGTTGCATATTATCCTATTATTGCTATTGAAGAGCCCGAGTCACATTTACATCCCAATGCTCAAAAAAAACTATACTCCCAAATTAATAATATAATTGGACAAAATATTGTTTCAACACATTCTACATATATTGCTGGTAGTGCAAAAATAAAAGAAGTTAGAAGTGTTGTAAAAAAAGAAAATTTAACACATGTTGGAAAAATTAATGAAGATGATTTAACTACTGAGGAGATAAGAAAAATTTATCGACAAGTTATAAATACGAGAGGAGAGTTATATTTTTCAAAAGTCATTATTTTATGTGAAGGAGAAACTGAAGAGCAAGCATTGCCATTGTTATTTAAGAAATGGTTTTTGAAGAATATTGTTGAGTTGGGGATTGATATTGTAGGTACTTCTGGTGGGGGGAATTATTTTCCATTTATATACTTCTTAGATAAATTTAATATTAAATGGTTTATACTAAGTGATGGTGAATCAGATATTTTAAAGAAATTGAAGAAGGATTATAAAAAATTAATTAAATCAGATCTACCTGTTAGTGATATAATTTTGCCTGATAATATCATTCACTTTGAGAATGAAGATGATTTTGAGTCATATTTGTTGAAAAATGGATATCAGGAGGAAATAGAAGATTGTTTAAAAAATGTTTTGAATACAGAAGATTTAGATGAAATAATTGCTAATAAGGACGGAACATCTAAAGGTCGAATTAAAACTGACGAAATTTGTGATACTTGCAACCAAAATATTTTTACAGATAGTCTTAGAGATTATGCAGGGACTGAAGGTAGAGAACGAGCATTGAATGATTTATTATCACAAAATAAAACGAAATATCCTAGTGTACTGTCAGAACTGATCTATAATTCAGATAAAGATTTACCACCAAAAATTGCTGCTTTGTTTGAGAAAGTAAATGACATAATAAACCCTTCAAAAGATGACGAAGATTAATTTATCCCCAAAACAACAAGAAATCATAAGGCTAAATGATGGGGCATTTCTTGTTTTAGCAAGTGCAGGAAGCGGTAAGACTAGAATTTTAACTGAACGAATCAAACGTCTTTCCGAGTCATCAAATGAAAAAATATTAGCAATTACATTTACTAATATGGCTGCTACCGAAATTAGAGAACGTTTGGACTCAATTGATAAAATAAAAAGGAATGTTTTTGTAGGTACCTTTCATAGTTTCTGTCAGTCTGTACTTGAGCTTAGGTTTAAGCTTTTAGGATATAACAAAATGCCACATATATTTGATGATGATTCTGATAGAATTGAACTAATAAAACAAGCCATTAAATCTGTACCCTACTTTGATTCTATATACAGTGATTTAGAAGCCAATAAGAAGAATGAATATACATATAAAGCTTTACAGTTTATATCTACGGTAAAAAGGGAGCTTATATCTCCTGAAGAATTATCGGAAGGTTCAGATAACGATGAGTTTAAATATCTATATGAAACATATCAGGATATTTTGAAGTCAAATAATGCTATCGATTTTGATGATATTATAAGACTTGTTTATGAGTTGTTTACCAACAATGAGTCAGTTGCAAATCTATATCGGAAATCTTATTCTTTTGTTTGTATTGATGAATGTCAAGATTTAAATAAGCTACAGTACTTTCTTTTAAAATCTTTATGTGGAGATACTATAAAAAATGTAATGATGGTTGGAGATCCTAATCAAGCAATATATGGTTTCAATGGATCTGCGTCTTCATTCATGCAAGAGGATTTTGTAAACGATTTCAACGCTAACATAATTACACTTGTTGAAAACTATCGTTGTTCTAAATCCGTAATTGAAGCATCAAATGTAATAATGGATCTTAAGGTAGAGGCAGTAAATTATGTTATTCCAGGTATTTTTGAAGTTTATAAAGCTCAATCAGAAATAGATGAAGCTCAGTTTGTACTTTCAAAAATAAAAGAACTTATTAATCTTAAATCGCACAGAGACATTGAAGGAGAAATCACTTTTGATAAAATTTCAATTCTAGGTAGAAATAAATTTGTATTTAAGCAGATTGATGAACTACTTATTAGAAATGAAATCCCGTTTTACTATAAGTCTGGAAATAGAAGCATTAAATACAGTTCAATTTCTATGAAGGTATTTGATTTATTTTTTAGAGTAAAGATTAATCCACTTGACAAGTTGCATCAAAAGCGATTAGAAGAAATTTTAAAAATTAAGGACATTAATAGTGAAGCTGAATTAAAAGCATCCAAATTTCCATTTGCTTCAAGCATAAAAAGTATTTTAGATGATACTTCTATAGATAATATTCATCTTAAAATTGATGAATTAAAAACTCTATTTAAGAAAGAAAATTTAGAAGATGATGAGAAAAAAATGACCCTTGATGAATTAGAGGACTTTTCAAATCAACTTATTGAATATAAGAAACAGAATATTAAACCAACGTTGGTAGGTTTTAAGTCTGCATTAGCTTTAGGTTTGACAAACAATTCAATAGATAAAGAGATTGGAGTTTGTTTAAGTACTGTTCATACCATGAAAGGTCAGGAGAGTGATATTGTATTTCTTGTTGGAATGGATGATGGAACGTTCCCTGATTATAGAGCAATAAACAAAGGAGGTGAAGAATTGAACCAAGAAAAGAATAATACCTATGTAGCTTTTACTAGGGCAAAAAGGTTTCTTTTCGTGAGCTATCCTAAGAAGCGTTTAATGCCTTGGGGGGATTATAAGATGAGAACAATTTCAAGATTTTTGAAACCATTGGTTTAAATACTTTATGAGTTTAACAGGTCTACAAAAGTTTTTACAGGAAAATGCCATTCCAAAGGTTAAAAAGAAACCAAAAACGTTTCTTGGAATTTCTAATCAGCCACACTATGAGGATGTGCTAACCAATTGGTATGCCTTTTATTTTGATGTAACAGAAGAACACGGGTTATCAGATTTGTTTATCAAGTCACTAATGGAGTTGCTTGAATATAGATATGAAACAAAAGAAATTTTTGCTAATAAAACACTAAATTTCGGTCAAGGGTTTACTCCTGAAACTCAATTTAGCACAGATGAAAATGGAAGGATAGATTTGCTTTTGCAGTCTGACGACTCCGCCATAATAATTGAAAGTAAAGTATATCATACCCTCTCCAATAATTTGACAGATTATTGGGATTCAATAAAGCTATCAGATCAAAATAAATTAGGAATTGTTTTATCTCTTCAACCTATAAGGACTATAAATCATTCTGATTTTGTAAATATTACTCATAGCCAATTGTTGGCACAAGTCTATAAGAATATTGGAGATCATTTAGTCTCAGGAAACAGTAAGTACTTAATATTCTTAAATGATTTTCACCAAAATATATCCAATTTGAGCCAGCCATATATGGAAGAAAAAGACTTTGAATTTTACTATGAACATCAAAGTAAAATAAACCAGCTAATAGAATATCAAGCTACAGTTAGAAAGCATTTAGAGAATGAAGTAAGGAAAGCTTGTGATTTATTGGCGCAAGATGGTTTAAATTTAAAGCTTTATGAATCCAAAGGCGATTTGGGTAACCGATTAACTTATTATGTTTCAGAAGTGGATAAAAACCTAATGTTTACAATTGTTTATGGAGATTTATTGACTGAGGAAACAGAGTTAAAATTGATTGTAGAGTTAAAAGGGAAAGCTTTGGTTAACAAGGGTATCTATAGAAAAATATGTATTACAGATAACGAAAGGGGGATTTTTAAAGAAGACTTTTACAGTTCAACTAATAAGGTTTATGCGCATTTTGCTTTTAAGCCATACGTACTTGAAATTTCTGATATTAGAAATTTAAGTGAGGTTATTTATGATAAACTGAATGAAGATGGGTTCGTGAGTATTTTCAAGAGATTAGAAAATTTTTTAGGTCAACCTGTTTTAAGCAAATAATTAAAGTAAACAAGCCTCATTATGCAAGAAATAAAGGAGTTATTGGAATTATCGGATCGACTTAAGGAAAAGTTTGTGAACCATAACAGAAACTTTACGTTAGATGGAAAGTTGGTTGGAGACATTGGAGAAGTTTTAGTAGCAGAAAATTATGGGTTAACCTTACTTCGTGAGAATAAGCAAAATTATGATGCTAAAGAAGAATCTACAGGAAGGTTGGTGCAGATTAAGTCTAGTTTTAAGGAGAATTTTTATTTTCCTTATAGACATACTCCTGAATTTTATATAGCGGTAAAAATTTTGCCTACGGGTGATATTGAAGAAATATTTAATGGTACTGGTAAAATGATTCTCGATAATTACATCAAAGAAAGAAATTTAAAAGGGTACAGTAACTTATATTATAAATTATCAGCTAACATTTTGAGGGAGTTAAATGAAAAGGTACCAAAAGCTGAAAAAATAGGCAGTAATGAAATTTAACGAAGCACAACTAGAAAACGCCTTTATAGATCTTTTAGCTGTTGAAGGTTATCCACATTTAAAAGGTGAATCTTTTTCAAGAAAAGATAATGAGGAAGTCGTATTGGTTGGTGATCTTAAAGCTTTTCTGCTTAATAAATATTCAAAAGAAGGCTTAACGGAGGAAGAGGCTAACCAGATAGTTAGAGAGCTGTTGTTACTTCCTTCATCTGATTTGTACGAGAGTAACAAAGCCTTTATGAAAAAGCTTTCTGATGGCTTTTCATTTAAGCGGGATGATAGAAATCAAAAGGATATTTGGATCTACTTGGTTGACTTTAACAATTTAGTCAATAATGAGTTTAGATTCGTTACTCAATTAGAAATACAAGGCAGTCATTTACGTATACCAGATGGTATTATCTATGTAAATGGTTTGCCGTTAGTAGTATTTGAATTTAAGACAGCAATAGAGGAAAATGTTACGATTCATAATGCCTATATACAGTTAACCCAAAGGTATAAACGAGATATTCCAGAACTGTTTAAGTATAATGCTTTCTGTGTAATCAGCGATGGAGTGAATAATAAGGCAGGTTCTTTTTTTGCTGCCTACGAGTTTTTCTATGCATGGAGAAAAATAAGTGGTAATGAAGTTGATATGGATGGTATTGATTCCATGTATTCACTAATCCAAGGAATGTTTAACAAAGCTCGTTTTTTGGATATCGTTAGGAATTTTATCTATTTACCTGATAGCTCAAAAAAAGAAGACAAGATTGTATGCCGTTATCCGCAATACTATGCGGCTAATAAGTTGTTTGAAAATATAAAGTTCCATCAAAAACCAAAAGGAGATGGAAAGGGAGGAACGTATTTTGGTGCTACAGGATGCGGTAAGAGCTTTACAATGCTTTTTTTATCACGACTTTTAATGAAAAGTGTGGACTTTTCTAGCCCAACGATTGTTTTAATAACAGACAGAACGGATTTAGATGATCAATTGTCTGGTCAATTTAGCAACGCCAAAGGGTATATTGGAGATAACAATATTAAGAGTGTTGAGAGTAGGGCAGAGCTTAGAGCTTTACTTCAAGGAAGACAAAGTGGGGGGGTATTCTTGACTACCATTCATAAGTTTACAGAAGATACCGAATTACTAACAGAGCGAAATAATGTGATTTGTATTTCTGATGAAGCCCACAGAAGTCAAATTAATCTAGACCAAAAAATAAAGGTTACAGAAAAAGGTGTTATGAAATCCTATGGTTTTGCTAAATACCTTCACGATTCTTTGCCTAATGCAACCTACGTAGGTTTTACGGGTACACCAGTTGATGCTACATTAGATGTTTTTGGGGAAATCATAGATTCTTATACGATGACAGAATCGGTAAAAGATGAGATAACAGTAAGAATTGTGTATGAAGGTAGAGCTGCCAAAATTTTATTGAATAATAGCGAGCTTCAAAAAATTGAAGACTATTATCAACAATGCGCTGAGGAAGGTACTAATGATTATCAGATTGAGGAAAGCAAAAAAGCAACTGCCAATATGAATGTCATTTTGGGAGATCCAGATAGACTTAAGGCATTGGCTGAAGATTTTGTAACCCACTATGAAAAAAGAATTGAGGAAGGAGCTACAATTAAAGGCAAAGCTATGTTCGTTTGCAGTAGTAGAGAAATTGCCTATGCATTTTATCAAAATGTACTGGAGTTAAGACCTGAATGGGGTGAAATTAAAGTTGCAGAGGAAGGTGTTGAGCTTACTGATGCAGAAAAACGTCAGATCAAACCGATGGAACGCATGAAAATGATAATGACCAGAGGTAAGGATGACCCAAAAAAACTTTATAATCTTCTAGGGAATAAAGAATATAAAAAAGAGTTAGATAGACAATTTAAGAACTCTAAATCAAACTTTAAAATAGCCATTGTGGTTGATATGTGGCTTACAGGTTTTGATGTACCGTTTTTAGATACTATTTATATAGATAAACCTATACAAAAGCACAGTTTAATACAGACCATATCTAGAGTAAATAGAAAGTACTCAGGAAAAGATAAAGGATTGGTTGTGGATTATATAGGAATAAAGAAACAGATGAATTTGGCATTGGCAATGTATAATAAAGCCGATAGTCAAAATTTTGAAGATATTGAACAATCATTGGTTGTTGTTAGAGATCACTTGGATTTATTAGATCGAATGTTTCACAAATTTGATGCTAGTAAATATTTTAATGGAAGTCCAGTTGAGCAATTACATACTTTAAATATGGCAGCAGAGTTTGTTCAGGTCACTAGCGATTTGGAGAAACGTTTCATGTATTTGGTAAAACGTTTAAAAGCTGCTTATAATATTTGCTCTGGGAGTGAATTGTTAACTCAGGAAGAACGAGATAAAACACATTTTTATTTAGCTGTTCGATCTATAGTTTTTAAACTAACGAAAGGAGATGCGCCAGATACTGCTCAAATGAATGCCAAAGTTAGAGAAATGATGACTAATGCACTTGCAAGTGATGGGGTAGTAGAGATTTTCAAACTTGGAGAAAATGGCCAAGCCGAACAGGATATTTTTGATGATGATTACTTGGAGAAGATCAATAAAGTAAAATTACCTAACACAAAGATTAAATTGCTTCAACAGTTGTTGTTAAAGGCTATTGAGGACTTTAAAAAGGTAAATAAGGCTAAGGGTATTGATTTTTCAAAAAAAATGCAAGATTTAGTGCAACGTTACAATGAAAGAAAAGAGGCTGATGTTTTAAGAGGTGAAGTGTTGGAGGATTTTACAGATGAAATAATTGATCTATACTTTGCTCTTAAAAAAGAAAAAGAGTCTTTTGGGGACTTAGGTATTGACTTTGAAGAAAAAGCCTTTTATGATATCCTTAAAGCTTTATGTACTAAGTATGACTTTTCATATCCTGAGGATAGGCTAATTTCGTTAGCTCAAAAAGTAAAGGATGTTGTAGATGACAAAACAAAATATACTGACTGGAGTAAAAGAGCCGATATTAAAGCAGAATTAAAAGCTGATTTAATAATATTACTTGCCGAAAATGATTACCCTCCAGTAGATAGAGACGAGGTTTATCAAGAGATATTTGATCAAGCTGAGAATTTCAAAAAGTATAAGGTATAGTCTTTTTGGGTATATATTTATTTTAATCTAAATTCAAAAATAAAATAGAGGAACAGGCATGTTGCTAACTAATTAATTGGTTACTAACAGGAGCAATTTATTATTATGTTTACAGATAAAGAAAGAGAAAGGTTAAAAAAGATAATTGTTCAAGAAGAAAAAAGAGCTCTCAAAGAATATAAGCAAGAACTTATAAATCACCTTAAAAATCGTGAATATGACATTAAATTTAATTTGAAGTATGGGGAAGATTGGGATGGCGATATTGATGTTGAAGCCTTATCTAAAATGGACTATAAGCTTAAGGGTGAGGACTTTAGAAAGTGTGTTTCAGGACTTATACATGCCTCAATTAGGCTTTATAATAGATATACTAATATTTATGTGGTAGGTTGTGATAGTTATGAATATTTGATGAGGGATGTTTTATTAGATGGTTTGGATAACGAAGAAAATCGCTTAAATCATATTGTTAAATGCATTGAAGCCCAGATCAATGCTCCTATAAGAAACGAAAATGAAAAAGAGGAGTTTAGGATTAACATGGAAATGTATAAAGAAATTGATTGGAATGTCAGAAATGGTCATAAGCTTAAACTAAAGGCTGAATTGAGTAGAAAGGTAATACAAGAGTGTTGGGTTTTACATGGGAAAAGAAGATTACCTATTCCAAAAAATGAAATGCTTTATTGGGAGCCTTTAGATTTGGATAAATTAGAAAAAGAAGAGAAAAGGAAAAAATTTGAAATCTTAAATCAAGATGTTGTGAATGAATATTTAGAGCTCATAAATGAGGGTGAAGATAAAAAGGTTTCAGGTGAGATATGTGGTTTGCTTGCGGTTTTTTATGATAAGAATGATTATGAAATAATTATAGATTTGTTGATAGCAAATGGTGTTGTTAGTGAGTTTAACAATAGGTATAATGTAAATACCCTTGAGAATGGAATCAGACCCATTAAACTAATAGCAGTTTTAGGATATATTTTAAGTTCTAGGGGGTATTTAAATGTCGTGAAAGATATTGATATTATAAATGCATTAGAAAATACATTTAATATAAAAATAGGGAAGCAAAATTATTCAAATGCAAAGAAGGACATTATAAGTAAATCAGAGATAGCTCAAGATTACATTTCAGTTTTTCATTTTATAGCTAATAAAGCATAATTTATCTTTACTTTTTTGACAAGTCAAAGTTGTCAAATAGTTTGTTTTAGTCAAAATATACTTTAGCAGCATTAATCTTAATTAAAGTGTATATGACTAATGTTATTCAGCTGCAAGAGCTAACAAAAGCAGAATTATTTGATCAATTAGAAAGTATTATTGATCGCAAACTTTCTAATCTGGTTGAAAGTGACCCAAACGAAAAGCTATCTATTCAATCGGTGTCAGAAGAACTTGGTGTTTCCAAGTTAACCGTCCACAACTACATTAAAAAAGGGTTTATACCAGCAACTAAAATTGGTAGAAGAGTCATTATCAAGAGAAAAGACTTGGAAGAATCGTTGTCTGAAGTAAAATCTTTAAAATATAGAAGGTAATGGTTGTGGTAAATTCAGGAACAAGAGCTTTAATTCAGTTACTTCTTTTAAAAATAAACCGTTTAGAGTCTCATCTCTCAGTCGTTGATGAAAAGTATAAAAATGACTCACTAATTATAAATGCTTCGGATTCCCTAAAAGAAGTTTTGGTAAACCTTAGAAATCTTTATAACCAAGGACTAATTTGTGGTAAATATGACTTAAAAGGGATAGAAAGAGAAGCTAATAAACTACGGGAGCTCGATCAAAACTTATCAGATATAATAATTTATCTAAAGTGGAAAGAGAGTGTCAATTCAAGAGGTGTTTTTCTAAAGGCCTAAAACTAACCTAAACATTTATTTACAGTGTTGTAAATGAGTTTTTAATTCAATAAAGCATAGTCTATTTTTTGGGGTATTCAAGAGAAATGCTTGATATAGCTATGAATAAGAATGAAGTAATCATAAGAAACAATTCAATGAAAAATACAGTAATAAATATAAGAGTTTCAGAATCCTTAAAGGAGGACTTAGAGTTAGTCTGTGGGATAAAGAATATTTCACTATCGAACTTAACTCGTAACATATTAATGGATTATATCTCAAATGGAAGTTTTGAAAATGATCACAATAACCATTTTTCTAAAGAAACTATAAAGTTATTCCAGTCTTTATCTTTCTCAGAATTTATTTTCTGGATTTATAATAAAAGGGATAACCCTAGTAAGGATGAGGATTGGGAGTTTTATGATCAACATCTTAAACTAATAGATAGGCTAAACAAACTGCAATGCTTGGATTCTGAGATTTTAAAGGAGTTCAATAAAATAGGAAATGAGCTAAAAGAAGATATAAGCACAACCGAAGAGTTTAGTACAATAAAACCTGAATTTGATTTCCCAAAAGAAGAAAGGGTAGGTTCCTTTAATTACAATGTGTTAGCTGATTTTATGTATAACATTAGGTTTAAGAATGATGAAAAAATACTTTTCATTGATTAAATAGATTGTTTATGAGATTTGATAGTATTGAAAAGATTGAATCCAAATTAGAAGATTTGACAAAGTCTAATATTGACCTAGCAAAAGAAAGCTTGGCAAAAATAATAGATGAATTACCAGTTGAATTTAAAGATTTGGTTGAGAACACTTTTAAATATAAACGAGTACCTAAAGAATATATGTTGTGTTCTATATTGTTTACTGTTAGTACATCGATAGGGCTTACTTTTTACCTAAAAGCACTTGGTTATACAAATTATGCCAATGTATATTTTACTATCATAGGAAGCCGTGGTGATGCTAAATCAGAAGCAATGAAAATAGCTACATGTCCAATTAAAAAGGTTGATGATAAGTTCTATAGTGATTATCAGGAAGAACTTTCTCTAAGGGACGCTGATGCGGAGTGTAAGCCAAAAAGAAAACAGGTTCTAATACAAAATGCATCAATAGAAGCTGCTCATAAAGTTCATTCGGATAACCCAAATTCAATAGGAATCTTAATAGATGAAATTTATGCTTTGGTTGAGAAAATGGGCAACTCAAGTAGCAGGGATGGTATTGCATGGCGTAATTTTTTATTGGAAGGATATACAAATGGTCATGTAGATGTTTCTCGGAAAACAACGGAAAGCTTTAGAATTAATGAGACTTATCCCACACTTTTAGGCGGACTACAGAACCAGTTTGTCTCTTGTTTATTTGCCAATGGTAATCTTGAGAGTGGTTTTATTGATCGGTTGTTGTTTACTCCAAAACTTACTAGTAATACATTGTTGATACGTGGGGAAATAAATGAGGACATAATACTAGCCTATAATAAGAGTATTCAAAACATTTTGGCATATAAGCTGCAATCCGAGAGTCCTGAAGAATCTAAAAAACAATTTGAGATTGAATTAAGTTCTAATGCTGAAAGTTTAATTTTTGAGTATTGTCAAGACTTAATTAATCGTCAGGCGAAAGCCAAACCCATTGTAAAAGAATACATGTCTAAAATGCAGATTTCTATTCACAAGTTTTGTGTTTTGGTTTTTATGCTTCGTCATTCAACCAATTCAACTTTTGCAACTGTGTTGGGAGAGGAGGTGGTTACTCTGGCTATTGAATTGAACGAGTTTTATTATCAGAACTTTTTGGTAGTGCTGGAGGAGGGCTTCAAGAAAAATATAGAAGAGGAGGAGGCGAGTATACCTCAGGTAATTAAGTTAGCCAAGAAGAACAATGCCAGTCAAAAATCTGTTGCTGAAGTCACTGGAAAAAATAAAAGTACAATATCAAGAAACTGGGATAAAGTTTAAAATCTTCATGCAACTTGCAACAAGACCTAAAATTTAGTTTAAACAGTTTGTTTTTAAATTGTTAAGATTGTTTTAGCGTTGGGTTGTGAGTTGCATGTTGCTAATTGCAGCATTATGTTAGAAAAAATAGACCAGAAATATACCTTCGCTACTAGGAGAGACAAAAGCTTAATCACTCCTTGCTGTAACAAAAAAAATACGGACTACAAATTTGTAAACTATGAAGGATATCCAACGCATTATGGGTATTGTCATTCTTGTGGTGTGGCAACATTGCCTTCAACCCTATATAGAGATGAATTGAATAACAAATACACATGGAACGAAGTAACCAAATCATTTGATCCTGTTGTATTACAGTTGTATGACAATAACAAACAAATGTGTAATACAACGCGTAGTACAAACTCAGTTAGAGATGAGAAAATAGTTAAATATGTTGATTTTAAGGTTGTTGAAATGTGTTACAGTAAACAACCAGAAAACAATTTATTAAAGTATTTAAGGAAAAAAAACGGAAATGTGCCAACTGAAAGAGTAAAGAAAATGTATTACATAGGTACGAATAAAGACTTAGGAACTGTCTTTTGGAATATCAATAGTTCAAGAAAAGTTCAAAAAGCAAAGATTTCGTATTACACCAAAGAGGGAAGACGTACAAAATATTTTAAGGTACCATACAAAAATAAGGAAGGTTATTACAGTTGCTTGTTTGGAGAGCATTTAATTAACCAAAAAGGAAACGATAAGAAGCCAATAGTATTAGTTGAAAGTGAAAAAACAGCGATAGTTTGCTCAATTCACTTACCTAAGTACCTTTGGTTAGCATATGGGGGAAGCAATGGTCTTACTACTAATAAAATAGAAGTATTAGAGGGGCGTAATATTATACTTGTTCCAGACATGAGTGAAAATGCAGTAACAATTATTAAGAAAAAGGTGAAAGTTTTTAAAGACTTAGGAATTGATGCTCAAATTTGGGATATGACTGAAGGTATGAGTGATGACCAATTAAAGCAGGAGGGGTGGTATAATTGTGATTTGGAGGATGTGATTAGAAATTATCTTCTAAAACGGAATTAAGGATTTTGTTACTTAAACTAATAGCTTTCTATAAAGGGAATAGCTAGCGGTGGGGAGAGGCTTTTCTAGTTATCATAAATAAATTAATAATAATATACACGTCCTAATTGTTAGTTCAGGGTTAGCTGTAAACTAAGGTAGGTGGAATCACCGACTTTCATGTTTGTTGTTATGTTAGCAGGATGCAGAGTAGCAAATGCTATCAAACACTTTTATCTGGAGTCTATTTCAGCTAATTCTAATAACCTAAACTTGGTATACTTAACTTAATATTTCTTCTGGAGTAACAAGTTCCGCTAATTTGTCTGCCACCTCAGACATAGAATCTTCTATTGTACTCAATCCACTTCGTGAACCTAGTAATGGACTTACTTCACGTAAAGCTTCAAAAGTTGTGTTGTGTACAATTGGAACAAGTAAGTCACGAGCTAATAATGCAGAAAGTTCTTTGTCAGCTATTCCTTCATTTTTAATGCGATTCAGGAATAAAGGAGTTACTAGTACGATACCAACTCGAGACTTAACCAATCCTTTGTCGATTTCCCTGAGTAATGAAGAACCTAATAAAACATCCTTTTCACTAAACCATACAGAAACACCTCTAGATTCTAACAAATCGTGTAGATCTTTAGCGGAACCTTTACGGTCGTCCCAAGCGTGACAAAGAAAAACATCTCTTAAATCAGGTAAATCCGTACGCTTCTCAATATTTTCACGTACAGGTGTTAAAGTACGAATTTCTGATGGTGTATATAATACTGTTGATCCTAATGAAGACCAACTCGCTTTTCTTTTAGTGCTTCCATTACTACTATTGCTTCTTGAACTGTATGATGATGAAGAGTAAGGTGAAATATACGTAGAGTAAGAATTATACCCTCGGTATCTGCCTCCACATGCAGGGCAGTTTGCTCTTCCACTTGCAGTACGATGACCATTAGTAGGTGCTGTACATCTTGCCATATTTTTAAATAATTAAGATTTTAATAATCTCTAATTTATAGAAATATTCAAATTCAAATTTATTTGATCCTAACTACTTTTTAACTAAGTTGTTAACATGGGTTTAAGATGGTTGAAGATGAGGATTTATGTGTGACCTTGTGATTTAAGCATAAAGGAAGCAATTGGTCAAATTTAAAGGAACTATACACGGCCAACTTTCTCTTTTTCATATTTATTTGCAAATAGCTTTAGAGATTCTTTAAGTTTGTTTATTCTTAAAATCGTATCTGGATTAGATTTTAACGGGAATCCTTTTCTTAAAGAAGAAACTAAATCAGAAATATTTTGGGAGTTGACGTTAATGTGATTTCCTGTAGAAAATTTAACAATTCCTTTATTTGTTCTGCCAGTATTCACATTCCTATTTGTTGGCTCCAAAATTGAAAATCCATTTTCGTAAAATCCATCTAGTATTTCTTCTTCTTTAAAATCAAATGTTTCATGAAGATGTAATTTACATGCTCTATTTATTATTTCAGTTAAATTTAAGATAGTGTTTTTATTATGTCTTCGATTTGTCTTTGCTTTCTCAAAAAATGTTTGAATAAAATCCAGAAGAATATCTTGTTTGTTAGTCATTTAGAATATTTGTTTTAATGTTGTTAAGTTAAATTACGCTTGAATTGTTTTTATGGTATAAAGATTTTGAGGCTTTTTGCAGTTGGCATAAAATCAATGATTAACAACAATTGAGTTTAGCCTAAATTTATAGTTGTTAATCTATACTTTGGCGAGGGTAATTAGCTGTTTATTAAGCGCATAGTTTTCTTAATGAAATTGTTTTAAGCAAATACAAAGTTTAGACAATATTCATGAAACACCAAGCAATAGGAGAGGTTATTTTTTTTGAAATACATGGTTCTTACTCCATTTGTATCTTTCAGGAAACATAAAATAAATATCTATGAAAACTAAAACAATTGAAATTACGGAAATATCAGTTGATGAATTAGCTGATAAAGTTGCTGATAGGCTGATGGAAAAAATCAAACACTATCTTGATGACTTGAAGTCCAATGAAAGTGATGTGTTTTTAACAAGGCAGGAAACAGCTGATTTCTTAAGAATAGATAGCTCTACACTATGGAATTGGACCAACAAAGGTAAAGTGAAGTGCTACGGCATTGGTGCTCGAAGGTATTACAATAAAAAAGAGCTTATTGACACTTTAAAGGATAACGAATTGTTGCGTTAGTGTTAGTTGCTTATCTAAGCGGATTCTTTAATATATATTCATTTGCTTTCTGCTCAATTTCTGTCATAGTTAGAACTTTGCCGTCTCTAAGCCATTCATTAATGTCTCCCTTGTCAAAATAGAGACGTTTCCCGCGTTTGAAATGAGGTATTTTTCGCTTGTTAACCATTCCATATATTGTGGATTTTGACAAGGTCAAATAGCTAGCTAATTGTTCAATATTCATAATGTTTGATAGAGTAGTATAGTTTTCACTGTTACCGTCAATTTTATTATTGAGGTCTTTCAGTAATTTTTCAATTCGGTCTAAACGTTCATTAATCAATTCGAATGGGTTTTCCATTTTACTTAAATTTATTATTGACTATAAAGTTATAAAACGTAATGTTGAATTAATGGAGTAGAGTTGCGGAATATGTTTTTTCGATACTGAAAGGCAGGGATTTTTAATTTTTGCTAAATTATTGAGATCAAAAATAAGTTTTTAGAGCAGAAAATATTCTCAATAGCTAATCAAAGAACTGTCAACTCAACTGTCAACTCAAAAAGAAAAACCCTGTATATCAACGATATACAGGGTTTTGAGCGGAGAAAGAGGGATTCGAACCCCCGGAGGTGTGACCCTCAACAGTTTTCAAGACTGCCGCATTCGACCACTCTGCCATTTCTCCTTTGCGGTTGCAAATATAGAACGCTTTTTCATTTCTTTCAAACAAAAATGAAGTTTTTTTGAATTAATTTAGGCTTTATTTCGAAGTGAGTTTGTAAGGTTTTGATATGTAGTTTCTTATATATTGAAGTTTTTGAAGAAAAAAATCTTGCGGGATCGAATTATTTTCAAAAATCAGCATTTACAGAACTGAAATGCTATTTTTGCGACAAACTAAGTATATAAATATGGCCATAAATATTATAGAAAGTTTAAAATGGAGGTATGCCACCAAAAAGTTTGATGCCAATAGAAAATTGCAGCCTCAAAAATTAGAGATTCTTTTAGAGGCATTCAATTTAACAGCTACCTCATACGGGTTACAACCTATAAAGTTGGCTGTTGTTGAGAATAAGAACTTGCAGGAACAAATGGTTGAGTATGCCATGAACCAGAAACAAGTTGCACAGGCGTCACATGTATTGGTAATTTGCATTGAATATTCTATAGATAAGGAATATGTTGAAACCTACTTTAATCGTGTTAAGGCAATTAGAAATACTCCAGATTCCATTTTAGATCCCTTCAAGTCGTTTTTGGTTGAGGACTTTGAGAATAAACCAGGCGAGATTATTAAAATATGGGCCAAAAACCAAGCCTATTTAGCTTTGGGTAATTTACTAACCGTATGTGCGGTAGAAGGAATAGATGCATGTCCTATGGAAGGGTTTAGTCCCAGTGCTATTGACGACATGTTAGGTCTCAAAGAAAAGGGACTACATTCCGTGTTGTTATTGCCGGTTGGGTATCGTGCAAATGATGACATGTTTTCAGAACTTAAAAAGGTAAGGAAACCACTAAAGGATTCCATTATATATTATAACAAGCAGTAGTTTTTTTAAGGAAAGTAGTAAGTAATAATGAGAGGCGCTGGATTTGTTCCAGCCCTTTTTTATTGTAGTTTTGAACGAATTTAAAATTAAATGGAATGCCTGGATTTGAACTTTTTGGAGACGCCGAGCGTCAGCAAGTAAACGATGTTTTAGAAAGCGGAATACTAATGCGTTATGGTTTTGATGGCCTTCGAAATGGTCATTGGAAAGCTAAGTCACTGGAAACTGAATTACAGAACAAATTACAGGTAAAGCATGCGCAATTGGTATCAAGTGGTACTGCTGCAATTAGTGTAGCATTGGCAGTTGCAGGTATAGGAGCAGGAGACGAAGTGATTATGCCGACATTTACTTTTGTGGCAAGTTTTGAAGCGGTTATGATGTTGGGAGCAATTCCTGTGCTAGTAGATATAGACGAAACACTTACTGTAGACCCTAAAGCAGTTCGCGAGGCTATAACCCCTAAAACTAAAGCTATTATGCCTGTACATATGTGCGGTAGTATGGCCGATTTAGGCGCTCTTAAATCTATTTGTGAGGAATTTAACCTTGTAATGATTGAGGATGCCTGTCAGGCCATTGGCGGAACCTATAAAGGAAAACCTCTTGGTGGAATAGGGGATTTAGGTTGTTTTTCATTTGATTTTGTTAAAACCATTACCTGTGGTGAAGGTGGCGCTGTTGTTACTAATAATGCTGATTACGCATTAAAATCAGACTATTTTAGCGATCATGGTCATGATCATATAGGGAACGATAGGGGGGCAGAAAAGCACCCATTTTTGGGATACAATTTCAGGATCTCAGAATTACACGCTGCTGTGGGGTTAGCTCAGGTTGAACGCATTGATGACTTTATAGCCATTCAGAAAAAATATTATAGTATTATTAAGGAAGCATTATCAGAATTAGAAGGGGTGGTGTTTAGAACTGTTCCTGAGGGTGGTGAAGAGAATTATGGGTTTTTGAGCTTTTTTCTTTCTGATTTGGAAACCAGCAGAAAAGCCATGGAAATTTTTAGAGAAAATGGAATAGACGGATGCTTTCATTATTATGATAATAACTGGCACTATATTAGAAAATGGGAACATTTAAAAGAGCTTAAAACGCTCTATCCAGTGCCAGTAGAAGTAAAAGATGGAATGAAGTACCTGGAAACCAAAACTTTTGAACAATCTGATGCTTTAATAGCAAGAAATATCTCTTGTTTAATAAAACTCTCTTGGACAGAAGAAGAAGTAAGGAAACGCGCCCAAAAAATGGCAGAGGCTTTAAAAACAATCCTCTAAAAGCAATAGAATAAATATAAAAGAAAAGAGCTTCCATTTGGAAGCTCTTTTTGTATACGTTATGTTGTGAGACTTAATAATTCACATATTCCATAATTTCCAACCCGTAACCAATCATACCAACACGTTTGGTCTGTTCACTATTGGAAAGTAGCTTCAATTTATGGATATTCAAATCATGAAGAATTTGAGCGCCAATACCAAAATCTTTAGCATCCATTTGTATTCTTGGTGCTTTAACGATTGTATTAGGTTTTTGGGTTTCCTTCAAAGATTTTAAGCGTTTAATGATATTTGTAGCTTGCGATTCTTGATTGATAAAGATAATAGCGCCTTTACCTTCATCATTAATCACTTTGAACATATCATCTAGTTTCTGATCGGCATTATTGGTTAAGGTCCCGAGAATATCGTTATTAACTAATGTCGAGTTTACTCTGGTAAGAACCGGTTCGTTTTCCATCCATTGCCCTTTAGTTAGCGCTAAGTGAACCTGATGGTTTGTTGTTTGTTCGTAGGCTCTTAATCGGAAATTTCCAAATCTCGTTTCAATATCGAAATCTTCCTTCTTCTCGATTAAAGAATCGTGCTGCATTCTGTATGCTACTAAATCTTCGATAGATACGATTTTAAGATCAAAGCGTTTGGCTACTTCAACTAATTGAGGCAAACGAGCCATTGTTCCATCTTCGTTCATAATCTCCACAATTACACCTGCTGGTGGTAAGCCGGCAAGTCTTGCAAAATCTATAGCAGCTTCGGTGTGCCCAGTTCTTCTTAAAACGCCACCCTGCTTGGCAACTAAAGGAAATATATGTCCTGGTCTAGCTAATTCAAATGGTTTAGTAGTGGGGTCTATAAGAGCTTTTATTGTTTTGGCTCTATCGGATGCAGAAATACCCGTAGTAACACCACTGCCTTTAAGGTCTACAGAAACAGTAAAAGCAGTTTCCATGGGGTCGGTATTATTGTTTACCATCATCCCTAATTCAAGTTCTCTACAACGTTTTTCGGTAAGTGGAGCACAAATCAATCCGCGTCCGTGAGTAGCCATAAAGTTAATCATTTGTGGTGTCACCTTAGAAGCTGCTGCTAAAAAGTCGCCTTCATTTTCGCGGTTTTCGTCGTCAACAACAATAATTACTTTACCATTTCTAATATCATCAATGGCTTCCTGTATGGTGTTGAGTTTAATCTCTATATTGTTTGAGGTCTGCGTTTCTGTAATCATAGTGCAAAGATATTGCTTATTTTAAACATTGAAGGCATTTTTCTTCCAACGCCTCTTTCACCTTATTGTTTCTAATTATGTAGGTTACTATAAATAATGGAAACCCCAGTATACGTGAAAAAATACCAGGTGTAGAATCTAATTTACCTATGTAATTGAAAAATTTCGCTTGTTTGATTGCTGACTTTACGTAATAAAAAGTATAAAGTATTGCGAACAAAATACTCAACCGAATGGAGCCTATTGCAAAATCTGGTAGTTTATTGTTTTCAAAAACAAAATATAGGGCAAACAGTACTATAGTTACAATGTAAAAAATCATAGCATAGTTGTTCAAGGTGTTGAAATTTTTCTGTTTCTTCTTAGTTATATAATAATCATTACTAATGTTTATGCCTTCAGATTCTAGTTTGTCATTAGTCATACCACGCTTTTGTAGTATTTCAAGTGCAGCAAATTTTGCTTTTCCAGAGAATTCCTTCTCATCAGTAGATTTTAAAACAGCAATTAACTTTTTATTATTAAAGCCTTTAAAATAACCAAAGTCATCATTGTTCCCGTCAGATTCTGAAGGTTTAAAGAATTTAAACAACTTTTTGAGAGGAGCAAAATAGTTGCCCATTTCAAACAAGCCTTTATCGGCAGTGGCACGCTTTGTAAAGTATACGCCTAGTGGTAGCATAATTAGAGTAGAGAACCAACTGGCCAAAATTGGATTAAGACTCCCGTCTTCTGCACTGTTTTTTGCAAAAATACCAATGAAATGATAGGTAAGGAATAGCAATATAGCAATAACCATAGGTAAACCAATTCCTCCTTTTCTAATTAAAGCGCCCAGTGGTGCACCAACAAAGAATAAAATAATACAAGCAAAACCTAGGGCCAATTTTTCATGATAAGCTATAATGTGTTTGTTTAGGTTTTTGAACTGCTGCTTCATTTTTTTCTTTTTGGTATCCAAAATCCTATTGCTGCTTTTTGTAGTGGTTTTTGCTAGATCTATTAGTTGTAAGCTTTCTTTGGTGTTAAAAATATCAAGAATATCTCCAGAAAAAGGTTCTATTACAACATTGGTTTTTGCTTTTTCCTTTTCCTTGATTTTTTTCTTTTTTGGTTTTAATCCTTCAATTTTATTTACCTTTTTTTCTGAATTGTCAGTAGAAGCTAATCCAGTGCGGTTGTAAATTATTTGGTTAATATCTTTGTATTCATTGTTATGGACCTTAATCAATGAATCGATTGTAACATCCAAATCATAGATGTTTAGCATGTCGTATTTATCCGAAACGTTTTTTTCATCAAGGTCAACCTCGTTCATTTGAGATAAATCTACATTGATGGTATATTCTTTAAATGCACTTTTAGTGAAAGGGTGACGCAACCTGTCCTTTGGTTTTTTAGGAGGTGTATCGTCATAGTAGTATCCATCGCTAAGTATAAGCTGAAGGATATCGGAGTCCTCACGACCAACAAGTTCCCCTTTTTTAGAGACGATAATTATATGATTGCCTTTACCTTTATCTGCTTTTTTATGAATAATAACATCACTTAGATATTGCCCTCGGTCACCGCTTTTATCACCTACTTTTATGTTAAAATTCTCACCAATATCATTAAACTGCCCTTCGGCAATAACCATTGCAGGCTTTAACTTTGCAATGTTTTTCCTCAGGTTGTAAGAGTTGTATTCTGCCCATGGAATAACATTATTGGCAAAGAAAAACGTAAGAATGGCTAAGCCTGTAATAAAAACAGTAAGGCCAGACATAGCTCTTCTTAATGAAATCCCAGTCGATTTCATAGCTGCAAACTCGTAATTTTCCGCAAAACTTCCGAAAACCATGATAGACGCCAACAAAATTGTAAGAGGGAGTACTAACGGTATTAATTTTGGAGCGAAGTACAGTAAAAATTTGAAAACTACAGTTAAATCAAGATCTTTACCGGCAAGCTCTTTGATATAAAGCCAAATAGTCTGTAATACAAAAATCAGCATGAGAATTACAAACACGCTGATAAAAGTTCTTAAATAGGTCGTTAGTATGTAACGGTCTAGTATTTTCACAAAACGGTACTTAATCTAATTTGTTGATGTAATAATCCTTGTATTTGGCCTGGTCAAAAGTAAATAAGGTTTTCGATAATGGCTCGTTTGTTTTAAAAGAATTAACAGTAAGTGTTGTTTTTGTTCCGTTTTGACCAACTTCAATTAGATTGTAAATATGCTTTGTTTGCGGGTCTATCCCTAAAAGAATGTATTTGATTTCTGAGTCAGAATCAATAGGGATTAATTTAACGTATTGAATTTTACGCCCTTTCACGTTTTGTTCAATGTCCATGCTGTAATTGTATCCATCTTCGTAGAATGATAGCATTTTGCTTGGGGACACGCTATTTTCATCACTGCCATTTTCATGGGAAATAGTTACTTCTTCATCTTCAGGATTGATAGAGTATAGGGTTTTACCATCAAAAATTCGAGTAATCCCAAGAATATTCAGTTTGTATTTATTGCCTTCAAGAACAACATCACCTCGGGTCTCTTGGTGAATGTTTTCGGCTTCGTTATTTAAGGCATATTTAAAATCTATGGAAATGTTATTGTAGCTTTTTACTTTTTGAGATACCTCATTTAAAAGCTTTTTCGCACTGGCATCATTTTGGGCCAATAAAGGGAGGTTAACCAATAATGTAAATAGTACGATAATTTTTTTCATCTGTAGGGTGTATTTAGTTTTCTTCATTTTCTAATAATTGATCTAATGCAACTAGATCTGGTACCAGTACCTGTCTAGCTTTACTGCCTTCAAAAGGGCCTACAATTCCTGCTGCTTCAAGCTGATCTATAAGTCTTCCGGCTCTATTGTATCCTAATTTTAATTTGCGCTGCAATAATGATGCAGAACCTTGCTGTGCAGTAACTATTACTTCTGCAGCTTCGCGAAACATTTTATCACGATCGGAAATAGCAACATCAAGACTTGTGCCACTTTCTTCACCAACGTACTCTGGCAGTAGGTGAGCATCTGGATATGCTTTTTGTGAACCAATGAACTCGGTTATTTTTTCTACTTCAGGTGTATCAACAAAAGCACATTGAATACGAATCATATCGTTTCCTTGTGTGTACAGTAAATCTCCTCGACCAATAAGTTGATCTGCCCCAGCACCATCCAAAATAGTTCTGGAATCTATTTTAGAAGTTACCCTAAAGGCTATACGAGCAGGGAAGTTGGCTTTAATAATACCGGTAATTACGTTAACCGATGGACGCTGAGTGGCAATAATTAAGTGTATACCGATGGCACGTGCCAATTGGGCCAAACGTGCGATAGGAGTTTCCACCTCTTTACCAGCTGTCATGATAAGGTCTGCAAACTCATCAACTACCAATACTATATAAGGAAGGAATTTATGCCCATCATTTGGGTTCAGTTTACGTGCCTTAAACTTTTCATTATACTCCTTTATGTTACGACACATCGCATTTTTGAGGATTTCATAGCGATTGTCCATTTCTATACATAAGGAATTCAAGGTGTTGATAACCTTGGTGTTATCGGTAATAATAGCTTCTTCGCTATCAGGCAGTTTTGCTAGATAATGACGTTCAATTTTATTGAACAAGGTCAATTCTACCTTTTTAGGGTCAACCAAAACAAACTTAACCTCGGCTGGGTGCTTTTTGTATAGTAATGAAGTTAATATAGCATTAAGTCCAACAGATTTACCTTGACCAGTAGCTCCTGCCATTAATAAGTGAGGCATTTTAGCTAAATCGACAACAAAGGTTTCGTTACTGATGGTTTTACCTAAGGCAATTGGAAGTTGCATTTCTGCCTTTTGGAATTTCTGCGAAGCAATCACAGATCGCATAGATACCACTGTTGAGCTCTTATTTGGTACTTCAATACCAATAGTTCCTTTACCTGGTATTGGAGCAATAATACGAATTCCCAATGCAGATAGTGAAAGTGCAATATCGTCCTCTAAATTCTTGATTTTAGAAATACGGATACCAGCTTCTGGTACAATTTCATATAAAGTAACTGTTGGTCCAATAGTTGCCTTTATACTGGCAATTCCAATCTTATAGTTACTAAGGGTTTCAACAATACGGTTTTTATTTTCTTCAAGTTCTGCCTGATTGATTGTAATGCCCTCTGAATCGTATTTTTGAAGAAGGTCTAAAGGCGGAAACTGATAGTTGCTCAATTCGAGAGTTGGGTCGAATTGCCCAAAATCCTCAACCAGTTTATTTGCCAGGTTATCGGTTTCCGATAGCTCTTCGGCAGTTTCTTCTACTTCTATGGTTACCTCAAGCTCTTCTTCTGCTTCTTTTTCTTCATCAAGGGTGGCAACTTCCAAATCATTGCTTTCTGGTTCAGGAGCTGTTACTTCAAAGTGGTTTATTGTATTGGTGTGTGCTTTTCCGTTTGCGGGCTCTTTTTCAGTAATTATATCTTCATTTATATCGAAGGCAGATTTAAAATCTTCTGCTTCCTCACTTAAATTATTGTCAACAACAGGATTTGGCTGTGCCGATTTAGCATCTTCAAACTCTTGCTTAATGTCTTTTTTAGCACGTTTAAAAAGCGATATAAAACTTTGGGCTGTAAGTTTGAACCTCAACGCCAAATAAACAATCAAACCAAAAACAAGTAGGAGTAAAGTACCAAGCGTTCCGAGGTAATCCTGAAGAAACAAGTTCATCTCAAAACCTACAATACCACCAAGAATGCCATACGAATTTCCAAAGAACCCCATTAAGATGGAAAACCAAATAACTATTAGTGTTCCCCAGAACCAATGTCTTCGTAATTTTTCCTTGGTTACATTTAAAAGCACATAAACGCCCGATAAAAATGTAAGTCCTGCAAAAATGAAAGATGCAATACCAAAACCATGGTAAATGAAGACTTCACCTAACCAGGCACCAACTTTACTTAACCAATTTTGGCTTTTAACGTCTCTGGAAGCAAATTCACTTAATGTGCTTTGGTCTATATGACCCGTAAAAAAATACGAAACGAAAGACAGGGCAAAGACCAACCCTAAGATAATAAGAAAGCTACCAAGGATCAGCTTTTGCTGACTTGTCAACTCTTTTTTAAAGATGTTTTTTCGGGGCTTTTTTTGTGTTTTAGTCTTCGTTTTTGTTTTGGCCATTCGGGGGATGTTGATTTGAGCAAAAATACAAATTACAAACGTTTCTCCTAATAGGTATCGTATCTAAAATAACTTGGGATAATAAATAATGAAACCTACTACAATAGCGGTCACGGCTGCTATAAAAACAGCACCTGCCGAGATGTCTTTAATAAATCCAATTTTACTGTGTTTTTGTGGATGAACAAAGTCTGATAGTTTTTCTACGGTAGTATTAAGGCCCTCAATGGCCATTACCAATCCTATGGCAAGGCATTGTAGGGCCCATTCTGTTGCGGATAAATTCCAATAAAACCCTGCAAGGGTCATTATAATTGCGATTACGAACTGGATCTGGATACTTGCTTCTGTTTTTACCAAAAGAAATGCACCCTTAAAGGCAAAACCTATGCTTTTAATTCTGTTTATTAGGAATCCTTCCCGCTGTTCCATAAATAAAACAAGCTTTATTTAAGGGCGTTTAATGCTGCCTGATAGTTTGGCTCATCAACGGTTTCTGCCACTTGTTCCGTATAAACTACGTTTCCGCTTTTATCTATTACTACCACAGATCTGGATAGCAATGTATCTAATGGTCCGTCAGTAAACGTAACGCCATAAGCTTTTCCAAAGTTGCCATCTTTAAAGTCTGACAGACTTGAAACATTTTCAATGCCTTCGGCACCACAAAAGCGTGAATGGGCGAACGGAAGGTCGCAGGAAATGCACAGCACTTTCGTATCGTTTAAAGAAGCGGCTTCTTTGTTAAACTCTCTAACCGATTGTGCACAAGTACCTGTATCCACACTCGGGAAAATATTTAATATGATGTTGTTGCCTTGAAAATCCTTTAAGGTTTTTGTTGAAAGGTCTGTGTCTGTTAGTTTAAAATCTGGAGCTTTCTCTCCAACTTTAGGGAGAGTTCCAAGCGTGTGTATTTCGTTTCCTTTTAAAGTAACTGTTGCCATAATAGTGTTTTTTGTTAATGATTTTAAAAGTAATAATTATTTGGGGTTTTTAAATCCAGTACTGGTTTTAATTTGGTTATTGTTATTCAGTTTTAATTTAATACGCCATTATGGTTTAAAAGAAGTTGTTTAAGTTGCAGATTATTAATGACTAAAGTTCTATTGTGTTTCTTTTTTATCGTAATTTTAGTTGCTTGGAAATAGTTTTAAGCTTTTCCCCCTTTCACGATTCAATAGCAAATTATTTAATCATACCATTGCTTAGTGGTTTAAATTGATGTTATATGAATGCTAATGTTACCTCTCAAAGTATTTTTTTTCTGCTCTTAATTGGTCCATTATTATCGCTTTCCCAAAACTTAAATTTCAAGAATGTGCCCCCAAATGTTGAACATGGTAGGGTTTATGAGTTTGAAAAATGGCCCGGTGCTATAAGGGTATTTATGGATTATGATAACGATGGTGATGAAGATGTTATTCTTAGTTACCCCGGCATTAATTTCTATGACGATGATAGGAGAATACTAGTATTTGAAAATGATGGTTCTGGTAATTTTACTTTGACGAGTAATGATAGTGTTTTTAGTGGCTATTATGTATCAAGATTGTATCCCATAGATATGGACTCTGACGGTGATACAGATTTAATAAAATCCTATACAATAGATTTTGAAGCAAATTCTCGTGCTAACAAAATTTACACTAATAATGACGGGGATTTTTCCATATCAGGTATGCCAGTTAGTGGTAATTCTTCATGGACTGGGAATCCCGATGGATTTTTATTGGGGGACGTTAATGGGGATGGTTATATGGATTTGTTTCTATCTAGAATAGAACCAGCCACAAATATGGAGTGTAATCATATTCATCGTCTTAAATTGTATTTGAATGCTGAATCTGGATTTTCTATAAATCAGTCAACTACAATAGCTAGCAGTGATTGTGGTGTAAGTTTTGCCTCTGCTAGTGGGTTAGGGGATATTGACGGGGATAATGATCTGGATTTGTTTGTTACTTTGGGGTATAACAATACTGCGGTTTATAAAAATGATGGTTTAGGTAATTTTACGATATTTTCAGAAAATCAATTGCCAGGGGCTAATAATGTTAGAATTGATTTCGCTGATATAGATAACGATTTGGATATGGATTTGTATAATCCAGCAAACCATGCATTGTATTTAAATGATGGTGTTGGAAATTTTAGTCTTCACCTCAATTTATCTGGAAATTTTTCACCTTCAACGCCTATGGGAAAGTTTATGGATATGAACGGAGATGGTAATATGGATTTGGCCCTTGATGATAACATTTTTTTTTACGATGGCACCGGTACTTTTTCGCAAACCCCTGTTCCCGGTATTAATAATCATTACAGACACGGACAAGGTACGATTTACTCGGATGTTGATAATGATTCGGATATCGATTTTGTGGATATAAATAATGATTTACACCTTAACGATGGAAACGGGCAATTTCAGAAGGCCTATAGCCAGGTGTTTGAAGGTGACGTAAAGGCTACTGGCGATATAGACAATGATGGCGATTTGGATGTAATAAGTTCTGGATATAATGATGCATATCAAGTTGTTCTATATTTATATAAAAATGAAGGCAATAATAGTTTTGTAAAGGAAACCAATGTTCCTTTTGAGAACGATATAGATACTGAAGCAGTCTTTGGGGATATCGACAATGATGGAGACCTGGATCTTTACCTGTCAAATTCTGTAATTAAATGGTACTTGAATAATGGATTGGGGCAATTTACCAGTATGGGGGCTCCGCCCTTTGGAACATATTCCAACAGTATCCCGACTTTTAAGGATATTGATAACGATGGGGATGACGATGTATTATTCAAGGGGGGTGTTGTGTTTCTAAATCAGGGTGGCGGGAGTTTTATAAAGGACGATACAGTGGCTTTCAGTGGAATAGCCGGTGACTTCAAAGTTGAAGATTTTGATGGAGATAACGATTTGGATGTACTAATAGGTATAACTCAGCAAGTAATGAGGTATTTTACTAACGACGGCACAGGTACTTTTGCGGAAACCCATCAAATTAATGTCGAACTTTCTTACGGTGATAGAATTTTAGATATAGCCGATGTTGATGGAGATGGTGATTTAGATATTATGCTACGTGAAAATTCAGGTTATTCAGGTTTAAAATTATATAAATTTTCGAAGGATTCAGGCTTTTCGCTAGCGACGAATTATTTTCCAGGTGTAGATGTTTATTTTACTGGAGAAGTTAACTTTTTTCGTTTCGCTGACTTTGACAATGATTTTGATCAAGATCTAATAATAGCATATAAGGGACCAGCATGGGCGTATCATAATTCTTTTATATCAGATGTTTATCTTAACAATGGGACGGGAAGTTTCTCAAAGTCATCTCTTAATCAATTTGAATGGAGTGAGTTTATTTATGTAGAGGATTTTGATGGTGATTGTGATACCGATATTTTTATTTCAGGAAAGAGGAATACCAGTTCCAGCTCCAGAAAGTCATATCTATATTCTAATGAAACACCTCATGAGGTTGAGTATCCATGCATTACCCGGGATATTACCATAGAGCTTAATGAGTTTGGAATAGCTCAAATATCGCCCATTGATGTAGTTGCTAATCGTACAGCTTCAACTTGTAAGGTGAGTTCCATGGAAGTGGTTCCCTCAGAGTTTACCACCGATGACCTTGGCCCTAATACGGTTAGCTTGAAGATTATACATGAGAGTGGAAATGAAAGTGTTTGTGAGGCTATCGTTAGAGTTGAAGATGGTAGGTTAGAAAATACCGTTGTTTATCCCAATCCCGCAAGCAATGGTGTTAATATTCAACTTCCTATAAAGTATTCCGAAAATGATATTCAAATTAAACTATTTGATGTAAATGGGCGAATTACTTTAGAAGAGGAGATTAGTGTTCAAGGCAAGGAAGTTTACCTGAAACTGGATCACTTAACCGACGGACTGTATTTTATTGAAATAAATGATGTTTCTTCAGGAGAAAAGATTACTAAAAAAATCATTAAATATTGATTTATAGATTGTTGGTAATACCATTTACTAGATGTTCCATTTTTCCTATAGGCTTACCGTATTATCCGTTTTTTGTTGGTGTTTACAGAATTAAATCTTTTTTTGTGCCTCCTTTTAGTAATTTAACATGCTGATTAAAATTAAGGGAGTTCTAATTCAATTTTCCCAGCGATTTTCCCCTTTCCCGATACAATAGCAAATTATTTAATCATACCGCTGCTTAGTGGTTTAAATTGATGTTATATGAATGCTATTGTTACCTCTCAACGTATTTTTTTCCTACTATTCATTGTTCCTGTTTTATCCCTATCCCAAAACTTAAAATTTAAAAATGTACCTCCAAATGTAGAAAATGGGCGTGCCTATGAGTTTGAGGAATGGTCTAGTGGTGGCGGAGTATTTATCGATTATGATAATGACGGGGATAAAGACTATATATTTTCAGAACCTCCCTATTATTTTTTTAGTAGCGATTTAAATACAACACCATTATTCGAGAATGATGGTCTTGGTAATTTTTCGTTAGTAAATTTAAGCTTCTTGGGGCCTGGTATTGATGGGGATTATCATGCAATAGATGTTGATTCAGATGGTGACTCCGATCTTATAGAAGCCGGTATCATTAACTATCCAAACAATTATTTTTTTCGAATAAAACTGAATAACAATAATAATTTTACCACCTCTTTAAGTTTAAGCTCATCTGATCCTTTTGAAAGATTTTTAATGGGAGATGTCGATGGGGATAATGATATTGATTTATTTATTTCTAATTGGTGGTCTAGTTCGGGTCAATATGAAAATAGGTTGTATTTGAATACGGGAAATGGAAGTTTTCAATATTTAAATAGCTTGATAGATAATAGCCAGGGATATGCAAAGCTTAACGGGTTAGAAGATATTGACGGGGATAATGATTTGGATTTGATTATCTCTGAAAGCAATTATTCTGTAGTCTATAAAAATGACGGTTTAGGTAATTTTTCGATTTTTTCTGAGAATCAATTTCCAGGAGCTTATAATGCTAAAATTGATTTCGCTGATATAGATAATGATTTAGATATGGATATTTATTACTCAGGGGATAACTCTATATATTTAAACGATGGAGATGGTAATTTTTCTGTTATACCTGATATTTTTACAAGTGGAGAGGGAAGGTTTATGGATATGAACGGGGATGGTAATATGGATCTGGCACTTAACGGCAACGTTTATTTCAATAATGGATCAGGAGTTTTTTCGCAAAGTTCTGTTCCTGGTATTTCTGACACGACATTATACTCAGATGTTGATAATGATGCTGATATAGATTTTGTTGATCAAAATGGAGACTTACATCTTAACGATGGTAACGGGCAATTTCAGAAAGCCTATAGCCAGGTGTTTGAAGGAGTTGTTCAAGCCACAGGAGATATAGATAATGATGGAGATTTGGATGTGATAAGCTCGGGATATAATAATTCATCTCAAGTGGTACTTTACTTATACAAAAATGAAGGAAACAATGATTTTGTAAAGCAAACTAATGTTCCTTTTGAGAGTAATATCAATACTAAAGCAGCTTTTGGAGATATAGATAATGACGGTGATATTGATCTTTTCCTATCCACATCAGGTTCTAAATGGTATTTAAATGATGGTTACGGTCAATTTTCTATCATGGATTCCCCTCCATTTGGCAGTTATTCTGATAGTTTTCCAACTTTTAACGATGTTGATGGTGATGGTTTTAAGGATGTACTTTTTGAAGGAGGGATATTATACCTTGCTCAGGGTGATGGTAGTTTTGAACAAAACGATATCGTTGCATTTTCTGGAATATCAGGTAGTTTTATAATAGAAGATTTTGATACAGATGATGATTTGGATGTGCTAATTGGGATCAATCAACAAATAATTAAATATTTTGAAAATGATGGTAGCGGGACATTTACGGAAACATTTCAAATTAATATTGGGAGTTCAGAAACAACTAGGGCAATTGATATAGCTGATGTAGATGGAGATAACGATTTAGATGTAGTATTATCGGTAAATTCAGATTTAAAATTTTATGAATTTTCGGTTGAATCAGGTTTTTCATTGAGTGCAAATACTCTCCCGATTCTTGAAGGTAATTATAGTTACGGAATTAACGATATACGCTTTGCTGACTTTGATAATGATTTTGATCAAGATGTTATAGTAGCATATAACAGGTCAGAGGGACCTGCTCAAAGGTATGTGTCAAATGTTTATTTAAACAACGGAGAAGGAAGTTTTAATAGCTCATCTCTTTTCCAATTTGGATGGAGTCAGTATATTTATGTTGACGATTTTGATGGCGATTGTGACTCGGACATTTTTATTTCTGGTTTAAAAAGGAACAACTACACGAATTCTAGGAAGTCATATCTATACTCTAATCAAACGCCTAATCCTATCAATACCTTTTACGCCGATACCGATGGAGATGGTTCTGGAGACCCTAGCAATATGACTCAAGCTTGTGAACAACCCTTTGGTTATGTAACAATGGCAACCGATTGTAACGATGCAAATGCCGATGATTTTGGGTTTTCATGTGCTACTCAAGATATAACCATTCAGCTTAATGATGCTGGTATGGCTCAAATAACAGTCATGGATGTAGTTGCAGATCAGACAGCTTCAAGCTGTAATGTAAGTTCCATGGAAGTGGTTCCCTCAGAGTTTACTACAGATGACTTTGGTCCTAATACGGTTAGTTTGAAAGTTACGGACGTGAATGGAAATGAAAGTGTTTGTGAGGCTACCGTTATAGTTGATGATGGAACGTTGGCGGTCTCGGGGATAGATATAGAAAATACTGTGATTTATCCAAATCCCGCTAACACCGGTGTTAATATTCAACTTCCTATAAGCTATTCCGTAAATGATATTCAAATCAAACTATTTGATGTAAATGGGCGAATTACTTCAGAAGAGGAGTTTAATGGCCAGGGTAAGGCAATTTACCTGAAACTGGATCACTTAACCGACGGACTGTATTTTATTGAAATAAATGATGTTTCCTCAGGAAATAAGGTCACAAAGAAAGTTGTTAAGTATTGATATATTCGCTGTTAAAAAAGAGAATCAATAAGTGTTTTATTTTTCTTATAGACTTTTCGGATGGTCCATTTTTTATAGGTATTTACAGAATTAAATCTCTTTTTGTTTATCCTTTTAGTAATTTCACAATCTGAATAAATTATGGGGTTGCTGATTCAACTTTTCCTGTAAAATTCCCTTTACCGATACAATAGCATTTGTTTAATCACCGCTATGCGATACACACATGGCATAAACTATTGTATCATGAAAATTTCAGCTTTATTTATTTCTATCGCTTTAACCTTTGGAGTCCTAAATTCATTTGCTCAAACATTGGAATTTCAAAAGGTTGGACCACCAGCAGGAGAACCTCAAAATGTTTATGATTTTGAAGGAGCAGCTACAAGTTTTACCACTTTTATTGATATTGAAGGCGACGGAGATCTTGACCTTATAGCTTCAGTTGGATTAGATAATAGTTCGTGGGAAGCCAGACTTTTTGTTAACGATGGTTTAGGGAATTTCATTCAGTCTGAAGATTTTAGCTGGTGGGGCTTGCAATCTGGAGCCTACTATAATGTGGACATTGATGGCGACGGGGATGAAGATGTTGTACAGTACGGGGTTTTCAATGCTCCTGGTTTTGGTTCGATAATAATTCATGTGAATGATGGAATGGGTAATTTTTCAGATTTTATATATTATTTTAATACATCGGGGTATTTAAGTCAATCTCAACCCTTATTATTTTCAGATTTAGATGGTGATTCAGATATTGATTTTCTTGGCATTACAGATGAATTAATAGATGGTGAATTTCAATATGTAACTACAATTTATTTTAATGAGGGTGAAAATAATTTTGAAGAGGATACTGCTGCTAATCTCGGTCCTGGAGTGATAGATTCTGGACGTTTTTTTGACATTGACGGCGATACAGATTTAGATCTGGTGGCATTTGGCAACATTGTCTACCCAAGTTCTGTACCATTTTCGAGAATTTACGAAAATAACGGGGATGGCGTATTTCAAATTATAGAGGAGAATACGCTTCCTGTTTCAAGTGTATTCAATGATGTTGCTGATGTAGATAATGACGGAGATCTGGATTTTATCATCAATGCATCACATCTGTATAAAAATGATGGCACGGGGAATTTTACACAACAGCAATTATATGAAGACACTGGATTAGAGTTAGTTTCCGTGAAGTTTATTGACTTTGATGGAAATGGAACTATGGATTTACTTATTTCTGGAAACAATAGTGGAGAAGCTTTTACCGGGATTTTGCAAAATGATGGTGCAGGTAATTTTTCAAATTTGATAACTATAAGTAATGAAATTCTCTTAACGTCTAATGAAACTATTAATTCTTCTGTGGATATTATTGATGTGGATAATGACGGCGATTTGGATTTTATGAGTAAAAGACCTCTGTCATTATATATTAATGCAGGAGGGGGGCAGTTTCAAAGGGCTACAAATACTGCCATTGAAGGGAATATTCGTGCTACCAGAGATATTGATGGCGATGGGGATTTAGATGTGCTAAGTTCAGGCTTAATAAGTGGAAATAGTGTGTTTTCTTATGAATATGCTCTTTACTTGTACAGAAATTTGGGAGCAAACCAATTTGTCAAAGAGCAGAATGTGCCATTTGGTGACAACTGGAATGTAAATGCTGTGTTTAGTGATATCGATGGTGATGGTGATAATGATTTGTTTTTACTGGGAACAGACGATGCTAACCAACCGATTTCAAATTGGTATCTTAATGATGGACTTGGAGGGTTTACTCTGTCCAGTATAATACCTTTTGGGTCTTACTCAGATCTGCTGCCACTTTTTGCAGATATCGATGGAGATGGGGATGAGGACGTGTTTTTTGAAGGAGGAATTCTTTTTATTAACCAGGGTTCGGGTAGTTTTACACAAGCCACAGCTCAGCCTTTTGAAGGATTATTAGGTACTTTTGAGGTGGCTGATTTTGATGATGATGACGATCAGGATCTTTTAATTGGGATTAACCAGCCTGCGGCAAAATTTTTCGCAAATGATGGTAATGGTAATTTCACTGAGCTATTCGAAACTGAATTTGGTTCCTATGGAGCTTACGGTATTGAAGATATAGATGGGGACACTGATCTGGATATTGTATTTTTAATAGGAGGTGTTCCAAACAATTTAATGATTTACAGATTTGATTTGACCATTGGATTTGCCCAAGAATCATCTATAATGCTTGATGATTTATATAATGGATTTATTGATATGAATATTGCAGACCTGGACAATGACGGTGATAATGATTTGATTTTATCCGAAACACTTCCGTACAGTTTAGGTGATATTTACCTAAATGATGGCACAGGAGTTTTTACATTGTTTGCAAATTTCAAATTTCCTTTTAGTGGTAATGTCTATGTAAATGATCTTGATGGTGATTGTGATATGGATGTTTTTTGTGCTGGTCAAGAATCGGCATGGAATCAAACTCGAAAGGCCATTTTATTTTCTAACATAACTCCAAATTCTGCAAACACTTATTATGCCGATGTAGATGGAGACGGTTTTGGAGATCCAGAAACGATGATTCAGTCTTGTGTGCAACCTAGATTATTTGTTCAGGACGCATCCGATTGTAATGATGGTGATCCAGATGTAAATGCCAATATGGAAGAAATTCCAGATAACGGTGTTGATGACGACTGTAACCCTGATACCCCAGATTATAGTGGCTGCCCAGACGGTAAAGTTTTAATTTGTCATGTTACAGGCAATGGTAACTCAATTAGTTTGTGTGTTAGCAGTAAAGCATTGCAAGGTCATTTAAATCACGGGGATTATATAGGGACCTGTAATGATAGTAATGCTAGAATGGCTGAATCGGCAAAAGGAGATTTGCAAGACATTAAGGTGTTCCCAAATCCGTTTAGTGATGAAATATATATACAGTTTAGTTCTCAACCTCAGCTAAGAGATGTTAGCATTTCGGTTCTGGATGTTAATGGGAGAATGATTGTGGACCAAGACTTTTCAGGTAATCAGGCGTTAGTTTCATTAAAGTTGGATAATTTGAAGAATGGTTTTTATTTCATTAAGGTTAGTGATGCTTCCAATGGAATTAATATGGTTAAGACATTAGTAAAGCAATAGATTATGACAAAGCGTTTTAAATGCTAAATAAAAGTCTTACTTTAATTTAGGAAATAACTTACTTTTTTATATTTTGGTGTTTATGAATTGAATATTCAGTAAAATTCTATAAACCGACAATATGAAAAAAACGTTACTCCTTTTTACTTCTATTTTTTATCTAAATGCACAGTCTCAAGACCCACCCCCATTTGTAGAAGTAGATGCAAACGAGGTGAGTTATTCTCAATTGCTTTCCACTGTACTAGAGAACAGCTGTTGTGCCGATATATCCAATGTTCTAGGCGTTACAGGTACAAATTATAATTCCACAGACGGTATTGGTTATTTTACATATTCTGGTGATGATTTTCCATTTGAAGATGGTATCATTTTAACAACTGGTAATTGTACCTTGGCCGAGGGACCTAAATCGGGAACGCTTAGTTCTGGTGGGTATCAATGGCCTGGAGATCCTTATATAGAAGGTTTTTTGCCCTGGATTGATCCGGGAACAACTAATAATGTTAGTTATTTGGAATTCGAGTTTATTCCACTTTTCACTGAGATTAGTTTTAGCTATATTTTTGCATCTGAGGAATATGGTGGTGCTTTTGGTTGTGATTTTAGTGATGGCATTGTTTTTTTGTTATCCGATCAAACAAATGGTTATGTTAGTAATTTGGCATTAATTCCGGGAACTACCGATCCGGTTTCAATGATTACCGTTAATAATGGTAGTTGCCCTTCGTTAAATAATCCAGAATATTTTGGTAATTATTATGGGGCTTCGGGTTTACCTGTTAGCAGTGCTCCCATTAATTTAAGAGGGCATACCGTGCCAATGACAGCTTTAGGAACTGTTACACCTGGACACGTGTATAAACTTAAAATAGCAATAGCAGATGTTAATGATACTGCATACGATTCAGCACTGTTTATTGAAGGAGGGAGTTTAAACCTGGCGGGCAATGCTATTTCAGATTTAGTTCAGGAAATTACAGTTAGTTTGGATGAAAATGGTACTGCAAGCATTGCACCAGAAGACATTGATATGGGGTTGTTGGCAGAAAGTACTGTTGCTTCCGTAGAATTATCTCCTTCAACATTTTCAGCTGATGATATTGGCACTAATACCGTGACCGTAACCGTTACGGATAATTACGGTAACGTATCAACATACGATTTAACTATTACCGTGCAAGGGGTTTTGAGTATTTCAGACAGTGAATTGAGTAATCTAAAAGTGTATCCCAATCCTTTTAAGGCTGCAATAAACATTCAACTTCCATCGGGTTATTCATCAAATGATATTCACGTTTCAGTGTTCGATGTAAACGGGCGATTGGTTGTAAAACAAGAGACTTTTAATCAAGATAATGTTGTTTCCTTGGAATTGAACAGCTTGAGTAATGGGCTTTATTTTATAGAGATATCAGATAAGTCAAGTGGAGCTAAATTCACCGAAAAAATAGTGAAGAGCTAAGAGGATAAGGAACAATCATAAGTTACTAGGCGGTTCAAAAGAAAGTAGGATTATTATTCTCCATTTTCATTTGAGCCGTCTTTATTTTTCTTCTTCTTTTTTTTCTTTTTCTTGCTGTCCACAATAGTGATGGCTGCAATCAAATCCTGAAGCTCCATATTCTTCAGGTCGTCATCGGCAAAAAAAGGGGAGAGTTTGTCAAAGTTATAGTTGTAGATTTTCCAACGTTTAAACTGGTATTCCAAAGCTGTGAAGTTTTCAACCCAATCGCCGGAATTTAAATACATGGTTTTGCCTAAATTGTTTTCTCGAATAAACATTTTTGGCTGATGGATATGGCCACAAATAACATAATCATAGCCTTGTTCGATAGCCAGTTCGGTAGCAACCTGCTCAAAATCATTAATATACTTTACAGCACGTTTAACGCTGTTTTTTATCTTTTTGGATAGGGAATATTTCTCTTTCCCTATGTTGGTTAAACACCAGTTTACCATTCGATTTATTAAAATAAGCCAGTCGTAACCATAACCTCCCAATTTAGCCAGCCATTTGGCATTTTGAATGGAAACGTCAAAAATATCACCGTGGAAAAACCATGCTTTTTTCCCATCTAAATCCATGGTAAGTTTGTCTACTATGGAAATGTTCCCGAGATTAGTTTTACTAAATTTTCGGAGCATTTCATCGTGATTTCCAGTAATGTAGGTTACTTCAACACCATCAGCGGCCATATCAATTATTTTCTTGATTACTCGTAAATGGTCCGAAGGGAAGTAACGTTTACTAAATTGCCAAATGTCAACGATATCTCCGTTTAGGATTAATTTTTTTGGCTGAATGCTATGTAAATAGGTTAAAAGTTCTTTGGCATGGCATCCGTAAGTACCGAGGTGAACGTCCGATATAACAGCGATTTCAACTTTTCTTTTAATTTTCAAATCTAAAACCTTTCTCTTATTCTCATTTACAAACAAATAACTTGGTTTAATGTTACTTGAACATTAACGCCTAATTAATTTAAGACTAAGAGGTTGTAAAGTTTTTGTTATCACTTTCTGTTGTGGACCTTATGCCATTTTTGATGACAATTTTTCTTTCTGATAGATTACAATTACTTTAGCAAAAAATAATCCTTTATATGGCAGGTAACACTTTTGGTAATGTTTTTAAATTGACCACTTTTGGTGAATCACACGGACTAGCCATAGGTGGTATTATTGATGGTTGCCCGCCAAATATAGATTTAAATATTCAAGCCATTCAAAATGAATTGGATAGGCGTAAACCAGGACAATCAGATATTGTTACACAACGTAAAGAATCTGATACAGTTAAATTTCTCTCTGGAATATTTGAAGGAAAAACAACAGGAACGCCAATAGGATTTGTTATTGAAAACAGTAATCAAAAATCTGCCGATTACAATCACATTAAAGATGTTTACCGACCTTCTCATGCCGATTATGTATACCAAAAAAAGTTTGGGATTCGCGATTATAGGGGAGGAGGGCGAAGTTCTGCGCGTGAAACAGCTTGTAGGGTTATAGCAGGCGCTATTGCTAAACAGGTTTTAGGTAATGTTAGTATTCAAGCTTTTACATCATCTGTAGGAGATATATTTATTAATAAGCCGTATCAGGATTTAGATTTGTTTACTGTTGATGATAATCCAGTACGTTGCCCAGATGAAGTAACTGCCAAAGAGATGATTTCTGAAATCAAAAGGGTTAGGAAGGAAGGCGATACCATAGGAGGAACCGTTACCTGTGTGGTTAAAAATGTGCCAGTTGGCCTAGGTGAACCTGTTTTTGATAAACTTCATGCCGAATTAGGTAAGGCTATGTTATCCATAAATGCTGTAAAAGGTTTTGAATATGGTAGTGGATTTTGTGGCGCTAAAATGAAGGGAAGTGAGCACAACGATTTATTTAATCCTGATGGAACCACTAAAAGCAATCTTTCAGGAGGAATACAAGGTGGAATAAGTAATGGAATGGATATTTATTTCCGAGTAGCCTTTAAGCCAGTGGCAACTATAATGCTGCATCAGGAAACAATAGATAAAGATGGTAATATTGTTGAAATGCAAGGTAAGGGTAGACATGACCCTTGTGTTGTTCCTCGTGCTGTACCTATAGTGGAATCTATGGCTGCTATGGTTTTAGCAGATTATTATTTAATGAATAAAATGTATAAATAAACTCTAAAAACTTAGAGTTTGATGCTTAATTGATATTTATGAAAAAACTTGCTCTGCACTGGCAGATTGTATTGGGAATGGTACTTGGGGTGGTTTTCGCTCTTGGAATGCTTCAATTCGAAGGTGGGAAACAAATTGTTACCGATTGGGTTAAGCCATTTGGAAACATTTTTATAAATGCCTTAAAACTTATTGCTGTACCTCTTATTTTGGCATCTTTAATTAAAGGGGTCTCAGATCTTAAGGATATTTCCAAGCTTTCTAAAATGGGAGGGAGAACTATTGGTACCTATATTATTACAACGGTTATTGCAGTTTCAATAGGTCTGGCAATAGTGAATATTATTAAACCAGGAGCTTCAATTACAGAGCAAACACGTACAGAACTTGTTGAAAGTTATAAAGGTGACGCCGACTCAAAGATAGCTGCTGCAGAAGAACAAAAAAAGGCTGGTCCATTAAAGGCATTAGAGGATTTGGTCCCTGGGAATATTTTTAAAGCGGCAAGCGATAATGGTAATATGCTACAGGTTATATTTTTCGCTATCTTTTTCGGTATAGGACTGATATTAATTCCTGAAGAACAGTCAAAACCTGTGAAAGCATTTTTTGATGGATTTAACGAGGTTATTTTAAAGCTTATCGATTTAATTATGCTCGGGGCTCCATATGGGGTTTTTGCCTTATTGGCTGCTTTGGTAGTTGAAGCGCCAAGTACCGATTTATTTAAAGCATTGGGATGGTATGCGCTTTGTGTGGTTATTGGATTGGCTTTAATGATTTGTGTATATATCCTTATTGTATGGCTGATTACTAAAAAAACACCAAGTTTCTTTATTAATGGAATTTCTCCAGCTCAATTGTTAGCGTTTTCAACAAGTAGTAGTGCGGCAACTTTGCCGGTTACCATGGAGCGTGTTGAAGAGCATCTGGGGGTAGAAGAAGAGGTAACAAGTTTTGTTTTACCAATAGGGGCAACTATTAATATGGACGGTACAAGTTTATACCAAGCAGTGGCTGCTGTTTTTATTGCTCAAGCCTTTGGTATGGATTTGAGCTTTTCAACGCAACTAGGGATTATTGCAACAGCTACTTTAGCTTCTATAGGAAGTGCAGCTGTTCCTGGCGCAGGTATGGTAATGTTAGTTATAGTATTGGCTCAAGCTGGAATCCCGGAAGCGGGTCTGGCATTAATCTTTGCTGTTGATCGTCCATTGGATATGTGTAGAACAACAGTTAATGTAACAGGAGATGCTGCGGTATCTATGGTAGTCGCAAAATCTGTTGATAAATTGGGAGACCCTAAGGTGAAAAACTGGGATGATACCTATAAGCAAACACATTGATTTGTTTTGTAACTTTAGTTGATGAAATCAATTAAACTACCTTCGGATTTAGTGTCTGTCGATTGGCTTAAAGCTAATTTAGATGCCGATAACTTGATCATTTTAGATGCCAGTATTCCTAAAGTAACTGCGTCTGCTCAAGAAACCAATAGTAAAGAATATATTCCCAATAGTCGATTTTTTGATATAAAGGAAGCCTTTAGTGATTCATCGTCTACCTTTCCCAATACCTTGCCTTCTGTTGGACAGTTTGAAAATGAAGCAAGAAAGTTAGGGATAAATAATGATAGCGCTATTGTAGTATACGATGACAAGGGGATTTATTCCAGTGCTCGACCATGGTGGATGTTTAAAGCCATGGGGTACGACAATGTTGCTGTACTGGATGGCGGATTGCCTGCTTGGAAAAAGAAGGGGTATCCCATTCAAAACGTTTTGGATAAACCAGATTCTCCAGGAAATTTTAAGGGGAATTATAATCCTGATTTTTTTAAGTTCTTTGACGATATACAAAAAAGTATAAACGATTCCAGTGTTCAAATTATAGATGCTCGTTCTAAAGATCGTTTTGAAGGGGTGATTGAAGAGCCTAGAAAAGGACTTCGAAGTGGACACATCCCAGGGTCATCCAACCTTCCCTTCGGAGATTTATTGAATGAAGGAGTCTTTAAGTCTCCAGAGGATGTAAATATGATTTTAACATCTGTATTTCAACCTAACAAAAACTATGTGTTTTCATGTGGCTCCGGGATTACCGCATGTGTGTTGGCTTTAGGTGCAAAATTACAAGGTTATGAGAATTTATCTGTTTATGATGGTTCTTGGACTGAGTATGGTAGTTTAACTTAATTAATTGATAAATGTATTCCTAAAACTCTTGATGGTAGGGAGTTGAGAGATAAGTAAATCCTCAGTCTTCAATTTCATTAAGTAACCCTTCAAGATCCAGAGGTTTAGTAAACATATCCAATGATCCATTTGTTTTTTTAGGCCATAGTTCTTTTGGTCTATCCCAATAAAGTTCTACACCGTTCTCATCGGGGTCATTAAGGTATAAAGCTTCGGAAACTCCATGGTCTGAGGCTCCAGTTAATGGGTATCTGGCCTCTAAGAGGCGTTTTAAAATAATGGCAAGGTCTTTTCGTGTTGGGTATACAATAGCCGTGTGAAATAGACCTGTACTATGTCTTGATGATGGCTGTCCGTTTTTACTTAACCAGGTATTCAATCCAATATGATGATGATAACCTCCAGCCGATATAAATGCTGCATCGTCACCATAAGTTGTAGTTAGCTCAAAACCGAGTAGACCACAGTAAAAATCCAAAGCACGTTGCAGGTTTGCTACTTTTAGGTGTACATGTCCTATACGTGTTTCTTTTGGAACGATATAGTTTGTTTTTGAATCCATTGCCGTCTGTTTTTCAAATTAAGCTTAGTCTTTCAATTTACAATTAAATACCTATTTAAACCCTTCTAGTATTACTCACCAAATACTAATTTATTGAAACTAGAATTATTTTTTTGAGAGTGTTATATTACTTCTTATTATATTTATTGGCATCAAAATCAAACTAATGAAGAAACTTGTTTTATGTTGTACAGCATTTATGGTGTTGTATGCATGTAAAAAAGAAGAAACAAAGACCCCTTCAGAGGAGGTTAATACTAATAAAGTCTTTGCTGAATTGTTGACCAATTACAACGAAGACGGATTGGTACTGGATCCTTTAAAGGCAACCCAAGCAGGAGATAGTCGTTTTAATGATCAATTTCCTGACTATTTATCATCAGAATATGAAGCTAAAAAGAAGGCATATTATACTGATTATAAAAATGCCTTAGCCGATATTCCAGATTCCTTGCTTACTCCAACCCAACAAATGAGTAAGGCTGTATTATTATGGGATTGCGACATTAACTTGGAAACACTATCCTTTAAAAAGAATTTAATGCCCATAGACCAAATGTGGTCAAAAAACCTTGACTTTAATCAATTAGCCAGTGGAACTACAGCTCAACCATTTACAACTGTTAAAGATTATCAAAATTGGTTAAAACGTGTAGATGGTTATTTAACTTGGTTAGGAACAGCCATGGAAAATATGAAAACAGGCATATCTCAAGGGTATGTGTTGCCAAAATCACTTGTGTTGAAAGTGATACCCCAGTTTGAAATTTTGGCATCTGGACCGGCAGAAGAGCATTTGTTTTATGGACCTATTAACAATATTCCCGAAGATTTTAGTGAGGAAGATAAAGCGCGGATAAAGAGTGAATATATATCCATGATTTCGGAAAAAGTTATCCCTACTTATAAAGCGATGGTTACTTTTTTAAAAGAAGAATATTTGCCTGCTGGACGAGAGACTAGTGGGATTGCAGAAACACCGCTAGGGAAAGCCTACTACAATCATCAGATTAAGAAATATACCACGACAAATTTAACTGCCGATGAAATTCATCAATTAGGATTAAGTGAGGTAGCGAGAATACGTGGGGAGATGGAAAAGGTTAAGGAAAAGGTAGGGTTTAAAGGTGATTTGAATGCTTTTTTCGATCATGTGCGTACAGGTAAAAACTTAATGCCTTTTACAGAACGTAAACAAGTTATAGCGTTTTATGACAGCATTCACAGAGTGATGCAACCCCAATTGGATAAACTTTTTGGAAAGCAACCTAAAACACCATTTGAAGTTAGACGCACCGAGCCCTTTAGGGAGAAATCGGCTGCGGCTAATTATAGTCCAGGTTCTCTTGATGGAACACGTCCTGGTATTTTTTATACGCCAATTCCGGATGTTAAAAAGTATAATGTCTTCGATAAAGAGGATCTGTTTTTGCATGAGGCCATTCCAGGACACCATTTTCAAATATCCCTGGCACAGGAAAATAACGAACTTCCTGAGTTTAGAAAAACATTATGGTATAGCGCTTATGGAGAAGGTTGGGCGCTGTACGCAGAGTCGATGGGAGCAGAATTAGGTTTGTATAAAGACCCGTATCAGTATTTCGGAATGTTAAGTAATGAAATCCACAGAGCTATTCGTTTAGTGGTAGATACAGGTATCCATGCCAAGGGATGGACTAGAGAAGAGGCCATTCAGTATTCTTTGGAAAACGAAGCAGAATCTGCCGATACAATTGAGAGTGAAATTGAACGCTATATGGCCAATCCTGGTCAGGCACTGTCATATAAAATTGGGCAGCTAAAAATAATCGAATTAAGAAATCGTGCCCAAGACAAACTAGGCAAAGCATTTAATATCCGTGAATTCCATGATCAAATTCTTGAGACGGGATGTATACCGTTGCAGTTATTGGAGGATAAAATTGATACTTGGGTAACAAATCAGTTAAAAGCCAGTAACAGTTAGTGTCTGTTTATTGTGTTTTATTAAGGGAGATTGCATTTTTTGTGTAATCTCCTTTTTTAGCTTAATAAAAGCCAAATATGCGTTAATCTTTATCCGAGTTGAGAAAAATTTGTAATTTAGTCCTCTCAATGAAAACAATAGTGTTTAAAATATGTGCCATGTTTATGGCCATTGTAGTACTTTTTTCTACAATGTCCTTCACTTTCGATATGCACTATTGTGGGGATGATTTAGTTGACGTTTCCTTATTTAAAAAAGCCAAGTCCTGTGGAATGGAAAAGGCAATAAAAAGCACATCTGCAAAAAAGGAGTGTAGCGTTTCCAAGAAAAATTGTTGTTCGGACAAACAACAAACCGTTACTGGTCAAGATGAATTACAGCAGTTTCATATAGACAAACTGTCCTTTAAACAACAGCTGTTTGTCGCAACTTTTGTTCATACCTATTTAGAGTTATTTGAATCCGTACAGGATAAAAATGACGAATACCGAGAATATTCCCCCCCTTTATTTGTCAGGCCAATTTATAAGTTTGACGAGACTTACCTTATTTGATTTATTCCCCGTTTTAACTCGCGGTCCTTTTGCTATGGCGATAAGGACACATTGCACTGTAAATTGTTTAACGGTTAATAAATTAAACTATAATGCTTAATAGGAGCATAAAATATTTAATAGAAAATAAACTGGTGGCTGTATTGCTACTAGCACTTTTTGTGGGTTGGGGCGTTGTTAATGCTCCCTTTAATTGGGATACTGGTAATTTCCCTCGTAAACCTGTTGCTGTTGATGCGATTCCCGATATTGGTGAAAACCAACAAATAGTATTTACCAAATGGGAGGGGCGCTCACCTCAAGATATTGAAGACCAGGTAAGCTACCCCTTAACAACTTCATTATTGGGTATTCCTGGGGTGAAAACCATAAGGAGTTCATCAATGTTTGGATTTTCAAGCATATATATCATTTTTGAAGAAGATGTAGATTTTTATTGGAGTCGCAGTCGAATTCTTGAAAAGTTGAATTCCCTACCAACAGGTCTCTTACCAGACGGAGTTAGTCCTTCATTAGGTCCAGATGCTACCGGATTGGGGCAAATATTCTGGTACACACTTGAAGGAAGGGATGAAAATGGTAATGTTACCGGTGGCTGGGATTTACAGGAATTGAGGAGTATTCAAGATTACCAGGTAAAATATGCTTTGTCTGCAGCCAGCGGAGTTTCAGAAGTTGCGTCTATTGGTGGTTTTGTGCAGGAATACCAAATAGATGTCAATCCTGAATTAATGCGCCAATATGGTATTGGTTTGGGGCAGATTGTAAAAGCTGTAAAAGAGAGCAACAAAGATATTGGTGCACAAACCCTGGAGATAAATCGAGCCGAATACTTGGTGCGAGGGTTGGGGTATATTAAATCATATAGCGATATTGAAGAGACTGTAGTGACTTCTAGTGATTATACTCCTATTAAGATAAAGGATATAGCCAAAGTAGCTTTAGGTCCAAGTAGTAGAAGGGGGATTTTAGATAAGGAAGGTGCTGAAGTTGTGGGCGGTGTAGTTGTGGCTCGTTATGGAGCCAATCCGTTGGAAGTAATAAACAATGTCAAAGGAAAAATCAATGAAATAGCTTCTGGTTTGCCAAGTAAAACGCTTTCTGACGGACGGGCTTCAAAGGTTACTATTGTTCCGTTTTATGATCGAACCGAACTTATTAATGAAACCTTAGGTACGCTTAACGAAGCACTTACTCTAGAAATCTTAATTACAATTTTGGTGATTGTGATTATGGTATTTAACCTTAGGGCATCACTGCTTATTTCTGGATTATTACCTGTAGCTGTATTAATGGTATTTATTGCTATGAAACAGTTTGGTGTCGATGCCAATATTGTTGCCTTGTCAGGTATTGCGATTGCTATTGGCACTATGGTAGATGTCGGTGTCATTCTTTCTGAAAACATCATCAGGCATTTAGATGAAAACCATGAAGAACTGCCTATAAACACTGTGGTTTATAATGCTACTGTTGAAGTATCGGGAGCCATCATAGCAGCGGTAACAACAACTGTGATAAGCTTTATTCCAGTTTTTACTATGATTGGAGCAGAAGGGAAGTTATTTCGTCCGTTAGCTTTTACAAAAACCTTTGCTTTAATCGCATCAATAATAGTTTCCCTTTTCTTAATTCCTCCTTTTGCAGCTTTTTTCTTCAGAAAAAAGAATATCTCCAAGATATTGTGGTACGCTGTTTACGGATTTCTAGCTGTACTTGGAGTTTTGGGAATTGTTGAAGGAACATGGTTAGGTTTGTTTTTAGTTCTTTTTTCTACAGTTAGTGTTTTGCAAGTAAATGGCAGACTTTCAAAAGCTTTAACTAATACCCTAAATATTATTATTTGTACAACGGTTATTGTGTTTCTTCTTGCGGAATATTGGCGTCCGTTAGGTGTACAAAAAAGTATGCTTTGGAATTTGTTTTTCGTTGGGATAATATGCTTTGGGCTTTTGGGGGTGTTTACGGTTTTTAAACGATTCTATACGCGTATTTTAAGCTGGGCATTAGCTAACAAGCTGTTGTTTTTGTCTATTCCAGTGGTAATTGTTGTAGCTGGTTTTTCTATCATGAAACATACTGGAAAAGAATTTATGCCGGCTTTGAATGAGGGAACGTTTTTGTTGATGCCAACGTCAATGCCACATTCAGGAATAGAGGAGAACAAAAGGGTATTACAGCAATTGGATATGGCAGTTGCCAATATACCTGAAGTGGAAACAGTTGTTGGAAAGGCAGGCCGTACAGAATCTGCTTTAGATCCTGCACCATTATCTATGTATGAGAATATCATTCAGTACAAGCCGGAATATATGCTCAATGCCATGGGGCAGCGCCAACGATATAAAGTAAATGAGGATGGTTTATTTGAATTAAAAGACGGAAGGTTAGTTTTAAATCCTAACTCAGCAAACACAAAGAAAGACAATGCTGTTATTATTTCAACTAATCTTAATTTGACATCCAGTATGCTTACAGAAGACAATGATGGTCAATTCTATAGAAACTGGCGCCCTGAGATTAAGTCTCCCAACGATATCTGGAACGAAATTGTAAAGGTTACCCGCTTGCCAGGTGTAACTTCAGCTCCTAAGTTACAGCCAATAGAAACACGTTTAGTGATGTTGCAGACGGGAATGCGTGCTCCTATGGGGATTAAAGTCAAAGGTCAGGATTTGAAGGAGATTGAAGCTTTTGGGGTTGAATTGGAAACTGTTTTAAAACATGTTAAAGGTGTTAAGCATGAAGCTGTTTTTGCCGACAGGATTGTTGGTAAACCATATTTACTGATTGATATAGACCGTCAAAAATTAGCCTTATATGGAATAACCGTCGATGCGGTACAAAATGTTTTGCAGGTAGCTGTTGGGGGAATGATAATAACCCAAACAGTTGAAGGCCGTGAACGTTATGGTGTGCGAGTAAGATACCCGAGGGAATTACGTGACGATCCAACTGCATTAGAGCAAATATATGTTCCTGTTTCTAATGGTAAACCTGTTCCTTTAAGTGAATTAGCCGAAATTCGCTATGAACAAGGGCCTCAAGTGATAAAAAGTGAGGATACTTTTTTAGTAGGATATGTACTTTTTGATAAACAGGATGGCTATGCAGAAGTAGATGTCGTTGAACAAGCCCAAAACCTAATTCAGGAAAAAATTGAATCTGGGGAATTGATTGTTCCTAATGGAATTAGTTACCAGTTTACTGGAACCTATGAAAACCAACTCAGGGCAGAAAAAACGCTAAGCGTGGTCGTTCCTTTGGCGCTTTTGATTATTTTCTTGATTCTGTATTTTCAGTTCAGATCGGTGGCGACTTCACTTATGGTATTTACCGGAATTGCCGTTGCCTTTGCTGGTGGTTTTATTATGATTTGGTTATACGGTCAAGAGTGGTTTTTAAATTTCAGTTTTTTGGGTGAGAATCTGCGTGATTTATTTCAAATGCACACCATTAACCTCAGTGTTGCTGTTTGGGTGGGCTTTATTGCGTTGTTTGGAATTGCTACTGATGATGGTGTAGTTATGGCAACTTACTTAACGCAAAACTTTAAGTTAAATAGGCCGGAATCAGTTAATGAAATTAGGGCATCTGTAATTCAGGCCGGTGAAAAACGCATCAGACCTTGTTTAATGACTACCGCTACAACCTTACTCGCATTGTTGCCAGTACTGACTTCTACAGGTCGAGGAAGTGATATCATGATTCCAATGGCCATTCCAAGCTTTGGAGGAATGCTTATTGCATTGATTACACTTTTTGTTGTTCCTGTATTGTACTGTTGGAAACAGGAGTTTCAATTAAAAACCAGAAGAAAATGAAAAGAAGCTATTTAACATTACAAAATATAGTCCTTGGAGTATTCATATTATCCAATAGTATCTGTGCTCAGGAATTGGATGGCTTAATAGAGGAAGCATTGATAAATAACCCTGAGGTGCAGATGTTTGAAATGCAATACCAACGTGCTTCTGAAAAGGTAAATGAGGTTAATGCAATTGGTAATACTGATTTAGGTGTAGGCTATTTTATTAGTGAACCGGAAACAAGAACAGGTCCGCAACGATTTAAAGTATCGGTAAAGCAAATGGTGCCTTGGTTTGGAACTATTACTGCAAGGGAAAATTACGTCAGTTCTTTAATCGATAGTAAATATCAAGACATTGCTATAGTAAAACGAAAGTTGATGGCGTCAGTATCACAGTCGTATTATAACCTCTATACCATTAAGGCAAAGCAAGGGATTTTAACTGAAAATATAGCGTTGCTTCAGAGCTATGAGCAATTAGCATTAACCTCTTTGGAGGTGGGAGAGGCTTCGGCAGTAGATATTTTACAATTGCAAATGAGACAAAACGATTTAGAGCAGCTTAAAAAGATTCTTGATCAGGATTTTTTAGCAGAACAAACAGCATTGAATAAATTTCTCAATCGAGATAAGGATATAGTTGTTCAATTAGTTGACAGTCTATTTATTCCGGAAACGGACGATTTAAATAAAAAATATGACTTGGAATTGCATCCTGAGCTTATAAAATACGACAAATTATATGAGTCGGTGATACAATCGGAATTGTTAAACCAAAAAGAAAGTAGCCCCATGATGGGTTTTGGATTAGATTATATTAATGTTCAAAAGCGGACAGATATGGATGTGGTAGATAACGGAAAGGATATTGTAATGCCTATGGTATCGATATCCATACCTATCTTCAATTCAAAATATAAATCTACAAGTAAGCAGAATAAGCTTCTTCAAGAGGAAATAACTTATCAAAAGCTAGATCGATTCAATAAGTTGGAAATTGCTTTAGAAAAGGCTTTGAAATCAAGAGAAGCATCAAGAATAAGTTACAATACGCAAGTAATAAACTTAGAAGAGGCCAAACATGCAGAAATCTTATTGACTAAATCCTATGAGACCGGTACGGTTGATTTTAATGACATTCTAGACATACAGGAATTACAATTGAAATTTCAAATGGAACAGGTGGAAGCTCTTAAACGCTATTATATTCAAAATACAATAATCAACTATTTAAGTCAGTAATATGCAACATACTTATCACATACACGGCATGAGTTGCAATGGCTGCCGGAACCATGTACAACAAACACTTTCTAAGGTAAAAGATGTTACTGAAGTGACAGTTGATCTTAAAAAGGAAGAAGCTATAATCGACATGGCAAAACATATCCCATTGGAGACTTTTCAGGAGGCTTTAGAAGCTGATGGAGGTCGATATAGTATTCATAATCAAGGAGACCGTCAAGAGGATCAGACTATGGATATTAAACCAAATAAAAAGAGCAAAGGTACGGGAACGTTTTATTGTCCTATGCACTGTGAAGATGATAAAACTTATGATAAACCTGGAGACTGTCCGGTTTGTGGAATGGACCTGCTGGAGGAGCAAAATATTAATGCAAGTCAACAATATACGTGTCCGATGCATCCCGAAATTGTTAAAGATGAGCCAGGGTCTTGTCCAATTTGCGGTATGGATTTAGTTCCACTACAACCTGAACTTTCTGCTGAAGAGAAAACCTATAACAACTTGCTCAAGAAATTTAAATGGGCAGTAGCATTTACGCTTCCTATTTTCTTAATTGCCATGAGTGAAATGTTGCCAAAAAATCCATTATATGATGTTATGGGACAAACCTATTGGAATTGGGTTCAATTAGGATTGTCTTTGCCAGTAGTATTTTATGCTGCTTGGATGTTTTTTGAGCGTGCTTATAAAAGCATAAAAACGTGGAACCTTAATATGTTTACCCTAATAGGGATTGGAGCTGGTGTCGCGTGGTTGTTTAGTGTCTTTGGATTGTTATTTCCATCTTTTTTTCCTGATCAGTTTAAAACACATGCAGGCGCTGTTCATGTTTATTTTGAGGCAACTACGGTTATTCTTACACTTGTGCTTTTAGGACAATTGTTGGAAGCCAGAGCACATAGCAAAACCAATAGTGCCGTAAAGGAGTTACTTAAACTAGCGCCTAACAAGGCCTTAAAAATAGTAGATGGTGAGGAAATTGAAGTTAATATAGATAGCATCGAAATCGGTGATATTTTAAAAGTTAAACCAGGAGAAAAGATTCCGGTAGATGGAGTGATTACCGAAGGTGATACTTCAGTTGATGAATCTATGATTACGGGTGAACCTATTCCAGTTGATAAAACGGTTAAAGCTAAAGTTAGTAGTGGTACCATTAACGGAAATAGAGTGTTTTTTATGAAAGCCGAAAAGGTGGGGAGTGATACGTTGTTGTCGCAAATTATTGAAATGGTGAACCAAGCTAGTAGGAGTAGAGCGCCTATCCAAAATCTGGCAGATAAAATATCTGCATATTTTGTGCCTATAGTGGTTCTTGTTTCGGTAATTACATTTCTGATTTGGTCAATTTTTGGTCCCAATCCAGCTTATGTTTACGCCTTTGTCAATGCTATTGCGGTACTCATTATTGCATGTCCTTGTGCTTTGGGGCTGGCAACGCCTATGTCTGTAATGGTGGGTGTAGGTAAAGGGGCTCAACACGGTGTCTTAATTAAAAATGCCGAAGCGCTACAAAGTATGAGTGATATAGATACACTCATTATTGATAAGACGGGGACAATTACAGAGGGAAAACCTCAGGTAGAAACCATTGGTGTATTTGATGAAAACATAAAGGAATCAGAACTGCTGGAATATATAGTAGCCTTAAACAACAATAGTGAGCATCCTTTGGCTAAAGCAACCGTTGCCTATGGAAAGGTAAAGGGAGCAAGAATTTTGAAGACCGATAATTTCCATTCGGTTTCCGGTAAAGGGGTATCTGCCAGAATTGAAAGTAAAACCCTTGCCCTTGGGAACAATAAAATGATTGAGCACATTGGAGCATCTCTTAGTGACGATATTGGACAAAAAGCATCTACTTATCAAAATCAAGGTAAAACAGTTTCCTTTTTAGCAGTTGATAAAAAGGTGTTGGGCTACGTGGTTATAGGAGATAAAATTAAAGAAACCAGTGCTCGGGCAATAACAGACCTACAAGGCAAAGGAGTTGATGTAATAATGCTTACTGGGGATAATGAAAAAACGGCCAAAGCTGTTGCTGATCAACTGCATCTTTCGGGGTATAAGGCGGGTATGCTCCCCGAAGATAAATTAAACACTGTTAAAGATTTACAAAAACAAGGTAAACTGGTGGCAATGGCAGGCGATGGCATAAACGATGCGCCGGCTTTGGCAAAAAGCAATGTTGGTATTGCCATGGGAACAGGAACTGATGTAGCGATAGAAAGTGCCGCTATCACTCTTGTTAAAGGTGATTTACAGGGTATAGTAAAAGCTAGGGCATTGAGTGATGGGGTGATGAAAAACATTAAACAAAACCTGTTCTTTGCACTAATCTACAATACACTAGGTGTTCCTATTGCTGCTGGTGTTTTATATCCTGTTTTTGGAATTTTACTTTCTCCTATGATTGCTGCTTTGGCGATGAGTTTCAGTTCGGTATCAGTAATTACAAATGCTTTACGATTAAGACAACTTAAATTATAACAGATGAAAAAGTACTTTATATATTTAGGATTGGTGTTAGCTGGTTTTGTTTTAGGGTGGTTTTTGTTTAAAGGCCCTTCAAACGCAACTCTTGAGTCAGCAGAAGTTAGTAAAGACACTAAAACCACTCAAATGTGGACCTGTTCTATGCATCCTCAGATTTTACAACCAGAACCAGGAGATTGTCCTATTTGTGGTATGGACTTAATACCTGTTGAAGAAGGTTCTGAAGGACTTAGCGCTAATCAATTTAAATTAACAGATCGCGCCATGGCCTTGGCTGGTGTTCAAACTACTGTTGTAGGAAATGCCTCTACATTAGATAACAGTATAATTTTGACTGGTAAAATTGTTGAAAATGAGACTGCAAACACAGTTCAAGCTAGTTATTTTTCTGGAAGAATTGAACAGTTGCATGTTAACTATACAGGTGAACAGGTTAATAAAGGGCAATTGTTGGCCAACATTTACTCTCCCGAATTATATGCAGCACAACAAGAACTACTTACTGCTTCAGAAATAAAATCTAATCAACCAGAACTGTATAAGGCAGTAAGAAGTAAATTAAAATTATTGAAATTGACGGATAAGCAAATAGATGCTATTGAGTCTTCGGGAACGGTAAGGGAACGCTTTCCAGTTTATGCAACTGTATCAGGTACAGTGATTGAGAAAATGGTAGAAACCGGTGATTACATAAAGCAAGGACAACCGCTTTTTAAAATTGCAAATTTAAATACAGTCTGGGCAAATTTTGATGTTTATGAAAATCAAGTTGAACACTTTAAAAAAGGGCAAAGTATAGAAATTACTTTAAATGCGTATCCTGACAGATCATTTACTGCTGTAGTAGATTTTATCGATCCCGTATTAAACAATAATACAAGAGTTTTGAAATTGCGTACTGTGTTACAAAATACCGATGATATTTTTAAACCGGGTATGTTTGTTAAAGGGAGTGTTGTTGTTCAGTCTAAAAAAGGTAAAGACCGAATTGTAATTCCATCATCGGCTGTGCTTTGGACAGGAGAGCGCTCCGTAGTCTACATTAAAACTATTTCAAATCAAGCTGTTTTTGAAATGAGACAGGTGACTATCGGCAATAAAATAGGTGATAGTTATGAGGTGATTGGTGGCTTGAGTAATGGGGACGAAATTGTAACCAACGGAACGTTTACCGTCGATGCTGCAGCGCAGTTACAGGGGAAAGCATCCATGATGAATGCTACTAGGAAAGCTGAAGAAAATGAGCAACCTCTTATGGTCTCAAGGATTAGTGTGTCAAATCAGTTTCAGAAGGAGCTCCAAGTTGTTTATAATGGGTATAAGAATGTTAAGAATGCTCTTGTAGAAGATAATCCTGATGATGCGCAAAAAATGGCTAAACTTTTGGTTGAAGCCTTGAAGAATATAGATATGGGTTTACTCACAGAAGACAATGCCCATAACGAATGGATGAAACTTTACAAGGATCTGGAGGCTAGAGCTGAAGGAATTGCAGTGACTAATGTCATTGAAAAACAACGAAATCAATTTATAGTGCTTTCCGAGAGTCTATTAAAAGCCCTACAACTTTTTGGTATACAGGAAAAGGTGTATTTACAACATTGCCCGATGGCCAACTCTAACAAGGGAGCCTATTGGTTGAGTGGAGAAACCTCCATTAGAAATCCATATTTTGGGAGTAGTATGTTGAGATGTGGAGAGGTAAAGGATACAATAAATTAGTTATTATAAAATTATATCAATTAATATTAAATCTATGAAACGAGTAATTTTAAGTATGGCTGTAATTGCTGCATTGTCAGTAAGTAGCTGTAAAAATGAACCAAAACAGGAAAAGGAAACCAATACAACTGAAGCGGTTGCTGAAGTTGCTATGACAGAAGCAAGCTTTGGTGTTAGAGGAAATTGTGGGATGTGCAAACAGACCATTGAAGAAGCTGCTAATGGCGTAGAAGGGGTAACCCAAGCAAACTGGGATGTGGCTAAAAAGAAAATCGATGTAGCTTTTGATGGTGCTGTTACCAATGAAATGGAAATTCAAGAGGCGATTGCAGCATCTGGTTATGATACCGAAGAAGTTGCCGGTGCTACCGTGGCTTATGATAATCTTCCATCTTGTTGCCAATACGACAGAACAATGGCTATGAACCAATCTGGTGAAGGTCATGTGCAAGACCATTCTGAACATGGGCACTAAGGACATAAGTACTTTTAGAGTATAATATCATTGGTAATTTGAGCGTAGTCGATATTTTATTGGTGTAATTTGCGATTTTGACTGCGCTCAATCTAAAAATTAAGTCAGACATATAAAGTAATGCTTGCACATTATTTAGGGTAAAATAGTATTATCGTTATTGTTTCTCACAATGATACTTCAATCTTTATTGATTCAATAGTGCCGATCTCAAGATACGTTGGATATCAGTATTGTCTTTTTGCGCTACTAAATACGGCTCTAAATCGTCATGGGTGTTAATTTGCTCTTCTTTGTCTATAAATCCGTAGCCTTGATAGACGCCATTTTTAATCCATATATAAGCTTCTTCGTCGATAGTTCTTCCTATTTCCTTAATAATATTATCTTGACCAAGCTCTTTTATATGATTAATAGCTTGTTGGACACGAACGTTGTATAGGGCAACACTTTCCTTGTCCCGACATACGCCTTTGCAATTGGTAATGTTATAGTGCGAACATTCGGTTACACTTTCCTGAAGATGGCAATATTTTGGACATAAATTGAATTGTTTGCAAAGTTTTTCCAGAAAATCACGGCACTCCCTTATACTATGAACCACAAGTAATGGAGATGGCGCATTTTTAAGTGGGTTATATGCTAAATGGTTAATACCTCTCCTGTCCTTGTAACTAAACAGGGCATACGATCGTGTTGGTCGTTTTGCTGCTTGGTTGTATTTGGGGAAATGTTGTTTTATTGCAGCATCTTCCATGAGTAAAGCGACAAGTTCGCTACCTGAGCATTCATGGTCAATATTTACGGTTTCACTGCAGAGTAATCGTTCTTTCTCGCTTTTATCATAAAAATGACTCAATACACGCTTTTTTATAGATTTAGCTTTCCCTACATATATTATTTTTCCCTTTTTGTCTTTGAAAAAATATATTCCTGTTGTTTCTGGTAGTTCCTCAAAAACCTTTCTGTCCAAATGAGGTGGAAGAGTAGCTTCTTTTGAATTGCGTTTTAAAAAAGAACTTACTACTGTCTGGGCCTGATCCTGATTCAACAACTGCTTAAGTAAAGTAACAGTAGCTTCGGCATCCCCACGTGCACGGTGTCGTCCAGATATATCAATATTTAAGGCAGAGCATAGTTTTCCTAAGCTATAAGAATGAAAGCCAGGTAACAGTTTGCGCGATAAACGAACGGTGCAGAGTTTAGGTCTTCGGAAATCCATTTCAATTTCCTTAAACTCACTACGGATAATGTTATAGTCGAAATTCACATTATGGGCAACGAATACAGTATCCTTAGTAATTTCAGCTATTTGTTCGGCTACCTCTGCAAAGGTTGGGGCGTTGTCCACCATAGTATTGTCAATGCCTGTTAAAGCAGTAATGTAAGGAGGAATATAGGTCTGCGGGTTTACTAAGCTGGTAAACTCATCAATTACGGTATCTCCATCATATTTAAAAATGGCAATTTCTGTAATCTTATTACTGCTGCCAGTAGTTTCTATGTCTACAATGCTGTATATCATCGAAAAGATTTTTCAAGGGCTTTAAGTTCTACTCCCAAACTGTTAAACATGTTGATAATACTACTTATTTTAAGTTCCTGTTCGTCATATTCCTGAGTGTTTATACTACAGGTAAACGCCCAAATCTCAAGAACCTCGTCTATGGGCACTTCGTACGGTTCATAAGCAGTATTATCAGAAACTAATAGCAATGAATTCTTTTCTTCAATATGATTGTATACGCGCTTATAAACCATACCATTGTCAAGGGTTAGTAGCACATAGGTTTTTCCACTTACAATGTCGCAACGATCTTCTATAAAACGACCCACTACATACGATCCACTTTTTATAGGTAGCATTGAATCTCCTTTAATAGGAAATGCGCGGTGTTTTCCAGTGGGTAAAAAAGGAAGCTTAATTTTATCCAATTGCTCGATGTATTCCGGATCGTCATATCCGGCCAAATACCCGGCCGATGCCTTTACAGGAACCACTTCTATAAGGTTGTCGTTTTCTATATCAACCATAATTGGGAACAGTACGCGCTGGTTGCCTATTTCGATAAAGGAAGAATTTGATGCTTTGCTCAAGTCGTTACGCACCAAGATATCTACAGGCAGCTTAAAATAATTCGAAAGGGCTATGAGCATCTCTATAGTTGGTGCCGATCGTCCTTCCTCATAGGAGCTTATGCGCGATCGTGGTACTTTAAGCTCTTCGGCTAAACTCTCTTGTGTAAGTCCTTTAAGGTTTCTTAAATGACGGATGTTTTTGGATATTATTTTCATAATGCTACAAATGTAAACATTAATAGCTTAAATATGTAGCACATGTGTTAGTTTAGTTTTGTTTATGTTTGATTCATTTTCAAATCATAGAAAACTAAACTAAGACACTTATAATTTTATATTAAAAGAAATGAAACCCATCTCTTGTTTAGCAAACCACAGCATTTTACTTTAATTCATTTATTATTTTTTTTCTAAGGATTTAATAATTTTTTCAGCGTACTCTTCAGCATTTTTAGTGACATTTTGTGGGTCCTCTATTTTGGTGGTTACTACTGCGGCTAACTGTTTGCCTTCTGATTGATTTAAATCGTAAGCTACAGTTTCTAAAATGAATGTGCGAACGGTTTCTGTTGTAGTTGTTGAAGGAACGTAGGTGCCAAAAGTTGAGTAGGAGTATGGGTTATAGTAATAGCCGTAAAAACCACCATAGTAAGTAGGATAGGTTGCACCTGCATAATATCCTCCAGATTGATAAGTTCGCGTAGATTGTTCTTGATGCTTAATTACACTTAATACTACACCGTTGTAACCTTCATTTACTAACATGGCTTTTAGATTTTCTTTTTGTTCGTCGGTTAGTTGTTTATCAGGGTTCAAATTAGGAAGATCCTTAAAACTTTCGGTTGCTTTAATGCCTTTAGAGTTTAACTGTTTTGCGATAGATTGCTCAAAAGCGATTCTAGCCTGTTGATTAGAGGTTCTGGCTATAACAAGAACATTATTGTTTTTAAAGTCATCAAGATTCTCAGATGTCCATGTATCCATAACTTTTACGCTAGAACATTGTAGTAATAATAGAGAGAAAATAATACAAAAAAGGGTAGTGAGATTGCTTTTCATGATGTTAGAGGTTTGAATTTCAGGTATATATAAATATAGCTAAAATTGTAAGGTCAAGCAATACCTTTCATAGGAAAAACGTGTAGAATACAGGTTTATGAGAGTGTGTTTTTTTAAGATAAAGTTGTGATGTATAATATTTTATTCTATGAAATGTTAATCCTCCTTAATTATAAGGTCATTTATCTGATAAAAAAATATTAAAATGTCATTCTCGTTCTAATATTAAATACCCGTGGGGTTAGGTAGTTTGGTATGGCATATTGACGTTTACTATAAACATCACGAACCCAGGTATTGGTTATTGAGTTTTGAACATCAAAAATGTTGAAAATTTCAAAACCAACGGATAGTTCCTTGAAAGGTTTGCGCCATCCCATTTCGAATTGCTTGTTTCTATCAACAATTACATATTGTAGCCCTAAATCAGCTCGTTTGTAAGAAGGTAATCGGTTTTGGTATTCATAAGGATCAGCATAACTAGGAGATCCACCAGGCAAGCCTGTGTTGAATACCATATTCAGATACATTTTCATGTCTGGCATTTTTGGAACATAATCTTGAAATAGAGCTGCAAACTTTAAACGTTGATCTGTAGGGCGGGCAATATAGCCTCTACTGTCAATGTTTTCTTCTGTTTTTAAGTATCCAAAACTAAACCATGATTCTGTACCAGGAACAAATTCACCATTTAATCGCATATCCAATCCATAGGCAAAAGCTTTGGCATTATTGTCGGCACGATATCTTATCCTTACATTATCTATTGTATACGGATTAACGTCGGCAAGGTGCTTATAATATACTTCTGTAGTAAGCTTAAAAGGTCGATCCCACATCTTAAAACTATATTCATTACCTGCAACAATGTGTATTGACTTTTGTGCTTTAACATTTGAATTAACAGCACCAGAAGAATCCCTTAATTCTCTATAAAATGGAGGTTGGTAGTAATAACCTCCTCCAACTCTAAATAGCATATCGTTTTTCCACTCTGGTTTTATAGCAAATTGAGCTCTTGGACTAAAAACAGTTTGATTGTTTTTATTAATATCATGACCGTTTACGGTCCAATTATGAACTCTAGTGCCTGCGTTTAACCAAACATCGCTATTTCCTATGGTTGTTTTTTTACTCCATTGGGCATAAGCCTGGATTCTGTTAATTGTAGTGTAGTTTGTGGCTCTAACATTTTGGTATGGTGCTAAAGGCCCGGTGTATGGTTCATAAGGTTGTTCGTTTGAAACATCTAAATACGGAGGGCTGATGGAAAAACCAGCCGAATCAATTACTTCCCATTCTACCAATCGATCACGAATGTCTTCATGGTTGTATTTTACAGACCATTCAATATTGCTACCACCAGTTTTGAATTGACCTTTATGCTCTATACTTGTAATTAAAGCATCCAAATCATTTCTACCGTGATTTAACTGGCTGCCAACACCTTCGCTAAACTCAACTTCGCCAAGGTTTTCATCACCAATGTTACTGTTTACTTCTCCTAGACGATATTGTGCTAGAATGTCAAAGTACTCTTCTTCAGTTGTATGATAAGTAGAAGAGAGTAATTCTAAAGTAAGATTTTCATTAACAAAGTACGACCCTTTAAATGCTCCAAATAAAGTTAAATACTGGTCTTTTTCCTGACCTTCATAAAACACCAAAAGAGCAATAGGGTTACTAATGGTTCCAAAGTTAGTTTGACGAGTTTCTGGTTCGTAGTTGTATTTATTCAAACTAGCATTCCCCAAAAAACTTAACTGAAATTTATTAGAAAACTTATAGGTTAAAAATGTTTGAACATCAACGAATATTGGATGGTAATTTGTTTGGGTTTCCTTGGCGTTTACAAGAAGACTATTGTCTCTATAGCGGGCACCTACAATTCCAGATAACTTAGAATCTTTGCTTACACCTTCAACCGATAAACTGGCTCCCAATAAACTTAAATCGGCATTAATATTGAAAGCGTATGGAGTTTTGTAAGTAATATCTAAGACTGACGATAGCTTGTCACCATATTTTGATTGAAATCCACCAGCAGAAAAATTAACATTCTGTACAAGGTCTGTATTTACAAAACTCAATCCTTCCTGTTGTCCAGAACGTATTAAAAACGGGCGGTAAACCTGAATACCATTAACGTAAACCAAGTTCTCGTCGTAATTTCCACCACGAACTGAATATTGGGTACTCAATTCATTATTGTTGCTAACTCCAGGTAATGACTGAAGGAGATTTTCTACTCCTGGGTTTGCTCCAGGTATTTGTCTTATGGTTTCGGGTTCAAGCGTTATGATGCCCTCAACATCTTTTCTCTTACTTCCTGAAATAACTACGGCAGAAATTTGTTCTACAGCCATTTTCATCACAGGGTTAAATTCCAAAGACTCCCCATTTTTGAGTTTGAATGTTGCTTTTACAAGTTGAAAGGTAATATGGGTGAATTCTATTATAACCTTTTTATTCGCCGGTATTTCCAAAGTGTAAAACCCGTTCTCGTTAGTTTGAGTTCCTTCTGTACCTGTGGAGATGTTTACGCCCTCTATAGGGAAATTAGTCTCATCAAGTATAACACCTTTAATGGTTGCGGTTTGGGATATTCCAAAAAATGAAAACCCTAAACAAAAAGCCAATAAGAACAAGCGAAGATTATTATTCAATGTAATTTTATTTTCTGTAAATGGTAGCCTCAAAAGTAGAACTATTTCCAACATTATCGGTTACAATGATTTTTAAATTGTTCTTGGTGTCAGTAATAACACCGTCATTAAAATCATATACTAGCATTTTTGTTTTATAATCATACTCCATAAGAATCCACTTTCCGTTAATGGTTGCACGGTAATTTGATATTCCAGATTCGCTATCGTGAATTTTCACTTTTAAAAATCTATAGTTGCTCATCCATTTACCATCTTCAAAATTGTTGGGAGTTATGGAGGGAGGAGTGTTGTCTAAAGCTAAAGTATAAGTTCCTAAATTACGTGTTCTGCCACTAAGTGTATTTCCTTTGCGATTTGTGGTAATATAAGATGGGTAGTTGTTGTTGTAGCCTATAAGTTCGGCAATGTAAAGGTAGTTTTTATCAATTTCGTTGTATTTGCTAATATCGAAATCTATTGTGAAATATTTTTTAGCTGGAATGATATCTTCTCCTAAGTAAAGAGTGTCATTAGATGTAGTGGCTTCTAAATAGAAGCTGTCATAAAACGTGTTCGAAGGAATATTAATGGAAATACCTTTAAAATCTATTTTGCATGATTGGTTCCACTGAACAAAATGAGGTGTAGACAATTCTTTTTTAGTAAGTGGGGTTTCCGGCTTTTTGCCATCTATGTTTATTGTAACCCAGGTGTCATTTCCCTTGAAGTCATTTACTTTAATTTTAAATACTGAAGATGTGCTGTCTTGAATGTTTAAAATGCCATTATCCAAAACATTGTTATATAAACTTAACGTGGTGTTTGGTTCTATAAATAGCTTTTGAATACGCTCTTTTTTTGACTTATAATGACTGTAATCGATTAAGCGATTAATATGTCGTGTTTCATCAAAAGAAAAACGTCTAAAATCTAATTCAAAATTTTTGCTTCCATTATTAAATGTTTGAATGTTATAAACACCATTCTTATTAGCTGCTAAATCTTGTCTATCGGTAGTGGAAATACCAAGACCTATTTTTCCGTAAGCAATTATAGGCTCAACTAAATAGTCTCCTGTAGTTTGAGGTATCAACCGGAGTCTTTGTTTTTCCACGTTGTTATTAATCGTTCCGTCATCCTTTAGGTTGTATAGATATAAAGAGGAAACAATAGGGTGTGTTGTGTCTTGAGTATCTATACCAAACAACATAGGGTTCATTGGACGTTCTGATTTGTCACGTATTTCGAAATGTAAATGAGGTCCTCCTGAACCTCCAGTATTTCCGCTATATGCAATTAACTCCTTTTGAGAAACCAATAATTCAGAAGCAGTTGGAAAAACTTCTATTTCAAACGATTCTTTTTCGTATTGCTTTTCTTTAATATATTTTTCAATCTTTGGGTTAAATTTTTGAAGGTGAGCATAAACCGTAGTGTAGCCATTTGGATGAGTTACATATAATGCTTTTCCGTAACCGTACCTTGAAATTTTAATTCTACTCACATATCCGTCTGCAGAAGCATATACACTTAACCCTTCACGATGTTGAGTTTTTATATCCATTCCAGAATGAAAATGATTGGATCGCAGCTCAGCAAAGGTTCCAGATAGTACTATAGGGATATCCAAAGGCGATATAAAGTAATCCTGAGGATATTGTGTTTGGGCATTTATAAATTGGCTTAAAGCAAAGGTTAAAATGAAAAGTATACGCATAAAATTGTAATTGTCGCTAAAGTATTAATTTGGCTTTAAATCGCCAAGTTTATTGTGTTTTTGGGCTAATTGCTTGAATACTAGAACGTGGAAAAAGGTTTTAAATTTTATTTAAAAACAATTGTGATTTTTGGATTGGTATGTTAACTTTGTGAGATAAGTATTGATTTTTGTAAATGGGTCATATTGAAGATATTGTTAATTCTCTTGAGAACAAAATTGGCATGCTGCTTCATGAATATGAGCGTTTAAAGCAACTTAACTCTATGTTGGAACAAGAGCTTAAACAATGTAAAGATCAGCTTCAAGACCGCGACAAGACTATATTGGAGTGGCAAGATAAAAACGAAGCGTTACAGATTGCAAATACAATACTTGGTAGTGACGACAATAAAAGAGAAACAAAGCTTAAAATAAATACATTAATCAGGGAAATAGACCAGTGTATAGCTCAACTTTCTGAATAATGTAACTTTATGGTATGTCTGAAAAGCTTAAAATAAAGCTCTCTGTAGCAGATCGTGTCTATCCTCTTACCATTACACCGGATCAAGAGGAGGGGTTACGTAAGGCTGCTAAAACTATAGATGCCATGATAAAACAATTTGAGCAGAGTTATTCCGTTAGGGATAAGCAGGATGTGTTAGCTATGTGTGCTTTACAGTTTGCAGCCCAAGTGGAGCAAAAAAGTATAGATAAAGTGTATACCAACGAATATGTGGAAGATAAATTAACAGCACTAAACAATTTGTTGGAATCTCATCTAAACTCATAAAAAACGTTCTTATTAAATAAAATTAAGTTACTGCCTACATTGGTTTTTATTTATTTGATAAACTCAACGCGAATTCTTTAAAAAGGGTGAGTTTAAGTTGTAAAAGCGTGCTGCCTTAGAGCAGATTTTTGATCAGCTTGTTAGCCCTAAACTTGTTTTTAAGGAGTTTATACAAATCATCAGCCGATGTAGGCTTTTTTTATAAATAATCTAACTGAACAGAGTATATGGATAACGCAATTATGATGATTGTTGGAGGGTCGGTTCTGGGAGTGGTGATAGGATTTGTCATTGCCAAGACCATGGAAAAAAACAATGCATCGAAGGTCATAAAGAATGCAGAACAAAAAGCTGCAAATATTGTGAAAGAGGCCAAAAACGAAGGAGAGTCTATTAAAAAGGACAAGATTCTTCAGGCTAAGGAGAAATTTATTGAGCTTAAAGCAGAGCATGAGAAGGTAATTTTAGGTAGAGATAAAAAAATAGCAGAAGCTGAAAAGCGTACTCGCGATAAAGAATCTCAAGTATCTAATGAACTTTCAAAGAATAAAAAGCTCAATGTAGAACTTGAAGGTAAAATGAACGATTATAACCATCGTTTGGAATACATTGAGAAAAAACAGGCGGAGGTAGATAAATTGCATACTAACCAAGTAAAGCAATTAGAGGTAATTTCCAGTCTTTCTGCAGAAGAAGCAAAAACTCAACTTATAGAATCATTAAGAGGAGAGGCTAAGAATGATGCTATGGCATTTATTCAAAATACGATTGAAGAAGCTAAGCTTACTGCGCAACAGGAAGCTAAAAAAGTTATCATAAACACTATTCAGCGTATTGGGACAGAGGAAGCTATAGATAACTGTGTGTCTGTGTTTAATATTGAGTCTGATGATGTTAAAGGCCGTATTATTGGTAGAGAAGGACGTAATATCCGTGCCTTAGAGGCTGCAACAGGTGTTGAAATTATTGTTGATGATACTCCAGAAGCGATTATTTTGTCCTGTTTTGATTCAGTAAGACGTGAGATAGCTCGCTTGTCTTTACATAAGCTTGTAACCGATGGACGTATTCACCCAGCGCGTATTGAGGAGGTAGTAAAGAAAACCAAAAAGCAAATAGATCAGGAGATCATTGAGGTAGGTAAACGCACCGTAATCGATTTAGGTATTCACAACCTTCATCCAGAGTTGATTAAAGTTGTAGGAAGAATGAAATATCGTTCTTCTTATGGACAAAACTTATTACAACACTCCCGTGAAGTTGCCAAGCTTTGTGGTGTTATGGCTGCAGAATTAGGTTTAAATCCTAAACTGGCTAAACGCGCAGGTCTGTTGCATGATATAGGTAAGGTACCAGATACAGAGGCAGATATGGAAACTCCACACGCGATTTTGGGTATGCAATGGGCTGAAAAATATGGTGAAAAAGGAGAAGTATGCAATGCTATCGGAGCTCACCACGACGAAATCGAGATGAAATCGCTTCTAGCTCCAATTATCCAGGTTTGTGATGCTATTAGCGGAGCACGTCCTGGTGCTAGACGACAAGTATTGGATAGCTATATCCAACGTTTAAAGGATTTAGAAGATATAGCATTCGGATTTAATGGAGTTAAGAAGGCTTATGCAATACAAGCTGGACGAGAGCTTCGTGTTATTGTAGAGAGTGAAAAGGTAAATGATGAAAAAGCTGCTGACTTATCTTTTAATATTTCACAGAAAATCCAAACCGATATGACGTATCCTGGACAAGTAAAGGTTACTGTTATTCGTGAAACTAGAGCGGTTAACATTGCTAAATAAGAAAAGCTTTAATTATAAAATAAAAAAGCCAGCTTACGAGCTGGCTTTTTTATTGTCTTGGATGAAAATTGATTAGGGTTTCTTTTAAATGCTCTCTATCTACATGAACGTAGATCTCTGTTGTTGTAATGCTTTCATGGCCCAAAAGAAGCTGTATGGATCTTAAATCAGCGTTATTTTGTAGTAAATGGGTAGCAAATGAGTGACGAAACGTATGGGGAGATATACTTTTATTTAAACTTATTTTCTCTGCTAATTGCTTAATAATTGTAAATATCATAGCTCGAGTAAGCTGGCGACCTCTACGATTGAGAAAAAGGAAATCTTCATGACCAGTTTGAATTGGTAGTAATGGACGAATCTGCTTTCTGTAAATGTTAATAAATTTTTGTGTTGACGGCACAATTGGAACAAATCGTTGTTTGTCACCTTTACCTGTTACCTTAATGAATCCTTCTTCAAAAAAAAGATCTGATAGTTTTAGGTTAATTAGCTCGCTCACTCGAAGTCCGCAGCTATAAAGGGTTTCCAAAATGGCGCGATTGCGTTCGCCTTCTGGTTTACCCAGGTCTATTGCCGCTATCAGCCCGTTTATATCGTCTAAACTTAATGTATCTGGAAGTTTTCTTCCAATTTTAGGTGTTTCAATGAGATCTAAAGGATTTGATTCTCTGTAATCTTCAAATACTAAATAGTTGAAAAAACTCCTTAAGCCGGAAATAATCCTGGATTGTGATCTTGGATTTAACGTTTTAGCTAATTGGTAATTAAATTCTTGAATATGGTTGGTTTTTATCTCTATAGGTGAAACCGTTATATCATTAGTTTTGAGGTGTTTTATTAACTTTTCAATATCAAGAGCATAGTTTTCAACTGTGTTTTGTGATAAACCGCGCTCTAGCTTTAAGTATAGTTTATAGTCTTTTAAGGCATGCTCCCAATTCATAGTTTAAATATAGCAAAGGAAAAGAAATTGCTGTGGGTACAGTGTAATTTAAAGTAAACATTTCTGCAATGTGTCGGAAAGGTTAACTAACTGAGTGAGATAAAAAGCTAAACAAGGTAAGAATATATTTCAGTATAACAAATTTTTAATTTTTGATTGTTTATTTAATATTTGGACTGTTATTAACAAATAAAACTTAATCTATTATGAAAAAATTACTACTTAGTGCAGCTATGGTTGCATTTGGTTTATCCGTTAACGCGCAAGAGTTTCAATTTGGGGCTAAAGCAGGGGGGAACTTTGCTAATGTAGGAGGAGAAGGAGCAGAAGACTTAAGCATGAGAACAGCTTTCCACGTAGGAGGAGTTGCTGAAATTAAGTTCAATGACAAGTTTTCATTGCAACCTGAGTTGCTTTATTCTGCTCAAGGTGCAAAATCTGAATCTTCATATGAAGATTTTGGAATGACTGTAAAAGAGGAAACAAAGTTGAACTTAGATTATCTTAACGTGCCTATAATGGGTAAATATTACCTTATGGAAGGTTTTAGCGTAGAAGCTGGACCACAAATAGGTATGCTACTTTCGGCAAAGGCTGATATTGAAGCTAGTGCGGGAGGTGAATCAGTTTCTGAAGAATATGATCTTAAAGATGAAATGAGCACTATTGATTTTGGTGTGAATTTTGGTTTAGGATATAAGTTAGATAATGGATTGGCCTTTGGAGCACGTTACAATTTAGGGCTTTCAAATATTAATGATTTTGAAGGGTCTGATGATTTCAAAAATAACAATGGTGTAATCCAGGCTTCTGTTGGATATATGTTCTAAGAGTTATTCTTATAAAATAAAAAAGGGAGGCCATTGGTTTCCCTTTTTTTGTTTTTAAATTTCACAGTGAATGGTCTCAAACACTTTTTATACATTTACTTTATGAAAAAAATTATCATAATTAATGGTCCAAATTTAAATTTATTGGGCACACGTGAGCCCGATGTTTATGGGGATCTAACGTTTGAAGGCTATTTAGAGTCCCTTCGAGCTAAATACCCTGATATCACTATCGAATATTTCCAAAGTAATATAGAAGGAGAGCTTATTAATAAACTCCATGAGTTTGGATTTAATTATGATGGAATAATCCTAAATGCAGCTGCTTATACTCATACTTCAGTGGGTATTGGTGATGCCATAAAGGCAATAGAATCACCTGTTGTGGAAGTTCATATATCTAATACATTCTCTAGGGAAGACTTTCGCCATAAATCTTTTATTTCACCTAATGCTAAAGGGGTGATAATAGGGTTCGGATTGTTAGGTTATGAATTGGCTTTGAAAAGTTTTCTATAGCTTTTATCCAATTTAGAACATAGTATAAAACAAACAGCCTTTCAATTTTTATTGAAAGGCTGTTTGTTTTTCTGATGTTATTATTTATTCAGCTTTGTCAACTTCAAGTCTGCCATCTCTATTGGCTATTTCCCAAGCAGTGTAGAATATAAGTCTTGCACGTTCTTCCATCAGGTCATATCTAATCTTATCAGGCGTATCTGTAGGTTGATGATAATCAGCATGGGTCCCATTGAAATAAAATATAACAGGAATATTATTCTTTGCGAAATTGTAATGATCAGATCGATAATAGAAACGATTAGGGTCGTTATCGTCATTATAGGTGTAATCGAAATCAATATTAGTGTATTGGTCGTTTATTTCTTCTGAAAGTTCATGTAATTCCGTACTTAATTTGTTGGAACCAATCAGGTAAAGGTAATTTCTGCCACTATTTTCGTGCTTTGAATCTACGCGTCCAATCATATCTATATTTAAATCGGCAACGATGTCTTTTAAAGGGATAATTGGATCGAAATCGGTATAATATTGCGATCCTAAAAGACCTTTTTCCTCACCGGTAACATGTAAAAATAAAATGGAACGTTTAGGCGTATGACCAGAATCTACCGCAGCTTTAAAAGCTTCTGCAATTTCCAATATAGAAACAGTACCAGATCCATCATCATCGGCTCCATTATAAACTTTACCGTTCTTAACACCTTCATGGTCTAAATGGGCAGAAATAACCAATACTTCGTTGGGTTTTTCAGAACCCCTTATGAAAGCCAAAACATTTTCTGAAGTAAATGATTTAGAATTGTTTTGGTAATTTAGCTCAAAATGTATTTTTAAGGTTTTACTTTTACTTTCTGTTTCAATATTTGGCAGCATTGCATTGGCAAGTTTGTCATCAATCATAAGATAATACATTTCAGATGCTTTACCTTTAATTGTCATATTACTTCTTGATTTTCCGTAAATGGAAACACTCCTTTTAAAGGATTCTGGATAATAGAATAAAACAGCCTTTGCTCCCTTGGTGATGGCTGCTTCACGTTTAAAAGCAATTTCCTGATTGTATTTTGACCACTTTGAAGGCTTTTTGCTATTTGATATGACATAAGAACCGTCTACATTTTTAGGCTCTCCAGATTTTATTAAAACGACCTTACCGGTTACATCTAACCCATCATAACTTGAATAAGCATCGTCCTCTATACCATATCCGGCGTATATTATTTCATCACTAGAAAGATGTCCAGTTTCACTGGAAAGCAGTGATACAAAATCCTCTAACATGTTAAACGATTTTCCGTTTATAGATAGTTCGACCTCTGGGACTTCGACAATTTCTAAGGGCACTTCTTGAAAATAATCGTTTGGAGCAATAGGAGAGGGGATTCCCATAGAAACATATTGGTTCCTAAGATATTCAACAGCTTTTTTCTGACCTGGTTGCCCTGTCTCTCTTCCTTCAAATTCATCTGAAGCATAGGTGTATAAAGCTTCCTTAAGTTCTTGTGATGTTATTGAATTAGCATAAGAAACAGGAGATATTCCTTGTTGTTCATTAGTTGCAGTTGTTTGTTTTTTTTGTGAACTACCACAGCTAAACATTATAACCATTGCCCCTAATAGGATTGGTGCTTTTTTCATTTGATTTTTACTAAGATTTACTTCGGTATATATATTTTGTGTCGAAAATACAAAGGTGTTAAAAATTAACCTACAGGTTTTCGTATAACATTATGCAGATATATTTTTTTTAGGTGATTTTTTGAATTGGGATTTCTGCTCTAAGCGCCATTCTTTCCTTAATTCATTAGAAATTTTTCCTGTTCCGTCATGTTTCCAGCCTGGTGGTTTCACAAAGTATTTTAATCTATTGAGTGTTGACGCTCTTGTAACAAATACATCTTTAAACATTGCAATCCATTCGTGAAAAGCAATTTTAATAGGATTGTATGTATTAATGTTTTGTGTAAGACCATAAACTACTTTTTCCTCTTCTAACTCAGGCTGAAAAGTGCCAAATAGCTTATCCCAAATAATTAAAATGCCGGCATGATTTCTGTCTAAGTACAATGGATTGCTTCCATGATGTACCCTATGATGGGAGGGAGTGTTCATTACAGCTTCAAACCATTTAGGCATTTTGTCGATAGCTTCAGTATGGATCCAAAACTGATAAAGTAAGCTAACTCCCATTTGAAAGATTATCATAGCAGGATGAAATCCAATTAAAGGTAACCATAACCAGAACACGAACGAAAAGAAACCACCAGACCAAGTTTGGCGTAAGGCAGTACTCAAATTGTATTTTTGAGAGGAATGATGAACCACATGCGACGCCCAAAAAAAGCGACATTCATGGGAAATTCTATGAAACCAGTAATACGACAAATCATCAGCAAAAAATAGTAATATAAAACTCCACCAAGCTATTGGAAGGGTAAAAAGCCTGAAGTTCTCGTAAACCAATGTCAAGGCTATTATAACAATACCTTTACTAAGAAATCCTAAAAAAACATTTCCCAATCCCATAGCTATAGATGACAGGGCATCTTTAGTTTCGTAAGTTTTAATGTTTTGTTTATGAGTTACATATAGTTCAAGTGCCATTCCCAAAATAAAAAAAGGGATTGCATAGTGGATAAGATTTGGAAAATTAGGCATGTTGATATAAATTTTACATCAACTAAATTACGACATTTTTAAGTACTTTTGAAGTTATATGATATACGCAACCAACCATCAATATATCCTCAACTTTAAACAACCTGGAGGGACGTCACGAGGAGTGCTCAACACGAAAGAAACTTGGTTTTTATGTTTAGAAGGAGAAGACCGATTCGGAATAGGAGAAATAGGTCTTTTCAGGGGGTTATCGGCAGATGATAGACCGGATTTTGAACAAACCCTTAATTGGGTATGTAACAATATAAATTGGGGATTGGATAATCTCTTAGAGGAACTGGGGGACTTTCCAAGTATTCGATTTGGTTTGGAAATGGCCTTTAAATCCTATTACAGTGATGATGTTTTCGAGTTATATCCGTCAAATTTTACTAAAGGAGCTGAACAAATTCCTATTAATGGTTTGATTTGGATGGGCGATGAAACCTTTATGCAAAAGCAAATAGAATCAAGAATAGCGGCAGGGTTTAATTGCATAAAAATGAAGATTGGAGCTATTGACTTTATAACAGAATTAAACCTATTAAAGTCAATTAGGGAATCTTTCACTAAGAACGATATTGAATTACGTGTTGACGCCAATGGGGCTTTTGATACTGATGAAGCAATGAAAAAGCTGGAGGCATTAGCAAAATTTGACCTTCATTCTATCGAACAACCAATTAAAGCTGGGCAACATGATGCTATGGCTAAACTTTGTGAGCAGACACCGTTACCTATTGCTTTAGATGAAGAGCTAATAGGGATAAGTGCTGTAACAAAAAAACAAGAACTCATACAAACCATTAATCCGCAATACATCATTTTAAAACCAAGCTTAGTTGGTGGTTTTAAGAGTAGCAAAGAATGGATTGATATCGCTGAACAGAATAATTGTGGGTGGTGGATAACTAGCGCCTTGGAAAGTAATGTTGGGCTTAATGCTATTGCACAATGGACATATACTTTAAACAATAAAATGCCACAGGGTTTGGGTACAGGTAGTTTATTTACAAATAATTTTGATAGCCCTTTAACCGTTGAAAATGGAGGTTTAAAATATGATAAAACCCGAAACTGGACATTAGAATTATGATAAATTATATACAGCAAGCTTATAAGGGAGAAAATAAAGCATGGATGGTTGGGCTCACCATTTTTTTGGTAGCAGGATTGTTTATAGGAAATTTAATATTCTTTATTTTTTGGGGAGGAGATATTGATGTCGCCGAAGAGCAGCGCAAACTTTTGGAAATGATTCCTAGTAAAAACTTTTGGTTGGCAGCTAATCTGCTTCCTTTCGCTTTTTTGCTGGCCTTACTTTTTCTTTTGGTTAAATATCTTCATATGCGCAGTATTAGGTCGCTTACAACTTCACGTTCAAAGGTTGATTGGGGAAGAGTAGCTTTTTCTTTTAGTTTGATAGTTCTAATAACATTGATAACTTTTGCAATAGGTTATTTTGCAGACCCAGCATCGGTAGAATTGCAGTTTGATGCTCCTAAATTTATTGTTTTAATGGTTGTTAGCCTCCTGCTATTTCCTTTACAAATTGGTTTAGAAGAGTATCTATTCAGAGGGTATTTAATGCAACAAATAGGGATAATTGTAAAAAATAGATGGTTTCCTTTAATAGTAACATCGGTTATGTTTGGTGTGTTTCATGGAGCTAATCCAGAAGTAGCCGAAATGGGAGCAATAACCATGGTATTTTATATAGGTACGGGTCTTCTTCTTGGTATTATGACCTTAATGGATGAAGGATTGGAATTGGCTTTGGGATTCCATTTTGGAAATAACTTAATGGCCGCGATTTTAGTTACTGCTAATTGGTCTGCATTACAAACCGATGCTGTTTTCAGATATACTGCTGAGAAAGCAGATAACTCTATGTTTGAGATTGTATTACCTGTCTTGGTGTTGTATCCTATAATTTTATTAATCCTTGCAAAAAAATACAATTGGAGCAATTGGAAAGAGAAACTTACAGGACGTATCACTCTACCAGAAACAGAAGATGTTTCGACGGTCGGGGAAGAAAATAAAGTTATCAATAATTTATAATGCTGTGGATGAAAAGCCTAACTTCAATCTTGTACATCCTTTATTTAAATTAAATGGATTAGCATATTCTTTAGAAAGCTTAAAGTCTTTGGCTTATTACTTAGTTAAAGAAGGATTGGACTATGAAAAATCTATAGGAGACTTTCTTTTAAACTGGTTGGATGATAATGAAATGATTAAACTTCAAACTTCAGGATCCACAGGAATATCAAAGTCTGTTAAAATTAGCAAACAGGCCATGGTAAATTCTGCATTGGCTACTGGAGCTTATTTTAAACTTAATTCAAGTGATACAGCACTTTTGTGTTTGCCTGCTCAATATATAGCTGGAAAAATGATGTTGGTGAGAGCTATGGTTTTGGGTTTAGAGATAGACATAATAGAGCCTAGTTCTAACATTGAACTATTTAGACAGTATGATTTTGTAGCTATGGTACCGCTCCAGGTTCAAAATTCCTTGCCTGCTTTAAGTTATATCAAAACATTGATTGTTGGTGGTATAGCTGTAGATAAATCATTAAAAGAGCAATTACAGAACGTTGATACAAAAGTTTTTGAAACCTATGGCATGACCGAAACAGTAAGTCATATTGCAGTGAAACCCATAAACCATCAATCATTATCTCATTTTGATATTTTACCTGATATTACTATAGAAACAGATGAGAGAGGATGCCTTGTTATAATAGCACCCAAAATTTCAAAAGAACCAATTGTTACCAACGATATTGTAAAGATTCAAGATAAGGTAAAATTTGAATGGCTTGGACGATTTGATAATGTTATTAATTCTGGTGGGGTAAAGTTGTTTCCTGAACAAATCGAAGCACATCTCGAGGGAAAAATACAACAACGTTTTTTTATTGCTTCACAATTTGATTCTAAATTAGGGGAGTGTTTAATCTTGATTGTAGAGGGAGAGTCTTATAATTTACCAGATAACATCTTTGAGGATTTGGTTAAATACGCTATTCCTAAAAAAGTTTTTTTTGTCCCTCATTTTATCGAGACAGTTAGTGGCAAAGTTCAGCGACATAAAACAATAGCTCTATTAGAAGATTAATTTTCAATCTTAGGCTGTTCTAAGCGATCGTTTTGTGAAAAACTTTTGTAAATTAGTGAATCACTTCATTCACCAAAAAACTATACTATGGGCTTAATTTCAGAAAATGTAATTCCTGGTGATCACGGGAAAATATTTGGTACAGACGCTAAAACAGCAGAACAATTTGAAGTTTTAAAGAAAGCTGTAATGCGTGTAGATGGAGTTATCGATGTACAAATTGTACAAGGTACTGACCCCTACGAAATAGTAATTAGAACCAATAAATTGGTTAGCGTTATAGATGTTGAAAATGCTGTAAAGCATGTTGGGATGCATGCTATTCCTAAAGGCTGGTTTATTTGGCAATAATCTGTTCTTGAGTTTAATCCTATTCTGAAGTTGTCGGATCGATAATAGTAGCTATTTTACTAATTGAGTTAACAGGGAATCCACCTTGTTTTGCATGTTCTATAATCATATCCTTGTTTGGTGAAATGTATACACAATATATTTTATTATCAGCAACATAACTTTGTATCCACTGAATTTCTGGGCCCATTTCACGAAGAACATTACAGGAGGTTTGAGAAATAGCTTTTAGTTGTGCAGCAGTAGATTTACCAACATCTGGTATATCTCGCTCAATAACATATTTAGGCATGATGTAAAATGTATATAGTCCTACTCATATGGCTTTTCGGTTACGCCCCGTTTTTTGAATGGGTTCTGGACTCCATTTGTACTTAAATAAGGCTTTTTTAAGAGTAACTAATTTACAAATAAAATGCTGTTATTTAGTGGTTTTTGGTTTTGAAATGCAAGTTTGAAAATGCTATAAATTGTTCCCAATCGTAATATGTTACATCATGTTCTCCTTTACGGATATGGAAGCCTATAGTATTGCGAATTGGGCTGTGTAATGAAGGAGCAATCGGTGAGTCCAGTCCCTTTTTACCAAAAAGTCTATATACTGGTGTTGCGTAATATGCAGATAAATATTCTCCTTCAGGATCTGCCCATTCATCTTCACTGGCGCCAGAAAGATATAATGGACGTGGAGCTATTAAGCTTATCAACATGTGCTGATCAATGGGTAGTTCGAATTCATTGTTTTTGTACTGTTTAAAGTTGTCGCAGAACCAATGTGGGAAACGTCGATTAATATCTTTAATAGTTTCTCCATGCTGGCGTCGAAATAATGCTGCACCACCACAACCAGAACCATTGGCAATACACATTGCAAAACGTTGGTCTTGTGCAGCCGTCCAAAGGGCGGTTTTTCCGAGACGCGAATGGCCTACAAGTATGACTTTTTTGCTGTCTATATCAGAATCAGTTTCAAAGTAATCCATCACTTTGCTTAAACCCCAGGACCATGCTGAAATTGCACCCCATTGAGATGCATCTGGTTTACTTTGACCATTAGCATATAGTAATGAATGGATTCCATTACTAAAATCATCAAAATCTGGATCAATATCGTTATAGCATAATGTAGCCAATCCATAGCCTGCCTCAAGAAGTCGCTTAACAGGCCAACGATAATTACGAGCACCACGGGCAACTTCGTTGGAGGTATTGTTTTTTATATTCAAACTGGATTTGTTCTTTACCCATGTTGTAGTAAGTATGATTTCTGGGTCATTAAGAATGGTATGATTTCCATAATAATTATACCCAAGAAAAATGGGTGCTTTTGGATTGTTTTTAGGTAAATAAATCAATAGATAGGCTGTAAGGGTCTTACCATTGTTTTTAAAATGTAATGCTATTTGTTTTCTCGTGGCTAAATCATTTAGAGCTGAGTTTGATTCTTCTATGGTTACTTGTGAAGAAATGCCTATGTCATATGGGACAGCACCATAAATAGTCTCTTCGAACATGGAGAGGATTTCTGGACGTCTTTTAGTAATCCACTGCTCTTTAGTTTTAATAGGTGTACCATCAAAATATTCTAAGGTTTTTGGTAATTCTTTCCCCAAGGCTCTATAAGTTTTATGGTGTTTAGAGCTTTGACTTAATGCTATTCCGGTTATCAATGCTATTAAGACTATAATCGTAATATGTTTCTTTGACTTAATAACCATAATGGATAAATAATTTGTAATATCTTATCATTAAATTAACTAATTGAACCTTGAGTATGAAGTATTTTGGTTAAATGGTGGGATATATTCGATTAGTAAAATTTGATTTATTATATAGTGTAATGGGATATGAATGTTTTGTACAGCCCATTTAGAAATATTATTCGAGAATACTATTTGGATTATATAATCAATTGTTGAATAAACAGATAAAATCATAGAGTTATGAGTAACAGTAAAATAGTAATGATAACAGGAGGGAGCCGTGGATTAGGAAAGGACATGGCGCTTTCAATTGCAAAAAAGGGTTTAGATATTGTTATAACCTATAATAGTAATGATGATATGGCTAATAGAGTGGTAAAGCAAATTGAGGATTTAGGGCAAAAAGCAATAGCGTTACAATTGGATGTAAGTGATTCCGGTAACTTTCCAATGTTTTTTGAAAAACTTCAGAAAGAAATAAAGGATAAATTTGGTACAGATAATATAGATTACTTAATAAATAATGCTGGAACGGGAGTACATTGTAATTTCTTAGAAACAACAGAAAACCAATTAGACATTATGTATAACATTCATTTAAGAGGTGTGTATTTATTTACGCAAGCAGCCTTAAAAATCATGAATGACGGTGGAGGAATTGTTAATGTTTCTAGTGGTTTAACGCGCTTTGCTATTGAAGGATATTCGGCATATGCTGTTATGAAGGGTGCAATTGAAACCTTAACTAAATATCAAGCAAAAGAGTTGGGAAATAGAAAAATACGAGCCAATGTGATTGCTCCGGGAGCCATTGAAACAGATTTTGGAGGAGGTGCCGTTCGTGATAATGAACAGTTGAATACTTTTATTGCTTCCAATACGGCTCTTGGGCGTGTAGGATTACCAGGTGATATTGGTAGTGTTGTTGCATTTTTGTGTACGGACGATGCCAAATGGATAAATGCTCAGCGAATAGAAGTATCAGGCGGGCAAATGATATAAAATGAAAGGTAAATTAATATAGATAAAAAAGCTGCTTAGGTAGCTTCTTTTTTTTTTTGTATTAAGCTACATCTCCTTTATTATAATTCTAACAATCAGATAAATGAACCCCAACAGCTAAACCACCTTCAGAGGTTTCTTTGTATTTCGAGTTCATATCCTTGGCGGTTTCCCACATGGTGTTTACTACTTTGTCCAATGGAACTTTTACGTTTTTAGGGTCGGTATCCAAAGCCAGTTCGGCAGCATTTATAGCTTTTATGGCCCCCATGGAGTTACGCTCAATACATGGTACTTGAACTAATCCGCCAATAGGGTCACAGGTTAGTCCTAAGTGATGCTCCATTGCGATTTCAGCAGCCATAAGTACTTGCTCTGGTGTTCCTCCCATCAATTCGGTTAAAGCTCCAGCAGCCATAGCTGACGAAACGCCTATTTCCGCCTGGCATCCACCCATTGCAGCTGAAATAGTAGCACCTTTTTTGAAAATACTTCCAATTTCACCAGCAACTAGCAAAAACTTCTTAATATGCTCAAAATCAGCTTCGTGGTTTTCAATAACCATATAGTACATTAACACTGCTGGAATAACTCCAGCACTTCCATTTGTAGGCGCTGTAACAACGCGCCCCAATGAGGCATTAACTTCGTTTACTGCTAGTGCGAAACAGCTAACCCATTTTAAAATCTGACGAAACTTTACTTCTGTCTTTCTAATAACTTCCAACCATTCATGAGGATTGTTGTACTGTAAGTCACCTTTGAGCTTTTGGTGCATATCATAAGCACGGCGTCTTACATTTAATCCCCCTGGTAAAGTGCCTTCTGTATGACAACCTGTATACATACATTCTAACATGGTGTCCCAAATACGTTTTAGTTCATGATCAATGGTAGTCATGTCACGTAACGACTTTTCATTTTCGAGAACAACATGAGATATTGGAAGATTAAGTTGATTACAAAACTCCAGTAACTCAGTTCCTTTTTGTATAGGATAGGGAAAGGTCTTTTGAAGAATCTCTTTATTCTTTTTAGAGTTTTTACGTTCCTCTTTTACAACAAATCCGCCACCTATGGAGTAAAAAGTGCTTTTAGTCTTTTTGTGGCCAATAAATCCTGTAAAAGTTAGAGCATTGGCATGGAATGGTAAAAACTCCCTGTTAAAAACAATATTTTCCTTGTAATCAAAAGGAAGGTTTTTTTCACCATTAAAAGGTAATTGTTCATTGGTTTTAATGTCTTCAATAATTTGGTCGATGTTCTCAACAGGTACTCTTTCAGGATCAGCTCCCGTTAATCCAAGCATAACTGCTAAGTCTGTAGCATGACCTTTTCCAGTAAGTGATAAAGAACCGTAAAGGTCAACATGTACTTTGTCAATCTTGTCAAACTTACCAGAGTCCTTAAGCTCTTCAATCCATCTTTCAGCAGCGCGCCAAGGTCCTAAAGTGTGCGAACTTGATGGTCCGACACCAATACTAAGCATGTCAAAAACAGAAATACATTCCATATTACGAAAACGTTTTAGGGTGTTGCAAATATAAACGAACTTTCGATGAAAGAAACCAATAAAATAACGATTATTTAATCAAAAAAAGCACCAATACAATTGGTGCTTTTTATAAGGTTTTTGATGCCTAAAGTTATTTTATCACAACTTTAAAAGAGGCTCCTTTATCTGTTTTTAATATATAAGTTCCGGCATTGATTTGCGGTAGATGTAACGCATGAACTTCTTCTTGTTTCAATACTAATCTACCTTGCAAATCATAAAGTGATACATTGGCTTTTTCGCTTAGGTAAAGTACTTCATTCGATTGTACTGGGTTAGGATAAACCTTAAAAGAAGTATTGTCCATTATAGCATTAGGTGTTCCCAAATTTTCAGTGGTAACAGTATAAATGCTTACAGTAGCACTAACTTCATTAGAAAGTATAATCAAACCTTCTCCGTTAGGGCTGTTTTCTGGAGTAATGTAAATAATGCCTTCCGGGCCTAAGTCGCCTCCTTCGTCTTCTCCTAAATCTCTATGATTAGCATAGTTTTGGAATAAAGCATTTGTTGGGTTTGAGACATTGTAAGTCATAAATCCGCCAACGCGTTCTAAAGTAATAAAAGCATAATGTTCTCCATTAATTTCAGCTACTATAATTCCCTCTGGTTCTGGCCCTTTATTGTCGCTACGATTCTTATAGTTGTTATTGGAGTTACTAGCATTAAAAAGATTACCGAATGTTGGGTCTGCAGCGGTGTAGCGCTCAAAGTCATCACCACTATCATAGACAAGGGCCCCAGTAGTAGCATTCCAAATACTGAATGAACGTGATCCTAAAACATGGATTTCATCGAAATCGCCATCATTGTCAATGTCTCCAGTAGCATTGGTAACGGTTAACCGACCAAGGTTGGTTTCCATTTTTAATGCTTCAGCGTTAGGAAAGACTGTTGGGTCGAGGACATAATCGCTATCGCTTACTCTAATTTCTTCTTCTAAAGCATCATATTCACGAGCATCACCTTCATTTGCTGTAACAACATAATCTACACCGTTTACGCTGTAGTAGGCAATAGCATCTGGCATATACATTCCCTTAACTGGCCAGTTTGCCATAAAAATAAAATCGGTATCGTCACACGTATCCAGAGTATTATTCTCTAAACTGTGGTCTTTTAATCCAAGAGGAAGAATATCTGTAACAGTATTATTTGTTAAATCAACTTTAGCTATAGCGTTATTTTCCTGAAGTGTCACCCAAGCTGTTTGGGAGTCACTGGAAAAAGTAATGTACTCTGGCTCTAAGTCTTGAGAAACTGTTGATCCAGGTCCAAATATACGTACATTGACACTTTGCAAACTCGCTAATTGGCTGTTGAAAGCGTTAAAGTTTATGGAAGTAACATCGGTTTGAATAATATTCCCTAATCCGGAAGTAACATCAATTAACGATAAGCTTCCTTCAGGATCTATACTGTAATCGGTATTTGGTTGCCCTTCGTTGGCCACCATAAGTTTAGTTCCATCTGGTGAGAAAGTCAACATGTCAGGAAGGTTTCCAACGGTTACTGACGAAATGTTAGTTCCGTTAATATCCATAAAAACAACATGACCATCTGCAGTTGGACCATTTGAAACAGTTGCGGCTACCAAACCATTATTATAAGCAATATTTGTAGGACCCTCGGTTCCATAAGACGATAAATCTATGGATGTAATCGTTGAAATATTGTTTAGGTCTGTTAGGTTTAGGATTTCAACGGTTTTTCCAACAGAGTTTAACACAAACAATCGTTTAGATATAGGGTCGAAAGCTGAAATTTCAGCAGATCCAGTTGGTGTAACTTGATAATTTGTAAGGTAATTGATTTCTAAACCTGAAGTAGGGTAGCTTAATATAAAATCGTTATCTGTAATATATACACCAGTTTTTTCATATGCTCCTAAAGAAGCATTTACTGGATTTGCAAGCTCAAGAAGGAACATTTCATCAGATTCGACATCTGTATCATCAGAAATGAGAATGTTCAGGTTTATACTCGTTGTATTAGCAGAAATAGTAAGTGTTTGAGGTATAAATGTAAAATCGGTTGTTTGGTCGGCAGTTATAAGGTCGTTTACCAAAACTACATCTACTGTAATATCACTACTATAAGCCGATGATATTTCTACAGGAATGCTTACAGTATTACTTCCTTCGTTAACGTTGTAAGTTGAGCTACCAAATGTGATTTGTGGCAAAACGTTGGTTACAGGGCTGTATACACCAGGAGAAGCAAAAACATTTTCACCCAAGGACTGCCCTGCAAGGTTTGTTGCAGATGTCCAATTGGTACCTTCATTAAAGTTATTTGAAGGGTTTAACAGTTCGAGTGAAGGACCATCTCCATCGGCATCTGTTGGCCATGGGGCATCATCACTATATTCCATAGTAAAGATCACAGTATTCTCTGTGTTTATTATTTGAAGAGTTTCACCTCCATTACCTAAAGCATTGGAAATTCCTTGAGGCATATCTAAAAACGTTTCACCGTAGAAAATATCTGCTGTGGTTTTATCTGTAGCCAAAAGAACAATTCCTTCAGAAGCTATTGTCATTTCGGGAAAAGTAAATACAAAGTTCCCTTCATCCATAATTTGAATACCTCCTAAGGAAAGCGTATTGCTACTATTGTTGTAGATTTCCAAAAATTCTAAAGCATCTGAGTCATCCGAAGGTGCGTTATACATGATTTCAGTGATTATTAATCCAATAGATGTATTGTTATAAAACAAATCATTACTAGTAAAAGAGTTTTCTTGAAGGTTGTTTTCTAAGTCTTCGATATTGCTTACTGAAAGAGTGTAGGCAGTTCCTGTTGTCAATCCACTGTGGGTTATAGTCGTCGTATTGCTGGAATTATCATAGGTAATGGATGAAATGGTCATTACAGGTGAAAAACTGTAATTAGAAATATTTTCTGCGGAAGTTTGTGTCACTTCTTCACTGAATACGACTTCAATAGTTGTAGACGATGTTACATTGGTAGTTGCAACGGTAGGCGCAGTAGTGTCTTCATTAGAGATGGTAAAAGATGTTGCATTAAACGGTACGTCTGGAGCAATACTGTCATCGTTTTGGTCACCACTACCATCTTGAAAATCATAGTTTGATAAATTGTTAAGAGCAAGTAAATAACCATTAGCGTCCAATCCTGTCCTTGGTCCGTTATAAGCTCCGATATCAGTTCCGTCAGGGTAAGTAATGGCAGTTGTACCATCTATTAATCCAGTATTCTCCAATGTGCCATAAGCTGAGGATGCATTGGCAATGGCGGCAATAAAGGTAGTAGGAGTTAGGGGAGCAGTTCCTGAAAATGCAAAAATAGCTTCAGAACTCCCTGAAATTCCTCCTGGAACCCCTACAATGTTTCCATGGGATACTGATGCCGTGGCACTGATAGTGCTAAATGTAATTACTGTACCGGCAGGAATGAGTGCTGCTCCCGACTGCCAAGAGAAATTATTTTCGTCTGTTCCAAATTGGGAGCCATCCCATTCAGAATCTGTAAAGTAAACGGTTGTGTTTGCTGGAATATCGACAAATGTCACCATTGCGAAATCATCGTCAGCATCGGCGTTCATAGCTATAAAAGCCATGTCGCCAATATTAAGTTGAGCATGAATAAACTGCACGATTAACAATACAGGCAGTAGTAATAATTTTTTCATAATAATTTGGTTGATGTTTAATTGAAGCGAAAATAGATTTAGATAACTATTTTGAAATCAATCAACCATTAAGGAATTTAGTTTGTTCTTTATTAAAAGGTTGTCGTAATGTTATGGACGTAACAATGAATTAACCTGGAAGTAAAAATAAGTTTCTGTCAGCTTGTCAGTTTTTTTGTCATGGCATAGTCATTGACTAATACCTACCGAATTTAAAACGAATTATTCGACACTGTAAATAAAAAATAAAGTCTATAAGATTATGAGTAAAATTATTGGAATCGATTTAGGTACAACTAACTCTTGCGTTTCTGTAATGGAAGGTAACGAACCTGTTGTAATCCCTAACGCAGAAGGTAAGCGTACCACGCCATCTGTTATCGCTTTTGTTGAAGGTGGTGAAATTAAAGTAGGTGATCCTGCTAAGCGTCAAGCTGTAACTAACCCAATGAAAACGGTTTATTCTATTAAGCGTTTTATGGGTAACAAATATTCTGAATCTCAAAGAGAAGCAGACCGTGTACCTTATCAAGTAGTAAAAGGAGATAACGATACGCCTAGAGTAGATATTGATGGTCGTTTGTATACTCCTCAAGAACTATCGGCTATGATTCTTCAAAAAATGAAGAAAACAGCTGAAGATTATTTAGGTCAGGATGTAAGCGAAGCAGTAATTACTGTACCTGCTTACTTTAACGACTCTCAACGTCAAGCTACGAAAGAAGCTGGTGAGATTGCTGGATTAAAAGTACGTCGTATTATCAACGAGCCTACAGCTGCTGCTTTGGCTTACGGATTGGATAAAAAAGGAACAGATCAAAAAATCGTAGTATTTGATTTTGGTGGAGGTACTCACGACGTTTCTATCCTTGAATTAGGTGATGGTGTATTTGAAGTATTGTCTACAGATGGAGATACTCACTTAGGAGGTGACGATGTAGATGAGAAAATCATCAATTGGTTAGCAGAAGAGTTTAAAACTGAAGAAGACATGGATCTTCGTAAAGATGCTATGGCTCTTCAACGTTTAAAGGAAGCTGCAGAGAAAGCTAAAATTGAGTTGTCATCTTCAGCACAAACTGAAATCAACTTACCATATATCACAGCTACTGCCAGTGGACCAAAACACTTGGTACGTACGTTAACACGTTCTAAGTTTGAACAATTAATCGACGATTTGGTAAAACGAACTATCGAGCCATGTCGTACAGCGCTTAAAGCTGCTGGATTGTCAACTTCAGACATCGACGAAGTGATCCTTGTTGGAGGTTCTACACGTATCCCTGCAGTACAATCTGCAGTAGAAAGCTTCTTCGGTAAGGCACCTAGCAAAGGTGTAAACCCAGATGAGGTTGTAGCAATTGGAGCAGGTATTCAAGGTGGTGTATTAACTGGAGATGTTAAGGATGTATTACTATTAGATGTAACGCCTCTTTCTCTAGGTATCGAAACTATGGGTAACGTAATGACTAAGCTTATTGAAGCTAACACGACAATCCCTACTAAAAAATCACAAGTATTCTCAACAGCTGCAGACAATCAGCCTTCAGTTGAGATTCATGTGTTACAGGGAGAACGTCCTATGGCTGCCGATAACAAAACTATTGGTCGTTTCCACTTAAGTGATATTCCACCAGCACCAAGAGGTGTTCCTCAAATTGAAGTAACTTTCGATATTGATGCTAACGGTATTATTCATGTAACTGCTGCTGATAAAGCTACTGGTAAATCTCAAAACATCCGTATTGAGGCTTCTTCAGGATTGACAGAAGAGGAAATCCAAAAGATGAAGCAGGAAGCTGAAGCAAATGCTGAAGCCGATAAGCAAGCTAAGGAAAAAGCTGATAAGCTTAACGAAGCGGATGGAATGATCTTCCAAACAGAAAAACAACTTAAGGAGTTTGGCGATAAATTATCTGATGATAAGAAAAAACCAATCGAAGATGCATTGGAAGAGCTTAAGAAGGCATACGAAACTAAGGATATCGCTGTTATCGATCCGGCTTTAGAGAAAATCAACGAAGCTTGGAAAGCTGCTAGTGAAGAAATGTACAAGGCACAAGCAGAAGGACAACAACAAGACGGAGCACCAGATGCAGATGCCGGACAAAGTGGTCAGGCTAATGAAGGTAGCGACGTAGAAGATGTAGATTTTGAAGAGGTGAAGTAATTCATTTCCTAAAATAATAAAAGCGCGGCTGATGAGGCCGCGCTTTTTTTTTGTTTGAAGGTAGTGTTTAAATTGGTTACCTTATCATATTACCGTTAATGTCGATTTTAAGGTTTTTACGTTCACTATCTTTTCTAACCTGAACCTTGTAAACTTTTTTTACATCCTTATCGTGGTAGTAGGATACTAAATAGGAGTCTTTATGCAATTTCCATCCTGGAAATTTCTCGAACACTGCGTTTCTTACTTCAGCAGGCAAAGCAAGATCTGTGAAATTTTCATACGATCTTAAGATTTTTCCATCACTATCAAAAGTAGCAACGATTCTTCCTTTTCCACCGTTTTTTTCCTTGAAAACAACTTCATAGGCCTCTAACCCAGAATCAAATTCTGGAGCTTCAGTAATGTCAAATCTAGCGGCATGACCTTCAAGATCTCTTACTCTAGTAGGAGTGTTTGCATCAACAACCTTGTTAATGTAGCTAAGATTAAGTGGGTTCACTTCAATATTGTTGGTGGAAATCACAACATCCTCTAATGCAACGGCTCCAATTTTACCGTTTGTTTGTGCGTGAGTTAGGCTGGCAAGACCTAAAAATATTAAACCAATTAAAAGTGCTTTCATAACTAATAGATTTTTAAGGTTTAACAGAAAGTACATTTCAAAGGTACTTGACATAGGTTGATTTTGTAAGAGTGTAAGTTCGGGTTTTAAAATCAGGTGTTTCTACGTAGGGTATTTTACGATGAGGAAGGGATATTTTAGATAGTAAGCAGATCAAAAAATCATTAAATTAAAAGTCAGCTGAGTTTCGTTTAATATATTTATGTTAGGAGTTTATTAAAACGCAAAACTCTATTGGTCGTTTTTACTTGAGTGAAATTCCTTAAGAACCAATAGGAGTTCATTCATTTGAAATAATTTTCGATATCAATCTAACTACTGCTTATAAAGTTAATGGAAAATCTTAAAACATTCATGTTCAATTGTCATCAGGAATGACATATGAGGAAGTACAAATGATGGAGAAGGGAAGCTAAAGCAAAACAAACAGAAAGCAACAACAGGCCGAGGCAATAGGTACAGATACCGATTAAAGTAGTTAGGCTACTGATGTTAGCGATTTAGAAAAGGTGAAGCAATTCATTTCCTAAAATAATAAAAGCGCAGTTGATTGGACTGCGCTTTTTTGTTTGTGGTTAGAATGAAATGGGTGAGTGGTTGGTTACATCATGTTCCCGTCAATATCCAATTTTAGATTTTTCTTTTCGTCACCCTTAGTAATTTGTACTTTGTAAACTTTTTTCACATCTCTATTGTGGAAGTAAGATACTAAGTAAGCGTCTTTTTGTAATGTCCATCCAGGGTGAGCTTTAAAGACAGCATTTCTAACCGTAGGAGGAAGTAATAAATCTGTGAATTTTTCATAGGACCTTAGAATTTTACCATCACTATCGTAAGTGGCTACAATTCTTCCTGTACCACCATTACGTTCCTTGAATATTACTTCATAAGCTTCATACCTAGAATCAAACTCTTCAGTTTCTTTGATATCGAAACGTGCAGCATGACCTTCTAAATCTCTCACTCTTGTTGGAGTGTCTTCATCAACTACTGAATGAATGTAGCTGAGGTTTACTGGTAAAACTTCAATGTTGTCAGCTGAGATTACAACATCCTCTAGAGCAACGGCTCCAATTTGTTCATTAGACTGAGCCTGTGTTTTTGTTAGGCTGGTAAGACCTAGTAGTACTAAACCAATTAATAGCGTTTTCATAACTGTTGTTTTTTGAATGATGAATTATTGTTTTTATTGATGATTTTTGCATATAAAATTTACGACGAAGGAAATAACATAAAACTTCGGATGTGATTAAACTGTTTATTTAAGCGGTTGATTAAGCCGCTGTAATTATATGATATAGGAATAAACCAGTTACTAAAAGATAAACATAAGGTTGTTTAAGGAAATTTTATTTTAACTTCCCGTTATCGTCAATACCTATTTTTAGGTTTTTACGTTCATCTCCTTTTTTAATTTGTATTTTATACACTTTGTCAATGTCTTCCCCGTGATAGTAAGATACAAGATAAGTGTCTTTATAGATTACCCAACCAGGGTATTCTCTTGTCACTTTACTTAGTATCGCTCTAGGTAACATTAAATTTGTGAACCTTTCATAGGATTTAAGAATTTTTCCTTCACTGTCGTAGGTTGCAACAACTCTTCCTTCACCTCCGTTATCTTCTTTAAAAATAACCTCATAAGCGTCAAATTTTGAATCGTATTCGTCTGCTTCAGTAATGTCAAATCTTGCAGCATGACCTTCAAGGTCTCTTACTCGAGTAGGAGTATCATCATCTACAGCCTTATGGATATAATCCAGGTTTACTGAATTAACAGCAATGTTATCGGAGGAGATAACAACATCCTCTAAAGCAACTGTCCCTACGGGATCGTCTTGTGCATGAACTAGGCTATAAGAGCCTATTAAAAAAATACCAATTAATAGCGTTTTCATAGTGTTTCTTAATTTAGGATTAAACAAAAAGGTTAATGCGATTATAAAATGGCTATGAAAGTGATGGCAATTTTACTACTTGTAACTCTTTGGGAAAGTTATAGTATGTTACAGTAGGTTATGATAGGGTAGTTATAAGTTAGTTAATTGCTTAAAACTTCATTTACAATCACACCTAAAGGTACTCATTTAGAGGGCTGTATCACAGCTGTTTAAGAATGTTTTATGATAAGATTGTCAGTAAATTATGAATTGAATCGTTTCTTTTAAGAAGATATTAGAACTTATTATTGATTTGAAGTATTTATAATTTCAAAAAGCGCAATTAATTATCGATATGAGTTACTGTTTTTTTATACGGCTGAATAATAGTTGGTTAGGTTTTTTTTGTATCTTTAAAGATATCCTATACACCCCAATTAATAGCAAATTTGATATACGAGGTTTAGGCCTCAAGACATTGATTAATAGCTCAATTATTGTCTTGCGCCAATTTCTATTGTAATACATACAGACTTGTTTATGGACACTGAGTGTTTTAATTAAATCTAACTGTTATGTTACAAAACTTTACTAAAACAATGGGATATTTGGAAAATACCTGTTGTAATTTACAATTCAAGAAGTATTCATTTAAAGGTGTATCCACATTATCTATGGTTATACTTTTTTTCTTATTCAGTTCAAATGTGTTTAGTCAAGATTATGAAATGGATTGTTCAAACGAAACAGCCTTTGCGCGCTGTAGCCTTTCTGCATGTTTTTTAGATAGTCCTTATGATGATTTACTTAACAGCAATCGTTGGGGATGGACCAATGGCCCTTATCCATATACTGTTAATTTTGAAAATTATCTAGACTTATTGGCGGGTGTTGCTCATTGCGATATAGAAAATAATGGTTTTAATGCTGGAACTGTCTGGATAAAAATTGACGGAGATGGAAATATGGATGTTGAGTTTAGCCTGAATTCTAGTGCAAGTGAACTCGGTACTGTTCATGTTTATGTTGGCTGTGACCCTCTTCCTAGTAAAGTAGCAGGTAATAAGATTATGTATACAGTTGCTCCTGGTCAATATCCTTATAGCGAATCTCCCGATTCTCCAACTTTTACTACTTTAACGATACCCGCAGCTGAATTGAGCGAAATTTTAGATGGCTGTGATAGTTTTTATTTTATCGCCCATTCAGAAGTGGAAGTTTGTGAAGAAGTATCGTGTGAGGTTACAGGGATTTATAACTCAGGCCAAGACAAGTTAAAAAATCTTTTAGATGGCGATATCAAAATATTCTCTTACCCTTTTGATGATAATGTCACTATTCGTTCTAAACACCAATATAATACCGATATTGATATTCAGGTGTACAATGTTAAAGGTATTCAATTATTCGCGAAGACAATAAAAGGCTATCAAAAAGGTGATATTAATGAACTACAGTTTAATACTTCCAAGTATCAAAATCAAATCCTTTTTGTTAAGTACACTACAAAATACGGTACAGAAATAAAACAAATATTTCATTAATGTAAGATTTTTTGTTCTAATATAAGAGCAGTCAGTATATCTGGCTGCTTTTTCTTTTCTGTTTAATTGAAAAAAGTAGATTTTATACCTGACCATTCTTCTTTTAATATACCATAGCAACAAGTGTTTCGCCTATAACCTTCATTAAGAACAACATCTTTTCTCAGTATACCTTCCAATGTTGCTCCAATATTTTCGGTAGCGGCTCTGGATCTGGAATTGCGTTCATCAATACGAAATTCAACCTTTTCAAAATCCAATGTTTCAAAAGCGTATTCCAACATTAAATATTTCATGTGTTTATTTAATCCGGTGCCCTGAAATTCTCGACCAATCCAAGTCCAGCCAATATGCAATACTTTGTTTTTCCAGTCTATTAATCCAAAACGAGTACTTCCTGCATAGGTATTCTTCTTTTTATCCAAGACAATAAAAGGAATGGTCATTTTTTGGTAATAACCGTTAACGGCCTTTTCTACATAGTCATGTAATGCTTTTTCGGTATGGATAGTAGAAGGCGAATATTGAATTAAATCGAGTTCTTGTGAAATGGGAACTAAATGCTTGTAATTGCTCAAATCCAGTAGACTGAGCTTTACAAAATCGTTTTCTAATGTTGGTGCCTTCATAATATTATTTGTTTTAAAAGATCTGGTCGTACTTCGTGTTTACCTTCAAAAGGGATAATAGTTACATCATCTCCAAACAGTTCGTGCAATCTGTTAGTTTCATAAGAAATGCGCTCACTATTTAGGTATTCGTCATTGTTACCATACATCATAGTGATTTTGGTGTCTTTCATGTATGCAAAATCGGTTGGAGTAAGTTCTTTAGGAATACCACCAGATAAGAGGACTAAATGGTTACAATTCAGTTTTCGTTTGGTTATATACCTCATAGCAACCGATACACCTTGTGAATACCCCAATACAATTAGATTTACGTTATTAGGAATATTCTCAGCTTCTAAAACAGCATCGAAATAACGCATTACATTTTCGGTTTCTTTTGCTGTATTCTCCTTGGTAAGCCAACTAGCTCCTACATGTTTCATTTTTGGTTGTATGTAATACTTGCTTTGAGCTTGAGGGGCAATGACATAATGTTCTTTAGGATTGAGCTCTTCAAAGTATTTTATAAAATAGCGACTTAAGTAGCCCATGCCATGACAAACAAACCAGGCTGTTTTTGTTTCTGGGGTAAGATTGTTTAAAGTTGCATAGGTATTGGTTGTAGTATATGATATTTCTTTTTCAGTTGAATTCATTTTTGGTTGTGGTTTTGTAATTTTACCCAATTGTTAAAAATACAGTAATTCTATGCAAAATTATAAAGAAAAAATTCTTGCAATGGCTAACGAGGCTTGTAAAAATACGTTAATGGAAACCTTAAATATTGAGGTTATTGATTGTGGAGAGGATTTTATTGTGGCTAGAATGCCTGTAAATTCGAGAGTGCATCAACCCGATGGAGTATTACATGGAGGAGCTACTGTCGCTTTGGCCGAAACAGTAGGTAGTTTTGCATCGCTTATTTTTAACAAGCAAAAAGATGTATTTGTTAGAGGGATAGAGATTACAGGAAATCATTTAAAAGGAGTGAGAGAAGGGTTTGTCTATGCTAAAGCTAAAGCGTTACATAATGGACGCACAACTCAACTTTGGGATATTAAAATTACTGACGACAACGATGTATTGGTTTCAGTTTGTAAACTAACAACTATAGCATTGCCCAAAAAACAATAGAATGGCTTCTGAAACATTATTTGACAAGCTTCAGAATCAATTTAATTTGAGTTTACCTTTTGTAGCGTATAAAAAACCAAAGGCAAATAAGCTGAATTCTTTTTTACAAAAGACATCAAAATTAGTTATAGTAAAGGACTATACCGAAAGCGGATTTGTGTTTGCTCCGTTCGATGATAAGGATAAGGCCGTACTTATTCCAATGGATGATTCTGAAGAATTTACATCAGATTTGGTTAACATTGAGAATCCTGAGTTTCTTGAACACGAGGCTTCAATTTCGGAATCAGATGAAGCTAGAAATCAGCATATAAGACTCGTTGAAAAAGCGATAAAAGCAATTTCATCAGGAAGCTTTGAAAAAGTTGTGCTTTCTAGAAAGGAAGACGTGAGTTGTGACGAAGCACCCTTGGAGTTATTTAAAAGGTTGTTGTTTACATACCCCAATGCATTTGTTTATTTGTGGTTTCATCCTAACGTAGGACTTTGGCTAGGGGCTACACCAGAAACTCTAGTAGAAGTTAAGGGAAGCAGATTAATAACAATGGCTTTGGCGGGTACGCAAGCATATAAGGAAACAACGGAGGTTGAATGGGGAGAGAAAGAGAAGCAGGAACAGCAATTCGTTACCGATTTTATTGCTGAATCGTTGACTTCAGTTTCAGATAAAGTAGCCATAAGTCCTGTACAAACTGTTCAAGCCGGCAATCTATTACATTTGAGAACGCAGATTTCAGCAACATTAAAAAATGGTAGTGGAGGTTTAAAAGATATTTTGAAGCAGTTACACCCAACACCCGCTGTTTGTGGATTGCCTAAAAAAGTGGCAAAAGAATTCATATTAGAAACAGAGAATTATAATAGGGAGTTCTATACCGGATTTTTGGGGGAGCTAAACTTAAAACAGAAAATTACAAGAAACACCAATAGGCGCAACGTTGAAAACAACGCATATGGAAGAGTTCAACTTACTAGTGATTTGTACGTAAACCTTCGCTGTATGCAGTTGATTGACGATAAAGCTTATTTGTATATTGGAGGTGGTATTACTGTAGATTCCGATCCCGAAAAAGAATGGGAAGAAACACAACATAAAGCTAAGATTATGAAAAAAGTGCTTTAGTGAATAACTTCCAATGGCTTTTTATATTTTTATACGAGATTAAAATTCATGAAATACCCAAATATTCCCCTGGCACAAACGGTTGTGCAATTATGTAAGTTAAAAGGAATCCGTCATATCGTTATTTCCCCAGGAAGCAGAAATGCACCTCTTACAATAGGATTTACTACTAACGAGGCATTTAAGTGCTACAGCATCGTTGATGAACGTTGTGCTGCCTTTTTTGCGTTGGGTATTGCTCAGCAGTTGCAAGAACCGGTTGCGGTTGTGTGTACTTCAGGCAGTGCTTTGTTAAATTATTATCCAGCAATTTCAGAAGCGTATTATAGTAATATTCCATTAGTAGTTTTATCAGCAGACAGACCTGAGTATTTGGTTGGGATAGGTGATGGGCAAACCATTAATCAAAAAGATGTATATGCTAATCATATTCTATATTCTGCAAATCTTAAACAGGATATAAGAAAGAAGGATGCTTTAATGCAAACCAATGTTCCAATAATGGCGAGTATTGACAACACACAACAAAAGGTATTGGAATTGCAAACAAGTATTCAGAAATATAACGAGCAGGAAATAAACAAGGCTATTAACACAGCTGTAGAAAATTTAGGTCCTGTTCATATCAATATTCCTTTTGATGAGCCGTTGTATGAACGCGTTGAGGATTTGATAGTAGAGCCTGAGGTGATACCAGCCAAAAGCTCACCTTTGGATATTGACGAAATCACAGTTGAAAGTTGTGTTTTAGACTGGAATAAGGCTAAAAGGAAAATGATACTGGTAGGAGTAAATAGCCCTAATAGTATAGATGGAAAATGGCTGGAAATGATAGCGCAAGATGATAGTGTCGTCGTTTTTACTGAAAAGACATCTAACATTAATCATCCTAAGTCCTTTTCAAGTATTGATAAGATTATAACTCCTTTGGATGAATCTGGTTTTGAAAATTTGCAACCTGATTTATTGATTACCATGGGGGGGCTCATTGTTTCTAAAAAGATAAAAGCCTTTTTGAGAAAATATAAGCCCCAGCAACATTGGCATATTGGGGAGCAACGTGCAAACGATACCTTCTTTTGTTTGAATAGACATTTAGAAGTGAGCCCAAATGTTTTCTTTTCAAATGTTTTGCCTCAAATAGAAGTTAAAGATTCTGACTATAGAGCTAATTGGCAAAGTGTAAAGGAAAGCCGTGCCGAGAAGCATAAATTGTATATGGAGCAAATTCCATTTAGCGACTTTAAGGCTTTTAATGTTTTGTTGGAATCAATTCCGGGCAATAGTCTACTTCAATTAGGTAATAGCTCTACAATTCGTTATGCTCAGTTGTTCGATTTGAATCCTACGCTAAAAGTGTTTTGTAATCGTGGAACCAGTGGTATTGATGGATCTACTTCAACTGCCGTTGGTTGTGCTGTAGTAGGTAATGAGCAAACCGTTTTTATTAGTGGAGATTTAAGCTTTTTATACGATAGTAATGCGCTTTGGAATAATTATATACCAAAGGACTTCAGGATTATTGTGATAAATAATCAAGGCGGTGGGATTTTTCGAATTCTTCCTGGTCATAAAAACACCGATAATTTCGATGGCTATTTCGAAACTATCCACAATTTAACTGCTGAGTATTTGTGTAGTATGTATGGGTTTGATTATTCAACTGCCAAAAATGAAGATGAACTCAAGAATGAATTAATTAATTTTTATTCAGAAAGTACTTCACCACGGTTATTGGAGGTATTTACCCCAAGAAAGATTAATGATGAGGTTCTTCTGGATTATTTTAAGTTTATCAAGTAGGTTTAGTGTTAAAATAAATTGAGTGATTTTCTTTTAGGTATAAATCCATTATCTTGGATGCTTAATCGTTAACCTAAAATATTATGAGCAAACGTGATGAGCTTATCGAAAGATATGCTACAGACCTAAAAGAAAAATGTGGGGTAAACCCAGACATGGATTTATTGACAAAGGTAACTATCGGATGTGGCCCTTCAATATACAATGATGATTCTGCTATAGTTTCGAGTTCAGATGAATCAGAATTGCAAACGGTCAAAAACAACTTTTTAATTAAAAAACTAGGCTTGGCAGATGGACCTGAGTTGGACAAGGCAATCGATTCGGTTATGGAGTTGTACGGACGCTCAAATAGAAATAAATATCGAGCAGTAGTTTATTATTTGCTCACTAAACATCTTAATAAAGAATCTGTTTATTAACCCTAATTGACGATATCATTAAAGCACTGTTTAAAGCGGTGCTTTTTTATTTATTATATGTGGAATATGACTACCTTTACCGCATGATTAATATAGGAGAATACAATACATTGGAAATATTACGGGATACTGATCCCGGATTGTTTTTAGGCGATGATGAAGGTAATGAAGTACTTTTGCCAAACCGCTATGTTCCTGAAGAATTTGAAATAGGCGACTCGATTGAGGTATTTGTCTATTTAGATAATGAAGAACGTATTGTATCTACTACCGATAGACCTTATATTACCAAGGGGAATTTTGCCTTGTTACGATGTAATGAGGTTACAAAATATGGTGCCTTTTTAGATTGGGGGTTGGTTAAGCAACTTTTCTGTCCATTTAAGGAGCAGGCCTTTAAAATGAAAACGGGTGGATGGTATTTGGTATACTGTTACCTTGATGAAAAGACCAATCGTTTGGCGGCTTCTAGTAAAACTAATCGCTTTTTAAGCAACCAGGAGCTTACGGTTAATAAGTTTGATGAGGTAGATGTTATTATTTCACACCCTTCAGAAAAAGGGATGAACGTTATAGTAAATAATAAACATCAAGGTTTGGTTTATAAGGATGAAATCTTCAAAGAAATTAGTGTTGGAGATAGATTAAAGGGAGTTGTTAAGAAAGTACGTGATGACAACAAGCTTGATATTACTTTAAATCAAATAGGATATAAAAGTATTGAGCCTAACGCCGAACTTATTCTAAAACATCTGGAAGATAATAGTGGTTATCTTAACCTAAACGATAAATCTGATCCTGAAGAAATAAAAGAATTGCTAGAGATGAGCAAAAAGAGCTTTAAAAAAGCTATTGGGAATCTTTATAAACAGCATCTCATCTCTATAAAAGAGGACGGGATTTACCTCAATTAACTTTTGTTTAGTTTTTGACCAAATTTAGTTGGTTTTTAACCCATTTTCGAGCATCCAATAGATTGTAAAACTCTTTTCTTCTCCTTGAAAAAAAGTGGTTTTCCAAAGCAAAGCTGTTATTTGCTGCCTTATTGTAATTAACTACCGCTATGGCAATCAAATTCTTTTGTTCATATTCAATTAAAGGGACATCAGTAGGTACAATAGAAATTGGATTAACCTTATTCACTATGGTAGCAAAAGGTTTTTGTGTGCCAAAATGGTCGTAGGAAAGTTCTAATAACGGTTTAATATTTTCAAAAGAAATTATTATTCCCTCGTTATACTCTACAATAGCAAAGTCTTTAAAAAAGTAGATGTCACCTATGTCATGACGACAAACATGATGTTTTTCACGAATCAAGGGACTGTTTTTAACGTGCATAGTTTTGGTCTGACTTAATCATTATATTTTTAATCAGAGGAATTCAAAAATAGCTTTTTTTTGGAAATGACGTTCCTTTAAAAAAATGTATTTTTACGCTCGATAAAAAATTAAAACATGAGTCAGATTAATTGGGTAGAAGCCAAGCAATATGAGGACATCACTTATAAAAAATGTAATGGTGTTGCTCGTATTGCCTTTAATAGACCTAATGTGCGCAATGCCTTTAGACCAAAAACAACAAGTGAACTTTATGATGCCTTTTACGATGCCAACGAAGATACAAGTATTGGAGTGGTGTTGTTGTCGGCCGAAGGACCTTCAACCAAAGATGGGGTTTGGAGTTTTTGTTCCGGAGGCGATCAAAAGGCTAGAGGACACCAAGGATATGTTGGAGAAGATGGGTACCATCGTTTGAATATTCTTGAAGTACAGCGTTTAATTCGTTTTATGCCAAAAGCAGTTATTGCAGTAGTTCCGGGTTGGGCTGTTGGTGGTGGCCACAGTTTACATGTGGTTTGTGATTTAACCTTGGCTAGTAAAGAGCATGCAATTTTTAAACAAACTGATGCCGATGTGACCAGTTTTGATGGTGGTTACGGATCGGCATACTTAGCGAAGATGGTAGGGCAAAAGAAAGCGCGTGAAATTTTCTTTTTAGGAAGAAATTATTCAGCTCAGGAAGCTTTTGAAATGGGAATGGTTAATGCCGTTATTCCTCATGATGAGTTGGAAGCTACAGCTTACGAATGGGCTCAGGAAATATTGGCCAAATCACCAACATCTATAAAAATGCTAAAGTTTGCCATGAACCTAACCGACGATGGCATGGTAGGGCAGCAAGTATTTGCAGGTGAGGCTACACGTTTGGCTTATATGACGGATGAAGCTATAGAGGGAAGAAACGCTTTCCTTGAAAAGCGTAAGCCGAATTTTGATAAGAAGTGGATCCCTTAAACATAAAATATGAGTAGAGCTTCTGTATGGATTTCTGCCATGCGATTACGTACTTTACCACTTTCTATTTCCGGAATTATTTTAGCGGGATGTCTAGCGGCCTATAAAAATGTATTTGATGGTTTGTTATTTACTTTAGCTATTTTGACCACATTGAGCCTTCAAATCCTATCTAATCTTGCCAACGATTATGGTGATGGGGTTAAAGGAACGGATAACGATGATCGTATTGGCCCTGAGAGAGCTATTCAAAGCGGTGAAATTAGCCCTAAACAAATGAAAAGGGCAATTACATTAAATATTGTAATTACTGCTATTTTGGTTTTGGGAATGATTTTCTATGCTTTTTCATCCAAATACTTGTTGTATATCATAGCATTTATCATTCTTGGAGGTGCTGCTATAATTGCTGCTATCAAGTATACGGTGGGTGATAGTGCTTATGGATACAGAGGTTTGGGGGATTTGTTTGTTTTTGTGTTCTTCGGATTGGTGAGTGTAATTGGTGGTTACTTTCTATTTTCAAAACAATTGGATTGTGTAACCCTCTTACCAGCTTGTGTTATTGGTTTATTGAGTACTGCTGTGCTTAACTTGAATAACATGAGGGATATTGATTCCGATAGAAAGTCGAATAAAAATACTCTGGTTGTTAAAATGGGAGGAAAAAAAGCTAAGGTGTATCATTTTGTCTTGGTAGGTTTCGCTATTTTATTTTCCATCATATTTGGTGTTTATCACTATAATAAACCAGTCAATTTACTTTTTGTTCTGGCTTTTATTCCTCTAGTGACCCATTTGCTTAAAGTTTACAGAACAAACGATCCAAAACTATACGATCCAGAGCTTAAGAAACTTGCTTTGTCTACAGTGGTTTTGGCCGTTTTTTTAGGAGTTGGACTTTTGTTGTAATAGAGGACTTTCAAAAGTGTTAAATTAATGTGATTTTTTATTAGTAGACACTGAATATCAAAGGTTTATATATATATTTGCTGTGTTGATTGTTCTTATCAACTCAGAATGCTAAGGTTTTAGCTTCAATTTTTTGGGGATTGAAAAACTCAGACATACTCTTCTAAGTTGTCTGAGTTTTTTTGTAATTTTCATTTCCTAAAAAAATAGTATTCATGAAAATTACCTTTTACGGCCATGCATGTCTAGGAATATTGATTAACGATGTTAATATTCTTGTAGATCCATTTATATCAGGAAACCCTAAGGCTTCACACATTAATATTGAAGATTTAAAAGCAGATTATATCCTTTTAACCCATGCTCATCAAGATCATATTCTGGATGCTGAGGCCATAGCCAAAAGAACCAATGCGGTTATAGTGTCTAATTTTGAGATTGTGAGCCACTATCAAAATAAGGGAATTGAGGGTCATCCAATGAATCATGGAGGAAGTTGGGATTTCGAATTTGGGAAGCTTAAATACATAAATGCAATTCACACTTCTTCATTTCCTGATGGGAGTTATGGCGGACAACCTGGTGGGTTTGTTTTAGAAGGTGAGCATAAAAATATTTACATAGCAGGAGATACTGCCTTGACTATGGATATGAAACTAATCCCAATGCAAACTAAATTGGATTTAGCTATTTTACCTATTGGAGATAATTTTACAATGGGAGTTGATGATGCGGTGTTAGCTAGTGATTTTGTAGGATGCGACAAAGTATTAGGGTATCATTTTGATACGTTTGGATACATTGAAATAGAGCACGATGATGCTAAACGAAAGTTCTTTGAAAAGGACAAAGATTTAATGCTTCTCGAAATAGGAGAAAGTATTGAATTGTAATAATACAAAAAGAGAGCAAGTTAAGCTCTCTTTTTGTCTTTAGTTAAAGTTCATTGGTTGACAATTGCTATAATTCGCAAAGGGCTACCACTACCGCCTTTTATTTTCATGGGTAGGGCTACTACTTGAAAACCTTTTGAAGGCAGTTGGTCTAAATTTGTTAAATTTTCAAAAGCAGGTACATTTTTGGTCATTAGGTTGACATGGCTTTTAAACTCGGTTGATTGACCGTAATCGATGCTTGGTGTATCTAACCCCACCGCATGGATATTTCTCTCGGAAACAAGCCATTTAGCAGCCTCTGGAGCAAGGCCGGGAAAGTGCAGTTCAGCAACAGCTTCTGAGCCTCGTTTATCGGTTCCCATATATTTTAATTTATTGGGATAGTATTTTTCAAAACCGGTGTATAAAAGGACAATAGAACCATCAGGTATGGTTTGTCCTTCTTGTTTTTCCCAATCCAATAAATCTTCAACCGAAATTAAATAATCAGTATTATCAGAGGCTTTTTTCGAAACATCTACTTTTACCGCTGAACCAATGAGGTGTTCCAGAGGAATTTCGTCTACTGTTTGTCCGTGTTCAGCAAAATGTATTGGAGCATCAATATGAGTTCCCCCATGTTCGGCTGTTGTAAAATTGTTTGCCGCATAGAAAAAACCTTTGTCTGTTACGCCGTAAGCAACCTTTTCCGTTTCGAACTCTTTTGCAGTCACCCAATAGATCGTTTCGTTGGAGTACGAATGGGAAAGGTCAATTATCTTAGTGTTTGTAAAAGGGTTGGTCTCAGCAGGATTGGCCGCTAGTGTTGGTTCATTTTTATTTGTGTCCTTACAGCCAATATTCAGTATAATTATGGATAGAGTCCAAATGAAGATTATAGGTTTCATTTCGTGTGAGTTAAGTGGTTGATTTTTAAAGGTATTAACTTTTTTACAAACGGCTGTAAAATCATATAATGTAAAACAGGAGATATTGCAAGGATAAATCTTAGCACTCCAAAAAGCTATCGTTTACATTTGCAGAGTTATTACAAAGAACTTTTAGCAGATTGGATTCATTAACTCAAATTGTATTGGGAGCAGCCGTTGGAGAAGCTGTTCTTGGTAAAAAAGTAGGAAATAAGGCAATGCTTTATGGAGCAATAGGAGGTACTATACCAGATTTAGATGTCCTATCGTCTCATTTTGTTGATACGGTAAGTGCTTTGGAATTCCATCGAGGGGTGACTCATTCTATTTTATTCTGTGTTTTAATGAGTCCGCTTTTGGGTTGGTTGGTGTCTCGTTGGGAGCGTTCTGTAAATTGGAAAGCGTGGAGCTGGCTGTTCTTTGCTGCTTTGGTAACCCATCCAATATTGGATGCTCATACCACATGGGGCACCCAACTATTTTGGCCATTAGATTTACGTTTGGCTTTCAAAAATATCTTTGTAATCGATCCGCTGTATACTCTCCCTTTTTTGGTTTGTTTGGTTATTGCCATGTTCCAAAAAAGAGGAAGTAGGAAGAGGATTAGTTGGAATTGGTTAGGTATTGGTTTGAGTAGTGTTTATATGCTCATAACAATAGCATTAAAAGGTATAACCTACCTAGAATTTAAAAGAGCTTTAGATTCTCAAGGAATTGTGTATCAAGAAATAGAAACACGTCCTAGTCCTTTTAATACAATTATGTGGTCAGCTAATGTAAATGTTAAAGATGGTTTTATGTTAGCTGATTATTCCCTGTTTGATAGCAAGCCTATTGCGTTTGAGTTTATTCCCAAACAAGAGTTTCTTTTAAAGGGTTTAGTTGATGAAGACAAGGTTAATCGTTTAAAGGCAATAACTCAAGGATGGTATTCTGTGAGCTCAACTAATGATAAGCTTTACCTCAATGACTTGAGATTCGGATTAATCGATAACCGCCCGGGTCATGAAACCTTTGCCTTTAGCTTTCTTCTGGAAAAAACACCAAACGGGTTAACGGTAACCGAAATTCCTAAAAACAAGGATAACGCCAAAATGCTTATGGCTAACTTATGGCAACGGATTAAAGGGAACTAATTACACACTGTTTAATTGAAAAAAGTCTTTAGCTTTATTGAACACAATTTCTTCAAAGCTAGTGATTACTTTGTCTGCAGTACTGTAATTTTGATTCTTAGAGTTAGGGCTTTTAAAACCCACACAGAAAATTCCAGCAGCATTTGCAGCTTGAATTCCATTTGTAGAATCTTCAATTACCAAACAGTTTTTTCTATTGAAACCTGCAAGGTCTGCAGCTTTTTCAAAAATCTCTGGATGTGGTTTAGATGCTTTTAAATCAGCTCCGCTAATCTTAGACTTAAAGTATTTATTTAAGCCGAATCTATCGAACACACTATCTATGGTTCCCATAGAAGCAGAAGAGGCTAAAACTAACGTAAGTCCGTTGCTGTGATAATCTTTAATAAGATCGTGAACACCTTGTATTAATTGGAGTTCTGGGTCATTCTTAAACAATCGCTTGAAGATGCTTCGCTTGATATTTACAAGCTCTTGAGGTTCGTTTGTTAATTCAAAATGGTTGCAAAGGCTTTTACACACGTTAATGGTAGATTGTCCCGTAAACGATTGGTAATGTTCTTGAGAAACTTCAATGTTAAGTTCGTTGAACATTCCATAATAAGCTTTGTGGTGTAGGGGTTCTGTATCTACAATTACCCCATCCATATCAAATAAAACAGCTTTTAACACAGCAAAAATTTTTCGCGAAGATAGGCTAATTGTTTGTAATGTGAAAGTTAAGCTTTTTTGGTGATGAGCACGATTCTATTATCATCTATATCGGTAGTACAGAAAATGTAAATCTCACCACCATCATCAACACCAAGTTTTTTTCTGATCTGTGGTACACTATCGGGAAAGTTGCGTGTAGTAATATTGGCTTTTTTTATCCCTTTTTTTTTAAATGTTTTTTTGTTGTAGGGAATTATTTCTTCTACAATGAAATGTCTTCCAGGGAAATCAATCAAAGTATCTGAAGTATATAAATGGGTATGCTGATGTAATTTATCAACGTTGTAATGCTCTGCTACAGATTTGAATGCCCCTGCTTTTAGAATAGAAGAATTAGGCTCATAAATATAGGTTTTTGGGTTACTATAACGAACCTTTGCCTGAGATTCGTCTTCCATATAAAACTTAAAAGTTTCCCCTAATCCTCGTTTAAGGTTAACAGCGGTTATTTCAATTTTTGTATGGTCATAGTCTTTACAGAGAATCCAAAGCAACTCCTTAACTTCATTGTTAAGGGATACAACGTGAATGGCTTTTACATGTTGTAATTCGTTTAATCCAATTGATATATCTAAAAGAGGAGAAGTCTTAAGTAAAATATTATCACTCTTCTTGAAAAGAAAATCAAGATGCTCAGGAACATTTGGCAAGCAATCTGCTAGAAAAAACACTTTTCCCTTGCTATCGTGGCGACGGGAAGGGTCGATGTAGATCCAATCAAATTTCCCCCTCGTATTTTTTAAGTAGTACAATCCATCACCAGAAACCGTTTTTATGTTATCTACATGTAGTTGTTGGTAGTTGTGTGAAACAATTTTGGATAAGGAATCATTCAGCTCACAATGTGTGACGCTATCAAACCTTTTGGAAAAGTAGTAATCGTCAATACCAAAACCACCAGTTAGATCAATTAAAGACTTGCCAACAATTAGATTTACTTTGTATTTAGCAGTTTCTTCGGAGGAAGTCTGTTCAACATTGAGTTTATTTGGGTAATAAATATTTGGTGTTTTAAACCAAGTAGGTAGTTTCTTTTCGCACCTTTTCTTGGCATCAATTTGTTCAACAATAGCCCTTATATCAACATTTTCATATGGACTTCCTTTTAAAAGAAGTTTATTGAGATCGGTTATTAAATGCTGATTAATAAATACCTGAACTTCAGGTTTTAGTATTTTAGAATCCAAGATGCGTTTAGATGTTTTTGGTGAGTTTCTTGACAATTTTGTTTTCAGTAAAAAATTCCTTTAAAATTACTTTTAAGGCTGTATAAGTTGGGATTGCAACGACCATGCCTATAATACCGAATAAAATTCCAGCAATAATAATCACTAAAAATATTTCCAAGGGGTGTGATTTCACACTTTTTGAGAAAATAATGGGTTGACTAAAGAAGTTATCGATTAGCTGGGCTATTAAGAAACCAATAATAACTCCTATGGTTTTTGGAAGTATCACACCGCTAAAGCTTTCTCCTAAATGGCTTGTCATCGTTAATGTTATTATTAAAACAGCGCTTATAAGCGGGCCTATATATGGAATAAGGTTCAGTAAAGCGCATAAAAACGCAATTACTATGGCATTGTCCACACCAACAATTAACAAAGTAGCTGTATATAAAATAAAGAGAATTAATATTTGAAACAATAGCCCCAAAAAGTATCGAGACAACAAATCTTTGATGGTTGCAAAAGATTTTATAAATCGTTTTTCCTTATCATCCGGCACTAAGGTCAACAATCCTTCTTCGAACATTTTATTATCCTTGAAGAAAAAGAAGGAAATAAAAATTACAGAAAACAAACCAATACTAAAAGTACCAAAACCACTAATAAAAGAGTTTAAAAACTCTGGAATAACAGAATAATCTAATTTAGAAAGAAGATGATATTCTTTGAGTGAATCTTTAATTTCAAATCTTTTCAAGCCGAAATACTCAACAAATTGCCCATAGAGGTCCTGCATGTTATATTGAAGCTTATCAATGTCAAGTAGAGCAAGGTTTTGGCCTTGCTGAACAACTAAAGGGATAAACAAGCCTATTAATCCTACAATGAATCCCACAAATAGTATCATTGTAATAATAATAGATAACGTTTGGTTGAGCTTTAGCTTTCTAGTTAAAAATATAACGACAGGTCTCCCAATAAGCGAGACTACTGCAGCAATTACTAAGTAAACAATTACCGATTGAATTTTAAATATAAACCAAAGTAACAAGGAGATACCAAGCAAAATAGCAATTGCTCTTAGAATACCATTTGCTATAATTTTAGAGTTCATTTGTGTAATTTAATAGAGATGTATATCAAATAAAATAAATTTAATTGACATAGATGTCTTTCAAAACTGTAAATAACTACATCTAAAAAGAATTATTAGACACCTACAGTATAAGTTGTTTTGTGAATTCGTACAATGCGATATTAGTGGCTTGAACAACATTCATACTGCTATTTTGACCAAACATTTCAATATGTAAACAAATGTTGGTTTGTTTAAGTGTAGATTCCGAAACACCAAAGTTTTCATCACCAATTATTAGAAGTATTGGAGTGTTTCTTGGGATTTTGAAAGTGTGAATAGGGGAGCTGGTAGATGTAATTTCAAGAGCAGCAATATAATAGTCTAGTTTTTTGTGCTGAGCAATAACCTCTGTTAGATCCTTGCCGTTTTCAAACAATACTGATTTTTCTGTTGAACGGGAGGTTTTGGTCATTTTACGTCCCATAGGGGCAGTAGCGCCACAGAAGATTATTTTTTCTACTCCAAAAGCATCACAAATTCTGAACAAACTACCTACGTTCGGAGCGTTTGTAACATTGTCGCAAACCACTGTAATAGGAAAAGTTATTTTAGTAAACTGGGTGTTGTAATGAGTCAGTTGCTCCAATATAATCTTGAATTAAAACCTTTAGTTCTCGAAGGCGTATTTAACAATGTTGGCTCCCATCTTAAGGGCTTTTTCCCTGATATCATTTGGGTCGTTATGTACTTCTGGGTCTTCCCATCCATCACCTAAGTCACTTTCAACGGTGAATAAAAGCACTAATCTGTTTTCATAAAAAACACCTAATGCCTGAGGGCGTTTTCCGTCATGTTCATGGATTTTAGGCAATCCTTGAGGAAAAGGATATGCAATATTGAATATTGGGTGTGTTGCAGGTAGCTCAACAAGTTCTTGCTCGGGAAATACTTTCTTCAACTCTTTGGTTAAGTACGGCTGCATTCCGTAATTATCGTCTATATGAAGGAAACCTCCAGAAATAAGATAGTTTCTAAGGTTTTCTGCCTCAGCGTCACTAAAAAAAACATTTCCATGCCCAGTCATATGAGCCATTGGGTACATGAACAAATCTGCACTTCCTACTTCTACTGTTTGCGGTTTTGGATTTATTCTTGTTTGGATATTTGAATTGCAATATGAAATAAGATTGGGCAGGGAAGTGGGGTTGCTATACCAGTCTCCGCCACCTTTATATTTTAATAAAGCTATGTCTTGTGCAGATAAGCTAATAGAAAACAAAGCGAAGCCTATTGTAAAGAGTTTTTTCAACATAATATTTATTCGTTGATAAAAGCTACTGAATGACAGGCTACTATAGCAGCAGTTTCAGTTCGTAACCTAGTTGAGCCTAAAGTTACAGGAATCCAATTGTTATCCAAAGCACTTTTTATTTCCTTAGTACTAAAATCTCCTTCAGGCCCTATGAGGATGGTGATATTCTGTTTGGGTGAGAGCATTTCTTTTAATGAGCGTTTGTCGGTTTCTTCACAATGAGCAATGAATTTACCTCCAAAATGTTCTTGATTTAAAAACTCATTAAAAGTCATAGCCTCATTTAATTGTGGCAAATAATATTGTAGCGATTGTTTCATAGCCGATAGTAATACTTTGTGAAAGCGCTCTGCTTTTATCACCTTACGTTCACTATGCTCACAAATTATGGGTGTAATAGAATCTATGCCTATTTCTGTTGCCTTTTCCAGAAACCATTCATAACGGTCGTTCATTTTAGTAGGTGCAACCGCAAGATGTAAAGAATAGTTCTTCTTAGGGTACATTTTACTGTCTATTATAGTTGCAATACAATTTTTAATATCGGCTATAGTTATTTCTGCAAGGAACAACCAGCCTTTACCATTAGAAATGTGAAGTAGATCACCGCTATTTTTACGCAGGACCTTTATAATGTGCTTGCTTTCTTCCTTATCAAACGCTATTTGTGAATCGTTTTGAGTAATATCAGGATTGTAAAAAAGTTGCATAGAACAGTGTGTTACATTTTTAATCTAGCAGAAGCTGTTACGTCGAAACTACTAAACTCTTTTTCAAGAAATTTAAGATAACCAACAATACCTATCATTGCCGCATTATCTGTAGTAAATTCAAATTTTGGAACATAGGTTGTCCATTCAAATTTTTGCTCACCAGATTTTAGTGCGGCTCTTATTCCACTGTTTGCAGACACACCACCTCCAATTGCGATATGGGAAATGCCTGTTTCCTTAGACGCTCTTTTAAGTTTATCCATTAAAATTCCAATAATTGTGAATTGAATGGATGCGCAAATATCATTCAGGTTTTCTTGAATAAAGTTCGGGTTAGCTTTGCTTTCCTTTTGTACGAAATATAAAATGGCAGTTTTTAGCCCTGAAAAACTAAAGTTAAGTCCATCCACCTTAGGTTTAGTGAATTTATAGGCCTTAGGGTTACCTAATTGTGCTCTTTTATCAATTTCCGGTCCAGCAGGATAGCCTAATCCTAGTATCTTTCCACTTTTATCATAAGCTTCACCAACAGCATCGTCAATGGTTTCACCTATCACTTCCATATCGAAATAATTGTTTACTCTAACAATTTGTGTGTGGCCACCGGAAATTGTCATAGCTAAGAACGGAAAAGGAGGCTTTTTAAAGCCTTCTTCGTCTATATAATGAGCTAAAATATGAGCCTGCATGTGGTTCACGTCTATTAAGGGTATGTTAAGCCCATAAGCTAAAGACTTAGCAAAAGATGCTCCAACCAATAAAGACCCCATTAATCCAGGGCCTCGGGTAAAGGCTACTGCATTGAGTTGAGACTTGTCAATATTAGCTTGTGCTAGTGCTTGATTTACAACAGGAACAATATTTTGCTGATGAGCTCTAGAAGCCAGTTCCGGAACGACACCACCATATTCTTCGTGTATTTTTTGACTAGCTACAACATTGCTCAAAATCTTACCGTTATGAAGCACTGCTGCAGCTGTATCGTCGCATGACGATTCAATGCCCAATATGTAAATATTTTCCATAGCCATAGGGATTTTAGGCACAATAATTGTTAATTTTGATGTCAAAGTTATAACTTTAAAACGTATCAAAAAACTTTTCAAAATACTATATAAAATAGTGGCTATTCTGCTGCTGCTTTTCATCATTTTGGTATTGGTGTTCTCCATTCCTGCCATACAAACAAGGCTTGGACATTACTTTACAAATAAGCTCAACAAAAAGTATCAAACCAACATTAATGTAGGACGGGTTGGATTGCAGTACAACGGTGATGTGGAATTGAAGGATGTATATATTGAAGATTACAAAAAAGATACTTTGATTTCTGTAAAGGAGCTTAACACATCCATCCTTAATTTTAGAAATTTAGCAAATAGTAAGCTGGCATTTGGTGATATAGACCTCTATGGAGTATACTTTCATATTAAAACTTATAAAGGAGAGACAGAAACTAATTTAGACAAATTTGTTGCGAGTTTTGATGACGATAAGCGTCGGAGTGAAACTAATAACTTTTTAATGTCTTCCAGTGATGTAAGTATCTACAATGGTAGGTTTTTGATGACCGATGAAAATAAGGAAAAGCCCAATATCCTAAACTTTAAAAAGTTAAATATTAATGCTACTAACTTCTTAATAAATGGTAGTAATGTAGATATGAGAGTTAATACTCTTAGTTTTGAGGGAAGACAAGGATTACAGATGGAGAATCTGACTACTAATTTTTCTTATACCATATCTGGGATGACCTTTGATAATCTAAATATTAAAACAGGTAATTCTAGATTGAAGGGAAGCTTACAATTCATCTATGATAGGGAAAACCTAAGATATTTTACAGACAAGGTACAATTGAAGGCTAAGTTTACAGAAGCTGATGTTGCACTTGACGAAGTAAATAGGTTTTACAGTGAGTTTGGAGAAAAACAAAGAGCAAAGTTTACTGGCGAATTTTACGGAACACTCAATAATTTAGAGGTAAAAAATCTACGATTAGATACAAGCAGGCGCTCCAAGATTTATGGCGATGTAGAATTTAAAAATTTATTCGATAATGCAAAGGAAAATTTTTCCATGCAAGGGAGGTTCGATAACTTAACATCAAACTACAATGATTTAAGGGAAATTATGCCCAATTTATTGGGAAAATCCATTCCCTCTACTTTTGAGAAATTTGGAGATTTCACAATTAATGGTGTAACCAATATTACACCTACTTCAATTGATGCAGACATAGAAATTGAAACAGAAATAGGCTTTGTTAAGTCTGATTTAGTGATGACTAAAATAAATGACATTGATAACGCTAGTTATCAAGGAAATTTGGTTTTTGATAGCTTTGGTTTAGGTGTGTTGCTTGATAACCCTAAGTTTGGAGACACTTCTTTCGATCTTGATGTAAAGGGAAAGGGGTTTAAGGCTGAAAATATAAATACTAAAATTCATGGTGATGTGTTTTTATTGCAATTCAATAATTACACTTACAGAGATATTGATGTTGCAGGTATTTTAAGGAATAATGTTTATGAGGGTAAGCTTTTCTGTAATGATGAAAATCTTAAATTGGATTTTGATGGCCTTGCTGATTTTTCAGATGGCCTTTACGCTTTTGATTTTGTTGCTAATGTTACCCATTCTGATTTAAAAGCTTTAAATTTTGTTAAGAATGACAGCTTAGCTCTATTTAAAGGGCGTGTGGATATGAAAATGTCTGGAAGTTCACCCGAAGACGCAGAGGGTAGTTTGGCTTTCAAGGATACTCATTACCAAAACGAGCACGACGATTACTACTTTCAAGATTTTGCAATAACTTCAACTTTTCAGGATTCGTTACGATATGTTTCAGTAAACTCTCCAGATATAATAGAAGGAGATATGACAGGAAAATTCAAGTTTAAGGATTTGGGTAAGTTGTTTCAGAATGCCTTAGGAAGTTATTATAGAAACTATACACCTATAGAGGTTGAACGTAATCAGTTTGCGGATTTCAACTTTAAAATTTACAATAAAATTATTGAAGTATTTTATCCAAACATAGAATTAGGAAAAAACACATATATAAAAGGTAGGGTTGAAAGTGATGAAAAGGGATTTCAGCTAACCTTTAATTCTCCAGAAATTCGTTTTTTTGAATATTTTGTAAGTAAGATTAATGTACAGATGGATAACAAGAATCCATTGTTCAACTCAATGGTAGAAATAGATAGTATTAACACTAAATACTATAAGGCTTCCAAATTCAACTTAGTTAATGTAACACTCAAGGATACCCTTTATATGAGGACTGAGTTTCGTGGAGGTAAAGGGAATAGAGATGCCTTTAACTTAAACTTCTATCACACAATAAACCAAGAAAATCAATCGGTTGTAGGAATAAAACCTTCCGATATCACCTTCAAGGAAAACACCTGGTATATCAACAGGGATGACGATATGTTTAATAGGTTGACTTTTAGTAAGTCTCTTAGTGAGTTTGAGATTGAGGATATTGTAATGACCCATGACAATGAAGAAATGAGACTCTCAGGAGTTTTGCTTGACTCAACATCTAAAGACTTGACATTAAATTTTAAAAATGTTAATCTTGATCATGTAACTCCAGAATTAGATAGCATAAAACTAGGGGGGAGAATTAATGGTAAGTTAAATGTGCTTCAAAAAAAGGGCATCTATTTACCCAGTTCCACCATTACAATAGATAGTTTTGAAGTTAATGATTTTATTTTAGGGGACTTTAATGCAAATATTGAAGGAAACGAAAATCTTACCGAATACACTATTGAAGCCTCAATAAAAGATGATTTTTCTCAGTCCTTTAAGGCTGTTGGAGGAATTAATATAGGACAAACAAAACCAGTAATAGATCTTAATTTAGCACTTAGCAAATTTAACTTGTCGCCATTAAGTCCTTTAGGGAAGGATGTAATGACTAACATCAGAGGCTTGGCAACCGGTAATGTAAAAGTCACTGGGGCGCTAGATCATCCATCATATGATGGTGCTTTACAACTTGAAAATGCTGGATTAACTATTAACTATCTTAATGTGGATTATGGTTTGAGTAAAGGAGCCATGGTTAGGCTTGTTGGGCAAAGCTTCCAATTTAAACAAATAGGCATAACAGATACGGTTCACAATACAAAAGGTTTGCTAGAAGGTAGTATAACCCATAATAATTTTTCTGAATGGGAATTGAATTTAGGTATTACAACACCTAGACTATTGGTGCTTAATACAGAAGAAACAGAAGATTCACTTTATTATGGCACTGGTTTTATGGGGGGAGAAGCTACTATTGTAGGGCCAACAGATCAGTTGGTTATAAGTGTTGAAGCAGAAACCAAAGAAGGTACAGTTTTTAAAATTCCTTTAAATGATACCGAATCGATTGGAGATAATACCTTTGTACACTTTTTAAGTCCAGAAGAGAAAAAAGCAAAAGCAGAGGGTAAAGAAGTTGGCTATACAGATATTGGAGGATTGGAGTTGGATTTTGAATTAGATGTTAATCAAAATGCAGAGATTGAGCTCATAATGGATAAAAATTCTGGAAGTACCATTAGAGGGCGTGGTGTTGGAGGACTGCTTATTGAAATAAATACCAACGGTAAGTTCAATATTTATGGTGACTTTTCGGTATTTGAAGGAGTGTACAACTTTCTTTTTGGAGGGATTATTCAAAAACAATTTATCGTTGAGCCGGGAGGGACTTTGGCTTGGGATGGTAACCCTTTCAGTGCTCAGATAAATATCAATGCCATATACAAAACACAGGCCAATCCGTCACCTTTATTGGATAACCCAATTAATAAAAGTATTCCTGTAAATGTAGAAATACACCTTACAGATCGTTTGGAAAAACCAGAGCTTGACTTCCAATTCTCTTTCCCAACAGTAAACTCAACTGTTAACTCTGAACTTCAATATAGATTGGAGTCTGCTGAGGAAAGAAGTAACCAAGCTCTATTCTTATTATCTACCGGAGGTTTTTCGAGTGGAATAAATAATATAACTCCGTATGGTAATATGACCGAGAGACTTAGTGGTATTGTAAACAACTTGCTGTCTGGAGGAGCGAATAGTTTACTAACAGATGGAGACAACAAGGTGAATATTGGGTTAAATTATAAGGTTGGTCAAAATACACCTGAATATCAAACAGGAGATGAATTGGGATTAACTCTTCAAACCCAAATTAATGATAGAATATTGATTAATGGAAATGTAGGTGTACCAATAGGCGGTGTAAGCGAAACTGTTATTGCTGGAGATATTGAAATCCAGTTTTTGGTCAATGAGGATGGTACGCTTAGATTAAAGATGTTTAACCGAGAAAATAGCATTCAAAACTTCGGAGAGGAAATTGGTTATACACAAGGATTAGGGATTAGCTACAGTGTGGATTTTGATACATTTAACGAGTTAGTGAATAAGTTGTTTAAGGGAAAGGTAAAAATGTCTAAAAGTAATGAGATAGACCAAAACGAAAAGATTCAAGATAGTATATCAAATCCTTTACCAGATTTTATTGATTTGGAATCAGACTCACCAGTAAAATCATCTTCAGATTAAAATGATATACACCTTTATTTATTGTTGTTAATTACAAAAAATTAACATTTTTATTAACGAAAACGTTTTAGTACGAATTCTTCTGTTAAAATATGATAAATGCCATTTTGTTTATGGGTTTAGTTTCTTAGCTTTACTAAACAAACCATAAATAATGGCAAAAGAAATTAAAAAAATAGGAGTCCTTACTTCTGGAGGAGACTCCCCTGGTATGAATGCGGCTATACGTTCTGTAGTCCGTACTTGTGCGTACCATAATATAGAATGTATTGGAATATATCGAGGGTACGAAGGTATGATAGAAGGTGACTTTAGAATACTTGATGCACGAAGTGTTAATAATATAGTCAATACAGGAGGGACAATGTTAAAGTCGGCTCGGTCAAAGGAATTTAGAGAGAAGGAAGGGAGGCAAAAAGCATATCTCCAACTTAAGAGTGTAGGTATTGACGCTTTGGTAATCATTGGAGGAGATGGTAGTTTTACAGGAGGGCTTATTTTCAGCCAAGAGTTTAATTTTCCCGTTATAGGTATTCCTGGTACAATAGACAACGATATTTATGGTACGAACTTCACTTTAGGTTACGACACTGCAATCAATACCGTAATCTGGGCAATAGATAAAATAAGAGATACCGCCAGTTCCCATAAGCGACTGTTTTTTGTGGAAGTAATGGGGCGCGATGCTGGGCATATTGCTCTAAATGGAGGCTTGGGTGCAGGAGCAGAGGAAATTTTGATTCCTGAGGAGAACTTAGGTCTTGATAGGCTCTTGGATTCTTTACGACGAAGTAAGCAATCAGGTAAATCTTCAAGTATTGTTGTTGTTGCCGAAGGTGATAAAATAGGTAAGAATGTCTTCGAGCTAAAAGATTATGTTGAGGAGAATTTGGAAGAGTATGAAGTACGTGTATCTGTTCTCGGCCATATGCAGCGTGGTGGATCGCCAACCTGTTTTGATCGGGTTTTAGCCTGTAGAATGGGGGTAAAGGCTGTGGAGTCACTCTTGGAGGGCAAATCCAATTGTATGGTTGGCATTGTAAACAACAAAATGAATCTTACTCCTCTTGATCAGGCCGTTAAAGGCAAATCAGAAATAAATATGGAATTATTACGTGTGTCCGATATAATGACCACATAACTTAACCAAATAATATGTCAGTTTTAAAATTAGGAATTAACGGCTTTGGCCGTATAGGAAGAATTGTGTTTCGGGCTACTGTAGAAAGACCCGATGTTGAAGTAGTTGCTATTAATGATCTTTTAGATGTAGATCACTTAGCTTACTTACTCAAATACGATTCTGTCCACGGTCATTTTAATGGAACCGTAGAGGTAAAAGATGGGCAACTAATAGTAAATGGAAAAATAATAAGAGTAAGTGCAGAGCGTGATCCGAAACAGTTAAAATGGGATGAAGCAGATGTAGAAGTTGTAGCCGAATGTACTGGAATATTTACTACTACGGAAACAGCTAATTACCATATAGAAGCAGGTGCTAAAAAAGTGGTGATTTCTGCTCCAAGTAAAGATGCTCCCATGTTCGTAATGGGTGTAAATCATAAAGAGATAAAATCAAGTGATGTAATTGTTTCAAATGCATCGTGTACAACAAATTGCTTGGCTCCATTGGCTAAAGTACTGGACGATCATTTTGGAATAGAAGAAGCTTTGATGACTACTGTCCATGCAACTACAGCTACACAGCTTACAGTAGATGGACCTTCCAGAAAGGATTACAGGGGAGGACGTAGTGCACTAATCAATATTATTCCAGCCTCTACAGGGGCAGCAAAGGCAGTTGGAAAGGTAATTCCAAAGTTGGAGGGAAAACTTACTGGAATGGCTTTTAGGGTGCCTACAGCCAATGTTTCTGTTGTAGACTTAACTGTTGGGCTCGATACAGCAACCTCTATGCAAGAAATAAAAGATGCTTTTAAGATGGAATCGGAAGGTGCTCTTAAAGGAATTTTAGGGTATACAGAGGATTTAGTTGTATCAACCGATTTTTTGGGAGATGCCCGTACTTGTATTTTTGATGCTGAAGCAGGTATTGAATTGAACCCAAAATTCTTTAAGCTGGTAGCATGGTATGACAATGAGTTTGGATATTCCAATAAACTTGTAGATTTGGCATGCTATATTCATAACCTGTAGTTTGTATATTATACAGTTAAATGTAATTTGCACAGCTGTTTTGCAGCATCCTTTTATATAGATTATATGATTTTAATAGTTGATAGTGGTTCTACAAAATGCGACTGGATAGCGGTAGATAGTAATGGTAAACAATTATTCGAAAAGGTTAGAACAAAAGGAATGAATCCAGCAATTCTTTCTGAAAAGAAATTGCGTAAAACCATTAAAAAGAATAAAATTCTTTCAGAAAATAAAAATCAGGTTACCCATGTATTTTTCTATGGAGCTGGCTGTGGTACAGAGCAACCAAGGCTCCTTTTAAAACATGTACTTGAAACTTTTTTTGATAACGCTGAAGTAGAGGTCAACGAAGATACCCTAGCTGCTGTTTACTCAACCATAAACAATAACGAAGCTGCTGTGGTTTGTATCATGGGAACAGGATCTAACTGCAGTTACTATGATGGCGAAAAACTCCATCAGCGAGTTAAGTCTCTTGGGTATACACTAATGGATGATGCCAGTGGGAATTATTTTGGCAAACAGTTGATTAGGGATTTTTACTTTGGTCATATGCCCGAAGATATTCGTGTTGCCTTTGATGACCGCTATAATTTAGAAAGTGATTACATTAAGTACAATTTATATAAGCAACCTAATCCTAACGCATATTTGGCATCTTTTGCTGAGTTTATGTTCTTAAACAAAGACTCCGTTTACATTAAAAACTTAATTAGAGATGGTGTGAGCCTGTTTGCAAAAAATATGATTATGCAGTTTAAAGAGGAAATTAAAACCGTTCCCGTTCATTTTGCAGGGTCGATAGCTTATTTTTCCAAAGATGAAATTCTTGAGGTTTCAAAGGAGTATGGGTTTTATGTTGGGAATATTGTAAGACGACCTATTGAAGGGCTTGTAAAATACCACACAAGTAAATTGGTATAAACTAAAGAGATTGCAATTGTAGCTCATGAAGGAAAGAAGGCAAAGGAGAGATGGTTCAATTTCTAAATGAACAAAAGGGATGTTTTGCGACAAAAGAAAATCTCATTGGTGAGTACTGGCATTATTGGTGTAAAAGCTGAATTAGCTGGCTTTTAGGTAACAAAATTGCTTTCTAGGCCTTTGGGAGGAGAGTGATGAACAAATTGCAGCTCGTGTGGCAGAAGGTGAATACTAATCCAGCTAATGCAGAGCTATTGATTCAAGCTGTTTAGTTTTTGGTTACTTAAGAAATGTTTTGCTTTTTATAAATGAAAAAGGAATAGTTCTGTTACTTTTCTTTCAAAATAACTCGAGTTAATTTAACTGCGAAATTTTTAACAGGTTATAAAATTGAGCCACCTTAGTTGATTTCACCTAAATTTAATCGCATTAATCGAATAGTGCATGTTTACTACAAATAAATCCATAAATTTATTCTTAGTTATTTGCTGTGCAAATGTCATAAATTTAAGTAAAAGATAATTGCTGTTTTAATTAACTTTTAATTTACCGCAATTCATGATCAACAACCCTTTTCTATCAGAAACTTTCACAGAAACATGGAAAAAACACCATATTAAAAATAAGCCTGTATTTTCATTTCCTTTTTTCCCGAGTATATGGTTTTACAAAAGCAGTATTTTTCCCCTTTACACTAACATAGGAAAAAACATAACCAATGGCATGTCGTATTCCATAGACGCATTAGAGGATATTAAGAATAATAGTAGAGCATTTTTAATTTATGACGTACCTAGCTACTACGGTATTAATAATTGTGAAAGTGAACAAAGAAATTTAGGTTGCTATAGGGTTAGACAGTATAAGGGCTATTTAGCATCTTTGAAAGAATACGAATCATTTGAGGAATTTTTCAAAAATCAATTCAAATCAAAAAGCCGTTATAATTTAAGAAAGCATCAAAAACGACTTGACAATTGCTTTAAGGTAGACTTCAAGTTTTATTACGGTGAAATCGATAAGACAGAGTATGAAAAACTCATGTATGATTTTAAAACTTTGATATCTAAGCGGTTTGGCGAATTAGGTCTTGACAATGATGTGCTTTCGTCGTGGGAGTATTACGAGGATTTGGCTTATAAAATGATTTTGGATAAACGCGCTGTTTTAATGGCTGTTTATAACGAAAATGATGCTATGGGGTTTGTGTTAAATTTCTTATCTCAAGATATAGCTTTTTATTCTATTACGACATTCAATTCGGATTATTCAAGTTTCAACATAGGGAATTTTATGATCATGAATCTCATTCAATGGTGTTTTGATAACAATGTCGATATAATGGATTTTTCCAAGGGAACTTATGATTATAAGAAACGCTGGTCTAACCAAGAATATAATTTTGAAGTTCATATCCTATATAATAATGAAAAAGTAAAGTCTAAAGTTCTAGCATGGTTTATAGCTAAACTGTTTACTTTCAAACAATTTTTAAGAGATAGAAATGTAAATCATGTTTATGTAAAGCTAAAATATTATTTGAAGGATATTTCTAACTTAACGTCAAATAAAAAAAAATATAAAGTAAGACAGGCTAAAATCAATAGTAACATTGATAAAATTCATGAAATCAACTTAAATGATGAAAAATATAGTTATTTAAAGCCTATTGTTTTTCATGAACTATACTTGAAACCAGAACCAATAGAAGGGGTGAAAGCCTTTAAAACCAACAAAGGATTTGTGATTTGTGGTAGCAATAACAGCTTTGTTATAGAAAGTGATTAGTATTTAACATCTTTTTCGATAACCCTCCCATGGTTTCACTTTGAAAACCATATTTTTCGTTCAACATCTTGTAGTGCTCAAAAATGGTTTTTAAGCTATCAAAATTCTCTTTTGTATGACAGCCAAAGTTGTGTGGATGAAACCATAAATGATATAATTCGTTTTTTTTAGCAGCGTAGGTCATTGCTTTTGTAATTCGATTTAATTTAAGGCTATTAAACAACTTTAATTGTGAACTAAAAGGTCTTAAAAATCTACTGGAAGGGATATTCATAATGCAACTACCGTTTTGAAGAGAATCAAGAGGGTAAGTGTTATTACCACTAAGATTAAAATATGAATCTATCAGTCGTAAAAGTTTTTTTGAACTTTTCTCGAGATCTTCGGTTGATTGGGTTTGGTGCATCCAATGCTTTTCAGGCCCTCGATAGCAAATAATACCATGTTTTTTACATATCTCCAAATACTTTTTATTTATTTGATTTCTAGGAAAAATGATACTTTTTATGGCTATTCCATTTTGTTTCGAAATTTCTATTCCAGCTATTAAATCAGCTTCAAATTGCTTGGGGTTTTGTCCAACTTCGTTACAGTAATAGTGTGAGAAAGTATGAGTAAGTATTTCATGATTGGGATGTTTTTTAATAGTATTTATTAATGGAAGGGCGTAATGGAATGGATCATCTTTTTCAGATTCTCCTAAGCTGTCAAATAAACGGTATGGATTAAATTTTCCATTTATATAAGTTGGTTTTTCCGTAGGACAAACTCCCAAAAGTTCTGATTTGTTCTTAGCCAATAAAAAACCAACAGGGGCAAAACTTAACTTCACATTATAACGATCGCTCATCTCAATAAGTTCAGGAATAATATCCCAAACCTTCAAAAGATTTTCTTTGTATGACTCAAAAGACATCGCATCGAAGACTCCCCAATGGAGTTCGAAATCTAATGAGATAACCAAAAAACCGTTTGCGTTGCTATGAAGCATATTATTACTGGGGTTTAATTGATGCGTTAAATAAGTTGTATTTTAACATAGTATTGCATTGGGGATTATAGAGTTAAAGTACAAATTTTATAATAGTTTTAAGTTGTTTTTATGACCATATTGTGATAAAAATCTGTCAGTTATCAATATTCTCGATTTGTTGTAATATATGTTGTTTGTAAATGATGTAAAACAAAGTCAGACCTAAAACAATAGTTAATAATGGCAATAACCCAAAATCCTGTGAATTGGATATACAGAATAGAAGCATTATATTAATTACTAACTGAATAAAGGAGTAAACCAGAGATACTTTTAAATGCCCCCATTTCATTTCGTTCGCCAGATATTGATACAAATGAGAACGATGCGGACTAAATATATTTTCTTTCTTTAGGAGACGTTGAAAAATTGTAATAGTAGAATCTACTGCATATACTGAAATTAGTCCCAAATAATTGTAATTATCGCTGAATAAGATTAAGAAAAGTAAAATAAAAGATAATATAAAAGCCATGCTAATACTGCCTACATCTCCGGCAAAAGTTTTAGCCCTTTTTCTGAAATTGAACAATAGAAACACAATAGTGGAAAGTACAAGGTATCCTTGGAAGTATTGGTCTATAAAATGGATTTTAGAATTTATATAGCACAAGGAACATAATGTTATAAATGCATAGAGCCCAGTGATTCCATTTATGCCATCCATAAAGTTGAACATATTACAAAAGCCCACTATAATAATAAGTAAAGCTATAGAAATGATAATAGGATAATTTATTAATAATCCGCATTCAATCAACAAGAAAAAAACACCAACAAATTGAACCGCTAGTCTCAATTTAAATGACAAGTTGAAAATATCATCTAAAAAGCTAATACTCGACACCAATAATAGGCCTGTGAAAAAATAGGGAAATTGAAAATCATATGTAATAAACCAAATTAAAGCAGCCAACGGAAAAATAATTCCACCACCCCTAATGGTAACTTCATTATGTGACGCACGCTGATTTGGAATGTCCATGATTCCAAATTTTTGAGCTACCCAAAAATAAAGTAGGATTGAAATTAGTAATGATATGAAAACAATAAACAATTCCATTTTAATGCATTGTATGATGATTGTGTAAGTGTCTTACGGTTTTTATTATTCCTTCTAGAGCATTTATTGGTAAATTGGCAACTCCCAAAGCTTGCTTTAACTTTTCATTGGAAACCACTAAGTTACTTGTGAGCTTTTTAATCTGTGTTGAATTGACTTGTAAATGAACAACATCCAAAAGTTTTGAACCTTTTATAACCAACAACCTGGGAAGCCCAAGTTTTAGTACTTTTTTATGGGTAACTCGTTCAATGGCCAAGATAATTTCTTTAGTAGCAATTGCTTCATCATCACAAAGATTGTAAATCCCTGATGGAATTTTCTCTTGGTTAAGGATAATCTGTTTGACTATAAAATTGAAGTTTTCAACAGCTAGTAGAGAGCGCTTATTATTAAATTTCATAAAAGGGTATGGCACTCCTTTGGATATTAGTTTGTAAAGTAGTTTTAAATTACCCTTGTCGTTTTCTCCATGAACCATAACAGGTCTTAAAATGATTAGTTTTTTTTGATTGTTTGGTGTATGGTTCAGTAGCCAATTTTCTGCTTGTTTTTTTGTTTTCCCGTAAAAAGATATTGGATGGCAAGTGGAAAGCTCGGTGATTGGCTCTTCAGATTCAATCTCTTCTACAGCAGCAATAGAGCTTACTTGTATGAATAAAGTTGCTTTCGACTTTAAAAAGGATCTGTACAAGGCTTTGGTGCTGGCCACATTTGAATTATGATAATCTTTCAGGTTACCAGTTTTATTATGATCATGTGCTTTCCCTATTAAGTTGATGTAAACATCTGTGTTCTCTGTTGTTTTTTCCCAAGCATTGTCCCTTAAAGAAACCTTCTGTATGGTAAATACACTTCCTAGCGCCCGTGTTAAATGCGTACCTAAAAAACCGCTATGTCCTGCAACTAATACATTCATTATGTTAAAGCTTGGTTGTAAAATTTCAATAAGTGCTTCCAAAGTCTGGTTTGTTCAAAATCCATTTCCAATTTCTTCCTAGAATTTTTTGCTACCTCATCGCGAAGGTTTTTGTTGTTTATTAGCAATTCACATGTATCGGTAATTCCTTGAACATTTTTAACAGGTATTAAAAACCCTGATTTGCCATCTTCAATTATTTCATTACACCCATTAATATTTGTAGCTATGCAAGGAATATTAAAGGCTGCCGCTTGCATTAAGGATTGAGGAAAACCTTCTCGATAACTGGGGAAAACAAAAATATCCGATACTGCCAAAAAAGGTCTAATATCTTTTTGTTGCCCTGTTGAAATGATTGAATAGTTTTCGTTAATCTGCTTGAGGTTGTCTTCTTTTAACGGATTAATTTCTTCAATAGCACCTATAAGCAGCAATTTTAAATTGCCAATTTTATTTTGTAACTCAACAAAGGCCTCAATGAGCTCATTTACTCCTTTGTAATGGGCCAAACGTCCAACATAAGACAGTACGATGTCGGTATCTCTTATATCATATTTTTCTTTACACTGCTTGAGAATTTCAAGAGGCACACTTTTTTTATTATAGTATTCTAGATCAATACCATTACTACTTCCGTTACCGATTAGAAATATTTTCTTCTTGTCATTGTAAATATTGTTTATAATATAAGATTGCAGGTTTTTAGAATTAGGAAGGACATAATCGGCTAGGGTATAGGTAAGCTTTTCCACGGTTATTAAAAGCTTTTTAGTAAAGCCCTTTTCTTCCATTAAGGGTAAACCTGCAACGGTATGGATTTTTAATGGTACACCGCATAATCTAGCGGCTAACATACCCACAACGCCCGCCTTTGGGGAGTGGGTGTGCACCACATCTGGTTTTAGTTTTAATATTAATTTAATGGTACAGAATAACGAGTAAAGATCGAATAAAGGGTTTAGCTTTCGTGTAAAAGGAATTACATAATGAGGTATACCTTCTCTTTCCGTTAAATCCTTGACTTCATCCTTGTAATTTTTACTTGTAGATTTACTGGAAGCTGCGTACACGTCAAAACCATTTTCCCTAAAGAACTTTAATTGTCCTTTTAGGAGGAAATTCAAAGAATGAGGGACAGTTGTTATCCTTAATAGCTTTATTCTATGTGTACCATTTTTTTGCATGTACTAGGCGTCATAAATGTGATTGTACCATTTTTGAAAAACAAAGTAGGTCCATACTTTATAGGTGTTATCTTCTTTACCCGATAAATGATTGTTTAAAATTGGGGAAAGGAATTCTTTATTGAATATTCCTTGTTTATCGATATATCCTGTATTGGCATACTTCTCCAATTCAGGTCTTAAATGCGATCTAAGCCAGTCTCCAACAGGTACTACAAAACCCTTCTTGGGATGATCTAAAAAACCTTTAGGAAACTCATTTTTAAATGCTTCTTTTAAAATGTATTTTTTATCCCAACCATTTATTAAATACTTACTAGGAAGGTTGTTGGAAAACTCCCAAAGTGATTTATTCAGGAAAGGTGCTCGACACTCAAGGGAATTTAACATACTTGTCCGGTCCACTTTTACAAGCATATCGCCCTCTAGGCTAACATGTCTGTCTATTTCCCGATACATGTGAATGTCATCATTCAAACTGTGGTTTATTGTTCTTTTATAGCTTAAAAAAGGAGCGTTGAACAAATAAGTACTGTTCAATAATAATTGGGTATCCTTTCCGAAACCTAGGGATATTATATCCCAGTAATATTCTCCCTGATAATTTACGGAGCTAATAAACTTTCGAACTTTAAGCTTTAATCCACGCTCATCTTGCTTGCTCGACAATAGTCCTTTACTGGCATAAGCTAATGTTTTGTGCAGTTTACTTGGAACGAATTTGGTGTAATTAGCATTCAGTCTTCCCATATAGTATTTGTTGTAACCTCCAAAAACTTCGTCCCCGCCATCTCCAGTTAAAGCTACCTTTACAAACTCTCTGGTTTTGTTTGCTACTAAATAGGTTGGAAGTGCAGACGAATCGGCAAAAGGCTCATCAAAATTTAAGATAATCTGATCTATATATTGGCTTATATCATTTTCATCAATTATAAACTCGTGATGGTTGCTATTAATTAACTTGGCAACCAATCGGGATTTGTCAGATTCATCAAAAGAAGATTTCTTAAAGCCAATTGAAAAGGTTTCTATTTTCTTATCATTTATTTTAGATAACCCCAAGCTCACAATGGAAGAATCAACACCGCCAGATAAAAATGTTCCCAGGGGAACATCTGCCACCGAACGACTCGAAACACTGTCCATAACCAAATCATGCAATTTTTTCGAGGCTTCTTCTAATGAATAGTTGGTTGTTTCGGGGTGATTTATGTGATTTATAGTAGATATGTTATACTCATGTGTATTTAAATCGTATTCCAGTAGGCTATTTGCCTCAAGCTTGTAAACACCTTCATATATGGTGAATGGTGCAGGTATATAGGTCAGTTTAAAATATAGATTTAATCCATGTTTCGATATTTCTGGACGATTGGATAGGATAGGCGTAATAGACTTAAGTTCTGAAGCCCAGATTAATCCATCATTAGTCTTGGTATAGTAGAGTGGTTTTTCTCCAAAAAAATCCCTAGCAATTATCAATTTACCTTTTGTTTTGTCCAAGATGCTGAACGCGTACATACCGTCTAGATATTCAAAACTTTCACTACCATAGGTTTCGTAGAGTTTAAGAATTACCTCTGTATCGCTTTTGGTCTTAAAGATTACCCCTCGCTGTTCCAAGGATTTTTTGAGTTTCTGATAGTTGTAAATTTCCCCGTTAAATACAATAATTAAAGACTCGTCTTTATTATAAATTGGTTGTTTACCAGTATGAAGATCGATAATTGAAAGTCTGCGCATGCCCAATGCCAATGAATAGTTTCTCCCGTATTCAAAATGGGTTCCATCGTCATCAGGACCACGATGAACTATTAGGTTGTTCATTCGGGTCAAGTGGCTTTCAATATCTGTTTTACCAGGTTTATTGTATAATATGCCGTTAATTCCACACATAGGGTTATTAGTTCAAGTTTTCTATTATATTTTTTAGTTGTATTGTTATTGTCTTTGTATCATAATCTTTTGCTCGTTCGAAACTTAACCTACCATATTTCCTTCTTTCAGATGGATTTTCCTCCAAAAAACGAATAGCTTTTTCCAGAGCAACTCCATCATTAACACTTACCAAAATCCCATACATTCCTTTATAAAACTCCCCCTTCATCACATTAAACGGAATGTTTTGATTGAGTAACTCTAATGGTCCAGATTTACAGTTTGTGGATATTACAGGTAATCCCATTGCCATAGCTTCCAATAGTGCGTTGGGGAATCCTTCTGTTATGGAAGTTAACACAAAACAGTGATTTTCTTTCAGCTTTTCATTAACCTGACTTACCGAACCATGAAGAAATATCTGAGTTTGACAGTCTAGTGACTTTATCTTGGCTGTTAAAACTTCATAAAGCTCGCCGTTACCATAAATATTTAAATTAAAATTATTTGGCAGTTTATTAAATACTTCTATTAAGTGCCCATGATTCTTTACTTCGGTAAGTCTGCCCACTGTAATAACTTTAAAATTGTTTCCCTCTTTATATTCCAATGCTTTGGGTTGTGTTTTATTCGTAACTACAGGGTTATATATAACAGCAGTAATCGTTTTTATATTAAAGTTGTCTTTTAAGTCCCTGTTAATACTCTCTGAGTTTGAAAATACAAGATCACCTTTATTGTAAAAAAATGATATTAGTAGTTTAGATATAATAAAAGGAAATCCATTATAACGATACATTATTGAAGGAAAACATCTTTCGCTTAGTATTGCTTTGAGTTTGGGATTAAATAATTTTGAGGCAGCATTAATAACGTTGGGAATCATTAAAAATGAAATACTTACATCTGGCGTCTCATTATTAATAAGCTTTTTATAGCGTCTAAAAAAAATTAAGTAGTCTCTTAATTTAGATAATACAGATGATTTTCGTGTTTCTCCATTAATGGACAATATATGTTTGGTTATTTTAGAGTTTAATTCAAAGTCAATTTCATCATATATCAGAACTAACTCCAACTGATAGTGTTCTGCTAATTCATTGATAAAAAGGCTAACAACCCTTTCTGTTCCTCCAAATTTTAAACCATTGGTAAACAGTATTAGTTTCTTTTTTTTCTTATCTGCCTTCATTTGTTACAATGTTTTAAAATGAGAGCTTCATATTGACTGATTATTTTATTTGCATCGAGTTTTTCTTCAACTACTAAGTGAACCAACGATGGAACAAAATAAAAGTTCTTGAGAAGTACATTAAGTTCTTTCACAAAGTCCATTGTATTTTCTACAAAGACACCATTCTGTCTTTGTACAATAATTCCATCTATACCTCCTGGTGCATGTAAGGCTAGAATGGGAGTTCCGGCCATACAGCTTTCTAAAAGCACATCAGGGAAACTTTCAACATACGATCCTAGTATGAGCAGATCGTTATTTCGGAAATAACCAGCAACAATTAAAGTTGTTCTAAATGTCTCAATATTTAAGTATGAGACAATAAAAGACAATACACGGTACGCACCTGCAAAAAACATTGCAATAGTAAATAAGGCTATATTTTTCCTGGGGTTTTCTCTTTTCATGTCATACTTATTTTTAGAAATAAGTTTTCATAATCTTTGATAATATTACTAGCGTTAAATCTTTTGTTTACAACAGATTGCACTTTTTCGGGACTAAAGGGTAACTCTTTATGTGCACGGTTAAGTTGCTCTATAAATTCTTCATCATTTTGAACAATATAGCCGTTTACTCCATTTTCAACAATTTCATTCAAACCACCAGGAGCATTGTAAGCTAGAATAGGGGTTCCAGCCATACAGCTTTCTAGTAGTGCATTTGGAAAACCATCAACATACGACCCTTGTAAAAAAAGATCACTTTTTCTAAGGTAAGCCCCTACATTATTAGTGTATGGAATGTGGTTTGTTTTTTCTGATATTTTTTGATCTTCTATTAGCTTTAAAATAGTCTCTCTTTCTTCTCCATCTCCTATAATTGTATATTCAAAATCAAAACTTAACGTCCCTAAAGCCTTAATTATTCGATCATAGCCCTTTTCTTTGCTAAGTCTTCCAATTGTAATGAATCGGATATGCTTTTTATTGTTTATTTCTTCTTCTTCTTTTAATTTAATAATACTAGTAAGAGGATTATTAATGAGTGCTGTTTTTGACCGCGAAACACCATAATTATTTATCATATCTTCCTTCATGTCTTTTGATTGACATACGATACAGTCTACTAGCTTATATGCTATAACTGTTAGTTTTTTAGGAAAATAAAATTTCTTATGGCTATTATATTGCTTTAAAACACTTAAGACTGATGACTCCCTTCCTATAAATCGCATTTTAGGAAACAATAATGAAATAAAAGCCAAGAGAGTATTAAGATGGAATATTGAGCTAAACACGAGTTTAGGGTTTTCTAACTTTAGGAATCTATAGATTTTAAAAATAGATTTTGAAACTCGTGGTTCATTAAGATATACAGTGCGAATTCCCCCAGTATTATAAGATGTGTCTTTTTGATATCCAGTAATAAGAAGAGTTACTCTAAATTTATTTGGATCTAAATTTTGAGCAATGAATGACATAACTCGCTCAGCTCCCCCTGCTGTTAAAGAAGGCATTATGAATACTATATATATATTCTTGCTTTCCATTATTCTATATTATATCCAACTCCATTAGTTTTTAACCACTGCTTCAGTACAAGAGCTTTCCATATGAGAAGGTATCTATTCCATTTGCTTTTCATATGCTGATCTATCATAAAAGCTACTTTTTCCGATTGAATACAGGGTATACTTTTTAGGCTATCTAAACTGAGTTCGTCAAGAACAAATTCCTTTAGATCACTTTTAAACCATACTTCAAAGGGCATAGTAAAACCAGCTTTGGGTCTATCAAAAATATGTTCAGGAACATATTTGTATAAAATATCCTTTAGGATACGTTTCTTGTTTTTTCCTTTGTATTTGAATTCTGTTGGAAGGGAACGCGCAAACTCTACCACCCTGTAATCCATTAAAGGGGACCTAGCTTCCAGTGAATATGCCATACTAGCACGATCAACTTTAGTGTTTATATCCCAATTTAAATAGGTTTTTAAATCTAGATCTGAAACCCTTTCAAATAAGTTTTTTCTTTTATGGTATAGGTAACGAAGTTCATCAGCTTTTAGATAGTCATATTCGCTATCGATCCAACTTAGATCTACACCGGTCATTCCTGCTAAATATACTCTGTTAATATCACGAAATTTTAAGGCATTAGCCAAAATTTTAAGACGATAATTAGGAGCAAGTCCAACAATGCTTCCTAATGCTGATCGGAGCGGATAAGGAATTCTGTAAGCCCTTTGGCCACGCTTAATCCAATCGTATCTTTGATAGCCTATAAAGCTTTCATCTCCTCCATCGCCAGACAAAGCAACAGTAACATGCTTTCTTGTATATTTAGAAAGGAGCATAGTAGGAATTGCTGAAGGATCTGCAAAAGGCTCGTCATAATAATAACTAAAGTTCTCAATGAGATCAATCCCTTCTTTGTAATTACACTCTATAACAACATGGTCAGTATTTAAGTGATTTGCTACCTGTTGTGCATAGATACTTTCATCAAATCCCTCTTCATTAAATTTCACTGAAAAGGTCTTTACTTTTTTCGCTGTGGTTTTAGTAGCAAGAGTAGCAACTAGTGATGAGTCAATACCTCCTGAAAGGAATACGCCTACAGGTACGTCTGCGAACAATCTAATTTGTACTGAATCCAATAACAGCTTTTCAAGATCGTTTACGGCTTCGGAATACCTACCTTTATACAAATGATTCCCGCTGATATCTATATCCCAATATTGTTTGGTTTTAAATGAATTAGAGCTTATATCATAAGTGAAACTATAACCCGCTTTTAGCTTTTTAACTTCATTGAAAATAGAAATGGGGTCGGGAATAGCTCCCCAAGCAAAATAATAAGAAATAGCTTCCCTAGATATTGTTAGATCGCTATTGAATTTTTGTATTTGTGAAAGTTGGCTGGAAAATTCAAAACCGTTTTTGTTCCAGAGATAGTACATCGGTTTTTGCCCCATTCTATCACGAGCTCCAAAAAGCTTGTTTTGTTTTTCATCAAATATCACAAAACAGAACATTCCATTTAAATGTTTTACGCATTCTTCTCCATACTCCATATACATGGCGCATAGCACTTCTGTATCACTTGTTGTTCTGAATGAATAGCCTTTTTTTGAAAGTTCTTCCTTGAGGTCTTTAAAATTGTAAACTTCACCATTAAACACTATATGTATACCGTTTTGATAAGTAAACGGTTGATTAGACCTGGAGTCCAAATCGACAATAGAAAGTCTGTTATGACCAAATGTAACAGTATGGTTGCCATTGTTATAAAATTTAAAATCCAACATATCTGGACCTCTGAAAGCTGTTCGCTCAAGTTTTTCCTTAACTTGACCGGGGCTATATTTAAGTGTTGTTCCATAAATACCACACATAAGTTTGTTGTTTTAAGTTAAAGCAGGTTCAATTTCTTTTCTTGTTTGTATATAAAGCCATATCGAACAGAACAAAATGATGTGACTATCAAAATAATTATGGGATACCATAAAATAAGTAACCAAGATAATAGCCATAAATGTTACCTCAGAATTTACCTTTAAGTATTTCAATGATCTAACAAAAATTAGAGCATAGGTTAAAATGAGAACCAAGAATGGGAGTATTCCAGCTTCACCCAAAACCATCAAATAGGTGTTATGAACCCCTGTTTGAAAACCTATTGCATTTTCTGTTCGTCCTTGCATGGCTTTATAACCCGTGCCAAAAGCTATATGGTTAACAATGTCGTTGGTATACATTACCCAAGTTTCATCTCTGGTTTCTTCGGTTAGGGCCTTTGTATTTCCCTCTTGTTGCCCTAAAAGATTTTTTATGGCATTGAATCGATCAGCATTTAGATGCAAGGTGAATGTGCTAAGAACAACAATAGCTATAGCTCCAAACCCAAGAGCAATGAGGTTTCTACGATCGATAGATATCGATATTATGTATAACAAGCCTAATAATAAAAAATAATATCGTGATAGTGTAAGAAATCCGCTAGCCACAAAAATGAGTTGGACTAGAATTCTTATAATTCGATTTGAAATCGTAAACGATGTTGCCAACCCGCTAAGGCAAACCAAACCAGCTGTATTTGGATTAATATAAAACCCACCATATCTACCATAGTCGTCTGGAAACAAAAAAGCATTTAAAACTACAGTAAGTGCACCAATAAGCAAGAAACCACAGATTTCAGTACTAGAAGTGTTTTTGCTTACTTCAAAAGCGGTAATAATGAATACAAAAAAACGAATCGCGTCTTTAATGTAGTCTGATACGATACCTGAAAATTGAATTCCAGAGAGCATGAAATAAAGCATACCAAGGACAACAAAAGGTATAGGGATACCATTTTTTGAGCTAAAGAAATAGTATACCACCATAAGTGCCAGGAATATAGCACTCAATGCCGAACCTGCAGAAGGGCCAAAGGCTATAAGACTAAAGGTTATGAGGTTTAAAAGCGTTATTGCTAAAATTATGTATCTTAAAATCACCATGTACTAAGATTGTATCATTAATAATTTTTGTTTGTTAGTGTAGTGTAACAATACACCACCTTTTATGATATATATTATGGTTGTGCAAAGTGCAATTCCGATAACTCCATAGAGTTTCACGAATATGAAGTCGAAAATGATATTCAGTATCATACTTCCCAATGAAACATAGGCAGGAAAAACATTCTTGTTTATACTGGTCAAAAACTTCACCATCAAATTTTCACTAATTGCAAACGGAACACCTAATAGGAAGACAATTTGTATGCTAGAAACCAAACTGGTATTACTACTTGTAAAGTTTCCTCTTTCAAATAGAATTCGAACAATAGGTGTAGAGAGTAAACTGGCACACAATACCATAGCCATTATGCCTAAAAACGTCCACAACAATATTTGTTTTAGTTTTTTATAGGCATCTTCTACATCTTCGATAATCAATTTTGAAAAATAGGGAAGGAGCACATTACCTAATGCTAAAAGCATAATTCCAATCAGAAAAGCAGGTATTTTATAACCGTAATTTAAAGCTGCAATGGATCCTACAGCCAATTGCGCTGCAAAATACTGGTCAGTTAATGGAATTAGCCCAATAAGTAATCCAGACGATATTTTTGCTGGAATTTGCTTGAACATTACAACGGTATTAGAGTTAAAGAATTCTGGAATATCGAACTTTAAGATCTTATTTTTAAAGGCAATGTAAAGCAAAAAGAGAAACTCAAAAAAACTACCCACAAGCATTCCTACAGCTAAAACTGCAGCTCCAAGGGCATCAGAATACAACAACAAGCACAGTAGCATAGTTACTGAAGTTATTCCTGAATAAACTGATGAAAACCTGAATTCGTCATAAATATTCAACAAGCCACTAAGTAGTGATGATAATCCCCAAAAAGCTATACATGGTAGCAGATAATGGAACTGGAGTTTTACCAATGTGTAATACTCGGGAGTGTGTCCCTTAAAGAAAAGTTCTAAATACACATCAGTAAATAAATAAGCTATTCCCATAAAGACTATAGCTGTAATAATTGTAACAAGAAAACTTGTGGTCTGGAAAGCAGCTGTTTTGTTCGTGGATTTTTTTTCGGCAATATAATTGGGGATAAATACTGTGCTAAAAGCATTTAAGAAGACATTGTAAACAAAGCCGGGAACTAGAGCGGCAATGTAAAAAGTATCTAAAATTTCAGATAGGCCAAAATGCTCGGCAATAACCATTTCTTTATAAAAGCCCAAAAACTTAACGACCAATGTTATAACTCCAACAGTAATAATATTTACCACGGTTGGACTTTTAATTAGTCTAAACAAAACGGACTTTATTTTTAGCATTATCTCCATGTTCACTTCAATAACCTTTTAAAGGGCCATCCACTGTAGAATAGCTTCTTTAAATAGGGGTTTTCTATAGCTTCTGTATAATCTTTTAAATTAAAATTCAAAAAACGAGACGCTCTAAGCAGTGTGTAAACTCGTTTGGTAAAAAGTTTTGGTGCTTTAAACAGGTAATCTTGATGAAACCAGTTTAAAACTGCTAATGAATATATCGCCATACCAAAAGCATCTTTTTGATGATTCCTTTGTGAAATTCTATTTGGGGTATCCAAATAATAAGTTCTTAAGGTTTCGTTGACATATTTTGTGATATATCCCTGCTTAGCAATTAGTTCCCATAAAATACCTTCGGGTATATAGCCATTAGAAAATAAGGGTTCTGGTATAACGATATTCTTTAGAACATCGGTTTTTGTGAATCCCCATTTTTCTTTGAACTTACCACTTACTAAATTGTTGTTGAAAGTATTGCTGTAATAAGGACTTTCAGGAAATGGTTCTCCAACAGGGTTACCAAATTGATCTTGACATAAGCAGGTTACTCCGCTTACCGATGTACGTTTGTTATCGGGAATATTGTAATACTCTCTATAAAAAACTTCCAAAGCGTTATCAGTACAACTATCGTCAGAATCAAAGGGTAAAAAAAAGTTACCCTTGGCTAATTGAACGCCTTGAGCAATACATGCCATTTTATGTCTGTTCACACTATTGTTGACATAATTTACAGGAAATGTAGCTGTCTCGATTAGTTTTAAAGCTACTTCATGGGAATTGTCAGTAGAACCGTCATTGATCAATAACAATTCAAAATCTTTAAAACTTTGCTTGTTAAGTGAATCAAACACTCTTTTTAAAGTATTCCCTCTATTAAAAACAGGGGTAAAAATGGTGAAAGCATAATCATAATGATCTTTTTTTGAATGCTCACGATATACAGGTAAAAGTGTTTTTAAGTCCATAGTTATATCAACCTATTAATTAGTTCTTTCCACTGTTTGGTAATTATTCCAATTTCATATTTTTTTGAGGATTCCACTGCAGCTCTATTGATTGAGTAGCGAGTATCTTCATTTTCAATAAGAAGCTTGAGTTTTTCCTCTAATTGTAGTTGATTACCAACAGGAATCAAAAAGCCATTTTCACCATGATTAATTAATTCTGATGGTCCCGAAATGCACTCGGTAGAAATACTGGCCAAACCAAAATACATTGCTTCAGTAAGTGCATTTGGAAATCCTTCATAATTAGACGTAAAGGCAAAAATGCTTGCATTGTTATATTTGTCTGCTATGTTTTCAATATTTCCAGAAAGCTCAATACTACCATTACAATTTAATTCCTTAATACATTTATCCAGTTCAGGTTTTAATGGTCCATCTCCAACAATTTCAAGTTTCCAACCTGGAGCTTTTATTTTAGAGAAAGCTTTAATCAATAGCATTTGATTTTTTTGTTCGACCAATCTGCCTACGTTCAAGACAATATTTTTTTTTGGCATTTTTAAGTTTCTGGCCTCAGCCAATTTGGGGTCAATAGGGTTTTTTATTATTATTAATTTGTTGGCTTTAATAAATTTTCTGAAGTAGTTGTAAATAGCCTGGGTTTGAACCACCAGGACGTTAGTGTTGGAGTACACTAGATATCTAATAAGCTTCATTACTTTACCAAACCCAAAAAACTGAGGATGAATCCGTTCGCTTATAATACTTGGTATCCCTCGTAGTTTTGATACAGCCACAGCATAAAGGTTTGCAGTTGAGGTAAAACCTATTACCATCGAGATATTATGTTGTTTTACAAAACTCATTAATGTGGATATCATTTGATAGTGATTAGACAAAGACTCCAACTTATTCAAGTTGGGGTTATAAATATCCTTGCAAAACTTTATCTGTACCTCTGGGTGAATTAGGTAAAAAGGGGTGCATTTATATAATACAAAAATGTAAACCTCAAATTTTGAAATCAATTCGTTGGATAGTACCGATACAACACGTTCGGCACCACCAGACTCCAAGCTGGGAATAATAAATGCAATTCGTTTTTTCACGAGGATTTTCTCTGTTTGTTGATATTCTCATTTGATTAACAGCTACTTAAAAATATCTATTTTTTTAATCTAAACCTTTTCTTGATACGTCATTTAGATGAAATCACAAATTTGGGATTCAAAATGCAAATTTGTTTATGATTTGAAAGTGTATATGTCTGATATTTAGATGTGTTAATTATAAATTTAGTTGCGTCAATCATTTGAAATCATTTTTCTAACCATTACGAGGAGCAACTATTTCATTTGCGGTTTTCTAAGGAGAACACTATTACTAAACCAAATACTATTTCTAACTGTGAATAATCGACTTTATGTTGTTCTGTGATTAATAGCTGTAGAACAAAGCAAACAAGATAATTTTAAAAGTAAAATATAGAGCTTTGCAGTTCAACAGATTACTACATCGATAAACTACATTTTTTACCGATTTAAGAAGTAAAAATTACTACAAAACACAAAAAAAGTCGTAAAGTTATTACAAAGAGCATGCATTTTATCGAAATTATAGTGCCTTTAATCGTTTGATACTTCGTGATTTAATAGTTTCGCTCTCGTTAATAGCAAAACTTAGAATTTATGACGTTTGACATTAGTAAGGTTCTTACTGTTAAGAACATAGCCCTGAACATTTTTGCTGCATGTTCGTTATTAATCCCAAAGAAATCAGAAGCGCAAACATATCCACCAAACCAAAATTTATCTTCGATAAATTTCCAAGGATATCAAGGTCCAAATGGATCTTTTCCAGGATATTTGGAGCCTTTTACTGAAAGTCTATCTGGTAATACAATTACCAGAATTAGTGATAGTGGTGTTTTTGGTACAACTGGACAGAACTTAAAACATAATTATTCAACAGACCAGCCATGGAACAGTGATGGGTCTTTAATTAAATTGGCAGGTTATCCAGCAGCCATCTTAGATGGTGATACCTATCAATTTATTAAATGGGCTCAAATCCCAGGAAATGGTAAATGGGCGAATACAAACCCTAACCTTATTTATGGGGTTTCTGGAAACCAGTTCATAGCCTATAATGTTAATACAAACAACAATACTACATTACACACCTTTTCAAACTACAGCAGTGTATCGTTTGGTTATGGCGAAGGTAACCAAAGTAATGACGATAAATATGTTGTATTAATTGGTCAAGCTTCAGGAGTAAGAGATCTTATTGTGTATAATATACAAAATAACACTATTGTATCTACTCATAATGTTGGTACTAGTGGAGATCTTGACTGGGCAACAATATCTCCTCTTGGAACTTACGTTGTAGTGTCATGGAGAGATAACGGTTCTGGTTCAACTCAAGGACTGAAAATATATAACAGAGATTTTAGTAACTACAGACATTTGTACGATTATACTGAGCACAGTGATGTTGCTATAGATGCTAATGGTAATGAAGTTATTGTACAGTATGGTAACCAGCCTGAGTGGAATAGTAACAATTATTTAGCCATGATTCGTTTGGATAATGGTAATGTACAAGGTTTATTCAATTATTCATATGGAATTTGGGGTGGTCACGTTAGTACAAGAAACCTTAGCAGACCAGGATGGGCATATGTCAGTGTTGAATGTTGTCCAAACGGTTCTGCAGCTCCCAACGAAATATTTGCGATTAAATTAGATGCATCGAATACTATTGAGCGTTATGCAAAACATCATTCAAATGATGGACAAGGATACGGGCACCAAGCGCAAGCAGTACCAAACAGAGATGGTACAAGAGTGATTTTTGCTAGTAACTGGAACAGTGCTGTTGGAGGTAGTTATGCCCCTGCATGGGTAGTAGAAGTACCTCAAAGTGGTAATAACAACCCAACGGTTGAAGTAAATGCGGGTAACGATCAAACAATCTGTGAAGGTGATAATGTAACCTTAACGGCTACAGGAGCAGATTCTTATGAATGGAGCAACGGTGAAACCGGAGCATCGATCACAGTATCGCCAAGTGAAACTACAACTTACACTGTGAC
>NZ_JARACK010000009.1 GCF_028767185.1 Mangrovimonas aestuarii
GGTGAGCAGCCCACCGGTTGTGAGCGCCCAGGTGACCAGTGGTGCCTTTGCCGATGACAACACAATCGAGGTGACGGCCATGGGCACTGGCGACCTTCAGGAGTTCGAGTACAGCCTTGACTATGGGGCGTACCAGGACAGCAACGTGTTCCACAACGTATCGGCCGGAGAGCACACGGTAACGGTGCGCGACAAGAACGGCTGTGGAGAGGCCAGCGTGACGGTAGCGGTGATGGACTACATGAAGTTCTTTACCCCGAACGGCGACGGCTACAACGACACCTGGACGATTTCCGCAATGGACAACCAGCCGGATGCAAAGATCTACATCTTTGACCGCCATGGGAAACTGATCAAGCAGCTGAGCCCGAATGGCGACGGTTGGGACGGAACCTTCAACGGTAGCCCAATGCCGGCAAACGACTACTGGTTTACCGTAGAGTACAGTGAACCGAGAACGGGCGAAAGAAAGACCTTTAGGTCGCACTTTACGCTCAAGAGATAGACCTTGTGTCTTTACATATAACAACAATGCCCGAGCAATCTGCTCGGGCATTGTTTTATTAAGTAGTTTTATTTTATGTTGAGCCTTGTCGACTTTTGTAAAATAAGTAAAGGATTTCTAACAGTGTTCTTGTTAGCTAAGTAGAGATAGTTTAGGTTATTTTGCAATCGACCTAATTGAAACGATTATCAATAGGTCGATAGCTAAAAAAAATCCCTGAAATAGCAGGGACTTAATATTTTCAATAAATGTATTGTAGAATTAAAAAATAACGTTTAGAGACAGAGTAAAATTATTGTTTCGATTGTCAAAATTGGCTCTATTAGTTAATCCTGTTTCGTATAATTGATACGATGTATTTTGATGGAATCCATCGTAAGTAAAGTCTAAGGATGCATTTCCAAATTTATATCCTATTCCTAATGAATATCCGTAAAGGTCACCTACAATGCTATTATTTTTATAGGGGCTTTCATGAAAACGATAGCCGCCACGTAAACTAAATTCGTTTAAACGAACTTCGCCTCCAATACGGTAGGTAGATGATGTTGTTAATATATCACTTATTAGAGCGTTTTGTTCTGAAAAGTAGGTGTCTGAAGTTGGGCGAAACTCAGTGTTACCATGGTTCTTAAGGGAGTAGTCAAAACTTATTAATCCATACCTTCCAAATATATAAGCTAGGCTAGCTGCAAAACTACCTGGTTCTTGTAGCCTATAACTTGGAAATACATTAATAGCGTAAGGGCTGATTGTTAATGAGGAGTTGGGACCATCAAAGGAGCCTTGAGTATTTAAAAACTGTTCGGTTTCTTCTTCTAAATAATACCAGGTTGGAGAGGTGTAAGTGAGCCCAGCCCTTAGGCCTTCAAAAATTTTAAATATACTTCCTATTTGAAATGAAAAACCAGTTCCAAAAGTGGTTAAATGGTTTTCAAAGTCTATATAATTAACAGTAGATCCGGGGTTGTTGTTGCCTTCAATAAGCCTGTTTACTTGATCGTAATAAAGGAAATGGGTGTTTAGATTTACCCCTAAGTGCATCCAATCTTCATATTGAGCAGAGGCATTAAAAGTGACTTTGCTGTTATATCCACTAGCGTCATAATAATACTTTTGATCGTAATTTCCTGAACCTATGTTGGAATAGTAAGAAGTGTTATCGTCTGTGTACTCGACTGGTTCAAGAATATAAGATTCATAACCAAGAAAAGCCTGTTGGTTACCATAACCATAAGCTTCACCAATTCCAATGTATGCATCAGTGTAGGTTTCGTTTTGAAACTTGGAAATTTCTACTAAGGGAAGTCCTTGCGCATAGTTTAGGAAATAACTATCGATTGATGTGTTTGTTGTTCCCCTTGCTGTCCACTCATCTCTGTAGTTAGCTGTTCTGTCATAGCCAATAGATAATGCGATAGTTTTCCAAGGAGAATCACTTTTTAAATTTTTTAAGACAAAAACACCGCCTATCTGAGGTAAGTTGAAATTAGTATCAGTACTTGAGTTGCTTGAATCACCATATTGTGTGTCATGGTAATTGTTCGTTAGTGCCATAGAGAAAGATAGTTGGCTTCTTGTAAAAACTGAAGAACTGGCGGGGTTTAGACTAATAGCAGAGATGTCTCCTCCCAATGCACCAAAAGCACCACTTAAGGCACGAAATCTAGCTGTTCCTTGAATTTCATTTTGGGAATATCTCATTGCATCCTGAATGTTTTGTGAAAACATTTGAGGTATAGTCAATAAGTAACCCATCAAAAGGACAATCTTTTTCATAGAATTCTATTAGTGGTTATTGGTTGTTTGAAGTAAAGTATTATCGTCTGCCTCCTCTTGATCCACCAGATGAACGACTGCCTCCATAGGATCCTCCTCCTGTATTTCCGGAACTTCTACTAGGTGTGTAAGAACGATTATACGATCTGTTGCTACGTGAAGGCGTGTTGTAATCACGTGTTGGCCTTGTGTTGGTTCGTGTTTGATTATATGAGCGTGGTGTGTATGTGCGATTAGTACTTCTTACGTTTCGAGTATTGTAGTTTGTGGATCTAGTAGATTGCATACGTCTCGAAAAATCAGCTGAACTCCGTCTCGTGTTATATGTTCTATTGTTGTAATAACTTCGACCATAGGAGTTATACCCTCTTCGCCCATAAGCGTAAGCTGTGCGATAACCGTGATAACCATAATAAGGTGAACCATAATAATATCCAGGATAGCCGTACCCGTAATAAGGATAACCGCCCCATCCCCAGCCATAGTAGAAGCCTCCATAAGGATACCAAAATGGGTCATAGTAGCCCCATCCCCAACCTATATTCCAATAAGGACGACCCCATCCGTAGGGATAACCCCATCCCCAATTGCCGTAGCCATAGTAAGGATTTGAGTAAACATTTATTGAAACTTCAGAACTCTCCTGTCCCCAACCAGCATAACCTCTATAGGAGTCTTGAATGGAATCGCTTTCTACATAGTTATTGGTACTATATGAATCTACATCTGTAAATACGGAATCCTGCTGTTGCTGGTAACTGTCGTATTCCATATTCTTTTCTTTGAAATAGTTTTGATAGTAATTATTATTGGTCACTTGCTGGGCTTCTCCATTACGAGTAGTCTCTTTATTATATTCAACATTTGGAGTAGAGTTGCCATAAATACCATCGTCCTCATAACCTGCTGGCTGATAAGAACCACAAGCAGTGGTGAGCAACACTAATAACCCGCTTAAGATAAATTGTATGGGCCGGTTATTTAAGTAGTATTGAAAAAGCATATCTAGAAAGTTTTTATTGTTGAACATAACAAAAATAGTTAGTTTTGCCGAACTATCTTTATATTTAACAAAGTCACAACTTTTGTGCCAAATAGCTGTTTATGAGTAAAAAACTTACTTCCCGTACTGAGGATTATTCAAAGTGGTATAACGAACTAGTGGTAAAAGCTGATATGGCCGAGAATTCGGCGGTAAGAGGCTGTATGGTTATTAAACCTTATGGTTTTGCCATATGGGAAAAAATGCAAGCTGAATTGGATAGGATGTTCAAGGAAACAGGCCATCAAAATGCTTATTTCCCTTTGTTTGTTCCAAAAAGTTTGTTTGAAGCAGAAGAAAAGAATGCCGAAGGGTTTGCTAAGGAGTGTGCAGTGGTGACTCATTACAGACTTCAGAACGATCCAGATAGAGAAGGTAAGCTTCGTGTTGATCCTGATGCTAAGTTGGAAGAGGAATTAGTAGTTCGTCCTACTAGTGAGGCTGTTATTTGGAACACTTATAAAGGCTGGATTCAGTCATACAGAGATTTGCCAATATTGGTTAACCAATGGGCTAATGTGGTGCGTTGGGAAATGCGAACCCGTTTATTTTTACGCACAGCAGAGTTCCTTTGGCAAGAAGGACATACAGCTCACGAAACTCAAGCCGAAGCGATTCAAGAGGCAGAATTGATGAACAACGTATATGCCAACTTTGTAGAGAACTTCATGGGGATTCCGGTTGTAAAAGGTATAAAGACCGAAAGCGAACGTTTTGCGGGAGCTGTAGAAACCTATTGTATTGAAGCATTGATGCAAGATGGAAAAGCGTTACAAGCTGGAACGTCTCATTTCTTGGGACAGAATTTTGCAAAGGCATTCGATGTGAAGTTCACAGCCAAGGATGGTAAGCAAGATTATGTTTGGGCTACTTCTTGGGGAGTGTCTACACGATTGATAGGAGCCTTGATTATGACACATAGTGATGATTATGGGTTGGTATTGCCTCCTAATTTAGCACCTAATCAGGTTGTTATTGTTCCTATATATAAATCGGAAGAACAATTAGAAGCTATTTCTAAAATAGCACGATTAATAATGAGTGATCTTAGAGACGTAGGTGTTTCTGTAAAATATGATGACAGAACAACTGTGCGTCCAGGAGCAAAGTTTGCCCAGCACGAATTACAAGGTGTGCCAGTACGATTGGCTATTGGTCCAAAAGATTTAGAAAACGGAACTGTGGAATTGGCTAGAAGAGATACCTTGACCAAAGAGGTGATTGCGTTAGATAATCTTACAAGTACGGTAAAAGGGTTGATGAAGGAAATTCAGGATGCCCTTTATCAACGTGCATTTAGTTTTAGAGCAGAACATACAACTGAAGTAAATTCGTTTAACGAATTCAAGGATGTTTTAGAAAATAAAGGAGGATTTATTTCCGCGCATTGGGATGGTACTCCAGAAACAGAAGATAAGATTAAGGAGCTTACAAAAGCCACTATTAGATGTATTCCTTTGGATTCCAAAGAAGAAGAGGGAGTGTGTGTTTACACGGGGAAACCGTCTAAGCAGAGAGTGTTATTTGCTAAAGCATATTAATGTGATTTTTTTTTAAAAAAAGTGATTACAACTATTGCGGCATTTAAAATTAGATGTATATTTGCAACCGCAATCAGGAAATGAAAACGGTTGCGAAAGTTCTTAAAAATATTTTCTAAAAACTTAAATTTAAAGTTGCAGTATTCGGAATTAGATGTATATTTGCAGCCGCAATGAGAAAGAGATTTTGAGTTGTGAAAGTTCTAAGAAAAAAGTTTTTAAAAAAAAGTGTTTGCAAGTTTGAAATTAATTTTTAAATTTGCGCTCTCAAAAACCCAAGGCCCGTTCGTCTATCGGTTAGGACGCCAGGTTTTCATCCTGGAAAGAGGGGTTCGATTCCCCTACGGGCTACAATTTTTTAATAAGATAAAGGTACAAATGGCAAATCATAAGTCAGCGTTAAAGAGAATTAGAAGTAGCGAGACCAGACGCTTGAGAAATAAATATCAGCACAAAACTACACGTAATGCTATCAAGAAATTGCGTAGTACTACTGAAAAGAGTGAAGCTGAAACTTTGTTTCCATCTGTAGTTTCTATGATTGATAAGTTAGCTAAGAATAACATCATTCATGCAAACAAAGCAGCAAACCTTAAGTCTGGATTAGCTAAGCACGTAGCTGCATTATAAGCGAAGAATTAAAGGTTATATAATAATATATAATGAGCTTCTCAGTAATGAGAGGCTTTTTATTTATAGTTTTTTTGAGTTGGTTTTGTTCATAGAAAGCCTTGACGTTACGTCAAGGCTTTTTTGTTGTTTGAAACATTTGAAGTGGTAAGCAGAAGGTTAGTGGCGTTCTTTGCCATATACTGTTATAATGGTATATCCATACTTTAACCATTAAGTATCCATTAAGTAGGGATTCTGCTAGATGAATACTGACCCGTCGTCCTAATATAACAAACGGGTTGATGGGGAAATCCTGTTGCCTCTAATCTCTCAGGATGGATAATAACAAACATTTGGTAAACCATTGTTCTGGCTTCTGGGATTGATAAGGAGATGCAATTTAATTGTTTGACGAAAGAGGATAAGAAATAAAACAAAAAATCCCACTTCTATCAAGAAGTAGGATTTTGTTATTTGGAGAATTCCTTTGTGTAATTATCCGTTCATGGAAATTAGGAACTCTTCATTATTTCTAGTTTGTTTAAAACGTTCCTGGATGAATTCCATAGCTTCAACGGGGTTCATGTCTGATAGGTATTTTCTCATGATCCACATGCGTTGAATAGTGGTATCGTCCAATAACAAATCATCACGACGCGTACTTGAGGACATTAAGTCGATAGCAGGGAAAATTCTTCTGTTAGCTATACGTCTATCCAACTGTAGTTCCATATTACCAGTTCCTTTAAACTCTTCGAAGATTACCTCGTCCATTTTCGATCCGGTTTCCGTTAATGCCGTAGCAATGATTGAAAGCGATCCTCCTTTTTCAATATTTCTTGCGGCACCAAAGAAACGTTTTGGTTTATGTAACGCATTCGCATCTACACCACCACTCAATATTTTTCCAGATGCTGGTTGTACCGTATTGTATGCACGAGCCAAACGTGTTATCGAATCCAACAGGATTACTACATCGTGACCACATTCTACCAAGCGTTTTGCTTTTTCCAAGACAATGTTGGCAATCTTAACGTGCTCATGTGCTTCCTTGTCGAAAGTAGAGGCGATTACCTCTCCACGAACATTACGTTGCATGTCGGTTACCTCTTCAGGACGTTCGTCTATTAGAAGGATAATTTGATATACTTCTGGATGATTTGCAGCAATGGCGTTGGCCACATCTTTTAATAACATGGTTTTACCTGTTTTTGGCTGCGAAACAATCATTCCCCTTTGTCCTTTTCCAATAGGTGAGAACAAATCCATTATTCTTGTGGAAAGTGTACTTTGTTTTTCTGCAAGGTTGAATTTTTCTTTAGGGAATAAAGGTGTTAAATGTTCGAAAGATACACGGTCGCGTACAACTTCTGGATCCAGGCCATTAATCTTGTTAACCTTGATAAGTGGGAAGTATTTTTCTCCTTCTTTTGGTGGGCGTACGTTTCCTAGAACAGTATCCCCAGTTTTTAAACCAAACAGCCTAATTTGTGATTGCGATACATAAATATCATCAGGAGAGGATAGGTAGTTATAATCGGATGAACGTAAAAAGCCATAACCATCTTGCATGATATCAAGAACCCCTTCACTTTCTATTATCGCATCAAACTCAAAGTCTGGCTCACGGTAACGGTTGCGGGTATCTTTATTCCCATTTGGTTCGTGTTTACCTTTTCCTTTGTGCGAAGATTGCAGATGTGGTTTTTGTTTTTGTTGCTGCTGCTGAGACTGCTGCTGTGGTTGGTTGTCTCTTTTAGGTTCGGCAGCTGTATCTTTTTGGTGTCTAGGCTTTTGTTTTTGCCTATTGTCCTGTTGTTGCTGTTGCTTCTGCTCAGCCTGTTTTTCAGGATGTTTTTTTGTTTCAGTTTTTTCTTCTGAAGCAGGCCCTTGATTTTTGATACGAGTACGGGTTCGTTTAGGTTTTTGTGGTGCATCGGCAGATTTGGCCGCTTCCTTTTTAGGTTCATTTTCTTTGTCAACTGTTACCTCTTTTACAGCTTTAGGGTTAGCTGCTTGGTGGTCAAGGATTTGGTAGACCAAGTCTAATTTCTTTAGAGTGCGAAATTTAGGAATGTTCAATTGCTTAGCTATCTCCTGAAGTTCAGGTAGCTTCATAGCTTTTAACTGTGATATTTCAAACATTGATGTTAGGTTGAATTGTTTGTTATAAATCCGTTGAATATTTCCGAAGAAAAATTGCTTAGGTAATTTTTTTGAAGTGTTAACCGGTTACGTGTGTGAGTTTTGCAAACGGTTACTGCAATTATACAACTTTATTTTGAGATTTTATGTGAAAATTATAAAGAAACTTTTATTTTTGCCAGCATCATTATAAAAATATGTTACAACGTATTCAATCCATATACTTACTCTTGGCAGCTCTTGTAGCTGGTGGGTTATCGTTTGTGTTCGACTTATGGACTAATGGCGATGGCATTACCGTTTTTGCTAAGGACCATATTGGTGTTATGGTTATGTTCATGCTGTCTGCAGTATTGTCGTTGGTAGCAATTTTTCAGTTTAAAAATAGAAAGTCGCAGTTTATGATAGGGCGACTTAACATCATATTAAACTTTATTTTACTAGGATTTTTCGTGTATCAATCACTAAATTTATCTGGAGAGACTGTAGTTTCTGAGAAAGGTATTGGGATGCTTCTTCCTATTGTTTCTATCGTATTTTTAGTGTTAGCTAATAAGGCCATTAAAAAGGATGAAGATCTTGTAAAATCGGTAGATCGATTACGTTAAACCTAACATCTTAGTAGTATTAGTGCGTTAAAAACCCAAACCGAAAGGCTTGGGTTTTTTTATGGAATTTTTTAAGAGATAATTACCTCGAATACTCAATAACCTCCAAATTTTTAATATCTGTACCGTCAATTTCAAACCTGAGCATGGTTCGTGCCTGATGAAACCCATGTTTACCAATAGCACCAGGGTTCATGTGCAGTAGGTTTAGTTTTTTATCGGGCATTACTTTTAAAATGTGTGAATGCCCACATATAAATAATTTGGGGGGATTGGCTTTTATTTCTTCTCTAATTCTTTGATTGTATTTTCCGGGGTAGCCGCCAATATGTGTAATCCACACATCAACACCTTCGCACATAAACCGATTATTTTCAGGGAAAACATTTCTGATATTGTAATCATCAATATTACCGTGCACGGCTTTTAAAGGTTTTAGTTTTTCAATGGCATCGGTAACGCTAAGGTCTCCAATATCACCAGCGTGCCATACTTCATCAACTAGTTTTGCATGGCTTAATATGGCATTGTCCATATAACTGTGGGTATCTGAAAGTAATAATATTTTTCTCATGAATGCGAATAATGGTAGGGAGCTAAACCCACAAAACTATTTATCTTTGTTGTCTAAACAAAAGTATCAAAAAAATAGTTTGAGGTATTTTATTGAATTGTCATACAACGGTGCTGGTTATCACGGTTGGCAAAACCAACCCGATGCCATATCGGTTCAGGAAGTTATAGAAAAAGGGCTGTCACTTTTATTGAGAAAGCCCATGCCAATTGTAGGTGCAGGTAGAACAGATACAGGTGTTCATGCCTCACAGATGTTTGCACATTTTGATTTTGAAGACGAAGTAGATAGTCTGCAACTGACTTACAAACTTAATGCCTTTTTACCCAAAGATATTGCTATAGACCGTATCTTTAGGGTTCGTGACGATGCCCATGCTCGTTTTGATGCTTTGAGCAGAGAGTACCTATACCGTATTGCTCTCAAGAAAAACGTTTTTGCTTATGATTATGCTTTCTACGTAAAGCAGAATTTGGACTCAGCTGTTATGAACGAAGCAGCAAAACAGTTATTTAACTATAGGGATTTTCAATGCTTTTCAAGATCGAATACTGATGTAAAAACATACAATTGTGACATTATGAAAGCGGAGTGGATTGTGAAAGATAATGAGTTACAGTTTATAATAAAAGCCGATAGGTTTCTGCGAAATATGGTTCGAGCCATTGTTGGAACCATGGTAAACATTGGTCTTGGTAAAACCTCATTAGAAGAGTTCCATGATATTATTCAATCAAAAAACAGAAGTAAAGCTGGTTTTTCGGTGCCGGGTCATGCGTTGTATTTAACGGCAGTAGAGTACCCTAAAGACATTTTGGATTATGAGTAAAAAAAGTGATCAATTATTGGATGTAAAATTGTTTAAACGCTTAATGGTGTTCATTCGCCCCTACAATCTAGTGTTTTTTGGGGTGTTGATAGCTGTAATCATGTTAGCGGGGTTTTCGGCAGCAAGACCAAAAATACTTCAGTTAGCCATTGACCAAAATATAGCTACTAAAACTGTAGAGGGCTTTTTACCTTATATAATGATAATGCTGGTGTTGTTGATATTCGAGGTAGTATTTCAGTTGTTGTTTGTGTACTATGCCAGTTGGTTGGGACAAACGGTGGTAAAGGATATCCGCGTGAAACTGTTTAAGCATATGCTTCGTTTTAAAATGAAGTATTACAATAATTCTTCTGTCGGAATGCTTATTACTAGGGCAGTAACCGATATGGAGCGCATTGCCGATATTTTTGGTCAGGGACTATTTATGATCGCTCGAGATTTGTTGACCATGTTTGTAGTTGCTGGAGTTATGGTGTTTATGAACTGGCAGTTGAGTTTAATAGTATTTTCAATGTTGCCTGTTGTGCTATATGCTACTAGGCTTTTTCAGAAATACATGAAAAAGGCTTTTGAAGAAGTACGTACCGAAGTTTCGAATTTAAACTCTTTTGTACAGGAACGTGTAACGGGGATGAAGATTCTTCAACTGTTTACCCGTGAGAAGGCAGAGTACGATAACTTTAAGGCTATCAATGAGCGTCATAAGAAGGCTTGGTTGAAAACCGTTTGGTATAACTCTATTTTTTTTCCTATTGCTGAATTATCGTCATCGATAACCATTGGTCTTGTAGCTTGGTATGGAGGTTTGGATACGGTTTTGGATAATACTTCCAGTTTGGGGGATCTTACGGCCTTTATCATGATGATTCCAATGTTGTTTAGACCATTAAGACAAATAGCAGACAAATTCAATACCCTGCAAATGGGGATGGTAGCTGCCAACCGTGTGTTTAAAGTCATCGATACCACTTCGCAAATCGATGATCACGGTACTTTGGAGGTAGATCACTTTAAGGGAGATATTTCATTCAAGGACGTTTATTTTAGTTATGTTGAGGATGAAACCGTATTAAAAGGAATCAATTTAGATGTGAAGGCGGGTGAAACGGTGGCCATTGTTGGGGCTACAGGGGCTGGTAAATCCACAATCATTAATTTGTTAAGTCGTTTTTATGAGATTAACAGTGGTACTATAGCTATTGATGGAATTGATATCAAACAAGTGACTTTGGCATCGTTAAGAAACCAGATTGCTGTGGTGCTTCAAGATGTGTTCCTCTTTGCTGATACTATACTCAACAACATCACATTAAACCATCCTGAAATTTCTCAACATCAAGTAGAGCAAGCAGCCAAGGAAATTGGGATTCACGATTTTATAATGAGTTTGCCTAATGGTTATCATTATAATGTGAAGGAGCGAGGAACAATGCTATCGTCTGGACAACGTCAATTAATTTCTTTTTTGAGAGCTTATGTAACCAATCCGAGTATTTTGGTGTTAGATGAAGCTACTTCTTCTGTAGATTCCTATTCAGAACAACTTATCCAAAATGCTACCGATAAAATTACTAAGGGAAGAACGTCCATAGTTATTGCCCACCGATTGGCAACTATTAAAAAAGCGGATAAGATAATCGTGATGGATACAGGTAAGGTTGTTGAGCAAGGAACTCACAAAGAATTGCTTAAAAAGACTGATGGGTACTACAAAAAACTTTATGAAGTACAGTTTAGTGCTGAGACACAAAGAGTGGTGTAGGTTTCTTTTGGAGAATAGACTCTAGATGCTAGAGCCTAGATGAAAGAAGGTGTGCTTTTTGGGTTGTCGTTTCATTTCGGCAGATAGCCACGTCGCCATTGGCTCCTCGCTATGACAGCTAATTCTGCATGGTTTTTTAGCGACAATCAAGTTTTTAGGGATATATTCGGAATTAGAAATAATTCAAAATATCTAGAAATTTCTTTACTACGACAAATCTTTCTTCACTAAAGAGGCAAGCTCCTGAGGGGTTTCGAAGCGTACAAATTCACCGTCTTTAAAATAGGAAACCTGCCCTGTTTCTTCACTAACAACTAGGGCTAAGGCATCTGTTTTTTCGGTAATACCTACTGCGGCACGGTGACGAAGTCCAAAGCGGCTAGGTAATTTCTTGTCGTTGTTTATAGGGAGGATAACACGGGTAGCTTTAACAATATTGTTCTCTATAATAATTGCTCCATCATGTAGCGGGCTGTTTTTGAAGAAGATACTTTCTATAATAGGTTGTGTAACCTTAATGTTCATTTCGTCTCCCGTACTCGTTAAAAAGTCTAGGTTATTATTGTTTTCCAAAACAATCAAGGCCCCTGTTTGTGAAGCGCCCATTTTTTGGCAGGCAGCAACAATAGAATCAATATCGGTTTCATTGATGCTTTCGGTCTTTAGAAACTTAAGTTGCTTGAAGAATTTTTTTCGTCGACCAATATTGGTCGATCCCAACATTAATAAAAACTTCCTGATTTCCTGTTGAAATACTACAATCAAGGCAAACATTCCAACACTAATAAAACCACCTAAAATGTTACTAAGCAACTGCATTTGAAGTGCTTGTGTTACCTTCCAAATCACATAAACAATTACAATTCCAATAAAGATGTTGATAGCCACCGTACCTTTTACCAGTTTGTAGACATAGTAGAGTAGGAAAGCCACTAACAGAACATCGATAACGTCTGTAATGGTGAATTTTAAAAGGTCGTCAAAAAGGTTCAATAGTTCAGGGTTTTGGTAAATTTATAAAAAATGTGTTTACGCTTTAAGTTGTTGATACAGTTTGATGCATTCCATGGCTTCCTTTACGTCATGTACCCTTAGAATAGATGCTCCTTTTTGAAGTGCTACCATATTCAATGCAGTAGTTCCGTTGAGGGCTTCTTGTGCCGAAATATCAAGTGTTTTATAAATTATTGATTTTCTGGAAACGCCAACCAATAAAGGAAGGTCGAGCATTTTTAAAAGTTCCATGTTGTTAAGCAGATGAAAGTTTTGCTCCAACGTTTTGGCAAAACCAAATCCGGGATCGGCAATAATGTCGATGATTCCCAATTGACGCGCTTGGTATATTCTTTCGGAAAAGTAATGAATAATTTCCTTGATCATGTCACCATATTGGATTTGCTGTTGCATGGTTTGGGGAGTACCGCGCATATGCATCATAATGTAGGGTACATGCAAATCGGCTACGGTTTGCAGCATGTTATCATCAAGATGTCCAGCAGAAATATCGTTAACCAATGCAGCTCCAGCATGTATGCATTGTTTGGCTACTTCAGCTCTAAAGGTGTCTATAGAAATAATAACTTCTGGAAACTTACAACAGATTAATTGAACCAATTTAACACTACGTTTGAGTTCTTCTTCCAAATCAATCGCCTCTGCATTGGGACGTGTGCTATAGGCTCCAACATCAATAAAGGTAGCGCCTTGGTTGAGGTAATTTTCCACTTTATTAAGTACATCGGTTTCGTTTTTATACGAACCGCCATCATAAAATGAATCGGGGGTAAGGTTTAAAATCCCCATCACCTTTGGTATTGATAGGTCGATGAGTTGGCCTTTGCAGTTTATGGATTTGGTCAAAATAATATCCTTAAGCGTTAAAGTTTTTTAATTCGGTTAAATTATGCGAAATTTACGCAAAATTCATGTCAAATCTATGCAAGATACCTCAAAACAGTACGATCATGTGATCGATATTTGTAGAAGTCTGTTTATTAATAAAATGAAGGATTACGGTAGTGCTTGGCGCATTTTAAGGCTACCATCATTAACCGATCAGATATTTATAAAAGCCCAAAGAATTAGAGGACTTCAAGAGAACGATGTCCGTAAAGTCGATGAAGGAGAGGTAAGCGAATTCATCGGTATCATCAACTACTGTATTATGGCGTTGATCCAGTTGGAGAAAGGTGTTGTAGAACAGCCCGATCTTTCGGTAGACGAAGCAACTGAGCTTTATGATAAAAAGGTAGATGCCACGAAAAAGTTGATGATGGATAAAAACCACGATTACGGTGAGGCTTGGCGCGATATGCGAGTAAGCTCGTTAACCGATTTAATTCTTCAAAAACTTCTTCGTGTAAAACAGATAGAGGATAACCAAGGTAAAACATTGGTAAGCGAAGGCATTGCTGCAAACTATCAGGATATGATAAATTATGCCGTTTTCGCCATGATTCACCTAAAAGCATAAAGAAAGTACAACCCAAAAATCACCATACATTTTAATGAAAGCACTAGTTAATATAAGCAGATGGATAGTAGGAGTTTTGTTTATCATTTCAGGAATGATAAAACTTAACGATCCCGTAGGATTCTCGTTTAAACTGGAAGAATACTTTGGTCCAACCGTTTTGGATTTGCCTTATTTTATTCCGTACGCTTTGGGAATTGCGCTTTTTGTTGTGGTGTTTGAGGTACTTTTAGGTGTATTTCTACTTATAGGCTACAAGCCTAAGTTTACGGTTTGGAGCCTTTTGGCAATGATTGTCTTCTTTACATTTCTAACGTTTTATTCGGCATACTTTAATAAAGTAACAGACTGTGGTTGTTTTGGGGATGCTTTAAAATTAACGCCCTGGGAATCCTTTACGAAAGATATAATTCTTTTAGTTTTCATATTGATATTGTTCCTAGGGGTTAAACACATCAAGCCTATTTTGGGACGTTTAGGCCTTACATCAGTAGTTATGCTTAGTTTTATCTTCTGTTTAATGTTTGCTTATCACGTATTGATGCACTTGCCGGTTAAGGACTTCCGTCCTTACAAAGTGGGCGATAACATTACAGAGAATATGATTATCCCTGATGATGCTCCAAAAGCAGATATCGATTACTATTGGACGTTTAAGGTTGATGGAAATGAAAAAGTAATCGTAAACAAAGGAAGTTATCCAAATGTTGATGGTGATTATGTTGACTTGCGAACCGAAATAATATCCGAAGGCTATGAGGCACCTATCCATGATTTCTCGTTAGAACAAGACGGAGCGGATTATACCGAAGACCTTTTGAATGAAGATAAGTTGATTTTTGTGGTAGCCTACAACTTGGCAAAAGCGGAGGCAGAGGGAATGGATAAGCTTAAGGCTATGGTAAAACAAGCCGAAACAAAAGGATACAAAGTTGTTGGGGCTACGGCTACAGGACCAGAAGAGCAAGCTCTGATTAGTGAGAAGTATAGTATAAACTTCGATTTTTATTTCTGTGATGAAACAGCTTTAAAAACCATTGTACGTTCTAACCCTGGAATTTTAAAACTTCATAACGGTACCATTCAACAAAAGTTGCACTGGAACGATATCGATGAGCTGGAGTTGTAAATTAAAACCATACTGTACATTTGCTACACTATCTATTGAATAAATCGTTTTATGCTTTACTCACTCTTTTTGGAGTTGTCACGGTAATATTCTTTTTGTTCAATGTATTGCCAGGTGATCCTGCACAGATGATGTTGGGACAGAATGAGGATAGTGAGCAATTAGCTATTCTAAAAGAAAAGTATGGGTTCGATAAGCCTATCGGAACACAATATCTTTATTATTTAAACGATCTGTCTCCTGTTTCGTTTCATTCTAAAACCGAAAGCGATTATACTTTTTTAAATCCAAAGAAATATTCGGCTGCATCATTATTCTCAGTAGGAAACACCACAGTGGCACTTAAAGTACCATATCTAAGGGAGTCATTTACTAAGCAAGGTAAAAAGGTGAGTGATGTGTTGGCAGAAACCTTGCCCAATACTTTTGTATTGGCGGTGTCGTCCATTATTTTGGCGATGTTGATAGGTGTGGTTTTAGGAATTGTTTCCGCTTTAAAAAAAGATACATGGATAGATAAGGGAATTCAGGTTTTTAGTACTATGGGAATGAGTGTGCCTTCCTTTTTCAGTGCAATTCTATTTGCCTGGATTTTTGGCTATGTGTTTCATAAGTATACCCATTTGGAAATGACCGGAAGCCTTTATGAACTAGACGATTTTGGTGAAAGGATCCATATCCGTTGGAAGAACTTAATTCTACCGGCTCTGGTATTGGGGATCCGTCCGCTAGCAGTTGTTATCCAATTGATGAGAAACTCACTTTTAGAGGTTTTTAATCAGGACTATATTCGAACAGCTAGAGCCAAGGGGCTGTCGGAGCTTCAAATAATTAAACACCACGCTATAAAAAACGCATTGAATCCTGTTGTTACCGCTATTTCAGGTTGGTTTGCCTCTATGTTGGCTGGTGCCGTTTTTGTGGAATATGTATTTGGTTGGAACGGATTGGGAAAAGAAATAGTTAATGCATTAAATACTTTGGACTTACCTGTAATTATGGGAGCGGTGCTGATTATAGCGCTACTATTCATAATTATCAATATTTTTGTGGACATTATCTACGCTTGGTTAGATCCGAAAGTAAAACTTCAATAAAAGAATTATGAGAAAACAAATTGTTGCCGGGAACTGGAAAATGAATAACGATCTGGCGCAAACAGAAGACCTAATATCAGCCCTTATAAAACAAAACCAAACCTCGAATGCAGAGGTAATGATAGCACCGACATTTACCAACTTATGGCATGCTTTTCAAGCGACAAGAGGCCTTTCGGTAGAAGTTGTTGCACAAAATATGCACTTTGCAGAAAACGGTGCCTATACTGGTGAAATCAGTGCCGATATGCTTAAGAGTATAGGGGTACAAACCGTAATTCTTGGGCATAGCGAGCGTCGCGCTTACTTTAACGAAACCGATGAATTATTGGCAAAGAAAGTAGATGCTGCTTTGAGTAAAGATATGCGTGTGATTTTCTGTTTTGGTGAGGAATTGGAAGACCGTAAAGCTGGACGTCATTTCGATGTTGTAAAATCGCAAATTAGTAATGCATTGTTCCATTTGGGAGCTAATGCTTGGGTAAATATTGTATTGGCTTACGAACCAGTTTGGGCCATTGGTACAGGTGAAACCGCTAGTCCTGAGCAAGCTCAGGAAATGCATGCTTTTGTTCGTGAGGTATTGACTGAAAAGTACAATAATGAATTAGCTCAGTCTGTATCTATTTTATACGGTGGAAGTGTAAAGCCAGCGAATGCCAAGGAAATCTTTTCTAAGCCTGATGTAGATGGCGGTTTAATAGGGGGAGCTTCGTTAAAAGCGGATGACTTTTTCGCCATTGTAAATGCAATCTAAACAACAGTAATAACTAGGGAAATGAGCAATGCTATTTATTTATCGTACCAGTTTAAAGTATCACCGTTACAGCCAGGTGTTGAGATATTGATAGCCGAATTGGGGTATGCCGGTTTTGAGAGTTTTGTGGAGACAGAAGAAGGGGTAACGGCCTATATTCAGAAAGAGGAGTGGCATGAAGGCATATTGAAAGATATCCAAGTATTGCATTCCGACGAGTTTGAAATTTCCTATGAATTTGAGGAAATAGAGCAGGTAAACTGGAATGCCGAATGGGAAAAGAACTTTACCCCAATTGTGGTTGATGATGTTTGTTCCGTTCGTGCACCATTCCATGAGGTGCCAAATACACAATATGATATTGTTATAGAGCCTAAAATGAGTTTTGGTACCGGTCACCATGAAACCACTCATATGATGATTCAGTTCATTCTGAAAAACGATATGGAAGGCAAGAAAGTATTGGATATGGGTTGTGGTACAGGAGTTTTGGCCATTTTAGCGGGTATGAAAGGAGCTAATCCAATAGATGCAATAGATATAGACAATTGGTGCTACCTGAACAGTATGGAAAATGTTGAGCGCAATGATACGAACAACATTACTGTTTATGAAGGGGATGCAAGCTTGTTGGAAGGCAAACAATATGATGTGATTATAGCCAACATTAATAGGAATATCTTGTTGAACGATATGGAAACATATGTGAAGAGTCTTAATAAAGGAGGGGTATTGTTCTTAAGTGGGTTCTATAATACCGACATCCCTACCATTCAGGAAGTTTGTGAAAAACATTTGTTAAAATTGGATGAAAAGCTAGAACGTAACAATTGGGTTGCGCTAAAATTCATAAATTAGCATAAAATATTGGAGATGAGTACGAAAGAGAAGACTTTAGAAGATGTGCTCTTGGGGGTAAACACCCAAAGGGAGAATGAGATAATTTTGTACAATGATGAGGTGAATACGTTTGATCATGTTATTGAAACACTAATTTATGTTTGTGATCATACACCGGAACAAGCAGAACAATGTTCCATTATTGTCCATTATAATGGAAAATGCACTGTTAAAACTGGCCCAATGAGGGAGTTAAAGCCACGTTGTTCCATGCTTTTGGAGGCGGGCTTGAGTGCCGAAATAGTGTAGCTTAAACTTTTTTCGCGTTTTTTTAAAAAAGGCTTTGGAGTAAAGAATTAATCTTCTATATTTGCAACCGCAAAACGGCCTCGTAGCATAACTGAATAGTGCACTTGATTACGGCTCAAGAGGTTGCAGGTTTGAATCCTGCCGAGGTCACAGAAAAAAAGCCCACAATTTTAGTTGTGGGCTTTTTCGTTTAAGCTTCAGGTTACCCTATTATATTTGCGTTTCAACTAGTTAGGTTTAAAGTAAGTGGCTGATTGTTAGGTGTCTTAATAAAATTCACTAAATTTAATCTGCTATAATCAATTACTTACATCAATGAAGGAAATGTCAAATACATCCACCCGGGTGCTGTTTTACTCCCTTCTTACTGTACTTAACCTCATCCAAGCGAATTATACAGGCTTGCTGTATGACGAAGCCAATTATTGGTATGCATCATTCTATATGGATTGGGGGCACTTTTACCATCCCCCTTTAATAGATGTTTTAGATCAAGCAGGGTATTTCCTTTTAGGGAACAGGCTCGGTTTACGGTTGTTTTTCATTATATTGAGTGTTATAAGTGTTTATTTGTTGGAAAAGTTGATTAGGCCAAAACAACTGTTGTTGTATTACTTGGTTATTTCAACTATTGTTTTTCTGCAAATAGGAGGCATATTTGCTGTACTTGACATTCCTTTGTTTTTTCTGGCAGTATGTTTCTTTAGTGTAGTTAAATTGTATATGATTAGGTCTACATTAGGTTACAGTATTCTTCTTGGTGTAATAAGTTCATTGATGCTTTACGCTAAGTATCATGGGATTATAGTAATTGTGTCCAGCTTTTTGTTTCTCTGGCCTATTTATCACAATAAGAGCTCATTTTACTTGTGGCCATTAATAGCGTTGCTCTTGTTTTTACCGCATTTGTATTGGCAGATCTCCCACCAGTTTCCAACTTTTAATTTTCACCTGTTTAACAGGCCTAGTACATCTTGGTTTGAGTTTCGGAATTTGGATTATATCCCAGGACAATTATTATTAGCAGGGCCAATAACCGGCTTTTTTATGTTCTATGGCGTGTACAAAAGAAAAATGTCCAATAGGTTTGAAAAGCTATTGCTAGTCAACCTTTTTGCTATCTATATCTTTTTTTTAGCTATTTCGTTATACACTCATATTGAAATGAATTGGGGACTCCTGGCTTTAATTCCATTAATTATTTTAGGTTATAAGGCATTGGAAGAGATGCCAAATCTTCAAGGTTATTTCAAAAAAACAGTGGTTGTTTCTTTAATACTGAGCTTTGTACTTCGATTGGTGTTGTTGTTCCCTGGGCAAAGCCCCATAGGTCGTTTAGATAAAGAGATGGCTGGTTGGGAGCAATTAGCACATACTATAGATAGTTTGGCTAAGGGAAAGCCAGTAGTTATGATGACGAGATATCAACATGCTGTAGCTTATGCGTTTTATTCTGAGAATAAATTTGTGCATGTAAGTTACCCAGATCAACCGAGTGATTTTTATTTGATGGGAACAGAGAAGCAGGTTTTAAACAAGGCTGTGTTGTTGTGTAGTAAAAAACCGTTTCAAGGGGCAGATTCTGTAAAAACCATAAAAGGTAAATGGTATTATAAAGATATTCCAAAGTTTAAAAGTTTATCGTTTGTAAAGGTTGAGGCAGTGAAGCCAAATCAAATTAATAAGAGTTTAGAGTATAGATTGCTATTGGAAAAGAATGAAAGTCCTGATAGTTTAAATGGAGAGTTGTCGGTTAAGTACTATAATAATGAGGCGGTTTTAGCTCTCCAAAACCTTGGTGGGTTGGAGTATCTAGGGCTAAGAACCGTGGAAGTCCCACGAAGAGTAGCGGAAACTCAAAATGTAAGGTGCCAGTTTTTTGTGAAAGCAGGCGATTTAATGCCTATGCCATGTAGCTTAGTATACGATTTAAGTTTTGAAAGTAACTAATGGGAACAAAAGAAACGAAAATATCAGTAGTAGTACCCTTATACAACGAAGAGGATTCTCTAAAAGAATTGTATAGCAGATTAACCAAGGTGTTACAATCTACAGATATGGACTATGAAATTATCATGGTCAATGACGGTAGTACCGACGCCACCCTCTCTATAGTTAAGGATTTTGAGTGTTCAGATAATCATATCAAGTACCGATCATTCTCAAGAAATTTTGGGCACCAAAGTGCTGTTACAGCGGGTATAGAAGTGGTCTCCGGAGATTGTGCGGTTTTGATAGATGCTGATTTACAGGATCCTCCAGAACTGATTTTGGAGATGTTAAAAAAATGGCGAGAAGGATATCATGTGGTGTATGCCCAACGTTATAAACGCAATGGTGAAACTTATATTAAAAAACTGAGTTCAAGACTGTTTTATCGTTTCTTAAGTAGCTTGACAGAGATAGACATTCCTGTAGACACAGGTGATTTTCGATTAATTGATCGTAAGATTGTAGATGTTCTTCAGTTGCTGCCCGAAAAACAACGATATACTAGAGGTCTTGTGTCATGGGCGGGATTTAATCAGATAGGTATACCTTATACACGAGACGCACGTTATGCAGGAAAGAGTCATTATTCTATCAGAAAATTGATGGTTTTGGGGCTGTCAGGGGTGATTTCTTTTTCTAATTATCCGCTAATGATTATTTCTGTGATTGGCTTCTTCTTGACGTTATTGGGTGTGTTAGCAAGTATTTATGTGCTTTTCATTAAGTTATTTACTGAAAATGTGGTGCCTGGTTGGACTTCTCTTATTCTTGTTGTTCTTTTTATTGGGGGGCTGAATATGGCCTTTATGGGAGTGATTGGTGTTTATGTTGGTAATATCGTGGCCGAAATCAAGGGGCGTCCAGTTTATATAGTGGAAGAAGAGCGGTTAAAGTAATGAGTGTATTGCAATTTTTTTATCTTGCCCCTCATTTACGTTTCAATTTAAAAGAGAATGAAAAAAGTTTGCCTAGTTTTTTTTGCTTTATTTTTTATCGTCACCTCATGCAGAATGGCCTCTTATCAAAGCACGGTTAATTCCGATGCTTATGGCATTGATTTTAGAGAGGGCACATGGTTGTTAGGTGATGTGGAATCCCCTCTGAGTATTAATGATAAACTCAATAAAATTGCAATTGATGGTTTTAGTAAGCATTTAGGTAACAATTTGCTTTTAGAAAAAGAGTTGAATCATGTTGGAGTACCTTTTGTCCCGTTGAGCCCTGATAACTTTACATTAGAGCAGCTTAAAGAAGACGTCAAAAGTGATTATTATATCAATATAAAATGTACCAAAATAAAGGGTGAGTTAGGAGTGATGCAGTTAGGAACGCTTTATAGCGAAGGTCAAAATATGGCGGAAACCACAGTTGAGGTTTACGACCTAAATACTTTTGAGGTGATTTATAGTAAAACTATAAAAGGAAACGTTACTGCTAGGGGGAAAGATGAGGATTTTAAATTTCAAAAGAGCACAACAGGAATGATGGTGTCTAGTTTAAAAAAGATTATCAGAAGTATTTAAAGAAAGTATCAAGATAGTGTAATAAATAACTTTTTATATTATGGTCTAAGATGATTAATTTTTACTTCGAGGCACTTTCTACAGCTTCCCAAGTATCCCAAATACCTTGTAAGTGATATTTAAATTGAGAGGCGTGTTCACCCTTGGCAAGACTATCAAATAGAGTATGCATATCTCCACGAAGATCTGGGTAATGGTCGGTTACTATGGTCATTCCCATCCAAGCATTTCGGTGTTCTATAAAAGCCTTTTTAAAAGAATTGGGGCAGCCACTATAATCCAATTGTCCCATGGCATTGGTGTAGTTTGTAATGGCCTGACTTAGGGGAATGTCTTTACAAGCAATATTGCGTATTTTTCCCAAAGCTCCATCTTTTGCAATAACGCGTTCAATACAAGTAATCTGAACATTAATTTGTGATTGAGTGTTTTCTGCAGGTGTTGATTTTGCATTCTGACAGGAATACAGAGATAATAAACAGATCATTATACTTCCGATAAGTAAGTCAATACGGTTCATACGAGTATATTAAGTACTTTTAAAATTACGGAAATATTTCGGGTTTCAGAGGAGCATAGTCATTAATGCTCGATGAATAATCCTATACAAAGACCTTGTCTATGAATTTAGAGTTAAGTAATCGAGCTACTGCCATATAGTTTGGCTTGAAAGTGATTTGGTCACCAACTTTAAAACGTTGTTTCCCATCATTACACTCGTTTCTGCCAATATCGATAACCATCATATCCGAGGTAACACCAACAAAAGTAATGCCTTTATCAAAAGCAACCAGGTTGTCTTGATCGACATCTAACAACCCAAAGTCTAAGATCGCTTTGTACGATTTGTCACTTTTACCTTCAGTGTTGAATTCGGCTGTTTGTCCAATATTAGCATCGCTAAGTATGCCTTCTGGAACTATTTTCTTTTCCTCCAATTCAATAATATTGGCTTTAAACTCAAAAGTATCAGTATGGAGATTTTCAAACTGCTCGTTGTTTAAAGGGCTTACTCCAAAAAAAGCGGCTTCACCAATACGAAAATGGTTGACGTCTTTAGGAACGGTCCCTTGATCTATAAGCGGTAAAGTGATGGACGATCCTCCTGATATAAGCTTAAGATCTTTCTTGAAGGTTGCTGAAATCAACTGTTTGTAAAGACAAAGATGAAGTAATTTATCATAGGAGGGTGCTACACCGTACATACAACCAAGATTTGATCCAATGCCAATTACATTGATGTTGGATAGGTTGAATACCTTTTGGTAAAAGTTCATAACATCATCACGTAAAACACCTTCGCGAAGCTCTCCAAGTTCAATCATGATAATGATATGGTGAGTTTTATTAGCTTCATTGGCGGCCTTATTCAAGGCAATAATAGTTGAAAATGAGGTGTTCAACGATATATCGGCATACTTTACAATATCTTTTGCATAAACAGCGGCAGGAGGCTTAATGTAAATAGTTCGCATCCTGGGGTTTACTGCCTTTAGGTTCTTTAGACTAGTGAGTCTGGAGTCCCCAACAGAGTTGATGTTTTGAATTATGTCTTCTGTAAGTACATTTTCCAAAAAGGCCATATCTCCAGAGAATACTTTTGTGATCAAGCTCCATTCTATATCGTGATTTTTGAAAAAGGCGCTTAAAGATTTTATGTTATTCTGTATTTTGTCTTTATGTATAATCAGTTCGGCCATAGTTTGGGCTTTATATATGAGGTATGAGGCTAATTTAGAAGAGTTGTCCTATCTTTTTAAACGCATTTCAAGGTAAGGGTTGGTAAAGCCGAGTTTTTCGTAAAGGTGCTTGGCTGGGTTATTATGTTCAACATGTAAAGCGATATCACCTTCGCAATAGTCAATAGCTGCTTTCATGAGTTTTTTGCCTACACCTTGGCCACGATAATCTTCGTGCGTAGCGATGTAAACCAAAATATTTTCCGGAATATACTCAGACATGCCCGTTTTGTTGATAACTACAGCGCCTATTATTTCAGATTTGTCTACCATTGTAAATACGTAGCCACCCAGGCCTGGTCGTTCTTTTGCAGCATATTGAATAGCTTTGGTAATGGCTGATTTGGAGTCGCCATATTCCCCTAAGTGTGTATAAAGAAAATTTACAACCTGTTCTATTTCTAAAGGTGAGATTCTGTTGAAAGCATCGTAGGCTTTTAATATCATAGGATTTTTTTTCTGATTTTTAATTTTTCTTACCCTATTATAACAAATTAATCGAGGATTCCAAATGGTTATCAGTTGATTATGATCTTTTTTGTTGCAATCCAATGAGCTGTAGTGAAGTAGAGGTAAAATCTTTTCCTACCAATTTAAATGTAATTTATAAAGACAAATTTCTATTTGGGGTTTAATTCCCCAGAGGTCATTTTTTAGAAATTGATAGGAATGGGCGTAAGTAATTTTTCCAATAAGATATTGGAATAAATAATGTGGCATTTAATAGCGTTAATTACTTTCCTTTATATAGCCCCATCCTTGTTTTTGTTTCGTGACAATCTCTAAAATTCCGTCGGGAACCACTTTAATACCCTTAATGAGCTTGTCTTGGGTAAGGTTATGACGCTTTAAAGTGCCATTGCACATCACAAAAGTGACATTATCACTATTGTTTATTAGTTCCGCAATATCTGCTGCTGCAGGTGATTTGTCTGGTAAAGCCATGTTTATTGCGCCGCTGTACATCACTACCTCAAATTGAGCATTAGGATATGCTTTAGACATTGCTTTTGCATGCCGTACTGCTGCTGCTTGGGTTTTTGGGTTGTCACTTGTAACGTCGAATACAATGTTTATAGGTTCATCTTGAGCCAGGCCAAAAAAACTATACCCTAAAGTAAGTAATAATAGAATGAATGTTTTCATAAGATCAAATGCTTTAAATTATCCTCCAGCATAAATGTAAGCGCAGCCGTGTTTCTGTGCGCGTTCAAGAGCCCATACACCAGAAGGTACTTTTTCGATGTCAGGTAGTACTGCAGCAGAAAAATCATTGTAAACTGTAGTTGCGTCCAAACCGCCTTTTTGAGCAATCATTCCACTGTAAACCTTCATGGCCAAATCGCAAACACAGAACATAGCACCACGTTCCTGTAGTCGTTTAATACCATCTATGCCAGGAAGAGGAAAATCTTTTTCCTTAGGCTCGTATAGAGTATTTCTCAGTGATGGTGCATCAGTATAATTATCTTTAATACCGAATACTTCCCCGAATTTATATTTTTCCCAAAGAGCAGAGTTAAAGGCGTAGGGGATGGCCGAATGTCTTAAAACGCAAACACCTGTAATATCATCATCTGGTGCCCCAGTTTGGTTATTTGTTAAATAAAACGCCCAAGTCCAGATAATTGGGAAACCATCATGAGGTGTAGATCCGTCATAAACCACGCGATGTGTTCCTTTGATTTTTTTGAACCATTCATCAGAATCCTGGATGGGCTTTTGATTGTTGAAAGTTGTTGCTGCTTGCAAGTTAGTGGTCAAAGTAGCGAGTCCTCCTGCTGCAGCACCAAGAGCCAATGCTTCTAAAAAGCTTCTTCTGGTTTTTAAGTTGTCGGTTGACATAATAGTAAAATTTTTTAAAGTAGATTTTGTACAGAAGAATTGAGTTTTACTATCACCAAGGAGTAATCCAAAGTTACGTAAATATTTGTTTACTTTTCTGGTTATTAGGTGTTTGGTTATTTTGTTTTCTCTATGTTGTAGTTTTTTTTGTAGTAATCCATTATCGGTTTATAGGGGCCTAGTTGATGTTGACTATGGGGAAAGCTATCCAAATATGGAGGGTAGGGAGTGGAAACGGGTTTCTTTTTTAAGTCAGGAAAGTCATTTTCTAGATTTGGTTTTGTTGGACGTTGTTGTTGGTTGATAAATCCAGCTACATCATAAGCTTCTTCGTCTGTAAGATAAGGTTTGTTGTAAGAAGTTCCATAAGGCATGTTGGCCTTAATGAATTGTGCGGCTGTAATAACTCGATTCATTCCTGCTCCATTATTAAAAGAATTTGGTCCCCAAAGAGGCGGGTATTCATAGCCATTGGATAGATACTGTTTTACACCTTGACCGTCAGTACCGTGACAAACACTACATATATTTTGAAATAAGAGTCTGCCGCGATTTAAGTCTACAGGACGATTAGGGATTTCAAGGGAAATGTAACCTTGCCCTTCAATGATTCCATTAGTGGGGGTGTCTTTATTAAGCCAGTTGATGTATTTGAGTAAAGCTTGCATTTCAGGAATATCAATGGGCATTGCCTTGCCGTTCATACTTCGTTCCATGCAACCATCTATGCGTTCTGTTATAGTGCCTTCTTTGTCTTCGCGTGCCCTATATTGGGGAAAGCGGTTGACTACTCCAACCAATGGACCAGAGTATGGCTTTGTTCCGGCGGAGAGGTGACAGTTACCACAAGCTAGATTGTTTCCAGAGAATATTTTTTTTTGGTTTCCATTATCGGGTCCAATATAATCAGCAGTATTGACAAATATGTCATAACCTAACCGGATTTCTTCGGCATCTTCTGTGTTTCCTAGAGTACTGATATCGTACTTGAGTTCTAGAGCACTTAGTGTTTTATCCTTTTTTATTTTGAAGACTTCAAAATGAAATAGAAGAGCTACCACCCCTATTGCTAAAACCGGTAAGCAGCAAAAACCAATTTTTCGCTTTAAGAGATTGAGCTGGGATATGAATTCCTTGTTTTCCATGGCCAACCATAAACTTAGCAGGGTGCGACATTAGGCTAAGGCGATTCATTTCAGTGGATTGATTGATAAAGATACTAAAAAAGGGAGTAATGGATTAATTGTAGTCAAAAGGTTAGAGCCATTTTTTTCGTTTAAAAAATAACAACGTTAATATAGATGAAGTTATCATAAGACAGATGGCTAGTGGGTACCCAAAAGAAAGATTGAGTTCAGGCATAAACTGAAAGTTCATGCCATACATACTTGCTATTAGTGTTGGGGGCATGAAAATTACCGTTACTACAGTAAATATTTTTATTATTCTGTTTTGTTCCATATCTACTAAACCCAAAAAGGTGTTTTGTAAAAACTCCAAACGCTCAAAGTTAAAGCTAGTATAATCCAGTAATGAACCAACATCCTTGATCATTATTCTGAGGGTTTCATAATCTTCTTTCGGAAAAAAGCGACTTTTAAGAATAGCGGATAATAGACGTTGCTTTTCAACAATATTTTCGCGAATGGCAATTGTTGATTCTTGTAGAGCCGTTATTTTTAAGAGAATTTCGCGTTCAAGCTCTTTTTCCTTTATCAATCCTTTGCTTATTGCTGTAATCTGATCGGTTATATTCTCGATGAGGTCAGCATCAAAGTCAATTCTGGTTTCCAAAAGAGTAAGAAAAATAGAATAGCCAGTTTCTGGTTTTAACACCTTTAATTTTCGATAGGTATCAGAAAAAGCCTTGTACTCATGGTCTCTCTGGGAAATTATAAGATGGCCTTTCAAAATAAATGAAACCGGTTCGTTGATGTAGCGATTTTTATCTGGACTTAAAAAGTTGAGGTTAATTCCAATTTCGTCTTCTGATTCGTTGTATTTTGAACTGGACTCAATTTCCTCACTTTCCTGTTCTGTAAATAGTTCAACTCCAAAAGCCGATTCTATAGCCTGCTTTTCGTCACTTGTTGGAGCAATAAGATCAAGCCAGACTACAGAATCAATATTTTCGGGAACACCTATAGAAACCTTAATGAGGTTATTTTCAAGGGTAACAAAATTAACCATCTTTTAAAAAACGTTTAATGTTTTGGTTGGAACCATAAACAACCAATATGTCTTCCTTTTTTAGAATGTGAGAAGGACTAGCCACACCGCTAACACGAGCTACATTTTTGCTACGACCGATAAAGCTTTTTACTTTTTCCTGAGAAATGGTGGTAAGCACAAGAAGATTGTGTTTTTCCCTAATGCCTGTGTCTTTAAGAGCTTTATTGTGATACTCTTCAGGAACATTTACCTCAACTATACTGTAATCATCCGTAAGTTCAAAAGAATCAACAACTCCTCTAAGACAAAGTTTTTTAGCCCAGCGTTCGGCAGTTTCCTCTTCGGGGTGTACAATTTCATCAACCCCAATGGCGTTGAGAACTTTTTCATGAAGCGGATTAATGCTTCTGCTTATTAACCGCTTCACTTGAAGATTTTTAAAAAGAGCGGTAACCATTAAGTTGGCACCTTGGTTTTCGCCAATAGAGACAATGACCATATCAGTATCTTTTAAAGGTAAACCGGTGACAGTAAGTTCATCGGTGGCATCCATGCAAATTGTATGTGATATTTTCTCTTTGAGGGTGTCAACCTTACTCATACTAATGTCTATACCAATTACTTCGTTTCCCTGCTCTGTAAGTTTTTGGGCTAGAGATGCACCAAAGTTTCCTAATCCTATTATGATAAACTTCATATTATCAAGGTGTTTTAGTTAATGGTGATTTCCTCTGTTGGATATCGGTAATTTTTATGTCTAGCTTTTTTGAAAACAGCTATTGCCATGGTAAGCATACTTACACGGCCAACAAACATAATCACAATAATTACAAATTTACTGTAGGTGCTTAGTTCGCTGGTAATACCCAAGCTAAGTCCAACAGTGCTGTAGGCTGAAAAACATTCGAAAGCAATACTTAACAAGTGTTTTTCGCTATCAAAGATAGAGATTAGCATAACACCAGAGCCAATAACCAATAAGGAAAGTGATATTACAGCGAAAGCCCTTCTTACCGATATGTCCGCTATTTCTCTTCTAAAAATTTCTATTTTGGATTTTCCTTTTGCAAGGCTTAAAAAATTAAGTGTTGCAATGGCAAAGGTACTTGTTTTAATACCTCCACCTGTCGATGCTGGAGACGCTCCAATCCACATAAGTAAAAATATCATCATTATAGTAGAGAAATGTAAAGCTCCCATGTCAATCGAGTTAAAACCGGCTGTTCTTGGGGTTGCTGCCCCAAAAAGGGCTGTGATAAATTTGCCAATACCTTGATGTTCGTTTAAAGTGTTATGGTACTCATTGATATAAAAATAAACAGTGCCCACAAATGTTAGTATTGAAGTTGTCATCAAGGTTATTCTACTATTAATAGTTAGCACCCAAGGCTTGTCATGGTGTTTTAGGCCTGAAAACCTAAAAATGTATTTCTTCATGAAGTACTTTATATACTTCAATATATTAACCACGATTGGAAACCCTAATCCACCAAGAACAAAAATAACGATTACGATAAACTGAAAGCTGTAATTATATCTAAAGCCAGCTTCGTATAAGCTATTAGGTAAGGTTGAGAACCCTGCATTACAGAAAGCAGAAACGGAGTGGAATACAGAGAAAAAAGTTGTATCGACTAAAGAGTTAAAAAGAGATTTATCTAAACTACTGTAGATAAGTAGAGCGCCAAGAGATTCAATCAATAATGTGATAACGATAATGCGTTTAAGTGTTGAAAATACTTCTCCAATTTTTTGAGAGTTGGTCATATCGCTGAGCACCAAGTGGTTCTCATAAGAAGTGCCTCCCTTAAAAAAATAGCTGAAATAGCTGGCAAAAGTTAGAATTCCAAGACCTCCAACTTGTATCAATGCTAAAATTATAGTTTGCCCAAAAGGAGTGAAATAGCTACCTGTGTCCACGACAATTAATCCCGTTACACAAACCGCACTAGTGGAAGTGAAAAGGGCATCGAAGTACCCAATACCCTCGTATGTAGCTTTAGGGAGCATTAAAAGAAAGGCTCCCAAAAGAATAATTGATAGAAAACTAACTATAAAAAGCTGTGCGGGGTTAAGTACTGTTCGTTTGTAATCTAATCGTTGTTCTGCTAGTTCCCTGAGAAAGGTAAGTACTATTGCAAATTTAATCCAATTGTCGTTGTAAAGTATGGAAATGTGCTTGTGGGCTTCTTCAGAAAAGAGATGAATGTAGATTACCCCTAGAGTGATTAGGATACTGATAATGTCAAACAGTAGTACGTTCTTTCTTAAATCCTTTGTTTTTGTGGCATACCTAACTGTTGTAGTAGTAAGTCCTAAGATTAAAACTATGAAATAAAATCCGTTGAGTATTTGTTGAATTTGTGAAGTTTGTTCGAACCCGAAGTCAATAATAAAAGCAAGCATGCCAATAAAACTTAAGGAGAAAGCAAGCTGAAAAATAGCTTTAGGTTGAAGAAGTAGATTAATTATGCTCTTCAATTGACTATGATTTTTCAATTCATTGTTAAAGTTAAGATAATTCGTGGATTTATTTAATAGTTGTTTCTGGGGTGGCACGCCTTACTCTGTACAAATGATCTGTTGCTTGCATTAATTTTTTATAGAGTGAGGGGTTGAGCTCCGGGTGGGATTCAAGGTGTTTTTCCAATATGTCGTATGCTTCTTGAGAAGAGTATTGACCAATAGTGTAGGTTAGCCAGTCTTTAGGGAAAAAGATATCCCCTGTGCGTTGTATTTCTTCCAATAAATCCAATGACATTTGCAAGTGCTTAATAGCTGTACCCTGTCGAAGAGGATGGTGAATGTATCCAAGTGCACTTAATACCCAAGACTCTTTTTCTCGATTTTCTTCTTCTTTTAGTGAAATGGTAAAGGAATCTCTAACGGAGTCTTTGATAGATAAAGCTGGAAGTAAAAATTCAAAGCGTTTTTGTTTGTCTGGATTTCTAATGGCATTGTGTGCTGTTTCTAAAATATATTCTGCTTTAGGATGTTCATACAAGGCTAAGGTCATCGCCATATCGGTATAATCATTCTCATTGAGTTGAAGACCAGGTATAGCGGTGGTTTTGTTCCAAATATTAAAAAGTTTTTCACGTCCTTCTTTTGAATAAGCTATACTACTAAACAATTTGAAAAGTGTTTTTTTGATATTTGAAGGCTTATTTGTGTAGAGTTGGTTGTGGATGAGGTCTTCTAAAGTTTTTTGTTCAGATTCCCTTTGGGAGTCTGTTAGGTAAGTCCAAAATAAGTTTTTTGTTTGGGCAGAAAGCATTTTAATTATTAGTTCATTGGATTCTGAAGCAAGACCGAGTTTTAGCAATTCAAGGTTTTCAATAGGGTATAGATTTCCATTTAGTGTGTTTTCATAACAGTTTAAATAGCTCTGTGCCCTTGCTACATCATTGTCAATTTTAACGATTTTTTTCATGCTGTTATTGTCAACCGGGAAGACGCCATATCCCAGCCCATTGTAATTGAAAACAATAGATTCAGGTTTTGGTAATCCCAGGGCTTTTAATATCTGTACGCTATTTGCTATACTATTTACGTTAATAAGTTTTGTGGAATCTGGGTAAACTAGACCAAGACTGAACTCTTGAGGCCAAATTTTTTCAGAACCATCTTCTGCGTGTTGGCTTAATGTTAATGAAGTTATAGTGTCGTTGCTGTAAGTTGTTTGGTAAGTAAATATGGGTCTTCCGTATTGATTAACCCAAACTTCGCTCCATTGTTTTAGATCAATTTCAGTTTTTGAGTCAAGAATGTCAATAAGTTGGTTCCAATCAGCATTTCCATATGCATATTTATTGATATATTCCCTTATGCCTTCACGAAATGCAGATTCACCAATAAGACGCTCCAATTGTCGCATCATAATAGGGGCTTTATGGTAAATAATATTACCATAAAGGGAGCCAGCATTGTTGAGGTTGTTCAAAGGTTGACGGATAGGATTACTACCACGGGTTCTGTCTTCATTAAATGCTGCAGGATAGTGGTTTATCAGAAATGACAGATTGTGGTTGATGCTAGGGAAAGAAGGGTTCATGATTTTGTCTGCCATAAAATTAGCGAAAACCTCTTTCATCCATACGTCGTTAAACCAGGTCATTGTTACTAAATCTCCAAACCACATATGTGAGGTTTCATGAGCTATCAGCTTGCCACGGTTAAGAATTTGGCTTTCTGTAGCTGTATGGTCTAAAAATAAAGAAGACTCCCTATATTGTATAGCCCCAACATGTTCCATACCTCCATATTGAAATCCCGGGATAGTGGCAATATCCATTTTGTTAAAAGGGAAAGGAAAATGAGTGTAAGCTTCCAGAAAATCAACCGATTTTTGATGGATATTGAATATTTTAGAAGTGCTCGATGTTATTTTAGCCGAATCAGTTTCTCGGTATAACATGGTCATATCGAAAGATTTAAGACTTTCTTTTGTTGAATTAAACTTACCGGCAACGAATGAAAACAAATAAGTGCTCAACGCTTCTGACTTCGCAAAAATATGTTCTATGGAATCTCCTTTTACAATTTGTTCAATTTCAGGTGCAGCACAAAGTACATCCCATTCCTTTGGTGCGGTAATTCTCAATAAATATTGAGCTTTTATGTTGGGTTGGTCAAAACAAGGAAACAAAGTACTAGCTCTATCAGGGACTAATAAAGTATAGAGATAGTCGTCGTTTCGATTGAGCGAAAGTTCTCCGGCGATAAAATTAATCGTAATGGTATTAAACCCTTTGGTAAGGTGTTCTGGTGCTATAATAACATGTTGTTTTTCGTGATGGATAGGAGTGGGTTGGCTGTTCACCGAGATGGAAATCAATTTATCTGGGCTCTCTCTAAAATCCAGAAATAAAGGATTTGATAAGTCTTTAATTGTTGTTTCCAATATTAGTTGAGCTGCAATAGGGGTCGTCTTGTCCTTAGGTATTTCGAAAGCTAGTTTATAGATGACATCAGATACTTGATTGCTTCTAAAATCAGCCATTTTCTTAGGAATGCCATTGTCTAAAAGTGTTAAGGAGCTGTCTTTTTTCTGGCAACTTATGCAGAGAATTAAAATGCAGACAATTCGTATTAGGAGTTTCATGTGATTTTATTTGGTTGGATGGTTTTAGGAATATAATATTTTATATGCCTAAGAGTTTTTCACTTTAACGAAATTACTGCTTTTAAAGGTTTAACCCAAGGAAAAACATTTAAACACAGTAGTAAATTGCTAGTATCTATTACTGTTTTTTTGGTTGCTCAAGAAACCGTTTTAAAAGTGTGTCTACTGCTGTTGATGTAAAATTGTGTTTGGCTATTTTTTCCAATTGAATAGGTTCAGCCGCACGAACTTCACAATTTTCAATAGGACAAGTTTCACATGTTACTCCCACAGATAACCTGCTTATTCTTTGGTCGTTTACGAATTTCACTTTGTTTTTAAGATGTTGTGTAATCAAAAAACCGATACTGATGCTACGGTAATGGTTTGCATTGAATGGGTCTTCGGTTGCAGATGAGAGTACTAAGTATTGGTTGCTGTCTTCTCCATAATCCGAAATTTGAAGGTCAAAAAGGTGTTTTGCTTGTGTTTCTTCAATACGTTGCAAGGTTTTTATGGAGATCCATCGTCTACAATAATGTTCATTCATTTCATTAGCTTGAGGTGACTGTTGGTGGGTTATGTGTAATTCCTTTTTTAAGTGGAATGATTCACTGCCAATTCTATGTTTGAACCTTAAAAAGAAAAGGTTTTTCATGTTGAAATCCTTAGGGAGTATATTTGTGAGTCGTTGGTAAAATGTTTCGGGCGAGCATTTGTAGGAGTTCATTATTTTGAGAAAGTCATTTTCGCTAAAATTTTCTGAATCAAAAAATGACTCTAATTTGGGGATTAGGTCTTTACGTGGAATAATCAAGGCTCCTGCAAAATATGAAGCATAAAAGTTATTTAGAACTTCATCAAAACTTTTAAACTCAATCCATGGAAAGGAATAGGGACGTTGTTCAATGTTGAGGAAATTAAAGGCAAGTTCTTTGGCGTAGATAAATGTACGCTGTGCTTCGGTAATCGAGTCATTTAAGAGTAATGTTTTACTGCTTGGAACAAAAACAGACCGCAAGGAGGTGAGGGCCTCTTCGTTTGAGAGTTCAGTTTCGTCTATAGTATAACCGTTCTCCTCAACTAATATTTCCTCTAAATCCTTGGATGTAATTGGAGGGTTGAAGCCTATTTGATAAGCTTTGGTAAAAGCTTCTACTTGCGACTCAATTTCTTCAAAGTAATTGTTGTTGGCTTCCTGGTAAGACCTCAAAGAGGCTAAGAAAAAATGCTCCTTACTTACATTGTAATTTTGAGCTATTTTAATAATCGTACTGACAAAGGCATTTACTTTGGCTGGAGCATTCGAGATAATGTCGATTAAGTCGTTTTCTTGAATGCCAAACAAATCCAAGGGGATTTCTTTAAGTATTTTAGAGTGTAATATTTCACCCAGGGGAGCTAGATTTTTATCTAGTTTTATCGACACCATTTGGTCGTAAGGTGTATCCAATGCTTCGGCCAGCAGTACTATTTTATCTGTTTTAGGGTATTTTTTTCCTTTCTCAATTTCATTGAGGTAGGATTTAGAAAGCCCTGTTAACTTGGATAGTCCAAACAGGGAGAGTTTTTTCTCGGATCTGAGCTGTTTGAGTTTTAACCCAAAAATCAAACGGATATATTCTTCTTCAATCATATAAGATAAAGATACACAAGTTTTTGCGAATATCGATTTTTTTAGGGATATGAGCTAATTAGCGAACGTTCGCTTTTAAGTGAAAGTTCTTTAATGTAATATTGAGTTCAAAATCTTAAATAAAATGGCAGATAAAGTACTAGACAAAGCGGTTATTGTAGAGGTTGTTAAATCAAGTAAGGCTTACTCAGATTTATTGACGCAGTCAGCGAAGGAGTTTTTAACCGAACTACACTTAAAATTTAATCTAAAGCGATTAAGTCTTCTTGAAAACAGGGTTTTGCAGCAAGCAAAATTTGACAAAGGAGAAATACCAAACTTTCCTGTAGAAACAGAATTTGTTAGGAAAGGAGATTGGATTGCTGCTTCTATTCCAGAAGATTTACAGGACAGAAGGGTTGAAATTACTGGGCCTGTGAGTTGTAAGATGATTATCAATGCACTTAACTCAGGAGCTAAGACTTTTATGGCTGATTTTGAAGATAGTACTTCGCCGACTTGGGAGAATATTATGGAAGGACAGAAAAATCTAATTGAGGCGGTGAATAAGACGATTTCCTTTTTCGATAGCAAACGTGAAAAACAATACGAGCTTAACGGTGAGATCGCTACTTTATTGGTTCGCCCAAGAGGGTTGCATCTCAATGAAAGTCACTTATTGGTCGATGGAGAGGAAATGTCTGCTAGTTTGGTTGACTTCGGATTATATATGTTCCATAACGCTAAGGAGTTAATTAGTCAGGGAACTGGGCCATATTTTTATCTTCCAAAGTTAGAGCATTATCAGGAGGCTCGTTGGTGGAACGAGGTATTCGACTTTGCTCAAGATTATTTGAATATTCCTAAGGGGACAATTAAGGCGACCGTACTTATAGAAACCATAACAGCAAGTTTTCAATTGGATGAAATTATATATGAGTTAAAGGATCACATAGCTGGTTTAAACTGTGGTCGTTGGGACTATATTTTTTCATATATCAAAAAACTCCGAAATCATAATGAGATAGTTATTCCCAATCGGGATCAAGTTACAATGACGACTCCTTTTATGAGTGCGTATTCCAATTTGGTTATTCAAAGATGTCACAAAAGAAACATTCATGCTATAGGGGGTATGGCGGCTCAAATCCCTATAAAAGGCAATGAAGTCAAAAATGAAAAAGCTTTTCATAAAGTTAGACTAGATAAGGAGAGAGAAGCGAAGAACGGTCATGACGGTACTTGGGTGGCGCATCCAGGTTTAGTACATGTGGCCATGGAAGTGTTTAATACATATATGCCAAACGCCAATCAAATAGAATTAAAAAAGGAAACATTAATTGTAACTCAAAAGGATTTACTGGAAGTGCCTAAAGGCACTGTCACAGAAGAAGGCATAAGAAAAAACATTAATGTGTCCATTCTTTATTTAGCCTCATGGCTGGATGGAAATGGAGCTGTTGCCTTGTATCATTTAATGGAAGATGCTGCTACAGCCGAGATCTCCAGAACACAGCTTTGGCATTGGCTTCACAGTAAGGTTGAGTTGGAGAATGGAGGTATACTTAATTCAGAGTTATTTGAGCGATTATTTAATGACGAGCTTAATAAGATTAGAGATTATTTGGGAGAAGATAAATTCGAATCAGGACATTACAAATTGGCAGCAGAATTATTAAAGTCATTAGTTATTTCAGAAGATTTTGAAGAGTTTTTGACTCTTCCCGCTTATAAATATCTATAACCCAAAATTAATTGATGCTAATTATTAGTTAACCACATTTTAAACCGTAAACACTATTAATATGGAAGCACAAGAAAGAATTCAGAGATTGATAGCCGATTGGTCTAGTAATCCAAGATGGGATGGGATTATTAGACCTTATACGGCTGAAGAAGTAGTACGTTTGCAAGGATCGTATTTTGTAGAACATAGTATTGCCAGACGAGGTGCAGAAACACTTTGGAGAAAACTAAACACTCAGTCATGGGTTGGAGGTTTAGGTGCACTTACTGGGAACCAGGCTATTCAGGAAGTAGATGCTGGCTTGGAAGCTATTTACTTAAGCGGTTGGCAAGTAGCAGCCGATGCTAATCTGGCGGGTGAAATGTATCCTGATCAGTCATTATACCCAGCTAATAGTGTCCCTATGGTTGTAAAGCGAATCAACAATGCATTACTTCGGGCAGATCAAATCCAATCAGTAAATGGATTGGAGGATAAGAAGGATTATCTTGTACCCATTGTTGCCGATGCCGAAGCGGGTTTTGGAGGCAATTTGAATGCTTTTGAACTCATGAAAGCCATGATTGAGGCTGGTGCATCAGGTGTCCATTTTGAAGATCAGTTATCTTCGGCCAAAAAATGTGGTCATTTAGGGGGTAAAGTTCTTGTGCCTACACAGGAGGCAGTTAATAAATTAATATCAGCTAGATTGGCTGCCGATGTAATGGGGGTGTCTACCATTATTGTAGCTAGAACAGATGCCAATGCCGCAGGATTGCTAACTAGTGATATTGATGATAGAGATAAACGATTTATAACAGGGGATCGAACAGCAGAAGGATTCTTTAGGGTTAGAAATGGTTTAGAGCAGGGAATAGATAGAGGAGTGAGTTATGCGCCTTATGCAGATTTGGTATGGTTAGAAACTTCTAAACCGGATATTGGTGAAGCCAAAGAGTTTGCTCAAGGTATTCATGAAAAGTATCCTGGAAAATTACTGGCCTATAATTGCTCACCATCATTTAATTGGGCTTCTAATTTAAGTGTAAATCAAATGGAAACCTTTAGAGAGGAGCTTGCAGATTTAGGATATAAGTTTCAGTTTATAACACTGGCAGGATTTCATGCCTTGAATACCAGTATGTTTGAGATTTCCAAAGCATATAAAGAAAAAGGCATGGCGGGCTATTCTGAGTTGCAGCAAAGAGAATTTGCATTGCAGCAAGAAGGGTTTAGAGCTATAAAGCACCAAGGATTTGTGGGAACAACTTATTTCGACGCTGTTCAGAATGCGGTTACCGCTGGCACTGCTTCTACAGTAGCAATGGTAAATTCAACTGAAGCTGCTCAGTTCTAAAATAGATAATTAATAAAATTGAAAAAGAACCCTTCCTGTAACGGAAGGGTTCTTTGTTTGAATTTTAATTATAAGTTACTTGTTTGTGAAGTCGGAATCGTCAAGGTTAAACTGTTGCATCACTTCATCTAAGTTGTTAATGTCAATATCAGAATCTAGATAATCGGCAGGTACAACCACTACACGGAATATTTGGTTTTGTGTGTAAGCGGAAGGCAAAGAGTCGAAATCAAGATAGCCGTCAAGAAATATTCTAACATCGATATCTGTGAAATCATAGTTGTACTGAAGTACTCCTTCATTAAAAAAGGCGTCTTGAGGCAATGGTCGCCAAATATCGGTGCCGTTTTGTACTTCCCAAAGAATATAAACCAGTGTAACATCAGAAGGGAAAACTTCGAACCCATATGGTTCAATTATGGAGTAATCATTATTGGCATTGAAGTCAACTTCTATTTCGAAAGCCGAAGCTACAAAAATAGCTCCAGGTTGACCAGGAGGGCCTTGTGGTCCTCTAGGGCCTTCGCAGGCAGATAGAAAAAGCGCAAAAAGAGCGAACAAAAGTAAAGTTGATTTTTTCATAAGAATATATTTTTAATAACCATCTTCAAAAAGCATACCTAATTTAAGGAAATGCAGAGCTAAGCTAAAACGAAGATAAAACTTATAAGATAAAATTACTTACTTTGCACGTATGAAAGACATCAGCAATTACATAAGGGATATTGCAGATTTTCCCAAGCCTGGAATAGTATTCAAGGATATTACACCAATGTTGAATGATTCGGAAGCTTCTCAATTTTGCCTCGAGGGCCTTATAAAGTGTATAGATGGTGAGAAAATTGATAAAGTAGTTGGAGTGGAGTCTAGAGGCTTTATTTTTGGACCAATGTTGGCGCAAAAACTAAATGCTGGTTTTGTGCCAGTAAGGAAACCTGGAAAATTACCTTATAAAACCATTCAAGAAAGTTATGACTTAGAGTATGGAGAGGATGTTTTGGAAATGCATGCCGATGCTATAAAAAAAGGTGATAAAGTTTTAATTCACGACGATGTACTTGCTACAGGGGGAACAGCTCAAGCCGTTTGTAAATTGGTTGAACGTTTAGGTGGTGAGATAGTTCAGTGTAATTTTATTTTAGAGCTTTCCTTCCTTAATGGCAAAGATAATCTTAAACCATATCCAGTTAAGGCTATAATTACCTACTAGTCTAAAGCACGAAGTGTAATATAGGAGCGCCATCCAATAATGGCCAATTGCAGTTTGTTAGCTTTGGCTATATCCAAACTTTTTTTTGTGTAACAGGGAAGTAATGCTTTGTTAACTTTTGCCAAAAGTTTAAAGAATTGCTTTTTCATAATCCATGATTCTTGGTTGTAAAAGTAGTAAAACTTATTCTAGAACTAAGTTTTACAATTGGATTAGATTATCCTACAGACACAATAATGTCGATGAGGATTTTAGCAATGGTAATCATAATACTTTTGGTTTTAGTGGTTAATTGTTTTCAATAGTTTGGTTATTGTTTTTTGAAGATAATAAGCGATAAGACTTACTTGCAAGAAACTTTAATGAAATCTGTGAAAGTGCCTTCGGGATATTTGTGAAAAAGATTAAAACTATTATAAGATGTTATTGTTTTTTCTTGGTAAGTGTTATGGAGTGTAATTAAATTAGCTTGTTTTTGTTTTAATATGAAATAATTCAAGGGGCTTTTTTGATGTGTCTTTAAAATCCAAGGGAGATTATAGGGTGAAAAGTGATGGTTTTTGTTGTTTTCATCTTTTTGTAAGATTTGGGGAATAAAAAAAGCACTCCCAAATAGAAGTGCTTTTTTAGATCAAATAATTGTTGTGTGGTTTATTTTTTTGTCTTGATGATAATAACACCATCTTCAGCTTTATCGCCGTACTCTTCTATAGCTTTATCTCCTTTTAAAACTTCTATGGTTTCAATGTCTTCGGAGTTTAGTTTTTTCATTTCTGATTTATCAACCTCCTTACCATCTATTAAAATTAGGGCATTATCACTATCGTTGTCTGAATAAAAATAAAAGTGGTTATCTCCTTTTTCAAAAGATTGAACATCTATGTTGGTGTCTCTGTTATTACTGTTCCAAATAATGGTTTTCACTTTTTTCTTGATTATTGAGTCGCTGGAAAACTCTACACCATCGTCTTCTACATCTATAGTGTAGGCAAATGCCTTGTCACTTCCTTTAAATTCAATCACTTTGTCTTCTCCGCTCAGTTCAATAATTTGGAAATCGTGATCGATCTCGTTATCAACATCGGATTTAATTTCATAACGGATTACTTTTTTGTTAGTACCATCTCCCTTTGATGCAAGGTGAATGGCATGAGGTGCAATGTTAGTTTGGCCAACAGATATGTTTCCGTCTTGGTCTAATGTTATAGCAATAGGTGAAATTGGTTTGTCTGTGCTAATACTGTGATTGCCTTTTCCGTTTTTACTTTCGTAATTGATGTTGATTGCAGTAATCTCGTCATTGGCGTTGCGCTTAATACCTTTAAATTTAATTTTTACATTCTCACCATTTAGCTTTTCTTTTAAACCATCCAATTTGCTATCCGTGGTAGATTTGGTTATAACAAACTTTTTGACTTCCGATTTGATCTCAACTACTTTCGCCGATTTGTCTTTGGGAGCTTGTTGCGCAATTGTTTTTGTATTAAAACCTAACATAAAGGCAGCGAGTAAAGGTAGAACAAGGACGACTTTAAAGAGGTGATTTGGGTTTGATTGGTTTTTGTGTAACATAACTATTCGTTTTTTGATTAATGAATTATAAAAAGTATTGGCCAAAGCCAGATGATAGTCGGAGATACTGTTTTTTAGCAATAAATGCTGATATTCTTTAGTCGATTCTGTTTGGTTTTGAGTCACTCTATCTGCGATAAATTCAAGATTGTGAATGATGGCTTTTTTATAGAGCCAAACAATTGGGTTAAACCATAATAAGGTACAGGCCAATTGTATCAATAATGTATCGATGCTATGCTTTTGCTTAGCATGAACAGATTCGTGGGTTTTTACTAATTCCAATTCTGATGAAGTAAAATTGTCCGGGTTATATATAATGTAATTGAAAAAAGAACAGGGAGAGGTACTTCTGGTTTCAACATAAACCAATCCTCCAGACCTATATCGTTTATTTTTTATTATGGTTTTTAAGATAGAAATAAGTTCTAAACCAAAATTAATTCCCAATAAAGTAACCCCTATTAAATAAACAAGCATGAGCATTTGCTCCCAAGTTAATATAGATTTTAGTTGGTCTTGACTTTCAATTAGGGGTAACCCCTCAAGTTGCCCTATAAGCATTGGTTCAACTTCTTTATATATAGGAATAACAACTAACGGAATTACAACACTACTTAACAACCCCAATAAAAGAAACCCGCGATTCCAGTTGAAAAAAGTATCCTTTCTTAAGAAAAAATAATAGCTCAAATAGAATAAGGTAATTACCGCCGATGCTTTTAAAAGATATTCCATGGTTAATCTTCTTTTTCTATTAGTGCTATAATTTCCTTAAGATCTGCTACGCTTATCTTTTCTTCTTTGGCAAAAAAGGAAACTACATTTTTATACGAACTGTTGAAATAACTTTCTATGGCCGAGTTCATAAACTTACTCCTATAAGCTTCTTTGCTTACCAACGGGTAGTACTCATGCGTTTTTCCATAGGCGTTATGGGATACGTACCCCTTGTCTTCAAGGTTACGGATAATAGTAGATAAGGTGTTATAGTGGGGAGTATCGTTTTTTATCTCAGCAAGTACGTCTTTTACAAAGCCCTTTTTTAGCTTCCAAAGGATTTGCATGATTTCTTCTTCTTTATTTGTGAGCTTTTGCATGGTTGTGGGGGTTCTAAATTTGTAATTCAAACCTACAACTAAAATTTTAGTTATACAACTGTTTTAATAGTTGTTTAACTAAAAATGTCGTTGGTTTAGGTTTCTAGTCAATTCGCTATTTGTGTTATCTTCGCAGGAAAATTAATTTGATGAGTTTAGTTTGGGTCATATTAGGTTTGCTTCTTTTAGTAGTGGGCGGAGAATTTTTGGTTAGGGCTTCGGTTGCAATGTCCTTTAAATTTAAGATCTCTAAAATGGTGATTGGTATGACGGTTGTATCGTTTGCTACATCGGCACCCGAGCTATTAGTTAGTTTACAAGCTGCTTTGGAAGGTTCTTCAGATATTTCTTTGGGAAATGTAATTGGTTCTAATATGGCTAACATAGGACTAGTTTTAGGGGTTACAGCCTTAATTTTTCCATTGAGCATAAGCAAGGATTTCTACAAATTGAACTGGCCAGTGATGATGCTTCTGTCCGTAGTGCTATACTTTTTCTTGAAAAGTGGCAATGTGTTGGACTTCAAAGAGGGGCTAGCCTTATTTGTATCACTAATAATATTCCTATATATATTGATTCGTCAATCACTTCGTAAAGATGATACGGTAGAGGTAGAGGAAATTGATGAAGCTTTAAAAGAAGTGTCCAATATAAAAACTTTGCTTTGGCTACTTATTGGTGCTTTGGCATTGTATTGGGGAAGTGAGTGGTTGGTGCATGGAGCGAAGACTATGGCGACTTCCTTAGGGGTCAGCGAACGTGTTATTTCGGTAACCATGGTTGCAGTCGGTACTAGCGTGCCAGAGTTGGCTGCTTCGGTAATAGCGGCCTTAAAACAGGAAAAAGCAATTTCTTTGGGAAATTTAATCGGTTCAAATATTTTTAATATTGCTTCAGTTTTGGGGTTAACGGCTATGGTTCAGCCTATTCCAGTGAAAAATGCAAATATTTTAGGAGTTGATATATTTTGGATGTTGGGCTTCTCGGCAGTATTACTGCCGTTGGTGTTCTTGCCTAAGGCCTTTAGTATTGGGCGCTACAAAGGAGGATTGCTTTTAATAGGGTATGTTATTTTTGTGTTCACAACGTTTTATTTTAACGGGTAAAATTTTAAGGGTTAAACATCTTTAAAGTTAAATTTAAGTAAAAGCACCCCTAATTTTATAGGGGTGTTTCTTTTTGTGTTGTATTTTTTGTTAGTTTTGTCCCATAATTAATTTGTTTTTCAAATAACTAATTTAAAATTATGTCAACGTTAAGATTTCATGCTATCAAAGAATCTCTTACCCGAAAACCAGTGAAGGTAGAGGAAAACGGACGTCGCTCAGCTATGTTTGGATCGAATGTATTCAATGATGAGGCTATGCGTCAGTACTTAACCAAAGAGGCGTACATCAGCGTGAAGGATGCTGTAGAAAACGGTTCTAAAATTGACCGTGTTGTGGCCGACCACATTTCTACAGGAATGAAGGAGTGGGCTATTTCAAAAGGGGCAACGCACTACACACACTGGTTCCAGCCATTAACTGGGGCTACTGCTGAAAAGCACGATGCGTTTTTCGAGCCTATCGGAAATGGTCAAGCTATTGAGAAATTTGGTGGAGGACAATTGGTACAGCAAGAACCAGATGCATCTAGTTTCCCTAACGGAGGAATTAGAAACACATTTGAGGCTCGTGGATATACTGCATGGGATCCTACATCTCCAGCTTTCGTTTACGGAACTACTTTGTGTATTCCAACAGTATTCGTATCGTATACTGGTGAGGCATTAGATTATAAAACACCTTTGTTACGTGCACTACAGGCAATTGACGGTGCTGCCGTAGCGGTTTGTAAGTACTTCGATAAAAACGTAAAGAAAGTAAATGCGTCTTTAGGATGGGAGCAAGAGTACTTCTTAATCGATCGTGCATTGGCTACTTCAAGACCAGATATTGTACTTACAGGTCGTACACTTTTAGGGCACTCACCTGCTAAGGGGCAGCAATTGGATGATCATTATTTTGGTTCTATACCAAGCCGGGCTATGGCTTATATGAGAGAACTTGAGCATGAGTGCATGCGTTTGGGGATACCTGTTAAGACACGTCATAATGAGGTGGCTCCAAACCAATTCGAGTTAGCACCTATTTATGACGAGGCAAACTTGGCCGTAGACCACAATTCCTTATTGATGGATGTAATGGAAAGAGTAGGGCAACGACATGACTTTAAAGTATTGTTGCATGAAAAACCATTTGCAGGAGTAAACGGTTCAGGAAAGCACAATAACTGGAGTTTAGGTACCGATACAGGTGTGAACTTGTTGAGTCCTGGTAAAACTCCAATGAGCAACCTTCAGTTCTTGACCTTCTTTATCAATACGATTAAAGCGGTTAATGATAACGAAGAGTTGTTAAGAGCTGCAATAGCATCGGCTAGTAACGATCATCGTTTAGGGGCTAACGAAGCACCACCTGCAATCATATCTATCTTCATTGGAGAGCAGTTAACTCAAGTATTGGAAGAGCTTGAAAGCGTTACCAATGGTAAGTTGTCTCCAGAGGAAAAAACTGATCTTAAACTTAACGTAGTTGGTAAGATTCCAGAAATTCTATTGGATAATACAGATAGAAACAGAACATCTCCATTTGCCTTTACAGGAAATAAGTTCGAATTCAGAGCAGTAGGATCCTTGGCAAACTGTGCCAACCCAATGACTGTGCTTAATACCATTATGGCAAAGCAGCTTGTTGAATTCAAGAAAGAGGTTGATGCTCTAATCGACGCTAAGTCAATGAAGAAAGATGATGCAATCTTTAATGTATTGCGCGAGTATATAAAGAAATCTAAAAACATCCTTTTTGAAGGGAATGGATATAGCGAAGAGTGGGAAAAAGAAGCTGAAAAACGCGGATTGAGTAACAATAAAACAACTCCAGAAGCTCTTAAAGTTAAGATATCTGATAAAGCTTTGAGCCTGTTTGAGGAAATGGGAGTGATGAGTAAAGTTGAAAGTGAAGCTCGTTACGAAATCGAAATGGAAGAATACGTATTGCGTATCCAGATTGAAGCTCGTACTCTTGGGGATATTGCTAGAAACCACATTGTTCCAACTGCAGTTAGATATCAAAACACATTGATTGAGAACGTATCTGGATTGAAAAATATCTTTGGTGATGGATTCAAATCGGTAGCTAGTGAACAAATAACTTTAATTGAAACTATCTCCAAGCATATTGAAGCAATCAACTCTAATGTTACAAAATTGATTGAAGCACGTAAAGTGGCCAATAAAATTGAAAACATTGAAGAGAAAGCTCATGCTTATTGTTTCGAAGTGAAACCGTTGTTTGATGATATCCGTTACCACTGCGATAAATTGGAGCTTTTGGTTGATGACGAATTATGGCCATTGACCAAATACCGTGAATTGTTGTTCACCAGATAAATTCTGTTTACATATTTAGTGTGAAAAGCCTTGCGAATGCAAGGCTTTTTTTGTGGGTGTGTAGTTTGGTTTACTAACGGTTTGTAACTATAAACATATGGGTTGTAGGTCTTTAACTGTATAATCATCTGCTTGTCGATTTTAATTAATTAAGTGTTTGTTATTTATTGGTTTACAGTGTTTTATGGTTAAATTTGATGTGCTATTAATCTATTTCAATTTATTATGAGAAGGCTAATTATAAGCGTATTGCTTTTATTGGCGGCCACGCTCTTATTTTCGCAAAGCAATGGAGACGATAAACAGTCGAATGAACAACAAGAGCTAATTAAAACACCGCTAGTGACCTCACAGGAGTAATTCCTATGCAGGGGCGAACCTAAGTTTTTTTACTGGTTATGGCCTTTTTATGAAACAGTAACCCGCGCATTGACGCGGGTTTTTTATTTCTAGCTAAAAAGCATCAATAAAAAATAAACAATCCTTACTTTTGCAACTCAATACAAGTACATTATCATGAGTCAAGAAATAAGCAAGCGATATGCGCAACGCGGGGTCTCAGCCTCAAAAGAAGATGTTCACAATGCTATTAAAAATATAGATAAAGGATTGTTTCCAAAGGCATTTTGCAAGGTGGTTCCAGATTATCTAACAGGTGATGAGGACTATTGCTTAATCATGCATGCAGATGGAGCAGGGACTAAAAGTTCATTGGCATATATGTACTGGAAAGAAACCGGAGATGTTTCGGTATGGAAAGGGATTGCTCAAGATGCATTGATTATGAACATAGACGATTTATTATGTGTTGGAGCTACCGATAATATTATGTTATCGTCAACCATTGGACGTAATAAAAACCTAGTGCCTGGTCAGGTGATTTCTTCAATAATCAATGGTACTGAAGAATTGATTTCCGAATTGAAGGAATTTGGGGTGACTATTCATGCTACAGGAGGAGAAACTGCCGATGTGGGTGACTTAGTAAGAACAATTATTGTCGATTCTACCGTTACGGCCAGAATGAAAAGAAGTGATGTTATAGATAATGCCAATATTCAATCTGGAGATGTTATTGTAGGTTTGGCTTCTTTTGGTCAGGCATCATATGAGAAAGAATACAACGGGGGGATGGGAAGTAATGGTTTAACTTCTGCCCGACATGATGTATTTGCTAAATATCTTGCTGAAAAATATCCGGAGAGTTTTGATGCCGCTGTACCAGATGATTTAGTCTATTCAGGAGGTGTTAAACTTACTGATAGTGTTCAAGATTCTCCAATAGATGCTGGAAAACTTGTGTTGTCTCCAACTAGAACATATGCGCCTATTATCAAAGCAATCTTAAATAAATACGACAAAACCTATATCCACGGTTTGGTACATTGTTCTGGTGGTGCGCAAACTAAAGTGTTGCACTTTGTTGACAATGTTCATGTTGTTAAGGATAATTTATTCCCTATTCCTCCGTTATTTAAGCTTATTCAGGAGCAATCTAAGACCGACTGGAAGGAAATGTACCAAGTATTTAACTGTGGTCACCGTATGGAATTATATGTGTCGCCAGAAGTTGCTGAGGATATTATTGCTATTTCCAAATCATTTAATGTTGATGCACAAATTGTTGGTCGTGTAGAAGCTTCAGACTCAAAAGAATTAACTATAAAAAGTGAATTCGGGGAGTTTAAGTACTAAGCACTTCCCATAAGCTAATTAATCAGTTCAAAAACAATTTGTCAGCCTCATGCGATTTGTATTTTGTTTACTACTTTGTTTTGCCTATGGTTTAGCCTATGCTCAACCAGATAGCCTTTATATTAAACCTGAGACGGTACCTGATTTAAGTGTGCCAGTTTGGGTTAAGATAAACAAAGCGGGGCTCGATATTAGTCAGGTTGCTTTTGTTAACTGGAATGCAGGAGGGACGAATTCTATTTCTGGTTTGTTCGGTTTTTTATCCGAGAGGAATTACAAAAAAAACCATTTGGTTTGGAACAATAAGTTAGAAGCGAAATATGGTATTAATAAGCAGGATGGAATTAGTGTTAGGAAAACAGATGATCTGTTAGAGTTTAGTTCAGCTCTGGGGTACAGGAAAAGTATAACCTCCAATTGGTACTATTCATCTAAATTTAATTTCAAAACCCAGTTTTCAAACGGATATAATTATGGTAACGAAGGGGCAAAGCCTATTTCTCGTTTTATGTCGCCAGGCTATTTGTTTCTTGGGGCAGGAGCGGCTTATGGAGAACATATAGAGTCCTTTTCTGCTTATCTCTCACCTCTAACGTTGAAGACTACTTTTGTGTTAGACGAACGGTTGGCAAACCTAGGGGCATTTGGTGTGGAGCCTGCAGTTTACGATGATGAAGGAAACCGAATAAGAAGGGGGCAGAAAGTGAGAAAGGAATTGGGGATTCTTGTTACTACAAACCACGAAACTCAGCTGACTACCAATATTCACATAAAAAATGAGTTAAGCCTCTATACAGACTATATCAACGACTTTGGAAACATTGATGTGGATTGGTTACTTAATGTGGATTTTAAGGTGAATGAATTCGTAAAAGCCACATTAGGCTCTCATATCAGATATGATAATGATATCAAGGTGCAGAAAGAAGTTGAAAACGCTGAGGGTGATACTGAGTATGTAGATGATGGTGCGAGAGTACAGTGGAAACAGCTTTTGGCTATTGGAGTAATTGTTGGTTTTTAAGATGGTTCATTCTCTATAAAAACAAGTTTTTCCAAACTAATTATTTCCCTTTACTTTTTAATGATTATGTGGTAAGAGGAAATTCTATTTCAATGTCCTCTATTAAGTGTAAATCGGTTTCAAAGCCATGAAGAAGATTTCATAATTTATCGTATTTTTGCCACTCAATTTGATAGCTAGATGTTAGAGAAATTAGAAATAGTAAAACAGCGTTTCGATGAAGTAAGTGATTTGATTATCCAACCGGATGTTATTGCTGACCAAAAGCGTTATATACAATTAAATAAAGAGTATAAAGATCTTAAGGTGCTTGTCGACAAGCGCGAAGAATATAAAACCTTAGTCGACAACTTAAAGGAAGCCGAGGAAATTATTGCAGATGGTAGTGATGCAGAAATGGTTGAAATGGCCAAAATGCAAATGGACGAGGCTAAGTCGAGAATCCCTGAAATGGAAGAGGAAATAAAATTCCTGTTGATTCCAAAAGATCCTGAAGATGCAAAAAATGCCGTTGTGGAATTACGTGCCGGTACAGGAGGTGATGAGGCGAGTATTTTTGCGGGAGATCTTTTTAGAATGTACACCAAATATTGTGAAAGTAAGGGGTGGAATGTAAGTACGGTAGATTTTAGTGAAGGTACTAGTGGTGGATTTAAGGAAATCCAATTTGAGGTTACAGGTGAAGATGTTTACGGAACACTTAAATTTGAGGCGGGAGTACACCGTGTTCAGCGTGTACCACAGACCGAAACTCAAGGACGAGTACATACTAGTGCAGCAACCGTTATGGTATTTCCTGAAGCAGAAGAATTTGATGTGCAGATTGACCCTAAAGATGTTCGTATAGATTATTTCTGTTCTTCAGGACCTGGGGGACAGTCGGTAAACACAACATATTCGGCTGTACGTTTAACGCACATTCCTACTGGATTGGTAGCGCAATGTCAGGATCAGAAATCTCAGCATAAGAACAAGGAAAAAGCATTTAAAGTATTACGTTCCCGTTTGTACGATTTGGAGTTGGCTAAGAAACAGGAAGAAGATGCTGCCAAGCGTGGTTCGATGGTTACCAGTGGAGACCGTAGTGCCAAGATCAGAACATACAACTATCCGCAAGGTCGTGTTACCGATCATAGAATTGGTTTAACACTTTACGATCTTCAAAATATTATCAACGGTGATATCCAGAAGATATTAGATGAGTTGATGTTAGCAGAAAACACAGAAAAGCTTAAAGCTAGCAACGATCAAATTTAAATAATACAAGAATTTTTAAAGCCTCTAATAGTAGGGGCTTTTTTTTAATATTAGCCTAATGAAAACAAGTGCCTTAGTAGAACAAATAAAAACGAAAAAATCATTTCTGTGTATAGGGTTGGATGTTGATGTCAAAAAAATTCCAAAGCATCTTTTGCAATTGGAAGATCCTATTTTTGAGTTTAATAAGGCAATTATCGATGCTACACATCATTTATGTGTGGCGTACAAGCCCAATACGGCGTTTTATGAAGCTCATGGTATTAAAGGCTGGGAATCACTAAAAAAGACCATTGATTATATCAATGCCAACCATCCTGAAATATTCACAATTGCTGACGCAAAACGTGGAGATATTGGGAATACGAGTACCATGTACGCCCAAGCCTTTTTTGAGGATATGGGATTTGATAGCGTTACGGTAGCCCCATATATGGGAAGGGATTCTGTAGAGCCGTTTTTGGCATTCGAAGATAAGCACACTATTCTTTTAGCATTGACGTCTAACCCCGGAGCTTTCGATTTTCAGACTCAGGAATTAAAAAATCAAACACTTTATAAGCAAGTGCTTGAAACTTCCAAAACCTATACTAATTCTGAAAACCTAATGTATGTGGTTGGTGCAACTAAAACAGAATATATTGCAGATGTCAGAAAGATTATTCCAGAAAGTTTCTTGTTGGTTCCAGGTGTTGGTGCTCAAGGAGGAAGTTTAGAAGACGTTTGTAAATATGGGATGACCGAAAACGTTGGGCTATTGATCAATTCTTCTCGAGGAATTATTTATGCTTCCCAAGCTGCTGATTTTGCTCAAGCAGCAGCAAGCAAAGCTCTAGAACTTCAACAGCAGATGAAGGCAATAATGGAAAACTAAATAAAACATGATCATTGTTGATCAGTTAAATAGAACCATTTCATTTCAGGAAACACCAAAACGAATTGTTTCTTTGGTGCCATCTCAAACCGAATTGCTGTGCGATTTAGGATTGGAAGAATTTATAGTAGGAGTAACAAAGTTTTGTGTTCATCCAAATCACCTTAGAAAAAGCAAAACGATTGTTGGTGGTACAAAAGAATTGCATATTGATAGGGTAAAAGCTTTAAAACCAGATGTTATACTTTGCAATAAAGAAGAGAATACCCAAGACATTGTTTTGGCTTGTGCTAAGATAGCTCCAGTCCATATTTCAGATGTCATCAGTTTAGAGGATAATTTTGATATGATTCAGCAATACGGTAAAATGTTTTCTGTTGAACAGCAAGCCAAGACTCTGGTAGCTGAAATTAATCATGAATACATCAGCTTTAAAGATTATATTCAAGAACTTCCTAAGATTAAAGTTACTTACTTTATATGGCGGAAACCTTGGATGGTAGTAGCAAATAATACATTTATCCACGAACTGCTAAAAGTAAATGGATTTGTTAATGTATATGCAGATAGTAAGCGTTATCCGGAGGTGCAATTGGAATCTCCTGATAGAGTTCCAGAATTGGTGCTGTTATCATCAGAACCTTATCCGTTTAAGGAAAAGCATTTAAGCGAATTAAAAGCGTTTTTTCCATGTGCCAAAATTCTATTGGTCGATGGAGAAATGTTTTCTTGGTATGGTTCTCGTTTAAAAAAAGCCTTTACCTATTTTAAAGAGTTTAGGGAAGAGTTTTCTGAAAAAATGTAAGGAATAGTAACACCTTAAATCGCTGCTGTAACATGAGCTTCTCGAGTGATATAGTTCAATCTGTTAATTTTACTTAGTAGTTTTACCGCTTTATATTCAAAGAAGTCTGCTAAAGCAGCATCTGTTTGTCTTACATTGTAGGCTTGCTCTATTAGTCTTTTGTACCGTCTAATGAGTTTTTGATGCTTTAATTGGATGGTATCGTTTGTTTCCATTGTTAATCATTAAGGGAGTAATGTTAAATTAAATATACGCTAATTATCTGAAAATAAAAACGTTATACTGTCTTTTGTTAATAAGAAAAAGCCAGATTCAATAATTGTTTGAAACTGGCTCAACTAACTCCTTTATAACTAACTAATTCAACTAACCAAGAGAAAATTTGTCTCTTATTTGTTTGATACAAATATCTGTTAATCATTGAAAATCAATGTTATGTTAATATTAGCTTTTTTTTAAAAAATATTCAATAGTTTTAATTGATAATCAATGTTTTAAATATGTTTTCAAGACTATTCTTTCCGTTCATTTTTATTTCATTTTTAAGCTTCTCACAGGGATTGAATTCTAACAAGTGTAATTGTTGTTCTGAAGTTTATAAGCAATTTGATTTCTGGGTTGGCGACTGGGTTGTTATGAAGCCTGATGGTAGTAAAGCCGGGGTCAATACCATTGTTAAGCAACAGGATAGCTGTGTATTGCAAGAGCAGTGGATAAGCTCCAGGGGGAATTATACAGGGACAAGCTATAATTTTTATAATGGTCAATTAAAACAATGGGAGCAGATTTGGATAGATAATCAAGGGGGAAGTTTACACCTAAAAGGGGAGCGTAAAGGAAATCTAATGATACTTAGGTCTGACGAACTTGTTAATGCTGATGGCAAACCATTTTTTCATAGAATTACCTGGACAAACAACTCTGATGGTACGGTAAGGCAACTTTGGGAAACCATTACCGAGGGGAGTGAGATCCAGATTTTGTTCGATGGATTGTACACAAAGAAGATTTCTGCTGAGTAGTTGCTCTGTCAATTCAAGCGAAGTCGAGAATTATTTCTATAGTGATTATTAATGATTTCGACTCCGCTCAATCTGACAAATTGATGTTTAGTTCCCACTTTAGGGGGAAGATTAGTCTAGCTTTTGTTGTCCTGTAATGCAAATACTTTTCTTAATAGGTCGGTACTTCTCTCGCTAACCTTATTTCTTATGTCTTTTTCTTCAACCGAAATCATGGTGAACACACCTTCAAGGGCTTCATTGGTTACATAATCCGTTAAGTCTGGATTTACATTTTGGGTAAACGGAACCTGATTGTATTTAGTAATTAGGTTGTTCCATATTTTATCGGCGCCAACCTTACGGAATGATTGTTTAATCACAGGATTGAACTTAGTGTAAAGCTGTGTTTGTGTTCTTTGCTGTAGATAATGTGTAGCGGCATTATCCCTGCCCATTAAAATGTTCTTAGCATCGGTAAAGGTAATGTTGTTTACAGCACTCACAAAAATAGGGGTAGCTTCCTTTACAGCGTCTTCGGCTGCACGGTTTAAAACCTTTAGGCCTTCATCGGCAAGATTACCCATTCCTATATCTCTTAAGGTTTTGTCAACTTTCTGTAGTTCTTCTGGAAGGAGGATTTTCACCATATTGTTTTTATAAAACCCGTCGGTAGCAGTAAGTTTTGTTACTTGATCGTCAATACCTTTATCTAAAGCTTGGCGTAAAGCTGCTGCGATGTCGGTATTGGTAATGCCCATTCCTGTTTGTGTAAGGTCTGGTAATTGGGTGGCCACTTGTTGTAACTCGGCACAGGAACATAAGCTCAATGCTAAAACAGAAGTTAATATGGTCTTTTTCATAATCTGGAGATTTTGGTTTTGTAGTTTTCAAAAATAGGGAATAGGATTTTAAGTTGACCCAATAAAAGTTTGTCTTAATTTTAAATCTTTACATTAGTGTTGTTAACCAAAGTTCTAACAACCAATGAAACCTGCAAAACAACAAATTACATTGACGCTTTATTTTTTGTTCAGTGCGATTTCACTAACACTTGTTTTATGTTTTACGGGAGACTCTATAGTTAAAGCTGCCTCTAGAGGGCTTGGAGCTTCAATACTTTCTACTCCAACATTGAATTTTTTGGTTATAAAACATTAGTGTGAATCTATGTAGTTTCCGCATACACTACGAAAATCTCTGCTCTAACAGAAGACGGTCTCATGTCGGGCTGTACCCTCTCCTCATGATGATAGCGGGATGTGGTGTTATTGAAAACTGAACCCCAAATTAACAAACCACTTATACAATACTGATTAATAATTTGTAACTTTAAAAAACAGAGCATCACCTCATTGTATTTGATTAAATTTTGCTGTTCGATTAACTTAAAATAAAGGCAATCCAATTTGGAAACACCAGTATTACATTGTGTATTTATCATGGCTAAAGCCTACAAAAAGCAACTGCTTCTTTCTTACAAGGAAGCAGTTGCTTTTCATTCACTATTGGAAAGTATTATTAAAAACGAAGTGTTATTAGTGAATACCAATATGGGGGTAGAGGTCTATTATCTGGCACCTCGCCAATACGATTTGGTTGTAGAGGAAGGCTTTGGGTTATACATCTTAAAGCAAAATCGTTCACTAAGCGACTTTCGTATTACCAGTTGCCATAATCCAGAGGAGATAAAAGCCTTTGTAAAGCACTCGCTTCGTTTGCTTTCTGCCATGCCTCAAACAGCTTTAAGTTATTCCAAGAGTTTGTTACATCAGCTAAACGACAAATACATTAAACACTCCTTAATTATCAGTGCCTTGTTTGTTATTTGGCAAGAAGCCATTATCGAGTTGAAAGCCAGCCAGATTTACTCTAAACGTTTGGATGAGTTTCAATATAGTCTTCAGGAGCATTTTTTATCTGCTAAGTACGAACCCCTTTTCAAGGATTTACTGATGGAGGCCATATCGGCTGCAAGGAGTAACTAACCTATTTCTTTCGAGTGTTCAAAAGTGTGAATACTACCTATCCTTACCTTAATTTTTTCAAGAAATGCGTAACTTGCAGCTCTTTAAAAAAGTTGATAAAAGGAAATGGAACAAATTGCACCTTACAAACCAAAACATAAAGTAAGAATTGTTACTGCAGCGTCGCTTTTCGATGGGCACGATGCAGCCATAAATATCATGCGCCGTATTATTCAAGCTACAGGCGTTGAGGTGATTCACCTTGGGCACGACAGAAGTGTGGAAGAAGTGGTGAACACAGCCATTCAAGAAGATGCGAATGCCATTGCAATGACTTCCTACCAAGGAGGACACAATGAGTATTTCAAATATATGTACGATTTACTTAAGGAAAAGGGAGCCGAGCACATCAAGATTTTTGGTGGCGGTGGTGGTGTAATCCTTCCTGAAGAAATCAAGGAGTTGATGGATTACGGAATTACTCGTATTTACTCACCAGATGATGGTCGTGAGATGGGGCTTCAAGGGATGATCAACGATTTGGTAATGCAATCGGATTTTGCCATTGGAGAGTCGTTGAACGGAGAAGTAAAGGATTTACCAAATAAAAATCCTAAAGCTGTAGCCCGTGTGATTTCATCGGCTGAGAACTTTCCACAAGTGGCGAAAGATGCGTTGGAAACCATCCACAAGAAAAATAAAGATTGTAAAACTCCAGTGTTGGGAATTACAGGTACCGGTGGAGCCGGAAAATCGTCTTTGGTAGATGAGTTGGTAAGACGTTTTTTAATCGATTTCCCTGAGAAAACCATAGGTATTATTTCTGTAGATCCGTCAAAACGTAAAACAGGAGGTGCATTGCTAGGAGATAGAATCCGTATGAATGCAATTAACAACCCTCGTGTATATATGCGTAGTTTGGCAACGCGTCAATCAAACTTGGCCTTGTCAAAATATGTGAACGAAGCTGTTGAAGTATTAAAGGCAGCCGAGTACGACTTGATTATTTTGGAAACTTCAGGTATTGGCCAGTCCGATACTGAAATTCTTGAGCACAGTGATGTGTCGCTATATGTAATGACACCGGAATTTGGTGCGGCGACACAGTTGGAGAAAATAGATATGCTTGATTTTGCCGATTTAGTTGCGATTAACAAGTTCGATAAGCGTGGTGCCTTGGATGCTTTGCGTGATGTGAAGAAACAATACATGCGTAACCATAATATGTGGCATGCAGATCCAGACGATATGCCTGTATTTGGAACGATTGCTTCTCAGTTCAACGATCCAGGAATGAACTCATTGTACAAATCGATTATGGATACTTTGGTAGAGAAAGCAGAGGCTAATCTAAAGTCTACTTTCGAGATCACCAAAGAGATGAGTGAGAAGATTTTTGTTATTCCACCGGCAAGAACACGTTACCTTTCTGAGATTTCAGAAAATAACCGTGCTTACGATAAGACAGCTGATGAGCAAGTTGATGTTGCGCAAAAGCTTTATGGAATCTACAAAACCATGGAAACCGTTTTGGGTTATGCGCCTAAACTAACGCGTTCTGGAGTAGATGAAGAAGCTTTGGAAGTAAGCGAAGACAACAAACTGTTGATGGACCTTCTTAAGAAAGAGTTCGACAGAATGAAAATGAACCTTGATCCATATAACTGGGAAGTAATTACCGGTTGGGATGAAAAGGTAAACCGTTATAAAGATCCTATATATTCCTTTAAAGTAAGGGATAAGGAAATTAAGATAGAAACACACACAGAATCATTGTCACACACTCAGATTCCTAAGGTGGCGCTTCCAAAGTACCAAGCTTGGGGAGATATCTTAAGATGGTGTTTGCAGGAAAACGTTCCGGGTGAATTCCCATATACTTCAGGATTATATCCGTTCAAACGTACAGGGGAAGACCCTACACGTATGTTCGCCGGAGAAGGAGGACCAGAACGTACTAACCGTCGTTTCCACTATGTGAGTTTAGGTATGCCAGCTAAGCGTTTATCAACAGCTTTCGACTCGGTGACTCTATATGGTAACGATCCAGACCACCGTCCGGATATCTACGGAAAGATCGGTAACGCAGGGGTGTCTATCTGTTGTTTGGACGATGCTAAAAAACTGTATTCAGGGTTTGATCTTGCTGATGCAATGACATCGGTGAGTATGACCATTAACGGTCCTGCACCAATGTTGTTAGGATTCTTTATGAATGCTGCCATTGACCAACAGTGTGAGATTTACATTAAGGAAAACGGACTTGAAAAAGAGGTAGAGACTAAGATTGCTAAAATCTATGAAGGAAAAGAGCTCCCTAAATACAACGGTGAGCTTCCTGAAGGAAATGATGGTTTAGGTTTGATGTTGTTGGGTGTAACCGGAGATCAAGTTTTACCTGCTGATGTGTATGCTGATATTAAGTCAAGAACTATTGCTCAAGTACGTGGTACGGTTCAGGCGGATATCCTCAAGGAAGATCAGGCTCAGAATACCTGTATTTTCTCTACTGAATTTGCTTTGCGATTGATGGGAGACGTTCAGGAGTACTTTATCGATAATAACGTTCGTAACTTCTACTCGGTATCTATTTCGGGTTACCATATTGCAGAAGCGGGAGCAAATCCAATTACCCAATTGGCGTTAACTCTTGCCAATGGATTCACTTATGTGGAGTACTATTTGTCAAGAGATATGGATATCAATAAGTTTGGGCCAAACTTGTCGTTTTTCTTCTCTAACGGTATCGATCCTGAATATGCGGTAATCGGTCGTGTAGCACGTAGAATTTGGGCTAAGGCGTTGAAGCATAAATACGGTGCCAACCCAAGAGCGCAGATGTTGAAATACCACATCCAGACTTCAGGACGTAGTTTACACGCACAGGAGATTGATTTCAATGATATCCGTACTACCTTACAAGCGCTTTATGCGATTTACGATAACTGTAACTCATTGCATACAAATGCTTACGATGAAGCTATTACAACACCTACTGAAGAGTCTGTACGTCGTGCTATGGCAATTCAGTTGATTATCAATAAAGAGTTAGGGTTGGCCAAGAACGAAAACCCTATCCAGGGATCGTTTATTATCGAAGAACTTACCGACCTTGTAGAAGAAGCGGTATTGACAGAATTTGACCGTATTACAGAGCGTGGTGGCGTACTGGGAGCAATGGAAACCATGTATCAGCGCTCTAAAATTCAAGAGGAAAGCTTGTACTATGAGACCTTAAAGCACAACGGAAAGTTCCCAATTATCGGGGTAAATACGTTCTTGAGTAGTAAAGGATCACCAACTGTAATTCCGGCGGAAGTTATCCGTGCGACTGAAGAGGAAAAACAATTCCAGATTAAGACCTTGGAAAACCTCAATGAGCGTAATGCAGCTGAGGTTAAGGAACAGTTGGCAGCGATTCAGCATGCCGCTATCAACAACCAGAATATTTTCGACCAGTTGATGGAAGCAACTAAATTCTGTTCGCTAGGTCAAATTACCAATGCTTTGTTTGAAGTAGGAGGACAGTACAGAAGAAATATGTAAGCTAAGCTTAATATCATAAAAGTAAAAACGCCACATTTTCTAATGTGGCGTTTTTTGTATCTCATTATTTTTGAGATTATGACTTTTTACCCTGATAGATTGGAACTTTAAGTCCGAAGTAAAGATCGATTTCTTTAGATTGATCTGAAATAAGGTTTGATAGTACAGAGCCAGATCCAACAAACAATGGCCCAAAACGCAATCCGGCACCCCAGGAGAATCCACTGTATTTCATTACGCTTGCAGGCGAATAAAAGCTAAACCATTTGGTTTCAAATCTAGGGGTAAGGGTTATGGCGTTTAGAGAATTGGAAGTGTTTAAATTATCTGCCGACCTCATGGAGATATCTGAGTTCAGGTTTAAATAAAGTTTTTTGTGTACATTCCAGTCTATGTTAAGGTGTAGTGCAGTTGGTAGATGAGCTTTTTCTCCCTTATTAGTTTCTGTAAGGGTGTAAAAAGTATCCAGAGCATCCTCAAAACCATCAGTATCCTCGAAAGCGTCTTCGTTAATGGTGTTGGTAACATCATAGGTGCTCTCGTTAAAACCTTTATATGTTAGGCTTCCCAAATCGGTTACCGACACGCCAACTTTTAAGATGTACTTATTTTGGTTTTTAAATGGAGTAGTGCTTAAGGAGTCTTTTACAAACTCTTTTCTACGGTATTCGTAGACAAAACCAAGGTCAATTCCTAAACCAGAAGCATTTCCGTTTGGCTCATAAGTGTTGTCAAAATCGTCAGTATCAAAATTGCTGCTACTCCCGTAAATAATGTTACCGCTACTTTCAATGGAGCCTGTAGTTTCGGTTGGTGAAATTTGAATACCATCGGCGTCGTAATTTACAGAAAGGTTTTCTGTTTTAATGTAGCCGTTTCCCATACCATATAGGTATTTTATGGATGTTCCTCCTTTTATGAAATGACGATCCTTATTATACAGTATCAATCCATAATTAACACCGACTTCTACCCATGAATTCGATGTAATTAGAACATTGTTGTTTTCAGTTATAAAGTCATCTTCAGATTCAATATCGTCAGCGATGTAAGACAATAGATCGCTATCAATACCAAAAACATTAATGTTTGACCTTCCTCTAGAGAAAAATCCAATGGAATGGTTAGGCAATAGGTTAAGCATAAATGAAGGCCCTAAAATATCAATATTAACAAAGCCATTTTGGCTATCGCCAGGGAAGGTTTTGGCCTGCTCGTTAAAATCGTAGTTGTTTTGGAGAACCTCTTGGAAACTAACGCCATAGTAGTCATTTCCAGCCAAACCACTAGAACTTATTATATTCGTCTCTGATTTAAAACGGGAGTCCACTACATTGGCAGGGTTTAATAAGGAACTGTGGATACCACTGTAGTTGTCGGTCAAAAATCCAAGGTAGGATTGAGCTTTGGCGTTAATTGAAAATAAAAAAGTAATACCAAGAGCTATAATGTACTTCATAGTTAAGTTTAATTATTGGTTTTTGTGGGCAAATATTTTCAGAATAAATTTCTTATTAAACTTTTTAAATTGCTTTTCGATAAATACCAAATTACTTCGACCAAATGAGTAAAGCGTAAATCTAAATTTTATTTTAGGCTACTTTTTATTTCTTTTTTTGCATCTTTTTTACATCTTTTCCGTCTATTAGATGGATACAAAATAAATCAATCATGAAAAATACTGAATGTACTTGTAATTGCGAAGCTTGTAAAAAAGGAAACTGCTCTGGCTGTACCTGTACCAATTGTACATGTTCTAACTGTAATTGTTAAACGTTATTAAAGACTAAGAACACGGAAATTATTCGTATTATAAGGAATAAGGTAATTTTCGTGTTTTCAATATGGTTTATGATGGACACAAAACAAATATGGGATTTATACAGTGATGATCTTTATCGATTTATTAAGAGTAAGGTGAGACATCTCGATATTACTGATGATTTGCTCCAGGAAACTTTTATAAAAATCCATGCCAATAATGAAACCCTGAGAGACGAAAGTAAATTGAAGTCATGGTGCTTCAGTGTCGCTCGCTATACTGTTATCGATTATTTTAGGAAGCAGGGAAAAGCAGTTGCATTTGAAGAAAATGATATTCAGGACGTTGATTCGGAACCAGTACCGGCACATACAGAGGTGGATTGTTTGCATGGCATACTCAAAACATTGCCAGATAAATATAGAACCCCCTTATTTCTGTCGGATATTAAAGGGTTGAAGCAAAGTCAAGTAGCTGAAAAACTAGACTTGCCATTGCCTACCGTCAAATCACAAATTCAACGGGCAAGAAAACTCATCACTCAAGGGTATATGGATTGTTGTGATTTTAGTATGAACGAAAAAGGTCAATTGGTAGGAGAAATTAAAGACAAAGAAGCGTGTATAGTTTGTAGTTAAGCTGTAATGTGATTTACAATAAACTTCGCGTGTACTCGTGAATTTTCAATAAACCATTTATGGGTTTCCATACCACCGCAGATTACACCAGCTAAATAAAGTCCGGGAACATTGGTTTCCATGGTTTCTGGATTATAAGTTGGAATGTGGTTATCATCTTCAGATAATTTAATTCCCATCTTTTCTAAAAATTCAAAATTTGGGCGATATCCAGTAAGTGCTAACACATAATCATTTGGGAGATGTATTATGCTATCTTTAGTTTTAACAACCACTTGTCCTGGAGTAATCCCAATAACTTTAGAGTCAAATTAAGTAGTAATACTTCCTTCAGAAATACGGTTTTCTATATCTGGCTTTACCCAATACTTTACCCGTTCACCAATAGTATTTCCTCTAACAACCATGGTGACGTTACCACCTTTACGCCATATTTCCAAAGCCGCGTCAACAGCCGAATTACTCGCGCCAATAACTACTACATTTTGCATACTATAAGGATGTGCTTCCTTGTAGTAATGCTTAACCTTATCAAGGTTTTCTCCGGGGACATTCAATAATTTGGGGATATCGTAGAAACCTGTTGCGATTACCACGTTTTTGGAGTGGTATTCTTGCTTTTCTGATAACACTGAAAACCTTCCGTTTCTTTTCTCAATGTTAATTACCTTTTCGTAAAGGTTGATGTTTAATTGGTTGGAAGTAGTTACACGTCTATAATATTCTAAAGCTTCATCGCGATTGGGTTTTGGGTTGTTGCTAATAAAAGGGATATCATCTATTTCCAAGCGTTCTGAAGTGGAGAAAAAAGTCATGTTTAATGGATAATTGAAAAGGGAGTTGGTTAAGGCTCCCTTTTCAAGAACCACATAGTCTAAGTTATGTTTTTTGCATTCCAATGCACAGGCAATACCAATAGGGCCTCCTCCAACTATTAAAACATCTTTTGTTATCACTTTACAGTCGATTTTTTGGTTTCCAAAATACGTTTGTTCGATCTGTTAACTGCCTGTTGCAACCACAACAATAGTCCACAACAACAAACAGTCAAGGCTGTAATAATAAACCAAGTTTTATTAAATCCCAAATGGTCTACCAATTGCATACCAGTATTGTGCCCTAATATATGGGATACCGAAAAAGCAATGCTGTACAAAGCCATATATTCCCCTTGTTTCCCTCGTTTGGAGCGCTCCATGGCAAAAGCATTGGAAAACGGAAAGGCCACCATTTCCCCAAACGACATAAGTAGGATACCTACAACCAAAATGCCTGCCCACGAGAAAAAGTTGAGAATTAAAAAGCTGAGCCCAGTTAAAATGGCTCCAATAAGCATTAATCTTACTTGTGAAAAGCTGCTATTTTCAAGCCATTTTATCAAAGGCATTTCAAAAACAAAAACTAAAAATCCATTAAGCCCTAGTAATAGGCCAATATCAAACTCACTTAAGGCATGAGCTTCTTTGTAGTAAATAGGCATTGTGGAGAAGTACTGTAAGAAGATCACACCAAAAAGCATCATAGCTGTTAGGAAAACAAAGTAAACCTTATCGCTATAAGCTGATTGAGGATTGTGGTTAATCTCATTATCCAACACTTTCGCTTTTTTAGGGTGTAGTACTTTTATGAGCAACAAACCAGCAAGGGCACATGTAATACCGTCTACCCAAAACAATCCGCCGTAATCCAATGAAGTAATGATGATCCCTCCAAGAGCGGGCCCTGCAGAAAAACCAAGGTTTATGGCAAGTCTTATCAGTGTAACCGAACGTGTTTTATTTTCCGGTTTACTATAAGCGCTTAAAGCTACAAACATGGCCGGCCGAAACATATCGGCAATAGCCATGACCAGAAAAATACCAATACATATGGAAGTAAAGCTATTGAGAAACTGAAGCAGTACAAATAACACCCCTGTACTTAAAAGACTCATCACCATAATTTTGTAAAAACCAATAGAATCGGTTAGCTTTCCTCCCAACCATGATCCAACAACAGAACCTAAACCAAAGGCACTCATAATCCACCCAACATCGGCCAAAGTGAAATTGAGACTTTGTGTTAGGTAAAGAGATAAGAATGGTATAACCATGGTTCCGGCTCGGTTGATTAGGGTTACCAAAGCCAACCACCATACTTCCTGAGAAAGACCGCTAAAAGTATTAAGGTACGGCCTGATGATACCTGAGAATAATAATTTGAATAATTTCATGATTCTGTTGGTTACTAAAAACAAAAAGTCCAACGCTAACGTTGGACTTTGCAATATGGTCTTATTAATAGTACGAAACTATAACACACCACAAGGCCCAAGCATTGCATAACGCTTATAGGTTTGTTGATATGTGACAGTAATTCGCGACATGATTTCTTTTCTGTTCTTCAAAGCTATATAAAAATCTGATTCGTTGTATTTTTGAAATGAAAAAAATAAGCATGAGGAATTTTCTTTTGATAATTACAATGGTATTCTTGACAGGGTGTAAAGATGATAAACGTCCGATAACAGGAGTGACTGATTTTCAGCGCAAATTAAACGCATCGTTCAAGGATGCAACAACATCTCCGTTAAAAGATAAAGATCGAAAGGAGTTTTCCGGTTTGGATTATTTTCCGGTAGATTCCAGTTATGTAGTTATGGCTCGATTAGAGCGTACACCAGAAACCGAGTATTTTGAAATGCGCACCACAACCGATAGGATATCTCGCGAACGAGTTTATGGAGTGTTGCATTTTAATTTAGAGGGAAATGCCTATAAATTGAACGTTTACCAAGGTGAGGGAAATCTATCCAAAAAAGGATTTGAAGACTACTTGTTTTTGCCTTTTCTAGATCAAACCAATGGAGAAGAAAGTTACAATGGAGGTCGTTATATCGATTTAAGGACTCCTCAAGGTGATAGTATTACCATTGATTTCAACACAGCATATAATCCATATTGTGCCTATAACGAAAAGTATTCATGCCCAATTGTTCCTAGGGTGAATTATTTGCCTTTAAAAGTTGAAGCGGGAGTAAAGGCCTTTAAAAAACACTAAAGCCCTTTTACAAAATAAAGCCCTAGAAAGACAGCAACAAGTCCGAGTACTATACTTCCAATGGTGTAAAAGGCAAAATGAGTTAAGTCGCCAGACTTTAGCAAAGTGTGGTTTTCAAAAGCGAAAGAGGAAAAGGTGGTAAAGCCACCGCAAAATCCAGTAGCCAAAAGTAAGGTTTGGTTTTCGGTGAGGGTATTGCTTTTGAATGCAAGCCCCAAAATCAAACCAATAAGGAGACAACCAAAAATATTCACTGTAAAAGTGCCATAGGGAATTTCGGATGGAGTGGCATTAAGGTATTTGCTGATAACATAGCGTAGCACACTTCCCAACCCACCACCAAAAAAAACAAGAATAAGTTGTTTCATACGAGCGAAGATAAATAAAAAACGCCATTCGGATTTAATCGAATGGCGTTAGTTATAATTGGTGGTTGTCAATTTATTTTACAGCAATGTAAATTTCTGTTAACCATTCTGCTGGGTTTGGGTGCTCTCCTGGGTCGTTGGCATAAACTTCAAGCATAGGCCCATCTTCAGTAAATTCCAAGCCTTGTTTTTCCATCTCTTTCATAGCTACATCCCAAGCTTCCTTTAGGTTGTCGTAATTACCTTTTAGGGTAACCTTAAGTGCTTTAAATGGTTCCATTTGTCCTGTAAGGATATCTCCTTCTGTAGTGATCACTCTCTCTGTAGTTGGTACGGCACATGAGAACATTGTTGTTCCGTTTTTTTCATCCCAACTATGGTAATAGGTAAACGGAGCTCCTGCCATTTGGATATTGTTAGACATCGCATAGCTGCCCACTTTAGGCATCATTTGCTGTATTTTACTTGCCACTTCATCGATACGGCAAGACACAGTATTGTATAGGTAGTATCCGCCACCGTGCTCTACAACACCATTTACTTTAATATTGTATGCTTTCATAGAAGAAATTGCTACACTGTCTAAACGCTCCAATCCTCGTTCAAAATCAGGTCCCATCATAGCGTCCATACCACCACTGAATGCGGCAAAACCTTTTAAGAAGAATGGTACTTTATCACTTTTCATGCCCCAAGTTACCTTAGTGCCATCTTCAGCAGGTTCAAATTTCCAGTAAACATCAGATGGATCGTAGTCTTCCCACTGCATTTGTTGATCGATAGTAGAGTATGGATTTGCGGCCAATGTTTTCATGTTACCATTGCCTTCTTTGTCTTCCCAAGAATAAGAGCCACCAACACCTTCGGTTTGCTCAGCCCAGTTAAGTTTCATATCTGGATTCTTTTCGATCCAGGCCATCCATTTTGGCCAAGACTTATAGTCAATAACTTCGTTATAAACCACAGAGGCAGGAGCCTTGATGGTTCTGGTTCGAGATACATCGTAACTGTTAGGCTGTACGGCTACGTAAATCGCTAAACCAATGACCACTATTAACAATAGTAGAAAAATGTACTTTAATGCTTTCATGTATGTGTTTTTGATTAGTTAGTTATCTCAAAGGTAAGCAATTTTGTCAATCATTGAAAAGTATTACATTTGCTTTCAACTTATTAAAATTATAACCAATGAAATTTAAGTCAATACTTGGATCGGCCTTGGCAGCTGGGGTTTTGTTAAGCTCTTGTGGTCAGGATAAATCTAATGAAAAAGAGGTAAAAATACCTCAGGAACAAAAAACAGAAGTTGCTTTTGATTATAACGTTGAGCAGTTTGCAGATATAAAGGTATTGCGTTACAAAGTTCCGGGTTGGGATAACCTGTCTTTGGAAAAGCAGAAGTTGGTGTACTACCTTACCCAAGCAGGTTTGGCAGGGCGTGATATCATGTGGGATCAAAACTACCGACACAACCTTTCAATTAGACAAGCGTTAGAGAATGTTTACAAAAATTACAATGGAGATAAGAATACTGATGATTGGAAAGCTTTCGAAGTATACTTAAAACGAGTTTGGTTCAGTAACGGAATTCACCATCATTATTCTAACGACAAGCTAAAAGCAGACTTTTCTGCAGATTACCTTAAGATGTTGTTAGCTGAAACTAATACCACTTTAGAAGGGGAGGCTTTCGATGTAATCTTTAATGATAGGGATACTAAAAAAGTAAACTTAGCTCAAGGCATAGACAACGTAGCTATGAGTGCCATAAATATGTATGGGCCAAATGTAACCAATGCCGATGTAGAAGCCTTTTATGCTACCAAACAGTCGCCAAACCCAGATAAGCCATTGTCTTTTGGTATCAATACGCAACTGGTAAAGGAAAACGGTGAAATTAAAGAACGCATATATAAGTCTGGTGGACTTTATGGAGGAGCGATTGATGAGATTATAAAGTGGTTGGATCTGGCTAAAGGTGTGGCCGAAAATCAGGCACAAGCAGATGCTTTAGGGTTGTTGATTGAGTATTATAGAACTGGAGACCTTCAAACTTGGGACGACTATAACGTTGCTTGGACTAACGCTACAGAAGGAGATATCGATTACATTAACAGTTTTATTGAAGTGTATAATGATCCGTTAGGCTACACGGGGTCTTACGAAACTATTGTACAGATCAAGGATTTTGATATGTCTAAAAAAATGGCTGTGTTATCTGAGAATGCACAGTGGTTTGAGGATAACTCTCCTTTGATGGACGATCACAAAAAGAAAAACGTAGTAGGGGTGACTTACAAAGTGGTAAATGTAGCGGGAGAAGCTGGAGATGCTTCACCAAGTACACCTATAGGAGTGAATTTACCTAACGCTAACTGGATTCGCGCTGCCGTAGGTAGTAAATCGGTGTCTTTGGGTAATATCATTGACTCTTATAACAATGCAGGCGGTTCCGAGCGACTTAAAGAATTTGCTAACGATGAAGAGGAAATAGCCTTAGAAGAACAATACGGAAAATTGGCCGATAAATTACATACTGCATTGCACGAAGTGATTGGGCATGCTTCTGGTCAGTTAAACCCAGGTGTGGGAGAAACAAAGGAAACTCTTAAAAACTATGCCTCTACTTTAGAAGAAGGTCGTGCGGACTTGGTAGGTTTGTACTATTTATACACTCCAAAACTACAGGAATTAGGATTAGTAGACGATTGGCAAAAAGTTGGTATGGCTGCTTACGATGGTTATATCAGAAATGGTTTGATGACTCAATTGATTCGTTTAAACCTAGGCGATGACGTAGAAGAGGCCCATATGCGTAACCGTCAATGGGTAAGTGCTTGGGTTTTCGAAAAAGGGAAAGCCGATAACGTTATTGAAAAAGTTACAAGAGAAGGGAAAACCTTCTATAACATTAACGACTATGATAAACTTCATGAGTTATTTGGGGTGTTATTAAGAGAGACACAACGTATTAAGTCTGAAGGTGATTTTAACGCTGTTCAGGCACTTGTTGAGGGCTATGGTGTAAAGGTTGATCAGGACATTCATGCTGAAGTACTAAAACGTAACGAACAGTTTGAATCTGCTCCTTACAGCGGATTTGTAAATCCTGTATTAGTGCCAGAAACCAATGATAACGGTGAAATTACTGCTGTTAAAGTAACACAACCAGAAACTTTTGCAGGACAAATGTTAGATTATAGTGCGCGTTACAACTTTTTACCTAACGTAAACTAAGTAAAGCACTGAAGGATAAATTGAAAGGCGACCAAAATGGTCGTCTTTTTTATTTAAAAATAAACTTTATGGAAACGATTAGAAGGATAAAAGCAATAAAGGCTAATAATACCCAAAAACTACCTTTATAATAGCGTTTGTGCAGTTTTAGGTCTTTTCTGTACATAAACACCATCACAATAATAAATGCGATAGCAAACAAAATTCCGAATATGATTTGACCTTTTGTAAACATGAGCTATTTTTAGCGCGAAGTTACTGAAATAATCAGATATAAATTACAAGTAAAAGACTATGCAAGATAAAATAGAAGCTGTAAAGGCATTCCATTCCGCATTTAAAATTGGACACCGCGAAACGCCAAAAGCCGATTTGGGAACCGATAAGAATATGTTGCGCTATAAATTGATGCACGAAGAAAACAAAGAGTATTTAGAAGCGGCTAACAATAACGATTTGGTTGAAGTAGCAGATGCCTTGGGTGATATGCTCTATATTCTTTGTGGTACCATTATTGAACACGGGCTGCAATACAAAATAGAAGAAGTATTTGAGGAAATTCAACGCAGTAATATGAGTAAGTTGGGTGATGACGGTGAGCCTATTTATCGCGAAGATGGTAAAGTGCTTAAGGGCCCTAATTATTTCAAGCCTAATATTGCTACAATATTGGAAGGTAAAAATTAAGCTTTTCTGTTAAAAAAAACGCCCACTCAAGGGGCGTTTTTTGTTTTGTGAGGGTTGGTATTTAATTTTTATTGAAAGTAAATATTCACTTATATTCAATTTCGAATCTCTTTATTTTAAGAGGATGATTAACTGTTTTATATAAAGCCAGTTACTAAGCTTCGTTTTCAATTTTATTTCTTTTTATCTCAAAGGTTTCTAAAGCGTCTTTTATGATATCAAAAGAATCAGATGCCCTTTGCATTACTTTATCAAGTTCTTTATCCAGTTCCTTAGATTGAATGCTAAAGAGCTCTACCTCTAAAACACCTATTTTTTCTATTAAGCTTTGCTGCGTGTTTTTTATGTCTTCCATTTTAACTAAAACAGAATTCATTATCGATAGTTTTTTTTCCGTTTTTTCGTCCATTTTCACCTTGTTTTGTTTGTTTAAATATACTAATTATCTAGTTATTAGTGTTTTAGGTGTGTTTTGTGTCGTGTGTAAAGGAATTTATAAAGAGAAAGAGTGTTGTGTTTAGGTGTAGGATAGGATTTTTGACTATAGTGAGATAATAACAAAAAAGCAACCCTATTAGGATTGCTTTTCAATATCTTTATTATGTCAATAATCTAAACTTCTTCCCTCCAGCTGTGAATATCTTCAGACTTGTTGTACTGTATGTTCATTAACTGTTGTTTGAAGAACGCAGAGTAAGGTTGCTCTGGTTTTCCAAATTCAAAAGTTTCACCTTGATGGGAGAAAGCTATAATCGGACTGATGATAGCTGCGGTTCCCGTACCAAAAATTTCCTTTAGTTCACCATTGCGGGCAGCTATTTTTATTTCTTCTACCGGTACACGGCGTACCTCAACTTTAATGTTATTGTCCTCAGCGATTTGTATCACACTCCTTCTGGTAATACCATCTAGGATTCTATCGTTTGTAGGAGCCGTTATCAAAGTATCGTTTATTCTAAAGAATATGTTCATGGTACCAGCTTCTTCCAGATATTCGTGGGTGTTGGCGTCTGTCCAAACAATTTGTTGGAATCCTTTGTCCTGTGCTAATGAAGTAGGGTAGAACTGTGCAGCATAGTTTCCGGCAGCTTTAGCAAACCCAACACCACCATCGGCAGAGCGACTGAATTTTTCTGAAAACATTACGCGAACATCACCAGAATAATAGGCTTTTGCAGGTGAACAAATAATCATGAATTTGTATTCATGCGATGGTGCTGCAGAAATAGCAGGCTCAGTGGCAATCATAAACGGACGGATGTACAAAGAGTTTCCATCACCCTTCTGTACCCAATTTCTGTCCATATCGATTAAGGTTTTTAATCCATCTATAAAATAATGTGCAGGTAACTCAGGCATAGCCAAGCGAGCAGCAGATTTGTTCAATCGTTTAAGGTTTTCCATTGGACGGAACAACCACACTTTATCGTTTTCGTCTTTATAGGCTTTCATACCTTCAAAAATGGCTTGGCCGTAGTGGAACACCCGAGCCGAAGGGTCGATGGTTAAAGGGTGGTATGGAGAAATTTTAGGAGTCTGCCAAGCACCGTCTTTAAAGTCGCACTCAAGCATATGATCGGTAAAGGTGCGGCCAAAAGCTAAATTGTCAAAATCCACTTCGGGGAGTCTGCTTTCAGTAACCTTTACAATATCGATATCGGTAGTTATGTTGTTCATTTTTATTGAGTTGTTTTGTGTTGCGAAAGTAGCTATTTAATGCTTGTTTTGAAACAGAAACATTTTTAAAAAAAATGGTATCTTTACCGGAAAACTTTTAATTAATCAATCCCTATTTTAGCTATGAAAAAGATTGTAGGTCTTCTAGTGGCCTTGTCCTTTATGCAGGCCTGTAAAAAAGAACCAAAAGCTGCACAAGCCGAAACGGAAACCAATGTGGAAATTACCACTTCACAGAATTCTGAATATGTTTTTTTTGGTGAAAAAATCACAGATGAAAACGCAGTTCAAATAACCGAGTTTGCAGAAAAATATTCATCTATGTCTGTTGGAGACAGTCTGCCTGTTAAATTAATTGGGAAAGTTGATGCCGTATGTCAAGCTAAGGGGTGTTGGATGAAACTTGACATGGGAGATGGTGAAAAGGTTATGGTAAAGTTTAAGGATTATGCCTTTTTTGTACCAATGAATATTGCTGGGCAGGAAGTAGTTATCGATGGAAAAGCGTTTTTAGATGAGGTGAGTGTTGACGAACTCAAACATTATGCATCTGATGCGGGTAAAAGTGAAGAGCAGATAGAAGCCATTACAGCGCCAGAGCGCAGTTATTCTTTTATAGCTGATGGTGTTTTGATTAATCAATAAATATGAAACACTTATTAGTTGCTCTAATTTCTTTTTCATTTTTTGGGTGTAAAGAACAGCTAAAAGAGACTGTCAAGAAGAGTGATGCTCCTTTGGTTTTTGATATGTACGAACCTTCAGAAATGGCTAATTTAATGAATGCCATGTACGCGCATAATCTTGAAGTAAAAGAGCAAATAATAAAGGGGGAGCTTCCAGCGGAGTTCCCTTTGGGTTTTTTGAGAATTCATTCAGCTGAGTTGTCCGACTTTAAGAAACGCAATGCAACCTTTGAGAGTTTTTCTGAATTATTTATTCAGGCCGAAAGGGAAATCTACAATACCGAATCTAATCTAGAGCCTAAGGAGCGCTTTAACAATGCTGTTAATGTTTGTATTTCTTGCCACCAAACCGAATGTACTGGTCCAATTCCAAGGATTAAAAAATTACTGATACCCTAACTAAACCTTTGGAGAGAAAGATTATTACAACAGCAGATGGTTCCAAAACCATATATATTCCGGAATGGAATGAACACTATCATTCCAAACATGGTGCGATCCAAGAAGCTTATCATGTGTTTGTAGAATACGGGTTACGTTATTTTCTAGAGACTAATAAACCAAAGCAAGATTTGAATATACTTGAAATTGGTTTTGGCACAGGGCTTAATGCTTTTATTACTCTGCTTGAGAGTATTCGTGATGGTTTTGCTGTGAATTATACAGGAGTGGAAGCGTTTCCTGTAAGTCTGGAACAGGCCTTGGCGATGGATTACCCGAAGGAGCTTAATGTTGATGAAGTTCAGAATCTTTTTGTAAAGCTTCATGAAACACAATGGGAAGAAACAGCAGAAATAACTTCGATATTTTCATTGCATAAGAGAGAGCTCAAGTTTGAAGAGATTACCGATGAAACCAAATATGACCTAGTTTATTTTGATGCTTTTGGAGCTCGAGTGCAGCCGGAATTATGGACTGAGGATATTTTTGAAATAATGTACAAAGCACTTAAAAATAGCGGTGTATTGGTGACATATTCGGCGAAAGGAAGTGTAAGAAGAGCTATGCAATCTGTAGGCTTTACCGTTGAGCGATTGCCAGGCCCCCCAGGAAAAAGAGAAATGCTAAGGGCGACCAAAAGTTAAAATCTTAATGAGGCGTTACTTTTTTGTTAAACGTTGCTTAATCAATCCTTTGTTTCCGTTTACAATACCTAACTTTAAGTAAAAACCTCTATGAAAGTTCTAATTACAGGGGCAACAGGTCTTGTAGGGCAAGCAGTGGTAAGGCATTGTTTGTCCCAGGGGATTCATGTAAATTACTTAACTACTCGATCTAGTAAGGTTAAGGATGATATACAATACCGTGGTTTTTTGTGGAGTGTTGATGCTGGGAGTATTGATAAATCATGTTTTGATGGAGTAGATGTTATTGTACATTTAGCTGGTGCTACTGTTTCAAAACGTTGGACCCCTAGGTATAAAAAGGAAATAGAGGATAGTCGAATAAAGAGTACTGAGCTGTTGATTAATAGTTTGAAAACTGTCAATCATCAAGTTCGTCAGGTTGTGACTGCAAGTGGTGTGAATATCTATCCCGATTCCCTAACAGCTTATTATGAAGAAGATTGTAAAGAGGTAGATAATTCTTTCCTGGGAAAGTTGGTTTACCGCTGGGAAAGAGCTGTTGATGGATTTTCCAAATTGAATATCAGTATTACCAAGATGCGGATTGGTATGGTGCTTTCTGCACATGGAGGGGCGCTTCCGGAAATGGCAGCGCCAATTAAACTGGGTATGGGAGCTACATTTGGTAAGGGAACACAATGGCAATCTTGGATTCATATTGACGACTTGGCGGGTATTATTTTATTTCTTGCTGAAGAGAGATTACAAGGTGTATATAATGCTATAGCCCCTAACCCTGTAACTAACAGGGACTTTACAAAAACTCTTGCAACTGTTATGAAGCGGCCTCTTTTTTTGCCTGACATACCAAAGACTATCATGAAATTAGTTTTGGGCGAAATGCATGAATTATTATATTCAAGCCAACGTGTTAGTTCTAAAAAAATAGAAGCGGCTGGTTACATCTTTAAGTATCACAGTTTAAATATGGCTTTGAAAGCCGAGTATGGCGAATAAAAAAAAGCTACCATTGGTAGCTTTTTATAGTTAGTATAGTTGGGGCTTATGAATCTTGCTAATTAAGCTTGTTTTTTTGCTTTAATATTGACAGCCAAAACAATATCGTCATTAACGAATTTATCTCCTAAATCTTCAAAGATGGTTTTAGAGCCATAGTTAACGCCCCACTTGGTGCGGTCAATTGCAAATTCCTCACTCTTGATAGTAATATAATCTCCTTCTGTAGTTACAGTAACTGGAAAGGAAATATTGTGCTTAGAGTCCTTTAAAGATAGGTTTCCGGAAAGCAACAACAGTCCTCCGTCCATTGGTTTTGTTTCAGTAATTTCAAAAGTACCTGTCGGGAATTTTGCAACATTGAAAAAATGGTCTTCTTTGCCTTCCACGGTTCCTTTCAAATGTGACTCAAGATTGTTTTTGTACTCACCTTCTAAATCTAGAACGGTAATTGAGTTCATGTCGATTAGGAAAGTTCCACTAAGAATTTCGCCATCTTTTACTTGTAGTGTTCCTGTTTCAATGTTAATTGTTCCGTTATGGGTTCCGGTTGGTTTAGAGCCTTTCCATTCAATAATGGAGTTGTCGGCGTCGGCAGTGTAATTGTTTGTCAAGCTTTCGGCTACAGCAGCTGGCTGGGCTTCTGTAGTGTCAGCTTCCTTAGCCTTTTCTTTACATGATGAGGTTCCAAAAGCCAAGGCCATAACAACAAACATATTTAACAATGTTCTTTTCATAAGTTAAATTTTTAATGGTTAAACCACAAAAATACGTATTTGGGAGACTCACTGCCAAGAAATAAAAAAAAATATTGGTGACATTTTGACATTTATTTGATAATGGCAGTACTTTTGCCTACCAAAATTGCAAGATTGATTTAAATCACTTTACAAATGAGTAAAAAAGATAATAAAGAGCATTTAGTGGATGACCAGACCGAGACGACACAAGAGCAAACTGTTGAGGTAGAGGAACAAGAAGTACAGAGCATAGAGGAAAAACTTCAAGAGGAGTTAAAACAGGAGAAAGATAAATTTTTACGTCTATTTGCTGAGTTTGAAAATTATAAAAGACGTACAGCTAAAGAGCGTATTGAACTTTTTAAAACGGCAGGAGAGGATGTGATTAAGGCCTTGCTTCCTGTTCTTGATGATTTTGACAGAGCTTATGTAGAGATAGCAAAAACACAAGAAAAAGACTTACTAAAAGGGGTTGAGCTTATTAGTAGTAAACTAAAAAGCACTCTTGAGCAAAAAGGGCTGAGTCCTGTAGAAGTGGTTCAAGGAGATGTGTTTAATGCCGACGATCATGAAGCTGTTACTCAAATACCAGCGCCTAGTGAAGACCTTAAAGGTAAAATTATCGACGTTATAGAAAAGGGGTATAAATTGGGTGATAAGGTTATCCGTTTCCCTAAAGTGGTTATTGGGCAATAAAGAATCTATGTTTAATGCGTTTATTTAAAAGAACTACGCACGACAGCTTATAAATCAATATGAAGAGAGATTATTACGAAATATTAGGAGTAGATAAGGGGGCCAGTGCGGCAGAAATAAAAAAAGCTTACCGGAAGATGGCTATTAAGTATCATCCGGATAAAAACCCTAACGATCATGAAGCCGAGGCTAAGTTTAAGGAGGCGGCCGAAGCGTATGAGGTTTTGAGTAATCCTGAGAAGAAGTCGCGTTATGATCAATTTGGTCATCAGGCCTTCGATGGTGCAGGAGGATTTGGCGGTGGCGGTATGAATATGGATGACATATTTAGCCAGTTCGGAGATATTTTTGGAAGTGCCTTTGGTGGTGGAGGATTCTCTGGTTTTGGAGGAGGATTCAATGGCGGAGGCCAACGTCGCGTTAAAGGTAGTAACCTACGTATTCGCGTAAAATTAACCTTGGAAGAAATTGCCAATGGAGTTGAGAAAAAAATTAAGGTAAAGCGTAAGGTTCAGGCAGATGGTACAACTTACAAAACTTGTACTACTTGTAACGGAAGTGGTCAAGTAACCCGCATTACAAATACTATATTGGGCCGTATGCAAACGGCAACAACATGTAATGCTTGTGGAGGTGCAGGTCAGATAATTGATAAAAAACCAGCCGATGCCGATGCGCAAGGTATGAAGGTTAAAGAAGAAACTGTTTCTATTAAAATACCTGCAGGTGTTGTTGATGGTATGCAGCTTAAAGTATCTGGTAAAGGTAATGAAGCTCCTGGTAATGGTATCGCAGGAGATTTATTGGTAGCTATTGAAGAGTTGGAACATGCAACCTTACAACGTGAGGGTGATAACCTTCATTATGATCTTTACGTAAGTTATCCAGATGCAGTATTGGGAACTTCCAAGGAAATAGATACGGTTACAGGTAAAGTGCGTATTAAGATAGATCAAGGAGTACAATCTGGTAAAATATTACGACTTAGAGGCAAAGGGATACCGAGTATAAATGGTTATGGTAGAGGTGATCTTTTAGTTCATGTTAATGTGTGGACACCTCAAGAGCTAAATAAGCAACAAAGAGAATTCTTTGAAAGCATGAAAGATGATGATAATTTCAATCCAAAACCAGAAGGGTCCGAAAAATCTTTTTTTGAAAAAGTAAAAGATATGTTTTCATAACATATTGTAAGTAATATAGTTATAAAAAATCCACTTTGATAAAAGTGGATTTTTTTTATTTATTTTAACTTAAATGCAGAAAAATTAATAAATATTTAAGAAAAAACCTTATATTTGATTAATCACTAATCCATTTTAGTGGTAATTTTTCTTTTTCATAGCAATTTTTTCCCATCCTTATTTCAAGTTGATTACTTAAGGATGGGTTTTGTGTTTTATGAGGCTTCTCAAAATTTAAATCATCGAAGTAAACTTTGCTCTACAACATTTAATATCTTTATCCCCTAGCAAATAATTACGGATATGAACAACATATTAGAAGCTCAATCTGTTTCTAAAAAGTTTGGAGAAGCTACTGCTCTTAACGGCGTTTCCATTTCAGTGCCTAAAGGGAGTATCTTTGGGTTGTTGGGGCCTAATGGTGCTGGTAAAACAACACTTCTTAGAATTATTAACCAAATAACAATGCCTGATTCAGGTCAAGTGCTCCTTGACGGAGAACCTTTGCAATTAGAGCATATTAAAGATATTGGATATTTACCTGAAGAGAGGGGATTGTATAAATCTATGAAGGTTGGTGAGCAGGCTTTATATCTAGCACAGTTAAAGGGGCTTAGTAAAGCAGAAGCAAAAGTAAGGTTAAAAGTTTGGTTTGAGCGCTTGGAGATTGGCGATTGGTGGGACAAGAAAATCCAAGAGCTTTCCAAAGGTATGGCTCAAAAGGTTCAGTTTATAGTTACCGTGCTCCATAAACCTAAACTATTGATTTTCGATGAGCCTTTTTCTGGATTTGATCCAATTAATGCTAACTTAATAAAAGATGAGATTCTGCGTTTGCGTGAAGAAGGAGCTACTGTCATTTTTTCTACCCATCGTATGGAATCTGTTGAAGAGCTTTGTGATGATATAGCTCTTATTAATAAATCAAACCTTATCCTTAAGGGTAAGTTAATGGATATAAAGCGCCAGTACAAAACAAACACATACGAAGTAGGTATTACCAGTAAGGACAATGCCTTTCTAGAGAGAGAGCTTAAGAGTAAATTTTCTGTAACACCTGCGGAGTTTAAAACTATTGATGAACAACTTAAGCTTAATATCAAACTAAACAACGGAGAGTCACCTAACGAGCTATTATCATATTTGACCACTAAAGGTGAGGTTTCCCATTTTGTTGAGTTGATTCCAAGTATCAATAATATTTTTATTCAAGCAGTAAAGAGTCATAAACCATGAACCATTTACCACTAGTTATAAAACGGGAATACCTTACTAAGGTTAGAAATAAGTCGTTTATTGTTATGACTATTCTCAGTCCAGTTATAATGATAGTACTTGTTGCAGTAGTCGCTTATTTATCCCAAATCAACAATAATAAAAAGCGTAGTATCTCTGTATTGGATGAATCTGGAATGCTGCAGGAGGTATTTCAAAACACAGATAACATCACTTATACTTTATTGGGGCATATGTCCTTGACTGAAGCTAAGAAGATAGTAGCGGAAACCAATGCCTATGGTTTGTTGCATGTGGCACCAGTTCAAAGTTTGGATAGCTTGTCTAAAGGAATTACATTTTATTCTGAAGATAGTCCTTCCTTAAGTTTGATGACCGATTTGGAGAAGAAATTGGAAAAACAGATTGCAGATCAAAAATTGAGCAATTCAGGTGTTGATCTTCGGCTTATCAACGCCTCTCGAATTCAAGTAACAATTGATCAGGAAAGTTTTTCTGGAGAGAAAACCTCAAAAATTGATAGTGTTATTAAGCTAACGTTTGGTGGTGCGGCTGGTTATTTATTGTTCATGTTTATTATCATTTATGGTAATATGATTATGCGTAGTGTTATTGAGGAGAAAACCAGTAGAATTATAGAGGTTATCATTTCTTCAGTTAAACCTATTCAGTTGATGTTGGGCAAAATTATAGGAACATCTTTGGCAGGGATTACTCAATTTGTTATTTGGGTCATACTTGGAGGGGTGCTGTTAATGATTGTTTCTACTATTTTTGGGGTTAACTTTATGGAAATGCAAACCCAGCAACAAGTCGTGGTTGAACAAGCCATTCAAAGTCAAAATGTAAACATGGAAATACAGCAAATAATTACAGCTTTTTACCATTTACCCATAGCTAATCTTGTAATTGCATTTGTTATGTTTTTTATTGGAGGCTATCTTTTGTATAGTTCCCTATACGCCGCAATTGGAGCCGCTGTTGATAATGAAACAGATACCCAACAGTTTATCCTGCCAATTTTAATGCCTTTAATACTTGCCGTTTATATTGGTATATTTACAGTTATCGAGGATCCCCATGGAACGGTTTCTACTGTGTTTTCTTTTATTCCGTTCACCTCGCCGGTAGTCATGTTGATGCGTATTCCGTTTGGGGTGCCTTTATGGCAACAAATTCTATCACTAATGTTGCTTCTGGTAACGTTTATGGGAACGGTTTGGTTTGCCGCAAAGATTTACCGAGTAGGGATTTTAATGTATGGAAAGAAACCGAGTTATCGTGAACTTATTAAATGGATTAAATATTAGTTTTAATGAAGGAAATTAAAGAGGTTTTGTGGTATACTATCCAATTTACGGACCAAATTAGTATTCCGGTATATGGAATTTTAATGCTCTTTGTAGTATTGTTGGCTGCGAGCTTTTTAATGAGATTCCTTAAGCGGGTTATTACCAGTAAACTACCCCATGACGATAAAGTGAAATTTGGAATGCTGTTTTCTTATGGGCGATGGCTTATTTATCTTATTATTTTTCTGATAACCCTTCACTCCATGGGGGTGAATGTAACTGCGGTTTTTGCTGCATCTGCTGCGCTATTGATAGGTGTTGGTCTCGCTTTGCAAACCTTGTTTCAGGATATTATTTCCGGGGTATTCATTTTGGTTGATCAATCAGTTCATGTGGGAGATATTATAGAAATTGATGGTAGAGTAGGGCGTGTAGAGGAAATAAAACTACGTACTACAAGAGCGGTTACCATCGATAACAAAGTGATGATTATTCCTAATCACCTTTACCTAACCAATAGCTTGTACAATTGGACGCAGAATGGCACAGCAACACGAGAGAGTGTAGATGTTGGTGTAGCCTATGGTAGCGATGTACAATTAGTTAAGCGCCTATTATTGGAGGCGGCAAGCTCACATCCAGAGGTTTTGGATACCCCTCCTCCAGCTGTACGATTTATGGATTTTGGTGATAGTGCTTTGGTATTTAGGCTGATCTTTACAATTAACGACAGTTTCACAGCAGCCGTCCCTAAGAGCGATATCCGTTTTAAAATTGATGAGCTTTTCAGGGAGCATAATGTTAGTATACCATTTCCTCAACGTGATGTTCACATCATTCAAAAATAGAGATTTAAAATGCCTAAAATTTTAGTTATAGAAGATGAGGCTTCGATTCGTCGTGTCTTGGTAAAGATTCTTTCTGAAGAAAGTGAAAACTACGAAGTAGCAGAAGCAGAAGATGGTCTAGTCGGAATTGAAAAAATAAAAGATAACGATTTCGATTTAGTGCTATGCGACATAAAAATGCCTAAAATGGATGGGGTAGAGGTTTTAGAAGCAGCTAGAAAGATTAAACCTGAAACCCCTATAGTGATGATTTCAGGTCATGGTGATCTGGATACCGCAGTAAACACTATGAGACTGGGAGCCTTTGATTACATATCTAAACCGCCAGATTTAAACAGGCTATTGAATACAGTTCGTAACGCTCTAGATAGAAAGGAGCTAGTAGTTGAAAATAAGATTCTAAAAAAGAAAGTTGGGAAGAACTACGAAATGATTGGCAACAGTGAGGCTATTACACATATCAAAGGAATTATAGAGAAAGTTGCTCCAACCGATGCACGTGTTTTAATTACTGGACCCAATGGAACAGGAAAAGAATTGGTAGCTCATTGGTTGCACCAAAAGAGTGAACGGTCTAAAGGGCCTATGATAGAAGTGAATTGTGCTGCAATTCCAAGTGAGTTGATAGAGAGCGAATTGTTTGGTCACGTGAAAGGAGCTTTTACAAGTGCCAATAAAGATAGAGCTGGAAAGTTTGAAGCTGCCAATGGGGGAACGATTTTCCTGGATGAAATAGGAGATATGAGTCTCTCTGCACAAGCAAAAGTGTTACGTGCTTTACAAGAAAATAAAATTCAACGTGTTGGTAGTGATAAGGATATTAAAGTTAACGTGAGGGTTGTTGCTGCAACCAATAAGGATTTAAAGAAGGAAATTGAAGGAGGTAAATTTCGTGAGGATTTGTACCATAGATTGGCTGTTATTTTAATCGAGGTACCAGCACTGAACGATCGACGCGATGATATTCCGTTACTTGTGGAATATTTTGCAAATAAAATTGCATCAGAACAAGGTACAGCTGTTAAAGGTTTTGATTCTAAGGCAATAAGGCTGCTTCAGGAATATGATTGGACTGGAAATATTAGAGAGTTAAGAAACGTGGTAGAGCGTTTAATTATCCTCGGAGAAAAAAAGGTAAGTGTTAACGATGTTAAACTCTTCGCTTCAAAATAGAAAACACAAAAAAAAGCCGGAACTGAAAAGTTCCGGCTTTTTTGTTATGTGAATACTAATTAATTGCACAACTACTAAGTTTGTCAAGATAGCTAGAGGTAAGGGTTTTTAAGTAGTCAATGTAATAGTTTTTAATAGTTGTAAGACTTTCTGAGGAATCGGCCTTTTGAATGTTAGATGCAGAAATTGGATTCTCATTACAACCACAAATTTTCAATGCTTTGTTGTAATTCTCAACATTGTCATTGATAACCAACTGATACGATTTTATGAGTTCTTCCTTCTTTATCAGGAGTTCTTTTTCCTTTTGTTCAGCAAGCTTTTGTTTTAATTCCTCTTCTTGACGCTTTAAAGCTTCTTGTTGATCTTTTAAGCGCTCCTGTTCCTCTGCCAAACTGGCCAGCTCTGCTCCGGGACTCTCTTCTTCAATTTGAGAACACAAGGCGAGTTCATCCATGATTGTTACTGATAGCTCTTTTGCTTTTTGAGTGTAGTAGCGCCCTGTTTCGTATTTTTCAACCTCTTCAACTTTAGATAAATATTCAATGTTATCATAAGTAAGGTTGTTAGCTTTTTGACAGTTTCCACATTTGTCTAAAATAGCCTTAACCCTTTCGAAAGATTCCTTGGATCGGTTAGCGTAATATTTTAAATGGGTTAGGTTGTTGGCTTCGTAGGCTGATTTAACATGCGAATAAGCGTAAACCATATCGGAGTCTGCTTCGGAACATTGTGCCCGTCCTGATGTATGGACATAACATGTCAATATTAGGGAAAATAAGTAGTAATTTTTCATTGATTTGAGTTTTTAAAATTCATAAGTAGGTAGGGTAAAAGTAAGAAAAAATTTCTGTAGGGATTCTTTTCTTGGCAACTTCTACCGAATGTGGTATCTTGAAAATAGAAAATCTTTACACTTTATCTCATGAAATCCGTTAACGTAAAACAGTTCAAGGCTACTTCAAAAATGAATCTTTCAAAAATTCCAACTAAATTGGATCTTAATGCATCAGAAAAGAAACTGGAAAAAGAATTGGAAAAGGTGAGAGAGTCTTTGGGAAAACTTCAGGATACTATGTATGCTCATGGTAAATATTCTGTTTTGGTTTGTTTACAAGGGATGGATACGGCCGGAAAGGACAGTTTGATTCGCGAAGTATTCAAGGATTTTAATAGTCGAGGTATTGTAGTGCATAGTTTTAAAACACCTTCAAGTTTGGAGCTTAAACATGACTTTTTATGGCGCCATTATTTTAGGTTACCAGCAAGAGGGAAATTTGGGGTTTTTAATAGAACACATTATGAGAATGTGCTTATTACAAGGGTTCATCCCGAATATTTATTGAATGAAAATCTTCCCAATATTAATAAAGTTGAAGATGTAACAGAAGCCTTTTGGGATCAACGCTTTAAATCGATTAACGATTTTGAAAGACATATAACTAATAACGGAGCTATTGTGTTTAAGTTTTATCTTCATTTATCGAAAGGGGAACAGCGTAACAGGTTGTTAAGGCGTTTAAGAAAGGAAAACAAGCACTGGAAGTTTTCTGCCAGCGATTTAAAGGAACGTAAACTTTGGAGTCAGTATAGGATGTGTTATGAAGATGCCATCAACCGAACGTCTACAGATTATGCTCCTTGGTATGTAATACCATCTGACGATAAAGCTACAGCAAGGTATATAGTAGCAAGAATACTTTATGATAACTTAAAGAAGTATGAGGATATCAAGGAGCCAAAGCTTGATGAGGTAACTAGAGCTAATTTAGAATTGTATAAACGACAATTGGAGGAGGAGTAATAGGTTTTACATTCAATTTTTATGAATTTTTTACGACTGTCCTTAAGGGAAATTTTATCTTTAACCCTTAAATCACCAAAATGAAATTGCCAGGTATGAAGTATTTTTTTACGCTGTTTGTGGTGCTGTTAATCCATTTAAACAATTTTTCGCAAACCAATGAACAGGTAATCAAAACAATTTATAATAAAGCACTCACCAATGGTAAAAGTTATGAATGGTTGGATTATTTGTCCAATCAAATTGGTGGCCGTTTATCGGGGTCTTTGGGTGCAGAACGTGCTGTAGCCTGGGGGAAGGAAGAGCTTGAGCAATTAAGGTTGGATAAAGTTTGGTTGCAACCCGTTATGGTACCTCGCTGGGTACGAGGGGCTAAGGAATATGCTTATGTAGAATCTTCTAAAGGACAAACTACAACTGTTAATATTTGTGCGTTGGGAGGTTCTGTTGCTACATCTGCCCTTGGTATAAAGGCTCCAATTATAGAAGTGAAATCTTTTGAAGAACTCCAAGATTTGGGTAATGAAAAAGTTTCAGGGAAGATTGTGTTTTATAATCGACCAATGCAAGCCGATTTAATCAATACGTTTGAAGCTTATGGAGGATGTGTTGATCAACGTTACAAAGGTGCCCTCGAAGCGGCAAATTACGGTGCCATAGCCGTAATAGTAAGGTCTATGACTTTGAGTGATGACGATAGTCCCCATACGGGATATATGACCTATGAAGATTTGCCAGAATCACAACGTATACCTTCTGCAGCCATAAGTGTTCATGGTGCTGAATTGTTGAGTAGTATGCTGAAGCTTGACGAGGGGGTTCAATTTTATTTTAAACAAAATTGTAAGCAAATGACAGATGTACAATCGTATAATGTCATTGGCGAAATTAAAGGGAGTGAATTTCCTGATGAATATATCGTTGTAGGGGGACATTTGGATTCTTGGGATCTTGGAGATGGGGCTCATGATGATGGTGCGGGAATTGTACAGTCAATGGAGGTGTTAAGGTTGTTCAAGGAAACAGGCATTAAGCCTAAACGCAGCATTCGAGTTGTTATGTTTATGAATGAGGAAAATGGTTTACGAGGTGCAAAAAAATATGCTGAAGAAGCAAAAAGAAAAGGTGAAACCCATATTTTTTCTCTAGAAAGTGATGCCGGAGGATTTACTCCTCGAGGTTTTTCTTTTGATTGTAGTGATGCTAATTTTAATGCGGTATTAGAGTGGAGGTCACTGTTTGAACCGTATTTGATTCATTATTTCGTTAAAGAAGGAAGTGGTGCAGATGTTGGTCCACTAAAAACAAATACAAATGTAGTCGCAGGCTTGAGACCAGACAGTCAACGTTATTTTGATTACCATCATACCACAAAAGATACTTTTGAAGCTGTCAACAAAAGAGAATTGGAGTTGGGAGCAGCGACTATGGCTGCTTTGGTATATCTCTTTGATAGATATGGTCTTAATTAGATAATTAACAAGTGTTATGCGCAGATTTTTAATTTGTTTTACCCTTTTATTTTCAATATTTACTATGGCCCAGAATCCTTCAAATGAATTGCCTTATAAGGAGATTCCTGAAGCTCCTAAGAACTTTACGGCAGGAACGGTAGCTTCCCGAATGGTCGACGGTTTGGGCTTTCGGTTTTACTGGGCAACAGATTCGCTTACGGAAGAGGATTTAGCCTTGCGGCCAAGTCCTGAAGCACGTTCGGTAGGAGAAACCCTTGAACATATTTATAGGCTATCTAAAGTGATTGTTAATGCTGCAACAGGAACGCCAACAATCACAAACATAGAGGAGTCTGAATTGGATTACGAAACGCTGCGTGCTCAAACTTTGAGGAATTTAAAAGAGGCTTCAGGAATTTTGAAAGAAAGTGAAGATCTTTCCTTGATTACCATTGAATTGGTAGGGGGTGATAGTAGCGCAAGTTTTCCGTTTTGGAATGCAATCAATGGTCCCATAGCTGATGCAATATGGCATTGTGGTCAGATCGCATCGTTTAGAAGGATGTCTGGAAATCCAATTTACTCGGGAATAAGCCAGTTTTTAGGAAGTGTAAAATAACAAAGGGGCTTTAAGCCCCTTTGTCTTATATATAGTTACCATTTTTTTCTAGCCAATTGTCCCATAGATGAACGGACATAAGATTGGTATTCTTCGTGGATTTTATCCGCCTTTTCTTTGTCTCCTACCAGCTTTGTGAAAGCTTGGCGCCACTTAATATCATCAGGGCTAATTTCCCAATTCATGCTATCAAGCCCGTCTTTAAGTTTCCAGACTACCATTAAATCGTATTCCCCTGAGTTCATTTCCATAACCATATAAGGGCCAGGGAGATTAGCGCTTTTAGTAGCTTTCATATAATAGTTCTCTACAATATCCATGGCCTTTTGGAATTTACCGGTTTCATAGTCAATGTAAACAACATAATACCATTCAGGATTGTCGTACTTCTTTGGTTTCATTTCTTCATCCTGAGCATTCACAGTTCCGGAGAACATGAAAAGGGCCAGAGTAAAAAACAAATAATTGAGCGTTTTCATATTAAAGTGTATTTAGATGGTTAATAATCAGTATTGAAACGCTATAGGGGACCTTAGGGATAACATAGGTAGGTTTTGGAAGAAAAGTAGCAAGGTCAAAAGTAAGAAAAAATAACTCTTGTTGTTTGTTTAAATTGCTGTTTTTTAATTGTTTGGGAGTTTTATAAGTAGCTTAGCCACCACTTTTTAGGGTTTGTTGCTTTGTACTGCTGATACCATTGACACAAGGGGTATAACATAACAACTACCATAATCCAAACAACATATGTTACCCAAAGGTCGAAGCCGTACGAAGCTAAAGTGCTAGATGTAAATCGCGTAGGGGTTAGTATATACTCTTTCCAATTAAGTCCTAAAACATTTAATGCTATAAAGCCAATGAGGTGTACAATGTAGAGATGTATTATATAATAGAAAAATGGTACTCTTCCAATGATAACAAGGGCTTTGCTTAACCAACCCTTTGCTGATTCTGTAATCGCTAAAAAAAAGAGGGAGGGACCAACTGTCATCAATAAGTAAAGTAAAGATGGAGGGTATTTTGTTGTATTTAGGAAAGACATGAAGGTGAAAAGTCCATTTTTTTGAACACTCCAAGTACCCATATCCCCATAAATATTCAATGCCCGCAAAATTATAAACAAAACAATACTACTACTACCAAGTATGTATAGCCATTGCTTCCGCTTCGAAGCATAAAATTCTGGTTTGTAAAGACTTCCGAAGCAATACCCCAAAATCATTACGCCAATCCAAGGTAGTATGGGGTAAGCGAAAGCAACCATGTTTCCGTTGCTGAATGGTACAAAATTACTTTGATGTAATATATACCATAATATATTGAAAGGACTTGATCCAGAAAAAGTGATGTTGTCCAAAGTATTATGAAGAAAGACTATTGCCAAACCTATTACAAGTAGTGCTTTTTTGGAAAGGAAAACGCATACCGATAAAACTATCATAGAAAGTCCAATAGCCCAAATTACCTGAAGTATGTGAACACCTAAACGAATGTCAAATGTCCAGGCGAAGTTTACCACAGTCAATTCGATAAATACGAGCCATAGCCCCCTAGTAAACAAGAATTTTGAAAGTGTTTTAGTGTTTTCCTGTTTTTGTCCGTAAAGAAAGGCTGATGTTCCAGCTAGAAATACAAACACAGGAGCACAGAAATGGGTAATCCAGCGAGTAAAAAATAACGCAGGTGTTGTGGTGTTCAAATCGGTGGGATTGCTGAAAAGAAATCCATGATGTGTATAGTCTCTAACATGGTCCAGGGCCATTATAACCATAACCAATCCGCGCAATAAGTCTATTGATTGAATTCTTTTAGTTCGATTGGAAATAGTATTCATGGGTAGGGAGATTAGCTTTTTGGGGTGAAATTTCCATTATTTACATCCTTGATGAATTTAATAAGTCCACTGAAATAGGTTTTCTGATCATCATACTGGGATAAGTGACTCCCATTTGGGCAATATAAAAAGCGTCCGTTATGTACTTCACTGGCCATCCATTCCATGTATTTGGGATCCATGGTGTCATATTTAGCCCCAATCATTAAAGTTGGAACAGTTATGGAGTTTAATCTGTTGGAAACATCCCATCCTTTTAAAGAGGCATTACCTGTAACTCCAAACTCACTGTATCCTTGCATATAAACATATATGTTTGGGTTGAGATGCTCCATCATTAAGTTTATGGATTTGGGCCATTGATCTAAGGGCATTCTCAATACATGTTCAGGATAATAGTAAGAGGTAACCAACTCTTCGTATCTGGGATTGCCAAAATCATTGTTTGCTTCCAAAGATTTAATTTCTTCCAAGATGTTCTTAGGTAGTTGTGGGCCTAATACATCGGCTGCATATTGCTCATATTTTGGAATGCTCGCCATCATATTTGAGATAATAAGGCCCTTTAGATGTTGCTGGTATTTTAGAGCGTATTCCATAGCTAGGATTCCACCCCACGACTGTCCGTACAGATAGAAATTATCCTCATTCAAACCTAGCGCTTTCCTAACTTGCTCTACTTCTTCTACAAAGCGATCAGTAGTCCATAAGGTAGAATCATTAGGTTTATCACTATAGTACGAGTCTAATTGGTCATAGTAAATGTATTCAATTCCTTCTTTTGGTAAATAGCCATCAAAACAGCCGAACTGTTCGTGAGTGCAACCAGGACCGCCGTGAAGCAATAGTACTCTCATTTTGGGGTTGTTGCCAATACGTTTTGTATAAACCTTAAAAGTTCCTCTAGGCGTTTCTATGGGAATCATATTTATACCTCCTGTAAACTGATCAGGACTATTAGAGTAGTCCAAATAGGTTGAAATCGTAGATTGTTCAGGTGTTTTGGTCGATTGCTTTTGTTTACAGGAAAATGAAAGCATTAAACTTAAAAGTAAAACAACCTTTATGGATTGTTTTTGAAGGAAGAGTAGACTCATCATTTGGTTTGTTTGTAGAAGTAGGAGAGGTTAGTAGTAATGGGGGAAATTACATGTTTACATACTCATAACCAGCAAGCCCTACATTGCGCAAGTCTACATCGGTTTCATTTAGCATAATGTTGTACTCTAACTTTGCTTTGAGATTGGCCAACCAAAAGGTCCAGCCGTTGCTGCAGCCATAGAAAATTTCTAATTTACTTTTTTCGTCTTTTGGAATATTGGCCTGTTCTAAGGAAACCAATACACTTGAATCCTTTTGTTCCATTTTTACTGTTACTATGCATTTTCCTGCAAAAGTGAATTTTATGAGATTTTTGCCATTGGCTTCGAGTATTTGACCTTTTTCCTCTCCATCCCAATTATGCCATCTCCAAGTATAATCGTCCCCCTTTTGTATGGGCTCTTCGGGTGCCAGATGTTCACCGTGCCTGATAAAATCTGCCGACTCTAAAAACCATGAGGTAATTCCTTTTTCTGTAGACCAACAGTCGTAAATAATCCTTAAAGGTGCTTTAATGTGTATACGTTTAGTGAATGCATCCCAACTTAGTGCTTTCATAATCAGTGATGTTTATTCTAAAGGTATAAAAAAAGCGCCAACATTGTGGCGCTTACTATTTTAAAATTCCATTTCAACTTGGTTCCTTGTTAGGTCGTCGAATGTTTCTCTTTTTCTTATCAGATGGGCTTCGTTGTTATACCAAAGCACTTCAGCAGGTCTGTAACGTGAGTTATAGTTAGAAGACATAGAGTAGCAATATGCTCCTGCATTTTTAAACGCCAAAATATCACCTTCGGTAATTTCCTTAATGCGTTTATTGTTGGCGAAAGTATCCGTTTCACAAATGTAACCTACTACAGAGTAGAAACGTTCACGTCCGTCAGGGTTTGAGATATTTACAATTTCATGTTTCGCCCCGTAAAGCATAGGACGAATCAAGTGGTTGAAACCAGAATCTATTTGTGCAAAAACAGTAGATGTAGTTTGTTTAACAACATTTACTTTGGTTAGAAACATTCCAGCTTCACTTACCAAAAATTTACCAGGCTCGAAAGCAAGGGTTAAATCCTTTCCGTAGTTTTTACAGAATTCATTAAAACGCGCACTTAGTTTTTCGCCAAATTCTTCAATATTGGTTTCTATGTCACCTTCTTTATAAGGTACTTTAAAGCCAGAACCGAAATCTACAAATTCAAGATCTTTAAATTGCTTAGCAGTATCGAAAAGGATTTCACTGGCATAAAGAAATACATCAATATCCAAAATATCACTACCAGTATGCATGTGAATTCCGTTAATGTTCATCTTGGTATTTTCAACAATACGTAAGATGTGTGGAATTTGGTGAATGGAAATCCCAAACTTACTGTCTATGTGTCCAACAGAAATGTTTGTATTTCCTCCCGCCATTACATGAGGGTTAATACGAATACAAACTGGAGTATTTGGGTATTTGGTTCCAAATTGTTCTAGAATAGACAAGTTATCAATATTGATCTGAACTCCAAGTTTAGCCGCCATTTCTATTTCTTCAAGAGATACACCGTTTGGCGTATAGATAATCTGCTCAGGATTAAATCCAGCTTTAAGACCAATTTGTACCTCTTGGATAGATACTGTGTCTAAGCAAGACCCCAAAGTTTTAAGAAGTTTAAGGACTGATATGTTGGACAGTGCTTTTACAGCATAGTTCACACGGATGTTCTTTACCTTACTGAAAGCCGAGGTTAAGCGTTTATACTGACTTACAATCTTCTCTGCATCATAAACATACACAGGGCTTCCAAAATCATTTGCTATCTGCAATAAGGTATTATTATCCATTGTTTTATTAAGGTAAAATTAATAGGCTGCAAAATTAGCGAAGTTTTTTCATATATACTTTATGAAGTTAGGGCAATAAAGCAATAGGTGTATGAGTTGGTGAAAGAAAATGAATCTTAACAAAATTAATTGGTTAAAACCATTAGGTTGTTTACTTTTGTGCATCTATAAATTTTTTGATTAGGAAAATGAATTTACACGAATATCAAGGAAAAGAAATATTAAGCAGTTTTGGAGTACGCGTACAACGCGGTATCGTAGCCCAAAATGCTCAAGAGGCAGTAGCAGCTGCAAAACAGTTAACTGAAGAAACCGGAACCGGATGGCACGTTATCAAGGCTCAGATTCACGCTGGTGGCCGTGGTAAAGGTGGAGGTGTAAAGCTTGCTAAAAACCTACAGGAAGTAGAAGAAATTGCAGGACAAATCATAGGGATGAACCTTATCACTCCACAAACATCTGCTGAAGGTAAAAAAGTTCACCAAGTGCTTGTTGCCGAAGATGTTTACTATCCTGGAGATAGCGAGCCGGAAGAATTCTATATGTCTGTTTTATTGAACCGTGCTACTGGTAGAAACATGATCATGTATTCTACAGAAGGTGGTATGGATATTGAAACTGTAGCAGAAGAAACTCCTCATTTGATATTCACTGAAGAGATAGATCCTGCTGTTGGGATTATGCCTTTCCAAGCGCGTCGCGTAGCCTTTAACTTAGGGTTGTCTGGTGCTGCATTCAAGGAAATGACAAAATTCGTTACAGCTTTATATACTGCATACGTAGAATCTGATTCGTCTTTGTTTGAAATCAACCCAGTATTGAAAACAAGTGATGACAAAATCATGGCTGTTGATGCTAAAGTAACTATTGATGACAATGCACTTTACCGCCATAAAGACTATGTAAACTTAAGAGACCTTAGAGAAGAAAACCCAATCGAGGTTGAAGCTAAGGAAGTAGGTCTTAACTATGTAGACCTTGATGGTAACGTAGGATGTATGGTAAATGGTGCTGGATTGGCAATGGCTACTATGGATTTGATTAAGCAAGCAGGAGGTGAGCCTGCAAACTTCCTTGACGTTGGAGGAACTGCAGATGCTGCTCGTGTTGAGGCTGCTTTCAGAATTATCCTTAAGGATCCAAATGTAAAAGCTATTCTTATCAATATATTTGGTGGTATTGTACGTTGTGACCGTGTGGCACAAGGTGTGGTAGACGCATACAAGAACATGGGCGATGCTATTAATGTGCCAATTATTGTTCGCCTTCAAGGAACAAACGCAGAGATTGCTAAAGAGTTAATCGATAACTCAGGATTAGCAGTACACTCAGCAGTAGAATTCCAAGAAGCTGCAGATAAGGTACAGCAAGTACTTGCATAACAGAATAACAAGCTAATAAAAAAAGAGTAGTGTCGATCACTACTCTTTTCATTTTAGGTAACCTCCACATTCTTTAGGAAACAGTAGATTGTTAAACTCGTTTTTTGACAAACGAAGTGCGAACTGTATTCTTTTTAAGGAATAACGTTAAAAGAGAACAGCGTTAATGAGTAGGATTACAACCTAATGGATTAAAAGATTTTCCAGTTACTCAGGCCTGGATACCAAAAACCTGAATTAGTCTTTAGAAACCCCTAATGTCCACTATTAGGGGTTTTGTATTTTTAAAGGTGGAGCCCACATTCGGTTTTTGGGTTATTGTTCCAGCGCCCGCTTCTGTCTTCTCCAGGTACTGTACAGTGCTTACAGCCAATGGAATTGTAGCCTTTTGGTACAAGAGGGTGAAATGGTAAAGCATGTTCTTTAATGTATTCATCTCTTTCATCTTTGGTAACATCCAATAAAGGATAGAATTTTAGAATGTCACCACGCATTTCAAAAATATCCAATGTTGAGCGATGATCGCTTTGCCACTCCATAAGCCCGGAAACCCAAACACTATAATATTGTTTTATAATATCCAGAGGCTTGACCTTGTTTATTGAGCAACAAAAATCAGGGTTTTTGCTCCAGGTTTTATCTTTTAGAGTAAATTCGTGCTCTTCTTGTAGTGCACTAATTGATTTTACATCAAGATTATAAAGCTCTATAAGCATCTCCTTATAGGCTAGAGTTTCTTCAAAATGATAACCAGTATCAATAAAGTAAACTTTTTGTTGGTTGTTTACATCAGAAAAAAGCTTTAGTAAGAATGCAGACGTGGCAGCAAATGAGCTTGTTAGCATAACTTCGGAAAGGTTAAAGTCCGTATATAAAGTTTCAACACGCTGTTCAATCGTCAATGGCCTGTATCTGGCGTTGAGAGCTTTTATTTGTGAGGCAGAAAATTTGGGTCTTTTTTTGACCTGTACTAAGTCGGTAAACATAAAAGTTGGTTGAATTATATGATTATAAGCGGCTTGCAAGGTAATGGCTTTATATGAGCTATAAAAATAGGAAATAGAATTTTGTGAAATTTTTAAAGCTGTTTGTAGGATGATTTAGGAAAAACCTCTTGGAAAGACCAATATTGTTAGTGGTAATAAAGGTAGAATGTAATACTAATGAGGCTTTAAAGTATTTATATTTAGATGAAAACATAATAATAACCGACCAATACCCGATTTATTTTCGATAACTAGCGACTTATCAACGATTATCAAAACTTTCTTATATGTAAATTTATAAATGTATAATTATTAATAATATTGTTATGGCTAACAGAGTGGAAAAGTTGAGCTTATTATCGGAGATGATAGCTTTTGCCAAAACAGATAATTGCCTCAAAAATATCGAGTACAATTTCCTGTTGGCCATAGCCGGACAGTTAGATGTCAGTAGGGAGGATTTTGATTATTTGGTTAAAAATCCCATTAACTGTATCCATTTAAAGTCACATAGTGAACGCATTGTACAGTTTCATAGGCTATTATTGTTGATGAATATAGATCATAACCCTTCTGAAAATGAACTCTTTAAATTGTACGATTACGGTCTTAAAATGGGGTTAAGTCGTGAATCGATTAATCGAGTGCTTTACTTAATGGAAAGTTTTCCAAATCGAGTAGTTCCTGCTGATGTACTTATCGATATTTTTAAAGTTCAATATAACTAGCTAAGATTTGAGGTTTTGCAGTTGTTCTTGATAGGCCTTCATAGTGTCTCTTAATTTTGCTGCAGCTATGAAATCTAGGGCTTTAGCTGCTTCTTCCATTTGCTTTCTGGTTTCCCTAATTTTCTTTTCTACCTGTGGTTTGCTAAGGTATTCACTTTCTGGCTCTGCAGCCTTTTGTTTTTCCAACTCGTAGTATCCTGTACTTAGTGAGTTTTTAGCCAATGCACTATCCAAACTTTTGTTTAAGGCCTTTGGTGTTAAGTTATTGGCTAGATTGTAGTTAATCTGTTTTGTACGTCGGTAGGTTGTTTCATCAATAGTTTGTTGCATGCTTTTGGTAATTTTATCGGCGTACATGATAGCTTTACCGTTTAGGTTTCTTGCAGCACGTCCAACGGTCTGGGTAAGCGATCGTGCTGAACGAAGGAATCCTTCCTTATCGGCATCTAAAATAGCAACCAAGGATACTTCTGGAAGATCTAGCCCTTCTCTTAGTAGATTAACACCAACCAATACATCAAATAATCCCTTTCTTAGATCTTGCATGATTTCTACCCGCTCCAAAGTATCTACATCGCTGTGTATATAACGACAACGGATTTGTATTCTTGCCATATATTTGGTCAACTCTTCAGCCATACGTTTGGTAAGTGTTGTAACCAATACACGTTCATCTTTTTCAATTCTGGTTTGGATCTCTTCAAGCAAGTCATCAATCTGATTCAAACTTGGGCGGACTTCAATTTCGGGATCCAATAACCCAGTTGGTCTAATAACTTGTTCAACATAAACCCCATCACTTTTTTGAAGCTCATAGTCTGCTGGAGTAGCACTTACATAAATAACTTGATTTTGTAGAGCTTCAAATTCCTCAAACTTAAGTGGTCTATTGTCCATGGCAGCAGGTAGACGGAATCCATATTCAACAAGGTTTTCCTTTCGACTTCTATCACCACCATACATGGCGTGAACCTGAGACACGGTTACGTGGCTTTCATCAACCACCATAAGGTAATCTTCAGGGAAGTAATCCAAAAGGCAGAACGGACGTGTTCCAGAAGCGCGACCGTCAAGATACCTCGAGTAGTTTTCAATTCCTGAACAATATCCAAGCTCGCGAATCATTTCAAGATCAAATTCAGTACGTTCCTTAAGACGCTTAGCCTCCAGATGCTTACCTATTTCCTTGAAATAGTCGTACTGTTTTACCAAATCGTCCTGTATGTCTTTAATGGCATTTTGAAGTACATCCGGTGAGGTCACGAACATATTGGCCGGATAAATATTCAGACGGTCGTATTTTTCTATGACTTCGTTGGTTTGGGCATTGAATGCCTCAATATCTTCAATTTCATCTCCAAAGAAATGGATTCTGAAAGCATAATCAGCATAGCTCGGGAATATATCCACAGTATCTCCCTTTATTCTGAAGTTACCGTGGTTAAATTCGGCTTCGGTTCTAGCGTAAAGGCTTTGAACCAAACGGTGAAGCAATTTTGTTCTGGAAATGATCTGATCGCGTTCCAGTGAAATCACATTCTTTTGAAATTCTATTGGGTTACCAATACCATATAAACATGATACCGAGGCGACAACCAATACATCACGTCTTCCTGAAAGCAGGGAAGAGGTTGTGCTTAAGCGCAGTTTTTCAATTTCCTCGTTTATGGATAGGTCCTTTTCTATATAGGTTCCGGTAACGGGAATATAGGCTTCAGGCTGGTAATAGTCATAATAAGAAACAAAATACTCAACAGCATTGTCAGGAAAAAACTGTTTGAATTCAGAATATAGCTGAGCAGCCAAAGTTTTATTATGTGCTAAAACAAGAGTAGGGCGCTGTACTTCCTCAACTACATTGGCAACGGTAAAGGTTTTCCCCGATCCAGTAACCCCCAGAAGGGTTTGATGTTTTTCGTTGCTATTAATTCCCGCTACCAATTGCTTAATGGCTTGAGGCTGGTCACCCGTAGGCTTGTAATCTGAGCTTATTTTGAATCGCATATTGCAAATCTAAGGGAATTAGTAATTTGGAACAATACGGTTTGGAATATATTAACAGAAGCTAATATTATCGATGGAATGAATAGTAAAGATTATGTATTAAAGAATTAAAATTTGATTTATCTCTTAAGTGTGAAATGCCCCTTTACATCAAAACTCTCACTGTCCTGTCTAATTTTTGCCAAAAACCAATAATCGTTCGTTGGCATAGGGGTGCCGTTATAATTACCGTCCCACCCTTCTGAATTAGCAGATAATGTAGTTAATAGTTTGCCGTAGCGATCAAAAATATGAACTATGGTGCCAGGGAGTTGCTCAATGCCGATGATGTGCCAAGTGTCGTTATAGGTGTCGTTATTGGGTGTGAAAAATTTAGGGTAGTCAAATACCAGTACTTCTTGGGAAACTTCTAAGCAGCCATTTAAGTCAACTACCGTTACCATATGTACTCCTGGAGAAACGTCGTTAAAAACGTTAGAACTCTGTAAGGGGCCATTATCCAAAGAATAGGCATAGCTGCCTGAACCAGTTATGTTAACAGTAATGCTGTTAGGGTCTGAAAAATCAACCGTCGATGTAAATTCAATAGTAGCAGATTCCGAGGGGATTACAGTGAAGTTTTTAGTTGATATACAGCCCACTTCGTTGGTTACAGTCACCCAATGTTGTCCCAAATCTTCTTCATAAAGGTTTATTTCCGAAGTTGTTTCGCCTGTTGACCATAGGTAAGTATCAGAAGGTATTCCAGTATCTGCCGATATCGTTAAAGGCATATTGTCTGTACATAGCGTTACCTGGTCTGGAATATCGATTTCAGGTGTTGGATTAACAATGGTAATGAATTCGGCAAGGCCAACACAGCCTGTTGAACTGCCTTCTACACGAACATAAATGGTTTGCCCATTAAATGCAATATAGGGAGACTCTAATGGATTATTACCAGACATGGCATTGGCCAGACTATCAAAATAGTTAACGGTGAATATGTTTGGGTTTTGGTTGCCCAAAACTGTCGAGTCTTGTTGATTAAGATCGAAAGATGCGCTTCCGTCATTGTCTATATCACATACCACTAAGTCATTGGGAGTGTTAGCTTGAGGGGTTGGGTTGATTATCAATGTGAATTGGGTAGTTAGAAAACAACCTGTAGTTGGATTTTCAATACGCACATAAATAATGTGACTGCTAGCTGTGTACTCGAAAATATTGTTGAGTGGATTTGTTGCTGTTTCGGCATCACTCATTGAGCTGTAATAACTAACGGTAACCGGATCAATGGATTCAGGGTTGTTTATAAGTAATGGGGTTACTAAGTTAAGGTTGTAAGTGCCTGACGGGGTGTCGCAAATGGAAACCTCGGAAACGGGATTGTATTCTGGAGGAAGGTTAACTATTAAATCCAATGGAATTATGTTGAAGCAATCCGTTATGATGTTAGTCACTTTAATATATACTGTTTGAGGGTTTGTAAGGTTTGAATATGCTTCTGGGTTAGTTATAGGATTTGTATTGGTGTCAGCATCTTCAATATTTTCAAAATAGGTGATTTCAAGATCCTCTGGGCGTACCTCAAGTATTTCGTATTCAGCGTCTAATAAATTAAAAGAGGTAATGCCGTCGTAATCCTCATCACAGAGCACCATCGGCTCTGAATCTCCAACTTCAGGAGATGAAATGATACTTGTCTGGAAATCTGAGATAATGGAACAGCCAAATTGGTTTTCAATTCTTACATAAATTAGTTGAGGGTTATTGATGTTTGTGTACTCTAGCGGAAGAGCAGCGATATCCATCTGTGCTGTTTGGTAAGTTTCATGAAAAGTAATGGTTAGTTCGTCAGTTGAATTTAAACTGATTTCGATTAGTTTTTCGTTCAGATCAAAAGATGCAATGCCATCGTTGTCACTATCATCACAAATTAACCAATCTTCAGGTTCATTGTAGACGGGATTTGGAGCAACTTCTAGAGTAAAGAAGCTGGTTCCGAAGCAGTCAATATTATCTACGTTTTCAACCCTAACGTATATAGTTTGAGGGGAAGAGATATTCTGATAGGCCGAGAATTTATCTATAGAATTGGTTCTGTTAACGGCATCTGTTTGGGTTTCAAAATACAGTACATCTTTATCTGTTTGGGCATTAAGGATTTCTTCATCTTTTTCGTTTAGGAAAAAATCCGTTACCATATCGTTGTCATCTTCACAAAGTTGGTAATTGGAGATTTCTGTGAATTCAGGCAAGGTAGATATGATTACATCAAATGTTACGATATTATAACAACCAGTAATATTGCTTTCAACACGACAATATAGCGTCTGACTATATGTTGGAAAATTAGATGTGTTGGTTATTGGATTGGTGTTAGTTTCAGCATCGGATAACTCAGTAAAAAAGTTTAAGATTAAGTTTGTAGTATTCGGGGTAATATCGGGAATAATATTGTTTAGATTGATGGTGCTAAAACCGTCTTGATCATTATCACATATTAGTATATCTTCGGGTTGGGATGTTGCAGGTGCAGGAATAATATTTAGAACAAAGGATGAGGTTGAAGAGCAGCCATTTGTAGTATTGGCAAAACGAACATAAATGGTTTCTGGATTGGATTGGTTTTCGTAAGAATCAGGTAGCGGGTTTAGGTTGTCTTGAGCATCTGATTCGGTTGGATGAAAAGTAACACTAACCCCAGGGTAACTAGCCGTAATGATATCGTCTATAACTTGCATATCTACGGTAGTGAGCCCATCATCATCTGTGTCACAATAATCAATAGGGGCTATGGGAAGGTCACCAAGATATGGGAATACTTCTAAAGTAATTTCAGCAACCTCAGTACAATTGCCATCATCAAGTTGAATGTATAGGGTTTGTTCGATATTAACTTCATAGAGTTGGTTAATGTTTAAAGGGTTCGTGCCGTTATCTAAATCTTCTTGAGTTTCATAAAATGAGATGGAAACATCAGGAACATCGTAAGCGATAAAATCAGCAATGCTTTCAAGGTCGAACTCTTCAATACCATCGCCTCCCTCGTCATCACAAAGCGAAAAATCCTGAATTTGTGTACCGGTTAGTAGCAGATTAGTGTGAATTTCTACTTCTGTGATTGAAACACAGCCAGTGACATCATCTACTACTCGAATGTATAAAACCTGAACATTTTGATCGACGTTTTCATAATCGGTTTCGTTGGCAATAGGGTTGGAGCCAGTCTCAGCATCATCGTAGGAGGTGTAAAAAGAAGTGGAAACTCCCGTTAAGCCATCGATGATTTCATCGATAATTGTTGTTAAGTCGAATGCCGCAAAACCATCATGTTCGGGGTCACAAGCATCAATATAGTGGTTTGAAGTATCAATAACCGGGGTTTGAAGAACAGTAATTGTTAATGTAGTGGTGTTAAAGCAACTTGTGTCAGGGTCTTCTACTCTAACATATAAGGTCTCGCTTGGAGTTATTGTGTTGGTGTAGGGGGATGCTATGGAGTTTTCACCTGTTTCGGCATCTTCTTGTGTGTAATGGTAAGTTACATTATTTGTGCTTTCGTTGCCTGTAATCTCTTCATTTTTTACAGTTAGGTTAATTGCAGTATAGCCATCAGCGATGTCATCGTCACAAACTTCCAAAGGAGTGGGCGCGGTAATTGAAGGAAGCTCACCAACAACAAGGTTGAAGGTTGCGAAGGCGAGGCAGCCATTGTCAATATCTTCAATACGGACATAAATAGTTTGAGGATTGCCGTCATTTTGAATTGGGGAGGTAATGGGATTGTTATTATTTTGGGCATTTGCTTGTGATGCATGATAAGAAATACTGTAGTTTCCTCCGAGAACGGCAGCTAAGACGTCATCGTTTTTTGAATTAAGATCGAAGATTTCCAGACCATCTTCAGAGGCATCGTCACAAAGTATGTAATCGGGAATAGGGTCGGCGGTTTGTTCAGAGCTTAGTTCAATAACAATACTGTCCTCAATCACACAATTTGTTTCATTTAAAGGGATTGTAATTTCAACTGTATAAGTGCCGCTTTCGGTTACGGATAAAGTGGGTGAAATCTCACCGGTAATTGGAGTGTCATCTAGAAGCCAAACGTAATTAGCTTGTGGATTATCTATATCTCCATTAAGGGTAATTTGGCTAGCACAGGTAGTAATGTCTTCACCTAAATCAAAAATAGGTGCAAAGCTGTTCCCCTCTATAAATACTGCTGAATCGAAGAATTGGTCGGTTTGGTCTGCAATTATTAGTTTAATATGGTATTGAGTATAGGGTGTTACGCTGGCGGTGGCTGAAAGCACAGTCGTACGTCCATTAAAATTGGTGTCGCCTACATTGTAGCCAAAAAAGTATTCTGAATTTTCGGCAGGGCAACCTTGAGGTCCTGCAATCTGATCATGAATGGTTGTGGTGTTTACTGGTGTTGATGTTCCTGGAATTACAGCTAAATTTTGGTATGGGCTGCTACTCCCTGTCTCTTTAATTAAAAAAGCAAAACCGTCGGAATAGTTACAGGGATTAAACTCGAAATATTCCTCTGAGGCTAAAATGTAATTAAACTGAACTTCACTTGAAATGGAAATGAAATCGAATTCAATAGAGGTTGCATTAAGGGTATTGCTAAGACCTAAAGCCGTTTCGAGATCTGGGTCTGTTCCCCAATCTGTTCCTCCTTCGTTAAGCGTTGCCGTGTTTACCGGAGTACCTGCAGAATTGGCGTTTCCCGTAGATAATATTATTCCATTTTGAAAGGGGAAGTTAGATGTTCCTGCCTCGAAATATCCAAAACTTGAAAAGCCACTTTGGGAGCCGTTTATCGTTGAGATAACATTGGTGATATCAACACAACCTTCAACCAAAGTGTTCTGTATTAATTGCTGTGGAGTTTGGGAATCGTCAACAGTAATTTGTTGAGCATATGCAGAAATACAGACACAGAAAAATAAGTGTAAAAAAAAGTAAATAGGTTTTATTCTGTATAGCATTTCTTACTAAGTTATAATGATATAACAGTTAGGGTGGATAAAAATTAGAGATAAATAGATTATCTCCCAAAAAAATCAATTGAAATGCAGATATAGTAGTTCTAATGTAAATCAATAGGTGAGATATACCCATCCATTGATTGGTTTATAATTAGGGTCGTTAAGGTAAAGCACATAAAAATAGGTGCCTACGGGTACCAATTCATTTTGACTGCCTATTCCTCGATTTGCCCTACCATCCCAATGATTATTGTTATTACCTTCAAAGATAAGTACTCCATATCGGTTATAAATAAGGAGTTGGTGCTCTTCAAAAATGTTATAAAGACCTTGTATGTTAAACCAATCATTGTACGAATCATTGTTTGGAGTAAACACTTCTGGTATTGTGGGTGGACAATTCTCTATCAAAAGGTCAAATTGTGCAATTTCATAACAGATGTCTGTGAACAATTTTATCGCTATTGTTTGGGGAAAACTTATATTTTGATAGTGGAAAGGGTTTGTGATTTCATTGGTGTCGCCTTCAAGATCTTCCAGACTAGGGTAAAAGCTGTAGTCGTTGTATAGTGACATATTAATATCATTAAGTCCTTCCCATAAATTAAAGTGAGCTGTATTATATCCTTCGTCGCAAGCTGTAAGTGAGGTAAGCTGAAAGGGAGGAGGAATATTAATGAGACTAGTACTTTGGGAATTACTGTTGTTGTTTTCGTTAATTTCGGTTACAGTACTTTGTCCGGAACCATTATCATCTACATGAACCACTACTGTAAAATCACTTTCAACTGAAGATGGAACTGTAATGGTTGTGATATGCTGTTCTAACCCATCAATGGGAAGAGTGTTAAAAGTGGCATCTGTTCCTACTAGTTCTCCTTCAATGTAAATGGCGATAGGGGTATTTGCCGGAAGTGGGTCAGTAGCATTGGTATTGTAAATAGTGTATTCCAATTCAATTACTCTACTTCCACAATCTAATGGGACGTTGTCAATTTGAACAGTGGCATCAGGTAATTGACTATTAAGTACAGTAATAATATTGTTTAATATAATGAGGTCGGCTAAAAGATTGCCATTGGCATCGTAATCTCCAGTAGTTAATTTTATGGTTGCCGATGTATCTCCTATATCAATGTTGTTTTGAATATTGTACACGTCTAGGTCTCCATTGTAGAAAGTTGAGGAGTTTGTAAAACTGTTTGTACCATTGAAGGCGTTGTTGGCAGGGTTTAATGGAGGGTTTGAAAGTATGTTTCCATTTAATAAGAGCGATTCTCCATAATTTAAGTTGGTATCACCTTCCCATGCTAAAAAACCAATTTTCGCTCCTTCGTTATCCAAAACATTAATATTGTCCAGTATAATTGTTTTTTCTTGGTTATTTCTGTTGATTATGTCCAACCCCTGAAATAAACTAATTTGGTTGAGTGGTAAGTTTTCATCTTCATAAATGAGATAAACACTCCATCCAGCAAAATTTGTTCTGTTATTACAGTATCCTGGATTTGAAGCTAGGGCTTCAGAAATATCGAGTTCTGAAAATTCATAGGTTGTATTGCCTAAATCGGTAATTAAGTCTGTAACATCAGCGTAACAAGAAAAATAATTCAGTGTTCCATAGTTGGAGTCATCATAGTTTACGTAATAGGCTTGAGCAGCAGTTACAATACTGTCATTTAATTTTACATTTTCGTCGGCTTGGCCTGATCCAGCCCAATAAAGGTAGGCTGCTACAATGGTTGTGTTTTCAGGGAGCTCTAATGTGGCTTGGGATGATGGTAGGATACTACAAAAGCCTTGATCTAAATTATTCTCATTAATATTCAAGGTGTTGCCAATTGCCAAATAATCATAACGACCATTAAATTGTTGAAACAATTCAATGCTTTGTGCTTGTGCCTTTAAATTGCAAAAGATTATTAGGATGACAGATAATACTCGAACCATTTGTAATAAAATTGCTTAAAAGTACAAATTTTCAATTGATAGTAATAGAATACACCTAATCAAAAAATCTAACGGATTAATGAAAAATGTGATTTGTATACCCGTCCGTCTTCAAGGGTCACAACAAACCAATAATCGTCTGCGGGTAATGGTGTGCCATTATAAGAGCCATCCCAACCTCGACTCAATGGGTCTACCTTGGTGATGAATTTACCATAGCGATTAAAAATATAGATTTTTGAGTTGGATTGAAATTGGGGCGTTATACCGTAAACCTGCCAATAATCTTTAGTCCCATCTTGGTTAGGCGTGAAAAACTTTGGGAAACCTATTACAGAAACAAGTTGCTCTACAAGACCACAGTCGTTTTCAATGTCCTTAACGTAAACGGTGTATATACCAGGGGGAACATTTGTAAATGTATTGCTGTCCTGAAAAGGAACTACCACCAAACTACCTAAGAATAACGCGTATTGATATTCACCTTCTCCAGAGACAAAAACTGTTACTGTATTATTTTGTGAGGCATCATGAATTTCAATTTCATCTATTTCAGCTAATCCAGAAGGCTCAACAACTACCGTTCTGTTAGAAGAACAACCTTCCACACTTGTAATTGTTACGGTGTAGGTTCCTGTTTCGTTCACTTGAATTTGGGAAGTCTGTTCGCCAGTAGACCAATGATAATAATAACTGTTAGGAGCGTTTGAAATACCTCCAGTTAAAGTGATGGATGCAGGATAATGATTAAGGCAATAATAAACGGTTTCCTGTTCAATTACATTTGGTAGTTTGTGCACTACAAGTGTGACTTCACCAATTCCAAAACAAGCATTATCATTTTCTGCTCTAACGTATATTGTTTGTTCATATGCGATAGTATTGGTAAAAGAAGTTGTTAAAGGGTTTATCTCTAGAAGTGCATGGTCATAAGTTTTATACAAGGTTAGTTCAAGCTGGTTGGGAAGGTTACTGTTAATGTTGTTTAAAGCCTCATTGAGGTTGAAAATATGAAAACCATCTTCATTGCCGTCATCATCACATACTTCTAGTGAAGTATCTGGAATAGCTGTTGTGCTCACCTCTAGTTTCAATTCGGCTAGGTTAATACAGCCAGTAATGTTATCAATTACTTGTGCATATAAAATTTGAGGGTTTTGTGAGTTTTGATAACTATTTGGCGATACTGGATTGGATTCTGATAGGAAATCAAAAAGGGAACTATAATAAACAACCGAAATGTTATCGATTCCCGCTGTTATTTCCTCTTTCGACTGACTAAGGTTAAAAATAGTGATGCTATCAGAGTTACCATCTTCATCACACTGTATAAGGGTAGTATTAATGGCTAGAGGTATAGGGTTAACTATAAGGTTAAATTGTGAAGTAATGTAACAGTTAATATTATTTTTGTTTTCTAATCGAAAATATATGATTTCCTCAAAAGGTGTTAGGTTGTAGTAACTATTTGGTAGTGGATTAATTTTGTTTTCGGCATCTTCAAAAGAGCTGTGATAGCTAACTTCGAATTCCAGAGGGTTCAACCCATTTAAAATTTGACTATTCCAAGCTGAAAGATCAACTGTTGTTTTTCCATTAAAACTATCATTGTCTGTGTTGTCATCGCAGACTTCAAAGTCAGGAATATCGTTGGTGAGCGGTGTTTGAAATACGCTTAGGTAAAAGGAGGTTGTGTCAAAGCAATTTGAATTTCCATTGCTTTCTATTCGAGCAAAGATCTGCTGTGGGTTTTCCGTATTTGTGTAAATAGCAGAGATTTCATTAGTGTTGTTTTGAGCATTTTCAAGCGATTCAAAATAACTCACATTACAATTAGTTTGACTGCCTATAACTTCTGAGTCTTTCAAGCTAAGATCAAAAGGGAAATGGCCATCATTGTCATCATCACATGCCTCAAATGTTTCTGGAGTGTTAGCAATGGGAATATCGAAATAAGCAACATATGCTTGCCCTTCTATTATGCATTGTTCCCCATTATTTGCTTCAATATATACTTGATAATGTCCGCTTTCATCAATAAAAAGGTCTTGATCTGTTTCGGGAAGAGGTGATCCGTCAAGCATCCAGGTATACGTAGCGGTTGGAATATCTTCTGCGTTTAAAATGTAAGTGTCTCCTTCACAAAGCGCTAAATTAATGTTGCTAACACCGTTGTTTATAATGTCTACTTGTGTATTGAACAGGGATTGAATAAAAGGAGGAAGTCCTTGGGCTGAAAAACCAGGAGATACACTTATGGCATTGTGTTGGTAATCACAAAGTGCTCCAGCTAGATTTGGGTTGTTTATCACTCCAAGAAAGGGTAGGCCTTGGTTATAAGTTGCACTAAGGGCTCGATATATTTTACCATCTGGCCCCAATTGAAGACCTCCTCTGTATAGCTGACGTGTTTCTACCTCAAATTCTGATGTTTGTATAAGAGGGACGCTTAAGTCGAATTGAGTTAATGTTGAGCTGTGAACAGCAGGATCTGTCCCGTCATCTACGTTTACATCGTTTGAAGAATGAACGTATAAAAATCTGCTGTCAGGAGAGAATTCAATACCATAGGGTTTATCGTTAATCGAGTTAATGGCAAGAGAAAGTTGGTTGCTGACCAGCCCAGTTTCAACATCAAAATCATATAGAAACAAGCCATCGGTTACATTGGCATTTGCAAGTTTTGTACCATCGGGAGAAAGTTTTAAGTATCCTCGCTGGTCATTAATGTTCAAAAAGAAGTTTGAAGAAACCGAAGAGGAGTTAACTCCAGAAGCTGTTACTTGAAAAGCATGGAACGTGTTAAAGGTATTGGAGGTGCCATTGACAGAAGCAAATGTTATTACCCAAACCGACTCATCACTACAGTCTTTTAAAACGGCAGATATCTTTTCTGAGCATAAGGCAAGCAAGTTTATGTTTTTTGTTGTTACTGCTCCTAGTCCTCCATTTAACGAGATGTCTACTATTGAATAGTTTAATCCAAAATTTTGCCCATCTACGCCATTGTCTACAGTAAAAATGTAATATAAATTATCATCTTGGGGTTTAGGTACAATAATAGCCGATTGCGTACTTGAAGAATCTCCAAATAAGCCAAAACCATTGGCCATTACGTTATGGTTTTTATTGTAAACTACAGAACCATCTGTGTAAAACAATAGTTCTCCATTTCCATTGGAGATGGAAGTACAGCCTTCGTTAGTAGATAAAACTCCATTTGTCATCGTTTCTACTGTACCTAATGCCTGGTTAAAATGTATTCCTGCACCATAGCCAAAATACCAATTGGCAGCTTCTTCTTGGGAAAAACAAGAACCAGTAAATACGAAAAGGAATAGTAGAAAGAGGTGTTTAATCATGTTATTGATAGGCTAGCTATCAAATATATCATAAATCTCTTTTTTTCAATAATTCATACGACGAAAAGACAAAAACGGCAGTCCAAAATAAAACAATGGTAATTTCGCTCCAATGTACAGCATAATCGTACACCATTTCTGTTTTATCCGGGAATTTAGTCATAATAACCCTTTGAAATGGTTGATCTATCAGTTTGTACATGGATTTTAAGGGAAAGAAATTCTGGATTTTTTCGGCAGTGTCGCTATCTAGCTTCCATGCCATAATACCGTAGGCAACCCATTCTAAAATGTAAAGAATGAATAAAAAAGCTAATGCAAAGGCCGAACGTTTTACCAACATTCCAAAAAACAAACACAAACTAAAAAAGCCAACTAGTTTTATGAAATAACTAAATATAAAGTTGGTTTCCCTTAAAATAATACTAGCCTCGTTATAACTCGAATAGTAAAGACCAATGGCTAGTGAAATCAAGGTGATTAATACTGTGGATACTAGCGAAAAGAAAACAATTGTGTAAAACTTTGATAGAATAAACTCCTTTTTACTTAAACCATCAATAAGGTTTTGTTTTAAAGTGCGGTTGCTATATTCGTTACCAATCATACTCACCACAACTATGGCGAAAAAAAATTTAAACTGAGAAGCAAAAAAAGTAGTAATGTGCCAAATGATAGGGAAGTTAAAAATTCCCAATTCACCTAATTCGAGTGTAAACAGGCCAAAAAAGTTAATTTTAAATGATGATAGAAGAATTACAAAAAACGGTAGTACAAACGAGACGAAGATGAGAATCTTGCTTGTCCGATTTAATAATAATTTCTGTAATTCCAGATTTAAAAGGCGTATCATGAGGCAGTTTATTTATTGTCGGTTAGTTGTAAAAATTGCTCTTCTAGGCTTTCCTTGCGTTTTACTATATGAGATAGTACAATACCTTGGTCGAACATATATTTATTGAAATAATCAGCTTCCATAGGTTCATTTAAAAAAGCTGTGATTACTCCATTTTTAGAGTTTATCTTACTAAAAGAAGGGTTTTTTTCAAGATGCTTTAATAAAGTTTCTCGGTCTTTGCACTTTAGTTCAAAAAAGCCATGACTCGAAATCATTTCATCCACTCTACCCGAATAAAGCTTTTCTCCTTTACGGAGTACTACAACGTGAGAGCATACTTTCTCCACTTCGTCTAAAAGATGTGAAGCCAATAAAATGGTCGTGCCTTGAGCTGCAATTCCTTTTATAATTTCTCTAATTTGATGAATTCCTTGAGGGTCTAGACCGTTTGTAGGCTCATCAAGAATAAGTATTTCTGGATCGTTTAATAGAGCAGAGGCAATAGCTAAGCGTTGTTTCATACCAAGCGAATAAGTTTTAAACTTACTGTCTTTCCTTTCCAAAAGTCCAACCAATTCCAGTTTTTCGTCAATTTTAGAAAAGTCGACCTCCTTAATTTTACACACCAGCTTCAGGTTTTGCTCTGCTGTCATATAAGGGTAAAAGTTTGGTCGTTCAATAATTGCGCCTACTTTTTTCAAGGCATCATGAGTGGAAATTGAGCCATCAAACCAGTGAAAATCTCCTGATGTTTTGTTTACAACATTAAGTACTATACCTAACGTTGTGGATTTGCCACTTCCGTTAGGTCCTAAAATGCCGTAGACATTTCCCTTATTTATTGTAAATGAAAGATTTTGTACAGCCTTTACATGACCGTAATGTTTTGTAAGGTTATTGATGGTTAGGATTGGCTCCAAAATAGTACGTTTTTTTGGTTGTATAAATGTGACGACCGTAAATAGGATTTGTTACAATTCTATTTTGTTATTTAGGTTTTGGAAAGTTACAAAAACAAAAAAGCATCCTTTAAAAAGGATGCTTTTGTATTTGGATGTTTGCTATAAAGTTAATTCCAGTTTTCGTCGAAGTCGAAATTATCATAATCATCTACATCAAATTCGTCTTCAAACTCATTGTAGTCGTCATCAAAATCCTCTGCTTCAAAGTTTTTTTCTGGAGCGGTATCTGGAATTTGCCCATGAACATACATTAGGTTTGGATAGTCTGCACCTTCAGCTTCCTCAACAATTTCAGCCAATTCAACAAAGAATGTCCACATACTTAGAAAATCGTAAACATAAATCAGCTTGGTTTGTTCTTCATTAAGTGTGTCCTGAAGTGTTGTTTGACTCATTAGTCTTGCAGGAGCATTACCTTCACTCATGTCGAACAAAGAGATCTCCTCGCCTTGGTTCCATTCATCATCACTTAAATAAAAAGAAGCCATTTCAGAACCATCGAATCCAAAGGATTGGGTAATGACATTGTGAAGGTCTTCTAATGTATCGGTTTCACGGATTTCAATATCGCGGAAAATATCGTCTTCCGTATCGTTATCCAGTACTATTCTAAATCTGTAAATCATTGTTGTATATTGAGCTGCAAAGTTACAAAGATTGTAATTTCTTTTGGTTAACAAAAGCCTCTAAAATAATGTAAAACTGTACACCGAAAAGAATAGAGGCCAAAACCAAATGGATGGTCTGCGAACCGAAAGGAAAATGGAAATAAGCCATTGCTATACCTGATAGAACCTCAAAAGCTAGGAGTAACAATACTGTGTTTAGTTTATTAAATCCTAGTTTGTGTTTTCTATGAAGAATGAAAGCCCAAAGATTTACTAATAGAACTAGGATAGAAAAGGAGCGATGTACATAAAACTCAATTGTAGCTTCGTTTAACCAAAGTTCTGGATTCTGATCGCCTAAGAGTTTTACTTGCTCGTCAATAAACTGGCGTACCTGAGTTCCTATGATAATTTGAATTAAGGTAAGACCAAATGCAATTAACAACAGGTTTTTAAATCGGTTTGGGACTGCTTGTAATTGATTCAGAGGTTTGAAAATAAATATGATATAAAGAATTACAGCTACAATGGCAAGAGCCATAACCATGTGAGTTGTAATTTTTAGTGGCGCTAAGTTAGAGTCAACAACCGTTTTTCCGAGCCAAGCTTGGAAGCCCATTCCAATTACCACCAACCATGATAATATTGCTATAGTTTTGTTTTGTTTCCAATAGTATAGTGAAGCAATAGCCATAAGTAAAGTTGCTAGTCCCGCAAGAGCACCAAAAAGGCGATTGATGTATTCTACCCATGTGTGAACAGGGTTAAAAATAGCATAATCATGCTTGGTGTATGTTTCCCAATTAGAAGGTGAATATTGATCTGATGAGGTGAAGCTTTTAGTAGCTACTTTTAAGCTTTCGTCAAGGATTATAACTTGTCCTTTTTTATATTCATGGCTAGGGAGCCATTCTAATTGAGATTCTTCTGTTGGTGGAACAAAATAGCCAAAACACTTAGGCCAATCTGGGCAGCCCATACCGCTACCAGTCATCCTAACTACAGCGCCGGCAATAATCACAAGGTAGGTAAGCACCAAAGTGATTTTTGCAATTTTCAGAAAATTTTCTTTAAGTTTCAATGTGAAATATTATTGATTGTTCGAGGGGCTATTGTTAATTATTATTTTTTACTCTGAAATCTTTAACCCTAAACGATTTCCTTCCTTTAACATTAGTTGATAAGCTGCTTCATATTCATTAGGGATATCACCTTCGAGTATGGCTTCTTTGATAACTTCTTTAATAATCCCAATTTCTCGCGAAGGCTTAATATTGAAGGTATTCATAATATCGTCACCGCTAATCGGTGGTTGGAAATTACGAACCTGATCACGTTCTTCCACCTCAATGATTTTATCACGTACAATTTTAAAATTGTTGTGATACTTCTTGAATTTTTTAGGGTTTTTGGTTGTGATATCGGCTTCGCAAAGCGTCATTAAGTCGTCTACATTGTCGCCAGCATCAAAAACCAATCGCCTAACAGCCGAATCGGTTACGATATCCTGAGCCAAAACAATTGGACGCGAGCTCATCAATACCATTTTTTGGACAAATTTCATCTTGTCATTCAAAGGCATTTTCAAACGCTTGAACAATCGGTATACCATTTTTGAACCCTCGAATTCATGTCCGTGAAATGTCCAACCAACTTTTTTACTGAAGCGCTTTGTAGGTGCTTTGCCAATATCGTGTAACAAAGCAGCCCATCTTAACCAAAGGTTATCTGTGTTTTCAGAAATATTGTCTACAACCTCTAGAGTGTGGTAAAAATTATCCTTGTGACGCTGTCCCTCAATTTCATCAATACCCTTAAGAGCTGTTAGTTCTGGAAGGATAAATTCCAATAATCCTGTTTTCTCCAATAACAAAAAACCAATTGAAGGTATAGGGCTTTCCAAAATTTTATTCAATTCAACAACAATACGCTCTTTGGTGATGATTTTAATACGGCTATTGTTTCTTGTGATAGCGTCTAGCGATTCCTTTTCAATTGTAAAATTCAACTGGGTAGCGAATCTGATTGCGCGAAGCATACGCAAAGGATCATCACTATAGGTGATATCTGGGTCGAGCGGTGTTCTGATAATTTTGTCTTTCATATCTTGAACACCATTAAAAGGATCTAGCAATTTTCCAAAACGCTCTTCATGTAAATCTAGTGCTAATGCATTAATGGTAAAGTCACGACGGTTTTGGTCGTCTTCTAAACTTCCATTTTCCACTACGGGGTTTCTGCTGTCCTCATTGTACGATTCCTTGCGGGCACCAACAAATTCAATTTCCATGTCGTCGTAGCGCAACATTGCCGTTCCGTAGGTTTTAAAAACCTGTACTTTAGGTTTGGTCGGCAGGTTTTTGGCTACCTGTTTCGCCAGTGAAATACCACTTCCAATAGCAACAATGTCAATGTCCTTATGTGTGCCGCGATCTAGAATATAATCCCTAACATACCCTCCGATGACATAAGCATCCAATTGAAGTTCTTTGGCCGATTGAGAAACTATTTTGAAAATATTATGTTGTAAAGCGTTTTCGTACTTCATGTGCATTATTCCAAATAATGGAAACCCTTGGGTTTAATCGTTTTGACTTGAAAAAGTAATGGTGTTTACTTTCTGATTACTTGTACTTTACCGTCGTTACTTAGTTTGATGATAGATGAAGGTTTTGTACCCATTTTAATGTTGGGCAAATTTACTACATAGTCTACACCTTTTAAAATCTCCTCAGGGATTTCTTTAAACGATAATGGTGTAGGCTGTCCGCTAATGTTAGCCGATGTAGAAACGATAGGTTTTCTGAATTTACGAAGCAATTGGTTACAAAATTTATCTCGAACAACACGTATTGCCAGTGTGTTATCTGGAGCTATTAAGTTCTCAGAAACCCGAATAGGTTTATCGTAAATAACCGTTGTGGGTTTATCGGTATATTTTAATATATCGTAAGCTACTTCAGGAACGTCCTCAACATATTGTTGCAACATTTTAAAATCGCTTACAAGACAAATCATGCTTTTGCTTTCCTCTCTCTGCTTTAAAGCATATATTTTTTTTATGGCGTCAAAGTTTGTGGCGTCACATCCAATACCCCAAACAGTGTCTGTAGGATAGAGAATTAATCCGCCTTGCTTTAATGTTGTTAGAGCCTTATTTATATCTTCATTCATTTTTTAGTGCTTTTTGGCGCTACAAATTTAATGTTCTGTGGTTTAACAAAGGGTATTTAAGAGCTGCTTTTCCATAAATATGACGAGCTGTTTTTATCTCCATTGTAAAATGTTGTAATATTGCTTCATGAAAAATGAGTTTGCAAACACTTACCAATCTTATAAGGCGGACATTAATGGTATTATAGAAAGGTTTGATTCTTCGGGTGAAGAGTTCGGAAACCAAGATAGAAATACGATTAAATTATTTGAGTTTAATGGTCAGGTTTTAAACGTTAAATCGTTTAGGGTGCCTAATATTGTTAACCAAATCGCTTATAAGTTTTTTAGGAAGAGTAAGGCCCAGCGTTCATTTGAGTATGCAAACAAACTCATGGAGATGGGAATAGGTACACCACAACCTATTGCTTATTATGAGTTTACCTCTCCATTTTTATTTAAGAGAAGCTTTTATATAAGTGAACATTTAGATTGCGATTTAACGTATCGTGAATTGATAACCAACCCCAATTATCCCGATCATGAAGAAATTTTAAGGGCTTTTACTCGTTTTACTTTCGAACTTCATGAAAAAGGCGTTCATTTTTTAGATCACTCACCAGGAAATACATTGATTAAAAAGGTAGATGATGGCTATGCCTTTTATTTGGTAGACTTGAACCGGATGGAGTTTAAGACCATGTCTTTTGAAGACCGAATTAAAAACTTCTCCCGTTTATCCAAGTTTCAACCTATGGTTGAGGTAATGAGTGACGAATATGCCAAATGCATCGGAGCGCCTTATGAAAAGGTTTTTAAGGCAATGTGGGGCGAAATCCAAGGCTTTCAAGCTAGGTTTTCACGACGAAGACGCCTTAAGCGTATGTTTAAGCCTAAACGTAAATAATTAAACGGAATCTATAAATTTCTTTCCTTTAGGAATTTTTGGTAAGGTTAAATGGTCGCCAAAAATACGATTGTACTTTTCTGGATTGAACTCCGTTCTTCCATCTCCAGGGTAAAATGTCATTTCACCAAATATGGTTTTACCGTTAACAGAGAAAAAATCAACTCTAACAAAAGGGAATGGTTTTGATAGTTTTTTTGATAATTCTATCATTTCTTCAAGGTTTTCCGGCTTAGGAGAATCATCGGGGAATAATTGGTTTTTTCCCTTGGTAAATGGTAGCTTTTTCCAGGCCATATCATAGAAACATCTATAGTTGTTGATGTTTCTATCTATATCTATCTGAACAAATTTAGGTTCGCCGTTAAAGCAGTAAAACTTATAATCGTTAAGGACTTCTTTCCCTTCCTCTTCCATAAAGGTTTCGGCAATAACCCTTGGCGGAACATTTTTATAAGCCCATTCCAAGCCCGATCTGTAATAATAGTTACGCCCCAACCATTTTTTCATTTTCTTCTTAGAAGTCTTAATGGTGTCCTTATCCTTATTGGTTACGATGTAGTTGTAATTGCTACCGTGAGTTCCTTTTAATACAAACCTATTGGGTAGTTCGTCAAAATTAACTTCCTCAACAGAGCTATAAACCCCTAGTATACTATTAAGGTATTTATCTCCAATTACATCCTTTACATAGTCTCTTACTTCGTATTTGTCCACTAATTTGCTTAGAATGTTCGGTTTATAGAAAACTTTAATCCATTGTATTTTTTCGTTGAACTCTTTCGGATTGTCCAAATCAAGCTTTTTTCCAGTATAGTATTCATGATAAATCTTCATGTAAAATGGAGGAGGAAGAAACTTCAGTTTCTTTATTAAGCCGTATATTGTTTTCTTTATTGGGTTCATATGGGTCTTTCTGTTTGAATCAGAAAAATGGTTTGATTCACAATGTGATTAAAATGCAAAAATATTCATTACGCTTTTAATACTTTTGCTATTCTTAAATTAAGTTGAATGAATTTTTTAAAGAGGAAGTATTATCAATTTTTAGTAAAGCGGTTAAAACGCTATTCTAAGAATGACTTAAGCTATTTAAAGCCTTATTACTATTTGAAGAATGAGAAAACTTTAAATATTGATAATCCAATGGACTTTACTGAAAAACTTAATTGGCTAAAACTTTATAAATACAGGGAAGATTATAAAGATTATGTGGATAAATATGCTGTAAGAGAAATTGTAGAAAAAAGCATAGGAGAGAAATATTTAAATGATCTTATAGCTGTTTATGACAATGTTGATGATATTGATTTTAATGCATTGCCTGATAAGTTTGTATTAAAGGGTACGCATGGCTCTGGCTATAATATTATTGTAAGAGATAAAGCTAATCTTGATATAGATCAAACCAAAAAGGAACTCAACAAATTCTTAAGTGACAACTACTTTTATAAATATAGGGAGTATATTTATAAAGATGTGAAACCTCGTATTATAGCCGAAAAATATTTAGGTCAGTTCGATTTTGGACATATCATAGACTATAAGTTTCTTTGTTTTCAAGGTGAGCCTAAGTTAATCCTTGTGAAAACACAAGACCAAGGAACAGAGAAAAAGTGTTTTTACACAATGGATTGGGAAAAGGTGATCGATGACAACCCTACACAAAGTTATTTAGCTAAAGATATTCCAAAACCAGATAATTTTGATGAAATGGTGGAGGTTGCCACAAAACTATCGCAAGGTTTTATCTATGTTCGTGTTGATTTATATTCTATAGAAAAACAAGTGTATTTTGGTGAGCTAACCTTTTTTAATACTGGAGGTATGAAACGCATCAATATTGAAAAGCTCAATAAACAGTTAGGGGATCTTATTAAGTTACCTAGCATTAAGTACATTTTGTAATTCATTTAACATTTTCTTGGCTATGACTTCTTTGGTGAAATTATCCAATAAGTACTGATAACCATTTGTAATGAATTTTTGCTGTAAATCTTTATTATCAATAAGTGTCATTACCTTTTCTGCAAAATCCCTACCGTTGCCAACTTTTGCCAACAAGCCAGTTTCACCATCAACAACCACTTCAGAGATTCCTCCTGCATTGGCTGCTACAATAGGAACATTACAGGCATAGGCTTCCAATAGAACACCACCTGTTGGTTCGTTATTTGATGTGAAAAGGAACAAATCGAACTCAGGTAGAATTTCAGGGACATCCCTTCTAAAGCCGGCAAAAATAATGTGGTCTGTTAGACCTTTATCGTCCACATACTGTCTGATCTCTGCTTCCAATTTCCCCTTACCAACTAAAATGTATTTGGCTTTAAGTTGGTTCTCCTTGACCAAAATCTCTACAGTGTCTACCCAGGTGTAGTGATCTTTAAAACCAGTGAATTCTGCAATATTACCAATGATTTTATAGTCTTCAGGGATATTGAACTGCTTATGTAAAAGTCCAGCGCTTTCCTTTTTTGGGAATTTCTCAATATCGGTAACACTTCCAACGACACAAAGTTTACTGTGGTCATTTACAGCAAATTTTAAGGTTTCAACCACAGGGTTAGAGACACAAATGATTTTTTCAATACCCTTATAATTGTATTTCCACTTTCTGAAAAAGTTAGTGTCCACCCGTTTAATCAGGGTTCTACACAAAACCAAAGGAATGTTCAAGCCAAACAGTAAATGCGATAGTACAGCCAAAGTGTGTGATTTACTGTTATGTATAAAAACGATATCAGCTTTGTTCTTAACAGCAATTTGCTTGAGGGCTTTTGCGAATTTTAAATCGTATTCCGATTTCACTTCCAAGCCAATAACCTGCATGTTCTTTTCTGTGGCCACTTGGTAGATTTCAGAATCCTTGGGGCAAACAATCCATTGATCCTCAACATAGCCATATTTTTTAAAGGCTTCGTAGAGGTAAATTATTTTTTGTTCATGACCACGCCATACTCTAGAGGCAGTAACTTGTATTAATCGCATGCAGATGATTTAAAGGGCAAAAATATTAATAATTATTCGCATTGTGTTTTGTTTGCAATCAACTGTTTCTATACTTAAGTTGTAATTCCCTCAGTTTGGTGTATTTCAAGAAGGTAAGATTGGCTGATTGAATACAAATAACCAGTCCGTTCAATCCGTCTAAAAATCCAAGTCTCAAAATATAGGATTTAAAAAACGCCCAAGTAGGGTTAAAAAGAATTTTAAAAAGTGTTCCCTTTTTTCCCAGATCGTAATAAGCCTGAGCCGAAATACTTGAAAAATGTTCCATTTTCTGATTGAATTCCGAATAAGTTTGATAAGTCAAGTGGAGAATGTCTCCTTTTAGCCGCCCTGTTTTTTCAGTAGGTGTATTCATGACAATCTGGTCATGTGGGTTAATACCTTTCCATTTTGCCTTCCTTCTATCGAAAACACGGAGCTTTTTGTTTGGGTACCAATCGGAGTGTTTTATCCATTGACCACAAAAATTGTTATAGCGGTTGCAGTAATAACCATTGAGTTTCCAATTGGATTTCAGTTTGATAATGGACTGTTGTAATTCTTCCGAAAGGGATTCATCACCATCTAAAGAAACAATATGGTCAAAAGAAGCTTGCTTTAGGGCGAAGTTTTTCTGTTCGATATACCCCAAAAACTTCTGTTCTATGAACTTAACATCATAGCGGAGACAGATTTCCTTGGTGCTGTCTGTAGAGAAGGAATCGACCACCACAATTTCGTCTACAACATTGACCAGCGATTGTAAGCAGCTTTCAATATTCCGTTCTTCGTTAAAGGTGATAATTACGCCTGATAGTTTGATCATTTTGTATAGAATTGCTTGTAAAAATAGTACTTTTGCTTTAATGGAGACTTGTAAAGCATCGGTTATTATAAGTACGTACAACCAGCCTTTTTGGTTGCGAAATGTACTGTGGGGATATGAACTACAAACTGAAACAAAGTTTGAAGTAATTATCGCTGATGACGGCTCTTCAAATGAGACTAAAGCAGTGATTGATGAATTTGCCCAAAAGTCAAAATTGACCATTACTCATGTTTGGCAGGAAGATGATGGGTTTCAGAAAACAAAAATTTTAAATAAAGCCATTGGAAGTGCTCAATCTGATTATCTGATTTTTACTGATGGTGATTGCATTCCAAGAAGGGATTTTGTAGCAACACATTTAAAACTTCAGCAAGAGAATTGTTTTTTATCAGGAGGGTATTTTAAACTACCAAAAAAAATTTCTAAGTTGATTACAAAGGAGCATATTGTAAATCAGGATTGCTTTAATGCTAATTGGTTGTTAGAGCAAGGTTTGGATAAGAACTTTAAGTTAAATAAACTCACGGCTGAAGGAACTAAGGCATGGTTTTTAAATACCTTCACACCAACTAAGGCAACTTTTGATGGGATGAATGTTTCAGGGTGGAAGCGTGATATTTTGGAGGTTAATGGTTTTGATGAGCGTATGCAATACGGAGGAGAAGATCGCGAAATAGGTGAACGACTAATGAATAAAGGCGTAAAGTTTTTACAGGCGAGATATAGTGTTATCTGTGTGCATTTATATCATGATCGACCATACAAAAATGAGGAGGCCTTGAAGAAAAACCAAGGAATAAGAAAAGCAACAAAAAAACACAAATCGACCTATACCAATTACGGAATAGAACAATAATATTATGAGTAAACCGGATATTTCAATCATTATAAGTACTTATAATTCTGAGGCTTGGTTAGAGAAAGTCATGTGGAGTTATCAGGCGCAAACCTTCAGGAATTTTGAAATGGTAATTGCCGATGATGGCTCGAAACAGCCAACTTTCGATTTGATTGAAAAAATGAAATCTCAGTTGGATTACCCTATAATTCATGTTTGGCATGAAGATAATGGCTTTCAGAAGTCACAAATTCTTAACAAAGCCATATTGGCATGTAACGCCGATTATATTTTAATGAGTGACGGTGATTGCATGGCTCGTGAGGATTTTGTTCAGGTGCATATGGATAAGCGTGAAAAGGGATATTTTCTCTCAGGAGGCTATTTTATGTTGCCTATGAACATTTCTGAAGCTATTGAAAAAGATGATATTTTATCGCAACGCTGTTTTGATGTAAAGTGGTTGAAATCCAAAGGACTTAAGTCAACCTTTAAAAATAATAAACTTACAGCTTCTGGTTTTAAAAGCAAGCTTTTAAACACGGTTACACCAACCAATGCCAGTTGGAATGGACATAATGCTTCGGGTTGGAAAAATGATATTTTAGATATTAATGGTTTTGATGAGCGTATGCAATATGGTGGTCAGGATAGAGAATTGGGTGAGCGTTTGTTCAATAAGGGTATCAAATCTAAACAGATTAGATATAGTGCCATTTGTGTGCACTTAGATCATCCTAGGGGATATAAAACACAGGATTCTATCAATAAAAATCTAGCAATTAGGGCTACTACAAAAAAGGAAAAATTAAGCTGGACTGATTATGGAATAAAAAAGTAGTTTAAAACTGCTCTAAAAAACGTCCTAATTTAGGGAGAATCAATTGAGGTTCGAAGATTTTGTAAAGAGTATATACTTGTTTTTTCATTTCCTTATAGGTTTTTCCTTGGTAAAGTTCTGGGTTAATATCATTCAGGTGAATTGAAATGTTTTCTTTACCATCTTCAAACATATTCCAGGCATCTTTTCTAATCCATGGAGAGAAAATAGTGAACGTAGGAATATTTAGAGCTTTTGCCATATTTACGGCACCACCTTCGTTGCCTATAACTGCTGTACAATGTTTTGTTATAGATAAAAACTCTCTTAGACTTTTACCAAAAACATCAAAATAGATATGTTTTTGGGTTTCTGTTTTGCAGTTTTTAAAAATAACTTCGGCTTCTGCCAGTTGCTTCGGAATGTAATTGAACAGAATTTGACCTTTGGTTTTTGAAACGATGCCATCAATCAATTTGGCCATATAATCCAAAGGGTAGGTCTTAGTGTCTGAACTTCCTAAAACACTCATCATAAACAATGGTTTGTCTAACGCTATTTGTGAGTTGACTAAGTATTGCCTTGCCTTTTCAATTTCTTCTTCTTGTAAATAAATCTTCGGCTTAAAGATGAATTTTGAAAGATTTTCAGAAATTGGGGTTAATAACTTCAGTCGATTCTCTACTGCTAAACCAGCATTAGTGCTGGGATTTTTTTTGTTTTTAAAGGTATGGGTGTAAAAAAATACCGAATACGATTTGTCTTGAGATATTTTTGTTTTAGCTCCAGAGAAGTAAGTGATAAGATTACTGGAAAGTTTAGAATAAACATCAATAACCGTATCGTACTTTTCTTTTTTTACTGATTGTAAAAAACGCCAGAATTCGAGCTTGCTGTTCTCGATTTCTGGCGTGATAAATAAAATCCTATCTATAAAAGGGTTGTTCTCAACAACAGGAAAAGTGTGTTGGTTAATCACATAATGTAATTCCGAATTCGGGAATTGTTTTTTTAGTGCTTCAAACAAAATACTTGTTGTCAGCACATCACCAATCATTTTCTGTTGTATGATTAAAACCTTCATCCTAATGTTAAACCGCTACATCGTATTCACGCAAAGCGTCGTTCAAGGATGTTTTCTTATCTGTAGTTTCTTTACGCTTTCCAATAATCAACGCACAAGGTACATTATAGCTTCCAGCAGCAAATTCTTTAGTGTAACTTCCTGGGATAACCACAGACCTTGCAGGTACAATACCTTTCATTTCTATTGGTTCGTCACCTGTTACATCGATAATTTTAGTCGATGCCGTTAGTACTACGTTAGCACCTAGAACAGCTTCTTTCTCTACACGAACACCTTCTACTACGATACATCTAGAACCTATAAAGGCATTGTCTTCAATAATTACTGGAGCAGCTTGAAGAGGCTCTAAAACCCCACCAATACCAACACCTCCAGAGAGGTGAACGTTTTTACCAATTTGAGCACAGCTTCCTACAGTTGCCCAAGTGTCTACCATAGTACCTTCGTCTACGTAAGCTCCAATATTTACATAACTAGGCATCATAATCACACCTTTTGAAATATAGGCTCCGTGTCTTGCCACAGCGTGAGGTACTACGCGAATACCTTTTTCTGCATATCCGGTTTTTAATGGGATTTTATCATGGAATTCAAGAGGTCCGGCTTCAAAAGTTTCCATCTTCTGAATTGGGAAATACAATACCACCCCTTTTTTAACCCATTCGTTAACTTGCCATCCATCGTTGGTTGGTTCGGCAACACGCAAAGAACCGCTGTCCAATAAAGAAACAACTTCTCTAATAGCGTTTATGGTTTTATCTTCTTTTAAAAGGGATCTGTCTTCCCAAGCAGCTTCAATAATATTTCGTAACTCTGTCATCGTTCAATAAATTTTTGCAAAGATAACCGCTTCCATCAAAACTGGTAATTATTTAAAGGTGTAAAAAATATAAAGTGTAATTTTGAAAAAAATAAAAATGGGAAGAATACTGGCATTGGACTATGGTAAGATAAGAACTGGAATAGCGGTAACCGATGAATTACAGTTGATTGCTTCTGGGTTGACCACTGTTTCCACAAAAGAACTTATGGGTTTTCTTCAAGAATATGTTTCAAAGGAAAATGTTGAGCTTTTCGTTGTGGGCGAGCCAAAACAAATGAATGCCGAAGTGTCCGAAAGTGAGGCTTTGATATCAGCTTTTCTAAGGAAGCTGGAAAAGATGTTTCCTAAAATTCCCATTGAACGTGTAGACGAGCGTTTTACTTCAAAGATGGCTTTTCAAACAATGATTGATAGTGGACTCAAAAAAAAGCAACGTCAAAACAAAGCACTTGTAGATGAAATAAGTGCAACTCTTATTCTTCAAAACTATCTGTATTCTAAATAGTTGGTTTTTTATTTGTAGGTCTTTTTGCTATGAATGAATGTCCGTATATCGATAAAAAATGGATGTTCAACATATAATCGATTTTATTTTTTTACTCAACTAATTAATTTGAAAGGAGGTTCTTATGCGATTAAATTTGTTTCATAGTTATAAGGGTTATGAAAATACTACACATTTTAATCATAGTACTTTTTTGCGTTTTTCAAGCAAATGCTCAATCATCAATATTGGTAGAAAGTGATTTTGTTAATGGTAGAATTAAATTTGAAAAACCTGTAAAGAAAAACAATTTCAAAAATCAAGATTCAATTCGAATAGCTGGTCGTAAACATAAGCTTTTGGAGGCGAAGATAGACTTAAGGATAAAAGGTAAGGTGGAGTTGTTTGAAGTGAAAAGTAAACCAACCCTGTGTTAAATACATAAAAGAGATAAATACCTAAATATTTGTGCCTAATTGAACCCCGTTTACGGGGTTTTTTATTGCATAATCCTTTCTTTAAGATATAAGTGTTGTATTTTTGCAGCTAAATACTATACGAGATAATGATATTACCTATTGTAGCTTATGGAGATCCCGTGTTGAAGAAAATGGGACAGGAAATAGATAAAGACTATCCAAGCCTAACCGAGCTTTTAGCAAACATGTATGAAACCATGTATAATGCCTATGGTGTTGGTTTGGCTGCTCCACAAATTGGATTGCCAATACGTTTGTTTATTGTTGATGCATCACCATTTGCGGAAGATGAAGATTTGTCTACCGATGAACAGAATGCATTAAAGGATTTCAAAAAGACATTTATCAATCCTAAAATAGTTGCTGAAGAAGGAGATGAATGGGCATTCAACGAAGGGTGTCTTAGTATTCCAGATGTTCGTGAAGATGTATTTAGAAAACCAAAGATTACTATTGAGTATTACGATGAAGAATTTAATAAGCATGTTGAAGAATATGATGGACTTGCGGCACGAGTTATTCAGCATGAATATGATCACATTGAGGGGATTTTATTTACTGATAAGCTATCAGGTCTTAAAAAGCGTTTAATAAAAAGTAAGTTGGCTAATATCTCTAAAGGGAAAATACGTGTAGACTATAAAATGCGTTTTCCTAGTATGAAAAAGAAACGATAATTTTTGTAAAACATATTCAAAGGCAAGATATTTGCCTTCCTTAAAAATGAAATTATGAGCTTAGAAAAAGTATTATCAATTACAGGAAAGCCTGGTTTATATAAATTAATAACCCAAACCAGAAGCGGTTTCATTGCCGAATCTTTAATAGATAACAAACGAATGTCTGTTAGCTTGCACCACAACGTAAGCTTATTGAGCGAGATTGCAATTTACACTATGACCGAAGAAGTGCCTTTACGTGAGGTGTTTGCTAAAATCAAGGAGAAGGAAAATGGTGAAGCAACAAGTGTTGGGCACAAAGAAAGCAAAGAGGTTTTAGAAGACTATTTTGCAAACGTATTGCCAGATTACGATGAGGAGCGTGTGTATGCAAGCGATATTAAAAAAGTAATCCAATGGTACAACTTGCTTCAAAAGCAGGGAATGATGGATTTTGATGCTAAAGAAGAAGTAGCAAAAGAAGAAGCTACTGAAGAAGAATAGAAATAAATCCTTTAAGAAAATTGAAACTCCCGAACTGTAATAGCTCGGGAGTTTTTGTTTAATTACATTTGTTAATGGTATAAATATTTAATTGAGCGATTTTGAAACTTAAGAAACCCAAGATATCCGATATTCTATTTACAGTATTGATTGTGTTGTTGATTATTCCGCAAACTAGAAAGACTATTCAGTTGTATTTAAATAAAGGTTTAGCTGTTTTTAGTCCTTCAACAATCGATGAGGAAAATAGAGTAGAGTTATCCGATTACAATTGGCAATTACAGGATTTGGAAGGTAATTTAGTGAATTTTGAAAACTCTCAAGGAAAAGTTGTTTTGGTTAGTTTTTGGGCTACATGGTGTCCACCTTGCTTAGCTGAATTTCCTGCGATAAAATCGCTTTATAATGACTATAGTGATATCGTTGATTTTATCTTGGTAACTAATGAGTCGCCTCATGTCGTAAAGGAGTTTTTGAATAACAAGGGGTACAATATGAAGGTGTATCATCCATTAAGTAATCCTCCAAAGGAATTCGATGTGAGTGGCATCCCAAGAACCTTTTTAATAGATAGGAGCGGGGAGATTGTTATAGACAAAACAGGGGCGTCTAACTGGGATAGTGAAAAGGTTAGGGTGTTAATTGAAGAGTTGTTGAGATGATTTAATGGATAGTATAAAATAAAAAAGTCAAGCGGTTTGCTTGACTTTTTTGTGACTTGGCTGGGGCTCGAACCCAGGACCCTCTCCTTAAAAGGGAGATGCTCTACCAACTGAGCTACCAAGTCGTTTTGTTTCTGTAATGCGGGTGCAAATATATGATCTTTAGATTATAATGCAAATCTTTTTAGAGGTGTTTTTTTATAAAATTAAAATTTATTTTTAATCGATTTACTTTTAGGTATTTATGTTTTTATTCTGGGGTTTTTGTGAGCGTTTCTATGAAAGTGCGCACGAGAAGACTCGAACTTCCACGACCAAAGCGGTCATTAGGCCCTCAACCTAACGCGTCTACCAATTCCGCCACGTGCGCATTTGCTTGGAGTAAAAATAAAAAAAGTTAAGCAGTTTGCTTAACTTTTTTTGTGACTTGGCTGGGGCTCGAACCCAGGACCCTCTCCTTAAAAGGGAGATGCTCTACCAACTGAGCTACCAAGTCATTTTGTTTCTGTAATGCGGGTGCAAATATATGACGTTTTGTTTATAAAGCAAGTCTTTTTGTGTGAAAAATTTTGTTTTTTTGTGTGTCGTTAAATAACGGTATCATTACCAGTGAAATAAAATGAAAAATTTTTTATCTTATGAAAATAGTGTTATTAGGTTATATGGGGTCAGGTAAATCTGTAGTGGGGAAAATTTTGGCTGAGAAACTACAAGTGCCTTATATAGATTTAGATGATTACATAAGTGATAAAGAGGAAATGGAGATTCCTGAACTATTCAAGTCAAAAGGTGAAATTTATTTTAGAAAGAAAGAGAATAAATATCTAAACACCGTTTTGAAAGATAAAAAAGAGGATTTTGTTTTATCGTTGGGAGGCGGTACACCATGCTATGCCAATAATATGAATATTCTTTTGAGTGACGGTTCGGTAAACACAATATACCTTAAAGCGTCGGTGGCAGAGCTAGCTAATAGGTTGTTCGATTTAAGAACAGACAGGCCTTTATTGAGTAATGTAAAAGATAAAGAGGATCTTGTAGATTTTATAGGTAAGCATTTGTTTGAACGCACCTATTATTATAATCAAGCAAAGCTTACAGTGGATGTTAATGGAAAATCCCCTCAGGAAACACTAGAGGGGATAATATCGTTGTTAGCTTAGATAAGCTTTGTAGTTATTTGTTTCAAAGGAAACGTTTACATGTTCGTTTAGTGAAGTTGAGAGGGAGATGCCTTTAAAGTCTGCCTTCACAGGGTATTTTTTATGGTTTCTGTTAACTAGTACGGCTGTTTTAAATTTTTTCATTGGTACATCTAAAAAGTGCTTAACACCATAAATTAAGGTCGTACCAGAGTTTAAAACATCGTCAACCAAAACCACAGATTTTCCGCTGTATTCATTTTCCGAAATAGAGGTTGTAATTGGTGATCTAGGGTTTTTCTTGTCAATAATTACTTTGCACAATACTGGCGAAATTGTAGAGATCTGACTCAATACACGCTTTAACTTCTTTGCCAATTCGTAGCCATTGCTGTCAATACCAGCTAAAATCACTTCTGACTCATCAACGTTTGCTTCGTAAATTTGGTAAGCAATGCGACGTATTTTATTTTGAATATCCTGATGGTTCAATATAATACTGGTTGTTGTATTCATAGATTAAAACTTTAGTCAAATATAATTATAGAGAAGAAAAGTATAGGCTTTTAATCTTCGCTTTCTTCATGAAAATCATCAATATCTCTTCGATCTTTTTTAGTTGGTCGTCCAGTACCTTTTTTACGATAATAGTCTTGGGAGTATTTAAGAAGTTCAAAAGCTTCAAAAGCTTCTTTGGGAGTTGTATCAATTCTGTAAATATCAACCAATTTGGCACCTACCCTATTAGGAGGTAAATCGTTAACCGTTAGGGTGTAATTTATTTGGTTTTTTCTTACTTCAATTTTGTCGGTTGGATAAACTTCTCTACTAGGCTTCACTTGATCGCCGTTTACCCTAACCTGTCCTTTTTTACAGGCTGCTGTTGCTATGCTTCTGGTTTTAAAGTACCTCACACACCATAAAAACTTGTCAATACGCATGGTTTTGCTCTAAAATCTAAGTTAATCTTCTTGTGCAAGATTATTTATAAATTGTATCTTGCGCATTCAAAAATAAGCAATAATGAACATAAGAGTCTTTACTTTTTCCCTTTTCTTGATGATAGGCCTAATGGCTTGTAAAAAGGATGATGATGGAGGTAGTACTACGGTTGAGGTGCGTGACAGGGGCGAACAGCAGCAAATAGATAATGATAGTATATTGGGGTATCTGGATACGCATTACTATAACAAAGCCCAGTTGAGCGCTATGGACAATCCTACTATTAATGATATCGTAATTAGTGATACTCAAGAGGATGGATATGAGATACTGCTTACAGATGCTATGTTACACAATACAACTTATGAGGAAACCGAATATCAATATTATGTTTTAACAATTAACGAAGGAGGGGGTGAAAATGCACCTCACTTTTGTGATGATGTTAGGGTATATTATGAAGGAAGTACTTTAGAAAATGAGGTTTTTGATAGCAGGTTGCTTGAGCCGATAGTGTTTGATTTGGTTACAGTTGTTAAGGGGTGGAGCTTAGTAATGCCTCTTTTCAAGGAGTCTGCAGGGTATTTCGAAAATGGAGATGGAACAGTTTCTTTTGATAATCCTGGTTTGGGTGTTATGTTTATTCCTTCAGGATTAGCCTATTTTTCTAATGCACTAGAAGATGTTCCGGCATACTCACCAATGATTTTTAAATTTGAGTTATTGGAAACAGAAATAGCAGATCATGATAATGATGGAGTTCCTTCTTATAAGGAAGATTTAAATGGTGACGGTTATTTCAATATTGATGATGACGATACTGATGATGATGGTACACCCGATTTCGCTGATGAAGATGACGATAATGATGGTGTTTTGACTATCAATGAAGATTTAAATAATGATGGGGATCCTACAAATGATCTCAATTCTGATGATCAGCCACTATATCTAGATCCAGATTCATATGAGTCTAATTTATCACAGTAAGTAGATTAAAAACAAAGACAATAAAAAAAACGCTTGGATTACCAGCGTTTTTTTTATTCAATGTTGTTTACAATAGTAGTGATAAGCTCAAGATAAGTTGGTCTGTTCGTGCGTCTATTAGGCTCACTTTATTGCTAATGTTGTTTTGGTTGATAAAGGTTACTTCATTTTTTTTGAAACCGCGTTCATATCTTAAATCTATTCCTAATTTTTTTAAATCAATTCCGATACCAAAGTTTAAGCTAACGGTAAAGTCATGTTCGATATTGTTTACAGTGATTCCAGAAAAGTCGGAATCTATTATGTATTGAAATGATGGTCCTGCGAAAAAGTTTAATGAACCAACTACATTTAGGCCAACTAATAGAGGTGCATCCAGTTTTTGGATGACAAAATCATTATTGTCGTAATCACTTTTTGTTTGCGTAAAAACCAGCTCTGGTTTAAAGAAGAAAGAATCTCCCTTTAATTTTCCGAAAACACCAATATGGTATCCTAGATTTCTTTCAGGGTTTAGGGCATTGTTATTAACAGATTCGAAGTAATCCCCATTGGCAGCATAATTAAGTCCACCTTTAAGGCCAAAGCCACTGCCATTTTGAGCAAATGAAGCAGCGGCACTGCCTAAAAGCAGCATTGTTATAATGCTGTTCTTTTTCATAGTCTATCATTTTTCCTATAGGTAAAACGGTAGACTGTAAAAATTATTTTCTTTTTATTACGGTTTCGGTTGCTTTTACAATAGAAGCGCTGTTTAAGCCATACTTTTCCATTAACTGTGCAGGAGTTCCAGATTCGCCAAAAGTATCCTGAGTTGCAACGAATTCCTGAGGAGTTGGCTTGTGTGTGGCTAAAACACGAGCAACACTCTCTCCTAAACCTCCAAGATAGTTGTGTTCTTCAGCAGTAACGACACATCCTGTTTTGGTAACAGAATCTAATATAGCCTTAGCATCAAGAGGCTTTATGGTATGTATATTGATTACTTCTGCAGAGATTCCTTTTTCATTTAATTCTTTAGCAGCTTCCAAAGCTTCCCAAACTAAGTGGCCAGTAGCTAGAATAGTAACGTCAGTTCCTTCTATTAAGTGAAGAGCTTTCCCTATTTCAAACTTTTGATCTTCAGGAGTAAAGTTTGCTACTTTTGGACGCCCAAAACGTAGGTAAACAGGACCTTCGTGCTCTGCAATAGCAAGTGTAGCTGCTTTGGTTTGATTGTAGTCACATGGGTTGATCACAGTCATTCCCGGTAACATTTTCATTAATCCGATATCTTCAAGGATTTGGTGTGTAGCACCATCCTCTCCTAAAGTCAAACCAGCGTGCGAAGCACAAATCTTAACGTTTTTACCAGAATAAGCAACACTCTGACGAATTTGATCGTAAACACGACCAGTTGAGAAGTTAGCGAAAGTACCTGTAAAAGGAATTTTTCCGCCTATAGTCATCCCTGCAGCCAAACCAATCATGTTAGCCTCGGCTATTCCTACCTGAAAGAAACGTTCTGGGTGGTTAGCTTTAAATTCGTCCATTTTAAGCGACCCAATAAGGTCGGCACATAGAGCTACAACATTTTCGTTGGTCTTACCGAGTTCTGTTAATCCAGCTCCAAATCCGGAACGTGTGTCTTTGCTGCCTGTATTTGTATATGTTTTCATCTTGTTCAATTCTTGCTAATGTTAGTAGTCTCCTAAAGTTTCAGGGTTTTGTTCCAAACCTATAGCCAATTGCTCATCATTTGGAGCTTTTCCGTGCCATGCATGGGTATACATCATAAAGTCAACACCATTACCCATAACGGTTTTAAGTAACACACAAACAGGTTTACCTTGCCCCGTTTTAGATTTAGCCTCTGCCATTCCTTTTAAAATAGCTTCGATATTGTTACCTTCTTCAATTTCAACTACTGTCCAACCGAATGCCTCAAATTTTTGCTTAACACTCCCCATAGGTAGTACATCATCAGTAGAACCATCAATTTGTTGACCGTTTAAGTCTACTGTAGCAATAATGTTGTCAACCTTATTACCAGCAGCATACATAATAGCCTCCCAGTTTTGACCCTCTTGTAATTCACCATCACCGTGTAAGCTATAAACCAAATGCTTGTCGTTGTTTAGCTTTTTGGTTTGAGCAGCACCTAGAGCAACAGACATACCTTGTCCTAACGATCCAGAAGCGATTCTAACACCAGGTAATCCTTCGTGAGTTGTAGGGTGACCTTGTAGTCTAGAATCGATTAAACGGAAAGTGTTTAATTCTTCAACAGGAAAATATCCTGCACGGGCTAATACACTGTAATAAACAGGTGAGATATGTCCGTTAGAAAGGAAGAAGATATCTTCTCCAATACCATCCATATCAAAGCCTTCGTTGCGATCCATGATTTCGTTGTATAGGGCAACGAAAAATTCTGTACAACCTAAAGAACCTCCAGGGTGGCCGGAGTTCACTTTATGGACCATTCTTAAAATGTCTCTGCGCACCTGAATGGTTAAATCTTCTAATTGTTGTGTGTTTGGCATCTTATGTTTGTTAATTTTGGGTGCAAAAATAGTGTATTATAAACCCTTAACAAAATAGATTTTAAGCCTTTGTGATGGTTTTAAGGGAATTATAACAATTTTAATTTTATTAACGGCCTAGTGTGTTTTTGTTGGTTATCTTTGCCAACTGTTGACTTTTTTTGACTTATGAAATTTGAACTTAAAGGACAAGACCCTCAAAGTAAGGCCAGAGCAGGTGTAATCACCACAGATCACGGAAAAATAGAAACCCCTATTTTTATGCCGGTAGGAACTGTAGGATCTGTAAAAGGTGTTCATCAACGTGAACTTAAAGATGAAATTAATCCTGATATAATATTAGGGAACACTTATCATTTATACCTAAGGCCACAAACCGAAATCCTGGAAAAAGCTGGCGGTCTTCATAAGTTTATGAATTGGGACAGAAACATTTTGACCGATTCTGGAGGATACCAAGTTTACTCTTTGTCTGCTAACAGAAAGATTAAAGAAGAAGGTGTTAAGTTCAAATCTCATATCGACGGGAGCTACCATACGTTTACTCCTGAAAATGTAATGGAGATTCAGCGCAGTATTGGAGCAGATATAATCATGGCTTTCGATGAGTGTACACCTTATCCCTGCGATTACAATTATGCAAAACGCTCTATGCATATGACCCATCGCTGGTTGGATCGCTGTATAAACCATTTGGCGAAAGTACCTTTTAAATACGAATATAGTCAAACATTTTTCCCGATTGTACAAGGTAGTACCTATAAAGACCTGAGAAGGCAATCGGCTGAATATATTGCAAATGCAGGTGCAGAAGGAAACGCGATTGGTGGATTATCGGTTGGAGAGCCTGCCGAAGAGATGTATGCTATGACCGACGTGGTTTGTGCTATTTTACCTGAGGACAAACCAAGGTATTTAATGGGAGTGGGAACCCCAATTAATATTTTAGAAAATATAGCCCTAGGTGTAGATATGTTCGATTGTGTGATGCCTACAAGAAACGCTAGAAACGGGATGTTATTTACAGCGCACGGAACTATTAACATAAAGAACAAAAAGTGGGAAGACAATTTCTCACCTATAGACGAAATGGGAATTACGTTTGTAGACACAGAATACAGTAAGGCTTATTTACGTCATTTGTTTACAGTTAATGAGTTGTTGGCTAAACAAATTGCAACTATTCACAACCTAGGATTCTATTTGTGGTTGGTTCGAGAGGCTAGAAAACATATATTAGCAGGGGATTTCAGAGCCTGGAAAGATATGATGGTTAAACAAATGGATAAGCGTTTGTAGTGTGTTAAAGATTTTAGATTGGTACATATTAAAGCGGTACTTGCTTACCTTTTTTATAATGTTGCTACTGTTCATTCCTATTGGGATAACAGTAAGTCTCGCTGAAAAAATTGATAAGATATTAGAGAAGGAAGCTCCATTAGGTGAGGTGCTTAAGTTCTATTTAGACTTCACAATCTATTTTGCTCATTTACTTTTTCCCTTGTTTTTATTCCTTTCAGTGATATGGTTTACGTCTAAGTTGGCTAACAATACTGAGGTTATTGCTTTTTTGAGTTCGGGGGTGTCATTTTCTAGGTTTCTGAGGCCTTATATGATAGGTGCTTCGATTGTTGCTGGTTTAGCTTTATTTTTAGGGATGCACTTGGCTCCTATAGCTAGTAAGGGATACAATGACTTTTACTATAAATACTTTAAGAGTAATAATAGTGTTACTGATAACAAAAACGTTTATAGACAGATAAACGACAATGATTTTATATATGTAAGTAGTTTTAGAGCTTCTTCAAATACTGGGTACAATTTTTCATTGGAGCATTTTGAGGAAGATAAACTGACGTATAAGATTTCAGCCAGTTCTATAAAATTCATAGAAAAAGATTCTATTTATAGGCTCGTCGACTATGTTAAGCGTAAAGTTGGCCCTAGTAATGATATTCTAGAATCGGAACGGAGTAAGGATACATTATTTTCCTTTGATTTAGAGGATTTAACCCCAGTTGTATATATCGCAGAAACCTTAACTTATGGTGATTTGGTTAGGTTTATTGATAAAGAAGAAAAACGGGGTTCTTCTAATGTCGGACGTTATGAACTGGTTAAATATCGTAAGTGGAGTTTGCCTGTTTCAGTATTCATTTTGACTATTATTGCTGTTGCTGTATCCTCGATAAAACGTAGGGGAGGAATGGGGGTTAACCTAGCCTTTGGTATATGTATCGCAATGGTATTTGTATTCTTCGATAAGATTTTTGGGGTGTTGGCAGAACAGTCAGACTTTTCTCCACTAATTGCAGTATGGTTTCCAAATGTTTTATTTGGTATTTTAGCAGCTTACTTGCTGTATAATGCTAAACGATAAGCTTAAAAATTATTTACACCTTCATTTTTTGGTGTTTATAGCTGGATTTACAGCTATTTTAGGGGAATTAATAACCATTAAGGCTATTCCTTTGGTTTGGTATAGAATGACCATAGCCATGGTTTTAATGGGTATGTTCATTTGGTTTTCTAAGACCAAGGTTAAAATCCCGAAATCGGCTATTGTTAGATTGGCTGGAGCGGGAATCATTATCGCGCTTCATTGGATTACTTTTTTTGGGGCTATTGACGTTTCAAACATTTCAATTACTTTGGCAATGTTCTCCTCTGGTGCTTTTTTTGCTTCTTTATTAGAACCCTTAATTTACAGGCGAAAGATTATTTGGTACGAAATACTCTTTGGAATTTTAGTAATAACAGGAGTTGCTATTATAACCCATAGTGAATTGCATTATGCTTTAGGTATTGTTCTTGGAATTGTTTCAGCTTTTCTTTCATCTTTATTTGCGGTTTTGAATGGTAAGTTTTTGGAAAAATATAATGCTACTACTATTTCGTTTTATGAGTTTATAAGTGGCGTAGCCTTCATTAGTATATTTTTAATGTTTTATTCTGAAGGCTTTTCGACTAATTTTTTTAAAATAAGTTATGCCGATTTTGGATATCTATTTATACTCGCCAGTATATGCACTGCCTATGCATTTATAGCCTCGGTTTATGTTATGCGTTTTATAAGTCCGTATACAGTGGTCCTTACTTATAACCTAGAGCCCGTTTATGGGATAATTCTTGCCATTCTGCTGTTTCCTGAAAAGGAAAAAATGAGTGTTGATTTTTATTTTGGTGCAGGGATTGTGATTACCGTTGTGATGCTCAATGGATTAATTAAAAATAGAAAGACTTTAAAAAGAAATAGAGCATAACCATTGAAGCCGATTAAAGTTTTTATATTTGTAGGCTAATAAAAACGAAACTATAAATTCCCATGGAATATTTAGAATTTGAACTTCCAATCAAAGAACTAGAGGAGCAATTAGCTAAGTGCCAGCTAATTGGGGAGGAGAGTGATGTTGATGTTACTGAGACTTGCAAACAGATAGAAAAGAAGCTACAAGAGACAAAAAAGGAAATCTATAAAAACCTAACGCCTTGGCAACGTGTACAAATGTCACGTCACCCAAACAGACCTTATACTTTAGACTATATAAAGGCTATTTGTGGAGATACATTTTTAGAACTTCACGGTGATAGAAATGTCAAGGATGATAAGGCTATGATTGGTGGACTTGGTAAGATTGGTGACCAAACATTTATGTTTATTGGTCAGCAAAAGGGATATAACACTAAGACACGCCAGTATAGAAATTTCGGAATGTCTAACCCAGAAGGGTATAGAAAGGCATTGCGTTTAATGAAGTCTGCTGAGAAGTTTGGTATTCCTGTAGTAACTTTTGTAGATACTCCAGGTGCTTATCCAGGACTTGAGGCAGAAGAACGTGGGCAAGGAGAAGCTATTGCCAGAAATATATTGGAAATGACACGCTTAAAAGTGCCTATTATCACCATTATTATTGGTGAAGGAGCTTCTGGTGGAGCTTTGGGTATTGGTGTTGGAGACCGTGTGTTGATGCTTGAAAACACTTGGTATTCTGTAATTTCTCCAGAATCTTGTTCTTCAATTCTTTGGAGAAGCTGGGAGTACAAGGAGCAAGCTGCAGAAGCATTAAAGCTTACAGCAAAAGACATGAAAAAGCTTAAGCTTGTCGACGAAATAGTTAAAGAACCTCTTGGAGGCGCTCATAGCGATCGTGAAGAAACATTTAAGATGGTTATTGATAGTATCCTTAAAACACTAGAAGAACTTAACAAATTATCATCTGCAGAATTGGTAAACCAACGTATGGATAAATACTCGAATATGGGTGTTTATAAAGAATAGTTCTGTATAAAGTTTAATACAAAAAAAATCTGGAAGCTGGACTTTCAGATTTTTTTTGTGGTTATTCACAAAGATTGTAAGTTATTAACAGTAGAAATGTTAACTCATAGTTAACAAACATTAACACCTTTTTTGAAAGGATAAAATCTATTTAGTTACTTTAGTTTTATGAAGCAACCAAATCAAGTTCAAGGCTACAAAGTAGATAAAAGCACAATAATTAACCTTGAAAAAGGAAAAATCCCTCCACAGGCTTTAGATTTAGAAGAGGTTGTGTTGGGAGCTATGATGATCGATAAAAAAGGGGTTGATGAAGTTATCGATATTCTAAGTCCAGATGCATTTTATAAGGATGCCCATAAACACATTTTTGATGCTATTTTCCAGTTGTTTGAAAACAGTGAACCTATCGATTTACTAACAGTTTCAAGTCAGTTGAAGAAAAATGGAAAGCTCGAAATGGTTGGTGGTGATTTCTATTTGATTTCATTGACTCAAAAAGTGTCTTCTTCGGCACACATTGAGTTCCATGCACGTATTATTCTTCAGAAATTTATTCAAAGGAGTTTGATCAAGCTGTCTTCGGAAATTATTGAAGAAGCGTACGATGAAACTAAAGATGTTTTTGATTTGTTGGACAATGCTGAAGCTAAATTGTATGAAGTAACTCAAGGTAATATTAAGAAATCCAGTGAAACTGCCCAAAGTTTGGTTATCCAAGCGAAAAAGAAGATTGAAGAGATTTCTAACAAAGAAGGGTTAAGTGGTATACCAACTGGTTTTGATAAGCTCGATGCTTTGACTTCTGGATGGCAACCTTCCGATTTGATTATTGTCGCTGCTCGTCCTGGTATGGGTAAAACGGCATTAACACTTTCTATGGCCCGTAATATTGCCGTAGACCAAAATATTCCTGTAGCTTTCTTCTCTTTGGAGATGGCATCAGTACAGTTGATTACCCGTTTGATTTCGAGTGAAACTGGCTTGTCTTCCGAAAAATTAAGAACAGGTAAATTGGAAAAACATGAATGGGAACAGTTAAATGTAAAAGTAAAAGGGCTTGAAAAAGCGCCACTCTATATTGACGATACCCCATCGTTATCCATTTTCGACCTTCGTGCTAAAGCAAGACGTTTGGCATCTCAGCATGGTATCAAGTTAATCATTATTGATTACCTTCAGCTGATGACTGCTGGTGGTTCTACCAATGGAAACCGTGAACAGGAAATCTCAATGATTTCCAGAAACCTTAAGGCATTGGCTAAGGAATTGTATGTTCCGGTTATTGCACTTTCTCAGTTATCACGTGCTGTTGAAACGCGAGGAGGAAGTAAGCGTCCGTTATTGAGTGACCTTCGTGAATCTGGAGCGATTGAGCAGGATGCTGATATTGTATCGTTTATTTACCGTCCAGAGTATTATAAAATTGAAGAGTGGGATGATGAGGAACGCTCTCCAACAGAAGGACAGGCAGAGTTTATTGTAGCTAAGCACAGAAACGGGGGACTTGAAAATATAAGGTTAAAGTTCTTAGGCCACCTTGGTAAGTTCGACAACTTGGATGAGTTCGATTCACCATACGAGTTCCACAGTAAAATGAACGAGTCTAATGATGGCGGAGGTATGGCGTCTGGAGGCTATCCCCAAATTAATCCACACGATGCGTTTGGTAGTTCAATGAATGATGAACCAGATGACAATGATGTGCCTTTCTAATTTTAATTGAAATATCCACAATAGAAAAGCCTCGCAATTGCGGGGCTTTTAACTTTTTATTATCATTTACATCCATGAATTAGGCCGGCTAAAATGCATTTTTAGCTTAAATTTGAAGGCTATCAGAAAAAGAAAATTACTTCGCTATGGACCAAAGACGCACCACCAACTTATTACTGTTAATCATTGTAATTCCTTTAGTTTTTTATATACTAAAACTTCTTTCATTTATATTCATACCATTGGTGTCGTCAATGTTTATTGCTCTATTGTTTTTGCCCTTAATGAGGTGGTTCAATAAAAGGAAAGTGCCTAAATATATAAGTATAGCAATTGTTGTTCTAATCATTGCTTTAGCGTTTAGAGTAGGTGGGGAGCTAATACAGTTGTCTAGTAAGGAAATCATGTCTGCAGATGGCGGTTTGTTTTTGGAGAAGGCTAAAATTAAAATCGCACTAATTAAAGATTGGAGCAGAGATGTTTTAGGGATTAGTTTCGATGCAGAGGGAAGTATTTTATCTCAGTTGGTGAATAAGGATAATGCATTTGCTAATTTTAAAACAACCTTTGGTGCTTTAAGTGGTTTTCTTACCTCGATATTAATGACTGCTTTTTTTGTGGTACTGTGGTTAGGGGAATCTATCAACGTTCAAAAGTTGATGAATGCCACTCTGTTAAAGGGCAAACACGCTTCGGTTAAAACTTTCAGAAAAATAGAAAAGGATCTAGTCAAGTTCATAAAAGTAAAGTTTCTCGTAAGTTTACTTACTGGAATTGGTATTAGTGTCGCCTGTTGGTATTTTGACGTTAGTTTTCCAATATTCTGGGGGCTCTTTGCCTTTTTGATAAATTTTGTGCAAATGGTGGGGTCTTTTATATCTGTAATTTTAGTGGCAATTTTTGCCATTGTTGAAATGCAAACGGGAGGACAGTGGTTGTTATTTGTTTTGGCATGTACCGGAGTCCAAGTTTTGTTTGGTGCTATTTTAGAACCAGTATTTATGGGGAAGTCTTTTGCAATAAATGTTATTACTGTCTTGGTAATGTTAATGCTTTGGGGCTTCATCTGGGGGGTGCCAGGACTCATTATGGCTATACCTATTACAGTGTTTATGAAAATAATATTAGAGCAATTCCCAAGCACAAAAATCATTGCAGACTTGGTATCGGGAGCCAAAGAGTAACTAGTAGCTAATATTAACTTAAAAGGTTTTTAGTCCGCTTATTTTTTAAGTATCTTAAACGTATGAAAAAGATATTGCTCATACTACTGTTGCTGGTTTCGGCGCATAACTATGCTTCATATATTTTAATTCCAATGGATGCCGAAAGCCAAAAAAACCATTTAAAGGCCTACGGAATTACTTATTGGACTTTGGAAAAACAACTCAAGGTAAAATGGTTGCTTAATTATCGTGGTGGATCCTTTCTACTTCCTGATGGTGAAGCTATAAGAAGAGAGTGTCAGATCAGAGGTGTGTCGTTTGAAGTGTTGTCAGATACTAAGACAGAGCAGATACTAGAAGATATAAGTAGTCCAAGTCAAAATATGGAAGCCGTGGTATTGGAAAAAGCACCTAAAATTGCGGTCTATACGCCAAAAAGTAAGTTGCCTTGGGATGATGCTGTGACAATGGCTTTGAGTTATGCTGAGATTCCTTATGAAACAGTTTATGATGAGGAAGTTTTAAACGATAAGCTTTTGCTTTACGATTGGTTGCATTTACATCATGAGGATTTTACTGGACAATTCGGTAAATTTTATGGTGCTTTCAGAACTGCTGCTTGGTATATGGAGGAGAAAAAGGAAGCAGAGGATTTGGCAACAAAATTGGGTTATAGTAAAGTGTCTGAAGAAAAGCTAGCTGTAGCACAAAAGATTAGTGAGTATGTAATAGGAGGTGGGTTCATGTTTGCAATGTGCAGTGCAACCGATTCTTTCGATATAGCTCTTTCAGCTAATGGTGTTGATATTTGTGAACCGATGTTTGACGGGGATGGAAGCGACCCTAACTATCAAAGCAAGATAGATTATAGCAAAACTTTTGCTTTTACTGATTTTACATTGGAACGAAACCCTTTGATTTATGAGTTTTCATCAATAGATATGACACGTAAACGCCGAATCATGCCTGAGGTTGATTATTTTTCGCTTATGGATTTCTCAGCAAAATGGGATCCTATCCCAACTATGTTGTGTCAAAATCATACCGCTTTGGTAAAAGGGTTTATGGGACAGACAACCTCGTTTTCAAGAGAAGAAATCAAATCGAATGTTTTGGTGATGGGTGAGAATAAAACCAATGGAGAGGCAAAATATATTCACGGTATAAAGGGAAAAGGCTTTTTTACGTTTTACGGAGGTCACGATCCTGAAGATTATTCACATAAAGTTGGAGATCCAAAAACAGAATTAGATTTGCACCCAAATTCTCCTGGTTATAGACTCATACTTAATAATGTTTTATTCCCTGCTGCAAAAAAGAAAAAACAGAAAACTTAAATTCACTTAACATGTCCATGCAGTGGTATCAAAAAGAAATTAGTTTAGCTCCTTTAAAAAGAGGTTTTCACTTAATTACCGACGATATTCTTAGTGTACTACCCGAAATTAAATATATCCGTATAGGATTTGTTCAGGTTTTCATTAAACATACTTCCGCAAGTCTGACCATTAATGAAAATGCCGATCCATCTGTAAGGGTCGATTTTGAAAGTTGTTTAAATGATTTGGTGCCAGAGCATGCACCACATTATACACATACCTATGAGGGCTCTGATGATATGCCTGCACATATAAAATCATCTTTATTGGGAGTTTCAGTTCAAATTCCAATTAGTAATGGCAAGTTGAATATAGGTACATGGCAAGGCATTTATCTTTGTGAACATAGAAATCAAGGAGAGAGCAGACGCTTGGTTATTACCGCATTTGGTAGTTAACATGACTTTTTACTAACTTTTCAAGAACAGACTCCACACCTAATTCATCATTGCTTTTGGTAGAAAATAGAGCTATGTCTTTTGCATTTTTATGAGCATTAGCCATGGCATAGCTAAAAATACCTTGTTGCAACATTTCCAAATCGTTGTTATAATCCCCGAAAACCATGGTTTGTGATGTTGTAAATCCATAATCCTTCTGAATTCTTTCCAAAGCAACACCTTTATTGATGTGCTTAGTGGAAATATCTACCCAATTTCTCCCGGATACTCTTACCGATAATTCACTTTCTAAATGCTTAACATTTGGATAAATGTACTTTTCTGCATCGGTTGGATGGTAAATTGCAATCTTGACCAAATCTTCAGGCTGGCTGTTTAATAGTGAGTCTACAATTTTATATGAGCTGTAATACTCCTTAAAAAGTGAAATAAAATTAGGGGCTTGGTTCCCGACATAGGCATAATTCTTTCCGCAAAGAATTGGTGTAACACTGTCAATTTTCAAAAGGGTTGTAATCAAAGTGTTCAATTTTGGGACTTTAAGAGGTTCAATTATTATCCCTTCTCTAGCTTCTGTTTGAACAACGGCACCATTTTCTGCAATTATGCTGATCTGATCTTTTATAGATGAAAGTTTTGAGATAATGCTATGCAGTTGACGACCGCTGGCAGCAACGAAATGTACCTGAGGATGCAATTGTTCAAACAGTTTGAAAAATTCATTGCTCACTTCATGTTTTGAGTTAAGCAAAGTGCCATCCATATCGAAGGCTACGAGTTTTACTTGAGATAAATCCATAAATCCAAATGTAATGAAACTGTTAGGGCAGCTTATTAAATAGAAGTTAAACTTATTTCTTGAATTTTGGGAATAAAAAAATCCGATTCGAAAGAATCGGATTTTTTAGTAAGCGGAATGATGTTATACAATAGGCTAACGCCTTATTTTACTTTGTTTACGATAGCTTCAAAAGCTTCTGGGTGGTTCATCGCTAAATCGGCAAGAACTTTACGGTTCAATTCGATGTTGTTAGCTTTAAGTTTCCCCATAAACTGTGAATAAGACAATCCGTGTAGTCTAGCTCCAGCGTTAATACGTTGGATCCAAAGTGCGCGGAAAGTTCTCTTTTTATTTCTACGGTCTCTGTAAGCATATAACATTGCTTTGTCAACCGCGTTTTTAGCTACTGTCCAAACGTTTTTACGACGTCCGAAGTAACCTTTTGCTTGCTTAAGAACCTTTTTTCTTCTAGCTCTTTTAGCAACTGAATTTACTGATCTTGGCATAATTTAAATTTTTTTGTAGCAGGCGGCCTAACTTTAGCTCTTACTCATTAATTAAAATGGCCTAACTCCAGGGTTTGTAATTAATTTTAACCGGAACAGATTACTTTAAACGTAATTGTTCTTTAATGCTGTTAACATCGTGGTCATGTACTAAAGTACTGTGAGTTAATGCTAACTTACGCTTCTTAGATTTCTTTGTTAAGATATGACTCTTAAAAGCGTGTTTTCTTTTGATCTTTCCAGAACCTGTCAACTTAAAACGTTTCTTGGCACTAGACTTAGTTTTCATTTTAGGCATTGTGTTTCCTAGTTTTTATTATTCCGCTTATTATTTTTATGTCCTAACGAAAGGATTATTTCGGTTTTTTAGGTGCGATGAACATAGTCATACGCTTTCCTTCCAATTTTGGCATTTGTTCAACCTTTCCGAATTCTTCAAGATCTTGAGCCAAACGAAGTAAAAGGATTTGTCCTTGTTCCTTAAACACGATAGAACGACCTTTAAAGAATACAAACGCTTTTAGCTTAGCCCCTTCTTTAAGGAACTTTTCAGCGTGTTTCTTTTTAAATTCGTAATCGTGATCATCGGTTTGAGGTCCAAAACGAATCTCTTTAACAACTACCTTGCTTGCCTTAGCTTTTAAAGCCTTATCACGTTTCTTCTGTTCGTAAAGGAATTTTTTGTAATCCATTATTTTACAAACAGGCGGAACGGCTTTTGGTGAAATCTCTACAAGGTCTAAACCTTGTTCGTCGGCTAGATCTAATGCTTGTTTAGTAGGGTATACACCTACTTCTACATTATCACCAACCAATCTTACTTCTTCAACTCTAATCTTAGAGTTAATTCTGTGCTGATCTTCTTTAACAACTCGAGGTGAGTTATGTCTTCTTCTACGTATTGCTATGGCTTATAAAATTTTAGCCTGCCTGAGCAGGGTGTTAAACTTAAAATTGCTTTAGTGTTTGTTTTACTTCTTCATTAATACTATCCGAAAACGCATCTACAGATAATAAACCAAGGTCTTCACCTCCGTGTTTACGTACAGATACCTTGTTTTCGGCTTCTTCATTCTCCCCGACAATGATCATGTATGGGATTTTTTTCATTTCGGCCTCGCGAATTTTCTTACCCATAGTTTCATTCCTATTGTCAATTAGGGCGCGAATTTCGTGATTTTCCAACAAATTTAAAACTTTTTTGGCGTAATTTTCATATTTCTCGCTAATTGACAGTACGATAACTTGCTCTGGCATAAGCCATAACGGGAAGTTCCCCGCAGTATGCTCTAAAAGTATGGCGATAAAACGTTCCATACTTCCAAATGGTGCCCTGTGAATCATTACCGGTCTGTGGGTTTCGTTGTCGCTACCTTTATATGTAAGGTTAAAACGTTCAGGTAAATTATAATCAACCTGAATAGTTCCAAGTTGCCAGCTTCTTCCCAAGGCATCTTTCACCATAAAGTCAAGTTTAGGTCCATAGAAAGCAGCTTCACCTGTTTCTATTACATAATTTAAACCTTTGTCTTTGGCTGCATTGATAATTGCTTGCTCGGCCTTTTCCCAATTAGTAACATCGCCAATATATTTCTCTGGATTCTCAGGATCGCGAACCGATACTTGAGCAGTAAAGTTTTCAAATCCTAAAGATCCGAAAACATAAAGCACTAAATCGATTACGTTTTTAAACTCGGCGTCCAATTGTTCTGGAGTACAGAAAATGTGGGCATCGTCTTGAGTAAACCCACGAACTCTTGTTAATCCGTGTAATTCTCCACTTTGTTCATAACGGTATACAGTACCAAATTCTGCATAACGTTTAGGTAGGTCTTTATAAGACCACTGTGCGTGATTGTAAATTTCACAGTGATGCGGGCAGTTCATCGGTTTTAACAAGAACTCTTCGTCCTCTTTAGGTGTGTGGATAGGTTGGAAGCTATCTTCACCGTATTTTGCATAGTGACCAGAAGTCACATATAGCTCTTTTTGTCCAATGTGAGGAGTAACCACCATTTCGTAACCAGCACGTTTCTGAGCTTTTTTAAGGAAACTTTCCAGTCGCTCACGAAGTGCAGCTCCTTTTGGTAACCATAATGGTAGACCTTGTCCTACCTTATGTGAAAAGGCAAACAGTTCAAGTTCTTTCCCTAATTTTCTGTGGTCTCGCTTTTTAGCTTCTTCCAAAAGCTCTAAGTATTCCTTAAGCTCTTTTTGTTTAGGGAACGAAATACCATAAACACGGGTAAGCTGTGGTTTGTTTTCGTCTCCTCTCCAATAAGCACCTGCTACCGATAATATTTTTACAGCTTTAATAATTCCTGTATTTGGGATATGCCCTCCACGGCATAAATCGGAAAATGTTGAGTGGTCGCAGAAAGTGATAGTTCCGTCTTCAAGGTTGTCTATCAATTCTACTTTAAACTCATTGTTTTTTTCTTGGTACATGGCCAAAGCATCTGCCTTAGACATAGCACGCATTGTAAATTCGTGCTTACCACGGGCAATCTCCAACATTTTATCTTCAATACGCTTAAAGTCTTTGTCACTTACAGTGTGTTCTCCAAAGTCAACATCGTAATAGAATCCATTGTCAATGGCTGGACCAATGGTCAATTTAATGCCAGGGTATAATTCTTCCAAAGCTTGCGCTAATACGTGGGCAGAAGAGTGCCAGAAAGCTTTCTTTCCTTCAGCATCGTTCCAGGTATATAATACTAAGGTACCGTCGGTGGTTAATGGTGTTGCGGTTTCTACTGTTTCACCATTAAAACTGGCAGAAATTACATTTCTTGCCAACCCCTCGCTGATGCTTTTTGCAACATCCATAGGGGTAGCGTTCTTTTCGAACTCTTTTACGCTACCGTCCGGTAATGTGATTTGTATCATGCTTTAGCTTATATATTGTTAAAGCGCAAAGATAATAGGATAAACTTGTTATTACAATATACAGGAATTTTTTAAAAGACTTTAATAAGAAAAAGCCAAAAGTCTCATTTTATCTTAAGATGATAGTTGTAAAGTAGGGATTATAAGTTGAAAATTACAGTAAGTTTTTTAACAAAGTTTTTCTTACGTTGGATGGGGTTTTGTATTTTAGCGACATAAAATATTCAGATGATGCTATTCTTTGAAATATTCTTAATAGCAGGTATAATAGGGCTTGTTTTTTGGATTCTTAAACCTAGTGTGAAAGAAAGAGAATACGATAAAAAACTAAAAGAAAGTTTAGCAGATGAGTATTTGATTGATCCTGAAACTGGAACAAAAATGACCTTGGAGCAGGCAGCGGCAGGGCATTGGATTGTGCACGACAATGAATTTAGGACGATGCCCGAAAGTGAAATTGATAAACTGTATACCGAGGAGGAAAAAGAAGCGGTAAGAGCCCTTAATTATTTAAAGGAGAGTAAGGCGTATTTAAACTATGACTTGTCGGAGGAAGATATTGAAATTTTGGAACAAACGAAGATGCTCAGTAAATATGATGACTGGAGTTATTCAAAAGTATTTAAAATTGAATATTGTGATGGTCTTGTGCTATTACCAGTGGTTAAGATTGTGGAGGGAAGTGTCTATTTGCAAAACGAGTACGAAGAAACCCAGCTTTTGTTCTGGGTAAAATTAAAATCTGATTATGGCCACTACTATTTAAGGGAAAAGACGTTTGCCGAAAAAGTGTTCGATAGGATTGTTCTCAATACTGATTTTAAAATTGAGGGGTATGAAGTGTTTACCTTTAAACAATCAGAATCTATTATATACTTAAATAAACTCCTGAAAACGTTTGAAGGTGTTAAAGGAATCGAGCTTGAAATTTCTAGTAATAACCTATTTATTAAAAATTTAAAACTATTTTGTCTTGAGGATATAAAACGTGTTGAGAAGTTGGTTAGAAGGATCAAGGCATAAAGACTAGGATAGAATTAATAATTATGTACTTTTATATATGTAAAAGTAAACAAATCATTATTTGATGATTAAATAAAAAGCTACACCCAATCCCAAACCTACTAATCATGAAACCTACGTTAAGAATACTACCTCGCATAAGTGGATCTTTGTCCACAATAGATACCATCAATTACCGAAAAGAAAATTCGTTGACAAATTATTTTAACTGCCGTTTATAAATTGATAATGTTCAGGATATATTTAAAAGCAAGCTGCTAATTATCTTGAGGTTTTCAATTTAATAATTTCAATGCTTAAGGTAGGTAAATAAAATCATTAGCAACACCCCCCCCAAATAGTTATGAGGCAAATTTTAATCGTAATAATACTGGTTTACGGTTTTAAAGAGACTGGCGATTACTCTTATGGTTATCTTTCTAATATCTGTAAAGAAATAGAAAGTAATGCTGTTTCGGGTGATGGTGAGAATTTTAGCTTCACTTTTTATTTTCAAGATAACAGTGGGGGTGATGATATAAAGCAATACCCAAAGCCCTTGGAAGAACCCGAAAGACAATTTATGGGTAAACAATTAACCTACGGAGCTTGTGGGGTTGGGCCAAGAGGTGATTGTTTTAAGGGGATATATGTGACAGAGTATTTTTTCTGGATGATCTTGGAAGGGCCCTATGCATTTGTTGATGAAGATGGGCCTGTGACAGAGACTTGTGATTGTATGACGGTAGTTTTTTGATTTCTTGATTTGTTAAGTCAATTATTATTATTTTAGTGAAAAACTAGTATAGTTTTATTGAACTAATGTTTGGGTGCCTTGTTCATAATATATGTTTGTGAGTGGGGAAGTGATGTTTTTTTGCCGTATAATTTGTAAATTAGCGATAGTATTAACTTGCTTCATTTGCCACAATTAAATCTGCTTGTGTTTGTGACGAATTTGATATAATGACGCTAAATGTCATTGTATGGTAATATTAATTTAAATCGGAAGCAAGATGAAAAAATCGGTTACTTACATTGTTGCTGGGTTGTTACTGCTTAGCGTTGTAGCGTTTACTACCCATAAGGAGACGGTAAAGTCTGAAGAGGAATTTTCAGAATCATTTACAATGGTTCTAGAGCATGCAAGGGCTTATACTCTTGAAGTTGCAGAGGCTATGCCTGCTGAAAATTATACATTCAGACCAACCGAAGATGTTAGGTCTTTTGGAGAGCAGATGGCGCATATAGGAATGTCCACAAAGTTCTTACTAGGAGTTTTTGTAAAGGGTGAAGACCTTAAAATGGATCCAGAAGCTGGAGAAAAAATGGTTAAAGATGTTGGTACATCTAAAGAGAAATGTATTGAAACACTTAATAATGCCTTTGATGATGCCATAAGTACATTAAAAAGTATGGACCAAAAGCAACTGGATGAAACTTTTGTGGTAATGTTTGATCCTGCAAAACCAACACTAACTAAAAAAGAGGCCTTCCTGTTTTTAAGGGATCATATTACCCACCATAGAGGGCAGGCTATAACGACTTTAAGAATGAAAGGCGAAAAAGCACCTCAATATAGAGGTTATTAAAATAGAAAGATGAGAGTTAGTTTTTAAATGAAGTGAGTATTTGTTTAGCGACTAGCTCTCCTTTTTTGTTGTATTCTTCTTGCCTTACAAGGCCGATTCCTTTTGCAAGCCACATTTTTTTTGTAGTTTTTTTCGTAATCATCATTTTAGATTCCGTTTCAGATGTTATAATGATGCAATCAAATGTGCCTGCAGGTGTAGTGACCTTTTCTTCTCCAGTAACTTTTCTATTTGTAGTGTGCACATTAAAGTTCATGTTCATAGACTCTGTCTTTACATCCATGTTCATTTCTGCATCAGGCAAAGATTGGCCAATCTTAAGGTTATTAGGAAATACAGAATTTGTTCCAGTAACAGAAGCCTCTACTTCAGAGCTGGAAAGTTTAGAGGCCATAAGCTTACTTGTCATTGAGTTTAAATCTATTGTAACATTGTTTTCGTCGCAAATAATTTCATAATCAGTATTTAAAGTTTCTTTTCCTTTTTCGTCATTAATCACAGTGTGTATGATTGCAATTTGTTTCGTTCCTTCCTTTTTAGTGTCTTTAATTGTATTGTAGGTGATAGAAGCAACTTTGTCATGTTTATCATAATGTGTAATTTCATAATTAATGCCCTCTTCCATTGGGTAGTATACACTGCAACTGCTTTGGCTAAAACAGTTTAAATGGACGGTAAAAATGATAAGAAATAAAACTGAAGTTTTAGAGAGATTGAATTTCATGATTTAAAGTGTTGATTAGTAGTCTTATAAATTTATTTAATTTATTATTAAATGTCAATTTAATCTTGAATTAAGGTTATCTAAATTGAAGCTAAAAAAAACACTTAGATAAACTGCTTAAAACCAGTATTAAACAAAATACTTTCAAAAAAAGGAGAGGAAAAGCTTGCCTTGTTGATTAACGGTCTTATATTTGCAGCCGCTTTGAGAGGGGCACGCCCAGCGAAAAAGCGACGTTCATTGATTGGGAAGAAAAGTTTTT